>NZ_CP096454.1:0-3908257 GCF_054792395.1 Arthrobacter sp. Z1-15 | reverse complement strand
TCCACCGGGGGAATGTAAGAAAGCCGAGGTCAGCATCCGCCACGGTTCGACGCCGGTAAGCACCGGAGCGTACCAAAGCTGCTGGGTGAAGGGCGGATAGAGGAACTGAATGACAAAGAACACCGCGCAGAGGGCCATCAGGGAGATGGTGACAACAGGCCTGCCCTGCGACACCTTGCCCCCGTAGGGCGTCCGGTATTCCGGGGCCTGCCGCCGGCTTTCGCGGAAACAATCCACGCACTGGACCCCTACCGGGGCTGCGTGCTGGCACTCCGGGCAGGCTGCGCGGCCGCAGCGCTGACAGCGGATGTAGCTGACCCGGTCGGGGTGTCGCGGACAGACGGGAACCTGTGAGGCCGGTGTTTCAGCAGGCACTCCATACGACATTGCGGTACTCCCAAAAAGAAATGAGGCCAGATGGACGAAAGGCCCCGGCCGAAAAATCCGACCGGGGCATCCGTGAAAAAACTAGAGCTGCTCGACGGTGATGTTCTTGATAACAACGTCCTCGGCCGGCTTGTCGCGCATGTCGGTGGCGACGGCGTTGAGCTGGTCAACCAGTGCGCGGGACTCATCATCGGCTACCTCGCCGAAGATGGTGTGCTTGCCCTGCAGCCAGGTGGTCGGCACGGAGGTGATGAAGAACTGCGACCCGTTGGTGCCGCGTCCCATCTGGATGCCGGCGTTGGCCATGGCCAGCTTGTACGGCGTGGAGAAGTCCAGGTCGGGGTTGATCTCGTCGTCGAACTGGTAGCCCGGTCCGCCGGTGCCGCGGCCCAAGGGATCGCCGCCCTGGATCATGAAGTCCTTGATGATGCGGTGGAAGATGGTGCCGTCGTACAGCGGACGGCTGGTCTTCTCTCCTGTTGCCGGGTCGGTCCACTCGATCTCACCGGTGGCGAGGCCGACAAAGTTCTTGACCGTCTTGGGCGCGTGGTTGCCGAAGAGGTTGACCTTGATGTCGCCAAGGGAAGTGTGGATGGTTGCAATTGCGGTAGGAATAGCAGTCATATATTTCATTGTTCCACGGCGGCGCCGCCCGTGGGCGGAAATGGCCAGGTTCAGCGCACAGTGAAAAGTCCGTCCCGTCCGGACCGTCAATAGCACGCACCTGCCATGGCAACGTAGGGTAAGGATGAACCGTCACTATCCCGGGAGGTAGTTTTGAAGAAGAAGGACCGCATGGCCCATGACTTTGAAGCCAATGTCACTGCAGGCGTAGAGACCGCACGTGACTGGGCTGCACCGAAGGTGGAAGCCGCACGCGATTGGGCAATGCCCCGCATCGAAAAGGGCATCGAAACCGCTTCACCCAAGATCCAGGAAGGCCTCAAGCGCGCCGGCGACGGCGTCGCCGCGGGAGTAGCAACGGTCACCCCCCGTATTCAGGAAGGCCTGCAGAAGGTCGGACCGAAGATCAGCAGCGCCGTGGACGAAGCCACACCGCGTCTCCAGCACACCCTGGACCGTGCCACTCCGGTAATCACCGGTGCACGGGACAAGGTTGTGGATGATTACATTCCCGGCCTGTCCACCCGGATCGGAGACGCTTCGGCTACGGTAACCCGCAGCCTGGGCGCCGCTTCCATTCCGGTGCAGACGGCCGTTGCCAAGGCGACCGGCAACAAGAAGGCCCTGAAGAAGGCCCAGAAGGCTGCTGAACAGGCTGCCAAGGCTGCCCGCAAGAACCGCAAGGGCGGCGGCAAGGGCTGGCTGATCTTCGGCATCCTCGCCGCAGCCGTCACTGCCGGTGTTGCTGCCTGGCGTGCTTCGCGTCCCGTGGAGGATCCGTGGAAGACTCCGGCACCGGCCAAGCCCGAAACCATCAAGGTTCCCGAGCCCAAGCCCGCCGCACCCAAGCCCGCTGACAGCTCCCCGGCTCCGTCCGCCGCAGCTGCTTCCACGGCTCCGGCTCCTGCGGCTCCCAAGCCCGCTGACAGCGCCGCCTCCAAGGCTGCTTCCAACGGCAAGGAATCCGTGCAGGAAACCAAGGAGACCGTTGCCAGCATCAAGGAAGCTGCCGAGCGCGCAGCTGCCCGGAGCGGCGAGAAGGTCACCGAGGCCGCCAAGCACAGCAAGGAAGCAGCTTCGAAGACTGCTGACGCTGCCAAGGCTTCCGGTGCCCATGCCGACAAGTCCGCGGAGAAGACCGCCGAGTAAAACGGCTGTAGCCACCGCTAACGCGTAAAAGGAGGGCCTCCGCTTCGGCGGGGCCCTCCTTTTGTGTGCAACCGGCCTTTGGGCCGGATATCTCCGCTAGTCCCCGACATCTCCACCCAGTGCCGGCGGCGCCGGCGGCAGCACCCGGGAGCGGGTACGGCGCCCCTGCCCGGCCACCACGACGGTGAGGCCGGCAAGGATGAGCGCCAGGCCTCCGTACGTCCCCGCCGGCAGCTGTTCACCGAGGAACACCGCCGCAAGAATGGCAGCACCGGGGATTTCCAGCAGGATGATCATGGAGACCACCAGCGGAGAGATTACCGCCAGCAGATGGTTGAACACGCTGTGCCCCAGGAGCTGGGCCACTACCGTTACAGCCAGGATGCCCGCCCATGCCGCCGGTTCGAAGGACACCAGCGGCTGGCCGAATGCCACGCACATTATCAGCAGCAGAATGGAGCACGCCCCGTAGCAGAGGGATGTGTAGGTGCCCGTGCTCATCGTGGCCCGGGCCTTGCCTCCGGCAATGGTGTATAGCCCGGCCAGCGCCCCTCCCGCAACGGCAAGCAGGTCCCCGGTCAGGGCTTCGCGGGACAGTGCCAGGTCGAAGCCCGTAATGACGACGACGCCGGCCAGGGCGGCACCGAGCCCGGCCAGCACCCGCGGAGCAACGGCGATGCCCCGGAACAGGTTGAATAGCGCAATCCAGCCCGCCTGCAGGCAGACCAGTGCGGTCGCTGCAGCCACCGAGGTGAGCTGCAGTGCGGTGATGAAACAGGCGAAGTGGAGTGCGAGGGCAACGGAGGCAAAAGCCGTCCACTTGATCTCGGAACGGGTCAGACGGGTAAAGGCACCGGGATTGCGCAGTGCTGCCGGTGCGCCCATGACCAGCGCGCCGAGGGCATTGCGCCAGAAGGCAATGGCAAGGGCGGGAGCGGCGGTTGCGGCCATGATGGGGCCGGAGGCTGAGACTCCGAGGACGCCGATCACGGCGAGGAAAACGATCACAGAGCAACAATAGGGGAACAGGAGGGGCTGTCCGGACGATGGTGCCGCGGCGTCGTTAAACGCAGAAAGTCCCGGCCGCCGGCCGGGACTTTCTTTCGGTGGAGGCACGGGGACTCGAACCCCGAACCCCCTGCTTGCAAAGCAGGTGCGCTACCAATTGCGCCATGCCCCCGAAATGTGAACTCATCCAGTATAACCCACCCTGACCTGCGGCGGAACCGTTTCATTCAGTTGTGGAAATCAATCAACCTTGTCGGTTGCCGACTTCCAGACGGATTTCTCCGCGGCAGTTTCCTGCCATTTTTTTACTGCAAGGATTCCCGCGACTGCCGCTGCAGCTGCTGCCAGCAACTTCTTCACAGTGCCTCCTTGCCTAGTGGCGCATCACCTTGCGGTGATGTTCCGTGGGCGCACCAGGACTTGAACCTGGGACCTCTTCGTTATCAGCGAAGCGCTCTAACCGCCTGAGCTATGCGCCCCGATACCTTCTCGGGCCGAGATAAAACTTTACCCCACCTCTGCCGGGAACCCAAATCGGGATCCGGTTTCGGCTCCAAATTCTGCCCGGCCGGCAATTTCGCAGCGCCGGCCGGGCAAAAATTGGGATTTTCTGCCGTATTTTCCGGTCTAGTCGTCCGTCAGCGTGACACCAATGCCGCCCACCAGAGTGGAGGCAATGTTGTACAGCACGGAGGCGAGCATGGACAGGGCCGTCAGCAGCAGGACGTTGACGACGGCGATGATGGTCGCGAAGGACACCACCTGTCCCAGCGAGGCAAACTCGCGGAGGTCAAAGCCGCCGGATTCGGTGCCGGCGATATCCCCGAGCAGCGTGTTGACCCGGTCAAAGATGCCGGTCAGGTCCAGGACGGTCCACAGCACGATGGCGGCAACCACGGTCACCACACCCAGTGCCACGGAAAGCAGGAACGCCATCTTCAGCACGGACCAGGGATCGATCTTGCTCACCAGGAGGCGGGCCTTGCGGGCCTTGGCCTTCGGTGCCGGCTTCACGAGCGGTTGCCGGTTGGCCGGCGCGCTCTGACCACCCCCGGGGCGCTGGGCCGGGCGTGCGGGTGTCTTTACCCGCGGCCCCGCGCCCGACGTCGACCTGGGACTTGAGTTGGTCGAGCTCACTCGCTACCTCCATCTTCTGCTGGCTGCGCATCCTGCGCGGCCGTTTCGTCTGTAGCCAACGGTACTTCATCGGCATCCGTGCCTACAGACTCTCCTGCGGTCTGCGGGGCTGTGTCACCGGCATCGGGGCCGGCCGGGGCGTCGTCGTCGTCGGCTTCTTCGATGCCCAGATCGCGCTCGGAGTTGCGGGCAACGGCGATGATGCGGTCGTTCTTGTCCGGCTTGGCGAAGATGACGCCCATGGTGTCGCGGCCCTTGGCGGGAACGCCGGCCACGGATGAACGGACCACCTTGCCGCCCTGCATAACCACCAGGACTTCGTCCTCTTCCTGGACGATCATGGCACCCACCAGGTGTCCCCGGTCCTCGGCGTACTTGGCAACCTTGATGCCCAGCCCGCCGCGGCCCTGCACACGGTATTCCTCCACCGCGGTGCGCTTGGCGTAGCCGCCCTCGGTGACAATGAACACAAAGGAATCATCGGTGACCACGTCGGCGGCCAGCAGTTCATCGTCCTCGCGGAACTTCATGCCGGTCACGCCCGAGGTGGCGCGTCCCATGGGGCGCAGGGCGTCGTCGGTGGCCGTGAAGCGCAGCGACTGGCCCTTGCGGGAGACCAGCATCAGGTCATCCGTTTCCGAGACCAGCTGGGCGGAGACCAGTTCGTCGCCGTCGCGCAGGTTGATGGCGATGACGCCGGCGGAGCGGTTGGTGTCGTAGTCCTCCAGACGGGTCTTCTTCACCAGTCCGCGCTTGGTGGCGAGCACCAGGTACGGGGCGGCGTCGTAGCCGGGCAGGTCCAGCACCTGGGCAATGTGTTCATCCGGCTGGAACGCCAGCAGGTTGGCAACGTGCTGGCCCTTCGCGTCACGGCCGGCTTCGGCCAGCTCGTAGGCCTTGGCACGGTAGACCCGGCCCAGGTTGGTGAAGAACAGCAGCCAGTGGTGGGTGGTGGTGACGAAGAAGTGCTCGACGACGTCGTCGCCGCGCAGCTGTGCACCCTTGATGCCCTTGCCGCCGCGGGCCTGCTGGCGGTAGTTGTCGCTGCGGGTGCGCTTGACGTAGCCGCCGCGGGTGATCGTGACCACCATTTCCTCTTCGGGGATGAGGTCTTCCATGCTCATGTCGCCGTCATAGCCCATGAGGATGTGGGTGCGGCGGTCATCGCCGTACTTATCGGTGATCTCGCGCAGTTCCTCGCTGACGATCCGGCGCTGGCGCGCCTCCGAAGCCAGGATCTCGTTGTACTCGGCGATCTCGAGCTGCAGCTTCGCGTACTGGTCCTGGATTTTCTGCCGTTCCAGGGCGGCCAGACGGCGCAGCTGCATGTCCAGGATGGCCTGGGCCTGCAGCTCGTCGATTTCCAGCAGGCCCATGAGGCCGTTGCGGGCCTCTTCGACGGTGGTGGAGCGGCGGATCAGGGCAATGACGTCGTCCAGGGCATCCAGGGCCTTGAGCAGGCCCAGCAGGATGTGGGCCACCTCTTCGGCCTTGCGCAGCCGGTAACGGGTGCGCCGGACGATGACTTCCAGCTGGTGGGTCACCCAGTGGCGGATGAACGCGTCCAGGCTCAGGGTGCGCGGCACCCCGTCCACGATGGCCAGCATGTTGGCACCGAAGTTTTCCTGCAGCTGCGTGTGCTTGTAGAGGTTGTTCAGCACCACCTTCGGGACGGCGTCGCGCTTGAGCACGATCACCAGGCGCTGGCCGGTGCGGCCGGAGGTTTCATCGCGCATGTCGGCGATGCCGGTGACCTTGCCGTCCTTGACCAGCTCGGCGATCTTGATGGCCAGGTTGTCGGGGTTGGCCTGGTAGGGGAGTTCCGTGACCACGAGGCAGGTGCGGCCCTGGAGCTCTTCGACGTTGACCACGGCACGCATGGTGATGGAGCCGCGGCCGGTGCGGTACGCGTCCTCAATGCCCTTGTGGCCCAGGATCTGCGCACCGGTGGGGAAGTCCGGTCCCTTGATGCGGCGGATCAGTTCCTCGAGCAGCACATCGTTGGGTGCTTCCGGGTTTTCCAGGTACCACTGGACACCGTCGGCGACTTCCCGCAGGTTGTGCGGCGGAATGTTGGTGGCCATGCCCACGGCGATGCCGGAGGAGCCGTTAACCAGGAGGTTCGGGAACCTGGACGGCAGGATGGTCGGTTCCTGGTTCCGGCCGTCGTAGTTGTCCATGAAATCGACGGTTTCCTCGTCGATGTCGCGGACCATTTCCATGGCCAGCGGGGCCATCTTGGTTTCCGTGTACCGCGGTGCGGCGGCGCCGTCGTTGCCGGGGGAGCCGAAGTTGCCCTGCCCCAGCGCCAGCGGGTAGCGCATGGTCCAGTCCTGGATCAGGCGGACCAGGGCGTCGTAAATGGCCGAGTCACCGTGCGGGTGGTACTGGCCCATCACTTCGCCGACCACGCGGGCGCACTTGTTGAACGAGCGCTCGGGGCGGTAGCCGCCGTCGAACATCGCGTACAGGACGCGGCGGTGCACGGGCTTCAGTCCGTCACGCACGTCCGGCAGGGCACGCCCCACGATGACCGCCATGGCGTAGTCCAGGTAGGACCGCTGCATTTCAGTCTGCAGGTCGATCTGTTCAACCCGGTCTGAGAGGGTCTCTTCACTCATTGGTTGTTCCGTTCTTCAAAAGCTCTGTAAATCCGCGGGCGCAGGTGTGGCGTGGTCCTAGATGTCCAGGAAGCGCACGTCCTTGGCGTTCTGCTGGATGAAGTTGCGCCGGGATTCCACGTCCTCGCCCATCAGGACGGAGAAGATCTGGTCCACTGCGGCGGCATCGTCCATGGTGACCTGCAGCAGCGTGCGGTGGTCGGGGTCCATGGTGGTGTCCCAGAGCTCGGTGTAGTCCATCTCGCCCAGGCCCTTGTAGCGCTGGATGCCGTTGTCCTTGGGCAGGCGCTGGTTGTTCGCCAGGCCGCGGGCCACGACTTCGTCGCGTTCGCGGTCGCTGTAGACGTAGTCGTGCGCATGGTTGGACCACTTGATCCGGTACAGCGGGGGCTGCGCCAGGTACACGAAACCGCTCTCGATCAGCGGCCGCATGTAGCGGAAGAGCAGCGTCAGCAGCAGCGTGGTGATGTGCTGGCCGTCGACGTCGGCATCGGCCATCAGCACGATCTTGTGGTACCGGGCCTTCTCCACGTCGAAGTCCTCGCCGATACCCGCACCGAAGGCGGTGATCATGGACTGGACTTCGGCGTTGCCGAGGGCCCGGTCCAGGCGCGCGCGCTCGACGTTCAGGATCTTTCCGCGCAGCGGCAGGATAGCCTGGGTTTCGGGGTTGCGGCCGCGGACGGCGGAACCGCCGGCCGAGTCACCCTCCACGATGTAGATTTCGGACTTGGACGGATCCTTGGAGGAGCAGTCCTTGAGCTTGCCGGGCATGCCGCCGGATTCCAGCAGTCCCTTGCGGCGCGTGGATTCGCGGGCCTTGCGGGCAGCCAGCCGGGCCTGGGAGGCCTGGATGGACTTGCGGATCACGTCGCGGGCGGGGCCGGGGTTGCGTTCGAGCCAGTCGCCGAGCTGGTCGGTGACCACGCGCTGCACGAAGCCCTTGACCTCGGAGTTGCCCAGCTTGGTTTTCGTCTGGCCTTCGAACTGCGGCTCGGCCAGTTTCACCGAGATGACGGCGGTCAGGCCCTCGCGGATGTCATCGCCGGTAAGGTTGTCATCCTTTTCCTTGATGATGTTCTTCTCGCGGGCGTACCGGTTGATCAGCGAGGTCATGGCGGCGCGGAAGCCCTCTTCGTGCGTTCCGCCCTCATGGGTGTTGATCGTGTTGGCGTAGGTGTGGACGCTCTCGGAGTAGGCGGTGGTCCACTGCAGGGCCATTTCCACGGCCATCTTCTTGTCGCTGTCTTCGGTTTCGAAGGCGATGACGTCGTCGTGGATGGCTTCGTACTTCTTGGACGTGTTCATGTGCTTGACGTAGTCCAGCAGCCCGTCCTTGTACATGTAGTCGACCACGCGGTGCTTGGGGCCGGTCTCTTCGCCGTCCGCCGGGGGAGCCTCGGTGATTTCCTCGGTTTCCTCCTCGAGCGTGCGCTCATCGGTGAGGACAATGCGCAGGCCCTTGTTCAGGAAGGCCATCTGCTGGAACCGTGCGCGCAGGGTTTCGAAATCGAATTCCGTGGTTTCGAAGATCGTGGGATCCGGATAGAACGTCTGCGTCGTTCCGGTTTCCTCTGTGGCCTCGCCCTTGCGCAGGCCGCCCACCGGGCGGCCGCCGTCGGCGAAGGACTGGTGCCAGACAAAACCCTGCCGGCGGATTTCGGTTTCCACGCGGGCGGAGAGGGCATTAACAACTGAGATGCCGACGCCGTGGAGGCCGCCGGAAACGGCATAGCCTCCGCCGCCGAACTTGCCGCCGGCGTGCAGGATGGTCATGACCACCTGGACGGTGGGCATGTTCTCGGTGGGGTGCATGTCCACCGGGATGCCGCGGCCGTTGTCTTCGACGCGTACACCGCCGTCGGCCTGCAGGGTGATGTTGATGCGGTCGCAGTATCCGGCCAGGGCCTCGTCCACCGAGTTGTCCACCACTTCGTAAACGAGGTGGTGCAGCCCGCGGGGGCCGGTGGAACCGATGTACATGCCGGGGCGCTTCCGGACGGCCTCGAGGCCCTCCAGTACGGTAATCTCGTTGGCGCCGTACTCGTGCGGAGTGGCCGCATCAGGCTCGCTGTGGTGCTCTGCTGTTACGTCAGCGTTGTCCATCTCATTGTCGTTAGCCACAGGTGCTGTCGACTCCTCAGTGTGTTGGTCAAATATTGACGCCTCTCCGCAGGACAGGCGTCTCAACTACCAATTCTACCGTGCCGGAGGGGTCATTACGTCCCAAAACACCCTCTTAGCGGCCACCAAAGCTGGGTTTGAGCCCATATCCACCCCTTCTCTAGGTCCGGATATGGCCGGAGGGGTGCCAGCGCCGCTAAAAGCCACAGAGCAACTGTGATGCGGACTACTTTCGGCTGCGCGTGAACGCTCCAGGGGGCCCGGCGACGCTCCCGGCGCACACCCCCGATGCCGGCGGACTTCTACCCGTAGGTGTCCCTCGGCCCGCGGCCCTTAACGCTGCGCAGACCCTTGCGCCAGTTGGGTGCTGCGGGGCCTATCACTTCAATCTTGGTGACCACGCCGGGGCCGAGTTCGGCATCAAAACGGCTGATCAGCGAGCTGCGCAGCAGGCGCAGCTGGGTGGCCCAGGCCGTGGAATCACAGCGGACCTGGACAGTGGTGTCTGAAAAGGATTCCGGCTTGCAGTGAGCGCTGACGTCGGCACCCACCAGTTCCTCCCAGCGGGAAATCACCGATCCCACGGCAACGGGGGAGTTCCAGCCGCGTTCGCTGACAAACCGGTTGAAGACCTTCCCCACGCCCTGGGGATCCCGCCCGGTGTATTCGCCCGGAACAAACGGCAGTGCCGCCCGGCGGTGCCCGGCCTTGCGCCGTCCTGCCGGGATGCGCTGGTTGCCGCGGGCCTGGGCCGCCTGCCGCATGCGGTTCAGCTGCGCCTGGGCCGCGTCCTGGCGGACCTCCGTTTCCTCAGGCCTCTGCTCCCGAGCCCCGGCCGGCGGCAGGCCTGCGCCAGGATCCGGCGTCGTTCCTGCGGCGCCTGAGCCGTCAGACGGCGGGAACACTGATGCCTCCGGGAACCACGGTTACCACTTCTCCGACCAGGGCCTCCGGAATATCTTCTGCCACCGCCGCTGTGACAAGAACCTGCTCGGCGCCCGAGACAATCCCTGCCAGCCGGGTGCGGCGCTGCACGTCGAGTTCGGCGAACACATCGTCCAGGATGAGGATGGGTCCGGCGCCCGGGCTTTCGTCGTCGCTGAGGAGCAAATAGTACGTTCCCAGGCGCAGGGCCAGGGCGAAGGACCAGGTTTCTCCGTGGGAGGCATAACCCTTGGCCGGTGCCTGGCCCAGAACGAGTTCGAGGTCATCGCGGTGCGGGCCCACCAGGGAGATTCCGCGCTCGATTTCGCGGCGGCGGTTGGCAGCGAAGGCAGCCAGGAACCTCTCGGTCAGTTCCGTCTCGGTGAGCCCGTAGAGCTCCTCCGGATCCGGGTCGCCGACGACG
Organism: Arthrobacter sp. Z1-15; assembly: GCF_054792395.1. Classification (NCBI taxonomy): domain Bacteria; kingdom Bacillati; phylum Actinomycetota; class Actinomycetes; order Micrococcales; family Micrococcaceae; genus Arthrobacter; species Arthrobacter sp. Z1-15. The sequence goes on along the minus strand of NZ_CP096454.1, from coordinate 3,897,859 downwards.
GCGCCGTCGTCGTTCACCGCACCCTGGAGGGTGGAGCGGTAGACGGCCCGAGCAATTTTGCTCCCGTCCGTCAGGTCGCGGTAGGCACTTTGGAGATGCGGCTGCAGCCGGCGCAGTGCCTCCAGCCGGGCGGACAGCAGCCGCGCTCCCGCAGCGGCCATGTGCTGGTCCCACACTTCAAGGGTCGCTTCGTGGGAGGAAGTGAAGCGGCCGGCGGCACGGGCTGACTTCAGCAGGGCGTTGCGCTGCTTAAGGACCCGCTCATAGTCGCTGCGCGTAGCCGCGTGGTGAGGCACCAGCGACACAATCAGGTCATCGATGAACTTGCGCCGGCTGGCCGGATCGCCTTTGACCAGGGTGAGGTCTTCGGGAGCAAACAGGACCGTGCGGCACAGCCCGAGGATGTCCCGTGCCCGCACCGGATTCGCCCGGTTGATCCGGGCCCGGTTGGTGCGGCCGGGATTCAGCTCCAGTTCAACGCTGGTGCGCTGGGTTCCCCGGACCAGGCGGGCACGGACCAGCGCCTGGCCGGCGTCGAAGGCAACCAGGGGTGCGTCGCTGCTGACCCGGTGGGAGGACAGGGAAGCGAGGTAGCCGATGGCTTCGACAATGTTGGTCTTTCCAGTCCCGTTGGGTCCGACAAAAACCGTGATTCCGGGCTTAAGTTCAAGGTCGAGCTGCGCGTAGCTGCGGAAACCGGTCAGGGAGAGGTAATCAACATACAAGCCTGTCCACCTTTGCCCTGCCTTCCGGTTGCCGTGTTTCTGTTTCCGCCGTGGATTTCCTGCCGAGGATTTTCCCCTGTGGTGCGCCGGGCGGAATGTTCTGTTCTTCCAGCCTACTGCCGCCGGTCTATTCCGGGCTGCCGGCACCGTCAACGGCGGCCGGCGGAAGGTTCCCGGCTGCCGGCTGCTGAAGGGGCGGCTCTTCCGCTCCGCCGCCGGCAGGCTTAACTGCGTGGCCGCCGAACTGGTTCCGCAGTGCGGCCACCATTTTCATTGCCGGGGATTCATCCTGCCGGGAGGCAAACCGCGCGTAGAGCGCTGCCGTGATGGCCGGTGCCGGAACTCCGCTCGCCACGGCTTCCTCCACAGTCCACCGGCCGGCCCCCGAATCCTCCGCGTAACCGGCGATCCTGCTCAGCTCCGGATCGTCTTCCAGGGCGTTGACCACCAGGTCCAGCAGCCACGAGCGAATCACCGTGCCGTCCTGCCAGGCATGCATGACGCCGGGAACATCGGTGATGATGTCTTTGGCCGCCAGCAGTTCATACCCTTCGGCATAGGCCTGCATCAGTCCGTATTCGATGCCGTTGTGAATCATTTTGGCGTAGTGGCCGGCCCCGACGCTGCCGGCGTGGACAAAGCTCCGTTCACGGCTGCCTTCGGGCCGCAGGGCGTCGAAAACCGGAAGCGCCAGGGCTATATCCTCGTCGCTGCCGCCCGCCATCAGGGCGTAGCCGTTGTCCTGGCCCCACACGCCGCCGGAGACCCCGCAGTCCACATACCGGATTCCCGCCGCAGCGAGTATGCGGGCGTTGCGGATGTCGGCGTCGTACCGGGAATTGCCGCCCTCAATCACGAGGTCGCCGCTGGAAAGCACCTCGGCCAGCTCCGTGATCACCGCGTCGGTGACGTCTCCGGCCGGAACCATGACCCAGACCACCCGCGGCGAGGGCAGGTCCGCGGCCAGTTCCGTGAGCGACATGACATCGCTGACCACCGGGTTCCGGTCGAAGCCGGTGACGTCGATGCCGTTGCCGCGCAGCCGCTCCCGCATGTGGAAACCCATTTTGCCGAGTCCGATCAGGCCTACATGCATGTCAGGTTCCTCTTTCCTGAGTCCTCGGCCGGGCCGGCCCCGCTGCTACTGGTTAGGCAGCCGGACCGGCATCAGCAGGTACCGGTAATCTTCCCGGTCGTCGCCGGTGAGTTCCTCCTGTGCGGAAATCACAGCCGGCTTCGGGGGTGTTGTAAACGAGAAGCGCACGTATTTGCTGGGGAAGGCGCCCAGACCCTCACTGAGGTAGTGGGGGTTGAAGGCAACCGTGATGTCGTCGCCGATCAGGGATGCCTCCAGAGCTTCGGAAGCCTGGGCATCTTCTCCGGTGCCGGCGTCGAGGGTTACCTGGCCGTCGGTGAAAGCCAGGCGCACCGGGGTGTTGCGCTCGGCCACCAGGGACACGCGGCGCACGGCTTCAACGAGGGCACTGGTTTCCACCGTGGCGTGGATCGGTGTGTTGTCCGGGAACAGCGACCGGATTTTGGGGTAGTCCCCGTCAACCAGCAGCGAGGTGGTGCGGCGTCCGCCGCTTTCAAAACCGATCAGCTCGCTGTCGTCGGAAAACGCGATGTTCAGGTCACCGCCGCCCCCGAGGGTCTTGGCTACTTCGTTCAGGGTTTTGGCCTTGACCAGCGCACTGGTGGAGATGCCGGGGGTAGCCGGCTTCCAGGAGAGTTCGCGCAGCGCCAGTCGGTAGCGGTCGGTGGCGAGGAAGGTAATCAGATCGTCTTCGATCTCCATGCGCACGCCGGTAAGGATGGGTAGGGTGTCATCGCGGCTGGCAGCAATGATGACCTGGGAGACGGCCTGGGCAAAGGCATCGCCGTCGACGACGCCGCTCACCTCGGGAAGAGCCGGAAGTTCCGGATATTCGGCAACGGGCATGGTGGCCAGGTTGAAGCGGCTGTTGCGGCAGGTCAAGGTGACCTTCGATCCGTCCGTTTCGACTTCAACGGGAGCCGAAGGAAGGCTGCGGCAGATTTCGGCCAGCAGCCGGCCGGAAACCAGGATGGTGCCCTCTTCCGCGATGTCGGCGGCAATCTGAAGCCGCGCCGAAATCTCGTAGTCGAAGCTGGCGATGCTCAGTGATCCGCTCTCCGCCTTGATCAGCAGGCCCGATAGAACCGGAACCGGAGGACGCGGGGAGAGGGAACGCGCTGTCCATGTAACCGCTTCGGCCAGGACATCCCGCTCAACTCTGAACTTCACTGCAGGGTGCCGCCTTTCACAACGTACTTTTCAGTACAACTGAATCTTCATGACAAGTGAGGGAGCATCGCGGGCGCTGCGGCGCCGCAGCTGCGCCGCTTTCGAGACCCCATCTCGGATGGAGCCGCGGATGACAACAATACTCTGTGTCAGCTTAGCTCCCGACCTGCTGTTGATGCACGGTGTTCGGCATGCCGGTGATCTGCCTGCTCCTCTTCGGAGAAGACATCCGATGTTCGTTCCATGGGGGCGAAGCGAGCGGTCCGGAAAGGTCAGATGTTATTTGGAGGAACCGAATTCTTAAGGTTCGTAGTGTTAATAACTCCTGTGGATACTGTGGATAACCCGGCCCATCCGGGCGTCAAGGCGTTTTAAGCCTGTGGATAACCTGTGGGTCCACGCTGCGGCGATCTCGGCGGGCTGTGGGGAACTTTTGTGTAATTCCGCGTATCCACAGGGAAGTGCTGCGCAGGAAGAGTTATCCACCGGGTTATCCACACCCTTGTCCACATCTGTTAATTTTGAGCCCCTGCGGGGCCCAGGATCCCCGCCGTTCCGGGGATTATGCCTCGCGCTGCTGCTGCTTGATGCGGTTGGTAAGTTCCGTGACCTGGTTGTAGATCGCCCGCCGCTCGGCCATCAGTTCACGGATCTTGCGGTCCGCATGGATAACTGTGGTGTGGTCCCTGCCTCCCAGCTCCTGGCCGATTTTCGGCAGCGACATGTCAGTGAGCTCACGGCAGAGGTACATGGCGATCTGCCGCGCGGTCACCAGGGTGCGGGTCCGGGACTTTGAGCACAGTTCCTCCAGGCTGATCTGGAAGTAGGCCGCGGTCTGCCCGAGGATGGAGGCGGCCGTGATTTCCTGGGCGCCGTCGTCGGTAATGAGGTCCTTGAGGACAATCTCCGCAAGTCCAACATCCACCTGCTGCCGGTTCAGGCTGGCAAACGCGGTCACCCGGATCAGTGCGCCTTCAAGTTCCCGGATATTCGTCGAAATCTTGGAGGCGATGTACTCCAGCACGTCGTCCGGGGCACTGAGGCTGTCACCGATGGCCTTCTTGCGCAGGATCGCGATCCGGGTTTCAAGCTCCGGCGGCTGCACATCGGTCAGGAGGCCCCATTCGAAGCGTGAACGCATCCGTTCCTCGAAGCCGGAGAGCTGCTTGGGCGGCAGGTCGGAGGTAATGACAACCTGCTTGTTGTGGTTGTGCAGGGCGTTGAAGGTATGGAAAAACTCTTCCTGCGTCGCATCCTTGTTGGCCAGGAACTGGATGTCGTCAATCAGCAGGATGTCCACGTTGCGGTACAGCTGCTTGAAGCTGGCACCTTCGTCGTAGCGGATGGAGTTGATGAAGTCGTTCGTGAATTCTTCGGAATTTACGTACCGGACCCGGATGCCGGTGTAGAGGTGCCGCGCGTAGTGGCCGATGGCGTGCAGGAGGTGGGTTTTGCCCAGTCCGGAGTCGCCGTAAATAAAGAGCGGGTTGTAGGCCTTGGCGGGAGCCTCCGCCACGGCGACGGCGGCAGCGTGGGCAAACCGGTTGGAGGAACCGATAACGAAGGTTTCGAAGACGTACTTCGGATTCAGCCGGCCAAACTCCTGGGAAGTGCTCGGCGGCGTCGGCGAGGGAGCACTTTCTCCGCTGGGGACCGGGCTGGGGGCGGGCTGTTCCGGTTCCGGTTCCGGATCAGCCTTCACGGCAGGGATCATGTCCGCATCGATGACGAAGGCACACTGAATATCGGCTTGGAAAACTCCCCGGAGGACTTCGTCCAGAATGTGCTTCAGCTGGGTCTGCAGGACTTCGCGGGTGAGTTCATTTGGAACGGCCACCAGCAGGGTGGTTCCGATCAGGCCCTGGGCCTGGGCCAAAACCACGAAACCGCGCTGCCGCGGCGAGACGCGGTCGTCGGTTTCCAGGGTTCGAATGACCTTGCGCCAGGAACTGCCGACGTCGTTGATTTCGTCCGTGCCCACAAAAACCTCTCGTGATCGCCCTCAGCGGTCTCAGAAAACATGGAAGCCCGATCGGGTTTCCGGCAGTTCATCCACAGACTTATGCACAGTTAGTGGATAAAACGCCCGTGGCCAAGCCTAGAGGATGATTTACCCCGGTGGTAGCTGGATTCCGGCTGTGGACAGCGGCTGGGACTGGGCTCACACCACCGGGTGTCAGGGGTTGCAGCGGGTAGTTGTCCACAGGTGTTGATGTAATTGTATGAACAGGGCCGGGGGTGAACCCCGTGCCGCCCGGTTTGACTGGCGGCGGTCCTGCCCCTAACGTGGAGTAGTCCTTTGTGTCTGCTATCTGCACTCATTCATGCCCATCAGGGTTCTGGGAATCAGGGTCCAGGTCCGGGTTGAGAGCAGTCAGAACACATGAAATAAGCGCCGCTTGTTCTTCCCCCTTGTCGTAGCAAGCCAGCGCAACTCAGATTGTCTTGGAGTAACTACCGTGAGCAAGCGGACTTTTCAGCCGAATAACCGCCGTCGTGCCAAGAAGCACGGCTTCCGCCTTCGCATGCGTACCCGTGCAGGCCGTGGAATCCTTTCCGCACGCCGCGCCAAGGGCCGTACCGAACTGTCGGCCTAAATAGCCTCAAGTTTGCCGATGCTGCCTACCAGCAGCCCCGTCTCCGATTCCAGGTGGTCTGAATGCTGGCCGTAGGGAACCGGGTACGGACATCGGCGGATTTCTCTTTTACTGTACGTTCCGGTGCCCGCAGTGGGCGCCGGAACGTCGTGTTATATGCCGTGGCAACAGGGCCGAACCCTACCCGGGTAGGGTTCATCGTCGCGAAAAGCGTCGGGAACGCCGTGACACGGAACCTCGTTAAGAGAAGACTGAGAGAAGCAGCTGCCCAAAGTCTGCGTGAGTATCCCACCGGGTTCGATATTGTCGTCCGCGCCTTACCGCCGGCGGCAACCGCGTCCTGGCAGGAACTCCGCGCAGACTATCTGGGTGCGCTGCGCACCTGTGCGGGGAAACTCGACCGCACCCGAACTCCGAGCCAGAAGGGGTGATCCGCTGATGAGCCGTTCCGGTACCAATCCGGTAAGGGCTGTTCCGGCGATTGCCCGGGGCGTGTGGAATCTCCCGCGCTTCCTTCTCATGGGCCTGTTGATGGCCTACCGCAAAACCATTTCGCCTCTGTACGGACCGGTCTGCAGGTTTTTCCCCTCCTGTTCCGCATATGCTCTTGAAGCCGTGACTGTTCACGGTGCCGTTCGCGGTACCTGGCTGGCGGCGCGGCGGCTTGTCCGCTGCCACCCGTGGAACGACGGCGGTGTGGACCATGTCCCGCCTGGACACAGGATTTGGGACCAGGAAAAGGTTCCGAGGATTATTGTGCTGAATCATCCCGTGATTCCAGCCGACGAAGACAGCCGCGAAGCGGCTTAGGAGAGTAAATGGGTTTCTTCGAAGCGATACTGTTCCCCTTTAAGTGGGTAGTGTCCTGGATCATGTGGATTTTCCACGAGGGTTTCGTTTTCCTCGGCATGGATGCCGCATCCGGCTGGACCTGGACGTTGTCCATCATCGGCCTCGTGATCGTGATTCGTGCAGCACTGATTCCGGTGTTCGTGAAGCAGATCAAGGCCCAGCGCGGCATGCAGTCGCTACAGCCGGACCTGAAGAAACTCCAGCAGAAGTACAAGGGCAAGACCGACCAGCTCTCCCGTCAGGCAATGACGCAGGAGCAGATGGCGCTCTACAAGAAGCACGGCACCAACCCGTTTGCAGCCTGCCTGCCGATGCTGATCCAGATGCCGTTCTTCTTCGCCCTGTTCCAGGTGCTGAACGGGATTTCATCGTCCAACGCTGCAGGCGAAGGCCAGGGTGCCCTCTCGCATGAAGCCATCGCGCAGTTCGATGAAGCCACCATCCTGGGTGCTCCCCTTTCCTCCTCGCTGCTGCACGGCGGCGGCGGAGACGGCCAGCTGGCCGTCGTCATCCTCTCCATCATCATGATCTTGGCCATGACCGCTTCGCAGTTCATCACCCAGAAGCAGATCATGTCCAAGAACATGTCCGAGGAAGCCCTCGCGAGCCCGTTCATGCGGCAGCAGAAGATGATGCTTTACATCCTGCCGTTGGTCTTCGGCATCGGCGGCATCAACTTCCCGATCGGTGTGCTCATCTACTGGACCACCACCAACCTGTGGACCATGGGCCAGCAGTTCTTCGTGATTCGCCGGATGCCGACTCCCGGCTCCCCCGCGGCTAAGGCCCTGGCCGACCGCCGCGCCAAGAAGGGTCTGCCGATGACCCCGCTGCTGGGAGAGGCCAAGGGCGACGCCGCCGAGCCTGCCCCGGTGGCCACCAAAACCCAGCGTCAGCAGCCCCAGCGGAAGAACAGGAAAAGGCGATGACCTCCGAGCCCGTAGCGGAATCTCCTGATGCGGCGCCCGAGCCTGTCGAAGAAGCTTCGCCGGCTGCGGCTGCAACGGGAGAATCCCGCGGTCCCGCCCGCCTCGAAGAAGAAGGCGATGTAGCGGCCGATTACCTTGAGGAACTTCTCGATATCGCCGATATTGACGGAGACATCGACATTGAGGTCCGTCACGGCCGCACCTACATCTCCATCGTCGCTGAAGAGGGTGACAGCACCGGTCTGCGCGCCCTCGTGGGCGACGAGGGGGAAGTGCTTGAGGCATTGCAGGAACTGTCCCGCCTCGCGGTTTTGACGTCCACTGACAGCCGCTCCAGGCTCGTTCTGGACATCACCGGGTACCGCCGGGAACGCAGCGCCGAACTGCAGATCATCGCAGAACAGGCGGTCAGCCGGGCGAAGGAAGACGGCCAGGATGTTGCGCTGCGCCCGATGAGCGCGTACGAACGCAAGATCGTGCACGACGCCGTTGCCGACCTGGGGCTCGTCAGCGAGTCCGAGGGCGAAGGGGATGCCCGCCACATTGTGGTGTCGCTGCCTTCGGCCTGAGGCCCGTTCATTGCTGTAAAACTGCACCGCAGACAAGGAAACACCACGTGGTTGAAACAACGCCCGCTGAACGCACGGCGGCGGAAAAGATCTTTGGTTCCCGACTGGAACTGGCCGAGCGCTACGTAGAACACCTGGCGACGTCCGGCATGGAACGCGGGCTGTTGGGGCCCCGCGAAGTGCCCCGTCTGTGGAGCAGGCACGTGCTGAACTGTGCCGTGGTTGCTGATCTGATTGGCGAAAACGCCCGGGTGGCGGACGTCGGCAGCGGCGCCGGACTGCCCGGTCTCTGCCTGGCAATTGCCCGCCCGGATCTTCACCTCACGCTGATTGAACCCTTGGAGCGCCGGGTCATCTGGCTCAACGAGGTGGTCACTGATCTGGAGCTGGAAAACGTCACGGTGATCCGCGGCCGCGCAGAGCAGGTGATAGACGACGTCGATGCTGATGTTGTCACTGCCCGCGCCGTTTCCGCACTGGGTACGCTGGCCGGCCTGACAATCCCCTTGCTGAAAGGCAAGGGAGAGGTGCTGGCGATCAAGGGCCGAAGTGCCGAAGAAGAGATTCAGAAGGCCGCCAAGGCCATCCGCAAGCTCGGCGGCAGGGAAACATCGATTCTGACCGCGGGCGAGGGGCTCCTCGAGGAGCACACGACGGTTGTGCGCATTCTCGTCGGGTAGCCGGCAAGGGCATGATCTTATGCACACACCGGGTGTGATCCGGGATATTTGGCGGGCACCGGATAGGCTAGATGAACTGATGCCTATGTTTGGAAAGTGAGCCTGTCCAGGTGAGTGCGCGCCGTGATTCCGCTGCAAAACGGATTCCACCCTTTGCAGCGTTGGGTTCTGCCCTCTCGGCACAGTTCTCCAGGATTCAACCCCAAATGTTTGCGGGCAGTCAGACGCCGGTAACGCCGTCGGATGAAGTGCCTGCGAACCGGGCACATAAGGCGCCGGTGGTGCATGAGCCGGCTGCACCAAAACACTTCCGGCCGCCTTCCGCCGAGCCGGTTGCTGAAAAGCCGGATATTGTTTCACCGGCACCCGTTACCGATGAGGAACCCGCTCCAGCTCCCGTGGAAATGGTTCCACGTGAAACATTGGACAGCGTTGTCACCCTGCAAACCGCAGCTGAATCAGCTGCTGGCCCCGAGGCTATCGAAGGTGGTGTATCTGACTCCGCGGTTATACCGTCGAAGTCGGTAGACGTTATGGATCTGATGGACGAAAGCACCCCGCTCGCCCGGGAACTCGCACATGAAAACCGCCGCCGTGAGAAGCTACGGGGAAGGGTTCTTCCACGCCCCGTGGAAACCCGGATTATGACGGTCAGTAACCAAAAAGGCGGGGTCGGAAAGACAACCACCACAGTAAACCTGGCTGCGGCACTCGCAAGCGCAGGACTCAACGTGCTGGTCATCGACATCGACCCTCAGGGCAATGCGTCCACGGCTCTCGGGATTGACCACCACGCTGAGGTTGAGAGCATCTACGATGTGCTTATTGATGACCTGCCCCTGGCGAACGTCGTCGCCCAGTGCCCCGACATTTCCAATCTGATCTGTGCTCCTGCAACCATCCATCTGGCCGGTGCCGAAATCGAATTGGTCTCCCTGGTGGCTAGGGAGCAAAGGCTCCGTCGGGCTATCGATACCTATGCGGCCGAACGGGAACGCCGGGGCGAAGAACGCCTGGACTACATTTTTATTGACTGCCCGCCGAGTCTGGGCCTGCTGACCGTCAACGCTTTTGTTGCCGCCCGCGAGGTGCTGATTCCCATCCAGTGCGAGTACTACGCATTGGAGGGATTGAGCCAGCTGCTGAAGAACATTGAGATGATTCAGAAGCATCTGAACGCTGACTTGGTTGTTTCTACGATTCTCCTGACTATGTACGACGGCCGGACAAACCTCGCGGCTCAGGTAGCCGCCGAAGTCAGGGAGCATTTCCCTGACCAGGTTCTTGGCGCCGTCGTACCGCGCTCCGTGCGTATCTCGGAAGCCCCCAGCTACCAGCAGACGGTTATGACGTATGACCCGTCCTCAAGCGGTGCGCTCTCCTATCTGGAAGCCGCTGCGGAGATCGCCCAGCGCGGATAGACACCCGTCATGCCCTGCGCAGTAAATGACGTTCGGAATCGTAGAATACAGTCACAATCAATCCATGCCGCTTGCTGTGTGCATAAGGGAAGGACATACCCATGACCGAAAAGCGTCGTGGTTTGGGAAGAGGTTTGGGAGCATTGATTCCCAGCAGCGCAGAACCAGAGGAAGCCTCGCCGGTATCCTCGGCTCCCACCCGTGCCGGCCGGCCCGTGGATGTCTTCTTCCCGTCCGCCACCGATACCGTGACCCCTTCCAGGCCTGTTGCCGGGGGGCGGCGCGGTTCAGGGATAAACAAGGATGCCCTGCGCGGACCTGCTCACAATGCTCCGGGCAGCGGATCGGGCAGAAACCAGCGCCACGCTGCCGGATCCGCGGCGGACGAGGCAGCTGCAACGGAGACCCCCGCTACCGCTGACAGCCCTGCAGTGCGTTCTGCGGGCACTGTAGCTTCCGAAGGTCCTGCAGCCGGGAAGGGCCGCGCGAATACGGGAAACAGGCAGCCAGGGGCTGCAAAGCCCGTTGTGGGAGAATCCGGCACAGGGGGCGAGAGCGCCGACAAGGGTGAGGCGGTTTCGCCGTCTGCCGCCTTGGGCCATGACGCTGTTTCACGTGAAACACTCGTGGAGGTCCCCGGGGCGACGTTCGCCGAGATTCCGGTGGACTCCATCCATCCGAACCGGAAGCAGCCACGGTCGGTCTTCGACGAAGACGACATGGCTGAACTGGTGCACTCGATCCGGGAAATCGGTGTTCTGCAGCCGATCGTTGTCCGGCCTTCTCCCGAGAACGATCCGGAGCACCCCTATGAGCTCGTCATGGGTGAGCGGCGCTGGCGGGCCAGCCGTGAGGCTGGCCTTGAAGCTGTTCCTGCCATCATCCGTTCCACCCAGGACGTTGATCTGCTGCGCGACGCCCTGCTGGAGAACCTCCACCGGAGTCAACTCAACCCTCTGGAAGAGGCTGCGGCCTACCAGCAGCTCTTGGATGACTTTGAGTGTTCGCACGAAGAACTCGCGGACCGAATCGGTCGGTCCCGACCGCAGGTAACCAACACTCTTCGGTTGATGAAGCTGCCGCCGCTGGTCCAGCGTCGTCTCGCTGCCGGAATTCTCTCCGCCGGACATTCCCGCGCACTGCTGGGGCTGGCTGATGCTGCTGAGATGGAAAAGCTGGCTCAGCGGATCGTGGCTGAGGGGCTTTCTGTCCGGGCGACGGAAGAGATCGTCTCCATGAGCGAAGGTTTGCGTCGCCCGCCGAAGGAGAGCAAGCCCAAGGTGGGTGCGCGCCATGAGCGGTTGGATTACCTGGCCACATCTCTCTCCGACCGCCTTGATACCAATGTGAAGATCACGCTCGGGGCCCGCAAGGGCAAGGTCAGCATTGAGTTCGCAAGTGTCGATGACCTCAATCGAATCATGGGCGTCCTGGCGCCTCCGTCCAACTAACAGAACACCTTTGCAAGTTGAGGTTGGCCTGTGTTTCACGTGAAACACAGGCCAATTCTCTGCCCAGATTTGCGCCGCCAGTGATTTTTTGGGGACGCTCAACCCTCCCTCACGCGTTAGCGGTTGACGTCGAAGCCGCGTGTCTAGCTCGCCACCGTCCTTCATGGAGCTGCGTTGACCAAGGTGCCCGAATCACCCTGCTTCGCACAGACCCGCTTTCTCGTGGGTGTACTGTCCCCACCCGTTCCCCGTGTCATCATGATTACGCCGCAGAGCGAACCCCATCTAGAACAAAATGCCGTGTATCTCTGTTGCCTCTTCAGTGACGTGCGTACTTGTTCCACGTGAAACAAGTGCACTCGTGGCGGCAAAGCTGTCCAGAAATAGTCAACGAGATACCAGTTACTAGGTGCCGGTGTCGGTTGTCGGTACTGGTAGGCGACGATCGTGGTCCTGGAACGAGGGCTTGGGGTAGCTACTGACCTATACCGACGGAACTCCGACGAGTGCGTGGGAGGCAAAGGTGTACCTGTGTGCGTGATTGGCGGACTCGTCCGCCTTGTGCCTGCCGCCCGTTCCATCGATCCAACAGGGCTGTTATGCCCAGTGATTGTGCTTGTACCATTCTGCATCTGATTTGGGAGGGCGCCGAGCTGCGGCGCGCTCGAGCCGTGGGGCATAGGCGACTTCTATTGCTGCCGCTTGGAGACCAAGCCCCCTCCCTCGCTGGTCCAGCGTTCCGGGCGTGCCCTGTTTCGCGTGAAACAGTTACAAGGGATGGGTCTGGTCGCTGTTTCACGTGAAACAGGGACCAGTCGGCACCCCCCGAAGAAACCGTGCCCATGCATACTCACAGCCACTTCGCGCGCACGGCGGAGTGGGTGGGAAGGAAGTGCCGTAGGGGGGTTACGGCCGACAGCAACGTGGATGGCACATAATTGGCCCTGGATCGCATAGACGCCCTACTCTTGATTTTTGATCCTTGATCCTTGATCCTCGGCACCTTTGTGTGTTTTATATGAAGTCCTCAGTTTGTTGCGTGACCAACGCGCAACGGTGGCAGCGCCTGGTGGTCCACCGTCACGCACCTGCAAGAGTAGTGCGCGCTACGTTTCACGTGAAACGACCTGCCCCTTCACAGGTCTGAAACGGGAGAAATTCACCTACGGGTGTCCTGCTTAGAGTGGCAGGTAACGCCTGGTCGACTTCCGCTGATCCGCCGGCTAGGAGCTCACCCTAGCCCTATTCGATCCGCCGGGTCCTCCTCTACTGGCTCCGTCATTCTCGATCCGAGCCTGGGGCTCTGCACCCGCTTCCCTAAACACCTGCGGACTGCTCTGCCCCCGCCCCGAAACCTCTGACACCCGACACCAGACTCCTCTGTGCCGCCCCCGAAACCCCTGTCACCGACCACCCCGACTCTCTGCGCCCCCGCCCCCGAAACCTCTGCGCCAGACACCCCGACATTCCTGCACCCCAGGGCTGCTAGCGTTCCGTGCCAGAGCCATTCCATACGTTTCCCAGCGAAGACACGAGCTTCCGTGAACGGTGTTTCACGTGAAACAGGCTAGATGGTGCCGTGTCTATCAAGGCCGAAAGTCACCGGCCCGACGTCTACCTTTCGGTGCGGCCCCGCGTCGCTGGACATCGATGTGGGTCATGGACATCGTGCACTGATGTTCTCGCCCGGCGGGGTGATGCTTCTTCCTGTCGGAAGCGCATGGCAGTTTCCGCAGGGCTGTGTCAGGTCGTCGAAGAGGCTGACTGATGAACCACACTGCCCAGGGTCGGGGCAGATGGATTCCGCGCCCACGCGATTGGTCCTCCCGTGAAGCCCATATCGCCAGCTGCCATAGGGCTTCTGACTCAGAGGGTACAGGGAGCCCCTGGACACCCAGGGTGAGGAGAGGGACTGGGTGCCGTTTCACGTGAAACAGCGTGTTCAGCACGTCCGAGGGCTCATAACACACCACTTTCCCAGGTCGCAGGTCTGGTGGTCCGCCCGAATGTGGCCCCACGGAGAGCCTTGGGAGGGCACTCTTCGTCGAGTTCCCCGGGAGGGAGCAGTCTCCAGCGGGAAGGTCGAGAACGCCGGCCGGTGCTAGTCACACAGCTGCTATGCATATGAGTGTGCGTGTAGCCAGGAGCATGCCAAGCTCCCCGCTAGCAGCACATTAGGGCGTACGATCGCCGCGCACAAAGGTATGTTCGGAGGCACGGAGTGCACTTGAGCGACGAATCTCGGGATGGACACCTGTAAGGCGATGGAACCGCAGAGACTGCCACCCCAGACTGCCACCCCACGGCATACTCAGGTAGTTCGGATCTCTACGCAAGTGTTCCGGGCGAATCCCTGAGTAGCGGACTAAGCGGACGCGGTGGGTGAAGCCTTAGGGGTTAGAGATGATGAAAGAAAGCTCAGTTTCGCCGGTGCCACTCCCGACCCTGCTGAGGTGGTCAGACACTCGGCGTAGGCAGACAAGGCAGCGGCAAGCTACTCCATGGCATCTGATTTCGAGCAACTACTGATCACCGCCCCGACTACGGCAGCGGCAATAGGGCAACGGTGCAGATCGATCCGATGAGGAGGGACGGCTGTCTTCGCCGCGCGTCCTCAGGTGTGCAGCCCAAGTCCTCAGTTGCGCAGCCCAACCAGACTCGGATCAAGGCGGCTGCGTAGGCTCCGAGTGCTTAGCGCGAACCGCAGGAGAGTGAACTCTCCGCGGCGCCCGTCCGACACGGGACCGCAGTACTGACGTCCGCCCGCCAGGTCGCCGGCTGCCTACCTTTAAGATCCCTGCTCGGCGGGCTGTAGCCTCCTTGTCGGACTCACCCAGACGCCGGTCGTGGACCGCGTCCACGCCTGAACCAGGGTGACCAGACAGACCACCGCGTCGAAGATTCGGATCAGGGGAAAAGCGAGCCCGAGGAGGAGTAACGCAGGCCGCCGAAGCACCACGGCCGCGAAGAGAGTCAGCAGGAAATCCGGGAGTACGACGCCGATAAGCAGATCCGTGGGGCGAAGCAGTGAAACATCCGTCAACTGGGAAAGGATAACGATCGGCACGGCCAGGATCAGGACCAGGCTTGCTGAGATCAGTTCAACGATGTGTATCAGCAGGACAGTCCAGAAGTGGCCGCGGCGCACGCCATGCCGCCGGACTGTCTGCCAGAAGCCTAAACTCCAGCGGCGGACCTGACGGACATACTCGCCGAGATTGTCGGGATCCTGCGTGTAGGCCGTCGCAGCGGAAGGATGAAACTCGATCCGGCCCAGCTTCTTGGCATGCACCTCGAAGGTCATATTGAAATCCTCGATGAGCAGACCGGGGGCATCCACCTCAACTTCGGACAGAATCCGCGTCCGGTACATGCTGGCGAAGCCGGGCACTATATTCACTACATTCGCCCGCTCCGACGCCTGCCCGTATTTGATCAACACCTGAACCGCGGCATAGAGCCGTTCACGGTATCCCAGCAGAATACGGCCGAGCAGCCCGTGTCCGCCGCTGGCCGGAAGAGACACCGCGTGTCCTGCGACGGCGACGACGTCCGGTGCGGCAAACAGCGGCAGGCCGGTCTCGAGGTAATCGGGGGAGAGGCGCGTGTCAGCATCCAGCAGCAGCACCACCTCGTAATTGGCTGCCAAATCAAAGTGACCGATTCCGGCAGCCAAGGCCCCGGCCTTGCCGCGGTTGGGAAACAGCTCCAGACAGTTGACGCCGGCGGCGGCGGCAATGGCAGCCGTGGCATCGGTTGAACCGTCTGAGATGACATGAATGTTCGACGGCGGCACGAGCGTGACTGCCGAGGCTATGGTCTCGGAGATCACCAGCTCCTCATTATGTGCAGCAATGAGGACGGCCACTTGGTCGGGCCGCACGGTGTGTCTTTGAAGCAGCGCGAGATACTCGGGTGAGGACTTGTTCTGCCATTCGCCCACTCGGCGCAGCAGGCCGACCGTCGCCCAGAACGGCGTGCTGATGCCTAGTATCAGCAGCAGGATGACCAGTATGGCCCATGGTTCCATTGCTTACCCCCAAAAGGTGTTGCATAGAGTTTTTGAACCGTTAGCCATGCTGGACCTGCCGCGTGGTGACGATCTCCAGCCAGGGCCCGTCCGGAACGTCCTCATCGTCAACAAACTGCCAGCTGACACGGTCGTTTGCGCCGTTGAGGGCTTCAAAACCGAGACACCCGTTCAAGGCCGGCGAGACATCCAGCCCGGCACCGTTGTAGTCGGTGTTCGCCGGACGGGCATCATCGTCGCTGAATACGTAGTTCTCGTCGTCGTAGACGCCGGGGCCGGCATCCTGGATCTGGCCGTAGCATTCGCGGTCGCCCTTGGTAATCCGTACCCAGCGGTTCTTCAGGTAGCTGAAGCTTGTGTCTTTCTCCCGGCCGGCAAATCCCGGTTCGTCGGCCCAGGGGATGACATATTGCCTGATGGCAAAGGCGCGCGGGTCATTAACATCGTCGAACGGCAGGTCAAGGTAGAAGGGGTTTTCCAGCGGTGTCATATTCCGCGGCAGCCAGCTTTCCTCTTCGGTTCGCTCTTCGGTTTCACAACTGCCATCGATGACCTTGCCATCACAGCCGCCGTAGCTCTCCAGCCAGAAGCTGTCATAGGCGGAACGCTCCTGGCTGCCGTCCGCAGCGTTCGGGTCGTGGATTTCGCCAACCCAAAAGGTGGTTGCCACGATGTTCGTGTGCCAGGGGTACTTCTCAGCAGCCGGCTCCTCGCCGGCGCTGCCGCCGGTGCTGTTCGGAGCGCAGCCGGCCCCGGCCAGAAGGATTGCCGCAACAGCGGAGATCGTCAGGTTCTTTGCCATCGTCATCCGGTGCCGTTCCCTTGTCCTGGTGGCTGTGTGGTGTTGCCGCTGGCTGGTGCGCCTGGGCGGGCCGGGGCAGGGGGAGCGGACTCGGCGTCGTACAGTCCATAATCGTCGGTGACTATGTAGCCCTCACTGCTGATGGCGAGGCCGAAGCTCAGAGCTACTGCCCCTTCCGGCACCGCGGGGGTAGTCCACTCTGCCGGGGCGAAATCCGCGCTGGGCTCAAGGAAGGGACTGGCAACCCAGAAGTGCCACTCGCCCGTGTTGTCCCGGTAGTGCACGCTGAACTGGGTGCGGACGTCGGAGGTGTACCACGCCCGCAGTGAGTAGGAGCGGCCTGCCTCCACGGCAGGGGCGCAGGCTCCAAGATCCTGCTTGGGCGTCAGTTTGGCATCGCCGTCCTGATACCTCCGGATGGTGGTCCGGGAGCCGGTGCTGCCGGAAATCCCCGCATCTCTGATGAATTCGGCCTGGTTGCTGCCGTAGCCTGCCTGGATCCAGCAGGTGGGAGCCTTGTCAGTCCACTGTTCCAGATCAGGATTCCTGATGCCGTTTTGTCCCGGTGGTGCAGGCTGGGCGGCCGGTCCCTCCACTGGCGGGGCCTTGGGTCCGCCGATTACTTCCTGGACAGTCCGGACAACGGTGTTTTCCGTTGTTGTCCGCTGGGCCAGCCACGCGGCAAATTCGGTGAAGAGCTGTTCGTCAATGTCGATCCAGTCGCACTCATAGGGACACAGTCCGTGGAACGTCAGGATGACCCAGCCACCCTCTGCCTCGGCCGACGTTACTTCCTCCTGCAGATCGGCAAGGGTCCAGTCCCTTTCCACCTGCCGCGGTGCTTTCAACAGGTTGGGGTCGGCGGGTCGGAGGGACTCTTGGGGCGGACAGTTCAGGCACCCTTCGCTGTAGGTGCCGCCGAGGCCTCGCCCGCTGTTGTAGCCGCATTCCCGGACCAGGGATTTCACCGCAGCACCGGAGGCGAACGGATAGGCAAAATTGGTGACCTCGAAGCCCAGGCCCAGCAGATTCACCCGGTCCTGGCAGATTTCCCGCTTGGCCTCGTCGAGGTCAAGCGTGTCGATGTCCGGGTGGGAGAAGGTATGGCCGGCAACCTCGTGACCCGCCACGGCAACCTCCTTGGCCTGGCGCAGGGTTAGGGAACCGGGTTCATCCAGCAGGCCCGAGTTCAAATAGAAGGTGCCTTTGAGGCCGGCCGCGCTGAGTATCTCTGCGGCCGCGGCCTGCCCGCTGAAGCCGTCGTCAAAGGTCAGCGACACCACGGTCTGCCCGGGGGTGACAGCCATGGGATCCAGCGGGTTGTACGCAGGAACGGCGATCGCTGCCGCCGCCCTGCGTTCGGCGGCGACTGCCTCCCGTGCCGCGGCTTCCTCCTTTGCCGCCCGCAACTTCTCCTCGGCCTCGGGATCCACCGCCTCGACTTGGTCCCGGGTACCGTCGTCGGGCCCCAAGCCGGCTGCTGCAAGCCATTGCCCGCCGAAGAGCAGGAAGGACACCGGCAACGCAAGAACCAGCAGTGCAGCAAAGTTCTGCAGGGAACGTTTCGGCTTCCGGTGGGCGGGGAGATGCAGTCCGGAACGGGAGCCGGAGGGGTGGCGCTTGGTTCCCATGGTTCGGTTCCTTCTCTCTGACAGGGCGGCCTGACTGCCGGCTGCCTACGCTCCGGCGAGTTGGGGCGACGTGCTGTTTCGAACCATTCCCGCCGGGGAACCAGTGGCCACGTTCGCGATGATCTGGTCGATGGTGGTCGTCGGGTTGAAGCCCACCAGATCGCGGGCCTTGGTATTGTCCGGCACGCGGCGGCGCATGTCTTCGTATCCGGACGCGTAGGCCTGCTCGTACGGGATAAGGCTGATCGTGCTGGGGCTGTCCAGGAGTTGCACGACGCGCTTGGCAAGGTCAAGGATGGAGACCTCCTGCGTGCCGCCCAGATTGAAGGCCTTTCCGTAGGCATCCGGATGTTCTGCCAGGCGAACTAGCGCCGGCACTACGTCCGCCACGTAGGAGAAGCACCGGGTCTGCTGGCCGTCACCGAAAACCGTCAGCGGTTCGCCGCGCTGTGCCTGGCCCACCAAGTTGGGAACCACCATTCCGTAGCGTCCGGTCTGGCGGGGACCAACCGTGTTAAACAGACGGACTATCGCGGCGCGCAGGCCGTATTGTTTCCAGTAGGCATAGGCGAAGGCTTCATCGATGCCCTTGGCCGCGGCATAGGTCCAGCGGGATTTCAGTGCCGAACCCAGGATCCGGTCAGCTTCCTCCGAGAGGGAATCGGAAGTGTTTTTGCCGTACACCTCGGAGGTGGAGGCGAGCAGCAGGACGGCGCCGGCGGCCAGGGTGGCGTCCAGAACCACTTCCGTGCCGTGGATGTTGGTGCGCAGGCTGGTCAGCGGATCTTCAACGATGAGTTTGACGCCGACTGCCGCTGCCAGATGGAAGACCCGGTCGGCGCCGGCAACCACACTGTCGACGGCGGCACGGTCCAGGATGGTCCCCTCCACAAAACGGAAACGGGGGTGGTCCAGGACTCCGCGGAGGTTCTCCAGTGAACCGGTGGAAAGATCATCCAGGACGGCGACCTCGTCACCCGCGGCAAGGAGGTACTCGGTGAGGTGGCTGCCGATGAAGCCGGCGCCGCCGGTTATAGCTGTTTTCATGTGGTGTTTTCCCTACGAAGAAATGGTGCGGTTGATAGTCAGAGCAGCTGTACGTTGTCGGCGGCCGGAAGCCTGTAGGTGGTGTCCAGGACGGCCGGCACGGAGGAAAGCCAGCCCAGATCGAACCCGGTGTGGCCGGTATGCATGATGACGAGGTCCGGGGCGAAAGCTGCAGGATCAGTCACCGAGTCCAGTACGGTGTCTCCGCTGCGGATCTGCCGGATCAGGGGATCGGTGTAGGCAACTGTTGCCCCCTCGTCCATGAGACCGGCCAAGATTTCCAGAGCAGGGGATTCACGCACGTCCTCCACATCGGGCTTGTAGGCGACGCCGGCAACCAGGATGCGGGCTCCGAAGAGCCCTTGCTTCCGGTCGGAGAGCATCTTCCGGGTCCGGTCCACCACGCGGCGCGGCCGGGCAGCGATAACCTGCATGGCCTGTTCGATGACAGGCGCATGCAGCCGGTTGCTGCGCAGCTGCCAGAGGAGGTAGTGGGGGTCGCAGGGAATGCAGTGACCCCCTACTCCTGGGCCGGGATTGAAGCGCATGAATCCGAAGGGCTTGGTAGCCGCAGCATCGATGACATCCATGACCGAAATATCCAGCGCACCGCAGATGTCCGCGAATTCATTTGCCAGGGCAATGTTCACCGCCCGGAAGGTGTTCTCGAGCAGTTTGGTCATTTCAGCTGCTTCCGCCGTGGGAACCAGGTGGACCCTGGGAACATACTTGCCCAACAGCGACTCTGCACGGTGGCCGCATGCTGCAGTGATGCCGCCGACCACCCGGGGGACTTCCTCTTGGCTGAAGTCGCTGACCCCGGGGTTGATGCGTTCCGGGCTGAAGGCCACGTGCAGATCAGTCCCCGGGTACAGCCCGCGTTCCTTCAGGGGCTGCACCAGCAGGTCCCGGGTGCTGCCCACATAGCTGGTGGAGGTCAGCACCAGGAGCTGTCCGGGCACGGCACGCGATACTACTCCGGCGCAGGCGCTGCGCAGGATGGAAAGATCCGGCACCAGGTGGTGGTCAACCGGGGTGGGAACGGCAATAACGACGGCGGCGGCCGAGGAGAGACGCCTGGAATCGGACGTCAGTTCGAAGGCGGGGTCGACGAGGGCCTGGTCCAGCCGGTCACGGTCCGCCTCCAGGAGGTCGGCCCGCCCGTCCCTGATGGTCTGCAGGCGCTGGTCGCTGACGTCTATGTGGGCAGGCCGACGTACCCCATACCCACGACCGCGACGTCGAAGTCGAAGCGGACAGCGGCGGATGCCGCAACCCCAGGGGCGCCCGCAAGCTCGGGGCCCGGAAGCTCGGGGCCCGGAAGCTCGGCGCCGGGTACGCCGGCCACAGCAATTTCCGGCAAAGGCAGAGGTGCTTCTTGTAGGGTCACGGCCGGACCCCCCTTGTCTGGTCAAAGAAATGGGCATCGATCATGGGGAAGGATCCGCATGAAGGGCGTCGACCGAGCCCCTGCCGGAGGGCAGGGATATCCGCCGCTGATGGAGGCAGTGGCGGGCAAGTCCAGCCTGCGGTCCGAAGCGGGGCGGGTGTTCGCTGCTCTGATGCTCCGCAGCCTCGTGCATGGACTTTGGTGTCGGATCGACGAGTTCAGGCTAGGAAAACGGCCGCCGTGCGGCCTGCGTAACGGCTACCGGTTCTCCTGGTGGTAACTCGCGGCAGGCACCTAGCAGTACGGCTGGGCGGGCGGCAAAGACAAGTAGTGGAGCCGGCGTACCGGCCGTGTCCAAGAAACGAATTCCACGCCGAAACAGCAGCGGCGGCACCCCCTGTCGGGGATGCCGCCGCTGCCGCTGGCGAGGGTGGAGGAGCCTAGAGTCCGGCTACGCGCCGTTCCTCCGGCTCTTCCATGGGGTTGAACCGGATGACGTCGTCCAGCGCCAGAGTGCCGGTGGGCTGGTCTTCCTCTTCAAGCAGGTAAAGCCGCTGGATGCCGATCACGATGGCATCGGCGACCGTCTGGCGGAAGACGGGATCAGCGAGCCGTTCCGCGTCGCTCCTGTTACTCAGGTAGCCAAGATCCAGGCCGACGGAGGGGATGCCGGAGAGCTTCAGGGTGTCCCAGGTCCGTCCGTGCACGCCCAGGCTGTCCATTCCCGTGCGCACTGCCAGTTCCTTCATCAGGAGAATGGCGGCACGGTGGCCGATGGGCGAACGCGGCTCGCCCGTCCCGGGCAGACCCCAGTAAAACGCAGCAATTCCGGAGGCTGCCTGCTGGTCCAGCCAGTCGCAGTGAAGGTCCAGATTGAGGCTGGGTACCCGTTCGCCGCCGGGGTTGGGACCGGCTGCGGAGGAGCGGGTGACAACGCGGGCACCGAACTCCCGCAAAATCCGCTCCACGCGCCGGCCGATGTCGGCAGCGACCAGAGCCTCGGTCAACGGCTCGGATGTCAGGCGTTCGACGGCGTGCGGCGAGGCCAGCTCCGACCGGCCCGTGCTCAGCGCGATCAGGCGGCCGCGCAGCGCCGTGGTGGAGCGGTCGAGCCGCTCGTAGTCACGCAGCGCGAAGGCCTGGCTCGGCGTAATGGCGCGGTTGACCCGGGCCATTGCCTGCATGGTGGCTGCATCGCAGATGCCGCTGACGGGGATGCCCAGGTTTTGCTGCAGCTCGGCCACGGCATAGCGGGTGCGCACACTGAACTCACCGTCGATATGGCCGTAGTAGAACCCCAGGTGGGAGAGGTGCCGCTGCAGTTCGGCGACGTCGTCTCCGCGCGCGGCAGGTTCGCCTTCACTGAAGGCCAAGGTGCGGTCTCCGAACCGGTACTGCGCGTCGGCCAGGGCGCGCAGGGTATCCGGGCCGGCGACGCCGTCGACAATGAGGCCGCGGCTCTGCTGGAAGGAGCGGACGGCGGCGTCGACGTGGTCGTCGAAAAGGGTGGGGTTGTTGACGGAGTCCGGAGCCAGGTAGGACATGGAGATGCCGGCACGCAGCAACGCTTCACGAAGCGATACTACGTGCCGGCCGGCATCCATTCTCCGCAGGGTTTCTCCTGCCGAGTGCATAATCTCTGTCTTTACTTCAGGAACGCCGCGAATTCCTGCTCAAGGACCTGCTTGGGCTTGGCGCCGATGGACGTGGCAGCCACCTCGCCGCCCTTGAAAACGTACACGGCGGGAATGGACGTGATGCCGTACTTGGCGGCGATGGCCGGGTTGTCATCCACGTTGACCTTCACGACGTCCACCTTGTCGGCGTACTGCGCGGCAATGTCGTCGAGGATGGGGGAGAGCATGCGGCACGGGCCGCACCATTCCGCCCAGAAATCCACGATTACGGGCTTGTCTGCAGTGAGGACATCGGCTCCAAAGGAAGCGTCGGTTACATCTTTTGCGTTGCTCATGTTGTTGCTCCTAACAGGTTCTGGTTCTTAGAGGGCTGCGTGTTCGGATACGGCTTCTGCCGGCGGCGTCGGAACTTCCGCGGCAGTCTCGACGGCGTCGCCGAGATCGGCCAGATAGTGCTCGACGTCGATGGCCGCCACACAGCCCGAACCCGAGGCGGTAATCGCCTGGCGGTAGGTGGGGTCAATAACATCGCCGGCAGCGAAGACGCCGGGCAGCGAGGTCTTGGACGTGCGACCGGCGACGGCGATGGTGCCCTCGGCGGTCAGCTCCAGCTGGTCCTTGACCAGGTCGGTACGCGGGTCGTTGCCGATGGCCACAAAGACACCGGTAACGGGGAGGT
The DNA here is from genome assembly GCF_054792395.1 of Arthrobacter sp. Z1-15. Taxonomy (NCBI): domain Bacteria; kingdom Bacillati; phylum Actinomycetota; class Actinomycetes; order Micrococcales; family Micrococcaceae; genus Arthrobacter; species Arthrobacter sp. Z1-15. The sequence continues at coordinate 3,875,153 of NZ_CP096454.1, read as the reverse complement.
CCGATTCGGCGCCGTCGACGGTGCTGCGCAGACGCAGCCCGGTGACCTTGTCCTCGCCGTGGATTCCCACGACCTCGGAGTCCCAGACAAAGCGGATCTTTTCGTGGGACAGGGCCCGGTCCTGCATGATCTTGGAGGCGCGCAGGGTGCTGCGGCGGTGGACCACGGTGACGGTGGCGGCGAACTTGGTCAGGAACAGGGCCTCCTCGAGGGCGGAGTCACCGCCGCCGATGACGGCGATGTCCTGGCCCTTGAAGAAGAACCCGTCGCAGGTGGCACACCAGCTGACGCCGCGGCCGGAAAGGCGCTTTTCATCCTCCAGGCCGAGTTCGCGGTAGGCGGAGCCTGTGGAGATGATCACGGCGCGCGCCAGGAAGGTTTCACCGGTGCCGATGGTCACCTTCTTGATGTCGCCCTCCAGCTCGACGCTGGTGACATCTTCAAAGAGGATCTCGGTGCCGAACCGGGCGGCCTGCTTCTCGAACTGGGCCATGAGGTCAGGCCCCATGACGCCTTCGGGGAAGCCGGGGAAATTCTCCACGTCGGTGGTGTTCATCAGTTCACCGCCGGCTGTGACGGAGCTGGCGATCAGCAGCGGCTTGAGGTTGGCGCGGGCAGTGTAAACAGCCGCGGTGTAACCGGACGGACCGGAACCGACAATGATGACGTCGCGGACGCCGTCGGCGGCTGCGGGGGTTTCGATGCTCACGGTTAAGTGTTCCTCTTCCTGTTGAAAACTCTCTCGATCCGGCAGTAATACAGATAAGCCATGACGCCCTTTACTGACTCCGGGATCAGTGGGCACAACCGTTACAGCCTTCAGCTTATTCCGGACAGGGCTTGCCGGACACGGCAGTGCCCCGCTCCGGGGTGCCCGCGCCCCCATCCTTCCTGCGCTCCCGGCCTGGGAGCGGCAGGGAGGGCGCCGGCACGGGTTATCTCCTAGGAGACGTTGATCTCCGCGATCCGCAGGCCCCAGGGATAGGCGGCCTGGAGTCCGCCGCTCAGGCGGGGCAGCTGCGTGAAGTTCACGATCACGTACTTGGCCGTAGCCGCTTCGCCGTCCACCTTGGGCACCTGGAAGCTGGTGGTCGGGCCGGTGAAGCCGCTCTCGGCCACCGGGACGGCACCGTCCAGGCTCGGGGAGTCGTTGAGCAGCACGGAGAAGCTGCCGCCGGTGCCGTTGAGCTGGCTGATGTCAATCTTGTTGACAGCCGACTCTTCCTCCAGCTCGACGACGAGCGCGAGGTTGGGCGCGTAACCGCCGAAGGTGTCGTTGGCGTAGACGTAGCTGGACCAGTAGGTGGCCGGGTTGCCGTCCAGGATCTGGGGCAGCGCGCCGTCGTTTTCTGCGTCGAGCGCAGGATTCGCAGGTACCAGGCGGCTGATTCCCGCCGGCACCGGTGCGGCCGCAGCCGGGGCCGGTGCGTCGGCGGGCGGGGCCTCTGCCGGTGCGGGAGCCGACACCGTGGGCTCGGTTGTGGCACCGGCCTCCGGGCCGTTACTGACCCTGCCCAGTGTGCTGACCGCCACGACGACGGCAGCAACCAGAACCAGCGTCAGGACAGCGCCCACCAGCACCCGGCCAAGGGTGCGGCGTCCGCCGGAGGAATCGTCGTCGTCCTCATAGTCCTCGTAGTCCTCGCCGTCCCCGGCGCCGCCGGAAGCGGCAGCGCTGGAGGCAACAGCGGACTTCGGGAAATTGGAGGGCGGCCTTCCGGTGCCGCTGTCGGGGGTGTTGCGGGCCGGCGCGGACACTGCGCCGGCGTCCTCAACCGGGGTCTGCTCCGGCTCGTAGTCGGTTTCCGTCCAGCGCGAAACCTTGGGGGTCTGGCCGGTGGCCGGAGCCTTGGCCTGGCCGGAGACGGGCCGGGAGGCCGGGGGAGGCGGCATGTTGGCCGCTCCGGTGGCTGCCTCGGCGGGCGCATCCCCTGCGCCGCCGAATTCCAGGTCACGGGCTGCAGCAGTTTCCTCGGCTGCAGAGAGGGTGCCGCCGGCGCCTGCCGCTGCACCGGCCCGGCCGAACTTGGGGAGCTTGGGGAGGGGGCGGCCGGAGATCAGCGGCTTGCGGGGAGCGCGTTCCGCGGGCTCGTCAACGTACCGGTCCTCATCCTCGGTTTCCGGCTCGCGGGAGCGGGGCATTCCGAAGATCTCGGAGCCGAGGGTATCGGTGAAGAAGGGTTCAACAAACGGAGCATCGCGTTCGATGACCAGGTCCAGCAGATCCGCGGCGTTGGCGTTGTTGGTGACCAGGTAGGTGCGGCCGTCGCTGACGCCCAGATCCAGGATCTGCACGTTGCTGGCCCGCTCGCCGGTGGCGATCTCGCGGGCACTGGCGCTGACCTGGGCAGTGTTCTCGGGCGCGGCGAGGAGGATGCTCACGGCACGGTTCAGTACCTGGTCCACGCCGTCGAGGACCAGATCGTTCTCCGCTGAGGCCAAAACCTGGGCGGTGACCTTGTAGCGGCCCCCCAGAGTTGAGCCTGCGTCTACCGGCTGTGGCACGTGTTCCTCCCATGGAAACGGCAATTACTGCTATTCAATATGCTGCGGACTGATCTGCTGCTTGCTTGATGGCTGTTGTTCTTAACGACTGTTCTTAACGACGAGACTCCATCGCATACCTTATTACCCATGCTACCCGCGCGGATTGCCAAACCCTGAGTTGGCGCACCCGTGCCTGGTGCTCAGAACCTGCAGATCCCGGATCAGCCCGAAAGCCTCCGCTTAGCGGCGGACCTTGGCAATGACCGGGGCCAGGAAGGCATCCAGTTCCCGGACCTTCAGAACCCTGAGCAGGAAATAGTAGGACACGGCCATGAGCGAGCCGCAGGCCACCAGCGAGACCAGCGAACCGGTCAGCGACTGCCAGGCGAACCCGTCGGCCGAGTAGCCGCCCAGCAGGCCCAGGGCCGCCGACCCGAGGGCCGCGCAGCCCAGGGCGGCAAGCGTCATGCGGACATGCACGTCGAAGATCCCGGCCGCACCGTAGTTGCCCAGTTTCCGGGTGAGGAACACGTGGCTGATCAGCACGCCCGCGATGTTGCCCAGCGAATAGGCAACGGCCAGCCCGAAGACAATGCGGTTGGCCGGCAGGGTAGCGGCCCCGACAGCCAGCAGGATGCCGAAAACGGAGAGGATGATCTGCATGATCATGGGTGTCTTGCCGTCTTCGTCCGCATAAAAAGCGCGGTTCATCAGGAAGGTGGCGCTCAGGAAAGGCGCACTGATTGACAGCAGCACCAGCACCTGGCCCTGGACGACGGCCGACGCCGTGGACCCGCCGCTGAACCACATGCTGATCGGACCGGCCAGCACCACCAGTACCGCAGAGCAGAAGATGGTGGCCACGCCGATGGAGCGCAGACCGGAGGAGATGGTGCTCCGGACCTGGGCCAGGTTGCCTTCAGTGAACGCATGGGACATCTGGTTGAACAGCACGGTGGCCAGGGAGAGCGTGATGACGGAGTGCGGAATCATGTAGAACATGGACGCGGTCTCCAGGTTCATGTGCCCCGCAATGACCTCCGGCGGATTCATTGCGGCGTAGTCCGGACGCGCGTCCGTGGCGATGGTGGCGACCTTGGTGTAGACCAGGTAGGCGCCGTTGCCCACCAGCATGGTGATGATGGTCCACTTGGCCACCTTGCCGGTCTGCCGCAGGCCGGTGCCGCGCAGGCGGAAGTTGGGGCGCAGCCCCAATCCCAGCTGCCGCAGCGGGATCAGCAGCACCACAGCCTGCAGGACGATGCCCAGCGTGGTGCTGCCGGCCAGGACCAGCGTCGCGGACGATGTCCAGTTTTCCGGCGAGAAATTGTTGGTTTCCTGGCGGCCGATCACCGTGATGAAAACAATCAGGCCGGCAATGGCCACCACGTTGTTGAGCACCGGAGCCCACATATAGGCGCCAAAACGGCCGTTGGCGTTCAGCGTTTGGCCGATAACCGCGTAGGCACCGTAGAAGAAGATCTGCGGGAAGAGCCAGTAGGCAAACGTGGTGGCCAGGGAAAGCTGGGACTCGTTCAGGAAGGTCACCAGGGGAAGGATCCACGGAGCCGCCAGTGTGACCAGCAGGGTAATGGCCGCAAGCCCGACCAGGCTCAGGGTCATGATCGAGGAGATGTACTCCCGGCCCCGGTCCGGCCGCTTGCTCGCCTTGATAATCTGCGGAACCAGGACGGCATTGAACACGCCGCCGGCCAGCAGCAGGTAGATGAAGTTGGGCAGCACGTTCGCGGAGCTGAAGATGTCCGTGACCAGCCCGGCATTTCCGATGGCTACTGCCAGGAGGGCAGTCCGGACAAGGCCAAGAATGCGGGACAACAGGGTGCCAGCTGCCATGATGGCGCTTGAACGCGCCGTGCTGGGGGCAATAGTGTTTTCGGCCATCGTGTCCCTATGTTCTCACTTCAAGCGCGCGGGGCTTAAACCAGGCGGTGCGGCAGGGAGCTAGAGGTACCGGGGGAGGATCTCCCGGGCGAGGTCGGCAATGCGCCGTTCGTTCGGGAAGGAGAGCTTCTTGCCGAGTTCGGCAAGCGGGACCCAGGCGACATCCACGGCCTCATGGTCCGGATCGTTTTCGATCGTGAGGTGTCCGCCGGTGGCGGCGAGCAGAAAATGGTGCACCGTTTTGTGCACCCGGTGGCCGCTGACCGTAAACCAATAGTCGATGCTGCCCAGGGCGGTCAGGATCCGCCCGTCGATTCCTGTTTCTTCGGCGATTTCCCGGATGGCCGCCTCGCGGCTGTCTTCTTCGTTCTCGGGGTGGCCCTTGGGAAGGCACCATTCAAGCCGGCCGCCGCGGTTGAGCCGGGCAATGATCGCCACCGGCAGGTCGGAGGAGGAAGTGTCCACCACGATTCCACCGGCGGAAACCTCTTCCACTGTCGGCAGCGCGGCATGTACCGGATGCGCACCGGCTCCGCCCGTTGACGCCGTCAACGGGGTTCGCTTGGGTGCGCTTGGTACGGGATGGGCCATAGGACCACTCTAACGATCTTTGTCCGGGGATGATGACTGTCAGAGGGAGGCCCGGAGAGGACGCGGCAACCCTCGGCGTGTCCGGACCCCGGCGGGGACCTGCTGTGCGTCCGCGGACCTTTTTATCTGGCAGGCTTAAAGCACTATGGCGCACCTTTTTGATAGTTCGGCTCTGAAGACTCCCCTTCCCTCTGTTGTCGGCGAGCTCGGCACTCTGTTCCGGGACGCCGGCTTCGAGCTCTCGCTCGTCGGCGGTCCCGTGCGCGACCTCTTTCTCGGACGCGTGTCTCCGGACCTGGATTTCACCACCAACGCCCGGCCGGACGACATCATCACCGTCATCCGCCGCTGGTGTGACACCTACTGGGAAATCGGCCGCGCCTTCGGCACCATCGGCATGCGCAAGGCCGGCTTCCAGATCGAGATCACCACGTACCGGGCGGACGCCTATGACCCGGATTCACGGAAGCCGGAAGTGGCCTTCGGGGACAGGCTCGAAGACGATCTGTTCCGCCGTGACTTCACCATGAATGCCATGGCCCTGCGGCTGCCCTCCATGGAACTGGTGGATCCCTTCGGCGGGCTGCAGGACCTGCAGGCGGGGCTCGTCCGCACCCCCGGCGCGCCGTCGACGTCGTTCTCCGATGATCCGCTGCGGATGATGCGCGCCGCCCGCTTCGCCTCCCAGCTGGAAGTGGAGGTGGCGCCCGAGGTGCTCGCGGCCATGAAGGACATGGCCGGCCGCATCACCATCATCTCGGCCGAACGGGTCCGCGACGAGCTGGTCAAGCTGATCAACGGCAAGGCGCCCTGGACCGGCATCGACCTGCTCGTGGAAAGCGGCCTCGCCGAGCACGTGCTTCCCGAGGTCTCCGCCCTGAAGCTGGAAATTGACGAGCACCACCGGCACAAGGACGTCTATCAGCACTCGCTGACGGTACTCCGCCAGGCCTGCGGCCACGAGACCGGTCCCGACGGCGATGTTCCCGCCCCGGACTTCGTCCTGCGGTTTGCGGCACTGATGCACGACGTCGGAAAGCCCGCCACCCGCCGCTTTGAGCCCAACGGTTCCGTGAGTTTCCTCCACCACGACGCCGTCGGGTCCAAGCTCACGGCCAAACGGATGAAGGCCCTGCGCTTCGACAACGACACCATCAAGGCAGTGTCCCGCCTGGTGGAACTGCACATGCGCTTCTACGGGTATGGAGACGCCGGCTGGACCGATTCCGCCGTCCGCCGCTACGTCAACGACGCCGGCCCGCTGCTGCAGCGGCTGCACCGCCTGACCCGGTCCGACGTGACCACCCGGAACCGGCGCAAGGCCGGACGCCTGGCCTTTGCCTACGACGACCTGGAAGCGCGCATCACCGCACTGGCCGAGCAGGAGGAGCTGGCAGCCATCCGCCCGGATCTGGACGGCGAGGCCATCATGGCGCTGCTGGGCATCCGGCCGGGTCCGGTGGTGGGGCGCGCGTACCGGTTCCTGCTGGAAGAACGCATGGAGAACGGACCCTCCTCCCAGGAGGAAGCAGCGGCCCTGCTCCGCAGCTGGTGGGCGGACCAGCCCGAAAGCCGCGATGAAGCAGCCCTTGGCAGCGGTGACAAAATGGGAACGGACGAAAACCCGTCCACACCAGCGGAAGGAAGTAAATGAGCGACGCTGAGGACTTCGGTCCGGCGGTTCCGGATACGACGCCGGCAGGAACGCGGCTGCCGCGCCTGTGGCTGCTGCGCCACGGCGAAACGGAGTGGTCCCGCGAGGGAAACTACACCGGTCTGACGGATATTCCCCTGACCGCGGAGGGCGAGGCGCAGGCCATCGCCGCGAAGGAAAAAATCGGACAGGTCGACTTTGACCTCGTGCTGTCCTCACCGCTGATCCGCGCCCGGCGGACCGCCGAGCTGGTGGGACACCCGAACCCGCAGATCCTGCCCCATGCCCATGAGTGGGATTACGGAGACAACGAGGGCCGCAAGAGCACCCAGGTGCGGGCGGAGAACCCCGGGTACATCATCTGGAACAACGGGGTCCCCAACGGCGAAACCCTGGACCAGGTGGCGGAGCGGGCCGACCGGATCATTTCACAGGTGCAGGCCGGCTGCGGAACACCGATGGACCGGGATCCGGAGGCAGCTCCGGTGGAGAAGGTCCTGCTCGTGGCGCACGGCCACTTCCTGCGGATCCTTGCTGCCCGCTGGCTCGGGCTTCCGGCTGACCAGGGCCGGCATTTTGTGCTTGGCACGGCTGCTGTCTGCACCCTGGGCTGGGACAAACATACGCCGGCGATAGTGCGCTGGAACTATTAGTACGAAAAGAATTAAAAGAAGTTTAGAAAAAACCTTGGCAGGGAACTGAAACCTGTTGTATGTTTTTAGTGCGGCCCGGCATTCTTATCGGCAGGGCCGCACCAGCCCTTCAAGAACCACTGAAGAGCCACTGAATAACCACTGAAAAACCACGCCGGTCCCGTGCTCCCCGCACGCCGGCTCATCCGCAAGTCCACGCACTCAAGAAAGGGAGGTGGGGGTAATTATGAACCACGTATTCCTCACTGCCGCGACGGTTGCCTGCCCGCAGGCCCGCACGTCCATCCCTTCGACTGCACGGCCGGCAATCCGGCCAACCGGACGTCGGATGGCCGCTGCGGCCGGCTGGCCGGGCAAGCGGGCACTACGTACCGGCTACGCGTTTGGCCCCGGCCGCGCCTAGCGGCACTTAGAGGTCCAGTCGCCGGAGACCTAGTCACCAACACCTAGGTATCTAGCCCGGCTGCCGCTCCGGCTGTTCTGCGGCCTGGTTCGGCGGCTGCTTCTGCCGGCCGGCATCCCGACGTCCTCCAATACCCTTAAAGCCCCCCGGGATCACGAAGCGATTCCCGCGGCGGTCTTCCGCGCACCGGATTCGGTGCCGGATGTGGGCGGCGGTGCCGGACGGGGTCCTGCCGGCACACCTCGGCGTTCTTTCCTCTTTGCGTACATCCCGTCAATGCCGGCGCATTAATTCCGCGCACTAATTGGCTGATTCCGCACGCCTGCTTAGGAAAGATAATGCAGCCGCGATAAGTGCCGCCTTTCCTGCGCCGGGACCTTGTGCCTCATTTCTTTTACCTCACTTTCGTGCACCCAAAATCAGGTGCGCCATTCTTTCGGAGTTTATCGTGCCTTCTTTCAACCTGCCCGCGTCCCCTTTCCGTGACGCGCCGGCGCTTCCGCAACCCGCCGCACCGGCCCTGCGCCCCGCACTGTCGGACCATCCACCGTCGGACCATCCACCGTCAAACCATCCGCCGTCGTCCGCTCCCGCGGCCCCGGGACTGTCCAAAACCCGGAGGGTGTTTGCCGCCCTCAGCCGCCTGCAGGCTTCGTTCGCCCGTTCCGAGGCGGTCCACCAATCCCGCCTGGACGCGTGCTTGACGGGCCCGGAGTGGCACCTGCTGGCCCGTTACGCCTGTTCCGTCAAGTAGCCCCTGCCTGCAGGGAACAAAACCGGGGGAGTTCGTGCTGTACTGTGCGAACTCCCCTTTTGGCGTGCCGCCGCAGAAGTGATCAGGGCAACCGGGCCCCGAAACCATGGTCTGCCCCGCGGCGTTATAAAGTCTTAAGGGACTAGGACTGCGGCGGGCCAAGAAGGGAGTGCTGTTGCTTCAGGTAAAGCGCGTGGCTATGCTCTCGCTGCATACGTCACCCCTGGAGCAGCCGGGCTCCGGCGACGCCGGCGGAATGAACGTCTACGTCCGCTCAGTGGCAGTTGAACTTGCCCGGGCCGGCGTCGAAGTCGAGATCTTTACCCGCGCCTCGGATTCCCTGCAGAAGCCTGCCGTGGAAGTTGTCCCCGGTGTCACTGTGCGCCATGTTGCCGCGGGACCGCGCCGCCGGATCGCCAAGGAAGCGCTGCCCGGCCTGGCCGCAGAGCTGGCACAGGGGGTTACCGATCTCCATCCCCTTTCCACCGGCCGCCGCTTCGACGTCATCCATTCGCACTACTGGGTGTCGGGGACAGCAGGGCTGGCGGTCGCCCGGGCCTGGAACGTGCCGCTGGTGCACACCATGCACACCATGGCGCGGGTCAAGAACCTCCGGCTCCAGCCCGGCGAAAAACCCGAACCCCGAGTGCGGATTGACGGGGAGCAGGAAATTGTGGACGGCGCCACCCGCCTCATTGCCAATACGAGCACCGAGGCCGGGGAGCTGGAAACACTGTACGGAGCCGATCTCCGCGAGGTGGACGTAGTGGCTCCGGGCGTGGACCTGCAAATTTTCTCCAACCGGAATTCCAAGGCCGCCCGTGCGCGCCTGGGCGTGCCCCGGGAGGTCTTCCACGTGGTCTTCGCCGGGCGCATTCAGCGGATGAAGGGCCCCCAGGTATTGGTGCGCGCAGCGGCGGAACTGCATGCCCGCCGCCCGGACATTCCCCTGAGGATCAGCATTCTCGGGGCCGGCAGCGGGTCCGAGGTGCTGAACCTGCAGCCGCTCATCGATTCCCTGGGGCTGCATGCCCAGGTAGCACTGCATCCGCCCGTAGGCGCCGCAGAGCTGGCCGACTGGTTCCGCGCAGCCGACGTCGTTGCCGTGCCCTCCTTCAGCGAGTCCTTCGGTCTGGTTGCGCTGGAAGCGCAGGCCTGCGGGACACCCGTGCTGGCTGCCAACGTCGGCGGCCTGCCCAAGGCGGTTGGGCACGGACGCACCGGGCTGCTGGTGGACGGGCACGACGGCGGCCGCTGGGCGGCGGAACTGGAGCGGCTGTACGACGACGCCGGTCTGCGGCGGGCCCTGGGCTACGGCGCCGCCGTGCATGCCTCGGCCTTCGGCTGGAAGCGCACGGCCTCGCTTACCGCGCAGAGCTACCTGCAGGCCGCTGAACAGTTCTCGGTGCACTCCGTCCGCTGATAGCTTGGACGGTATCCCGCCGGAGCCGACGGGATACCGGCGAGGGGCCCCGGAAGGATTGCAGAGATGCGCACAGCCGCAGACATGTCCAGCGATTTGGAGATTTCCCGCCGGGCGGTGATGAAACCCGTCACCGAGGTGGCGCGCGCCGCCGGCATTCCCGAAGAGGCCCTGGAACTGTACGGGCGCTACAAGGCCAAGGTTGATCCGCTGCTTGTACCTCCCCGCAGCACCCGGGGCAGGGTGGTGCTGGTTACCGCGATGAGTCCCACTCCTGCCGGTGAAGGCAAGTCCACCGTCACTGTCGGCCTCGGCGATGCGCTGGCCAAAGCGGGAGTCAGCACGGTTATTGCACTGCGGGAGCCCTCCCTGGGACCCGTGCTGGGGCTGAAGGGCGGTGCCACCGGCGGCGGTTACTCCCAGGTGGTGCCGATGGAAGACATCAACCTTCACTTCACCGGGGATTTCCATGCGATCACCACGGCCAACAACGCCCTGACGGCGCTGCTGGACAACTCCATTTACCAGGGCAATGAGCTGGGCATCGACCCGCGCAGGATCATCTTCCGCCGGGTGATGGACATGAACGACCGCTCGCTGCGGAACATCGTGATTGGCCTGGGCGGACCGGCGGAGGGCACCCCGCGCCAGGACGGCTTCGACATCACGGTTGCGTCCGAGATCATGGCCGTGTTCTGCCTCGCCCGCGACCTCCCCGACCTCAAGGAGCGGCTGGCCCGGATTACCGTGGGGTACACCTATGACCGGCAGCCGGTGACGGTGCGGGACCTCGGCGTTCAGGGGGCGCTGGCGCTGCTGCTCAGGGACGCGATCAAGCCGAATCTGGTGCAGACCATCGCCGGCACGCCGGCCCTGATTCACGGCGGTCCGTTCGCCAACATTGCCCACGGCTGCAACTCCGTCATTGCCACCGACCTGGCGCGGAACGTCGCAGACGTGGTGGTCACCGAGGCGGGATTCGGTGCGGATCTGGGAGCCGAAAAGTACATGGACATTGCGGCACGGGCCGCGGATGTGGCGCCCGACGCCGTCGTCCTGGTGGCCACGGTCCGCGCCCTGAAAATGCACGGCGGGGTACCCCGGGACGAGCTGGACAAGGCGAATCCGGAAGCGCTGGAGGCAGGGACGGCCAACCTGCGCCGGCACATCGGGAACATCAGGAAATTCGGCCTGGATCCGGTGGTGGCCGTCAACGTCTTCAGCACTGACACACCGGAGGAAATCCAGTGGCTGCTGGACTGGTGCGCAGCCCAGGGCGTGGCCGCCGCCGCCGCTGACGTCTGGGCGCAGGGCGGAGGAGGATCCGGCGGAGATGCGCTGGCAGCTGCGGTCCGCACCGCACTGGAAAAGCCCTCGGACTTCCGGTACCTGTATTCGCTGGAGCTGCCGGTGGAGGAGAAAATCCGGACCGTGGTCCGGGAAATCTACGGAGCGGACGACGTCGAATTCTCACTTCCGGCGCTGCGCCGGCTTCAGGAGATCAAGGCCGGGGGCTGGGACGGCCTGCCGGTGTGCATGGCCAAGACCCAGTACTCGTTCTCCGACAACGCTTCGCTGCTCGGCGCGCCGACGGGTTTCACCGTGCACGTGCGGGACCTGATCCTCAAAACCGGCGCCGGCTTCGTCGTCGCGCTCACCGGGGCGGTAATGACCATGCCCGGGCTGCCGAAAGTTCCCGCAGCCATGCGCATGGATGTCGCGGCGGACGGCACGCCGCAGGGCCTGTCCTAAGCTGCCGGCGGTCCCCGCTCCACGGAGCCCCGGCCTGCCCCGTTGCCGAGATGGCAGAAAGTGCCCTTCCCGGGTCTGGGAAGCGCACTTTCTGCCGTCTCGCGGGGGAGGGGAGGGGAGGTTAGCGCTCTACCTCGCCGCGGATGAACTGCTCCACCTTTTCCTTGGCAATGTCATCGTTGTACTGCTCCGGCGGAGACTTCATGAAATAGCTTGAAGCCGAGAGGATCGGCCCGCCGACGCCGCGGTCCAGGGCGATCTTGGCGGCGCGGATCGCGTCGATGATCACTCCGGCGGAGTTGGGGGAGTCCCACACTTCGAGCTTGTATTCCAGCGACACCGGAGCGTCGCCGAAGTTGCGTCCCTCGAGGCGGACGAAGGCCCACTTGCGGTCATCCAGCCAGGCCACGTAGTCGGAGGGACCAATGTGGACGTCGTCGGCCTTCAGGTCCGCCGAAGTGTTGGAGGTGACGGCCTGGGTCTTGGAAATCTTCTTGGACTCCAGCCGCTCGCGCTCGAGCATGTTCTTGAAGTCCATGTTCCCGCCGACGTTGAGCTGGTAGGTGCGGTCCAGGATGACGCCGCGGTCCTCGAACAGCTTGGCCATCACCCGGTGGGTGATGGTGGCGCCGATCTGGCTCTTGATGTCGTCGCCGATGATGGGAACTCCGGCGGCCGTGAATTTATCGGCCCATTCCTTGGTGCCGGCAATGAACACCGGCAGGGCGTTGACGAAGCCGACCCCGGCGTCGATGGCGCACTGGGCGTAGAACTTCGCGGCCTGCTCGGAGCCCACGGGCAGGTAGCAGACCATGACATCGACCTTGTTGTCCCGCAGCGCGGCGACAATGTCCACCGGCTCCGCGTCGGACTCAACGATGGTTTCCCGGTAGTACTTGCCCAGTCCGTCCAGGGTGTGGCCGCGCTGTACGGTGACACCCGTTTCCGGGACGTCGGCAATCTTGATGGTGTTGTTCTCGCTGGCTCCGATGGCCTCGGCCAGGTCCAGCCCGACTTTTTTGCCGTCCACGTCGAAGGCCGCCACGAACTGCACGTCATTGACGTGGTAGTCGCCGAACTTCACGTGCATCAGGCCCGGAACGGTCAGGTCCGGGTCGGCGTCGCGGTAGTACTGGACGCCCTGGACCAGCGACGCTGCGCAGTTTCCAACACCGACGATTGCGACCCGAATGGGGTTCTTTGCCACGGTTCTCCTTTGAAGACAAACATTTTTCCGTTGCCGCGCCGGACGCGGCAAGACCGGCCCAGTCTACGGCCTCAACGTGCCGTGTCTGTGTGAACCATCACAGGAACGCCGCGCGGGCGGAGGCAGCCCTCGCGATCGCCGCGTCATACTGGTAAGCATGGAGCCCAAGCCCCGACGGCGGCCACTGCGCATAGTGGTCCCCAGCCGCAACGATCCGCTGCTCAGGAACCTGACCGCAGCCATCGGCGGCCCGCTGGGCCGGCACACGGCCCCGGGGATCGTGACGCCGGGGTTTTTCACCGTGGAGCGGGTACTGATTCTTCTTACGACCGCCGCGGCTTTGCTGGCCCTGGTCGTGAAAAACCCCTGCCGCGTCGGCGGCTGGTCCACGCCGGAGCACTTCTGCCGGGCCTGCTATTCGGACTGGCCGGTGCTGTTTGACACGCGGGGCCTGGCCGACGGGGTGTTTCCCTTCCTGACACCGGGCGCCCCCTTTGAATATCCGGTCCTGCTGGGACTGCTGGCCGGAGCAGTGGCGTTGCTGGTCCCGGGCGGAGGCGCCGCGCCGGAACGGGCGCTGGCCTACTTCGACATTAACGCCGCGCTCGCTGCCCTGGCCTGGATCGCCACCGTGGCGGCGACGCTGCGCATGACCAACCGGCGGCCCTGGGACGCGGCAATGGTGGCGCTGGCCCCGGCGATGATCCTCTCCGTCTATATCAACTGGGACATCTGGGCCGTGCTCCTGGCCACCCTTGGCATGCTCGCCTTTGCCCGCAGCCGTCCCGTCCTGGCCGGAGTCTTCCTGGGACTGGGCACGGCGCTGAAACTGTATCCGGTGCTGATCCTGGGCGCGGTGCTGGTCCTGGCCCTGCGGACGATGCGGCTGCGGCCGGCCGGCCAGGCCTTCGCCGGGGCGGCCGCAGCCTGGCTTGTTGTCAACGTTCCCTTCATGATCACCGACTTCACCGGCTGGAAATACTTCCTCGCCTTCACCGGCGAGCGTCCGGCGGGGTTCTCCTCGGGGTGGTTTGCCTGGAACCTGATTGCCGAACGGACCGGACGCGCCGAGGCGGGACCGGAGTTCATCAATTTCGGGGCGTATTTCCTTTTCGCCGCCGCCTGCGCCGGAATAGCCGTGCTGGCGCTCGCGGCACCCCGCCGGCCCCGGCTGGCACAGCTGGCCTTCCTGATCGTGGCGGCGTTTGTGCTCACCAACAAGGTGTACTCGCCCCAGTTTGTCCTGTGGCTGATTCCGCTGGCGGCCCTCGCCCGGCCGCGATGGACGGACTTTTTGGTCTGGCAGTTCTTCGAGGTGATGCACTGGTGGGCGGTATGGATGTATCTGGGGGCCCTGACCTCAGGGGGAGACCCCCGCAACAACATCGACGCGGCATATTACGTCTGGGCCGTGGCCGGACACATGGCGGCCACCGCCTGGCTGATGGCGCGGGTGGTCTCCGATATCCTGACCCCCGCACGGGATCCGGTCCGCCGGCTCGACGTGGACGATCCCCAGGGCGGACCCTTTGACCACGCACCGGACCGGTTCCGGCTTGGCCGCAGGCACGGGCGGGCTGTTTCCGCTCCGCCCGCGGCGCAGGCGGCGGCCCAGAAAGCAGGAGATTCATGACGGACGTTTCGGTGGTAGGAGCGGGACCCAACGGACTGGCAGCGGCGGTCATCATGGCCCGTGCCGGGTTGTCGGTGCGGGTCTTTGAAGCAGGCCCCACGGCCGGCGGCGGGAGCCGGACCAAGGAACTGCTGGAACCGGGCTACCGGTACGACGTCTGTTCAGCCGTTCATCCCATGGCTCTTGCTTCGCCCTTTTTCCGCGAGTTTGGGTTGGGGGACCGGATCCGGCTCACTGTTCCGGATGTTTCCTATGCCCACCCCCTCGACGGCGGCGAGGCGGGCCTGGCCTACCGGGATTTGGACCGCACCGCGGAGGGCCTGGGTGCTGACGGCCCGGCTTTCCGCCGGCTGATGCTGCCCCTGACGGAGCGCAGCGAAGACATCACGAAGCTGCTGATGTCTCCGCTCGTCCGCGGGTACCGCGAACCGGCGGCGGCGCTGGCCTTCGGACGTGCAGCCCTGGAGCAGGGCACCCGGTTGTGGAACCGGCGGTTCTCCGGTGAGAAAGCCCCGGCTCTCCTGACCGGTGTTGCCGCGCACCCGGTGGGGCGGATGCCTTCGCTGCCTTCGGCCGGCGGCGGGCTGCTGCTGTCGCTGCTGGCGCACACCGTGGGCTGGCCGATTCCCGAGGGAGGCTCGCAGGCGATAGCCGATGCCATGGTCGCGGACCTGCAGGCCCACGGCGGTGAACTGGTGACCGGGCACCGGGTGGCTTCCCTGAAGGAACTGCGCGATTCGAAGACCGTCCTGCTCGACGTTTCCCCGGCCACCCTGCTGGACCTGGCCGGGCCGGAGCTGCCGCGCCCGTATGCCCGGGCCCTGGAGCGCTTCCGCTACGGCAACGCTGCCTGCAAGGTGGACTTCATTCTTTCCGGGCCGGTGCCGTGGGCCAACGGGGAGGTTGGCGGGGCAGGCACGGTCCACCTGGGCGGGACCCGCGCCGAGCTGGCACGGGCCGAAGCCCAGGTGGCCGCAGGGCGTCATCCGGACCGGCCCTACGTGCTCCTCTCCCAGCCCAGCAGCTTTGATTCTTCCCGGGCGCCCGCGGGCCGCCACGTCCTCTGGACTTACTGCCATGTCCCCGCCGGCTCCGACACGGACATGACCGAGGCCGTCACCGCGCAGATCGAACGCTTCGCCCCGGGGTTCCGGGACGCCGTCGTGCGCTCGCAGGTGACGACGGCGGCGGGCCTGGAGCGCTACAACGAAAACTATGTGGGCGGCGACTTCGGCGGCGGCGCCGTGAACCTGCGGCAAATGGCGGCGCGGCCAGTGCCCGCGGTGAACCCCTGGCAGACGCCGCTTCCGGGCGTCTACCTCTGTTCCGCGTCCACCCCGCCCGGACCCGGCGTCCACGGCATGGGCGGCCGGCATGCGGCCGAACTGGCCCTGCGCCGGGATCACGGCATGGAGGTGCCGGACCTGAGCCCGGGCAGCTGACCCGCGGTTAGGGGACGTCACCTCCATGCGTGGGCGCAGGCGAGGGGGCCGGCACCTTGTATGTTTAAGTCCGGCGCACAGCAGCCAACGCTCTGCAGGGGGAATGGACACATGGAAAACCAGGACAAGGGGTTTCCGGGGCACCCGGACACCCTTGCTCCGCCTGCCGAGCGCGGCCGCCAGCACCCGCAGTGGTTGCTGGCGGTGCAGTCGGCGCTGTATGCCTACGGGCTGACGCTGGGCGCCGCGCTGGTGACGATGGCACTGCTGGTCCTGGGATTCTTCCTGGGCGGGACCGGAGCGCTCAACGGCATGAACGATTCCGCCGGCAACATGGGCGCCCGGCTGGACGGTCCGTCAGCGCTGTTGATCTATCCGTTTTTCCTGGCTGCCATGGCTCTGGGCGGAACCCCGGTCCTGACCGTCTCGGCGGCCGGGTACGCGGACCTTCCCGCCCCGCTGGTCAGCCTCTGGGCCGGTGCTCTTCCCCTGCTCCTCACCGCGGTGGCGGCTGCTTCCCTGTGGCAGCTGGGCCGCCGGGCCGAACGAAGGCAGCCCCTGAGCTCGGAATGGCACCGGTGGCTGTATTCCGCCCTGACCGGGCTGAGCCTGGCTGCCGTTTCAGTCCTGTTGAGCCTGCTGGTCTCGCTGCGGGAGGACACCGAAGCCGGGGCTATGTTCCTGACCGCGGCTTCACCGAGCCTCGTGGCAGGTGCGGTGCTGCTCGGCACCTTTGCCGGCTGGGCCGGGCGGAAACACGGGACCGGAACGGTCCCGCGCTGGATCACCCGGACGGAACGGTCCCTGCCCGGAGTCCGGCCGGCGCTGCGGGTGGCCGCCGGCCATTACCTGGTTTATACGGCAGTCACCGGAACGGCACTGGTGGTCACGGCCCTGGTCAAGGGCGGCACAGCCGTGGCTTTCGCATCACCGCTGTGGCTGCCCACCGCGGCGGCGTGGTCCTACGGCCTGGGCCATCTCTCCACCGTGACGGAACAGGGGCTGCCGGCGGCCGCCAACCTTCCCGGGTCCATCGGTGACCTGCCCATGTGGGCCAGCGCGGCAGCGGGCGTCCTGACCCTTCTGCTGGCCGCCGCGGCGTCCGTGGCCTGGTTCCTCGCACGGGACCGGGACCGGGATCGGCTGCCGGACCCGGCGGGCCGGCGCACCTCCTGGCTGACCCTGCCGCTGGTCTTCGGTCTCGCCGGGGCAGCCGTATCCGTTCTCGGCGTCGTGCTGGCCGGCCAGACATCCGCCGGCGGCGGGGGCGGAACCGGCTTCGGCACCGTTGGACCCGCTCCCTGGACCTTCCTGGTGATGGCGGCGTGGGGGCTGCTGATTGAGGCGGGATCCCGCACGATGGCAGGGCACGTGGAACATCTGGTGCCCGCGCGGATAGCGGCGTTCCTGCGTCCTGCCGGCAACTGAGCGCCCCGGCCGGGAGCGGGAGCCTTCGTCCCTTGCGCTCCCGGCTCCGGCATGGGGAACTGGGTTCAGGAGGTTTGTTATGACCGAACACCTGAACAATCACCACCGGGACACGCTGGAAAAGATCCTGCGCCATCCCACGAGCTCAAACATCGAATGGAAGAACGTGGTGTCCCTGCTGGAGGCGGTGGCTGACACCACCCGGGAACACAACGGCAAATACGAAGTCACGCTCGCCGGCCAGACCGATATCCTTGAGCCGCCCCGGGGGAAGGACATCGACGAGCAGACCGTGGTGGACCTGCGGGAGATCCTGACCCGCGCCGGGTACAGCCTCGACACCAAGTAGCGCCCGGCCGGCCCGTGAAGGCCGGCCGGTGAGCTGCCGGCAAACTAGTCGACGGTCAGCTCGCCCATCCGGGACCACTCTTCGCCGTCGATCGTCGTGTTGATGATCTTGGGAGTCTCCACCAGCGCCTGCACCATGTCCTTCATGGCCTGCTGGAAGTGGTCGCTCTGGACGTGGGCGGCAGCGGCGTCGTCCTTGAAGGCTTCGACCAGGACAAATTCGTTGGGGTTCTCCAGGCTGCGCGACCAGTCGAACCACAGGTTGCCCGGCTCGGCACGGGTGGCGGCGGTGAAATCAGCGGTCAGCTCCGGCCAGCGGTCGACCCATTCGGGCTTGACGTTGAACTTGACGGTAATAAAGATCATCTGTGCTCCTGATGGTTGGACCCGTGATTGCGGACCTTCATCGTAGGCAGACGTGCGCGCCCTGTGTCCATGCGGACGGCTGCGGCGCCGCCGGCGGATGGGAGGATGGGAGGGTGGCTCACCTCGACGTATCCAACATTGACTATTTCCTTTCCGACGGCCGGCAGCTGCTCAACGGCGTCAGCTTCAAGGTGGGAGAGGGGCACAAGACTGCCCTGATCGGCCCCAACGGCACCGGAAAGACCACGCTGCTGCGGATTATTGCCGAGGACATCAAGGCCGATGAGGGCACCGTGGCCAAGTCCGGATCCATGGGCATCATGCGGCAGTTCGTAGGCCAGGTCCGCGATGACAGCACGGTGCGGGACCTGCTGGTTTCCGCCGCGCCGCCCGCGCTCGCCGCCGCGGCCAAGGCGGTGGACGACGCCGAGCTGGCCATGATGGAGCACGACGACGAGCCCACCCAGATGCGCTACGCCACGGCCATTGCCGACTGGGGCGACGCCGGCGGGTATGAGCAGGAAACCGTGTGGGACGAGGTCACCATGGCCGCGCTCGGCATGCCCTTTGACCGCGCCCAGTACCGCAAGGCCTCCACCCTCTCCGGCGGCGAGCAGAAGCGCCTGGTTCTGGAGGCCCTCTTCTCGGGCCCCGATGACCTGCTGCTGCTGGATGAGCCGGACAACTATCTGGACGTTCCGGGCAAGCGCTGGCTGGAAGGCAAGCTGGCCGAATCCAAGAAGTCGGTGCTGTTCGTCAGCCACGACCGGGAGCTGCTGGACAACGCCGCCACCCGCATCGTCACCCTGGAGCCGGGCATTAACGGGGCCTCGGCCTGGATCCACGGCGGGGGTTTCAGCAGCTACGTCACGGCCCGCGAGGACCGCAACGCCCGGTTCGAGGAACTGCGCCGGCGCTGGGACGAGGAGCACCTGAAGCTCAAGGAACTCGTCAACATGTACAAGAACAAGGCTGCGTTCCGCTCCGACATGGCCAACCGCTACCAGGCCGCGCAGACCCGGCTGGCGAAGTTCCTCGAGGCCGGTCCGCCCGAGGCGCTGCCGATCGAGCAGAACGTGAAGATGCGGCTGCGCGGCGGGCGGACCGCCAAGCGCGCCGTCGTCGCGCAGAAGCTGGAACTGACAGGCTTGATGAAGCCCTTCAGCACTGAAATCTGGTTCGGCGACCGGGTGGGCGTGCTCGGGTCCAACGGTTCCGGCAAGTCCCACTTCCTGCGGCTGCTGGCCGCGGGCGGTACGGATCCGGAAAAGGAACACGAGCCCGTCTCCGAGGTGGAAAAAGCCCCGGTGCCGCATGAGGGCTCGGTGAAGCTCGGCGCCCGGATCCGCCCGGGGTTCTTCGCGCAAACCATGATGCGTCCGGACCTGCTTGGCAAAACCCTGCTGGACATTCTGCACCGCGGTGATGACCACCGCTCCGGGCTGGGCCGCGAAGCTGCGGCCGGGGCCCTGGACCGCTACGGGCTGGCTGCCTCCTCGGAGCAGAAATACGATTCGCTTTCCGGCGGACAGCAGGCCCGCCTGCAGATCCTGCTGCTGGAGCTCTCCGGCGCCACCCTGCTGCTGCTGGATGAACCAACCGACAACCTGGACCTGCATTCGGCCGAAGCCCTGGAAAAGGCCATCGACGCGTTTGAAGGAACGGTGCTGGCTGTCACCCACGACCGCTGGTTCGCCCGCAGCTTCGACCGGTTCCTGGTGTTCGGCTCCGACGGCAAGGTCTACGAATCCGAGACCCCGGTCTGGGACGAGAAAAGGGTGGTCCGCGCCCGGTAGGCCGCTGCGCATTTCGTCCGGCGCCAGTGTGACCGGGCCAGGTTTCCCTTTGCGGGGCCAATCCCTGCAAACTGGAGGCGTGAAGAGCTCCCTGGACCGTGCCCTGATATCCGTCTTCGTCATCTTCGGCCTCAACGGCCTCATTTTCGCCAGCTGGGCCGCGCGGATTCCCGCGGCAGCCGAATCCCTCGGCATCGGCGCTGCCGGCGTCGGAGTGCTGCTGCTCTTTTCCGCCGTGGGATCAGTGTGCTCCCTTCCGCTGGCCGGGTCCGTGGCGCAGCGGATCGGCACCGACGGCGCCGTGCGCGCCGGCGGACTGATGACGTCGGCCGCGTCACTGATTATTGCGGCATCCCTGTGGTGGCCCAACATTCCCCTGGCAGCCGGCGGACTGCTGCTGTTCGGCGCCGGGATCGGGCTGTGGGACGTGGCCATGAACCTGGAGGGTGCCGAGGTGGAGCGCCACCTCCGCCGTACGGTGATGCCCAAGTTCCATGCCGCCTTCAGCGGCGGGGCTTTTGTGGGCGCGATGGTTGGGGCGGTGCTTTCGGCGGCCGGCATCTCCCTGTCCCTGCATCTGGTGGGCATCCTGGTGATCGCTACGGTGCTGGTCCTGGCCGTGCCGCGGAACTTCCTGCCGGATCCGGTGCCCGTGCACGACGACGGCGGCGGCGCCGCTGCTCCGCCGTCGCGCTTCGCTGCCTGGAAGGAAGGCCGCACGCTGCTGATCGGGGTGGTGGTCCTGGGTGCCGCCCTGACCGAAGGAGCCGCCAACGACTGGGTGGCGAAAGCCACCGTTGACGGTCTCGGCGCGAGCGAAACCGCCGGAGCCGTCATGTTCGGCGTTTTTGTGGCCGCGATGACCGCCACCCGCTGGTTCGGCGCGCGCCTGATCGACCGGCTGGGCCGGGTGCCTGCACTGAGGATCTGCATGAGTGCGTCACTGGCCGGGCTCCTGCTCTTTGTCCTGGCGCCGAACCTGGTGCTCGCCGGCATCGGCGCCGTCCTGTGGGGAATCGGGGCGGCCCTGGGCTTCCCGATGGGCATGTCCGCCGCCGGCGAGGACCCGGCCCGCGCGGCCAGCCGCGTCTCGGTCGTTTCCACGATCGGCTACATGGCCTTCTTCGTGGGCCCGCCGGTGCTGGGTTTCGTCGGCGAGCTGTGGGGCGTCCGCAATGCGCTCCTGCTGGTGGGAGCCGCCATGCTGCTGTCCATCCTGGTGGCCCCCGCTGCCGCCGAGCAGAAAAAGGTTCCGGAGGCCGCTCCGTAGCGCCGGCGGCAACAGCCGGCGGCAATAGCCGGGCCACTCACCCGGGAGCACAACCAGCGGACCGCATGTGTCCGCAATAGGGGTACCGGAGCAGGAGTGCCGGGTCTATCTTCGACCAATGTTCACTTCCCCAACCCCTCCTGCCCGCAGCCGCGGTTCCGGTTCACCGCTGATTGAGGCGCACGGAGTCAGCAAGACCTACAAATCGAAGTCCGGGCCGGTGCACGCACTGGACGGCTTGGACATCGCGGTCCCCGAAGGCACGGTCATGGCCCTGCTGGGCCCCAACGGCGCCGGGAAAACCACCGCCGTCAAGGTCCTCACCACCCTGATCAAGCCCGACGCCGGCGTCCTCACCATTGACGGCATCGACGTGCTGGACAGCCCCAAGGAAGTCCGCCGGATCATCGGCGTTTCCGGCCAGTACGCGGCAGTGGACGAGAACCTGACCGGCACGGAAAACCTGCGGATGGTGGGACGGCTGTACCACCTCCCGGACCGGCAGGCCCGGGAACGTGCCGCCGAGCTCATTGACATGTTCGAGCTGACCGATGCCGGAAACCGGCCGGTCAAGGGCTATTCCGGCGGCATGCGCAGGCGCCTGGACCTGGCCGGAGCGCTGGTGAACAGTCCCCGGGTCCTGTTCCTGGACGAGCCGACCACCGGCCTTGACCCCCGCAGCCGCCTGGCCCTGTGGCAGGTCATCAAGGACCTCGTGGCGGCGGGCACCACGCTGCTGCTGACCACCCAGTATCTGGAGGAAGCCGACCAGCTGGCGGACACCGTTGCCGTTATCGACCGCGGGGCCGTCATTGCCGAAGGCACCTCGGACCAGCTCAAGTCGCTGATCGGCGGCCACAGCGTCGCCGTGGCACTGGTGGATGCCAGCGACGCCGCCGCGGCCAGGGCCGTCCTGGCCCGCCACGGCGCCGGCCAGCCGCACACCGCCGATGACGGCCGGAGCCTGGAGGTAACGGTCCAGAACGGACCGGCGTCGCTGCAGCTTGTCCTCGCGGACCTGCAGTCCCGGGACATTGCGCTGCACGACGCCGGCATCCGCCGTCCCACGCTCGATGATGTCTTCCTGCAGCTCACCGGCCGTCCGGCCGAAGAGGAACCGGCGTCCGGCGCCCCGGAAGGCGCACAGGACAGGGAAGGAGCCCGCCGATGAGCGCCGCAACCACCCGGCTGCCCGCCGTAAGGACCGGCGGCAGGGCAGCCGCAGCAAACTGGGCCGCCGACGGCTGGACCGTGACCTGGCGGAACCTGATCAAGATCAAGCGCTCGCCGGACATGATCATTTTTGCCGTCCTGCAGCCGATCATGTTCGTGCTGCTGTTCAGCCAGGTGTACGGAGGATCGATCTCCGTGGCCGGCACGGACTATACGCAGTACCTGATGGCAGGCATCTTTGCCCAGACCGTGGTGTTCGGTTCCACGTTCTCCGGTGCGGCAATGGCCCAGGACCTGAAGGAGGGGATTGTGGACCGGTTCCGCACCCTGCCCATGAGCCCGTCGGCGGTGCTGATCGGACGGACCAACTCGGACCTGGTGCTCAACGCCATTTCCATGCTCATCATGATGGCCACGGGACTGCTGGTGGGGTGGCGGGTCAACACCTCCTTTGCCTCCTTCCTGGCGGCGGTGGGGCTGCTGCTGCTCTTCTCCTACGCGTTCAGCTGGGTGATGGCGCTGCTTGGCATGACCGTGCGGACTCCGGAAACGATCAACAATGCCTCCTTCATGATCCTGTTTCCCATCACCTTCATCTCCAACGCGTTTGTTCAGAGCTCCACGCTGCCGACGCCGCTGCGGATCTTTGCCGAGTGGAACCCGGTCTCTGCCCTGGTCCAGGCGGCACGGGAGCTGTTCGGCAACCTCGGCAACACTCCTGTTCCGGACACCTGGCCCATGCAGCATGCGGTGGCAACCGTGCTGATCGGATCGGTGGTGATGCTGCTGGTGTTTGTTCCGCTGGCGGTGCGCAAATTCGAGTCGGTGAGTTCCCGCTAGGAACCCCAGGCCCCAAGATGGAGACACCAAGTGTGAGGACACACCATGATTGAGGCACGCGAACTCACCAAACGCTTTGGCGAGAAAACCGCCGTCGACGGCGTTACCTTTTCGGTCCCGCCGGGCAAGGTCACCGGATTCCTTGGACCGAACGGTGCCGGAAAATCAACGACCATGAGGATGATCGTTGGGCTGGACCATCCCACCGGCGGGACGGTGACGGTCAACGGAAAACCGTATGCCGGGCACCGGTCCCCCCTGCACGAGGTGGGTGCCCTGCTGGAGGCGAAGGCAGTCCACCCCAAACGCACTGCCTACAACCATCTGCGGGCACTCGCCGCCACCGAAGGCATTTCCTCCGCCCGCGTCAACGAAGTCATCGAACTCACGGGCCTTGGATCGGCGGCGCGGAAAAGGGTCGGCGGGTATTCGCTGGGCATGGGGCAGCGGCTGGGCATCGCCGTCGCACTGCTGGGGGACCCGCACACCCTGATCCTGGATGAGCCCGTCAACGGACTGGATCCGGAAGGCGTGAAATGGGTACGCTTCCTGGTCCGGGGACTGGCAGCTGAAGGCCGTACCGTCTTCATCTCCTCCCATCTGATGAGCGAGATGGCGGTGACCGCCGATCACCTGATCGTAATCGGCCGCGGCCGGGTTCTGGCCGATGCCCCCATCGGGGAAGTGCTGGCCGGGAGCCAGCAGGAGCGTGTCCTGGTGCGCACCGACGACGCCGCCGGCTTGGCTGCCGCCGTCGGCTCGCCCGGAGTGGAAGTGCGCCGACCGGCGGCGGATCAGCTGGAGATTCTGGGCCTGACGTCCAGGAGCATTGCGGAAACAGCAAGTTCCCTTGGAATCCTCCTGACGGAACTCACCCCGCAGCAGGTCTCCTTGGAGGACGCCTACATGGAGTTGACCGGCGGAGAGGTCGAGTACCAGTCACGCCACATCAACCCATCATCCGATTCCCTCCCGGCCGAGGAAGGACAACAGGCATGAGTGCAGCAGCAGCCCCCGCCGCGCAGGAGCCCCGCACTTCCGGATCCCGTCGGATCACCTTTCCGCGCGTGCTGCGCTCCGAATTGATCAAGACCGCCACCGTGCCCTCCACCGTCATCCTGCTGGCAGTGAGCTTCGCGGTGATGGTTGGGCTGGGCGCCCTGGTTGCCTGGGGAACGGTACAGCTGGTGAATGACCCGGCGGCTGGCCCGCCCGGAGGTTTCGGCACATCAGCGCAGAGCCTGGCCTATGACATCCCGGCATCCGGGCTGCCCTTCGGCCAGCTGCTGATCGCCGCGCTGGCGGTGGTGCTGATTGGATCCGAGTACACCACCGGCATGATCCGCTCCACCATGGTGGCCGTACCCACCCGCACGCCGGCGCTGCTGGCCAAGACCCTGGTGATTGCGGTCATTTCCTTCATCCTGGGCGTCCTGGCAGCCTTCGTCACTTATCTGGTGGCGCAGCCGATACTGTCCGGGTCCGATCTTGATTTCGGGCTGGATGCGGAGGGGGTGCTGCCCTCCATCATCAATACCGGCACGGTGCTGGCACTGATCGCGGTCATGGGCGTGGCCATCGGTGCCCTGCTGCGCAGCACGGCCGGGGGAGTGGTGACCCTGGTTGGAGCGCTTTTTGTGCTGCCGATTATTACCGGGCTGCTTTCAGGCCTGGCGGATTGGGTGGTGGACGCCGAACGCTTCCTGCCCAGCAGCGCCTCTTCCGCACTGGTGGCCACCCGAGTAGCCCCGGAGGCATTCAACCAGGCCGAAGGCGGTCTCATTCTTGCCGGCTGGGCCGTGGTGCTGCTGGCAGGCGCCGTCGTCGTTCTCAAGAAGCGGGACATCTGACCGTGGCGGCGCACGCCTGAACAGAGTCAGGGTCATCCCTGAGTCATCCTGGGGGAGGACCCGGAAAAGTACCGAACTCATCCTCTGGGACGGTGTCTGCGATCGTGCTCTCCCCTAGGGTGGAGGAAGCCCCCCAGGTTTCACGTCCGCCCAAATGTAAGGATCACCATGATCGAGGCACACGGCCTCTCGAAACGCTACGGCGCCAAAATTGCCGTTGACGACGTTTCCTTTACTGTCCAGCCGGGCAAGGTCACCGGCTTTCTTGGCCCAAACGGCGCCGGAAAATCAACCACCATGCGCATGATCGTGGGCCTGGACCGGCCCACAGGCGGTGCCGTCACTGTCAACGGAAAACCCTACAAACAGCACAAGGCACCCCTGCATGAAGTCGGTGCACTGCTCGATGCAAAGGCCGTGCACACCAAGCGCTCTGCGTACAACCACCTGCGCGCGCTGGCCGCCACCCACGGCATCTCCAACAAGCGGGTCAACGAGGTCATCGAACTGACCGGGCTGGGTCCCGTGGCGAAGCGGCGGGTCGGCGGCTTCTCCCTGGGCATGGGGCAGCGGCTGGGTATCGCCGTCGCACTTCTGGGGGACCCTCAGACGCTGATCTTCGACGAACCGGTCAACGGACTGGATCCGGAGGGAGTCCTCTGGGTCCGCAACCTGGCCAAGGGCCTGGCATCGGAGGGACGCACCGTTTTCCTCTCCTCGCACCTGATGAGCGAAATGGCCGTCACTGCGGACCACCTGATCGTGATTGGGCGGGGCCGGATCATTGCAGACGCACCGATCAGCGAGATTATTGCCGGACAGGACAAGATCCGCACGCTTGTGCGCACGGACCAGCCGGAGGAACTGCGCCGGGCACTCGAAAACCGGGAAACCTCGTTTACACAGCTGGAACCGGACCTACTGGAAATCACCGGCCGGGAACCACGCAGCATTGCCGAGGCCGCCCTGGCCCGGCAGATCCTGATCTATGAACTGACTCCCCGCCAGTCCTCGCTTGAAGAGGCGTACATGGAGCTGACCCGGGACCAGGTCGAATACCAGTCACAGGCCATCGAACAGCCCCAGGCACCGGCCCCCGCAGCCGAAGCCACCTTGACCAGCGGCGGAGGAAAGTCAGCATGAGCATCCAGACAGCACCAACACCGGCTCCCACCCGGAGCCGGGACGGTTCGGGCCTGAGCTTCGGACGAATTCTGCGTTCGGAATGGATCAAGGTCACCACCGTTCCCTCTACCGTGATCCTCCTGGCCATCACCCTCATTGTCATGGTGGGGCTCAGCGCCCTCTATGCCTGGCAGATAGCAGTGTCGGTCGACTTCATGGCGGATGCTTCCCCGGAGATGCAGGCCCAGATGGGCGGCGGCATGGAGATGCTTCGTGAACAGGCGCTGATGGCACCTGCCAGCGGGTACATCTTCGGCCAGCTGCTCATCGCCTCGCTGGCGGTTGTCCTGATCGCCTCGGAGTGGGGCACCGGCATGATCCGGTCCACCATGGTTGCCGTGCCCACCCGGATCCCTGCCCTGCTGGCCAAGAACCTGGTCATTGCCCTGATCGCGTTTATCCTCGGTGCCGGCGCGGCGTTCATCTCCTACTTCATTGCCCAGCCAATCCTTGGTGCCGAAGATCTGGACTTTGCACTGACTAACGAGGGCGTACTGCGCTCCATCCTGAACACCGGAACCTATCTGGCGTTCATTGCCGTGATCTCCATGGCCATCGGCACGCTCCTGCGCAACACCGCCGGCGGCGTCGTGACGGCCATCGGACTGTTCTTCGTCTTTCCCGTCATCATCGTGAACCTCATTCAGGGGCTCGCTGACTGGATTCCTGATGCCGCCCGCTTCCTGCCCACCAACGCCGGGGATCGAATGCTGATGTTCCCGGCCGAGACCGCCGGGCAGCTCAATCCGCTGGAGGGCGGCCTGGTCATGGCTGCCTGGGCCGTGGCGCTGCTCATCATCTCCCTGCTCGTGGCCAAACGCCGCGACGTCTAGGGACTCCATTCTTCGGTGAAGGAGGCGGCGGAAGAACGGCCGCAGCCTCCTTTGCCGGACACCCGTTACGGGGCGGAAACTCCTCCACAGCGGGGAGTTTCCGCGTTTAACACTCCGGTTGTCCCGGGTTCCGGGCAGCTATTACGTGCGCGGAGCCGGCTCTGGTTGAATCGGAGTATGTCTGATGCAACGGATCACATCCACGACCTCGGTGCTTTCGTCAGCGCCTCTCCCTCCAGCTTCCACGCGGCCCGCGAGGGCGCGCGCCGTCTCGCTGCCGCCGGGTTTACAGAACTCGACGAAAGCCTGGACTGGCCGGCGGAGCCCGGAAAATACCATGTGGTGCGGGACGGCGCCCTGATCGCGTGGATTGTTCCGCAGGGGGCCGGCCCCGGAACCGGGTTCTCGATTCTGGGCACGCACACCGACTCGCCGTCCTTCAAACTCAAGCCGCGGCCCACCACCGGCCGGCTGGGATGGCTCCAGGCTGGCGTCGAAGTTTACGGCGGACCCCTGCTCAACTCCTGGCTTGACCGTGAACTGCAGCTCGCCGGTCGCCTGGTCACCATGGACGGCGAGGAGCACCTGGTGGAAACCGGTCCGCTGCTGCGCTTTCCGCAGCTGGCCATCCACCTGGACCGGGCGGTCAACGAGGGCCTGAAACTCGACAAGCAGCAGCACATGAACCCGGTCTGGGGGCTCGGTGACCCCTCCACCGCTGACCTGCTGGAGCTGCTGGCTGCACGCGCCGGCCTGTCGGCCGACCAGGTGGGCGGATATGACATCGTGGCGGCGGATACGCAGGAACCCCGGACCTTCGGCGCCGACAATGAATTCTTCGCCTCCGGCAGGCTCGACAACCTCTCCTCGGTGCATGCCGGACTGGCGGCATTGATTGCGGCGGCCGAAACGAAGACGGACGGCTCCATCGCGGTGCTGGCAGCCTTCGACCATGAGGAGGTTGGCAGCGGCAGCCGCTCCGGAGCGGCCGGACCGTTCCTGGAGGATGTACTGAACCGGATTTCCGGCGGCCTGGGCGGATCCGCCCTGGACCGGCAGCGGGCGTTCGCAGGCTCGTTCTGCATTTCCGCCGACGCCGGGCACGCCGTGCATCCGAACTACGCCGAGCGCCACGACCCGGCGAACCACCCCGTCCTCAACGGCGGACCGCTGCTGAAGATCAACGCCAACCAGCGCTACACCACCGACGCACCCGGTGCCGCACGCTGGGCCGGGCTGTGCCGGCAGGCCAACATTCCGTACCAGCAGTTTGTCTCGCACAACTCGATGCCGTGCGGCTCCACGATCGGACCCCTGACCGCCACCCGGCTGGGCATCCGCACCGTCGACGTCGGCATTCCCCTGCTGTCCATGCATTCAGCCCGCGAAATGGCTGGGGTGCAGGATCCCTACCATCTGGCGAAGGTGAGCGAAGTGTTTTTCACCGGGTGACCCGGGCGGGCGGGCACGAGAAGAGGACCGGGACGGGCCGGCCACTGCGGGCTGCGTCCCGGTTTCGGGTTCCACCCTGTCCGGAGCACCTTCCAGCGTCCGGTAGACTAGCTAAGTCTGTGCTGTCGGCAATGTCGACGGCTTTCCCGCTGCCTGGTCACCCAGATCCCGCGGGACGACAACGCAAAAGAACCTCCTGTTACGGAAATGCCGTGACCGTATAGCCCAAAGGAGGTGGGTTCACAAATGCGTGCTTATGAACTGATGGTTATCATCGACCCCGAGGTAGAAGAGCGTACAGTCGAGCCTTCGCTCGATAAGTTCCTCAATGTTGTCCGCAACGATGGTGGAACCATCGACAAGGTCGACATCTGGGGCCGTCGCCGCCTCGCCTACGAAATCCAGAAGAAGGCTGAAGGCATCTACGCAGTGGTTAACTTCACCGCGACGCCTGCAGCTGCCGCTGAGCTTGACCGCCAGCTGAGCCTGAACGAGACCATCATGCGCACCAAGATCATCCGCCCGGAAGAGCAGAAGATCTCGAAGAAGGATGCCAAGAAGGCCGCTAAGGCTGAAGCTGCAAAGGTTTCCGCAGAGTAATTTCTGCAAACCAAACCGATATCAGGAGGCAACATGGCAGGCGAGACAACTATTACCGTCGTCGGCAACCTAACGAATGATCCGGAACTCCGGTTCACGCCGTCAGGTTCGGCAGTGGCCAATTTCACCATTGCCTCGACTCCGCGGACCTTCGACCGCACGTCAAATGACTGGAAAGACGGCGAAACGCTGTTCCTCCGGGCATCTGTCTGGCGCGAAGCCGCTGAGAACGTGGCCGAATCCCTGACCAAGGGGACGCGTGTTGTTTGCCAGGGCCGCCTGAAGTCGCGTTCGTATGAAACCAAAGAGGGCGAAAAGCGCACCGTCATGGAGCTTGAGGTCGACGAGATCGGCCCCTCGCTTCGGTACGCTTCCGCGAAGGTCACCCGCACCCAGCGCTCCGGCGGTGGCGGCGGCGGCTTTGGCGGCAACAGCGGAAACTCCGGAAACAGCGGCTTCGGCGGCAATTCCAACCCTGCATGGGGCGGAGGCCAGCAGCAGCCTCAGGCTGCACCGGCCAATGACCCCTGGGGTGCTCCCGCAGGCGGCGGAAACGCCGGCGGCTGGGGCAACGGACCGGATTCCAACGATCCGCCCTTCTAAATCTCGACCGGAGAGCGGCGCCTCCCCTGCGGGGAACGTGCTTCTCTCCACCCCTGCGCCTTCGGGCGCAACCTCAGACGGCATTCGCCGTCGAGCCCATCCCGTGGAATGATCCACGGGCTCCACTAGACATAAGGAGCTCCACGATGGCTAAGGCTGAACTTCGCAAGCCCAAACCAAAGTCCAATCCCTTGAAGGCCGCTGACATCACTGTCATCGACTACAAGGACGTAGCATTGCTGCGCAAGTTCATTTCCGACCGCGGAAAGATCCGCGCCCGTCGCGTAACTGGCGTAACCGTGCAGGAACAGCGCAAAATTGCACAGGCAATCAAGAATGCCCGTGAAGTTGCTCTCCTGCCGTACTCCGGCGCTGGCCGCGGCTAAGGAAAGGAACCCTAACTCATGGCAAAGCTCATTCTGACCCACGAAGTAACCGGTCTCGGCGCTGCCGGCGACGTCATCGAGGTAAAGGACGGTTACGCACGTAACTTCCTTCTGCCCCGCGGCTTCGCACTGACCTGGACCAAGGGTGGCGAGAAGCAGGTTGAGTCCATCAAGGCTGCCCGCGCCGCCCGCGAGCACGCTTCCCTGGAAGATGCTCAGAAGCAGGCAGCTGCACTCTCCGCCAAGCCGGTCACGCTGACCGTCAAGGCCGGCGAGTCCGGACGCCTCTTCGGAACCGTCAAGGCCGCCGATGTTGCTGCTGCCGTCGAAGCTGCCGGTCTCGGCACCATCGACAAGCGCAAGGTTGAACTGCCGACGCACATCAAGTCGGTTGGTTCCTTCCAGGCCAACGTTCGTCTGCACGACGACGTAGCTGCTGTCATCGACCTCAACGTCGTAGCCAGCTAGTACGGACACCTGCACGCCTCCCGGCGTGTAAGAAGCGCCCTTCGCCGTTATAGGCGGAGGGCGCTTTTGCGTGCTCCACGTCCCGCACAGGGGTGTATGAGCAGGATTCCCGGGTCCGGCGGACCCGGGGCAGGTCCGATCCGCATTATCCACACCCCTCTCCGGGCCGCTGTGGATATCAGCTGTGGAAATCGGGGATAACTAGCCCCCATAGGCGCCCTGCAGCCATCTGTCAACCTGCAAGCAGGGGGTGAATGTTGGAAAAAAATAGTCTCTATACACAGGTGTGGAAAAATGTTTCCCCTAGTCAGAGCGCTGTTTGCCTAGAAAATAATAGTTTATCCACACCCTTATGCCCAACCTGTGCACAAGACACGCCCAGTTATGAACACCTTGTCCACAAGGCCTGTGGATAACTCGTTTGGGGGCAGGGAGTTTGAGGGCTACGGTTGCGGGTGAATCCCTTCTAATCGACTCCATGCCCGTCACTGGGACGGTGCCGCACTTCAACGGCAGCCGCCGCACCCAAAGTGTCACCGCGGCGGGATAGACCTGAATCAGCTGCCACCGGGCAGGGATCGCACCACAGCAGTACCTTGGGAAAGGGTTACACAGTGTCGCTCACGCATACTGACGCGCCGGCATCCAGTTCGGGCTCCGACTTCGCGCGCACTCCGCCGCAGGATTTGGTTGCCGAGCAGTCAGTCCTGGGCGGCATGATGCTCTCCAAGGATGCAATCGCAGACGTGGTCGAGGTTCTCCGCGGGGTCGACTTCTACCGCCCCGCGCACGAATCCATTTTTGAAGCCATTATTGACCTGTACGGCCGCGGCGAGCCGGCTGACGCCGTCACCATCTCCGATGAGCTCACCAAACGCGGCGAGATCGGCCGCATCGGCGGGCCTGCCTACCTTCACACGCTGATCCAGTCGGTGCCTACGGCGGCCAATGCCGGCTTCTACGCGGAGATCGTGCGCGAGCGGGCCGTGCTGCGCCGCCTGGTTGATGCAGGCACCAAGATTGTGCAGCTGGGGTACTCGGGCGACGGCATGGAGGTCGACGACATCGTGAACGCCGCCCAGGCCGAGGTTTTCGCCGTCGCGGAGCGCCGCACCGCTGAAGACTACGTTCCCCTGAAGGACATCATCGAGGGCACCGTAGATGAAATCGAAGCCGCCCAGCACAAGGGCGAGGGCATGACCGGCGTGCCCACCGGCTTCTATGAACTCGATGAACTGACCCAGGGACTCCACCCGGGTCAGATGATCGTCATCGCCGCCCGGCCCGCCGTCGGCAAGTCCACCTTCGCCCTGGACTTCGCCCGCTCCGCCGCCATTAGGAACAACATGACCACGGTCTTCTTCTCGCTGGAAATGGGCCGCAACGAAATTGCCATGCGCCTGCTCTCCGCCGAGGCCACGATCGCGCTGCAGGACCTGCGCAAGGGAACCATCAAGGATGAGCAGTGGGGCAAGATTGCCACCACCATGGGTCGGATGAACGAGGCGCCGCTGTTCATCGATGACAGCCCGAACATGTCCCTGATGGAAATCCGCGCCAAGTGCCGGCGGCTGAAGCAGCGGCACGACCTGAAGCTCGTGGTCCTCGACTACCTTCAGCTGATGTCCTCCGGCAAGAAAGTCGAATCACGCCAGCAGGAAGTGTCCGAGTTCTCCCGTGCCCTGAAGCTGCTGGCCAAGGAACTCGAAGTCCCCGTCATCGCCCTGTCCCAGCTGAACCGCGGGTCCGAGCAGCGAACCGATAAGAAGCCGATGATTTCGGACCTTCGTGAATCCGGCTCGATCGAGCAGGACGCCGACATGGTGATCCTGCTGCACCGCGAGGACATCTACGACAAGGAATCCCCGCGTGCCGGTGAAGCCGACGTGATCGTCGCCAAGCACCGTAACGGCCCCACCAAGACCATTACCGTGGGTTTCCAGGGCCATTACTCCCGCTTCTCCAACATGGCGGTTGAAGGCGGCTCAGGCTTCTAGTCCCGCTGCCGGGGGAGGCTGCGGGACGCCCCGGGCCTGGCGACTAGAATTGTCAGTGCCGGTCTGCACCCCAGGGTTCTTCGCCAGCCGCCCCCTGACCAGCTCGTCCCGAGGAGTATTCCGTGCCCAAGTCCAAGCCCCGCAAGAAGGCAGCAGCCAAGAAGAAGCAGGCCCGCCGCACGGAGCACGAAACAAATCTGCTCTTCGGCAACACCCCCGCGTTTGTCAGCGACGAGGGGGAAGCGCTGCTCACGGTCCGCGGCTGGATCAGCGAGCGGAGCCAGCCCGGCGGCGCAGACCAGGGCGATGCCTGGTACTGGATGCCCTCGCAGCTGCCCGCCTACCTGGAGGAAGGCGAACCGGTGCCAACCTCCGTCTACCCCCTGGAAACCGGATTCGTCAGCCAGCTCGCGACGGCGGACGGGTCAGTTCCGCCCGAGGCGCAAACGGAATACAGCACCCTTGAAGAACTCGAAGCGGATCTGGACCGGCTGGAGGCCTACCGCGTTCCCCAAGACTCATGGACCGTGCTGGGCGGAGGCCCTGGCCAGGATGAAACACCCGGCGAGCTGATCGACAGCATTGCCGAAGAATGGGAACTCGTTGCCGAGCTGATCCACTTCCCCTACAGCGACGGCCCCGGGCCGCGGTCCTTCGACGCCGTGGAACAGGCCCGCGGTGAAGGCCGCCTGACCGAGTATGCCTACCGGTCCGTCCTCGCCGGGCGGGGACTGCCCGTTCCGGAACAGCCCGGGGCCTGAGCCGGGCCGGCGTGCGGTCGGCTGCGGTCGACCCGGGTTGCCGTTGCGGACCGGAAAAACTAGCATCGGACCCATGCTGATTTCCTGATTGTTCCGCGCCCGCCAGAGGCTGGCACCGCCCCCCTGTACGCGTGCGGGCCGGCGGTGCCCGACGTGCCCGGCGGGCGGCAGCTTCCAGGACAGTAGGATTCCCATGGCCGCCTCACGCCCCACCCCTTCCCGCACCCCCTCCCGCGCAGATTCCGCGGCTCCCGGTTTCCCGCCGCGAACTGATTCCAGGCCGGGTTCCGTCCCGCGTGCCGCGAGCGGCAGCCACCTGCGGCTTGAAGCGGTCAGCCTCGGCTACCCAGGCCGCCGGGTGCTCACGGACGTCACGTTTTCCGTTTCCCCAGGAAACCGCACCGCTCTGATTGGGGAAAACGGATCCGGAAAATCAACCCTGCTGCTGATCGCCGCCGGGGTGCTGACCCCGGACGCGGGGTCCGTTGTCCGGCCTGCATCGCTTGGCTTCCTGCGGCAGGAACTCCTTCCCGTGCCCGGGGCAACGCTGGCTGACGTGCTTGAGGCGGCCGTCGCTCCCGTCCGCGGGCTCGGCATCCTCCTGGAGGACCTGGGCGGCCGGCTCGCCGTGGTGCCGGAGGATGTGTCGGTCGCCGATGCTTACGACGCCGCCCTGACGGAGGCCGAACACTCCGGCCTCTGGGCACTGGACGCCCGGATCAGCGAGGTCCTCGCGGGCCTGAGCCTGGCCGGTCTGGAACGGGACCGGCCGGTGCACAGCCTGTCCGGCGGCCAGCGGCGCCGTCTGGCCCTGGCTGCACTGTTGCTCGGGCGCCCGGCTGCGCTGCTTTTGGATGAACCTACAAACCACCTCGACGACGACGCCGTCGCCTACCTGGCCGCCGAACTCCGCGCCCGGCAGGGCCCGCTGCTGATGGCCAGCCACGACCGATGGTTCCTGGATGCCGTTGCCACTGAACTGGTTGACCTTGATCCTGCATCCGGAGCGGAGAGCTACGCCGGCCCGTCAGTGCAGGGCCGGCGCTACACCGGCGGGTACACGGACTACCTGGCCGCACGGTCCGCTGCCCGCGGGCGCTGGCGTGAAGCGTGGGAAACGCAGGAAGCGGAGCGGGAGAGGCTGCGGCGCATCGCCGACGTCGACGGGCGGAACATTTTTCACACCACGATTCCCGGAACCGAGATCCGGGGTGCCAAAAAGTTCTACAGCGACAGGGCTGCGAAGACCGTGGGAGGGCGGGTGCGGTCGGCGCTGCGGGGACTGGCGGAGCTGGACCGGACGGCGGTTCCGGAGCCCCGGCAGCCGCTGGTTTTCCGTGGACTCCCCTCCGCCCGCGCAGTGGACGGATTTTCCCCGGTTACAGACGGAACGCAGATCCTGGTCCTGAGGGGCGCAGGGGTGGACGGACGGCTGTGTCCGGTCGACCTGGTCGTGGAGAGCGGGGAGCGGATCCTCGTGGAAGGCCGCAACGGGGCAGGCAAATCGACGCTGCTCGCGGTGCTGGCCGGCTCGCTCGCGGCTGACACCGGTGATGTCCGGCATGCGCCGGCGCTCAGCGTTGGCCTGCTCCTGCAGGAGGACCGCTGGCCTGATCCGGCACTCCCGGCCGCGGCTGCCTACCGCTCCCGGCTGGCCCGCCCGGAGGAGGCGCCTCCGCTGGCCGAACTCGGGCTGCTGCGCCCGGACGAGGAGGAACAGCCCATGGGAGAGCTGTCGCCGGGCCAGCGGCGCCGCGTGGCCCTGGCTGCGCTGGTGGCCGAACCGCCGCAGCTGCTGCTGCTCGACGAGCCGACCAACCACCTGGCGCTGTCCCTCGCCGAGGAGCTGGAGCAGGCCATCGACTCGTACCCCGGAACGGTGGTGGTGGCCAGCCACGACCGGTGGTTTCGCCGGCGGTGGGGCGGCCGGCGGTTCAGTCTCTAGCGGTCTGCCGGCGGTCGGCGCTGCACGCCGGAGTGAAATCGCGGGTCAGAGCCCGGAGCCCGGCGTCGGGGCGGCGTCGCGGTCGCGGCTGGAGGCAAGCTGCCAGGGAACGCTGGCGACCATGATGCCGGGCTCAAAGTGCAGCCGCGCCTTGATCCGCAGCGCCGTTTGGTTGTGCACCAGCTGCTCCCACCAGCGCCCGACGACGTACTCGGGGATGTAGACCACAAACAGTTCGCGCGGGGCAGTGCGCCGGGCCTCGCGCAAATAGTCGAGAACGGGGGAGACGGTCTCCCGGTAGGGCGAGGACAGCACGGTCAGCGGCACCGGGATCTGCATCCGCTCCCACTCTTCCATCACGCGCTCGGTGTCCTCCGGGTCGATGTCCACGATGATGGCGTTGAGGCTGGAGGGCCGGGACGCCCTGGCGTAGGCCAGCGCCCGCAGGGCAGGCTTGTGCACCTTTGACACCAGGATGACCGCGTTCACCCGGGAAGGGAGGGCCAGCCCGCGGTGGTCGTCCTCGACGGAGAGCTCCCGGGCCACGGAGTCGTAATGTGCCCTGATGGTGAACATCAGCAGGTACAGCCCGCCCATCGCCAGCAGGGCTATCCACGCTCCGTGGGTGAACTTGGTGACGAGGACGATCAGCAGCACCAGTGCGGTCATGCCAAAACCGACGGCGTTGATGGCCCGTGACCGCTGCATCCGGTGCCGGACTTCACGGCTGCGTTCGGTCCGCAGCTTGCCGGTCCAGTGCCGGATCATTCCCAGCTGGCTGGCGGTGAAGGACACGAAGACACCAACGATGTAGAGCTGGATCAGCCGGGTGACATCGGCGTCGAAGACGAATATCAGCGCCAGGGCTCCCAGCCCCAGGGCAATGATGCCGTTGCTGAACGCCAGGCGGTCGCCGCGGGTGCGCATCTGCCGGGGCAGGAAACCGTCCTTCGCCAGGATGGAGGCGAGTACCGGGAAACCGTTGAATGCAGTGTTCGAGGCGAACACCAGGATCAGCCCGGTGGCTGCCACCACAATGTAGAAGGGAATGCTCCCGTCGCCGAAGACAGTTTCCGCCAGCTGGCTGATAACCGGGTGCTGCACGTAGTCCTGACCCACAGGGCTGCCGTTCAGGGTCAGCTGGGTTTCCGGGTCCTGGACCACCCGGACCTCGGTGGCGCTGGCCAGGGACAGGATCCCGGCCAGCATGGACGCGGACACGACGCCCAGCAGCAGCAGCGTTGTAGCCGCATTGGTGCTCTTGGGTTTGCGGAACGTCGGCACGCCGTTGCTGATGGCCTCCACCCCGGTCAGCGCCGCGGCACCCGAGGAGAAGGCGCGCAGCAGCAGGAACGCTCCGGCCAGGCCCACCAGCCCGCTGTCCAGCCCGGACTCGGGAACGAGGTCAAAAGCAGCGGAGGGCGAATCGCCCAGGGTTCCGGCGGCTGCCTGGAATGCTCCGAAGGCGCACATGCCGAGCACCGAGGCCATGAACAGGTAAGTGGGCACGGCAAACAATGCGCCGGCTTCACGGATGCCCCGCAGATTCACCAGGACCAGGACGGCGACGCCGACGGCTGCTATTGGTGCCTGCATGCCGTTGAGCGCGGGTACCGCCGTTATGAGGTAGTGGGAGGCCGAGGACATGGATACCGCGACCGTGAGGACGTAGTCGACCAGCAGGGCGGATGCCACCGTCAATCCCGCCGGCTTGCCGAGATTGCTGCTGGCAATCTCATAATCTCCGCCGCCGGACGGATACGCATGCACATTCTGCCGATAGGAGGCCACGACCGTCAGGAGGACCACAATGACCGCCAGGCCAACCCAGGGTGAGAGGGTTACGGCGGTCACTCCGGCCAGTGCCAGGGTCAGCAGGATTTCATCAGGAGCGTAAGCCGCTGATGACAGGGCATCGGACGCATATACGGGAAGGGCGATGCGCTTGGGCAGGAGAGTGCGCGAGAGCCGTTCATTGCCGTACGGACGCCCGACAAGAATGCGCTTTAACGCATTGAAGAATGTGAGCACGTGGACAAACCCTAGACCCGGCGTCAGCGGCTGTCCACAAGGCGGGGCGGCACCGGAGATGAGCTTTCGCACAGCCGGCCGCCGGCCTTATAGCAGATTGGCTTGTTCCCGCGGGTATCGAAACGGTAACGATTGAGTGTGATAGATACCAATTTGGATTCGTTTGGAGTGTAGGCAAGACGTCCCTTACCGTGGTTAACGGTTCGGGAAAGACCGGACCCCCGGCCGGACCAAATAGATGTCCGGCGACCAGGCTGGCGCCGTTCCAGGTGCAGCCGCACGCTCGGTGCCGCGAGCCACCAGATGTCGCCACTTCGTCAGGCACCGTAACCATGCCCTCGATATTTCATGGGTTGGCGGCAGCGTAGAGAAGCCCCGGGAGGGGTGGAACGCCGGTGGACCCTGGGAGCAGCCACACTAATGACCAAGTCTAAGATCAGCCGAAACGTGCGCCGGGGACTTGCTGTTGCAGCCATCTCAGGTGCAGGCCTCGCCCTGACCGCAGTACCGTCCCAGGCTGCCGACGCGAGTACATGGGATGCACTGGCACAGTGCGAAAGCGGTGGTAACTGGAGCATCAATACCGGAAACGGGTTCTCCGGCGGACTGCAGTTCACGCCGAGCACCTGGGCCGCCTTTGGCGGGCAGGGCGATCCCACGTCCGCCAGCCGTGAACAGCAGATCGCCGTGGCCGAACGCGTACTTGCCGGCCAGGGCTGGGGAGCCTGGCCCGCCTGCTCCGCCAAGCTGGGCCTGTCCGGCGGTGCCGGTTCGGTGAGCGCCCAGAGCCAGACGGTGACCCCGCAGGCCACCCAGGAATACGTCGCACCGCCGGCCGCTCAGGAATATGTGGCACCGGAAACGACGCAGCAGTACGTCCCGGAAGCACCGGTCCAGGAAACTGTCCCGGCCGAGACCTACGCCGCACCGCAGCCCCAGGCTGCTCCGGAAGCCGTAGTGCCGCAGACCCAGGTCCTGCCTGAGGCCCAGGTTGCTGCACCGGCACCGGTGCAGACTCCGGCTCCGGTACAGACCCCGGCCCCGGCGCTGAGCGGTGAAACCTACACCATCCAGTCCGGTGACACCCTGTCCATCATCGCCGAGAAGCTGGGCATCGAGGGTGGCTGGGAGGCGCTGTACAACGCCAACGCCGACACGGTCATCCACCCCGACCTGATCTTCACCGGCCACGTGCTGCAGCTGCCGGCCTAACCACCGGATCAGGAAAGACAACAGAGGAGTCCCGCCGAACCGCGGGTTCCGTGAACAGCAGGCGTCCCGCTGACCGGCGGGGTGCCTGCTGTTTTTAATGTCTGCTGTGTCTTAGTGCCTGTTGTGTCGTTAACCCCTGCCGTGCTTATCCTTCGCCCGCGCATCCCGGGGCAGGCGCCTGACGGACCGGCTTCGGAGAGGGCTACCCTCCGGCAATGGATTGCAGGATCAGGACTTCGGCTCCCGGGGGCACCGTGCTTGCCAGCCCGTCGAGGGCACGCAGTTCCTCGCCGTCGATGTAAACGTTGACGTAGCGGCGCAGCTGGCCGGCCTCGTCCCGGATGCGGCGCTCCAGACGCGGGTAGTCCACCGCAAGGCCGTCCAGCAGCCCGGCTGCGGTGAGGCCTGTCCCGGCGGCGCGGTGCAGCTCGCGGTGCCCTTCTGCGGCGGTGGACAGCGCCGCCGGCAGCACCAGGCGCACGGGTTGCGCAGTCATCAGGCCGGCTCCGGCTCCGCGGAAACAATTCCGGCCCGGACGCACAGCACATCCGGCAGGTTTCCCGCCACCAGCGAGAAGGTGTCGCCCTCGTCGGCACTGGCGAACACCTGGCCTCCGCGGGTGCCGAAGTACACGCCCGCAGGTTCCCCGTTATCTACGGCGGCTGCATCGCGGAGCACGGCGTTGAAGTCCGTCTCGGGCAGGCCGCGGTCCAGCCGTGTCCAGGTTCCGCCGGCATCGGTGCTTCGGTAGACCGCCGGATGGCCGTCCGGCGGGATCCGCTCGCCGTCGGCCTTCAGGGGAATGGTCCAGATGGTGCCGGGCCGGGTGGGGTGGGCCAGCATGACAAAGCCGAAGTCGGCCGGTAGCCCTTCGGCAATCGAAACCCAGGAGTCTCCGGAGTCGTCGGAGCGGTACACGCCGTGGTGATTCTGCGCGTAGAGCCGGCGGGGGTCGCCGGCGTCACGGGCTGCCTTGTGCACGCACTGGCCAAACTCAGGATGGGGATCGGGCAGGAAGTAGGCGCTGATGCCGTTGTTGCGGGGCGCCCAGGAGGCGCCGCCGTCGTCCGTGCGGTACACCCCTGCCGCGCTGATGGCGACGTGCACGCTGTCGTCCGCCGGGCTCGGCAGCACCGTGTGGGCAGCCGCGCCGCCGAAGCCGGCGCCCCACTCGCTCCGGTGCGGGTGGTCCCAGAACGGCCGGTTCATTTCGAAGTGTTCGCCGCCGTCCGTGGACTTCCACACGGAGATGGGCTCGGCACCGGCCCACACCACCCCGGGCCGCGCGTCGCTGTCGGGCTGCAGCTGCCAGACCCGGGCCAGTGCCTCGCCGGTGTCCTCGGGGAACCTGACGGCGCCGTCCTCCGGTTCGCTCCAGGTGGCGCCGCGGTCATCGGAGTGCACCACGCAGGGGCCCCAGTGCCAGTTCATGATGCCGGCCAGGATCCGGGGCGTACCGCCGCGCGTGTCGATCGCCAGGGAGGCGACCTCGTCCATCAGGAAGTGCGGACCGGTGACATTCCATGCTTGGCGGTCGGCGCTCTCGGCCAGCCACAGGCCCTTCTTGGTGCCGATGGCCAGGACCGCGGTGTCCCCGTTTTTCATGCGAACATTCGACCACGCCCCGCGCCTGCGGACAAGGCCCCGTTGCCGGAGCCGCATGGAAATACTTCCTTCTCTCCGGTAGGTATAAGGAATGTCTTTCCTGCTGCACCGGGGACCTGCCCGATGATTTACATTGACCCGCCGCGGTGGCCGGCGCACAACACCGTGTTCTCCCACTTGGTGTCCGACACCTCGCTGGCCGAGCTGCACAGCTTCGCTGCGGATGCCGGAATAGCTTTCCGTGCGTTTGATCTGGACCATTACGACGTTCCGGCCCGCCGCTACCGGGATCTGGTGGCCCGGG
This sequence comes from Arthrobacter sp. Z1-15, assembly GCF_054792395.1. Classification (NCBI taxonomy): domain Bacteria; kingdom Bacillati; phylum Actinomycetota; class Actinomycetes; order Micrococcales; family Micrococcaceae; genus Arthrobacter; species Arthrobacter sp. Z1-15. The sequence continues at coordinate 3,834,799 of NZ_CP096454.1, read as the reverse complement.
GAGCCGTGGAGGTCGACGGCGGCACCCTGGTGCGCCTGCTGATCCGCAGCGGTTTGCGGATCAAGGCCCGGGAGCGCAGCGCTTCGCTGGTGCATCCGCTGCTCACCCGGTGGGAGGCTCTGCTGCCGGGGAACCGGGAGCTGGGCGCGGAGCTTTTGAACCGCTGGGGCGAACCGGACCGCCGGTACCATGACCGGCGGCACCTGCTCGCGGTCCTGGAAGCGGTGGAACTGCTGTGGGACGGACCGCCGCCGCGCCCGCTCCTCCTCGCCGCCTGGTTCCACGACGCCGTGTACCGGGGCGCTCCCGACGACGAGGAACAATCGGCCCGCCTGGCCGCAGCCCTGCTGGCCGAGGCGGGGGTTCCGGTGTCGGAAATCCGCGAAGTGCAGCGGCTGATCCGGGTGACGGCGGGGCATGATCCCGCGGCCGGTGACTCCGCCGCCCAGGTGTTGTGCGATGCGGACCTGGCCGTGCTGGCCCGGGAACCGGCAGCCTATGCACGCTACCTGTCCGACGTTCGCCGCGAGTACCGGCACCTGGATGATGCGCAGTTCGCGTCCGGGCGACGGCGGGTGGTTCGCGGGCTGCTTGCCCTGGAACCCATCTTCTCCACTGCCGCAGCCCGGGCGCGCTGGGAAGAACCGGCACGGCGGAATCTGGAGTCGGAGCTCGCTGCGGCCGCCGGCAATCCCGCCGGCAATCCCGCCGGCAATCCCGCCGCCGATCCCGGCGCCGACTCCGGGAAAGCCGGGAGGACGCCCTAGAGTTCTACTGTGCGTACGGGAGAGCAGGGGTGAACAGCAGCGGGGAGCCGTGGACCGGGCATGCCAAAGGCAGCCGCGGGTACCGCGGCGTGCTCATCGGCCTGGCCGCCGCCGGCATGGCCACCTTCGCCCAGCTGTATTCACTGCAGGGGGTACTGCCCGGTCTCGCTGCGGACCTGGAGATCTCCGCCTCCTCCGCAGCCCTGACGGTTTCCGCGGCCACACTGGGCCTGGCCGCGGCGGTGATTCCCTGGTCTGCCGCCGCTGACCGCTTTGGCCGGCTTCCGGTGATGCGGCTGGCGATCCTGGCCGCCGTCGTCCTGGGCCTGGCGGTTCCGTTCAGCCCCAGCCTGCCCGCGCTGCTGGTGCTGCGCTTTATCGAGGGCGCCGCGATGGGCGGAATCCCCGCCGTCGCCCTGGCCTACCTGAGCGAGGAGGTCTCCCGGGTACATGCCGCCGTCGCCGCGGGAAGCTACGTATCGGGCACCACCATCGGGGGCCTGGCGGGGCGCATCGTGGCTGCTCCGATGAGCGAGGTCGCCAACTGGCGGATCGGCGTCGGCGTTGTCAGTCTCCTCGCCGCAGCGGCCGCCGTGGTGTTTCTGCTGACGGCACCAAAGCAGCAGGGGTTCTCGCCGCTGCGGCGCTCCGATCCCGGCCCGGGCCTCGGCGGGCGGCTGCTGGCCCAGCTGCGCGATCCGCGGCAGGCAGGCCTGTACCTGCAGGCATTCCTGTTGATGGGCGGGTTCGTGGCCGTGTACAACTATCTGGGATTCCGGCTGGGTGAGGCACCGTTTTCACTGCCGCAGAGCGTTGCCGGCTTCCTGTTCCTGGCGTATCTCGCCGGCACCTGGTCCTCCCGGGCGGCCGGAACCCTCGCCGGCCGGCTCTCCGCCCACGGCGGTCGCCGGACCGTCCTGCTGGGTTCAACAGCAGTCATGGCCGCCGGGCTGGCGCTGACGCTGGCTCCCTGGCTTCCGGCCGTGATAACCGGACTGGTGGTGTTCACCGGAGGCTTTTTCGCCGCGCACTCCATCGCGTCCGGCTGGGCGCCCTTCCTGGCCACCGAGGGCCGCGCCCAGGCCTCATCCCTGTACAACCTGTTCTATTACGCGGGCTCCAGCGTGCTCGGCTGGACCGGAGGCTTTTTCTTCCAGCTATGGGGCTGGGCCGGGCTCAGCGCCTTTGTGGGACTGCTGCTGGCGGCGGCCGCAGCCGCAGCCGCCGCGGTGCTCACTCCGGAGTCCGGTGCCGCCCCGGCCAGTCCCGCGCTCGAAAAACCGTAGGCTGGAACCGTGGGCACTTCTTCATCGCAGACTTCCAGCCCGGCCCTGGGCCGCCGCATCCTGGCACTGGCCGTTCCGGCGCTGGGTGCGCTCATCGCCGAACCGCTGTTCCTGATCGCTGATTCCGCCATTGTGGGACATCTGGGCGTCAACCAGCTCGCCGGAGTGGGGCTGGCATCCACCGTGCTGCAGACCGCCGTCGGCCTCATGGTGTTCCTTGCCTATTCGACCACCGGGACCGTGGCGCGATTCCTGGGCGGTGACCGGCACCGGGAGGCGGTGGCAGCCGGCCGCGACGGGATTGGCCTGGCGCTGATCCTGGGCGTGCTGCTCTCCACAGCCGGCATCCTCTCCGCACCGTGGCTGGCGTCCGCCCTGGGGGCCACCGGAGAGGTGCACCGGTATGCGGTGGACTACCTGCAGTATTCGATGCCGGGGCTGACCGCCATGCTGGTGGTCCTGGCCGCGACCGGGGTGCTGCGCGGGCTGCAGGACACGCGCACCCCGCTGGCCGTGGCCGGGATCGGCTTTGGCGTGAACATTGGCCTGAACTACCTGCTGGTCTACGGCTTCAACCTGTCCGTGGCCGGCTCCGCACTGGGCACCAGCATCACGCAGTGGGGGATGGCGGCGGTCTATCTGGTGCTGGTGGGTCGGATGGCCCGGCGGGCCGGAGTGACGCTGCGCCCTTCTCCGGCGGGGATCCTCGCCACCGCGCATGTTGGCTCCTGGCTCATGCTGCGCACGCTGAGCCTGCGCGTGGCCGTGCTGGCCGCGGTGCTGGTTGCCACGGCGCAGGGTCCGCAGTCCCTGGCCGCCCACCAGCTGGTGATGACAGTCTTCACGTTCCTGGCCTTCGCCCTGGATGCCCTGGCGATCGCCGCGCAGGCACTTATCGGCAAGGAACTGGGCGCGGGAAACCGGTCGCTGGCCAGAGAACTGACCCGGCGGATGGTCCGGTGGGGTGTGGGCTTCGGGGTCATCACCGGCCTGCTGCTGGCCGCGGCTGCGCCCTTCGCCGGCTGGATCTTCACGCCCGACGCCGGTGTCCAGTCCGCGCTGACCGCCGGCCTGTGGGTGCTGGCAGCCTCGCAGCCGATCTGCGGGCTGGTGTTTGTGCTGGACGGGGTGCTCATCGGCGCCGGCGATGCCCGCTATCTGGCCCTCACCGGAGTGCTGAACCTGCTGGCCTACCTTCCGCTGCTGTGGTGGGTCCGGGTCTCTGACCTGGCCGGCCCGGAGGGTATTGCCTGGCTGTGGGCGGCCTTTGCCCTCGGCTACATGAGTGCGCGGGCGGTCACGCTGACCTTGCGGATCAGGCAGGATGCCTGGATGGTCACCGGGGCGGCGCCGGGCGCCGCAAGCGACTAAGCTGGTTGGTGGCCAACCGGCCAGACAACTCGTTATCGAAAAGCGGAGGCTCAGCAGTGGGAGATTCGAACCACGGAACCCCGTGGGTACCCATCCTCCTGCGCTCGGCCGCAGCGGCAGCCTTCGGCATCCTGACCGTCTTCTGGCAGTCTCCGGGCTTGAACGTGCTCTCGTTCGCGGGCGGACTCTATCTGCTGTTTACCGCCGCCGCCGTATGGCGGATGGCCGTGCTGGCCGGCATCCGTGCCCAGGCCCGGGTGCGCACCCTGCAGCTCCTTGAAGCCGGCGTGTACGCCGTGGCCGGCCTCGCCGTCCTCGCGCTCCGCTCGGTTGAGGCCTTCTGCGCCGCGGCCGGAGCCGCGCTGCTGGTGGGAGGGGCCGTGGAGCTCTTCCTCTGGGCAAAGGCCCGGAGTGCCTTCCTCCCCGCGCGGGACTGGCTGATCACCGGAGCGGTGAGCCTGGGAACCGCCGCCATTCTCGTCGCCGTGCAGGTCATGGGCCTGGGCGCGCACGCGATGCTGGGCGTCTCCGGCGGCTCGGCAATCATTATTGCCGTAGTGCTGGCCACCTCCGGACTGGGTGCCCGCTGGGACGCCCGGTCGCAGGCGGGATCACACCCGGCAGCGGGAGCCCGGGAAAAGCCGTAAACTGAACAACTCCGGGTTCTACGTACTGTAGAACCCGTGAACACCAACGCAGCAGGAGGAAAGACAGTGGCGAACAGCTCATCCGGTGGGCCGCAAAAGCGGAACTCCGTGAAGGCCCCGCTCATTTTTTCAGCCGTCCTGGCTGTCGTTGCGGGCGTCGCCACCATGATCTTCGCCACAGGCGGCGCGGACAAAGAACTGCGGCTGGACCTGGCCTTTACCGCCGCCGGCATCGCCTTTATCGTCTCGCTGCTGGTGTGCTCACTGCTGCTGATGACGGAAAAGCCCAATCCGGACCACCTCAGCGAAGGGTCCGGAGTCAACCGCAGCTCGGCCAAGATTCCCGGCGGCGCGGGCAGCGTGGGCGGCCCCGGTGCCACGCCTGACGCGGACGGTACTGCTCCCGGCGCAGCCGACAGTGACCCCCGCACCACGGACTCCCGCCCCACGGACCCGACGGCCTAAGCAGCCGGTCCGCAGGGCAGCAGCTGCCGCGGCATCAGTCGAAGATTTCCTTGCTGACGTCGGTCGGGGCGTCATACTGGCGTTCGGGCAGGCCTTCCAGCGCATCCAGCACCGAGGAATCAGCCTTGGAGTCCTGGGCCTTCTTCACGATCTCGTCCTTGGACGCCGGGTAATCCATTCCGCCCAATGCCTTCTGAATGTCGATCGGGCTTGGTTTGTCAGCCATGATGCTCCTTCGGTTTGGTGTTGTATGCAGCTTTGCTCACTGTCCGAACATCTGCTCGGCAGCGTCTGTGGAACGGTCCCGGACCGTTGTGGGCGATTCCAGGTGCACGGCGCCGGACGGAACCAAACCCGCACCGCCGTACTTCTCCATGACCTGCCATTGCGCGGCAACATCTTCGCCGGAATGCCCCGGCGGCAGGTCCTGCCAAAACTCGAATCCTCCGCAGTCCACGAGTTTCCGGCGGTCAAAGAGCACGCAGGCCCCCACCCAGGCCACCTTGTAGAGCTGCCAGGAACCGGCAGGAACATCCAGGCGCGCGGCGAGGTGGGTAAGGTTCGCGGCGTTGTGCAGCGGCCAGCGGTTGAATCCCGGCCCGCCGCGGCGGATCCGCTCCGGCAGGACCGGCCCGGACCACGGCTCAAAGGATTCCTGCTCGCGGGGCCGTCGGTCCCGCAGGTAGGACAGGCCCTGTACTGCTGCGCCGACAAACCCGCAGCCCGCCTCCGCCAGCGCCCCGGCCATCCGCCGCAGCATATCCGGCTCCAGCCACACGTCGTTGTCCAGGTAGAGCACCAGCGGCGCTTCGGCCAGGTCCAGCAAATGCTGGCGCTGCTGTGCCAGGCCGCGCGCCGGCAGGTTCCGCTCCAGCCGCACCGGGCGTCCCTGGGCACGGAGCACCCGAACCATTGCGGCCGCCGCCGGATGCTCCCAGGACGGCGGTCCGGGACTTTGGTCGCTGACCACAACACCGAAAGAGGGACCGTCCTGGGCTGCGAGCCCGGCCAGGGTAACGGCCAATTCCGCCGCGCGGTCCCGGGTCGGGATCAGGACCTGCAGGGAAACCTGCCGGCCGCCCGTTCCCTTGTCAGCGGCGTGCCCAACCGACCCAACCGACCCAACCGACTCGCCCGACCCGACACCGTCAACGTCGCCGCCGTCGTCGTCCAGCCCCCATTCACCGGACCATTTCCGGCTCACGGCCCGCCCCCCGCTTCCTCCTGGCCGGCGGTTGCGGCGGGACCGCGGCCCACTGCCTGCTCAGCGTCCACCTGCTGCCGGGGGTTGCCCGGCCGCAGCGACGATGCCTGGATCCGCTGCACGACGGCGCTGGTGGAATGGTCCGCCACATAGTCCAGGATCCGCACCTGGCCGCCAAGCGCCCTCACCACCGGAGTTTCCTGCAGCATTTCGGGGGAGTAGTCGCCGCCCTTGGCATAGATGTCCGGGCGCAGTGCCTCAATCAGCGGAATTGGAGTGTCGGTGTCGAAGACGGTTACGTAATCGACGCAGCTCAGCGCAGCGATGACTCCGGCGCGGTCATGGACCGGATTGATCGGCCGGTCCGGCCCCTTCAGGCGGGTCACCGAATCATCGCCGTTCAGTGCGACCACGAGGACGTCACCCAGGGCCTTGGCCTGCTGCAGATAGCGGGTGTGCCCGCGGTGCAGCACGTCAAAGCAGCCGTTGGTGAGCACTATCCGCTTGCCGGCTGCCCGGTCCGCAGCCACGCGTTCACCCAGTTCCCCCGGCGGCAGCGCCGTGTCGGCCAGGGCGGTGAGATGCAGCGTCAGGTCCGCCGTGGTGCAGACGGAGGTTCCGGCGCGCTGAACCACAATGTCGGCGGCATTCTGCGCCAAATCCGCTGCCGTGCTCAGCGGGAGCCCGGCTGCCCGGGCCAGGGTCAGGCATGCCACAAAGGTGTCGCCTGCCCCGGACGCGTGTTTCTCCGCGGCCGGGCGGGCCCAGGTCCGGTGCACAGTGCCGTCCCCCGCGAGAAGGACAGTGCCCTCGCGGTCCAGGGTAACGACGGCGGATCCGGCGCCGGCAGCGTGCAGCAGCTCCCGGCCGCGCCCCATGAACTGTTCGGCGCGGTCCGCCTCCGGCTGCAGCGTGATGTCCAGCAGCCGGGCCGCTTCCTGCGCGTTGGGGGTGACGACGTCGGCGGCCAGCCCGGCCCAGAGAGCCGGATCGTGCGCGTCGACCACGGTGAACCTGCTGCCGCGTGCGGCAACCAGTGCGTCCCGCAGCATCCCGTGCAGCAGGCCCGTCCCGTAGTCGCAGACCACCACGGCGTCCGTGTCCTCCAGCCATGCATCCAGGGATCCCGCCAGGTGTTCCTCCGCCTCGGCCGGAACCGGACTCCCGCCGTCGTCCATCCGCAGCAGGACCTGCTCGCCGGCCTGGACGCGGTATTTGGTGGCGGTGCGGGCGGCCGGATGGGACTGCAGGTGCTGCAGGTCGATGCCGGCGGCGGCGAGGAGGCCCCGCAGCCGCCGTCCGGGTTCGTCCTCGCCCACCAGCCCGGCCAACCGTACCCGGGCGCCGAGGGATTGCAGGTTCATTGCAGTGTTGGCTGCTCCGCCCGGGGAGTAGTCCCGGCGTTCGATGTCCACCACCGGCGCGGGTGCTTCGCGGCAGAACCGGTCCGTGGTTCCGGACCACCAGCCGTCCAGCATGACGTCCCCGACCACGGCGATGCGCGGTGCTTTCCCGGCAAGGAGGCCGGGCAGCCACGGCGCCAGGCTGCGCAGCCCCGCCAGGTCCTGCGGGCTCCTCACTTTTGCCCCGGCATCTGCGGGATGCCCACGTGGACAACCTTGACCAGACTGAATTCGTCCAGCAGTTCCGGACCGTACCCGAATCCGCTGCCGCTCTCCCCGCGGGGCTGCGCCGAGCCGCCCGGTGCGCCGCCGAACACCGCGTTGATTTTTACCGTTCCCACCGGCAGGGCAGCCACGGCGCGGTGCGCGGAATCGATGAGCGGTGTGAGGACCGTGGCGGCCAAACCGAATCTGTCCCCGGCCGCCAGTGCCAGCCCTTCGTCGAAGCTGTCCACCACCTGCACGGGCGCAACCGGGCCGAAAGTCTCCTCCGTGAACACCGCCATCTGCTGCGTGCAGTTCAACAGCACGGTGGCCGGGTAGTGGGCGCCGGGCCCGGGCGGGACGACGCCTCCTTCGGCCAGCACCGCGCCGTCGCGGACGGCTTCGGTGACCTGCGCATGCACCGCGGTCCGCAGCCGTTCATCCACCAGCGGCGCCTGCGCGGCGTCCAGGTTGCGGCGGCGGGCCTCGCCGACCAGGGCCTCGCAAAACGCATCGGCGACGTCGCGGTGCACATAGATGCGCTCGACGGCGGTGCAGATCTGGCCGCTGTTGCTGAACGCCCCGAGGGCCGCCTGCCCGGCTGCCCATTCCGGGTCCACTCCGGCATCAATCAGGAGCGGATCATTGCCGCCGTTTTCCCGGATCACGTGCGCCCCGGTGAGCGCGCCGGCACGGGCGATCCGCGCTCCGGAGGAACTGGAACCCACATGGGCCAGCACATCGACGCCGGTCTCCATGCTCAGCAGGGAACCTGTTTCGGCGCCGCCGGTGAGGGTGGCCATGACACCCGGCGGGAAAAACGGCGAGAGCAGGTACCCGAGCAGCGCCCCGGTATGCGGGGAACGTTCGCTGGGCTTGTGGATGACGGCGTTTCCGGTCACCAGCGCCGCGCCGATCAGGCCGGCCGCCACCGCCACCGGGTCATTCCACGGGGTGAGCAGCACTGCAACGCCGCGCGGTTCGGTGACGGTGTAGTCCGCTGCCAGCACCGAGCCGCGCAGGCTCAGCCCGCGGTGCACCGGTCCCAGTTCGGCGTACTGCTCCAGGGTGGCGACGCCGGCGGCCACGCCGCCGAGCGCTTCCTCCACGGGCTTTCCGGTTTCGCGGTTGTTCAGGTCCGCGAGCTCGCTGGCATGCGCAGCCACGGCGGCCGCCGCTGCCCGCAGGGCCTGGCCGCGCACGGCCGGGTCGGTGGCTGCCCACCCGGGACAGGCCGCCCGGGCTGCCCGGACGGCAGCGCGGACCTCCTCCAGGCCCGCCGCGTCCAATTCCCCCACCAGTGTGCCGTCGGAAGGATTGCGCACTGCCACCCGGCCAACCGGGGAATCCGTGCTGACGGAGGAAGGGGCGGAGGCGACGCTGGCTGACATGGAACTCCTCGGGATCGGATACGCGGCAACTTCGTGTGTAGGGTTCCTACCCGTTTGGCCGCGGTTCACACGGATCGGCAGCGGAAGATTTTTCCTCGCGTCCTGCGGTTGGGATCGGCCGGGCCAGGCCCTAGGGTGGGGCCAGAGAAACAGCCGCCGGCAGGGTGGCGGCAGCTCGCCGCAGCGGCCGCAACGGCCGGCCGGGGCTGCGGCGGCATGGCAAAGGCGCTCCGACGAGATCCGGGAAGGGACTGTAAATGGTGGAAAGAGGAACTGGGAACGGCTTGCCGGAGGAACGGGGCGTGCGCCGCGGTGTCGGGCCGGTGCTGGAGCAGTTTCCGGGAGTGGCCCGGATCGTTGTGCTGCGCGGCGGCGGACTGGGGGACCTGATGTTTGCCATGCCGGCGCTGGACGCTCTTGCCGCCGCCTACCCGGAGGCCGAGATCACGCTGCTGGGCACGCCGCTGCATGCGGCGCTGCTGGCGGGACGGCCGGGCCCGGTGCACCGCGTGGAGGTGCTGCCTGTCGCCCCGGGCATCCGGCCGGGCCCGGAGGATCCTGCAGCGCTGGCGGCGTTTATGGATTCCATGCGTGCCCGCAGCTTCGACCTGGCCGTCCAGGTGCACGGAGGCGGCCGCAATTCCAATCCTTTCCTCCTGCAACTGGGTGCGGCCCATACGGTTGGCACCCGGACTCCCGACGCGGCACCCCTGGAACGCACCATTCCGTACGTTTACTACCAGCACGAGATTCTGCGGGCGCTGGAAGTGGCGGGCCTGGCGGGGGCGGTTCCCGTCTCCCTGGAGCCGCAGCTGGAGGTCCTCTCCGCGGAGGAAGAGAAGGCCGCGGCCTTTGTGGCCCCGGACCGGGACCTGGTGACCCTCCACCCGGGCGCCACCGATCCCCGCCGCCGCTGGCCGGCGTCGGCCTTTGCAGCACTGGCGGTGCGGGCCGCCGCCGACGGTTGCCGGGTTCTGGTGGTGGGCGACGACGGCGACCGGGAGCTCGCCGAACACATTACCGCGCTGGGCCTGGCGGCCGCCGGGCCCGGGGCCGACATCGGCTCAGTGGCCGGAAAGCTGGATATCGGCACCCTGGCGGCCCTGCTCAAGGCGAGCGCCGTGATGATCGGGAATGACAGCGGACCCCGGCACCTGGCCCAGGCTGTGGGCACGCCGACAGTGGGTATCTACTGGTTCGGAAATGCGATCAATGCCGGCGCCATGGGCCGCACCCGCCACCGGGTGCACATGTCCTGGGTTTCCGCCTGCCCGGTTTGCGGAGCCGATGTCACCCAGGTCGGCTGGACGGCGGAACGCTGCCCCCATGATGATTCGTTTGTGGCCGCTGTTGACCCGGAGGCCGTGTACGCAGACGTGGCCGAGCTGCGGGCGGCGCCGCCCGCCTAGCAGAGTGTCCGGGGCGCCGGGCGGGCCATCACCGGATCAGGGCCAGGAATCCTCCTCCTCGTGGCAGATAACCATCTCGCGGATCTCGCATCCGCGGGGCTGGTGCAGGGCGAAGAGAATTGCCTCGGCCACGCGCATCGGATCGTTGAGCCGGGAATCGTCCTGCGGCTTGTACTGCTCCGTGCGGTCGTCGAAAAAATTCGTCTTCATCCCGGAAGGGATCATGGTGGTGACCCCCATCCGGCCGCGGGTTTCGGCGGCAAGGGCACGGCTGAAACCCACTACGCCGAACTTCGAGGCGCAGTAGGCAGTGGCGTCTGAAACGGCCTTGATGCCCAGGCTTGAAGCCACAGTCACTGCCCGGCCGTGGCTCTCGAGCAGGTAGGGGAGGGCGGCGCGCACCACGGAAACGGTGCCGAGCAGGTTCACTCCGATGACCTTCTCCCATTCTTCGGCCGCAACGTCCTCCAGCCGGCCGCAGCGGTCAATGCCCGCCGCGGTCACCACGGCGTCCAGCCCGCCCAGGGATTCGGCGGCCTCGGTGACCGCCGCTTCCACGGCCGCGCGGTCTGAGACGTCCACTTCAATGGCTTTGGCGGCACTGACCGTGCTGATGTTCCGGTCCAGTACGACGGCGGTGCCGCCGGCGTCGGTTACCGCCCGGACAACGGCGGCGCCTAAGCCGGAGCCGCCGCCGGTGATGAGCACCCGTCCAGGGTTGGAAAGCTGCAGAGACATGGGTCTTTCCTTTCGTTGTACATCTTTGGTTGTACGTCCGGGTCCACGGCGTTCCGGGACCGAAGCTGTGGTGCTGCCGGCCGGGCTGGCCTTGCTAACCCTGGCCTTGCCAACCCTGGCCTTGCCCACCCTGGCTAGCCGACCCGGGCCAGGGCCGCGGCCAGCGCAGTGGTGGAACGGGCGGGGTGGTACGGGACGGTGACGGTCTCTCCGCCCCAGGCCTTGATCACCCGGGCCTCCGGCAGCTGGTCTTCGCGGTAGTCCCCGCCCTTGACCCAGATGTCCGGCCGGAGCCGCTCCAGCGCCGCCTCGGGGGTATCTTCCTCGAAGACCAGGACACCGTCCACGCAGCCCAGCGACAGCAGCAGTTCAGCGCGGTCCGCCTGGCCAATGATGGGACGCTGCTCGCCCTTGAGCCGCCGGACGGAGCTGTCGGAATTCAGGACCACGATCAGGCAGTCGCCCAGCCTGCGGGCGGCGGACAATGTTCGGGCGTGCCCGGCGTGGAGCAGGTCGAAACATCCGCCGGTGGCCACCACTGTTCCGCCGCGCTCGCGCACCGTGCGGGCGGCCGAGAGGGCATCGAGGCTGCCGCTGTGCAGCTGCACGGGCGCTTTTTCCCGGTGCAGGGCGGCCACTCCGCCGGCGGCGAGGAAACCGGCGGCTGCCTGCACCGCCTGTTCCGCGGCGGGCTCCAGTGCGGTTCCGCGGGCCAGGGCCAGGGCCAGGGTTGCGGCGAACCGGTCACCGGCGCCGCAGGCATCTCCGGCGGGCACCTCCGGAGCGGGGATCACCTGCGGCAGGCCGTCGGCGGGCAGGACGAGCGCCCCGAGGGAACCGAGGGTCACCACCACTGACCGGCTCCGCCAGCGCCCCAGCAGCACTTCCGCGGCGTGCAGGGCTGCCGGAATTCCGCCTGTCCCGCCCCCGCCGCCGCTGCTCAGCGCTTCCGGCAGGTTCGGGGTCACGGCGGCAACGCCGGGCACCGGGTCGGCGCCGGCCGGGTGCGGGTCCCAGACCACCGGCACCCGCCCCGCCAGCGCCTCCAGGGCGCTGCGCAGCTCCGGATTGCCGGTCAGCCCGCGGCCGTAATCCGCCACGACCACCGCATCGGCGCCGGACAGGACGGACAGCATCTCAGGGGTCACCGCAGGTGCCGGCGGAGGGGAGCAGCCTTCGTCGAAGCGCACTACGGCCTGGGCATCGGCGCGGATCCGGGTCTTCACCGGTGTGGGTGCTCCGGAGGGGCCGGCGGTTACGGTTATGCCGGTGAGGGCACCGCGCAGATCCGCGGCAGCGCCGTCGTCGGACAGTACCGTCACCAGGGCCACATCGAGGCCGTCGCGGGCCAGCATCCGGGCCACCAGGCCAGCCCCGCCGGCGCGCTTGCGGATGCTGTCCACATCAACCACCGGAACCGGGGCGTCAGGGGAGAGCCGCTGCGCGCTGCCGGTGATGTCAGTGTCCAGCAGAACGTCGCCAACCACCACGATTTTCACGGTTGCTCCTTTCCGCCGCGGCGGAAAACCTCGGCGTCGAAGGCCCGGCACACGGCGTGCAGGGCAATGAGGTGGGCCTCCTGCGCGTTGGCCGCCTGCGCGTCGATACTGACGGCGTCGTCGCAGGCCTCGCTGAGCGGATTCGGTCCGCGGCCGGTCAGGGCCCAGGTGGTGATGCCCTCGGTGCGCGCCGTCTCCGCGGCGCGCAGCAAATTGGGGCTCCTGCCGCTTGTGGAGAGCAGGATCAGCACGTCGCCGCGGCGTCCGTGGCCCAGCACCTGCCGCGCGTAGAGCTGGTCAAACCCGTAGTCATTGGCAATGGCCGTCACCGCTGACGTTTCCGCGTGCAGGGCAATGGCGGAGAACGGCCGCCGTTCGCCGTCGAACCTGCCCACCAGCTCCGCCGTTAAATGCTGGGCCTCCGCCGCCGAGCCGCCGTTGCCGGCGGCAAGCAGCCGGTGTCCGGCCAGGAGGCGGACGGCGAGCTCCACGCCCCAGCCGGTGAGCCTCGGTGCCTGCGCCTCGAGCGAGGCGACCGCCGGCCGCAGATCGGACAGGTGCGCAAGGACCGCCCGGTGGGCTGACTGCTGTGCTGACGCCGCTGACGCCGCTGACGCCGCTGACGCCGCTGACGCCGCTGACTGTGCTGGCTGCGTCGGCGCCGGCGGGGTTGGCGGGGTTGGCTGCCGGGTTGCCTGTGCCGGGGGAGCGGGGGCGGGCTGCACGTCTGCCAGCAGAGTTCCGGCTGCGGCTTCCGGAGGTTTGGGTTTCACAGCGCCTTCCCTCCCAGCGGCTGCAGGCTGCCCTGCCGGGCAGGTGCCATGCGGTCCACCGCCACCTGGTAGGCCTTTTCAGTGTCTGCTGCCACCCGGTCCCACGAATACCGCGCCCGGGCCCGCTGCCGGCCGGCAGCACCAAGACGGCGGGAATACTCCGGGTTGCGCAGCAGCTCCGCCAGTGCCGCGGCCAGGGCCACCGGATCGCGGGGAGGCACGTGCAGGCCGGTTTTGCCGTGAACCACCGTGTCAATCAGCCCGCCGACCGCGGAAGCCACCACCGGCACGCCGCAGGCCATGGCCTCGAGCGGGACTATCCCGAACGGTTCGTACCAGGGGGCGCACACCACGGCATCGGCGCTTCTCAGCACCGCCGGCATTTGTTCCCGCGGGACCTGCCCGCGCAGCACCACGCGGTCCGCCACACCGAGGATGCGGGCCAGCGCCAGCAGCCGCTGGGCTTCCGGATCCGAGGCGAGCCCGGCGGAGTCCGAGGCGCCGCCCACGATCAGGAGCTCGACGTCGCTGAGGCCGCCTTCGGCCAGCAGCGCCAGTGCCTGCACCGCCAAATCCACGCCTTTGCGCGGAACCAGCCGGCCGACGGCGGCAATCCGGAAACGCCGTCCTTTCGGCTCCGCGGGTCCGCCGGAACCGAAGAGGTCCAGGTCCACGCCGCAGGGCGCCACGGAAATCCGGTTCCCGGGCACGCCCATCGCCTTGAGTTCAAACACCTCATCCGAGCAGGTGGCGATCACCCGGTCCGCGGTGCGCCCCACGGAAGGTTCCAGCCAGGTGCGCTGCGGCGGGCTGGTGTCTTCGGTTCCCTGGTGGCGTTTCTTCACGGTGCCCAGGGCATGGAAGGTTTGCAGCACCGGAACGGGGTACCCCGGCGCCTCGACCCGGCGGGCCGCCTCCAGGGCCGCGACTCCCGACATCCAGAAGTGCGCGTGCACCACGTCCGGGGGTGCCGTCCCCCAGTCGGCGGAGATGCCTTCGGCCAGTTCCCGCATGTAGGGCAGCAGGACATCCTTGGGCAGTGCCCGGGCCGGTCCTGCGTCCACGTGCACCACCTCCAGCCCGTCGCGCACCGGAACCACCGCGGGCAGGCCCGGATCATCGCGGCGGGTATAGACGCGCACGGAATGCCCGCGGCGGGCCAGCGCCACCGACAGCGCCGCAACGTGCACGTTCTGCCCGCCGGCATCCACGCCGCCCAGTGCGGCCAGCGGACTGGCGTGCTCGGACACCATTGAGATTTTCACTGCATTCCCCCTCCGGCAGCTCCTGACAGTTCTGTTCGCCGCTGCAGCGGCAGTTCTCCGGTGGTTACCGGATGGCTCAGCACGGGAACCCTGCTGCTCCGGGTGGTGATGTCCGAGAGCGTGGTGTCCCACGCGGCCAGGAAGGCTGCGAGGCCGTAATGCTGCAGGGCGAATTCCCGCGCCGCCCGGCCCCGCTTCCGCGCTTCCGCGGGGTCGCTGAGCAGGTCCGCTGCAGTTTGCACCAGCTCATCGACACTGGTCGAGATTGCGCCGGCCTCCGGGGGAACAGCCCGCACGGCTTCGGTGGCGGCCAGGGCCAGGACCGGCAGGCCCAGGTGCATGGCTTCGAGCAGGGACAGTCCCAGCGACGTCCAGCGCATGGGATGGACGTAGGCACGGCACCTGCTCAGCTCGGAATGCAGGACGTCCGCCGGCAGGTCTCCCCGGGCAGTAAGTTCATCCGGGCCCAGGCCGGTGGCCGCGGCTAGTCCCTCGGTCCCCATGCCGAACACTTCCAGCCGGGCGGCGCGGGCGAAGCGCGGCAGCAAATCGGTGCCGGTGACCCGCCAGCGGCGCACCGGCTCGTTGATGACAACGCCCAGCTGGTCGCGTTCACCGGTGTACCGGTAGCCCGGGTCCGGGATGCCGTGCTCGATGACCCGCACGGGAGCGCGGCCGCTGTCCCAGAAGAGCTCGTTGAAATGGCTGACGTGGACAATGGGGATGCTGCTCTGGGAACCCAGCGGATGGGTGGCGGAAGGCACACTGCCGCGCGGAGTGTTGTGTTCCAGGTACACGGCCGGCAGATCGCGGCCCGGGCGCCGTCCGAGCAGGCGCTCGCAGGCGGCGAGTTCCTCCGGGCGCTGGAGCACGACGGCGTCGATTCCGGCGTCGCGCAGGTCCCCGGGGGCACATTCGACGGCCGAAGCCGGCCAGTTCCGCCCGCCCCTGCCCAGCCCCCACGGGCCGCCCTCCGGCATCACCGGAAGAATGTACTCATGCGGCCCGCGGACGAAGGCTTCCATCCAGCCGCCGTGCACATGCCAAAGCAGGATCCTCATGCAGTCCTCGTTTCTCTGCGCGTTCCCAAAGAAGCAACGCCGGTGGTTAAGCGGTGCACGGCCTCCACAACCTGTTCCGGCGTTACGCCGGAAAGGCAGGGGTGTCCCGGCACGGGGCAGTCGCGGGCCCGGCTGAGCCGGCAGGGTGCGTTCTGGTCGCCCAGCAGCTCCAGGGGCACCCGGTACGGCGCCCACCGGACGGCCGGAACCACCGGGGCAAAGAGGCTGACCACTGGGGTTCCGACCGCCGCCGCCAGGTGCGCCGGGCCGGTGTTCCCGACGACGACGGCGGAGGCCCCGGCCAGCACGCCGGCCAGGGAGCGCAGGTCGGTGCGTCCGCCCAGATCCACGCCGGCAACGCCGGCAACGGTGGCCGTCAGCCGGGTTTCGCCCGGACCGCCGGTCACGAGAACCCGGTGACCGGCGGCGGTCAGGAGCTCCACTGCGGCCGTATGGTGCAGGGCCGGCCAGGCCCGGGCCTGAACAGCGGCGCCGGGATGCACCACAACGTAGGGCCCGTCGCCCACCAGATGCCCGACGTCGGCGGTGCCGCGCAGGCGCAGGCGTCCGTCGTCGTCGTCGGGAAGCCGGTACCCGGCCGCCGCCGCGATCTGCAGGGCGCGCTCGGCCTCGGGCTGGTCTTCCGGGAAGTCCTCGCCGGGCCGCAGGCGGATGTCCAGGAGCGAACCGGCATAGTCGACGGAGGCCCCGGTGATCCGGGGCACGCCGGCCAGGCGCAGCACCAGGGCCAGCGGCAGCGGGGACTGGTGGAAGGACGTGAGGATCACGGCTTCGTCAATCCCTGCGCTGCGCACGTCTTGCTCCAGGCTTGCGAGGGCCGCGGCGGTCACCGGAGGGGCCGGGTGGGTAATCCAGGGGGCCGTCCACGTCAGGACGTCGTCGGCACCGGGCAGGAGGCGCCCGGCGTCGGCGCCCTGCGGCCCGCACAGCAGGGTGACCCGGGTCTGCGGGTCCGCGGCAACGGCGCGAACCGCCGGACCGGCGAGCAGGACGTCTCCTGCGCTGTCCAGGCGGGCCACCAGGACCCCGCGGCTCACGAGCCCTCCAGCAGCAGCGCGACGGCGCCGGCCAAGTCCCGGGCCACCAGCGGCGCGGCGGCAGTTTCCTCGGGGCGGGTGACGGGCGTCGGTACGAGTACGGATCGAGCGCCGGCCGCTTCCGCCGCCTCCATGTCCGCTCCGATGTCCCCGATCACGGCCACCTCGTTGGGCTGCAGGCCCAGGCGGGCACAGGCACTGTGAATCATGCCCGGCTGCGGCTTGCGGCAGGAGCATCCGTCCCCGGGCCCGTGCGGGCAGATCTCCCAGACATCGAACCGGCCGAGCAGCTGCTGGATCCGGGAGTTGACGGCCGCCACCTGGGAAGGGGTAAGCAGCCCGCGGGCCACGCCGGACTGGTTGGTGATGACTCCGGTGCGGATGCCGTTGCGGCGCAGCTGCCTCAGGACGTCCGCTGCCTGCGGAAACGGATCCACCAGGTCGGGGTTGCCGTTGTACGGGACATCACGGACCAGCGTGCCGTCCCGGTCAAAGAGCACGGCGCGCGGTGCGTCGGAATTCAGAGGTCCCATACGGAACTTGTTCCCCATCCGTATCGGACCTAAACACTTTTGCCCGTACTTCTTCTCCTTCTCCGCGCTTCGCTTAGCCTGAAGGCGGCTCTCTGGCAGGATGATGTCCATTCGTTCCGGACGGCGGGGCGAGGCACCGGCGGGAGGACTGGAATGGAACAGGGCAGCGCAAACAAAGGGCAGCCGGAACTCCTGGCCCTGCGGGCCCTGAAACTGGGGGACCTGCTGGTGGCGGTTCCGGCGCTGCGGGCGCTGCGCAGGGCCTTTCCGGACCATTTCATCTTCTACGCGGCCCAGGAGTGGCTGCTGCCGGTGGTGAAGCTGGTGGGCAGCGTGGATGCGCTGCTGCCGCTGCACGGCCTGGACGTTCCGATTCCGCTGGAGCCGGGACGGATTGACGTGGCGGTGAACCTGCACGGCAGCGGTCCGGAAAGCACCGGGCGGCTGGAGGCCCTGATGCCGCGCCGCCTGCTCGGCCATGCCGCCCCGGGGCTGCCCGGACCCTGCTGGCGGGACGGGGTCCACGAGCGGGAACGCTGGGCGGACCTGATGACCTGGCACGGCGTTCCGGCGGACCCGCTGGACTATCTGCTGCTGCCTCCGGCCTCGCCCAGCCCGGCACCGGGAGCGGCCGTCATTCACGTGGGTGCCGCCTACGGCAGCCGGCTCTGGCCGGTGGAACGGTTTGCCGCAGTAGCCGCCGAGCTGCACCGGGCCGGGCATGAGGTGCTGTTTACCGGCAGCGGCGGTGAACGCCCCCGGGCGCTGGCCGTTGCGGAGCTGGCTGGCCTTCCGGCCGCTGCCGTGGCCGCAGGGCAGCTGGGACTGGATGAGTTTGCGGCCGCCGTCGCAGGGGCCTCCCTGGTTGTGTCCGCCGATACCGGGGCAGCGCACCTGGCCTCGGCCTATGCGCGTCCGTCCGTGGTGATTTTCGGTCCGGCACCCGTGGCGGAGTGGGGTCCTCCGGAAGGCCCGCACATAACCCTGACGGATGAGAGCCGGCGTCTGGGGGACACCTTTGCCGTTGAGCCGGACCCCGCACTGCTGGCTGTGTCGGTGGAGGATGTGCTCGCGGCCGCCGAAAAGCTGGAGGTTCTCTAGGCGGTCAGGGGATTCCACCTAGGCACTCACTGCCTCGGGTCCGGCTCCGGACGAGGTCAGCCCCGACCCCGCCCGGGATTTGGCCGCGGCCTTGGCCGGGACGGGCCGGCCAAGGATTTCGTGCTGGAGCTTGACGAGGATTTTGGCCAGTCTGCGGGACACCTGCATCTGGGTCATCCCCAGGCGCTCGCCGATGACGTGTTGGGGCTCCTCATGAAAGTAACGGCGGGTGAGCAGGTCCTTTTCGCTGTCATCCAGCGTGCGGATGGCTTCTGCGAGGATTACCAGGTTCTCCGCCTGCTCGAGCCGGTTGTCGATGCTTCCGTGGACATCGGCCAGGTAGCCGCCCTCAAAGGGAGCATCGAGGGAGTCCGGCTGCAGGCTGCTTTGGCAGTTCAACGCTTCCGACACCGTTTTTTCGTCATGCCCGAGCTCCCGGGCAAGTTCCGGCAGGGAGGGTTCGCGCACCAGCCGCTGGGTCAGGGACGGATAGACCTTGGCGATGGTGGTGCGCAGGTCCTGCACCTCGCGCGGCGGGCGCACCACCCAGGACAGGTCCCGCAGGTAGCGTTTGATTTCCCCGTGGATAGTGGGGACGGCGAATGCGGGAAAGTGCCGCCCGACGGCTGGATCAAACCGCTTTACGGCTTTGATGAGCCCGATGTAGGCCACCTGCCGGAGGTCTGCGCGGTCGCGGCCCGGGCCGCTGTAGGCGGCGGCGACGCTGTCTGCGAGGTCGCGGTGCTGCAGCACCAGTTCATTGTGGAGGGCCTGCTGCAGATCGCCGCGGGCACTGCGGGCTTTGGTGAAATGGGCTAGGGCATCGGACTCAGGAGGCGTCATGGGGCAGCATTTCGTCGTTCCTACGTAGCCCCCTGCTGGACCGCTACCTCAGGAAAACAGAAGCACCTGTAGTTATCAAGAGTTGTGGTGAGAAATCTCAAAAGAAGGGCTTTACTTCTCGGCTGAGCAGAAGGTATACGCGGCTTCTTCCGGAAGCCGGGCGTGGGATCCGGCGGCGCAGCTGCCGGAGAAGTCAGCGCCGTTTGCGGCGCTTGCGCTTGGTGGCAGCCTGCACCTGGGCGGGACGACGGGGCGCGGGAGATCCCGGGGAAGGTGCCGGCTCTGAAGCAGCCGGTTCAGGGGCCGGGGCGGAAGCCGCGGCAACTTGGGCCTCCCGTCCTGCAAGGTTCCCCGGGTCATCGAGTATGCGGCTAAGCCCGGCAAGCTGGTCCGCACCGCCGTCGTCGGTTTCCGCCGGGATGCGGCCGGGTGCGCGAACGGACTCAGCACCGGGCACCGACCCCGGATCTGGTGCCGCGGCCGCAGCAGCCGGGCCGGCAGCCGCAGCCGGCATGTGTGCATGGGCGCCGGCTCCGGCCCTGCCGCCGCGCTTCAGCACCAGGACGGCGGCGGCACCGATCACGGCAAGGCCGGAGGCCAGCACCAGCATGAGCATGGCGTAGAACCAGAACAGCGTGATGTTCGGCGGCGCGGAGATCGGCGGGGTCAGGACGCCGGTCAGGCACAGGAGCCAGAAGGCGGCGCAGCTGCCGGCAATGATCCAGGCGGTCCGGGTTGGCAGGGAATACAGGAGGTTCTGCAGCTTCTGGTCCATGGGCGGGTCCTGGGGAGAGGCCGGTGTGCCGTCTGCTCGACGCCCCCAAGTCTAGGCAGCGCACCCGAAGCCCGGACAGCTCCTGGCCCGTTGCGGACCCTTTAGGGGGCGTTTGTTCCGAGGGGGGTTGCCGGACCGCTGGATTCTTCCACAATGACCAGCACATCCCCGGTGGGCCGCTGCTGCGCTACGGCATCGGTCAGCGGCTGGACCTGCTCGGGGGGTACCCGGACGGTGATGCTTCCGGTGCGCCCGCTCGTTCCGAGCCAGTGCAGCTGCACCTGCGGAGCCGCATCGGTACCGAGCCAGGCCTTAAAGGCATCGGCTGCCTCGCGGAGCTGCTGCTCACTGAACTGGGTCTTGGCCGGAACGGCGCCCGCTCCGGAGACTACTGCTTCGGCCTCCGGCGTGGTGACGGCGACGTGGAGCTGGCCGCCCTCGATCCATGCGTCGGAGTAGGCGGCGCCGAGGTCGGCTCTCAACTGGGTGTGGAGCTGTAGGAGTTCGGTCATGCGGTCCTCCGATAGTGATGCCGGGTCCGGAGCCGACGGCGTCGCTGCTCCCTCGTTTGTCGGTGCGCTTCCGGGACCGGTTTGGGTGTCCGGCGGGCTTGTTACGGCTGCACCCGGCGTTTCGGCTGATGAAGAGGAACCGGCGTCCGGCGACTGGGCTCCCGGTGACTGGGCGTCCTGTCCGCAGCCGCTGACGGCCAGCAGGGCGGCCAGGGAAAGAGCCGTGATCGCCTCGGGGGCCGCAGCACGTCTCGCCCGGGGCAGGAACGGAAGTGACGATTTTTCGGCGGTACGGCTGTTTGGTCGGAGTAGCGGGGACATGGAGCCTCCTGAATATCGATCCAGTATGCACGTAATACCAAAGCGGGCCCCGGTACAAGACCAGGACCCGCTTCAGTGATGTTCAGCTAACTGCAGATTACGCGTCCTGCAGCTGGCGGCGGCGGTTGATCAGCAGGGCGCTGATTCCGCCGGCGGTGAGCAGGGCACCTGCTCCGGCGAACAGACCCATGCCGGCAGCACCGGTGTCGGGCAGGCCGTCACCGTTGTTGTCCGGGGCCGGGGCCGGGGGCACTACGGGAGGAGCCGCCTCTTCAACGACTACCGCGGTAACCGTGAAGTTCATAACGGTTGCCTCAGAGGTTGCACCGTCGAGGGTCTGCACGGCCGAGACAGTGAAGGCTCCGGGTGCCAGGACCGGGACGCCAGTGACCTTCCAGTCGCCGTTGTCACCAACGGTTGCGGAAAGGGTGGTCTCACCGATGGTGACAGCAACCTTGGCGCCGGCGGTGCCGGTACCGGAGATGTCGCGCGGGTTCTCGCCCTCAGCGAAGTCCTGTCCCTCGGTGATCGAGGTGATGACGGCCTTCTCGAGGATGACGGAGAACGTGGAAACCGCCTCGGGGGAGGCCTCCTTGCCGGCAATGCCGTCCTGCACAGCGGTTACGGTGTAGGTGCCGTAGGTGAGGGCGTCGTTGAGCTTGAGTTCCCAGGTTCCGTCGGCGTTGACCGTGACGGTCTCATTGATCGCTACTTCGTCAACGGCAGAGCCCGAGGCCGTTCCCGTGACGCTCAGCTTGACGTCTGCATCCACGGCGCCGGTGCCCGTGATGGCTGCAACTGAATCAGCAATGGCTGCACCGTTGGCAGGAGTTGTGATGACCGGAGCGGCCAGCGGAGCATTCTTGACGGTCAGCTCGTAGGAAGCAGCCGTGGACTTGTTGTAGCCGTTGACAGCCTGAACCGTGAACGCAAGCTTTCCGTCTTCAGGAACAGTGGTGGGAGCGGGGAAGCTCCAGGCACCGTCGACAACGTCCAGGTCAATGGTGTCATCGCCGCGGGTGAGCTTGACGATGCTGCCGGCGGGGGCCGTTCCGGTGATGGCTGCGTCCGTCAGGACGGTGCCCTTGTCCTCGTGCGAGGTCAGCTGCGGAGCATCAACGAAGACTGCAACGGAGTAACCGCCCAAGTAGCCCAGGCCGTCAGACAGAGAGGTGGAGAACATACGGGCAACGCCCTCGCGGTCGCCAACGGCGCTGTTGATGCCCATGGCGCTGCTTCCGGAGATCGTGGGTCCGCCGGAGTCACCCGATGCAGCGTTTACGGTCAGAGTGGACTCGAAGCCCTTCACACCGCGGACATCGTCGGGATTAGTTGCCATGTTGTGGCCGCCGACGGGGAATTCGCCGATTCCGGTGACCTCGCCGCAGCTCCAGCCGGTGGTGCGGCCGGACTTGCAGACCGGGGCACCGACGACTGCGTCGACGGTTCCGGTGATCTTGGTGGTGGTTGCGGTGAGGTCCGTGGCGTCAGCCCACTGCGTAACCTCGGGCAGCAGGTCCAGCTCAGAGTTGATTCCGTCGATGGCAGCGATATCGGTGCCGACGTTTTCACCTGTCTCGAGATTGACCGGGGTGTTGTTCGGTCCGCCAAACTGCGAGAAGCCCCATGTTCCCAGGTCATTCCCCAGGTCGAAGTTGTCGCTGCCGCTGGCTTCGTCGCCCGAGGGGTCCGTCAGCACGGCCTCCTTGACGGCGCCGTCCTGCGCGCAGTGGCCCGCGGTGATGACAGCGGGATCTCCCGCTGCGTTGAAGCCGTTGAAACCGATGGAGCAAAGGGCGTAGGAACCGCCGCCCATCGGGCTGGCATAACCCTGGCCACTGACAACGTCCTCGACGGACGTGGGCGTGCCCGAGGAGTTCGCAATCCGAACGCCCTGGTACTTGTCCGCGATGGCTTGGGCCGGAGTTCCGGTCACGTCGGCCAGGCTCTTGGCCAGTACCGAATCACCGATGGTTGCAGTCTGGTCCACGCTGATGACGTAGCTGTTGCCGTCCCAGAGAATGGACTGCAGACCCTGTACACCCACGTTCGCGATGTAGTCGGCGCGGATGGCGGCAATTGCGTCGCCGTGGTTGGAGGGGAGTGCCATCGGAGCGGCAGTTTCTTCCTCTGCTGCCGGCTTCTCGGCGGCTTCGGTTGCCTCGGCGCTCGGAGCGTCGGTGGCTTCGTCGGCGGGAGCCTCCGTGACCTCCGCCTCTTCGGCGGGAGCCACCAGAGTGGCGTCCAGCTTCAGGGCCAGGGCCTCGAGGGCCTCACCGGAACCGGTGATGACAATCTGTGCGTCTTCAATGGCGATGCCAACGAAGCCTTCGGTGGCCTGGAGCTCGGGAAGGGCATCCGCTGCCTTCTTGCCAAGTTCTCCGGCTGCCTCAAACTCTTCGACCGTCATGCCCAGGTCGCGGAGGAGTGCTTCAGCCAGGCCGGGAGGAAGCGTGCCGGCTTCTTCGGTGGCTTCCCCGGTGACAGTTTCGTCAACGGCGGGTTCGCTGGCCGGGGCCTCAGTGGCTGTGGTGACGGGAGCATCTGCGGACGTGGCGTCCGGCTCTCCTGTCGGTGAAGCGATGGCCGGGGAAGCAATGAATGCTCCGCTCACCGCCAGTGCTGTTGCGGCGCCTAGCGCGCCAACGCGTTTGTAAAACGCGCTTGTGTTGTCCTGCATTGAAACCCCCATTTATGTACTGGCACAGACCCCATCCCCGCAGAGGGCACAGGTGTAGACCTGGGCCGGAACATGCAGAGTCGAGACTGAGTGGAATGGCCGTCCGCCGAGAAGGCAGACGAAACTCTCCCAGAGCATAACGGCAGGTGAGGTAACTAACAAGAGGGCTTAGGAGTTTTGCCGTCCGGATGCCGCAACTCCGCCTGCCTGCTGCGGTAGGAGCGGACATGTTCCCGATTGGCGCAGTTACCCGTGTCGCAGTAGCGCTTGGACCGGTTTCTCGTCAGGTCCAGGAGGACGGCGTCGCAATCCGGCGCAGCACAGGTCCCCAGCCGGTCAAGCTCGCCGCCGCGGAGGGCATCGGCAAAGGCCATGGCTGCTTCGGTGGCCATCCGGTCCTCAAGCGGCGCCGCCGGCGAGGTGCAGTGCAGATGCCAGTCCCATCCGTCATGACGGACCACCTGCGGGAAGGCGCGTGCGTTGCGCAGGAGCTGGTTTGCTCCGGCCGCAAGCCCTTCCTCGTCTGCCGTCCAGAGCTGGTGCAGGCGGGAGCGCAGGTGGCGCACTGCCCGGAGTTCACCCGTGGTGTGGGTGCGCGAGCCGCTGAAGCCCTGCTCCGTCAGGAAGTCATCGAGATCCGCGACAGTGAGCAGCCGATCCACGTGGTCCACTCCGGTGTTGATTAAGCCGGCAACTGCCTGCAGGGCAATCTCCGTGTCATGTGTAAAAGCCATGGTGACCCCTGACATCTTTTCCTTCGGTCTTCCCAGTGTAAGGTCCGTTGGCGCAGAATGAACCTGACAGGTCCTGCGGGACAGGCAATGACGGTCCTTGGAGGTGCCATGAGTCGCTCCGTACCCAGGCAGGTTCGCCCGGTCGGGAGATCCAGCGGTCATGCCGGACGGGGAACGTCCGCACTGGCCGTGGCACTTTTCTCGTCGGCGGTTTTTGGACTCTCCGGCTCCTTCGCCAAGTCCCTGCTGGAAACCGGCTGGACCTCCACCACTGCCGTTGCAGTGCGTATGGGAGGCGCCGCCCTGGTGCTGCTGGTTCCCGCCGTGGTGGCGCTGCACGGGCGCTGGCACCAGGTGAGGGACAACTGGAAAACCCTGCTGGCGTTCGGCTTTATTGGAGTGGCCGGCTGTCAGTTCTTCTACTTCAATGCCGTGGAGCGCCTGTCCGTTGGAGTCGCCCTGCTGCTGGAATTCCTGGCGCCGGTGCTGATGGTGCTGTGGATCTGGGTGTCCACAAGGCGCCGGCCCGGAGGGAAGACGGTCGGGGGTGCGGTTGCCGCCATCGCCGGCCTGGTGCTCGTGCTCGACGTGACCGGGGACGTGCGGGTGGATCCGATCGGCGTGATGTGGGGCTTGGCGGCCGCGGTCTGCCTGGCCATCTACTTCTTTATTACTGCCCGCCAGAACGATTCCCTGCCCCCGCTGGTACTGGCCACCGGCGGGATGCTGGTGGGGGCAGTGACCATGCTGGTGCTCGGTGTCGCCGGGGTGCTGCCCACCGGTTTCAGCACCGACGACGTTGTGCTGGCCGGCAGGGTCACCTCCTGGTGGGTGCCGCTGGCCGGACTCGTGCTGTTTTCCACGGTTCTCGCCTACGTCACCGGAATCGTGGCGGCCCGCAGGCTCGGCTCAAGGGTGGCGTCCTTTGTGTCCCTGACCGAGGTGCTCTTCGCCGTCCTCTGGGCCTGGCTGCTGCTGGCGGAACTGCCGCGCCCGATCCAGCTGGTCGGAGGCGCACTGATTGTTCTGGGCCTGGTCCTGGTGCGCGCCGACAAACGGGCCGGGCTGCCGGGCGAAGTCCCCGGCGAGCCCGGCCCCACCGCCTAAGCGACGCCGCCTAAGCGACGCCGCCTAAGCGACGCCGCCTAAGCGACGCCGCCTAAGCGACGCCGGCTGCGGCCTTACCCGCCTGAGCGGTCCGGGACGCTGCCGGCCCGGACCGCGGTCCTAGCCCTGCGGCTCGGTCTGTTCCACCCGGTCCGCAGGTGCCTCCTCGCTCGGTGAGGCATCCACGCGGATTTCGCGCTTGAGGATTTTTCCGGTCGGGCCCTTGGGGAGGGCGTCGGTGAGGACGACGCGGCGCGGATACTTGTAGGCCGCCAGCCGCTCCTTGGCGAAGTCGCGAATTTCCTGCAGCAGCGACTCGCGGCCGGCGCCGTCACCCGGCAGGATGTCCTCCTTCAGGCCCACCACTGCAACGATTTCCTCGCCGTGGAGTTCATCAGGCACCCCGATCACCGCTGCCTCGGCAACGGCCGGATGCTCGTACAGGACTTCCTCGACCTCCCGCGGATACACGTTGTAGCCGCCGCGCAGGATGACGTCCTTCTTGCGGTCCACGATGTACAGGTTGCCCGCCTCGTCGGCGCGGGCCAGATCCCCGCTGCGGAACCAGCCGTCCGGAATGGCGGCCTGCGTCGCTTCCGGGTTGTTCCAGTACCCCTTCATGACGCCCGTGCCGCGCACGGCGAGCTCGCCGACGTCGCCCGTCGGAACCTCCGCGCCCTCCGGATCCACGATCCGCACTTCCATGCCCTCCACCGGCTTGCCGATGGAACCGGCCATGCGGCCCGGCCCCGGCAGGTTGAAGGAGACCACCGGTGATGTTTCGGACAAGCCGTAGCCTTCCAGCAGCTGGGTCTTGAAAACCCGCTCAAACTCGTGCAGCACTTCCAGCGGCATGGCTGAGCCGCCCGTAATGGCGCCGCGGAGCGTGGACACGTCGGTGGCGGCCAGGTCCGGATGGCGCAGCATGCCCACGTACATCGTCGGCACGCCCTCGAAGATGGTCACGCCGTCGCGTTGGATGATTTCCAGGGCCTTGCCCGCGTCGAACCGCGGCAGCAGGCTGATCGAGGCTCCGACCATCACCGCGGAGTTCAGAGCCGACGTCTGGCCGAACACGTGGAAGAACGGCAGGCCGCCGAAGATCACGTCGGATTCCAGGGTGTGCAGCAGCTTCCGCGAGATATCTGCGTTGCTGCGCAGATTGTTGTGGGTCAGCGCTGCGCCCTTTGGGCGCCCGGTAGTGCCCGAGGTGTAGAGAATGACGGCGACATCCTCGCCGTCCACCTCCTCCACCCCGGGCTCCGGGTCCGTTTCGGCAAGCAGTTGCATGAATGCTCCGCCGTCCACGGGAATGACGGGAACACCGCCGGCTTCTTCGGCGCCGCCCAGTGCTTCGGACAGGATGCCCTCCCACGCGAAAACCAGCCGCGCCCCGGAATCGGAGAGGTGGTAGGCAACTTCCCGGGCCTTCAGCAGCGGGTTCATCGGCACCACCACGGCGCCGTAGCGGAGCACTCCGTAATAGACGAACGCCATCTGCGGGATGTTGGGCATGATCAGCGCCACCCGTTCTCCCCGTGCAATGCCGTGGTCGCGGAGCACCCCCGCCACCCGTGCGCTCATGGCGTCCAGGGCCCCGTAGGTAATTTTTGTGTCGTCCAGTTTCAGGACCGTGCTGTCCGGAAGCCGGGCGGCCGTCTCGGTCAGAATGCCGGCGAGGTTTTGCATGAAGATCTCCTTTGATCAGACCTGGAACGTGCGGGCAGCAGTGCGCACCGGCAGCGGCCGGAGAGTGAGCAGCATCACATACTGAGCGGTATGTGAGCAGTGTAGCCCGGCGGAAGGCGCAGCGGGCACCGTGGACGCTCGCTTTTTTCTTCGCCCTCCGGCTCCGGAAACGGCGGAGCCGGGAGCAGGCCTGCGACCGGGCGCCGGAAATGTGCCGGGCAGTTTCACCCGGAACCGCGGTCGGCGGCGCCTTATTGGTCAATGAGCCGGTGCGGGTTTTTCGCGATAAAGGGAATCCGTGATTCTCTATGATTTGCCCGGCCGGAAACAGCGGAATTTCTCCCTTAAAGGAAAACCATGATCGACCTGCTCATATTGCTGCTGCTTGTGGCCGGCATCGTTGCCGTCACTGCCAAGTTCAAAATTTCCCCGTTCCTCGCTCTTCTGGGGGCCGCCTTTATCGGCGCCTTCGCTTTCCGCCTGCCGGTCGGGGAGATTATCCCGACAATCACGACGGCGTTTGGCAACACCATGGGCAACATTGGCCTGGTGATTCTCTTCGGCACAATGATCGGCGTGATCCTGGAGCGGTCCGGCGGGGCAATCTCCATGGCAGACGCCCTGATCAAAATACTGGGAACTCGGTTCCCGACGCTGACCATGAGCATTATTGGCTACATTGTCTCCATTCCCGTCTTCTGCGATTCCGGGTACATCATTCTGAACTCGCTCAAAAAGGCCATGGCAGAACGCGCCAAGGTATCGCTGGTCGCCATGTCCATAGCGCTGATGACCGGCCTGTACGCCACGCACACCATGGTCCCGCCTACGCCCGGACCGCTTGCTGCGGCGTCAAACCTGAACGTCGTCAATGATCTGGGGCTGTTGATCGGCCTGGGCCTTGTGGTGGCGGCAGTTTCAGCCGGCGCCGCCCTGCTTTATGCGAACAGGTTCCTGAAGAAGGACGTCGAGCTGCTTCCGGTTCCCGCGGAGGAAGCGGAAGTCAGCTACGAGGAATTGCGGGCTGCGTACGGAAAGCTGCCGAGCGGCTTCATGGCCTTCCTGCCGATCCTGCTGCCGATTCTGCTCATCTGCCTGTCATCGATCGCCAAGCTTCCCGGCGAGCCTTTCGGGGAAGGCGGCTTCGCGGAGACAGTGGTCTTCATTGGTACTCCCGTCGTGGCACTGGCACTGGGCCTCGTGGCGGCAGTGTTCCTGCTGCGCGGCAAGGGCAAGCTCGCCTCTTTCAACACCCAGATTTCCGACTCGATCCTGCTGGCGGCACCGATCCTCCTCATCACCAGCGCCGGTGCGGCCTTCGGCGGCGTCCTGGGCAAGAGTGCCATCACCGGCTTCCTCTCCGACAACCTGGCCACCCTGGGGCTGGGCATCGCGGTGCCGTTCCTGATTTCGGCGGCCCTGAAAACGGCGCAGGGATCCTCCACCGTGGCGATGGTCACGACGTCGGCCATGCTGCTGCCGCTGCTGGAGCCGCTCGGCCTGGCATCGGGCGCCGGCCCTGTGCTGGCGGTGCTGGCGATCGGCGCCGGCGCCATGGTCGTCTCGCACGCCAATGATTCGTATTTCTGGGTGGTGTCCCAGTTCAGCCGGATCCCGACGGCGACGGCCTACCGGACGCTTACCCCGGCCACGGCCGTCCAGGGTGTTGCCGGATTTGCCGCGGTGTGGGTCCTGAGCCTGTTTATGGTCTAGGGGCTAAAGGAGGAGACCGCGTGGGCAGCCGCGCCGAATTGCCGGGAGTAATCTGGAACCGGAGCCGTATGACGCCCCGGTGTTCCACCCGGCGGTACGGACCCACCATCGAAAAATCTTAAGGAAACCTCCATGCCTTCTTCCCCGGCACCTGTCCTGACCCCTGCCGCCCGGCAGTCAGTGCTGGGCACCCTGAAGTCTCCGCGCCGCCTCAAGACGGAGGCGCTGGCCGGTCTGGTTGTAGCCCTTGCCCTGATTCCGGAAGCCATCGCGTTTTCCGTCATCGCCGGCGTGGACCCGCGGGTGGGGCTGTTCGCCTCCTTCACGATGGCCGTCACCATTGCGTTCGTGGGCGGACGCCCCGCCATGATCTCCGCGGCTACGGGCGCCGTCGCGCTCGTCATCGCCCCGGTGGTGGCCGAATACGGCGCGCAGTACCTGGTCCCCACCGTGATCCTTGCAGGCATCTTCCAGATCCTGCTGGCCGTGGCCGGGGTGGCAAAGCTGATGCGCTTCATCCCCCGCTCGGTCATGGTCGGCTTCGTCAATGCGCTGGCCATCCTGGTGTTCTCCTCCCAGGTTCCCGAACTGCTGGGCGTGCCCTGGCTGGTGTACCCGATCACCGCCGTCGGGCTGTTCATTGTCTTCGGCCTGCCCAGGCTGACGACGGCGGTGCCCGCCCCGCTGGTGGCGATCGTCGTCCTGACCGCCGCGGCAGTGCTCATGGGCTGGAATGTGCCGACGGTGGGGGACAAGGGCGAGCTGCCCCAGTCCCTGCCGTCCCTGCTGTTTCCGGACGTTCCGCTGACGCTGGAGACCCTTCGGATTATCGCGCCGTATGCGGTGGCCATGGCCTTTGTGGGCCTGCTGGAATCACTGCTGACCGCCAAGCTCGTGGATGACATCACGGACACCCGGTCCTCCAAGGTGCGCGAGTCCTGGGGCCAGGGCGTGGCGAACATCGTCACCGGTTTCTTCGGCGGCATGGGCGGCTGCGCCGTCGTCGGGCAGACCATGATG
Source organism: Arthrobacter sp. Z1-15 (assembly GCF_054792395.1). Taxonomy (NCBI): domain Bacteria; kingdom Bacillati; phylum Actinomycetota; class Actinomycetes; order Micrococcales; family Micrococcaceae; genus Arthrobacter; species Arthrobacter sp. Z1-15. The sequence continues at coordinate 3,805,230 of NZ_CP096454.1, read as the reverse complement.
AATGTGAAGGCCTCCGGTGCCCGGACCCGGATCTCCACCTTCCTGGCCGGCGTTTTCCTGCTGCTGCTCGTGGTCGTCCTCGGGGATGTGGTGGCGCTGATTCCGATGGCGGCGCTGGTCGCTGTGATGATCTACGTTTCCATCGCGACGTTCGACTGGCACAGCATCCGCCCGTCCACGCTGAAGCGCATGCCCAAGTCCGAAACCTCGGTCATGGTGATCACCGTGGCCGTGGTGGTGATGACGCACAACCTGGCAATCGGCGTCGCAGTGGGCGTGCTGGCGGCGATGGTGCTCTTCGCCCGCCGGGTGGCGCACTTTGTCACCGTCCGGCGCACAGTGGACGACGACGGCGCCGCGGTCACCTACGCGGTGGAGGGCGAGCTGTTTTTTGCCTCCTCCAATGACCTGTACACGCAGTTCGACTACGCGCTGGATCCGGAGCAGGTACTGATCGACATGAGCGGATCCCATGTCTGGGATGCCTCCACCGTGGCGGCCCTGGATTCCATTACCGAGAAATACCGGACCCACGGCAAGACGGTTCGGATCACCGGACTGAACGACTCCTCCGACGCGATCCGCTCCCGCCTCAGCGGACAGCTCGGGGGCTGAACGGGTTACGCTCGGGACCATGACCGCCGCGCACACCGTAATTGCCTCGCCGATCGGCCTCCTGACACTGGTGGCCGACGGCGGGGAGCTCACCGCGGTCTACATGGAAAAGCACAAACGCGCTCCGGCGGTGGAGCTGCTCGGCGCCCGGGTGGAGCCCGGCGGCGGCAGCGTCACCGCCGCCGTCCTTGCCCGGGCCCAGGTCCAGCTGGGCGAGTACTTTGCCGGGGAGCGCCGGGAGTTCGATGTGCCCCTCGCGCCGGCGGGCAATCCCTTCCGGCAGCGGGTCTGGGCGCTCCTGCAGGAGATCCCATACGGACAAACGCGTTCCTACGGCGACCTGGCGCGGCAGCTGGGGGACCGGAACCTCGCGCAGGCGGTGGGGGCGGCCAACGCCAGGAACCCGGTCTCGATTATCATTCCCTGCCACCGGGTGGTGGGAGCAGCGGGCGCGCTCACCGGATACGCCGGCGGACTGGACCGCAAGCACTTCCTGCTGGGGCTGGAGGATCCGCGCCGGGCCCAGGCCGCCCTGTTCTGAGGGCAGACTGCCCGGGGCATCCGCCGGCGGGGAAGACTCCGGCCCGGGGCCGGGCAGCCGGCCCCTTCGGGTGAGAGCATGGGAGCGAAAGCCGGGAGCTCACAAAACCGCTCCCGGAAACGTCTACCGGGTGTGGAAGTGAAACCGTTCGAAGCCATTGTCAGGGAACACGGGCCGGCCGTGCTGCGGGTGTGCCGCGCCGTGCTGGGGCCGCAGGACGCGGAAGACGCCTGGTCCGAGACTTTCCTGGCGGCCCTGCGCGCCTACCCCGGCCTGGCCCCGGATGCCAACGTCCAGGCCTGGCTGGTCACCATCGCCAAGCGCAAGGCGATCGACCTGCACCGTGCGGCCGCGCGCCGGCCGGTTCCGGTCGCAGAGCTGCCGGCACGGGGGGAGAGGGGCGGACCGGACCGCGCGGCGCACCGTGACGGCCGGGAAGCCAGCGGCAGCATCGATGAGAACGACCCGCTCTGGGCGGCGCTGAAAACGCTGCCGCAGCGCCAGCGCGAAGCCTTGGCGTACCACCATCTGGGCGGACTGCCCTATGCACAGGTGGCTGTGCTCCTCGGCGGCACCGAGGCAGCCTGCCGCCGGTCGGCGGCGGACGGCATGAAAAAACTGCGAGCCCTGAACCTGGAGGATTCCCGATGACCCTGCCTCTGGAACGAACCCTGCCGCCGGAACGAACCCTTCCGCCGGACCTGCTGCTGCCGCCCGCGCCGGCCGACGGCGATACGCTGCTGCGGCTGCAGGCCCGGCTGGCCGCTGCTGCGGCCGGGGCCGGAATCCTGGACGTGGCCTACACCGTGATCGGCACGCCGGTGGGCGAGCTGCTCCTGGCCGCCACCCCGGCCGGCTTGGTCCGGGTGGCCTTTGCCTGCGAGGACCACAGCGCGGTGCTCGCTACGCTTGCCGCGCGTATCAGCCCGCGGATCCTGAACGCCCCCGGGCGGCTGCAGGACGCCGCCGCCCAGATCGGGGAATACTTTTCCGGCACCCGCCGCTCCTTCGACCTTCCGCTGGACCTGCAGCTGACCGCCGGCTTCCGCCGGTCCGTCGTCGAGCATCTGCCGGATATCGGGTACGGCTCCACCGCCACCTACTCCGCGCTCGCCTCCCTGGCGGGGAGCCCGGGAGCGGTCCGGGCAGTGGGGACGGCCTGTGCGCTGAACCCGCTGCCCGTCGTCGTGCCCTGCCACCGAGTAGTGCGTTCGGATGGAACCACGGGGAACTACCGCGGGGGATCCGACGCCAAACGCCTGCTCCTGGATCTGGAGGCCGCCGCATGACCGGGACGCTTTTTCCGCCGAACCGGACGGAGCCCGGACCCGGGGCAGTGCACGTTCCCGGGTGGCTTGACCCGGCGGCGCAGCGCGAAATCGTGGCCGCCTGCCGGCAGTGGGCCGTCGGTCCGGTCCCGATGCGGGCGGCGGTTCTGCCGGGCGGACATCCAATGTCCGTGCAGACAGTGTGCCTGGGCTGGCACTGGCAGCCCTACAAATACACGCGCACCGCGGACGACGCCGGTGGCGGGAGGGTTGCCGACGTCCCGGACTGGCTGATCCGGCTGGGCCGGCGCGCCGTGGCCGAGGCATATGCCAAGGAGGGCGAGCCGGGCTATGCGCCGGACCTTTGGCAACCCGAGGACTACACCCCCGACACCGCGCTGATCAACTACTACGCGCACGGTGCCCGCATGGGAATGCATCAGGACAAGGATGAGAAGTCCAGCGCCCCCGTAGTGTCGCTGAGTATTGGCGACAGCTGCATATTCCGTTTTGGGAATACTTCAACCCGGACCCGTCCCTACACCGATATTGAGCTCAATTCCGGTGATCTGTTCGTTTTCGGCGGCCCGTCCCGGTTCGCTTACCACGGCGTGCCCAAGACCTTGCCCGGCACCGCCGATCCGGAGTGCGGACTGGCCGGCGGCAGGATCAACATCACGCTGCGGATGACCGGAATGGCCTAGCAATGCGTTAAGCGCCGAGCAGGGTAAACGCGAGGCAGACTGCGGGCGCAACGCCCTGGATCAGCGCCGGACGGATCATGCTGCGGTTGCTGGCAACCAGGACCAGTGCCGCCAGCACCATTGAGGCTGACGCGAAACTCATCAGGGTAAGCCCCGCCACTCTGCTGCCGGCACCGAGCAGGACAACTCCCAGCAGAATGCCGACAGCCAGGAACAGGTTGTAGAACCCCTGGTTGTAGGCCAGTGCCTGCGTAGCCGCAGCATCCTGCGGGGAGGCAACCCGGAACACGGCCATGGTGGACGGAGCGGTCCACCGCAGGGACTCCAAGACGAAGATATACAGGTGGATGCCCGCAGCAACGACGGCGAAAACGGCGGCAGTGATGAGCACAATTACTCCTTATGCACCGGGTGGGGCCCATCCTTTCACCTCGGGTGCACCCGGCCAAGGCCGGGCGGAGCTTTGAGTTGGCGGAGGACCGGGAACGGCGGCTAGCCTTGAAGGGGCAACCGGTGTTCTCCGGAGCCCGCGGGCAGCCCGAAGTGCCCACCAGCCACAGTCCCCGGAAGGACCGCCTCCGTGCCCAAACCCCGTCCCGTCCGTGCCCTTGCACTGGTTGCCGCCGCCGCCCTGGCATTGTCTGCCTGCGGCTCCGATTATCCGCTGGGGGCTGAGCAGCGCGAGGCTGCGGAGAACAGCACCTCCACCCTGTCCGGCATTCTCTCCGGTTCCGGTTCCAGCGCCCAGGGTCCGGCGATGGACGCCTGGATCGCGGGATTCGGGATTCTGCATCCGAACGTCCAGCTGCAGTACTCGCCGGACGGTTCCGGTGCCGGGCGCAGCGCCCTGCTGGCCGGGGCGGTCAACTTCGCCGGCTCTGACGCCTATCTCCAGGACGAAGAAATCGCGGAAGCCAAGGAAGTGTGCGGTCCGGGCGGGGCCCTGGATATACCTGCCTACATCTCGCCCATCGCCGTCGCCTTCAATCTGCCGGGCATCGATTCCCTGAACCTGGACGCAGCAACCATTGCCGCGATTTTCCGCGGCGAGGTCAAGACCTGGAATGATCCGGCCATCGCCAACCAGAATCCCGGAATCGAGCTCCCGGACACGCCGGTCACGCCGGTGAGCCGCGCCGATGATTCCGGCACCACCGAGAATTTCACGGAGTACCTGCATGAAGCGGCTCCGGAGGCTTGGCCGGACGGTCCGTCGGGAACCTGGCCCGGCGGCCTGGCGGGTGAAAATGCGCAGGGCAACTCCGGCGTCGTCAGCACCGTGACCCGCACCGAAGGCGCCGTGACCTATGCCGACGATTCGGTCATCGATGACTCCATGGGCACCGTCAACCTCCTGGTGGGCGAGGAGTACGTTCCGATTAGTGCGGACGGGGCCTCGATCGCCGTCGAGCAGGCGAAACGCGTTCCGGACCGCGCGCCCAATGACATTGCCCTCCATCTGGACCGAACCACCACGGTCCCCGGAGCCTACCCGCTGGTCCTGGTTTCCTACCAGATTTTCTGCAGCGCCTACGAGGATCCGAGCACCGTTGAACTGGTAAAGACCTTCGGAAATTATGTGGTCAGCGACGAGGGCCAGGCCGCCTCGGAGGACGCCGCCAAGAGCGCCCCGATCCCGGCAACCCTGGCGGAGCAGGCCCGCACGGCGATCGACAGCATCACCACCATGCCCTAGGGGTCTGCTGCCGCCGGTACTCCGTAGCCCCCTTGCGCCGTCCGGACAGCGGTGGCACCGTGGATCTACCGCAGATTAAAGGGGGCGTTATGCAACCCATCCAGATTGAGCGCTGGTGGCCGTATCTCGACGGATCGGCCAAGACGTGGCTACGGGAGAATCTCCGGGACGAAGGGATTCCGGGAAAAATACAGGACCGGATAGCCGAGGCCGGCGGGCCTGTGATGGAACCCATCCTCGAGGAGCGGGACTGGGTGTTCATCGAAGGGCAGCCGCAGTTCGCTGAATAGTTACCTGCCCCGGTGAGGCAAGATGGAACGGTGAACACGACCGATTCCATATCCTCACCGGCAGCGGCCGGCTCCACCGACCGTTCCTCCGCGGAGGCAGGTACGTCCGGAAGGGCGGCAGGCCTCAAGCCGCGCGGAACCTTTGCCCGGGGACTGGTTGCATCGTCCGTGTGGGTAGCCCGCGGACTGATTGTCCTGGCCGGCCTGGTGGTGCTCTGGTTCACCATCCGCTCGCTGTGGTCGGTTGCGCTTCCGGGGCTGCTGGCACTCCTCCTTTCATCCATCCTCTGGCCCGTCAACCGGGTGCTCCGCAAGGTGCTTCCCAAGGCGCTGGCCGCCCTTCTGTCGCTGCTGGGGCTGCTGGCCGCCATTGCCGCTGTGACCGTGCTGGTGCTGCCCTCCATCTCGTCAGGTTCGAAGGAACTCGCGCGGATGGCCGGGCGGAATCTGGAAGATCTGACGGATTTTGTCGCCGGCCTGCCCTTCGCCGTCCAAACCGTCGATTTCAATGAACTGCTCGACGCCGGCGTTGCCCAGATCCGCGAGCACAGCAGCGATATTGTCTCGGGAATTACCGCAGGGCTGGGAACTGTCACCTCAATCACCGTGGTATTCCTGCTGACCCTGGTGTTCACGTTCTTCTGCCTGAAGGACGGGGACAAATTCCTGCCCTGGGCCAGCCGCTGGACCAACAACCGGGCGTTTGTCCACGCGGTCCGGGTGTCCGAGGAGGCATGGCAGACCCTGTCGGCCTATATCCTGGCTCAAGCCACCGTGGCACTGGCCGACGCCGTGTTCATTGGGCTGGCACTGCTGCTGCTGGATGTTCCGCTCGCGCTGGCACTGATGGTCCTGATCTTCTTCGCCAGCTTCATCCCCATCGTCGGGGCGGTGGCAACCGGAATCCTGGCAACACTCGTGACCCTGGTCTCCCACGGGTGGGTAACCGCGCTCGTCGTGCTGGGCATCGTCCTGGTGGTTCAGCAGTTGGAGTCAAACATCCTGCAGCCCTTCCTCGTGGGCAAGACACTGAAACTCCACCCCGCCGTCGTCCTCGGGTCCGTTACGGTGGGCAGCACCCTTTTCGGAATCGTGGGGGCCTTCCTGGCGGTTCCGGCAACCGCCGTCACCATTGTGGTGCTGCGGTACCTGCGGGATCAGTCGCTGACCTCGGCCAACGCCGCTGTTTCCGGAAAAGAACCGGAAGCGGACAACGGATTCGCGCCGCCGTCCGGGGAGGACCGGGAGCTGCCGCAGCCGGTCCCGGCAGCGGTCCCGGCACCGGATTCTGCGTCCTAGCGAAACCCGCCGGCACCCCGGGTTGCCGGTAAAAGATGTTGCAGCAGCGACGGCCGGATCAACAAAGCGGGGCGCCTCCGGTGGTCTCACTTCCGGAAGCGCCCCTCGCGTTGCCCTATTAGTATTACCAATCCACCTGAAAGGACGCTGAAGGCCGGGCCGGCAGCGGATCGGGCGGCACCCGGCTTACTCGATGAAGTGAGTTTTGACCTTGGCGGCGGTGACCGACTCCACCACACGTTCAGCCAGGCTGCGGAGCTTCAAATTCTGGTTGCTGGAGGCGCGGCGGAGTATGGAAAAGGCCTGCTCCTGGGTGCAGCGGTTCTGGCCGGCGACAATGCCGACCGCGACGTCGATTGCCGTCCGGGACCGCATGGCCGCGCGCAGGTCCTCATTAATTTCCCGGTAGGCGGCAATTTGAACAGCGACCTGCAGGGTGGCAGTGGCCTCGGCGGCGTAATCCTGGACGCGGCGCGTCATTTCGTCGTCGAACACCCCGGTTTCCCGGGCGTACAAATCAAGTGCAGCTCCGCCGTCGTCGCCCACGACAAGGGGGACGGCCAGAATAGAGTAGTAGCCCCGGTCTTGAATTGCATCGAAGTACGCCGGCCAGCGGGGATCGGTCCGCGTGTCAGCCACCAGCGTGGTGTCTCCCGTCAACGCCGTGTGCAGGCAGGGACCCTGACCGAAACCGTATTGGACTTCGTCAAGCTCCTTGGCCGCAGCGCTGCTGCTGGCCACGGTTGCCGCATGTCTTCCGCGTTTGAGGGTGACGCCGCACAGAAGGAGGGCCGCATCGCTGAACAGCCCGGCCGCGTGTTGGGCGAAGGCCTCCAGGAACTGCTCCATGCTTTCAGTCTCAAGGATGAGCTGCTGAAGCTCTGAAGCCACTGAGGTTCCGCTGAGGATTGCCGCCATTAACCGAGTGTAGGCGTGATTGACGCGGTTAAACGGGTTTCCCGGCGGGCAATGTCATCACCGCCCGCCGAAGCCATGGGACATGCACCCGCGTGCAGTTTTCCTGCACAGGTTCCGCACCCGCGCCGGGTGTGGAACCTGTGCAGGAAGCCCTACGGCGCCATCTTCAGGAAGTCAGCTTCCCGTTCCTTGCTCCAGGATCGCGCGTACAGCCCCAAACCGGCCTCGCCCCGGACGGAAATGCCCAAACGATTCAGCATCAGGCGGCTTTGGTAAACCGTGAGCTGTTGGGCGCTGCGGCTGGCCCGGACTTTGTCTGCCCGGTACAAATACGTGTCGATGGCACGGGACCAGCGTTTGCGCCAGTTATCCACAGCCGGTTCCGAGGCGGTGGCGGCCATCAGCCGGTGTGCGGGCAGAATACGTGGCGCCAACTGCGAGGTCAGTGCATTGCGCATGTGCGCCGCTTGCGGGCCGGAAGCCGCGGTGCAGCTGCGGAGATGGCTGTCCCAGTAGTAATCCCACGAGATGGCCCTCCGGTCCGCCCAGACCGGCGACCGCGGTCCGCGCATCATGGCATAGCTGGCATCAAAAAGGAGAAGCGCTGCCAGCGAGGAACGGCTGTTCGCCTTGGGGAACCGGGACGTGGCCCAGGCGGCCAGATCGGAGGACAGCTCGAAGACTTCCTCTGCCAGCGCCAAACCGTCCGCTCCGCCGTATTTCGCCAGATCAGACTCAGCCCTTGCGGAAACCTGACCGTAATCCCAGCGGCTGGGAATGGGCTCTTCGCGGTACTCCGAGGTCTGGAGCTCTCCCAGATTGGGAGCCGACTGGTCCACCAGTGCGCGCATCAGAGATTCCAGGCGGTCCAGGACCCGCGGCGCACCGAGGATGCGGACCTGTATATAGGGATGAGCCGGGTCCATGCAGCGGGTATGGAACCATCGCTGTGCACCCCACGATCGGGCCTGCGCTGCCAGCGGAGTAACGACCTCTCCGATGACAGCATCACAAACATCTTTTTCAGTGGGTTGGATGGTCAGAGACCACCATTCGGCTCCTGGCGTTAGCGGCTTGGTGGGTTGTGCCGCAGCTAACTGGCTCATACGAGGTCCCTCCCGTTGGGGTCAGGCCGGCCGATGACATCCGGCCATGAAGAAGTGAAAACCGAAGTACTGTGCTGCCCTCGCTGCCGCGAACCGCCGGTGGAATCTGCTGCGGCGGAAGCGGGAAGACTGGGTGTTTGGGGGGAATAGTTCATGTATCGGCAGCCTCTGCAGCGTGGGGATCTGGAAGGCTGCCCCCGTGAAGGTGAAGACTGTAGAAGGTGCGGTGTGGATGCTGATTTTCTTCCGACGTCTGGGTGATGCCGTCAGGCTCATATACTTCCAGCAGACACGCCGTGAATACCAGAGGTCCCGGTAAAACCCTTCGGAAACCGAGTTACTAGTTGCACCTGCAGGAATTTCGGGTATTAAGTGGAGAACAGGGGGCGCCCCGGGACACCGTGCGACGGGAGCAAAATAACCCCGGCTGCACTCTGGCGGAACGCACTCCGATGGACATAGAGTCTGATTCGTTGTGGTCGGCGACAATCCCGTTGCGGACCGCGGCAAATGATAGTCCGGGCGGACAGGACCGACCCGGGACCGCACCTGTCCCAATGACCGCGCGCGGTCAGGGAAGGGCACATGATGGAACACCCGTGGCCATGTGACGTCGCGGAGCACCTTCGCGCCTTCCTGGCGGAGGCCTTCCCCGGCGTGCAGTTCCAAGCGGTGCCGATGGTTGCCTACGACATTGCAACCATCGATGTGTCGTGGACGGACGGCCCGTCGCTGCATGAAGTGGATATGCTGGCGCTGGAATTCGTGCTGCGCGTCCATCTGGACGCATGGGGCACCCGGATCCAGCCCAAAATTGACCGCGTTTCCAACCGGAGGACCATGAGTCCGGCCGCCGAAGACATACTGTCCAAGGCGCTGGCCGCCGATATGGCACTGGACTTCCGGGACCTCGATGCGGATCGGGTCTACCCCCTTCCTCCGATCCTCGCATCTTCGCGCTACTGCCCGCGGGCGGGCACAGTTCCCGAGTTCCTGGACCTGCTCTTTGAAGCGACCAGCTTTAGTCTCGGAAGAGCCGTCGGCATACAGCCTGTGCATCCATGCACCTGCGCTTTGTGCGCCTAGCGGCGATGCGTAGAAACGGTTCCGGAGAGGCACCTGAGCCGTGGGTGCCTCTGCTTCCGGATGCGGGGCGTCCGGAAGCAGAAGGCGGTGCGGCCGCGGCTGAGGCGCGGATATTTCCCGGTTGTGCCGGTTGCTGCTAGGCGCGGGAAACCGGCTGTGGGGTCTCTTCACGCAAGCGGCTGTCGTGCTCCGTGCCGACGGGAACGGCCGTGGATTTCCGAGTCAGGGTCAGGTAGGAAATCGCTGCCAGGACCGCAAAGACAACCATGGCTATGCCCATGGGGACGGCAGTGTCCTCTCCGCCCAGGCCGACAATCGGTGCGACGGCGGCCGCCAGCACGTACTGCAGGCACCCCAGGAAGGCGGAACCCGTACCGGCGTGGTGGCCGGCTTCATCGAGGGCCAGTGCCGTGGCGTTGCCGAAGATGAACCCGAGTGAGCCCTGGAACACGGCGAACAGGACCAGCATGGGAACCATCGGGGTGTCGTTGAGGGCGAAAATGAGCAGTCCGGCGGCGGCCAGCACGGCGACAACCAAGCCGATGGCAATCATTCGGCGGTAGGAAACCTTGCCCGCAAGCGCCGCAGCGATAACGCTCACGATGGTGATGCACAGGGCGTTCATCGCAAAAATCAGTGAGAACCGGGTTTCGGATAGTCCCATGATGTTTTGGATGACAAACGGAGATGCGGAGATGTAAGCGAACAGTCCGGCAAAGGCAAAGCAGAAGGTCAGCAGATATCCGGTGTAGTTCCGGTTGCTCAGGACTTCTTTGGCCACGTGCAGCGTCGTCTTGATGCCTCCGTGGTTGCGGTCTTCCGGTGCCATGGTTTCTTTGGCGCCGAAAATGCCCCAGATGAAGAGGACCAGTACAAGCACGGCCAGGATCCAGAACACAGCGCGCCAGCCGGCAGCCGCGATGATTGCGCCGCCGGCCAGCGGTGCGATGACGGGGGCAATGACACAAATGATGGTCAAAACGCCCAGCAGCTTGGCAGCTGCGGCGCCGCGGGCGGTGTCCGAAACAATGGCGCGGGCAAGAACGACGCCGGCGGCGCCGCCGAGCCCCTGGAGGAAGCGCGCCGAGGCGAGCATCTCAACCGTGGGGGCAACTGCACAGAAGGCGCTGGCTGCGGCACAGACAAAGGTGCCGATCAGCAAAGGTTTACGGCGTCCGATGCCGTCTGACAGCGGGCCAATAAACAGCTGACCGAGGCCCAGGCCCACCAGGAAGGTGGTCATGGTGAGCTGAATGCCCGCGGCGGTGGTGTTGAGGTCTCCAGCCATGCCCGGGAACGCGGGCAGGTAGAGGTCAATCGACAGGGGGCCGACGGCGGTCAGCAGGGCCAGGAGGAGGATGAGTTGTCCGCTGGTGCGGCGCACGATGGAAGGGGGAGTGGCGGTGGAATCGGGCATGGGAACTTTCCTAGACGGTTCGGGAGCCGTTCACTATACATATGCGGACATATATATGTCAACATATGCGTTAGGATGAGCCCATGAAGGATGAGAGCGATACCGCGGCCCGACAGCGTGAAGTGGCCGTGCTGCTTCGCGACCTTGCCTGGACCATTCACCGGCGCATCCCCGACGTCACGGGCATCGATCCGCTGGCCTCTACGGAACTGGCGGTGCTGAAGCACATTCTGGAGGCACCCGGACTGACGGTCACTGAACTCTCGCGCCGCATGGCTCTTAAGCAGAGCAACACCAGTGCCGCCGTCCGCGTCCTGACGGAGCGCGGTCTCGTCACGAGGGAAAGCAGTCCCGCCGACCGGCGGATCAGCCGGCTGGTTCCAACCGACGAGGCGCTGGCCCAGGATGAAGCGATCGAAGACGCCTGGGCCGGGCCGATTCGGAGCGGTCTCGCCGGGTTGAGTGACGAAGAAGGCAGGGCACTGGATGCTGCCGCTTCGGCGCTGCAGTCGCTCAATGCCGTCCTGAGGTCCGGCCAGAGCGCCTGATCACACTGAATCGTCTTACCGGGGATCCCTCTCTTTGCGGAACTCGGCTGGCCTTTCCCCTGAATTTGCGGCAGCTGTAAACAATCATGCCCAAGGCAATCAGCCCTGAGATGATCAGTCCGGCTCCGGTACCCCAGCCGCCGGGCAGCCACAGTGCGTCGCTGTAGGGCCACCAGTCCGGCGTCCTGGCCCAGACTCCCCAGACAATTCCGACCGCCATGAGGGAGAGCGCTCCGATCACGCTGGCGCTGATACGCGGCCAGGTCTCCACGCCTTTTTCTGCCGTTTCAAAGGCTTTGGCTCGAACAGGGCGCAGAAAGCGGCTGGCCCACCGGTAGCGAAGCGAGAGCACCGCCAGCCCGGCAACGAGGGCCAGGAGCCCCGGGCCGGGCAGGACAAGAGCTGCCAGTCCGAGGACGATCAGCATCCACCCGGCAACCTCGATGCCGGTCCGCCTCACCCAGGGCGGGAGGGAGCGTGCCTTCACGGGAGCCTGACCGCAGGGAGGGCAGCCGGGGGCCGAGTGCGGTGCAGGTTCGAAGGGGTGCGCATGCCGGTTAGGTGCCGAGCCCGGCCTTATCAACACGCCGGTGGAAGCGCATGCCTGCCAGCCCTCCCAAAATGGCACCGCCGAGTGCCACCAGCGCAGCAATGACGGCGGAGATGATGGCAGCCGCGGTATTGTCCCCGGAAAGCTGCGGATAGGTGTTGAGCTGTGCGTTGATGTTCAGCTGGCTGCCGGCGATGGCACCGATGAGCGCCAGCACGACGGCGATGACAATACCCCAGGCCCACACGGCGACACCCTGCTTGACTCCGTTGAACCGGGCCATTCGTCCTGCTACGTACCCGCCGCAGAAATAGGCGACAAAAAGGATCACCATCAGGATGATGACGCCCGTAATGCCGGCACCTTCCGGATTCGCCGTGGCCTCCCCGGCCACGTCCACGTTATTGGCGATGAGGGCGGCACCAAAGGCGGTGGCAATCGCACTCAGGAGAACCGTGGTTCCCGCGGCGGCGAGCCAGCCAAAAAACGCCGAACCAATCTTCACCCCGCCGAACTGGTCCTTCTCCCGGCCGACAATCTGCTCACGGCTCTCCGTGCCGTCACGTCCGCCGGTGTTGTCAGCCCGTTGTCCGGGCTGCCCTGCGGCCCCCCGGTTTGGCCTGCGGGCCGGCTGGCCGGCTGCTCCTGCGCTGGTGCTCATGGGAGTCTCCTTCGCTTGGGAATTAACCCGCTTCGGTTAATCCCAGAATAAGAAGGCCGGGCCCAAAAGGACAGTGCGCTTAGTAAGTATTCGGCCGGGACTGCTTTCCGGGAAGCGGTTTTCCGCGGGGCTGTTAGGAGGAGGCCTCGGCGTCGGAGGCCGGGCTGTCCTCGTCCACCTTCAGGGCCGGCTGCTCCTCGCGCTCTTCCTCGCGTTTCTCGGACTTGGCTTCCTCGACAAGGCGGGCTGTCACTTCGTCATTGAACTCGTCCCGTGTCCCGGCAAGATTGTTGGTCATTGCATCGGAGCCGGGGTTGACGCTCTGGTCCTGGTCACTCATGTGCTGCTCCTGTCGATGGCGGACGTCGGCGGACGCCGGTGGCAAGACTCACCCCTCAGGGGTGAGTCTTCTGCTTCTTCCCACCCTTGCACAGGTGATGCGGGCAGCGCACGCCAAATCCGCGGATATCTTTCTTCTCGGACTGGAACTGCTCCGCTGAAAGGGCGGCACGGTTCGACACCGGTCCCCGCTGCCATTCCGTGCTCTATCTGCGGACTTTTATTCCTAGGCACCGCTGCCCGGAGGGAAAGAGGTGCCGTTAATCACCCAAATGCATTCTTGCCGGGACTTCCGGCTTCCGCGAATTCATCAGGTCAGGTGCGTCGTCCCTGATAGGACGCGTAATGCCTGACATTCATCTGCACCGGAAAGCAGGAAAAGCTTCTGCGGGAAGTCTCCGGAGCAGCAGCCCTGTCTTCTGGCTGGTTCCTTTTCTGTTAGATTTCGATTGGAGCCGCACAACGCCGTAGCCTTCGTTCCGCCGGAACCGGTAAATGCCTGTTCGTCCTTTCTCTGCACCAAAGGTCTCCCTTATGTTCTACAGTGCTTATTCACCTTCCCTTTTCCCTCGTTTCCGTATCCCGGCAGTTCCGGGCGCGAGCCGCCGCGGCACCGCAACCGGATCCGGCAACTGAAGGCCGTGGAGCGCGACAATATCCTGGCCAGAAACAATGTCCGCCTCGTGGGCCCGTCCGACGGTCCGGTACTGATGCTGGCCCAGGGATTCGGGTGCGATCAAGTGGTGTGGCACCGGATTCTCCCGTTTCTGCAGGAGTGCCGGCTTGTCCTCTTCGATCATGCGGGGACCGGAGGTGCAGATATATCCGCGTATTCAGCCGAAAAATACTCGTCCCTGGACGGCTACTTGGAAGATTTGACCGGCATCTTGGACGCCCTGGACCTGCGGGAAGTCACGCTGGTGGGCCACACAGTGGCGGGGATGATGGGCATCGCGGCCGCGGCCGCCGGTAACGCCAGGATCACGCGGCTGGCGCTCATTGGAGCTTCCGCGTGTTACCGCAACATACCGGGTGACAGGTACGCCGGCGGCCTGTCAGCCGGAGACATTGAAAAAATCCTCGAAGCTGTCACCCTGAACTTTCCGCTGTGGGCGGCGGCCATGGCACCGCCCATGACGGGACAGGCGCCCGGATCGGTCCTGGCCGAAGAGCTCACCGCCGCAATCTGCCGGCTCCATCCGGAGTATGTCCGGGACTTCCTGCAGTTGTCCCTGGAAACCGATATCCGCCATTTGCTGCCCGCGGTGCAGATCCCCGTCCTGCTGCTGCAAACACCGGGAGATCCGCTGACCCCGGCCGCCGCCTCCCGCTACCTCCACGAGAACCTGGCCAGCAGCGTACTCGTCCACCTCAATGCCAAAGGCAACATGCCCCACGTCAGTGCACCCCGGGAAACCGCCGAGGCCGTTCTTCACTACCTGTTCCGCTCCACCCATGTCCTTCCCTGAAATGCACAGTCACGATACCCCGGACAACGGCGGCACCCGGCCAGCCGGCACGCAGGACTATGCGGCGCACTTCCACGCCGCACCGTCGGGCTATCTCGTCACCGGGACGGACGGCACCGTCCTGGACGTCAACGAGACCCTGGCCCGCTGGCTTCAGCTCTCCCGTAAAGAGATCATCGGTACAAGCCTGCTCGAACTGATGCCCGCGGCCGACCGGGTGCTCTACACATCATTCGCGATGGTGCAGCTAGAAGTGACCGGCTGCTTCGACGAAATGGCCCTTACCCTCACCGGCGCCGGCGGTGATCTTCTTCCGATGCTGGTGTCCGGCGTCCGGGACAGCACCCGGGACAGCACAGCGGACGGCGAGGGCGCCTGCCTCGACCGCCTCACGTTTTTCAGTGCACCCAAGCGCACCCGGTTCGAACGCGAGCTGACCGCTGCCCTGCGCAAAGCTGAGGCGGCAGAAGCTGCCCGGGCCGCAGCGGAGGAGCGGCTGCGGCAGAAGCAGCACGCGCTGGAGGCCAAGGACCGGATCCTGCAGGAGAACCTCCTGCTGAGCCGGGAACGGGAGGCACTGCTGGAAACGGTGCTCAACACCGCCGACGTCGGGCTGTTGGTCGTGGACGGAGAGGGCACCACGATTTTGATGAACTCGCATCTGGCCGGCAGCTGGCAGAGGATTGCCGGCGGACCGGGAAATTTGGACGCGCTGGCCGCATTCGGCGCGGACCGCGTCACGCCCCTGCCGCCGGAGAAACTGCCAATCCGGCGCGCAGCCGCCGGCGAAACCTTCACGGATGAAGTGTTGTGGATTGGGACGGGAGAGCACCAGATGGCGGTGAGCGTCTCGGCCCGGCCGGTGGGCGGAGCGCGCGGAGTCTCCGGCTCTGTCCTGTCCTTTTCCGACGTCACCCGGCTCGTGCGTGCCGTCGCAGCGCAGGATGAGTTCGTGGCGAACGTATCCCACGAACTGCGCACGCCGCTGACCTCCATCCTGGGCTACCTTGACCTGGCCCTGGACACTGACGACCTGCCGGAGCATGTGAGCGCCTCGCTCTCCGTGGCAATGCGTAACGCCGAACGTCTTTTGGGGCTGGTGTCCGATCTGCTGTCCGTGGCGTCGGGAACCAAGAAACTGGAACGGAAGAATGTTGATGTGGCGGCGATTGTGCGCGCGGGCGTTCTCTCCGCTGCTCCGCGCGCGGCTGCCGGCGGCGTGAAGATCTCCCTTGATGTTCCCGATTCCGCTCCCGCAGAGGTGGACCCCCGGCGGATGGGGGAGGTGGTTGAGAACCTGTTGTCCAACGCGGTGAAGTATTCGCCCGACGGCGGGACCATAATGGTCCGGCTGCGGCGCGACGGGCTGTCTCTCCTGCTGGAAGTGGAGGATACCGGCAGGGGAATGTCGCCCGAGGAGCAGGAAAAGGTCTTCACCAAGTTCTTCCGCTCCCGCAGTGCGCTTACTGCCGCCGTGCCGGGGGCCGGCCTGGGCCTGGCCATTACGAAGAACATTGTGGAACTGCACGGCGGGAGCCTGACATTCCGCAGCAGCCTGGGGGAGGGGTCCGTCTTTACCGTCCTGCTTCCGGACGGACCGGAAACCAAATTGCACTAAGTGCATCAGTGCACTTAGTGTAGGAGTGTGCTTCCAGAACCCGCCACCGACCGACGCGCTGCCCTCAAAAACCGCCACCGGCAGGCCATCGTGGATGCCGCAGCCGCGCTGATGGACGAACGGTCCGGCACCGACTTCACCGTCGAGGAGCTGGCCGAACGGGCAGACGTGTCACGCCGTACCGTCTTCAACCACTTCTCCTCCCTGGACGACGTGGTTGTCGAAGTGTGCAGTGACGCCCTCGGATCCGTCATAGAAGGACTGGCGGACGTTCCCGTCGGTGACGGCACGAATGCCTCGATGATGGACGAAATGGCGGCTGTGCTCCGCGCGGCGGACCTCGTTGCGCCGCTGGCCTACCTGACCCGGGTGCTTGGCCGCCCCGCCGCGCAGCCGTCGCCCCGACAGGCGCTGATGACGCTGCGGGTGTTCACCGAAGTGAGCAACCTCCTGCTCGCCGCCGTCCTCCTCCGCCGCCCGGACGCCGACAAGCTGGACCTGCACCTGCTGGTCGGCTCCCTCGCCGGCGGCGTCGGGGTCCTCTACCACCACTGGGCCGCCGAAACGGGCGCCGTGGACACGCCCGAGTCCCGGCAGGTCTGGTCCCGCCAGCTGGAGAGGCTGATTGAAGCCGTCCGGTACGGACACTGCGCCGAACTTCCCGCCCGGGATACCGCCTAGCTCCGCCACCTTAAATTTCCCTCCCCACCCCCTGTTAGGACTCTCATGGCTGAATTCCTCTACCGACTAGGTCGGGCGGCTGCGCGCAGGGCGCGCACCGTGCTTGCGGCCTGGATCGCAGTGCTCGTGCTTTGTGGAGGAGCCTTCGCGCTCTTCGGCGGCACGCTCGCAACCGCGTTCTCCATCCCGGATACCCCCACCACCCAGGTCACCGAGCGCCTGCAGGAGAAACTCCCGCAGGCCTCCGGCGGGTCGGGGTCAGTCATAGTCCAGACCGAGGACGGCTCGAGCTTCACGCCCGAGCAGCAGCAGGAAATCTCCGCGCTGGTCACCAAGGCCGCGGAGCTCGACGGCGTGGAAGCCGTCGTCGACCCGTTTGCCACCGAGGCGGAGCGGGCTGCGCAGGCACAGCAGCTGGCCGAAGGCCAGGCACAGATTGACGCCGGCCGCGCCCAGCTGGAGGAGGCCCGGGCCCAGCTCGACGCCGGCCAGGCCCAGTTGGATGAGGCCCGCGCGCAGGCTGAGGCTGCCGGAGCGCCGGCCCAGATGCTCGCTGAGCTGGATGCCCGGCAGGCACAGCTGGACGCCGGCCGCGCCGAACTCGATGCAGGAGCCGAGGACCTAGAGGCGCAGGCTCTGCCCGCGGAGCAGGGTGCCGAGCTGCTGGAGATGGCCAAGGAGATCCGCACCGTCTCCGAAGACGGCAGCGCCGCTGTACTGAACGTGGTCTTCAGCGAAACCCAGATGGAAATCACGCAGGAAACCAAGGACGCCCTCGTGGCAGCCTTCGAAGACTCGCCGATTGACGGAGTGAAGGTGAACTACTCCGCCGACATCTCCGCCGCCGTCCCGAACCTCTTCGGAATCGGCGAGGTCGTTGGTCTGGTGGTCGCCGCCGTCGTCCTGGTGGTCATGCTCGGCAGCCTGGTTGCTGCCGGCCTGCCCCTGCTGACCGCGCTGATCGGCGTCGGTATCGGCGCGCTGGGCGCGCTGGCCTTCTCCGGCGTCGTCGAGATGGCTTCGATCACCCCCATCCTCGGGCTGATGCTCGGCCTCGCCGTGGGGATCGACTATGCGCTGTTCATCGTCAACCGGCACCGGCGCCAGCTCAAGGCCGGGTACAGCCTGCAGGAATCCATCGCGCTGGCGAACGGCACCTCCGGCAATGCCGTGGTTTTTGCCGGCGCCACCGTGTTCATCGCCCTGCTGGCCCTGAACATCACGGGCATCCCCTTCCTGGGCCTGATGGGCACCGTGGGCGCCGCCTGCGTTGCCGTCGCCGTGCTGATCGCCGTCACCCTCACCCCGGCACTGCTGAAGATCGCCGGCATGCGCGTGCTCAGCCGCAAGGAACGTGCTGCCCTTGACGCTCACACCGAAGCTGCCGCAGCAGGCACCGGACGCCCGGAGACCGTAAAGGCCAAGGCCATGGGCACGGGCCGTGCGGTCCTGACCGTGGTTGCCGCAATCGCCGGTCTGCTGCTGATCGCCATCCCGGCGCTGGACCTGCGCCAGAACCTGCCGGACGGCTCCGCCGAAGCACACGACTCCAGCCAGTACCAGGCCTACGCTGCCGTCTCCGAGAAGTTCGGCGAGGGCCAGAACGGCACGCTGCTGGTGGTGGCGGAGGTACCCGATGCCTCCACCGAAGAGGAATCACTGGCCGCCCAGGCCGAGATTGCCCGCACCATCTTCGACCAGGAGGACGTGGCTGCGGTTGCTCCCATCGGATCCTCCGAGGACTGGACCGTATCCGCCTTCCAGGTCATCCCCAAGGAAGGCCCCACCAGCGAATCCACCGAGACCCTCGTGCATACGCTCCGGGATATGTCTCCGCTGAACGGTGAGTACGAGATCGGCGTAGCCGGCTCCGCCAGCGGAAACATCGACATCTCGGACAAGCTGTCCGACGCGCTGCCGGTCTACCTCGGCGTGGTGGTGGGACTCTCGCTGCTCATCCTGATCCTGGTCTTCCGGTCCATCTTTGTTCCGGTCATTGCCACGCTCGGCTTCATCCTGTCCTACTTCGCCGCCCTCGGCGGAGTGGTCGCGATCTACCAGTGGGGCTGGCTCTCCGCCGTCTTCGGTGTGGAGACCCCCGGCCCGATCCTGAGCTTCCTGCCGACCATCCTGGTGGGTATCCTCTTCGGGCTGGCCATGGACTACATGCTCTTCCTGGGCTCGGGAATGCGCGAGGCCTACGCCCACGGGGCGCCGGCACGGCTCGCCGTCGCCCAGGGCGTCCGTGCGGGCCGCTCGGTGGTCACGGCCGCGGCGATCATTATGGCCGCAGTGTTTGGCGGTTTCATCTTCTCGCACAGCACCATGATCCGGCCCATCGGCTTTGCGCTGGCCTTCGGCGTCCTCCTGGATGCCTTCGTGGTGCGCATGCTGCTGATCCCCGCGCTGATGCACCTGGCCGGCGACAAAGCCTGGTGGCTGCCGAAGTGGCTGGACAAGATCCTGCCCGACGTCGATGTGGAGGGCGCGTCGCTGGAGCGCCGCCACCCGCATGTCGAGGGTGCGGACGCCGACGGCGATTCCGGCACGGCGGCTGCACCGCCTGCGGGAACTGCCCGCGGTGCGCACGACGGCGCCGCCACCCGCTGATCCCGGCTGGGCCCGCTGAACGCTCTGGTGCCGTCCTTCTCCGCTGCGGAGGAGGGCGGCACCGCCGGTTAAGTGCGTGTCTCCCGCTAGCGCCCGGGAACGGAATTCACGTGCGGTGCCAGGCAGGCGAGGAGCCGCTCAGCCTCACGGCAGGAGACCAGAACGGCCGTGTAACCGCAGTCGATCCGCACCGACGGCCCGCCCACCAGATATCCGGTTCCGTCCGGAAGGATGCGCAGTCCCATGCCCTCCCGGATCCCGGTGTCCGGCCCGGCGGAGACGGCGGTGATCTCCCGGTAGGGAATCTCCGTGGAGAACATTCCGGCCACCCGGATTTCCATGCCCTTCCCACCCACGGTAATCCTGGCGGTCATCAGCAGGACGGGCACGAAAATGAGCACTATGAAGGCGCCAACCCAGAGGACCGCCGGGTCCGCGTCCAGGGCTGCAGCAACTGTTCCGGCTGCGCTGATCAGTCCCAGAAGGCCCAGGATCAGCCGGTACCGGACCGGCATGCGAGTGCGGAACATGGTTGTTGTCTCGTCCCCCGAAGTCATGCCCCCAGTCTGCCTTACCCTCCCGGCCCTCCCGCCGCACAGCCGCACAGCCGCTACTGACTCTCACCGGGCCTGGAATGCGCCCGTCTGCCGGAACAACTCAAACAGCCGGAGCACTTCGAGCGTCGGCGGATGGGTGGGCGCCGGAACCCGTGTCAGGGGAAAGAAACCGATCTCGTCGACTTCGGCTTCCTCCGGTCTCACCGTTCCTTGCCACCCCTCCAGAACGAAGCACAGGGCGAACGCATGCACCCGGTCACCGTTGGGATACTCCAACTGATGCAGCTGAGGATCGGAAAGACTCGCGAAGGCCACCAGCTCGGCGGGATCCGCCCGGATGCCCGTCTCTTCGAACAGCTCGGCAGCAGCGGCTCCGGCGAAGCTCTGGCCGGGTTCGCAGGCCCCGGCGGGAAGCTCCCAGACTCCGTTGTCGGCCCGGCGCTGCAGGAGTGCGGCGCCGTCAGCCCGCAGGACCAGGACCTGGGCCCCGGGCAGCAGCAGCTGTCGGGAGCCCACTTTTTGGCGCAGTTCCCACACATACGAACCCACATGTCCCATTTCTGCTCCTGACTGCTTGTTTCCGGCAGCACCCGCACCGCCCTTTTGCCGATACCGGCTGGTGGCCAGTATGCCGGGCCGGGCCGGCCGTCTCCGCTCCCGCCCCGCCAAAGGACTCCGCGCCGGAAGCAGCGGCGGCCTTTACTGTGGTGCCTGTGCGGGAGCATGGCTACTCTGGTGAGCACCAGCAGCCCGTCTGAGGAGAGCGCCATGCCACGTCTGCCTTTGGTCACCGTCGCCGACAAGCTCGAGAGGGCAGCGTGGCTCGATCCCGCCGCCGGAACGGTGTCCCGTCTGGTACGCAAGGCGCTGCCGTGGCCGCAGGTAAAAGATGCGCTGCACGGCGTGCCGCTGGGACATCCGCTGCATCCCCTCATGGTGATTGTGCCGCTGGGAGCCTGGGTCTCCGCCGCGGTCCTGGACGTGCTGCCCGGCA
Organism: Arthrobacter sp. Z1-15; assembly: GCF_054792395.1. Classification (NCBI taxonomy): domain Bacteria; kingdom Bacillati; phylum Actinomycetota; class Actinomycetes; order Micrococcales; family Micrococcaceae; genus Arthrobacter; species Arthrobacter sp. Z1-15. The sequence goes on along the minus strand of NZ_CP096454.1, from coordinate 3,784,263 downwards.
ATCAGCGCGCAGCCCAAACCCTCGTGGGACTGGGGGTGGTGACCGCGGTGCCCACTGCCCTGACCGGAGTCACCGACTTTTCCCAGCTCGACACCATGGAGCAGCGGACCGGCGTCGTGCACCAGGGCGCCAACGCGGTTGCCACCGCCTTGTTCCTGGGGTCGTGGCTGGCCCGCAAAGGCGGGCATCACGGCCGGGGTAAGATCCTGGCCTTCACCGGACTCGGCATTTCGGGGGTTGGCGGGTTCCTGGGCGGACACCTCTCCTACCGGCAGGGTGCCGGAGTCAACCGCAATGAGGACCTGCCGGAGGAAGTCCCCGAGGGGTGGCACTCCCTGGGGCCGGTGGAGAGTTTCCCGCCGGGCCAGCTGAAGTCAGCCGCGCTTGGCAGCGTTCCCCTGTTGGTTCTCCGGCAGGCCGACGGCGGATTGCCGCCGGACATCTCCGTGCTGGCAGATACCTGCTCCCATTTGGGCGGTCCCCTGCACGAGGGCCATCTTCAGGAAGCCAAGGGAGAGCTGTGCGTGGTCTGTCCCTGGCACGGCAGCACCTTCTCCGTACGCAGCGGCGAAGTGGTGCACGGGCCGGCAACTGCTCCGCAGCCTGCCTTCCGCACCAGGGTTGTGAACGGCCGGCTTGAGGTCAGCCTCACCGGCGAGCAGGAGTAACCGGTCGCTGCCGCCGGCATCGGGGACGGAAAAGACCCGGTGGCCGAGTTTTGGGCCGGGCTGCAGTCCCTCTGGCCGGACCTGGACTGGAACAGGGCGGAGTTCCGGAGCGGGGCGTTCCACCGCGTCGCGGTGCTGGGGGACTCCGCCGTCGTGCGTGTGGCGTTCGGGACCGGGCACGCGGAGAGAACCCGCACCGAAACGGCTAACCTGGCGGCCTTCACCGCGGCGGCACTGCCGTTCCGAATCCCTGCCGTGCTGCGTGAACCATTCCACGGGGAGGGCTGGTCAGCGCAGTTCAACGGCTTTGTTCCGGGGGAGCACCGGCCCCTGGAACGCTGGGAAACAGTGCGGGTTCCGTTGCAGCAGGTGCTCGCGGCCCTGGCCGCCGCGGTTCCACCCTCCGGGGGCGTGCTCCCTCCGGTGCGGCAGTGGTGCGGCGCGGGGAACTGGCCGGCCGTCGTCGCGGGAATCACGGCGGGATTGGCTCCCCGCGAAATCCGAGCGGCAACCCGGGTGGTCGCGGAGGTCCTGGCGGCGGAAGCACTGGTGCCGCCCGGCGTCGTGCATGGAGATTTCGGTCTGCACAACGTGCTCTGGGCCGGCTCGGAAATCTCCGGTCTGGTGGATTTTGACAACGCCTGCCTGGGGGATCCGGCCATGGACCTGGCCCCGCTGGTCGGTGCGTTCGGTGCAGCCGCCGTCGCGGACATTGCCGACGCCGAACTTGTGGCGCGTGCGCAGCTGCACCGGGCGTCCCTGTCCCTGCAGGTGGCCGCCGCCGGACATTTGACCGGTGATTACGACCTGCGCGAATTTGCACTGGGCAACTTCAGCGACCGGTTCCGCAGCGGCACCCTTTACGATCCCGGGCCGCGGGCCGGCGCGCCGGAAGCATGACCGCGGGCGGGGGCTGAGGGGGCGGAGGGTGGCGGAACAGCACGGAACAGCACGGAACAGCGGAGAACAGCGGAGAACAGCGCAGAACAGCGCAGAACAGGGTGCGGCTAGGCTCGGTGCAGGGCAAGGGGGGGCGGAATGCAGGAGCAACCGACGGGGTCGGCCGGAAAAGTCCGGGTGGTGCTGGGCAACTACGGCCTGTTTAAAGGACTGGCCGTTGCCGCAGGGCTGTGGCTGGCGGCCTGGACGGTGCTGTACGTGGTCCTGCTCCTGCAGGAACCGAAACAATCGGGATCGGAGGTCAACCCCTTCGGTATGTGGCTGTTTGCGATGACCATGTTTGGCGGGCTTTCGCTGCTGGTAGGTATTCCCGTGGGCCTGGTGCTGGGGCTGCTGCTGCGCCCCGTGCGCCGGCAATGGATTCATATGGCCGTGTTTTTCGCGGTGCCCTCCGCACTGTTGTGGGCGGTCTTCGGGTTCGACGCGTTCGGAGCCCTTGTTGGTCTCAGTGTCGGGACGGCAGCTGCCGCCGGCAGGCTGTCCGTGTGCCGGGATGTCGAGCTGCTGCCGTCCGCCGGCCCGGAGACCGGGTCCAGTACCGTGGGGGCATGAAGAACCTGCCCCTGTCGCTGACCGTGTCCGCAATTTCCGGAGCCTTCACGCTCCTTCGACCGGCTGACTGGTCTCCGCAGCTTCGCCGTGCCTTTGTTGTGGTCCCGGGGACCCTCGCTGTTGGCGGACTGGCTGCCGTGCTGTTCCGGCCGGCCGGCCGGAACCTGCACGGCACCGCAGCCGGCACCGGAGCCGGCGACGACGGTTCCTCCGGCGCGGAGCCGGACTCGCTTTTCGTTCAGCCGCCCGCGGTGCGCGGCCTGATTACAGTGGGCGACGGCGGTTCCGCCGGCGCGGAAAAGGGTCCGCTTTTCGCCCGTCCGCCTGCGGTGCGCGCCCTGATTGCCGTGGGTGCCGGAGTTGTCGTATGCGGCATCCAGGTGCTGTCACTTCGCCTGGACGAGCGGCTGGAACGCTGGCTGCTGAAGCACCGCGTACCCGCACCCCGATACTGGATGGCCCTCGCTGTAGCGCTCGCGTCCCTGGCCGTGGACCTGATGCAGGACCCGGAGGACGAAAGCGGTCCCGGCGCTCCCGAAGCCCGGCCCTGAGGATCCCGGTAGGCTTCCGCCCATGAACTTCACCCTGAGGACGCCGACAGCCGCTGACGCGCCCGCGCTCGCAGGTGTGCACCACCGCTGCTGGACGGAAACGTACACCGGACAGGTGGACGGCAGTTTCTGGGACGGTTTCACCGCTGCGTCGCTCGTTCCGCTGTGGGAGCGTATCTCAGCCGGGGACTCCCCGCTGCGAAGCAGCGCGCTGGCGGAGGCCGGCGGGGAGCTGGTCGGCCTGGCCATGGCCGGGCCTTCCTCGGTACAGGAACATTCGGCCTTTCCCCCGGTGCGGGAACGGCAGTTGTTCATGCTCTACGTCCTGGCTTCGCACCACGGCACCGGCGTCGGGCAGGCGCTTCTGGAGGCGGTGGCGGGGGAGGGCCCCGCACAGCTGTGGGTGGCAGCCGAGAACCCGCGGGCACAGGCCTTTTACCGGCGCAACGGGTTCCGCCCCGACGGTGCGCAGGTGGCCGGCAGCCCGACGGCGCACGATATTCCCGTTCTCCGGATGGTGCGTTAGCCGTTCGGCAGGGCATCTTGGACGGCTCGCTCGCCAACGGCGAACGGCTGCCCGCCGCGAAAGCTCTCGGGGAGTCACTGGGAGTAAGCCTGCATACCGTCCTGCATGCGTACCAGGACCTGCGCAGCCAGGGACTTATTGAGCTGCGGCGGGGACGGGGAGCGGTTGTCATTGCCCCCGCCCCTGCCGTCCGGGACCACGCGCTGCACATCCTCGATGACGCCGCTTCACAGCTGGCCGGACTTGGACTGTCCGCCGAAACGATCCTTGCTCTCTTCCGCCAACGCCTTGAAAAGGAAACCGCCGTATGACGACCCACCTTTCCGGCCCCCGCATGCAGGAAGACCCGGACCCCCGGTTCTGGCTGGGGGTTTTCCTGCCGAGCGCAGCCGTGCTGCTGGGTGCGCTCGCAGTGGTCGCAGGATGGAGCACACGGCTTCCCGCGGATGTGGCCCAGCAGTGGAACTGGTCCACGGGCGGGGTCACTACGGTCAGTCCTTTATGGCTCAGCATGCTGTCCCTGGCCGTTCCGGCTGCAGCGGTGTTGTTCGTCTTGGCGGTGCTGAAGTGGTCCGGCAGGTTGGCCGGGTGGGGCCGCCGGCTGTCCGTTGGTGTTCTGTCCGGTGTCGCCGTCTTCCTTGCCGCAGCCCTCCCCGCGATGCTCAGCGGCCAGGTGGGCCTTGCCGATCCGCTGCAGGCGCCGGATCCGCGTTCCTCGACGGCACTTGTTGCTCTCCTGAGCCTCGCCTACGGCCTGCTGGCCGCCGTCGTCGCCGGCAGCCGGCCGCTGGCAGCACCGGATTCTGCCGGTGTTCCGGTACCGGCGCTGGATCTGGCTCCGGGGGAGCGCGCCGTCTGGACCACCGCAGCCACCGCCTGGGTGTGCCTATTGGGCGGAGGCATTCCGGGTTTGGCCCTGCTCATCCTCGGGCTGGCTACGCCGCTCTGGTTCCTGGCTGTTCCCGGAGCGGTCCTTCTGGCGCTCGGGATCGTCACCGGACGGTGGACTGTTACGGTCGATAGCCGCGGGCTGACCTGCACCACGCTGCTCGGCCTGGGGCGGTTCCATGTTCCGGCCGGCCGGGGGGCAACTGCCGAGGTGATTACTGTGCGCGGTCCCGCGGAGTTTCTCGGGTGGGGGATCCGGGTTGGCGGAGCGGGCTCCGTTGGTCTGATCTTCCGCAACGGCGAAGCGCTCCGGGTACACGGTTGCGGCGGGAAGAGCCTGACAGTCACGGTTGGACATGCTGCGACGGCCGCCTCGCTCTTCAACGCGCTTGCTGCCCGGAACACGGCGAACCACTAGCCCGTACTGCCGCGCTGTCCTGGGGGCGCAGGGCCCGCTGCCGCTGCCGCGGGCAGCGCGGCGCAGGGCTGCAGCTCCCTGCTCAGGGAAGCTGCAGGTCGATCCGCTGCAGCTCCGGAACCGGGTCGGTGGCCAGCCGAGCGTGGATTTCCACATCGAAGCGGCCGGTGCCGTACCGCAGCTTTTCGCGCTGGATTCCTTCTGCAGCAAAACCGGCGGATTCCGCCACCTTGCAGGACGCCGGGTTGTTGGTCCGGTGGCCCAGCTCCAGGCGGTGCAGCTGCAGTTCGGCGAACGCCCAGTGCGCCAGGGACGCAACGGCCCGCGCCGCTAGCCCCCTGCCCCGCGCCGCCCCGGCCAGCCAGTAGTACGTCCAGGCGGTGCCGTGCCGGACGTCGATGCTGCTGATGCCGGCATTACCCACGGCCGTGCCGTCCCACAGGATGGCCAGATTGCACGCGGTCTGCGGATCCCAGCCCAGATCCTTCCGGATGATGCGCTCCGCGCCGTCGGCTGTTGCGGCGTCCGCACGCAATTGCCGCTCCAAATCGGCACTGTCCCGGTAAGCGGCCGCCAGGGCTCCGGCGTCGGCCTGCTGCCAGGGCCGCAGCAGTACGGAAGTCACCCGCCGGCGCTTCCGGCCGCCGTCGGTAAGCCCCGGCCCCGGCTCACTTGCCGGCCTCGGCTGCCAGCAGGGTGACGGCGTCCTGCGCCGGACCAAAAAAAGCCCCGGCATTGGCCACGTCTTCCGGCGTATCGCTGACTCCCTGCTGCACCACGACAAACCGTTCACCGTCACTGCGCTCCAGGTACCAGGATCCTGCCATCACACCCGGGGCGCTGCCGCCCTTGAACGCGATGTAACTCAAGTCGCCGCCGACCTCCAGTCCCAGACCGTTGTTGGTACCAAGAATCTCGCGCAGCGGTGCTCCGGCTTCCGTCCCGGCCCGCTCCTGCAGGGCCAAATGCACCCGCATCACGTCATCAGCTGTGCCAAACCAGTCCAGGCCCTGCTGCCAGACCGCCGTCGAGACCGCCTCGGCAGGAATATCCAGCACCCCCTTCGGGAGGTTCTCCAGCAGCGCCCGGCGACCCTCGACGTCGGCTTCCGCCCACTGCCCGCGCAGTGACTCCTCCACGCCCCAGCCAAGCTGGAACAGCTCCCGGGTGGTGAGGAACGGCCGGTTGCGGTCCGGGTCGGAATGGCCCGTGTCGAAGAGCGCCTGCTCCACCGCATCGCGGCCCACTGCGTTGATCAGCAGATCCGTGGCCGTGTTGTCGCTGATGGAAATCATCTTCAGGGCCGCTTCGCGGACAGTGACTGCGGTGCCGGCGGGAGCGTCCTGAAGGTCCCCGGAAGGCAGGCTGCGCAGGTCATCGGTGACCGTGAGCGGGCTGTCCCAGCCCAGGGTGCCCGCAGCCACGGCGTCCGTGACCGCGGTCAGCACATAGAGCTTGAAGATCGAGCCCAGCGGCTTGCTTGCCGCTGAATCGATGTCCACAACTGCGGAACCGTCCGCCACGCGGAAGACCGCCAGCCCGGTGCCCTCCGGCAGCGCGGAAACACTGGACTTCAACTCCTCCCAGCCGGCAGCCGGTGTGCGGGCGGGAGTGCCGGGACCGAAGAAAATACCGTTGATCAGGCCGGCCTCATCAACGGACAGCTGCAGGTCCACCAGCTCACCGGTGCTGCCGCTCAGCGTGAAAACGCCCTGCCCGGCGACTGCGTCCACCTTCGCCGGAGTCCACGGTCCCTCCGAACGCACCTGCTCCAGAACTTTCGCCAGTTCCCCGGCGGGCAGGTCCTGCAGAATAACTGCGGCGAAGTTTGCCTCGAATCCGTCGCCTTCCACCGCCGTTTCGGCATTAATCAGGTCCAGGACCCACTGCGCCTGAAGTCCCACCGGGGTGTCAGGCAGCGCGACGGCGGAAGGCAGGGTGGCCGGGGCGGTGGTGCCTGCGGTGCCGGTCGGGTCTGCTGCGGCGTCCTCCTGCGCGCCGGCACCGCTGCAGGCGGTCAGAACGATCAGCAAGGCGGCGGCCGCAGCCGCCGCGGGATGCGGCCTGCCGGGCCGCTTTGTGCCGGACCGCTTTGCTCCGGGCCGCAGGGGTCGCCGGCTCAACGGGTCCTGACGAGGTCGACGGCGTCCTGACTGCATGCTGATCCCTTTCGCTGCATTGAAGCGGCGGCGGGGCCAGATGCGCCTGCAGCCCCCAACTGCCGGTCCGGCTAGGCTAGCAGGCGCGCCCGCAGGGAAGGTTTGAGGTTGCGGCGGTTCACGGGTCCACGGGTCCTGCAGCTTTCCCCGCCGTGTCCCGCGCGCGTATTCTCCAAACATGAACCCGGTCATGGTCTGCCTGTGGATTTTCGCCGCCGTCACCGCCGGAACGTGGGTGCTGTCCCTCGTCACCCGCGAGTACTCCTGGACCGACCGCATCTGGTCGGTGGCGCCCGTGGCCTATGTGTGGGTTTTCGCGGCAGCGGCGGGTTTTGAGGGGCGCCCGGTGCTGATGGCCGTGCTGGTGACGCTTTGGGGAGCCCGGCTGACCTTTAACTTTGCGCGAAAGGGCGGTTATGCGCCCGGCGGCGAGGATTACCGGTGGGGGATCCTGAAAAAACGGCTGAAACCGTGGCAGTTCGCCCTCTTCAATCTCCTGTTTATCAGCGTCTATCAGAACGTCATCATCTTCCTGATGACGCTTCCGGCCCTCACGGTCTACCGGAATCCCGGCCCGCTGAACACGGGGGACTGGATCCTGGCCGTCCTGTTTGCCGTCGCTCTGGCGGGCGAGAGCGTTGCCGACCAGCAGCAATGGGACTTTCACCAGTGGAAGGCCGCCGAGCGCAGGGCGGGCCGCACTCCGCGCCCCGATTTCCTGCAGACCGGGCTCTTCCGCTTTTCCCGTCATCCCAATTTCTTCTTTGAGCAGGCGCAGTGGTGGCTATTTTACGGCTTTGCCGTTGCGGCCACCGGGAACTGGTTCCACTGGACCGTCCTGGGTGCCGTGCTGCTGACCCTGCTCTTTGCCGGATCCACGGTTTTTACCGAGAGTATTTCCCGGGCCCGGCATCCGGGCTATCTGCAGTATCAGCAGCGGACTTCGCCCATCATTCCGCTGCCTCCGCGGCACCGGGCGAGGCCCGCTGAAGCAGGCTGACCGCAGCTCACGGCGACACGCCCCGGCAGCGGTTTGTGCTCCGAAGGGTATTCTCCGCTAGAGTCTCTTCTACAGGTGTTGAATAACCAAGAACACCATCCCCGCGGCGTCCCCCAGCGCCGCGGCATGGAAGGGCTCCGCTTCGGCGGGGCCCTTCCGTGTATCTGAGAGGATGGAACCCATGCCAGCACCGGAAACGCCGTTCCGAACGGACCGTCCCGCGGACGGGGAACCGCGGACTGTACGCACACGGGAAGCCTTGGAATCCGGGCTTTGGGAACTGCTGCGCGACCATGAGTTGTCGGACATCAGTGTTGCTGCGCTCTGCCGCAGGGCGGGAGTGCACCGCACTACGTTTTACGGCCACCACCGCAGCATCTTCGATTTCGCGGCTTCCTTCTACGCGGGGGCTGTGGACAAGCTGGGTGCGGTTGACGTCGATCTTGACGGGGACGGGCTCAGCCGAGAAGAGGTGGGCATCCTTTACGTCGACGCTGTCCGCCACATTCTGCGGCACATCCGGTCCGAACAGCGGGTCTACCGGGCCTTGTTTTCCACCGGCTCCTTTCCGGGAGTGCTCGCGGACGGGCTCAGGTGCCGGTTCCGCCTGGCTCTGGACGTGTGGGACGCGCACGGGCTGGTGCCCGGCCTTGACCTGGATACCGTGGCGGCCTTTTTGGGCGGCGCCTACGCTTCCTGGTTCGAGCAGTGGGCTGCCGGCGAGGATGACGACGTCGAAGCGCAGCTGGCGTCGCTGCCGCATCTCCTTCCGCCGTGGTGGCCGCGTGACGGCTTTCCCGGTGCCGCATGACCGCCCCGCCCGGGCGAGGGCCGTGAAATCCAGCAACTGTCTCTCCCGTCACATTTATGGCTTTCGGGGCATCGATACTTCTTCTACAGGTGTTGAATAAGTCAGGATCATACTTATCTGAAGGAGAAGCGGTATGGAACGCGTAAGCGGCAAAGTGGCACTAATCAGCGGCGGCGCACGGGGCATGGGCGCCTCGCATGCCCGGCTGCTGGTGGCCGAAGGTGCCAAGGTCGTCATCGGCGACATTCTCGATGAAGACGGCAGGAAGACCGCCGAGGAGCTCGGCGACAACGCCCGCTACGTACACCTGGACGTCACCAGGGCCGAGGACTGGAACGCCGCTGTGCAGACCGCAGTCACCGAGTTCGGCGGGCTGGACGTGCTGGTCAACAATGCCGGCATCGCCAACTTCGGGCACATTGAGGACTACACGTTCGAGCAGTGGAACAGCATTGTGAACATCAACCTCAACGGCGTGTTCCTGGGCATCAAGGCCGCCATCCCGGCGCTGAAGGAATCCAAGGGCGGTTCGATCATCAACATTTCCTCCACCGCCGGCCTGCAGGGATTTGTGGAGCTGCCGGGCTACACCGCCACCAAGTACGCCGTCCGCGGGCTGACCAAGTCCGTTGCCCTGGATCTGGGCAAGTACGGCATCCGCGTCAACTCGGTCCACCCCGGCGTCATCAAGACTCCGATGACCGAAGGCATGGAAAACCCCATGAACCACGTCGCCCTGCACCGCATGGGCGAGGCGCAGGAAGTCTCCCGGACCGTCCTCTTCCTGGCCAGTGACGATTCCAGCTTCTCCACCGGCGCCGAATTCATTGTTGACGGAGGCGAAACAGCCGGCCTGGCCAACCACTAGGGCCAGCTACATCTGTAAGTTTGCGGCGTCCCCCGGCGCCGCAGCACGGAAGGGCTTCGCTTCGGCGGGGCCCTTCCGTGTATCTGAGAAGATGAGTTCCATGCCTGGAACGGACAAAACTACGCCCCTGCGGCGCTCACCCCCTGATGAGCCGCGGACGGCCCGTACCCGGGAAGCTCTGGAGGCCGGACTCTGGGAACTGCTGCGGGAGCACGACTTGGCGGAGATCAGCGTGGCAGCACTGTGCAGGCAGGCTGAGGTGCACCGCACCACCTTCTACGGTCATTACCGCAACATCTTTGACTTTGCCGCATCGGTGTACGCCGGCGTCGTGGACCGGCTGGGCACTGTGGAGCTGGACCAGCGCGGAACGGGCCGGACCGTCGCGGAGATCGGAGACCTGTACGTCGAGTCCATCCGGCAGATCCTGCAGCACACCAAGGCCGAGGAACGTGTCTACCGGACGCTTTTTGCCACCGAGGCCTTCCTGGGGATCCTGGCCGACCAGCTGAAGGTGCGGATCCTGTTGGCGCTGCACGTTTGGCACGCTCACGGTGTGCCGCCGGTGCCCCTGGACTTTGACGCCACAGCCGCCTTCCTCGGCGGCGGCTACGCTTCCTGGTTCGGGGAGTGGGTGGCGAGCGCTGACGACGACGTCGAGGCGCGTTTGGGCTCGCTGCGCCACCTGCTGCCGGTCTGGTGGCCCAGAGACGGCTTCCCGCCCGCACCGTAACCGGCTCGCCGACCCCGTTGAAGGGTGTTCTGAGCTGAGACCGGTGCGAGCAGCGCGGCCACTTTAGACTCAAGCTCCTGCAGCGAAGGGTGCCACATTCTTGACGAAGAGCCAGAGCGAGTCACCGCCGGGCAACCCACTCGCGCCAGGTGCTGGGTCTGTTCTTACACAGACCCCTTTCGGGCGCAGGTAACGTTTGCCTAGGGTAATAAGCAGGCTTAGTATTACAGGACGGCACCTCGGTTAAGCAGCAGCCAGTGTCAGTTTCATCTAGGAGCTACTGATGATCACTCCTATTCACCAATCGGCCTGCACCGGAGAATGTCTTTTGCCCGCGGACCGCGAGGCCTTGCTATGAGGACTTTCGGAGTTGAGGAGGAGTTCCTCCTGGTAGATCCAGCGGACGGTACGCCGCTTCCCCTCGGTCAGGCGGTGTTCGACCTGGGAGTCGATGACCGCATAACCCGCGAGATCAAGCAGGAGCAGATCGAGACCGGTACCCGACCGCACGACAACGCCCGCGACCTCGCCTTGGATGTGGCGCACTGCAGGGCGATGACCGACAATGCGGCCATGCGCGCGGGAGCGAGGGCAGCGGCACTTGCCACGTCGCCCCGGCCCGCCCTGCCAGCTTGCACAAGAGGTACCCGTTACGAGGAGATGGACCTCCGGTTCGCGATCACCTCGAAGGAACAGCTGACCTGTGGCTGCCACGTCCATGTCAGCGTTGAAGACGATGACGAAGGAGTGGCAGTTCTCGACAGGATCCGTGTGTGGCTGCCCGTGCTGATCGCCCTCTCCAGCAACTCCCCTTTCTGGAACGGGACTGACACCGGTTACTCCAGTTACAGGTGGCAGGCGTGGAGCCGGTGGCCCATGGCAGGGCCGTCGGAGGTCTTCGGCACTGCCGAGAACTACCATGCGCTCGTCGAGAGCCTTCTTGATTGTGCGGTTCCTCTCGACCTCGGCCAGATATATTTTGACGCGCGGTTGAGCCATAACCATCCGACAGTGGAGATTCGAGTCGGCGACGTCTGCCTTTACTCGGATGACGCCGTTCTCTTGGCGCTTCTGACGCGCGGACTGGTGGAGACGGCCGCACGTGAGTGGCGCCGGGGCATTCCGCCGCGGCCGATGCCGGCGGCAAAGCTGCGCCTGGCATACTGGCGTGCCAGCAGGTTCGGCATGGATGACAATCTCCTTCATCCGGTCACTGATGTTCCTCAGGATGCCTCGACTGTCGCCTTGGCATTGCTCCGGTACGTCCGCCCTGCCCTCGCCGACATGGGTGACGCGGAGATCACCGAATCCCTCCTGCGTCAGGTCATTGCCCGTGGAACGGGATGCCACAGGCAACGGGCCTCACTGCAGTGCGGGGACCTCAGTGACGTGGTCAGCGATGCCGTGCGCATCACGAACCTGGCCAGGGGCAGCATCGCGGAGTTCCCTGAGGCAGCGCCGAGGGATGTCCGCCCGCAGCCGTTGGCCCGCATCGCCCATAACTACAGTGATTGGTCCTGACTCGCCCGGAAGCCCAGTGCCCGGGCAGGCCGGCAGCCAGGCTGACAGACCGGGTACGGCAGCACGGCAAACACTCGGTGCGCACCCGCGCACCCGGCGAAAGGAAGTGCAGCGGATGTGTGGAATTGCCGGAGAGATAGCCTTCCACGGGTATGAGGCTGACCGGGGTCCGGTAGCGCGGATGACCGAGGTTATGGAGCCGAGGGGGCCCGACGGCGGAGGGGGCTGGACCAATGGCTGGACTGCCCTTGGCCACCGCCGCCTGACGGTTATTGATCTCTCGGACGCCGGGGCTCAGCCCATGCATGATCCGCAACGTGGTCTCACCATCGTCTTCAACGGGTGCATCTACAACTACCCCGAGCTGCGTGCGGAACTGGGTGCGGACTATGCCTTTTCCTCCACCAGTGACACCGAGGTGATCCTGAAGGCCTACGCACGCTGGGGCGAGGACTTCGTGGACCACCTGGTCGGAATGTTCGCCGTCGCCATCGTCGATGAGCAGCACGGCCGCGTCGTCCTGGCCAGAGACCGGCTCGGCATCAAGCCGTTGTATCTGGCTGAACTTCCAGGCCGCCTGCGGTTCGCTTCCACCCTCCCTGCCCTTGTGGCCGGCGGTGGAATCGACACCGCCGTAGACGAAGTTGCTCTCCATCATTATCTGAGCTGGCATTCGATCGTGCCCGCTCCCCGCACCATCCTGCGGGGAATCCGCAAGTTGCCCCCGGCAACCGTGAGCGTGATCGCCCCTGACGGCAGCAGGCGTGACCGGGTGTACTGGAAGCCCGACTATATCCGTACGCCGGCCACCGCGGGGTGGGCGGCCGAGGACTGGCAGGATGCGATTCACGCAGCGTTGAGGACCGCGGTCCGGCGCCGGCTCGTGTCCGATGTTCCGGTAGGGGTCCTGCTGTCGGGCGGAGTCGACTCCAGCCTGATCGTGGCTCTGCTCGCCGAACTCGGGCAGCAGCCTGTGAGCACGTTTAGCATCGGCTTCGACAGTGCAGGCGGGGAAGAGGGGGACGAATTCCGGTATTCAAATCTTGTGGCTGCCGCCTACGGAACCGATCACCGCCGCATCCGGATCGACAGCAACGAGATCGTGCCGGCGGTGGGCGACACCATCGGCGCCATGACGGAGCCGATGGGCACGCAGGACGTTACGGGCTTCTATCTGTTGTCGAAAGCGGTGTCTGAGCATGTCAAAACAGTGCAGTCGGGGCAGGGTGCCGACGAGGTTTTCGCCGGGTATGCCTATCACCTGCCAGCCGGCTCTGCCGCCCGGGCCAGCGCCCTCGAGACTTTCCAAGGGGCGTTTCTCGACCGCACGCATGACCAGATGTCCGACATCGTCGAGCCGGAATGGCTCTGCGATTCGGATGTCAGCCGTTCCCTGCTCGAAGCACATATGGCTGCGCCGGGAGCCGAAACGGCGCTTGACGCCGTGCTGAGGCTCGACACACACCTGCTGCTGGTTGATGATCCCGTGAAACGGGTGGACAGCATGACAATGGCATGGGGGCTGGAAGCCCGCGTCCCGTTCCTCGATCAGGACGTCGTCGAACTGGCCGCACAGTGCCCTCCGGAGCTGAAGGCAACTCAGGGTGGAAAGGGCATCCTCAAGGATATTGCCCGGAAGGTGCTGCCGCCCTCCATTATTGACCGCCCGAAGGGGTACTTTCCGGTGCCGCCGCTGAAATATCTTGCCGAGCCCCTGCTGTCGGCCGTCGGCGATGCACTCCACGCGCCCGAAGCCAAGCAGCGCGGGCTCTTTCGTCCGGACTATGTGGAGAGTCTGCTCGCAGCACCCAACACGAATTTCAGCCCCGGCGGAAACAACCTGCTGTGGCAACTCGGAGTCCTGGAAATGTGGCTACAGCACCATGCCATCCCGGCCTAAGGAGGCACGGGTAACTCAGCAGCGCCGTCGGCGGGCCAAAGCGATGGAGACCGCGACAACGACCAGTACCCCCGCGCCAAGCAGGCCCCACGGCATGCGCGGTTTTGAAAGAACGCGCGTCGACGGGTCCTCACCCCGGCGCATCGCGGGGTGGTGCTCGACGGCGTGAGCGGCCCGCGTCAAAGCAACGGTGGCGGTGTGCAGTGCGCCCTCCGCCGGGCCGCCACCGCGCATCCGGATCACGTCGAGGCGGTCCCGGGTTCGGTCGAGAATTGACAGCGGCAGGGCGGCGATCACGTTGCCCGGCGGACGCCGGGCAACGACGGGATGTGCCCTCGTCGGAGCGATCCGGCTCACCAGCTCCCACGCGAGCCCGAGGAGCCTGAGCCGGATCACAGATACCCGCTCCTGGAGACGCGGGAAGAGCTCATCCTCCTCGTCCCTGACGTCTTCCCGGAGCACCTCGTCCAACCTCTCGAGCGCGGCTTGGCGCTCCTGCGAGTCGAGTTCGAGCCGCTCGAGGGCGGTGACGAGCTCATTCACCTCCTGATGCTCCTGCTCCACTTGGAGGGTCAGCTCCTCACCGTCGGGCAGCACGCGGCGCATCACCGGCCAGAGCACCGACTCCTCGGCGAACGCATGGGGGAAGACGAGGCGGTAGAGGTCGATGAGCACGGGCAGCTGCTCCTCGTGCGAGGACGTACGCAAGCGGTGCAGCAGGCCGTCCAACTGCACATGGTCGCTCTTCTGACGGGAGAGGACGCTGAGGCGTCCACCCAGCTCGGCGACGCTCTGATCGGCAACAGATTTCATGTTTCCTCCTCGCACTGTTCAGATGACCATCCTCAGGGGTGGGCGGGAGTGAAATCCACCCCTGCGCGGGAGTATCGCCGCATTCAAGGCGCTGAGGCCGGGGCCTTGGCAGTGTTCGCCGCAGCCCGGCGCTCCAGCTGGCGGATGATCAGGAACAGGGCGCTCCACAGGACCGCTCCGACGGTGAGGAACATGCCGACTACCTTCAGTGCGTCTGCGGGCCCGCCCACCGGAAACCAGCCGCTGAGGAACAGCGCCGGCAGCACCGTCACGGCCATCAGGGCGAAGTGGACTGCGGACTGCCGCCACAGCGGCCAGCGCTCCAACTGGTAGATGGTGCTCGCTCCGGCCACGGCTCCGATGATCACACCCGCGGCTATGGTGCTGCGGCCGTCGTCGGGATCGCCCTGGGCATACAGCGCACTGCCGATGGCCGTCATCACAAGGACCGGTATGCCGGCAAGCAGGAGGGCGCGGCGTTTGAGACTCATGGCCACAGGCTACACGGAGCCGGCCGAGCGCGGGGATGATCGATGCGCGAACACAAAAAATCCCGATCCGGTGACCCGGATCGGGATTTCATTTGAGTTGCGGGGGCAAGATTTGAACTTGCGACCTCTGGGTTATGAGCCCAGCGAGCTACCGAACTGCTCCACCCCGCGTCGTACTTAGAACTGTACCCCCATGTGGGCCCGGATGAAGAATCCAGTGACGGCCGTCACGATGCCAGGTCGGAATCAGTGGGTAGGGTGGGCTTGTGAGCCTTCCTACCGAAGATACAACAGTTACCTATCCCTCCGGAGCCGTGGAATCCACCGGTGAGGTCCTGCACGTTCAGGACCTTCCCGACGGTACCCGGGCGGTCCTGCTGGACACCACGGCGGTCCATCCCGTGGATGCCGCCTGGCCGGACCAGGGCGCCGACCGCGCCGTGCTGCAAACAGCCGCGGGCAGTGCGTACGACGTGCAGGACGCCGTCGTGGCCGCCACCGACGGAACGTCTCTGTTCCTGGGAGCCGATATCCCGGTGAAGAAGGGTACGGAGGGATGGATTTTCGCGGTTGCGCATGTGCTGCCGGCCGGAGCGGCAGTGCAGGAAGGGGACCCGGTGCGGATCGAAGTGGATCCGGCGTACCGGGCCGCGCTTTCCGCCGGGCACACCGCGTGCCACCTCGCTTCCCTTGCACTGAACCGGCAGCTGGCCGGAGCCTGGAAAAAAGATGTCCTGCCGGATGCGGCCGGCAATCCGAACTTCGACGCGCTGGCGATCGAGACCTCCACGATTACGGAGCACGGTTCCGTTGACGTCTACCGGCTCGGCAAGTCGCTGCGCCGCAAGGGTTTCCGGCCGGAGGTGCTGCTGGAAGACCTCCCGGCGGTGGAGGCGGGTATCAATGCGCTCCTGGCCGACTGGACGGCAACGGGGGCGGAAGTCCGTATCGAGTGCGACGGCGGCCGGCTGACGGATCTCCGGCGGTGGAGCGTGGACCTGCCGGAGGGCACGGTGAGCATTCCCTGCGGCGGCACCCACGCGGCGTCGCTGCAGGAGACCGGCGGCATCCAGGTCACCCTCACGGCTGCAGAGGGCGACGGCGCGACCACCCTGACGATGGACACCATCTGCGTCTCCCCGGCCGGGTAGGGCGGAGCCGCAGCCAACCGGTGCCCAGACGCTTCTCAGCGGCCCACGTAGGCCGCGAGGTGTTTCCCGGTCAGCGTGGTGCGGCCGGCGGTCAGATCGGCGGGAGTGCCCTCGAAGACGATGCGGCCGCCGTCGCGCCCGGCGCCCGGGCCCAGATCGATAATCCAGTCCGCGTGCGCCATTACCGCCTGATGATGCTCAATGACAATCACGGACTTGCCGGAGTCCACCAGCCGGTCCAGCAGGCCAAGCAGCTGCGCCACATCTGCCAGGTGCAGGCCGGTGGTTGGCTCGTCCAGGACGTAGACGCCGCCTTTCTCCGCCATTTGCGTGGCCAGCTTCAAACGCTGCCGCTCGCCGCCGGAGAGTGTGGTGAGCGGCTGGCCCAAATGCAGGTAGCCGAGCCCGACGTCAGCCAGCCGCCCCAGGATCTTTTGCGCCGCCGGCACGGAGGAGCCGCCGTCGCCGTTGCCGTCCCCGCCGCCGAAAAACGACTCGGCCTCCGCCACCGACATGCCCAGCACGTCGGCAATATTCCTGCCCGCCAGTTTGTACTCCAGCACCGCCGCCTGGAACCGCTTGCCTCCGCATTCCTCGCACGTCGATTCCACGGTGGCCATGACGCCCAGGTCAGTGAAGATCACCCCGGCTCCGTTGCAGGCCGGGCAGGCGCCTTCGGAATTCGAACTGAAAAGCGCCGGTTTCACGCCGTTGGCTTTGGCGAAGGCCTTCCTGATTGGCTCCAGCAGCCCGGTGTACGTTGCCGGATTGCTGCGCCGGGAACCCTTGATTCCGCTCTGGTCGATGACCACCACGCCGTCCCGCCGGGCCACGGAACCGTGGATCAGGGAACTCTTTCCGGAGCCGGCCACCCCCGTGAGTACGCAGAAAACGCCCAGGGGAATGTCGACGTCGACGCCGCGCAGGTTGTTGGCGGATGCGCCGCGCACCTCGAGTGCGCCGGAGGGCGTCCGCACCATGTCCTTGAGCTGCGCCCGGTCATCGAGGTGCGTCCCGGTGATGGTGCCGCTGGTCCGCAGGGCCTGAACCGTGCCCTCGAAGCAGACGGCACCGCCGGCATCACCGGCGCCGGGCCCGAGATCGATGACGTGATCGGCAATGGCGATGGTCTCGGGCTTGTGCTCGACGACGAGAACGGTGTTGCCCTTGTCGCGCAGCTGCAGGAGCAGTCCGTTCATCCGCTCGATGTCGTGCGGGTGCAGGCCGATGGTGGGCTCATCAAAAACGTAGGTGACGTCGGTCAGTGAAGACCCGAGGTGGCGGATCATCTTGGTCCGCTGGGACTCGCCGCCGGAAAGGGTGCCGGAGGGCCGGTCGAGGCTGAGATAGCCGAGCCCGATGGCGGCAAACGAGTCCAGCAGGTGCTGAAGTCCGGCCAGCAGCGGTGCCACGGAGGGTTCGTTGAGTCCGCGGACCCATTCCGCCAGATCGGTGATCTGCAGGGAACAGGCATCGGCAATGCTCACGCCGTTGATCTTCGAGGAGCGTGCCTCCGGGCTGAGCCTGGTGCCCGCGCACTCGGGGCAGGTGGTGAAGGTGATGGCGCGGTCCACGAAGGTGCGGATGTGCGGCTGCATAGCCTCCGGATCCTTGGACAGCATCGATTTCTGGATCTTGGGAATCAGGCCCTCATAGGTGATGTTGATGCCGTCAACCTTGATCTTGGTGGGTTCCTTGTAGAGCAGATCGTGCAGCTCCCGCTTGGTGAACTTCGCGATTGGCTTGTCCGGATCCAGGAAACCCGTACCGGTGTAGATCCGTCCGTACCAGCCGTCCATGCTGTAGCCGGGGATCGTCAGGGCGCCCTCGCGCAGCGTTTTGCCGTCGTCGTACAGCGCGGACAAGTCGAAGTCGGTGACGGAGCCCATGCCCTCGCAGCGCGGACACATGCCGCCGAGCCGGTTGAAAGTTGCCTTTTCGGCTTTGGTCCTGCCGCCGCGCTCCACCGTGATGGCGCCGCTGGCCTTCACGGAGGGCACGTTGAAGGAATAGGCGTTGGGGGAGCCGATGGATGGTTTCCCGAGCCGGCTGAAGAGGATGCGCAGCATGGCGTTGGCATCGGTGGCGGTTCCCACAGTGGAGCGGGGGTTGGCGCCCATCCGTTCCTGATCGACGATGATTGCCGTGGTCAGTCCCTCCAGCCGGTCCACGTCGGGGCGGGCGAGGTTGGGCATGAAGCCCTGGACAAAGGCACTGTAGGTCTCGTTGATCAGCCGCTGCGACTCCGCTGCAATGGTTCCGAAAACCAGCGAGCTCTTGCCGGAGCCGGAGACACCCGTAAAAGCCGTGAGCCGGCGCTTGGGGATCTCCACGCTGATGTCCCTGAGGTTGTTCGCGCGGGCACCCTGGACCCGGATAGCATCCTGCCGGTCCGCCGCGTGCGGCGCTGCTGCCGGAGTTTCGGTTGTTGGTGCCATGCCTTTTGCGTCTCCATCCCCTTGTTCCGCCGGCGCGGCGGTACGTCTGATTCTCCGTCTGCGCCGCAGCCGGCACAATGCCCGTCCGCCGAGGGCTCCCGCCGTTGTCGCCGGGGAGCCCCGCGCGTACCCTGAGCCTGACCCTGACCCTGACCCTGACCCTGACCCTGGCCCGCTGCTTTCAGGGTCCGTCCTCCATGCACAGGAACACCCAGCGGTGGCCGTCCGGGTCAGCAGCCGTTCCGGAATAGATTCCGTTGCTTCGCCTGCGGGCCCGCGAGGTAACGGTACCGCCGCCCGGGACGCACGCGGACAGGATGTCATCCACATCCGTGCGGGTGGGAAAGGCCAGCGCCAGACGGGCGTTGGATCCCGGGAGCTCCCGGACCAGCATCAGCACAATGGCGGCCGAGACGTTCATGGCCGAACGCTCCGAGGTGCTGAGCTTTTGATTGAGGGAGAAGCCCAGCTCAAGGTAGAACCCCGTGGACCGGTCCAGGTCCGCCACCGGGAGTCGCGGATAAATTACCGGAAACAAGTGCGGCCTCCCGTTCCGTGCCGATTAATCCGGGATGGATGGATCCGTCCAGAAGAACTCCCAGATGTGGCCGTCGGGGTCCGCTGCAGAACCTGAGTACATGCTCGGCATCTGTTCTGTCGCCGGCTGGTACAGGGCGCAGCCGCCTTTGGTGCAGTTGGCGAGGAACGTGTCCACCTCTTCGCGGCTTTCGCAGCTGAGGGCGTTGAGCACCTCCTTGCCGGCTGATCCAAGATGGGGAGTGTCGCCCTCGGGGAGGAACCTCTGGAAGAAGTCCCGGGGCAGCAACATGAGAACAATGCTGTCAGAGATCACCACTGCCGTGCAGTCACTGTTGCTGAATTGCTGGTTTTGCTACCTCCGCCCGGGCCCTCGTGGAGGTTGAACCGCTCCGTCCCCTGATGGATTCCGAGCTGCCGCTTGAGAGAGGCCGCCCGGTCTCGGCGGCAGAGGATCGGTGCTAGTCTCGTGACGCTGAATTCGACGTTTCAAGGAGATGCAGATGTCCACCACCGATGCCGAGTTCCTGACCCGGGCCATCGCCCTCGCCTCAGCCAATGTGGCGAACGGCGGCGGCCCCTTCGGCGCGGTCATCGTCACGGCGGACGGCCGCGCGTTTGACGGCGTTAACCGGGTGACCGCAGCAAACGACCCCACTGCTCATGCCGAGGTCAGCGCCATCCGCGGCGCCTGTGCGGCACTGGGCACTTTTGACCTCAGCGGAGCGGTTCTCTACACCAGCTGCGAACCGTGCCCGATGTGTCTCGCGGCGTCGCTCTGGGCACGCGTGACACGCGTGGTGTACGCCGCCAACCGCTACGACGCGGCCGGTGCCGGGTTTGATGACGCAGCCTTCTACGAGTACTTCGAGGGCTCCGCCGGCCGCGGCATCCTTCCCGTGGAACAGCTAAGCCTTGATGGAAACCAGGCCATGGCACCGTTCGACGCCTGGAATGCGGAGGAAGACCGGATCGACTACTGATACCGCACGGACTACTGATACCGGCGGACGGAAGCGCCCGGCGGCGGACGGAGCGGTGTCCGGGTCTCCGCGCTGATGCGCTTGGCGAAGCATACGGAGCCTTCCCGTCCGGCGTACGGGCCGAAGTTCGGCACGACCGTGTAGCCTCCGTGTTCATAAAACCGGCGTCCGTCCGGCTGCGCCGACCCGGCTTCAGCAGTAACGACGTCGTACCCCGCTGCCCGGGCCCGGTATTCAAGGGCGGTGAGGACAGCCGTCGCCACGCCGGACCCGCGGGCGTAGGGCAGTACGTAGATGCGCTTGATTTCCGCCGTGTTGTCATCAAGGTGCCGCAGTCCGCCGCAGCCAAGCGGCTGTCCGGAACTCTTTTCGTAGGCGACCAGAAATACTGCGGCATCATCAGCGGTGGGAGGCGACGGGTCGTGATCGATGCTGCCGAACCGGGCATCAAGTTCAGACTGCTGGGCTTCCCGCAGGTCCGCTCCCACCGGGTTGCTCCAGGGGACTTCCCGGATGGTGAGGTTTGGCGGCTGGTCGGCAAGCATGTGGGACCTCCTGTGCGGGTACCCGGTGCGGGCTTTGCCCTTAACCTAGGCGCCGGCGGTTTCAACCGTGTTTCACTGCCGTGGCCAGTTTGCTAACAGAAAGCAGAGGAAGCGGATGCGTGCAAAAATAGAAGGGATGACTTCCCTCGATACTTCCTCCGCAACCCCGTCCAAGCCGGTCGGCACCTCCAAGGCGCAGCTGCAGGCGCGGAAGGCGCAGGTCCGCCCTGCCCCGGAGGGTTGGGAACAGGCCAAGGAGCCGGACGGCCGCCCGCTGCTGCAGTTCAAATCCCCGCGGGTGTCCCAGCCGCCGGTGCATCTGGCGGACCTGACCCTGCCGGAGCGCCAGGCGAAGCTCAAGGAGCTGGGCCTGCCGGCGTTCCGCGCCAAGCAGCTTTCGGTGCACTACTTCCAGCACTACACCACGGATCCCGAGACGATGAGCGACCTGCCCAAGGAGCGCCGCGATGATTTGGTCCGTGAAATGTTCCCGACGCTGCTCACTGAGGTCAAGCGCCTGACCACGGACAACGGCGACACCATCAAGTTCCTGTGGCGCCTCTTCGACGGCTCACTCGTGGAGTCAGTGCTGATGCGTTACCCCGGCCGCATCACCCTGTGCGTGTCCAGCCAGTGCGGCTGCGGCATGAACTGCCCGTTCTGCGCCACCGGCCAGGCGGGCCTGACCCGGAACATGTCCACCGCCGAAATCCTGGACCAGATTGTCCAGGCCAACCGCGTCATCAAGGAGGGCGGCCTCGGCGGCAAGCGCCGCGACGGCGGGCACGACGCCGAGCGCGTCACCAACATCGTCTTCATGGGCATGGGTGAGCCGCTGGCCAACTACAAGCGCGTCATGAACGCCGTGCACCGGATGGCAGCCGACGTGCCCGAAGGATTGGGCATGAGCGCGCGCAACATCACCGTTTCCACCGTGGGCCTGGTGCCGGCCATCAACAAGCTCGCCGAGGAGAATATCCCGGTGACCTTCGCGCTGAGCCTGCACGCCCCGGACGATGAGCTGCGCGACGAACTGATCCCGGTCAACAGCCGCTGGAAGGTGGACGAGGCCCTCGACGCCGCGTACAACTACTACCGCGTCACCGGCCGCCGCGTCTCCATCGAGTACGCCCTGATCAAGGACATGAACGACCACCCGTGGCGCGCCGATCTGCTGGCGAAGAAGCTCAACGCCCGCGGCCGCGGCTGGGTGCATGTGAACCCGATTCCGCTGAATCCGACGCCCGGTTCCATCTGGACGTCGCCGGAACCGCATGTGACCCGCGACTTCATCAACCACCTCATTGACGCCGGCATCCCCACCACGCTGCGTGATACCCGCGGCAAGGAAATCGACGGCGCCTGCGGGCAGCTGGCCGCCGCGGACTAGGGCCACACAGCCGAGGGCAAGTTCGCGGCTACAATCGGTCGCATGTCGAACCAGGCCCACTTCGAGGCGAACCGGTTGAACTGGGATGCGCGCACCCCCGGACACACCCAGTCATACGGTGCCGTTGACTTCGCCGAGAGCCCCGGCCGGATTTCCGACGTCGTCGAGGCTGACGCCGCTTCTCTCGCACCCTTCCTCCCGGGAGGGTCCGCGCGCGGCCTGCGGCTCATCCACCTCCAATGCCACATCGGCACGGACACCATCAGCTGGGCGAGGCTGGGGGCGGATGTCACCGGCGTCGATCTCTCACCGAAGTCGCTTGAAACGGCCCGCGATTTGGCGCGGCGGGCCAAGTTGGACCTCCGGTTCATCGAATCGAACGTCTACGAAGCAGCGCGTGTCGCAGAGGGGCCGTATCACGTCGTTTACACGAGCATCGGAGTGCTCGCGTGGCTCCCGCGGCTGGACACCTGGGCAAGGACGATCGCCGACCTGCTCGCGCCCGGCGGCCTGTTCTTTATCCGAGAGGGCCACCCGGTGGTCACTGCCCTGGCCGAGCGAAATGATAATCTCCTGGTCCTTGACGAGCCGTATTTTGCGGCGGGACCCGTTCGGTATGAGGATGAGCTCTCCTACACGGGCAGCGCGATAGCCGCACACCGGGAGAATTACCAGTGGCAGCACTCGATGAGCGAGATCATCCAATCGCTGCTGGACGCCGGACTGGAGCTGCTTGCCTTCGACGAACAGCGCGTGCTGCCGTGGCAGGCGCTCCACTTCATGATCAAGGTCCCCGGCGGCTGGGCGCTGCCTGACCGGGCTGAGCGGCTGCCGCTGACCTTTAGCCTCGTGGCCCGGCGGCGGGCCTGACTGCGCCTGACCCGGGACATAGCCGGAAACGACGGCGGGAGGCCGGGCTTGCGCAGCCCGGCCTCCCGCCGTCGTCATACCGGCTCGTACCCTATGGGCTGCCTTTGTACCGGACTATTTGGTGACGTGATCCACCAGGGCGTCGGCGATCCCGGTGTACCTGGCCGGTGTCAGGGCCAGCAGGCGTGCTTCGGCCTCGGCGGGGAGGCCCAGCCCGGAGACAAACTCGCGCATCCGCTCGGCGTCCACGCGCTGCCCGCGGGTCAGGTCCTTCAAGCGTTCGTACGGATTTTCCATGCCGGGGGCGCCGGCAATGGCCTCGGCGCGCATGACCATCTGGATGGCTTCGCCGAGCACCTCCCAGTTGGTGTCCAGATCGGCTGCCAGCACGTCGTCGGCCACGTCCAGGCGCTCGAGGCCCTTGGCCACGTTGGAAATCGCCAGCACCGAGTGGCCGAAGGCTACGCCGATGTTGCGCTGCGAGGAGGAGTCGGTGAGGTCACGCTGCCAGCGTGAGGTCACCAGCGTGGAAGCGAGGGTGTCCAGCAGGCCGTTGGAAATCTCGAGGTTGGCTTCGGCGTTTTCGAAGCGGATCGGGTTGACCTTGTGCGGCATGGTGGAGGAACCCGTGGCGCCGGCCACCGGTATCTGCTTGAAGTAGCCGATGGAGATGTAGCTCCACACGTCGGTGCAGAAGTTGTGCAGGATCCGGTTGAAGCGGGCCATGTCGGCGTACAGCTCGGCCTGCCAGTCGTGGGATTCAATCTGCGTGGTCAGCGGGTTCCAGTCCAGGCCGAGGCCCTCGACGAAGCTGCGGGAAACCTGCTGCCAGTCCACCCCGGGCACCGATGCGTAGTGGGCCGCATAGGTGCCGGTCGCGCCGTTGATCTTGCCCAGGTATTCGGTCTTTTCAATGCGGCGCAGCTGCCGGGACAGCCGGTGGGCGGTGACGGCCAGTTCCTTGCCCAGCGTGGTGGGGGTAGCCGGCTGGCCGTGCGTGCGGGAGAGCATCGGGACGGCACGGGTTTCCTCGGCCATGACGGTGATCCGGTCCACCAGGTCGTGGGCGGCAGGCAGCCACACATTTTCCACGGCGCCCTTGACGCCGAGGGCGTAGGAGAGGTTGTTGACGTCTTCGGAGGTGCAGCCGAAGTGCACCAGCGAGGTCAGGTTTTCGATGCCGATCGCTGCCAACCGGCGGCCAATGTAATACTCCACGGCCTTGACGTCGTGGACGGTGACCTGCTCGATTTCAGCCAGCTCCGACACTGAATTGCCGTCGAAGCCGGAGACAATCTCGCGCAGCTGTGCCTGCTGCCCGGCGCTGAGCGGCGACGTGCCCGGCAGTACGGAGTTGGAGGTGAGATGGATCAGCCATTCCACCTCGACGTGGGTGCGGTCGCGGTTCAAGGCGGCTTCGGACAGGTAGTCCACCAGCGGGGCCGTGACGCCGCGGTAGCGGCCGTCCAGCGGGCCCAGCGCAATGGCGGGAGTGACGGAGGCAAGGGGGACGCGGGGAGCAGCGGATTCAGCCATGCGGCAATTCTTTCACGCTCCGGCGGCCCGCCCCGCTCTGTGACTTCTCCTCCACACAGGGGGGGCGCAGGGCCGATGCTGCCTTTTTATCCCCAACCGGGCCGGAGGCCCGGCGGGAAGCCGCCGTGGATGAAAGAACGGAACGTAGAGGCACGGTGGAAGCTGATGAGGAGGGGGACACGTGGGATCGGTAGGGGAGGATCCGCCCGGGACGGCGGAGGCCGCAGACGGGCTCGGCTACGTTGAGGGAGTTCTCGGGGACCTCGAGTCACTGCAGCGGGAGCTCCGGGGGCTGCTGCAGATGAACTGGCGCTCGGAGGCAGCCGACGAGTTCGCGGAATACCTGTCGGGGTGCATTCGGCGCGTGGAGCAGACAGCGGGGGATTACCAAGGCGCAGCCGAAGTGCTCAAGCGGTATGCGACCGAACTGCAGCTCCTGGACACGGGGGACTGGTCATGAGCGCCGCAGTGGCGATCCGCGCGTCAGGGAGCCGGGACCCCGGCCTGCGCATCAAAGGCGGCTCCCGGGGCCTGACGGTGGAGTACCGAGAACTTCAGGCGGCGGGTGGGCAACTGGAGCTTATCGCCGAGCGTCTTGAAGGGGTACGGGATCACGGGGTGGCTATCTGCTACAAGCTTTACGGGCTGAACGGCGGCTCCGCGCTGCCTGCAGCCGCCGCCGGTGCGGCCGATGCAGTCAATGACGCTGTGCTGAGCCTGCGGCGGAACATTGAGGACTTGGAGGACGCGGCCGCCTCGCTACGAAGGGCCGTTGAGAACTACCTCGAGGTTGAGGGTCGGTTGGAACGAAGACTGAAGGCCCTGCCGGGAGTAGCCCCGGCGCTCGGATTCACGCTTTGGCATCTCGGCGGCTGGGGGTATCCGAGGGGGGCAGTGCCCGAGCTGCTGGCTCCCAGTCCCGGCAGCATTCTCGGCGGGGTTATTACCGTGTCCGGGCTCGTTGTGTCAGCGGGTCTGTCGTCTCTTACCGTCAGCCGAGTTCCCGGCACCCACGGAAAGATTGCTGCTCCCACGACTGCCCACAGGTTGCTGCAGCGTTCACGCATCCTGCTGGAGACGGAAAGCACCTCGCACGTCGTTGAGGTCCTGAGCATCAGGAAGGACGGAAGGGACGTCCGGGTGGTGACTCTTCCCGGAACGCAGGGAGACCCAAGTGTGGAGGCGGGGGAGAACCCCTTTGACGCATACGGCAATGCGGAAGCCCGGGCGCGGGACAGCCGCTACGTTGCCGACGCGGTTGCCGAGGCCCTGCGCCAGGCCGGAACTTCGGCTGAGGACGCCGTCATTTTGGTGGGCTACAGCCAGGGCGGGATCCACGCAGTCAACACCGGCGCGCGGTTGGCGGAGGACGGGGATTTCAACGTCGAGATGATTTTGACTGCGGGAGCGCCGGCCGGGGACCGGGACGTCCCGGCAGGTGTCAAAGTGCTGCACCTGGAACATGGCATGGACATGGTGCCCGGCTGGGACGGCGACTCGAACCCGGACACCCCTGACCGGATCACCGTAACCGGGACGGCACCGGTTCCGGCTGGGGGCGGACCGCTGGGGCCGGCCCATGAACTCGATGTCTACTTGGACTTGGCCGCGCAGGCGGATGCCAGCAGCGACCCGTCGCTGACTGAAATGCTGGCGCACCTGACCGAGGTCATTGGATCGGGGAGGGTTGCCACCCGGAACCTCTTTAGCTTCTCGCGGAAACCGGAATCCAAGGCGCCGGCCAAGGCGCCAACGGGCCCCATCTCGCCCGGCACCGTGCTGCCGCTGCCCCTCCCGGGGCAGCTGCCGCCGGTACTGGTGAACCCTGTTGCGCCACTGCCGATGGACCCTGTTGTGCCGATGCCGGTTCCCCCCCGTTGTGCCCCCGGGGCGGTGGTTACCGCCGGGTACCGGTCAGTGAGCCGGCCACCAGGGACACCAGGGAGATGATGATCGACGCGAGGATGCCGGTCCAGAAGAAGGAGTCCACCACCAGTTCCACCGGCGTGTAGCTGCTCAGCCAGGAGGTGAGCATGAGCATTCCCGCGTTGATGACGATCGTAAAGAGGCCCAGAGTCAGGATGGTCAGCGGCAGCGACAGCAGCTTCACCACTGGACGTATCAGTGCGTTGACCAGGCCGAAGATCAGCCCGATGAACAGGTAGGCGAGCACCAGGTCGGCAGTGGGGTTGCCGGTGACGGCGCCGCCGGTTTCGATGACTGCAATGCCGGGCAGCAGCAGGCCCGCGACCCAGACAGCCAGGGCATTGATAAGGATCCGAATCAGAAAGCGCATGCCTCCATGCTGGCACATGCCCCGGCCGGCACCACGTCGCCGACCGCCGTGTCACATGATGGCCGCTATCGGTGTTCCACGGCACGCCGGCCGCCGCGCGGTTTAGGGTTAAGTACATGACGACCACCGAGAATGACACCAACGCAGCCGGATTGCCAGCGCCGGAAATCCGGCCCCGCAGCGTCGTGGGCAGGCTTCCCCGCTATACGGCCGGAAAACCGCCTGCCGTCATTGAGGGGCTGCAGAGCTACAAGCTGTCATCGAACGAGAATCACTTTCCCCCGCTGCCCGCGGTCCTCGAAGCGATCAGCAGCGGGCAGGAAATCAACCGCTACCCCGATCCGCTGTCCACGGCGCTGCGCACGGAGCTGTCCTCCTTCCTGGACGTTCCGGCCGAGGACATTGTCACCGGGGGCGGAAGCCTGGGGGTGCTGAACCAGTTGCTGGCCACCTTCGCCGGCCAGGACGAAAGCGGCGTCCAGGACCAGGTCATTTACCCGTGGCGGTCCTTCGAGGCCTATCCGATCAGCGTCGGACTGTCCGGCGCCGAGAGCATTCAGGTGCCGCTGCGCGAAGACGGCACGCATGATCTTGACGCCATGGCGGCCGCCGTCACGGAACGCACACGCGTTATCCTGCTGTGCACGCCCAACAACCCCACCGGCCCCGCACTCACCGCCGCACAGGTCGAAACTTTCCTGGCGAGCGTGCCATCGGACGTGATCGTGGTGATCGACGAGGCTTACGAGGACTTTGTCCGGGATCCGGAGGCCGTGAACGGCATCGACATGTACCGCCGTCACCCCAACGTGGTGGTGCTGCGCACCTTCTCGAAGGGTGCGGGCCTGGCCGGCCTGCGGGTCGGATACTCCGTCTCGCATCCAGCCGTCACCCAGCACCTGCGGGTGGCCGCCGTGCCGTTTGCCGTCTCGCAGCTTGCGGAAACGGCTGCGGTGGTGTCGCTGCGGCATCACGGTGAACTTGTGGAAAGAATACAAGGACTGGTGCAGGAACGCTCCCGTGTGGTCGAGGGGCTCAGGGAGCTTGGCTGGCAGATACCGGAGGCCCAGGGGAACTTCGTCTGGCTGGCTCTGGGGGAGAATACCCCCGAGTTTGCGGTCCTGGCCGAGCAGCAGGCCCTTGCCGTGCGTGCCTTCGGCACGGAGGGTGTGCGGGTCACCATCGGCGAGGAGGAAGCGAACACGCGGTTCCTCGCTCTATGTGCGACCTATACAAAGGGACCCGGCGTTTCCTAGCGTGTCCTAAGTGCGGTCCGGGGCCGGCCGCTGGTTAGGCTGAGGGAAGTAAGTTCCACATATATTCTTCCGGGGTGATCCATTCCCGTGTGGGAATATATCTAGCGCGGGTCGGTCAGGCGGCTGCCCGGCGAGGAGTAAGCATGGACCTCAAGCACTTGCCTGCCAGAACGGCGGACGTTGATGCCACACGCCTGCCCGGCGACGACGGCGCAGCCCGGGGCGGCACCGTTGACGGCGGTACCCGCCCCCGCCCGGAAAGCACCGGCATGGTGCAGCTGCTGACCCCCGACGGACAGCTGGTGGAAGACAGCACCTACGGCGCCTACGCCGCTGAACTGGGTGCCGAGGAACTGCGCGGGCTCTACCGGGACATGTTCACGATCCGCCGCTTCGACCAGGAAGCCACGGCACTGCAGCGGCAGGGCGAACTGGTGATGTGGGTTCCCATGTCGGGCCAGGAAGGCGCCCAGATTGGATCCGGACGCGCCCTGCAGCCTCAGGATTACGTCTTCCCGACCTACCGCGAGCACGGCGTCGCGCTGACCCGCGGGCTGAAACTGGCGCACCTCCTGCGGCGTTTCCGCGGCATTTCCCACGGCGGGTGGAACCCCGCCGAGGCCAACTTCCACCTCTACACTCTGGTCCTGGCCGCACAGGTGCCGCACGCCGTCGGGTATGCGATGGGAATGGCCCGTGACAGGGCCGCGGATCCGCAGCTTCCGGAGGCTGCCACCGTTGCTTATTTCGGCGACGGCGCCAGCTCGGAGGGGGACGTCCACGAGGCCATGGTGTTCGCCGCGTCCTACGACGCACCGGTGGTGTTCTTCTGCCAAAACAACCACTGGGCCATCTCAGTGCCCACTGAAGTACAGTCCCGGATTCCGCTCGCCAACCGTGCCAAGGGGTACGGCTTCCCCGGCATCCGGGTGGACGGCAATGACGTGGTGGCGGTCCATGCGGTGACCCGCTGGGCGTTGGAACACGCCCGCTCCGGCAAGGGGCCGGTGCTGATCGAAGCCTTCACATACCGGATGAGCGCCCACACCACCGCGGATGACCCCACCAAGTACCGGCTCACCGCCGACGAGGAGGCCTGGGTCTCACGGGATCCCCTGACCCGGCTGGAGAAGTACCTGCGCGCCGCCGGCCTTGCCGATGATGCGTTCTTTGAAGAACTGGCGAAGGACGGGCAGGTGATGGCCGACAAGCTCCGCGAGGACGTGCTGGCCATGCAGGCCCCGGGCTTCGAGGATGCCTTCACCGACGTGTATGCAGAGGCACATCCGCTGATCCAGGAGGAACTGGATTTCCACCGCCGGTACGAGGCCGGTTTTGCCGACTCCCAGGAGCCCACCGCATGAGCACCATGACCATGGCCAAAGCCATCAACGCCGGACTGCGGGCCGGACTCGAAAACAACCCCAAATCACTCCTCATGGGAGAGGACATCGGGGACTTGGGCGGCGTGTACCGCGTCACCGAAGGGCTGAAGGCAGATTTCGGGGCCAGCCGGGTCATGGACACCCCGCTGGCTGAATCGGGCATCATCGGCACCGCTATCGGCCTCGCGCTCCGGGGATACCGGCCGGTCTGCGAAATCCAGTTCGACGGGTTTGTCTTCCCCGGGTTCAACCAGATCACCACCCAGCTGGCCAAGATGCACTCGCGCAGCGAAGGGTCCCTCAGCTCTCCGGTGGTTATCCGTATCCCCTACGGCGGCGGCATCGGGTCCATCGAGCACCACTCCGAATCTCCGGAAGCACTGTTTGCCCACACTGCCGGACTGCGGATCCTGACGCCGTCCAATCCGCAGGACGCCTACTGGATGATCCAGCAGGCAATGACCTGCAAGGATCCCGTGATCGTGTTCGAACCCAAGCGCCGCTATTGGCTCAAGGGTGACGTGGATACGGAACAGCCCACGGGGGACCCCTTCTCTGCGCATGTGCTGCGGGAGGGCACCGACGCCACCATCGTCGCCTACGGCCCGCTGGTGCCGGTGGCCCTGGCTGCGGCAAAAGCCGCCGAGGATGACGGCCGCAGCATTGAAGTGGTGGACCTGCGCTCGATTTCCCCGATCGACTTTGACACCGTGACCGAGTCGGTCCGGAAGACGGGGCGCCTAATCGTCACCCACGAAGCCCCCACCTTCGGGGGGATCGGAGGCGAAATTGCCGCCCGGGTGACCGAGCGCGCCTTCCTGTCGCTGGAGGCTCCGGTCATCCGCGTCGGCGGTTTCCATATGCCGTACCCGGTGGCGAAGGTTGAAGAACACTATTTGCCGGACATCGACAAACTGATGGACGCGCTGGACCGCTCCTTCGCTTACTAGCCCCATCCCGGACGGCGGGCGACCGCCGCTGAAGCTTGCCGCACCCCACGCGCCGCATACAAAGATTGAGAAGCCATGACTGAGAGAACGTTCCACCTTCCCGATGTGGGAGAAGGTTTGACCGAGGCCGACATCGTCGAGTGGAAGGTGCGGGCCGGAGACACGGTTGCCGTCAATGACGTGCTCGTCGAAATCGAAACCGCAAAGTCGCTGGTGGAACTTCCCTCGCCCTACGCCGGCACGGTCTCAAAACTGCTGGTGCAGGAAGGCCAGACCGTCGACGTGGGGTCACCGATCATCAGTGTCACCGCCGGTTCTCCGGCGGACGACGGCGGGCAGCCGGGTGCTCCCATGACACCGGCTCCCGTTCCGGCGGCGGCTCCCGACGACGAACAGCCCAGTGCGTCCCTCACGGGCACCGGGCCCAAGGCCGACGCCGTGAAGCGCCGCCCGCGGGTCAACCGGCCTGCCCCTTCTGCTCCGGCGGCCGCACCGGCCGCAGTTCGTGCTGCCCCTGCCGCACCGGCTGCCACTGAGGCCCCGGCTGCTGCCTCCGCCCCGGCGGCCCCGGCCTCCGCCCCGGCGGCCTCCGCCCCGGCGGCTGACGCCCCGGCGACCCCGGCCTCCGCCCCGGTCGCCGCTGATTCCCGCGCCCAGAGCGTGGCGGCAGCCGGCGCCGTCGTGCAGGACAGGTTGAACCGGCTGATCCAGCGGGTACTGGCCAAGCCGCCGGTCCGCAAGGCGGCCAAGGATCTGGGCATCAACCTCGCCGATGTGCCGGCAACGGGTGCCAGCGGCGAGGTGACCAAGCAGGACCTCATCAGCTATCAGGCGCAGCGCGAATCAGAGCAGGATTCCGCCGACACCTTCTGGGCCGGTGCGCAGCAGCCCCAGGATGAACGGATTGAGCGGATTCCGGTCAAGGGCGTCCGGCGGGCGACCGCCAAGGCGATGGTGGACAGCGCCTTCACCGCACCGCACGTCAGCATCTTCGTTGACGTGGATGCCTCCCGCACCATGGAATTCGTGAAACGCCTCAAGGCCTCGCGCGACTTCGAGGGCATCAAGGTCTCTCCACTGCTGATCCTGGCCAAGGCCGTGATCTGGGCGGCGGCCCGCAACCCCTCGGTCAATGCGACCTGGGCCGGCGACGAGATCCTGGTCAAGCACTTCATGAACCTCGGGATTGCCGCAGCCACGCCGCGCGGCCTCATGGTTCCGAACATCAAGGATGCGCAGGACCTGTCCCTGAAGGAACTGGCCCTGGCGCTCAACGCCCTGGCAACCACGGCGCGCGCCGGAAAGACGCCGCCGGCAGACATGCGCGGCGGCACGCTGACGATCACCAATATCGGAGCCCTGGGCATCGACACCGGGACACCGATCATCAACCCCGGGGAAGTCGCGATTGTTGCCTTTGGAACCATCAAGCAGAAACCCTGGGTGCTTGACGGCGAAGTGATCCCGCGCTGGATCACGACGCTGGGCGGTTCCTTCGATCACCGGGTGGTGGACGGGGACCTCTCGGCCCGGTTCATGGCCGATGTTGCTGCCATCCTCGAGGAACCGGCGCTGCTGCTGGACTAGCTGTTTCAGTACGCCGCCCCGGCAGATACGATCAGGTAACTATGACAAATCCTCGCGGCCCCCGGGGCCAGGGCGGCGGCGCCCCGCAGATCGACTTCAAACGCACCTTGATGCTGCTGGCAGTGGCCTTTATTGTGTCCAGCCTGCTGATCATCCTCTTTCCGGGGCTGGGCACCGTATGGCGGCTGCTGATCATCATCGCCCTGTTCGCCGTCGCCCTTCCCTACCTGGAACGGCGCAGGCGCAACCGCCGCTAGCCTGCGGAAGCCGCCAGAGCCCGCCGCAGTACGGGCGCCAGCCGCCGGACACCCTCCCGGATGTCGTCCTCGGAGACGGCGCTGAAGGCCAGGCGCAGTTTGTTGGAGGGCTCATCCGACGGGGTGAAGGCCGCCCCGGGGATGAACACCACGCCGGCGTCGATGGCCTCGTACAGCAGCGGATAAGTGTCCACTCCGTCAGGCATGCTCAGCCAGACGAAAAAACCGCCGTCGGGCACTGTCCAGCTGACGCCGTCGGGCAGGTGTTCCGCCAGCGCGGACAGCAGGGCGGCACAGCGCGCCGCGTACAGCACGCGGGAGTCGCGGATGTGCTGCATCCAGTCGTAATCGCGCAGATAAGCGGAAACCAGCATCTGTGTGAGCGGCGACGGGCAGAGGACCACTGCTTCGCAGGCCAGGTAGAAGCGCCGGTGCAGGTGCTTCGGGACAAGCGCCCAGCCCACCCGCACGCCGGGGGCGAAGATTTTTGAGAACGAGCCCAGATACAGGACGTCATGCGGGTTTCCGGCGCGCAGGGGAGTCAGCGGGCGGCCGTCGAAACGCAGCATTCCGTAGGGGTTGTCTTCGAGGATGAGAATGTTCTCCTCCGCGCAGATGTCGACGATCCGCTGCCGGCGCCCGGCCGCCAGAGTGACGCCGCTGGGGTTGTTGAAGCTGGGAATCGTGTACAGCATCTTGATGGACTTGCCCTGCTTCCGCAGAGACGCGATTGCCGCTTCCAGCGCCTCGGGAATCAGCCCGTCGGAGTCCGTCGGCACCGGCTGCAGGTCCACTTCGTAGGCCTCGAACGCGTTCAGGGCACCCACATACGTGGGGTCCTCGCAGAGGACCACGTCTCCGGGATTGCAAAAGACCTTGGCGGCAACGTCCTGTGCGGACTGGGAACCGGTGGTGATGACGACGTCGTCGGGGTCGGCTCCGCAAATTCCTTCGGCTGCCATGACCTCGCAGGCCTGGCGGCGCAGCTCCTCCATGCCCTGGCCGGCACCGTACTGCAGTGATTCGAGGCCGTGGTCGGCGATGATGCTGCGGGCCGACTCGCCCAGCTCCCGCAGCGGCAGTGAACGCAGGGAGGGGCTGCCGCCGGCCAGCGACACGAGGCCGGGCCGGATGGAGATGTCGAAGACATCCCGCACGGCGGACTGCTTGATATGGAATGCCCGGTCCGAGAACAGCGCCTCATGCCGGTGACCGGACGTGACGGCGCGCTCTAAGGCTGTCCGCGTCTCCGGCGACAGTGCGGGGGCGGAAGTATCCTCGAAAGTCATCCCCACATCCTAGCCTCTGTTGTTCACAAATAGGCAACATCCGTTGCCTTAAATCCACCCCGCCCGGTGTGCTTTGACCCCGGCCTGGAACCGGCTTTCGGCACCCAGGTCTTCCAGCATTTTCGCGATGTGGCGGCGGCAGGTCCGGACACTGATCCCCAGCCGCCGGGCAACCACCTCGTCGGACTGCCCGGCGGCCAGCGCGCGGAGGATCGAACGCTGGATGCTGTTCAGCTGCCCCGGCTGCGGTTCCTCCGTCAGGAACGGCTCGCCCAGTTCCCAGGCGAAATCAAACATGCGCACGAAAACGTGGATCATGTCGGGGTCGCGGATGACGAGGCCTGCCCTGTCATCGGGGCACCGGCCGCGCGGGATCACGGCCACTTTGCTGTCAAAGATCACCGCCCGCAGCGGCATGTGGGGCAGGGTGCGGAACTCTCCGCCCGCCGCCGTGACAATCTCGACGGCCCGGCGGGTGGGCATGTGATCCCGGATGCTGGAATGGTAGAGGGTCCTGCGGCGCACCCCCTGACGAAGCATGTCGACATCCTTCTGGACGCTGTCCTCCTGGGTATCGGCCGTGGCTCCCGGGCCGGGGCGTGCCATCAGGACGCAGTCCGAGGCCGCACGGGCATACTCGATCAGGACGCTCATCACCTGGCCCGGGTCCTCCAGGACTTCGACGGCGGAATCCGTGGAAACCCGGCGGCTGGCCTCGGCAAAGACAGGCACCAGGCCGGCCAGCTCCCGCCGCTTCGAGCCGATCCGGGCACGCAGGTCCAGGAGGGCACGCTCGTCGGGATCCACCAGTTCGGCCAGGGCGACGTCGGGGGAAACAGCCGCGTAGCTGGGATGCTCGGAGCTGACCTGCACCAGCAGGCAGTGCTCCGCCAGCTCTCTGATGGCCGTTTCAATGGAACGTGTGGTGAATCCAAGCGCCTCGGACGCCTGGTCAACAGTCCATCCCGGGCTGCTTACGGCGTACCGGTACACGGCCAGGGATATATGGTCCACGGCACCTGCTCCTCTCGACCCGTTGAGGCTACCTCATGCTTCGGGCTCCGGAGGATTCCGGGCCCGGCTCCGGATCAGGGCAGGGCCAGGGCGCCGGTTCAGTACTGCCGTTCGGAGGAGTGCAAAGGCGTCAGGGTGAGCGCTCACGCATTTTCATACCCGGTGATTGCCTCCACTTTTCCCGCGGAGGCGCTGGCAGGATCAAAAACATAGCCCAGCCACTCTTTTGCGAGGCGCCTGGCCAGCTCCACGCCGACAACCCGCTGGCCCATGCACAGCACCTGGGCGTTGTTGCTGAGTACGGAGCGCTCCACGGAGTAGGAGTCGTGGGCGGTCACCGCCCGGATGCCGGGCACCTTGTTCGCGGAAATCGCCACGCCCAGCCCCGTGCCGCAAACCAGCAGGGCGCGGTCCGCCTCGCCCGCCGCCACCTTGCGGGCCGCGTCCACTGCGACGTGGGGATACGCCGTGTTTTCCGTCTCCGACACCCCCACGTCGACGACGCTC
The DNA here is from genome assembly GCF_054792395.1 of Arthrobacter sp. Z1-15. Classification (NCBI taxonomy): domain Bacteria; kingdom Bacillati; phylum Actinomycetota; class Actinomycetes; order Micrococcales; family Micrococcaceae; genus Arthrobacter; species Arthrobacter sp. Z1-15. The sequence goes on along the minus strand of NZ_CP096454.1, from coordinate 3,749,413 downwards.
TCAACGCGGTCATCAGCCTCCAGGTCCCGGCGCAGGACCTCCTTGTAATCAAATCCGGCGTCGTCTCCGCCGATGACGATCCTGAGTTTCCTGGTCTCGCTCATTTTGTCCCTACTTCCTCTGCTGACTCGTTGGTGTCCGGGCTCAACCGGCCTGCCGCCGGGGTGCCCGCTGTTGCTGCGGCTGTTTCGAGCAGGCGCAGATAGCCGTCCGCCTCCCACGCGGCACGGCCGATAAACAGTCCGTCGACGTGCGGGATCCCCAGGAGTGCGGCGGCGTTGTCCTCCGCCACTGATCCGCCGTAGAGCAGTCCGGCCGTGTGCTGCCCGAAGGACCCCGCCAGAGCGGCGAAGGAACTCCGCAGCTCCTCCGGGGCGGCGGGGCGGCCGGCGGCCCCGATGGCCCAGACGGGTTCGTACGCAATCAGAACGCGGGACAGCTCCGGCGCGGAAAGTCCCTCCAGCGCCCGGGCGGCCTGCCCCAGAATGAAATCGGAGGATCCGCCGGCCTCCCGGACCTCGGCCGGTTCGCCGATGCACAGCAGCGGAGTCAACCCGTGCCGCAGCACGGCAGCCACCTTCCACCGAACTGTTTGATCCGTCTCTCCGAAATGCTCCCGCCGCTCGGAGTGACCTATTTCCACCAGCTGGGCTCCGGCGTCGGCCACCTGCGGCACCGAAATCTCGCCGGTCCAGGCCCCGTTGTCCTCCCAATGGGCGTTCTGCGCGCCGAGGAGCACCCGCCCGTCATCGCCCAGTGCGCCGGCCACCGCGGAGAGCGCGGTGGCCGGGGGAATGATGAAGGGCTGAACCGTGCCAAGCTCCAGCCCGTCCAGGCCTTCGAGCAGCTCTGACGTGTACCGCCTCGCTTCGGCGAGGGTTTTGTTCATTTTCCAGCTGGTGCCGACCCAGACGGTCACTGCTGATCCGGGGAGGTTTCGGAGGGATTTTCGGGGGAGGCCTCAGGAGTGCTTTCAGGGGAGGCGAGGAAGTTGCCCAGTGCGTCCATCAGGACAGAGAAGGAATAGGCTCCGGGGTCCGGAGTGCCCAGGCTTTTTTCACCCAGGATGCGGGACCTCCCGCGGCGGGACGTGATGCCGGCGGTGGCTTCGGCGGCTTCCCGCGCGACGGCGGCGGCCTTCTTTACCGATCCGGCGAGATCGCCGGTGGAGGCGAATTCGGCTGCGAGGGCATCGCGGAAGGGGAGGGCTGCATCCACCATGGTCTTGTCCCCGGGCCTGGCTCCGCCGAGGCGGACAACGGCATCAATCCCTGCTGCCAGCGCATCTGCAACTTCGGGCGCTCCCACGGCGCGGGCGTCGTCAAAAACACTGCCGGCAGCGGTCAGCGCAGCGCCCCACAGTGCTCCGGACGTGCCGCCCGCCTCTTCCGCCCAGGCATCTCCGGCATGGAGCAGGACAGTCCGCGCTCCGGCGCCCTTGGCAGCGGCACCGTGCCCGCCCGCCGCCGCACCCCTGGTGCCGTAGGCCATGCCCTGCCCGTGGTCGCCGTCACCGGCCACGGCATCCAGCCGGCCAAAGTGCTCCTCGTGTTCCGCTGCGGTGTCGCGGAGCAGTTCCAGTGCCTGCACAATCCGGGCAGCGGAATTGCGGGACTCGGCGGACGCTTCCGGAATGGGATCTTCGCCGGGAGTATGCACTTCGGTCCGCGGCGGACCGGCCGGCAAACCGGCAGCGGCGCGCCGGAACGCCGGGGCGTCGGCCGGCGCCAGCCAGTACTCTTCGAGTTCGCGGTCGAGGAACAGGATGCTCAGGGACAGGCCGGCCATGTTCAGGCTCGTGACGTGTTCGCCGACCTCCGGGCCAACAACGGTGAAGCCCTTTTCGGCGAGCTGCTCGGCTAGCCGGGCATAAACGACAAAGAGTTCCTCGTACTTGACGGTGCCGAGGCCGTTGAGCACCACGGCCACCCGGCCGCTGTAGGCGCCGCTTCGCTCCGGCTCTTCCTCGAGGACGCCGTCGAGTAGGAGATCGGCTACTTCCGCCGCCGTGCCCATGGGAACCTCCCGGATACCCGGCTCACCGTGGATCCCCAGCCCAATGGCCATTTCTCCGTCCGGCACATGAAACAGGGCCTCGCCGGCGCCCGGCAGGGTGCAGCCCTCAAAGGCGACGCCGAACGAGCGGGTCGCGTCATTGGCCTTCCATGCCACCCGCTCGGCCTCGTCCAAATCGGCTCCGGCGGCGATGGCCGCACCGGCAATCTTGAAGACCACGAGGTCCCCGGCAATGCCGCGCCGGTCCCGGTGGGATTCAGCCGGACCGGAGGCAATGTCGTCCGAGACCCGGATGATCCGGACGTCCACGCCCTCGGCGCGCAGTTTCTCGGCGGCCTGGCCAAAGTGCAGTACATCCCCGGCATAGTTTCCGAAGCCCAGCAGCACCCCGCCGCCGTTCTCGGCGGAACGGGCAACGGAATAGACCTGGGAGGCGGACGGGGAGGAGAAGATATTGCCGCACGGTGCGCCGTGGGCCAGCCCCGGTCCGATCCAGCCGGCAAAGGCCGGATAGTGGCCGGAGCCGCCGCCGATGACCAGGGCCGGCTGGTTTACCGGCGTGTCCGTGGAGCGCACCACCCCGCCGTGGGCGAGCATCACGTGCTCGGGGTGGGCGGCAGCGTATCCGCGCAGGGCATCGACGGCGAAGTCCGCGGGATCGTTCAGGAGATAGGTCATGGATTCCAGCCTTGGTTGTCTGCGGTAACCGCCGGCACTGGCGTCAGGCCGTGCCCGCCCGGCGGAACGGGCCGTCCAGTGGTGGGAGCAGGGTCAGCGGGTTTCCGGGGAAACACGGCCGGCGTCGCGGCCCGCTTCCTCGGCGGGGCTGGGCCCAAGCTCCTTGAGCAGCCCGGACATGGCAACATACGCCTTGTTCCGGTAGGCCACAAGGTCCGCGGTCTTGTCCGCAGGGATCTGCAGGAAGCCCGCGCCGGACTTCGTGCCGAGCTTTCCTGCATCCACCAGGTCCTGCAGGATGACCGGGGTTGCGAAGCGTTCGGGGAAGGACGTTTGCAGGGACGCGTAGCAGAAGGAGTAGACGTCCAGGCCGGCCATGTCGGCGATTGCAAACGGTCCAAAAAACGGCAGCCGGAACCCGAAAGTGGTGCGCACGAGGGTGTCCACATCTTCGGCTGTCGCAATTCCCTCCTCGACCAGCTGGGCGGCCTCGTGGAACAGCGCGTACTGGAGCCGGTTGAGCACAAAGCCCGTGACATCCTTGACGACCGCAGCCTGTTTGCCTGACAGCGCGACGATTTCCCGGGCGGTTTCAATGGTTTCGGCACTGGTGCCGGCGTGGGGAATGACCTCGACGCCGGGAATGAAGGGCGCGGGGTTGGAAAAGTGCACTCCGAGAAAGCGGCCCGGATGTGAAACTGCTTCGGCGAGTGTGGCGATCAGGATCGTTGACGTGTTGGAGCCGATGACGGCGTCCGGCTGTGCGGCGTCGCTGATCCGCCGCAGGGTGGCGTGCTTGATGTCAAGGATTTCGGGGACGGCTTCTTCAATATAGGAGGCGTCCGCCACGGCTTCTTCGATGCTGGCCGCCGCCCACAGGTTTTCCCGCAGCCGCTGGACGGCGTCCTCCGGGAACAGGCCGTCGGAAACGAACAGCTCCGCTTCGGTCAGCAGGCGTTCGAGGTTCTTTGCGGCCACTTCCTGCGAGACGTCGGACAGGGCAACCCGCGCTCCGCCGAGGGCTAGAACCTGAGCGATGCCTCCGCCCATATATCCGGAACCGACCACGGCTACTTTTCGCTGGGTCACTGGCGAGTCCTCCGATGCACTGGTCAATGAGTGTCCCGGCGTCGTCGCCCGGAACTATTTCATCTTTCCTATAGGATCATCCATGTCGGAGTTTGTGATGTCAACCACATTCCGCAGGCCCCCCTGCCGCCCGGAAACTGCAGGTTACCCGGGGGCCCCGGGGGAGGGCGCCGTCGCCTGCGGTCCCGGCGAGTGCAGGGGTTAGGCGGGTTCCCGGCCCGCGTCCCGGCCCGCGCGCCGGACTGTCTCGTGTCCGGCTGTCTCGTGTTCGGCCGTCTCGTGTTCGCTGACGGAGCGGTCCCGCACGCCGCAAAGGTGCGCCGTCATGGCGGCCTGGGCCTCTGTTGCGTCCCCCCGGCGCATGGCCGCCACAATCCCGCCGTGCTCCTCGATGGCGCTGCGCGCGTCCCGGACGCCGGTTCCTCCAAACAGGCGGAACCGGTGAACGTGTCCGCCCAGGGAGTTGTAGGCGCCGATCAGGAACCTGTTCCGGGTCTGTTCCGCGATTAACCGGTGAAAGCGCTCATCAGCTTCCCAGTAGGAGCGGTAGTCGGAGAAGTGCGGCCCGTTCGGGGCTTCCCGCAGCTCACTAATGGAATGCTCGAGCTCGGCAAGGAAGGCCTCGTCCGCATGCAGGCAGGCCATTTCCGCATTGTGCGGTTCGATCAGCAGCCGGGCATCCATCAGGTCCAGCAGTTCGGCATGGCTGAGCATGGGGGCAACGCGGTACCCCCGCAGCGCGGCACGCACCACCATCCCGGTGGCCTCCAGCCGCGCGAGGGCTTCGCGAACGGGGGTCGGTGACACTCCAAGGTCCCTTGCGGTGCCGTCAATGCTGAGTGGATCCCCTGATTCCAGCTTCCCGTCCATGAGGCGCGCGAGGATTTCCGTGTAGACCTGATCGGCCAGGACACTGCGCCGTACCCATGCTCCGCCTGCTGCGTCCGCGCCCATGCTGCTCCTCTTGCTCACTCCGGTTCGCCTCAGATTCTCCCACAGGGGCAGGGATTCAAGCCCTTCGTCGGCCGTGGGGCCGGCGCCGGGGCGCCGGTTGGCCCGCGAGGCGCCGCTGGACACGGTTCAAAGATCCTATAGGGTATAGCCCAAGTCGAATAAGTGACTGCTGTCACACCCGCTGAGGGTATCCCTGCGACCAAAGGTGTTCTGCCAATGCATAAGCTTTCTGCCGCCCTCCCTGCGGAAACGCTGGTCCTGGCCGAGCGGCCGTCATGGGCACTCATCTCCATTGCCGTCGCGGCTATCGCGGTGCTGCTCCTCATGATCATTAAGCTGCGGGTGCACGCCTTTTTCGCCCTGATCATCATCAGCGTGCTCACCGCCCTGGCCGCCGGGATCGGCATCGCGGATGTCGTCACCGTTGTTGTCGCGGGGTTCAGCACCACGGTGGGAACGGTTGCCCTGCTTGTAGGATTCGGCGCCGTCCTGGGCCGCCTGGTGGAAGTGTCCGGGGGTGCCCAGGTCCTTGCAGACGCGATGCTTCGCCGCTTCGGCGAGAAACGGGCACCGCTTGCCCTGTCCGTGGCATCGCTGTTTTACGCCTTCCCGATTTTCCTCGACGCCGGCTTCATCGTGATGCTGCCAATTATCTACACTGTCGCCCGCCGCCTCGGCGGGTCCTTCATGCTGTACGTACTTCCCTCCATTGGCTCGTTCCTGATGATGCACGCACTGACGCCGCCGCACCCCGGCCCGACCGCAGCCGCTACCGTCATGGGGGCCGACGTCGGCATGGTGATTCTGGTGGCACTGCTCGTGGGGTTGCCGGCGTGGTATCTCGCCGGCTACCGGCTGGCGCTGGTGATCGCCAAGCGGTACCCGAACATGCCCGTGCCGAACCTTCTGGGGGAGGCCGACCTCGATGAGGACACTCCGAAGCCGGGCTTCTGGACGATCATCTTCGTGCTCCTGCTGCCGCTGGTGCTGATCTTCTTCAACACACTCTTCAGCACCCTGGAAGCAAGCGGCTCGGTGGGGGAGGATAACGTCCTCTTCCAGGTGTCCCGCCTGGTCGGAAGCACGCCCGTCGCCCTGCTGATCGCCACGCTGGCTGCGATGTACCTGCTGTACATGCGTCCGCGGCGCGGCCGGGGCACCATCGGCAGCGCCCTGGAAGACCTGGTGGACAATGCCCTGGCCCCGGTCTGTTCCATCATCCTCATCACCGGTGCCGGCGGGGCCTTCGGCAGGGTTCTGACGGAAACCGGCATTGGCGGAACCATCGCGTCGGGATTGGATGCCATGGGCCTTCCCGTCATTCTCGCCGGGTTCCTGGTTGCGGTTGCCTTCCGGGTGGCGCAGGGCTCAGCCACTGTTGCAGCCACCACGGCCGGTTCCATTATGGCTCCGGCCGTTATGGAGCTGGGCGTTTCCGGCATAGGACTTGCCGCCGTCGTTGTGGCGATTGCAGCCGGCTCCATTACCTTCTCCCACGTCAACGACTCGGGGTTCTGGCTGATCGGCAAGTTCTGCGGCTTCGATACGCTCACGACGCTCAAGACCTGGACGGTCGTGGGGACAGCCATCGGGTTCCTGTCCTTCGCCCTGGCCTGGGTTGTCTACGCCGTCGCGGGGTGACGGCGTCCGGCCGCCCCTTCCGGGTTCCACCGCCTCCAATGTCCACCAGCCGCCAATTTCCACCAGCGCAGGAGCATCCATGACCACCTTTCCGGAGCTGCGGACAGCAGTAGTCACCGGCACCGGCAGCGAGCGCGGCATCGGCCGCCATGTCGCCCGGCGCCTGGCCCGGGAAGGATGGGCGCTGGCCGTCCTGGACCTGAACGCGGAAGCGGTGCTCTCCTTCGCCGATGAGCTCAGTGCCGAGTCAGAGCGGCCGGTCCTCGCCGATTGCGGCCGACGTCGCAGATCCCGCCTCAGTGGAGGCGGCCTTCAGCCGGATCGATGCCGTGCTGCCGCCTGTCCTGGCACAGATAAATCTCGCCGGCATCGCCAGCCCGCACTCGTTCTTCGAACTGACGAAGGAGATCTGGAGCGAGGTCATCGACGTCAATGCCACGGGCTCGCTGCTGATGATGCAGGCTGGAGCCCGGCGCATGATCGACGGCGGTTGGGGCGGACGCATCGTAAACACCTCGTCCATTACGGCCTACGACGGCGGCGGAACTTTCTCAAAAGCCGGGTACGCCGCAGCAAAGGCCGCTGTACTGGGCCTGACCCGCGCTGCGGCCCGGGAGCTGGGCCCGCACGGCATTACCTGCAACGCAATTGTTCCCGGCCCGATCGATACGGACATTATGGGCGGCCCGCTCAGCGATGAACGCAGGGCCTCCATATCAGGGGACATCCCGGCGGGGCGGGTCGGGCATCCGTCCGAAGTTGCAGCCCTCGTCAGCTTCCTCGTCGGCGAAGAAGCAGGCTTCATCAACGGCGGTTCATATTTCATCGACGGCGGCAAGCACATGGTGTGAGCCCGCCTGCCCATCAGCACCGCTGCTCAACGCAAGGAGAAGAACATGACCTACACACCGCAGACCTGGCCGATAGGCGCCGCCCTGCTGAACTTCACCGGGGTGGCCCCGGACGGCCGCGACAGGACTGCCGCCGGACCGCAGGCCTGGCGGCAGACCCTGCGCGAGGTGAGCCTGGCCGGTTTTGAGCACGTCGACCTGACGGACTCGTGGGTCCGTGCCGGGGACCTCGACGCCGGGGGGCGCCGGCAGCTGCTGGACACGGCCCGGTCCTACGGCCTGTCCTTCAGCGATCTGGCGGTCACCCGCAAGAGCGTGATCACCCCGGATGAGGAGCAGGCACAGCGCAACATCGCCTACACCAAGCGGACCATTGACGCAGCGGCCGATCTGGAAGCGCCGATGGTGTGCCTCGGGCTGCACGATCCATTCACCCGGGAACAGACGGAGGCAACGTGGTTTTGGCTCGCCCGGGGGGTCGAGGATGAGGACACGCCCGCCAATCGCGAAAAAGCAGCCGCACGGTTTCGGGAACTGGGGGAGTACGCGGCCGAACGCGGCGTGAGCCTGTCGCTGGAAATGTATGAGGGTACGTTCCTCGGGACGGCGGACAGCTCCGTGCAGCTTGTGCAGGCGGTGGACCTGCCCAATGTGGGCCTGTGCCCCGACATCGGCAACATTGTCCGGCTCCACCGCCCCGTTGAGGATTGGCGGGAGATGCTCACCAAGATGCTCCCGTTCGCCAACTACTGGCAGCTGAAGAACTATTTCCGGGACTATGACCCCGCCACCGGCGCCTATGCCTCGGCGCCCGCACCGCTCGCGCTCGGGTTCATTAATTACAGGGAGGCCATCGGCATGGCGCTGGAGGCCGGCTTCGACGGCCCGATGTGCGTGGAACACTACGGGGGCGACGGGCTGACGGTGAGCGCGATGAACCGCGACTACATCCGGGACATTCTGCGGGCGAAGCTGCCCGAGGAACAGGCGGGCTAAGCCGGGGCACGGATCGGCCTGCGGAAATCAGTGACATGGCCGCTTAATGCCACCAGCATCCGTCCCGTCGCCGGCTGCAGGAAAAGGTCCCTATTCTGCGCCGATCCCGGGCGTTCCCGGCTCCCGGCGTTGCAGCAGCGGAAGGGATCAAGGGTGAATCGGGCCATGACAGGAACCGGGCATCCGAAGGGGTAGACGGGGCCTTGGGAAGCGGGGGAAGCTTTCGGAGTCAATCAACCGCACAGGCTGGGGACCAGCCGCAGGTACAGGAGGGGAATGAAGATGACCAGCAAGGTTTGGGACTGGATCTAGCAACCGCCCCTCACGGGGGTACACGCCAAGCAAGTGGAAACTAACGAAACAGCAAGTCCCGCCCAGCGGCGGTAACCAAGTAACAACCCCGGAAGGGATGCGCACCATGAGTCAGCTGACAGCGGTTCGAAACGCCTCACGAACCCGCTCGACCGCAAAATGGTGGACGCTGTCCTTCTATACCGGGGGCTTCGATGTAGCGGACGGCATCATTGGAGAACTGGTTACCCCGCTGGCGGCCCACGCGCAGGCCAAAGGCGGCCGGCGCTGGTATTACACGAGGTGCATGGAGCCGGCGAATGCTCACGTCCGGCTCCGGATTTTGGCCGAACCGGAACTCCTGGAGAAGCTGCAGTGCCTGCTGGGAGCACTCCGGGAGCAGGCGTCGGGTGTCATCGGACACCTGGAAATGACCCAGGACTTTTCCGAACCGGTGACGGACCGCATGAGCCCCGGAGGAACCGAGCCGCACAACCTGCGCCTGGAAGCCGATCTGGCTAAATACGGCGGAGTTGAGGGGCTCGGACTCGCCGAAGAGATTTTTGAGCTTTCCTCGGAGCTGGGAGCCTGGGCCACGGCCCGCTTTCCGAAGGTCCAGAACCGGTGGGCGCTCGGTTCCCTGCTGCTTTTTGATTCGGCCCGAAGCATGATGAAGGGGCCCCGCTCGGCCAGCTGGCCGGACCGCCGGCGGATCTCCTGGGACTACTACTGGGACAGCCACCTGCGCAGCTGCACGGCTGCCTTCGGTCCCCGCGCGGCCGGCGTGCGCCAGGCAATGACCGTCCAGGTGGCGGCAAAAATCATGCCGACACAGCACCTGATGGCGGCCACGGCGGCGGAATCAGCCGTGGAGAACTGGCGCCGGCGCTGGTTCCGGACCGTCGACACGTATTTATACCGCGCAGACAAGCTGCGGCTGAGCCGCAGCGCCCAGCACCTGACGGTTTACCAAGCCCACATGCTCCTCAACCGGCTCGGGCTGTCGCTTCGGGAGGAAGCGGTCTTGGGGCTGTACGCCAGGAGCTGGAGCACTGAACGCGAAGCCGCACTCGCGGACCGGGGCTGGTCCGGCCGATGAGGGCGCACAAAGAAGGGAATCTGCAGTGGCACATCGTGACGAGCTGGTAGTAGCGGCGGATTCCCGGGATCTGTCGGAGGTCCTGGGCTGCTCCGAAGACGTCGTGGACGTCCTGCGGGACCAGGGCATGGTCGAGTCACAGGGGGAGTTGTGGAATGTCGGTCCCGCCCGGGACTACCTGCGTGACGCAGCCTGGGCCGGGGGGTTTTGGGACTAGCGCGGTGCCCGGGAATCCTCAGGTAAGCGCACACACGGAAGGAACGGCCTCACCGGGTGAGGCCGTTCCTTCCGTGTAATCGGTGATTCAGCTAGCTGCGTTGCGCCGGCCGGCAGTTAGGCAGCGGTGGGTGCCGCTTCTGCTGCCAGTGTCGAGATGACGTCGCGGAGCTGCTCAACTACCTCAGCGTCATCCTTAGGATGGATCTCGGCGAAGCGCGAAACGGAGCCGCCAATTGAAAGGCGGACGTCCTCGACCACGCGTGCGCCGGCAATTCCCAGGGACTTCCGTGCGTCGTCGTGCGCCCAGACTCCGCCGAACTGGCCGAAGGCCGATCCAATGACGGCGGCGGGGGTACCGGAGATGGCGCTCGTGCCGAAGGGGCGGGAGAGCCAGTCAATCGCGTTCTTCAGGACGGCCGGCATGGTGCCGTTGTATTCCGGGCACACCAGCAGGAGAGCGTCAGTCGAAGCTGCGGCAGCACGCAGCTCAGCTGCGGCCTCGGGCACGGAGCCGTCAACGTCAATATCCTCGTTGTAGAACGGGATGTGGCCGATACGGTCAAAGATCACAATCTCGACGTCGTCTCCCGCCGTCACGGCGGCGGTTTCGGCGAGCTGGCGGTTGACCGAGCCGGTGCGAAGGCTGCCGACCAGGGTAAGTACTGTAGTGCTCAAGAAAACTCCTCTGTGGGACGCGCCCGGTCCGGACACGGTTTGTTCTTCTTCCACTCTAAACGGACTGCGGTCCGGATATATTCCCGTACGGGTTAGACTGGCCCGCATGCATGTGAGCGGACAGGACGGCGGAGCCAGCGGCGAGGAACGCCTCGATGCTGCCCGCAACCGCCGGTTGCTGCTGGAAACAGCGCTTGCGATTCTGTCGGAGCGCGGCGTGGATGCCCTGACCATGGACGATCTTGCGCGGCGTGCGGGAGTGGGGAAAGGGACCGTCTTCCGGCGCTTCGGCAGCCGGTCAGGACTGATGCAGGCCCTCCTTGACCACGCCCAGCGTGATTTCCAGGAGAGCTACATGCGGGGACCGGCTCCGCTGGGGCCGGGAGCGCCGCCGCTGGAACGCCTCCATGCTTTCGGAGGGGCCAGGATCCGGGCACTGGAGATTACCGGGGAGCTGCGGCGCGCCGCCGATGTGGGCACCTTCACGCATTACCGCCACCCGACGCGCCGCCTTGAGCTCGCCCACCTCACAATGCTCCTTTCCGCAGTCCCGGTGCATGATCCGGAGCTGACCGCGTACCAGCTGGAAGCTTTCCTTGACGCCGGGCTGCTGCTGCACCTGCACCGGACGGCGGGGATGTCCCTGGAAAGAATCACCGCCGGCTGGGAGGTCCTGGTGGCCTCGGTGGCGGGCTCCGCCGCGGGGTGACGAGACGAAAGTGTCAGTAGGCTTACTAATTGAGTAGGGTGGGGGAATGGCCGCTGCAGTCCGGCGGTCCCCCGGTCCCGAAAACGATGGAGGCTACATGTCCGAGAAGAACGCATCCGTACCCGACCTGCCCATCCCGGGAGCACCGGCACCGGCGGCACCGGAGCTCGCCGAGCCCACTGAACCGCGCGAACCGCTCCCGCCGAAGCCGGACCAGGACGGGCCGGAAACGGTCTCTCCGACGGGCGTCCCCACCGGAGCGCCGAAGGCTTCCAACGCCCAGAGCGGACGGTATCTGACCACCGCGCAGGGCGTCCGGCTGCAGGACACGGATCATTCCCTCAAGGCAGGCCCCCGCGGACCGGTATTGCTGCAGGACCATCATCTGCGGGAAAAGATCACGCACTTTGACCACGAGCGCATTCCGGAGCGCGTGGTGCACGCCCGCGGTGCTGCGGCCCACGGCGTTTTCGTGGCCAACGGCGCGGCGGAAGGCGTCACCCGGGCGGGATTCCTCGCCAAGGGCACCGAGACGCCGGTGTTTGTCCGCTTCTCCACCGTCCTGGGCTCCCGCGGCTCGGCTGACACCGTCCGCGACACCCGCGGCTTCAGCACGAAGTTCTACACCGACGAGGGCAACTACGACCTGGTTGCCAACAACATTCCGGTGTTCTTCATCCAGGACGCCATCAAGTTCCCCGACGTCATCCACGCCGGCAAGCCGCATCCGGACCGCGAAATTCCGCAGGCCCAGAGCGCACATGACACCTTCTGGGACTTCGTCTCTCTGCACACCGAGGCCCAGCACCACACGATGTGGAACATGTCGGACCGCGGGATTCCGCGCTCCTACCGCACCATGGAAGGCTTCGGCGTGCACACCTTCCGCCTGGTCAACGCCAAGGGCGAGACCACGCTGGTGAAGTTCCACTGGAAGCCGCGCCAGGGCGTGCACTCCCTGGTCTGGGAAGAAGCGCAGATCATCAACGGCATGGACCCCGACTTCCACCGCCGCGATCTCGCTGATGCGATCGAAGCCGGCGCCTTCCCGCAGTGGGATCTCGGCATTCAGGTTTTCCCGGACACCGAGGACGAAATGTTCGAGGGCATCGACCTGCTCGATCCCACCAAGCTGGTGCCGGAAGAGCTGGCTCCCGTCCAGCTCATCGGCACCATGACCCTGAACGCCAATGTCACCAACTACTTCGCCGAAACCGAGCAGGTGGCCTTCCATCCCGGACACCTGGTGCCGGGCATCGACGTCACCAACGATCCGCTGCTGCAGGGCCGGCTGTTCTCCTACATCGACACGCAGCTGACCCGGCTGGGCGGGCCGAATTTCAGCCAGATTCCGATTAACCGCCCGCACGCTCCGGTCAATGACATGCTCCGTGACGGGTTCCACCAGGACGCCGTCCATTCCGGCGTTGCCCCGTACCAGCCCAACTCGCTCGACGGCGGCTGCCCCTTCATGGCCGGCGCGGACATGGGTGCCTTCATTGACGTTCCCGCCGAGGTTCCCTCGGCCCGGAAGGTGCGCGAGAACCCGGCCACGTTCGATGACCACTTCAGCCAGGTCCGGATGTTCTTCCGCTCCCTGACCCCGGTGGAACAGGATCACGTGGTTCAGGCCTACACCTTTGAACTGGGCAAGTGCTACGAAGAAAACATCCGCCTGCGCCAGCTGCAGTCGCTGGCCAACATCGACGAGCGGCTTGCAGCCGAAGTGGCAACCGGCCTGGGCCTGGAAGCGCCGGCCCCCACTGTCGCGGTCGAAGACACCGAGCCCAGCCCGGCACTGAGCCAGCTCGGCGGAACGTGGCCGGTGGCCGGCCGCATCATCGGCGTGGTGGCGGATGAGGCAACTGATCTCGCTGCGCTCACCGCGGTGCTTACCGCCATCGATGCCGAGGGAATGGTGCCGCTGGTTGTGGCACCGCACGGCGGCAAGCTGGGCGGCGAGGTGGCGATCCAGCGAACCTACCTCACGGCCCGCTCCACCGAGTTCGACGCCGTGGTGGTGGCAGCCTCCGGGACCCCGGCCACCGACGCCGTCGACAGCCTCGACGCGAAGGCCGGCAACCCCGAGGGGCACCCCTCGCTTGACCCGCGTGTCACACTGCTCCTGGCCGAAGCATTCCGCCATGCCAAGGCCATCGGTGCCTGGGGCGACGGCGCCGCTGTGCTGCAGGCGGCGGGCCTGCCCGCCGGCGCGCCCGGCGTCGTCGTGGGCGATGCCGCTGATGTGACAGCCGGCCTGGCCGGCCTGCTGGGAGCGCACCGTGTCTGGGAGCGTTTCCCGACAGCCGTCGCCTAGCAGCAGAGATCACACAAGGGGAGGCCCCGGTGGATTATCCACCGGGGCCTCCCCTTGTGTGCAGGACCTTTTCGAAAGATGCGGCGCTAGGGCAGCCGGGAGGCCCCGGGGCGCCGGGGCCGAGGAGCGAGCGCCCGGATCAGGGAGGAAAGCTCCTGCCGGAGGCCGTCGTCGTTGGCGCCCGCCAGCAGCCGGGCTTCCGCCTGTTCGGCCTGCCGGCGGATTTCGGCGCCGGCCGCGGTGATGGTCCACCGGCCGCGGGGTTCGGCCGCGGCATAGCCGCAGCCCTCAAGGGCCTGCACACAGTCGCGGACGCACGCGGGCTCCAGCCCCGAGGTTTCGGCCAGCGTCTGCTCATTGGTGCACAGCGAAGAGAGAATGGCCAGAATGGCGCTGCGCTCCTGGGTCAGACGGAGTTCAGTCAGGGACTCGTCGGTGGCGCGCCTGGTGACGAAGGCCGCCGCAGCGAGCAGCCGCGGAACGTAACCGGGGTCGGCCGACATCTGGTCAGGGCTCACGGTGCCACCCCGGGGGAGTCCAATTGGAAGGAACCTCGTGGCCCGCAAAGGAATCGCACGCGGAGCACGTGTAGCTGACCGTCCCGGGAGCGCCGTCCGAGGCAGGCGTGAAGAACTCGAAAATAAGGTAATCGTCCACGCCGCACTGACGGCAGATGGGGAGTTGAACTGCGGAATCCATGGTTGTCCTCTGCTGGGGGTTCGCAGAAAGCCATGGCCGCGTCTTGACCGTGAGGTTCTTATCGTAATATCGAACGTCGGTCCGAACAATTCCGGACCGGGCCGGGCCGGCGGCGTTGAATGACCGGAATCAAAGGCAGGAACAGCGTGGAAGACCAGAAGACAGATTCCGTTTCGTGGACACAGCTGCAGGACCTCCTGGTGCACCATGAGGATGTGCAGGACTTCCTGCAGGCCCTCGCCGTGCTGACCGCATCCTCCCTCTCCTCGCGGGGGACCACCTACTGCGGCATCACCCTGCAGCGCTCGCGCGACCACCGGTTTACAGTGGCCAGCAGCGACAGTGAAGCACTGCAGATGGATGAAATCCAGTACGCCTTCGGCGACGGGCCATGCCTGCACGCAATCCGGATTGAGGACGAGGTCCATGTTGCCAACGCCGCCGCCGACGCGCGCTGGCCGGAGTACATGGAGCACATCCGGGACCGCGGTATCCGCTCCATGTACTCGGTTCCGCTTCGACTGGGCGGACAGGCCAAGGCCGCCATGAATTTTTATGCCAAGGATTCGGACGTCTTCGACGAGGAGTTCCGCCGGGTGGCCCGCACCTACGCCGCTGAAGCCTCCCACGCCCTGCTGCTCGCAGTTCGCGTGTCGCAGCACGCCGCAACGGTTGAGGACCTCCAGGCAGTGCTCGCGTCCCGGACCGACATTGACCTCGCGGTCGGAATCATCATGGGCCAGAACCGGTGCACCCAGCAGGAGGCCTTCGAGACCCTGCGCCGGGCCTCCAACGGGCGCAACATTAAGGTCCGGGACCTGGCCGGGGAGATTGTCGGACGCCTGAACGGAGAGCCCGGCACCACCCACTTCACCGCCGGTTGACGGGCGCTGCCGCCGGTTGCCGCCGGTTGAGGGGCGCTGCCGCCCCTAAGCCGGCACCAGCTGCGTCCAGTCCTCCACCAGCTCCAGCCCGTGCGCCTGCGACACGGAGGCGTGGGCAACTTTGCCGCCGGCAATGTTCAGGCCGCGGGCCAGCGCACCCGACGAGGTAAAGGCGCCCCGCACTCCGCGGTCAGCCAGGGCGACGGCGTACGGGAGGGTCACGTTTGTCAGGGCATAGGTGGAGGTGTTCGGAACCGCGCCGGGCATGTTGGCCACGCAGTAGAACAGGGAGCCGTGAACCCGGTAGGTAGGGTCCTGATGCGTGGTGGGCCGGGTGTCCTCGAAGCACCCGCCCTGGTCCACGGCGATGTCCACCAGGACGCTGCCGGGCTTCATCCGGGACACCATGTCGTTGCTGACCAGCTTGGGTGCGCGGGCGCCGGGGATGAGGACCGAGCCGATCACCAGATCGGCGTCGAGCAGGGCCCGTTCAATTTCGAAGGCATTCGAGGCCACGGTGCGGATCCGGCCGGCATACTGCGCGTCAAGCTGGCGCAGCCGGTCAATGTTGATGTCCAGGACCGCGACGTCGGCATGGGAGCCGACTGCGCCCGCCACGGCGTTGGTGCCGGCGACCCCGGCGCCGAGCACCACCACCTTTGCCGGCCGGACACCGGGAACGCCGCCCAGGAGCAGCCCGGGGCCGCCGGCCGGGGAGGTCAGGCACTGCGCGCCCACTTGCACCGACAGCCTGCCGGCGACCTCCGACATGGGTGCCAGCAGCGGCAGCAGGCGCCCTTCCTGCACGGTTTCATAGGCGATGGCCGTCATGCCCGAGTCCATCAGCGCACGGGTCAGCTCCGGTGCGGCAGCGAGGTGCAGGTACGTGAAAAGCACCAGGTCGGGCCGGAAGTACCGGTATTCGGCAGGAATCGGTTCCTTCACCTTCAGGACGAGCGAGGCCTCATTCCAGACGTCGTCGGCGGAATCGAGGATGCGGGCACCGGCAGCTGCGTACTCGGCGTCGCTGATGCCGGACCCGGAACCGGCCCCTGACTCAATGAGCACCGTATGCCCGCGCGTCTTGAACTCGTGGACGCCGGAAGCCGTGATGGCAACGCGAAACTCGTTGTTCTTGATTTCCTTGGGGATACCGATGATCACAGCTGGCTCCAAAACAATCTCAGGTACGGCGGGATCTCCGCCGGGTTCCCACCAGCATAGGGGAGTGGCGCGGGTCACTGCTCCCGGCGGTCAACCCTGCTGCCCCCGGGCGGACTTGGCCTGCTGCTCTTCGAGCCACGCCTCGACGTCGGACAGGCGGATGCGGCGGTGGGTACCGCGGTATTCGACGGGGATGATGCCGGCGTCGGTCAGGTTGCGCAGGTAGGTGTGCGAGATTCCGGCCGCAGCTGCAGCCTGCGACGTCGTCAGCAGCGGCACGTTTGAGCCGTTGCGGGCCGTTGGTTCCCGCGTTCCTGCTCCCGCGGGAGCAACGTCGGCGGCCGGGGCTTCGGCCGGCACGGCAGCGGCCGGGGATCCGGCGCCGGAGCTCACGGAGACGGACTCGCCGCGACCCAGCCGGGCCAGCACATCAAGCACGGCATCCCGCGCGGCGGACGGCAGGCGCAACGCCGTTCCGTCGACGAAAACGGTGACATCCCCGGCGGAGAGAGCGCGGGCCAGGGCCCGCACTTCCTGGACCGGAAGAGCGGGCGTGTGGTGAGGGCTCGGAGTCATGCTGCCATCTTGCCAAACATCCGCCGATCCGGGTGCATGCGGCGGCAGCGCTGCGTCCCGTGCCTGCTGCGTTGACCGGGCAGCGGCCGCACGGAAGCATGGAGGGTAACTGCCCGGCCTTCCGTCCGCAGGCAGACGAAGGGAACCCAGTGCCAGACGCAGAACAGGCCGCCGGCAGCGGGCCTGCCGGATGGCGCATGGATATCCTCGGGCCCGGATACGAGCAGCTGACCCTCGGTCTCCCCGGCGGTGCTCCGGCCACGCTGGTCCGCTACACCCCTCCCGGGGGAACGGGATCGGCGGCAGCGGACGTGCTGTACGTGCACGGATGGTCCGACTACTTTTTTCAACGCGAGCTGGCGGAATACTGGGCGGAAGCCGGTGCCCGTTTTTATGCCCTGGACCTGCACAATTACGGCCGCAGCCTGCGGCCGGGACAGACACCGGGGTACGTGAGCGACCTTGGGGAATACGACGACGACATTGCCGCCGCGCTCGCCGCAATGGGACACCCGGACCCGGCGGCGGCAGCACCCGGGCCTCCCGGGGATCAGGCGGCGGCGGCCGGGCGCAGCCTGATCCTCATGGGCCACTCGACGGGTGGGCTGACCCTGAGCCTGTGGGCGGCCCGTCATCCGTCTGCCGCCTCGGCGCTGGTGCTCAACAGCCCCTGGCTCGAATTCCAGGCTACCGAGCTGGGCCGCCGGGTCATCGCGCCGCTGATCGGACTGGAGGCGCAGCGCCGGCCGCTGGCCCCGCTTCCCCCGGTGGATGTGGGTAACTATTCCCGGGCCGTTTTCTCGGCCTTCGGCGGTGAATGGACCTACAACCTCCAGTGGCGCCCGCTCCGGGGCTTCCCGGTGACTGCGGCCTTCCTGAACGCGGTTTTCCGCGCCCAGGACATCGTATCGAACGGGCTTCAGTTGGAAATTCCCGTGCTGGTGCTGCTCTCGGACAAGAGCTATCTGCAGCCGCGCTGGTCAGCGGAGGCGGGAAAAGCCGACGTCGCCCTGGACGTGAACGTGGTGGCCCGCCGGGCGCTGTCGCTGGGCAGCACCGTGACCGTGGCCCGAATCACCGATGCCCTGCACGACGTCTTCCTGTCCGGGCCATCCGTCCGCAGCAGGGCCTATGACGCGGTCGCCCGGTGGAGCGGGGGCTATCTGCCCGCTGTTTCGCCCCGGCTGCCGGGCCGGGGCGTAACAGCGGCCCTCAGTCGATCAGGTCGTACGCCGGAAGCGTCAGGAAATCGACGTACTCCTCCGAGAGGCTGATGTCGGCGATCAGCCGGCTGGCCGGAGCGTAGTAGCGGGCGAACATATCTTCGGGGACCTCGCCCCGCAGCCGCTCGGTTTCTTCGGCAAGGATCCGCTCCACCAGTTCCTTTGTCACCGTTGTGCCGGTGTCCTCCAGGACAACGGCATTGCGCACCTGCTGCCACACCTGGGAGCGCGAGATCTCAGCGGTGGCGGCGTCCTCCATCAGGTTGTGGATGGCCACCGCGCCGTTGCCGGAGAGCCACACCGCGGTGTAGGCCACTGCCACGTAGAGGTTGGACCGCAGCCCGGCCTCGGTGACGGACCCGCCGGCCGTGCTGACGTCCAGAAGATCCCGGGCCGTCACCGAGACGTCGTCGCGCTGCCGGTCCACCTGGTTGGGTTTGTCCCCCAGGATGGAATCGAAAACCCCGCGGCAGGTGTCCACCATGTCCGGGTGGGCCACCCAGGAGCCGTCAAAGCCGTCCCTGGCTTCACGGGTCTTGTCTGCGGTCACCTTCTCGAACGCTTTGGCGGTGGTCTCGGGTTCCCTGCGGTTGGGAATGAAGGCAGCCATCCCGCCCATGGCGAAGGCCCCGCGCCGGTGGCAGGTCTTCACCAGCAGCTCGGTGTAGGCGCGCATGAAAGGTGCTGTCATGGCGACATCGGCGCGGTCGGGGAGCAGGAAATCCTTGCCGGCGTCGCGGAACACCTTGATCATGCTGAACAGGTAGTCCCAGCGGCCGGCGTTCAGGCCCGAAGCGTGGTCGCGCAGCTCGTAGAGGATTTCATCCATTTCAAAGGCGGCTGGAATGGTCTCGATCAGCACGGTGGCGCGGATACTGCCCGGCGGCACGCCCAGGTAGTCCTCCGCGAAGGTAAATACGTCGTTCCAGAGGCGGGCCTCCAGATGGCTCTCCATCTTGGGCAGGTAGTAGTACGGCCCCTGGCCGTTGTTGAGCAGCTGCTTCGCGTTCGCGAAGAAATGGAGCCCAAAGTCCACCAATGCGCCCACGGCCGGTTCGCCGTCGATCATCACATGCTTCTCCGGGAGGTGCCAGCCGCGGGGGCGGACCACCATTACGGCCAGCGGGACGTCCTCGCGAAGCGAATACTGCTTACCCTCGCCGCTGGTGAAGGACAGGTTTCCGCGCGAGGCTCGGTACAAATTGACCTGCGCGTCCACAACATTGTGCCAGTTGGGAGTATGGGCGTCCTCAAGGTCGGCCAGCCATACCTTCGCGCCGGAGTTCAGCGCATTGATGGCCATCTTGGCCGGTGACGCGGGGCCCGTCATCTCAACTCTGCGGTCCGTCAGGGCGGCCGGGGCCTGCGCCACGGTCCAGTCGCCCGCGCGGACGCCGGCGGTTTCAGGCAGGAAATCCAGGCTCTCTCCTGCCGCGATACGGCTGCGGCGTTCGACGCGGGCCCCCAGCAGCTCGCCTCGGGTTGCCTTAAAGCGCCGGTGCAGCTCCTCAATGAACGCCAACGCCTCGGGTGTCAGGATCTCTTCGGCCCCCTCCGCCGGGGACATGTCGCTTACTTCTACGGCCATCGTGCATCTCCCTGGATCAAACTGAACTGAGGGTACCGGCCGGCACCGAGTGGAAGGCAGTTTACACCGGCGCCGAGCGGCCGGGCGGCCGGGCTCCGGAACAGGAGCCTTTCGCTGCTCAGTCGTCGTACAGATCCTCCACCGTCAGGTGGACTGTGTGCGGAAGGACCCCCACGGAAACAGCTACTGCGGCGCGGATTCTTCGGCGCAGGAAGTCCATGGCGCGGCAGATGTCCACGCCGGGCGCCACGGCGGTCCGTAAGTGGATTCGCAGTCCGGAGCCGGTACCGGGGACCAGGTCCACCCGGCAGCGGCGGGCGCGGACACCGCCCACGGTGCCGGCGGCCTCACGGACGACGGCGGCGAGGTCGTATTCGCTGATTTCCACGGTTCCGTCCGGAGTTCCCGTCAGCGGAAGCCGCGCTCCGTGCCGAACCTGGGCGCCGGCCTCGGCCAGGACAGCTTGTTTGATGCCGCGGGGCGGACGGAACGCCGGGTGTCTCAGGTCCTGTTCCCGCAGTTTCACGGTGGCGGCGTGCAGCGTCTGCAGCCGGCTCCGGGCCCGGCGGCAGTCCGGACAGGCCAGGGTATGCGAATCCGGCGGGCGGCCCGCGTCCTGCCAAATCCGGGCGAGGCTGCGTCCGCAGGCCGGAGGGGGAAGCTGGTTCTCTAGTGCCATTGGATCATTGCCTCGGCCAGTTTCTCCCGGGCGCGTGCCAGCTGCCCGCGCACGGAAACGGGGCTGATCCCCAGTGCGGAACCGATTTCGGCATAACTCTGATCGTGGAGTTCGCGCAGCAGCCAGCACGCACGCTGGCCCGGCGGCAGCTCCGCCAGCGCGCGGGTGAGGCATTCGAACTCCGCCGCGATCTCCGCGGTGCGGTGCGGGTCTGCGGACTGCACCGCAAGCGCCGGCCACAGTCCGGCCGGATCCATGCTGGCTTCCGGGTGGGCCGAACGGCGGCGGAGGACATCAAGGCAGCGGTTGGTCGCAGTCCGGTAGACCCAGCCGCCAAAAGCTCCGGACCGGTCCAGGCCGGGGAGAGCGCGCCAACCGGCGGTCAAGGTGTCCTGAACTACGTCCTCGGCTTCGCCCCGGTCATTGAGCATTCGGTAAGCCAGCCGGAAAAGCCGCCCCTGGTACCGCTCCACCAGATGCTCGAAAGCGGTCAGGTCACCGTCCTGGGCCCGTGCCACGATGGTGGCCTCGTCCAGGGTCCCCGGAGGGAGGTCCGGCCCGGGCCATGCCGGGCTGGACTGCGGAAAGACGCCGGGCTCTTCCGGCGATTCGGCCGTGGCCATGGCGCCCCTGTCCGGTCCGGCGGGCGCCGGCCCGTCTCCAATATCGCAGACGCCCCGGCCCTGCGGAACAGTCCGGGGCCACGCGCAGCCGGAGAGCGGCAACTTTGCCGTTCGGCGTGACGATTGCCCGCGGAGAGCGTCATTAACGGCGTATCCGAACCTTCATGCCGCCCCTCCGGGGGCCGGTTCCGAGCAGGAGATGAGTGACATGGCAGATGCCCAGAAACCGTCCGGACCATCCGCCGGTTCGGTGTCGAAGCCGCAGCCCAGCCCGCCCGGCGGAAACACCGGGAGCGTGGCGGCCAGCCCCGTGATCGGCTCCAGCGGCACGGAACCGGTAAGGAAGTCGGGCCCGCTGCATACTCCGCACGGTGACACCACCATCGAGGAAACCGTGGTGCAGAAGCTGGCGGGAATGGCCACGCGGGAGGTGCCGGGGGTCTATGCGATGGGCAACGCGGCGCGCCGGGCCTTCAACTCGATGACCGAGCGCATCCCCGGCTCCCAAACCAACGCCAGCAACGGTGTCAGCGTGGAAAAGGGGGAACGGCAGGCAGCGGTTGATGTGAGCATCGTGGTCGAGTACGGCTATTCGATCGTCGAGGTCAGCCAGAGCATCCGCCGCAACGTCATCCGCTCGGTGGAGAACGCCACCGGGTTGGAAGTGCTGGAGGTGAACGTCAACGTCACCGACGTGCACCTGCCCGACGACGACGCCGGCGACGAGGACGATTCGGCTCCGAAGCAGCCGTCGGGCCGGCTGGAATAAGGCCGTTGGAAGAGCAAAAGAATACTGCCTTACCGCAGCGGATCGCGCGGCGGCAATCTACTGAAGGAGGACCTCATGTCCGCAACAAAATGGTGCTTGGCGGTTGGCCTGGTCCTGGGGATCGTGCTGGCATTCGGCGGTTGGTATGCCTTCCTGCTGACTGTGCTGTTCGGTTTGATCGGGCTGCTGGTGGGATTGGCTGCCGACGGCAAACTTGACCTTCAATCCATGTTCGGCCGAGCGTCGAGCAGATGAGTGCACCCGGAATCGAAGGTGCCCGGCCGCCGGCGCCCAGACAGCCCCGCCGGGAAGTGGGGGACCGGGGCACCACCGTGCTGTCCCGGAAGGTCCTTGAGAAGATCGCCGGCCAGGTCGCGAAGGATGAGACCCGCGCCGGCGGCAGCACCGGAGGGTTCCTGGGCATCGGTGCGCAGGCGGACCTCTCTGCGCGTCCGCAGGCCGACGTCGAGCTGGCCGGTAATGTCGCATCGCTGAAGGTTGAGGTGGGCCTTCCCTATCCGGCACCGCTCCGCCAGCTCGCTGACCAGCTGCGGGACCGGATGTCGGGCCGGATTACGGAGTTGACCGGGGTGGAGGTGCGCCAGGTGGATGTCACCGTTTCCTGGCTGCGGCCCGAGGAGCCGGCAGACGGCCGCCGGAGGCTGAAGTGAACGGGGGGCCGCCCGTGGCCCTGCGTCCGCGGCCGAGCCGCGCCGTGCCGGCCATCATCTGCGGGCTTGTCCTGCTGGCTGCGGGAGTGCTGCTGGTCTGGGCGGCAGTTGCCCGGCTGACCCAGGGCCGGTGGCCCGCTTTCTTCACCGCTGTCTCCGATTGGCTGGCGGAGCTGAGCTGGAACAGTACGGAAAGCTGGATAGCTGGCAGCGTCCTTGTGGTCCTCGGGCTGGTTCTGCTGCTGGCCGCGCTCATCCCCGGACAGTTCCATTCACTGCCCCTGCGGCTGGAGCCCACCCGGGAGGTCACGGGGGAAAGCCGGGCCGTGATGTCCCGCCGGGCCGTCGCCCGTCTGGCCGCAGCCACCTGCGAACACATCGACGGTGTGTCATCGGCGTCGGCGACGGCGTCGGACCGGGAGGTCAGGGTAACCGTCAACACCGCACTGCGGGATACTGCGGATCTGCAGCACTGGGTCACGGACGGCGTGCGGTCCCGGCTCCAGGCCTCGGGGCTGGACCCGGTTCCGGCCATCTCCGTGTCCATCCGGTCCAGCAGTTAAAAGCTGTTCGGGCGAACATTCAGAGCGAAAGGGATCATCATGCGCCAGCACCCCGGCACCGCCAACCGCGTTTGGCTGACCGTCCTCGGCCTGCTCTGCCTGGCAGCGGGCATCTGGGCCCTGCTGCTGGCCACCGGCACGGCGGGCCCGGCAGCGGATCCGGTCCTGAGCGGACCGCCCGAAGCTGTCACCGGCCCGGACTACGCTCCGGTCATCGCGCTGACGGCCGGACTGCTGCTGGGCCTGCTTGGCCTTTGGTGGATACTGGCGCAGATTCCGCGCAGGCTTGCCGCCGGACCGTTTCGGCTGCAGGAGGACGCCGCCCGCGGCATCACGGTCTGCGACCCCTCGGTCCTGGCGGCCGCGGTGCAGCATGACACCGAGCAGATCCCGGGAGTGGTGGGATCCACGGTGCTGCTGCGCGGAGACGCCGAGGAACCCGATCTGACGCTGAAGGTGACGGTCAACGCCCGCGCCGATATCAGGACGGTGCTGGACCGGATCCAGGGGACGGTGGTGCCCAACCTCGCCGCGGCCCTCGAGACTCCGCTCCACAGCCTGGGAATCCAAGTTGAGGCGAGTGACAAGCCGGCCTTGTCCGGCAGCACTGTCAGCAGCACCGGAACCGTAGTCTATTAGGGACATGCCACGTGTTGTCCCGGATCCCGGCGGCGCCGGTGCTCCGTGCCGGCAACGGGCCAGGCCTGGACCACTCTGGCCACGCTGCGGGGCCCCTCGCACCGTGGCATGCATGCGCAGGGGCCGGGCGTGCTCGGCATCGGGTGCGAACCTGCCTTCACCATTGGCCAGCGCCCGCTGCTGATCAAGGCCGGATCATTTCCCGCGGCGCAGACCGCATCGTGCAGGAATCCGGCCGCCGCTACCTCGCCTTTACCTGTGGCTGAAGCGCGTCGCTGTCAGCGAACCAGCTCGGCCCGTTCCGCCGCGACCATGGCCTTGTGCTCGGCCACCCGCGCCTGGTGCAGCGGAGTCCGGCGCAGGAAGGCGTAGACCGCGCCCAGCAGGACAAACCAGATCGGGGTGACGAGCAGTGCCTGCAGGGTGTCCGCCTGTGTGGTGAGCGCCCAGATGATGAAGGCGAAGAAGGCAAGCACCACGTAGACCATCACCACGCCGCCGGGCATTTTGAACGTCGACTTTTCGTGGAGGTGCGGCCGCCGGCGGCGGTACACCAGGTAGCTCACCAGAATGATGGTCCACACGAACATGAAGCACAGTGCCGAGATGGTGCTGACCAGGGTGAAGGCTGCGCTGACGGACTCGCCCGCGTACAGCAGCACTACTCCGGCAAGCAGGAAGGTGCAGGAGAAGAAGAGGGCGTTCTGCGGCACCTTGCGGCGGGAGAGGCGGCCAAACGCCTTGGGGGCATCGCCGTCGTGCGCCAAGCCGAAAACCATGCGTGAAGTGGAATATATCCCCGAGTTCGCTGAAGAGGCGGCGGAAGTCAGGACCACGAAGTTCACGACGGCGGCTGCCGCGCCCAGCCCGGCGAGGGCGAACATGCCCACGAAGGGGCTTTCGTCAGCGCTGAATTCATCCCAGGGAACCACCGAAATCAACACCGCCAGGGCGCCGACGTAGAAGAGCATGATGCGCAGCGGAATGGAGTTGATGGCCCGCGGCAGGTTCTTTTCGGGGTCCTTGGTTTCGGCGGCTGCCGTGCCCACCAGTTCAATGCCCACAAAGGCGAACACCGCGATCTGGAATCCGGCCACGAAGCCCATCGGCCCGGTCGGGAAGAGCCCGCCGTGCGCCCAGAGGTTGTCAAAGCCGGCTACGTCGTTGTCTCCGGACTCGAAGCGGGTAAAGATCATCACCAGACCCACCACAATGAGGGTGACAATGGCCAGGATCTTGATCAGGGCGAACCAGAACTCTGCCTCGCCGAACGCCTTCACGCTGGGCAGGTTCAGGGCCAGCAGCACCAGGATGCAGGCCAGCGCAGGAATCCACAGCGGAGCATCGGCCCACCAGAACGTGACGTAGTGGGAGATGGCCACCACATCAGCTATTCCCGTCACCACCCAGCAGAACCAATAGGTCCACCCGGTGAAGAATCCCGCCCACGGCCCCAGCAGGTCCGCGGAGAAGTCGCTGAAGGACTTGTACTTCAGGTTGGACAGCAGCAGTTCGCCCATCGCGCGCATCACGAAGAAGAGCATGAAACCGATGATCATGTAGACGAAGATCACGGACGGGCCCGCCACTGAAATGGTTTTTCCGGACCCCATGAACAGACCGGTGCCGATCGCCCCGCCGATCGCCAGGAGTTGGATGTGGCGGTTGGAAAGGGACCGGGAGAGCTCAGGCTCGGAAGAACTTTGGGTTCCGGACGCCGGAGGTCCTCCGGGGGAGGTGCCGGTGGACGGCAGGGAGGATTGCGCGGGTGTTGGGCTGGACAAACGGTCGGGCATTGGGCTCTTTCTCAGTAGGCACCAGCCGGCGCACGTGACGCCCCGCGCAGACGGAACGGGCATCTCTGATAGAGCTCACCTGTGAAGTTGGCGCCACCGCCGACAATCAAGTTTGGAAGCCGGGCGCGGACGATGTCAATTTGGCGTCAGGATCTCTCCGGCGCGGGGGTCTGCGCCGGCTTCCGAGGGGAAGCAGCACTCCGGCCGGAAGGGCAGGGATGAAGAAGACTGTCAAAGAAGCAGCGGAGGCCGTCACTCTCTTGATGGGACACCTGCCGCAGGGTAGGGTCACTGGTGGAAATACACAAGTGAATATGCCTTTATCAGCCGTGGCGGGAGAGTCCCGCGAACTGCAGCCGCCGAACGCGGCTGCATCTGCAGCAACAAGTGCACCTGCAACGAACAACTGCAGCTGCAACAGCAAAACTGCACCGCCGGGCGCCGTAGGAGCAAACCCTCCCCGGGAATCTCTCAGGCCCCTGTACCGCCACAGCGAGGCAACTCTGGAAAGCAGTTGGCGTGCCCCGGCACGCCGCTCACCGACGGTGCAAGCGGGGCCATCCCCGCGGAATCTCTCAGGTCCAATACAGAGCGGGGAGGACGCAACATTCGTTGGCGTACCCCGTCTGACTTTCCTGGAGCCCCTCATGACTGCTGATCTGTCCACCGCTGAAACCGCCAACACCGCTGAGATCGGTGCTGCCCCGGCCGCCGCGGCGTTTGTTGACCGCCACATCGGAGCCCGTGCCGGTGCCGCCGCCGCGATGCTCAAAGCAGTGGGGTATGACTCCCTGGACGCTCTCGCGGACATGGCCGTGCCCGCTGCCATTCGGCAGGCGAGCCCCCTGGTTCTGGACCCGGCCCGCTCCGAAGAAGAAACCCTCGCTCAGCTGCGTTCCATTGCCGGCAGGAACAAGACCGCTGTGCAGATGATCGGCCAGGGCTACTACGGAACCCACACCCCGCCGGTGATCCTGCGCAATGTCGTGGAGGACCCCGCCTGGTACACCGCCTACACCCCGTACCAGCCGGAAATTTCCCAGGGCCGCCTCGAAGCACTGCTGAACTTCCAGACCATGGTCCAGGACCTCACCGCGCTGCCCATTGCCAACGCCTCCCTGCTGGATGAAGCCACGGCCGTTGCTGAAGCGGTGCTGCTCATGCGCCGGTCCAACAAGTCCAAAGCAAACGGCGCGATCGTTCTGGACTCCGAGACGCTTCCGCAGACCATCGCCGTCGTCAAGGGCCGGGCCAAGGCCCTGGGCTTCGACGTGATCGTGGCGGACCTGGCCGACGGCCTGCCCGACGGCGAAATCACCGGCCTCGTGCTGCAGCAGCCGGGTGTTTCCGGTGTCGTGCGCAACCAGGCTGCGTTGATCCGCGAAGCAAAGGACCGCGGAGCCCTCGTTACCGTCGCGGCTGACCTGCTGGCCCTGACCTTGATCACGCCTCCGGGCGAGCAGGGAGCTGACATCGCCGTCGGCTCCGTGCAGCGCTTCGGTGTTCCGTTGTTCTTCGGCGGCCCGCACGCCGCCTACATGGCTGTCCGCAAGGGACTGGAACGCTCGCTGCCCGGCCGCCTTGTGGGCGTCTCCAAGGATTCCGCCGGTACTCCCGCGTACCGTCTGGCGCTGCAGACGCGCGAGCAGCACATCCGCCGCGAAAAGGCGACGTCCAACATCTGCACCGCGCAGGCACTGCTCGCCATTGTCGCCTCGATGTACGCGGTGTACCACGGGCCGCAGGGCCTGACCGCGATTGCCCGCCGCGCCCACGACTCCGCACGGTCCCTGGCCGCCGCGCTCACGGGTGCCGGGATTGAACTGCTGCACGAGTCCTTCTTCGATACGATTACGGCCCGCGTCCCGGGCAAGGCCGCCGACGTCGTGGCAGCCGCCGATGCACGCGGCATCAACCTGCGGCACATCGATGCCGACACGGTGGGCATCTCCTGCGACGAAACCACCACCCCTGCCGTGCTGGCCGACGTTGCGGCTGCCTTCGGTGTTCCTGCCGGCGCCGTGGCTTCCGCGGCGGGTCCCGCCGAAGGTTTCGAGCTGGACGCCGAGGTGCTGCGCACCTCCGAATTCATGACCCACCCGGTGTTCTCCTCCTACCGCTCGGAGACGCAGATGCTGCGCTACCTCCGCCGCCTCTCGGACCGCGACCTGGCCCTGGACCGCACCATGATTCCGCTGGGCTCGTGCACCATGAAGCTCAATGCCACCGCCGAAATGCAGGCCATGACCTGGCCCGAGTTCGCCTCCATCCATCCCTTTGCCCCTGATTCCCAGACCGAGGGCTGGCGGGAACTGATTGGCGACCTGGAAGCCAAACTGGCAACCATCACCGGTTATGACAAGGTATCCATCCAGCCCAACGCCGGCTCCCAGGGCGAACTGGCCGGCCTGCTCGCGATCCGCGGCTACCACCACTCCCGCGGCGACGAACAGCGCACCGTCTGCCTGATTCCGGCCTCGGCGCACGGCACCAACGCCGCCTCCGCCGTCCTGGCCGGGATGAAGGTGGTGGTGGTCGCCACCGCCGACGACGGCGCCATCGATCACGCGGACCTGCGCGCCAAGATCGATGCGCACCGTGAAAACCTCGCCGCCATCATGATCACCTACCCCTCCACCCACGGGGTGTTCGACGACGACGTGCGCGACGTCTGCGACGCCGTCCACGAAGCCGGGGGCCAGGTCTACATTGACGGCGCCAACCTCAATGCGCTCGTCGGGCTGGCCCAGCCCGGTGATTTCGGCGGCGACGTCTCGCACCTGAACCTGCACAAGACCTTCTGCATTCCGCACGGCGGCGGCGGCCCCGGCGTCGGCCCGGTGGCAGTGAAATCCCACCTGACACCGTTCCTGCCCGGCGACGCCGCCACCTGGACCGAAGGGGAGGACATCCCGGTGTCCGCTTCACGCTTCGGCTCGGCCGGTGTGCTGCCGATCTCCTGGGCCTACGTGAACCTCATGGGCGGCGAAGGCCTGACCGAAGCCACCAAGAGCGCCCTGCTCTCCGCCAACTACGTGGCCGCCCGGCTCAACGACTACTTCCCGGTGCTGTACACGGGCAAGGGCGGGCTCGTGGCACACGAGTGCATCCTGGATCTGCGCGAGCTGACGGCACGGACCGGCGTCAGCGCCGAAGATGTGGCCAAGCGCCTTGTGGATTACCGGTTCCACGCCCCCACCCTGTCCTTCCCGGTGGCCGGAACCCTGATGGTCGAGCCCACCGAGTCCGAGGACCTGGGCGAAATAGACCGCTTCATTGACGCCATGATCTCCATCCGCGCCGAAATCGACCAGGTGGCGGCGGGCGACTTCTCCCTTGAGGACAGCCCGCTGCGCAACGCACCGCACACCGCCGTCGTTGTTGCCGGCAACGAGTGGGACCGCGCCTACCCGCGCGAACAGGCGGCCTTCCCGATGAGGAGCCAGCGGATGGACAAGTACTTCCCGCCGGTGGGCCGGATCGACGGCGCTGCCGGCGACCGGAACCTCATTTGCTCCTGCCCGCCCCTCGAAGACTTCGAAAACTAGAGCGCAAGGAACCGCGACCATGACTGAGAAATTCACCGCGCTCTATGAAGAGCACAAACGCCTCGGCGCCTCCTTCACCGATTTCGGCGGCTGGCAGATGCCGCTGAAATACAGCTCCGAACTGGCCGAGCACCGCGCCGTCCGCAGCGCCGCCGGGCTTTTCGATCTCTCCCACATGGGAGAAGTGGAGGTCACCGGCCCCGACGCCGGTGCCTTCCTCGACTACGCCCTGGTCGGCAAGCTCTCGGCAGTCAAGGTGGGCCGGGCCAAGTACTCGCTGATCACCAACGCCGACGGCGGGATCATCGACGACCTGATCAGCTACCGCCTCGCCGACGATTCCTTCCTGGTGGTGCCCAACGCCGGCAACGCGCCGGTGGTGGCCGCCGAGCTGACCGCCCGCGCGTCGGGCTTTAACGTCCGGGTACACGATGCCTCAGCCGACACATCGCTGGTGGCGGTGCAGGGCCCGAACGCCGAGGCCATCGTCCTTTCCCTGGTTTCGAACGGACAGGCGGAGAAGGTGACCGGCATGAAGTACTACGCGGCGGACACCGTGGACCTCGTTGTGGCGGAAGAGGCGGGGGAGCGCACGCTCAACCTGCTGCTCGCGCGCACCGGCTACACGGGCGAGGACGGGTTCGAGATTTACGTTCCGAACGACGACGCCGCCGCCCTCTGGGGCGCGCTGCTCACCGCCGGTGCGGACTCGGGCCTGATTCCCGCCGGCCTGGCCTGCCGGGATTCGCTTCGGCTGGAAGCGGGAATGCCGCTGTACGGCAATGAGCTCTCCCTTGAGCTGGATCCCTACGCTGCCGGTCTCGGCCCCGTCGTCGCGCTGTCCAAGGAGGGCGACTTTGTGGGCCGCGCCGCCCTGGAAGCCAAGAAGCAGCAGGCTCCGGCCCGCCGTCTGGTCGGCCTCAAGGGGTCCGGCCGCCGCGCCGGCCGCTCGCACTACCCGGTGCTGAAGGACGGTGCAGTGGTCGGTGAGGTCACCTCCGGTGCCCCGAGCCCCACTCTCGGCTACCCGATTGCCCTCGCCTATGTTGACGCCGCCTTTGCCGAGCCGGGCACTGCGGTAGAGGTGGACCTCCGCGGCAAGCCCGAACCCTTCGAGGTCGTGGCCCTGCCGTTCTACAAGCGCGGAAAATAGCTATAAGCCGGGCCTCACTCGGCGAAATGCCGCTCCTCCGCCGCCCAGACCTAGACTTTGAACTAAACCCGAAGCATGCAGCAGATCTAGAAAGGCACATCCCATGAGCAAAGTGAACGCAGGACTCCGCTATTCAGCCGAACACGAGTGGGTGGACGGCTCCACCCCCATGAAGGTTGGCATCTCCGCCGTTGCCGCCGACGCCCTGGGCGATGTGGTGTACGTGGACCTGCCCGAGGTTGGCACCGTGATCACTGCCGGTGAAACCTGCGGCGAAGTCGAGTCCACCAAGTCAGTCTCGGACCTGTACGCTCCGGTCTCCGGCGAGATTGTCGAAATCAACCAGGAAGCCATCGAGAACCCGGCTCTGCTGAACGAGGACCCGTACGGCGCCGGCTGGCTCTTTACCGTCAACACCACCTCCGAGGGCGCCCTGCTCAGCGCCGAGGAGTACGCGGAGAAGAACGGCGGCGAGCTGTGACCGATTACCTGAACTCGCACCTCGCCCAGATTGACCCGGAGGTGGCGGAGCAGATCGACAACGAGCGCCGCCGCCAGCAGTCCGGCCTGGAAATGATCGCTTCCGAAAACCACACGTCGGTGGCCGTCATGGAATCCCAGGGTTCGGTGCTGACCAACAAGTACGCCGAGGGTTACCCGGGCCGGCGCTACTACGGCGGCTGCGAATACGTGGACGTCATTGAGCAGCTCGCCATTGACCGGGCCAAGGACCTTTTCGGTGCAAACTTCGCCAACGTGCAGCCGCACTCCGGCGCGCAGGCCAACGCCTCGGTCATGCATGCCCT
The DNA here is from genome assembly GCF_054792395.1 of Arthrobacter sp. Z1-15. NCBI lineage: Bacteria > Bacillati > Actinomycetota > Actinomycetes > Micrococcales > Micrococcaceae > Arthrobacter > Arthrobacter sp. Z1-15. The sequence continues at coordinate 3,718,497 of NZ_CP096454.1, read as the reverse complement.
GATCCGTCCGGGCGACACCATCCTGGGCCTGTCCCTGGCGCACGGCGGGCACCTCACCCACGGCATGAAGATCAACTTCTCCGGCCGGCTCTACAACGTGGTCCCGTACAACGTTGCCGAAGACACCCAGCGGATCGACATGGCCGAGGTGGAGCGCCTGGCCCGGGAGCACCAGCCCAAGCTGATCGTGGCCGGCTGGTCCGCTTATGCCCGGCAGCTGGACTTCGCCGAATTCCGCCGCATCGCCGACTCGGTGGGCGCCTACCTGATGGTGGACATGGCGCACTTCGCCGGCCTCGTGGCCGCCGGACTGCATCCCAGCCCGGTTCCGCACGCCCACGTGGTCACCTCCACCACGCACAAGACCCTGGCGGGTCCCCGCGGCGGCATCATCCTCTCCAACGACGCGGACATCGCCAAGAAGATCAACTCGGCTGTCTTCCCCGGACAGCAGGGCGGCCCGCTGGAGCACGTCATTGCCGGCAAGGCGACAGCCTTCAAGATCGCAGCAACGCCCGAGTTCAAGGAGCGCCAGGAGCGCACCCTGGCCGGCGCGCGGATCCTCGCCGAGCGCCTGCTCGCCGACGACGTCGCCGCCAAGGGTATTTCCGTGATCTCCGGCGGTACCGACGTGCACCTGGTGCTGGTGGACCTGCGCAACGCCGCCCTTAACGGGCAGGAAGGCGAGGACCGGCTCGCGCAGATCGACATCACCGTGAACCGCAACGCCGTCCCGTTTGATCCCCGCCCGCCGATGGTGACCTCCGGCCTGCGGATCGGCACCCCCGCGCTGGCAACGCGCGGGTTCGGTGAGGACGCGTTCCGCGAGGTGGCGGACATCATTGCGCTGGCGCTCATTGCCGGTGAAGACGATGACCTCTCACCGCTGAAGGACCGCGTTTCCGCGCTGGCCTCTGCACATCCGCTCTACACCGAGGTTGCCGACCTGGCCTCCTCACCGGCGCACGTTTAAGGAATCCCAGTGGCTGTCGGCGTTTTTGACCTGTTCTCCGTAGGTATCGGCCCATCGAGCTCACACACCGTGGGCCCGATGCGTGCCGCCGCCGTTTTTGCGGGGGAGCTGGTCGACGCCGGCATCCTGTCCGCCGTGGCCGGCCTCCGCGTGGACCTGTACGGTTCGCTTGCGGCGACCGGCCGCGGCCACGGCACCATGACTGCGGTCCTGCTGGGGCTGGAAGGCTTTGCCCCGGAGAAAATCCTCCCCGGGGAGGTCGAGGAACGCCTCGCCGCCATCGAAGCCACCCGGAAACTGCAGCTGTGCTCCCAGGTTCCCGGGGCTGATTCCTGCATCCTGGAATACGGCGAAGCGGACATCGTCCTGCACCCGCTCACCGTGCTTCCGCGGCACACCAACGGCATGAAGTTCGCCGCCTCCGGCGCCGACGGCGCCGTGCTGCACGAGGCCACGTTCTTCTCCGTCGGCGGCGGCTTCATTGTGCGTGAGGGGGCGGAGGACGCCGCCCGGCAGGAACTGGAATCCACCAAGGCGGCTCTGCCGTTCCCGTTCCGCACCGCCGTCGGGCTCCTGGAGCACTGCACAAACAACGGGCTGAACATTTCCGGCGTGATGCTCGCCAATGAGAAGGTCTCTCGGACCGAGGCGGACATCCGCGCGGGCCTGCTGCACATCCGCGACGTCATGGAGGACTGCAAGAACTCCGCCATCCGCCGCACCGGTCTGCTCCCGGGCGGGCTGAAGGTCCGCCGCCGGGCACCTGCCTGGCACACCCGGCTGCGTGCCGAGGATCCGAACCGGGACCCGAAGTTCTGGCAGGAATGGGTGAACCTGGTGGCGCTGGCCGTCAACGAGGAAAACGCCTCCGGCGGGCGGGTGGTCACCGCACCCACCAACGGCGCGGCCGGCATCATTCCCGCCGTCATGTTCTACGTCACGCACTACGGCCCCGGAATGGACACCGCCACGCAGGAGGAGCGCGACGACGCCGTTGTGCGTTTCCTGCTGACCGCAGGCGCGGTGGGGGTCCTGTACAAGGAACAGGCCTCCATTTCCGGCGCCGAAGTGGGCTGCCAGGGCGAGGTGGGGTCGGCGTCGTCCATGGCTGCTGCGGGCCTGGCGGAAATCCTGGGCGGCACACCCGAACAGGTGGAAAACGCCGCCGAAATCGCCATGGAACACAATTTGGGCCTCACCTGCGACCCCATCGGCGGGCTGGTTCAGGTGCCCTGCATCGAACGCAACGCCATTGGCGCCGCAAAGGCCGTGAACGCCGCCAAAATGGCATTGTGGGGCGACGGCGACCACCGGGTTTCGCTGGACGAGGTCATTGTGACCATGCGCGAAACCGGCCGCGACATGAGCTCCAAGTACAAGGAAACCGCGCTCGGCGGCCTCGCCGTGAACGTGGTGGAGTGCTGATCCCCGGCGCTGCGGCGGGTTGAGCCGGTACCGTTCCTTTGATAGACAGTAAGTGCCCTTACTAACCGCCCCTGCTGTTTCCCGCTTCCGAGGCCCGTGAGCCCGGAAGCAACTTCCGGAAAGGACGCGTCATGCCCAAGACCGGCAAGAATGATTCCGCCAAGAAGAGTGAACTGCCCTCAACCCTGCAGCGCTCCGACAAGAAGGCTCAGGATACCTTCGCGAAGACCTACGATTCCGCGGTTGAGGAGTACGGCGAGGGGGAGCGTGCGGCCCGGACGGCCTACGCCTCCCTGAAGCACACACATGAAAAGGTGGGCGACCACTGGGAGCCCAAGGAAGAATCCGGCCCCTCGGACGCCAAGGCGGCGGGCAGCCGGAATTCTTCCCGGAAGACGGCCGGCGGGGTGGATGCCAACGCGTCCAAGAAACACCTGTACGAGGTGGCCGCCAAGCTGGACATTTCCGGGCGCTCCAACATGACCAAAGACGAACTCGTGGAGGCAATCCAAAAGGCCAACACGAAGGAAACCCGCAAGGCTCGCGAAAACTAAGCGGCCTGCGGCTCCCGTTTTCGGCCGTACTTCACGCCCCTCCATGCCCCACGGCGTCCTTCTTATTTCACTGCGTCCTCTGATTTCACTGCGTCCTCTTACTTCACGGCGCCCATCGACAGGCCGCGGACCAGCTGCTTCTGGGCCACCCATCCGGCCAGCACCACCGGCAGCGAAGCGAGGACCGAAGCCGCCGACAGCTGGGCCAGGTAGAGGCCCTCACTGGTCATCTGCGACACCAGGAAAACCGGCACCGTTGCGGACCTGGCGGCCGTGAGGTTCAGGGCGAAGAAGAATTCGTTCCAGGCGAAGATGACGCAGATCAGGGCGGTGGCCGCGAGACCAGGGGCCACCATGGGCATCAGGACCCGCCAGAGGGTTTTCAGCAGTCCGGCGCCGTCCATCTGTGCCGCCTCCAGCACCTCGCCGGGCACCTCCTGGAAGAAGGAGCGCATCATCCAGACGGCAATGGGCAGGTTCATTGATGTGTAGAGGACCACCAGGGTCCAGATGTTGTCCAGGACCTTCAGCTGGCCCGCAATGACGTAGATCGGCATGATGACGGCGACTACGGGGAGCATGCGGGTGGAAATGAAGAAGAACAGCACATCCTGGGTCTTTTTGACCGGCCGGATACTGAGGGCATACGAGGCCGGAACCGCCATGATCACCACCAGGATCGTGGAAACACCCGTGGCGATCATCGAGTTCACGAAGTAGGTCCCGGCGCCGGCGTCGAGCACGGCCCGGTACTGGTCCAGGGTGGGGGCAAAAAAGAACGTCGGCGGGTTGGAGGCTGCCGCGGACTCCTGCTTGAACGAGGTGAGCACCATCCACAGGACCGGGGAGAAAAATCCGATGGCGATGATCCAGGTCAGCGCGGTCAGCAGCGAGCCGCCTGTCCGGGACCGTCCGCGGCGTTCCGGTACCGGCGGCCGGTCTGCCGGCGGGGTGCTTCCGGTGGAAGCCGAATCTGTCTGCGTGGCCACGGCTAGTCCTTTACGTCGAAGCTGCGGAAAATCAGGCGGAGGGCGAAGGTGGCCACAATGATCGTGGCAATGACCACCACGACGCCCATGGCGGCGGCCTGCCCGATATCGAAGCCCAGGAAGGCCCGCTGGTAGATGTAGAACGGCAGGTTGGCGCTGGCAGTGCCGGGCCCGCCCGCTGTCATGAGATAGATCTGGTCGAAGGTGTTCACCACGTAGATGGCACCGAGCAGGATGCCCAGTTCAATGTAGCGGCGCAGCTGCGGAAGGGTGACGGAGATGAACGTGCGCCACCAGCCTGCTCCGTCCACCTGTGCTGCTTCCAGCACATCCTTGGGCTGGGCCTGCAGGCCCGCCAGGACCAGCAGCATCATGAACGGCGTCCACTGCCACACCAGGGACATCAGGATCGAGGCGATCGGGTGGGTTGAGGTCCAGTCCACGGGTGAAATTCCCACCAGGCCGATCAGCCAGTTCAGCAGGCCGTAGCTGGGGTTGAGGATGGAGACGGACCAGAGCAGGGAACCGGCCACCGGCATGATCAGGAACGGTGTGATCAGGAGGGTCCGCACCACGCCGCGGCCGGCGAAGGACCGGTCCAGCAGCAGGGCAAAGATGATTCCGAGGAGCATCGCGAAAAAGACGCAGCCCAGCGTGAAGATCACGCTGTTCAGCGCGGCCTGGCGGAAGGTGGAGTCCGCGAAGATCTCCACGTAGTTGCCAAGGCCCACAAACCGGTCGCCTTCCGGATTGAGCAGGTTCCAGTTCTGCAGGGAATACCAAATGGTGAACAGGAACGGCACCTGCGTCACAATCAGCGTGAAAACCAGGGCGGGCAGCAGCGGTCCCCGCCGCCGCCAGCCCTCGGCGCGGGACATGCCCCGGGACTGCCGCTGCTCCGCGTCGCGGCGGACCTTCTGGTGGTGTTTGTCTACCAGGCTGGTCATTGGTTTTCTCCTGACTGGTAGCTTTCCGCGACGGTTTCGGCGTAGCGCTGCGACTGTTCCAGCGCCTCGGCCACTGTTTTCTGTCCGGCAATGGCTGCTGAAATCTGCTGCGCCACCCGGGTGCCCAGGTCCTGGAACTCCGGGATTCCCACAAACTGCAGGCCCGGATACGGAACTCCGCCCACCATGCTGGTTTCCTGTGAGGCACCGGCCATGGCGGACAGCGTGGGTTCGGCGTAGTTCTCCGCCACTTCGGCGTATTCCGGAATCTCATAGGTCGACAGCCGGCTGCCCGGCGGTACCCGTTCCCAGCTGATCTCTTCGCCCACCAGCTGGATGTACTCCTTGTTGGTCATCCAGGAGATGAAGTCCCAGGCTGCGTCCTTCTTTTGGCTGGTTTCGGGAATCGCCAGCGACCAGCTGTACAGCCAGCCGGAGGATTCCGTTTCCTCCACAGGGGCCTGGGCGTACCCGGTTTTGCCGACCACCAGGGAGGAGGCCGGATCCTCCACGGAGGAAACCATGGACGTGGCGTCGTACCACATGGCCGCGGTGCCCTGGCTGTACTGGGTCAGGCAGTCTCCGAAGCCGCTGGTCGCCGCCCCGGGCTGGCCCGACGTGCGCACCAGGTCCACGTAGTCGGTGACGGCTGCTTCCACTTCCGGGGAATCGAGGGTGGCGTTCCAGTCCTGGTCAAACCAGCCTCCGCCGTAGGTGTTCATCATGGTGCTCAGCGGCGCCATGACCTCACCCCAGCCGGCCAGCCCGCGGAGGCAGATGCCGGAGAATCCGTTGTCCGGGTCATGGAGCCTTTCGGCGAAGCCGGCAACATCCTCCCAGGTGGGCCGCTCCGGCATGACAAGGCCCTCCGCCTCAAAAATGTCCTCACGGTAGGCCAGGAAAGAGGATTCGCCGTAGAACGGCACGGAATACAAATCCCCCTCGTAGCTCAGGGCGTCACGGATATTGGGAACAAAATCGTCGGGATCATAGCCTTCAGTGGTGTCGGCATACTCCTGCAGATTGGTGATCCAGCCGTTTTCAGCCCACATGGGGGTTTCGTAATTGGAGATCATGACGACGTCGAACTCCCCGCCGCCCGTGGCAACCGACGCGGTGATCTTTGCCCTGGCCTCATTCTCCGGCAGCGAGACAAAGCGCGCATCGACGTCGGGGTATTGTTCGCGGAAATTCTCCTCCAGGGAAATGGCGTCGGTCATTTGCGGATTGGAGACGATGGCCACCACAATCTCCTCCGGGCCCGCTGCGCTGTCACCGCCGCATCCGGTCAGTACGAGGGAGAGCGCCGCTGCCGAGGCTGCCGCGGTCCGCAGGTGCCTGCGTCTGTAGTGGATCGGGCCGCTGCGTCGTGATCTCATACGTCGTCCTTGCTCATGTGAGAATCGCCCTGCGCTCATTTGTGGAGTAACTCTAGGCAGATAGACTCAATTGGGCAACTACGGGCGTTTATCTTCGAGAACGGGCAGGATCGATCATTACCGAATCAGGCTGGTCCCACGAGGAACTTCTGGCCAGGATCGGCCGGGATTATTACCTCTCCAACCACTCGAAGGTGGAGATTGCCCGAAGCTATGGGATTTCGCGGTTTCAAGTGGCCCGGCACCTCGAAGAGGCCCGAACGCTGGGAATTGTGCACATCGACGTCCGCTTTCCCCGTCCGGCTTCGGATCCGGAACCCGGCCGGCTGGCAGAACTCCTCGGAATAGACCGGGTTGAAGTCACTCCCACCGGGCCGGATGACCGGACAACCCGCAAAGCCATGGCTCAAAAAGCGGCCGAAGAACTGATGAATGCAGCGCAGCCCGGCGCCACGGTGGGCATTTCCTGGTCCCGCACGCTGGACCTGGCCGCCGGCTATGTCACTGATCTGCCGCCGTGCAACATCGTCCAGCTGGCCGGTGCCCTCCCGGTTCCGGGCAGCGGCAATTCTCTGGAACTGATCCAGAGCCTGGGCAGGCACCCTGGGGTGAGCACCTGGCCGCTGTGGGCTCCGCTGGTGGTCGAGCACGCCGACACCGCAGACAGCCTGCGCCGCCAGCCGGAAATCGCTGACACGCTGGCACGGGCGGACACGCTGGATGCCGCCGTGGTCGCCGTCGGCGCCTGGACGCCGGGACTTTCCACCGTGTGGGACAGGGTGGACAACCGGCTCCGGCTGCAGGCCGCGCGTGCCGGGGCCGTCGCCGAATGTTCCGGACGGCTCCTGGACGCAGCCGGCCGGCCGGTCGATTCCGAACTCGAGGACCGGGTGCTGGCAGTTACGGTGGCCCAGTTGCAGAACACCCCCAAGGTGGTGGCCGTAGCGCAGGGGGCCGCCCGCGCCGATGCTGTCCGCGCGGTGCTGGCGGCCGGATTCATCACCACCCTGCTGGTGGATGAAGAGCTCGCTGCTGCCCTGTTGGCCGGCGGCGGGAGCCCTTAGTTCCCCTGGGTGTGGTTTTCCCCGTTCCGGACCAGCCCTTCGACCGTGGCCCGCGCCCCGGCGTCGTGCAGCGAAGCCAGAGCGCCGGTGTAGGCGGTGACAAACCGGTCATTGGACGCCAAATCCCCGAAGAGCTCCGGGTTGGAGATGAAAGCGAGCGGATCTTCGCGGTTGCGTGCCGCGGCCGCCGTCAGCGGTTCCCGCAGCCGGTCCACCACCGTGATGGGTTCGCCCTGTTCATCGGTTCCCTCGGCATACCGGGCCCAGCTCGCGACGATGGCGGCGGAGCGGTGGATGTCGCCGCCGGCGGCCAGGTTCTCGCGGATAACCGGCAGCAGCCACTTGGGAATCCGGTCCGAGCTCTCGGCGCACAGGCGGGCGAGCGTGTCACGGACGTATTCGTTGGAGAACCGCTCAATCAGCTTGTGCTTGTAGCCGGCCAGGTCCACGCCCGGCAGCGGCTTGAGCGTAGGCGTAGCCTCCTTGTCCATGTAATCCAGCAGGAACCGGGCAAACAGCGGGTCCTGGCAGACCTCGTGGGCGTACCGGTAACCGGCAAGGTAACCGAAATAGCACAGCCCCTGGTGACTCGCGTTAAGCAGGCGCAGCTTCATGAGTTCGTAGGGTTCGACGTCGTCCACCATCTGGACGCCAACCTCCTCAAAGGCCGGGCGCCCCAGGGGAAAATGATCTTCAAGCACCCACTGCTCAAAGTCCTCGCTGACGACCGGCCAGGCGTCTTCCACGCCGAAGTCCTCCGCCACCATGGACCGGTCTTCGTCCGTGGTGACCGGCGTGATCCGGTCCACCATGGAGTTGGGGAAGGCGACGTTTTCCTGCATCCACTGACCGAAGTCCGGGTCGCGCAGACGTGCGAAGGCGGTGAACATGCCGGCGGCAACGTCTCCGTTGCCCTGGATGTTGTCGCAGGACATGACCGTGAACGGCGGCAGTCCGCGGTCCCGGCGCCGCTGCAAAGCTTCGGTGACCAGTCCGAAGACCGTGGACGGGACCGCGCCCGGCACCAGGTCCGCCGCTACGGCGGGGTTGGCGGCGTCGAATTCACCGGTGACGTGGTGGAAGTTGTACCCGCCCTCGGTGATGGTCAGCGAGACAATGCGGGTGCCGGGTGCCGCCATTTTTTCGATGACGGCTTCCGGGTCCTCCGGCGCCAGCAGGTACTCGATCATGGAGCCGATAACGCGTCCCTCCCGGGTGCCGTCCGGATTTTTGAGTACCAGCGTGTACAGGCAGTCCTGGGTTTCCATGACGGTTTTCATGGCGGCGTCGGAGGGCAGCACGCCCACCCCGCAGATGGCCCAGTCGCCGGCGGCTCCGGCATTCATCAGCCGGTCCAGGTACATGGCCTGATGCGCGCGGTGGAAGCCGCCCACACCAAAGTGGACAATTCCCACGGTGAGCCTGGAGCGGTCATAGGACGGCACCGCCACGTTGGCGGAGATGCCGGGCAGCGAAGACGTGCTGAGTTTGGTCATGGTCACACCTGGGGACGAGGCGGATAGGTGCCGATCAATCTAGCATGTGAGCGGCCGCGGACCCATCAAATGAGCGCTTCCCCGAAAAAGCGGAAGGCGCGCGTCTGAGCGCCCCGAAGGGCATCCTCTGCCGTTTCGGTGTGCAGCGGGACGGCCGCCCAGGTCTCTTCCAGCGGTACGGGAAGCCGCTTGTGATTTGGATTACCCCATGGTTTAAGTAAGGCTGAGGACTTCGTTTCGGCAGCAGGCTTACTTCAAACCCGAGGACTCTACAATGGACGCAGCACGGGCAGTTCCCATGGCGCCGGCCTCCGAAGAGGTTGGCTGGCTCGGATCCGTGGATTCCGCGATCAACTCCCTGTTCGAACCGATTTCCACCCTCTTCAACACGATCGTGTTCTTTCCCGTCACCATCGGTGACATCAGCTTTCCGGTTGTCGTCGCATGGCTGATCGTGGCGGGGGTGGTCTTCACCTTCTACTTCGGTTTCATCCAGTTCCGCGGGTTGCGGGTGGCCGCACAGGTGGTCCGCGGTAAGTTCTCCTCGAAGGATGATCCGGGGGAAGTGCCGCATTTCCAGGCCCTTACCTCCGCTCTCTCCGGCACGGTCGGGCTGGGTAACATTGCCGGCGTCGGTGCAGCCATGGCGCTCGGCGGGCCGGGTGCGACCTTCTGGATGATTCTTGCCGGACTGCTGGGCATGGCCTCGAAGTTCGCGGAATGCACGCTCGGCGTGAAATACCGCGAAATCCACGAAGACGGCTCCATCAGCGGCGGCCCCTTCAAGTACCTGCCGGTGGCCTTCAAGCGGTTCGGCCGGTGGCCCGCCAGGATCCTCACCGGAACCTTTGCGGTGGCCATCCTGATCTTCGGTATTGCCGGCGGCAACATGTTCCAGGCCAACCAGACCTTCGCGCAGATCCAGAACGTCACCGGCGGCGACGACGGGCTCCTCGGCAGCGCCGGAGCGGCTCTGATCTTCGGGCTGGTCCTGGCGGCCCTGGTGGCCGTGGTGATTCTCGGCGGCATCAAGTCCATCGGCGCGACCACCTCCAAACTGGTGCCGGCCATGGGCGGCGTCTACATCCTGGCGTGCCTGTTCGTCATCATCGTCAACTTCGAAAACGTCCCGGCGGCGTTCGGCGCCATTATCAACGGTGCCTTCCGGCCGGAGGGCTTTGCCGGCGGAATCCTCGGCGTCATGATTGTCGGCTTCCAGCGGGCGTCCTTCTCGAATGAGGCAGGTGTTGGCTCCGCAGCGATCGCGCACTCCGCGGTCAAGACCCGCCGCCCGGTCAGCGAGGGTTTCGTGGCGCTCTTCGAGCCGCTGGTGGATACAGTGCTCATCTGCACCATGACCGCGCTGGCCATCATCATGGCGTCCACACCCAGCCTGCAGGCGGGTATCGACCAGGTGCAGAGCGGCGGAGATGCGCCCGACGGCGTGATCCTCACCTCCGACGCCTTCGCCACCGTTCTGCCGTGGTTCCCGATTGTCCTCTCCATCGCCGTCGCGCTCTTCGCCTACTCCACCCTCATTACCTGGTCCTATTACGGCCTCAAGTCCTGGGAATATCTCTTGGGCCGCGGGCGCCGCCGGGAAATCACCTACAAGGTCATCTTCCTGACCTTCACCGTGGCCGGCTGTGTCCTGTCCTTCAGCCAGGTCATCAGCTTCGCTGACGCCGCGCTCTTTGTCTGCGCCTTCGTGAACCTGCTCGGTGTCTACCTGCTGCTGCCGGTCATCAAACGGGAAATGAAGGCCTACCTGGCGGACCGCAAGAGCGGCAAGCTCGAGCTGCTCGGTATTGACGCCCAGGATATTAGGGACGCAGCCCCCAGCAGCTAACCCCCAACTGCGGTGGCCGGTGCGCTGTTGGGCGCCGGCCCCGTTGACCGCCGGCCGCTGCGGGCCTAGGGTGACGCTACGCTCACGGCGACAGGGACGCCCTGTCCGGAATGAGCGACGGCCACGGCGGAACAAAGGGGTTTTCGTGGACATCCAGGCGCAGACGTTTGAACAGATCCTTAATCCGGCGGGCGGGTCCCTGGGGCTTTCGGCGGCTCTGGCCGCTTTGCCGCTGATCCTGCTGTTTGTCCTGCTGGGCGTTTTCCGCATGAAGGCGTATCAGGCCGGAATCATCAGCCTGGTGCTCTCCATCCTGCTGGCGGCGGTTGTGTGGCGGATGCCGGTGGACCAGGTTGCGGCAGCCACCGGGCTGGGCGCCTTTTACGCCGTCTTTCCCATCCTCTGGATCCTGATCAACGCGCTGTGGATCTACAAGCTCACGGTGGCAACACCGTGGTTTGAAGTGCTGGGACGAACCATCCGCTCCATCTCCGACGACCTGCGGATCCTCTCCATCCTTATCGCTTTCTGCTTCGGCGCACTGCTGGAGTCCCTGGCCGGGTTCGGGGCGCCGGTGGCGATTGCCGCAGCCATGCTGATGGCCGCCGGGATGAAACCGCTGAAATCGGCCATGGTCGCACTGCTGGCCAACACCGCACCCGTCGCATTCGGAGCCATGGCGGCGCCCATCATTGCCCTGAACGGCGTAACGGGGATTCCACTGCAGGAGCTGTCCTCCATGACCGGCCGGCAAACACCCTTCATCGCGCTGGTGGTACCCCTGATCCTGGTGTTCCTGGTGGACGGAAAGCGCGGACTGCGGCAAACGTGGCCGGTGGCTCTCGTCTCCGGGGTCGTTTTCGGACTGGCGCAGTTTGTGGCCTCGAACTACTTCGTGGTGGAGCTGACCGACGTCGTTGCCGCGGTGGCCACCGTCATCGCCGTGCTGCTCATGCTCCGCGTCTGGCAGCCGGCGGAACTCATCGGCATGTCCGGACAGGTCCAGGGTGCGGATAATTCCGGGCAGGAGACGGGGCCGGAAAGCTCCGGGCAGGCGACGGCCGCGGGGAGTGTTTCTCCTCCGGAGGGCGGCGGCAGGCGGCGCCGTTCCGCTGCGGCGCCGGTTGGCGGTGCCTCAGCCTATGCGGTGCCCGTCAGCGCCTCCGGAACGCCGGCGCCGGAGCCGGATTCCGGCGGCATGTCCGGCGGCTCATCCGCTGCCGAAGCTGCCCCCGCATCCGCAGCGGGCACAACCCGCCCCGATGCCCGCAGCGTCTGGATGGCCACCGCTCCCTACCTGATCATCATCGCGGTGTTCTCCCTGGCCCAAGTACCGGGAATCAAGGCCTGGCTGACCGAAATCGGCAGCGTGACCTTCCGCTGGCCGGGCCTGGACGTCGTGGATTCAAACGGCAAGGCGATCAGCGCGCAGACGCTCCGTTTCGACCACATCCGCGCCACCGGAACCCTGCTGCTGTTTGCCGGCATCCTGACCATGCTGCTCTACCGCATCCGGCCCGCACAGGGGCTGAAGGTTTACGGGGAAACCCTGAAGCAGCTGCGCTGGACGATCGTGACCGTCTGCGCCGTGCTGGCGCTGTCCTTCGTCATGAACCTCTCGGGCCAGACCACCACCCTAGGAGTCGCCCTTGCCTCGGCCGGCGGATTCTTTGCTCTCCTGTCACCGCTGCTGGGCTGGATCGGCGTTGCCCTCACCGGGTCGGACACCTCCTCCAATTCGCTGTTCGGCCAGCTGCAGGTGGCCGCCGCCAATGAAACGGGGCTGTCCGCAACGCTGATGGCGGCGTCGAACTCATCCGCCGGCGTACTCGGAAAGATGCTCTCGCTGCAGAACCTTGCCATTGCTTCTGCGGCGGTGGGGCTGGAGGGAGCCGAAAGCACGCTGCTGCGCAAACTCATCGGCTGGAGCCTGGGGCTGCTGGTGCTGATGACCCTGCTGATTTGGCTGCAGTCGACGTCGATTCTGGGCTGGATGGTGCCCTAGCATGAGCCTCTTTTCCGACTCCGGGCCCCTGCTCGACTCGTCGGCGCCGGGCGCCAGCGACACTCTGCTCAGCGCGGCCCCCCACGCTTCCCGCGACGCCGGACACCGTGAACACGCAAGCACCGACCGTTCCGGCTTCGTGGCCCGGTCCCACCCGGACGGGGTGGTGTTTGCTGAATCTGCGGAAGACGTCGCGGCCACCCTGAAGCTGGCGACCGCCCACCGCGTGCCGGTGGTCCCCCGCGGGGCCGGCACCGGGCTGGCCGGGGGATCGTCCGCGCGCTCCGGCGAAGTGGTGCTGGATGTGTCCCGGATGAACCGGATCCTGCGCATCGATCCAGTGGAACAGCTGGCCGTGGTCCAGCCCGGGGTGCTGAACGCCGAGATTAATGCCGCTGCGGCCGAGTACGGACTCTTCTACGCGCCGGACCCAGCGAGCACCGCCATCTGCTCCATCGGCGGAAACATAGCCACCAACGCCGGCGGGATGCGCTGCGCCAAGTACGGCGTGACCCGGGAATCGGTGCTGGCGCTGCGGGTCATCCTGGCAGACGGGAGTGAGCTGCGCACCGGCCGGCAGACTATCAAGGGCGTCACCGGGTATGACCTGAATGCGCTGATGATCGGCTCCGAAGGAACCCTCGGCGTCGTTGTCGAAGCCACCCTGCGGCTGCGCCCGCTGCCGGTGGCCACCGCCACCGTGGCCGCTTTCTTTCCCGACGTCGAAAGCGCGGCCCGGGCAGCGTCCGCCGTGGTTGCGGCGCGGATCCAGCCCTCGATGATGGAACTGATCGACGGGCCCACCCTGGAGGCTGTCGATGCGGCGCTGGGCACTGACTACCGTTCCCGCGGCGCCTCCTTCCTCCTGGTGCAGACCGACGGCTACGGTGCGTTTTTGGAACAGGATGTGGTCCTTGAAGCCGTCCGCCCGCATGCCGGGTCCTGCGGCAAAGCGGCCGACGACGACGAAGCGGCCGCCTTTATCAGGGCTCGCCGGGAAGCTATCCCGTCCCTGGAGAAGATCGGGCGGGTCTCCATCGGAGACATCGGAGTGCCGCGGGGCCGGCTGGCCGAGGCAGTTGCCGGGCTTGAGCGGATCGCGGCGGACACGGGCACCCGCATTTTCACCATCGCCCATGCCTCGGACGGAAACCTGCACCCCATGATTGTGATGGACCCGCAGGATCCGGTTGACGAGGGGCCGGCCAAGGAGGCCCTGGGCCAGATGTTCTTCCTGGCCAACCGGCTCGGCGGAACCTTGACCGGTGAACACGGCGTGGGCCTGCTGAAACGGGACTGGGTCGGTGCCGAATTGGGGGATGTGTCGCTGGGGGTGCAGCACGCCATCCGCCGGGCCCTTGATCCGCTGGGCATCCTCAATCCCGGCAAGGCTATCTGAGGGCGTCGTGTAGCCTCGGAGAACTTGTCGGGCAACAGCGGGGGAAAACAATGATGGCCGCTTCTGGGGTTAGTTTGATTTTCGCCCTGCTCATGTATCTGGCCGTAGCCGCGGTGGCGGTCATGGCGGTGTGGGTGCTGGTGCTGCTGATCATCTTCCTCAGGCTGCGGATCGCTGAGTTGCGGGCTGCTGCCGGCTCGGCCGGTATTCCCGGGCGCACGCGCTAGGGAAGCGCGGCAAGCTGCGGGGAACGCGCGGTTAAAGTGATCGTCGGCACATATGAGGCGTCCCATTTTAGGAACCGGCGCCGTGAAAGTAGTGTCTTATCCATGGCCCCCTTTCGAAACAGCCGCGCCGCGTCGCTGCCCGCAAAACTGTCCCGTTCCTGGCTGCTCGCCTCTGCAGCCGACGAAGCGAACTTTGCGCCGGCGCTGGCGTCCGAAGCGGACTCCGTGGTGTTCGACATGGAAGACGCCGTTCCGGCCGCCGGCAAGGCTGAAGCCCGCGAACGAGTAGTTGAGGCACTGTCCACCGGCATGACCGCCTGGGTGCGTGTTAACGGCATCGAAACCGACTACTGGGCAGATGACCTGGCTGCGCTGTCCAAGGCACCGGGCCTGCGCGGCGTGATGCTGGCCATGACTGAAAAGCCCGAGCAGGTCACCCATACGGCCATGCGCCTGCAGGCCGGAACTCCGGTGCTCGCACTCGTCGAATCCGCACTGGGCATCGAGAACGCGACGGCGATTGCCTCCGCCCCGGGTACGTTCCGTTTGGCCTTCGGGGTGGGTGACTTCCGCCGCGACACCGGTGCCTCCGATGATCCGATGGCGCTGGCCTATGCCCGCTCCAAGCTTGTGGTCGCTTCCCGCGTCGGGCAGCTGCCCGGGCCGATCGACGGCCCCACCGTCGGCGCCCTGGGTGAAAAGCTGCTGGAAGCCTGCAAGGTAACCCAGTCCATGGGCATGACCGGCAAGCTGTGCCTGATGCCCGACGCCGCAGATACGATCAATCACGGGCTGTCGCCGAGCGAGTCGGAAGTCCAGTGGGCCCATGAACTGCTCGAAGCGCACGCCGCCGGTGCAGTGGTGGGCGACGGGTCCTACCTGCCGCGCTTGGCGCGCGCGCAGAAGATCTCCTCGCTGGCCGACTCCTACGGGCTCTGGAACGCCTAAAAGCTCCAGCTTTCCGGGCCGTTTCAGGAACCCGGGCCGCTTGGCCTAAGCGTCCGTTCGGGCCAGGAAATCCAGCACCCGCGCCGTGAGCGCGGGTGCTGCTGTTTCGTCATAGTCCTCCAGGCTGATGTCCGCGAACAAATGGGAGCTGCCCGGGTAGAGGAACAGCTCGGCTTCTGCGGAGCTTTCCACCAGGTTTTCCGCTGCGCTGAGGTCTCCCTCGTCCACGAAAATGGGGTCTGCATCCATGCCGTGAATCTGCACGGGAACGCCGGCGGGCCAGGAATCACCAAAGACACCAAGCGGGACGCAGCCGCTGATCATGACAGCGCCCCGGGCGCCGGGCCGGGTCTGCGCCAGCCGCTGTGCCGGCAGAACGCCGAGTGAGAATCCCAGGTAGACCATCTCGTGCGGAAAGCGCCCGGCGATCCTCACTCCTGCGTCCTCCAGCTCCTGGAAGCCGATCTCTTCGGCATAGGCCAGGCCGTCGCCCGGTTCCAGAAAGGTCCGCCCGTCAAAGAGGTCGGGGACGGTGACGGTGTGCCCGGCTTCCCGCAGTACGTCTGCAAAGGCATCCACGCCCGGCGTCAGCCCCTGGGCATGGTGGAACATCAGGACATTGGCCAAGGGGAGCTCCCATCGCTGGTCGAAAAGCGGACGGACCCATCCTATTCGCGTCCCCGCAGAACTCTGCTGAGAGCAGAGCCCCTGTTGCCGCCCGCCCGCACCGTTTTACGATCAAGCATGGCCGACATCAGTGGAATTCAGAGTCCAGCGGGAACGCGCAGCACGGCCGGAGGACAGCGGTCCGGCCGGCAGCACCCCCTCAAGCCCCGGGAGCCGCTGTGGCGGGAGGTCCTCGGGGAGCTGCTGAGGAGGCTTCGGCATGAACGCGGCCTCACGCTGGGCGAGATTGCAGACCGGGCAGGGCTGTCTCCGCAGTACCTCTCCGAAATCGAGCGGGGCCTCAAGGAGCCGTCCAGCGAGATGATCGAGGCAGTAGCCGGGGCGCTGGGCGTCACCCTGGTTGATCTGACGCTGGCCGTCGCTGAAACGCTGATCCTCGCCGGCGATGCGCCTGCCGCCCCTGCAGCTGCAGTCCGAGCCCCGCTCGCCCGGACGTCCGGCGGCCGGGCCGGCGGCCGGGCCTCCTTTACCCTCGCGGCCTGACCGGGTTGAGGCCTGACCGGGCTCACCCTGGCCGGGCTCAGGCCTGCTCGATCACCCGGTCAATCAGCCCGTAGTCCCGGGCCGCAGCAGCGGTAAACAGCCGGTCCCGGTCGGTGTCCGCGCGCAGCGTCTGCACGCTTTGGCCCGTCCGGCGGGAGAGGATGGCCTCCATGTCGGACCGGACCCGCACCAGCTCGTCGGCCTGCAGGATCAGATCAGGGATGGTGCCCCGGCCCTGGGCTGCCGGCTGGTGGAGGACAATCCGCGCATGGGGCAGCGCCGCCCGCTTCCCCTCGGCGCCGGCTGCGAGCAGGACCGCGCCGACGGCGACAGCCTGGCCAACGCAGGTGGTGGCCACGTCCGGTCGAATGAACCGGATGGTGTCGTAGACGGCCAGCATGGCGCTGGGGTCTCCGCCGTCGCAGTTAATGTACAGATCAATATCCCTGTCCGGGCTCGCCGAATGCAGGTACAGCAGCTGGGCGATCAGGGCGTTTGCCACCCCGGCGTCAATCGCGGTGCCGAGGTAGACAACCCGCTCCGTGAGCAGGTGGGAGTAGATGTCCATGATCCGCTCGCCGCGCGGATGCTGGGCAACCACAGTGGGAATGGTGTAGCTGCTCATCGTGTCTCCCCTGCAAGGGGGACGGCGGGGCGGCCGAACCCGGCGGCCACCCGGTGCCGGGGACGGAACTCGTCAAAGTCCCGGACGATGGAATCGATGAACCCGTAATCCAGCGCCTCCCGGGCGGTGTACCAGTGGTCATGCAGAGAGTCCTCAAAAACCCGTTCCGCGGGTTGCCCGGTGTCTTCCGAAATGAGCCGCAGCACGGTGTCCCGGGTGTGCCGCAGGTCGTCGGCCTGCAGTTCGATGTCGACGGCGGTGCCTGCGATCCCCGCGGATCCCTGGTGCATCAGGACCCGGGCATGAGGCAGGGCCCGGCGCTTGCCGTGCGTTCCGGCGGAGAGCAGGAACTGGCCGGCGGAGCACGCGATGCCAAACGCCAGTGTCGAGACATCGTTGGGCACGGCCCGCATGAGGTCCCGGATTGCCAGCATCGCCGGGACGGATCCGCCGGGGGAGTGGATCCACAGGGCTATGTCGGTCAGCGGATCCTCGGCGGCCAGGGCAATCAGTTGGGCGGCGAGCAGTGTTCCATTGTCGTCATCCAGCGGACCGTCCAGAATCAGGACGCGGCGCTCGTAGAATTCGCGGCGGATAGTTTCAGTGAACAGGGGTGTTTTCCCGGAATCATTCATGACTCCACGGTGCCCCCGGAACCTGCTGCCGGATAGGCGAATCTGCCGGCAGCAGATCTGCTGCCGGCAGCGCGTCCCTAGCGCTCGACCAGGATTCCGTCGTCGTCGGCGTAAAGAACGGCTCCCGGCCGGAAGACGGCGCCGCCGAATTCCACGGTCACGTCCACTTCTCCTGCAGACTCCTTCGCACTCTTGCGGGGGTTGGAGCCCAGGGCCTTCACCCCCAGCGGCAGTCCGGCCAAGGCGGCGCGGTCACGGACGGCGCCGTTGATCACGACGCCGGCCCAGCCGTTGGCCACGGCGGCCTCGGCGATCATGTCCCCCATGAGTGCGGTGTTCAGCGACCCGCCGCCGTCGACCACAAGGACCGCACCGTCGCCCGGGGAGTTCAGGACGGACTTGACCAGCCCGTTGTCTTCCATGCAGCGGATGGTGCGGACGGGTCCGGTGAAAGCGGTGCTGCCGCCCAGATCCTGAAACTGCAGTGACACGGAGGCCAGGTTCTCGCCGTGCCGGTCGTAAAGGTCTGCTGTGCTGATTTCCATGGTCCTACTGTGGCACAGGCCCTAGCGTGAGCGTTGGAGGGAAGCTGCATGGGTTTTGAGGACTTCCACGACTTCCAGCAGTTCGGCCACGGATTCCGCTGTGGACGTGCTCTTCTCCCGGGGCCAGCCGCCGGCGAGCCCCTGGTTGTAGTACAGGCCGTCGCCCAGGAGCAGGATGGCACGCGCGATGGCCGGGTTGCCGACCTCCTGGAGGATCAGCTGCATCCAATTGTGGTGAATCTGTTCGAGCATGGCCGATGCGTCCGGGTCCGAGGCCTGGGCCAGGCGGACGACGCCGATCAGCGCGCGGTCCAGCGCGCTGCCCACGTAGACGGATTCGCGGACCAGATACCGGGCCGGACCCTCGGGGTCCGCGCTCATTGCCTTCATGTCAACGGCTGCCAGTTCCCCGAGCCGGGTGATGAGTGCTGCGGCCAGGGCTTCCTTGTTCTTGAAGTGGTAGAGCAGTCCGCCTTTGGACACTCCGGCCAGTGCGATGACGGCGTCCATGGTGGCGCCGCGGGGACCCTCATTGATCAGCAGCTCCTCATAGGCGAAGAGGATGCGGTCCCGGGTGGAAGTGTGCTCAGGCATACGTTTACGCTACGCCATCTGTGCTGTACAGTCTAGACGGTACAGTAAAGCTTGCGGCCCCGTCCGCGCGTGCTGACACACCCCAACGATGAGCGAAGGAGACAGCTGTGCCCGCGGTACAGGAAGCACCCCACACCCAACGAGCCGGCCGGCGTGAATGGCTGGGTCTCGCTGTGCTCATGCTGCCGGTGCTGCTGATCTCAGTGGACAATACGGTCCTGAGCTTTGCGATCCCGTCACTGTCCCGTGCGCTCGCGCCCTCCGGGACCGAACTGCTGTGGATCGTGGACATCTACGCCCTGGTCCTGGCCGGGCTGCTGGTGCCGATGGGTGCCCTGGGCGACCGGATCGGCCGGCGCCGGCTGCTGCTGATCGGCAGCGCCGGGTTTGGCCTGGTCTCCGCCGCAGCAGCTTTTGTCCCCACCGCCGAAGCGCTCATCGCGGCCCGGGCCCTGCTCGGCCTGTTCGGCGCCATGCTGATGCCGGCCACGCTGTCGCTGATCCGGAACATCTTCACCGTTCCGTCCCAGCGCAGGATCGCCATTGCCGTCTGGGCCGCAGGTTTCTCCGGCGGCGCTGCGCTGGGCCCCATCGTCGGCGGCCTGCTGCTGGAGCACTTCTGGTGGGGTTCGGTGTTCCTGCTCTCCGTACCGGTGCTCATTCCGCTCCTGGTGTTCGGCCCGATGCTGCTGCCCGAGTCCCGCGACCCCAACCCGGGTCCGGTGGACCTGTGGAGCGTGCTGCTGGTCATGGCCGCCATGTTCCCGGTCGTCTACGGCATCAAGGCGATTGCGACGTCGGGGGTCGGCACGGAATCGCTGGTTCCGATCGCCGTCGGGCTGGTCTTCGGCGTGCTCTTTGTCCGCCGCCAGCTCCGCCGGCTGCATCCCATGCTGGATGTGCGGCTGTTCCGCAACCCCACCTTCAGCGGGTCGATCGGCGCCAATCTGCTCAGCGTCTTCTCACTGGTCGGCTTCATCTTCTTCCTGTCCCAGCACCTGCAGCTGGTCCTGGCGAAGTCTCCCCAGCAGGCCGGGCTGATCATGCTGCCGGGCCTTGTGCTGACCATCATCGCCGGCCTGGCCGTGGTGCGCGTGGTCCGGCACGTGCGTCCCGGCTACATCATTGCCGGCGGACTGCTGCTCAACGCCGTGGGCTACACCGTCATCCTGGTGACCGGAGGCGGCGGGGTGGGTGAACTGATGGCCGCGTTCATGGTGCTGGGCCTCGGGGTCGGCGCTGCGGAGACCATCTCCAATGACCTGATCCTCTCGTCCGTGCCGCCCACCAAGGCAGGCGCCGCCTCGGCGATCTCCGAGACCGCCTATGAAGTGGGCGCGGTCCTGGGCACTGCGGTGCTCGGCAGCATCCTGACCGCCGGCTACCGGAACGGCGTCGTGCTGCCTGAGGGGCTCGCCCCCGCTGATGCCGAAGCAGCGTCCGAAACCCTCGGCGGTGCCGTCGAGGCGGCGCAGCGGCTGCCGGAAGGTGCGGCGCATCAGCTGCTGGAGTCCGCCCGGGCCGCCTTTGATTCCGGCGTGGTTACCACGTCCCTTATCGGCGTGGTCCTGATGCTGGTTGCCGCCGCGGGGGCAGTGCTCATCCTGCGCCGCGCCACGGCGGACAACTAGACACCACAGCTGCCGCCCGCGCCGCCGCCGTTCCCCTAGGCGGGTTCTCCGGACTCGCCGCGGTGGACAATAAGCACCGGGCAGTGCGCGTGGGCGGCCAGCACCGAACTCACGGAACCGAGCAGCAGCCCGGCAAAGCCTCCCCGGCCGCGGTTGCCCACCACCAGCATCTCCGCGCCGCGGCTGGCTTCAATCAGAAGCTCCACCGGCGGGCCCACCAGCGCGGTACGTGTCAGGTCCGCCGGAATGTCGGTGCCGAACGCTTCCTGCAGTACGTCGTCCAGTGTGTGCTCCGCCTCGACGTGCGGAGACCAGATGCCGGTGGGGATGGGGGAGGTCAGCGAAATGGCCTGCTCCCACACCGTGATGACCCGCAGCGGGCAGCCGAGCACTGCAGCCAGGCGGTGGGCTTTCCACAGTGCTTCGATGGAGAGGCGGGAGCCGTCCACGCCCACGACAATCTGCTTTCGGTCCTCGTCGCCAGTGCTCATCGCGAAACCGTTCCTTTCGGTCTGCGGGCCGTGCCGGAATTCTGCCCGCCGTCCCTTTCATCCTCCCCTCCGGCGGGGCCGCAGGCGAGGGGGACGTAGCATCATGCGTATGTTTCGCGCCCTTCGCCGCACTCCGGCCACCGTTATGACCACCGGTCTGCTCCTGGTCCTGGCGTTGCTCTCCGCCACCGGTCCGTTCGCCACGGACCTGTACCTCCCCTCGTTTCCGGTTATGACGGACGATCTCGGGGTGTCAGCCACGGGCGTGCAGCTCACGCTCACGGCCTTCCTGCTCGGCATGGGGACGGGGCAGCTGGTGTTCGGACCCCTGTCCGACCGTTACGGTCGCTTCCGCCCGCTCCTCTTGGGATCGGCGGGCTTCGTTCTGGCCTCAGCCGCCTGCGCGCTCGCCCCGACACTGGCAGTTTTGGTAGCCGCCCGGCTGGTGCAGGGATTGTGCGCCTCCGCCGGAGTGGTCATCGCCAGGGCCATGGTCGCGGATCTGACGACCGGAGCGACGTCGGCCCGCACCTTCAGCCTGTTGATGACGATCGGAGGGGTGGCTCCGGTCGTCGCACCGACAGTCGGCGGCCTGCTGGCGGAAACTGCGGGCTGGCGGGGAGTGCTCTGGGTGCTGGCGGGGCTGGCCCTGGTGATGTTCGTCTGTGCCGCTTCCGTTCTCTCTGAGACCCAGCCCCGCACGCACCGCAGCAGCGGGCCGATGCTGGCGGGCCTGGCCGGCGTGCTGCGCAAGCGGAAGTTCCTGGGCTACGCAGTCCTGTTTGCCAGCACCTTTGGAGTGTTGATGGGATACATTTCAGCCTCTCCGTTCATTTACCAAAACCTCATGGGGCTCTCGGCGTCGGCCTACGGAATGGCCTTCGGCATCAATGCCCTGGGGCTGGTGGCTTCCGGGTTCATCTCCGCCCGGCTGGCCCGGCGCGTTCCGCCGCGGAAAACAGTCACCGCCGCGGTTTCCGTGCTGCTCGCGATGTCCCTGGCGATACTGGCGCTGACGGTCACCGCAGCCCCGCCCCTGCTGCTGGCCGTGCCCATCTTCTGTGCAGCGTCTTCGGTGGGTTTCATCATGGGCAACACCACCTCCCTGGCACTGGCCGAAGTGGGGCGGGCGGCTGGCAGCGGTTCGGCGGTCCTGGGCGGCGGACAGTTCTTCGCGGGTGCACTCGTGTCACCGCTCACCGGGCTGGCAGGGGGAGAATCAGCACTGCCGCTGGCGGTCATCATGACGCTGTCAGCGCTCGCTGCCGTGACCGCCCTGTACTCCACCCGAACGCGCAGGGCGCCGGCTGGGTAGACTCGTCTGACTATGCGAACCATGAATAAGTACCGAACCGTCATTGTCTGGCTCCTGATTATTGCTCTGGTGGCCAGTGTCAGCGTGGGGTTCCTCAGCATGCTGTTTTAGCCTCCGGCAGAGCCAAACTTGAGCCGGGAAGTCCTGCAGGTCTAGGATAGTAAGCATACTTACGCTTGTTCTCCCGGCGGGAATCCGCTCGCCCGGGACGGGCGTACCGCATGCAGAATGACCTACCGAAAGTGGGAAACTCCATGACAAACGGCAGCACAAACGATCAGTACACCTTCCAGAACCCGGTGGACCGCTTCCCGACGATTACTCCGCCCAAGCAGGACCAGCCCGAGCCCGGCCTGGATGCAGACCTTGAGCCGAAGACGGACCGCGGCGAGGAATCCTACCGCGGCACCGGCCGGCTGGAAGGGCGCAAGGCTCTCATTACCGGGGCCGACTCCGGCATCGGCGCGGCAGTGGCCATCGCCTACGCCCGGGAAGGTGCCGACGTCGCGCTGGCCTACCTGCCCGAGGAAGAGGAAGACGCGCAGGAAATTGTCCGCCTCGTTGAGGCTGCCGGCCGCAAGGCCGTGGCGCTTCCCGGCGACGTCCGCGACGCAGCGTACTGCGCCCAGCTGGTGTCCGACGCCGTCGAGGCCCTGGGCGGGCTGGACATCCTCGTGAACAACGCGGGCAAGCAGGTTGCCGTGGAGAACCTCGAGGACCTCTCCGACGAGCAGCTCGATGACACGTTCAAGACCAACATTTACGCGTTCTTCCGCATCACCAAGGCCGCGCTGCCGCACCTGCCGGCCGGATCAAGCATCATCAACACCACGTCCATCCAGGCGTACAACCCGTCGCCGTTCCTGCTGGATTACGCCAGCACCAAGGCGGCCATCAACAACTTCACCAAGGGCCTGGCCCAGCAGCTGGCACCCAAGGGCATCCGCGTCAACGCGGTGGCTCCGGGGCCGTTCTGGACGCCGCTGCAGGTGTCCGACGGACAGCCCAAGGAGATGCTGCCGGAGTTCGGCAAGGACACTCCGCTGGGCCGCGCCGGCCAGCCGACCGAGCTCGCCCCGGCCTACGTCTTCCTGGCGTCGCCCGAGTCCAGCTACGTGATCGGCGAAACCCTGAACGTCAACGGCGGCACGCCCTCCCCGTAAGCAGGGCGCAGCCAAGCTGCCTTAGCGCCAAGCTGCCTTAACAAGGACCGGCCCGCACCTTTTCGAAGGTGCGGGCCGGTTTGCTGTTAATCGGGTGGAGCCGTCCTGGGAGGAGCCGTCCTGCTAGGCGCGGACGTCGGCGTCGCTGTAGTCCGCGCGGTCGATGCGGCGGTGGTAGCGCATGCCGGCAAGGCCGCCGAGCAGTGCACCGATGAGCGTCGCGGCCAGCGTGGCGGCAACGGCGAGCCAAGTTACGGCGCTTGCTCCGCCGAGATCCTCGGGCAGCGGCGCGACGGTGTTCAGCTGGGTGATGCTGCGGATGTCATCCCCGAAAATCAGTCCCAGCACCACCACAACCACTCCGGCAATCAGGGCCCAGAGCCAGACCGCCAGGCCCTGCTTCAGGCCGTTGAAGCGGGCCATCCGGCCGGCCACGTAACCCCCGGCGTAATAGGCGAGCAGGAGGATCACCAGCAGGATCACTGTCCCGATAATGCCGGCGCTCTGGTTGGCCATTGCCTGGTCGAGGGACTGGCCCAGGTCATTGTCGGTGGAGAAGCCGACGGCGGCACCGATGGCGGCGGCCAGTGCCGAGAGGAGTACCACCATGCCGGTGGCGGTCAGCCAGCCGAAAAAGGCCGCACCAAACTTCATGCCGCCGAACCGTTCCTTTTCCATGGCCAGCAGGGCCTCACGGTTTGCCTTGCCGGGCAGTGCCGTGCGGCTGTCGGTGCCGCGGCCGCTGCCTGCCGTAGCCCGTCCGTCATCCATCCCGCTGTGTCCGGACCGGGAGCCGTCGCCGGCGTAGTCGGCGTCGGGGTCCTTGGTGGCACTGAGGGGCATGGCCCGGGTGCGGCCGTCGTCGTCGTGCTGCGGGCCGCTGTGCCCGGCGTCGGGGGAGGCTCCGGACGATGCCGTCGAAGAGGCCCCGGCCGCGGTTGCCCCGGCTGCCGGAGGTGTCCCGGCATCACTGTTGCCGGCGGGAAGGACCTGGGTTTCGTCCGCTGACGGGACCCGGCCGGAACGGTCCCGCAGGCGTCCGCCGTCCGGTCCCACCGGGTTGCCGGTGCTGCCGGTGGAGCCGTCGGATGCTCCGGGCCGGCCATTGTTGCCTGAGTCGGTGCTCATCTGTCTCTCCTGATGCAATTGGGTGCAGACCGGGGTTGCCGCTCTGTAAGCAAGCTTAGTATCGACCGCCGCGGGTTGGCGACCGATGGGCCGCAGCCGGTGCGCCGCGGCCCGGGTGGAAGACCGGGGCCCGGGTGGAAGACTGGGGGGATGGACCCCGACATCATCATCACCGTCATTGCCGCCCTGGCCATCGCCGTGGGTATGACGGGCATAGTCATTCCGGTTCTGCCGGGCAGCATCCTGATCATTGCCGCGCTGCTGGGATGGGCTTTGGGTATGCAGAGCGCCGCGGCTTGGTGGGCCTTCGGCGTCGGTGCAGTGCTGGCCGCGGCCGGCCTGCTGTCCAGTGCGGTGCTGACCGGCCGCCGGCTGAAACAGCGGAAGGTCCCCAATGCCTCGGTCCTGGCCGGGGTGGTGGTGGGAATTGTGGGGATGTTTGTCATTCCCGTGGTGGGGCTGATCATCGGGTTCACCCTCGGGCTGCTGCTGAGTGAATTCCTGCGCCGGCGCAGCCTGCCGCAGGCCTGGTCTGCCAGCTATGCGGCACTGAAGGCCATGGGCCTGGGCATCCTGCTGGAGCTCGCCTTCGCCTTTGCGGCCGGCACTGTCTTTGTCGGCGGGATCTGGTGGCACTTCGCCTCCCGGTAGCCCCGCTCAGCCGGCGCTGACAAACTCCCGCAGCGCGGCGAGCTGGTCCACCCGGCACCCGGGGTTCACATACATCATGTGTCCGGCCTCGTAGTAGTGGTGCGAAAACCTTGACCGCGCTGCGTCGTCCAGCCGCATGTGTGCCCAAACGTACTCCGCGGCGAAATGGGGCGTTGCGCCGTCGTGGTATCCGTAGTCCACATGCACCCGCAGGGAGGGAATGTGCGTCAGGAGGCGCTCCAGCGTGTCGGTAACGTCCACGGGAACCCCTTCAAAGTTTTTGTAACTCCAGGGCTGCACCCGGCCGGTGAGGATTTCATAGGGCAGGTCGTTTTCGTAGCCCAGTTCGGCCCGCACGTAGTGGTTGACCGCCGACGAGTACGGCCCGTTGATGGCTGCCAGGCTGGGATCGTCCCAGTTGATGGAATCCTGCTGATGGGCCGCCGGTGCAGTGAAGCGGCCATCGATCCGGCCCACCACCAGGTTCTTGTCCCGCAGCAGTTCTGCGGAGAACTGCGCGTAATCCCAGCGCAGGTTGGTGCGCCGGATGAACCCGCGGTCAAGGGTGGTGATCTCGGCCAGCCGGCCGACGACGTCGTCGAACTCTTCCGCGCTGAGCCGCGCTCCCTGCGTGAGGGCGTAGCCGAAGTCCCGGCCCGCATACTCCTCGGCTTCGCGCACCACGTCGGCCAGTTCCCGGTCCCCGTGCCGGCCGTGGAAATGGGCGATGGCCGCATAGGTGGGCAGGTGCAGCGCATAGGGCGTGTCGCGGCCCGGTGCGAAGTTCAGCGTGGCCATGTTCAGCACGGTGGAGATCAGGCCCAGCCCGTTCACCGCCATCCCGTAGGCGTCAAACAGGCGCCCGGCCACGGCGACCGCGCGCAGCGTGCCGTACGACTCTCCCACCAGATACTTCGGGCTAAGCCAGCGGTTGTTGCGGGTGGTCCACAGCCTGATGACCTCGGCGACGAGATCCCGGTCCGCCTCGAAGCCGTGGAACTGGCCGGACTCAACGCCGTCCACCACCCGGGAGAAACCGGTGTTGACCGGATCGATCATCACCAGGTCCGCGTGCTCCAGCAGCGTTTCCGGGTTGTCCGTCAGCCCGAACGGGGGAGGGGTCAGGGATCCGACGTCCCCGGAGTCCGCCATGCGGGGCCCCAGCAGGCCCATGTGCAGCCAGACCGAAGAGGATCCCGGCCCGCCGTTGAAGGCGAACACTACGGGGCGCCGGTTGGCTGGTGCGGCAGTTTCCGCTGCTGTCTCCGGGGTGTTGGCGGCAGCCGCTGCAGGGGTGGGACTTTCCCCGTCTGCGGTGTAGGCCACGAGGAAAATCTCCGCCCGGGGCCGGAACCCGTCCGCCTTGCCGTCCTTGGTTTCTTCGCTCCGCAGCACCATGCGCCCGGCGGTGGTGGTGTAACGGAGTCCGGAAGGCAGGGTGTGGCGGCGGACAACGAAGTCGTCGCTGGCTTCTTCCATCGGGGAGGGCTGGCTCGAGGGCTGGTTTCCGGCGTCCCGGGGCTGATCGTCATGGGGCATTGGGGTAGTCTAGCGACTCCTGAGGGTGGGGCCGGTCACAGGACCGGAGGCTTGCCGCGGAACCGGCAGCGACTTGGAAAAGGAAATTGATAAGTACGCTGATTACCCTTCCGCCGGGAGGGGTGCCGGGATTACGTTGGGCACACGTGCACCGGCTTGCCGGCCCCTGACGGAGGTGCGGAACCGGGTGCTTCAACCCTCCCGGAGGTACATATGTTTTTCCACAAGCAGGAGCTTCAATTCAAGTCCACGCCTGACCAGCCCGATGCCGTTTATGCCCGCAAGCTTCAGGAAGTCCTGGGCGGACAGTACGGTGAAATCACGGTGGCTCTGCAGTACGAATTCCAGGCTTGGAATGCGCACGTTCCGGGCAAGTACCGTGACCTGTTGTTCGGGATCGGCGCCGAGGAAATGGGCCACGTCGAGATGCTGGCCACCATGATCGCCCAGCTGCTGGAAAAGGCTCCGCTGGGGATTACGTCGGATGCCGTGCAGGACGATCCCACGGTGGCGGCAGTGGTAGGCGGAATGGATGTCCAGCATGCCATCGTGGCCGGCGCCGGCGCCCGTGCCGTTGATTCCAACGGAAACCCCTGGCAGGGCAGCTACATCACCGCCAGCGGCAACCTGCTGGCCGACTTCACGGCCAACGCCAACGCTGAAATGCAGGGCCGCCTGCAGGTGGCCCGCCTCTATCACATGACCGACGACCACGGGGTTCGGGACCTGCTGTCCTTCCTGCTGGCGCGGGACACCATGCATCAGAACCAGTGGACCACCGCAGCCCTGGAACTGCAGGCGGAAGGAGCGGAGCAGCTGCCCGTCCCGTCCAACTTCCCGCTGAACAAGGAATACCGCGAGGTTTCCTACCAGTACCTGAACTTCTCCGACGGTCAAACAGCGTCCGAGGGGAGCTGGGCTTCGGGGCCCACGCCCGACGGCCACGGCGAGTTCAGCTACCACGACGGACCGACGACGTCGGCTCCCATGCCGCCGCCCACCCACCCCGATTCCCGCTACTACGGCACCACCGAGCTGCCCAACGCCGTTGAAAAAACGGCCGGTGCGGTTCAGGACAAGCTGAATAAGGAATAGGAACCTTTGCCGGTCCGGATCATCCCTGGTCCGGACCGGCATCCCTGCGGGGTCTGCCTGATTCCCGGCCGGACTCTCCTTCGGTGCGCAACTCATCGGAGGACTGCTCCCGGCGGTTGCCTGGCCCGGCCAGGTCATCGTCGTCGCAGTAGGGTGCACGCAGCCGGGGAGGCAGGTCGTCAATCAGCTCGTTTGCCGCATGTGCCAGGATGTCGCGCTGCAGCGGGGGAAGGGACAAAGAACCGTTCAGGTACGCATCCACCTCATACTCCCCGGCCTCGCCGCCAATGCTGAAGTACTTCATCCAGAGCTGGGAAGTCCCGAGGCCGGCCTGGGTCAATGCCAACCTCAGCCGTCTCCGCTGTTCCGGCTCCACTGCATCAAAGCCCATTCTTCCCGTCCTCAGCCCTGGGGCTTTCCGCTGCCCGAGACAATCGACTCGGCGGCAGCACGGAGGGTCGCCCTGCTGCTGCGCGCGATCTCGAGTAGGCGCGCCATGGAGTCGTCCTCGCTCAGCCCTTCACGCTCCATGAGGACGCCCCGCGCAAAGGCAATGGAGTCACGGCTGGTGATGGCCTCCTTGAGCTGCCTGCTGAGGCGGCGGGGAGCCTCGGCGGACTGAACGTTGGCCAGGAGTGTGGCGGCCGGACCGGCAAAGAGGGTCAACAGCCGTTCGCTGCGGGCATCGAAGGCGCCCGGGAGCTTCGAATAAACCTTGATGGCTCCGAGTGACTCGGTTTGGAAGACCAGCGGTGCGCTCAGGACGGAACGCAGCCCCAGTGCGGCGGCCCGCGGGGTCCAGAGCCGCCACCGTTCTTCAGTGATCAGATCATCTGAGCGCACGGTCCCCGTTGTTGCCCAGGACGTGATGCACGGACCTTCACCGAGTTGATACTGCAGGGCGTCGGCCTGCTTCACAATATCGTCGGTGGCTCCGCGGCTGGTTCGGCGCCCCTGTTCGTCCATCAGGGACACGCCCGCCCCCGAGGTTCCCGGAATGGCTTCCTTGGCAGCATCAGCAAGAAGGTCCACGGCATGACTGACCGTTTCCTCGGTCAGCAGCAGCCCCTGAATCCGGGCAAAGGTGGTGGACAGTTCATCGAGCGGAAGTTCGGCAGTCATGCTTGGCCTCGCATTCGTTTCGGGGCCAGTGAGTGCCGGTCCAACGGTGGGCCGCGTGAGAGGGACAGTGCTTGGAGACAGTGTCCGTGCCACGCTCGGATATATCCGATACTACACAGGCGAGCGCAAAATTTCGGCCCCACCGGGGAGGTTGTGCGGCTTGTGCGGCAGCGCTCAAGCTGGGCGGTCCAAGGCTTGGGGACTCTCCGCACGCTGGTTCAGGATGTCAGCCAGGGCGTTGTACCAGTCAGCGGCTTCCAATGAGGGATAGTCGGTGTCCAGCTGCTCAAAAACCCGGTCCGCCAGTCCCTGGAGGGTCGGGGTCGGAAGGGCTGCCAAGCCATGGGTGTCAGTCGGATCGGTGGGAAGCCCCATCGAGTTCAACTGGTCGGGGAAAAAAGGTTTCAGGTATCTGGTTCTCACCAGTCAGCCCCCCTTTCGGTGCTGCGGCCGGTCCCGGCTGAAACGTAGGCCCGGGCGGGGCATTCCGGCAGGATGTCCGGAGCCTGGATCCGCAGCGTCAGCGGAGCGCCCGTCAATGACTCGGGCGACATGGAGCGCAGCCCCTGCAGGTAGGCAAGCCCCTCGGCGTCTATGTGTCTGGCACACAGGAGGCTGACCGTAACGAAATGGTGTCCGCCGGGGATCAGGTTCCCGAGGCGGCGGATCACCGGCAGGAGCGCCTGGGAACCGCCCAGGGTTAGGCAGCCGGTAATTTCAATGACAGCAGAGGCCGGATCAAGGTCCAGCCGGATCAGTGCGTTAAGTTTATGTTCCATATCTTCCCCGGACCATGACGTGTTGGTGGAAAGCATGGCGCACTTCTGGGCCGTAACAACGGTAACGCCCGGGTCGCTGTGCCCGCAATCCCCCAGGCACCCTCACTTTGCACGGTGCTGACGAGACTGGGACGGCCGAGGCTTACGTGTCGAAATGTGTTTGCGGTGCTGGTTCACCTACGGAGGCTACGAGCTGTGCGGCCAGGTCCCGGAGCTTCATGTTGCTCCGCCCGGACGCTGTCCGCAGGATGGTGAAGGCTTCGTGCTGGCTGCAGCGGTTCTGGCCCATGATGATTCCCACCGCAAGATCGATCACCGTCCGTGACTCCAGCGCAGCCGCCAGATCAGCGGCGTTGTCTTCGCGGACCGAGAACCGTACGGCCAGCCGCAGGGACTTGGCTGCCCTGCCGGCGTACTCCTCGGCTGCGGCAATCGTCAGGGCGTCCAGGGCATTGGGGCGTCTTGAGTAGAGGTTGAGGGCTGCGGATCCGTCCGATTCGAGGTTGAACGGCACGGCAACCAGCGAAGCAATGCCGTGCTCCCGGAGAACTGCGGCATATTCGGGCCACCGCGTCTCGCGACCCAGATCGGAAAGATGGACCGTGGCCTGCTCCCGTGCAGCATAAAGGCACGGCCCCTCGCTGAAGTCGTTCTGGATCTCGTCCAGCCGGTGCGCCCGCTCATCGCTGAAGGCAACGCTGATCCGTTTCCGCTCCCGCAGCAGGGTCAGGCCGCAGATAACTTCAGAGTCGTCCGTCGAGAAGCGCCTCGCCGAATAGTCGGCAAATCGGGAGAGGAATTCCTTCACATCAGCGCTGTCCAGAATCAGGTTCTGGAGATGATCACTAAGGAACTCATCAAAGGCCTCCACCGGGGTTTTTCGCCCCTGGCCTGCACCGTTACTTGTGTGGAATACGCCGTGGCCCATGCAGCCATAATAATACAAAGCTTGCTTACAAGTTTGTCTTTGGGCTAGTTTTTCAGCATAAGACCGCAGGTCCCCTCACGGACCGTAAGCCGGAAACGTCTTTCGGAGGTGCAGATTGTTCTTTCACAAACAGGAGCTCCAGTTCAAGGCCACGCCTGACAAGCCGGACGCCGTCTATGCCCGCAAACTCCAGGAAGTCCTGGGCGGCCAGTACGGTGAAATTACCGTTGCCATGCAGTACGGCTTCCAGGCCTGGAACTCCCACATCCCCGGCAAGTACCGGGACCTGCTCTACGGGATCGGCGCCGAGGAGATGGGCCACGTGGAGATGCTGGCGATCATGATCGCCCAGCTGCTGGAAAAGGCGCCGCTGGGCATTACCGAAGACGCCGTTCAGTCCGACCCGACAGTGGCGGCCGTCGTCGGCGGCATGGACGTCCAGCAGGCCATCGTTGCCGGTGCCGGAGCACGCCCCGTGGACTCCAACGGAAACCCCTGGCAGGGCAGCTACATCACCGCCAGCGGCAACCTGCTGGCTGACTTCACGGCCAATGCCAACGCGGAAATGCAGGGCCGGCTTCAGGTCGCCCGGCTCTACCACATGACCGATGACCACGGGGTGCGGGACATGCTGTCCTTCCTGCTGGCGCGGGACACCATGCACCAGAACCAGTGGATGGCGGCGGCGAAGGAACTGCAGGCGGAAGGCGCCGAACTGCTGCCCGTTCCGTCGAACTTCCCGATCAAGAAGGAAGAACGGTCAGTGTCTTACCAGTACCTGAACTTCTCCGACGGGAAAGCTGCGTCCGAGGGGACCTGGGCTTCGGGCCCCACGCCCGACGGCCACGGCGAGTTCAGCTACCACGACGGACCGACGACGTCGTCGCCCATGCCGCCGCCCACCCGCGTGGATGCCCGCTACTACGGCACCACCGATGTGCCGAACGTCGTCGAGAAGATGGCTGGCAGCATGCAGGACAAACTGCACAAGGAATAGCAGGACCGCTCCGCGGCTGCCCTTTCCCGGCAGCCGCGGAGCGCCGGCCACCGGAGCAGGAACCATGATGAAGAGCCACGGGAGGGACTGCGGGGCCGGTGCGGGGGCAAGGAGGAAAACAGTGACGAGTGGAGGGCCGCAGCTGTCGGAGGCCGGATACATACTGCCGCTCAAATGGCACGATGACGCGGATCTGGAACCGCTGTGCTCTTATCTGGAGGAGCTGAGCCGCTGGATCCCGGTCCTGGTGGTTGATGGATCACCTCCGGAGGTGTTTGCTGCCCACGCCCGTGCCCTTCCCCGTGCAGTGCGCCACTGCCGGCCCCGGCACTCGGGCTGCGCCAACGGAAAAGTGGCGGGGGTGCTGACCGGAGTCCAGTTGATGGAGCGCGAATACCTCGTGATTGCCGACGACGACGTGCGGTACACGCGTGCGGCGCTGGAGCGCGCCGTCGCGCTGCTGGCAGGGGCCGACGTCGTCCGTCCCCAGAATTTTTTCCCTGGCCCGCTTCCCTGGCATGCCCGCTGGGATACGGCCAGAACGCTGATCAACCGGGCCTTCGGATCGGATTACCCCGGGACGCTTGTTCTCCGCAGATCAACCCTTCAGGCCGCCGGCGGGTACAGCGGAAACGTGTTGTTCGAAAACCTGGAGCTGCTGCGGACCGTCCGCGCAGCGGGGGGACGCGAGATCAGGGCTGATGACCTGTTTGTTCCCCGGGTCCCGTGTTCGGCTCCGCACTTTCGGCGCCAGCGGGTGCGGCAGGCGTATGACGACTTTGCCCAGCCCGTGCGCCTGGCCGCCGAGCTGGCGCTGCTTCCCGCAATACTGGTGTGCCTGCGGAAACCTGCGGGGTTGGCGGCACTCGCGGCTGCGGGCATTCTCGCGGCCGAAGCGGGCCGGCGGCGGGCGCACGGCGCCGGGGTGTTCAGCCCTGGTGCCGCACTCTGGGCCCCGCTGTGGATACTGGAGCGGGCGCTGTGTGTGTGGCTGGCAGTGGGCTGGCGTCTGCGCGGAGGCATTCCCTACGGCGACTCGCGGCTGCGCACGGCCGGACACTCAGTACGCCGGCTCCGCAGGATGCGCGCGGCCGGGGGTCAGTGCCCGCGGGAGGATTTCTCCGTGCCGGGGGTGGCTGCCGGAGAGGATCCGGCTGCGGCCTTTTCCGCGGCGGGGCGGGCGTAAAAGAGAGCCGTGGCCAGGCCGATCAGAATCACGACGCCGGGCAGGTACAGGGACTGGCCCATGGCTGTTGCATAGCCGGCGGCCAGCGGTTCCGGCAGGACGCCGCCCGATGCCTGTCCGCCGTCCGCGTCGGCACCCAGTTGTGCACTAAGACGGGACTGCATCATGGCGGCAATCGCGCTGCTGCCGATAACGGCGCCAAACTGCCGGGTGGTGTTGTAGACACCGGAGCCGGCGCCGGCAACGTCGGGGGCAAGATTCCGGGTGGCGGTCAGGGACACTGGAGACCAGATGCAGGAATTGGCCAGGCCCATGAGTGCGACGGGCAGCATCAGCAGCCAGTACGGCGTATCCGGGGTCAGGATGCTCCCGAGCCAGAACAGGGATACGGACAGGGCTGCGAAACCTGCGACGGCCATGAATTTCGGGTTGCCCCGCTGGGCGAGTTTGCCCGCCAGCGGTGCCAGCACGCCCGAAAGCACCGCCATGGGTGTCAGCAGCAGTGCCGCCTGGGTGGGGCTGAGGCCGCGGACGGTCTGCGCATAGAGGATCAGCGGCAGTGAGAATGCCGTAATGGCGAACCCCATCGCAGTGATGGAAGCGTTGGCGAGTGAGAAGTTGCGGTCCCGGAACAGGCTCAGCGGCAGGAGCGGTTCGCTGCGGTTCACATGCTGCCAGAGGACAAAGAGTGCCAGCAGGACGAGGCCCGCAATGATCAGTGACCACACGGAGAGCGGACCGGCAATCGTGCCCCAGTTGTACGATTCGCCTTCCTGGATGCCGAACACCAGGCAGAACATCCCGGCAGCGCTGAGGAAGACGCCCGGCAGATCGAAGCGGTGCACGGCTGTGGGGAGCTTCGGCACGAGGCGGAAGGCCAGGATGAACCCGACAACTCCCACGGGAACATTGATAAAGAAAATCCATTCCCAGCCCAGGCTGTCCACGAGGACGCCGCCCAGGACCGGGCCCACCAGAGTGGCCACGCCCGCCGTCGCGCCCCACAGCCCGAGAGCGGTCCCGCGGTTCTGCGGCGGGAAGATCCGGGTGATGACGGACATTGTCTGAGGTGTCATCAGCGCTGCGCCCAGGCCCTGCACCACCCGGGCCAGGATGAGCATGTCCACAGTGTCGGCGAAGCCGCACCAGGCGCTGGATCCGGTGAAGACCACCAGTCCCGCAAGGTAGATGCGCCGGGGGCCGAAGCGGTCGCCGAGCCTGCCGGTGACCAGCAGCGGCACTGCGTAGGCCAGGAGGTAGGCGCTGATGACCCAGATGACCTTGTCGATGTCGGCGCTCAGGTCGGCCATGATGGCCGGGGTGGCCACATTCACGATGGTGGAATCCACCAGAATCATGAAAAAGCCGATGACGAGCGACCAAAGGGCCGGCCAGGGTTTAAGGGTTCCCGGGTTGATGGTGTCCAAGGGGAAGGCGCCGTTCGGTGGGGGATGGGGATGGGATGGGGTCCGGTGGGGAATGCGGATGGGCATGCGGGATGCGGCAGGTCAGAAACCGAAAACCATTCTGAACCTCTTTTGCCGCCCTTCCAACCCCCAGCCCGGCCAGCCCAGGCTCGGCTGCAGCATCGCTTCATTTACCCGGCCCGTCTTCGTCATAAACGGGCATCTCGGGCCGCCTTCTGTGATCTACCTCTCATTGGGTGTATTTTTACCGCAGGCAGTGACCGACCGTTCTTTCAGTTATTGCCTGCGCACCCGCTGATCACACAGCTGACCCCCCCAGACAACAACGGAGTTTTCATGAGCAACAACACTGCAGCGAAGCCCCACGGGCGCATGACGCAGGAGGAACGGAAAGTCCTCGCCGGAACGCTGGTCGGCACGACCATCGAGTGGTACGACTTCTTTATATATGCCCAGGCTGCCGGCCTCGTTCTGGCGACCCTTTACTTCGGCCCCGTCAGCGAGGGGCCGCTGGGGCAGGTGGTCTCCTTTGCGACCATCGGCATCAGTTTCCTCTTCCGTCCGCTGGGCGCCGTCGTCGCCGGGCACCTCGGCGACAAGCTGGGACGGAAAAAAATGCTGGTCTTCACCCTGCTCATGATGGGCGCGTCAACGGCCCTGATCGGCCTGGTTCCCACCTACGCCCAGATCGGCGTTGCCGCCCCGATCCTGCTGGTGCTGCTGCGCATCCTGCAGGGCTTCTCCGCCGGCGGAGAATGGGGCGGTGCGGCCCTGCTTTCGGTGGAACACGCACCGGTTAACAAGCGCGGGCTCTTTGGGGCCTACCCCCAAATCGGTGTTCCCATCGGCATGATTCTGGCGACCTTCGTCATGTACGTACTGAGCACCACCCTCAGCGAGGAGCAGTTCCTGTCCTGGGGCTGGCGGATCCCGTTCCTGTTCTCCGTGGTGCTGATCGGCGTCGGGTATTTCATCCGCCGTTCCGTTTCGGAAAGTCCGGTCTTCAAGGAAATCCAGGAACGCAAGAAGGAATCCTCCGCACCGCTGGCCCAGCTGTTCAAGCACAACACCCGCGAAGTGATCCTGAGCGCCCTGATCTTCATCGCCAACAACGCCGCGGGCTACCTGGTCATCGCTTTCTTCGCCTCCTATGCCACGGGCAAGGTTGATGCCGGAGGGCTGGGCATGCACCGGCCTTCAGTCCTGCTCGCCACCACCCTGGGCTCCTTCGGCTGGCTGATCTTTACGCTGTACGGCGGAATACTCTCCGACCGGATCGGCCGGATCAAGACGTTCCAGATCGGCTACGCGTGGGTCTTCCTCTGGTCCGTACCGATGTTCCTGCTCATCGACACTGCCAACATCGTGCTGTTTGCGGTCTCCATCTTCGTGCTCACCATTGGGTTGGGGCTCTCCTACGGTCCGCAGTCGGCCCTGTACGCGGAGATGTTCCCGGCACGGGTGCGCTACTCCGGCGTCTCCATCGGTTACGCGCTCGGCGCGATTCTCGGCGGCGCGTTTGCCCCGACCATCGCGCAGATGCTGCTCAACGAGACGGGTTGGTCCCCGTCCATCGGTATCTACATCATGGTGCTGTGCGTCATCTCTTTTGTTGCCGTTTCCATGGTCCGGGAAACCAAGGGAGCGGACCTGCACGTGGAAGACGTCCAGACGCAGAGCCGCTCCTGATCCCGGGGCCTGAGAAATTGAGGCAGGGCTTCGGGAGGAACCGGTAGATTGCAGGAAAGAAGCCAGCTAACGGTCAACAGATGAGGCGGAGCGCATGAAAATCCGGGGTGCAGTTCTGGAACAGGTGGGTAAATCCGCAAAGTACGCGGACTCGCTGCCGCTCACGGTTTGTGATGTGGAACTTGATGCCCCGGAGCGCGGTGAAATCCTTATCCGGATAGAGTGCGCAGGAATCTGCCATTCGGATCTGTCCGTGGTGAACGGGGACCGGGTGCGGCCCGTGCCCATGCTGCTGGGCCACGAAGCCTCCGGCATCGTGGAAAGCGTGGGCGGCGACGTGGTGGACCTGGTCCCCGGGGACCGCGTGGTGATGACGTTCCTGCCACGGTGCGGGTCCTGCCGGGGCTGCCAATCCAATGGCCTGCTGCCGTGCAGCGAGGGGACGGCGGCGAACACCGCGGGGACCCTGCTCTCCGGAGGAGTCCGGCTTCACCGGGGAGACGCCCAGGTGCTGCACCACCTGGGCGTCTCGGGTTTCGCCACCCACGCCGTCGTTGACCAGCGGTCGGTGGTGAAGGTGGACGCGGACGTTCCACCCGAGGTTGCTGCCCTGCTGGGGTGTGCTGTCCTGACCGGCGGAGGTGCCGTACTGAACCTGGCCAAGCCGGTGCCGGGGGACACCTTGATCGTGGTGGGCCTGGGCGGCGTCGGCATGGCTGCCCTGCTCACGGCCCGGGCGCTGGGGGCGGAAGTCATAGGCATCGATGCAAATCCTGACAAACTGGACCAGGCCGTGGCGCTGGGAGCTGCTGCTGCCTACAGCCCGGCGGATGCGCAGTCCGGAGCAATTACGGCGCCCGTGGTGGTGGAAGCGGCCGGGAACGCCCGGGCCTTCGAGACCGCCGTCGCCCTGACGGAGCCGGGCGGCACCACGATTACCGTGGGCTTGCCGGCACCGGATGCCATGGCCCGGGTTTCGCCGCTCACACTGGTTGCGGAAGCCCGGACGATCATCGGCAGCTATTTGGGCTCTGCCGTTCCGTCCCGGGATATTCCCGTCTTTGCCGATTTGTGGCGTCAGGGCCGGCTGCCGGTGGAAAAGCTGGTCTCCTCCCGGATCGGGCTCGGGGATATCAACCGGGCCATGGACGATTTGGCTGAAGGGCGTGCCCTGCGGCAGATCATCCACTTCGATGAACCGGCCGGCCAGCCCTAGCGCCGGAGGGTGCCGATCGGTTCGCCGTCCGAATCGAACAATGCCAGCGTGTCACCGTCCACCTCGGCGGTGGCTGCTGCGGAGAGCCACGTGTCCACATCCTGGCACGCCATCAGGGTGGAGGCCATCTCCTTAAGCGCCACTGACGCGCCGTCCTGCGTCCAGTGACCCATCAGCCGGTTGCACCCGTCGGTTCCGCTAACGCGTCCATCGGATGCAAAGTCCAGCGAGGGGGCACTGGAATCGCCGGTGTCACCCCACGTTCCTTCGACCGACGGCGTCCCGGAGCCCGGACTGTCAGCGCAGGAAGCCAAGGCGGCCACGACCAGCAGTGCCGCTGCCAGCCTGAGGGCGGCGGCCGGCAGCAGCCGTCCGCCGGGTGTCCTAAAACGCATCATGGCCGTCCTTTTCCTGTCAGTGGGAGAATGCCCGGATCGTATCCCTTATCCCCACTGGGAAGGAACCCGTCAATTGTCGCATTCCGGGTGGGCCGGAATAAGTTGGATCCTTGATGATGATCTGGGAGCGTGGAAACCGGGAATAGCAGGACCGCAGCTTTCGACGTTCAACGAATTATTCGGAAATGGAGTGATCCAAAACATGGGTAAAGTCGGCGCGTGGCTGGGTATGACTGCAAATGGCACGGAAACCGGAGTCACCGGCAAAGTTCCCATGTGGCATGGCGTACGCACGGCCGTGAAGCTCACTTGGAGTGCCGTCTGGGCAGCCGTGGCGGCGGCGGTGTTCCTGCTGGCTAATCAGAGGATGCCGGAGGATGACGGGTTCGGGGGTTTCATCCCCCTGTATTTCGCCGTCACTGTTTTCATCGCTGGCATAGCAGTTACTGAACGCAATGGCGTGAGAGTCGCAAAACCAGTGCAGAATACCGCAAAAACGGATCTCAGTAAGCCGGCAGGCTGAACGTCAAAGCCACTTGTTCCGCTTGAATGTGACATACAGGGCAACACCCATAACCACCATCGCCACCAGGGCCAGCGGATAACCCCATTCCAAGCCCAGCTCCGGCATGTGTTCAAAGTTCATGCCGTAGATGGTTCCCACCAGAGTGGGGGCAAAGAGGATGGCGGCCCAGGAAGAAATGCGCTTGACCTGCTCGTTTTGTTCAATGCTGGTTTCGGCCAGCCGGTTCGAGGCCAGCGTGGAGGCAAGGTTCAGGGCGTTCTCCAGCAGGGCGCGGTAAGCATTGACCCGGTCGATCAGCCGCAGCACGTGGTCCAGTACGTCCCCAAGGTTGTCCCGCAGCTCGGCGGGAACACCAAACTGGTCTGCGTTGCGCTGCAGGGCTCCCACCACGCCTTCCAGCGGAGAGAGCGCCCGCTGGAACTGGATAACCTCGCGGGAGAGCTCGTAAATGCGGCGGGACACCTCCACGTCGCCGCCGAAGAGCTGGTCCTCGATCTCGTCGATGTCGTTCTCCAGCCCGGCGGCCACAGGTGCGTATTCATCCACCACTTGGTCCATCACGGCATAGAGGACGGCATGGGGACCAAGTGCCAGCAGGTCCGGCTCCTGTTCCAGCCGCTTGCGCACGCGGCCAAGATCCGGAGATTCGGCGTGCCGGACGGTGACAACAAAGTTGGGACCGACAAAGACGTGCAGCTCGCCGAACTCCACGCGCTCCACCTCATCGAGATAGCGGGCCGGGCGCAGCACCGCAAAGAGGGTGTCATCGTAGTGCTCCAGCTTGGCCCGCTGATGCCCGGCCAGGGCATCCTCCACGGTCAGCAGGTTCAGGCCGAATTCTTCGGCGACTGCCAGCAGCTCGACGTCGTCGGGCCGGTACAGGCCAATCCACGCCATCCCGCCGGACGTGCGCGTCAATTCGAAGGTCTCGTCGAGGTTGTCCGGAGTGTGTTGCCGCTTGCCGTCCACATACACACCGTTGTCGATCAAGGTCATGGACGTCCCCTAGCTGGTAGATCTGAGCTCCGGCCGCGGCTGATCCGGACCGGTGTCCATTATCCCTCCCGCCGGCAGCCGGAGGGACGGGCAAGCGTTTGCAGGTCAATCGGAGGGGCTTTTTCGCGGTGCTCCAGACCTGTTGTTTGTGAAAAGCGGCGCCTATAGTATCCGGGCATGGAGACCGTCGAATACAGGCCCAGTCGTGAACAACTTGTCTATACCTTCGGGGGAGCAGCTCCGGTGCTGCGGATAAAACCGGGAACAGCGCTGAAATTATGGTCCGAGGATGCCTTCAACAATGCCTTGACGTCGGTTGAGGACCTGTCCAGTGAAAAAGTCGATTTGAATTTTGTGAATCCGCAGACCGGACCCTTTTATGTTGAAGGGGCAGAGCCCGGGGACACGCTGGCCCTTCATATCGTGGAGCTCTCTCCCGCCCGGAGTTACGGCGCGTCAGCCACCATTCCATTTTTCGGCGGCCTGACGAGTACCGACCGGACAGCTTTTTTGCAGGATCCGCTGCCCGACACCACCTGGATTTACCACGTTGACTCCGTACGGCAGACGGTGGGATTTCAGGCCCGCTTCGGAGACTTCGAGATTGCGCTTCCCCTTGAACCGATGCTCGGCACCGTGGGCGTAGCGCCGCCGGGCGGAGAGGTGCGCTCCTCGCTGGTGCCGGAGCGATTCGGCGGCAACATGGATTCCCCGGAGGTAAAGGCTGGAACGACGGTCTACCTCGGGGTCAACCAGGAGGGTGCCTTGTTCTCCGTCGGTGACGGACACTACCGGCAGGGGGAGGGCGAAGCCTGCGGCACCGCCGTTGAGGGAGCGATGAATTCCACGATCATCGTGGAACTGATCAAGGGCGGAGCCCCGGCCTGGCCGCGGCTGGAGACCGACACGGAGTGGATGGCGGTTGGCTCCTCGCGTCCCATGGAGGACTCCTGGCGGATTGGGCAGGTGGAGATGGTTCGCTGGTTTGGTGAGCTTTTCGGGCTCCATCAGATGGATGCGTACCAGTTGCTGACCCAGACCGCGCTTGCCCCCATTGCCAACGCGGTGGACGCCAACTACAGCGTGGTGGTCAAGGCGCGGAAGGCACTGTTTCCGCCGGCGGACGCCTATGAGGGTCTCCACGCCGATCTTCGCCGCCGCAGTACCGAACTCGTCTAACCAGTACCGAACTCGTTTAACCTTCACCCGGAAGGATCATCATGGATCTGCAGCTGACCGGAAAGACCGCGCTGGTGACCGGAGGAACGCGGGGGATTGGCCGGGCCATCGTGGAAACGTTCCTGGCCGAAGGCGCCAACGTGGCCTTCTGCGCCCGCAACGCCTCCCAAGTGGCGGAGACGGAGGAGGTTCTGGCTGCCGTGGGACCGCTGGTGGAGGGCACGGCGGTGGACATGGGGAATGCTGCGGCGGTGGCACGCTGGGTTGAGGGCGCGGCCGAACGCTTTAGCGGAATCGACGCGGTGATCAGCAACGTCAGCGCCCTCGCCATCGACGATTCCGACGCAGGGTGGCAGGCCTCCCTCGATGTGGATCTGCTGGGCACCGTACGCCTCATGAAGGCAGCGATTCCACACGTTAGGGGCAGTTCCTCTCCCTCCCTCGTTGCCATCTCCAGCGTCTCCGGACGGGAAGTGGACTTCACCTCCGGCCCCTACGGAACGGTGAAGTCCGCGCTCATTGCGTACATGTCCGGCCTGGCTTTCCAGCTGGCGGACCAGGGGATCCGGGCCAACACCGTTTCGCCCGGAAACACGTATCACGACGGCGGAGTGTGGCCGAGCATCGAGGCAAACGACCCGGAGCTGTTCGCCGCGTCGATGGCACTTAACCCCACCGGGCGGATGGGGGTCCCGCAGGAAGTAGCCGACGCCGTCGTCTTCCTCTCCAGCCCGGTTTCCAGCCGGACAACCGGCGCAAACCTCCTCGTGGACGGCGCGCTCTCGCGCGGTATCCAGTTCTAAGCGCAGGCTTCCTAGGTACGGGGTTCTTGTGAACGAAACTCGCAACGGTACTACGAAACGTTCAGGAGTATTTCGTGCACATTTCCGTGCACCAGCGCCCCGGAAGTTAAGTGATCTGGCACCTGGTCTTTGGGGATACATCAGCATGCACGGAAAGGGTCGTATTCGTGCACCCGTTGATAGCTCGCCATGCCTCCCGTTTAGCGGGCGCCTACCGAGCACTTTATTGGGCGGGGCTTGAGGGAATCGGGACGGTCGCATCTATGAGCGCGCACCCCCGCCTCGGGCCGGTGTGAGCTGTTCCACTGAAGGACCGGCTTACGGGCGTTTACTGCGCTGAGGCTGTCCGGGATTCAGGTCCGTCTCGCTAACTGTCTAGGATTACAGGATGCCGTTCGGTCTGGTCGAATGGTGATTCTCAAACTGGACTATCTGGGGGAAGCAACAATGGCGTTGAGCCAAATGGATTTCGAAGAACACGAGTTGTGGCCGCTCGTGGACCGCGTCAAGGGCCTCCTGGAAAAGGCGGCCAACTCGGTTGAAGACGAGGCGGTGCAGAATGTAGAGACGCTGAACCACATCCGTTTGGCCCTAGCAGACGTCCGCAGCCTCTTCAGCATCCAATCGTGGCGTATCCCGAGGTCCGGCTCTTTAGACGCTCTCGCATCGGTGCTGCTGCGCGTGCATGAGGAACTTAACGAGCTCGTCGAAAACCCAACGGAACACAATCCTCATCTGCCGATGCTGCTCGATGAACTTGTAGAGGATTTGAAACCCTTCCCTCTCTACTTAGTGCAGTCGGACGCTGCTATGGCGCTGGAGGAGGCATTGACATCACACCGCAGTTTCCTGGGTGAAACTGTTCAGTGGTTACATGGTGCGGTCGCCGACGAGCGTCAATCTGTGGAGGGTCTCCAGACGGTCATTACTGCGGAGCAAACCAAGATTGCCGAGCAGGTAAAGAGACTCGATGAGGCGCTGAATAACCAGAACAACACGTTCATGAGCCGCGTTGAGGAGTGGAAACAGGCTTCGGATAGG
Source organism: Arthrobacter sp. Z1-15 (assembly GCF_054792395.1). Taxonomy (NCBI): domain Bacteria; kingdom Bacillati; phylum Actinomycetota; class Actinomycetes; order Micrococcales; family Micrococcaceae; genus Arthrobacter; species Arthrobacter sp. Z1-15. The sequence continues at coordinate 3,676,373 of NZ_CP096454.1, read as the reverse complement.
GCTGCTGCTTCGATACTCACCCGGGGTGAAGAACAACTGGCGAAACTTGATGAGATGGAAGGCCAATCCCGGAATCTCGTCGATGCGACCTCGCGCCACACGATTACTGCCGAGTACGGAATATATGCCAGGAACCAGGAGAGGGCAGCGTTTTGGTGGAGCGCAGGGGCCGTAGCAGCCGCCATTGGAGGGTTTCTATATCTATCGTTTGTCTTGACCGGGGTTCATGACGCGACAGTTTCCGAGACGATCATCAAGGCCACCGTCTCATCTCTTGTTGTTCTCGGGGCCGGCTTCATGTCACGCGAGTCTTCGGGGCACCGCAAGGAAGCACGGGATGCTAGACGAACCCAGCTTGATCTGAATGCACTTGATCCGTTCCTGACTAAGTTGGACGAAGATGAGGCAAATGATCTCCGCCGCGAATTCGCTCAGAAGATATTCGGGCGGCCGCTAGCGAACGACAGGGGTCAGAAGCCCTATGAGTGGGCTATCGAAAAGTTGCAGCGTGATCGGAAGACTGCAGAGGACGACTCCGCAGCGGCTGAGGTGTAGGAGCTCATGAACACTTCTACAGGATGACCTCTCGCCACCTGCATGAACCCTTGGTGCAGGACTAGCCGGCATCAATCGGATTGCGGGAGCGGCGGCGAACGCCGTTCGTGTCATCGAGTCCTAACTTCTTCAGTTCGTCTTGGCTCCAGCCATCTCAAAGGGCACGGGAGCATGCGCGTTTGTATTCGCGTTCGGCCTCTTTGATCTGGTCCAACAGCTCGTCACGGTGCTGTTGAGCCTTCACGAGCCTGGTCACGCCATCGGGTGGGAAACAGAGCGGGCCAGATCAGATCACGGACCACGGCCAAGAAACCCGCCCGCGGCCCGTCCTAGCGGCCCTCGACTCGCGGCTCCAGCAATGATAACGGCATGTGGGTTATACGGGTCTGTGGCGTGGATATCTCCTCCGCCTTAGACGCGGAAATCCCCCAGGGAAACTCTCTTCAAAGCCGACCTAAAACGGTTCCAGGAGCTGATCTGGCTGGATCGGATGGACCCGGTAAACCAATGCTTCGAGAAGGCATTAACCCTCGCGGCGGTCGGCAAAATCCCGCCCACCACACCGGGAGAGGCCACACACCGTGAAGCCACCCTCTCAGTGAGCATTCATGCCAAGACCGGGGAATGTCTTCAGTATTGGCCCGCCCCAGGGAGTTACTGCGTACCGGCGGCAGAATGCCGGGATTAGCCGCGGCGCTGTGCCAGGTTCGGTGCCGGCCGTCGGACCACGTGCTGTCCCAGGGGTCCATGGGCTTACGAGACTGGTCGGCCACAAACCGCTACAAAAACCAGGTCATTCACTGCTGCGATTCATGCGAACCCAATCCGGCGCGAAATCGTCTCTGACCGGTAAGCAGGGTCTGGCGGTTCTACCGTTCTACCTGTTTCCCTTAGCTCGGTTGTGGGTCTGGCAAAGCATCGTTAGGTTGGCGAGATCCGTGGCCCCACCTTTGGACCAAGCGGTCACATGGTCGGCATCCATCTCATTCTGCTTGTAGACACGGGCTTTGTTGGCATCAGTTCCGATTGCGCACAACAGACAGTTCGAGGTGCCGTCCGCTTTGGCCTGCGTGGTCTGCTGCTGGTAAGCGACACGTTTCATAGTGTCGTCGAACAGCCGGATCGACAACAGCTGCGGATCATTCTTTCCGCCCAGCAGGTATTCGTAGATCCCTTTGCTGTTGCGGACGGCTGGGTCACCACGGAGAGTTTCGACTTCGCTGTCGAGTACACCCGCGTTGTACGAAGTCGAATGGTAGAGCTCGTAAAGCCGTCCCCACTCGAGTCCGCGCATCTCCGTATCTGGCGGACGGGTGAACACGCTGCCGATCCAATCGATGACGGACGTGAAGTAGGTTTTCAGCGGAACGATCTCGGCGTCCTGTCGGTGTTGTGCCAGGTAAGCGTCGATGCTGATGCCCTCGGACGATGAAACCCAGTCCAGCGCGACTGCGAGGATTTCCTGCCGCTTCGCATCACCCTTGATGTATGACGACCACTTATGCATGTTTGCGTTGTGTGAGTTGCTGAATTCAGCCTTGGCTTTGGTGATGAAGGGCCCGGAGTAGATGGCGTTCAGCAGCTCCTGCTTGTTGAGTGGGACCCCGGCGATGTTGATCGTCTGGAACCACTCTTTGATCTCGGCCTCGGTGCCCTGGCATTCGTAGACCAGCAGTCTGCTCTCCTTCAGCAGCACTTGGTCCTCTAACGGAAGCGACGAGAACGTTTGTTCCTTACCCTTGACTTTGATCGCGAACTTGCCGCCCACGAATCGTCCGACGCTGGTTATTCGCTGTTGGCCATCAAGGACTTCCAGAACGTCGCCTGCAACGTTGAAGTAGATCAACCCGAGCGGATACCCCTTCAACAGCGATTCAATGACAGCGACGTCGCGCTTGCCGTCGTTGTAGATGTAGTTGCGCTGGTATTCCGGCTGGATGACAAGCCGGCCAGAGAGGCCGAAAAGGCCCTTGCCTTCTAGCTCGTTGTAGACGAAACCTGCCAGCACCTCGCCGATTGTGTAGTGCTTGAGCTCGGTTTTCATGAGGTTCCCTTTACGTGGCGGATGAAGATTCGCTTGAACATTCGCTTCACGGGATAGCCCACGTCAAAATAGGTCCCAGTCCCGAATGATTCAGTGCGAATGTAGCCGCCGCCGGAGCCGGTGTTCGATTTAACTGGTTTGCCGTTGACTACTTTGCTCTTGGCCCGATAGACCTTAGTCGGCTCATAGTCTGTTTCGTCCGTCCCTAGGATCTCGAACTGACTAAGGGGATCGGCTGACGAACGCATCCTCTGTCACGTGATCCTTCTGGAAGTTGAAGGCTGAGCGCTCATCAGGTGAAGCGCCAGTATGCCAAGTAGCCATCGTGCGCTGGGTGGGGCTGAATTTCAGCAGAGTCTGCACCTCCGCGCGTACCCGTGATACAGTCGGGAGCACTACATGCCCCTCGCCTCTCTGCAAATATTTGTAGACGCGCACCTGGGGCATTTTTTTGTGCTTTTGTAGTCCCCTCCTTGGCAGGGAACACAGCAGTAAAGAAAGACAGATAGCGCACCGGACGACACAGAGAGGCCCCGATGAACGGAGCTGGAGCAGGCCGGCACCGCAGGAGTACACGGCCGCGCGGTGCTCTCGTCTTCACGAAGCCGGCGGTGAAGGTCGAAGACCTTGCCGTCCAGCTCGAAAATCGAGGCCTGGTGGTGCCTGACCATGATCGTGCGGTGCGTTATTTGAGGCATCTGGGCTACTTCCGGCTCTCGCCTTACACGATTCCTTTCCAGAGCGACCGGGTTCAGCATCTCTTCCGCGAAGGCACTGTCTTTGACGATGTGCTGAATCTGTACGTCTTTGACCGGGCGCTGCGGCTGCTGGTCATAGATGCTCTGGAGCGTGCGGAGGTCGCGATCCGCGCAGCGCTGACGGATCATATGGCCACGGTGTATCAGGATCCGTGCTGGTACATCGATCCTGCGCACTTCAAAGATCTGCGCAAGCACAATGAACTACTGGACATCGTTCGCCGCCAGGTCGAGGAACGGCTCTCCAGGCCGCCTGAGCAGAGAGGCTCGGACCGGAAGTACCCTGTGGACCGGTCTGCTCTCGAACACTATCTGGTCACCTACGGCGAGCCGGAGCTGCCGCCCTCCTGGCTGATCGCAGAGATGCTGACCATCGGCCAGCTCAACAATTTGATCCGCAATCTGAAACGCCGATCCGACAAGACGGCGATCGCCGGCGGCATTGGCCTGAACGAGCCGGTGCTGACGTCCTGGCTGCAGACGTATGTGCGCGTGCGGAACATCTGTGCCCATCATGGCCGGCTGTGGAATGTCGGCCTCGGCGTTTACCCGATGATTCCCGGGAGTCCAAGGATCTCCTGGCTGAAAGGTGAGAATGCCCTTCCCCTGCAGTCCAGGCAGAGGCTGTATCCAGTCCTGGTCTCGCTACAGGCTGTCCTGGATGTGGTGTCCCCGCGCAGCTCTTGGGCGCAGCGGCTGCATGACCTGCTGGCCACGCGGCCGCCGGAGAACCTCAGGGGTATGGGGGTGCCTGCCGACTGGGCGGAGAACGAGTTCTGGGCACGCCATCTGAGCTGACCTGTGCAGCCCGGACAGGATGGACCCGGATCCGATGACGATCACCTACGGTGCGACACGTACGCCACCTCTATGACGGTGCGTACTTCTTCGACGGACAGCGGTTATCTAGGTGTTGAGGGCCAATCTCTGCACGAAGCCTCACATCATAGACGGAGAGCACTTTAGGCAGAGTTTTTCCGGCGGCCACGAAAGATCTGCCAACCTGGTGCAGCTGCGTTTAGCCGGCTTTCCCTGTTCCGACCCAGCTTGCCTGTGCGGAGGCAGTGCCGTTGGCGTTCCAGCCACACGGCCAGAACTTTCTCCGAAGAATCCGCGGCAGTTTTGTAGCGAGGGTAGCGCTGATTTTCCCGGAAAAACGTCTCCAGTTCTTTCACCCGCTGCTGCCACAGGGCCCGCTCTCGTTCTGCTTTCGGGGGCGTCAGCCATCCAGGCACTCTGTCATCCAGATAGCGTTTCCTGGATTCAAGGAGTTTGCCTGTCCGGTACCTTCCGCGCTCGCTTTGCAGGAAGCTGTACAGCGAGCTCTCACCCTCGAGGTACCCGCGAGGGAACCTCCCATAGACCTGGCGGAAGTCGACCAGGTCCGCGGCTCGTTCTTCCCACGTGGGTTTCGGCTTCTTCAGGCTGCCCGGGGGAGGGGCCGGCTGGTCATGGACCACGAGGCGCTGCCCGAACAGTTCGGGGTCATAGGTGATCCTGGTCCGGATATGGTCGTAGACCTTCCGATACGGCACCCTGCACAGCACGGCGATGCGCCACGGATCCAGGCCCTTGGTCCACATGTAGAACCACTCTTCCCGGGACCAGTGCTGCGGGGTCCAGGACTCCGGGTCGCGGGATCCAGGGTTGAGGTGCGGGTCATAGCCGTAGCCAAGCAAATCTTGGCCGGTTCCGCCACGGTGGTGCCGCACGTCGTTCTCCAGCTGCCGGCGCCGTTATGCCGCTGTGCCGTTAAAGGGTGGCACAACGGGAACCGCGCCAACGGTTCCCACTTCCCTTACTGTCCTCCGCAACCAACGAAGGAAATCTATGGTGCCTGGCGTCCCTCTTCGGTGAGGGTGCGCCGGCCGGGGCGGAGGGCGCCGGCTTTGACCGGTTGCCACTTCCTGCCCTTGTTGTGTTTGGGCTGCAGCCTGCGCACCTCGCGGAGCACTGCTGCTTCGATCAAGTCTGACAAGGACTCATACCCTTCGGCGCGGCCGGCCGCCAGAAACACAGCTCGCACCTGCCCGGCATCCTCCACTCTGAAGTAGGGGAGAAAGATGCCGGCTTCTGACGGTTCACAGTTCCTGCCCTCGGCTGGTCGAGGTTCCGGGGAGGGATTCCGCCGGCCAGGGGTACGGGGAAGCCCGGTGGGTAAAGGCTTTTGGCCTGCCGTCCTCATGCAAACTCATGCCGGAGTGGTGCGGATCCAGGGTTTGCCCCGGGCTGCGAAGCGGCCTCCATTCTTCCCTAGGCCCGCACTTCGCGGACTTTCCGGGGCTCCGGCGGAACGGAGGGCACCGGCGCCGCGCTTCTTCCGCCGCCCAGCGCCCGCAGTGCGTTCAGGATGGCTGCCAGATCCACCAGCTCCTGGGTCAGGGCCCCGGCAACGGCGGGGATGAATCCAAAGGCTGCGGTGAGCATCAGTCCTACGCTGAGGCTGATGCCCAGCCAGATGCTGCCCAGCGCCACGCGCATGGTCCGCCGGCCGATGTCGACGGCGTCGGCCACTTTGGAGATGTCGTCGGTGACGATCACGGCGTCGGCGGATTCTCCGGCGGCCGTGGATCCGCGGGCACCCATGGCAATTCCGACGTCGGCGGCTGCAAGCACCGGCGCGTCATTCACGCCGTCGCCAACCATGATCACCGGCCGCTGCGGCAGGGCCGCGACCAGGCGGACCTTGTCCTCGGGCAGCAGTTCCGCATGGACGGTTTTGATGCCCAGTACGGCGGCGGTGCCTTCCGCCGAGGCCTTGCCGTCTCCGGTCAGCATCACCGGAGACTGCAGCCCGATTCCCGCCAGGCGGTCCAGGGTGGCCTGTGCGTTTTCCCGCGGAGTGTCGCTGAGGGCCAGCGTGCCCGCGAACCGCCCGTCAATTCCCACATAAACCATCAGTTGCCCGGCCGCCGGTGCACTGACCTCGTCTGGCACTGCAGCCGCGACAAAACGCTGTTTGCCGACCAGCACGGTGCGGCCCCCGATGCTGGCCTGCACTCCGTTAGTTGCCACTTCCGATGCCGAGGCGGCCGGGCGAAGGGCCAGTCCGCGGTCCTGGGCGGCAGTTTGCACGGCGGCAGCCAGCACATGGGAAGAGTACTGCTCGGCGGAGGCAGCGAGCTGCAGCACCTCATCGGCGGTGAACGGCGGCTCGGGGTGAACGGACACCAGGCGGGGCCTGCCGTAGGTCAGGGTGCCGGTCTTGTCGAAGGCAATGCTGCGGGCCCGTGCCAGCTGCTGCAGGGTGGCCCCGCCCTTGACGATGATGCCGTTGCGGGCGGACCGGCTCATGCCGCCCAGGAAAGCCACCGGGGCGGCGATCAGCAGCGGGCAGGGCGTGGCCAGCACAAGCACCTCGGCGAAGCGCACCGGATCACCGCTGAGGAACCATGCGGCGCCGGCGATAAGCAGGGACACCGCAGTAAAGGGCACCGCGAACCGGTCCGCCAGCCGCACCACGGGTGCTTTGGACTCCGAGGCTTCCCGGACCAGAGCCACGATCCGCTGGTATTGGCTGTCCTCGGTCGTGGCCGCGGCCCGGATGCGGACAGCCTGCGAGCCGTTGACGGAACCGCTCAGCACCGTCTCTCCTGCGGTGCGGGAGACCGGCAGCGATTCGCCGGTCAGTGACGACTCGTCAAAGGAAGCTTCAGCGCTGAGCAGGATGCCGTCCACGGGCACCAGTTCGGAGGGTTTGATGAGCAGGATGTCCCCGACACTGACCTCGGCGGCCGGGATGTCCGTCGGCGTCTCCGTTCCGGGCTGCATCCGGTGCGCTGTCTGCGGTGCCCGTTCCAGCAGGGCATCTAGTTCGCTACGGGCCCGGCTGGCCGCATAGTCTTCGAGCGCTTCACCCCCGGAGAGCATCAGCACGATGATCAGGGCAGCAACATATTCGCCCACTGCAACGGTGGCGAGAATGGCCAGTACGGCGAGGATGTCCAGTCCCCAGTGGCCGCGGCGCAGGTCACGAATCATCCGGACGCCGGTGGCTGCGGCGACGAGCAGGGCGTAGCCGGAAGCGAGCCAGGCGGCGGCAGCCGGCAGGCCGGCTCCGTGCAGCGCCAGGACTGCCAGCCCGACGGCGATTGTTGCCGCCACCACCGGGTATCGCCGGATCGCTGAGAGTCTCTTCATGCTTTCGTTATAGGCCTGCCGGCGGGGTAATTCCAGCAAGAGAAAGCTTGCCTAACCCGCTTGGAACATCACGGCATCCGGCGGCGGCTCAACAGCCCGGACATGAGGAACGCCAGGCCGGCGGCCAGCGGCCACCAGGAATACATGCTCAGTGTTTCGCCCAGGAAAGCGACCACGAGGATGCCGAGCATGACGGCGATAATCAGGGTCATGCCCACGATGATCCGCACTCTCCCGCGGTTTGGCGACGGCAGGGGCGGAAGCCAGGGAGGACGCTCGTCAGTCCAACTCATCTGGCAATTTTAGGGCCGCGGCCGGCAGATGGAACCGGCCGGCCGCCGAATTTTTTGAGGAGGGCACTTCTGTGCTTCCTCCCTTTCCCGGCGGTACCGGGCGTGAAAGGATGGCCGCGATCCCCCGCCGCAGTCCGGCGCCGAAACGCGACCTACGGAGTCAACCGCCATGGAACAGAGCGATCTTCTCATTGATGCTTTCGGCCGCCTGCCCCAGGCCGTGCGCGGGGCTGTGCACGGCCTGGATGCTGCAGCCCTGAACCACCGCCCGTACCCGGCGGGAAATTCGATTACCTGGCTGGTCTGGCACCTGGCGCGGAGCGAAGATGCCCAGATTGCTCCACTGGCCGGGCACGAGCAGGCGTGGACGGCAGAAGGCTGGTACAAACGCGTCGGGCTGCCGCTGGCGGTGGATGACACCGGCTACGGGCACGATTCGGAGCAGGTGGCCCTGGTCCAGGTCCATTCGGCCGACGTGCTGCTGGACTACTACGAGGCGGTGCATTCGCGTACGGCCGCCTTTGTCTCCGGTGTGAACGGCGGGGACCTTGACCAGGTGGTGGACACCGCCTGGGATCCGCCCGTCACTCTGGGTGTCCGGCTGGTCAGCATCCTGGGCGATGGCCTGGAGCACGCGGGCCAGGCAGCCTACCTGCGCGGGATGGTTCTGGCGTCGAGCACATAGCCCGGCCCCGCCGTCGTGCCGGCGTTGGGCGGGGGCCTAGTTTGTGCGTACGCCGGGTTCTTTTTGGGGGATCCTCAGCCGCGTTCCAGCACCACCAGCAGTTCCTCGCACATGGCGGCGCAGCGGCGGCAGGTTTCCGCGCAGATGCGGCAGTGCCCGTGTGCGGCGGCATGCTGTTCGCACTCTTCGGCGCACCGGCGGCAGGCTGCGGCGCAGGCGCGCAGCAGGGTTGCCGTGCTCCCGTCGTATCCGCCGTACCGGGTTCCCGTGCGCGCCACGGTGGCGCCGGTAGCTGCGCAGATGTCGGCGCAGTTCAGATCCATGCGGATGCACTCGACCATGTCGCCGAGCATGTCTTCACTGAGGCAGGCATCCGCACAGGCGTTGCAGACCTGCACGCAGTCAAAGCAGGCAATAACGCAGGTGGATACGGCCAAGAGGTCTGTTCCGGCGCCGTCGGGCCGTTCACTGATCACATCTTCGATGAGGGACATGGCACTGCTCCTTTTCGCTTGCGGAATAGAGGTGCGTTTCCGGCCGGCCGGATGCTGGCGGCCGGGCTGTCAGGATAGCCCGGGGTGCGGTTCCGGAGGCAGGGTCGGGCTCGGTTCGGGGGCCTCCGGCGCTCGTTTGGCGGCTGCGATTTGCGCGGGGGCATGGGAGCGGGTCTAGAATCGGGGTTAGCTCTCCGGAGCCGCCCGGCTGGTGCCGGGGAAGGGGCTTTAGCTCAGTTGGTAGAGCGTTTCGTTCGCAATGAAAAGGTCAGGGGTTCGATTCCCCTAAGCTCCACAGGATGCCCCCGGATACCGGGGGTTTTTTGTTGTCCGGGCAGGCGAGCTGAACGTGTCACCTCCGAAGCAGCCGCTAGTCCGTCGGCGGCCTTCTGCGCTGCTGTTTTGTCGCAGCCCGCTGCTTTTTGGCGTCGAGCCGCCGATAGTTCGAGCCCCGCGTGGGTTTGGTATTCCTGCGCAGGGCAGCTTCGGGGGCAAGGGCTTCCGCCACGAGGTCGGCCAGCTTGGCCAGAGCTATCTCCCGGTTGCGTAGCTGTGAGCGCTGTTCAGACGCCGTTACCGTCACCACGCCGTCGATCAGGCGCCGCTGCAAGCGGCTCAGCAGCAGCACCCGCTGGGTCTCCGACAACACCGCCGAATCGGCGATGTTCCAGGACACGGAAGCGCGGCTGTCCGAGGTGTTCACGTGCTGTCCGCCCGGCCCGGAGGAGCGGGAGAACCGCCAGCTCAGTTCCGACGCCGGGATCGTGAGCGCGGGCGAGACAATCAAATCCATGTCACCAGCGTCCCATGCCGGGTCCGGCTATGCGGGGGCCCCAAGCTGTCAGCTGTCCGACGCCGGCGTCTCCAAGGCCTCGATACACAGGGACAGTGCCGCGCCCAGCCCTTCGACGCCCTGCGCATCAAGGCGGGAGAGCATTCGGGTTTCCACTTGGTCAACCAGAGCCTGCGCGTCCGCAAGCACCTCAGCTCCCGGCCCCGTAAGAACCGCCGGCAAGGTCCGGCCCGCCACCGGCCGCGCCGGACGCTCCACCAGACCCCGGTCCTGCAGGTTTTGCAGCAGGGTGTTCATCGATTGCCGCGTGACGAAGGCGCCCCGGGCGAGCTCAGCCGCGGAAATCCCCGGCTCGCGCTCGAGCAGATGCAGACATACGTACTGCGGAACACTGAGGCCCAGCGGCCGCAGCACCTCATCCATGCGCACCCGAAGCAGAGCTTGGGCCTCTTTGAGGAGATATCCGATCTGTGGACGGTCAGGTTTGCTCATGTCAATATCCTGACATACGATGACGCATGTCAGGAACCTGACACATAATCCAAGGAGACACCATGACCGTCACAGGACCCGATTTCATCGCCCTTCAGGTGCGAAGTCTGGAACAGGCCGCAGCTTTTTATGAGGATATGGTCGGCCTGACCCGGGCGCCTGCTTCCCCTCCCGGCGCCGTTGTCTTTGCAACCTCGCCTATAGCTTTTGCCGTGCGTGAAGCGGCGCCCGGAGTGAACCTGGACGCTGTCGAACAGCCGGGATTGGGCGTGGCGCTGTGGCTGCATGACCCGGAGGCGGAGACGCTTCACCGGTCCATGGCCAACGCGGGAGTGCGGATCGTGCAGCCGCCTTTCGAGGGGCCGTTCGGCATTACTTTCACCTTCCTCGATTCCGAAGGATACGCCGTCACGGTGCACAGCCAGGGATAGTTTGCACTTCACTGTTCCGTCTCCGTGCCTGGCTGTGCGAGGAGCATGTGACCGCTTAAACCGCCTTCACCACCGGCAGGTCCGACCACTCCGTGGTGAAGCGCGGCGAGGCAAACTTCCGGGCCATGGTCCAGTCCGGTTTTGCGGAAGCCATCCCGGCCAGTCCCAGGCCGATGCTGGCGGCACCGTACTTGTCCGTGACCCGCGCCAGCAGCGGACCGATGTCCGGCTGCTCCGGGCCGGCGTCAAAGAGATCAAACACCGGCTCCGCCCCGGCAGGGGACAGGCCGGTGAGCATAATGCCGGCCTTGGCGTAGGGCGCACCCTCCACCACCTGTGAGTCCATGGCGGTGATGGCGGCGCGGGTCAGCACCAACGGATCGGCTGTGGGCCGCTCGAGCCGCACTGTCGCTGAAGGCGATGATGCCGCCGTCGTATTGAACCGGGACGTAGCGGCAAACACGGTCATCACCGTGGCTAGCTGCCCCTCCTTCGCCAGCCGGATGGCTGCTTTTTGTGCGTAGAGGCTCATGACCTGGCGCATGGATTCGCGGGTGGTCACCGGCGTCGCAAAGCTGCGCGAAAAGAGCACCTGCTGTTTGTCGGCGGATTCGGTTTCCATTGGAATGCACGCGGTGCCGTTCAGCTCCAGCACCGTCCGCTGCAGCACCACCGAGAACTTGGCGCGGATCATAGTGGGATCGGCGTCGCGCAGGTCCGCAATCGTGTGAATGCCCAGAGCGTTCAGCCGGGTTCCGTTCCGCGCGCCCACACCCCACAGTCCGGTGACCGGCACCCGGGACATGATGGTGTCGACGACGGCGGGACCCAGGGCGTCCAGGTTGCACACCCCGCCCAGATGCGGATTCTGCTTGGCAATCCGGTTGGCGAACTTGGCCAGGGTTTTGGTGCTGCCAATCCCCACGCAGACGGGCAGCCCGATGTTCCGCGCCACCGCGGCCCGAATTTCGGTTCCGCGGCTGCGCAGCTGTTCATCGGTTCCGTTCAGGTGCAGGAAGCACTCGTCGATGGAGTAGATTTCCTGCTCCGAGGAAAACCGGGCCAGCAGCTGCATCACCCGCGAACTCAGGTCTCCGTACAGTTCATAGTTGCTCGAGCGCTGCACCAGGCCGAGTTTTGGTGCGGCCTCGGCCAGCTTGAACCACGGCTCTCCGGTTTTGATGCCCAGGGCCTTGGCTTCATCGGAGCGCGCCACCACGCAGCCGTCATTGTTGGACAGCACCACTACCGGAATGCCGGCGAGCGACGGATCAAAAACGCGCTCGCAGGAAACATAAAAGCTGTTGACGTCCACCAGGGCGAACCGCTGCTGCTCAGCCACGGCGAGCTCCTCGGCTGCGGCCGCACCAACCGGCAATACTGCAAGCTAGACGTGGTGCAGGCACCGGGTCACCACGCCCCACACGGACAGTTCGGCCGGATCCGGCACCGGAATATCCGTTGAACCGGGGCTGTCCGCATGCAGGAAGATGCCCTGGCCGGTGAGCAGCAAACGCCGGATGGTCAGCTCGCCGTTGAGGACGGCGACGACGACGGAACCGTCCTTGGGCGTCAGGGAACGGTCCACGATAATCTCGTCGCCGTCGCTGATGCCGGCGCCGTCCATGGCATCGCCGGAAACCCGCATGATGAACGTTGACGTCACATCCCGGATCAGATGCCGGTTCAGGTCGATGCCGGCGTCGTAATAGTCCTGGGCCGGGGAGGCGAAGCCGGCCGGCAGGGTGGAGGAGCGGGTTGCTGCTGCCGCTTCCCCCGCGCCCGGGCGCGGGGAAGGGTTCGAGGAAAAGACTGCCATTACCCGCCTCCCTAGAACACACTTTCGAATGACTTCAGGTTAGCACCGCCGCCGCCGGGCCGGGCTGCCGCCGCGCAATTCCTGCACCGAACCGGAAGCTTCCGCCTGACGTTCACTTGGGTGGGCCCGCCCCGGGCTGCAGTACTGTTCCCTAGCCGTGGCTATGGCCCGCCCCCTACGCTGAAATCCGGGCGGCGGCGCAGCCGTCCCAGACGTGGATCAGGAGCTCAATATGAAGCAGGCACCAGTTCGTACCGTGATCAGTCCCGGCCGCTACGTCCAGGGGGCGGGGGCCATTCACCGCCTGGGCGAGTTCCTGGCGCAGATCGGGAAGAAACCGCTGTTGGTGGCCGACGACGTCGTCTGGGGTTTCGTGAGTCATGACATCACCGTCTCGCTGCAGGTGCAGGAACTGCCGGTGACCCGGGAAGTCTTCAACGGCACCCCCACTGCTGCCGAGATTGACCGGTTGACCCAGGCCATTCGTGCAGCCGAAGCCGATGTGGTGGTGGGCGTCGGCGGAGGCAGCACCATCGATGCGTGCAAGGCCGCCGGAGATGCGGCCGGGGCCCGCTGGGCCTCGGTGCCGACGGTTGCGTCAACCGATGCGCCGACCTCCGCCCTCGCCGTCGTGTACACCGCCGACGGCGCGTTCGAGGAGTACCGGTTCTTTTCCCGGAACCCGGACCTGGTGCTGGTGGACTCACAGATTGTCGCCAACGCCCCGGCGTCGTTCCTCGCCTACGGGGTGGGGGATGCACTTGCCACCTGGCTCGAAGCGCGGGCCACGGCAGCCTCCTTCTCGCTGACCATGGCCGGCGGGCTTCCGACCGAGACCGGAACCGCCCTGGCCCGTTTGAGCTGGGACGTGCTCTGGGAATTCGCGCTGCCGGCGCTGGATGCGGCCCGTGACCATGTGGTCACGCCGGCGCTGGAGAAGGTCATTGAGGCCAACACGCTGCTCTCGGGGCTCGGGTTTGAATCCGGGGGACTGGCGGCAGCGCACGCCATCCACAACGGCCTGACCGCCGCGCCGCAGACGCACGGACTCGCCCACGGGCAGAAGGTCAACATCGGGTCTTTGACGCAGCTGGTGCTTGAAGGCGCCCCCACCGCGGAGATCAGGGACTTTGTCGAATTCACTACCCGGGTCGGCCTGCCGAACACTCTCACCGAGGTGGGCTTGTCCGTGGACGACGCGCGGGAACTGGATTTGGTGGCGGAGGCCGCAACGGTGCCGGGTGAAACCATGAAGTCGATGCCGTTTGACGTTGGTCCCGCGGATGTGGTGGCGGCGCTGAAGTCCATCGAACGTTTTTCCCGGCGGGTGCGGCGGGAAGCGGGCCTCCCCGAGCCCGTCCCGTATAAGGCGCATTGAGGCAGCTGCATTTTCGTTCCCGCGGGTCTGCCGTGCAATCGTTGGCCTGTTGGCGTTAACCCTCTCTCTGCTGCTGGATGGTCTCGCTAGCAAGGAACAGCCAAAGCGCGGCTTTAGTCATCGGCTAGGGCTGGCCTGCGGGAGCCGAAGCCGGCGCCGACGTAACTGCGGGGCTGGGCATAGCTGGTTCGGAGGTGGACCCATCGCCGGTGGTAACCGAAAACAGCGCCAGCGTGGCCAGGATTCCGATGGCCAGGTACGCCACGATGAGCACGCTGCTGCTGATCGTGATGACCAGGGCACTGCGCGGGCGGGGACGGCGCCTGACCAGGGCGATAATTGCCAGCACGAGCGACAGGCCTGCCAGCGGGAGGAAAAGGGGCAACAGGAACACCGATAGGATCAGTGAAACCAGCGCCACGATGCCCGACGGCGTTCCCAGCCACGCGCCGTCGGCCTGCCTTTGCGGCGGCACGCTTTGGGGCGCGGTGCCTTCCTCCCGGTCCCTAGCCGGGGCTCCTGCTGCCGCAATGCGTTCCACCGGACCCAAGCCGGCCAGAATGTCCTGCACCTGAGCCGTGGTGGGCGGGCCGGGCAGCGCGGCCGCAGCGGAGGTGATGTGTTCCGTCACGGCGTCGAGGACTTCGGCGCGGTCTTCGGTCCCGGCCAGCATCCGGTCCAGATCCTGCAGATACGCCCGGACCAGGGGGTGGGCAACGATGTGCTCGGGATGAGTGTCCGCGTCCGCGTTCATGGCAGTTCCTTCAGTTGGGTAGTTGTGCGGGTGGACGGCTCAGGTTTCAATGTCCTCGGCCTGCGGCTCGAAACCCTGCCGCTTGCCGTGCATCCAGAGCACGATGTCCAGCTCCCGCAGGTCGGTAATCGGCTCGGTGATCCCTGACTTGGTTCGGATCTCGGCCAGCCGCTCGGTCAGCACTCCGTCGGCATAGGACGTGTGCCAGTAGAGCCACTGGTCCTTGGGGCCGGGCAGCGCGGTCACCCGGCGGATGATGGAATCGTAGACCGGGATCAGCCGCGGCCTTTTCCGGGCCATGATCTTACTGGTGGTGCTGGGGCCAACTCCCCACCCGGCGTCGCCAGCCTTGCCGCGGAGCAGGTTCCACAGCTGGCGGGCGGGGCTGTCAGCGCCCAGGTCCCGCACCGGATCGGCGTCGGGCAGGTCCACGTCTGCGGGAATCTGCGCCAGGAGATCGGAGATTTCCTCCGCCCGCGTCTCCAAGACGGCTACTGCGGTCCGCGGCGGAATCTTCACCGACCTGAAGGATGCTGCTACGAGGTCATCGGCGGTAATCCGGTTCACGGTTTCGGGGGCATCACCTCCGCCGGCCCAGGAATCGAACCGGGAGCTGCTGCGGACCATTCCGGTGCGCGGCATAATCTCGGTGAAGAAATCCCGCAGATTCTGCGCTGCCGTATCAACGGTGATTTCGCCCGTCGAAATAACGCGTTTCATGGTTCCCCCGTCGGTGGGTTGGAAAGTCATAAAGCAGGTGTTGCTTCCACACCCTACTGTCGTTCTCTAGAGTTCGACCATGCCCATTACCTTCAGCCCCATGGCCAACTCCGAGCAGGATTCCCGTGACCTGGTGGAGTTCCTCACGTCCAACCGGTTTCCGTTCCACGTGCGGGCCCGGCATTCGGAGGAGTCGGCGCGGGAGTCCGTGGCCAGCGGGCGCTTCTGGTCGGAGGAATCCCTCGGCTACTGGATTAACGACGGCGCCTCCCGGATTGGGCTGGTGGTCCTGGAAGACCTCGACGAGGACACTCCCATGTTTGATTTACGCCTGGCCGAGGAGTTCCGCGGCAAGGGTCTGGGGCCGAAGGTGCTCACCGCGCTGTGCGCCAAGGTGTTTGAGCAGTTCCCGGAACCGGTGCGGTTTGAGGGCCAGACACGGGAGGACAACATCGCCATGCGCAAAACCTTCCTCCGGACCGGATTCCTGAAGGAAGCCCACTACCGTCTGGGCTGGCCCACCGCTGAAGGTCTCCGGGTAGCCTCCGTCGCCTACGCCATCCTGCGCCAGGACTGGGAAAGCAAGGACACCACATGGTTCGAATGGGATGACCTGCCGGCCTGACCGGGGAACCGCCCGCCTGCCCGTAGACTCTGGAGAAATAACCGGCCGCCGGCCGAGAAATTCGGGGGAATTGTGAGCACGGAAACGGCCATCTCGGTCCGCGGACTGACAAAGAAATACGGCGCCACCACCGCAGTCGACGATCTGTCCTTCGACGTGCAGGCCGGCACGGTTTTCGCTTTCCTCGGCACAAATGGAGCCGGCAAATCCACCACCATTTCCTGCCTGACCACGGTCATTCCCTTCAACGCCGGAGAGGCATCGGTGGACGGCGACGACGTGCGCACCGCAGGCGGCGCCGTGCGGAAGAACATCGGCGTGGTTTTTCAGGATTCGGTCCTGGACCCGCTGCTCACCGGCCGGGAGAACCTGCGGACGCGTGCCCGGTTCTACTCCCCGGACACGGGGGCCAACGAGGCCCGGATTACGGAGCTAAGCGCGCTGATCGGTCTCGAGGAGTTTGTGGACCGCCCCTACGGCACGTACTCCGGTGGCCAGCGCCGGCGCGTGGACATTGCCCGCGCACTGCTGCATTCGCCGTCGATCCTCTTCCTGGATGAACCCACCGCCGGTCTGGACCCCGCCAGCCGGGCCCTGGTCTGGTCCACCATCCGCGAGCTGCGGGACCGCCACGGCCTCACCGTCTTCCTGACCACGCACTACATGGAGGAAACCGAAGAAGCAGACCGGGTCTGCATCATTGAACGCGGCCAAATCATTGCCGACGGCACTCCCGCGCAGCTGCGCGCACGGCACAGCAGCTCAATCCTCAGCATCACCACCGACGACCGCCCCGCGCTGCTGGCTCTCGCGGCGGAGGAGGGTGTCGGAGTCCGAGATGCGGACGACGGCGGCGTGCTCCGGCTGGTGGCCGGCGACGCCGCCGCGGCGCGCCGCATCCTGAACCGGCACGGAGACCACGTCCTGGACTTTGAGTTCCGGCACGGCACCATGGACGACGTGTTCCTGGCGCTCACCGGACGCGAGGGGGAAGCAGCATGAGTGTGGTCCTCACCCTGATGTCCCGCAACCTCCGCCTCTTCTTCCGCGACCGGCTGGGCGTTTTCTTTTCGCTGCTCTCGGCGCTGATCCTGTTCCTGCTCTACACCCTGTTCCTCGGCAGCGGGCAGGTGGATGATCTGCAGCAGTCCTTTCCCGGCGCCACCGAGGCCGAGGTGAAGGGCTTTGTGGACACCTGGATGTTCGCCGGCATTGTCGGGATCACCTCCATCACCACCGGCCTGGGTGCCATGAACGTCTTTGTGGAGGATTCGGCGTCCGGCCGGTTCCGGGACTTCCTGGTATCACCGATCCGCCGCGAAAAACTGATCCTCGGCTATCTGCTCTCCGCCGGCGTCGTGGCCCTGATCATGACCACCGTGGTGCTGATCATCAGCCTCGTATACCTGTATCTGGTGGACGGGGTGAGCTTCGGTCCCGCGCAAATTGCCACGGTGTACGGCTTTTTGGCGCTGAGCTGTCTGGCATTCGCGGCGCTGAGTGCGTTTGTGGTTTCCTTTGTCCGCACAGCCGGAGCCTATTCCGCGCTGTCCACCATTGTGGGAACGATCCTGGGCTTCCTGGCCGGTGCCTACATTCCCGTGGGCGCACTGCCCGAAGGTGTCCGGACGGTCATCAACGCGCTGCCGTTTATGCAGGCGTCGGTTCCGGTCCGGCAGGAGATGACGGCGGATTCGCTGCAGGCCATGGCCGGTGACCAGCCCGGCGCGGTGGCGGAACTGCAGGAGCTCTTCGGCATCACGGCAACCATGGGGGACTGGGAGATCAGCAACGGCTACGTGGTGGCTGTCCTGAGCGTCATGGCGGTGGTGTTTACCCTGCTGGCGGCCGTGCAGATCCGCCGGCGCATCGCCTAGAGCCGCATCCGGACATTGAATGGCTTAGGGCCGGGAGTCACCCGCGAGCATCGCCATGCTGATGGCGTCCACCCACTCGCCCTCCCAGAACAGGGCCTCGCGCTGGCGGCCCTCAACAGTGAAGCCTGCCTTTTCGTACGCGCGCTGCGCCCGCGGATTGAAGGCGAAAACCTCCAGTGCCACCCGGTGCAGGCCCAGATCATCAAACGCATGCGCGACGACGGCGCGGGTCGCCTCCGTGCCGTACCCCTGGCCCAGCACCTCGGCCGGTGCCAGTGCGATCCGGAAGCCGACGGATTCGTTGTCCGGGTCCAGGTCATTCAGCACGACCTCGCCCAGATACTGCTCCCGGCGGTACCGCTCATCCGGGTTGCGGTCATCGGCGATCCGGATGACGGCCCAGTCAGCCCGGTCGTGCCGTCCGGCCAGTCCTGCCAGCCAAGTCCGGATCTGCGCCGGCGCGAAATTCGCGTGCGTTCCGGTCAGACGCATAGCTTCCTCATCCTGCAGGCCCGCCCAGGCGCCGTCGAAATGCTCCGGGCCCAGCGGCTCGAGGCGCAGCCGCTCGGTGGTCAGGGTGGCCTGGCGGGCGAAGAGGTTTTCGGAAATCACCGGGCCAGCCTAGCTGTCGGGTGGCTGGTCCCGTGAAATGAGACGGGATAGGCGTCCAGGGGGCGGGGCGGGGCTGCCAACTGGACTGATCAGCATCTCGACTAGTTGAGTTTCAGACTAGAAGGTGCCAAGATCGGTGGAACCACCACCGGGCGGCTGGCCGCCGGAGAACAGCAAGGAGAATCCATGGGCACGTACAACGAGACCGACTGGGTCCGGCCGGAGGATAAACAATGGGGATACGCGCTCCGATGGCGGCTGGCAGTTGGGCATTCTGCGGCCGGGCGGGAGCTGATTGAACAGGTCCTCGTTGAAGCGCAGGAAGCCTGCGCAGAATCCGGCCGCCCTGCGCAGGAGCTTTTTGGTGACGCGGAAACCTATGCTGACGAGGTGGCTGCTGACCGGATCACCGACGAGGAACGCGCCGCCGTCGACATGGACGGCGCCGCCCCGGCGGATCATCTACAGGGCGTCCTGCTGGCTGTGGGCTTTACCGGATCCCTTCTGAGTGCCTACCTGCTGCTCGCGCAGGGCACGACGGTGGAGATGTTTCCCTGGCAGCTCGTGTTGCTCACGGCCGGAACCGTTGCCTTCGGGTCCGTGGTGGCAGGCTGGTTTGCGCGCCGCGCCGGGCAGATTCGGCGAAGCTGGTCACTGGTGGCGCTGGCAGTCGCTGCCCTTGGACTAGGCACCGCCGCCGCCCTTCCGCTCGCGGACAGCCAACCGATCGGTGCGGTGTCAACCTTCGTGCCGCTGCTCGCGTTTATCACTGTGTTTGTCGTGGCGTGGAATATGCCCAGCCGCAGACGTCCGGCGGCCCGGCATGACCACTCGGCCGACAAGTGGTTTATGCAGCTCAGCGGGTTGCTCCGCGGCCGCTACTTCCTGAGCCGCCCGGCCGCCTCCGGCTATGTGGCCGAGGCCCGGACCACATGGCGGGAGAGCGGTGCAGCGCATCCGCAGGACGTGCTGGGTTCGCCTCAGCTGTACGCCCTGCAGCTGGTCGACGGTTCGGCGCAGCCCCACCGCGCCCAGGGGCGTTTCCTGGCCTGGGCGGCCACGGTGGTTGCCGCAGTGTGGGTCCTTATTACGGTCGTGTACCTGTGGACTGCTGACCAGCCGAGTCTGTGGCGCTGGTTCGCCACGGCGTTCTTTATTGTGGGCGCCCTGCTCGCGTGGCGGCGGGATCTGCGCGGCCGGCGCAAAGGCTCCGAACCAACAGGCGTCTGAGAAGAGGACATGCACACCGGGCCGACGCTCACCCGTCCTAGTCGCAGCGGTAACTAGTGGGTGGCATGATTAGTGTCATGAATGATCCCGAACTGTCCCGGGAGTGGCAGCGGGGCCTGCTTACGACCTGCGTGCTGGCAGTACTGGCGCATGGCGGCGCCCACGGATATGCCGTGGCTCAGCGCCTGCAGAAAACCGGTATCGGCCCGGTTAAGGGTGGTGCGCTTTATCCCGTCCTTAACCGCCTGGAAACCGAGGGCGCGGTGACCTCGGTGTGGCGCGAGGGGGAGGGTGGACCCGGCCGCAAGGTCTTCGAGATTACCGCCGCCGGACGTGAGCGGCTGGCGCAGATGCAGCGCGAGTGGCAGCCCTTTGCCGGTGCGGTTGCCGACCTCCTGGGCGCTGCACCGGATGAAAATTCCGCGGCGCCCGCGCAGACCGCGGCAGCCGATGGCCGGCTTACTGAGCGGCTTCCTGACCGCTAACGTCCCGCGGAACTCTGCAGACCCGCGTCACGCTCAAAAATAATCTCCAGCCCGTCTTCCGCATCCCATTGGGAGCCGTTTTCCTCGAACCCGTACTGCAGCACGAGGTTGATGGAGGCTTCATTTTCGGGGCTGACCGTCGCCCGCACCGTCCGCGCGGCAGGCTCCCGGGCCGCCCGCGCGAGCAGCAGTTCCAGCGCTGCCCGGGCATAGCCGCGCCGGCGGAAAACCGGGTCCACTGAATACCCCAGTTCCACCATGCCGCCGGCATCGGGCGGCCCGTGGAATCCGGCGCAGCCCACTGCCTGCCCGTTCGCGCGGTCCACGATCGCTCCGGTGACCCACCCGGCGTCGTCGGGCGCGGTAGCCAGCTGCACACTGCGGATTTTCCACACCGCCTGCCGGTCCGAGGAAAAGTGTGCCGTCAGGGGCACGGGGGAAAGCTGGTTGGCTGTGGCCAGGTCGCCGGCGGCGAGGGCATCGATGGCCGGAACCGGCAGCTGCACCAGGTCGACGGCTGGCAGGGGAAGGGTTCTCACCCGTCAAGTATGCCTTCACACTGGAACCACACCGGAAGGACCACACCGGAAGGCGCGCACACAATGGGCACTGATCAGGTCATCATCGTCGGCTCCGGTCCGGCCGGCTACACGGCAGCTGTTTATGCCGCTCGCGCGGGGCTCACGCCGCGCGTCCTCGCCGGCTCCGTGACCGCGGGCGGCGCCCTCATGAACACCACCGAGGTGGAGAACTTTCCCGGTTTTCCGGAGGGCATCCAAGGCCCAGACCTGATGGACAACCTGCGCCGGCAGGCGGAAAAGTTCGGCGCCGTCGTGCAGTACGACGACGTCGTATCCGTGGAACTGGGCGGGCACACCAAGCGGGTGGAGACCGGGGGCGGCGGCAAGTACAAGGCGCGCAGCGTCATTCTGGCCACGGGCTCCGCTTACAAGGAGCTGGGACTGCCTGAGGAGAAACGGCTCAACGGCCGCGGCATCTCCTGGTGCGCCACGTGCGACGGGTTCTTCTTCCGTGACCAGGACGTCCTGGTGGTTGGCGGCGGGGACTCGGCCATGGAGGAGGCACTGTTCCTGAGCCGGTTCGGCAAGACGGTTACGGTGATTGTGCGCCGCGGCGAGCTGCGGGCCTCGCGCATCATGGCGATGCGGGCCAAAAGCCACGAAAAGATCCGGTTTGAGTGGAACAGCGAGGTAACCGCCGTCCACGGTACTGACAGGGTTTCGGGAGTGACTCTTACTGACACGGTGACCGGGGAAAAACGGGAGCTGCCCGCCAACGGGGTGTTTGTCGCCATCGGCCATGTGCCGCGCACCGAACTGCTGCACGGGCAGGTGGAGCTGGATTCGGAGGGCTACATCAGCGTTTCCGCTCCCACCACTGCCACTTCAGCCGACGGGGTCTTTGCCTGCGGAGACGCTGTGGACCACCGCTACC
Source organism: Arthrobacter sp. Z1-15 (assembly GCF_054792395.1). Classification (NCBI taxonomy): domain Bacteria; kingdom Bacillati; phylum Actinomycetota; class Actinomycetes; order Micrococcales; family Micrococcaceae; genus Arthrobacter; species Arthrobacter sp. Z1-15. The sequence continues at coordinate 3,654,733 of NZ_CP096454.1, read as the reverse complement.
GCCAGGCCATCACGGCTGCCGGGACCGGTTGCGCGGCAGCCCTCGACGCGGAACGCTACCTGGCAGCGCTGCAGGACGCCGACAGCATTGCCACTGCGCTGGTGGAGGGATCGTTGACTGACTGACTGACTGACTGACTGACTGACTGACTGACTGACTGACTGACCGGCTGACTGACTGACCCGGTGTCAACGCCGCGGCCGCGCCCGGTGAATCGCGGTAGCCGCTAAGCTGCACCGCTGAAGGTCAGCACCAGCAGCGTGATGTTCAGACCCACCAGAAGCAGCGCGACCACCACGCCAAGCGCCGTCGTCCACCAGCGGTTGCAGTGCACTCCCATCAGGTCCTTGCGGGAGGTGAGCCAGACCAGCGGAATCAGGGCAAACGGAATACCGAAGGACAGGATGACCTGGCTCAGGACCAGCGCCCAGGTGGGGTCGATTCCGGCCGCAAGAATCAGGAGCGCCGGAATCAGGGTGATCAGGCGGCGCAGGAGCATCGGAATGCGGACCTTCAGCAGCCCCTGCATGATTTCAGCTCCGGCGTATGCGCCCACCGACGTCGAGGCCAGGCCCGAGGCGAGGAGTCCCACCGCAAAGAGGGTTGCGACGGCGCCGCCCAGGGATGCAGCGATGGCAGCGTGAGCTCCTTCCAGCGTGTCGGTGCCGTCGACTCCCTGCAAAGAACTGGCCGCAAGCAGCAGGATGGCCAGGTTTACCGTTCCGGCCACGGCCAGTGCAATGGTGACATCCCACCGTGTGGCACGGATCAACATCGGAGTGGTGAGGGCGGCGCTGCGGTCCGGGAAGCGGTCGCGGGTCAGCGCCGAATGTGCGTAAATGGCGTGCGGCATGACGGTCGCGCCCAGAATGGAGGCGGCCAGCAGCACGGATTCGCTGCCCTTGAAACGCGGAACCAGACCGCCTGCCAGTTCACCGGCGTCGGGCGGTGAAATGACGACGCCGGCAGTGAAGCCGACGGCGATGATCGCCATCATGGACACGATCACGTACTCGAAGGTCCGGTGCCGGCCGCTGCCCTGCAGGCCGAGCACGGCCATGGAAATCACTCCTGTGATCACTCCGCCGAGCAGCAGCGGCAGGTCGAACAAAAGCCAGAGGGCTACTGCTCCGCCAATGACCTCAGCAATGTCGGTGGCCATGGCCACGAGTTCTGCCTGGAGCCAGTACAGCCGGCGTGCTGATTTGCGGCTTATGCGCTGACCCAGGAGCTCGGGCAGGGACCTGCCCGTGACCAGGCCCAGCTTGGCGGAGAGGTATTGGATGAGCCAGGCCATGGTGTTGGCGGCAACCACTACCCAGACCAGCAGGTAACCGAAGCGGGCTCCGGCAGTCATATTGCTGGCGACGTTGCCCGGGTCCAGATACGCGACTCCGGCAACCAATGCCGGACCGAGCATCCAGAGCAGGCGCTTCGGAGCAGGTGCCGGCACGTGGGATGCGGCCGAGGCTGAGGTGGCCGTTTTGTTGCTCATAACAGAAACGTAACACGCTAGTTCGGCGAGCCGAAGTTAAGCTTGCCGGGAGGTCGAACACCCGGGGCAAAGTCTTGTGCCGGTGAGGGAAAAGACCTGCGCGGGCGAGGAAAAAGAGCCAACGGGATTCGTATCCGTTTCCCTGCACAGCGCCCTGCTCAGCGCCCCTGCACAACGCCCGAACCAGGCTCCTCAGGCAGGAGGGTGCCAGTCTTCTCTCGCCTGACCCGACCCTGTCTCCTTCGCCTGACCGGACGGTTTCCTTCGGTGGACCCGACAGTCTCCTTTGCCGGATGCTGTGCGATAGGCACAGGGGAGTCGCACGGCCACCGCCTAGGTAGTCGGGTGAAAAAGTCGGGTATTTGGAGTACCTGAAAAGGGCTCCCGAGGGGCCTTTTGGGGCTCTTTTGGGGCCGGAAATGTCAGTGGCGGGTGAAAGCCTGAAGACATGGATCAGAACGGATCTTTCCCCGGCGAAGATGCCGGTAGCGGCAAGGCGGCAGAGTGCACCATGTCGGTTTACGCTGCCGCTCCCGGGACAGTTTCCGGTTCCGCAACAGCGGCTGTCCGGGACGTGCCAGGTGCCGCTCCCGGTTCCGTTCCAGCCCCGACGGCTCCTGAGCTGCCCGGCCCCGTGTACCAGGACGGACTCACCGGATCCCTGGCCCTGCAAAACCTGCAGTCCCTGAACCAGGACGAAGCCGCAACCGTCCTCTCCCGCCTCGATCACCTCATCCGCTGGGCCCAGGCCCAGCAAGCCAAAACCCTCACCCGCATCCACACCCAGTTCCGCACCGAATACCTCCAGGACACCGCCACCCTGGACCCCGCGATGGCCTTCAGCCTCGCCGCCGAGGAAGCAGCTGCGATCCTGCACGTCCCCGCGAACACCGCCATGATGTTGATGAGCGAGGCCGGAACCCTGTGCACCACCCACACCGCCACCCTGCACGCCCTGGAAACCGGAAACATCAGCTACGGCCACGCGCAGACCGTCATCGATCAGTGCCAGAACATCCCCGCGAAGGAACTGCCCTCCTTCCAAACACAACTGCTGGACCTGGCACCCGAACAAACCCACACCCAGTTCCGGGTCCGGGCCCGGCGGCTGCGGGAGAACACCTACCCGGAAACCATCACCGTGCGTCAGCGCAGCGCGTTCGAGCAGCGGCGGGTGGCCCTGCAACCTGACTGCGACGGAATGTCCTGGCTCTCGGCCCTGCTCCCGGCCGAGAAAGCCCAGGCGTTCTTCACCCGGCTCAGCATTGCAGCCCGCGGCGAGCAGGCCCACGGAGACCCGCGCACCGTGGACCAGCTCCGCACCGACATCCTCACCGACCTCCTCGACGGCGGAAACCACGACGCTACGTGTGAGGGTGACTGCCCGCGTTCCGGGTCAGGTAAGCGTTCCGGGGCGGGCAGAAGCGGGGGTTCGAAGACCGGCACCGGGTGCGGCGGCCACGGGGCCCGGGCCCGGACCGAGATCCTGGTCCTGATCAGCGCCGAAACCCTCCTGGGCGCCGATGACCAGCCCGCGGAACTGCACGGCTACGGACCCATCAGCCCCGAAACGGCACGGCGGATGGCCCGCGAAGCGGCGAAGTGGACGCCGGTGGAACGGAACCCGGACACCGAGGAGATCCTGCGGGTCGGAAAGCGGCGGAAAGTCCCGGATGGGTTGAAGCAGCTGCTGCGGGTCCGTGACGGGACGTGCCGGTTCCCGGGCTGCCGGACCAATGCGGTGATCTCCGAAATCGATCACACCAAACCCTTCGCGCAGGGAGGTGCCACCGATCACGACAACCTGGAGCATTTATGCCGGCGGCACCACATGTTCAAAACCAAAGGATTCTGGAAAGCCTGCCAGCCCAGTCCCGGGATTATTGAGTGGACCTCACCGGGAGGACGAAAGTACCGCACCGAACCACGCCTGACCCTGGCCCGGGACACAGCACCAGCCCCGCCAGCCCTGGGCCCTGCAGCAGCGGCCCGGCGGACAGCACCAGCCCTTGGACCGGTGGGTCCGGCGAGTGCCGCGAGTGTTGCGGCTGCCGGACAATCAGGCACGGGTCAGCCGGGTGCCGGAGACCGCGGCAACTACGGCGACCCGGACGACTACGGAGACGACCCGCCACCTTTCTAGGGGATATATCGGTGCGGGCCAGGCCTGCCGCTGTTGATGCCTAGATACCACCGCGGCTGCGGAGGCGGTGAACCGGCAGGGTCCACCGGACGGTACCGTGACTGGCCGCCGTCCTTTTAGCTGGCTTTCCTTTAGACAGTGTTCTCTTAGCCAGCGTTCTCCTGGCCTTCGTTCTCTTAGCCTGAGTCCTCTTACCCGTCGTCCGCTGAACTGGCTTCCGCTTAGCCAGAAAGCTCCTATCCGGCGCCACTTTGCCGGCGTCGGCCTTCGGCGTCCGTTCCGCCTCGCCGTCGTCGTGGTGGGTTGTGTTGTAGCGATGCGACGCCGCCAACCACAACACGGCGCCAGCAATGGGCAGCAGAATCACGGTTGCCGCCCACAGTCGGCGGGAAAAAGGAGAAACCCAGTCCGAATTGGCGATGCTGAAAAAGGCGGCCGCTGCCAGAGTGACGTACAAAACCAGCGATGTAGCCACCAAAGGAGCCCACATAAGGTATTCGATCGGCATACGGAAAACCTTGCTCCTTCATCATTAACAGAGGCCCAACAATCAATGAATGAAAATCTCCATTCGTGCGGCCGCACCCTCTGTTGAAGCCTTTTCGCCGCCAGTCCAGAATAGGATCAGCCGCTGCCGGCGCGCCTCATCCCCTGTGATGACATTTGGGACCGGCGATCTCCACCTTCCGCAGGGGCGACACCCGAAAGAGCATTGGCAGCACCTCAGAGTGGCCCCATGAACACGGTGGAACAGGCTGAATCCGGTTGGGTTCCGGTGGGTTCGGGTCGGGTTCGGGTGGCCCGGTGCTTTGGCTCGCGGTTGATTCCCGCCGGCCCCCGTCCCACTTATCCACCAGGAGGAACGGCGGCGGTGCCGCGTGACTGCTGCCAGGGCAGCCTGCCCGTGACTTCCAGCTGCAGGGTGTAGCTGAGGAAAGTCCGTATCAGGACGATCAGAGCCAATACACCGAGCGACTCAAAGGTGGGAGTCACAGCCACCGTGCGAATGATGTCCGCAGCCACCAGCAGCTCCAGACCGAGGAGAATGGATCTGCCCAGCTGCTGACGGTAGGACTCATACACCGGCCGTCCGCTGCGCCGGAGGAGGGTCCGCAGAGCGGACACCGTAGCAATAACGGCACCAACGATGATTACCGCCACCCCTGCCAGGTCAACAATTTCCCCGGCCGCCTCAATGATGCCCTTAAATTCCATTTCCTGCTCCGCTCCCCGGGCTGCAGCTGCTGATCCCAGCCGGCGCTCCGCCTTACCTCCATAAGCACGCGGGGGCGCGGAAGTGTCAAGGAATCGGCAGCGCAGGAGCGCATAAAGAGGAGAACCCCGGCGGGATACGCCGCTCGACTGGTCCTAAGCTGCGGCGGGCAGGACTGCGGAGTGCGAGGCTGCGGAAGGCAAAGCTGCGGGAAGCTCCGGATAGTAGAAGGACCAGTCGTCGTAGGGGTCCTGCCACGACGATTCGTCCCGGCTCACGCGCTGCACTGCCGTCGCGGGAACCCAGCGGTTGTGGGCTCGTCCGAGATCGTCCATCCAATGCAGGAGGACTGCGGTGCGGGTCCAGGCAGCTGCCTTGCCGTCAATGACGGACGACGACGGCGTCCGGCACCGGATGTACGGCTCACGGCGGTACGGCGCATGCGTGATTGGCGACGGCGTTCCGGCCAAGGTCCCGACCGGAGGGCTGACAGCGGGTCCCGGAACATGAGGCGCCGCAGGTGAGGGGGCAGGAAGGAAACTTGAAACGACGGAAGGCATGGGACAACCTTGCCGCCCGGCTCTGACATTTTGGTCCCCCTGCTGGGAGAGTAGCCCCGCTGCAAGGGTTGGCTCCTGCTGGGGGAGTAGCCCTGCTGCCGGGTTTGGCCCCTTATGGGGGAGTAACCCTGCGCAAGGTTGGCCCCGCTGCTGGGAACTGCTTAGCCGGAATTGCTCTGGTCAGGAAGCCAGATCCCGCCATTTTGCTGCTGCCTTGTTGGTCAGGGCGGCGCTGTGGTCAACGACCTTGCGAGGAACCAGACGGATAACCGGTGCCAGTTCGGAGAAACCGGGACGGACCGAATCGCCTGCAGCAGCCTTGGTGCTTTCAGGACGGTTCGCAACCAGATAAAAAACGGAAACTACGGCCACCAGTAGGGAGATGAGAGTTACGACACCGAGGCCGTACAGAGCCAGCAGTGCGTAGAAAGGCGATTCGAAGAGGCTGGCAATAAAATTGGCACTGCCGAGCAGCAGCCACAACCAGAACGCCGCCACGAGAACCAGCATGGTCCGCCCGCGGCGAAAGAGCATTGCGGATTTTTTCCGTGCAAAAGGCACTTCTTGAGACTCCCCGCCCATTTTTACTCCCCCAGCTACCGGACCCACCCAGCAGGTCCTCAAGCAGATGATAGCCCCTTTTATACCGAACGATGTCTAACGGTGCGCTGAAACGTGCTGTGTCGCGTTTTATCCGTGGGACGAAATACGGCTGGCAGGGCCGCTGCCGCCAAGGGCGTGGCCGCCAACGACGGTGGAGACGGCTGTCCCAAAAGGCGGCGCGGCGGTTATCCGCTGAGGGCGGGCCCGACAGTGTTGATGATCAGGATGACACCCAGGATTCCAGTCACCCAGGAGAGGGTGTTTGTAGACGTCCGGCTCAGACAGCCGTCCAGCCTTCTCAGGATCGGGTCCACCCGCCGGGCCGCGGTGAGGCGTGCAGCCAGAAGGATGAGTGCCGGCATGACCATGAGCGTGCAGTAGGCGGCGAGGACGAAACCGGGCAGCGGCCACGCCATAGCAGAGGTGCTGATCAAGCCGATCGCACCCAGATACGGAAGCATGGTCGCGAGTTCCAGAGTGGCAGCCGCCAGCGCCAAACCGACCAGGGCCACGCTTCCGCCCCGCGGGGAGTCGGTCCCCACTGCCTTCAGCCGCCAGCGCGACAATCGGCCCGCAGGAACGGCACCGGCGACACTGGCAGCACTGGTCCCAGCACTGGCACCGGCAGCACTGGAACTGGTACTAGTACCGGCACCGGAACCGGCGAAACTTTCGCCCTCCTGCCGGTCAGCGGTGACAGGCACCTGGACTTGTAACCGCGAGGCCTTTTCCTGTTTTGCCTTGGTTTCGAGCTGGAAGCTCCAAGCCAGCAGCGCTGCGCCGGCAACCAGCAGAAGCACCGAGAATCCGCGCGATTGGAAAAGCCCGCCGTAATTCTCGATCACAAACCCGGCGCCAAACAGGATGGCCAGCCCGGCGGCGAAGTAGAAGACGGCCACAGTCGCCAGGAACAGCAATATCCTTCCGGAACGCAGCCTGCCCGGTGCCAGCAGCAGCCAGACCGGAATGAGCAGGGTTCCAAAGCTCGTGGAATCCACGAGGGCGAGTACGGCCAAAGCACCAAAATGAGCGGGATCCATGGCCCCAACGGTAGAAGACGGTGACGCCGTCGTCGTCGGCCGAAAGGAGGACGTCCCACAGAAGCGGTCGTCCAAAGGAACGGCCCCGGCGCCGGGCAGGGGCTGGCAGTTAGGCGGCCTCGGGTGCCGGCGGCGCCAGGCGCGGGCTGCTGGGATTCAGCAGCGAATGGCGCCGCCCGTAGAACCAGTAGATGATCAGCCCAATCACGAGCCAGACGCCGAAGCGCAGCCATGTCTCCCAGTGCAGCTGCAGCATGAGGAACCCGGAGGAGAGAACGCCAAATGCCGGAATCCACGGCATCAGCGGCAGGCGGAACTCCCTGGGCGCATCGGGCTGGCGGCGGCGCAGGACGATGACTGCCACGCAGACCACCACAAACGCAGCGAGGATGCCGATGTTTGTCAGATCGGCCACGGCACGGATGGGGAAGACGCCCGCGAGCAGGGCGGAAGCAATGCCGGCGATCCAGGTCACGCGCTGCGGAGTGCCGTGGCGGTCGGTCCCGGCGAACCAGCTCGGCAGCAGGCCGTCGCGGCTCATGGAAAACCAGACCCGGGTGACACCGAGCAGGAAGGTGAGCATGACGGTCAGGATGGAGAGCACGGCGAAGGCCGAAATCACGGTGGCGATGACGGGCAGCCCGACGGACTGGAACGCAGACGCGAAGCCTGCGGTGGGGCTGATTTCGGTGTAGTTCTGCATGCCCGTCAACACCAGTGTGGCCAGGACATACAGCACCATGGCCACGGCCAGCGACAGCAGGATCGCCTTGGGCATGTGCTTCTTGCCGTCGGTTGCCTCCTCCGCTGCCGTGCTCATGGCGTCATAGCCGAACACCGCGAAAAACACCGTGGCGGCACCTGTGAAGACCACGCCGAAGCCGTTGGGCAGGAAGGGTGTGTAGTTCTCTACGTTCACGAAAAAGAATCCAAGGCCCACGATGAAGAGGATGAGCAGCACCTTCAGCCCCACGGCCACGAGCTCGAACCGGCCGAAGGTCTTGGTGCCGCGGCTGAGAATCCACGTGATGAAGAGGCAGACCACCAGAGCGGGAAGGTTCACGACCCCGCCCTCCACGGTATCGCCGGTGCCCTGCATCCAGGCCGGCACGTCGATGCCGATTCCGGCCATGAACTCGGTGAAATAGCCGGAGATGCCAATGGCGACCACGGCAACGATGGCGGTGTATTCCAGCAGCAGATCCCAGCCGATGAACCAGCCGATGATCTCGCCAAGCGCCACATACCCGTAGGTGTACGCGGAACCGGCCCGGGGAACCATGCCGGCAAATTCTGCATAGGACAATGCCGCAGCCGCACTCGCCAGGCCGGCGATGAGGAAGGAGATCAGCACGCCGGGCCCGACGCCGGGAGCATCAGCGCCCCCGTTGGCCACCAGGCCGGCGAGGGTGAAGATGCCGATGCCGATGATGCCGCCGACGCCGATGGCGGTCAGCTGCCATAGGCCGAGGCTTTTGAAGAGTTTGCTGCCGGTTTTTTCGTCTTCCACCTCGTCAATGGGCTTGCGCCGGAAGAGGGAGGTGGAGGACGAGCTTTCTGCCGTGGCCATGGAAGGCTCCGATCGTCGCTGCCGGTTTACCTGGGGTGTGCCGGAGTTCGTTTTCACTCCGGCATCCAGAGCAGTATCGTCCCGCCTGAACTCCTTGGAAAGCCCCGGCGGCAAAAGGCCGGCTCTGGAAGCCGCTAGTGCCCGCTTTCCTGATCCTGTGCGGAGGCGCCGCGGTTGGAGCTGTCCCGTGCCTCACCGGATGGCGAATCCACGAACTTCAGTCCGACCACACAGCCGATGATTCCCGCCAGGAAAAGGATCTTCAGCAGCCCGGGCTGTTCATTGCCGAAGATCATGGCATAGGCCACGGTCAGAACCGCACCCAGACCCGTCCAGACTGCGTAGGCAGTGGAGATGGGAATGAAGTTCATGGCGTACGAAAGACCCACCATGGAAAGGGCCCCGGCGGCAAGGAAGATCAGGGACGGAAGGAGAACGGTAAAGCCTGCCGAGGCGTCGAGGGCGGTTGCCCAGACGGCTTCCAGGACGGCGCTGAGGAGAAGGACGATCCACGGCATGCTTAGCCCACCAACTTTAGGCCGACAACGCAGCCCACCACGCCGAGCAGCAGCAGGACCTTAATGACCGTGGCTTTCTCGCCGCCGAACACCATCGCGTAGGCGGCGGTCAGGACGGCCCCGATACCCACCCACACGGCATAAGCGGTGCCCACAGGTATGGACTGCATGGCAAGGGCGAGGCCGGCCATGCTCAGGACGATGCCCGCCGCGAAGATGACCGTGGGCCAGAGACGCCGGAAGTTCTCCGATTTGCCGAGCGCTGTTGCCCAGACCGCCTCCAGCATGCCGGAGAAAACAAGGATGACCCATGCCATGACACATTCCTTTGGCCAGTCTTGTCGCTGTCCGGGTACTGAACCGTCGTCCGGAGACCGGGATCCGGTCTTGATCTCCTACGGTAGCAAATCCGGAACGGGCCTGCCGGTGCCGCTGACTGCCGGTGCTTGTGGCCGTGCCGTCTGCCGGCGGGCGCATCAGCAGTTCAATGGCTCAGCGACCAAGCGAATCAGGCCTGCTGCCTCCGGCTCTCGGCGATGCCCCGTGGCCGCAGAGGTGACCGCAGGCGCAGCCGTGAAGGCAACCGCAGCCGCAGGTTTCCCTGCCGTGCCAGGATGAGGCCGATGACGGCGGCAGCCAGTGCGGGGACCGCCCCGGCGACGAAAATAGCGCCCTGCGGTTCGAGAACTTCGGCCAGCCAGCCGGTGAGTGGTCCGCCGACTGCCTGTCCGCCAATCAGAACCATGATGTACAGGCTCATGACCCGCCCGCGGATGACTACCGCCGTCGTCGACTGCACGAGCTGATTGGCGCTCGTAATGAACTGCATGGAACAGAATCCGGCCACGATCATGACCGCGCCGAAGACCGGAAGGGACGGCGAAAAGGCGGACGCAGCCAGAGCGATGCCGAAGGTGGCCGCGCTGACGATGACGGTCCGAAGCCGCAGCGTCCGGCGCCGCGTCGACGCCACCGCACCGGCCAGCGCTCCGGTGGCCACCAGGGTATTCAGGAGTCCGAAGCCGTTGGCGCCGCTGTGGAAGACCTCGTCCGCGAAAGCCGCCATCAGAACAGGGGTACTCAGGGCAAAGACCGATACGAAGGCGCACATGGCCATCGGCCAGAACACGGTGGGCGTGGTGCGGGCATACCGCGCTCCTTCCCGGAGCATCCCCTTGGTGCGGGGCGCGGGTTCGGTCCGGAAAAGCTGATCGGTGCGAAGCCGTCCGAGCATGAACACCGTGAAGCTGCAGGCGGCTGCGTTGATGGCGAAGGCCCACCCTCCGCCGACGGCGCCGATCATGACGCCGGCCACTGCCGGCCCCACCATGGCGCCGAGCTGGAAGACCGAGGAGCTCACACTCAGGGCGTTGCGCAGGTGCTTGGGCCCCACCATTTCATGGACGAAAACCTGCCGTGCCGGCTGGTCAATCACGGTCACCATGCCCAGCGCCAGCGCCACAAGGTAGACATGCCACACCTGAACCGCGCCGGTCAGCGCAAGCACCGCAAGGGCAAGGGCCAGGACGGCGGCGGCAGACTGGCTCACCATCAGCAGGATCCGCTTGGAATGCCGGTCAGCGATGATTCCGCCCAGGGGTCCGAGCAGCAGGGTCGGCAGGAACTGGAAGGCGGTGGTGATACCGACGGCGGTGACGCTTCCGGAAAGCTCCAGAACAAGCCAGTCCTGGGCAATGCGCTGCATCCAGATGGCCACCACGGCCACGAGGTGCGCGGCGGTGAAGAGCCGGAAGTTCAGGATCCGCAGCGAGGCAAAGGTGTCCCGCCACGGCACGCGCTCTGAAGGCGAAGCAGCGGGGGCGGGAGTGGCCTGAGCCGGAGAAGCAACGGGGGTGGGAGGGGCCTGAGCAGGAGAAGTCTGAGCAAGAGAAGTCTGGGCCGGTGCGGGATGCGGGGAGGCGGACCGTTGGGAAGAGGGCTGTGGCGAAGGAGGCAGCGGAGAGGGTTTCTGCGGTGACGGGTGTACCAAGGAACGTCCTGTGAGCGAAGCGGCGGGTGCGGTGAGGAGGAATGAGGACCTCAGCCTAGTTCGGGACAGCAGCGAATAGAGGGAGTATGCTCCCTATCAACCTCATTGCACTTTGTAATAGGCGCGGGCGGTTTTGCTGCGGTCGGAGATGAATGCGTAACCGGAGGAACGATGTATGAGCCCGCACAGCTGCTGAGTTTTCTGACTGTGGCGGAAACCCTGAGTTTCACGGGAGCCGCAGCCCGGTTGAACCTGGCCCAGCCCACCGTCAGCCAGCACGTGCGCAAGCTGGAAGCCGCGTGCGGCCGGATCCTCCTGGAGCGTGACACGCAAACGGTGCGCCTGACCGACAACGGCGACGCCATGGCCGGTTTTGCCCGGAACATCCTGGCCGCACATCAGAGCGCGGAATCGTATTTCTCCGGTTCGGCCATGCGGGGCCGGATCCGCTTCGGCAGCGCGGACGACCTGTCCCTGACCCGGCTGCCGGATATTCTGCGGCGCTTCCGCCGGCTGTATCCGCAGATTAATCTCGAGTTGACCGTGAGCCAGAGCGACCGCCTCCACCGCCGGCTGCAGGCCGGACAGCTCGACCTGGTGTTTATCAAGACCGCAGCCAACTCTGATCAGGGAACGGATGTCCGTCGTGACCGGTTTGTCTGGGTCGGGCTCAAGGAGACAGTCCTGGAACCGGGTGCTCCGGTTCCGCTCGTTGCCTACCCGCATCCCAGCCTGAGCCGGCGGTTCGCGATCGAGGCGCTGGAAGCCGCCGGCCGGACCTGGCGGGTCACCTGCAACACGCGCGAGGTTAACGGGATCCTGGCGGCAACCCGTGCCGGAATTGGTCTGTCGGTGCTGCCTTCCTCCCTGGTTCCGGCCGATCTGGAGAAAGTGGGCAGACGGCTGGACCTGCCTCCGCTCGGCGAAGTGGACTTCACCCTGATGAGTAATCCGCTGGCCAACCGGGACGTGGTGGATGTGCTCGCGGCCGCCATCGCCGACAACGTGGAGGCCGGAGTCTAGGAAGATCCGGAGGCGACGGGCGGAAGGTCCGGGCGCCGGGAGGAAAATCCGGGCGTGGGGAGGAAGGTCTGGGCCCCGGGCGGAAGATCCGGAGGCGACAGGCGGAAGGTCCGGGCACGGGGGAAAATGGCGGTGGCGAGGCGCCCCGCTGTACTCAGGTACGGCTAGGAAACGTCCGTGCTCCGGCGCAGAATAACGTGGCCTTCAGCCACGTAGGGCTCTGCCGAAGAATCCTCCGCGAGTACGAGGGCGACCGCCTCGCTGCCCAGGCTGGACAGCGGCAGCTGTGCCGTGGTCAGTGCAGGAGTGAAATCACGAAGGGTTTCGATGTCATCGAAACCGGCGACTGCAACATCCTCGGGAATGCGCAGCGCGTGTTCGCGCAGGCCGGCGATGGCTCCAATGGCCATGACATCGCTGGCTGCAAACACGCAGACGGCGGGGCGGCCCCCGGGGCCCCCGGCCAGTTCGCCCGCCAGCGCGACGGCCGCCTCGTAACCGCCGTCGCGGTTGAAACCGGTCCGTCGAACCTCCGCGGGCTCCAGGCCTGCCTGCCTCAGGCCCTCCTGGAAGCCGGCCACGCGTTCGTCGGAGGTGAGCAGGCCCTCGGGCCCGGCCAGGATGAGGAAGCGGCGGTGGCCGGCACCGGCCAGATCCGCAGCAAGCCGAAGGCTGAGCTCACGGTTGGGCACCGGGACGGTGCGGAAGCCGTCCTCGGCCACAGATCCCACCAGAGGCTGGCCGATCACCGCCACCTTGCCGCCGTTGGTACGGTAGCGCCGCAGCTCGGCGAGCAGGAGTTCATTTTCTTGGGCGGCTTCCGGGGTGTTAAAACGCGTTCCGGCGATCACGATCGCATCCGCACGGCGTGCGGCAAAAGCGGCGACGGCGCGGTGCTCGCTGGCCGGTCCGCCGCCCGTGCTTGCCAGCAGGACCACCTTCTGCTGGTCCTGTACGGCCTCCTGGACGCCGCGGGCAATGGTGGAAAAGTACGGGTCCGCAATGTCGTGAAGGATCAGTCCCAGCATCCCGCTGTTCTTTTTCGCCAGGCCCTGGGCCTGTGCGTTGGCGATGTAGCCGAGCTCCACCGCTGACGCCCTGACCCGTTCGGAAATGGCATCGCCGGGACGGCGGCTGGAGCCGTTGAGTACGCGGGAGGCGGTGGCGAGGGAAACCCCGGCATGGCGGGCAACTTCATACAAGGTGCTAGCGGGCACGTTTCCTCCACTGTAGTCAGGGGGCAATTATGGCACCCCCGGGAAAGTGCTTGCCAGAAGCTGGGGGCTGGGGCAGGATGGACCCATTCCGGAATGCGCTTTCCGCATTTTCCCGCCGTCGACGGAGACCGACCCCATGGAGAACACCACCCCCAGCCCCCGCACCATCCGAATTGCCATGAACGGAATCACCGGACGGATGGGGTACCGCCAGCACCTGCTGCGTTCCATCCTGCCCATCGTTGAAGCCGGCGGATTCCTGCTCGAAGACGGCACCCGGATCCAGGTGGAGCCGATCCTGGTGGGCCGGAATGAAGCCAAGCTCCGGGAACTGGCGGAAAAGCACAAGGTGTCCGAATGGACCACGGACCTGGACGCCGTCATCGCAGACCCCACCGTCGACGTCGTTTTCGACGCTTCCATGACAAACCTCCGGGCTGCCACCCTCAAGAAGGCCATGCTGGCCGGCAAGCACATCTTCACCGAAAAACCCACGGCGGAAACCCTCGAGGAGGCCATTGAGCTGGCCCGGCTCGGACGCGAAACCGGGGTGACTGCCGGCGTCGTGCACGACAAGCTGTACCTGCCCGGCCTCGTCAAGCTCCGCCGCCTGGTTGACGAAGGGTTTTTCGGGCGGATCCTCTCCATCCGGGGCGAATTCGGCTATTGGGTCTTCGAGGGGGAGAGCCAGGCCGCACAGCGTCCGTCCTGGAACTACCGCAAGGAAGACGGCGGCGGCATGACCACCGACATGTTCTGTCACTGGAGCTACGTGCTCGAAGGCATCATCGGCAAAGTCCGTACCGTCAATGCCAAGACCGTCACCCACATCCCCACCCGCTGGGACGAGGACAGCAACGAATACCAGGCCACCGCGGACGACGCCGCCTACGGCATCTTCGAGCTGGAAACCCCGGCCGGTGATCCTGTGGTCGGCCAGATCAACTCCTCCTGGGCCGTCCGCGTGTACCGCGACGAACTGGTCGAATTCCAGGTGGACGGCACGCACGGCTCCGCCGTCGCCGGTCTGAACAAGTGCGTGTCCCAGCACCGGGTGAACACACCCAAGCCGGTCTGGAACCCGGACCTGCCGGTGACCGAATCCTTCCGCAGCCAGTGGCAGGAAGTGCCGGCCAACGCGGACCTGGACAACGGCTTCAAGCTGCAGTGGGAAGAATTCCTGCGCGACGTCGTCGCCGGCCGCGAACACCGCTTCGGCCTGCTCTCCGCTGCCCGGGGCGTGCAGCTGGCCGAACTCGGCCTGAGATCCTCCGCGGAGCGGCGCACCTTGGACATTGAAGAGATTGCCCTCTGATGGCTGAGCTGATGCTTCCGGCCGACGACGGCGGCACCCGCGCCTATACGACCGCTCCGCCTCCGGAGTGGCACCGCCCGTCGGCGCCGCTGCGCGCACGCCGAGCCTACGCCGCCGCCCACGTTATCCCGCGTACCGCCGGCAACAATGTCCCGGGTGCTCCGGCTGACCTGGACTGGGACGCCACGCTGGGTTACCGGCATGAGCTGTGGTCCTACGGGCTGGGGGTCGCCGATGCCATGGACACGGCCCAGCGCGGAATGGGCCTGGATTGGGCGGCCACTCAGGAACTGATCAAACGCTCCGCTGCTGAGGCCGCGGGCGTGGTTGGCACGGATGCGCCCGCCGTCGCCGGCAAGACTGTCCGCGACCTGCTTGCCGCCGGAGCCGGCACCGACCAGCTTGACCTGGCCATGCTGCCGTCCGGGCGGGCGGGAGTGGACGCGGTGCTGGAGGCCTACCGCGAGCAGATGGCAGTGGTGGAGGGATCCGGGGCCAAGGTGATCCTGATGGCTTCGCGCGCCCTTGCCCAAGCGGCATCGGGTCCGGAGGATTACCTGCGTGTGTACTCCACGCTGCTGGCTGAAGCCGCTGAGCCGGTCATCCTGCACTGGCTGGGGGACATGTTCGACCCCGCACTGGCCGGCTACTGGGGCGGCGCGGACGTCGATGCAGCCACCGCCACCTTCCGGGAACTGATCGAAGGGTCCGCGGACAAGGTTGACGGAGTGAAAGTGTCCCTGCTCGACGCCGCCCACGAGAAGGCGCTGCGTGCGGCCCTTCCGGAGGGAGTGCGCCTTTATACCGGGGACGATTTCAACTATCCCGAGCTGATCGACGGAGACGGGACGCACCATTCCGACGCCCTGTTGGGGATTTTTGCGGCGATCTACCCGGCCGCCTCCGCTGCACTGCAGGATTACGACGCCGGCCGGCCGGACAAGGCGCGGGCCATCCTGGATTCCACCCGGGAGCTGGGCCTGCATATCTTCAGCGCCCCCACGTTCTACTACAAGACGGGTATCGCGTTCCTGTCCTGGCTCAACGGCAGGCAGCCCGGCTTCTCCATGGTGGGCGGGCTGCAGAACGGCCGCTCGGTCCCGCATCTGGTGCGGACCTTCGAGCTGGCGGACCGGGCCGGACTGCTCGCGGACCCTGACTTCTCCGCCGCCCGCATGCAGGCCTGGCTCACCGTGAACGGAGTTGCCTCGTGACTGACTTCTCCCGGCTGTCCCTGAACAGCGCCACCACCAAATACTGGACCCTGGAGCAGGTCATCGAGGGATGCGTCCGCGCCGGAATCCCCGCCGTCGGCCCGTGGCGGGACCGCGTTGCCGAAGTGGGCACGGAACGGGCGGCCAAACTCATCAGCAATGCCGGGCTCCGGGTGTCCTCCCTGTGCCGCGGCGGTTTCCTGACCGCCGCGGACGCCGAGGGCCGCGAGGCAGCTGTCCGGGACAACCGGGCCGCCATTCTGGAGGCCGAAGCCCTGGGGGCGTCCGAGCTGTTCCTCGTGGTTGGCGGGCTTCCGGACGGTGACAGGGACATCGTTGCCGCACGGCAACGCGTCGCGGACCGGCTGGAGGAACTGGTCCCCTTTGCCGCCGAGCACGGTGTGCGCCTGGTGCTGGAGCCCCTGCATCCGATGTACGCCGCGGACCGGGCACTTCTCTCCACTCTGGGGCAGGCACTGGACCTGGCCGCTCCCTACCCTGCCGCCGTCGTCGGCGTGGCAGTGGATACCTTCCACGTGTGGTGGGACCCGCAGCTGCGGGCGCAGATTGCCAGGGCCGGCCGTGAAGACCGGATCGCGTCCTACCAGGTCTGCGATTTCAACCTGCCCATCGCTTCCGATGCTCTGCTTTCGCGCGGGATCATGGGCGACGGCGTCATCGACTTTGCCACGATCACCGGCTGGGTGGCCGAGGCCGGATACACCGGTGACATTGAGGTGGAGATCTTTAACCAGGAAATTTGGGACAACCCCGGCGACGAGCTCCTGGAGACCGTCAAGGCGCGCTACGCCTCGCTGGTGCTGCCCTGGGCCGGGTAGGCCGCACCGACGATAATAGGGACATGACCATTATCAAGATCAACGCCATCACCGTTCCCGCCGATTCCGGAGATGAGCTCGCGCACCGGTTTGCAGCCCGTGCCGGTGCCGTGGACGGACAGGACGGCTTCGAGGGGTTTGAACTGCTGCAGCCCACCGACGAACGCACGACCTGGCTTGTTCTCACGCGGTGGCGGGATGAGGAGTCGTTCCAGGCTTGGGTGGAGTCCAAGAACTTCGGCCACGGGCACGGCGCAGCAGCGGCAGGTGACGGTGAGCCGGCGGGGACTCCGCGGAGCAAGCCCGTCGGGTTGAGCGCCGAGCTGTGGAGCTACCGGACCGCCGGAGGCAGCACCGGAACCACTGAGTGAGCGCTTCCTCTTGATGAATACCTGCCGGCAGGCCACTCTGGTGGCGACGGCTGCGGAGGATTCTCATGAAGATTGTGGTGACAACCCCAACGGGACGCGTGGGATCCCGGGTGGTCCAGCTGCTGGTGCAGGCGGGAATGCAGCCCACGGTCCTGGTGCGGGACGCCGGCCGTTTGGATCCCGCCCTCATTGGACGCTGCGATGTGGTGGAAGGCGACTCCGGGGATGAACGGGCAGTGATCCGGGCGACGCTGGGTGCAGATGCGCTGTACTGGGTGGATCCTCCCACCGGGGATGACGATCCGGTTGCCGGATATCTCCGGATGGGCAGGACTGCGGCATCGGCGGTCAGCACCAATGCCGTGCCGCGGGTGGTGTTTCAAAGCAGTGTCGGCGCCGAAGCCCGCAGCGGTTTCGGCGAGATTGACGGACTGGGCGGCACCGAGGAATTGCTCAATGCCACCGGCGCGCACGTGACGCATCTGCGCTGCGGCTACTTTTTTACCAATCTGCTGATGGATCTGGAGTCCCTGCGGGCGGGCGTGCTCTCCACGACGCTTCCGGCGGAGCACCAGATGCCCTGGGTGGACCCGCGGGATGTGGGCGATGTGGCCGCGGCGCGTCTGCTGGCTCGGGACTGGACCGGGGTGAGCACGCTGGGCGTACTTGGGCCACGGGATCTGACCTTCCCGGAAGTCGCACGGATCGTCGGAGAGGCAGTCGGCCGCGAGCTGGTCGTTGATCAAGTGGCGGAGGGCGACGCCGCGGCCGGGCTGCGCACTGCCGGCCTCACCGAGGCACAGGTCGAGGGAGTGCTGGGCATGTCCCGGGGCCAGCTGGGTTTTACGCCGGAGAATCAGCGGAACTACCTCTCAACCACCCCCACCGCCCTGGGCGCCTGGGCCTGGGAGAACCTGCGTCCGCTGCTGGCAGCGTGAGCGGCCGTTGCATCATTCATCGGTTTCCTGCAGGCTTACCGGGATTGGCCGCCGGGCGCGGCTCCGGAGATTGAGGAGGGGCGGCGATGCGCGGATCGGCAGTGATCGTCGGAGCAGGCATTGCAGGAATGGCCGCCGCCCGGGGGCTGCTCCGTGCCGGCTGGTCAGTGCAGGTCCTTGAACGCAACGGGAGCTTGCCCGGAAGCGGAACGGCGCTGGCGATGTGGCCGGAGGCAATGCGGGCACTGGATGTGCTGGGAGCCGGCGGGACGGTCCGCGCCGGTTCGGTTGAGCAGCCCGGTGCCCGCCTCCTGAGGCCCGACGGCAGCGAGATTGCGGCGCTCGGCGGAGGCAGAACCGCCAGGCTGGTGCCCCGGACAGTCCTGTTGGAGGCACTGGCGGATGAACTTCCCCCGGGGCTGATCCGTTGGAACTCGCCGGTTGCCGGCCTGGAAACCCTGCCCCGCGCCGACGTTGTTATTGCCGCGGACGGTATTTCCAGCCGGCTGCGCACCGGATGCTGCGCCGCGAGGCCCCGGCCGCTGGGAACGGTGGCATTCCGGGGTGTTGTTCCCGGTCCGGCTGCCGAAGTGACGGAGACGTGGGGGCCCGGACGCCTGTTCGGCATCACACCGCTGGACGGGCAAAACACCAACTGGTTCGCCTGTATCCGCTCTGAAGACCTGGCGCTCTTCCGTTCCGGACAAGGTTCCGGGCAAGGTGCCGGACAGGGTTCCGGACCAGGGGAAGGTTCCCTGGAAGAAGTCCGGGGAAGGGCGGGCGAGATACTGACCAGCCTCTACCGCGGCTGGCATCCGGCCGTGGTCCGGGTCATTGGAAACCTCGAGGGGAACCCGGTGGACTACCGCGAGTTGTTCGACATACCGCGGCTGCCCTCCTACGTCTTCGGAAGGACGGCGCTGCTGGGCGATGCCGCCCACGGCATGGCGCCAAACCTGGGGCGGGGCGCCTGCGAAGCACTTCTTGACGCGGTAGCGCTGGTGGAGGCCTTGACGAAGGCTTCCGACGCCGACGCCGCCCTGCGCTCCTACGACGCCGGCCGGCGCCGCCGGGGAAACCGGATGGTGCGTGCGGCACGGCTGCTGAACCGGGCCAGCACGGCCAAACGCTTCACTGCAGCCCGCAACCTCGCGGTGTCCACCGCCGCACGATTCAGCTGACCGTGGCTAGGGGCAACCGCCCGGCGTCGGCTGCTTTAACGGCCGCCTCTAACGGCCGCCTCTAACGGACCGCCTCTAACGGCCGCCGTCCCGAAGCGCGGCAGCCGCATCGGTAACCGTGGTGCGGATCCGGTACAGGCTGCTCGACGCCGTCATATACAGGGTGGTGCCGTCCTCGCCGCCGAAGCACACATTGCTGACAGTCTCTGGAACCGGGATCCGCAGCAGCTGCTCACCTTCGGGGGAAAACACCTGCACCCCGTCCTGCGACGAGGACCAGATGTTGCCGTGGACGTCCACCCGGAAGCCGTCCGGAACGCCCGGATCCACCTCGGCAAAAACCCGTCCGTTGCGGGCAAACCGGCCGCCGACGACGTCGTACGCATGAATTGCGTGGCCGTGCAGGCGCTCGCCGCCGTCCATGGCGGGGGTGCCCAGCGAGGTATCCGATACGTACAGGACGGATTCATCCGGGGAGAACGCCAGCCCGTTGGGCACCTCGACGTCAATGACCGCCGGAGTCAGCTCACCGCTGGCCGGATCAAAGCGGAAGACATAGCGGTCGCCGTACTCTTCCCGGCCCGGGTGGCCCTCTGTCTCCTTCTGGATTCCATAGGAGGGATCGCTGAACCAGATGGTGCCGTCGGACTTCACCACCACATCGTTCGGCGAGTTCAGCCGTCGCCCGTTGTAGGAGTCCACAAGCGTGCTGACGGCGGGGACGGCGTCGTCCGCCGTGCCGGTGTCCCGCTCAATGGCCCGCCGGCCGTGCGAGCACTGGATGACCGCTCCGTCGAGGTCCAGAGCCCGGCCGTTGGTGAACTCGGCGTTCTGTGCGTAGACCTCCAAGTCGCCGGTCCGCTCGCGGTATTCCAGGATCCGGTTGCCCGGAATATCGCTGAAGCGCACCGCCGACCGCCCGGGAATCCAGACCGGCCCTTCGGCCCAGTCGGCGCCGGTGGCCACCTTTTCCAGTGCGGCATCGTCAGCCAGCAGATTTTCGGGTGTCGTCGTCATGTTCAGTCCTTCAGCGGGAGGGGAAGGGGTCCGCCCCAGCTTAGACGGTGGGCCGCGCTAGGCTGGAACTTGTTCCCAGCTAAAAGGAGAAAATCCGCAGTGAGTGCACTTCTGAGTTCCCTCGTTTCCAGCGCCGGTCTGATCGGCGGTTACAAGACCGCACGGGACACCGGCAACCGCCAGCTCGGCGGAGCGGTCCTGGCTGCCGCAGGCGCGGCAGCCTTTACCCTGTGGAAGCGCGACGCCGGCACCGGTACGGCCGCAGCCCTGACCGCCGGCTACGTGACGGCGTTTGGCCTGTCGCACCCGCTCGCGAAGAAGCTCGGTGCCTGGCCGTCGGTCTTTACGGTGACTGCCGCCACGGCTGCTGCCTCCCTCATCTTCGGACGCCGCCGCTAGCGGTCTGCTGTCGATGCATCCGCAGGGTTACCCGTTTCCTGCGGATGCATCGGCAACCCGGACGACGGCGTCCGCCTGCCCGGCATAGGCTGCGATGATCCGGGCATTGGCTTCGTCGCTGCCCGAGGTCCACTCGCGGGCCTCATCCGCCGTCTTGCCAAACTGCGTGTGGCGGCGGATCAGCCGCTCACGGCGGACGGCGTCGTCGGCCTCGAGGTACCACACCTCGTCCATGGCGGCCCTGGCCCGCGGCCAGAGGCCCCGGGGGAGGAGCAGGTAGTTGCCCTCGGTGATGACAAGCGGGACAGCGGCACGGATGGGTAGGGCAGACCCGATCGGTTCTTCCAGTTCGCGCCGAAAGTCAGGGGCGTAAATGACCGGCTCCTCGGCCGTCTGGCTGCGGAGGCGCTCCAGCAGCGCAGCGTATCCGCCGTCGTCGAACGTGTCCGGAGCACCCTTGCGCCCGCGCCGGCCCAACGCGTCCAGCACGCTGTTGGCCAGGTGGAAACCGTCCATCGGCACCAGGACGGCGGTTTCGGGACCCAGCGTTTCCACGAGGTGCGCCGCAAGCGTGGACTTGCCCGCCCCGGGCGCTCCGGTGATCCCCAAAATCCGACGCGTTCCTGCAGATGCCAGCAACCGCGCGCGGCGGGCGAGCTCAGCGACGCTGACCGATTGCTGCGGGGCCCGGCCGGTGCCCTCCCCGGGCTGAAAGTTGTTCATCCCACCATTCTCGTGCACATTTCTCATGCGCACGGGTTTTTTCCGGCGCACCGGGAATCATCCCGGGGAGGCCTGCGTTATTATTTTTGGACGCCGGGAACGGGCCGGCGGCGTGAGTGCATGAACCTTGATAACTACACAAACCTCGATGACTACACACGGGGATGATCGGTTTCGACGGTGTTTGCCGCGAAAGGGGAAGCGGGCCGAGGATGCAGAGTTATCTCGCTAACGCTCTCTGCAAAAAAATAAGTGCCAAACCTATGCGCACTGACTTCGCCCTTGCTGCCTAAGCAGTAAGGCACAGTCCGTCAGCCCGGAGTTGCTCTCGCTCCGGTATCTGGCGTCGTTTAGAGGGCCACTGCTGAACACCCTTGCCGTTGGGGTGTTCAGGACACTTTAACGGCTGGGCCCGGATCAGCCGCACGTCTGTACGACGGCTGGGGCCAAGAAAATCCGACGCAGACTGCGCCCGGAGAAGCCCTTTCAACTCAACATCGGACGGGGGTTCGATTCCCCCCATCTCCACAGATCCGGCACCTGCCGGACCGCGAAGGCCTGCCCGGCACCGGGCAGGCCTTACGTGTTTCCGGGGCCTTCACAGGTTCCGGGCCTTTAGTGTTTTCCGGCCCTGCCGCATGTCCGGACCCTCCGGGTTTCCAGGCTTACTCGAAGTCCGGCGGCACGACCGTTCCCTGGTGATACCGCAGGCGTGCAGTGGCGGCCGACGTGTCCCACAGTGAAGCGTGGCGGCTCTGCCGGGTGCCCGAACGGATCCGGTAGGTGACGAGAACAAGGTGCGGAGCGAGTTCGGTGAAGTCCCATTCGTCCGTGTCCGGCACCGGGCGCGCGGCTTCGCGGTTCAGGGCTTCGATGACCTCGGCGCGGGTCCAGCGCCGCCCGGAACGGCCGATCTCGAGAAAGTCCGGGTGCAGGAGTTCCCGAACCCGAGGTGCATTGCCCCGCGTCGAGGACTCGAGAAGCTCCATCTCTGCGGTTTGTATCAGGGTGTGTGCGGTCATGGAGCCAGTGTGCCCGATTCTCCGGCTCAGCCCTGTTACTTTCGGACCATGGGGAAAAGCGTGAACGGCGTTCTGCACGACATTGTGGATCTTGCCGTCGATGGTTTGCCGCCGGGAGCACAGGCAGCACAGCGGACCGTTGTGGACCTTGGAACAGCACACACCGTTGTCCTGCTCCGGGGGTACGCCGCCGTTCGGGTGCGGCGTGATCTCGGCACTGCGGCCGGGATGCGGCGGCGGCAGCAGCTTGTGGACAGCATCCCCGCATCGGTTGGCTTCCTGCTCCCGCGGTCGCTGGGTCCGGTCGTGGAACTCGACGGGACCTCGGCGGTCGCCAACGAACTGATACCCGGGGCACCCTGCCCGGCAGGCGAGGGGGACCCGGGTGAGCTCCGGAAGCTGCTCGCCCGGGTTGCGTCCATTCCCACCGGGCCAATCGAAGAGCTGCTCGCTGAACCTCTGGAATTCTGCGGAGGGGCCCAGTGGTACGGCATCCAGCGGAAGGAGGTGATTCCGCTTCTGGACGGGGACGTTCAGGGGCGGGCCCTGCACGCGGTCTGCGCCCTGGCGGCCCTTGAACCTGTGCGGGAGGTCTTCGCCCACGGTGATCTGGCCGGTCAGAACGTCTTCTGGGACGGCGGACGGGTAGTCGGAGTCCTTGATTGGGATTTGGCTTCCCGGAGTGACCGTTCCACTGACCTTGCGTGCGTCGGTGCGTGGAACGGGTGGGACAAGCTGCCGTTGATCGCCGATTCTGAGGACACCAGCCGGGCGTTGGTGCGGCGAAACACCTTCCGGCTGCAGCAGCTCGCGTTTGCCGTGGTCAACGGCAGATCAGCGGAGGAAATTCAACGGACAGCCGCGCGGGCCAGTGCCTGGCTCCGGCAGAACCTGTAGCACCCGCGTCATCACAGGTGCCGGATCCGGCCCCGTCTCCTAGGCTGGGTTTCACGTACTAAACCCAGACAGAAAACTCGGACAGGGGAGGTCAACCATGGCAGGACGCGGACGAACGCTGCTCAAGGCGGCAGGATCGGGAGCGGCGGCGGGGCTGGTGGGTGTGGCAGCGATGACCGCCGGGGAAAAGGTGGAGCAGCTGTTCACCTCGCGGCCCAATTCCTACGTGCCGGCGCGAACCCTGCTGTCGCTGCTGGGCCAGAAGCCCGACGACGACGCCCGCCCGCCGGTCTGGAACCACGCCATGCACTGGGGGACCGGTGCCGTGCTCGGCGCGCTGCGCGGAGTCTGGGCGGTAACGGGTATCCGGGGTCCGGTGGCGAACACCACCCACACCGTAGTGCGGCTGGCCACGGACCAGACGCTGGAGAATGCCACCGGTGTCGGAGCTCCGCCGACCTCCTGGCCGGCCGGCGAAACCGTGGTTGATGTGTGGCACAAGGCGGTCTACTCGTGGGTGACCGGAGCGGTCTGCGATGCCTGGATAGCGCCGGTGCTGGAGTCCAGGCGCGGGACCGTTAGCCACTGAGCCGGGCTGGACGGAATCTCTGCAGGCCCGTTATCTGCACAACAGATGGGCCCAGCGGCGCGCTCGGTCCTAGCCTTCCGTCCGGCCGGCTCCGGCGGCAGGCAGCACGGTGAAGACGGCGGGAGCGGCGTAGTCCGCCGCGGCGAAGGCGCGGGTCACAGCATCGGTGACGGCGCCGGCGTCGTCGGAGTTCACCAGGGCGATGGCCGAACCGCCGAACCCGCCGCCGGTCATCCGGGCGCCGAGCGCACCAGCGCCGAGGGCCGTCTCCACCGCCAGATCCAGCTCGGGGCAGGAGATTTCGAAGTCGTCGCGCATGGAAGCGTGGCTTTCCACGAGGAGGGCACCGAGTTTGGCCGGGCCTTCCGTGCGCAGGACGTCGACGGCGGCCAGCACACGGGCATTTTCCGTGACCACGTGCCGCACGCGGCGGAAGGTCTCCTCATCCAGGATGCCGGCGGCCTCGGCCAGGTCTTCCGTGCTGAGATCGCGCAGGGCAGCGACTCCCATGGCTTTGGCGCCCTGCTCGCAGGAGGCCCGCCGGGAGGCGTAACCGCCGGTGGAATGTTCGTGGCTGACCCGGGTGTCTATCACCAGCAGGGTCAGGCCGTTGCCGGCCAGATCCAACGGTACGAGCTGCGCTTCCCGGTTGCGGCAGTCCAGGAAGACGGCATGTCCCTCCTCGCCGAGCAGGGATGCGGACTGGTCCATGATTCCGGTGGGTGCACCCACCATGAGGTTTTCGGCCCGCTGGCCAAGTGCGGCCAGTTCGGGTCCGGTCAGTCCGGCCTCGGAGAGGTCGTTGGCCATGACTGCCACAGCGCACTCGAGGGCAGCCGAAGAGGAGAGGCCCGCCCCTACGGGTACATCCGAATCCAGATACACGTCGACGCCGGGGACCTTGGTGCCCTGGTCCTCGAAGGCCCACAGCACCCCCAGCGGATAAGCGGCCCAGCCTTCGACGCTGCCGGGCCGCAGGTCGTCCAGATGGGTGCTGGCCGTGCTTCCTCCGTCGAATGCCGAATGGATGTGCGCGGTGCGGTCGCCGCGCGGCGCGGCAGCCACCGACGTCGAGCGGTTGATGGCGAACGGCAGCACAAAACCGTCGTTGTAGTCGGTGTGCTCGCCGATCAGGTTAACCCGTCCGGGAGCGGACCAGATCCCCGCCGGCTCCCGGCCGAAACGGTCGGTGAAGGCGGCTGCCAGTTCGGGGGCGGAGAGAGTCATGGCCGGGCCTTTCCTGCGGGCTGCACGTTATCGGCGGGGGTAGAGGGTGCGGCGGCACGGAGGTTTGCTGCCACCTGTTCGGGAAGGGTGTCGTTGATGAAGGCGCCCATCGCTGCTTCGGAGCCGGCCAGGAACTTCAGTTTGTCCTCCGCCCGGCGCGGTGAGGTCAGCTGCAGGTGCAGGCGGCTCGCCGGACGGAAGCGCGGGTCCAGCGGGGCCTGGTGCCAGGCGGCAATGTAGGGCGTGGGGGTGGAGTACAGGCCGTCGACGCGGCCCAGCAGGTCAAGGTAGACGGACGTCAGGTCATCGCGCTCGGCGTCGTTCAGCTCGGAAAGGTCCGCCACCTGGCGGTGCGGCACCAAATGAACTTCCAGCGGCCAGCGGGCGGCAAAGGGAACAAAGGCGCTGAAGTGCCGGCCTTCGAGGATCATCCGGTCCCCGGAGTTTCGTTCCGCCTCCAGAGCTGCACCGATCAGGGTTTGCTGTCCGCCCGAGGCCTCGTGGAAGGCTGCCGCCTGCTGCGCCATGACCGCGGAGCGCGGAGGGATGAACGGGTAGGCGTAAATCTGGCCGTGCGGATGCAGCAGGGTTACGCCGATATCCGCCCCGCGGTTCTCGAAGCAGAACACCTGCCGGATGCCTTCCATGGCGGAGAGCGCCTCCGTGCGCTGTGCCCAGGCGTCGACAACGGTGCGGGCACGCTCCGGCGTCAGCGAGCCGAAGGACCCTTCGTGTGCGGAGTCGAAGGCCACCACTTCGCAGCGTCCGTAGGCAGGCGCCGTCGCGCCCCAGGAGGGGTTGTCCGGGAGGACGCCCAAATCGGGGCCGAAGGACGGAAAGCGGTTCTCGAACACCACCACTTCGTAGTCTTCAGCCGGGATTTCCGAGGCGCGCGACGGCGACGACGGGCACAGCGGGCACTGGTCGGCGGGCGGCAGGTGGGTCCGTGACTGGCGGTGTGCAGCCACTGCGATCCACTCTCCGGTCAGTGCGTCGTACCGGGCGGTGCCGTTGCCGGGCCGGGCGGGCAGTCCCCGGCGATCAGCCGGGGCTGCCGTCCGCCGGCGTGCAGTCTCCGCGGAGGCATCAAAATAGATGAGTTCCCGGCCGTCGGAGAGCCGCGTGCTGGTGGAGACTGTCATGAATTCCTTTGTCGGCCTGTCGCTGAAATTCACAGACTATCCCAAGCTCCCGGCTCTAACGCGGGGTGTGACGGCGCCCCGGCGGAACGTGTGACAGCGGGCCTTGCGGAACGCGCGACGGCGGAACGCCGCGGCCGGGAGGGTTACAGGATTGGGCGGCCGCCCGTCACTGCAACCCGCGCACCCGAGATGTAGCTGCCGTCATCGGAGGCCAGGAGCACGTACACCGGTGCCAGTTCGGCGGGCTGCCCGGGCCTGCCCAGCGGGGTGTCGGACCCGAAGGACGCCACCTTCTCCGGCGGCATGGTGGCGGGAATCAGCGGCGTCCAGATGGGTCCCGGCGCGACGCTGTTGACCCGGATGCCCTTCTCGCCCAGCAGCTGCGCGAGGCTGGCGGAGAAGTTGGCGATCGCTGACTTCGTGGCCGCGTACGGCGCGAGCGTGGGGCTGGGCATGTCCGAGTTCACCGAGGAGCTGCCGATGATTGCGGATCCGGGCGCCATGTGCGGAAGTGCGGCCTTGACCAGGTAGAACATGGCGTTGATGTTGACCTTGAAGGTGTACTCCCACTCTTCGTCGGAAATCTCCTCCAGAGTCTCGTGGTTCATCTGGTACGCGGCGTTGTTCACGAGGATGTCGACCTTGCCGAATTCGCGCACTGCGGTTTCGATGACCTTGCGGCACTGCTCGGCCTTGTCCAGGTCTCCGGGAACCAGCACGGCGCGCCGTCCGGCTTCCTCCACCCAGCTGGCCGTCTCCTTCGCGTCGTCGTCCTCATTCAGGTAGGAAATGACGACGTCGGCGCCTTCGCGTGCGTACGCGATGGCGACTGCACGGCCGATGCCGCTGTCGCCGCCGGTGATCACCGCGGTCTTGCCGGTGAGCTTGCCCATTCCTCGGTAGGTTTTTTCGCCGCAGTCCGGAGTGGGGGTCATCTGGCCCTGCGTGCCCGGGGTGTCCTGCTGCTGTTCCGGCTGGTTCATGACAGTCCTTTCACTGGCAAAGTGGTAAGCAGGCTTATAATCTAATGGTGCCGGCAGCTCTTGGGAAGCCCTGTTTTCGGGCCCCCGGGACTTGGGCCGGCGCGATCTCGACAGCCTTCGCGCTGCTGTCCCGCAGCAGCCGCCGACAGCAAAGGAGAATGACGATGCCCACCGCAGATGACACATCCGCCGTGCCGGCGCAGAACGAAGCCGATGCCTTGGAGCAGCAGGCTCCCACGGTCCCCGAGGCCCAGGAAGACACCGGAATCCAGGACCCTGTGCGGGCGCACGGAGATCCGCTGCGGCCGGAGGGCTCGGAAGCGGACCGGCTTGAGCAGGGGGCAGACGGCGGGTTGCCTCCTGACGAGGATGACTACCCCCGCGGCAGTGCCGGCTGACAGCCGACCCGCTGCACCGTTCCCGAAAGGCTGTTCCCGAAAGAGCGCCAGAGCCAAACCCGACAAATTGCAGGAGGAAGCAACCATGACCGATTCACCCGCGCACGAAGACCTTCAGCTGCCCGATTTCGACCACATTCCGCTGGGCTCACTGCCGTCCAGGATCCATCCGCTCGATGAAGCCGGAGTGTCCGGGCTGCTGGACTACGAACGCGCACACGGAAACCGGCTGCCGGTGATTCAGGTCCTTGAGCGCCGGCTGGACGCGCTGCGCAACGGTGAGGAGCCGAGCGGCTCGGTTCCGGAGGACCTGCCCGAGGTGACGCAGAACCAGCAGGGCTCCAAGGTTTCCCCGGCGACCACCGGACCCAAGATCAATCCGCCGTCGCAGGGCGATCCCACCAATCCGGCGCAGCCGCGCTAGCCTCTCCGGCGCTGCGCTAACCTCTCCGGCGGCGGGCGGCCTGCCTCAGGCCGCCCGTTCCGCCGACGCCCTCCGGTGCTGATGCGCGCCGTGCGGGTGCACGCCCAGGCTCTGCCGGGTGTGCGCTTCCAGGCCGGCGACGGCCTGATCCGGCAGATCAATAATCCCGCGCAGGGAACCCCGCAGGCTGCGGTAGGCCGCTTCCACCTCCGAAGGGGTGGCGGCGCCGTCGAGGATGATGTTCAACGCCTGCCGCGCTGTGGCGAGTTTGCTGCGTTCGGCATCGCTGAGCTTTGACTGCCCGCAGCGCCGGGCGTATTTTTCGGCGGTGACAAAGGCAACTTCAAAACGGTCCACGGCGCGGCGGAGCGTGGAAGCCTCTGCCTGGCCGCGGCCGAGGTCCAGGGCTTCCGCCTCAGCGGCCCGGATGCCCTGCATGGCGACGATGACGTCGCGGATGACGGAGTCGGAGTAGTCGGTCATCACCGGGTAGTCGATCATCAGCGACACATCGGTTTCATACCGGGACCACTTCACCAGCAGTTCGTCGCGGCGCTGGTACAGCCGGCGCGAGGCCTCAGCCTGCGCCGCGGCGTCATAACGTCGGTTCTGGGCCCTGCGCGCCCGGCGCCTGATGCCCCGTACGCCCAGGGTCAGCAGCACTGCCGCTCCGATGAAGAGCGACGGCGTGATGAAGACGCCGAAGAATGAGAGCAGGGAGGGACCGTCGTCGAACCCGGAAAAACCCTCGGCGCCGTCCGCCAGATCGGAGGATTCCGAGAGAATCCACCCGAGCATCTGGAAGGCGCCGTATCCTAGAACCGCCACCAGGCCTGCAGCAAGGGCCGTGAAGACCAGGGCTGCAACCGCGACCTTCTTCGCCAGTCTCTTCAGCATGGCGATAGCTTACCCAGTGCCGGGCCCGTCGGGACAGGGGGTGAAAGCTATCTCACGGAGGTGCGTGGGCTGTGCTGCCCCGGTATCGGCTCAGTCCGGCGCCATCCCTTCCAGGAACCGCACGACCGGGCCGGCCAGTTCGGCCCCCACAACCTCCGGGTCCCGCTTATTGCCGCGGACCTCAAAGGAGTGGTTGCCGCCCTCGATCCACGAAATGCGGGCCTTGGGGCCAACGCGTTCGGCCACGGGTTCCAGTTCCCCCGGCAGCGCGAACGGGTCCCGGGTTCCCTGCAGAAACAGCATCGGCAGGGTCAGCCCGTACAGATGCTCGTCACGCAGCTTTTCGGGCTTGCCCGGCGGATGCAGCGGGTAACCCAGGAAGATCAGGCCCGCCGTCGTCATGCCCTCCGCGGCGGCCATTGAGGCCATCCGCCCGCCGAAGGATTTGCCGCACGCCCAGAGCGGAAGACCCGGTGTCCGGGCGGCCGCCGCAGTCATGGCAGTCCGCCACGCTTCGATGGCAGCCGGAGGGCGGTCCGGAAACTTCTTCCCGGCCTCGCGGTAGGGGAAGTTGAAACGGAGCGTGGCAACGCCGTCGTCATTGAGCGCATCGGTGAAGCCGGTGAGGAACGGGTGATCCATCCCGGCACCGGCCCCGTGCGCGACGACGACGGCGGCGGTTGCGTTTGCGGGGGAGGCAAAGGCCGCCGAGACTTCGACTTCGCCTGCCGGAACAAGAAACTTTTCGTGCTGGATGGACATGTCCTTCAATTTACGCGGCTGCAGCCAGCAGGTCCCGACAGGCGTTCGTGCCGCCCGTCACCGGAAGCCGCGGAGGGAATCCGCCCGCAGCAGCGGAAGGGCGGCCGCCCCCGACAACAGAGCCCACACCGCCAGCAGCGGAACAGGGCCGGCCAGCCCCGCGGCCAAACCGCCCAGGACTGCCGCGACCGGCATGACTCCCAAGGTGATGGTGCGCTGCGCCGACCCGACGGTGGCGAGTTCCCCGGGCGACACCGTCCGGGGCAGCACCTCCGCCCCGGCCACCGCCGAGACCGACACCAGAAAGCTCCAGGCCAGCGACTGGGCCGCCAGCCACGTGATCTCAGGCCCGGGAAGCCACTGGCAGGCCACGGCCATGCCCACCGCGGGAACAGCCAGCAGTGCCGCGCTGGTCCGCAGCACCTTCAAGCCAAGTCCGGCGGTGAGGCGCGGCGCGGCGGCAGCACCGGCCATGGCACCGGCCGCAGCCACCACGCCCAGCCCTGCGTAGGCCGCCGGGTCGATCCCCAGATCCCGGAGGACAAACACCGGCAGCACCGTGTTGCCCAGCATTGCTCCGGCGTTGGTCAGAGTTCCGGAAAGGGTCAGTGCCCACAGCGCGGGGGTCCGGCGCAGGGTGGCGAACCCGCGGCGGAACTGGCCGCCCGCTTCCCTCCGGCGCACCCGCGGAACGGGGCTGACACGGATGCCGCGCTGAAAAACCAGCGACCCTGCGTAGGAGGCGGCTGCCACCAGCATTATGCCGGGCAGGCCGAGCAGCGCCAGTGCGGCGCTGCCTGCGGCTGCCGCGGTTGTCGACGCCGCCTGGTTCACCAGTGCCAGGCGGGAGTAGGCCGCCTTCAGTCCCCGGGGAGGCACGGCTGCGGGAATGACGGTGCTCTGCGCGGTGGTGAAGACGACGTCGGCCACACCCACAAGGACGGCGGCGCCCAGCAGGGCGGGTCCTGAGAGCAGCTCCAAGCAGTACCCCGCAGTGAGAAGCACCGCAGCGAGGCAGCGGCCGAGGGTTGCCGCCCCCATGGCACGCGTCCTGTTCCGGATCCGGTCAATGAGCATTCCGGCCGGCATGCCCAGCAGGAGAAACGCGGTGAGGCTGACGGCGTTCAGCAGGCCCACGAAGCCGGTGCCGAGACCGAGCACTGTTACGGCCAGGATGGGCAGGAGCGTGCGGGTTAGGGCATCTCCGAAACCCTCCGCGGCGCCGGCGGCCAGGATAAACCGAAGCGTCCGTGGGCTTGCCTCGCCGGCGGAGGCGGCAGAATGAACCTCCGAAACCCGCTTTGCCATGTTTCCCCCTGTGGATTACGGATGTCAGGCAAGCCCTGACACGGCGAGTCTGTCAGGTAATACCTGACACGGCAAGGGCTCACAAGGAAGGCGTACGGCAGGTAGTTCAAGCTGCACCGTAGGGTGGGGGAATGGAAAGCCGTTCCGGGGAATCCGGAGAAGTTGCTGCCGCGGATCCCGCCGCTCAGCCGTTTATGTGTTCGTTCTGCCTGCGCCCGCGCGAGGAGACCGGCCTGCTGGTGGGTGCGCCGGCAGCTGCCATTTGCCGGAACTGCACAGAGGCCGCGCTCGTCCTGTTCCGGCAGGCGCCGTCCGATGTGCAGCCCGCGCCCCGAGCCCCATGGGACCTCCTCAGCGACAAGGAGCTGCTGGAGAAGCTGCCGCAGGTCGCCCGGGCGCGCGACGACGTCGAAAACCACCTGCGCCGGTGGGTCGCCGCAGCCCGCGCGCGGCACATCAGCTGGGCCGGGATCGGCGAAGCGCTGGGCATGTCCCGCCAGTCAGCCTGGGAGCGGTTCCGCAGCTAGTTGCTTCAGACAGCTGGTCCGCTCACCACCCGAGCCAGTCCACGGCCTCCCTGGCAATCGACGCCGGGGCCGTGTGGCCGCCGTCGAACTCCCGGTAGGTGACGTCGTATCCGTCCCGTTCGAGGGCCGGGACAATTTTCCGGCTGGTGGAACGGATGGGGAGAACGTCGTCACCGGTGCCGTGGGAAACAAAGACAGCCGGCTTGCCCTGCCGCGGACCGGACGGAATGAATCCCGGTGAAAAGGCGATCACTTTGGAAAACAGGTCTCCGTTGGCCAGACCCAGGCCCAGCGCATAGGACGCGCCGTCGGAAAAGCCGCAGATGCCGATGCGCTCGGGATCAATGCCGACGGCGGAAAAGGTCTCCCGCAGCCCTGCATCGATATGATCCACGTCGGCCTCGTATGCGCCGCGGATGGCGTCCCAGGTTCCGGAGCGCGACGCGGGAGCCATCAGTACCAGCCCGTACTCATCAGCAAGGCCCGTCAGCAGGGACAGTCCTCCCGCGGCGTCTGAACCTGCACCGTGCAGGAGAACCAGCAGCGGCAGGAGCCCGCCCGGGGCAGCCGCCGAACCGGCCGGTTCAGCCGGCACATACAGCAGCGCATCACGTTCAGCGACCAGCCCCAGAGGCCGCTGTCCCGGGGCCGCAGCGACGCCGTCCTTCTCCGGCCGGGCGCTGAGGCGGGCTGCGTGTATCCCCGCATCCGTACTTCGCACCGGGCGGCAGCCCGGGATGAAGGCACCGGCTGCCAGTAGGGCAGCGGCAGCTGCAAAGGTTCGACGGGACATCTCAGGCACCTTTCCCTCCTGCCGGTGTCCGGGCCGGCCGGTCCGGTAACTCCACCACGAGTCAAGCGGCCCGGCTGCACCGTGTAAAGGGTGCACCGGGCAGGGTAAGGCCAGCGCCCGCCTACCAAAGGTGCACTCCCTGCAAACTTGCAGGTACTGCACGTACGGTTGGCTTATGACACCACACGTACTCAGCGCCCAGGACCTGACCAAGTCATACGGCCAGGGGGAGAACCGGTTTGACGCACTCAAAGGGGTCAGCCTTGCCGTGGAGGCCGGGGATTCCCTGGCCATCGTCGGCAAGAGCGGATCCGGCAAGTCGACACTCATGCACCTGCTGGCACTGCTGGATACGCCCGACGGCGGCATCATCTCGGTCAAGGGCCAGGATGCCCGCTCCCTGGGCAAGAACGAACTGAACGAGCTGCGCAACCGGGACTTCGGATTCGTGTTCCAGCAGTTCTTCCTCACCCCCAACTCCTCGGTGCTGGACAACGTGGTGCTGCCGCTCATGATCGCCGGAGTAAAACCGGCCGAACGGAAAAAGCGCGGCATGGAGGCGCTGGAACGCCTGGAAATGGCGGACAAGGCTCGAAACAAGGCCACGGACCTCTCCGGTGGCCAGAAACAGCGGGTGGTGATCGCCCGCGCCCTGGTGAACAATCCGTCGGTGATCTTCGCCGATGAACCCACCGGCAACCTGGACACCGCCACCGGCGCCGTCGTCGAAGACATCCTCTTCGACCTGAACCGGGAACAGGGGATCACCCTGATTGCCGTCACCCACGACACCGACCTCGCGGCCCGCTGCGGCCGCCAGCTCTACATCAAGGACGGCCGCGAAGTGTCGGCCGCCGAGCTTTCCTCCACCACCATCACCACAGGGGCCTCCGCATGACCGCCGGCGACATTCTCCGCTCTGCCGTATCCAATACCTTCCGCAGCAAGGTCCGCACCGCGCTCACCGTCGTCGCGATCTTCATCGGTGCCTTCACCCTGACGCTCACCAGCGCCATCGGTGCCGGCGTCTCGGACTACATCGACAAACAGGTGGGCGCCATCGGCGGCGACAACCTGATGACGGTCTCGCCCGCCACCGAAGCGGAAGCGGCCGATGAGGGGCCCAAGGAATACAACCCCGACGGCGCCGCCACCCAGGGCAACTTCACCCTGCTCTCCGATGCGGACATCGAGGCTATCCGTGCCACCGAAGGCATCGAGAAGGTGGAACCGGCCGCGATGCTCGCTCCCGATTTCATCCAGTACGACGGCGGGGCCAAGTTTGAGCTGACCGTGAACCCGATGGCGGGGCTGGCGGATGCGGACCTCGCCGCCGGCCGCCAGCTCGCGGAGGACAGCGGCTCGCTGGAAGTGCTGATCCCGTCCAGCTACGTGGAAGCGCTGGGCTTCACCGACGAGCAGGCAGCCGTGGACCAGACCGTCACTCTTGCCGTGACTGACTATGCCGGAACCCAGCACACCGTTGACGCCGTCATTGCCGGCGTGCAGAACGACTCGCTCTTTGGCGACGGATCCGGCTTCAGCGCCGGCCTGCGTGCCGAGATGGACGCCCTGCAGCGCACCGGAATTCCGGAAGGCGTTTCCACCGGTTACATCACCTCCGTGGCGTACCTGGACGAGGGCACGGACGACGAGCAGCTGGCCGCGGTCAAGGCTGACCTGGACGCCAAGGGCTTCACCGGCCTCACGGTTGCGGACCAGATCGGCGCCATCCAGACCGTCATCAACGGCATCATCGGCGTTCTGAACGCCTTCGCCGTCATCGCCCTGATCGCCGCAGGCTTCGGCATCGTCAACACGCTGCTGATGAGCGTGCAGGAACGCACCCGGGAAATCGGCCTGATGAAGGCCATGGGAATGGGCGGCGGCAAGATTTTTGCATTGTTCAGCGTTGAAGCGATCTTCATCGGCTTCCTCGGCTCAGCCTTGGGAGCCGGCGTCGCCGTCGGGCTCGGCTCGGTGATCAGTTCGGTGCTTTCCAACACCGTCCTCTCATCGCTGCCCGGACTCCACATCATGCTGTTCACCCCGGCGTCCGTTGCAACTATCATCGGCGTCGTTATGCTGATCGCCTTCCTGGCCGGCACCCTGCCGGCCCGGCGCGCGGCGAAGCAGAATCCAATCGACGCCCTGCGGTACGAGTAGCGGCTGAAGACCGGGGGCAGCGACCATGACGACGGCGGGGGCAGACAAGGGCGGTAATCCGGGCGTCGAGGAGCCGGGTACTGAGGGGCACGACGGCGAGGGGCACCCCGGCGAGGGGCTGCGCGCCCGCAAGCGCGCAGCCGCCCGTGCCGTGATCGAAAGGGCCGCGATAGACCTGGTGCTGGAGCGCGGGTATGACCGGGTGACGGTGGACATGATCTGTGCCGCCGGCATGGTCTCGCCGCGGACCTTCTTCAACTACTTCGGCTCCAAGGAAGGCGTGTTTCTTGGGCCGCCTCCCGCCGATGCAACCGAGGCGGTGGCCCGCGCCTTTCGGGCCGACAGCGCCGCCCCGGTGGTTTTCACGCTCGCCAAAGCGGTGTTCTCCGCACTGTTTGAAGGCCAGCCCAACGCCGAACTGGCCCGGGCCCGGATGCAGGTGGTGATGGGCACACCGGAGCTGTTGTCCAAGCAGAACGAATGGATGGCGGTCCATGAGAACCAGTTGGTGAACCTCGTCGTCACCCGGTACCGGGATCAGCTTCGCACCGAACCGGCAGCGGAGCTCGCCGCCGAGGCGCGGATGGCCGTGGGCCTGGCGCTGGCAGTCGTCCGCGTGGTGCTGCAGGAGAGCGAGCCGGAGGACGACGGCGGGTGGCCCGGCGCCGCCGCCATGGACCGCTCCCGGGAGCTGCTGGAGAAGATTTTCGCGCGTTGAGAGGGGGCGCTGCCGGCAGGACTGCCGCCGTCAGCGCCGGCCGGGAATCAGTACCGGCCGGGAATCAGTACGGGCCGGGAATCAGCGCGGGCCGGGAATCAGTGCGGGCCGGGGGCGTCGGAACGGGACTCGCCTTCGCCTTCGCCGTCGTCGTCCGTCACACCGGGACGCGATCCAAAACTGCGCTTGATCCCGGTGCCTTTGCCCAGGTGCTCGGGGTTGGGGCGGGCGGTAAGAATCAGGAGCAGGAAAATCAGCAGCGAAACAATGAAGGTAACGCAGGCAGCCGCGACGCCGAGCTCCCACCGGAACTCGCGCTCCGTGCCTCCGGTGGAGAAGAGCGCCACGGACAGCCCGGCCACTGCTGCAAGCACGGCGGAGATGATCACGGGGACGTTGCCGTAGTCCTGCCGCCCGGCCGGGCCCTGCTGGCCGGGCATTGAGGGCGTGCTCTGAGGCATGGCCATTCCTCCTGCGGAGAGGGTGAAGAGGCACGCCCCATCGTAAGACTCATCAGCGCCGGCCGGAACCCCCGTGCGAACCCCGTCCGGCGTTCCTTCCTGCATCCGCAGCGACTATTCTTCCGGGGAACGGTCCGGCGGCGCGTAAGGCCGGACATCGGACCAGAGATGCGGGAGTACGGCCATGCGCAAGGTGACGGCGGCACTGTTCAGTTCCATCGATGGTGTGGTGGAAAACCCGGGGGAGTGGCAGTTTGACCACTTTGACGAGGATATGGGCGCCGCCATGGAAGCGGCCCTGTCCACCCAGGACACGGTGCTGCTGGGACGGGTGACCTATCAGCAGTGGGCGGACTACTGGCCGGGCAACACCTCGGACGACTTTGGCGGCTTCATCAACCCGGTCCGGAAATTTGTGGCCTCCCGAACGCTCTCGGACGAAGACCTGCAGTGGAACAATTCCCGGTTGATGGACGGCGAGCTGGAGGATTTTGTGCGGCGGCTCAAGGAGCTCGACGGCGGGGACATTGCGGTGAACGGCAGCATCTCCGTGGTACGCCGACTGCTCTTTGCCGGTCTGCTGGATTCCCTCACGCTGATGATCCACCCGGTGGTAGTTGGCACCGGTCGGCGCCTGTTCGAGCCCGGGGATCCGCTGACCCGGCTGAGGCTGGCCGATTCGCAGATAACGGCCTCAGGGAACGCCCTCCTAACCTATGGGCTGCGGACGTAACGCGAGCGTCCGCTAGCTCTGCGCACGCAGTGGAATTCCCCGCATGTCGAAGAGCGGCAGGGCGCGGCTGATGAGCGGGCCCACCAGCAGGGCAAAGGCCACCGTGCCCAGCCCTACGGTGCCTCCCAGCGCCCAGCCAAGAGCGAGCACGGCCACCTCGATACCGGTGCGGACCGCCCAGACCGGCCAGCCGAAACGGACATGTATTCCGGTCATGAGTCCGTCCCGGGGGCCCGGTCCCAGCCGTGTTCCGAGGTAAAGCCCCGTGGCCGCAGCGAGCAGGAGCAGCCCGCCGGCGAAAAGCAGCACCTGCGCCCAGAGCTGCTCGGGCTGCCGAACCAGGATGAGGCA
This sequence comes from Arthrobacter sp. Z1-15, assembly GCF_054792395.1. Classification (NCBI taxonomy): domain Bacteria; kingdom Bacillati; phylum Actinomycetota; class Actinomycetes; order Micrococcales; family Micrococcaceae; genus Arthrobacter; species Arthrobacter sp. Z1-15. Next base: position 3,617,966 of record NZ_CP096454.1, on the reverse strand, counting down.
GATCTCGGCACTGGGGCCCACCAGCAGTACGTTGAGGACAGTGCCAATCCCCGGTTTCTGCCGGAGCGGAATCCACAGCAGGAGCACCAGCAGGCCAATCAGGTTGGTGACAAAGCCGAACGGGATGCCTGACTGCCTGGAGGTACCCTGCCCGAGGACGTCCCAGGGGGACACTCCCAGATTTGCCTGAATCATCATGCCGATTGCAAAGCCGTAGCAAAAGAGCCCGAACAGGAGCTGGGCGGAACGGCGCACGGTGATCCAAGTCATGCTCCAAGACAAGCCCGTAATAGGCCCCGGTTCAAGCAGATGTCAGGCATGACGGAGAAAGGGTTACCGGAGCGGAAGGAAATCCGAAAACGGGCTAAGCTGGTCGGTCAACCGAAACACGGTTGACCGTTGAGCTGGAGGAAGAATGTTCAGGCCGGGCGCACCAATCGACGAAGTCGAGCAGGACGTTGAAGCAATGATCATCGAGCTGGTCCATGAACTGGGCCGGCTGGCGGAAGCTGATCCGGATCCGGTGGGCGCGCAGGACCGCGCCTACATCAAGGCGTTCTCTGATGCAGGGTCCAACAGCGAGACGGACCAGGGCGCACTGCTGGCCACCGCCGTCGGGCGGCCGAACCTGGCGGAATCACTGATCTACCTGAACCGGCGCCTGGACCGTGACAATCTGGACCCCCGCCAGCCCACAGGGATCATCGGCGTGATCATCCGCCTGGCGATGGACGGATTGTGGGTCAGCGACATCTTGGATGCCACCCGCTTTGAGGACAGGGAACGCACCCGCATCACCAAGTTGCTCACCGCGCTGACCCGGGTCAGCGACGAGCAGCTCGAAACGATGCTCGGTGCGCTCACCGCGTCCGGGGAGCGTGCGGCACAGCAGGACCGTCAGCTCCCGGGCCGCCGCTAAGCTGCCGGACGGACGGGCTGCCGCAGCATCGTCCGCAGTTTTTCGGGGGCGGTCCGCCTCGGATCACTGAGATACACCTCGTGGTGGTCGCCGTTGAACGTCAGTCTGTGGGCGGGCATCCACTGGTGGTGCATCCGCTCCAGGACTGGCCCCTCGTCGTCGTAGGGTCCGCGGTGCAGTATCTGCACCGCGGTGCCTTCTTCGAGCCGAAACAGCCGCAGCCGTTCCAGACCCGGAAGCCCTTTTTTGTTCCGCACCGCCGTGACGGCGGTCTGCACCATGTCCCCGGTGATCCACTCCGGCTGGGCCAGCAGCATGGTCCAGTCCCAGGTGTCCTTCTCCCGGCGGGTGAACGCGTCCATATCGTCCGCCCGCCACAGGCCCTCGAGCGGGGCCACGGTGAAATCCCGCCCCAGATCCTTTTTCGACGCGAACTTCAGCGTGTACGCCACCGGGTAGAGGCAGGCCAGGGCGCCGGAGTACTCGGCGGAGGTGTTCGGATCTCCGTGCCCGTCGCAGGCCAGAAACTGCAGGGGCGGAACCTGAACCAGCATAAAATCTCCGGATCCGGGTGCGTACAGCTCCGGATACGCTTTCCTGAACTCGAACTTCTCCACTGTCATGCCCGCCTCTTAGCCGGTTCTCAGGGTAGGTTCCCGGGACATCGAGGGCTACCGTCTGCGGGCAAACAGCTACGATCCAGTAGGGACCGAATGGTCCCGGTCACACAAAGTCTCCTCAGGAACGGATTTTCCATCATGCTTCATGGCACGGCCGCCACAGTGGTGCTGCTGCGGGATGACCCCGAAGGTATGCAGGTGCTGCTGCTCGAACGTCCCCGCCACCGGGGGTCCTTCGCCGGCGCCTGGGTATTTCCCGGAGGAGTGGTGGATCCCGGGGACGCCGTTAATTCCGGCACCGCCGTTGAGGCAGCGGACGGCGACGACGCCAACCTGGCTTCTGCCCGCCGGGCGGGCGTGCGCGAAACAGCCGAGGAAACCGGACTGGTGCTGCAGCCGCAGCAGCTGGTGAGGTTGTCCTGCTGGGTTCCGCCGCCCGAAGCGCCCCGCCGCTGGAAAACGGAGTTCTTCCTCGCGCCGGCGCCGGCCGGCGACATCACGTTGAGTCCGGAGGAACACGTGGACGCCGTCTGGCTTACGCCCGCGGAGGCGCTCCGGCGCGGACACGAGGGCACGATGGACCTGGTGCCGCCCACCTGGGTCACCCTGCACGGGCTGCTGGGCAGGAAGAGTGTGGCGGAGGCGCTTGCCGCGGCCGCTGCCGCTGTCCCCGAAACCTATGCCACGCGCATGCTTCCCGGGCGGGAACCGTCGGTGATGGTTTGGCCTGGTGATCCGGAGTATCCGGACACGGGGGAGGACGCCGGGGAAGACATGGGGGAGGACGCCGGGGAAGACATGGGGGAGGACGCCGGGGAAGACACCGGGGAAACAGCAGACGCGTCCGCCCGGCACCGGCTGGTGCGGGACGGAACCGGCTGGATCTATCAGCGCACCACGTAGGCTCCCTCACCATCCCGCACCGCCGGCGCGCATGGCCGTCCATGCCTCGTCAGCAATGACGGGCCCCCTAGACTGGCCGGATGAACAGTCCTTATCTGATTTCCCGTGACCGGCTCGTTCCGGCTGCCCCTGACGCCGTCTTTGACCTGCTCGCCCGCCCTGCGATGCACGGCGTCATCGACGGGTCCGGCACTGTCCGCGAGGCCCAGCCCGACGGTCCGGCCCGGTTGTCTCCGGGAGCCCGATTCGGCATGGACATGAAGATGGGCATTCCGTACAAAATCCGCAACACGGTAACGGAGTTCGAAGAGGGCCGCCGCATCGCCTGGCGGCACGCCGGAGGGCATGTCTGGCGGTACCTCCTCGAACCCGCCGACGGCGGCACCCTCGTGACCGAGCAGTGGGACGCCCGGAAGGTGCGCCACCGGGTGATGTACCGGGTCACGGGCGTTACCCGCAACCACCCGGCCAGCATCGAACAGACACTCGGGAAGCTCGCCGCGCACTTCGCCGTGAAGTGATTCCGCTGCTCTTGACCCGTCTGGGGCTCCTCGCTTCCAACGCTCTCTGCAGGGCCGCCCAGGGGGCTGCCGCCCCGTAGAATGGATGCCTGAAACACGGGCAGGCAAACTAACACCGGGAGCGGCGTGGAGAATTTCGATCCGGAGGCCGTCTTCAACGTCGTGGACCTTGCCGGAGTGCTGGCCAACGGCGTCCTGGGCGGTGCAGTGGCCCGGCAGCTGCGCATGGATCCGGTCGGCTTCCTCGTCCTGGCGCTGACTTCTGCCCTGGGCGGCGGTGTCCTGCGCGATACCCTGCTGCAGGTCGGAACACCGGTTGCCCTGACCAACCCCGCGTACCTATTGGCCGCCATTGCCGGAGCGTTCATTGCGTACCTGATCGAACTCAAGGGCAAATGGGCCAACCGCTTCCTAATTGTCATTGATGCCCTGGCCCTGGGCTGCTGGGCCGCCACCGGAACATCGAAAGCCCTGACCGTGGGCCTGGAGTGGCTGCCGGCAATCCTGCTCGGCGTGGCCACCGCCGTGGGCGGCGGCATGATCCGCGACATTGTGGTGGGCCGGGTGCCGGCCATCTTCGGCGGCAACACGCTCTACGCGACAGGCGCTCTGGTTGCCGCTGTCGAAATGGCCATCCTGTACCGCCTGGGCATGCCGAACGTGGGAATGGCGGTAGCCATCGTGACCGCCGCCGTCCTCTGCACCGTGGCCCGCCGCCGCGGCTGGCGCCTGCCGGGACCGGGGGAATGGAGCGTCCGCATGACCCGACGCCCGCGTCCGTCAAGCGCCCCGGGCGCCGGCCGGCGGAACGGCAAACGCGAGCAGCAGGGCTGGCCGCGGCCGCGCTTTGGCCGCATCCCGGGCCTGCGGCCCCGGCGCCGGAACCGCGCGGAGCCCGACGACGATGCCCGGCCCGTCGGCACCTAACCTGAAACGGCGGTTGAGCCGGGAGCGAACCGCGTGTTGCCCGGGTCACGGTCACCGGTAGCGTGGCCCGCATGACTGCTTACAAAACCGTGAACCCCGCAACCGGGGAAACACTTCAGGAATTCGCCGAAGCCACCGACAGCGAGATCAGCGAAGCAATCAGCGCCGCCCACGGGGCCTTTGCCTCCTGGCGCAGCCAGCCGGTTGAAGCCAGAAGCAAGATCATCGCCCGGGTGGCGGAGCTGTACCGCGAGCGCAGCGATGAACTCGCAGCGCTCATCGCCACCGAGATGGGCAAGCCCCTGCGCGAGGCCAAGGGCGAGGTCGCCCTTTCCGCAAACATCTATGACTACTACGCCGCTGAAGGCCCCGGCTTCATGGCCGACGAGGAACTCACCGTCAAGGGCGGCGGCGGAGCCACCGTGCGCACCGAGCCGATCGGCGCGATCCTGGGCATCATGCCCTGGAACTACCCGTATTACCAGGTGGCCCGCTTCGCCGGCCCCAACCTGATGCTGGGTAACACCGTGCTGCTTAAGCACGCCAACAACTGCCCGCAGTCGGCGCTGGCCATGGAACAGATCTTCCGCGACGCCGGACTGCCGCAGGATGCCTACATCAACCTCTTCGCCACCAATGACCAGGCTGCGGTCATCATTGCCGACCCGCGGATCCAGGGGGTTTCCCTGACCGGGTCCGAACGCGCCGGTTCGGCCGTTGCCGAGGTCGCCGGCCGGAACCTGAAGAAGTACGTGCTGGAACTGGGCGGCAGCGATCCGTTCATCGTGCTCGATTCCGAGGACCTGGACGCCACCGTCAAGTCAGCCGTGGCCGGCCGGATGGGCAACGGCGGGCAGGCCTGCAACGCCGCCAAGCGCTTCATCGTCATGGAGGACCTGTACGAGGACTTCGTCGAGAAGTTCACGGCGAAGATGGCGAAGATCCAGCCCGGGGATCCCCTGGACGAGGCCACCCGGTTCGGTCCGCTGTCGTCGCAGGCCGCAGCGGACGGACTGGTCGAACAGATCCAGGACGCCGTGGACAAGGGCGCCACGCTGCACACCGGCGGCAGCTTGGTGGACGGCCCCGGTGCCTACGTGCAGCCCACCGTGCTGACGGGAGTTACGGAGGAGATGCGTGCTTTCTCCGAGGAGCTCTTCGGCCCCGCAGCGGTAATCTACAAGGTTTCCAGCGCGGATGAAGCGGTGGAACTGGCCAACAGCTCGCCCTACGGCCTGGGCGGCGCCGTCTTCAGCACCGATGAGGACAAGGCCCTGGACGTCGCGGACCGCCTGGAATCGGGCATGGTCTGGATCAACGGTGTCTCCGGAACGCAGGAAGACCTGCCCTTTGGCGGGGTCAAGCGTTCCGGCGTAGGCCGCGAGCTGGGCCGCTACGGCATGGACGAGTTCGTGAACAAGAAGCTCATCCGCACGCCGAAGCAGCACCGGGGCGGCGCGGACCCCACGGCCAAGTAGGAACCTCTTCCCCTAACGATGACGGCGGCGCCTCCTTCAGCTGAAGGAGACGCCGCCGTCGTCGTGGGCAGGGAAGGCGGAACCTACGCGGGTTCCTTCAGCAGGGCTTCCTTCCGGGCGGCCCGTGCGGCACGTTCCTCGTCGGTGGTGAAGACGACGTACCGGTAGGCGAAGTACCGGAAAACGTTGCCGGCTATCACCCCCACCACGTTTCCGGAGATGTTGTCCGCCAGCTGGCTGTCGAAGCCGAGCAGGTAGTGGGAGACGTAGAGGCAGCCGGTGGCGATCAGCAGCCCCACAAAGTTGGTGAGGGCAAACAGCAGCGTTTCACTGCGGAGGCGCCGGCCCCGGGTGCTGCGGAACGTCAGGTACCGGCTGCCGAGCCAGGACACCGTGGTTGCAGCGGCAACTGAAGTCACCTTGGCTGTGATGGGGCTGTCGTCCAGGACCGTTGAAGCCAGCAGGTTGTAGAGCGAGATGTCCACGATGAAGGCAACAGTGCCCACAAGGGAGAAAGATCCCAGCCGGCGCATTATTTTTCGCACCGGTGCGGCTTTGCTGCTGGCCATGGATACGTCCCTTGCTGACTTCAGCCCGGCAGATACCGGGGATTTACTTGGATATTTTCACAAGGGGTCAACGGGCACAAAATTTGCCCGGGCCTGGGCAACCGGGAGCGTGACGGTGAAGACAGTTCCCCGGCCGGGCTCGCTGTGCAGCGTTATGGTGCCGTGATGTTCCTCGACAATCTTGCGGCTGATGACCAGCCCGAGGCCGACGCCGGGAATGGCAGCCTTGCGCGCCGTTGCGGAACGGAAGAACTTCGTGAACACCTCGCCCTGTTCCGCGGCCGTCATGCCGATGCCGGGGTCGGCCACCTCGATGCTGGTGTGCGTCTCGGTGCGCCGCGCGCTGACGGTGACAATGCCTCCGTCGGGCGAGTATTTGACGGCGTTTGACAGCAGATTGTCCAGCACCTGGCCGATGCGCTGTGGGTCAAGGGTGTCCGGGAGGGTGTTCGGCAGGTCGGTCTCGAAGTGCACTCCGCTGATTTCGGCCCGGGGTGCGGCTGAGGTGACGGCGGACCGGATCAGCTCGGACAGGTCCGTGGCCTGCAGCGCCAGGGTGCTGCCGCCGGCAGCCGCGGTGAGCAGGTCCGAGACCAGGGCCAGCAGCTTCTCGGAGTTGCGCATGGCGACCTTCAGCGATGCCGTGACATGGCCCGGCAGGTCGTCCGCGTCCTCGAGCAGCAGGTCCAGGTACCCCATGATCGACGTCAGCGGTGTGCGCAGCTCGTGCGAAACGTTGGCAACAAAGTCATCCTTGGCACGCACTGCGTTTACCAGGCCGGTGACGTCGCTGAAGACAATCACCGAACCCCTGAATGCACCGTCGCCCCGCACGGAACGTGCCGAGACGCTCAGCGCCTGCTGGCCCTCACCGGCGCCAAACCACACCAGCTGATCCGAATAGGAGCCGCCCAGCATGGCGCGCCGCAGCGGACGCAGGTCCGCGGGCAGAAGGGTCACCCGGTCCGGACCAAACATGAGCAGGTCGTGCTCCTCGGCGTCACGGATGCCCGGAGGGAGGGCGCGCTGTCGGTTGTGAATCTGCCGGCTGTTGGTGAGGAGGTCCGTTCCCGCCTCGTCGATCACCACCACGCCCACCTCGACAGTGTTCAGGATGGTCTCCAGCAGGGCTTCTTTGCGCCGGCTTTCAGTCAGGCTTTCCTGCAGGACCAGGTCCTTTTGCCGCAGTGCCTCCTGCTGGGCGAAAACAGATGCCTCGGCGCTGGCCCGTGCCGCCTCGGCTTCCTCGGTCTTGCGCAGGGTGTTGACCAGTTCCTGTTCGTAGAGCCGGCGCTCGCGGGCGTTGAAGACAATGACCCGGTCCAGAGCCGGCCCGCCGTTTTCGGCAGGGACCCTGCTCGCCGAGAGCAGGGCCGGCATCCGGGCGCCGTCAGCCTTGATGAGGTCGACGGCGAGCTCGGCAAACGCACCGGCGACCCCCATCTGGGGTGCGGCGTGCGTTGCGTAGAGAATCCGGTCGCCGATCGGCAGCAGTTTCAGGAAGCTGGTTCCCACCAGCTCCCGGCGGCTCATTCCCAGCCAGGACAGCAGCGTGCGGTTGGCTTCGAGGATGGTGCCGTCAGCCCCGCTGATGAGATACCCGGCCGGAGCATCGTGAAACAGCGCTTCGTAGTCCAGGGGAGCAGCTTCCACCAGAGGAACTACGCCGCCTGCAGGTAGCTGATGATGGTGTCGGCGGTTTCCGCCGGAGCGCTGACGTGCGGAAGGTGGCCGGTGGCCTTCATGACCGCCAGAGTGGCGTGGGGCAGCTGTTCCTGCGTGTATGTGCCGACGTGGACGGGAGCCAGCAGGTCTTCGGAGCACTGCATGACGAGCGTGGGGACGGTGACGTCCGGAAGCAGGTGGCGGACGTCGGAGAGGAACGCGACCCGGGCAAACTCGCGGGCGATGGTCGGGTTGATCCGGCAGAAGCTGCCCTCCAGCTCACTGTGCAGCTGCGGGGATTCCGGATTTCCCATGATGACCGGTGCCATGGCTGCTGCCCAGACCATGTAGTTGCTGTCCAGCGAATCCAGCAGTTCCCGGATGTCCCGCTGCGACGTTCCGCCCACGTAGCCGTCCTCCGGGTAATCCATGTAGCTGGGCGAGGAGGCCAGGAACACCAGTGCCTTGAAGCGCGACGGGTCCGCGGCCGCAGCGGCCACGCCCATCATGCCCCCTACGCTGTGGCCCACGAAGGTCACGTCCCGCAGGTCAAGCTCGGACATGATGTCCTGCACGTCGGAGGTATAGCCGTCCAGCGAAGAGTATTTGGCGGAGGAATAGGAGTCGATATCCGAGTTGCCGGCACCCATGTGGTCGAACAGGACGATCCGGTAGTCGCGGGAAAACCGGGGAACCAAGCGCTGCCACATGCCCTGGTCACAGCCGAAGCCGTGCGCGAACATCATCACCGGCCCGTCAGGGTTTCCCAGGACCTGGACGTTGTTGCGGGTGCGGATATCTGTCCCCATGATTGATCTGCCACTTTCTGAGACTTGCGGGCCGGGCCACGGCGCCTGCGCGAAACCCACACTCTACCGTGGTCCAGTGCCCAGCCCCCGAAACACGGGGAGCGGCGGCGGTGACGCCGTGTCCGGCAGTGCCGCTGGAGCGCCGCTGGAGCCCTACGTCAGTGAAAAGCGGAGCTCGGCGGCACCGCCGTTGAACGACGTCGTGCCGGCCAGCCGCATGGGGGCGGTCGGCGTGGACACCGGGAGCAGCCGCCGCCCCGAGCCCAGGGCAACCGGCATGTAGGTAACCCGGATTTCATCCAGCAGCCCGGCCTCCGCGAACTGCGCGGCAACGTCGCCGCCGCCCACCACCCACACGTTGCGTCCGGCGGCGTCCCGAACGGCGTCAGCGCAAATCTGCCTAATGTCCCCGGAAGCAAAACGCACGCCGCTCTCCGGGGGTGCCTCGAGGCTTCGGTGGGTGAGCACCTGGCAGGGCAGGGAGCCGTAGGCCCAGCTGTCCGGCTCCTGGCGGCGCACGAATTCATACGTGGCTGAACCCATCACCAGGGAACCGACACCGGCCATGAACTTGTCATAGTGGTCCTGGAAAGCCTCGAATCCGAAGGCCATCAGCCAGTCCAGATTGTGGTCCTCCGTGGCTATGAAACCATCCAGCGACGACGCGACGTAATAGAGGACACCCATGGGAAAGAGCATATCGGCGTCCCGGTTCCTGTACACCAACCGCTGCGCCGACAGCAGCCCCCGAGGGCAAAGTCGTCCGCGGCGTCGTCCGCTGCGTCCCTGTCCGGAGGCGGGGTTAGAGTGGGGGTACTCAGCACACTGATCATTTCCAGGAGGCAGGCGATGGGCGAAACGGCGGGCGCGGAACAGCAGGGCGAACCGAAGCTGGTGGCGGATTTGTTGGTCTCCCGGCTCAAGGCGTGGGGTGTGGGCCGGATCTTTGGTTACAGCGGAGACGGCATTAACCCGCTGATGGGTGCGCTGCGGCGGGCCGGCGGACCGGAGTTCGTCCAGGCCCGGCACGAGGAAAACGCAGCGTTCATGGCCGTGGGCCACGCGAAGTACACCGGGGAAGTGGGTGTGGTGGTCTCCACCCAGGGACCCGGTGCCATCCATCTGCTCAACGGCCTGTACGACGCTCGGATGGATTCCGCGCCCGTGGTGGCCCTAATCGGACAGCAAAGCCTGAGCGTGCTTGGATCGGCCTACATGCAGGAGGTGGACCTGATGCACCTCTTCCGTGACGTTGCGTCCGGCTTCCGGCAGCAGGTCAGCAGCCCGGAGCAGGCGCCGCTGGTAATTGACCGGGCCTTCAAGGAAGCACTGGCCACCCGCACGCCGTCGGTGGTCATCCTGCCCCACGACGTCCAGCAGGCGCAGGCACCGGAGCTGGACCAGGAACACGGTGTCCTCAGCACCTCACCGGTCTGGCGGCCGGCGCGGATCCTGCCCCGCTCGGAGGATGTCCAGGCCGCCGCGGAACTCTTGAACAGCGGGCAGAAAATTGCCCTGCTCGTCGGCCAGGGAGCGCGCGGCGCCCAGGAACAGGTGGTGGCGCTGGCGGAAAAGGTGGGCGCGGCCATCACCACCAGCCTGCTGGGGAAGCCGTATGTGGATGAATCCCATCCCCTGGCCGCAGGCGTGATGGGGCATTTGGGCACTTCAGCCAGCGGATTTGCGCTGGCCAACTGCGACACCCTGCTCATCATCGGCTCCAATGATCCCTGGACCGAGTTCTATCCGCCGCCGGGAGCCGCCCGGGCCGTGCAGATCGACATCGATTCCGCCGCCATCGGCAACCGGTACCCGGTGGAGGCGGCGCTGACCGGCGAGGCGGCCGCCACCCTCGATGCGCTGCTGCCCCTGCTCACCGAACGCGGCGCGACCGCCTGGCGCACCGACGTGGAACGGGCCGTCCGTTCCTGGCACGACCTGTCCCTGGAACGAGCGTTCACGCCGGCGGACCCGGTGAACCCGGAACGGGCAATCCACGAACTGAGCCGGCGCCTGCCGGACAACGCGCAGGTGGCAGTGGACGTGGGAAGCAGTGTCTACTGGTACGCCCGCCAGCTGCGCCTGCCCCGCGGAGTTCCCGCACATCTGTCCAGCACGCTGGCCAGCATGGGCTGCGCGGTGCCCTACGGCATTGCCGCAAAGCTGGCCGCTCCCGACCGCCCGCTCATCGCGCTGGCCGGAGACGGGGCCATGCAGATGGCCGGGCTCACCGAACTCATCACCGTCAGCCGGATGTGGAAGCAGTGGGAGGATCCGCGCTTCATTGTCTGCGTGCTGAATAACCGCGAACTCACCGAGGTCACCTGGGAACAGCGGGAGATGGAGACCGAACCGCGGTTCGAGGACAGCCAGGCCCTGCCGGAGTTCAACTACGCCGGATACGCGGAGCTGCTGGGTTTCGAAGGGATCCGGGTGGAGGACCCCGAACTGCTCGGGGAGGCCTGGGACCGGGCGCTCGCCGCGGACCGCCCGTGCATCATCGAAGTGGTTTCCGACCCCGACGTTCCGCTCCTGCCGCCCTTCCCCGGCGGCCGGGCCCAGGCGGAATCCATGATGGAGGCCATGGAGAAGGAAGGGCCGCAGACGCAGCATGCCCGCGATTTGCTGTCCGTCTACCTCCGCCAGGAGGAGGCTCTGGCGGAGGACTGACGGGCGGAGGACTGGAGGCGGGAGACTACCTGCCGGGTTAGGGGCGGGCGCCTAGCTCCACCGGCTCCTCGTCGTTCAGGTAGGCGGACTCGGCGTGCGCCGCAATGTCGATCCCCTGCAGCTCGCTTTCCTCCGGGATGCGCAGGCCGATGGTCAGCTGCAGCGCCTTCGCAATGAGCCAGGTGACGGCGAAGGAGTAGACAAGGACCGCGGCTGCGGCCAGCGCCTGGATGCCGAGCAGTTCAAACCCTCCGCCGTAGAACAGGCCGCTGACCCCGTTCGGCGCCGCATCGGTCGCGAACAGGCCGATCAGCAGGGTGCCCAGCAGCCCGCCCACGGCATGGACGCCGACGACGTCGAGCGAGTCGTCGTAACCGAGCCGGAACTTCCATTCGATGGCCAGCGAGCACACGAGGCCGGCCAGCAGTCCGATCGCCAGGGCGCCCAGCGGGCTGACCGCGCCGCAGGCGGGGGTAATGGCCACCAGCGCAGAAATCAGCCCGGAGGCCGCTCCCAGCGAGGAGGACGTTCCCAGTCGCAGCCGGTCCATCAGCATCCAGCCGAGCAGTCCCGCCGCCGCAGCCACGGCCGTGTTCAGGAAAACGACGGAGGCGGCGTGGCCGGCGCTGAGGGCCGAGCCGGCGTTGAAGCCGTACCAGCCCACCCACAGCAGGCCGGCGCCCAGCAGCACGAGGGGCCGGCTGTGCGGCTTGCCGTGGGCGTGCGGCCAGCCCTTGCTGCGGCCCAGGACCAGTGCCAGGGCCAGCGCGGCGACGCCGGCATTCAGGTGGACGGCGGTGCCGCCGGCAAAGTCCACGGCTCCCAGCTGGTTGGCGATCCAGCCCCCGGTCACGGACCCGTCCTCGCTGCTGAAAGCGAAGACCCAGTGCGCCACGGGAAAGTAGACGAGGGTTGCCCAGAGCCCGGCGAACAGCATCCAGGCGCCGAACTTCATGCGGCCGGCCGCGGCACCGGCCACCAGGGCCGTAGTGACGCAGGCGAACATCAGCTGGAAGGCTGCAAAGAGGGCCGTCGGCAGTGAGCTCTCCGGATCCTCCACCAGCAGTTCGGACAGCCCGAAGAACTCGGCGGGGTTTCCCAGCAGGCCGGCTCCGGTCATCGAGTTGCCGAAGGCAGCCGAATAGCCGTAGAGCACCCAGAGCACAGCGACGAGGCTGGCTCCGGCGAAGCACATCAGCATCATGTTCAGGATCCGGCGGGAGCCCACCATTCCTCCGTAGAAGAAGGCGATACCGGGGATCATCAGGCAGACCAGTGCGGAGCTGGCGAGCAGCCAGGCGGTGTTTCCAGAATCCATGGAGTTACTCCATTCGGGGATGGCCGGCCACGCGGGCCGGAGCGCGGGGATGGAAACCGTACTTATCCCAGCGTGGAGGCCCCGTATTTCAGGCAGGTTTCGCGGCAGGTTAGCACTGTGTTAACAGCTGCTGGAAGGTTGCTGGACGCTAGGAGGCCAGTGGCATGCCGCGGCCAAACGCGATCGCCCGAACCACTTCCACAATGCCCAGGACCACGAGGAAGATTCCGCCAAAGACAACCAGGGCGGTCAGGGAATCCACCGGCAGGAACAGCACCACCACTCCGGCGATGATGTTGATGATCCCGTAGGTGATGGCGTACCACCGCGATCCGCCGCTCTCACTTTCGGTCAGTGCCATGATGCCCTCGATGATCCAGGCGATGCCGATCACCATGCCCAGGACGGCCAGTGAAGCCAGCGGGTTGCGCATGGCCACCACGCCGACAATGAAGATCAGCACGCCGGTGAGGATGTTGAGCACCCGAAGGCCTCCCGACAGGGGCGTGAAGATTCCCGTGACTACCCGTATCGCCCCGGACACCAGGAAAAACAGTCCGAAAAGGAACGCGACAACCTCCAGCGTTGCCCCGGGCCAGAACAGCACCAGGGCACCCAGAATGATGGAAAGCACTCCGGTGAGGGCCAGGCCGGCGCGGATACTCCGGACGGCCTTGCGGGTGAGTTCACTGATGTCGAGGTTCAATCCGCCGAGCCTGAACACGCTTCCTGACATGGACATCTGGAACCTCCCGCGGAGTTCGAAAAGCGGGTTGCCCGCTCCATGGAATTATCCCGTCGAAGGCGCTGCCAGCGGTAGGGCAGGCCGCGTTCCGCGCCTTCGGAGAGCCCGGAACGCACACCGGCCGGCCGGTTTTACGCTCCGAGGTAGTTGCGGATCATCCGCGCCACGGCTTCATGGCCGGCCTGGTTGGGATGGAACGGCAGCGGCCCGCCCTCGGTCGGAAGGAAGGCTCCCACGGTCCATGGGTCATCGGATCCGGCGTAGTGGTCGGCACTGGCTTTCGCCACCCGGAGCACCGAGCACCCGGTGGCGTTGGCACCGGCTTCCGTGGCCAGCGCCAGATGTACGGCGAGGCGGCGGGAGGCGGCGGCCTGCGCGGGCTTCATGCCGGGCACCCTGGTGTGCGGGTCCAGCGGCAGCACGGTGAGGTATTCCACAAACAGGACGACGGCGTTGGGGGAGCGCCGCCGGATGAGCTGGCCAACGGATGCCATGTCAGCCGGCAGCATGGCGATGTTCCGGTTCAGTGCTGCCGGAGCCAGCGCCTTGATGAGCTCCAGCGACGGGCGGTGGCGCAGATATGCCGCCGGCGACAGTCCCGCCAGCATCATGGAAGCGGCATAACCGATGTCGTTGCCTCCGATGGTGACCGTGACCAGGTCCGTGTCGGGGGTGAGCGCATCGGCCTGCGGCGCCTGTCCGTACTGCGAGCGCCACAGTACATCCGCGGTGGTTGCCCCGGAGCTGGTGGCATCGGTGAGGGACAGCTGCAGTGCTCCCGCCAGGAGGTGGGCATAGTTGGCATCCGTGCGCCCTGCCTCCGGCGGGCTGCCGGGCACAGGGTGCCCCAGGCCCGGCGCCGACGCGTAGGAGCTTCCCAGCGCCACATAGCGGGCTCCGGCCCAGCTGCGTGTGCCGCCGTCGTTGTCTGGCGCTGCGTTCATGGGTTCCTGCCTTCGATGGTGGGAGGGGTCCGGAGGAGTCCGGACACTTTAGGGGACGTCCAGGAGCTGCCGGACCTGCGCATCGGTGGTCTGGTCGAAGCTCTCATACGTCTGTCCCACGGATGCCAGTTCACTGCTCTCCCAGGGAACGACGGCGTCGTCGGCGAAGCTGGAAAGCCAGCCCGCGCTGCCGCAGGCGACCGGAGCTGCGGCGATCAGGCGGGCCGGCTCCTGTCGGCGCAGGGCCAGCAGGGCTGCCCGCATCGTGCTGCCGGTGGCCAGTCCGTCATCCACGACAATGACGGTCCGCCCCCGCACGTCCAGCGGATCCCGCTGCATCCGGTAGAGCTTGTCCCGGCGGATCAGTTCCAGCAGCTCAACGGCCGCCGCCTCATCAAAAGCCTGGTCCGCGTCGAAGGGCCGGCCCGGGGGATGCTGATCCCGGCCGCGCCGGGACGCGAGGGCGCGCTGCCAGTCCACCAGTACGGGTTCATTGCGCACGGTCGTGACGGTTCCCGCCAGCCATGCCATGGCTCCGGCCGCCAGTTCCGGCTGGGAGGGAAGCCCCACCTTGCGGACCGCCACAACGTCCAGCGGGGCCCGGAGCAGCTCCGCCGCTGCGGCGGCAACCGGTACGCCGCCGCGCGGCAGCCCCAGCACCAGCAAATGCGGCAGGCCGAAATACGCCGCCAGTTCGACGCCAAGTTTCCGCCCTGCATCCTGCCTGTCCCGATATAACCGCGGTGGTGCCATGGCTCCTCCTGAAGGGGGCCGGTTATCTTGTCACGGTAGGGGCGGCTTAGGGCTGCTGGCAAGGCACCGGGCGCGGAACATCGCCGCGCGTTGCCAAAGCCTGCGGGGCAATGCAGGGTAGGCGTGGAAAGGTGGACCCATGACTCCCACAGCATTAATTACCGGCGCCACATCGGGTATCGGCGCCGAATTCGCCCGCCAGCTGGCCAACCGCGGCTATAACCTGGTCCTCACGGCCCGCAACGAACAGCGGCTCAAGGACTCGGCAGAGGAACTGGCCCGGGAATACTCCGTCCAGACGGAGTACATCGCGGCGGACCTTGCCGATCCCGGGGGAGTGGAGCGGGTGGGCCGGCGGCTGGAGAAGCCTGACATCACGATGCTGGTCAACAACGCCGGGTACGGGCTGAAGAACAGCTTCGAACGCAATGACCTGTCCGCGGAGCTGGACCATTTGAACGTGCTGGTGGCGGCTCCGCTGCAGCTGAGCCACACGGCCCTGAACACCATGCTTTCCCGTCTGGAGGGACCGGGCGGGCACATCATCAACGTCGCCTCGGTGGCCGGGTTTATCCCGCGCGGCACCTACAGCGCCGCAAAATCGTGGGTCATCACCTTCAGCCGCTGGGCCAACCTCTCCTACGGCGGCCGCGGCGTGCATGTGACCGCGCTGTGCCCGGGGTTTGTCCACACCGAGTTCCACCAGCGCATGGACATGGACAAGTCCGTGTATCCGAACTGGATGTGGCTCGACGCCGAACGGGTGGTGCGTGAGGGCCTTGCCGATGCCATCGCCGGCAAGGGTGTCTCCATTCCCTCGAAGCGGTACAAGGCGCTGGCCTGGTTCGGCGCCCGCGGACCGCAGGCACTGGTAGCCCGGATCGCCGGCCGAGGCAGGTAGCGCAGGCGGCGCGCGGCACCTGTGCGCCCAACACGGTGCGTCATCTAACTGGCTCCCGGGCGGGCCGGGCCCTTAGGGTGGGGGCCCATGACGCGCATCACACCCAGCACTGCCTACTTGAACCAGCTCGACGCCGAAACAACCCGCAGGATGCAGACGGCCCAAACCCCGGAGTCACCCTTCGCCGGAGCACCGGCAGGGCTGGCCGCCGCCGTGGAAGCCCGGGTGGACGCGCTCGCGGATGACCTCAATGAGGTTGTCCATACCCTGCACAAGGATCCCGAAACCGCCTACGAGGAACACCGCAGCGCCGCCTTCCTCGCTGATCTGCTGCACCGGCACGGCATTCAGGCAGAACTGGGCGCCCACGGCCTTCCCACCGCACTGCGGGCCGAAATCGGAAGCGGCGAAGGACCGGCCATCGCCGTCCTCAGCGAGTATGACGCGCTGCCGGAGGTGGGCCACGCCTGCGGCCACAACGTCATTGCGGCCACCGGAGTAGGCGCCTTCATCGCCCTGGCCCAAACTCTCGGGGAAAACCCGGAAGCCTTCCCCGGCCGGGTGGTGTTCCTGGGCACCCCCGCCGAGGAAGGGCACTCGGGCAAGGAAGTCCTGGCCCGCAACGGCGCTTTCGACGGCGTCGACGCGGCGATCATGGTCCATCCCTATGCGATGGACCTGTCCGAGCAGGTCTGGCTCGGCCGGCGCCTGCTCACAGTGACGTTCTCCGGCGTTGCAGCACACGCCTCCGCCCAGCCCTTCATGGGTCGCAACGCGCTGGACGCCGCCTCCCTTGCCTACACCGGCATCGGGCTGCTCCGCCAGCAGCTGCCGCCGGCGGACCGCGTGCACGCCATCATCACCGAGGGCGGGCAGCGTCCCAGCGTCATCCCGGAAAAGGCCGTCCTGAAGCTCTACGCACGGTCCAAGTACCCCGAAACCCTGAAGGACCTGAGCAGCCGGCTCGAAGACATTGCCGCCGGCGCCGCGCTCATGACCGGCACGGCAGTGGACATCAGCTGGGATGAACACCCGCCGTCGCTGCCGGTGCGGACCAACTCGGCCCTGACCGGCCGGTGGGTGGCGGCCCAGCAGCGCCGGGGCCGCAGCCCCCTGCCGGCCGGCGTCGTCTCCGAAACCATCGCTGCCTCCACCGACTTCGGCAACGTCAGCTACCGCATCCCGGGGATCCATCCGCTGATCGGCATTGCCCCGGCCGACGTGGCCCTGCATACCAGGGCCTTCGCGGAGGCAGCCGGCTCGCCGGCGGCCGAATCCGGCGCGCTCGACGGCGCCGCGGGACTCGCGCTGACCGCGCTGGACTACCTCTGCGACCCCGAGCTGCGCGGCGCGGTGGCCCGGGAATTCGCCGACGCCGGCGGGCCCGTGGACGTTCCCGCCTATTTCGACTGACCCCGGACAAGCTTCCCCGCACCAGGAAATGAGACTGGAATGACCACGACGCCCCCCTCCCTGCACACCGGCCGCCGCAGCCTCCCCGACCGCCTCCTGGGCGGGGTGGAACGGATCGGCAACAAACTGCCGGATCCGTTCATGCTCTTCCTGTTCCTCTTCCTGGCCGTGGCCGTCGTGTCCACGGCCATGGCGTGGGCCAACGTTGTGGTCACCGTGCCCGGGGCAACTGAGGCAACGGTCATCAAGGGATTCTTCACCGCCGAAGGGCTGAGCTGGTTCACCACCACCCTCGGCGCCAACTATCTCGGATTTCCGCCGCTGGCCACGGTGCTGCCGATCCTGCTGGCGGTCGGAGTGGCGGAGAAATCGGGGCTGCTCTCGGCCCTGATCCGCAAGGCCTTCGGGTCGGCCCCGCGCTGGGCCCTGCCTTATGCGGTCGGGCTTGTGGGAGTGACCGGCTCAATCATGTCCGATGCCGCGTTCGTGGTTATTCCGCCGCTGGCCGCACTGGTCTTCAAGGCCGCGGGCCGGCATCCGGTGGCCGGGCTGCTCGGCGGTTTCGCCGCCGCCGGCGCCGGGTACTCCACCTCCATGCTGGTCACGAGCCTTGACGCGCTCTTCGCGGGAATTACGACGGCGGTCACCGAGACCCTGCCCAACCCCGGTGCGCCGGTAAACCCGCTGTCGAACTACTTTTTCAACTTTGCCTCCTCGCTGGTGCTGATCCTGCTGGCCGGGTTCATCATCGACAAGATCCTGGAGCCCCGCCTGACCCGCCAGGGCGTGCCCGTTGAGGAAACGGAAGGCGACGACGACGGCGGCACGCCTGCCAGTGCGGCCACAACAGCAACCGCACCCGCACTGTCCTCCGTGCTGAGCCCGGTGGAGCGCCGCGGCGTGCTGTGGGCAGTCGCGGCGGGAGCCGCCGTCGCGGTCCTCATCCTGGTGGGCGCACTGCTGCCGGACTCCCCGTGGCGCAACGAGGAGGGCGGATTTCTGCCCAAGTCCCCGCTGCTGGGCTCAATCGTTTTCATCGTGTTTGTCCTGTTCACCGTTCCGGGACTCGTCTACGGCAAGATCACCGGCACTATCGCCTCCGGCAAGGATGTTCCGCGGGTCATGGGCGCCTCGATCAAGGACATGAGCGGGTTCCTGGTGCTCGCGTTCATCTTGGGCCAGTTCATCGCGCTGTTCAACTGGTCCGGAATCGGCAACTGGATCGCCGTGGCCGGAGCGTCCGGGCTGGAATCCATCGGGCTGACCGGATACCCGGCAATCATCGGCTTCATCCTGCTCGCCTCGGTGCTGAACCTGTTCATCATTTCCGGCTCCGCCATGTGGACCCTCATGGCATCGGTGTTTGTGCCGATGTTTGCGCTGCTCGGGTTTGAACCGGCCTTCATCCAGGGCGCGTTCCGGGTGGGCGACTCCGCGACGCAGATCCTCACTCCGCTCAACCCCTACATGATTGTGCTGCTGACCATGCTGCGCAAATACGAGCCGCAGGCCGGTCTGGGCACCGTCATTGCGCGGATGCTGCCCTTCACCATCCTCTTCTGGCTGGCCTGGGTGGCGGTGCTGACGGTGTTTTTCATTTTCGACCTGCCCATGGGCCCGGGCAACGGAATCTACATCGGCGGCTAGGCGCTGCTTCACAGCAACGGCCGCCACGCCAACGACCGCCACAGTAACGACCGCCGACGCCACCCGCCACGCCATCGACCGCCACAGCAACGACCCGAGGAAAGGCACTTTTAATGAGCTCCGCCGCCCCCAAGATCTACGCCCTGCACGAGAACCCCGAGTGGTTCCCTCCGTTTGCCCGCGCCTTTGAAGCCGAGGGGCTGGAGGTGGAGGAATGGTTGCTGACCGACGGTGTCCTGGACCTGGATTCGGTGCCGCCGGAAGGCATCTTCTGGTCCCGGATCAGCGCTTCCTCGCACACCCGGGACCACACCCTGTCCAAGGATTATGCGCGGGCCGTGCTGTCCTGGCTCGAAGCCCACGGCCGGCGCACCGTGAACGGCCGCCGGGTCCTGGAACTGGAAATGAGCAAGGTGGACCAGCTCACCGCCCTCCGGGCTGCCGGCATTGATACGCCGCGGACCGTCGCGGCCGTGGGCAGGGACTCCATCCTCGAGGCGGCCAGGGGATTCACGGCACCCTTCATCACCAAGCACAACCAGGGCGGCAAGGGCCTCGGGGTGCGGAAGTTCGAGTCCCACGGTGAGCTGGCCGAGTACGTGGCCGGTGATGAGTTTGAAGAGCCGGCGGACGGCATCACCCTGATCCAGGAGTACATTGTTGCTGCCGAACCCTTCATCACCCGCGTGGAGATTGTCGGCGGGGAATTCATCTACGCCATCAAGGCAGACACCGCCCGAGGCGGATTCCAGCTCTGCCCGGCGGACGCCTGCGCCATCGACCCGTCCACCGGCAAGCCGATCATGCCGCCGGGTGCCACCATCGCACCGGATGCGGACACCCAGCTCTTTAGCCTGCGCGAAGGATTCGATCACCCGATCATTGGAAAGTACCTCGACTTCGCCAAGCGCACCGGCCTGGAAATCTGCGGCATTGAATTCATGGAAACCGCAGACGGCCGCATCCTCACCTACGACGTGAACACCAACACCAACTACAACGCAGCGGTTGAAGCGGCGGCTCCCCGCTCGGCTCCCCGGGAGCTGGCCCGGTACCTCGGGGGCCTCCTGGCCTAGCCTGCGGGCACCGGTGCGGGCAGTGGCTTGGGACAACTTATTTATCCCTCGGCCCGGCCCGTCGATATAGTCGGGATTAATCGATCTGAAGGAGCTTGCTCAATGACTGCTGCCCAGGAACCGTTGTGGGTCAAGAACTACCAGCCCGGCGTTCCGGCAACTATTGAGCTGCCCACCGAGTCCCTGACCGCCATGGTGGAGGACGCCGTCGTCCGCTTTGGGCCCAAGGTGGCACTGGAGTTTTTCGGTGCCGAGACCACGTACACCGAACTGGGCGAGAAAATCGACCGCGCTGCCGAGGGCCTGCGGAAACTGGGCGTGAGCCGGGGACACCGGGTGGCCATCGTGCTGCCGAACTGCCCCCAGTACCTCATCGCGTTCTACGCGGTGCTGCGCCTGGGCGCCGTCGTCGTCGGCCACAACCCGCTGTACAGGGAGCGCGAACTGCGCCACCAGTTTGAAAACCACGGAGCCCAGGTCGCCATTGTCTGGGACAAGGCCGTGGAGAAGATCCAGGATTTCCCCGACGACATTGCGGTGAAGACCATCATTGCCGTGGACATCACCAAGGCAATGCCGCGGATGAAGCGCATGGCCCTGCGGCTGCCGCTGCCGAAGCTGCGCCGGACCCGTGCCGGGCTGACCGCCAAAACCGAGAACACCATGTCCTGGGAGAAGCTGCTCAGCTCACCCCGGATCGACAGTGCCCACCCCCGCCCCTCCGTGAAGGACCTGGCGGCGCTGCAGTACACCTCGGGCACCACCGGCATCCCCAAGGGCGTGATGCTCACCCATTACAACCTGCGCTCCAACGCCCTGCAGGGCCAGGCCTGGATGCACGGCGCCGAAGAAGGCAAGGAAGTCATTTACGGCGTACTGCCGATGTTCCACGCCTTCGGCCTGACGCTGTATCTGACGTTCGCCATGCTCACGGGTTCCCGGCTGGTGCTCTTCCCCAAGTTCGACGTGGACCTGGTCCTGGCGGCAGCGAAGAAGTCCCGGCCCACCGTCTTCTGCGCCGTGCCGCCGATCTATGAAAAGACGGCGCTGGAATCGAAGAAGCGCGGCATCGACCTGTCCACCATCCGTTTTGCCATCTCCGGAGCGATGACGCTGCCGGCCGCCACGGTAAAGCTGTGGGAAGAAGTCTCGGGCGGCCTGCTGGTTGAGGGCTACGGCCTCACCGAGTCCTCCCCGGTGGCGCTGGGCAACCCGTTTGCCGATTCGCGCCGCAACGGAACCATCGGCGTCCCCTTCCCCAGCACCGAGATGCGGGTGGCCGATCCTGAGCACCCGGAGAACGACGTTCCCGCCGGAGAGCGCGGCGAGCTGCTGATCCGCGGGCCGCAGGTTTTCGCCGGCTACTGGAATAACACCGAGGACACCGAGCAGGTACTCCTCGACGGCGGCTGGCTCAGGACCGGCGACATTGTCACCGTTGATGAGGACGGGTTCGTGACGGTGGTGGACCGCCGCAAGGAACTGATCATCACCGGCGGCTTCAACGTTTCGCCCAGTGAGGTGGAAGAGGTGCTGCGCAGCAACCAGGACATCGCCGACGTCGCCGTGGTGGGTCTTCCCCGGGCCGACGGCGGGGAACAGGTTGTTGCCGCCGTCGTGCTGCAGGCGGGAACGGAACTGGACGAGACAGGCCTCCGCGCCTGGTGCCGCGAGCGGCTGACCCCCTACAAGGTCCCGCGGCGCATCGTCGCCGTGGACGAGCTGCCCAAGTCGATGCTGGGCAAGGTACTCCGCCGCGAGGTGCGCGAGCTCCTAGCTGACCCGAAGTAGGGCTGTCGAAACACTACCTATTGACGCTCTGAAGCTGTTGAGTTGGAATTGTAAGCAGGCTTGGGATTCCAGGCCGGGCCGCCAACGAGGGCCCTCACAAGGCTCAACCGGGGTTTGGCGTGTATATCCGTCAAGGCCGTTCGGCTCTGCATCTCTCCGCCGTTCGCCCTTCGGTGCACCGGCATACTCCGGCCCAACGTGAATAAGCACCGGACAACGGTGAAGGTTCGCAGCTGAAGGAGAACAACATGATCAGCAATCAGCAAGTCGAAGGCCTTATGGCCGGTTCAGGCAACGTGCTGGGCCCCAACGGAGACAAGATTGGCTCGGTGGGGACGTTCTACCTGGACGATCAGACCAACGAACCCGCCTGGGTGACCGTCAACACCGGTCTCTTTGGTACTAATGAGTCTTTCGTCCCGCTCAGTGAGGCAACCGTTGAGGGTGTTGACGTCCTGGTGCCGTATTCCAAGGATGAGGTGAAGAACTCCCCGCAGGTTGAGTCCGACGGATCCATTTCCCCGGAAGAGGAAGTGACCCTCTACCGCTACTACGGGTTCACCTACGACGACGGCTCGGCCGACACCAGCACCATGGGTGCCGGCACGGGCACCATGACGGACCGGAGCACCGACACGGGCGTGGGCAGCGGCATCGGGGATGACAGCGACATCACCCGTTCCGGTGTTGGAACCTCGTCGGGCAATGCCTCTGGAACGGTGGGGCGCGACACCTCGGGGCCCACCACCGACGACGCGATGACCCGCTCCGAAGAACAGATTGATGTGGGAACCCAGACCCGGCAAACGGGCAAGGCACGCCTGCGCAAGTACGTTGTCACGGAAAACGTCACCACGCAGGTTCCGGTGAGCCATGAAGAGGTCCGCGTGGAGCGGGAGCCGATTACCGATTCAAATGTCGATTCCGCCCTGTCCGGCCCGGAGCTCAGCGAAGAAGAACACGAGGTGACGCTGCACGCCGAGGAGCCGGTGGTCGAGAAGAAGACCGTTCCGGTGGAGCGGGTTCGGCTGGACACTGAAACGGTTACCGACACGGAGAGCGTGACGGAAGAAGTGAGCAAGGAGCAGATCGAGACCGATGTGGACGGCACCACGCGCGGGTCCGGCCGCAGCGGCACCGACGGCTCGGGCAGTTCCGGTTCCGGCCGGTAGCAACCCGGCCTGAAGACCTGCAGCCCCGGCTCCGGCCGGGGCTGCAGGTCTTTAGCGCTGCAGCGCCACCTGCCGCGCCGTCCGGTCCAGTACCTCGCGGCAGGCCAGGACGGCAGGACGCCTGCTGCCTGCTCGTCGCACGGAGGTAAAAATACTGCGCCGGGGCCGGCCGTTCAGCTCCAGCAGCCGCACGCTCGGCTCCCGCCCGGTCCAGACCAGATCCGGCATCAGGGCCACGGCATTGCCGGACTCAATGAGGCGTATCTGGGCCTGAAGGTCAGCGGTTTCGTAGCGGACATCGGGTTCAAATCCGGCCCGTCGGCAGGCCTGTTCGGCCCAGTGCCGGGAAGCGGCTCCCCGCGGCTCCATGACCCAGGGCAGGTCCGCGGTGTCCGCCAGCGAATCGACCGGCGGGAACCCTTCGTTCGGTACCGCCAGTCGGATGGCATCCGAGGTCAGATGTACCCGGTCCAGCTCCGGATGCCGGACGGCAGCGTGACCGGGGTACTGCTCCGCAATCACCACGTCGAAGTCGCGCGCCCACGTTTCGTACAGCGCGGTTTCCGGTTCGCGCTGCACCATTTCCACCCGCAGATCGGGATGCTCGCGCCGCAGCAGCGACAGGGCGCCCGGCATCAGGGCCAGGGCCGCCGACTGGAACACTGCCACCCGGATCCTTCCCGTGACTGTCGTCAGCGACGAGGCCAGGTCCGCCTCGGCCCGTTCCAGCGATTCCAGGATGTCCGATGTGTGGGAAACCAGGATTTCGGCCTGCGGGGTCAGCTGCACACCGCGTCCGGTTTTCCGCAGCAGTTCCACCCCCACTTCCTTCTCCAGCAGGGCCAGCTGCTGGGATACAGCCGAGGGGCTAAGCCCCAGTGCTTCCGCCACGGCTGCCAGTGTTCCGCGCACTTTTACCTCGCGTAAAAGGTTCATCCGGCGCACGTCCAGCAAGGGCTTCCTCCGATGTTTATCCTGCTTCACTAATCATTAGTAAAAGTAACCTATATGCGTAAGAAAACTAACCTTTGTCTTACGGGAGTTTGCGCGGATACTTAGAGAAGTATCAATCAGTCGCACGTTGAAAAGAGCTGGCCCATGAGCAACACCGTCACCGAACCAAGCGCGGTACCGGGCGTACCGCAGGACCTGTCCGGGGAAGCGGTGGACCTCGTCCGCCGCTGGCTGGCCGAAGCCGCAACCGTGCCGGTGGACGCCTCGGCGGCCCAGCTGGCCGGCGTCCTGAAGGACCCCGCCGGGCTGGACTTCACCGTCGGATTTGTTGACGGCGTCATCCGCCCCGAAGACCTGCGCGTTGCCGGCCGGAACCTCGCCGCCCTGGCCCCGCAGGTTCCCGGCTTCCTGCCCTGGTACATGCGTTCGGCGGTCCGGCTGGGCGGCGTCATGGCCCCTGTGCTGCCCCAGGTTGTCATTCCCGTGGCCCGCAAGGTGCTGCGCCGGATGGTGGGCCACCTGATTGTCGACGCCACGGACGCCCGTCTGGGCAAGGCCATCAGCCGCATCCGGAAGGACGGCGTCCGCCTGAACATGAACCTGCTCGGCGAAGCAGTCCTGGGCGAGCGTGAAGCCAACCGCCGCCTGGAGGGCACCCATACGCTGCTGGCGCGGGACGACGTCGAGTACGTCTCCATCAAGGTTTCCTCCACGGTTTCACCGCATTCACACTGGGCCTTTGACGAAGCCGTAGAGCACGTCGTGGAGAAGCTGACCCCGCTCTACCGCCAGGCGGCCGCCTTCAGCCCGAAGAAGTTCATCAACCTGGACATGGAAGAGTACAAGGACCTGGAGATGACCATGGCGGTCTTCACCAAGCTCCTCTCCATGCCGGAGTTCAAGGATCTGGAAGCGGGCATTGTCCTGCAGGCTTACCTTCCCGATGCCCTGTCCGCCATGATGCGGCTTCAGGAATTTGCTGCCGCCCGCCGGGCCGACGGCGGTGCCCCCGTCAAGGTGCGCGTCGTCAAGGGTGCCAACCTGCCGATGGAGCAGGTGGAAGCCTCGCTGCACGGCTGGCCGCTGGCCACCTGCGGCACCAAGGCGGAAACGGACACCAACTACAAGCGCGTCATCAGCTACGCCCTGCAGCCCGAACGCGTTGCCAACGTGCGCATCGGCGTGGCCGGCCACAACCTCTTTGACGTTGCCTTCGCCTGGCTGCTGGCCAAGCAGCGCGGCGTCACCGAAGGCATCGAGTTCGAGATGCTGCTGGGCATGGCCACGGGCCAGGCCGAAGTAGTCAAGCGCGACGTCGGATCGCTGCTGCTGTACACCCCCGTGGTCCACCCGGCGGAGTTCGACGTCGCCATCGCCTACCTCATCCGTCGTCTGGAAGAAGGGGCGAGCTCCGAGAACTTCATGTCCGCCGTCTTCGAGCTGAGTGAAAACGAGGCGCTCTTCGAACGGGAGAAGCTGCGCTTCCTCACTTCGCTGGCTGACCTGGACGACACGGTTCCCGCGTCCAACCGCGTCCAGGACCGCAGCCGGCCGCGCCCGGCGGACACCGCGGGAGCCGACGCCGCGCAGCAGGACTTCAGCAACACTCCGGACACGGATCCGTCCCTGCCCGCCAACCAGGCGTGGGGCCGCGCGATCCTGACCCGCGTAGCGGGCTCGGACCTCGGCGTCGCCGCCGTCGCCGAGGCACAGGTGGCCGACGAGGACGCCCTGGAGACGGTTGTCCGCACCGGCGTGGAATCCGCCAAGGGCTGGGCTTCCCTCAGCGCAGCCGAACGTGCCGAAATCCTGCACCGCGCCGGCGTCGTGCTGGAGGAGAGGCGCGCGGATCTGATGGAGGTCATGGCCGCCGAGACCGGCAAGACCCTGGACCAGTCGGACCCCGAGGTATCCGAGGCCATCGACTTTGCGCACTACTACGCCGAGCGCGGCAAGGACCTGGAAAAGGTCGACGGCGCCCGGTTTGTGCCGGCAACGCTGACGGTGGTTACGCCGCCGTGGAACTTCCCGGTAGCCATTCCTGCCGGTTCAACCCTGGCGGCCCTGGCCGCCGGATCAGCCGTGATCATCAAGCCGGCCCGCCAGTCCGCCCGCAGCGGCGCCGTCATGGTCGAGGCCCTCTGGGAGGCAGGCGTTCCCCGCGACGTCCTGCAGATGGTGCAGCTGGGCGAGAAGGAACTGGGCCGCCAGCTGGTCGCGCACCCGTCGGTGGACCGCGTCATCCTCACCGGTGGCTATGAAACCGCCGAGCTGTTCCGTTCCTTCCGCTCGGACCTGCCGCTGCTGGCCGAAACTTCCGGCAAGAACGCCATCATCGTCACGCCGAGTGCCGATTTCGACCTGGCAGCGCGCGACGTCGTCGCCTCCGCCTTCGGCCACGCCGGCCAGAAGTGCTCCGCCGCTTCCCTGGTGATCCTTGTGGGTTCGGTGGCCAAGTCGCCGCGCTTCCGCAACCAGCTCGTTGACGCCGTGCAGTCCCTCAAGGTGGGCTACCCGGTGGACGCCGTCACCCAGATGGGCCCGGTTATCGAACCGGCCGCCGGCAAGCTGCTGCGCGGGCTCACCGTCCTGGGCGAGGGCGAATCCTGGCTGATCGAACCCAAGCAGCTCGATGACAGCGGCCGGCTGTGGAGCCCGGGCGTGCGCACCGGCGTTCGCCGCGGCTCCGAGTTCCACCTCACCGAGTACTTCGGTCCGATTCTCGGCGTGATGACGGCTGAGACCCTGGAAGAGGCCGTCGCCCTGCAGAACCAGATTGAGTACGGGCTGACAGCTGGCCTGCATTCCCTGGACCCGGCTGAGATGGATGTCTGGCTGGAGAACATCTCCGCCGGCAACCTCTACATCAACCGCGGCATCACCGGGGCCATTGTTCAGCGCCAGCCGTTTGGCGGCTGGAAGAAGTCGGCAGTGGGCGCGGGAACCAAGGCCGGCGGCCCCAACTACCTGATGGGCCTGGGCGAATGGGAACCGGCTGTAGCCGCCGGTGCGGGAGCCCCCGTCCGGCATCAGGGTGCCGCCAAGATCCTGGCCGCCGCCGGCTCGGGCAGCTTCGACGCGGACACGGACTTCCTGCACCGTGCGCTGAGCAGTGACGCGGCAGCATGGGCCGAGGAATTCGGCACCGCCAAGGACGTTTCTGCGCTGAGCGCCGAACGCAATGTCTTCCGCTACCGGCCCTTGCCCGTCACCATCCGCCTGGCCGAAAACCAGCCGCTCACGCCGCTGCTGCGCGTTGCGGCAGCGGGACTGCTGGCCGGATCCGCACTGCGGGTCTCCACCGGCGTCGAATTGCCGCTGGCGCTGCGGGCGCTGCTGACTGAACACGGAATTTCCGTGACGGAAGAGGACGACGCCGCCTGGCTGGCTGCCGCTTCCAGCTACGATCCCGCGGTCCACGGCCCGCGGATCCGCCTCATCGGCGGCGGCGCGTCGGCACTGGCTGACGCACTGGGCGGACGTCCGGACGTTGCGGTGTACGCCAACCCGGTCACCGAAGCCGGACGGGTTGAACTGCTGCCGTTCCTGCACGAGCAGGCCGTCAGCATCACGGCCCACCGCTTCGGGACGCCCAACCACCTTTCCGACACCCTGATCTAGGGCAGGACGGGCAGCAGCAAGGTCAGTCACCAGGAGTAAGAGCGTCGGTTAAAGCCGGCAAAAGACGGCATCGGGTCTACCCGGTGCCGTCTTTTCCTGTTACGGTCTCCCCATGGAACTCATTTACGAGTAGGGCCGTGCCCTGACCGGGCTCCGGATCCGCCGGCCTCATCCGCTGCAGCTGATCCCCCGGTCGCACGCACCCGCTTTTCGCAGACAGCATCCACCCACTGCCGGGTGAGCTTGTCGATGGTGCGTGTTGCTGACCGTGCTCCCCGTCCAACCATCCCGCTGCAGGTGCTGCCGCCGCTTCAACAGTGGCGGCGGCCGCTGATGCCGGATGTTTTCAGGACGCATCGTCCGCACCATACCCAGCGAAGCTCCCGGCCCGTACTGCATGTCAGGAGACCACCATGACGCAAAACAAGAAAAACCGCGCTAAGCCTTTGCCCGGAAACTCCCCGTTGTCCGGTTCCTCTTCCCCCGCGTCCGTTTCCTCGCCGGTGCTGCCGGCGTCGGACGCACCGCTGGAGGCAGCGGTCAGTCTTGCCCCCGCCGCAGCCGCCAAGCTGGCAGCCGAGGCGTCGGACAAGGCGGCTGCCGCCATGGCGGCGGAGAACGCGCTTCCCGGCTGGCAGAGCCTGGGCAAGGACCACAAGCCCACGCACACCAACGGCAAGCAGGGCCGGCGGGAGAAAAAAGTGCGCTGGTAAGAAGCCAGCGCGTAAAGGACAAGTGCACAGGGGTACGGGCGTGCTCCCGGACCCCTGTGCACGGCCGGGCGGCAGTGCCATCATTGACAGCCACAGCCACAGCCACAGCCACAGCCACAGCCACAGCCACAGCGGACCGAAGAGGCTCACATGCTGCTTAACGGGAAAACCGCCGTCATCTACGGCGGCGGCGGATCAATCGGGGGAGCGGTGGCCAGGGCCTTCGCACGGGAAGGCGCCCGGGTTTTCCTGGCCGGCCGCAGTCCGGAGAGCCTGGAGGCCGTTGCCGGGGACATCCGCGCGGACGGAGGGCTGGTTGAGACGGCTCTGCTGGACGCCACCAACGCCCGGGCGGTGGATGAGCATGCCGATGATGTTGCCGCTGCCGCCGGCAGCCTGGATATTTCACTGAACGTCATCCAGCACGGCGATGTGCAGGGTTCGCCCATGGTGGACATGTATGTGGAGGGCTACCTGCGCCCGGTTTCCACCGCGGTGCAGACTCTGTTTCTGACTGCCCGGGCAGCCGCCAGGCACATGATGCGGCAGCAGTCGGGGGTCATTCTGGTATTCGGCGGATCGGGAGATCCGAGTCCCGGAAACTACTTCGGCGGACTCATCACGGCGTTTGAGGCCATGGAAGCGATGCGCCGCCAGCTGGCGGTGGAGCTCGGGGAACACGGCATCCGCGTGGTCACTCTTCGCAGCGGCGGAATTCCCGAATCCCTTCCGGCAGCCATGGACGGCCGGGAAGACATCGCCAACAGCATCGTCGATGCCACGCTGCTCAAGCGGGCGGCGACCCTGGAAGAGGTGGGGAATGCGGCGGCGTTTGCGGCATCTGACAAGGCTGCCAGCATGACGGCCGCTACGCTGAACATCAGCGCCGGCGCCCTGATGGACCGATGAGCTGGACTGATGAGCGCCGGGCCGGGAAAAACGGGGGCTAGGCCGGGACCTTCCAGATGGTGAAGTCCTCAACGCTGACTGCGATGCGGTTTCCTTCATCTTCGCGGATCCACAGGGTTCCCAGTCCCGGTGCGGTATCCCTGACTTCTCCGCGGTAGTAGACCTCGCTGCCGCTGCGGACTTCAACGTGGTCGCCGCGGCGGATGGAACGGATATTACGGACCCGCTTGGGGCGGGCAACCTTCGAACGTGTGGGCGTACTGGGCATGCTGACCGGTGGCACGGACTCTCTTTCTGTTGACTAGTTATGTCAACCAAACGGGCCGGGAAGTTATTCCCGCCTTCCGCACGCGCTTTTGGGGCAGTGTGCCTGACGCCGTGATCTGCCCCGGCGTACGATCGGGACCATGGATATCGTGGACTTCCTGTTGACCCGCTTCCAGGACGATGCCGCGGAGTCCCGCAAGCTCCTGACGGCCCGGGGCGTTTCCCCTTCCGACCGGTGGTACGAGGAACGGCTGCTCCGCGAATGCGAAGCCAAGCTGATGCTCATTGAAATCATCGGCGGCGCCAGGCGGAATGCACTGGCCCGGATGGTTCTGGATGCGGACGGCCAGGGCAAGCAGTTTGCAGACGAGCTGGAGTGGACCACCCTGGCACTGGCGGCCATGGCCGCCGCGTACCAGGATCATCCCGACTACCAGGACGTTTGGCGGCTCACCGAGAAACGCAGCTAACCGCGCCGGGCCGCTGCAGACTGGGCACCCGGGGGCGGCACGCCTTAGATTAGCTGTCATGACTGTAGCGAATTCTCCTGACCAGGCGACCGGCAGCAGCACCCTTTTGCGCGAGCTTGCCGCACACCATCACGTTGTCACCACGTTCAAGGGCTGGGACGGCTCTCCCCGCGAGGTCTCGGACGAAAGTCTGCGCCGGGTCCTCGAAGCACTGGGAGTCGCAGCGGGATCCGAAGAAGAGATGGCGGCTTCCCTGGCTGACGGACGCCTTTCCGAGTGGCGCCGCACCCTGCCCGGCGCCGTCGTCGTGCGCCGGGGCATGAGCCATTCCGTTGCCGTCCACACTGCGGTGGGGGACGGGGCAGGGGACGCGGCAGGGGACGAGGTTGGAATATGGATCACGCTGGAGGGCGGCGGCCGCCGGGAGCTGGAATGGCCCCGGATTCCCGCCGAGGAACGCGACATTGACGGAACCCTGACCGGCCGCACCCTTGTACCGCTTCCGGACGACCTGCCGTTGGGATGGCACCGGCTGGAAGTCGCATCCGCCGGCGGGCAGGCCGATACTGTCCTGGTGGTAACGCCGGCACGGCTGTCGACGGCGGAGAAACTGGCGCGGCGCCGCGCCTGGGGGCTGATGGCGCAGCTGTATTCGGTGCGGTCTTCCCGCTCCTGGGGCATCGGCGACCTCAACGACCTGGCGGATCTGGCTGCGCTCTCCGGCGCCGGACACGGTGCCGGGTTCATCCTGATCAATCCACTTCACGCTGCGGAACCGGTCCCGCCCCTGGAGCCGTCGCCGTACCTTCCCACCACGCGGCGGTTCTTCAACCCGCTCTATATCCGGGTAGAGGATGTCCCCGAGTACAGCTATCTTTCCGACGAAGCGCGGACGCAAGCGGAGGATTCGGCACGCACCCTGGGCGCGGCGAACCGTTCCGCCGACCTGCTGGACCGGGATGCAACCTATGCGGCCAAGCTTTCAGCGCTGGAGCAGGTCTTCTCGGTGCCGCGCAGCATTGCCCGGGAGCAGCAGTTTGAGCGGTTCTGCGCCGTGGAAGGGCCGGGGCTGGACAGCTTTGCCCTGTGGTGCGCACTGGCGGAGAACCTTCCGCCCGGAGCGCCCCAGTGGCAGGAGATTAACGGGCCGGACAGCTCCTATGTGCGGGAACACGAGAGCGTGCTCGCTCCGCGCGTGCTGTTCTACAAGTGGCTGCAGTGGATTTGTGACCAGCAGCTGGAAACGGTGCAGTCCGCTGCCCGCAGTGCCGGCATGTCCATCGGCGTTGTGCATGACCTCGCGGTGGGAGTGCATCCGGCCGGAGCCGATGCCTGGATGCTGCGGCCGGTGCTCGCCCCCGGGGTTTCGGTGGGAGCACCGCCGGACATGTTCAACCAGCAGGGGCAGGACTGGAGCCAGCCGCCGTGGCACCCCGAGCGGCTGGCCGACGCCGGTTACCTCCCCTACCGGGACATGCTGCGCACCGTGCTGCGGCATGCCGGCGGGATTCGGGTGGACCACATTCTGGGCCTGTTCCGGCAGTGGTGGATTCCGGCCGGTTCGGCTCCAAGTGAAGGCGCCTACGTCAACTTCGACCACGAAGCCCTGATTGGAATCCTGGCACTGGAGGCGGAGCGCACCGGCGCCGTCGTGATCGGCGAAGATCTGGGCGTGTTTGAACCCTGGGTGCAGGAGTACCTCGGGGAGCGGGGCGTGCTGGGCACGTCCATTCTGTGGTTCGAGCAGACCGAGACCGGTCCGCGCGTTCCGGAAGAATACCGGCAGGGAGCACTGACGACAGTGAACACGCATGACCTGCCGCCGGCGGCCGGCTATCTGGCCGGCGAACATGTGGACCTTCGGGCGTCCCTGGGGCTGCTGAGCCGTCCGGTGGAGGAAGAACGGGAGATGGACGCCGCCGCTCAGGAAGCGCTGTTGTCGCTGGTGCGCGACCGCGGGCTCCTGCCTGATTCCGGGGCCGATGGCGCCGAGAAGATTCAGCAGACGGTCGAGGCCCTGCATTCCTTCATCCTGCAGACGCCGTCGGTGCTCCTTGGAGTGTCGCTGACCGATGCGGTGGGGGAGCGGCAGACGCAAAACCAGCCGGGCACGGGGGACGAATATCCCAACTGGCGCATCCCCCTGTGCGGGCCGGACGGGCAGGCCATCCTGCTCGATGACCTGCCGTCCAATGACCGCTTCAACTCCCTGGCGGACCTGATGAAGCGCTCGATCTAGGACTCCAGCTTCATGGCCTTGCGGAGGGTCAGCGCGCCTCCGCTCTGCATCACGGCGCGGCGGTAGACATTCTCGCTGAAGCGCAGCAGGGCGTAGGCCGCAGCCAGGGCGAGAGCCAGGGACAGGAACGTCTCCCAGAGCGGAACCTCGGTGTTGAGCATCCGGATCGGCATCGCAACCGAGGACACCACCGGAATGTAGGACGCGATCACCAGCAGCTGCCCCTTGGCGAACAGGCCGGCAAACAGTGCGGCGAAGACGACGGCTAGCACCGGGGTGGAGCTGTTGTTCAGGTCTTCGCTGCGGCTGGCCATGGCGCCGAGCATGGCCCAGGCCGATGCCAGGATGAGGAACCCGGCGAGGAAGAACACCAGGAACCAGCCGGAGGCAGGAATGATCATTCCCACCATGTCCGCTGTATCCGTGAGGTTCAGCGCGAGCAGGGCGGCACCGCCGTACAGGGCAAGCTGGATCATGGCGAGGACGGTGTTGCCGGCCACCTTGCCGTAGAGCAGCTGACGGATGGGAATGGCCGTGGCCAGGATCTCCACGACCCGGTTCTGCTTTTCCTCCAGGACCGAGCTGGCGATGGCCATGCCGAAGATGATGGCGGACATGTAGAACAGGAAGCTGAAGGCAAAGCCCACCACGGTGGCCAGCAGGGCGTTTTCAGCGTTGCCCTCAATCAGCTCTTCCTTGAGCTCGCTGCCGGCCAGCAGCTCCGTGCCGGTGGTTCCGGCCGCTTCGGCGTTGTCATTAATGACGGTCAGCCGCAGTGCTTCGGCAACTGCGGAGCGGAGGCCGCCGTCGATTTCCTCGTTCCCCACCAGGGTCCAGGCGCCGTCGGAATCCTGCAGCAGGGCGGCGTCGGCGTCTCCGTTGCTGACCAGGTCCCGTGCCGCCTCCGGTGAGTCGGCGGTAACCGCCTCGAACGTGGTGTTGTCATCGGCGCCGGCATCTTCGCCTGCGGTTTCCACCACCGACTGCCCGGATGCCCCGGCGACGGCCACCGTGTAGTCGGTGCCGCGGTTGGCCATGTAGGCGTTGAACACCACGGCACCGATGATCAGTACCAGGGTGACCAGGGTGGAGATCAGGTAGCTGCGGTCGCGGGCCTTCACCATGACTTCGCGCAGGGT
Source organism: Arthrobacter sp. Z1-15 (assembly GCF_054792395.1). NCBI lineage: Bacteria > Bacillati > Actinomycetota > Actinomycetes > Micrococcales > Micrococcaceae > Arthrobacter > Arthrobacter sp. Z1-15. The sequence goes on along the minus strand of NZ_CP096454.1, from coordinate 3,584,813 downwards.
GACGATCGCCCACGGCGGGGTGTTGTTGGCCGCCGCTTCCGGACGCGGGGACGCGGAGGACTCAGGGCGGCGGGTCTCGGTGGTGCTCATGCTGATACCTCCCGGTAGATTTCGCTGAGGGACGGCCTCAGTGGCGTGAATTCTTCAACGGTGCCCCGCGCCATGGCGGTGCCGAGCACGCGCTGGGCCGCGGCGTCGCCGCCGAACTCCAACACTGCTGTTGGCCCGGCTACATCAATGACCTGCAGCCCGGGCTCGTCACGGAGCCAGCCGGCGTCCGGGGAAACGGTGAGGCGGTGCCGGCGGGGTGCGCTGGCCCTGAGCTGCTCGCTGGACCCGGCTGCCATGACCTTTCCGGCCTTGAGGACCACCAGGTTGTCGCAGAGCCGGTCCACCAGGTCCAGCTGATGGCTGGAAAAGAGGACGGGGACCCCTTCGCGGGTGCGTTCGCGCAGCAGTTCCACCATGGAATCGACGGCGGCAGGGTCCAGCCCGGAAAACGGCTCGTCCAGGATCAGCACGTTGGGGCGGTGCAGCAGCGACGCAGCAATCTGCACCCGCTGCTGGTTGCCCAGGGACAGCGACTCCAGCTTGTCCTTGAACCGGTCCGCAAGCGTGAACCGCTCCAGCAGGTCCATGGCCTCGCGCCGCGCGGCTGCCGAACTCATCCGGTGCAGCTGTCCGAGGTAAATGAGCTGGTCCAGGATCGGCTGCTTCGGGTAGAGGCCGCGTTCCTCGGGCATGTACCCGAACTGGGCGCGGTCGGCGGCGGTGACGGGCGACCCGTCGAGGAACACCTCGCCGCCGGTTGCCGTCAGAACCCCCATGATCATGCGCATGGTGGTGGTTTTGCCGGCGCCGTTGCCGCCTACAAATCCGGTCATCTGCCCGGAGGGGACGTCAAAGGTGACGTTATCCACCGCCGTTTTGTCCCCGAATTTTCGGGTGAGGTTGGAGACCTGCAGCATGGGGGCTGCTCCTTTCCCGGAGATCCCGGGTGTTGTCAGGGGAAAGCTTCTCCCTCAACCCTAGGGGCGGCAGCAGCAAAGGTAATCGGCCGGGCGGGTGAATCCTTCCGGGTCAGGGACGCCGGTCGCCGGAGGGCCCGGCGGCACTCTCCCCCGGAAGGATGAGGCCGGATTCGTAGGCGAACACCACGGCCTGGACGCGGTCGCGGACCTGAATTTTGGCGAGCAGGTTCGATACATGCGTTTTGACCGTCGCCTCGGCGACAAACATGCGGGCGGCGATCTCGGCGTTGCTGCATCCGGCGGCAACATTCACCAGGACTTCCCGCTCCCGGGAGGTCAGGGAGGCCAGGAGCTTCTGCTGTTCCGGGGAAACAGGCCGGGCCGCGGCGGGGGCCGCACCGGGGCCGGCACCTGAGGGATCCTGCGAGGATTCGGCTCCGAGCTGACGAGCGAAGCGTTCAATAACGCGGACGGTGACTTCCGGCGCGAGCAGGGCATGGCCGCCGGCGACGGCGTGGACGGCGGCAACCAGGTCATCCGGATCGGCGTTCTTGAGCAGGAATCCGCTGGCGCCGGAGCGGATGGCATCAAAAAGATAGTCGTCGCGCTCAAAAGTGGTCAGAATAATCACCTTGGCCGTGCCCGCCTGGACTACGGCTTCCGTGGCCCTGATGCCGTCGAGCACCGGCATCTGCACATCCATCAGGATGACATCCACGGGATTGGCGGCGGCGAAGTCCACGGCTTCCAGGCCGTTGGCCACCTGCCCCACCACCGTGATCTCTTCCTCCACGGACAGCATCATGGCGAAACCCGCCCGGACCAGTGCCTGGTCATCCGCCAACAGGACCCGGATTGGTTCCATCGCGTGCGTTCACACCCTTTCGCACAAGGAAAGCCCCTCGGCACCGGCTGAGGTCCCACCGGCCCCGCAATTACCGTACCGGTAAAGCCGCGGAAACAGAGGGAGCGCTCAGCGCACGGGAAAGCGGACGCGGACCCGCCAGCCCCCGCCTGCCCGGGGGCCAATTTCGGCTGTTCCCCCGTGCAGCGCCGCTCGTTCGCGGATTCCCCGGAGGCCGAAGCCCGAGCCGGCAGTGCTTCCCGCCCGCGGCCGGCCGTCGTCGACCGTCTCGACTTCCACCCACTCGCCGTTCTCCGAGCGGCCGGTGCGCAGCGCCACCACCGCTGAACCTGCCGTGGAATGCCGCCGCACATTGGCGAGTGATTCCTGCACCGTCCGGTAAATGGACAGGCCCAGCGGCGCAGGGATGCGGTCAAGAACCGAATCCGGATCCTGTGCTTCATGAAAGGAAACGCGCAGTCCCATTGCGTCATGTTCGGCGACCAGCGCGGGGAGGTCAGACAGCCCTGGCTCCGGATGCCGCTGTGCGCCGCCGTCGGAGTCGGTGGCCGTTTCCTGTCCGCCCCGCAGCACGCCCAGCAGGGACCGCATCTGGGCCACTGCTTCCCGGGACGAGGCCTCGATTGTCTGCAGGGCGCCGGCGGTGGCGGCGGGCTTCTTCTCCAGAACCCGGCGTGCGGCTCCGGCCTGAATGCCAATCACCGCAATGTGGTGGGCGACGACGTCGTGCAGTTCGCGGGCGATGCGCAGGCGCTCATCGATCACGGCCTGCCGGGCCAGCTCCGTGGCCTGCTCCTCAAGCTGGGCCGACTGCTGGGCAAGCTGCTCCCGCTGATGCGCGCTGCGCCAGGAGGTGATGCCAAAGAGGATCGCTCCGCCGAAATAAGCGGCATTAAGCAGGAAGGTGTAGATGGCATAGGAAGCCAGCGGCGGGAGCAGGCCGCGGGACGGGTTTTCCTGCTCCTGGACTTCCCGCAGGAGAGACTCGTAAGAGTTGGAGACGGTGAAGGACAGCAGCAGCCACAGGGCCATTGCCGCTATCACCAGCACCAGGGCCAGACGCAGCAGGCGGCGGTTCCGGGCCCAGGCCACGCCCGAATAAATGGCGGCAAAGTACGCGCCCTGGAAGGTGAGCTGGACGGCGAGAAGGGGCATGTACATGCCCAGTACCAGGAAGAGCGCCGATGATATGAGCAGGACGGTGACCGGAAAGCGGCGCCGCACGGCCAGCGGCAGCACCATCAGCGCCATTACCAGGTGCTGGAGCCAGATCGGGCGGTCCTCCGCGCCCATGGACCCGACGCCGCGGACGCTCTCGAGCGCCACCGCGCTGAGCAGCAGCACGACGGCGGTGCCGATCAGGTCCCGGCGCAGCTGCTCCCGCGTGGGCCCGGGCCGCTCCCAGTCTTCGCCGTTTTGTTCCGGCCGGACGCCGGGGAAACGCGGCCGGAAAAGACTGCGGGGCCGGGGGTCCCGGGTGTCGGAGCCGAGGGCGGGGGTTTCGATCATGCAGCCAGTCTAGGAGCCGGTGTGCACTGCCGGCTCCGCCGCAGGGATGACCGGGTGCCGCAGGAGGGGAAGGAGTGATTTACTTCAAGGTACTGACACGGCAGCCAGGCGGCGGCCGAAAACCGCGCTGACGACAGGACTGCACGCATGTTTGTTGACGAAGCACAGGCGATTCTCCCTGAACTGGTGGCGCTGCGGCGCGCCCTTCACTCCGACCCGGAAACGGGGAATGACCTGCCCCGCACGCAGGAGAAGATCCTCGCGGCGTTGGAGGGGCTGGGGCTGGAGATCACGCTCGGCGTGAAGTCGACCTCCGTGGTGGCAGTGCTCCGCGGTGCCGAGCCGGGCCCGGCCGTGCTGCTGCGCGGAGATATGGATGCCCTGCCGGTCCTTGAACTGACTGATCTGGACTATGCCTCCACCAACGGCAACATGCATGCCTGCGGCCATGACCTGCACGTGGCCGGGTTGGTGGGCGCGGCCAGGCTGCTCAGCGCGCAGCAGGAAGACCTTTCCGGCAGCGTCATCTTCATGTTCCAGCCGGGGGAGGAAGGCCACGACGGCGCCAGTCTGATGCTCGATGAAGGGGTACTCGACGCCGCGGGGGAACGTCCCGTCGCCGCCTACGGGATCCATGTGCGCCCCGGTCCGCTGGGTGTTTTCCGGACCAAGCCGGGCACGCTGATGGCCGGTGCCAATGAACTGCGGATCACCGTGAAGGGATCCGGCGGCCACAGCTCCCAGCCGCAAACCGCCGTCGACCCCGTTCCTGCCCTCACCGAAATTGCCACCGCGCTGCAGACCATGGCCACCCGGCGGTTCTCCGCCTTCGACCCGATTGTGCTCACCGTGACCCAGCTCCGCGCGGGCGAAGCCATCAATGTCATTCCGGACACCGCCAGTCTGGGCGCCTCCGTCCGCACGCTGTCCGAGGAATCGCTGGACCGGGTGGTGGTGGAATCCAAGACGCTCGCCGAAGGCATTGCTGCCGCCCACGGGTGCAGCGTGGACGTGGACTTCACCGTGCGGTATCCGGTGACCAGCAATGACGCCGGCCGAACCCGTGAAGCGATCACCGGGCTGCGGGAAATGTTCGGCGAAGACAGGGTGCTCGAGTCCCGTGATCCGTTGATGGGCTCCGAGGATTTTTCCCTGGTCCTCAACGAAGTTCCCGGCACCTTCATTTTCCTGGGAGCGACGCCGCCGGACCTGGATCCGGAAACCGTGGCCTGGAACCACTCTCCACGGGTGGTTTTCGATGATTCCGTGCTGGGCGACCAGGCTGCTGCGCTGGCCCAGCTGGCGTACAACCGGCTGACGTAGTCTGTGCCCATGCCTATCGCGAACCTGATTACTGCAGCAGCCCGGCCCGCTCCGCCCACCTCGAAGCGCCGGCGGCTGGGCGCCATCGCGCTGGGTTCGTTCCTGGCCTTTGCCGGCACCTCGCACCTGACCTTTGCGCGGGAGGAATTCCAGGCCCAGGTGCCGGGCTGGGTTCCGGTGGACCCCGACGTCGTCGTGCTGCTTTCAGGGGTAGCCGAGCTCAGCCTCGGGGCAGCACTGATCCTGCTGCGCAGGCGCCGGGTTCCGGTGGGCCTGGCTGCTGCAGCGTTCTTTGTTGCCATCTTCCCCGGCAACATCTCCCAGTACGTCACCCACACCGACGCTTTCGGGCTCGATACTGACAGTGCCCGCCTGGTGCGGCTGTTCTTCCAGCCGCTGCTCGTGATCTGGGCGCTGTGGTCCACCGGTGCCTGGAAGGCAGTGCGTGCTGCGCTGAAAAAGGGCTAGCTGCGGGCGGTCTGTCCCTTCGCTTCCGGAGTTCCTCCCGACGTCGTGTTCGCCTCGCACAGCGCTCTATCTCCATCTGCTCCTCCAGCTTGAACTGCGCAGCCTCCCATTCCCGGTACCCGCGGGGCAGCGCGACGGTTGCTCTAGGGGATCCCGAGGCCTTCCGTGCACCGGTTCCCACTCTTCGTTGCCCTTGTGGCAGGTGTGGCCCCGGCAGCACCAGCAGGCAACAGAGGGTGGGAACCTGTGCGGCGGTTCGGTGCTTAGCCGCCGTTGGACTGGCGGATGCCGGTGCCCAGCGCCTCGAACGAGTAGACGAAGCCGCCGTCGGCGCCGCTGACCGTCAGGTAGGCCTCGGTGGTGCCGGGCTTAATCGCCACGTTGGTGGCCGATGACAGGCCCTCGGCGTCGTCGGCCGGAACCGAGACCGTGCCGATGTGCCTGCCCTCCGGGCTGTAGACGAAGATGCTCGGCTGGCCGTGCACTGCCTGGTAGATGTTTCCGTCGGCGTCCACGGCGTTGGAATCGATCTGGCTCTTGCCGCCGCTGAAATGGACACCCGGATGGGAGTTTGCAACACCGGTCCGGTCCTCGTTCAGGCCGAGGTAGTCGATGCGGTTGTCAGAGTACTGGCTGACCCACAGTCCCTTGAAGTCCTCGGTGAAGGAGATTCCGTTGGGTGCGGGAAGATCCTTCGCCAGGACAGTCGGTTCGGCGGTGTCCTTGTCGATCCGCACAATCCTGCCCTGTGCCTCTTCTGCCGGCCCGTCATGTCCGGTGGTGTCGCTGACGAAAAGATGGCCGTCCTCGTCGAAGGCCAGATCATCGAGCTTCATTGGGGTTCCCTCGACGTTGCCCGCGAAGAATGTCTGCGGATCGGTGCCTTCGGCGGTGATGCTGGTGACCTTTCCGCCGAGGAAGTCCGTCAGGTACAGCCGGCCGTCCTGCGGGCTGAACTGCGCCGAGGTGTAGACACCGGCGTCGTCGGTGTAAATCCCTTCGGCGGTCCCTTCCTCGACGTCGATCTTATGGACTTTCGGATCTCCCGGAGGTGCAGTCACATCGACGACGAACAGGCCGCCGTCGGGGCCGAAGGTCGGTCCTTCCAGCAGGGTCATGCCCGTTTCCGGGTGGACCTCGCTGACCTGAAGGACCTTTTCGGCGGTGATGTCGGCGGTGTTTTTCGCGGCTGTGTTCTGAGTGTCATTCTCCGTGCCGTTCTCCGGGGAAGTTGCCGGGGCGGCCTGGCCTGCACAACCGACGAGGGCACCGATCAACCCCAGGGCTGCTGCTCCGCGCCAGATCGGAGTGGACTGATGGGCGCGCTGCGTCTTTCGGGGGTGCTGTGACATTTCGGTGCTCCGTTACGGGACGTGGGGGTCCTTCGGGTGGCCAAATAGCGCGCAGTCCTTCGCAGGCTGCAAAGCGCGGCCACCCAAAGTGCTTAGGATCATCCTAACTAGTTTGGGTGGTTGCCCTGCAATTGCTGCTGTGGCAAAAATGCCCAAGTGCCACCAACCGAACCTTGCCCGTGTCGTTAGGGTGGCGGGTTTTGGTGATGCAGGCATGGCCTTTTTCACCGCTGTGGTAGCAGCTGGAACGGAATCAGTTACCCGCCTAGTGAGAGGCGGCTTCCGTTTCGTATGTAATGCTTATTTGTCGTTCATCAGAAATGAATCATGTCGCGTAGAAACGCCGGCGAATTGTCGCCCCCTGCAGTGAAGCCAAAACTTCAGGCAGTTGGTCCCGCTGTAAATTCAGCCGGCGGATTGCGGCACCGTCGCCGGCAATGCAGGTTCACTGGCGGCTGGGATTACCCGTCCGGGCAGTGGGCTAAACATTGTCATTGAAATAGCAAGACGCATAGGAGCAATGCTGTGACCTACAATCCACTCGAGCAACAGGTGGTTCGGGAGGGCGACCCGAAGGGTGCTGCCGCAGGACTACCTCCGTCCGGGCCACCTGCGCCGCCGGAGCCGGACGTGTCGGCTGCCGCTTCAGGCGACCGCTCCAAAAGGAAGGGCAACGGCAAGGTGTGGGTACTGGCTCTGGCCGCGGCCGCTCTCCTTGTCGGTGGCGGTGTATCGGGGGCCGCCTTGGTGGATCCGACCGACAGTGAAGAGTATGCGGCCGTGGAATCCGCAAAAGAATCAACCGAGTCAGAACTGGCACAGGTCACATCAGACTATGAAACCCTTCAAAAAGACTATGACGTCATGGCGAGCGGCATTCGAAAGAGGGAAACCGACGTCGAGAAGCGGGAGGCGGCTGCCGTCACTTCCCAGGAGAAACTGACGGCGGCCGAAGCAGCGGTCAAGGCTCGTGAAGATGCGGTAAGCGGAGCAGAGAAGACCAAGGCAGCCAATACCGTGGGCGATGGAACGTGGGTTGTGGGGTCAGATATAGCGCCTGGAACTTACCGTGCATCACAGCCTGTTGGGTCCAACTGTTACTGGGGCGTCTACCGCAGTGGATCCAATGGCGCGGATATTCTCGAGAACGACATTCCGGGCGGCGGGCACCCAGTGGTTACGCTGGCCGAGGGTCAGGACTTTAAATCGGCTCGCTGCGGCACTTGGGAAAAGCAATAAGCACGTCCCGTACAGGTCTGGAGTCACGACCGGCCCGCTGGACGAACTGGGGGAACAGGGGTGGAAGTCCGCCACGCCCCGATGCCTCGGGCATTCGGGTATTGCTGTCATCGGTAAAGGCTAATCATTCCTTGGAGTCGCTGGCACTTTCTACCCAGGTAATCAGCAGGAAAAAGTCCAGTAGGTGAATAATCGCTCTGACCGACAATTTGCGATCCTGATCACATAAAATAGAACACATGTACGAGCCCCGGAAGGACACCCAGGAAGATGCCAAGGCGTCCGAACTTGTCCGCGCCGGCAGCCATGGGGAGCCCGCCGCAGCAGAAAGTGCGCTGCTTGCCGGGCTGATAGATCAGATCCGGGCGCTGGAGGAACTGAAGGCAGCAGCGTCCGCGGCCCAGGCCAGGGCAACGGCTCTCTTTGACTCGGTGACTCGGCAGGCGCAGGCGGCAGCGGGACTGAAAGCAGACCAGCTCGGCAAGGGCGTCGGTGCCCAGATCGGGTTCGCCCGCCGCGAGTCACCCAACCGCGGGACCCGGATGCTGGGCCTGGCACGAATCCTCACCGCGGAAATGCCCCATACGCTCCACGCCCTCACGATCGGGGTGATCAGTGAATACCGGGCTACGATCCTGGTCCGGGAGACCGCCTGCCTGTCCCTGGCCGACCGGCAGTGCGTTGATGAGCTGGTGGCGGGGGATCAGGGTGAGTTGGAGCAGCTCGGGGACCGGCAGCTGATCGCGAAGATCAAGACCCTCTCCTATGGTCTGGATCCGCATGCGGTGGTGAAGCGTGCCGCGCATGCGGTCTCGGAGCGGTTTGTGTCCTGCCGCCCGGCGCCGGACACCATGACGTGGGTGACGGCCCTGCTGCCGGTCGCCCAGGGCGTGGGGGTGTATGCGGCGCTGACGCGGGAAGCGGACCGGCTACGGGCAAGCGGGGATCCGCGGTCGAAGGGCCAGATCATGGCCGATACGTTCGTGGAACGCACCACCGGGCAGGCTCGGGCGGAGGATGTCCGGGTTGAGGTGCAGCTGATCATGACGGACCGGGCCCTGCTGTCCGGATCCGCGGAACCGGCTGTCCTGCCCGGCTACGGGGTGGTTCCGGCGCAGTTCGCCCGGGATCTGGTCCGGAACAGGGCAGGTGCCGGGGGCAATACCGGGAACGGGGCGGTGGCCGGCGGGAGTTCCGGTAAGGGATTCGGTCAGGCCGGTGCGGATGACGCGCCTCCGGACAAGACCGCCAGAACCTGGCTCCGGCGGCTCTACACCGCTCCCGGCAGCAACCAGCTGGTGGGCATGGACTCCAGGGCAAGACTGGTGCCCGAGGGCATGGCCCGGTTCATCGCCGCCCGGGACCAGACCTGCCGGATGCCGTGGTGCGGGGCACCCATTCGGCACTACGACCATGTCCGCCCCGTCCGTGACGGCGGGGCAACCAGTGCCGAGAACCTCCAGGGGCTCTGCGAGGCGTGCAACCAGGCCAAGGAAGCGCCCGGCTGGACCACGCGCACCGTCGACGCCCTCCCTGCCGTCGAACCTGCAGCAGCAAGGCCAATCCGCGGACACACGGTGGAGACGCGCACCCCGACGGGCCATTCTTACCGCTCTACTGCTCCGCCATTGCCGGGAGCCTGTAACACTGCAGGACATCTAAGTTACTGACCAGTAATATAGCGTCCATGCACCTTCTCCTTCGTACCCTCCTGGTCCTCTTCCGCTCCCGCCGGCGACCCAAAATCGGTTTCTTCGACACTTCGTCGCTGCCCATGCGGGTGCTCCCCACAGACATCGACATCGCCATGCACCTCAACAACGGGATGTATCTGTCGCTGATGGATCTGGGTCGGTTCGACCTCATGGTTCGCAGCGGTTTCTGGGCGGCAATGCGCCGAAAAGGCTGGAACCCGGTAGTGGGCAATGAGACCATCAGCTTCCGCAAATCGCTCGAACTGGGCCAGCGCTACGCGATCGAAACCAAGGTCATCGGCTTCGACGAGCGGGCCAGCTACATCGAGCAGCGGATGGTGGCCGACGGCGAGATCTACGCCCGCGCGTACATCGCCGCGCGCTTCGTTTCCAAGAAGGGCCCGGTGAGCAACGAGGAGATCTTTAAGGCTGCAGGCGTCCAGCCGCCGGCGGACCTCGAGCTGCCCGAGTGGATTCGGCAGTGGCGGGAGGACAGCGCCCTGCCGAGCACGCGCCGTCCGGCTCCCCACACCTGGAGCTGATTCCGGCCCGCAGCATCCGGTGCCCAAAACCGGGTAGACGCATATCGCCCGCCTGCCCGGCGGCGTAAATTGGCGCCATGACACTATCCCTCAACATGTTCCTGAGCCTGGACGGGGTGATGCAGGCTCCGGGTGCAGCAGACGAGGACATATCCGGCGGGTTTGAGCGCGGCGGATGGCTGGTGCCGCATATGACGACGGACGTGAGCCAAACGGTCACCGGATGGTTCGCCAAGGGCGACTCGCTGCTTCTCGGGCGGGGCACCTACGAGATGCTGCAACCCTTTTGGGAACTTGTCACCGATCCGGAGGATCCGGTGGCCTACGCCTTCAACCATTTGCCCAAGTATCTGGTGTCGTCGACTGTGGTTAACCCAACGTGGCATAACACCAAGGTGTTGGCGGGAGACCTGTTGCCGGCCGTGGCGGGGCTGAGGGAACGCAGCGGGGAAGTGCAGGTCCACGGCAGCTACCGGCTTGCCCGTGCGCTTCACGACGCAGGGCTGGTGGATGAGTACCGGCTGCTCGTATTTCCCGTAGTGGTCGGAGGGGGCAAGCGTCTCTTTGATACGGGGGCCGTGCCGTCGGGGTTCCGCCTCATTGAATCCGAGACCCTGGACAGCGGAGCCCTGCACCTGCGTCTGCAACCCATTGCTTTTGGTACCGCGGACCACGGGCACGGGCACGGGCGGACCGGTAGGAACACTTGACCGCTGAGGAAACGCCGTCTCTCCGTGTAGAGGAAGAGCAGTAAAGATGAAGAGCAGGAAAGATGAAGGGCGGAACCGCTGCTGCGGTTCCGCCCTTCATCTTTGCTGCTGGTGCCGCTGCCGGCTAGTACTGCGTCCTGCGTGAGCGCCCGCTGATCAGCATGACCAGGGGAACCATCAGAAGGAGCAGCGGGATGAGCACTGCCAGGACCTTCGGAGAAGTGACAATCTCACCGGGAGTCATGGCCGAGGTGCTGGCCCGCATGGTGTCTGCACCTTCGGAGATTTCCCCGTTGCCGCCGTCGAGCGTCTCGGTGCCTTCGGCCAGCTTCTTGTTGCCGTCGGCCAGCTCCGTTGCGCCTTCCTTCAGGTCACTCGTTCCGGTGGTGAGCGTCTTGCCGCCGTCGTCGAGCTTCACGACGCCTTCGGCAAGGCTGCCGCTGCCCGTGACGAGTTTGCTGGTGCCTTCCGACAGTGTGGTGGCGCCGGTCGCGAGCTGGTCATTTCCGTCCGCGAGGGTTGCTGCTCCGGCTTCCAGCGTGCCGAGGCCGGTGGAGAGCGTCTGGGCGCCGGTGGCAAGCTTTGCTGCACCGGTTACCAGATCGGGAGTCTTGGCAGCCAATTCGGAGGCACCTGTGTTGAGCTTGCCGGCGCCTTCGGCGATGGCGGTATTGCCCGTGGCCAGGGTTCCCGCACCGGCACGCAGCGTACCGAGCCCGGCGGAAAGCTCTCCGGCTCCCGCAGAGAGAGTCACCGCTCCGATGTTGAGCGTTCCCGCTCCGGTTGCCAGCTGGCCGGCACCAACTTCCAGTGCCTGTGTGCCGGTGGCCAATTCGGAGGCTCCGGCGTTGAGCTGCCCGGCGCCTTCGGCGATGGCCTCGTTGCCCTTGGCCAGATCTCCGGCTCCGGCACGCAGCGTAGCGAGACCGGTGGACAGATCCGATGCGCCGGTGGAAAGTTCTCCGGCTCCGGCGTTGAGCTTTCCTGCACCTGCGGCAATCTGGTCGGCGCCGGCGGCAAGAGCCGGGGTGCCTGCGGCCAGGGTTGCAGCACCGGTCTTCAGGTCTCCGGCACCGGAGGCGAGCTTTTCATTGCCGGCCGCCAGAGTGCTGGAGCCGGTTTCCAAGGCACCGGTTCCGGCAGCCAGTTCGCCAATTCCGCTCTCCAGGCTGTCCGTTCCGTCCAGGACCTGCTGGGCGCCGCCCTGAAGTTTCAGGGCTCCTTCTGCAAGAGCTGCGGCACCGCCGGCAACTCCTGCCGCACCGTTGCGCAGACCCGGTTCTTCAGCAGTTCCCTGACCGTCGAAACCGGCCTTGATCGTCAGGATTCCACCGTTGAGTGCTTCTGCTCCGTCAGCAACCTGCACACCGCCGTCCTTGACCAACGGGACGCCTGCGGCAAGGGCTGTTGCCCCGGCGCCGGCAGTGACAGCGCCGGCCCGGACGGTTTCCAGCCCGTCCTTGAGCTGGGTGTTGTAGCTGTTGCTGAAGTTCGTGGCTCCTGCAGCGATGGTGTCTACACCGTCTCTGGTGCCGACGGCCTGCGCCGTGACGGCGGCAAGGCGTTCCTGGAGTTCAGCATCGGTGAGGGCCGCGGCGTCATTCTGCAGCGCCTGCAGCTTTGCCACCATGTCGGCAGCGGCCGCTGAAGCATTTCCTGCACCCGTGGCCACCGTGTCGGCGCCCAGGGTAAGCCCGGCTGCGCCGCCGTTTACCAGTGGAATTCCGGCGGAAAGCGCCAAAGCCCCCTCTGAAAGCTGCGGCCCGCCGTTGACCAGGGCATTGATGCCGTTCGAGAGGTTCCGTGCACCGGTGGCGAGTTCAGCAGAGCCGGCAGCAGCATCGTTGACGCCGTCCCCCAGCTGCTCGGCACCGGCGTTGACCCGGTTGGCGCCGGCCACGAGGTCCTTGGTGCCCTGAACTGCAGCTCCGGTCCCCTCGTGAAGCGTGGCAGCACCGATCCGAAGGTCTCCGGCACCCTTGGCCAGCTTGGAGACGCCGGCATTTACGCCGGCAGCACCGGCGGCTACCTGTGATGCTCCAGCCTTCGCCGTGTCGGCGCCGGTCTTCAGCTCACCGGTTCCGGCGGCAATCTGCTGTGCTCCGGCGTCGGCGTTCTGGGCGCCCGCGGCAAGAGCAGTGCTGCCGTCGTTGAGCCCATTCGCTCCGACAGCAAGCTCGCCTGCTCCGGCAGAGATCTGATCGGCGCCGGTCTTGGCGCTTCCGGCTCCGGTGTTCAGCAAGTCCGCTCCGGCTTTCGCATCATTGGCTCCGGACCGCAGTACTCCGGCACCAGCGGCAAGCTTGCCGGCGCCCTCGTGGGCAGCCTTCGAGCCGTCCCGGAGCTTGAGACCGCCGTCGTTCAGCTCCTTCGCTCCGCCGGCGATTTGATCGGCACCGTTCCGAAGGGCCAGTCCTCCGTCGTTAAGCTGTCCCGCACCGGCGTTCAGCGTCTTGGCACCTTCGGCGGCACTCAGCGCGCCCGTGTTCAAGTCCCCGGAGCCGACAGCAAGCTGGCCGGCGCCGTCGGAGGCCCGCACTGCCCCGTCGCGGAGCTGGATGCCGCCGGTGGCAAGCTGACCGGCACCGGCATTGGCCGTTCCTGCACCGGTGGCGAGTTTGAGCGCACCCTCGGATGCGGAATCGGCGCCGGTCTGCAGCTTCAAGGCGCCCTCGTCCAGGGAAACCGCGCCGTCCTTCAGCGATGTCGCACCGGTTTTGGCGGAGGCAATGCCCTTGGCCAGCGTGTTCGCTCCGGCGTCGACCTTTTCGCTGCCGGCCGCAACCTTGTCCGCGCCGTCGCGGGCCTTGGCCGCCCCGTCCCTCAGGTCACCCGCGCCTGTGGACGCCTTCGCGGCGCCCTCGCTGAGCTGGCTGGCTCCGGCTGCAACGCGGCTGCTGAAAAGAACAAAAAAGGCGAGAAGGAGTATGAGGAACAAAGCTAGAAGAGCTGTCAGGAGAGTATGCGGCCGGGATCCAGCCCGGCCGGACGGAGAACTCGTCATTGAAATTCCTTTTTCTGGTCATAGTCCGGTCCCGCGACCGGCTGGGTGCGAGGGGCGCCGGTGGGCTCCCGCTCTCAGTGGTGCCGGACCGAAAGCGCCTCTGCTCTGATGACGAATTCCCCCGACATAAGTGTGATGTCTGTTACATCTAACTTACTGGTCGGTAACAAAGCAAGGATTTTAGAAAATAAGTTACCCGCGAGTAGGTTGCGGTCGCGGCGAAATTCAGTTAATGGCCCCGGCGTGTCCGGATGACGACTGCGGCGCCATGGTGAATGCTGGCGGCAATGGCAGTTTGCAGGCGCTTCACCATGGACCAGGGAGTTATGGATGAGCTGGCTTGACCGTGAAAACACCATCGCACCGCCCGGTTTCAACCGCTGGCTAATCCCGCCCGCAGCATTGGCGGTCCACCTCTGTATCGGCCAGGTCTATGCCACGAGCGTGTACAAGAACGCGCTGGTGGAACATTTTGACGCCAGCCTGACGCAGATCGGCATCATTTTTTCGGTCGCCATCGTGATGCTGGGTCTCTCTGCCGCGGTCATGGGAACCTGGGTGGACCGCAACGGCCCGCGCAAAGCGATGTTTGTTTCCGCGGTTTTCTGGACGGGCGGCTTCCTTGTTGGCGCCGCCGGAATTTTCACTGACCAGCTATGGCTCCTTTACCTCGGCTACGGAGTGATTGGCGGCATCGGACTCGGCATCGGCTACATTTCTCCGGTCTCCACCCTGATCAAGTGGTTCCCCGACAGGCCCGGCCTGGCCACCGGAATGGCCATCATGGGCTTCGGCGGCGGTGCGCTGATCGCCAGCCCGCTCTCCTCGGCGCTGCTGACCTTCTACGATCCCGACTTTGGCACCGCGGGAGGCGAGGCAGGACAGGCAGTGGGCAAGCTGTTCCTCACTCTCGCAGCGGTCTATCTCGTTTATATGCTCTATGGCGCATGGACCATTAAGGTTCCTGCGGACGGCTGGCGCCCCGAGGGATTCGATCCGGCCGCAGTGGCAAGCAAATCCCTAGTCACTACCAATCACGTCTCGGCTGCCAACGCCATTAAGACCCGTCAGTTCTGGCTGGTGTGGATTGTCCTTTTCTGCAACGTGACGGCGGGCATCGGCATCCTGGAACAGGCCGCGCCGATGATCCAGGACTTCTTCCGCCAGCCCGACGGCGTCTCGCTGGTCAGCGCCGCGGTGGCCGGCGGCTTCGTGGGGCTGCTCTCGATCGGCAACATGGGCGGACGCTTTGTCTGGTCCGCGACCTCGGACGTGATCGGCCGCAAACGCATCTACATGGTCTACCTGGGCGCCGGAGCGGTGCTGTATCTGATGCTGGCTCTGTTCGGAAACGTCTCAACAATCCTTTACGTCCTGCTGGCCTTCGTGATCCTGTCGTTTTACGGCGGAGGCTTCGCCACGGTGCCGGCCTATCTGCGGGACCTCTTCGGCACCTATCAGGTGGGCGCCATTCACGGCCGCCTGCTGACGGCCTGGTCCGCCGCCGGCATTGCCGGGCCGCTGATCGTGAACTCCTTCCTGGATGCCCAGGGAACTCCCGGGGAACTGGACGCCGGCGCATATCAGCCGGCGCTGCTGACAATGGTCGCCCTCCTGGTCATCGGTTTTATCGCCAACCTGCTGGTCCGCCCGGTGGATGCGAAGCACCACGAACCGCAGGCAAAAACCGATCCGGAGACCGCAACCGAATTGGAGGATGAGCACAAATGAAGAAATCCACGAATGTACGGGTAGCGGTGAGCTGGCTGCTGGTGGGCGTGCCGCTGGGATACGGCGTCTTCCAGACCCTCTCCCGGGCGGCGGCCCTGTTTGGCTGATGACTGTGCCCTGCGGGCCCAAAGCCGGAGCCTCCCGCTCCGCCAGCCCCGTAGTCCAGCCGACCCCGTAGTCCAGCCAGCCCCGTAGTCCAGCCAACCCCGCAGTCCAGAAGCCGGGCAGGTGGTGCGGGGGCTGTGCAACCAACTGATGAGTGCAACGATTAAAGCGCCACAGCCATCCACCCACACCGGTCGGACCAGTGTCTCCGGCACGGAGAGCAGGAGTTTGCCATGAAGGCCCTTCAGTACCGCACGATTGGTGCCCCGCCGGAAGTAGTCGAGATTGACACTCCGGAGCCCGGGCCCGGGCAGGTCCGCATCAAGGTGACCGCCGCAGGCGTCTGCCATTCGGATGAGTTCATCATGAGTCTTCCCGAGGACCAGTACGTGTACGGACTCCCGCTGACTTTGGGGCATGAGGGCGCAGGGCTGGTGGATAAGCTGGGCGACGGCGTGGAGCACCTGGAGCTGGGAACTTCCGTGGCGGTGTACGGCCCCTGGGGCTGCGGCCGTTGTTACGAGTGCTCCAAGGGGAACGAAAACTACTGCACGAATGCGGCCAAGTTCGGCATCATGCCTCCGGGCCTGGGAGCGCCCGGAGCGATGGCCGAGTACATGATCGTGGACGACCCCAGGCACCTGGTGCCGCTGGGGGACCTCGATCCCGTGCAGAACGTGTCGCTGACGGATGCGGGCCTCACCCCGTACCACGGGATCAAAGGATCCCTGGACAAGCTGCATGCCGGTGCCACCTGCGTGGTCATCGGCGTCGGCGGCCTGGGTCATGTCGCCGTCCAGCTCCTACGGGCCATGACTCCGGCGACAGTCGTGGCGCTCGACATCAGCGAGGACAAGCTGAACCTTGCCTCGGACGTGGGTGCGCAGTACACATTCCCCTCCGAACCCGGGACCGTTGATCTGGTGCGGGACCTGACCCACGGCGAGGGGGTCAACGCGGTGTTCGACTTTGTGGCGAACCAGGCCACGATGGATCTGGGCAAAGCCATGATCCGCACGCAGGGCGACCAAGTGCTGCTCGGGGTCGGCGCCGGCGTGCTTCCCGTAGGGTTCATGTCCGGAGCTTTGGAGGCCACGATCCGCTCGCCGTACTGGGGAAGCCGGCCGGAACTGATTGAAGTTCTCGATCTGGCCCGCTCCAGCGGGATCAACGTGCACACCGAGGTCTATTCCCTGGACGATGCGCCCAAGGCGTACGAGAAACTGAAAAACAACAGCATCATCGGGCGTGCGGTCATCGTCCCCTAGCCGGCGGCGGGGGACAGGCCCGCGAACACCCGGGCCTGGGCCAGGAGCTGCGGCACGCCGGCCTCCATGGACGGGGCGAACAGTGTGTCGTGGGGCCGCTCGCCCTTGAGCCACCGGGTGTAGATGGCTTCGCAGAAGATCGATGCCTTCCACAGGGCCAGGGCCTGATACCAGGGGAGGGCATCGAGTGACAGGCCGGTCTGCGACTGGTACCGCGCAATAACGTCATCGCGCCGCAGATACCCCGGGCTGCGGGTGACGGCGGTCAGCTCCAGCGGACTCGGCGGGCTGCCCGGCTCGGCGTAGGTAGCCGTCAGGTAGCCCAGGTCTGCGAGCGGGTCGCCTACGGCGGCCATTTCCCAGTCCAGGACGGCGGCCACCCGCGCCGGTGCGCCGCGGTGGAACATCAGGTTTCCGGGGCGGTAATCGCCGTGGAGAACGGACGCCTGCTGGCTGTCCGGCAGGTTGTCGGCCAGCCATCGGCCCAGAACGGCGACGTCGGGAAGGGAACGCGTGGTGTTGATGTCCCACAGAGCGGAAAACCGTTCCACCTGCCGGCGCAGGTAGCCCTCCGGGCGGCCAAATGAGGCAAGGTCACCAGCCGTCACGCCCACCTGATGCAGCTGCACCAGGGTGTCGACGACGGCGTTGCTGGTTGCCAGCCGCTGTTCCGCAGAGCCCAAAGCCGCCGGGATGGTGTTGGTAATAACGAGGCCGTCCAGATACGTCATGACGTAGAACGGCACACCGAGCACCGATTCGTCCTCGCACACCGCCAGGATGGCCGGGACTGGAACGCCGCGGGTCTTCAGGATCTGCTGGATCCGTGCTTCGCGGACCATGTCGTGTGTGGAGGGCGGCAGCGGGGGCCGCGGGCCGCGCCGGAGTACGAACACGTCGCTGCCGCGCTGGATGCGGTACGTAATGTTCGACTGCCCGTCACCGATTTGCGCCCAGGACAGCGGCCCCGAGCCAAGGTTGTGGGCGTCCAGAAATGCCGTCACCGCATCGAGGACGAGCAGTGGGGGTGAGGCCATCGCGTCAGCCTCGGCCCTGGTGGACACCACCTCGGTGCCGTCGGGTACGGAGAGCAGCGCCGTTGTGCCTGTTGCCATGTTCTATGCCTCCGCTGCGCTGTAGGAGGGTGTGCCGTCAACATCGGCCTGGAACGGGGCGCCTTCCTCCACCGCTCGCCGGCGGGCGGCCGAGGCCCTGCGGGCAATCGCCCATTTGTGCGTTTCATTGGAGCCGTCGTAGATGCGGAAGGCACGCACCTCGTTGAGGTAGGACGCCAGCGGCAGCCGGTCGGAGACGCCGTCGCCGCCGCACAGCTGCAGCGAACGGTCGATCACCCGGTAGACGGCTTCGGACGTGTGCGCTTTGGCCACCGAGGACAGGGCGGAACCGGCCTTGGGATCGGTATCCAGCAGCAGGGCGGTCTTGGTGATGATGGCATCGGATGTTTCCAGATCCATCACGTTCAGCGCCAGCATGTCCTGGGCTATCCCCAGCTCGTGCATGGCCGAGCCGAAAATCTCCCTGGTGTTCGTCCGGTCCAGGGCAATGTCCATGGCCCGCCGGGCGAGGCCGAGCCAGCGCATGCAGTGGGTCAGCCGGGCCGGGCCGAGGCGCACCTGCGCGTACCGGAATCCCTGGCCCGGCGTTCCCAGGACGGCGGCGTCGGGCACAAACACGTCCTCGAAATGCACATGCGGGTGGCCGCCGCCAATGGCGCGGTCCATGGTGGAAATCTGCTCGCCGATTCGCACTCCGGGGGTGTCCATGTCCACAAGGAGCATGGTGGCCCCCGCGGGGGCGGCGCCGCCCGGAGCGGATGCACCGAGGGCCGGTGTGCGAACCATGGCGATGCAGAAGGCGGCGTTGTTGGCACCGCTGGTGAAGCGTTTGTGGCCGTTAATGACCCAGCCGCCGTCCACCTTCGCCGCTGAGGACTGCAGCGCGGCCGGATCTGATCCGGCTCCCGGATGAGGTTCCGTCATCCCGAAACAGGATCTGGCTTCCCCGGACACCAGGGGGCGCAGATACTGCTCCTTCTGCGCCGGGGTGCCGATCAGTTCAAGCATGTGCATGTTGCCTTCATCGGGTGCCTGGCAGTTCAGGACGGTCGGCCCGATCAGGGAGTAGCCGGCTTCCTGGAAGATCGGCGACCAGAACCGAAGCGGCAGGCCCTGGCCGCCGTATTCCTTCTGGGCGTGCGGCGCGTAGACGCCGGCGTCCTTTGCGGCGGAGCGCAGCCGGCGGAGGACGTCCTCGTCCAGCCGCCCGCCGGGCCAAGGTTCCGCGGGGATAACCACAGAGCGGATGAAGTCCCGGGCGCGGATGCGCAGATCCTCGACCTCGGAGGGCAGGGTGTTCATGGAGTGTCCTTCGCTGCTCAGGCGTTGCCGCCGGCAGCCAGCAGGCCGCCGTCGAGGTTCAGGATCTGGCCGGTGATCCAGGCTGCGTCCTCGGACGCCAGGAAAGCCGCGGCGGCAGCCACGTCGTCCGGGGTCCCAAGCCGGCCGAGGGGATAGGCCGCGGCTACCTGTTCCTCCCTGCCTTCGTAAAGTGCGCGCGCAAACTGTGTCTTGACGACGGCGGGTGCGAGGGCGTTGACGCGGATGGCGGGCCCCAGCTCCACTGCCAGCGACCGGGTGAGCTGCTCAATGGCTGCCTTGCTGATTCCGTAGAAGCTGATGCCCGGCGAGGGGGTCTGCGCGCTGACGGAAGACAGATTGATGACGGAGCCGCCCCGGCCGGCAAAATCGAGTTTGGCATGGTGATAGGCATCCTGAACCCAGCCGAGCGTGCCGTAGAGGTTCACGTCCATGATCTTTCGGGCGGCTTCAGGTTCCAGATCCATCAGCGGGCCGTACACCGGGTTGATACCGGCATTGTTGACCAGGATATCCAGCCGTCCGAAGACCCCGGCCACGGCATCGAGGACTTCTGCGCGGTGCACGGCGTCGTCCGACCTTCCGGCAAGAGCCAGGATGGAGCCTTCCGGGAAGGACGCTGCCGCCTCCTCCAGCGGGCCGGGCTTGCGGGCCGTAATACAGACCCGGGCGCCTTCTGCGGCGAGACGCCGGGCAACGGCAAGGCCGATCCCGCGGCTGGCTCCGGTGACTATGGCCGTTTTGCCCTCCAGCCGGCGGACCTGGACGGTATTTTCCTGCACGCGAACTCCTCTGTCATTGCCTGGTGCGCTGCGTCATGAGACCAAGCAACCGCTTGGTATGATCCGCGCTAAGACAAGTCTCGTGCAGTACCAAGAGTGTGTCAAGCGTCACACGGCACGCCGGCGGGCGGCCTGCCAACGGGGAGGCGGGCCGCCCAGGGGAGCTCGACGACGGGGAGCCGACGGAGAGTCGGGGGAGAGCCGGGGGGAGAGCCTTGGGAGTCTAGCGGTACCGGCGGTGCAGGTTCTCTCCGGCATCTGGGCCGTTTGCCCACTCCGAAATCCAGGGCCCGGTTCCTTCGGACTGGTCCAGGACCCCCTTCTCCAGCCAGGTGTAGCGTCCCGCCAGGACCCCCTTGGCAAGCCGGCGGTCCTCGGCATCCGAGTTCCGCCACAGGTCCTCGAAGAGTGTGTCGGTCCGCGCGCGGGACTGGGCGCAGAATGCCTTGGCCAGTTCATAGGCCGGGGCACCTTCGACCGGGTTGTTCCGGCGCATGGTTTCAGCGCGCATGCATACGGCGGAGATTGCGAACAGCTCCGCGCCGATGTCCACGATCCGGCCCAGGAACACTTGGTGGTGCTCCAGCCCTGCCTGCCACCGGGCCATGCCGTAGAAGGTGGACCGGGCCAGCCGGCGGGAAGCGCGGTCTGCGTAGCGCAGGTACACGGCGAGCGGGCCGAACTCCGCATATGCGGTAGGCACCGAACCGCGTCCGGCAGCCAGGGTGGGAAGCCAGCGGCCGTAGAAGCCGCTGGCTTTCACGGCGGCCAGGGCCTTCCTGCCCAGCGTGGCGTCGGCGACGGCAAGATCGCCGGCGGCCTTGAGATGGGCGTCAACGGCCTCGCGGGCGATCAGCAGATGCATGATTTCGGTGCTGCCTTCAAAAACCCTGTTGATCCGCAGGTCGCGCAGCTGCTGCTCCGCAGGCACCGCCCGCTCGCCCCGCGCCGCCAGCGAGTCCGCCGTTTCAAAGCCCCGGCCGCCGCGGATCTGCACCAATTCGTCGCCGACCCGGTAGGCCATCTCGGAGGCCCACAGCTTGGCGAGGGCGGCTTCGATCCGGATGTCCTTGGTTCCGCCGTCGGCCATGCTGGCCGACAGTTCAAAGACGCTCTCCAGTGCGAAAGCGGTGGCGGCGATAAAGGCCACCTTTTTGGCGACGGCTTCATGCTGCCCGATCGGCCGCCCCCACTGCTCCCGGGTTCCGGTCCAGCCGCGGGCAATCTTCACCGACCATTTGGCCGAGGCCGCACACAGGGCGGGAATGGAGAGGCGGCCGGTGTTCAGGGTGGTCAGGGCGATCTTCAGCCCCTGCCCCTCCCGGCCCAGCCGGTTCGCTGCCGGGACCCGGACTCCGCGGAGCCTGGTGACGCCGTTTTCGATCCCGCGCAGGCCCATGAAATTGTTCCGGTTCTCCACGGTAATCCCCGGTGAATCCATCTCAACCACGAAGGCGCTGATCCCGCCCTTTTCCGTTCCGTGCGGCGGCACGGCTGCCATGACCACCACCAGTTCCGCGATCACGCCGTTGGTGGTCCAGAGTTTCACTCCGTCCAGCACGTATTCGCTGCCGTCCTCGGAGGGCACCGCGGTGGCCCGCATCCGCGCCGGGTCGGAACCGACGTCGGGTTCGGTCAGCAGAAAGGCCGATATCGCGCCGGTGGCGCAGCGCGGCAAATACTCGTCCTTCTGCGCTGCGGTTCCAAAAACCTTGACCGGCTCGGGTACGCCGATGGACAGGTGCGCGGAAACCAGCGCGCCGAGGCTGGGGTGCACGGATCCCAGAAGCATCAGTGCCCGTCCGTAGGCGAGCAGGGACAGGCCAAGGCCGCTGTACTGGCGCGGGATCTTCATTCCGAATACGCCCAGCTCGGTCAGGCCGCGGAGGTACTCGTCGGGAATCATGCCGGTGCGTTCGATGAGCCGGCCGTCCAAAGTGGCGCAGTACGTCTCCAGCTGGTCCAGGAAGTCGCGCTCCCGGATCGCCGCTTCGGGATCCGCGGGCTGCGGGCGGATGAGGTCCAAGTTGTAGCTGCCCATGTAAATGCCCTTGGCAAAGCTGGGCCGCCGGTCCTCGGCTATCCGGGAGTCCTCGGCCAGCGCCCGGGCATCCTGTGCGGTGACCACGCGCTCCTTGACCTCCCGGACGCCGTCGTCTCCGGTGGTGCGGGCATCCGGCAGGTCCTTTGTGCTCATGGCAGTTCCCCTCGGTCCGGGCTGCACCAGACAGCCTCCGTTGGTTGTGCCGCCCCAGCCTACGCTCCGCCGGCGTCTGCAGAAAGGGTGCTGGGGCGGCGGGTGAGGGCGGGGTGAAAATGGAGCTGCCGTAACTGGCACCAAGACGAGAATTCTTGACAAGTGCCCCCCCTATAGCGTTGGAATGGTAAGCACACTGATTATTTCCGATGCTAACCGCAGACCTCTTCAAGGGGCGATGGATACAGGGAAGCAGGCTGATGCAGAACGAGGGGGATTGGGAAGCGGTCCGATTGCTGTCCACGGCGGCCCGGCTTGTGCGGCGCGAGGTGGATAACCGGCTGCGGGAAGTGGGGCTGACGCAGGAGCGCGTGACAGTGCTGCGCGTGCTGGTGTCGGAGGGGCCGATGAAGCGGGCGGAGCTGGCCCGCCGGTTGAGGGTTACGGCACAGACGCTGGGAACCTCACTGGTGGCCATGTCGCGTCAGGGGCTCGTGGCTGAGTTGCCGCCGAGCGCCGAGGGAGCTGCGCGCCGGATGGTGGGCATCTCCGATTACGGGCGCCGGATGCTGAGGCAGGCCGATGACATTGAACGCACGGGATTCAGTGCCGACATCAGACCCGAACTCCGCCGGGAGCTTGTTAGCCTGATCCGGGAGCTGGAAGTTCACAGGGCCGGAGCGTCGGCGTCGCTGTAGCCGGCAGCAGGGCTTCCCCGGCCCGAGGTAACGTGATGAGTAGTCCACTAAGACATCACGGCCCCGGCCGGAAGAGGGTAAAAAATGAGCGAAGGCATTCGAGTTGCTGCTGCGGATGAGATTGACGAAGGAACTGCGCTGAAGGTCGACGCCGAGGTGGCCGGCACCGCAGATGACATTGCGGTTTTCCACAGCGACAACGGGGGTTTCTACGCCCTTAACGACACCTGCACGCATGAAGAGGCATCCCTGTCGGAGGGGTGGATCGAGGATACCGAGGTGGAATGTCCCATTCACTCGGCCAGGTTCTGCCTCCGGACGGGCGAAGCGCTCTGCCTTCCCGCGCTGGTAAACGCCAAAGCGCACCGGGTCGAGGTGCGCGGCGGAGAGGTGTACCTCTACCCCGGGGAAGCCCCCGAGTAGTTCGCGCTCCTGGTCTTTGGCCGGCTCCGGGGATGATCTCGGGGCGTGTCGGGGCTTTGCGGAGGAATACGCAAGACTCATGTTGCCTAATTAGGGCAAGGGTAGGGTACCCTTACTTTTGTCCGGCTTCCCGGACGCTGGTCAGAGTGAAAACTTTCCTTCCCTTCAGTCAAGGAGCCCCCATGGCCCTGTTCCGGATGCGCCGCGCTGCGGCCGTTGCCGCCGTCGCCGCACTGTCCCTTTCCGCCTGCTCAACCGGTTCAGCCGGAGGGGAAGCCGATGCCGGCAGCGGTTCCTCCGCCGCAGCTGATGCCTTTCCGGTCACCATCGAGCATGTCTACGGTGAAACAACCATCGACTCGGCTCCCGAACGTGTAGCAGCCGTCGCCTGGGCGAACGCGGAAACCGCACTTGCCCTCGGCGTCGTTCCGGTGGGCATGCCAATCATCGAATACGGCGGAAACGAGCAGGGCACAACTCCGTGGATTGACGAGGCGTTGGAAGAACTTGGCGCGCCGATCGGATCCGAGGACGCCCCGGCTCAGTATTCGGAGGCGGACGGCATCGCCTTCGACGACGTCGCGGCCACCAATCCCGACGTCATCTTGGCTGCCTTCTCCGGGCTGTCCCAGGAGGACTACGACAAGCTCTCCAAGATTGCGCCGGTTGTGGCCTACCCGGAGGCCCAGTGGGGCACATCGTGGCAGGACACCGCCGCATTGACAGGTGATGCCCTGGGCCTGTCGGACAAAGCGGACGAGCTGATCGCCGAGACCGAGCAGTCCATCCAGGATGCTGCCGCAGAACACCCCGAGCTGGACGGCAAGACCTTCATCTACGGAAATCTTGCCCCGGCCGGTTCTTCCATCTACACCGCCCTGGACAACCGCCCCAAGTTCCTCACCGAACTGGGCATGGTCCAGGCGCCGATCGTGGAAGAGAATGCTCCGGACGGTGAGTTCTACTACCCCTGGGCCAATGAAAACGCCAACCAGCTGGACTCCGACGTCTTTGTGACCTGGGTGCAGGATGACGAAGCTGCCGCTTCCCTCGCCACCGACCCGCTGCTTGGCCAGATCCCCGCGGTAAAGAACGGCGGACTGGTTGCCGACTCCAATGCAGAGCGCATCTTCTCCGTCTCCGCCATCAACGTCCTGAGCATTCCCTATGCTCTCGACAACGTGGTGCCGATGGTCGCCGAGGCGGCTGCGGCAGCCGACGGCGACAGCTAGTTCCTGCGTGAAAAGAACGCCCCCGGAAAGCCCCGGGGGCGTTCTTTTGCATCTGCGGGCTGTTGCCGTTCTCACGTCCCGGCGGCGCCTCCCGATTGGACAGGACCCCCGGGGAAGCTGACACGATCGGAAGCATGCAAGATCTGCTCAGCATTGCCTCCGGCCTCAAGCCCGTATTTGCCGTCCTGCTCGCCGTGGGGGCGGCCCTGCTGCTCGCGCGGATAATGCGGGAGTCCACGGCCAGGATTTTCCGGCGTGTTCCCCGGATCCGGGAGGCCATAGCGCTGGGCCGCAATCCGCTGCGGCTGGTGCTGTCCCTGATCGGCATCCGGATCGGCCTGGGTGCCACGGCCTCCGGCGCCGACTGGTTTGGGCCGGTCAGCTACGTGCTCACGCTGGGACTGATCGCGTCGCTGGCTTGGCTGGCCGTCGTCGTCCTGCTCATCATCGAGGTGATGCTGCTGAGCAAATACTCCACGGACAGCAAGGACAACCGCCGGATGCGCCGGTTGAAAACGCAGATCATGCTGGGCCGCCGGGTGGGTGTGGCCGTCATTGTCACCATTGCAGTGGCGTTCGTCCTTCTCACCATTCCCGAAGTCCGGGCGCTTGGAGCCGGTATTCTCGCCTCCGCCGGCCTGATTTCCATCGTCGCGGGCCTCGCGGTGCAGAGCACCCTCACCAACGTGTTTGCCGGCATGCAGCTGGCCTTTACGGACGCGATCCGGGTTGACGACGTCGTGGTCGTGGAAACCCAGTGGGGAACCATCGAGGAAATCACCATGACCTATGTAGTGGTGCACCTGTGGGATGACCGGCGGCTGATCCTGCCCTCGACTTACTTCACCACCACCCCGTTTGAGAACTGGACCCGAAAGCAGTCCGCGATTCTGGGCACCGTGGAACTGGATCTGGACTGGCGCGCCCCCGTGGGCGATCTGCGCAAACACCTGAAGGAGACCCTCGCCGCGACCGAGCTGTGGGACGGCCGCACCGGAGTGCTGCAGATTACCGACGCGGTCAACAGCCTGGTGCGGGTGCGCATCCTGGTCAGCGCGGAGGACAGCGGGGCGCTTTTCGACCTGCGCTGCCTGGTTCGCGAAGCCATGGTTACCTACCTGCAGGAATGGCATCCCGGAGCCCTGCCGCGCCAGCGCTGGGAAGAAGTCCGGGCCACGGCACCCGAGGTGCACAGCGCTCCCCGTTCCCATCCGGGCGGAGATCCGGAAGACACCAGCACTTCGCAGTTCTTCACCGGCTCGATCGAGGCCATTGACCGCCGCCACTCCTTCGCCGGCCCGGGCAAGCAGGTCTTCGACGAACGGGAAGAGAACTCCGCGGACGACTGACCAAAACCGTTAACCCTGCTTTGATCTGTTGACAGACGGAGATCCTTCTGGCTGGCTGGCAGCAGGGCCCGGCACTTTTTGGCCGGGCGGCCGGGCATCGGAAAAGGGGAGCAGCAATGGCAGATGAATTTGTGGTCCATGAACTTCAGGGCTCCAACGTGTGGGCCAAGGACGGAGAACGGCTGGGCCTGGTGGGGCAGGTGCACCTGGATCGGGCCACGGGGGAGCCGGAATGGATTACCGTTGCACTGGGCCTATTTGAAACGCGGCAGCATTTTGTTCCGCTGGCCGGGGCACGCCGGGACGAGGATGACATTTACGTCAACTACAGCCGAAAAGCGGTTGATGACTCGCCCGCCGTCGACCCGGACGGCGCACTCAGTCCTGAAGAGGAAACCCTGCTCACCGACTACTACAAGAAGTTTTGACCCCCGAGGCCCGGACGGGGCCGCAGCCGCACCGTGAACCCTTTGGTAGTAAGCCCCCTTACCAATAGGATGAAGGTCTGTAATCCAACGCACCCAGGAGGCCGTCATGGCGCAGCAGGACAGTGGAGGACGGGCCCAAACGGCGCCGGATCCCGAACACGCGAGCAAACCGGACAGCCCGGCCGAGGTGACAAAACCCAGCTGGAAATACATCCTGCGTAAGACGATCCGGGAGTTCAGCAAGGACCAGTGCACCGACCTTGCTGCTGCCCTGACCTATTACACGGTGCTGGCAATGTTCCCGGCCCTGCTGGCTTTGGTGTCCATACTCGGCCTGGTGGGGCAGGCCGAAAGCACCACCAACACCATGCTGGAATTCCTGGAGGAGTTTGCGCCCGGCAGTGCCGTGGAAGTCCTCGAAGGGCCGATTACGCAGCTGACCACGTCCGGTGCCGCCGGATTTGCGCTGATTGTCGGTATTGCCGGTGCGCTCTGGTCTGCCTCCGGCTATGTGAAGGCCTTCGGCCGGTCCATGAACCGGATCTATGAAGTGGATGAAGGCCGGCCGGCCTGGAAGCTGCTGCCCACCCAGCTGCTGGTGACGCTGGTGCTGATCCTGCTGGTGGCGGCACTGCTCATCATGCTGGTGATCAGCGGTCCCATTGCCGAAACGCTGGGGAACGTCATTGGCCTCGGCCCCGAAGCCCTGATCGTCTGGAACATCGCCAAGTGGCCCGTCATGGTGATCTTCGCTGTGCTGGTTATTGCGATCCTCTACTACTCCACTCCCAACGTGAAGCAGCCCAAGTTCCGCTGGATGAGCATGGGCGCGCTTATTGCGCTGGTAATCCTCGCCATCGTCACTCTGGGCTTCAGCTTCTACGTGGCAAACTTCGGCAACTACAACGCCACCTACGGTGCCATCGGTGGTGTGATCGTCCTGCTGCTGTGGCTCTGGCTGGCCAACCTGTCGCTGCTGTTCGGCGCCGAGTTCGATGCCGAGGTGGAGCGCGGGCGTGAACTGCAGGCCGGGATCCAGGCTGAAGAGAGCGTGCAGCTGCCCCCGCGCGACACCCGCCAGACGGAGAAGCGCCAGGAGCAGGAAGAAGAAGACATCGAGCAGGGCCGGAAGCTGCGCCAGCAGCACGCCGGCAAGGACTACGACGACCACCTCCACGAGTAGCCCGCCGCTTCCGTAAGCCGGCTCGGTAAACCTAAACCGGCCCATTAAATTAGACTGCCCCGGACCGTTGGGTCCGGGGCAGTCTTTTTTGCTGTCGGGGTTCGCTACTTGCTCCTGGACCCAAGATTCTTGCCCTTGGACAGGAACCTGGCTCCGAACAGCAGAAGCCCGACGGCCATCAGGATGCCGGCCCGCAGCCACACGGTGGCATCCTGCTGGGTCAGGAGGAGCACGCAGGAGGCGATGGCCAGGTACGGCACCACAATGGGGGCCTGGAAGTGCTTTTCCTCCACCTTGTCCCTGCGCAGCACAATCACGGCAATGTTGGTGCTCAGGAAGACAAACAGCAGCAGCAGGACCACGGTCTCGGCCAACGAAGCCAGCCCGCCGGTCATGGTCAGGATCATGGCCACTGCGGTGGTGGCGGCGATGGCAACCCACGGGGTCTTCCGGTTGGGCAGGACCTTGCCGAAGACGCCCGGGAGCAGGCCCTGCTCCGCCATGCCGAAGGTCAGCCTCGAGGACATGATCATGGTCAGCAAGGCTCCGTTGGCGACGGCAACCAGGGCGATCAGGCTGAAGAGCCAATCCGGAACGCCGAACCCGGTGGCGCTGACGACGTCGAGCAGAGGTCCGGAGGACCCGGCCAGGTCCTCGGTGGGCAGGGCAATGGAAGCAGCCAGCCCGATCAGGATGTAGACAAGTCCGGCGGTGAGCATGGCTCCGAAAATGGCCCGGGGGTAAACCCGGCGCACATCGCGGACCTCCTCGGCGATGTTGGCCGAAACCTCAAAACCCACGAAGGAGTAGTAGGCAATCACGGACGCTGCCAGAACCGCGGTTCCCGGGTTCACATCGGCCGGGAACCGGGTGATCTGCTCCGTGTAGCCCTCACCCTTGCCCAGCATCAGGCCCACCAGCACGATCACGAGCACGAGTCCCGACACCTCGATGACGGTCATCACCACGTTGCTGCGCACCGACTCGGTAATGCCGCGGGCGTTGAGCAGTGCCACCAGCAGCAGGAAAACGATGGCTGCAGGAACCGGGGGAACATCCAGGAACGGGCTGAGGTAGTCACCCGTGAACGCCAGCGCCAGGCCCGCGGCACTGGTGACGCCGGCCGCCAGCATGGCAAAACCGACCAGGAACGAAACCGCCGGAACCTTGAAGGCCCGCTGGGCGAAAACTGCGGCACCCCCGGCCTTGGGGTATTTCGTGACAAGTTCGGCGTACGAGGCGGCGGTCAGCAGCGCGAGGACGAGAGCGACCACCAGCGGCACCCAGATCGCGCCGCCCACTTCACCGGAAACCTCGCCCACGAGGGCGTAGATGCCCGCGCCCAGGACATCACCCAGGATGAAGAGGTACAGCATGGGACCGGTGATCCCCTGCTTGAGTTT
The DNA here is from genome assembly GCF_054792395.1 of Arthrobacter sp. Z1-15. NCBI lineage: Bacteria > Bacillati > Actinomycetota > Actinomycetes > Micrococcales > Micrococcaceae > Arthrobacter > Arthrobacter sp. Z1-15. The sequence continues at coordinate 3,555,941 of NZ_CP096454.1, read as the reverse complement.
TGAGGCAGGCGGCGCCTGCGTGCTGTTATCCATGTCGAAAAGTCTAGGGCAACTATAAGGGTGCTGACGATTTCCGAATTATGCGGTAGAAAAGATGCATGAGTTTTGCACCCCATGCTCTTCCCGCACGGTACGACGTCGTTATTGTCGGCGGCGGAATCGCCGGACTCACTGCTGCGACTGTGCTCGGGCGCGCCCGGCGCCGGGTCGCCGTTGTTGATGCGGGCCGGCCGCGCAACGCCCCCGCTGACCATGTCCATGGGTTTCCCTCCCGGGACGGCATCCCGCCTCGTGAGCTCCTCCGCTTGTGCCGGTCGGACCTGGAGCAGTACGACGTTGACCTCGTTGATGCAGAGGTCACCGGCCTGAGTGAAGACCGCACAGTGGAACTGGCTGACGGCCGGGTGCTGCAGGGCCGGCACGTAGTGGTGGCCTCCGGTCTCCGGGACGTGCTGCCGGATATCGCCGGCGCGGCGGAACGCTGGGGCAGGGACCTGCTGCAGTGCCCCTACTGCCACGGCTGGGAAGTGGCGGACCTCCCCCTCGCTGTCCTGGGAACGGGGCCGGATTCAGTGCAGCAGGCATGCCTGGTGCGCACCTTCTCCCCGGAGGTCACGCTGATCCGGCGGGAGGGGCTGGAATTGACCGATGATGACTCGCGGGCTCTTGCAGCCATGGGCATAACAGTGGTGGAAGGCACGGCCGTTGAGCTGCAGGTTCAGGACGACACCCTGGCGGCAGTGGTCCTCGCGGACGGCCGCACGGTTCCGTGCCGGGCTGTGTTCTGTGAACCCGGTGCCGAAGTGGACCCGGTGCTCTCCGGAGTGTCCGGATGCAGCCGGGACGCCGACGGCTGCCTCGAGACCGACGAAGCCGGACGGACGGGCGCGGAGCGCATTTGGGCCGTCGGCAACGTCGCCGATCCCTCCAGCCAAGTGGTGGCTGCAGCGGGGGATGCTTATCGACTGGCTGTCGCCCTGAACGCCGAGCTGCTGGAGGAAGACGTGGCAGCAGCGGTCCGGACGGCAGAGGCGGAAGGGCCGCTGCTCAGCGCCGGGGAGCCAGCAGCGGCGAACCGGTAACCCCGTCGCCGCCGGACATTCCGTCCAGGACATACCGCAGCGATTCGACGGAAGTCTTCCGCGGACGCCAGCCCAGCAGCTCCCTCACCCGCGAGGTATCCATCAGCGGAGCCCCGGCTGCCATATCGATCCAGCCGGGATCGGTGCGCTGCAGGTGCGCCGCCCAGGTGAGGCCGACGACGGCGCGCACCAGCTTCACGGGAATGTTCAGCAGCCGCCGGGCGCCGAGGACTCCGGCCAGCAGTTCCGGCGTGATGACCGGATCCGCGGCGATGTTGAAGGCGCCCTCGGCCCGCTGGTCCACCACCCGCCAGTATGCGTCGGCAATGTCATCTGCGTGGACAACCTGGAAGGAGAATTCCTTCGGCAGCGGGATCAGCGGCAGCCTCAGCTTGTTCAGGATGAACTTCGGCACCAGCGGGCCCAGGAAATAGTTGCCGATCTCGGTCCCGGCGTCCGTGGAGAAAATCAGGCCCGGCCGCAGACGCGCCACGGGGATCTCGGGATACTCCCGCTCGAACTTGTCCAGCAGGGCTTCCTGCTCGCCCTTGTGGCGGCTGTAATGCGAACTGGCGATGCCGCGTGCCGGCCAGGACTCGTCGGTGAGCCGGTCCTTCGGGGCGGGGGAGTAGGCGCCCACGGAGGACGCGCAGACAAACTGGCGCACTCCCGCCGCCGCCGCCGCGGCAAGGGCGTTTTCCGTGCCGTAAACATTGATGCGGTGCAGCTCGGCTTCATCATGGTTGGGCTGGATGGCCCAGGCAAGATGGACGACGGCGTCGGCGCCGCGCAGGGCTTCCGTCAGCTTTTCCCGGCCCTCCCCGGTGGCGATGTCGATGCTGTGCCACTGGACGCCGTCGTACGGCGGTGCGCTGGTTTCGGGCACCCGCCGGGCAATGCCTACAATTTCCAGACCTTCCGGGCGTTCAGCGCGGGCCTGGGCAAGCCGGCGCAGCAGTGCCGTGCCGACATTCCCGGTTGCTCCAATAACAGCTACTCGCATCTGGCTGGGTCCTTCCCCGCCAAAGGGTCCGGGCCGCGGATCCTCCGGCTGTTGGTTCGTGGCTAAGCAGGCAATGTCCTCCTGACTCTACCGTTGGCAGCGGCTGAACACATCGGGAAAGCAGGCAGTGAACGAGTTGCCGTTAGTCTGGGAAGGAAGCATCACCACCAGAAATTACACCTTCAGGGAGCGTCATGGCTGAGACTACGGGAACTGACCAGGACAACGGCTCCGGCTTCAGCACGCGAGGGGCCTATGTCACCGGCGGCGCCGAATACACCCGGGACACCAACTACATCGAAACGCGCATCACCCGTGACGGCCGCGACGGGTATCCGGTGGAGGCCGGACGGTACCGGCTGATCGCGGCCCGTGCCTGCCCGTGGGCGAACAGGGCAATCATCGTCCGCCGGCTGCTGGGACTGGAAGATGCCATCTCGCTGGGCACCCCCGGGCCTACCCACGATGCCCGCAGCTGGACCTTCGACCTGGACCCCGACGGCAGGGACCCCGTCCTGGGCATCGAACGCCTGCAGGAGGCCTTCTTCCGGCGGACGCCCGGCTACAGCCGCGGCATCACGGTTCCGGCTATCGTGGACGTTCCCAGCGGCGCCGTTGTCACCAACAATTTCCCGCAGATTACCGAGGACTTTTCCACGGAGTGGACGGAATTCCACCGCGACGGCGCTCCGGACCTGCTGCCGGCCGAGCATCTGGAGGAGATGCGCGCGGTCAACAAGCGGGTGTTCACCGAGGTCAACAACGGCGTTTACCGCTGCGGGTTCGCCGGCTCCCAGGAAGCCTACAACGCCGCGTATGACCGGCTGTGGGCCGCCATGGACTGGCTGGAGGACCGGCTGTCCAGGCAGCGCTACCTTGTTGGCGACACCATCACGGAGGCCGATGTGCGGCTCTTCACGACGCTGGTCCGCTTCGATGCGGTCTACCACGGCCACTTCAAGTGCAACCGGAACAAGCTCACCGAGATGCCCAACCTCTGGGGCTACGCCCGGGACCTGTTCCAGACCCCGGGCTTCGGCGACACCATCGACTTTGAGCAGATCAAGGCGCACTACTACATCGTTCACGAGGACATCAACCCGACCGGCATCGTGCCCAAGGGTCCGGATGTGTCGAATTGGCTCAGCGAGCACCACAGGGAGCAGCTGGGCGGCCGGCCCTTCGGATCAGGGACCGCACCGGGACCTGTCCGGGCAGGCGAGGAAGTGGTGCCCGGGCACGGCGCCGTCTGACCCCTGCGGATAGCTGCCCGGTGTAATACGGCACAGCGGTGTGTAATAGGGCACAGAAGTGTTTCTTAACCACCCGGACCGTAGGTTAGCCTTACTTAAGATTATTCCGTCTTGAGGGAGGTGCCGCCGTGGGCGTGAACGTCAGTTCCTCCATCCCGGCATCCCGCAGCACTCTGCAGCCCCCGTCCTTACAGCCGCTGTCCGTGCCGAACGCCCGGGGCCGCGGCGTCCGCCCGGCCGTCCGGACCGCCCTGCTGGCCGCTTCGATTGCCGTGCTGGCGCTGGCCTGCCTGGCATCCGTCGCTTTTGGCGCGCGGGCGCTGTCCTTCGCCACTGTCTTTGAGGCGCTCACCGCGTACGACCCGGGAAACGGTGACCACGCGGTGGTGGCCTCCCGGATTCCCCGCACCGTCCTGGGGCTGCTGGCCGGCGGTGCGCTGGGCCTGGCCGGCGCCGCGATGCAGGGAGTGGCCCGCAATCCGCTGGCCGATCCCGGGATCCTCGGCGTCAACGCCGGCGCCGCATTCTTCGTGGTCCTCGGCATCTACGGCTTCGGGGTGGGCAGCTTCGGCGGGTACATCTGGTTTGCGCTGGCCGGCGCCGCCCTGGCCGCCGTCGTCGTCTACACCGTCGCCAGCCTGGGCCGCGAAGGCGCCACCCCGGTGAAACTCGCGCTGGCCGGCGCCGCCCTGTCCGCAGGCCTTAGCTCCCTCATGAGTGCACTGCTGGTCTCGAGCCAGCAGACCTTCGACGTCTTCCGCTTCTGGCAGGTGGGCAGCGTTTCCGGCCGGGGCTGGGACGTGATCACCGCCGTACTGCCGTTCCTGGCGGTCGGCGCCGTCATCACTCTGGGAGCCGGCCGGGCCCTGAACGGGCTGTCGCTCGGGGACGACCTGGCCCGGGGACTGGGCCAGCGGGTGGGGCTGAGCCGGGGCATCACGGCGCTCGGTGTGGTCCTGCTGTGCGGTGCAGCCACTGCCGCCGCCGGCCCGATCGGCTTTGTTGGCCTGGTCATCCCGCACATGGTGCGTTCCCTGACCGGCCCCGACTACCGGTGGATCCTGCCCTTTTCCCTCGTCCTGGCACCCATCCTGCTGCTCACGGCCGACATCGCCGGACGGCTTGCGCTCCCGCCCGCGGAAATTCCGGTGGGTGTCATGACCGCCGTCATCGGTGCTCCGGTGTTCATCTGGCTGGTCCGGCGCCGGAAGCCGGCCCAACTGTGAGCGCGCTGCTGGAGAAGTCCGCGGCCGCCGTCGTCTCTTCCGCCCGCCGCAGATCCGCCCGTCGGGTCCGCACGGTCACAACTGCCCTGGCCGGCGCCGTCGTTCTCCTCTTCGCCGTCAGCATCCTGCTCGGCACCTACACCGTGACCGTTCCGGACTTCTTCCGGATCCTCGCCGGGGAGCAGATACCGGGAGCCACCTACATCGTGATGGAGAGCAAGCTTCCGCGGGCCGTCACCGCGATCATGGTGGGTGCCGCGCTGGGCATCGCCGGCAGCATCTTCCAAACCATGCTGCGCAATCCGCTGGCCAGCCCGGACATCATCGGCATCAGCTACGGCGCCAGCGCCAGCGCAGTTGTGGGGATCGTGGTTTTCGGGGCAACGGGAACGGCTGTTTCCCTGTCGGCGCTGGCCGGCGCGCTGGTGGTGGTGCTTGCCATCTATCTGCTCTCCCGGCAGGGCGGGGCAGCGGGGTACCGGCTGATCCTGGTGGGCATCGGGTTTGCCGCCGTGATGCAGGCAGTGGTCATGTTCCTGATGACCCGCACCGATGTCCGCACAGCCTCCCAGGCCCTGGTGTGGCTGAACGGGTCCCTGAACTCCGCCAGCTGGGACCGCGCCGGCGCGCTGGCCCTGTCCCTGCTGGTCCTGCTGCCGGCCGCCGCAGTGCTCGCACGGCAGCTTCGCGGCCTGGAGCTGGGCGACGACACAGCCGCCGGACTGGGCGTGCGCGTGGAAGCGTCACGGCTCGGGCTGCTGGTCACCGGCGTGGCCCTGGCCGCCGTGGCCACCGCTGCGTCCGGTCCGGTCTCCTTCATCGCCTTCCTGTCCGGGCCCATCGCCCGGCGGCTGCTGGGCGGGCGGCAGTCCCTGGCTGCCGCCGCCCTGGTGGGAGCGGTGATTGTGCTGGCCGCTGATTTCGCCGGCTCCAACCTGGTTCCCGGCGTGTCACTGCCCGTGGGCGTTGTGACAGGTGCGCTGGGCGCTCCGTTCCTGCTGTGGCTGCTGGTCACATCCAACCGTGTAGGCCGAGGAGGCTGAGATGGGAAACCCCCAGAACGTATCCGGTGCGCAGATCCCGCCGACCCTGAGCGCACAGGACCTGGTGCTTTCCTACGGGGAGCGCCTCGTGGTGGACGGGCTTTCCGTCACGCTGCCGGCCGGCCGGATCACGATGATCGTGGGTGCCAACGCCTGCGGCAAGTCCACGCTCCTGCGCGGCCTCTCCCGGCTGCTCAAGCCTGCCGGGGGATCCGTGCTGCTGGGCGGCAGGGATATCCATGCCCGGCCCGCACGCGAGGTGGCGCGGACACTGGGGCTGCTGCCCCAGACGCCCACAGCCCCCGACGGCATTACCGTTGCGGACCTCGTGGGCCGCGGCCGGTACCCGCACCAGGGCTGGTTCCGCCAGTGGACACCGGCCGACGACGCCGCCGTGGCCGCCGCACTTCAAGAGACCGGCACGCTGGATCTGGCGGAACGGAACGTGGACGAACTCTCCGGAGGCCAGCGCCAGCGTGTCTGGATTGCCATGGCACTGGCCCAGGACACGGACATCCTGCTGCTGGATGAGCCCACCACCTTCCTCGACGTCACGCATCAGATTGAAGTGCTTGACCTCGTCACCGACCTCAACCGCCGTTCCGGCACCACCGTGGTGATCGTCCTGCACGACCTGAACCTGGCCGCCCGTTACGCGGACCACCTGATTGCCATGAAAGCCGGAGCGATCGCGGCCCAGGGCGCCCCGGCCGAGGTGGTCACCGAGCAGCTCGTCCGTGACGTTTTTGGTCTTGAATCCCGGGTGATCAGTGATCCCGTAGCGGGGACGCCTATGGTGGTTCCTTTGGGCCGCCATCACGCAGCACTTCGTGAGGAAAAGCTCCCGGAGGAAGAACCGGCAGAAAAAGTGCGCCCCGCGGGCGCCGTGGGATACCTGCCCAATCCGCAGGACAGCCAATCAGCATCCGACAACCGCCTGGAGGCAGCATCATGACGCAGGTCCGCACCGGCAACGGAGCCACAGCCGCTCCCCGCAAGGCACGCCGTGCCTCCAGCGCAGGGGCCGTGATGTGCTTCGACGTCGAGGTGAAGCGGGTGCAGCGCCTGAGCGGGAACTTCCAGCGGATCACCTTTGCCGGTTCCTGCCTCTCCGAGTTTGGAGTGCAGGGACAAACCCACGACCTGCGGATCAAAGTTGTGGTGCCCTCCGTCGCCCCTGACGGCCGGAAACTGCCGATGCCGGTGTTTGATTGCAGCGACACCGGCTGGTACCGCAACTGGCTGCAGCTCGACGCCGGCGTGCGCGGCTCCATGCGCACGTACACTGTCCGCGCAGCGCGCTGCGGCGGTGCGGAACCGGAGATCGACGTCGACTTTGTACTGCACTTTGACGAACAGGGCCGGGGCGGACCGGCTTCCAGCTGGGCTGCTGCCGCGCAGCCGGGCGACCGGGTCAGCATCATCGGACCGAACGCCGCGCACTGCGTCACCGCGGAAAGCTACGGCGGCATCGAGTGGCGGCCGGGTATGGCACGGCACATCCTGCTTGCCGGTGATGAAACAGCGGTTCCCGCCATCACCGCAATCCTCGAATCCCTGCCTGCCGACGTGACAGGGCATGCCCTGCTGGAGGTTCCTGCGGCTGAAGATGTGCTGCCGGTATCCACGGATTCCTCGGTCCGGGTGACCTGGCTGCCCCGCGGCGGCCGCCCCCACGGCGAGCTGCTGGAGGAAGCCGTCCGGGGCGCCGTCGCCCTGCCGGGCTGGGCTTCCGTGGACGGTGCGCCGGTACCGCCGAGGCCGGTCATCGAAGACGTCAACATCGATGAGGCCATCCTGTGGGAGACCCCGCAGCGGCTGACCCCGGCCGCCGTAAAGGCCACCCCGAACCCGGACACCCCTTCCGGGGCCCTGCCGTTTTATGCGTGGATTGCCGGTGAGGCGGCGGTGGTCCGCGGACTGCGCCGGTACCTGGTCTCGGAAGCGGGCATTGACCGCAAGCAGGTGGCCTTCATGGGCTACTGGCGCAGCGGCCGGGCTGAGCTTTAGGACGGGACGAGCTTTAGGACGGGCTGAGCTTTAGGACGGGCTGAGCTTTAAGACCGGACGAGACGAGCTTCAGGACGCGATGCGCTTTGAGGGCCGGACGCGCTTGAGGGCGTGACGGCCGCCGCGCCGTGCCCGGTTATTGCTCACAATTCTTTCCGGACCGCAGTCCTTTTCCCGTAAAATTAAGGAGTCGGAGTGCCGCTCCGTGCGCTTTTTGCGGGAGTAAAACTCCGTGCTTTTAACCACAGCATTCTTGTTCCCTGCCCCTTTGCCAACATTGCACAGAGGTGATGGATTACGAAGAACCCCACGCAGCCCCTGCGTTATCTGACGGAATTACGGCAGCGGGTCCTTAGCTGGGCCACGGAAAACCGTCCGCCGGGTAAACACGTTGCGTCGACGGTCCGGAGATATGTGCCGGCCGGGCTTTTGCAGGCGGCACAGTCACTGCCGCTGAACCCGCAGTGGTTTGCCGCTCCCGGACGCAGCACCTGCGCCATGGGCGCCGCAGCCGCACTGGTGGTGGGAACCGCCGTCGTCGGAACCGCCCACGCGGCGCACGAGCCCGCAGAGCTGCAGCGAACCACAGTGGTGTCGGAGCTTCCCGCCAAGGAAGAAACTGAATCGGACGAGCCGTCCGACGGCGAAGCGGCGTCGGACGGGCAGGGCTCCACCACTCCCGTGGCGGCCCCGCCCGAGCCCGTGCCCGAAGAAGTGCCGGCATCCGTGCCGCTGGATGAGCTCCGCGTGACCTCGCCGTTCGGCTGGCGGGAGAACCCGCTGCTGGCCGCCGGCACCCTGGAATTCCACACCGGCATCGACTTCGGCGCTGTCACCGGCACCCCGGTAAAGGCAGCGGCCGCGGGCACGGTGACGTACGCCGAATACCACCAGTACGGCGGCCTGCGGATCGTGGTCGACCATGGCAACGGCACCGAAACCACCTACAACCACCTCAACGAGATCCACGTGGAGGTGGGGCAGTGGGTGGACTTCAACACCGTGATCGGTGCCATCGGCAGCACCGGGAACTCGACCGGCCCCCACCTGCATTTTGAAGTGCTGGCCAACGGTGAATACCAGGACCCCGCCGTTTGGCTGGGCATCTAGCTTCCCGGCCCGGAGGCCCGGTCCTAGACCCGGGGATTTGTCAGGATCGCCGGGTCTTTCTTCCCGTGCGGCATCCGGACCCGAAGGGCGCTGGGATCCACCCGGAACGCCACATGGGACGCCTTGCCCAGATGGTCGCCGTCAACCTCGAACTCCTGCGGAACCTCGGTGAAGATCTCGGCTTCCTTGCACTGGTAGTAGTCCACCGACGTGCTTCCCTTGCCGCGGCGCAGCAGGCCGGCAACAACGCTCAACCAGCCGAAGCGCCCCTTGGGAGCCATGGTCATGACGTCCAGCAGTCCATCGTCGATGCGGGCGCCGGGGAAAATCTCCAGCCCGCCCATGATCTTTCCGCAGTTTCCACCCATGACGCTGCGCGGATGACCGTGGATTTCCTTGCCGCCGTCGAGCCGGATGGTGCTCTTGACCGGCTTGCCGGGGAGGTTCCGGATGCCGGCGTCGACATAGGCCAGCCAGCCGACGTTGTCCTTCAGGGTGTCATTCGTGTCGCCCATCAGCGCCGCGTCATAGCCGAGTCCGGCCATGACCAGGAAGACGTCACCCTTCAGCGCGCGGTCAAGGGTGACATGAACGACGTCGATGTTGCGGTCCGCTCCGGTCAGGGCGGCGGTGACCGCGCCCTCGGGATCGTCGACGGCGATGTCCAGGTTGCGGGCCAGCAGGTTGCCGGTGCCCAGGGGCAGCAGCCCGAGGGGGGTGTCGGTGCCGGTGAGCTCAGCGGCCACGCAGCGGACCGTGCCGTCGCCGCCGGCTGCAATCACGAGGTCAATCCCGGCGTCCAGGGCCTCGCGGGCCATGCCGCGGCCCGGGTCTTCTTTGGTGGTCTCCAGCCACAGCGGCTCTTCCCAGCCTTCATTCCGGCAGATCCTGTCGACCAGGGCGCGGATGTCCACATCCGTTTTCTTGATGGGGTTCATGACGACGGCGGCGCGCTGGCGCGTTCCTGCGGGTGAGGTAGGCATGGGATCCTTTGGGCGGCGAAGGCTTGGCGGTTCAGTGCGGGGGGCTGGTGCAGCGCGGCGGGAGGGTGCAGGCGGGAGCCTGCGGCCGGAGTGCAGCTTGCTTCAGAGTCTAATCCGCCCCGGGCCCGCGCGCTGGCAGATGCAGGAACTGTCCAATCAACTTGTAACCTGTGGGAGTGACTTTTACTTCTCGATATGTGGCCCTGGGGGATTCCTTCACCGAAGGCGTGGGGGATTGGGACGACTCCCGGCCCAACGGTGTCCGGGGCTGGGCGGACCGGGTGGCGGAGCAGCTGATGCTCGCCGACAACTCCTGGGGCTACGCAAACCTCGCCATCAGGGGCAAGAAGCTGCATCAGGTCCTCGCCGAGCAGGTGGACGCCGCCGTCAGGCTCCAGCCCACCCTGGTCACCATTTACGCGGGCGGCAACGATATCCTGCGGCCCAAAGTGGACATCGATGCGCTGGTCGGTTCGTACGACGCCGGCATCGCGGCTTTGCGGGCCTCCGGAGCTGCAGTTCTCGTCTTCACCGGATTCGACTCCGGCCGCGCCCCGGTGTTCGGGGCCACCCGGGGCCGTACCGCCCTGTACAACGAACTGGTCCGGGAGTCCGCGGACCGCCACGGTGCGGAGCTGGTGGACTACTGGCGGATGAAGGAACTTCAGGATGAGCGGTACTGGGACGTTGACCGGCTGCACATGTCGCCGGCAGGGCACATGCTCACCGCCAAAAAGGTCCTGGAAGTCCTGCGCCGCACCGACGCCATAGACGTTCCGGAACTGGACGCGCTGCCGTCCCGGACCCGTGTTGAACAGCTGCGCCGCGACGCTCAGTGGGCCCGCGAGTATCTGGGCCCGTGGGTCGGGCGCCGCCTGCGCCGGGTTTCGTCGGGTGACAACCTCAGCCCCAAGTATCCCGTCCCGGTGCGTCTCGACGTGCCGGCCGGCGTCGGAGACTGACACCGGCCAACCTCCACAACCGGTGTCGGGCCGGCGCGGCTGCAGGGCAGCCCGCCCGTGGATTTTCGTGCTGCAGTATTCCCGGAATAACGCTCTCCGGCGGCTTTCCGGGACGAAAATGAGGCCTCTAATGCGCTGCGGTGAGGCGTTTCACAATTTCCGCCGTAGTCCATATGCTGACGCGGATTAAGCTGCCGGCTAAAGCCCGCCACCGGCTCCGGCCGCCCCCTGCAATTCGGTGAGGGGGGCTGTTTTTCCTAAACTTGATGGTCTGCCCGGCGCCTATTACGGCGTCCGGCCGGTTGCTTCCGATACACGCAGCTGACTTCTAGGAAAGAAAGCCAACATGCCTAAAGATGCACCGACTAAGCGCCGCCCCGTTCTGGGCCGCAGGCGACTGAAGGTCGATGACGTGAATGTCGTTGACAAATCGATGATGAAAAAGGCCGTCGGCGGAACCGTCGTCGGCAACACCATGGAATGGTTCGACATCGGTGTCTACGGCTACCTCGCCGTCACCATGGGTGCCGTGTTCCTCTCCGAGGCTGATGCCTCCGCCCAGCTGATCTTCAGCCTGGGCGTTTTCGCCGCCACCTTCCTGGCCCGTCCGCTCGGCGGCATCGTGTTTGGCCGGCTCGGCGACAAGATGGGCCGCCAGAAGACGCTGGCCACGACCCTGATCCTGATGGCCGCCTCGACGTTCGTCATCGGGCTCCTGCCCGGCTATGACCAGATTGGCATGTGGGCACCGGTCCTGCTGATCCTGATGAAGCTCCTCCAGGGCTTCTCCACCGGCGGCGAATACGCAGGTGCCACCACCTTTGTGACGGAGTATGCCTCGGACAAGCGCCGCGGCTTCCTCTCCAGCATCCTGGACACGGGCAGCTACCTGGGCTTCGCCCTGGGTGCCGGTGTCGTTTCCGTCATGCAGCTGACGTTGAGCCCCGAGACCATGCTGGACTGGGGCTGGCGCATTCCGTTCCTGATCGCCGGCCCGCTGGGCCTGATCGCGATTTACTTCCGCCTGAAGATCGAAGAATCCCCGGCGTTCCAGGCGACCCTGGACGCCCAGGAGGCAAACGCAGCGTCGGACAACCCCGACGATTCGGTCACCCCTCCAGGCACCCTGGCCATGATCGGCCTCTACTGGCGGCCGATCCTCGTCGCCATGGCCCTCGTTGCCGCAGCAAACACCGTCGGCTACACGTTGACGTCCTACATGCCGTCATACCTCACGGACTCCATGGGCTATGACGCCCTGCACGGGACGCTGCTGACCATCCCGGTCCTGGTGCTCATGGCTGCCTGCATCCCGCTGGCCGGGAAGCTGTCGGACCGCATTGGCCGCCGCCCGGTCCTGCTGATGGGTGCCGGCTGCACCATTGTGCTGGCCGTGCCGGCATTCCTGCTGATCGCTCTGGGCCCAATCTGGTCCACGCTGCTGGGCCTGGTCCTGCTGGCCGTGCCGGTGACGCTGTATGTGTCCAACCTGGCCTCGGCGCTTCCGGCCCTGTTCACTACGGCCAGCCGCTACGGTGCCATGGGCATCTCGTACAACTTTGCCGTGGCCATCTTCGGAGGCACCGCGCCGCTGATCATGCAGGGATTGATCAACGCCACGGACAACGACCTGATGCCCGCCTTCTGGCTGATGGCGACCTCAGTCGTCGGAGCCGTGGCCGTCTTTATCATGAAGGAATCCGCAAACCGGCCGATGCCCGGCTCCATGCCGAGCGTGGACACCCGGGCCGAAGCCCACGAACTGGTGGCGACCCAGGATGAAAATCCCCGGCTCGACGTCGATTCCCTGCCGTTCGGCACGGAAACGGCCGATTCCGGCAAGTAGTAAATCCAGTCAGGCCCGCCAATCCTTGAAGCCTCAACCAACCATGGGAGAATTGACCGCATGAGTGAATCTGATGCATCCGGTCCCCGGTGGCTGAGCCCGGAGGAACGGCGTGCCTGGCTGGCGCTGTACGCGGTGGCCACCCGGCTGACCCCCACCTTGGATGCAGACCTGTTCAAGCGGGCCCGGATCACCCTGTTTGACTATCATGTGCTGGCGATGGCTTCCGAAGCGCCGAACCGGGCCCTTCCCATGAGCGAGCTGGCGGCACGGTCCAACGCCTCGCTCTCCCGCCTGTCCCATGTGGTGAAGAAGCTGGAGGGCCGCGGCTGGATGGAACGGTCCCAGTCGCCCGTCGATGCCCGCGTGACCATGGCCGCACTGACTCAGGAGGGCATGGTGGCCCTTGAGGGGCTGGCCCCGGATCATGTAGGCACAGTGCGGGACCTGGTCTTTGACGGGCTTGATGCCCGCGACGTCGAGGACCTTGAGCGGGTGGGGCGCAGGATCCTCGCCCGGATCGAACCGGGCATCGGGTTCCTTGACGAAGAGGGCGCCTGACACCGGGATTTAGCGTTTGCTAGCGTAGTGAGAGCTGAGCAGCCCCACCAACCCAGCGAGAGGTACTACTCATGCATGCGCCGCGGATCCTGACCATTATTCTTGCCGGCGGAACCGGGGGCCGGCTCGGAGCGCTCACCGAGCACCGGGCGAAGCCGGCCATGCCGGTGGCGGGCTCCTACCGGCTCATCGACATTCCCCTGTCCAACCTCCACAACAGCGGGTTCTCCGACGTCTGGATCGTGGAGCAGTACAAGCCCAAATCCCTCAACGACCACCTGGTCAGCGGGCGCCCCTGGGACCTGGACCGGACCAACGGGGGCCTGCGCGTCCTGCCGCCGTACCAGGGCGGGGAAGGGGAGGGGTTTGCCGAGGGCAATGCCGACGCGCTTTACCGGCAGGCCGACTACATCCGTGAATATGATCCGGACCTGGTGCTGGTGCTCAGCGCCGACCACCTCTACCGCCTGGACTACCGCGACGTGGTGGCCACCCATGAAGAGGCCAATGCCGCACTGACGGTAGTGACGACCAAGATCCGCAACAACCCCTCTGACCACGGTGTCGTCGAAGCCGCTGACGGGGAGGTGGCCGGCTTCGAGTACAAGCCGGAAAACCCGAAGACTGACCGGGTGGCCGCCGAGATCTTCCTGTATGACGCCGCCGTCCTGCTGTCCGCCATGGACGAGCTGATGGAAAAGGAAGGCAAGCTTGAGGACTACGGGGACCAGCTGATTCCGTACCTGGTCCGGACCGAAAAAGTAGCCGAACACCGGCTCGACGGCTACTGGCGGGATATGGGGACTCCGCGCAGCTACCACCAGGGCCACGTGGATCTCATCGACGGGCGGGGGCTGGTCTTCGACGACCCGAAATGGCCGATCCTGAGCGCGGCGCCGCGCCGGCTGCCCGGCTATGTGGGGGACGGCGCGCAGGTCTCCGGGAGCCTGCTTGCCCCGGGGTCGCGGGTGGAAGGGACCGTCCGGCGCAGCGTGATTGGCCCGGGCGCAGTGGTGGAAGCCGGCGCGGACGTTGAATCCTGCGTGATCCTGGGAGATGTCCGGGTCCGCTCCGGCGCGCGGCTCCGCAACGCCATTGTGGACGCGGACGCGGTGATCGGCGGAGACACGGAACTGGACGGTGCGCAGCTGGATCCGGACGCAGGCGTGGTGGTTGTCGGTGCGGACGGCGCCGTTGACGCCCCGTCGTCGTCGTAAACCGTTCCCGGCGACCGTGAGGTCGGGCACGTTAACCGGGTAGGGTGTCCCGCCGGTTTGAATGAACGGCGGCTTGCCCCTAGGATAGAGAGGCGTTAAGTTGCGCCTGTGCCCACCCGGCCCGCTGTGAAGCAGCCGGAGGGACATTTGCGCGGCCACCCGTATAAACCTAGAATTGAAGGCTGTCCCGGCAGATACTGCTTGGCTTCCTGAACTTCACCGTCTTCCCCGCGGCGAGGCACTTCGGCTGGATCTCACCCCGCCAGGTTCACCTCCGGAAAGTCGCAGTAATAACGGTGTCAAAACTGGTGGCGGGACGCTCTTTATGGCAGGTGCTTAGGCAAACGCCCTGTGTCTGTTTTTTGAGGACCGTCATATTTACTACAACTGGAGGAGAGAGATCATGGCAGCATACTGCCAGGTCACCGGAGCCATTCCCGGCTTTGGTCACAGCATTTCGCACTCGCACCGCCGCAACAAGCGCCGGTTCGACCCGAATATTCAGAAGAAGCGTTACTGGGTTCCGTCCCTGCGCCGCAACGTTACGCTGCAGGTTTCGGCCCGCGGCATCAAGACGATCGACGTGCGCGGTATCGACGCCGTCATCACTGACCTTATCGCGAAGGGTGTGAAGCTCTAGTGGCTAAGGACAAGGACGTACGTCCGATCATCAAGCTGAAGTCGACCGCCGGCACCGGGTACACGTATGTGACCCGCAAGAACCGTCGTAACGACCCGGACCGCATGGTCCTGAAGAAGTACGACCCGAAGATCCGCCAGCACGTCGAATTCCGTGAGGAGCGCTAAACATGGCAAAGAAGTCAAAGATTGCCCGCAACGAGCAGCGCAAGGTCGTTGTTGAGCGCTACGCTGCAAAGCGCCTCGAACTGAAGAAGACCCTGGTGGATCCGAACGCCACCGACGAAGCCCGCGAAGCTGCACGCCTCGGCCTGCAGAAGCTTCCGCGCAACGCCTCGCCGGTTCGCCTTCGCAACCGCGACCAGATCGACGGCCGCCCCCGCGGTACCCTCCAGAAGTTCGGTATCTCGCGTGTGCGTTTCCGCAACATGGCCCAC
Organism: Arthrobacter sp. Z1-15; assembly: GCF_054792395.1. Lineage (NCBI taxonomy): Bacteria > Bacillati > Actinomycetota > Actinomycetes > Micrococcales > Micrococcaceae > Arthrobacter > Arthrobacter sp. Z1-15. The sequence goes on along the minus strand of NZ_CP096454.1, from coordinate 3,540,569 downwards.
GCAGGCGAACTGCCGGGCGTCAAGAAGTCCAGCTGGTAAGCATCGCTTAATCTGCTCTGAAAGGGCGGCAACCTCTGAGGTTGCCGCCCTTTTTGCTGTCCGGGTGCCGTGCGGCGCCGCCCGCCCCGGGCAAGGCAGCGCCGGTCCGGCCCTCCGCGGCCAATTCCGCGCCGTTGCAGGGAAGTTGCAGGAAAGCAGCCTACGAGCCGCAGCGGGGCAAATGGCACCTTTTTCTGGGCTGAGAGCGGAAAAAACCGCTAAAAACAGCGGATTTTGCCGGACTTTCGGTGTCAGGCTGGTAAGTTTTCCAACAGTGGCGGTTTCGCATCCGTGATCCGCTCGAGCTAACCCCTAGTCCAGGAGGACATAAATTGGCTATGAACCGCAGTGAACTTGTTGCAGCAGTCGCAGAGAAGTCCGGCAACAGCCAGACCGCAGTTAATGGCGTGCTTGACGCTGTCTTCGAGATCTTCGCAACCTCCGTTGCCAATGGTGAAAAGATCACCATCCCGGGCTGGCTCGCCGTTGAGCGCACCGACCGCGCTGCCCGCACCGGCCGCAACCCGCAGACCGGCGAAACCATCCAGATCCCCGCAGGCCACAGCGTCAAGCTGACCGCGGGCTCCAAGCTGAAGGCTTCGGTCTCCAACAAGAAGTAACTTCTTCGCATGTGCAAGGGCCGGTGCCGGAAGGCGCCGGCCCTTTCCGCGTAATTAGCCCAAATTTCTACCGTGGGTAGAGAATAGGTAACGTGCCTAAAACTGCCAACACCGATACCGCAGCCGGCGGCCGGGCGGGAAGGGATCCCCGCCCCGCACCCGGTGCTCCCGCTGCCGAGGCGGCCGTCCGGAACGGCTGGCTGATCGCAGCCGTCGCCGTCATGCTCACCGCGCTGGCTTCAGCTCTGCTCTTCTCCGGAGCCGCAGCCGCCCAGCAGCTGTCCGATCCCGGGGCCCTGACCCGGTGGGCGCTGCCGGTGGCCAAGGCGGTGCAGAACGCGGCCATGGCCGCCGTCATCGGCGCCCTGGTCTTCGCGGTGGCCATCCTGCCCAAATCCCTGAAACTGAAGCGGGGCCGCAGGATCGAGGCCGGAGAGCCGGAACACCCCGCGTTTGCCAAGACCCTGTCGCTGGCCGGAGCGGCCGCTGCGGTCTGGACGCTGTCCGCCGTCGCCGTACTGCTCTTCACCTACTCGGATGTGTCCGGGCTTCCGCTGAGTTCCGAGGCCAGCTACACCCAGGGCCTGGGATCCTTCGTCACTGATTTCTCCACCGGGCGGGCATGGCTGGCCGTGAGCATTATTGCCGCCGTGGTGACCACCCTGGCTTTCGGCGTCCGGTCCCTGAACGCACTGGCCGCCACTGCCGTGCTGGCTGCAGGCGCCATCATTCCCATTGCCCTGGTCGGACATTCCGCCGGCGGCGATGACCACAGCGCGGCCGTCAACTCGATCGGACTGCACCTGGCCGGCGTTTGCCTGTGGATCGGCGGGCTCATTGTCCTGGCCGTCGTGTCCCGCCGGCTGGGCCCCATCACCGGCGTCGTCCTGCGCCGCTATTCTGCCCTGGCCGGTTTCGCCTTCGCCCTGGTGCTGCTCTCCGGCGTCGTGAACGCCTCCCTGCGGATCACCTCGCTCGAGCAGCTGAACTCGGAGTGGGGCGCCCTGGTGATCGTCAAGGCTGCGGCAACTCTGCTGCTGGGGGTCATCGGCTTCCTCCACCGCCGCTGGATCATTCCGCAGCTGCCCGCGAAGGTCCCCGGCTCCGCCGAAGGGTCCAGCGAGCACGGCGGACCGAAACAAAAGAGTGCCGGCCGCATCCTCTGGCAGCTCATCGCCGTCGAACTGCTGATCATGGGCGCCGTCTCCGGCGTGGCGGTGGCGCTGGGCCGCACCGCCACCCCCCGCCCTGAGGAACTGCCGCCCAATGCCTCCCCGGCACGCATCCTGACCGGGTACGACCTTCCGCCGGAACTGACCCTGGAGCGCTACCTCACGGAATGGCGCTTCGACTGGCTCTGGGTCGCCATCGTGCTCACCCTCGCGGTCGCTTATCTGCGCGGAGTGGTCAAAGTCCGCCGGCGCGGGGACAAATGGCCGCTGGTCCGGACCCTGTGCTGGCTGGCCGGCCTTGCGATGCTGACGTATGTCACCTCCGGTGCCCCGGCCGTCTACGGCATGGTTCTGTTCAGCACCCACATGCTCGCCCACATGTCCCTGACCATGGTGGTTCCCCTGTTCCTGGTCCTCGGTGCGCCGGTGACGCTGGCTCTGAAGGCCCTCACGCCGCGCGGCGACGGAACCCGCGGCATCCGCGAGTGGATCCTCGTGGGTGTGCACTCATGGTTCTCCAAGCTCGTCACCAACCCGATCTTCGCGGCAGTGAACTTTGCCGGCTCCATCGTGGTGTTCTACTACTCCGAGCTGTTCGGCTTCGCCCTGCGCCAGCACGTGGGCCATGAACTGATGATCGTGCACTTCCTGCTGACCGGGTACATCTTCGTCCTGACGATGATCGGCATCGACCCGCTGCCGTACCGGGCGCCGTATCCGCTGCGCCTGGTGATCCTGCTGGCCACCATGGCGTTCCACGCGTTCTTCGGGGTGGCGGTGATGGGCGGCACCTCGCTGATCCAGGCCTCCTACTTCGGAAACATGGGCCGGGAGTGGGGACTCTCCGCCCTTGCCGACCAGCAGCTGGGCGGATCCATCATGTGGGGAGTCGGTGAAATTCCCACGGTGATGGTGGCAATCGGCGTGGCCCTGCAGTGGTCGCGGACGGACGCCCGCGAAACACGGCGTAAAGACCGGGCCGCCGAGCGGAATAATGAGGCTGAGCTCGCCGCTTACAACAATATGTTCGCCAATCTGGCCAAGCGGGATGCCAGCAGCCCTGAAGGAGATCGTAAATGACTGAAACCGTGCGTGCCGGCTACCGGGTGCGGGCCTCTGCCCTTGAGGGCCGCAACTGGCTCAACACCGGCGGCCGCCAGCTGGGGCTGGAAGACCTGCGCGGGAAGGTCGTGCTGCTGGACTTCTGGACCTTCTGCTGCATCAACTGCCTGCACGTGCTGGATGAGCTGCGCCCGCTGGAGGAGAAGTACTCCGACGTGCTGGTCACAGTGGGCGTGCACTCGCCCAAGTTTGAACACGAAGCGGATCCGGTGGCCCTGGCCGCGGCCGTGGAGCGCTATGAGATCCACCACCCGGTCCTGGACGACCCCGAGCTGTTCACCTGGCAGGCCTATGCCGCACGTGCCTGGCCCACCCTGGTGGTCCTGGATCCCGAGGGCTACATCGTGGCCAACCTCTCCGGTGAAGGACATGCCGCCGGCCTGGATTCGCTGATCGGCGAACTGGTTGCCGAGCACGAGGCCAAGGGAACACTGCACCGCGGAGACGGTCCGTACGTCCCGGCCGAGCCCACCGCCGGAAACCTGCGCTTCCCGGGCAAAGCGGTTCCGCTGCCCGGAGGCACCTTCCTGGTGGCCGACACCGGCCACCACCGCCTGGTGGAGCTGGAAGCGGACCTCACGACGGTGCGCTCCGTCATCGGGGACGGGACGAAGGGCTGGCAGGACGGCTCGGCAGCCGCGGCCCGCTTCAACGAGCCCCAGGGGCTGGCGGTGCTTCCCGCAGCCGTAGCCGGGCGTGCCGGGTACGACGTCGTCGTCGCGGACACCGTCAACCACCGCCTGCGCGGCGTGGCCCTGGCCACCGGAACCGTCACCACAGTGGCAGGAAACGGTGTTCAGCGGCTCCTGGACGCGGGAAACCACACGAAGCGGGGAGCGGGGGAGGAACATCCCTCGGAGTCCAGCACAGCGGAAGCCAGCGGCTCCGGGCCTTCCCTGACGGAGACCGCCCTCGGGAACGAACCCCTGAACGTTTCCCTCTCCTCGCCGTGGGACCTCACCTGGTCAACTGCGCTGGGGCGCCTGGTCGTGGCGATGGCCGGCACCCACCAGATCTTCACCTTCGATCCGCTCAGCCGTTCCGTGGACATCCTGGCCGGCACCGGGCTGGAGGGCCTGCTGGACGGGCCCGGGGACAGCGCCTGGTTTGCCCAGTCCTCGGGTCTGGCCGAAGACGCTGACGGCAACATCTGGGTCGCGGATTCCGAGACCTCGGCCCTGCGCCGGCTCTCCTTTACCGCGGACGACGGCGGGACGCAGGTGCTGGTGAGCACCGCCGTCGGCGCCGGGCTCTTTGATTTCGGTTTCCGGGACGGCGCCGCCGGCGAGGCGCGGCTGCAGCATCCGCTGGGCGTGGCCGTGCTGCCCGACGGCTCCGTTGCCGTCGCCGACACCTACAACGGTGCGGTTCGCCGGTATGACCCGGCCACGGAAACCGTGTCCACCCTGGCCCGCGGACTCTCCGAGCCCTCCGATGTCCTGGTTGACACCACTGCGGAGGAACCGCTGCTGATTGTCGTTGAGGCCAACAAGCACGAACTGGTCCGGGTGCCGATTCCCAAGGAAGCGCAGTCAGTGGACGAGGGCGCCCGGCAGACCCAGCGCCCGGCCAGCCCCGTCGCAGCCGGTCCGCTGGCCCTGTCCGTTCGGTTCTCCGCCCCCAAAGGCCAGAAGCTGGATGACCGCTGGGGAGATCCGACGCAGCTGAAGATTTCCTCCTCGCCGGAGGAGCTGCTCGTCTCCGGCGGCGGCACCTCCACCGGCCTGACCCGTGAGCTGGTGCTGTCCGGCTCCGTCCCGGGCGGCGTCCTGCACATCACCGCCCGCGCCGCTGCGTGCGACGGCGAACCCGGGGGCGAGATCCCCGATCACGCGGCGTGCCACCTGTACCAGCAGGACTGGGGCATCCCGGTGACCATCGACGCCGCCGGGGACACATCGCTGACACTGGACCTGCGCGGCCTCGACTAACCGCCTCGAAAGCCCCGCCAACTACAGAAGGTGTACGTCCCTAGGGGCGTACACCTTCTGTAGTTCGGGGGAGGGATAGCCGGCCCTGGAAGGTCAGTCGATAAGTGGCGTGACCGAAACCTCGGTGCTGCCGACTGACAGCTGCGCCGCAAAGCTGAAGTCCTTCTCCACATCCAGCGGGCTCTTTACGCCGGAGAACAAATCCGTCTGCGTGGCGGTGAGCCGGGCCTTGCCGTTCAGCGGCGAGAGCACCCAGTTGCCGGAGACGGAGCGGATCTTTACCTCGGGATACTCAGTGATCTCCCAGGTGATCGGCAGTTCAACCCGGTTGTCGGTGAAGTGGAAGAACGGGCATCCCGGGGGAGCGAGGCGGTCCTGGGCGCTGGTGCAGCCCGCCAGGAAGGTGCGCACGTCCTCATTCACTTCATTCTTTAGTGCTTCGGTGGCTTCGGTGGTGAGCACCAGGTCCGCCGTGTCCTGAGATGAGGTGATGGAATCGGTCTGCTCCGCAGCGGCGAAGAACTCCGAGGTGTACGAAACCTCAACCCGGGCGGGATAGAACGCCGCAAAGGTGGTCGTGTCTTCGGGAAGGGCGACCGGGACGCCGTTTACGGAGGCCTGCGGCTGGCCGGCTGCCGTCACCGTCAGCGTCGGCAGCGTGGAGGGCACGAAGGACCAGCGGTCAAAAAAGAGCCAGTGCTTATCGGTGCGTTCCAGCCGGTAGGTGCTGGTCTCTTCCTCACCGCCGAGGGAGTAGCGAACATCAAGGTCCACCCGGTTTCCGCCGGCGTTCCGCGGTTCTCCGATTTCCAGCACCTCGAGGCCGGCGGTTGATGCCTTCAACCCCTCATCGTCCAGAAGGACGGCATTCGCGTTCGGAACCTTGGCGGCAAGCAGGCCGAGGGCGCGTTCGCCGTCGCCCTCCTTCAATGCCGTGAGGTAGCTGCTGACCTGGTGCTCGGGACCGTAGATCTTGGCGTTGACAAAAAAGATCACCACTACGGCGGCGGCCACCGTGAGCATGAGCGCGAGCAGCCATGTGGACACGGCCTTAATTACTGAAGTTGTTCCCTGCACTGCTCAAACGATACCGGGTGAACACGCCGAGGCCCCGGACCTGCGGCAGCGGCCGCAGGTCCGGGGCCCGGCGAAGGGCTGCTAGGAGTCGACGCCGCTGCTGACCGCGTCCCTTTCGCGGGCCATCGCGATTTCCTCGGCCCGGGCGGCATTGGCTTCCTCGGTGAGTTCTGCGCCGGCCCGCGCATCACGGGTCAGGTTCTCGCCGGACTCGGGATCAAACAGGTGCACCTTGCGGGTGTCCAGCCACAGCTCGGCGTCCCGGCCGCCCCGGATGCGTGACGCCGCGTCCAGGGTGACCACAATCTGCGGCCGCAGCTCGTCGGCATCCATGTCGCGGGCGAGGTTGTCCAGCAGTTCCTTGACCTCGGGGTCCGGATTGAAGGGGATGTAGCCGTACTGTTCGTTGCCCAGCCACTCGGTGTGGCTGATCGGTGCGGTGAAGATTGAACCGTGCGGGCGCTTGGCCTCGTCAACAAACTTTGCGTCCTCAAAGAATTCCGGCCGCAGCCCCACCAGGACAATGTTCTTCCCGGCGGCCTTGTCCGCCCTGTCCTGCGGAATCGTGAGGTCTCCGACAGCGGTCCGCAGCACGTTTCCTTCCACCGTTGCCGGCAGGAAGTTCATCGACGGCGAGCCGATGAACCCGGCCACGAAGAGGTTGACGGGCTGCTCATAGAGCTCGCGCGGGGAAGCGACCTGCTGCAGGATGCCCTTTTTGAGGACTGCCACCCGGTCACCCAGAGTCATGGCCTCGGTCTGGTCGTGGGTCACATAGACGCTGGTGGTCCCGAGCCGGCGCTGCATCTGGGAGATCTCCGACCGCATCTGGCCGCGCAGCTTCGCATCCAGGTTCGACAGCGGCTCGTCGAAGAGGAACGCATCAGCCTGCCGGACAATCGCACGGCCCATGGCAACCCGCTGGCGCTGCCCGCCGGACAGGTTGGCCGGCTTGCGGTCCAGGTGCTCGGTGAGCTCCAGCGTGGCCGCTGCGTCGTTGACCAGCTTGCGGACCTGTTCCTCGGTGTACTTCCCCTTGGCCAGGCGCAGCGGGAACGCGATGTTCTCGAAGACGGTGAGGTGGGGGTAGAGGGCGTAGTTCTGGAACACCATGGCGAGATTCCGGTCGCGGGGCGCCTTGTCGTTCACCCGCTCTCCGTTGATGAGCAGGTCTCCCGAGGTGATGTCTTCCAGCCCCACGATCATGCGCAGCAACGTGGACTTGCCGCAGCCCGAGGGGCCCACCAGGATGATGAACTCGCCGTCCGCGATGTCCAAGCTGACATCGTTCACGGCGGGGAAGCCGTCTCCGTACTTTTTGACGAGATTCTTGAGGGTGATCGATGCCATGAGAACAAATCCTTTTCTTCGACCGGACGTGCCGGGACTAGCCCTTGACGGCGCCCTGGGTTAGACCCGAGACGATCTGGCGCTGGAACGCCAGCACCAGGACAACAACGGGAATGGTGACAATAATTGCGGCCGCCGAGATGGCGCCCGTCGGTTCTTCGAACTGGGACGCGCCGGTGAAGAATGCCAGAGCTGCCGGCACCGGCCGGGCCGCGTCGGTTGAGGTCAGCGAGATGCCGTAGACGAAGTCGTTCCAGGCGATAAAGAAGGCAATAATCGCCGTCGTGAATACCCCGGGTGCGGCCAGCGGCACGATGGCCTTCCGGAACGCCTGCCAGGTGGTGGCGCCGTCAACCTGGGCGGCCTGTTCCAGCTCCCAGGGGATCTGCCGGAAGAAGGCTGACAGGGTCCAGATGGAGATCGGGAGCGTCAACGACAGATACGGAATAATCAAACCGGGCCAGGTGTCGTAGAGCCCGATGTTGCGCCACAGATTGAACAGCGGCGTCACGATGGAAATGACCGGGAAGATCGACACGCCGAGTGCGGTGGTCAGGATCAGCTTCTTGCCCGGGAAATCCAGCCGCGCAATGGCATAGGCGCACAGGGTGGCCAGCACGACGGCGATGAAGGTGGCGATGAGCGAAATGCCGATCGAGTTGCGCAGCGAGGAGAGGAACAGGCCCTGCGCGTCACCGACCAGGATCTGTTCATAGTTGGAGAACGACCAGGTGGTGGGAAGGAACGTTCCCGATGTCAGGTCGCTGGGCAGCTTGAACGACGTGGCCAGGATGGAAGCCACCGGAAACAGTGCGTACAGGATGACCAGGATCGAGATAATCGTCCAGGTGATCCGCCGCCTCGTGGGCGAGGCTTTCATTAGTTACCCCCTCGTGCACCGGTGAGGTCCACCTTGAACAGTTTGATGGCGATGAAGCAGATGAGGATGACGCACAGGAACAGCAGCACGGACACAGCTGAGCCCATGCCTATTTCGAGCCTGGTAATCGAGGTGCGGTAGGCGAGCAGGGAGAGGACCTCCGTCCCGTACGCGCCGTTGGTCATGATGTAGACGTTGTCAAAGATTCGGAAGGCATCAAGGGCCCGGAAGAGCACGGCAACCATGATGGCGGCCTTCATGTTGGGGAGGATGACCCGGGACATCCGCTGCCACCAGGTGGCGCCGTCGACTTCGGCGGCTTCCGTCAGCTCACCCGGAACCTGCGCCAGTCCGGCAAGGAGCAGCAGGGAGATGAACGGGGTGGTCTTCCAGATCTCCGAGGCCATGATGACAAACAGGGCGCTGGGACCGTTGGCGAACCAGTTCAGGTCCGGGTTGATGCCGGGCACCCAGTCAAACCAGTTGTTGATGTACCCCGAATCGATGTCGAAGGCGTAGAACCAGGCAAAGGCCGATACCACCGTGATGATGCCGTACGGCACCAGGATGGCTGTGCGCAGCCAGCCGCGGACGGCCTTCAATGCGCTGTTCATCACCAGGGCGAGGGCAAAGCCCAGGACCAGTTCCACCACAACGGTGATGACGGTGATCAGCAGCGTTACTCCGAGGTCCCGCCAGAACAGGGAATCCGTGAGGATCACTGCGTAGTTGCCAAGGCCGATGAATTCGCGGTCGGCCGGAGCCGTGAGCCGGTACTTGAACAGCGACTCCCACACGGCCAGCAGGATGGGGTAGGCGGTGACCGCCAGCATGATGATGAACGCCGGGAGCGCCAGCGACAGGCCGAGCCGCCGTTCGGAACGGGCCCGGTCACTGAGCCGGGGCTTGGCCGGAGCCGGGGCCGGGGTGGTTCCCCTGGGGGCTTCTACGGAAGTACTCACAACAGCTTCTCCCCTTTCAGGACCGCAAGAATGAATTCGCCGCTTGTTGCCGGCGTGGTGGCCGGATCAACCGCGCTTGGCGGAGTCCAGGTCTGCTGGATTCCGGTCGACACCTCGTTGTAGTACGGGGTTTGCGGCCGGGGCTTGGACAGTTCAAGGGACTCCCTGATGGTTTCCGCCATCGGGAACGTATCGGTCACTCCGGGAGCGTCGTAGGCCGCGGCGCTCGCCGGCGGGTTGCCGTTGGTGGTGAAGTACTGGGCCTGGTTTTCCGGGCTCACAATGCATTCAATCGCCTGGTAGGCCAGATCCGGATACTTGCTGTTGGAGCCGACACCCAGGTCGATGCCTCCCAGCGGCGGAGCGGTGTCTTCACCTTCGTTGACCTGCGGGTAGAGCGTCCAGCCGATGTCTTCGATCAGACCTGCCGGCAGCGTTCCCGCCGTCACCGCTTCATTGGTGGCGGGCCAGACGAAAGGGTAGTTCACCATGAAGGACCCCTGGTCCCCCTGGAACTGGATCATGGACGTGTTTTCAGTTTGGGTGGGAAGGCCGGGCCCGCCAAGCCCTTCCTTGCCGATGGTGGATACGATTTCCGCGGCCTGGGTTCCGGCTTCCGAGTCGATGCCGAGCCGGATTTCATCCGCCGGTGCGTCGGGATTTTCAACGATCGTGCCGCCGGCCGATTCAATCAGTGCGTTCACCCACACGGTCATGGACTCCGCGCGGGCACCCTGGACACCGATGTACTTGTCCTGGCTGGCGGCCGCTTGGATGATCTGGTCCCACGTCACGGGTTGGGTCATGTCCATGCCGGCTGCCTCAGCCACTGATTTGCGGTACCAGAGGATCTGCGTGTTGGCCCAGAACGGAACGGCCACCAGCTTGTCCTTCCAGCGGGCTCCGGCCAGGGCGCCTTCCACCACATCTTGAGTGGTGCGTTCCGCAACGTCCTCGGGTACGGGCGCCAGATAGCCCGGCTCCGCGAATTCGGGAACGAAGGGCGGGTCCAGGCTCATGATGTCCATGGTGTCGTCGCCTGCTGCCAACCGCCGGGCAAGCTGCTCCCGCTGCGCTGCCGCGTCATTGGGGAGCAGGGACGTTTGAATGGTGTAAGCGCCGTCCGACTGCTCGGTGCAGGTCTCCGCGATGGTGGCCTGGCCTCCGGCGTCCGGATTGATGTACCAGGTGAGGGTGGGAGGCCCTTCAGCAGAGCTGCACCCGCTGAGCAAAGTGGCTCCGACTGCGAGAGCAAGCCCTGCGGCGGCGTGGGTCCTTTTGCGGGTTCGGCCGTAGTGTCGTGCGTCCGTTGGCATCGGTGCTGTGCCTCCACCTCGTCGTAGGCGCGGACCGGGTAAATCCGCGGCGGCTGCCACCCTCAGCAGCCTTTCGAACGACATTATGCCCTGACAGTGTTTTGCGCCACTGCCAAGCGGGCGCAGGGAAGTAGTTTCCTCAGGTCAGGAGCGCAGCGATCCCCACCAGGACGGGAAGCGAGACCACTGTGGTGAGGAGCACGGTGTCCTTAGCGACGAGTACGCCTTCCTCATAGCGGCTGGCGGCAACAAATACGTTCTGCGCGGTGGGCAGGGCGGCGGTGACGACGACGGCGAACAGCAGGTGCCCCTCCATCCCCAGGGCGAACCGCGCCAGCAGATAGGCCAGCACAGGCTGCAGCACCAGTTTGAACGCCGACGCCAGCACGACGTCGGCGCGCCGGCCGCCGTCGCGCCGAAGCAGCCGTGAGCCAACCAGGGAAATTCCGAAGGCCAGGAGCATGGCCGGCACGGCGGCACCTCCGATCAGAGTGACCGGTTCGAGGATGATAACCGGCAGCTTCAGCCCGGTGGCCGCCAGGACCAAGCCGGTCAGGGTGCCGATGATGATGGGATTTCGGACAATCTGGCCCAGGAAAATGCGCAGCGAAGTGCGCCGTCCGCTGGTCGCCGAGTCCAGGAGCATCAGGAACATCGGGGTAAAGATGGCCATCTGGAAAATCAGGACCGGCGCGATGTACGCCGCGTCTCCCAGAACGTACACCGCGATCGGCAGGCCCAGGTTGGCGCCGTTGACCAGTGACGAGGACATGGCGGAAATCAGCAGTTCGGGCAGCGGGCGGCGCAGCCACCAGCGGGTGCACAGCACAAAGGCGGCAGCGGTGGCGAACGCGCTGGCGGCGGCAACGAGCAGGGGCAGTGAGAACACCGTGTGCAGGTCCGCATCGCTCATCGTTACCAGCAGCAGCGCCGGTGAGGCCACGAAGAACGCGAGCCGGCTCAGGACGTTTTGGGCGTTGTCGCCGAGCACCCCCAGCCGGCCGATCAGATAGCCGACAAGGATGATGATCCAGACAACCGCAAACCCGGTCAGTACCCCCAGCACCGGGTACTACAGCACGGACGGGGGAAGGGAGGCCCTGCGGACCTCGGGCGAGGGGGCGGGCTGGGGCGGTAAGTGGCTCATCGCCGCCCAGTATACGGCCGGAAGCGAACGGAGCGGAAAAGATGAAACCCCGGAAATCGCAAGGATTTCCGGGGTTTCCGTGGAGCGGGCGACGGGAATCGAACCCGCGTATCAAGCTTGGGAAGCTAGCGCTCTACCATTGAGCTACGCCCGCAAAGCCGGAGTACTCCGGCACAGAAAACTACTTTACATGTAACCCCGGCCTCACCCGAATTCGCCGTGCGGGGCGTCGCCGTCCCGCTCCCCGCCGGTTTGCCCGGGGCCGTCGCCGCTGGCTTGCCGGGCGCGTTCCACCAGGTCCCGCCAGCGCCCCTGCACACACTGTTCCGGCAGCGTCACCGCGGTTTGTCCCACCTGGAATTCGTACACAAAACGGTCGGAGCCGCCGGGCTGTTCCGGCGGGGGATTCTGCAGCAGGGGGAGCCATTCCCGTTCAGCCTCCTCCGAGCTGACCTGGGCGCTCCAGACCCTCGTGAGGCCGGCGAATCCGCCCGTTCGAACCACTACGATCTTCATGGCAGCACGCCCACCGCTTCCCAGGCATCGGCTACGGCACTGTATTCGGCTCCGGCCGTCCCGTAGCGTTTTCCGGCTGCGGCGAGTGTCCCCGCCGCAAACAGGTCGAAGGTGCAGTCCGCCGGCAGGTCCTGCTCGGTGATGGTGTCGTACCAGATCTGGCCGGCGCGCTCCCAGGCAAAGTTCCCCAGCGTGGCGGCAGCCAGGTAGAAGGCATGGTTGGGGATGCCGGAGTTGATGTGGACCCCGCCGTTGTCTGCTTCGGTGGAAACATAACCGGCCATGGAAGCGGGCTGCGGATCCCTGCCCAGGACGTCGTCGTCGTAGGCCGTCCCGGGAGCTTTCAGGGAGCGGATGGCCGTCCCGGACACTTGCTCGGTGAACAGGCCCGCACCCACCAGCCAGGTTGCCTCAGCGGCTTCCTGGTGCAGGAGTTTTTGCTCCGTCAGAACGCCGAAGACATCGGACACCGACTCGTTCAGCGCCCCGGCCTGGCCCTGGTATTCGAACCGGGAGGTGTACTGGATGACTCCGTGGGTCAGCTCATGGGCGATAACCGTCAGCGACTTCGTGAACCGCTGGAAGACCTCTCCGTCGCCGTCCCCGCAGACCATGCGCCCGCCGTTCCAGAAGGCGTTGTCGTACTCCCGCCCGTAATGCACGGTGGCGGCCAGCAAACCGCCGGCACCGTCAACCGAGGCCCTGCCGTAAATGTCCCTGAACAGCGCATGGGTGGCACCGAGTCCCTCGTAGGCTTCGTCCACTGCTTCGTCCCGGGAAGGCTCGTCGCCCTCGGAGCGGATCAGGGTGCCCGGCAGCGTTTCCGTGCCTCCGGCGTCGGACACTTCCCGCCGCAGGGACGGCGCAAGAGCCGTCCCCGGCGGCGGGGCGGGAGACTGCCTGGCCCGGGACCGGGCGTACTCCAGCGGAGGCAGCTCGGCCAAAGCCCGCCGTGCTGCCTCCGCTGCCCTGGTGAAACTGCCTCCCTGCTGCTCCGCGATGCGGGCCAGCAGATAGGGGGGAACAATGGAGCAGATCATGGGTGACCTCCGATGCCGGATGCGGCAGGAGCAGGATTCTGCACCTGTGGGCTCAGCCTAGAGGCCCCGTCCGACAGTGCAAGGGGAGGCGGTCAATCCGCCCCGGCTACGGTGCCTGCGGGGTGTCTGCTTCGCCGTCGGAAGCTGCCGGTGCCGCCCGGTTGGCTGCAGCCTGGTCATAGGCGGCCACAATGGCTGCTACACCCTCGGGCGCCAGTTCAAGGCCCATGTCACTGCCCGGGTTGATCGCCAGCCCGTAGCCCTGCGCGATGCTGCGCAGCGTCGCCTCACCCCCGGCCTTGACCATGACCGGGGCCTGTTCCCGGATCTGCTCCGGGACGCGGGCGGCGGTGGTGAAAGTGGCTGCCACCGCGGATTCACCCTCCGGCGCCCTCAGGACCAGTGCCTGGAAGGACGCGGGATCCTGCTCGTCCTGGAGCCGGCCCACGCTGAGCAGCTCCGATTCGCAGATGCGCGCCACCAGCTCCTGGCTGCTGATCCGTCCTTCTTTTCCGGCAGCAATCGCCTCTTCCAGCGCTGCTGCTCCCTCCGGATCCTGATACTGCGTCTGCCCGGGAACGGCATCTTCCTGTCCCGTGCTGTCGGTGCTGTCGGTGCTCTCCATGGGACTCTCCTTGGAAGTTCTGTTAAATGCCTTGTTCATCGCGTTATGCCCAGCGGCAAGTTTGGCACAGCGGCAGGGGGGTCTTTCAAGCGGCGGGTCTTTCGAATGCGGAGCCGCCGGTGCGCCGGGGAGGGCGCAGCGCACCGGGGAGGGCTACCGTAGGAGCTGTCTGAACCGCCACGAAACACGGAGCACCGATGAGCGTCAGCAGGAACACCCGCAGCCTGGAAGCCGGTATCGAACGGGACTTCAGCGACAAGATGAGCTACGGCTCCTACCTGGCGCTGGAGACGCTGCTGGACTCCCAGCATCCGGTCAGCAATCCCGAGCACCACGATGAAATGCTGTTCATCATTCAGCACCAGACCTCCGAGCTGTGGCTGAAGCTGGTCCTGCACGAGCTGCGGGCCGTGCGGTCCAAGCTTGCCGGGGACAACCTGCGCGGGGCCATGAAGGGTATCGCCCGGATCAAGCACATCCAGCGCTCGCTGACGGAACAATGGTCAGTGCTGGCCACGCTGACTCCCTCGGAGTACTCGGAGTTCCGCGGGGACCTCGGCGCCTCCAGCGGGTTCCAGTCCTACCAGTACCGCGCGGTGGAATTCCTGCTGGGCAATAAGAACGCCGGTATGGTCAATGTCTTTGCAGCGGATCCGGCAGCTATGGAACTGCTCACCGAGCTCCTCGGACAAACCAGCATCTACGACGAGTTCATCCGCTTCCTGCACCGGCGCGGATACGCCGTCCCCGGGGAGCTGCTGGACCGGGACGTGACCCGGGCACACGTGGCGAACGAGGACCTGATGCGTGTTTACAAACACGTTTACGAGAACGCTTCCGAGCACTGGGACATCTACGAAGCCTGCGAGGAGCTCGTGGACCTGGAAGACAACTTCCAGCTGTGGCGCTTCCGGCACCTGAAGACCGTGGAGCGCACCATCGGATTCAAGCGGGGAACCGGCGGATCCTCCGGAGCTTCCTTCCTCCAGCGGGCGCTGGAGCTGACGTTTTTCCCCGAGCTGTACGCGGTCCGGACGGAAATCGGCCGCTGAGGGCACCGGCCGGACCCGGGCGGCCGGAGGGCGGGAATGCGCTATTTTTAGAAGGTGCTGATTTCTGACCGCGACATCCGAACCGAGATTGCCGACAAGCGGATCGTTCTTGATCCCTATGAACCCGGAATGGTCCAGCCGTCCAGTGTGGATGTGCGCATTGACCGGTTCTTCCGGCTCTTCGACAACCACAAGTACGCGCACATCGATCCCTCCCTGGACCAGCCGGACCTGACCCGCCTGGTGGAGGTCGATCCCGATGAACCGTTCATTCTGCACCCGGGTGAATTTGTGCTCGGTTCCACCTACGAGACCGTCACCCTTCCGGACGATATCGCCGCGCGGCTTGAGGGCAAGTCCTCGCTGGGCCGGCTCGGCCTGCTGACGCACTCCACGGCCGGCTTCATCGACCCCGGGTTCTCCGGCCACGTCACGCTGGAGCTGTCCAACATGGCAACGCTGCCGATCAAGCTCTGGCCCGGGTCCAAGATCGGCCAGCTGTGCTTCTTCCGGCTGACCTCGCCCGCCGAGTTCGCCTACGGCTCCGGGCAGTACGGAAACCGCTACCAGGGGCAGCGCGGCCCGACGGCGTCGCGCAGCCACCTGAACTTCCACCGCAGCGCGGTCTAGGCTCCTCCGAGCCTCCGGAACCGCCGTTATACCTCCGGAACCACCGCACGCGGTGTCTTGTCCGGAGAGCGGACGGGCAGCAGTGCCAGCAGGCCCAGGAGCAGGACGAGCAGGATGCCCAGGATGCCGTAGCGCTGGGCGCCGAAGATACTGATGAACGCGGCGAACAGTGCCGGTGCCAGGAAGCTCACGGCACGGCCGGTCGTGGCGTAGAGCCCGAACAGTTCGGCTTCCTGGCCCTCGGGCGCAAGCCTGGCCAGGAAGGCCCGGGACGCGGACTGGGCAGGTCCCACAAACAGGCACAGGAGCAGGCCGAAGATCCAGAACGTGGTGTCGCCGGACCACTGCAGCCCCAGCATGCTCTGCTCATCGGGGCCAAAAACCGCGATCAGTCCGCCGGAGACCAGCAGCCCGACCAGCGAGAAGACAATGACGTTTTTCGGTCCGACCCGGTCATCGAGAACCCCGCCGGCGATGGCGCCCACGGCGGCCACCACGTTGCCGAAGATCGCGAACATGATCACCTCGGGCAATTCCCAGCCGAAGGTTCCCCCGGCAATCACGCCGCCGAAGGTGAAGACCGCGGCCAGGCCGTCCCGGAACACGGCGCTGGCCAGCAGGAACCAGACCGTATGCGGGCTGGTCTTGAAAATGGCCTTGATGCGGCGGAAGAGCAGCCCGTAGGAGGCGAAGAAGCCGATTCCCGCGGCACGCTGCTGCCGGGGGACTTCGGGAACCATGAACAACACCGGAAGCGCAAAGACGGCCAGCCAGACGGCGGCGAAGACAGCAACGGCCCGGATGTTCAGGCCGTCCTCCGAGGTGACGCCGAACCATCCGACATCGGGGTTGATAAATCCGACCAGCACTGCGGCCAGGGCAGCGATGCCGCCCACATACCCCATGCCCCAGCCGAAGCCGCTGACCCTGCCGACCGTGGCGGGGGTGGAGATCTGCGACAGCATGGCGTTGTAGTTGACGCCGGCAAATTCGCTGAAGACGTTGCCCAGGGCAATCAGGCCCACTCCCAGCAGCAGGAACTCCGGGCGCGGAAAGACAAAGAAGCAGAGGGCGGTGACCAGGCAGACCATCCCCGTATTGATCCCGAGCCACAGCTTCCGCCGCCCGCCGGCGTCGGAGCGCTGCCCGACGACGGGCGCCAGCAGCGCCACTGCCACTCCTGCCAGTGCCACGCCGTATCCGAGGACCGAGGAGGCATGAGCCTCGCCGCCGAAGCTCTCGGACGTCAGGTACACGGTGAACACAAAGGTGGTCATGACCGCGTTGAACGCCGCGGATCCCCAGTCCCAGGCCGCCCATGCCGCGACCTGCCGCTTCCGGATGGCCGGCGGCCGGAAACCGCCGGGTGATGCGCGCGGAACTTCTGTGTCGGAGGTCATAAGCCAGATGCTATCCCTGCGCGGTGCGGGGGCCGGGTTACCCGGAAGCTCCGGCATGTCTGTTGGTGCGGCGCCCGCTGTGGCACCGCCGATGAGACTTGGCTGTATGCCATGGGTAGAATAGGTGGACGCCCTCTGACCACCACCTTGATAACTGCAGCCCTGTCCGCGGCTGGAAGACAGTCAAAAAAGCTCGGGAGATCTAGTGCTAATTGTGCTCACCGTTTTGTTTACGGTGGCATTGGTGGCGCCCTTATTGTTCCGCAGGATCGGCCGGTCGGCGTTCTACGTCCTTGCCGCCGTCCCCGCAGCAGCCTTTGTGTGGCTGCTGGTCACGTTCCCCCGGTACACAGGTGCCGACCAGACGCTGGCCTCGGGCGCTCCCAACGCCCCGCCGTCCGTGATCATCCCCTGGATTCCCGATCTCCGCGTGGAGCTGGCATTCCGGATGGACACCCTGGCCGCGGTCCTTTCCATCCTTATCCTCGGCGTCGGATCACTGGTCCTTTTCTACTGCGCCCGCTATTTCCGGCCCGGGGACCCCCAAATGGGTGCCTTTGGTTCCCAGCTGCTGGCCTTCGCCGCGGCAATGTTCGGCCTTGTGACGGCAGATGACCTGATCCTGCTGTTCATTTTCTGGGAACTGACCACCATTCTGTCCTACCTGCTGATCGGCTACTCGGCGCACCGTTTGTCGGCACGCCGGGCGGCCCTGCAGGCGCTGATCGTCACCACCTTCGGCGGCCTGACGATGCTGGTGGGCATGGTCCTGATCGGAGACACCGCCGGTACCCTGCGGATCTCCGAAATCCTGGCCATGGCTCCGCAGCTGCTTGAGCGCGGCGCCGTCGTCGACGTGGCCATTGTGCTGATGCTCGTCGGCGCGGTGTCGAAATCCGCGCTGCTCCCGTTCCACTTCTGGCTCCCTGCCGCCATGGCCGCACCCACGCCGGTCAGCGCCTATCTGCACGCCGCTGCCATGGTCAAGGCCGGCATCTACCTGGTGGCACGCCTCGCCCCCGGCTTCTCGGAGTCCGCGTACTGGCACGTCGTCGTGCTGGTCCTGGGCCTTTCGACGATGCTGCTGGGCGGCTGGCGCGCGCTGCGCCAGTACGACCTGAAGCTGATCCTGGCCTACGGAACCGTCAGCCAGCTCGGTTTCCTGACCCTTGTGGTGGGGCTCGGCAACCGGGAAGCCGCCGTTGCCGGGCTGGGCATGCTACTGGCCCACGGCTTCTTCAAGGCGACCCTGTTCCTGGTGGTGGGCATCGTCGACCACCAGTCGGGCACCCGCGACATCCGCAAGCTCTCCGGCATCCACCGCTCCTCCCCGCAGCTGTTCATCGTGGCGCTCATCGGCGCCGCTTCGATGGCGGGCGTTCCGCCGCTGCTCGGCTTCGTGGGGAAGGAATCGGTCTACGAGACCTTCGTCCACTACGCCGAGAAACAGGGAACCGCAGGAGCTGCAGTGCTGCTGGCCGGCGTCGTCATCGGTTCCATCCTCACTTTCGCCTACAGTGCCCGGTTTGTCTGGGGCGGTTTTGCCACCAAGGCAAACTGCCCGCCCACGCCCTTCAAGCGGGTTCCCTGGGCCTTCCTCGCGGCTCCGGGCATCCTCGCCGTCGTCAGCGTGGTGTTCGGCCTGTGGCCGGCACCGCTGGACGCGGCCATCGTTTCCTACGCTGATCTGTACCCGGCCGACGGCGAACCCACGCACCTGGCGCTGTGGCACGGCTTCACCACCGCCCTGCTGCTCACGGTCATCACCATCGGGATGGGGCTGCTGCTCTTCTGGCAGCGCCTCGGCGTGGAACGGGTGCAGGCACGGTTCACCGCCCCGCTGGATGCCGAGCGCTCCTACCGCGGGATCATCGGCGTGCTCGACGACGTCGCGGTCTGGGTTACCGGCCGCACCCAGCGCGGTTCGCTGATGTTCTACCTCTTCGTCATCCTGTCGGTGGCGGTCGTGACCCCGCTGTTTGCGCTCATCGTGCGGGACGCGCCCCTGCCCGAGCAGTTCCACTGGTTTGACTCGCCGCTGCAGGTAGTCATCGGCGTCGGCATTATCCTGGGTGCGCTGGCAGCAGCCCGCGCCAACAAGCGCTTCCTCGCAGTGCTGATGGTCAGCGTCACCGGCTACGGAATTGCCCTGATCTTCGCCCTGCAGGGCGCACCCGACCTGGCCCTGACCCAGATGCTCGTGGAAACCATCGTCCTGGTGGCCTTTGTCCTGGCACTGCGTTCCCTGCCCGCCCGGCTGTGGAAGCGCGAACCGGCCGGCCACCGGCTGCTGCGCGCGGCGCTGGGCCTGGCCTTCGGAGCCACCATGGTCATGATCGCCATGACGGCCATGGCTTCCCGGGTCGCCGAGCCGATATCGCTGGCATTCCCGGACCTGGCCTACGAGGTGGGCGGCGGCGCCAACATTGTTAACGTGACGCTCGTTGACGTCCGCGCGTGGGACACCTTCGGAGAGCTCTCCGTCCTCGCCATGGCCGCCACCGGCGTCGCATCTCTGATCTTTGTCCGCGGACGCGGCGACAAGCGACGCCGGGCCGAGGGCGTTGCCACCGGCTCCGTGGACCGGGGACGCGAACACTTTGCGTCGTCGTCCGGACGCCAGCAGGCCACACTGGCACTGGCCCGCAAGTTCTCCAGCGTCAGCCGTGACGCCTGGCTGGTTGCCGGCCGGACACTTGCCCCGGAACGCCGGTCAATCATCTTTGAAGTGGTCACGCGCCTGCTGTTCCACTCGGTGATCCTGTTCTCGATCTACCTGCTGCTGGCCGGCCACAACATGCCCGGCGGCGGTTTTGCCGGCGGGCTCATGGCCGGACTCGCCCTGACCATCCGCTACCTGGCCGGCGGCCGCTTCGAACTGGCGGAAGCAAGCCCGGTCAGCGCCGGCCTCCTGCTTGGCGGCGGGCTCGGCATAGCCGGATTGTCAGCGGCCGTGCCGCTGTTCTTCGGCGGGCAGGTTCTGCAGAGCGCCATTATCAAGTTCACCTGGCCGCTCTTCGGCGAGATCAAGTTCGTCACCTCCACCATCTTCGACATCGGCGTGTACCTCGTGGTGGTCGGACTGGTGCTGGATGTCCTGCGGAGCCTGGGCTCCGAAATTGATGAACGCAGTGAAGGCGGTTCCTCCAGCCAGGAGGAGACACTGGAGCCCGAACCCGAAATAGCCAGCCGAGAGGAGGAGGTAGCCCGATGAGCATAAACATCACCTTTATGGTCATCATGGGAGCGCTGTACGCCTGCGGCATCTACCTGCTCCTGGAGCGCAGCCTGACCCGCGTGGTGCTGGGGCTGACCATGCTCACCAACGCCACGAACATCCTGCTGCTCTCCACCGGCGGGTTCCAGGGCCTTGCCCCGCTGTTCAACGCGGACATTGCAGCGGAAGACTACAACGACCCGCTGCCCCAGGCCTTTATCCTCACCTCCATCGTCATCTCCTTCTCCGTGACCGCGTTCATGCTGGGCATCATTTACCGTTCCTGGGTGCTGAGCCGCCAGGATGAGGTCCAGGACGACATCGAAGACCGCCGCGTGGCGAGCCAGAGCAGCTTTGATGCCGAAGACGACGCCGATGTCCCCGAGGACACCACCGAATTCACCCCGCCCGAAGAGGCTGAAGAGGCGCCGGGCTCCCTGCGCGCCACCGGTCAGAGCACCAGCCCGGAGGCCAAGGAATGAACACGATAAGTCTGGCCCCGCTGGCGGTGGTCCTGCCGTTCTTCGGTGCCGCCCTGGCCTTCATCCTGATCCGGCACACGCGCGCCCAGCGCGTAATCAGCATCAGCATCCTGACCGTGACGCTGATCCTGGAAGTGATCCTGCTGTTCTCGGTGTGGGAGACCGGTGCGCAGGCGGTGAACCTGGGCGGCTGGCTGCCGCCGGTGGGCATCACCATGGTGGTGGACCAGTTCTCCGCGCTGATGCTGGTGGTCTCCTCGGCCGTTAGC
This sequence comes from Arthrobacter sp. Z1-15, assembly GCF_054792395.1. Taxonomy (NCBI): domain Bacteria; kingdom Bacillati; phylum Actinomycetota; class Actinomycetes; order Micrococcales; family Micrococcaceae; genus Arthrobacter; species Arthrobacter sp. Z1-15. Next base: position 3,519,722 of record NZ_CP096454.1, on the reverse strand, counting down.
CTGGCGGTCCTCATATACGCCGCGGGGCAGGGCATGACCGACGGCGACGAGGACGGGCCGATCTCGATCTTCCACCCGACCTACCTGATCCTGGTGGCCGGGGTGTCCAATGCCTTCCTCGCCGGAGACCTGTTCAACCTGTACGTGGGCTTCGAAATCCTGCTTACGGCCAGCTACGTGCTGATGACCCTGGGCGGGACCACGCCGCGCATCCGCGCCGGCGTCACCTACGTGGTGGTGAGCGTGGTTTCCTCGCTGCTGTTCCTGATCACCATTGCCATGATTTACGCGGCCACCGGCACGGTCAACATGGCCGATCTGGCCGTCAAACTGGGCGACCTGGACCCGGGCACACAGCTGATGCTGCACCTGATGCTGCTGGTGGCGTTCGGCATCAAGGCCGCCGTCTTCCCGCTGTCCTTCTGGCTGCCTGACTCCTACCCGACGGCTCCGGCTCCGGTGACCGCCGTGTTTGCCGGGCTGCTGACCAAGGTTGGCGTCTACGCCATGGTCCGGACCGAGACGCTGCTCTTCCCCGGCGACCGGATCAATACGCTGCTAATGGTGGTGGCGGGGCTGACCATGGTGGTCGGGATCCTCGGCGCGCTGGCGCAGACGGACATCAAGCGAATGCTCTCCTTCACCCTTGTCAGCCACATCGGCTACATGGTGTTCGGGCTGGCCGTGGGATCGGTGATCGGCATTGGATCCGCCGTGTTCTACGTGGTCCACCACATTACGATCCAGACCTCGCTGTTCCTGGTCACAGGCCTGATTGAGCGCCGCGGCGGCACCGCCAACATGGACCGGCTGGGCGGGCTGGCCAAGCTGTCCCCGCTGCTGGCCGTGCTGTACTTCATTCCGGCCATTAACCTCGGCGGGATTCCGCCGTTCTCCGGCTTCCTCGGCAAGCTCGGGCTCATGGAAGCCGGCGTGGACCTGGGTACTCCGCTGGCCTACGTCCTGGTAGCCGCCAGCGTGCTGACCAGCCTCCTGACCCTGCTCGTGATGGCCCGCGTCTGGAACCGGGCATTCTGGCGGACACCGGAGGACGCAGTGCACCCCGACCCCATCCTGCTGGCCACGGGCGTCGGCGGCTCTTCACTGCGCAACTCCGGCGACGTTACCGAGAAGTCCTCGGGGAAGTTCGCCGGCCGCGACGCCGTCGACCTGCTGCCGCGGACCATGGTGTATCCCACCGTGGGGCTCGTGGCACTGGGTGTTTCGCTCAGTGTCCTGGCCGGGCCGCTGTTCTCGCTCAGCGACGACGCGGCACAGGACCTGCTGGACCGCACGCCCTACATTGAAGCCGTTTTGGGAGAGGGGGCTAACCGATGACCCGCAAAGCCCAAATGCGCAAGCGCCCGCGCGTGCCGCTGCTCAAGGAAATCCCGCTGCTGATCTGGCTGGTGTTCCTCTGGGGCGCCCTCTGGCAGGATTTCAGCGCCGGCAACCTGGTCTTCGGTGCGGTTATCGCTTTCATCGTGGCCAACATCTTCTACCTGCCGCCGGTGGAGCTCAGCGGCCGGTTCAACCCGGTTTATGCGCTGGGCTTCGCGGTCCGCTTCTTCTACAAGCTGGTCCACGCCAGCTTCGAAGTGCTGTGGCTGTCCGTTGCCAAGGGTCCGCACATCAAGAACGCCGTGGTGGGCGTGAAACTGCGCAGCCACTCGGACCTTCTGGTCACGGCCACCGGCCACGCGCTGTCGCTGATCCCCGGTTCCCTGGTGGTGGAGGTGGACCGGTCCACCTCCACGCTGTACCTGCACTGCCTGAACGTTTCCACCCCCGAACACGCGGATAAGGTCCGCAAGGACGTCCGGGACACCGAATCCTGGCTGATCCGCAGCATCGGCACCCGCGAGGACCTGGAAGTCCTGAAGGCTGAAGAAGCGTTGTCCCGAGGAGAAGCCGCCGTGCCGGGCGGTACCGCTGCAACCAGCAAGGGAGCCCCGTCATGATGACCGTTTTTGTGGTCCTGGTGTCCATCATGCTGTCGGCCTCAGCGGCCGGTGCGATTTTCCGGATCGCCCGCGGACCGTCCATTCTGGACCGGGTGCTGGCAGCCGATGTCCTGCTGGCAATCGTTGGTGCCGCTCTCGCAACGGACATGATCGTGAACAAGAACCTCAACTTCCTGGCGCTCCTGGTGTCCGTCTCGCTGATCGGCTTCATTGGCTCCGTGACGGTTGCCCGCTTCGTTACGGACAGGAGATAACCGGTGAACCAGGAACTGAAAGACGTCATTGTCGGAGTCCTGATGCTCGGCGGTGCCCTGATGTCGCTGGCCGCAGCCATTGGCCTCACGCGTTTCCCCGACCTCATGAGCCGGATGCACGCCGCTTCCAAACCCCAGGTGCTGGGCCTGCTGCTGTTCCTGCTGGCCATGGCCGTGCAGTTTGAAAGCTGGGTCCTGCTGCCGGTCCTTGCCGTGTGCTGGCTGTTCATGCTCCTCACCGCCCCGGTCTCCGCCCACATGATTGGCCGCGCGGGTTACCGCACCAAGCACCTGCGGCCGGAGCTGCTGACGATCGACGAGCTCGACGACGTTGTGGCGCGGGCGCAGGAGCTGCTGCTGCAGGCCAACGCCGGAACCGCCGGGGATGACAGCGACAGTGAAGACCCGCGCGTGGACGGCGACCCCGGCGAACACCCGCCGGCCGGCTCGCTGGACGACGACGCCGTACCCGTTACTCCGGCGCGGGCTCCCGAGGCGCAGCCCGGGGCTGTGTCCGGAGCCGAAGCGGAAAACAATCAGGGCGCCCGCCGCCCGGGACACAGTCCCGAGGGCTGAGCGCCCCGAAGTAAGGCGGAGGACGCCTAGACGATTTCCGGCGTCTTCTGGTAGCGCTGGATGGCGCGCTGGGTGCCCCGGTTCGTCAGCACGCGGATGCCCTGGCTGACGGCACCGGATACGACGGCGAAGATCACCGCGGTGCGCAGGCTCACGTCCAGGACACCGTCCTTGTCGCGGGGCGGCTCGTTGCCCGTGACCCGGGTCCAGACAAAGTCCAGGATCTTGGCGGACAGGAGACCGGCGCCGATGCTGGCACCGGTGGCGAGCAGTTTGAGGATCAGGTTCATGATGCTCCTAGGGTTGAAGGCCTTTTCCCTAACCCTACCCGCCGATCCTCCCCTTCGGGCCGTTCCGTGTGTACAGTGGGAGGCGCAAACATACGACAGGGGAGCGCCTCTGCCCTTACTCTCTGCCCGGGGTTACAGCCGGTCAGAAAGAACAAGGAAAGACCAACGGCGCTGAGAGTGCGGACATCCGCAGACCCTCGAACCTGATCCGGTTAGTACCGGCGCTAGGGAGTCGAGATCTCACGGGACCTCACGGCAGTCCGCCGTGGACGGTCCCTCCCCTCCTGTACCTCAGGAGGATTTTTTTATGCAGCAGAACCGTTTCCAGCAGCAGTTGTCATCCCTCCGGCGCCCGTGGCGGGTGGTGGATATTGTGGTCGCCTCCGTGCTGGGCGTGGCAGTAGGCGTAATTTTTTGGGCCTGGTCCCTGGGCTACGCCGGCGTTGAAGCCCTGATCCTTGCTTTCCCTCCGCTCGGCGGGCTGTACACCGGCGGATGGTTGATCGCCGGCGTTCTCGGTGCGCTCATTATCCGCAAACCCGGCGCTGCAATTTACTGCGAAGTCCTCGCCGCCGCAGTTTCCGGCGTGCTGGGCACCCAGTTCGGCCTGTCGGTGCTGCTCTCCGGCTTCATCCAGGGCCTCGGCGCGGAACTGGTGTTCCTGGCGTTCCTTTACCTCCGGTACACGCTGCCCGTGGCGGTGCTGGCCGGACTTGTCTCGGGAATCTTCCTCGGCGTCAGTGAAAGCATCCTCTACAAGCCGGAATGGGCCTTCCAGTGGCAGGCGCTGTACACGCTGTTCGCCGCCGTCTCCGGAGCCGTCATTGCCGGATTTGTCTCCTGGCTGATCGCCCGGGCGCTGGCCCGCACCGGAGTGCTGGCCCCGTTTGCGTCCGGACGGGCTGCGGACGTTCGCTCCCATGCACGCGCCTAGGCGGTCCCCGGCCGGAGCCCCCGCAGCGGTCCGAGCCCGCGACTACAGCTGGCGGCACTCCGGGCGCAGCACCCCGGCCGTCTCATCCCTGTCACTGGACATTGAGGCCGGCGAAAAGGTGCTGCTGCTCGGGGCCTCCGGCGCCGGCAAATCCACCCTGCTGCATGCCCTCGCCGGCGTGCTGGGCGAAGGGTCCGGCCCCGATGCCGCCGGTGAGGAGCACGGCACCCTGACCCTGGACGGGGAAACTCCGCTGAAGGCCCGCGGCCGGGCCGGACTTGTGCTGCAGGATCCCGACTCCCAGCTGGTGCTCTCCCGGGTGGGCGACGAAGTGGCGTTCGGCGCCGAAAACCTCCGGGTGCCGCCGCAGGAGATCTGGGAACGGGTCCGGGCGAGCCTGGACGACGTCGGGCTCCGGGTTCCGCTGCACCATCCCACCGCAGCCCTGTCCGGCGGGCAGAAACAGCGGCTGGCTCTGGCATCGGTGCTGGCCATGCGGCCCGGGCTGCTGCTGCTCGATGAACCCACGGCCAACCTGGACCCGGCGGGAGTGCTGGAGGTCCGTGCCGCCGTCGAACGCGTCCTGGAACGCACCGGCGCCACGCTCATCGTGGTGGAACACCGCGTTTCAGTGTGGGCCGACGTCGTGGACCGCGTGGTGGTCCTGGCGGCCGACGGCGGAATCCTCGCCGACGGACCGCCCTCGAAGGTCCTCACCGATCCGTCCAACCGGGACCGCCTCCGCGCCGCGGGGGTCTGGCTGCCCGGAGTGCGGCCTGCCGTTGGCGGGCCGGCGGCCGGAACACCGGGGGAACTCCTGCTTGAAGCCCGCGGTCTGGGCGCCGGACGCTCCAAGCGGGCACCGGCTGTTGTGGGCGATGTGGACCTGGCGCTGCCGGCCGGAACCGCCCTGGGGATCACCGGTCCCAACGGGGCCGGAAAGTCCACGCTGGCGCTGACCCTGGGCGGGCTGCTGAAGCCCGTCGCCGGCGCCCTGCGTGCCGCCCCCGCACTGGCCGGTGCTGCAGGGCCCGATCCTGCGCGGTGGAAATCAACGGACCTGGTGACCCGGATCGGCACCGTTTTCCAGGAACCCGAGCACCAGTTCCTCGCGGCAACGGTGCGAGAGGAACTGGCCTTCGGACCCCGGCGCACGGGGCGGAAGTCCGAAGCGCAGGTAGCCGGGCTGGTGGCTTCCCTGGCCGACCGGCTGCGGTTGTCCGCGCTGCTGGACGCCAACCCGTTCACCCTCTCCGGCGGAGAGAAGCGCCGCCTCTCCGTCGCCACGATGATCGCCACCGACCCCGCTGTGCTTCTCCTGGACGAACCCACCTTCGGGCAGGACGCGAACACCTGGGCCGAGCTCGTGGCACTGCTCCGTACGCTGGTGGCTGACGGCACGGCGGTGGTCTCCGTGACCCACGACGCCGAATTCCTAGCTGCCCTGGGCGGCAGCCTCCTGCGGGTGGAACACGGCACCGCCCGGGCCGGAGCGCTGCTGTGAAACGCTCGGAAGAATTGAGTTTCACAGCACAGCACCAGGAACCCGCCGACCTGCGCAACCCCTCCCGGCGGCCGGCCGGAACGCTGCTGGAACGGGCCAATCCGCTGTCCAAGCTGGCTGCGGCGCTGGCTCTGACAGTGGCTGTGCTGGTGAGCGTGGACTGGATCAGTGCCTCAATAGTCCTGGCGTCCGAGCTGGTCCTGCTGCCGCTGCTGCGGATTGAGCCGCTGACGCTGCTCAAGCGCATCTGGCCGTTGCTTGTTGCTGCCCTCATCGGCGCCTACGGCACCGCACTGCTGGCCGAAAAGACCGGAGCGGTGCTGCTGGACGCCGGGCCGCTGCTGTTCACCTCGGATTCGGTGGAGGCAGGCATCGCGATTGGACTGCGGGGGCTGGCGATCGCCCTGCCCGGAATCTATCTGCTGGTCTCCACGGACCCGACGGATCTGGCGGATGCGCTGGCCCAGAAGCTGCGGCTGCCGCACCGCTTCGTGCTCGGCGCGCTGGCTGCCATGCGGCTGGTCGGCCTGCTGGTCTCGGAATGGCAGACCCTGGGCATGGCCCGGCACGCACGCGGGATCGGCTCGGACGCAGGGCCGCTGGCCCGTGCCCGGTCCTTCCTCGGGCAGTCGGTGGCGCTGCTGGTCCAGGCGGTGCGCCGCGCCATTCGGCTGGCAGCGGCCATGGAGGCGCGCGGCTTTGGCAGCGGCGAGCGGACCTGGGCGCGGACGTCCGTGTTCACCGGCCTGGATATCTGGGTGGCTCTGTACGGGGCGGTGTCTGCCGGCGCTGCACTGGCTGCCGCCGTGGCGGCGGGGACGTTCAACTTCATCCTCACCTAGGCCGGCCGGGGCCCGGCCGGGGACCCGGGGCGCCCGCGCCGGGGCGCCCGCGCCGGGGCGCCCCGGCGGCGGCCGTTCCCTCTCGTTAACCCTCCGTCAGCGCTTCCCGCAGCAGGGCGGTCAGTTCCTCGGTGAGAGCGGGGGAGGAACTGATCGGCGTTCCGTCGATGGAGGTAACCGGAGCCAGCAGCCGGATGCTGGAAACCAGCCACACGGCGTCGGCCTCCATCAGGTGCGCCGGCTCCAGCGGGCCGTAACCCCGGGCCCAGCCGGCCGCTTCGGCGGCGTCGAACAGCGCCCGCTGGGTGGTGCCGGGCAGGATCCCGCTCTCCAGCTCGGGGGTCAGCAGCATTTTGACGCCGTCCTCTTCCACGGCCAAAATGACGCTGGACGTCGGGCCTTCCAGGACCTTGCCGTCGGCGGAGGTGAAAATGACGTCGTCGGCGCCGTTGGCCTTCGCGTAGCGCAGGGCGGCCATGTTGACGGCGTAGGAGAGGGTCTTGGCTCCGAGGAGCAGCCACGGTGCCCGCTCCGCCAGAGTGCTGTCGTAACCGCGGTCCAGCAGCAGTACGGACACGCCGTCCGCGGTGCGTTCGCGTGTGCCGGCCGGAACGGGGGAAGCGGCAACCCACGCCGTGGGGGAGTGCGCCCCTTCAACGCCGCGGGTCAGCAGCAGCTTCACCACGGCCTCGCCCGGGCCTTCCCGCAGCACCAGTTCCGTCAGCGCTGTTGCGACGGCACGCTCCCAGGCGCCGCGCGCCGGCGGTTCAAGGTCCAGGGCGCGGGCCGAGGATGTCAGCCGGTCCAGGTGGGCGTCCATTTTGCGGGCGCTGCCGTCCACGGCCAGCATCGATTCGAAGATGCCGTCGCCTCGGGTCGCGCCGAGATCTGTGGCCATCAGCTGCGGAACGGAAGCGTCGGCCAGGCGGCCTTCGGGGAATTCGGGGTCCAAAAATACCAGAACAGTCATGTGCCCAGCCTAGTTTGCCGGTGCGGCAGACTAGGCTTGAGGATAAGGATCAGCTGATGGGAGCGTCGTGTGTGGGTGGCATTAACCGGTTCGACGCTGCCTTTGTGGATTGCCACTGCACTCACCATCCTTGACTACGCCATCCGAATCATTGCGCTGGGCGTGGTTCCCGGCAACCGGCGCCCCACCACCGCCATGGCCTGGCTGCTGTGCATCTTCTTCCTTCCGGTCCCGGGAATCATCCTGTTCCTGCTCTTCGGGAACTTCCGGCTGTCTGAACACCGGGTGAAACGGCAGGCTGAAGTCAACCGGGCCGTACGTGAGAACACCCGCGAACTCGAGGCCGAAGGCAGCCGGTATTCCGGTCCCGAGTGGGTGGTTTCCGCCACCGAGCTGAACCGCAGGCTGGGATCGTTCCCGAGCCTGGACGGCAACAAAGTGGAACTGCAGCGGGACTACGACGAATCCATCAGGGAGATGACCGAGGTGGTCCGGGGCGCGCAGAAATACGTGCACGTCGAGTTCTACATCATGAGTTACGACGCCGTCACCCGGGACTTCTTTGCCGCCCTCAAGGAAGCGGCGGCCCGCGGCGTGCCGGTGCGGCTCCTGTTCGACCACATCGGCACCCTGCGGGTGAAGGGATACCGCAAGCTGCTCAAGGAACTGCGCAGCACCGACATCCAGTGGCGGCGCATGCTGCCCATCCTTCCGGCCCGCGGCCAGTGGCGCCGCCCGGACCTGCGCAACCACCGGAAGATCCTCGTGGTGGACGGCCAGGTGGCCTACACCGGTTCGCAGAACCTGGTGGAACCGTCCTACCGCAAGCCCCGCAACCACAGGATGGGGCGCAAATGGGTGGAGCTGATGGCCCGCCTGGAGGGGCCGGTGGTTGACGAAATCAACGTGGTGTTCGCGACCGACTGGAACGCGGAAACCGACGAGAACCTGGAACGCGAACTCAGCCTCTACGAGTGGACAACGCACCCCGGTGAAGTCACCTGCCAGGTGGTGCCCAGCGGTCCCGGATTCTCCACCGAAAACAACCTCCGGCTCTTCACCTCCCTGATCTATTCGGCCTCGGACCGGATTTCCATCACCAGCCCGTACTTCGTTCCTGACGATTCGCTGCTGTATGCCATTACGACGGCGGCGCAGCGCGGCGTGCAGGTGGAGCTTTTTGTATCCGAGAAGGGCGACCAGTTCCTGGTGGACCACGCCCAGCGCTCCTACTACGAGGCGCTGCTGCGGGCCGGCATCCGGATCTATCTCTACCCGAAGCCGCTGGTCCTTCACGCCAAGCACTTCACCATCGACAACGAGGTGGCGGTGCTCGGTTCCTCAAACATGGACATGCGGTCCTTTTCGCTGAACCTGGAGGTGTCGATCATGATGTTTGACGGCGACATCGTGGCGAAAACCCGCCGGATCGAGGACACCTACCGTTCCATGTCGCGGGAGCTGCTGCTCTCCGAGTGGGTGGACCGCCCGGTCTGGCAGCGGTACATCGACAATGTGTGCCGGCTGACGGCCACGCTGCAGTAGCCGGCCAGGCCGTTCCTCAGCCGGGGAACCGGGCGCCCAGTGCGCTGAGGACGCCGAAGGCCTTGGCCCGGATTTCCTCCCATTCCGATGCCGGATCGGAATCGGCAGTGACGGCTCCGCCCACCCCCAGCGTCAGCGAGTTCCCCTGAACCCCCAGGGTGCGGATCACCACCGAAAGATCAGCGGCTCCGGTGAGGGAAAACCAGCCGGCGACGCCGGAATAGGGGCCGCGCGGCGCACCCTCCAGCCGGTCGAGGATGGCCATGGTGCTGATCTTCGGAGCGCCGGTCATGGATCCGGGCGGGAAGGCGGCGGCAATAGCTTCAGCCCGGGACGCCTCGGGAAGCAGACGGGCATCGACGGTGCTGACCAGCTGATGGACCGTGGCGTAGCTTTCCACTGCGAACAGCCGCGGAACGGTGACGGATCCCGGAACTGCGGAACGGGACAGGTCATTGCGCAGCAGGTCCACGATCATGACGTTTTCAGCGCGGTCCTTCAGCGAGGTCACCAGGTCTTCCTCCAGCTCCCGGTCCGCTTGTACAGTGGCGCCGCGCGGGCGGGTTCCCTTGATGGGTTCGGCACGCATCAGCCCGGAGGCGTCCATGGACAGGAACCGCTCCGGTGAGGTGCCGGCCAGAGCGAAACTGCCGAACCGCAGCAGGGAAGCAAACGGTGCCGGGCTGCGCCCCCGAAGTGCGCGGTACATCTCCAGCAGCGTCCGGCTGTCGGGCGGAACCGGCAGCCGGGCGCTCAGGGACGTGGTCAGGCAGACTTCGTAGGAATTGCCGTCCGCAATTTCCTGCTGGGCGGACCGGACCTTTGCCAGATAGGAGTCCCGGCTGTCCCGGACGGTGAATTCCGGGGTGCTTTGAATCGGCCGGACGGGAGCCGGCGGGACGGAGGGAATCCCGCCGGAGCCCGCGCCGCCGACACCGCCGACACCGCCGACACCGCCGACACCGGCGGCAGCCTGCGCTGCGTCCCTGACCCGGCCGGCCCACGCGCCGTCGTCATCGCCCAGTGTCAGCGCGTACAGGCAGCGCAGTTCGTGGTCCAGCACCACTGCCCGGCCCGCAAAAAGCAGGGCGGCGTCCGGCGCCCCGTCCGCGGGCGGAGCAGTGTCGGAGCCGCCGGTTTCACGCTTGAGCTCGTATCCCAGGAAACCCAGCCAGCCCAGGGCGAATCCGCAGGGGTAGTCCTCGGGTACGGCGGCCCGGGGCTCGCCCCACACCGAGTCCAGCCACTGGAAAAACGGACCGGGGCGGGACACCGTGACCGGCCCGGACACCACGGTGGTCACGCCCCTGCGGTGCTCGGCGTACCTGCCCAGCGCTCCGCCGTCGTCGGCCATGATGCTGTACCGGCTGCGCGCGGCAATGTGTGCGGCGCCGGACTCCGCGGGAAGCCCGGGGGCCGCCGCGCTGGAACTGTCTAGCCAGACCGCGCGCGCCGAGTCCGTGTACAGGGCGGCAAACAACTCTGCGGGATCGGGCTGCGCCTCGATCCGGTGCACGCGGACGGCGGCGGACGCGGCACCTGTTTCGGGCCGGGCCAGCTGCAGCCGCGGCAGGGACAGATCAGCCAGGGCGCGCAGGACATAACCCGCGGCTTCCGCCGGAGTTCCGCGCCGGTGCTGCCGGTCAACGGTGATGTCCGCGCGTTCCGCCGCGGGATCCGCGGCGGCCCAGCTGCGTTCCTGCGCCGCCCAGCGCTCCCAGTGCGGTGCGTAGGTTTCACCGTCGCGTTCCAGCGCCTGTTCCCGGCGCAGGTCGGCGGGCGCCTGCACCCACACTGCGGCGTCAAGCAGCTGCCCCGCAGCGGCGGCGGTGGCTCCAACGCCCTCCACTATGACGATTTCCGCCGGCTCCGTGGTGCGGGCCGGACCGTAGCGGCCCGCGTCCCAGTCCCATGCCTGCCAGACCGCCGGGCGTCCTGCTGCCAGCGGCGCTGCGACCTGCCCGCAGTAGTAGGCGATGCCGTCGGCCAGGCCGTCCCAGCCCGGATAAATATCCTCCAGATGGAACAGGGACACCCGGTGGTGGGCGCGCAGGGCGGCGGCCAGTTCAATGGCGAGAGTCGTTTTTCCGGCACCGGAGAAGCCGTCGACGGCGATCATCACCGGCAGGGCGGCGGTGCCGGCGGCCGTGGGGGAGGGAAGAGGCATTAGCCCGCGGTGCCGGAAGCTGCGTCCAGGGCGGCGGCCGCATGCTGCACGATGCCCGGGACCGCGGCGGTAATCAGGGCGTAGGAGGAATCAAAGTCCCGCATGTCGCCGTACCAGGGATCCTCGATGCCGAGCTGTTCCGGGGGAAGGCCGGCCGCGGCCGGATCGAAGCTGCGGAGCAGGCGGATTTTGTCCCGGTCCGTTTCAGTGCGGGCCAGGTCCTGGAGCTCCAGCAGATGGCCGTAGTCCAGGGCCAGAATCAGGTCGAGGGCTGCAAACTCTTCCGGCTCGAAGGCGCGGGCCCGGAACGGCGCAAGGTCGGCCGCGGAAAAGCCGTGCTTGAGCAGCTCGGCCCTGGTGCGGTCATCCATGGGGCGTCCGGCCTCCCACCCGGTGACACCCGCGGAAGTTACGCTCACGCGGGCTCCCAGGCCAGCGTCTTCAAAAGCGCGGGTCAAACAAAACTGGGCCATGGGGGAGCGGCAGATGTTGCCGGTGCACACCGCACTGATTCGGTACATTCCTCCAGCCTACCGAGTGGTTATCAGGCCCAGGCAATCACTTCTCCCGACGGCAGCAGGAACCAGCCGTCAGCGGCCTGCGACCAGCGCCGCCAGCCTGCGGCCATCCGTTCCAGCCCGGCGCGGTCGCTCAGCTCACGGCCCAGGGCCTGCTCCGCGAAGGCGGAGTGCAGCACCCGCTCGGCCCAGCCCTCCCCGAACCAGGCCCGGCGCTCCGGCGTGGCATAGAGCCAGTTCGACGAGGAGGGCTCGAACTCGGTGAAACCGGCTTCCAGGATCCAGGCCACAAGCCGTCGGCCGGCGTCGGGCTCGGCAGCGTTGCCGCGGGCAATCCGCTGGTAGGTATCCATCCATTCCGTGAGCTCCGGAAGCTCGGGATACCAGCTCATCCCGTGGAAATCGGCGTCGCGCACCGCCACAATGCCGCCGGGCCGGGTCACCCGGCGCATCTCGCGCAGTGCCGCCACCGGGTCCGCCAGATGCTGGAGGACCTGGTGGGCGTGAACGACGTCGAACGTTCCGTCAGGGTAGTCCAGGTCGTACACGTTGCCCGCCGTGAAGCCGATGTTCGTCAGGCCGCGCGAGGCAGCAAGTTTCCGCGCCGAAACAACAACGTCTTCGGACGGATCCAGCCCGGTCACCGGACCCGGCTCCACCAGGTTGGCCAGGTCCGCGGTGATGCTGCCCGGGCCGCAGCCAACATCCAGCACCGCCATGCCGGGTTCCAGGAACGGAAGCAGATAGGCGGCGGAATCAGCGGCGGTCCGTGCCGCGTGGGCGCCGACCACGCTGCTGTGGTGGCCGTGCGAATACTGTTCGGGAGCCATAGGAGGAGAATACGCGGGCCGCGGACCGGATTGTCCGGACTTTGCGGTGTGTGTCCTTCCTGCCGCCGGGGCGCCTGCGCCGGGTGCCGTCAAGACCCGGCCGGCAGATACACAGAGTTGAGTCAATCAGGCTCAACTTTGTTGACAAAGCCGATGCTCTGAGTAAAGTTGAGTGCAGAAGGCTCAAGACGCGCTGCGGGATGGATGATTCCTCCCAACGGCGTCGTTTTCCACGGAAAGAGGAAGCAAACATGTCACGTGCAGTAGGTATCGACCTTGGAACCACCAACTCGGTTGTCTCCGTCCTTGAAGGCGGCGAGCCCACCGTTATCGCCAACGCTGAAGGCGGCCGCACCACGCCGTCGGTTGTTGCTTTCGCCAAGTCCGGTGAGGTCCTGGTAGGCGAGATCGCCAAGCGCCAGGCCGTCAACAACATCGACCGCACCATCTCTTCCGTCAAGCGCCACATGGGCACGGACTGGAAGGTGGACATTGACGGCAAGAATTACACGGCCCAGGAAATCTCCGCCCGCATCCTGCAGAAGCTGAAGAACGACGCCGAGTCGTACCTGGGCGAAAAGGTCACGGACGCCGTGATCACCGTTCCCGCGTACTTCAACGACGCCGAGCGCCAGGCCACGAAGGAGGCCGGTGAAATTGCCGGCCTGAACGTCCTGCGCATCGTCAACGAGCCCACCGCGGCAGCCTTGGCCTACGGCCTGGACAAGGGCAAGGAAGACGAACTCATCCTGGTCTTCGACCTCGGCGGCGGAACGTTCGACGTTTCCCTGCTCGAAGTCGGCAAGGACGAAGACGACTTCTCCACCATCCAGGTGCGCGCCACCGCCGGTGACAACCGCCTCGGCGGCGACGACTGGGACCAGCGCGTCGTGGATTACCTGCTGCAGCAGGCCAAGGCCAAGGGTGCGGACCTGTCCAAGGACAAGATCGCCCTGCAGCGCCTGAAGGAAGCCGCCGAGCAGGCCAAGAAGGAGCTCTCCTCCGCGACCTCCACCAACATCTCCCTGCAGTACCTCTCGGTCACCCCCGAAGGTCCGGTGCACCTGGACGAGCACCTCTCCCGCGCCAAGTTCCAGGACCTGACCAAGGACCTGCTGGACCGCACCAAGAAGCCGTTCAAGGACGTCATCTCCGAGGCCGGCATCAAGGTCTCCGACATTGACCACATCATCCTCGTCGGCGGTTCCACCCGCATGCCGGCCGTCACCGAACTGGTGAAGGAGCTGGCCGGCGGCCAGGAGCCGAACAAGGGCGTCAACCCGGATGAGGTCGTCGCCGTCGGCGCCGCACTGCAGGCCGGTGTCCTGAAGGGTGAGCGCAAGGACGTTCTGCTGATCGACGTCACCCCGCTGTCCCTGGGCATCGAGACCAAGGGCGGTGTGATGACCAAGCTGATTGAGCGCAACACGGCCATCCCGACCAAGCGCAGCGAAACCTTCACCACCGCTGACGACAACCAGCCGTCCGTGGCGATCCAGGTCTTCCAGGGCGAGCGCGAGTTCACCCGCGACAACAAGCCGCTGGGCACGTTCGAGCTGACCGGCATTGCTCCGGCTCCGCGCGGCGTTCCGCAGGTTGAGGTCACCTTCGACATCGACGCCAACGGCATCGTCCACGTGTCCGCCAAGGACAAGGGCACCGGCGCCGAGCAGTCCATGACGATCACCGGCGGCTCTTCCCTCTCCAAGGAAGACATTGACCGCATGGTCCGTGAAGCCGAAGAGCACGCAGCGGAGGACAAGAAGCGCCGCGAGGCAGCCGACGTCCGCAACTCCGCCGAGCAGCTGGCGTACTCCGTGGACAAGCTCCTCACGGACAACGATGACAAGCTGCCCGAAGACGTCAAGACCGAGGTCAAGGGCGACGTTGACGCACTGAAGAAGGCGCTGGAAGGCACCGAGAACGACGACGAAGTGAAGTCGGCGTTCGAGAAGCTGCAGACCTCGCAGACCAAGCTGGGCGAAGCCATTTACGCCCAGGCCCAGTCTGACGGCGCAGGCGCTGCAGGCGGTGCCGGTGCTGCGGGCGGTGCCGGCGCTTCCGACTCCTCCTCAGCGGGCGATGAAGACATCGTTGACGCCGAGGTTGTTGACGACGAAGACAAGAAGTAATCATGACGGCAGGGAACGAAAACCCCAACGAGAAGCCCGACCCCAACGAGCAGGAAGCCGCCGGGCAGCCGGCGGAGTCCGGCAGCTCACCGGCTGACGCATCGGAAGCTCCGGCTTCCGGTGCAGACGCCGGAGCTGACGGTGATGCCCTGGCCCAGGCCGAGCAGATCCTCAACAGCGCCGGCGCGCCGGACCAGCCGCAGGAAGCGGGTTCCACGGAAGCCGCCGAACTGCGGAACGATCTGCTGCGGCTGCAGGCCGAGTACGTCAACTACCGCAAGCGGGTGGAGCGTGACCGCGACGTTGCACGGGAAATGGCTGTCATCGGAGTCCTGAACTCCCTGATGCCGGTCCTGGATGACATCGACGCAGCGCGCCAGCACGGCGACCTGGCGGACGGACCGTTTGCCTCGATCGCCAACAAGCTGGAAAACACGCTGAAGACGTACGGCCTGGGCAGGATTGACGAAGTGGGGGTCGAGTTCGACCCGAACATCCACGAAGCGTTGATTCAGCAGCAGAGCCCGGACGTCCAGCTGGATACAGTGACGCAGATCCTGCGGGCCGGTTACAAGGCCAATGACAGGGTGCTGCGGGCGGCACAGGTTATCGTCTCCGTTCCGGAGCAGTAACCTCGGGTGCCCGGGACCGTCACGGCCCCGGGCACCCTTTTTCTTTTCGCAGTGCACGTCCTGCCCGTAACCCCACGGGTTCCGGGCAGGAGCAGGAATTTATGGAAGGGGACTCCAATTGGCTAGTCAGGATTGGGTCGATAAGGATTTTTACAAGATTCTGGGTGTCCCCAAGGACGCGTCGGAAGCCGATATCAAGAAGGCTTATCGGAAGCTGGCGCGAAAGTACCATCCGGACCAGAATCAGGACGACGCCAACGCCGAGCGGATGTTCAAGGACCTGTCCGAGGCCTACTCGGTGCTGTCCGACGCCGAAGAGCGCCAGCAGTACGACGCGATCCGGGCCATGGGCAGCGGGGCGCGCTTCTCCGCCGGCGGTCCGGGCGGTGCAGGCCCCGGCGGCGGCGCCGGTTTTGAGGATCTGTTTGGCGGACTGTTCGGCCAGGGCGCCCGTCCCGGCGGCCGCCGCACCACCTACAGCACCCCGGGCGGCAGCAACATCCCGCCCGAGTTCGCCGACCTGTTCGGCGGAGGCGGCTTCGGCGGCGGCGGTTTCGGCTCGGCCCCGCCTCAGAAGGGGGCTGACCGGACGGCCAGCACCACCATTTCCTTCGCGGGGTCCATCAACGGAACGGTCATTGGCCTGCGCGAGCCCAGCGGCGAAGTCGTTGAAGTGCGGGTGCCGGCCGGCGTGAAGGACGGCCAGAAGATCCGTGTCCGCGGCAAGGGCCAGCCCGGGGCGGCCGGCAACGGTGACCTCATGGTGACGGTGAACGTCACCCCGCACGACTTCTTTGTCCGCGACGGCAACAACATCCGCATCCACGTACCGGTGAGCTTCCCGGAGGCCGCGCTGGGCGCCACCATTGAGGTGCCCACCCTGACCGGAGACAAGGTGAGGCTGAAGGTGCCGGCGGGAACCCCGTCCGGCCGCACCCTGCGGGTGAAGGGCCGGGGCGTCCACACCGCAAAGGGCGACGGTGATCTCCTGGTCACCATCGACGTCGCCGTCCCTTCGCATCTGAACAAGGAAGCCCGGGCGGCGGTCGAAGCTTTCGCTGAGGCCACAAAGGGCGAAGATCCCCGGGCCGGACTGGCGTCCAAGGCCCGGCTCTAGCAGCGCACATCCGGTTCGGTTTCCCGTGCCCCGGGAGCCGAACCGGGTTATCGTTACTACTTCAACTGCTGTCAAGGAGGAACAATGGGCATCGATGTCAATGCGCCTATTTTTGTGATCTCCGTTGCCGCGGAACTGGCGGACATGCATCCGCAGACCCTGCGGCAGTACGACCGGCTGGGCATTGTCTGTCCCAGCCGCGCTCCGGGCAGGTCACGGCGCTATTCGCAGCATGACATCGAAATGCTTCGCGAGGTTCAGCGGCTCTCCCAGGAGGGTGTGTCCCTGGAGGGCATCAAACGCATCATGCACCTCGAAAACCAGGTGTCCGGGCTGCGCGCCCGGGTCCAGGAACTGTCCGAGGAACTGGAATCCATGCAGCAGCGCAACCCCGACCGGAGCAGGGTCTTCGCGGCCGGCCTGGCCGGCGACGTCGTGACCCTGACCCGCGGACAGCGGCCGCCGGCGTCGCGCCCCTTCGCGAGCCAGCTCAGCCTTGCGTCGCTGGTCCAGCGGCGCGGCAAGCTGCGCGCCCTGCCGGCCGGGAAGCAGGAACCCGTGGACTACGCAGACGGCGGCTACGTCCCGTCCCTCTAGCGGAACCGGCGGCCCTGGTCGCGGCGGTTGGCCCAGACCGCCAGGGCGCCGAGGAGCAGTGTCCAGGCCAGCAGGCACGGCAGTGCGGCCGGCCCGAGCGGTTCACCGGAAAACACCGCCACCGAGACATCCCGCGCGGCCCGGGTAGGCAGGAACAGGGAGAACGTGTTCAGCCCCGGACTGAACAGATCCGGCGGAAGCATCAGCCCGCCCGCAAACGCCAGCGGAAAGAACACCACCTGGGTCACCGCAATGGCCACCTTTGAGGTGCACAGATAGCCGATCAGCAGTCCCAGAAACAGGAACGGCAGGCCGCACACCAGCCACACCGCAACCGCGGCCGGGACCCGCCACCAGGAGACCAGCCCGGTGGTAAAGGCCTCCAGCGCCGCGGTGGTGAACAGGCCCACCAGCATCACCGGGACCAGGGCGAAGAAAGCGAACATCATGGCCGTCAGGGCGCGTCCGACGGTGGGCGGCACGGCCCCCGCCGGCAGCGTCCGCACGTAGCTGCTCCACGGGTTGGCGCGCTCCTCTGCAACACCGATGCCGTAGTTGAAGAGGAACGAGCTCATGACGCCGAAGAGGGCGAGCTGGGAAATGGCCATCAGCGACGCAACGGGATTGGATGTGACGGCCTCCTGCGGGAGCACGAAAAACACCAGGGCCAGGGTGGGGAACACTGTCGAGGAAATCACCGAGATCGGAATCCGCAGCTGCTCCAAAACCTGGGCCTTGGCATGGGCCCGGATCAGCTCCGTCCGGGATCGTCCGCGTGCCGGGGCGGATACTGCGCTCATGGCTGCTCCTTCCGCGCGAGCGGCTCCGGGCCGGCGGCGGGCTGGTGGGTGAGGGCAAGGAAGGCCTCTTCGAGGCTGGCGGCATGGACTTCAAGGCGGGCAAAGGGAACGTTGTCGCGGACCAGCCGGCGCACCGTTTCATCGGCATCCCGGCTCAGCACCGTCACTGAATTTCCCGGTCCGGCCGTGACCCCGGCGCTCTCGGGAAGGGCTGCGAACGACGACGGCGGCAGGTCGGTGCGGAAGGACACCTTGCTCACGGAGACATGGCTGCGGATATCATCAACGGTGCCGTCGGCAACGACGGATCCGCCGTTCAGGACCACCACCCGCCCGGACAGTGCCTGGATCTCCTCGAGGTAGTGGCTGGTGACCAGCAGTGTTCCGCCGTCCCGGCGGTACTGGCCCAGACGTTCCCAGAGATTCTCCCGGGCCTCCACGTCCAGGCCCGTGGTGGGCTCGTCCAGGATCACCAGCCGGGGCCGGCCCACCAGTGCCAGAGCCACCATGAGCCGGCGCTGCTGTCCGCCGGAGAGTCCGCCGCACTGCTTGGCTGCCATGTCGGAGAGCCCGAAGTCAGCCAGCAGCTCGGGGGTGGGCACCGGGTCCGGGTAGTGCGCGGCAACAAAGTCGACGGTCTCGCGGACCCGCAGGGTGGGCGGAACCGAGGTGGCCTGGGGCGTGGTCCCGAGTTCCCGCCGTGCCGCCGGATCCCGCGGGCTGCGGCCGAAGAGTTCCACCGTCCCGGCGTCGGGGGTCCGGGTGCCGCACAACAGGTTCAGCAGGGTGGATTTGCCGGCACCGTTGGGGCCGAGCAGCCCGAGGGCCTCACCGGCGCGGATGGAAAGGCTCACCCCGTTCAGGGCCGGTTTCCCTGCGTAGTTTTTTCTCACGGAAGAGGCCGCTGCGAGCACGTCAGCCTGACGTTCGGGGGGAACTCTCTCAGCGGTGACGGGACTCGGGTTCACACTCATGCTGCCTCCAGGAAACGGGTTCGGCGGGACGACGGTCAGTGCGGCTGCGGTTCTTCGGCGCGGGTCCGGGGGGCGCCCTCGGGCACCGGCCCCGCGAGGAGGTCCCTCAGCGCCTTGCGGTACTGCGCGTAGGCGAGCTTCCCTTCGGCGCTGATGCCCACATAGGTGGCGGGTGAGCGGCCCTCGATGGTCTTGGTGATTTCGATGTAGCCGGCATCCTCGAGCTTGCGCAAATGGGTGGAAAGGTTGCCCGCCGTCATGTCCAGCATGGCGCGCAGCTTGGTGAACGCGATGCGGTTTCGTTCGCCCACCTCGTTCAATGTGGTCAGGGCCCGAAGCCGCGATTCGGCGTGGATGACCGGATCCAGTTCAGGCACGGGGAACCCCCGATGCCCGCCCCCGGGTGCCGAGATATTCGGCGAGGGAGCCTGCGAGCATGCCCCCGGAACCCAGGTAGAGATTGACGGTCAGGAAATGATCCGGCCCGGAGAGGAGCGCGGCCGCGGTGACCGCCAGCAGCCACAATCCGAGCCAGCACTGGCGGGGATCGTTGTAGACGGTGCCGCCGGAAATGTAGAGCAGGCCGACAATCAGCACCGCGCTCGAATTGATCAGCATGCCCCGCAGCCAGAAATCGTCCACTGCCCGGCCGATGCTCATGCTGAGGATGCCCATGACGAGGAACCCCAGGATCCATGAAGCACCGTACATTCCGGCCTGGAAGGCGCTGTGCCCCCTGATGCCCAGAGCGGCCCGGATCGACACGGCCACTGTGGCAGCGGTGGCAATCAGCAGCGCCGCGCCCAGCACGATGAGGGCGGAGGCCGGCTCGAGCGGAAGCCACCCGCGCCTGCTGCCGTCCAGCGCACCGTACCCGGTGAGCCACGCCAGCCCCCACAGCAGGTAGATCAGGGCCGCGTTGCCGGTCAGCTGCCTGCGGGTGGAGCGTTCCGCGTTCTCCACGATGGCCAGGGCCGCCCCCGGGTCCAGCGGCCGGTCCGGGGCAGGCGTGTCCATGCGCCCGCCCGCGGGAGATCCGCCGTCGTGGTGCAGGCCCGCTGACTGTCGTTCCATGCTGTCCTCCGGAAGAGATCCGGCCGGCTTTGCGCCGGTTGCAAAGCAGTTTGCATCACAAACCCGTTTGCAACAAGAGGGTTTTGGAACTTTTCCGGGCACCGCACGCTCAGCGCAGGCGGCGGGCTTTCAGGATGACGTCTTCGGTATGGTGCGCGCCGGCGCCGGCGGCAACGTGCCGGGGACGGATTTCGTCAACTTCGATCCGCCAGTTCCCCTCAAGGAGTGCGCGGATTTCCGCCAGGCCCACATATTCGTCGAGATTCATGCCGCGGGCCTTGGCCTCGGCGGCGGTCGGCAGCGGGTGGTGCACGGCCAGGAGCAGACCGCCGGGAGCCACCGCGTCCAGGAGTGCGTGTTCCGCGAGGTTCTCCGGCGTGCGCAGCAGCGCCGGGAACTGTGCGGAGACCAGGTCAAAGGACCCGGCCGGCAGGGCCGCTTCGACCAGGCCCGAATGCAGCCACGTCACGCGGAGCCCGCGCGCTTCGGCCTCGCGGGCGGCCCGGTCCAGCGCCACCCGGGAAACATCCAGCGCCGTGACGTTCCAGCCCTGTTCCGCCAGCCACAGGGCGTCGGCGCCTTCACCGCAGCCAACGTCCAGGACCCGCCCGGGCTCAAGCCCGTCCACCTCATGGACAAGTGCGCCGTTGGGCTGTCCGCTCCACAGGCTTTTCATCTCGGCGTAGCGCCGGTCCCAAAAGTCTTCGATTCCGCCGGAGGGCTCTCGGGTGTGGGCGGGGGACTGCTGCGCATCACGCGTGCTGCCGTCATTTCTCTCCATGTCAAAAGCATGGCGTCCCGGGCCGTTTGCCGCCAAGCTGTTTTGCTGAACCGGCAACCCGGGGATCCGGGCCCGTGTGAAACAATGCCGGAATGCCGCATGAGGGAACGCCGATAGGCACGGTCCAAGCGCTTTACCGCTACCCGGTCAAATCAACCGCAGGTCAGGCGGTGCGCAGCTGCGCCGTGACCGGCCGGGGACTGCTGCATGACCGCGGATGGGCCGTGTATACCGACGACGGCGGCATCGCCAGCGGCAAGCGGACTCAGCGCTTCCGCCCGGTCCCGGGCCTGATGCAGTGGTCCTCCCTGGTGGAAGATGACTGCGGAGAACCGCTGCTCGTAAGTCCTGAAGGGCTCCGTTTCGCGGCGGGCGACCCCGCCGCATCCGGGGCCCTCAGCGAAGCCTTTGGCCGTTCACTGGAGCTGCGGCCCGAAACCACGGTCCAGCACCACGACGAGACGCCCCTGCACCTTCTCACGACGTCCTCGCTGGAAGCACTCGGGAACCTCACCGGCGCCGCGGTGGACGAGCGCCGGTTCCGCGCCAACATCATTCTCAACACCGGGGCCCAGCCAGCGTTCTGCGAGGACGGCTGGGCCGGGGCCGAACTGGCCCTGGGGAATGAGGTTGTCCTCCGGCTGGGACCGGGGATGCCCCGCTGCGTGATGATCGATCAGGCCCAGGCAGGAGTCACCGAAGGCGGCAAAACCCTGAAGCTGCTCGGCCTGCACCACCGCACGGAATTCGGCCTGCAGGCGTATGTGCAGCGGGCCGGGACGGTACGGGCCGGAGATGCGGTCTCCCTTCGCTGACCGCCCTGCTCTGTCCTCCCTGCCTTAGAGCCGGGAATCCGCTTCCGGACGCAGCCGGATGAGCCGCTGCGGGCCGTCCTCGTCCAGCTCCACCAGATCCCCGTGCGAAGACAGGAAATCGGTAAAGGACCGGAAACCGAGCGGCTTCTCGTTAAAGGACGGGTCCATGCGCCGCATCTGGTTCTTCACGGTGCCCGTGTTGAGCCACTCGTCGGCGTCGCCCTTGGCATGGCCGATCTTCAGTGCCCGCACCAGGAGTTCCGTGGCGAGGGTCCGGGGATCGATGTCTTCCGCAGTATCCGGTTCTTCGAACGGGGCATCCCCGGTGTGGGAGAACATGGGAACCACGGTCAGCTTCCGCGCGGTGTCCGGAGCCTGGTCCTGCGCAGCGGCTGCAGTGCCCCTGGCCTCGGTGGAGGCCGGAGCAGTCTCGCTTGCCTTCACAACGCCGGGCAGCGAGTCATAGTCTTCGAACTCGTCGCACGCAGCGGCCAGGGAGGTGCTTGTCGATCCGGCGACGCCGATGCCCACGACGAAGCGGCCCAGGCGCTTGGATTTCTGGGCGAGGGCAATGTAGTCGCTGTCGCCGGCCACAATGATGACGTGGGTCAGGTCCGGCAGCCGGAAAAGGTCTTCGACGACGTCCACGGCGAGGCGGATGTCCGCCCCGTTCTTGGTTCCCCGGGTGGTGGTCGTGAAGAGCTGGGTGAGGTCGACAGCCCGGGACATCAACTGGCGCTGGTAGCTGGCGTTCACCGGCACCGACCAGTCGGCGTACGCGCGGTTGACCACCAGCGTGCCGAATGAGGCGGCGAAGTCGATGATGGCGTTGAAGTCCACCGTCGCCGCGGTCAGCTTGGCTGCCACCTCGGGATCGGCGTCACGGCTCAGCCGGTCAAAATTGCGGATGCCGTCGCGCTGGAAGGCGTTGCGGCCGTGCAGCTGCTGGTAGCGGGAAATGACAATGTTGTCGAAGTCGATGTAGAGGCCGACGCGGGCGTCGTTGGGTTCATTCATGGAACTTAGGCCTTGCGGTAGGTGAGATCGAAAATCAGGCGGCCTGCCTGGTGGGCTTTGTTCTCAAAGCTGGTCAGGATGCGGCCGTCAAAGCGCAGTGCCCAGCCGCCGCGGGTGTCGACGTCGTTCACCGGCGCCTTCTTTTCCAGGCCTTCCCGGTTCACCCGGGTCAGCGGGCTGTCCTCGCCGGCGCGCTCCCCGGCGTGCAGGTTGACGAACGCCCCGGAGGCGTCCAGGACCTCGCGCATCTGCACTGCATAATCGGACCAGTCGGTGGCGAGGCGCCAGAGACCGCCGGGCACCAGCACCCGCGCGACCAGTTCGGCGAATTCTTCCTTGACCATGCGGCGCTTGTGGTGGCGGGTCTTGTGCCAGGGATCGGGGAAGAAGACCCAAACTTCGTCCACGGACCCGGCGGGAAGCATGGTGGTCAGGACCTCGGGGGCGTTTGCCTGGACCACGCGGACGTTGCTCAGTTCCTTCTGCCCGATGCGCTGCAGGGTCTGGGCGAGGCCGGGAAGATACACCTCAACGGCCAGGTAGTTTGTGTCCGGATTCTGCTCGGCGGCATGAGTTACCGCTTCGCCCAGCCCCGAACCGATTTCCACGATCAGGGGAGCAGTCCGGCCAAACTCGGCAGCGGCGTCGAACACGTACTCCGGATCAACGGACGTGTCAGCTTCGGCCCGGGGGACGTCAATGACGAACTGATCGGAGAGCTCATCCCATGCCTGCTGGCGGCGTCCCTGGAGGCGGGAGCCGCGGCGGACAAACGACACCGGTGAGCGGAAGTGCCGGGGATCGCCGGTCTCGCCGGTTTCACCGGTTTCGTTCCCGTGCTCCGGGGCAGCGGGTTCCGGAACTTCGGGATCCGCAGCGTTCAGGGAGCCGGCGTCGGGCAGGGCTGGTTCAGTAGTCATCACTGTTAATGCTATCGGCTGGGACGGGGGGCCGTTTCCAGCCGCCCGGCGCTGTCCCGGCGCTGTCCCCGGGGTGCCTGCGGACCCGCCGATTAGGAAACTGGGGGCAATCCGGTAAACTGGACGAAGTTGTTGTGTCTGCCGCGCCTCAAAGCCGCGTGTGTAAGCAGCACAACCTGCGTCGATGAACGCTTTCTTTTGTCCCGCTGGCCCTTATCCGGCCAAGCCCTGGACACTGTCTGACTTTTCTTCGGCGAACCCCCGGCGCCATACGGTTTTGGGGGCCACTTACCGAAAGTTGCCTGTCTTTTAATGACTACTTTTGCTGCCCTTGGTGTACCCAAGGTCCTCGTTTCCTCCCTCTCCGCTTCCGGAATTGACGAAGCATTCCCGATTCAGGTTGAAACACTTCCCGACACCCTCAAGGGCCGCGATGTGCTGGGCCGCGGCCGCACCGGCTCGGGCAAGACGCTCGCATTCTCGCTGCCGCTCGTCGCCCGGCTGGCTGAAGCCGAAGCAGGCTACCGCCGCCGTCCGAACCGTCCGCTGGGCCTGGTCCTGGCACCCACCCGCGAACTGGCCACACAGATCAACAACGTGATTGAGCCGCTCGCCAAGGAAATGGGCCTGGTCACCACGGTGATCTACGGCGGCGTTTCCCAGCAGCGCCAGGAAAAGGCGCTGAAGGCGGGCGTTGACATTGTCATTGCCTGCCCGGGCCGCCTGGAAGACCTGATGAAGCAGAAGGTCATCAGCCTGGAATCCGTTGAAATCACTGTGCTCGATGAAGCCGACCACATGGCTGATCTCGGATTCCTGCCGGTCGTCCAGCGGCTGCTGGACCGCACCCCGGAAAAGGGCCAGCGGATGCTGTTCTCCGCAACGCTGGACAACGGCGTGGACAAGCTTGTCCGCCGCTACCTGTCCAACCCGCTGACGCACTCCGTGGATGATCCGCAGGCCGCGGTCACCACCATGGAGCACCACGTTCTGCTCGTCCAGGACCAGACGGCAAAGAAACTGCTGGTCAAGGAACTGGCCTCGGGCCAGGGCCGGCGCATCATGTTCATGCGCACCAAGCACCACGCACGCAAGATGGCCAAGTTCCTGACGGACAGCGGCATCCCGACCGTTGACCTGCACGGCAACCTGTCGCAGAACGCCCGTGACCGGAACCTGGCGGAATTCTCCTCCGGTGACGTGCGCGTGCTCGTTGCCACCGACGTCGCCGCCCGCGGCGTCCACGTGGACGACGTGGAGCTGGTTGTCCACATCGATCCCCCCACGGAGCACAAGGCCTACCTGCACCGCTCAGGCCGTACGGCCCGTGCCGGATCCAGCGGAACCGTGGTCACGCTGACCCTGCCGGAGCAGAAGAGCGAAGTGTCCAAGCTGATGAAGGCTGCCGGCGTGGACGTTTCGATCGAGAAGGTCTCGCACAACTCCCCGTCCATTGCCAAGCTGATCGGCGACCGCGCCGCTGCTGTGGAGCCGCATGTGCGCGCCGCCCAGCTCGCGTCGAAGTCGCCCCAGCAGGGCGGCGGCCGGTCCACCGGTGCCAACGCACAGCGCAAGCGCGCCGCCCGCTCCACCACCGCACCCCGTGCCGGCGGCCGGGGCGGATCCGGCGGACGCGGCCGTGTCTCCGCTGACCGCACGGAACGCAGCGACCGCAGCGAGCGCAACGACTTCACTCCCGATGCGCCCCGCGCCGGCCGGTCGCAGGACGGACGCCGCGGTGCCGCTGCTGCTTCCACCGCTTCGGGCCGCAACCGCCGTCCGGCCACCGGCCAGCGCGCCGGTGACGTGGCTCCCGCCGGCGGCGGCCGGCCGGCTGCTTCCCGCAGCCAGGCACCAACGGGCGCAGGCCGTCCCGCACGCGGTGCCGGCCCCCGCCGCGCAACGGCTCCGGCGTCGAACGAACGCCGTTCACGCTAGCCTCTAGCACCAGCCAAAAGGCGCCTGCTTCCTTCCGGAAGCAGGCGCCTTTTTTGTTGAGCAGACCGTCGGTTCAGGCCGTCGGCTCACACCTTGAGTTCGGTCCGTCAGCCCAGGTCATAGAACGAGACGACGGCGGCGAAGCCCCGGCCCACGACAGCAGGCCGCTCGGGCCCGCCAACCACGGTGTCCAGGGGGCCCAGTGCCGAGGCTGAACCGTCGGCGGCGGTGACGGTTGCCGCGCCGTGCAGCAGCACCACAAACTGTCCCTCGCCAATGGTCTGCGGGTTCTTCTTGGAGAGCTCGGCAACCAGCACGGAAGCTCCGGTCGAGGCCCGGTCAGCAACGGTGTTCAGCACCGTCACCGGCCCGGTGGGCAGCGCTGCTTCGGCGGGGGAGTCACCGGAATACCGGAAGGGCCGGAACCTCTCCATCCCCTGCTCAGCGCCGTCAACGGTGAGCACCAGCAGCTCGCCCTCGACCGGCACCGTGATCCGGTCCCTGCCGGGAAACGGGGTAAAAGCGCCGGGCTTGTCGATGGAGGCAATGCTCAGGCGCCACCCGGTTCCGGAGGACACCTCCTTGACGCGGCCGTTGTTTTTCCCCCACGGGACAGAGGGGAGATCGGCAAAGCGGATGACCGGGGTGCCGGTGTTCTGGGGACTGCTCACGGTGTCCTTACTCGATGGAGGGCAGCGGAGTGCTGCCGCGCAGATAGTGCCGCCGGGCTGCACTGTTAATGAGGAAGCTGCGCCCGCTGGTCTGCACGGGTTCGATCCGGAGGAAATGGTTCTTTTCCCCGGCCTGCCAGGGGAACAGCGGAAGCTCCTCGGAAGCCAGGATGTCTTCAATGCTCTCCAGCTGCACGGCGCTGCCCTTCAGGACAACGCTCCAGGCCATGCCGAGGCGGTCGTCATAACCGTCTACTTCGAAAGCGACCACACCACCCTCAAGGGCGCCCGCGAGCTTCGTTCCCTCAGCCGTACGGAAAATCACCGAACCCCTGTCCACGACAAAGTTAATCGGGAAAATCTCGGGATGCCGGTCGACTACCACGGCCAGCCGGCCGATGGCCGCTTGGCGGATGTAGTCCCAGCACTGGTTGGCCGTTAATTCGGCGGGCTTCTCGGCAGGTGTTCCGGCATCATCTTTGATAGGCAACATGCCCTCAGTCTAGTTGCAGCGGCCCGCTTCGCCGGAAACCGGCGCTGCTCCCGGGATATGGTGCCGCCGGGGCCAGTGCCCCACAATGAGACGATGAACCTCATCCTGAACATCATCTGGCTCCTGTTCGGCGGCATCTGGCTGGCACTGGGCTATGTGCTGGCCGGCATTGTCTGCTGCCTCCTGATTGTGACCATCCCGTTCGGCATAGCTTCGTTCCGGATCGCCGCCTACGCCTTCTGGCCGTTCGGCCGGACTGTGGTGGACCGGGGCGGATCTCCCGGGCTGCTGTCCACGGTCGGCAACGTGATCTGGCTGGTCGTGGCCGGCGTGTGGATCGCGGTGGGACACATCCTGACTGCCATTCCCATGTTCATCAGCATCATCGGCATTCCGCTCGGCATCGCAAACCTGAAGATGGTGCCGATCTCCCTGATGCCGCTGGGCAAGGTCATTGTCCCGACCGGCCGTCCCGGGGTCACTCCGTACGGTGCGGCCGCTCCTTACGGGCAGGCGGGACCTTACGGTGCCGCGCCGGGATACGGCCAGTACCGCAGCTAGTTCCGCCGCTATCGGGCCGCTCCGTCCAGGAAGGCCTTCATGAGCGGACCGCCGGAGGTGGAGCCCAGTTCACCCTCGGCGACAAACACGGCCACGGCCAGGTCTCCCTGGAGCGCCACCACCCAGGCGTGCGTCCGCGGCGGTGTTTCGCTGCCGAACTCGGCGGTTCCGGTTTTCGCCAGGACCGGTTCGCCCGGGACTTCCAGCAGCATGGCAGCGCCGCCCTCGGTTACCACGCCGCGCATCAGCTCACGCAGCGATGTTGCCTCCGCAGCCGTTAGGGATCCGGGGTCGGCGGCTTCCGCAGGCTCAGGGGCAGCGGAAGCCGACGGCGAAGTGCCGGTCTCCGCTGTCGCAGCAGAATCCGCGGCGGCGGGATCGGCCGTGACCAGGACGGGAGCCACGCGTTCACCCTTTCCAACGGACGCGGCAGCAACGGCCATGGCCAGCGGCGAGGCCAGCAGCTCGCCCTGGCCGATCATGGAGGCGGCATGGTTGGTGCCCTCAGCGGTTTCCGGAACCGAACCGAAAAATGCCTCAGTACCGATGGGCTGCTCCACGCCGATGCCCAGATCTGCGGCAGCGGCGGCCAGTGCCTCCTGGGGAACCGCATCCCGGGTACTGATGAACGCGGTGTTGCAGGACTGGGCAAAGGCATCGCGCAGCGGAATGTCTCCGACAAAGGCTGCCGGATAGCTGCCGGCGTTGTTGAATTTGCGGCCGTCAACCATCAGCTCGGCCGGGCAGGACAGCACACTGTCAGGAGTGCTTCCCTGCCGGAGGAGTGCCAGGGAGGTGGCAATCTTAAAGGTGGATCCCGGCGGATACTGGCCCAGCAGGGCGGTCTGCTGCCCCTCGCTGCCGGGGCCGTTTGCCACGGTAAGAATTTCACCGGTGGACGGACGGAGCGCCACGATGGCGGATGCTGAGGGCTCGTCCTCGAGCACCGATTCGGCGAGGGCCTGCAGCCTCGCGTCGAGGCTCGTCTTCAGCGGCGTTCCCGGTTTCGGCGCGGAGGTGAAGGCTTCCGAGGAGACTTCCCCGGCGGCATCCATCACCATCACCGTGATTCCGTCCGTGCCCCTCAGCTGGGCATCGTACTGCTGCTGCAGTCCGGAAAGCCCGGCCTGGTCTCCGGCCGCCAGCACGCCGTCGGATTCCTCGATCAGTTCGGCTGTTGCTTCTCCCACCGAACCGAGGAGAGCGCGGGCGAAGGTGCGGGTGGGGGCAAGGGCCATGGTGGCCGGAAGTGCGACGGCGCCGGGGATTCCGGCGACCCGTTCCGGCAGATCCGGCTCTTCCTCGGCGCGCAGGGTAATGGCCTCCACGAAAGCTTCCGGGCCGGCGGCTTCGACGCTGGCGGTGTAGGCTGCCGGGTCCAGTTCCAGCAGTGTTGCGAGGGCAGCGGCAGAGGCGGCCTGGGCTGCCGCGTCGACCTTGGTCTTGTCGATCCCCGCACGGAAGACGCCGCGCTGGGTCACCAGTGCCTCATCGCCCGCGCCCAGGATGTCGGCGCGCGCGGCCGGCTCGCTGGTCCGGACAAGCCGCTGGTCATCCGAGAGGCCGGTGAAGAGGACAGCCGGTTCCCAGCGTGTCTGCCACGAATCGTCGTCGGCCCGTTCGAGCGGAGCAGTGGTCTCGTAGGTCCAGTCCGCGGTCTCATCCCGGTCGAAGTCCCAGGCATAGCTGAGGCGGGCCGTGGCGGCGTCGTCGCCGTCCTCCTGAACTCCGGCGACGGTGACGTCGGGCTCCACGTCCCCCAGGCCGGCCAGGATTTCTTCAAGCTCTGTGCCAACATTCGCCGGATCGGTGCCGGCAAAGGAAAGCCCGGCGACATCCCGGGCGGCGATTCCCTTGGCCAGCGACTCGGCCGCGTCCTGCGGCGAGGGTTTGTCCTCCGAGCAGGAGACGAGCGTCAGTGCCAGGGCCGAAGCGGCCAGGACGGAAGTGATGGTGCGAATTTTCCCCATCCGCACAGAGTACCTGCGCTCCGGAAAAGAAACGCCGAAGGGGCGGCGGGAGTGTTTTCCCCCACCGCCCCTTCGGCGTTCCCTGCTGGCTGCCGGTCTTATGACCTGCGCGCAGCCTTGATCAGGTCCGCGCAGCGTTCACCGATCATCATGGTGGTGATGTTCGGGTTGACGGTAACCAGCTCAGGCATCACCGACGCATCGGCGACCCGCAAACCGGTGACTCCCTTGACCCGCAGCTGCGGATCCAGCGGCGACATCACGTCTTCGGCAGCTCCCATCCGGACGGTGCCGGCCGGGTGGTACACCGTGTTGTGGGTCTTTTTGATGTACTCGGTGATTTGTTCATCCGTTTGTACGTCTTTGCCCGGGTACAGTTCCTCGCCGGCCCATTCCGCCATGGCCGGCTGGGAGACAATTTCGCGGGCTTTCCTGATCCCTGCCACCATGACCCGCAGGTCATGCGGGTCCGTGAAGTAGCGCGGATCCACCATCGGCTTGTCCCGGAAGTCCCGGCTGCGCAGCCGGACGGTGCCGCGGGAGCGGGCGTGCGTGACGTTCGGGGTCAGGCAGAAACCGTTCTCCGTGGTGGGGTATCCGTGCCGCAGGGTGTGCATGTCAAACGGCACCGCCCCGTAATGGAACATCAGGTCCGGCCGGTCCAGTCCCTCTTCGGTGGGAGTGAAAATCCCGATTTCCCACCACTGGGTGGAGGTTTCGGGCATCGGTTTTTTCGCCTCCCACTGAATCACGCCCTCGGGGTGGTCCTGCAGGTTGGATCCGACGCCGGGGGAGTCCACCCGGACCGGTACGCCGCGCTCCACAAGGTGCTCCGCGGGGCCGATGCCGGAGAGCATCAGCAGCTTGGGGGAGTCGATCGCGCCGGCGGCGACCACTGTCTCGATCCGGGCCCGCAGCGTGTGGGCCCGGCCAAACGGATTGTTCACAACGGCGACGCCGGTGCAGCGGTTGGCCTCATCGAAGGTCAGTTCCTTCGCCAGCACACCGGTGAGGAGGGTGAAGTTCTCCCGTTCCATGATCGGATGAATGTAGGAGACCGAGGATGAGGACCGGGTGCCGTCGGCGCGGCGGTTGAGCTGGAAGAAGTTCGCTCCGTTGATCACCGTCTCGCCGGTGTTGAACTTCACGCGCGGAATGCCGGCCTGCTCGCAGGCATCCAGCAGCGCCACCCCGCACGGGTCCGCCGGGGGAATGTTCATCAGGTGCACGGGGCCGGAGTCTCCGTGGTGCGGGGCCTCCGGGCCGGCGTCCTCGTTGGACTCCAGCCGCTTGTACAGGGCGAAAGCCGTTTCCGCGTTCCAGCCCTCGGCCCCGAACTTGGCCTCCCACTCGTCGATGTCCTCGCGCGGCGCCCAGAAGGCGATGCAGGAGTTGTGGCTGGAGCAGCCGCCCATCACCTTGGCACGGGCATGGCGCATGAAGGAGTTGCCGTTTTCCTGCGGTTCAATCTGGTAGTCCCAGTCATAGCCGGATTCGAGCAGTTCCATCCAGCGGCTCAGCTGGAGGATCACCTCTTCGCCGCGGTCATCGGGGCCGGCCTCAACCAGCGCCACCTCGACGTCGGGGTCCTCGCTCAGCCGGGCGGCCACAGCCGCACCGGCGGAGCCGCCGCCCACCACGATGTAGTCGAATTCGGTCTTTTCAGCCATGTAGCCCTAGGCCTTTCCGTGATCGGTGAACCAGCCGGTCACCTGCGGGTTGATGTTCTGGTAAATGTGCTTGGCTTCCTGGTATTCACCGAGCCCGGTGGGTCCGAGCTCGCGGCCGATGCCGGACTGGCCGTATCCGCCCCATTCGGCCTGCGGCAGGTAGGGATGGAAATCGTTGATCCATACGGTTCCGGCGCGCATCCGCCGGGCCACGCGCTGGCTCTTGCCGGCGTCGGAGGTCCAGACGGCTCCGGCCAGTCCGTAGTCGGTGTCATTGGCGAGTTTCACGGCCTCGGCTTCGCCGTTGAACGTCTCCACCGTGACTATGGGGCCGAAGGCCTCGTCCTTAAGTGCAGCAGTGCCGCTGTCCACGTTGTCCAGCACGGTGGGAGCGTAGTAGAAGCCCTTCTCCAGCTCCCCGGTGCCCCAGGTGCCGCCGCAGCGGATGCGGGCGCCTTCCTCAACGGCCTTGTTCACGTACGCGGTGACCTTGTCGCGGTGGGCCGCTGAGATCAGCGGACCGGTTTCGGTGTCCGCGTCGAACGGGCCGCCCATCCGGATCATTTCGGCACGGCGTGCCAGTTCGGCCACGAACCGTTCGGCGATCGGTTCCTCCACGAGGAGCCGGGCTCCGGCGGAGCAGACCTGCCCGGAGTGGACAAAGGCGGCGTTGAGGGCGTTGTCCAGTGCGGCGTCGAAGTCTGCATCGGCGAAGATGATGTTGGGGTTCTTGCCGCCCAGCTCCAGGGCAACCTTCTTGACCGTCTTGGCGGCGGAAGCGGCAATCACCTTGCCCGTGGCCACGCCGCCGGTGAAGGAGACCAGGTCCACGTCCGGGGACTCGGAGAGCGGCGCGCCGGCAACTGCCCCCGCCCCGAGCACGAGGTTGGCGACACCGCGGGGCAGGCCGAGTTCCTCCAGCACCTGCATCATCAGGATGGACGTGTGAGGGGTCAGCTCGGAGGGCTTGAGGATGAAGGTGCAGCCGGCGGCCAGGGCCGGGGCAATCTTCCAGGCTGCCTGCAGCAAAGGATAGTTCCAGGGAGCAATCAGCCCGCAGACGCCCACGGGTTCGTACTCAATGCGGCTGACGACGTCGTTGTTGCCGGCGTCGACAATCCGGCCGGCGTTGGAACCGGCGATCTTGCCGAAGTAGGTGAAGCAGGCAGCGATGTCGTCCATGTCGATTTCGCTTTCCACCAGGCGCTTGCCGGTGTCCCTGGTTTCGGCCAGGGCGAATTCATCCTTGCGTTCCTTCAGTTTGGCGGCGACCTTCAGCAGGAAGTCTCCGCGCTCCGGTGCGGGCACGCCGGCCCATTCCCCGCGGTCCCAGGCGGCCTTGGCGGCGGCGATGGCTTTTTCCGTGTCTTCCCGCGTTGCTTCGGAGACCGCGCCTACGAATTCTCCGTCCGCAGGATTGTGGATCTCACGGGTGCCTCCGTCGGATGCGGGCACCCACGCTCCGTCAATGAACAGTGTGGCGGTTGTCATGCTCGTCCCTCCTCGCTGAGAAAATCAGCTTCCCAGTTATCTTTTGGAACCTGGTCCTCCGCGATGGAGGTATTGCCCGGCACCTCACGGTTGAGGTGCAGGAATTCCAGGTGGGTTTCGTAGTGGTCCAGGACATCGGTGATGACCTGTTCCTTGGTGTAGCCCATGAGGTCGTAGCCGTGGCTGCCCTCAAGGGAAAAGACCTCCATACGGAAGTACTTGCTGTCCGCCGACGCGTTGCTGGCGTAGGACGGGGTGTCGTACTGCACGGGGTAGATCTGGTATTTGAAGCCGCGCTCCTCTGCCATGCCCACCTGCAGGTCCAGGTGGTGGATGCCGTGCGGGGCCACCTCGCCCTCGCAGAGTACGACGTCGGCGCCGCGTTCCTGAAGTTCGTCATGGACTTCCTGCAGCGCCGGCCGCGCCACGGTCTGCAGGAACCGCTCCGCGGCACGGGGTCCGGGATAGGTCATGACGCGGGAGAGCCGCTGGCGCCAGCTGCGGCCGCTGCGGGTGTCCAGGCTGCGGCCGGCGATGATGCCCGGCAGCGAAGCGCGGTAACTGTCCGTCAGCGAGTTTTCCACGCGCAGGGCCTTGTAGACGCCGAGCATGATGAACAGCAGCAGGATGGACAGCGGCAGGCCCATGATGATGGTGGCGTTTTGCAGGGTGGTCACTCCGCCCACCATGAGCATCGCCAGGGTCAGCAGGCCGGTGACCACTGACCAGAAGACGCGCAGCCACTTGGGCCCGTCGGAGTCGGCGTCCTTGAGGTGCGAGGTGAAATTGGCCATGACCAGGGCGCCGGAGTCGGCGGAGGTCACGTAGAACAGCAGGCCGGTGAAGGTGGCGACGGCGGCCGTCACCGGAGCCCACGGATACTGCTCGAGCAGACCGTAGAAGGCACGTTCCGGCTGGTTCATGGCAACCTCGCCGAAGGCCGCATTGCCGCCGATGACCAGGTCCAGGGCTGAGTTCCCGAAGATGGAAATCCACAGCAGGATGAAGGCGAACGGAACGATCATGGTGCCGAGCACAAACTGGCGGATGGTGCGGCCCCGGGAAATGCGGGCGAGGAACAGGCCCACGAACGGTGCCCATGCAATCCACCAGGCCCAGAAGAACAAGGTCCAGGAACTCAGCCATTCATCCGGCCGGTCATAGGCCATGGTGTCCATGGTCATTGCCGGAAAACGGCTGAGGACGTCGCCGGTGTTCTGCACGATTCCGTCCAGCAGGAAATTGGTCTTGCCCGCAATCAGCACAAAGAGCATCAGTCCGACGGCGAGAATGACGTTGAGCTCCGAGAGCCGGCGGATGCCCTTTTCCACGCCGGAGACCACGGAGATGGTGGCCATGACGACGGACAGGGCAATCAGGGCTATCTGCACCGTGAGGTTTTCCGGCAGGCCGAACATGAAGCTCAGTCCGTAGTTCAACTGGACCACGCCGATGCCGAGTGAGGTGGCAATGCCGAAGATGGTGCCGAGCAGGGCGGCAATGTCCACGCCGTGGCCGATGGGTCCCTCGATCTTCTTGCCGAAGATCGGGTAGAGGGCGGAGCGGATGCTCAGCGGCAGGTTGTGCCGGTAGGCGAAGTAGCCCAGTGCCAGGCCCATCAGGGCATACAGCGCCCACCCGGTAATGCCGTAGTGGAACAGGGTCAGGACCAGGGCCTGCCGCGCGGCTTCCGCTGTGGCGCCGTCGCCGGTTGGGGGCGCAAGGTACTGGGTGACAGGCTCCGACACCGAAAAGAACATCAGGTCGATGCCGATGCCGGCTGCGAAGAGCATCGCGGCCCAGGTGAAGACGCCGAACTGCGGTTTGGAATGGTCCGGGCCGAGTTTCGTTTTGCCTACCCGGGACAAAGCGGTGACCAGGACAAAGACCACGACCAGGCTGACTACCAGGAAGTAGTACCAGCCCATGTTGGCCGACACCCAGCCCACCATCGAGCCAATGACGGACTCGGCGTTCTCGGTGGCCAGCATGGCCCAGAGGGCGATGGCAAGGATGCCTGCGGCAGACCCGACAAAGACCGTTCTGTTAACCCTGGTCCGTGGTTCGGCGACTTCCGCCGCGTCCGGTTCCGCAAGTTTGGCCACTTTGATCAATCCTTCGGGTTGCTGGAGGTGTTCCCGCTCCGGCCGCCGGCAGTTTCAAAGCAGCGCCGGCAACGCACAGTTCCAGCCTGACAAGGCACGAAGGAACTGCGGGGGGCTCCTGAAGGAGCGGGAACCGAGGCAATATGAACTTATCAAACCCGATTTAAGGGCTCCGATTTCAGTGACTCCCATCACGAACCTGCATCTCAGCGTACCTGTGCACCGCGGATTTTCCCTGCTACCGTTTTCGGAAAGAGGCTGCCTGCGGCCCTGACCACAACTCGCTTCCACTGATCCTGCTGACGGCCACTCGGCGTCGACGGCCGCTGGAGGACCCGGAACTGGTGGCCGGTTGTTCTACAGAGGAGTGGAAATGATGTCCGAAGAGAAGTCCGCGCTTACGCAAACCGAGCGAACCTTCGGCCGCCGCCAGATCCAGGCGGGCCACGCGCTCATGATGTTGATTTCGCGGGCCATACCCCACCCGATCGGTGAAGTGTGGGCGGCTGTCACTGATCCCGACCGGCTGGAACAGTACGTGGGCCGGCCCGAAGGGGACCTGAGGCGGGGCGGCACGTACGAGCTGCCCGACGGCACCCGCGGCGACATCCTCCGCTGCGATCCGCCCCGGATGCTGACCCTCTCGGTGCAGCGCCCCGGAGGGCACTCGGCGGAGCTGGAGCTGCATCTGACCGCCGAGGATTCGCGTACGCGTATCGATCTGAAGTACGCGTCCGTCCGCAAGGGGTTTGTGCTGATCGATGCCGCTTCCGGCGAGTGGGCGGCGGGTCCGGGATGGGAATTCTTCCTCGACAGCCTCACTGACTTCCTGAACGGGGAGAATCCTGAAGAGCCGCTGGGCATTATCGGCTGGCGGACGTTCGAGGGAGAGCAGCTGGGCTTGTACCAGGCACGGAATGCCGAATGGGAAAAGGTAAAAGCCGACTGGGACCACGAGCACGAGGCCACTCCCGGCCCCTCCTGATGTTCTTCCCGGGGCCCTTCTTTTTAAGAGCCTTCACAGGCGCTGAAAGCCTGTGGATAACTTTACATCCTAAGTTGAGCGAATTAGACTCAAGTTTGTTGCGTCCGGACGGGTGATACCTGCGTGGAGCCGCGCTCCGGAAGCCGGGAAGCCACGTTGTTGAGGTTGGAAGGAGCCCGTAGTGGACACCAAATTCACGAACAAGAGCCAAGAGGCGCTGCAGGCGGCTGCAATGAACGCCACCACCGCGGGCAATCCCCAGATCGAGCCCGCCCACCTCCTGAAGGCACTAATGGACCAGCGCCAGGGGGTGGCCGTGGCACTGCTCAAGGCCGCCGGCGCCAATCCGGACACCGTCAGTGCTGCCGCCAGCAATGCGATCCATGCCCTGCCGTCGTCGTCGGGCTCCTCTGTGGCGCAGCCGCAGTTTTCCCGCCCCATGCTCCAGGTGATCACTGCAGCCCAGCAGGAAGCCGAGCAGCTGGGAGATGCGTATGTCTCCACGGAGCACCTGCTGCTGGGACTGTCCCTGGACAGCGGTGCTGCGGGCAAGGCCCTGCGGGACAACGGTGCGGGCCACGACGCCCTGCGGACAGCCCTTCCATCCGTTAGAGGAGACCGAAAAGTGACTAACGCAGACCCCGAAAACACTTTCCAGGCACTGGAAAAGTTCAGCACCGACCTCACGGAGATGGCGCGCAGCGGCAAGCTGGACCCCGTCATCGGCAGGGACTCGGAAATCCGTCGGGTGATCCAGGTGCTGAGCCGGCGTACCAAGAACAACCCGGTCCTGATCGGCGAGCCGGGCGTGGGCAAGACCGCCGTCGTTGAGGGGCTGGCCCAGCGCATCGTCGCCGGAGACGTTCCGGAAAGCCTCAACGGCAAGACGCTGCTTTCCCTGGACTTGGGGTCCATGGTTGCCGGAGCGAAGTACCGCGGCGAGTTCGAAGAGCGGTTCAAGGCAGTCCTGGAGGAAATCAAGAACGCCGAGGGGCAGATTGTCACCTTCATCGATGAGCTGCACACCGTTGTCGGTGCCGGCGCAGCCGAGGGGTCAATGGACGCCGGGAACATGCTCAAGCCC
The DNA here is from genome assembly GCF_054792395.1 of Arthrobacter sp. Z1-15. Lineage (NCBI taxonomy): Bacteria > Bacillati > Actinomycetota > Actinomycetes > Micrococcales > Micrococcaceae > Arthrobacter > Arthrobacter sp. Z1-15. Next base: position 3,483,501 of record NZ_CP096454.1, on the reverse strand, counting down.
ATGCTTGCCCGCGGCGAGCTGCGGCTCATCGGTGCCACCACGCTGGATGAATACCGCGAGAACGTGGAAAAAGACGCCGCGCTGGAACGCCGCTTCCAGCAGGTCTACGTGGGCGAACCCAGCGTTCCGGACACCATCGGCATCCTGCGCGGGCTGAAGGAACGGTACGAGGCGCACCACAAGGTGGCAATCGCCGACTCGGCCCTGGTTGCCGCCGCCACGCTGTCCAACCGCTACATCACCGGCCGCCAGCTGCCGGACAAGGCCATTGACCTGGTGGATGAGGCGGCCTCCCGGCTGCGCATGGAAATCGACTCCGCGCCGGAAGAGATCGACGAGCTCCGCCGCGCCGTGGACCGGCTGACCATGGAAGAGCTGGCCCTGGCCAATGAAACCGACTCGGCCTCGGTGGAGCGGCTGGAAGTGCTGCGCGAAGACATGGCCAATAAAAAGGAACAGCTGGCGGCACTGAACGCCCGCTGGGAAGCGGAGAAGGCCGGGCTCAACCGGGTCGGCGACCTGAAGGCGCAGATTGACGAGCTGCGCTCCGAAGCGGAGAAATTCCAGCGCGACGGCGATCTCACCGAGGCTTCCCGGATCCTGTACGGAGAGATCCCGGCCCTGCAGAAGGAACTGGACGCCGCCCAGCAGGCGGAGGAAAGCAAGTTCGGCGAGGAGACCCGTGAACTCATGGTCTCCGAGGAGGTCACCGCTGACGACATAGCCGAGGTGGTGTCCGCGTGGACCGGAGTTCCGGCCGGACGAATGCTGCAGGGGGAGTCGCAGAAGCTGCTCACCATGGAAGAGAACATCGGCTCCCGCCTGATCGGTCAGACCAAAGCCGTCAATGCCGTCTCGGACGCGGTGCGCCGCTCCCGCGCCGGTGTCAGCGACCCGGACCGCCCCACCGGCTCCTTCCTCTTCCTGGGCCCCACCGGCGTCGGCAAGACCGAGCTGGCCAAGGCCCTGGCGGAGTTCCTCTTCGACGACGAGCGCGCGATGGTGCGCATCGACATGAGCGAATACTCGGAGAAGCACTCCGTGTCGCGGCTCGTCGGTGCCCCTCCCGGCTACGTCGGCTATGAGGAAGGCGGCCAGCTGACCGAAGCGGTCCGCCGGCGGCCCTACTCCGTCATCCTGCTGGACGAGGTGGAGAAGGCGCACCCGGAGATTTTCGACATCCTGCTCCAGGTGCTCGACGACGGCCGCCTCACCGACGGCCAGGGACGCACGGTGGACTTCCGCAATGTCATCCTCATCCTGACCTCCAACCTGGGGTCACAGTTCCTCGTGGACCCGGGACTGGCCGAGGACCAGAAGCGGGAAGCGGTCATGGGCATGGTCAACGCGAACTTCAAGCCGGAGTTCCTGAACCGGCTCGACGACGTCATCCTGTTTGACCCGCTGAGCCTGGACGATCTGTCAAAGATCGTGGACATCCAGGTGCGGGCTCTGGCCGACCGCCTGCACGAGCGCCGGCTGGTGCTGGATGTCACCGATGCCGCACGCGAGTGGCTGGCCCTCACCGGCTACGACCCGGCCTACGGTGCCCGGCCGCTGCGCCGTCTCGTCCAGCGCGAGATCGGCGACAAGCTCGCCCGGGGAATCCTGGCAGGCAAGATCACCGACGGCGACACCGTGCTGGTGGACCGCCCGGAGGGCAACATGGCCGTGGACGGCGAGGAGCTGGTGGCCGAGCCGGTGGGGCTGTCGGTGGAAGCGGCCTAACGCGCTTCCTGCCGGGGCCCGGCCAGGGGCTGCGCCGACCTACTGCTCAAGCAGGGATTCGGTCAGCTCCTGGTCGGAGCCCGCGACCACAAAGCAGTCAATCCGCCGGTCCCCGTCCCGCCAGGATTCGGGGGTGGGGATTACCTTGTTTTCCTGCAGGTCCAGGTCGCCGCGCTCAGCCAGCGCGTCCGAATACCGGACCTCGGAGCAGATCTCGGTGGCACGGGATGACAGCGCCTCGGTGCCGGGGAAGTCATCGGCGTCCGGGTAGGTGTCAGTGGCCACCAGCTGCGCGTTATGTGGCGTCTCGCAGGTCACCACGGTGGTGGGCTCGTTGATTCCGGTGAAGTCCTGCAGGCAGGCACCGGTTTCCAGCTCGATCGGCGCCACATCTTCATCCAGCACGCCCGGTTCCTTCTCGGAATTGCCCAGAATGACAGTGAAGAACAGCACCACCAGCACGGCCAGGACCCCGATGATTCCGATGATCATCAGCAGGCGCTTGTTCCGTCCGTTGCCGGCCGGCTCCGACGAAGGGGCAGGATCGGTCCGCCGCGAACGGCGCGACTCGGCGGGATCCGCTGCGGCGGCAGCTCCGGCTGCGGCGCCGCCTGCGGCCGCTGCGCCCGCACCGGCGTGGTCGTCCGCCGTCGGCTTGGAGCCGTCCTCCGTGTCCGCGGTCGGGGCGGCATCGCCCTCCGCCTGCGTGCCGGTGTCTGTGCCTGCCGTCGGCTTGTCGTCACGAGCATCGGACGAGTCGCCGGGCGAGTCACCTGTCATGGGCGCAGCCGCTGCAATCCCGTCGGTGCGGTTTACTGCCGCCGGATGGTTGGCTGCCGGATCGGTCAGCACAGCGGCGTCCGCTGCCTGGGCTTCCACTTCCTTGACTTCAGCTGTGGCGTCCCTGAGCGATGCGGCCTCGGCAGCATCGGAACTGATGTCCGCCTCTCCGAGCGCCGGGGTTTCCAGCGTGACGTCATCCGGATTGGTCACCTCCGGTTCGGCAGCGGGCTCTGCGTCGGCGGGCTCTGCGGCGGCGGGTTCACCGGGCTCTGCCTCGAATGCTCCCTCCCAGACCTTGCCGTCATGCTCTCCGTTCCCGGAAAGCCAGGCGGGAGCCTCCGTGTGGGCCTCCAGGTCCGGCAGGCCGGCTGCCGGGGCTTCGGCGCCTGTCGGGGCGTCGGCGCCTGTCGGGGCGTCGGCGCCTGCCGGGGCCTCGGCGGGGGCAGCCGCGTCGGCCTCAGCCGGTACGGTGCCTGCAGCATCCGCTTCCGCGGGAACCGGGGCCTGCCCTTCGACGGTGTCCGGGGTCGCCTCGGACGCTCCCGAGGGGGCAGGAGTGCCAGCCCCCTGCGTGCTTTTTTTATCGCTCATGGTGAACGTCAGTCCTCACTGTAGGCGGCCCTCCGGGGGCCCCAAAACTGTCTCTACCCCTGACTTTACCCAGTCTCTGCGGGGTGGCGCAGGAAAGGGGGGTTTGGGGCGCGCGGTCAAAATGCGCCTCCCAGCGCCACAAAGGGCGAGGCGGGGCACAAGGCGGCCCGAAAACATGTAACCTGTACTTACGACAAATTGACCAAATATTCCGGGGCCTCGCTCACTTGCTCAGAGCGACCACCTCCGGATCGACGCAAAAAGGGGGTCACGCCATGGGGCGCGGCCGTCAAAAGGCAAAAGCAACCAAGCAGGCCCGGGAAATGAAGTACTTCACCCCGGCCACGGACTACTCGGCACTGCAGCGCGAGCTTGCGGGACCAACGAGCCGTCCATCGAGTCGATATCCCGAGGAACCGGCCGAGCCGGATTACTCGGCGTACGAAGATAAGTACGCGGATCAATTTGGCGACGATGACGACGATGAAGGTACTTCCCGCCGCACCGGCTAGAGCGGCACTTCAAAGCGTCGGCCAATTGCTATCCTTCAGCGGATCACCCCAGGGTGTATCCGCTGAAGGCCGTTAACGCCCATGCGCTGTCGGTTGACCCGGCCGTCGAACGGGTAAGGGTGCGCATCCCTGCGGATACGCACCCTCTTATGTTGCCGGCTCTGCGGTTCCCGCCAGCCCGCGGTTCCCGCTAGCCCGCGTAGTTTCCCACCAGGCGGACCGCGCCGCCGTCGACTCCCTTGGCGCCCTGGACATAGTCGGGTCCCGCCTGTGCTTCACCGGCGGCTCCCACCGTGCCCATCACCCAGGCCGGAACTCCGCGTTCGGCAAGCCGGTTCACAGCTGCATCGGCACCCGCGGCATCGACGATGGCCACCATGCCCACTCCCAGGTTCAGCGTGCGCTCCAAATCGGGCTGCGGCACGTTCCCCAGCTCGCCTACCAGCTTGAAGATGGGCGGGAGCTCCCACGTGGAGCGGTCCACGGTCGCTTCGAGGCCCTTGGGCAGTACACGCGCCAGGTTGGCCGCAAGGCCGCCTCCGGTGACGTGGCTGAAACCGTGGACGCCGGCGGCTTCCAGCCGTGCCAGGTCCAGGCAGTCGGCAGCGTAAACCCGGGTGGGTTCCAGCAGCTCCTCACCAAGCGTGCGCCCAAATTCGCTGACCTGGCGCTCCAGCTGCCAGCCGGCATGGTTGATCACGCGGCGGACCAGCGAGTAACCGTTGGAGTGCAGCCCCGAGGACGCCATACCGATCACCACGTCGCCGCTGCGGACCCGTTCCGGTCCCAGCAGGTTCCCGGCCTCGACGACGCCGGTAGCCGCGCCCGCGACGTCGTACTCATGCTCTCCCAGCAGGCCCGGGTGCTCGGCGGTCTCGCCGCCCACCAGTGCTGTTCCGGCAACCTCGCAGGCCGCGGCAATGCCGCGGACAATGTCGGCAATGCGTTCCGGAACCACCTTGCCGCAGGCGATGTAGTCCGTCATGAACAGCGGCTCGGCTCCGACCACCACGATGTCGTCCACCACCATGCCCACCAGGTCGAAGCCGATGGTGTCGTGGATGTCCATGGCCTGGGCAATGGCCACCTTGGTGCCCACGCCGTCGGTGGAGGTGGCAAGCAGCGGCTTCTTGTAGGTCAGCAGCCGGGAAACGTCGTAGAGTCCGGCAAATCCGCCCACTCCGCCCAGCACGGAGGAATTATGTGTGGCCTTCACCGCGGCCTTCATCAGTTCCACGGCCCTGTCGCCGGCTTCAACGTCCACGCCCGCTGAGGCATAGGTAATGGCGGTCTTGGACGAGCTCATACGGCTTCCTTCTTGTCAGCTTTGGTCAGGAGATTCTCAAACTCGGCATCCGGGCCGGGATCGCAGCCGTTGGCCCCGTCCTCGTCAGCCGGATTGCCGGGCGCTGCGGGCTCGAGCAGGTTCTTGCCCAGCCGGTCCGCCGAGGGCAGCTCAATCGGATAGACACCGGTGAAGCAGGCGGTGCACAGCCGCTCGCGCGGCTGCTGGGTGGCGCCGATCATGCCCTCCTCGGAGATGTAGGCCAGGGTGTCGGCTCCCACGGAGGCGCAGATCTCCTCGACGGCGGCACCGTTGGCAATCAGCTCGGCACGGGAAGCAAAGTCAATGCCGTAGAAGCACGGCCACTGGACCGGCGGGGAGGAAATCTTGACGTGCACTTCCTTGGCGCCCACCTCGCGCAGCATCCGCACAATCGCCCGCTGCGTGTTTCCGCGGACGATGGAGTCGTCCACGACCACCACGCGCTTGCCGCGGATGACGGATTCGAGGGCATTGAGCTTGAGCTTGATGCCCAGCTGGCGCAGGGTCTGGCTGGGCTGGATGAAGGTGCGCCCCACGTACGAGTTCTTGACGAAGCCGTGGGCGAAGGGAATGCCCGACTCCTCGGCGTAGCCGACGGCCGCCGGGGTGCCGGACTCGGGCACCGGAATGACGATGTCCGCCTCGACCGGGTACTCGCGGGCCAGCTGGCGTCCCATCTCCACCCGGCTCTCGTAGACGGACCGGCCGTTGATGACGGCGTCGGGCCGGGCGAGGTAGACGTATTCGAAGACGCAGCCTGCCGGGGTGGCTTCGCCGAAGCTGGTGCTGCGGATACCTGATTCATCGATGGCGATGAATTCGCCGGGCTTGATTTCGCGGATGAAGCTGGCGCCCACGGTGGCGAGTGCGGAGCCTTCGGAGGCCACCACCCAGCCGCTGGCCAGCCGGCCCAGCACCAGCGGACGGACGCCGTAGGTGTCGCGGGCCGCATAGAGGGTGCCTTCATCCATGAAGACAAAGGAAAAGGCCCCGCGCAGCTTGGGCAGCAGCTCGAGGGCTGTGTCTTCCAGCGAACGCCCGTCGGAGCCGTTGAGCAGGGCAGTGACCAGCGCAGTGTCCGAGGTATTGCCCTGGGCGATTTCGCCGAACCGGGGCCGGCCCTCGCGTTCAATGATCATGTCGTACAGCTCGGCGGAGTTGGTCAGGTTGCCGTTGTGCGCCAGGGCCACGGTTCCGCTCGCCGTTGCGCCCAGCGTGGGCTGCGCGTTGGCCCACTGCGAGGACCCGGTGGTGGAATACCGGCAGTGCCCCACCGCAATGTGGCCGGTCAGGGTATTGAGGGTGGTTTCGTCAAAGACCTGGGACACCAGGCCCATGTCCTTGTAGACACTGATTCTGTTGCCGTCACTCGTAGCAATGCCGGCGGACTCCTGTCCGCGGTGCTGCAGCGCGTACAACCCGTAATACGTGAGTTTTGCTACTTCTTCGCCGGGGGCCCAGACACCAAAAACTCCGCAGGCATCCTGCGGACCTTTCTCGCCGGGCATGAGATCGTGGGAAAGCTTTCCGTCACCGCGTGCCATGAGATTAGTGTCTCACGGCGGAGTCAAAGCCGGAGTTTGATGCGGAACCATTACGGAGCCGCCGGGAGTTACTCCTCGTCGCGCTCCACGACGGCGCGGCGTGCCTTGCGCACGCTGATCCAGTCCAGAAGCAGGGCGGCGACGGCGCCGAGGCAGACTCCGGGAATGGCAAACATGATGGTGAAGAAGCCCAGGGTTGCCGCCCGGGTGTAGGTGGGATCGGCCGGCCCGGAGTAGGCGACCACCAGCGCGGCAATGAACCCGGCGATCACGCCCAGAGCCAGGAACGGGATAAAGCGGGGAGCGCGGCGGACGGTAATCTCGCGGCGTTCAGGGCTGTGCTGCTCGGAATTCATATCCAAATTCTACCGGCAGTAGAGATTATTGCCCTGCACGGAACAGCGGAAGCCACTCTGAGAGGTCCGCGCGCAGCCCGGATGCGGCCACCTGCCCGGCTCCGACGGCGTCGGCCCACGATTGCCTTCCGGCTATGAGCGCCAACCATGTGGCAGCATCGGTCTCGATCACGTTCGGCGGCGTTCCCCGGGTGTGGCGGGGGCCGGCCACGCACTGGGTGACGCCGAACGGCGGGACCCGGACCTCAACGCTGTTGCCCGGCGCGCGTTCGGCCAGTTCCTCCAGGGAGTAGCGGACCGCGGTTGCCGTGGTCTTGCGGTCGGCCGCGGATCCGGTCTCAGCGGCTGCCAGGGCAGCCCGCAGCGCCGCCTCACCCTCGGGGGCCGGGACGCGTCGTCGTGCCATGGGTAATCCGTCCGCTGCCGCTGGTCAGGAATCCAGCAGGGCCGTGACGGGTGCCCCGAGCCGGATGCTGCCGACGGGCTCGCCTCCGCCAAGTACCGGACGGACAATCTTGTCCAGTACCGCGCCGATCTTGCCGGCATCCACCGCCCCGCTGGCCGCCAGCAGGGTCAGTCCCACGAGGGAGGCGCCCCGGGTGTCGCCGTCCAGCATCTTCAGGGCGACTGACACGCCGGTGTCGGTGCCCAGCACGAGGACGCCTTCGGCGCCGTTTTTGGAAATGATGCCCAGGTCTTCCATCACCACGGTGTTTTCGCGGCCGTGGCCGTGGACGGCCCAGGGGTAGTCGAGCATCGCGGTGGCCACGGTGGCGGCCCGGGCGTCGCCGTGCTTGCTCGAGGGTGCCTTGGACAGGCGGCCGATGCCGCGGGCCAGGCCGGTGAGGGAAACCGCGGCCAGCGGCGCGCCGCAGCCGTCGGTGGCCCAGTGCCGGATGGTTTCGCCGGTGAATTCCTCGAAGACCTCGGCGATGCGCAGCTGCAGCGGATGCTGCGGGTCCAGATACGTGGCGTGGTCCCAGTTGTTTTCGGTGCAGGCCCAGAGGAACGCGGCGTGCTTGCCGGAGCAGTTGAAGGCGAGCTTGTTTTTGCCCTTGCCGCTGCGGATCAGCTCATGCCGGGCGGCTTCATCCTGCGGCCAGTCCTCGGGGCACTGCAGGTGCTCTTCGGTGACTCCGGCGGCAGCCAGCATGGTCTTGACGACGTCGGTGTGTTCCTTGGACCCGGTGTGGCTGGCAGCGGCCAGCGCCACCTGCGGGCCGCGCAGCGGGACACCGGACTTCATGGCGGCCACCGCCTGGAACGGCTTGAGCGTGGAGCGCGGAAAGATGGGAGTCGTGATGTCGCCCAGGGCGGTGACGACGCTTCCGTCCGCCGCCATGACGACGGCGGAACCGATGTGGCGGGACTCGATGAAACCGTTGCGTTCCACAACGGCAAGTTCAACGGCATCGGACGCAGTAAAAGTGGCAGGCATGTTCTTATTCCACCATGAACTGTACCGACTGCCAGCCGGAGGCGCCGTCGGGCACCGTGTCGGCCCGGGCATCGGTCTGCACACCGTCCCGCGGATCCGTGGCCCGTGCCCGCACCGTGTGGTTGCCCGCAGTCAGCGCCGGAGTACGGAAGGAGAACTGCCGCCAGGTGTCCACCGAGGCCTCCGCGGCCAGGACCGCCGGCTGCCACTCGCCGTCGTCGATCTGCACTTCCACTCCGGTGATGCCGCGCTGCTGTGACCAGGCTGTGCCGCCGACGTCCACGGGGCCGGCCGGTACCCGGGCGAATGACGCCGGGACCTCCACCCGCGCCATCGTCTTGACCGGCGCCTGCTCGGCCCACCCGCGATCGGTCCAGTAGGCGGTCTGGGCGTCGAAGCGGGTGACCTCCATGTCGATGAGCCATTTGGTCGCGGATACAAAGCCGTAGAGGCCGGGCACCACCATCCGCACCGGATAGCCGTGCACCGGAGGCAGCGGCTCACCGTTCATGCCCACGGCCAGCAGGGCGTCGCGGTCATCCTGCAGCACCTCCAGGGGAGTGGAGGCGCTGAAGCCGTCAACGCTGGTGGAGAGCACCATGTCCGCCCCTGCGGTGGGGCGCGCCCGGGCCAGCAGCTCCCGCACCGGCAGTCCCAGCCACTTGGCAGTACCGGCCAGGTCCCCGCCGAGCGGATTGGAAACGCAGGTCAGTGTGAGGTGGCGCTCCACCAGGTCCGAGTCCAGCAGCTCGGCAAAGCTGATCCGGATCTCTTCCTCCACCATCCCGTGGATCCGCAGTTCCCAGGTTTCGGCGTCCACCTCCGGCACGCTCAGCGCGGTGTCGATCCGGTAGAAGTCTGCATTCGGCGTCAGCCACGGCGTCACGCCGGGCACCGGCGACTGCAGACCGGAGGGAAGGGCGGGAGCGGGCTCGGCGGCGGCGGGCAGTTTCAGGGCCGCACGGAAGGTGGCCGTGGTGCTGCGGGCCGCGGCGATGGCCCGGCCGCCGGTTGCTGCCGCAGCCGCCAGCACCGCCGTGAGCCCGACAGCAACGAAGAATCCGCGCCGGTTCGGAAAGGGTCCGGGGTGCAGGTCAGGGTGCAGGCCGGGGCCCGCGGGGGACGGGGCGCCGATGACGGCCCCGGCACCGCCGTCGTTCTGACCGTCCCCCGCCGAGACCGGCTGGACGGCGGGCGCCGCTGCGGGGATGCCTGCCGACCGGTGTTTACTATCCGCCTGCTGCCCGTGCACCGCAACAGAAGGAGCGGATTTCGCGGCAGGAATGCGCCGAAGAAGCCCGCGCAGCACGCCAATGCCGGCTGCGGTGCCCAGCAGGGTCGGCACCGCGTCGAGGGGCGCAGCACCGGCGCGGGTCAGGACGCACGCGACGATCACCGCGCCCATGGCGACGACGGCGGCAACCCCGAGCGCCCAGCGGTACCGGGCCAGCACCCCTGCGAGGGCGGCCAGCACGACGATGGTCACGGCCATGCCGGCAAAGAGGGCGGCTTTGTCATTGGTGCCAAAGGTTTCCACCGCGAAGTTCTTCAGCCACAGGGGAGTGAAGTCAATAAACGTGGAGCCCAGGGCAATGAGCGGGCGGGCCCGCGCAGTAAAGAACGCGCCGGCCAGCTCGGCCACGGCCAGCACCATTGCCGCGGCGAGGATCCCGGCCACTGCGGCGTAGATCAGTGCGGGCCGGGGCCGGAGCAGGGTCCGGATACGGGTTCGGGCGGGCGGGGGTGCTGGGGAGGCCGTCATGGAAACTATTCGCAGCAGCCCGGCGCAGGTATGGGTGGCCGCGTCATACGGGAGCCGTGCTTTCGGCTGCCGGAGCCCAACCAGTACCCTGAACTACTGTGAAGGTTCTCGTTGTTGGCCCCGGCGGCCGCGAACATGCCCTTGTCCGATCCCTCCTCGCTGACCCCTATGTCCGAGAGGTCCACGCTGCCCCCGGCAACGCGGGCATCGCGCAGATGGTTCCGGTCCACGCGGTCAACGCCAGCGATCCGGCGGAGGTGACCGCACTCGCCAAGACCCTGGGCTCAACCCTGGTGGTCATCGGCCCGGAAGCTCCGCTGGCCGCAGGCGTTGCGGACGCCCTGCGCGAGGCAGGCATTCCGGTGTTTGGTCCCTCCCGGGCGGCCGCCCAGCTGGAGGCCTCTAAGGCTTTTGCCAAGCAGGTCATGGCTGCGGCCAGCGTTCCCACCGCGATGGCCCGGGTGGCCTCGACTGCAGAGCAGGCCGCCGATGCGCTGGACACCTTTGGTGCACCCTATGTGGTCAAGGACGACGGCCTGGCCGCGGGCAAGGGCGTGGTGGTCACGTCCGACCGCGACGCTGCGCTGGCGCATGCGCAGGCCTGCTTCGACGCCGGCGGAACCGTGGTGATCGAGGAATTCCTGGACGGCCCGGAAGTTTCCCTCTTTGTCCTGTCCGACGGACGCAATGTTGTTCCCCTGGCACCGGCCCAGGACTTCAAGCGCATTTACGACGGCGACGCAGGGCCCAATACCGGCGGCATGGGAGCCTATTCGCCGCTGAACTGGGTTCCGGCGGACCTCGTGGATGATGTCGTTCGGCGCGTCGCGCAGCCCACGGTCGATGAAATGGCCGCCCGCGGCACCCCGTTTGTCGGCGTCCTGTACTGCGGACTGGCCCTGACCTCCCGCGGCATGCGCGTCATCGAATTTAATGCCCGCTTTGGCGATCCGGAAACCCAGGCTGTCCTGGCCCGGTTGAAAACCCCGCTCGGCGGCCTGCTGCTGGCCGCGGCCAAGGGTGAGCTGGACGCCATGGAACAGCTTAAATGGGACCCGCGGACGGCAGTGGCGGTGGTGGTCGCTGCCGCCAATTATCCGGAGACCCCGCGCACCGGAGACCGGATCCGGGGCCTGAAGAAGGCGGAAAAGCTCGACGGCGTACACGTCCTGCACGCCGGTACCGCGTTCAACGGGGACGGCAAGGCAGTCTCCGCCGGCGGACGGGTGCTCGCCGTCGTCGGGCTCGGCTCTGACCTGGGGAACGCCCGGGACCTGGCCTATGCCGGGGTGGAGAAAATCCGGCTGGACGGGTCCCAGCACCGGAGCGACATTGCCCTGAAGGCGCTGCGCGGGGAAGTGGAGGTTCCCTCCGGCACCTGCACGGTACCGGACGCCGCTACGGAAAACACGCCTGCACGCAGCCTGGACGGAGACCCGGCATGAGCGCGCCCGAACTGGCCGGCTGGACCCACGTCTACTCCGGCAAGGTCCGCGACCTCTATGTGCCCGCGGACCTGTCCGCGCCCGGGGCTCAGGAGCGTGTCCTGGTGGTCGCGAGTGACCGGATCAGCGCCTTTGACCATGTACTGGCCTCCGAGATCCCGGACAAGGGCCGCATCCTGACCCAGCTGAGCCTGTGGTGGTTTGACCAGCTGGCCGTGCCCAACCATGTGATTTCCGCGGACGAGGGCGTGCCGGCCGAAGTGGCCGGCCGGGCGATGGTCTGCAAAAAGCTGGAGATGTACCCGGTGGAGTGCATCGCCCGCGGCTACCTCACCGGGACAGGACTGGCCGAATACCGGCAGTCGCAGACCGTGTGCGAGGTGCCGCTGCCCGCCGGACTGGTGGACGGCTCCCGGCTGGAGCCGGCGGTCTTTACGCCTTCGGCCAAGGCTGAGGTGGGCGAGCATGACGAGAACATCAGCTTTGGTGCCGTGGTGGAATCCGTTGGCGCCGAAACGGCGGAAACGCTGCGCGCGCTCACGCTGGAGATCTACACGGCGGCCGAGGCGATCGCCCGGGACCGCGGGATTATCCTGGCGGACACCAAGGTGGAGTTCGGCAAGGATCCGGCCACCGGCGAGGTGACCCTGGGCGATGAGGTGCTGACTCCGGACTCCTCCCGCTTCTGGGACGCCGCGCTCTACGAGCCGGGCCGCGCGCAGCCGTCCTTCGACAAGCAGTACGTCCGCGACTGGCTCACGTCGCCGGAATCGGGCTGGGACAAGTCCTCGGACACCCCGCCGCCCGCCCTGCCGGCCGACGTCGTCGAGCGCACCCGCGCGCGCTATGTGGAGGCCTACGAGCGGCTCACCGGGAAAAAGTTCGAGTAGGGGACTTTGTTCGGGGACTCCCCCCTCCTCCGGGATGGGGGAGTCCCCGAACCACCCCAGCAGCAGGAAACTTAACGAAAAAGGTTCCCTTCCGGAAAAACCGGAAGGGAACCTTTTCTATGGTCGGGGTGACAGGATTTGAACCTGCGACCTCGTCGTCCCGAACGACGCGCGCTACCAAGCTGCGCCACACCCCGTAACCACTGCTATTCGGCGGGTTTCCCCGCCGCTGAAGCAACTTTACAAGTGTAGACGATGAGGTCCGGTTCCGCGAAACCGGGTTACACCAGGGATTCCTGCCAAGCCGCCTGCAGCTTCGCGAAGCGGCCGGTGCCGGCGGTGAGCTCGGCCGGGGTGCCGTCCTCGACCACCTCGCCGGAGTGCATCACCAGCACCCGGTCGGCAATCTCCACGGTGGAGAGGCGGTGCGCAATGATCAAAGCCGTCCGGTTCCCGAGGAGGGTCTTCAGGCCGTGCTGCACGAGCCGTTCGCTGGGGATGTCCAGCGAGGACGTGGCCTCATCCAGGATCAGCACCGCCGGATCGGCCAGGAAGGCGCGGGCAAAGCTGATCAGCTGGCGCTGGCCGGCGGACACCCGGCCGCCGCGCTTGTTCACGTCAGTGTCATAGCCCTCCGGCAGCGCTTCGATGAACTCGTGCGCGCCCACGGCCTTGGCCGAGGCGATGATTTCCGCGCGGCTGGCTTCGGGCTTGCCCAGCGCGATATTGTCCGCCACCGAACCGCTGAACAGGAAGGCCTCCTGGGTCACCATGACGACGGCGCGGCGCAGGTCCCGCTGCGTGAGGTCGCGCAGGTCCACACCGTCCAGCAGCACGGCGCCCTGCGACGGGTCGTAGAAGCGGGCGATCAGCTTGGCCAGGGTCGACTTTCCGGCCCCGGTCTGGCCGACCAGGGCGACCGTCTGCCCGGCGGGAATGTGCAGGTCCATCTGCGGCAGGATCACCGGGCCGCTGCCGTACCGGAACTCCACGCCGTCAAACCGGATGTCGCCGGCGGCGTGCTTGAGCTCCACCGGATGCTGGGGCGGGCGGACGGTGGGAACTTCCTCCAGCAGCCCGGAGACCTTTTCCAGCGCCGCGGAGGCGGACTGGAAGGAGTTGTAGAACATGGCCATCTGGTCCACCGGCTGGAAGAAGCGCTTCGAGTACAGCAGCAGGGCCAGCAGGGCACCCACCTCGAGGCCGCCGTCGAGCACCCGGAACCCGCCCACCAGCAGCACCACGGCCACCGTGGCGTTGCCGATCAGCACCAGTCCGGGCTGGAAAACGCCGTTAAGGTTGATGGAGCGGACGGTCGCCACCCGGTAGTCATCGGCCAGCTCGTCGTACTTCCGGGCGTTGACCTGTTCGCGGCGGAATGCCTTCACAGCCCGGATTCCGGTCATTGTCTCCACGAAGTGCACAATCAGTTTCGCGGAGGTCACCCGGGACGCGCGGTAGGCCAGCTGGGAACGCGTCTGGTACCAGCGCGTCAGCAGGAACATGGGAACAAACGCCACCAGCAGCAGCAGCCCGGTGCGCCAGTCCAGCAGGAAAATGCTGACGGCGGTGAACAGCATGTACATGGCGCCCGAGGCCAGGGAGCTGATGCCCGAGTCGAGCAGTTCGCGCAGGGCCTCCAGATCCGAGGTCTGCCGGGAGATGATGCGCCCGGAAGTGTACTTTTCGTGGAACTCCAGGCTCAGGCGCTGGGTGTGTCGGAAGACCCGCAGCCGCAGGTCCAGCAGCATGGCCTGGCTCAGCAGTGCGGTGGCGCGGACGTAACCTGCGGTCAGGGCGGCCGCCAGCAGTGCCGCCACGAGGTACGCAACGCCGGAGAGGATCAGCGGCAGGCTGTTGCCGGCCTGCAGGTCAGGGAGGGCATGGTCGATGCCGTAGGCGATGATGGCCGGTCCGGCCACCCGCGCGGCCTGGGAGAAGACGACCAGCGCCACCGTGCCGATGAACCTGGCGCGGTTGGGCCGGATCAGGGACCCGAGCAGGGCCAGGGAACGGCGCCGGACCGCCCGGTTTTCTTCCGCTCCGAGGTGGACGGCGTCCTCGCCGGCGGTGCCGAGCCGGGCCGCGGCGTCGTAGTTCGGATCGGAGCCCTTGGCGGGGCCGCGGCGGACAGTAAAGCGGCTCATCGCACTATCTCCTCATCATCGAGGCGCTGGGCCGCCAGGCCGTCGCCGTCGTCGTTCTCCGGCACCGGGCCGTCGTCGAGCCCGCTGTCCAGATCTTTGGGATCCGTGGGCAGGCTTGCGATCACGTACCGGTAGTGCTCATTGCCCGCGAGCAGCTCGGCGTGGGTTCCGACGGCGCTGATCCGGCCGTCCTGAAGCAGGGCGACGCGGTCGGCCAGGGATACCGTGGAGGGGCGGTGCGCGACCACCAGCGTGGTGGTGTCGGCCAGCACCTCCCGCAGGCGGCCCTCGACCAGTTCTTCGGTGCGGACGTCCAGGGCCGACAGCGGATCATCCATGATCAGGACCTTGGGCCGGGCGGCAATGGCGCGGGCCAGGGCCACACGCTGGCGCTGCCCGCCGGACAGGCTCAGGCCCTCCTCGCCGATCAGCGTGTCGGTGCCCTCGGGCAGCGAGTACACGAAGTCGGCCTGCGCCACGTCGAGCGCCTGGGCCAGCAGCTGGTCCGCTTCGGCGGAACTTGCCGGTTCGGCGCCGAGCAGCACGTTGTCCCGTACGGAGCTGGAGAACAGGGTGGTGTCCTCGAAAGCCACCGCCACGATGGTGCGGAGCTCTTCAAGGTCCAGGTCCCGCAGATCGGTGCCGTCGATCCGGATCGAGCCGCCCGTGACGTCGAAGAGCCGGGGCACGAGCTGCAGCAGGGTTGTTTTCCCGCTTCCGGTGACCCCCACCAGCGCCATGGTTTCGCCGGGACGCAGGCAGAGGTCGACGCCGTCGACCAGGTTGCGTGTGCCGTCTTTGGTGTCCGGATAGGCGAAATGCACACCGTCGAACACCAGCTCCCCGCGCACGTCCTGCAGGTGCACCGGGTTGGCCGGGCTGGTGATGGAGCGCCGGGCGTCCATGACCTCGTAGTGGCGGTCAATTGCGGTTTTCGCGGTGAGCGTCATGGACAGCAGCGGCCCGATGGCCTCCACCGGGCCGGCGACGACGGCGGCGGTGGCGAAGAACGCGACCAGCGCGCCGATGCTGAGCGTGCCGTCGGCCACGGAAATGATGCCGACGACGAGGGCCGCGGCCAGGGCGGCCTCGGGCAGCAGCGTGACCACCAGCGAGAACTTGGCCAGTGAATTGGCCTTGGACACTTCCGTCAGACGCAGTTCCTGGGCCTGTTCCTCGAAGGAGTCCAGGGCTTCGCGGCTGCGGCCGAAGGCCTTCAGGACGCGGATGCCGTGGACGGATTCCTCCACGGTGGTGGCCAGGTCGCCGGTCTGGTCCTGGCTTTGGCGGGACACCTGCCGGTAGAACCGGTTGAAGCGGAATCCGTAAATGACGATGGGAACAGCGGCTGCCATGAAGATCAGGGCCAGCGGCCAGCTGGTGAACAGCATGACGGTAAACCCGATCACCACGGTCAGGGCGGTGACTACGAGCATGATGGCGCCGAACGCCATCCAGCGGCGGATCAGGTTCAGGTCGCTCATGGCGCGGGAGAGCAGCTGGCCGCTGCCCCAGCGGTCGTGGAATTCCACGGACAGGTCCTGCAGATGACGGTAGAACGAGGTGCGCATCCGGGTTTCCACAGTCGTGGCGGGGGCAATCACGAACTGGCGGCGCAGCGCTACGAAGACGGCTTCCAGCACGCCCAGGCCCAGCACGACGCCGGCCGCGCCCCACACGGCAGCGGAGGATCCGCCGGGGTTGAGCGAGGTGTTGATCAGGACCCGGAAGACCTGCGGGATGGCCAGCGCCATGAGGCTGGCCCCCAGTGCGCAGAAGAGTCCAAGGATTAAGCGGAGAAGGATGGGCCGCAGATGGGGATACAGCCGTCCAAGGGATAGCCACAGTGTTGTTTGCGCGGGCATGAAACCTCTTTGTGCGGGTGGAGGGTTCTGCTGCGAGCAGTTGTCCCTGGTGGCCTCAATCCTAAGCCTGCCCGGCGACGGAATCGACGGAGGTCCGGAGTATGGTCCGGGCCGGAACGAAATGCCTGCTTCACGCCCGGTGCGGTCGCTGCCCGGGAGTCTGAGCCGGTGCCGGCTCAGGCCGGTTTCATGCCCGCGGGGTCAGCGTCAGCAGGACCGCTTCGGGACGGCAGGCGAACCGGACCGGAGCGAAACGGGAGGTTCCGATCCCGGCGGACACGTTCATCGGTACGCTTCGGCCGTTGTGCTCCCACATCGACACGCCCTTGGCCCGTGAGGTGGGCAGGTCGCAGTTGCTGACCAGTGCGCCGTAAAACGGGATGCAGACCTGTCCGCCGTGGGTGTGGCCGGCCAGGATCAGCTCCGCGCCGCCGTCGGTAAAGTAATTCAGCACCCGCTGGTAGGGCGCATGGGCGACCCCGACCCGGAGAGCGGGGAGCGCAGCGGCGGCAGCGGCGGGTTCGGGGAACCCTGCATAGACGTCGCGGTCCAGATGCGGATCATCCACGCCGGAGAAATCCAGCCGGACGCCGTCGATGACCTTGGAATCCCGGCGGTTGGTCAGTCCGGTCCAGCCGGCGTCGTCGAATGCGCCGAACAGCTCTCCAAACGGCAGTGCCGGCGGTTCCCTGGTGATTTTCGAAGGCCCGGTGAAGTAGGTGAAGGGGCTCTTCAGCATCGGACCGTAGTAGTCATTCGAGCCGGGAACGTAAACGCCGGGGAACCGCAGCAGCGGTTTGAGCGCCTCAAGCAGCGGCGGAACGGCATCGGGGTGGCTGAGGTTGTCACCGGTGTTGACCACCAGGTCCGGTTCCAGCTCGGCAAGCGAGGCCAGCCACCGTGTTTTGACGTTCTGGTTCGGAACAAAGTGGATATCCGAAAGGTGCAGCACCCGCAGGGGCGTGCTGCCCGGGGGCAGGACAGCCAGCGTCTCCGTGCGGACGCCGAAGAGGTTGCGTTCGATCAATGAGGCGTAGGCCAGGGCGGCAGCCCCGGCTCCGGCCGTCCATGCGGCCGAGCGCAGGGCAGTGCCCAGGGATGAGTCAGCCACAGTTAGTACGTCTCGCGTCCGGCAGCAAGCCGGTCTTTGAAGAAGCTCACCCCGGAAGCGTTGTTGTCGCCCTCGGACTCGCCGCCGCCGTCTCCGCCGTCGTTGCCCTCGCCGCCGCCGTTGCCCTCGTCATTGTCTGAGGCGGGGCTGGGGGACGGCGCGGGAGCCGGCTTCGGGGCCTGGGGCGCATTGCCCATGATGCTGGCGGGCGGGGGAGTGAAGGGGTTGGCCCCGTACTCGCCGGGGATGCGCTGGATGAAGTTCTTCCAGGACGGCCCGGCAATGAGTGAACCGTCGATTTCGGGGTAAACCTTGCCGCCGATGGGCTTGCCGATCATGGTTCCACGATCGTCACCCCAAACGTGGTTGCCCAGCCAGGTGGCGGTGACCATGCCGGTGGTGTAACCCATGAACCAGGTCTGGGACCGGAAGTCGTTGGTTCCGGTCTTGCCGGCGACCGGGAGGCCGATCTGCAGGTTGTAGCCCGAGCCCTTGGTCATCACCTGCTGGGTGGCAGCGTTGACGCCCTGGGCAACTTCCTTTTTCATGACCTGCTGGCAGTCCGGAGCCGGAACCTCGAAGGTCCGTCCGTCGGATGCCGTCACCGAGGTCAGGGCGCGGGGCTCGCATTTGAGGCCCTCAGCCGCGAAGGTGGCAAAGCCGGTGGCCATGGACAGCGGCGAAGCGTCGCCGCCGCCGCCGAAGGACGACGGCGGGTCGATGCCGAGCCGTTCGTACTCTCCGCTGGAGCTCTTGCCGTTGTGGATGCCGGCGGCAAAGGCCATTTCCTGGAACTTGCACAGATCCAGCTGGTTGATTTCTGCCAGCGTGATGGTGTTCAGGGAGTTTGCCAGGCCGTCGATGACCGAGGTTGTTTTGTAGTTGGTGTCGCCGTAGTTGATGGGTGTCCAGGGTTCCGGAATGCCGTACCGGCCGCCGGGCAGGCAGCTGGCGTTCCAGCTGTGTCCGGCGGGGTAGGTGCGTTTGCGGCCGTCCAGCTGGGCGTTCAGTGTCTTGCCTGCGTCAAGCCAGGCAGCCACGGTAAACGGCTTGTAGGTTGAGCCCGGCTGGAAACCGCCCATGCCGCCCAGGGATTTCTCCGGGTTGCCGTCCTGGTACTGGTCCACGTTGAAGTTCAGCACGGAGTTGCCGGGGCCCTGCTCGGGCGTGTACCGGGTGTTCTGCGCCATGGACAGGATCTTGCCCGTGCCCGGCTCCATGGAGACCATGGAGTGGCCGATCTCGGGGTCGGTGGTGTCCGGGTTGGCGGTTTCGTTGATGGCGGTCTGCGCGGCGTTCTGAATTTCGGGGTCAAGGGTGGTGTTGATGCTCAGGCCGCCGCGGTACAGCAGCTTCTCGCGGTCTTCCACCGTGGCGCCGAACCGCTCGTCGTTGGTGACCAGGTGAGTGACATAGTCGCAGAAGTACGGTGCCTGGACGGCGCCGACGCAGTTGCTGGGGACCGGCGTGAGGTTCAGGCCCAGATCGGTGGCGACGGCGGCGTCGTGCTCTTCCTGGGTGATGCGCCCGGTGCTGAGCATGGTGCCGATGACCAGGTTGCGCCGCTTCAGGGCCACTTCGGGGTTGCCTGTGGGGCTGTAGAGCGTGGGACCGTTGACCACGCCGGCCAGCAGCGCGGCCTGTGGGATGTTCAGTTCAGCCGCTGTCACGTTGAAGAAGTACTTGGCGGCTGCCTGCACGCCGAACGTCATTCCGCTGAACGGCACAATGTTGAAGTAGCCCTCAAGGATCTCTTCTTTGCTCAGCTGCTTCTCAACGGCGATGGCCAGCTTCATCTCCCGCAGCTTGTCGCCGTAGGTCTTCTGCATACTGCCGCTGAAGACCACATCCTCTTCGTTCTGGAGGTTGGAGTCGATGATGACGTTGTTCACATACTGCTGCGTGATCGTAGAGGCACCACGGTTGGTGCCGGAGGAGATGTTGGAGGCCAAAGCCCCGAGGATGCCCTGCATGTCCACGCCGCCGTGCTCGTAAAAGCGGTCGTCTTCAATGGCAAGCATCGCGTCGATCATGGTGGGGGAGACTTCGGCCAGCTTCACGGGCTGGCGGTTCTCCTCATACAGCGTGGCGATGAGGGAACCGTCATTGGCATAAATCCGAGAGGGCTCGGCCAGTGCCCCGGGCTCAAGTTCCGACGGGAGATTGTCGAAGAACTGCAGGGAACCGGATGCGGCCGTGCCGGCAGCCGCGGCGGCGGGAACGAGGAGTCCCGCGGCCAAAACACCGCAAAGTGCACTGACGCCAAAGAACGCGACGATCTTGCCCAAAGTGGTCGCCGTGTCAAAAAGAGGTGATTTGCGAGCTGCCATGCGCATCAGTCTACAAGCACGCGTTAGTCTTTGGATTATGAGCAAATGGGAATATTTCATCACGCCGCTTCCTCTTCACACACCGGGAGCTGTCCTTAACATGCACGGCGAAGAAGGTTGGGAGCTGGTTCAGATCACCCCCGCCCCCAACGGCACCGGAGCTGTTGCCTATATGAAGCGCGAGAAGTCGCAGTGACAGAGGTTAATGAAGCGGTTTCGGCCGTGGAGCGCCGGCTCGCGGAGCTGGGCCTGACCCTGCCCGCGGTGGCCGCCCCCGTGGCCGCGTACGTGCCGGCCGTTGTCACCGGCAACTACGTCTACACCTCCGGCCAGCTGCCGTTTGTCGACGGCGCGTTGCCGGCTGCGGGGAAGGTGGGCGCCGCGGTGTCCGCTGAGGACGCCGCCGGTTACGCCGCAACCTGCGCAGTCAACGCACTGGCTGCCATCAAGGCACAGATCGGTGACCTGGACCGCATCAGCCGCATTGTGAAAGTAGTTGGTTACGTTGCCTCCGAGCCGTCCTTCACCGGACAGCCGGCCGTCATCAACGGAGCCTCCGAACTGCTGGGGAAGGTCTTCGGCGAGGCGGGCTCCCACGCCCGGTCCGCCGTCGGCGTGGCGGTACTGCCGCTGGATGCCCCGGTCGAAGTAGAAGTGATCGCTGAATTTGCCTAGTTCCTCCCTACGGCTTTTCCCGGTTCCCCCGTATTTGCGGGGGGCCGCGGAAAGCTGGCTAGAACACGGTGACCGCACACCGCGCAAACCCCGCCTGGCATCTTCCGTGGTGCTGGTCCGGGACGCTCCCCGCGGGACTGAAACTTATCTGGCCTACCGGCGCGGCGAATCCCCGCTGGGCAAGGTCGCCTTCCCCGGCGGAAGCATCGAAGAGGGCGACGACGGTTCCGCCGCCGGCTGGTACGGACCCTCCGCCGCAGCCTGGGCCAAATCCCTGGGCATCGACGACCCCCGGCTGGCCCGCCGCCACGTGGTGGCTGCCATCCGCGAGCTTTTCGAAGAAACGGGGATCCTGCTGGCGGGCCCGGATGAGTCCACCCTGCTGGAGGCCAACCGGGGCCCGGAGTGGATGGCGGCGCGGTCCGGAATTGCCTCCGGAGAGCTGTCCTTCCTGGACCTGCTCGGCCGCCGCGGCCTGGGCCTGCGCACGGACCTGCTGCGCCCGCTCTCCAACTGGCAGACGGCGGATTTTGCGCTGCGCCGCTTCGACACCCGCTACTTTGCCGCCGTGCAGCCCATCGGCCAGGAGGCCTCCCTGCTCGAGGGCAAGGGCGTCTGGGGCGGGTGGCGGTCCGCGGCCGCTGAAATCGGAGCGCGCGACACGACGTCGCTGGGTGACGAAATCGGGCTTCCGGACACCGCCGGACTGCGCCTGGGGGAGCTGACAGTTCCACAGGTGGAGCTGGTCCTGGAAAAGCTGGCGACTGCCCGCGGCTGCATCGCCTACTTGGCTTCCCGCCGCCCCGCAAAGGTTTACCAGCCCGAACTGGTCCAGAATGACGACGGCTACTGGCTGGCCGTACAGCTCAGCGGCGCCGGCGAAGGTTCGGCCCAGCGGGGGCGCTGACGCCGCGTCTGGCTACCGCACCGGTTAAACGACGGCGGCGCCGCCCCGAAAAGGGGAGGCGCCGCCGTCGTCGTGCGGCAGAACCGCTAAGCCGAAGGCCTAGCGGGAGCGCTGACGCAGCCGCTGCACGTCCAGAATGACCACGGCGCGTGCCTCAAGGCGCAGCCAGCCGCGCTGGACGAACTCGGCCAGGGCCTTGTTCACCGTTTCGCGGGAAGCGCCGACCAGCTGGGCCAGCTCTTCCTGGGTCAGCTCGTGTGCCACCAGGATGCCGTCGGTGGCCGGACGGCCGAAGCGGTCCGCGAGATCCAGCAGCGCCTTGGCGACACGGCCGGGAACGTCCGAGAAGACGAGGTCCGCAAGGGACTCGTTGGTGCGGCGCAGGCGGCGGGCCAGTGCCTGCAGCAGCTGCACCGACACCTCCGGGCGCGTTTCCAGCAGCGCCTTCAGGTTGTCGTGCCGCAGTCCCGCAAGACGGGTTTCCGACACCGCGGTGGCGGTGGCGTTGCGCGGGCTCGGATCAAACAGTGCCATCTCGCCGAAGAGCTCGCCCGGGCCGAGGATGGCCAGCAGGTTTTCGCGGCCGTCGGGTGCAGAGCGGCCCAGCTTGATCTTTCCGGACACGATGAAATACAGCTGGTCGCCCTGGTCACCTTCGCGGAAAACTGATGCGCCGCGCGAAAGGTCGACCTCGGTCAACTCGTCGGTCAGAGCTGCGAAGACGTCGTCTCCCAATGAGGCGAACAGTGGCGCACGGCGCAGTACCTCGATATCCATGAAATCTCCTGTAAATAGTTGTCCCTTCTATTATCTTCCCGCACTGCGGCCCCATGTGACACCTGTAATAGCTTTGTTCGCCCTCGGATGATAAAAAGGACGCCCCGACGCACTGCCCGGCGGACTCCGGCGCGGACGGCACACCCAGCTTGGACCGCTAAACTCTGGAGGCAGGGACCGTCGCCGCATGGTCCCGCGTTAGCCCCCTACACCGTATTTGGAGCTGTTTGTGCTCGGTTTCTCCCTGCTTGACATCATTCTGCTGTTGGCGCTGCTGTTCTACCTCATCGCCGGTCTGCGGAACGGTCTGGTGGTGACTCTGGGCGGCATTGTCGGCTTCGTGGCCGGAGCTGTCGCTGCGTTTTTCGCCATTCCGCTGGTCGCGGCGTGGGTGCCCGACGACGGGTGGCGGCTGACCGCCGTTATTGCCACCGTGGCGGTCCTCGTTCTGGGCGGACATGCCGTGGGAGCCGCGCTGGGCGGCGGAATCCGGCGCTGGCTGAACTTCCCGCCGCTGCGGTTTCTGGACCGGCTGTTCGGCGGTGCGGTGAACCTGGCGGTATCCGCACTGGTGATGTCGATGCTCGCGTTCAGTGTCAATACGCTCGGTGTGCCCTTCCTCTCGCAGCAGATCACCTCGTCCAAGGTTTTGACCACCATCGACGAGGCCACTCCGGACCGGGTGCAGGCCTGGACGGCGCAGGTGCGGTCCTTCACGCTGGCCGAGGGCCTGCCGACCATCCTGGACAGCGCGGCACCGGAAACGGTGGTCGCCCCCGACCAGGCGTTCTCCTCCGCTGCGCTCCAAACCTCGTCGGAGTCCGTGGTGAAGATCACCGGCACCGCCTACCAGTGCGGGCAGAACCAGACCGGTTCCGGCTTCGTGGTGGCGGATGACCGCGTCATCACCAACGCCCACGTGGTGGCGGGGGTGTCCGAGCCGGTGGTGCAGATTCCCGGCGGCGGGGCACTTCCGGGCAAGGTGGTCTACTTTGACAGCACCCGTGACCTGGCCGTGCTGTCGGTGGAAAACTTGGAGGCGGACCCCATTCCCCTCGGCGACGTGCTGCCGGACGGCACCACGGCGGCCTTTGCCGGGTATCCGGCCGGCGGCCCGTTCCGTCTGCAGGCGGCCAACGTGGAGCGGCTCTCCGACGTCTCCGTCCGTAACATCTACGGCTCATCGCCGGAGGTGCTGGAGGTCTATACCCTGGCGGCCAACGTGCAGCAGGGCAACTCCGGCGGGCCGCTCCTGGATATTGACGGGCAGGTGGCCGGGGTGATCTTCGCCAAGACGACCGGCGAGCAGCCCATCGGCTACGCCCTGTCCCTGAGCGAACTCGGTCCGGTGGCGCAGGCTGCCGCCGGCTACTCCGACCCGGTGTCTCCCGGGCAGTGCATTTCCGGCGAGTAGGACAGGCTGCAAGTAGCAGAGGGTCGGTTCCGCGGGCTCAGTCCCCGGCTTCGCCGTCGAGCCGGGCAGCGAGATAGTTGACCGCCATCCCGTAGCCGGCAATTCCGGCGCCGCAGATGACGACGTCGGCCACTGCCGACACGTAGGAGTGGTGGCGGAACTCCTCGCGCCGGTGGATGTTGCTCAGGTGCACTTCCACGACGGGCAGCCCCACTCCGGACAGCGCATCGGGAATGGCAACGGAGGTGTGGCTGTACGCGGCGGGGTTGATGATGATGGCGTCCGCCAGCCCCGGAGCGCCGTGGATCGCGTCAATCAGGTCCCCCTCGTGGTTGGACTGGATGCAGTCAACCGTCCAGCCCTGCGCCTCGGCCGCCTGGAGGGCGAGTGTCTCGACGTCGTCAAGGGTGGCCGTGCCGTAGATCCCCGGCTCCCGGGTGCCCAGGAGGTTCAGGTTGGGGCCGTTGAGGACGAGCAGGTTGCGGGTGCGGGAGGCAGTCATGCCTTAACTATGCGCCAACCTGCACCCGCTCGGCGGCGTCTGCGCCGCGGCGCGTCATGCGGGCCGCAGCAAGCGCGCCGGCAATCGTCACCAGGGACATCAGGGCCAGTACGACGCCGGGATGCCACCACGCACCGCCGGTCGCCTCGCCGTAGGCGGAGGTGACCGCCGGGGTAAAGCCGGCGAGGATTCCGGCAAAACTGTAGGCCAGCGAGAGCGCCGTGAAGCCGGTGCGGGCCGGGAACAGGTCAGCCATCAGCCCGCCCAAAGCCGCCCAGGCCGCCGTCGGGGCAATGCCGCCCAGCAGGATGGCCAGGATGTAGGTGGTCTGGTCCGCGGTGCTGATCACCCAGTAGAGCGGGAAGGAAATCAGCAGCGTGGCCGCGGCGCCGGCAGCCACCATCCGGGCCGAGCCGATTCGGGTGGCCAGCCAGCCGAAGGCCGGAATCGTGGCCAATTGCAGGACCGAGCCCACCAGGGCGGCGTTGAGCACGGTGGTGTCGGACAGGCCGAGCTGCTGGGTGCCGTAGGCCTGGGTGTAGGTGGTCATGAGGAAGTAGGAACCGATGCCCAGCAGTGAGGCGGCGGCGGCAACCAGAACGGGCAGCCGCTGGGTGGTGAGCACTTCCAGGACCGGAACGCGGGGAACGGCCTGGTGCTCGGCAACGTCCTTGAAGACCGGGGTTTCCTCGATGGCGAAGCGCAGGTACAGGGCAATGGCCATGAACGGGAAGGCCATCAGGAACGGCAGCCGCCACAGCCCGGCTTCCATGGTTTCCTGCGATGCCTGGGTCAGGAGCAGGAAGGTGGCGGTGACCATGATGGTGCCCACCGGGGAGCCGATCTGCGGGATCGCGGCGTAGAGGGCGCGCTTGCGCGGCTCGGCGTGTTCGGTGGCGATCAGGATGGCTCCGCCCCATTCCCCGCCCACGGCCAGGCCCTGCAGCAGCCGCAGGGTGACGAGCAGCGCCGGAGCCCAGAGGCCGATGGTGTTGTAGTCCGGGAGCAGGCCGATCACGCCGGTGGCCGTGCCCATGAGGACAATGGTCCAGATCAGCGACTTCTTGCGTCCGATCCGGTCTCCGATGTGGCCGAACAGGACCGCTCCGACGGGGCGGGCAATGAAGCCGATGCCCAGGGAGAGGAAGGACAGCAGGACGCCGATCAGCGGATCGACCTCCGGGAAGAAGATCCGGTTCAGGATCAGTGCGGCGGCCGTGCCGAAGACATAGAAGTCATAGGACTCCAGTGCCGTTCCGACAAAGGAGGCTCCGGCTACCCTGCGCGCCATCCGGCGTGACTGCGGGCGGTGCTGCGGATCGGTTTCGGCAGGTGTGGAAGCTGGGGAGGCAGTGCTGGAAGTGGACACGAGCATTGATTCTGCTACCCCGCGTGCCCCGGTGCCAACTTGTTGAGTCCAAGGTCACCCCTGCACTCCGGCGCCGGGTCCGGCGTCAGTGCAGAACGCTGCCGAGAATCGCCCGGCCGGCGCTGACCAGGGAAGCTGAAACCCCGGCCGGATCGGCTACATAACCGTGGACCATGGCCCCGTCCCGCAGCATCAGCAGCTGGTCGGCCAGCGCGGCCGGTTCTGCTGCTCCCAGCTGCGCGAGCCTGCCGCTGACTTCGGCGTGCAGCCATTCCCGGTGCTCCCGGACCACGGCGCGGACCGGGGACCCGGCGTCGGGATACTCCGCTGCCGCGTTGATGAACGGGCAGCCGCGGAATCCGGGTACGCAGGTTTCGGCGCCCATGGCTTCCGCCAGCTGCAGGAGTCCGGTGCAGGGGTCGGCGCTTAGGTGCTCAGCTGCCGCTCGGGTCCGCGCGGATTGGGCCTGCAGATAGGCGACCACCAGGTCCTCCTTGGTGCGGAAATGCCGGTAGAAGGTCACCTTGGTGGTGCCTGCTTCCGCGATGATCCGGTCGGCACTCACGGCACGGATGCCCTCGGAATAGAAGAGGGAGGCGGCGGCGTCCAGGATGCGCTCGCGCACCGGCGACTGGCTGGCCATGGTTCCTCCTGGGTTGCGGATTAAGGCGGAGACGCGTTTACTTGCCTCAAGTAGACGTACTAGTCAGTCTACCTGAACGTCCCCCAATTGAAGGAGTCGCCATGAGCGCTTTGTATACCGCTTCAGCCACCGCATCCGGAGACGGCCGCAACGGAGAGGCCCGGACCAGCGACGGCCAGCTGAAACTCAATCTGGCCACTCCCACCGAGATGGGCGGCGCCGGCGACGGCACCAACCCGGAGCAGCTCTTTGCCGCCGGCTACGCCGCATGCTTCCTCTCCGCGCTGAAGATGATTGCCCGCGCCGAGAAGGCTCCGATTGCCGACGCCGCGATCACGGCGGACGTCAGCCTGCACAAGCAGGAAGTCGGCTTCAAGCTCGGTGTCGAGCTGCACGTCGAGATGTCCGGCGTGGACCAGGAGACCGCCGAAAAGCTCGTCGAAGCCGCCCACCAGGTGTGCCCGTACTCCAACGCGACCCGCGGCAACATCGACGTCGTTCTCGACGTCACCGTCGCCTAACCTCCCCTCGCCGATATGGCAGAAAGTGCGCTTCCCGGCCTTGGGAAGCGCACCTTCTGCCATGTCGCGGGGTTGTTTTCCGCGGGAGTTACTTCCGCATGGACTCCGCAATCTGCTGCATTACGGTGTTGTCCGCGAGCGTGCTCGAATCACCGGCTTCGCGGCCTTCGGCCACGTCCTTGAGCAGCCGGCGCATGATCTTGCCGGAACGCGTCTTGGGCAGCTCCGGCACCACCAGGATGTGACGCGGCTTGGCGATGGGTCCGATTTCCTTGCCCACGTGGTTGCGCAGCGTGGTGACAATGTCGTCGTCGTCCTTGGCGCTGCCGCGCAGGATGACAAACGCCACCACTGCTTCGCCGGTGGTCTCGTCGCTGGCCCCGACGACGGCGGCCTCCGCCACCGACGGATGGCTGACCAGGGCGGATTCAATCTCCGTGGTTGAGAGCCGGTGTCCGGAAACGTTCATCACGTCATCCACCCGGCCGAGCAGCCAGATGTCGCCGTCTTCGTCCTTCTTGGCGCCGTCGCCGGCGAAGTACATGTTGTCGAACCGGGACCAGTAGGTCTGCTTGAAGCGCTCCGGATCACCCCAGATGCCGCGCAGCATGGCCGGCCAGGGCTCCTTGACCACCAGGAAGCCGCCGGAACCGTTGGGCACCGACTCGCCCATCTCATCCACCACGTCAATGGAGATGCCGGGCACTGCCACCTGCGCGGAGCCGGGCTTGGTGGCTGTGACTCCGGGCATCGGCGCGATCATGTGCGCGCCGGTTTCCGTCTGCCACCAGGTATCCACGATGGGCGCGGGGTTTTCCTTCTTGTTGCCGTTGGCGCCGATGACCGTGCGGTACCACATCCAGGCCTCGGGGTTGATGGGCTCGCCCACGGAACCGAGGACCCGGATGGAGTCGAGGTTGAACTTCCCGGGAATGTCGCGGCCCCACTTCATGCAGGTGCGGATGGCGGTGGGGGCCGTGTACAGAATGGAGACCTTGTACTTCTCGACCAGCTCCCACCAGCGGCCCTGGTGCGGGGTGTCCGGGGTTCCCTCGTAGATGAGCTGGGTGGCTCCGTTGATCAGCGGCGCGTACGTAACGTAGGAGTGCCCGGTGACCCAGCCGATGTCCGCGGTGCACCAGTACACGTCGGTTTCGGGCTTCAGGTCGAAGGTGTTCAGGTGAGTGAAGGCCGTCTGCGCCAGGTAGCCGCCGGTGGTGTGCAGGATGCCCTTGGGCTTGCCGGTGGTGCCCGAGGTATAGAGGATGAACAGCGGATGCTCGGAGTCGTGCCCCACCGCGGTGTGCTCGGCGCTCGCGGTACCCACGACGTCGTCCCACCACAGGTCGCGTCCCTCGGTCCACTGGACCGGCTCGCCGTTGCGCTTCACGACAACAACGCTGCTGACCGTATGGCCTTCCTTGACCAGCGACTCGTCCACGGCCGGCTTGAGCGACGTCGGCTTGCCGCGCCGGTAGGAGCCGTCGGCGGTGACGACCAGCTTGGCCTCGGCGTCGTCGATCCGGCTGCGCAGTGCATCGGCCGAGAAGCCGCCGAAGACCACGGAATGCACCGCGCCGATGCGGGCGCAGGCCAGCATGGTGATGACTGCTTCGGGAATCATCGGCAGGTAGACGGCGACCCGGTCGCCCTTGGCGACGCCGAGGGATTCGAAGGCGTTGGCCGCCTTCTTGACCTCTTCGGTGAGCTGGGCATACGTGTAGGTGCGGGTGTCGCCGGGCTCGCCTTCGAAGAAGAGTGCCACCCGGTCGCCGCGGCCTGCCTCGACATGGCGGTCCAGGGCGTTGTACGCAGCGTTGATTTTGCCGCCGCCGAACCACTTCGCGAACGGAGCATCGGACCAGTCCAGCGTCTCGGTGAAATCCTTGTCCCAGGTCAGCAGGCTGCGGGCCTGCCGGGCCCAGAACTCCGGCCCTTCGGCTGCCGCTTCCTCATAGAGGGAAGGCTTGGCGACTGCGTTCTCCGCAAAATCCTGGCTGGGCGGGAAACTGCGGTGCTCGTGGAGCAGGTTCTCCAGTGCATCGCCATGCGCCTTGACGGGGGACTGTTCAGACATCGTGAACCCTTTCGCTAACTGTGTGCCCACGGTCCAGCCCGGATCGAGGGGCTGCCGTAGCGTTGGAACAACCCTAACTCCGATCAGACGGGCATGTGTCCACCGTCACATGCAGGCCCGGTAAAGGGGGTAATTCTGCGGTGAGCGGTAGATCACGGCGGATAGCCCTGCGGCAGTTCGGCTAGTCTGCGGTGCCGGCGTTGACTAGGCTGTGGGAGGAAGCAACCGCTTTTTGACCCGTGCATGCGGCCCGCCGATGCTGCGGACCGCAGCAAGTGCCGGCCCGTAAGCGGCGGTCGTGAATGGAGAACAGAATGAACCAGCCCCCCGTTGAAAAGGACGCCAGAACGGTGGCGGATACCCCGGCACCTGCCGAGAACCGTCCAGCCGGCGAGGACAAAGCCCGGACCGCCGTCTTTGGTCCGTTTGGCCTGCGCGACACCGTGGTGGGCGGTTCTGTCCTGTTGATGCTCATCGGTTCCCTGCTGCCGTGGAGCACCAGCTTTGATCTGGAACTCAACCTCTGGTCGCCGCTGACGCCCCTGTTCTTCCTGGGGATCGGCATCATCCTGCCGCTGCTGGTCGCCGGACTGTTCGCGGCCCGCCGGATGGCCCCGGAGCTCAAATACCGTATCGGTTCCCTGTCAGTGGACCAGTTCGGCTCCGTGGTGGCAGTCCTGGCCACCGCCTTCTTCTTCCTGCAGCTGGTCAACGAATTCACCATCGGCACCCTGCTGACGTTCATCGGTGCCCTCGGCCTGGTGGCTTCGACAACGCTGGCTCCGCATATTCCGCCGTTCTCCCGCGAGTTCGGCGAGCGTCCCGAAGAGCCCGCCCACGTCATGGCGCGCGACGCCGTGCGCCTGCGCCGCCGCCCGGCCGCTCCGGCACGGACCGTTGGTTCCGCTGCCTCCGGCCACTCCGACCACTCCGGCGACAACGCCGCAGCCGGCGACGCCAAGCCCGCAGGATCCCGGTTCGCCGGTATCGGCAAGCTTGCCCCGACCGGCCTGTTCGGCCGCAAGCCCGACGACGCCGGCACCACTCCGGCCCCGAACGGCATCCCGGAAACCGGCGCAGCAGTTGCAGGCGCCTCAGCGGCCCCCAACGGTGTTGATTCAGCCCGTGACGATTCAGCCCGCAGCAATGCGGAACAGGACCCGGCCGGCACCGGTCCGGCCCGCGCCGAAACGGCTGCTGCGGAGAACACTCCGGAAACCAAGACCGAGGCTTCGGCTTCCGTCTTCGGCCGCGACGACATCGCGGCCACCACGGTAAACCCGGTTGTCCAGAGCCAGCAGTCCCACGCGGAACCTGCCACGCAGGCATCGCCCCTGGTCTCTGCGCCGTCGTCGGGCTCTGACTCGATCAGCGCCACCCGCGAGGAATCCGAGAACGTCGTGGAGGCGTTCTGGTTTGCCGTGGGCACCCCGCGCCAGATTGTCGACGAGCGCACGGGCCTGCCGCTGTTCATGTTCCACCCGGGCGACTGGGAGCTGGGGCTGGAAGACCGCGGCACCGAGTTCCTCGTACAGGACAAGCGCACCGGCCGCATCGGCGTGCTGCGGGACCTGAGCAACATCGAGCGTGTCGGCGAAGACTCCGGCGAGTAGCCGGATCCGCCCGCACCCGGCACCATCCAAACCGGAACGAAGGACACAAGGACGTGGTTAAGGCACCCGGGAGTGATCCCTCCCTGCTCGCCCTGAAGCGCAGGGCGCGGAAGATCAACCGGCTGCTGGGGGAGCTGTATCCCTATGCCGTGGCGGAGCTGGACTTCACCAACGCCTTTGAGCTGCTGGTCGCCACAGTCCTGTCCGCGCAGACCACCGACATCCGCGTCAACGCGGTCACGCCGGTGCTGTTTGCCCGCTATCCGGATGCCCGGGCCCTGGCGGAGGCCGACGAGGCGGACCTGCAGGAGCTGATCCGGCCCACCGGCTTCTTCCGGGCCAAGGCCGCCAGCATCAAGGCGCTGTCCACCCGCCTGGTCGATGAATACGACGGCCAGGTTCCCGACAAGCTCGAAGAGCTGGTCACTCTGCCCGGTGTCGGCCGCAAGACGGCGAACGTGGTGCTTGGCAATGCCTTCGGGATTCCCGGCATCACCGTGGACACGCACTTCGGCCGGCTTTCCCGCCGTTTCGGCTGGACCACTGCCAAGGACCCGGTCAAGGTGGAAGAGGACGTGGCCGAGCTGTTTGAGCCCAAGGACTGGACTCCGCTGTCCAACCGGGTGGTCTTTCACGGCCGGCGGGTCTGCCATGCCAAGAACCCGGCCTGCGGGGCCTGCGCCGTCGCGCAGCTTTGCCCCTCCTACGGCGAGGGTGAAACCGATCCGGACAAGGCGCGGAAGCTGCTGAAGTATGAGCTCGCCCCCGGCCGCGAGGAGCTGCACGCCCGGATGATGGCTGCCGAAACGCGCGCTCAGCTGCGGGCCGCCGGCTACGGCCTGGAAGCATGAGCGCCTACGCGGATCTGCAGGCGCTGGGGGCAGCAGCCGCCGCCCGCACCACCTATTTCGACGCGAACCTGGAGCTGCTGCGCCGCAGCGTCGACCCGTCCACGGCCCGCCGCGCCGCCGTGCTGATCCTCTTCGGCAACCTGGACAACAAGCCCTCGGACTTCCACTCCGCCGGGGTGCCTGATGAGCTCGACGTCCTGCTGGTTGAACGGGCCGCCACGCTCAATGACCACCCCGGACAGGTGGCCTTCCCCGGCGGATCACTTGACGCCGGGGACGCCGGCCCGGAGGCCGCCGCCCTGCGTGAAGCCCGGGAGGAAACGGGGCTGGACCCCGACGGCGTCGTCGTGCTGGGCACGCTGCCGGAGGTGGGGCTGCCCGTCAGCAACTTCCTGGTGACGCCCGTGCTGGGCTGGTGGGACCGGCCCACACCGGTGGATGTGGTGGATTACGGCGAGTCCGCCTCCGTGTTCCGGGTGCCGGTGGCGGACCTGCTCGATCCGGAAAACCGGCGCACCGCCGTGATGAGACACGGGGCCAGCGCACACCGCTCGCCCGCGTTCCTCGTGAACGGGGTGCTGGTGTGGGGGTTTACCGGCATCATCCTTAACGCCGTGCTGGAGGAACTGGGCTGGACCCTGCCCTGGGACGACAGCCGGGAAATCGTGCCGGTCCTGTAGCCGCGTTCGTGAAAGAGCCGGACTGTCCGGGCTACTTGGCGTCGGCGTAGGAATCGACGGTCACGGCGACCACCGGAAATTCCAGCGGGATCTGCCCGAACAGCAGCCGTGTTGCGGCCGCAGCGGCATCCGTCACCAGTGCCGTGACCTCCGCGGCCCTGGATTCAGGCACGTGCAGCATGACTTCATCGTGCAGGAAGAACACCAGTTCCCCGGCCGGTGAGGACACCGACGCGGCCTGCAGCCGGCGTCGTATTTCCGCCAGCCAGCACAAAGCCCATTCGGCGGCGGTGGACTGGACCACAAAGTTGCGGGTGAAACGGCCCTGGGACCGGGCGAGCGAGTCGGCGCGGCGCTGCTCTTCGGCAGAGGCCGTCTGCTGCGCGCGCAGCCAGCGCCCGGAGACCGGAGGGGAGCTGCGGCCCAGGTGGCTGCTGACGGTCTTGCCGGCTTCCCCGGCCCGGGCGCCGCGCTCGACGACGTCGATCGCCTGCGGATAGGACCGGGTCAGGGCGGGCATCAGCCGTCCGGCTTCTCCCGAGGTTGCTCCGTACATGGCGCCGAGCATCGCCATTTTGGCCTGCGCGCGGTCCCCGTTGAAGTTCTGGTCCGCGATGCCCTGGTACAGGTCCTTGCCGCGGGCCGCGGCGGCCAGGGCGTTGTCCCGGCCCAGAGCAGCGAGGACCCGGGGTTCGAGCTGCGCGGCGTCGGCGACAATCAGTTTGTATCCCGGGTCCGGGCGGACGGCGTCGCGCACGAAACGGGGAATCTGCAGGGCGCCGCCGCCGCGCGAGGCCCAGCGGCCGGACACCACGCCGCCCACCACGTACTCCGGGCGGAACCGGCCGTCCGCCACCCAGGCGTCGAGCCAGGTCCAGCCGTTGGCGCTGAGCAGCCGGGAGAGCCGCTTGTACTCCAGCAACGGGGGGATGGCGGGATGCTCGTGCTGCTCCAGTTCCCAGGACCGCGTGGTCTTCACTTCGATCCCGGCGCGGTGCAGTGCCCGCAGCAGTTCCTGCGGGGAATCCGGGTTGAAGCCGGGGTTGCCAAGTTTTTCCCGCAGCTCGGCAGCCAGCTGTTCCAGCCGGACCGGACGCTGCCCCTCGGGAGGCCGCGGGCCGAGCTCCTGTTCCAGCATCGCCTCGTGGATGTCGCGCCGCCAGGGCAGTCCCGTGTGCTCCATCTCCACGGCGATCAGTCCGCCGGCGGATTCGGCGGCGAGCAGCAGCGCCAGTCCCTGCCGTGCCGGGGAAGCCTCGACCGCGGCGAGCTGGGCCTGCAGCTCGGCCAGCTGGTCTTCAAGCGACGGGCCGCGTCTGGCCGCGGGGTCCTCAAAGCCCTCCAGCTCCTCGAAAAGCGAGCTCTGGTTCGGTGCGGGCCGGACCGGCAGCAGCTGCCGGGGCAGCAGATCCGCGTCCCCTGCGGGCACCTCGGCGCGCAGCGCGTCAATATAAGGGCAAGGCGCTGCGGCCTCGGAAAAGCGCAGAATCCCGCGCACCAGCGCCAAATCGTGGCTGCGGCCGATCCGCACGCCCGCGTCCAGCAGCCGCGGATACAGCTCCCGGGTGCTGCCGAAGACCCAGCGGACGTTCCGGCCGCTCTCCTCGTAGTTGCCCACGACGGCGGCGAGCAGGGAGGGCACGACGACGGCGGGCGCCGCGGTGGGCCGGCCGGCGTCGTCCGTCTCCTGCAGCTGCAGGGAACCGGCGGCGGGGCCGGGCCCGGCCGGGGTGAGGACAACGTACATGCTTCCATTGTCCCTGCTGGCAGGTGCGGGGCTTGAACCATTTACCGGGTGAACGTGTTCCAGGGTGAATGTGGCCGCGCTGGGCTTGTCCTCCACAGCCGCGGGCCGGCGGCAGCTTGTCCCCAGCCTGCTCGGTTTCCGGGTGCACCCTGCCGCTGGCAGGGAAGGGTGGGGCGCATGAGAGATGAACAGCTGTGGGTACCGGCGGCCAGGGTACCGGCGGCCAGGGTGGCGGATGCTGGGGTGCCGGATGCTGGGGTGCCGGACGCTGAGGTGCCGGGTCCTGCGGGGCAGGTTGTCGCCAACCGGCGGAACCGTGGTGCCGCGGGGTTGACCGAGCGTCTTGCCGGGTCCGGTGGCGGGCCCGGGGCCGGGTCCGGGGTTGCCCCTGAGGGTAAAGACGCTGGCGGGGAGAGCTCTTCAGGGGAGGGCCCTTCCGAGCCGGCGGCTGCCACCCGGCCGGGCCGGGCAGCGGTGCCGCCGCCGGGCCCGGTGTTGCCCGGGCGCGGGGCGGGAACGGTGCGGAAGCCGGGCCGCCGGGCCGGTTCCGGGGGAGTCCACCGGGTTTCCTCCGGCGGGCGCCGCCCGGGTTCGCGGCCGGGTTCGCGTTTTGCGGCCCCCGGCGCGAATACCGAAGCGCAGGTGGTCCTGGCCAGCCGGTCCCAGCATCTGCAGGATGAGGTGGCCAGGGTTGCGGCTGCAGCCGGGCTGGAGCTGGAAGCCCTGCCGGATGTCCAGACAGCCCTGGCGCGGAACCCCGAGGTGCTGCTGCTGGGCATAGACCTGGCCACGGACGGGCGCGCCGGATCCTGGCGGCATGCCCGGCCGGGGGCGAACGGAACCGAGACCATCGTGGTGGGCACCGGACAGGATCCCGGGTTGTGGGAAGCCGCGGCGCGGCTGGACGCCGTACGGGTAGCCGTCCTGCCTGCAGCCTCCGGTTGGCTGGCTGAGTACCTGAGCCGCCGGCGTGCGCCGGCGGCCGGGTACGTCCTGGGTGTAATGGGCGGCTGCGGCGGCGCGGGAGCCTCCAGCTTGGCGTGCTGGCTGGCCCACGAAGCAGCGGAACAGGGAATCTCGACCCTGCTGGTGGACGGAGATCCATACGGCGGCGGGTTGGACGCCAGTCTCGCCAGCGGGGATATTCCAGGAGTTCGCTGGCCCGATCTGGCCGATGTCAGGGGTTCCCTCAACCCGGTGCAGCTGTTGTCGGCGCTTCCCCAAGTGTCCGGGTTCGCCCTGCTTTCCGGTACCGCGGGCCCGGGCACCGCGGGGTCCGGTGCCGATGAATCCGGGGTGCTGCCGGCAGCGGACAGCGAAGCGGAAGCCGGTGCGGAACCTGCCGAAGAAAGCGTCAGGGCGGTGATGGACGCGGCGCGGGCTGCCTTCACCCTGACCGTGGTGGACTGCGCTCGAAACCGGTCTGCTCAGCTGCTGGTCTCCTGTGATGCCCTGCTGCTGGTGGTTCCGGGCCGTCTCCGCCCGGTGCTGGCAGCCCGTTCCCTGCACCTCAGCCTGGGCCCGGTGCCGCAGGCTGTGGTGGTCCGCGGGCCGTTGGGAGACGGGCTGGATGATGCCCGTGCGGCCGAAGCCGTTGGGCTTCCCCTCGCGGGGTACCTGCCCGACGTACGCAACTTGGAACATGCCGAAGCGCGCGGCCTGCTGCTGGAACGGGGCCGCCGCACCCGGATCCGGAGCGTGACGGGGCAGCTGGTCCGGCAGGTCGCATCCGGGCTCCCGGCCGCATCTGCGGCTTCGGGTGCACGCGCATGAGTCCCCAGGGCCGGAGGGCCGCGCGCTCCCAGCCGGCGGACCAGCAGCAGTCCCGGCCCGGTGACGCTCCCATGGTGCGGCAGGTTCGCCGGCAAATGCTCGACGACGGCGAACCCGTCACGCCCGCACGGCTGGCCGCGGCCATTCAGTCCAGCGGCCGGCTGCTCGGAGCTGAAGGGGCGCTGCGTGCGGTGGACCGTGTGCAGGCCGAGCTGCAGGGACTGGGGCCGCTGCAGGAACTGGCACTGCTGCCGGGGGTCAGCGACATTCTGGTCAACGGCCCGGACCGCGTCTGGGTGGACAGCGGAAACGGCCTTGAACTGACCGGGCTGCGGTTTGGCTCCGATGCGGAAGTTCAGGCGCTCGCTGCCCGCCTGATCGCGGCCGGAGGCCGCCGCCTGGATGA
Source organism: Arthrobacter sp. Z1-15 (assembly GCF_054792395.1). NCBI lineage: Bacteria > Bacillati > Actinomycetota > Actinomycetes > Micrococcales > Micrococcaceae > Arthrobacter > Arthrobacter sp. Z1-15. Next base: position 3,447,717 of record NZ_CP096454.1, on the reverse strand, counting down.
CTCCAACCCCTGCGTTGATGTCCAGCTGCGCGGTTACCGGGTACATGCCGTGCTCCGGCCGATCTCCACCGGCTCCACGCTGCTGTCCATCCGGATCCGGCGGACCCTGACGTTCACGCTGGAGGAGTTGCAGGCCGGGGGAACCGTAGACCCCGAAAGCGCGGGGGTGCTGCGGCGCCTGGTGGCCTCCCGGCTGAACTTCCTGATCAGCGGAGCCACGGGGACCGGAAAGACCACGCTTCTCTCCACCCTGCTGTCACTGAGTGATCCCGGGGAACGGCTGGTGCTGGTCGAAGACGCCGCAGAACTGGATCCGCGCCATCCCCATACGGTGGGTCTGCAGAGCCGCCACGGCAACGTGGAGGGCACCGGCCAGGTGGACTTGGCCGAGCTGGTGAGGCAGGCCCTTCGAATGCGTCCGGACAGACTGGTTGTCGGCGAGTGCCGGGGTGCGGAGGTTCGCGAGCTGTTGGCGGCCATGAACACCGGGCACGACGGCGCCGGAGCAACCATCCATGCGAACTCCGCGGCCAGCGTGCCGGCAAGGCTGGCCGCGCTCGGTGCCCTGGCCGGGATGAGCAGCACGGCCGTAAACCTGCAGGCAGCCAGTGCCCTGGACGCGGTGGTGCACCTTGCCCGCCAGCCCTCCGGCCGCCGGGTGGCCGAAATCGCTGTGCTCACAGTTTCGCCCGACGGCCGGCTGCTAACACTGCCGGCGCTGCTGCCGTTGATCCGCCCCGATTCCGCAGCCCGCTACGGTCCCGGCTGGCCGATACTGCAGGAACGGATGGCCGGCCGCTCCAATCTGCCGGCGGAGATCCTGAACGAAGAACCGATTCGAGAAGAAACACGCGTCGAGTGACTGGCTTGTGGATTTCGGTGCTGCTCGGAATCTCCGCCGGGCTGCTCCTGCCCCGTTCCGCTTCACCTGCCGCCGGGCGCTCCTCGGGCTGGCCGGGGCCGGGCAGGGCGGGGTCGGGGCCGCACCGACCAAAGACCGGTCGGCTGCGGTCCCGGTTGGTAAAGGCCAATATCGTCCCCGCCCGTCCCGATCCTGCTTTGCAGGACGTCCCGCTGCTCATCCACCAGCTCACCGGGTTGCTGGCCGCCGGGCGGACTCCTCACCAGTTGTGGGCAGATGCCGCAGCCCTGCAGCTTGGCGTCCGCGGCACAGGACCAAATGCGCTGCTGGCCGCGCGGCTGCTGCCGGTCCTCGAAGCAGCCGCCCAAGCTGCATCACTTGGCCTGAGCCCGGTGCCCGTCTTCCGGGCTGCCGCGGGAGGCGGAGGGGAAACTGGTGGCTCGCGGCGGACTCGAGCGGCCCGAGGGGGCGCACCCCGGACCGCTATCGGCGGGGGCGGGCACGCCCACCTGTCACTGGAGGCCGTGTGGAGCGAACTGGCAGCGTGCGTAAGCGTCTCGGAACGCAGCGGTGCACCTTTGGTTGGAGTGCTCAGCCGCTACGCCGCGCAGCTGGAGGGCGGCCTGGACCAGCAGGCGGCCCGGGAAACGGCGCTGGCAGGACCGCAGGCAACCGTGCGGCTGCTGACCTGGCTGCCGGCGGGCGGGCTGGGACTGGGCTACCTGCTGGGCGCCGATCCGGTGGCGATCCTCGCCGGAAGCCCGTTGGGCTGGCTGGCCGCGGCCGCCGGCTTAGCCCTGTTCCTGATCGCCGGGTTTTGGTCCAGGGCGCTGGTGCGCCGGGCAGCCGGCCCCTGATGGCAGGAACCCTGGTGGCCGTGTTCCTGGCTGCAGCTGCCTGGCTGCTGCTGCGACCCGGAAGGTATCCGGCCCGGGGCAGGGGAGACGCAGCCAGTCGCGCCGCACTGGAAACGACCGGGGCCAACAGTCATGGAAGCGCCGGAATAGCAGATCCCGCGCTGATGCTGGACCTGGTGGCTGCCATGCTGGACGCCGGCCAATCGCTGCTGCCGGCGCTGGGTGTCCTCGCGGATGTTGTGGAGCCGGAGACGGCCCTGTGCCTGCGGCGGGTGCAGGCTGCGTTGGAACTGGGTGCTCCGTGGGCCGTGGCGTGGGAACTAGCCGATGCCGGGCGTCCCGGCGCCCGATTCCGTCCTTCCGGATCAGGGCCGAAAGATTACCGCCGACGCAGTCCCCGGCGGTCAGGACTTCAGCAGCTCGGTTCGCCACAGCGGGCTCCTCAACGACGTGCTCCTCGAGAGGCTGCCTCTCAACGGCCGGAGGCGCCGGCCGCCCAGCTCCGCGAGGCACTGACCTTTGTCGCGACCACCGGGGCGCCCTCAGCCGCAGTGCTGCTGGCAGCAGCCGCCCAGGTCCGCCGCCGACGCTCCCGTGAGGCCGAACGCCGGGCGGCAGCACTGGGAGTCAAGCTGGTGGTCCCGCTGGGACTCTGCGCGCTGCCGGCCTTTGTCGTCCTGACCGTGATGCCGCTGCTGCTGTCGCTGCTGCCGTCGTTTCCCTGACCGCTGCACCGGTACGTCCCTCCACAGCCAACTTGGCCGCGGCCGTTATCCGCAGCGGCGGAAGGACCTCTGGCCCGCTGCGGCTGCCGGCTGCAGGATCGGAACACCGCTTTCGAAGCGGTGCAAGTGATGCCAGCCAACACCAGGAGGAAACCATGTCTGTCTTGAGCAGATCCGTAACTGCCGCCCAGCGCGGCCGCAGCTTTGCCGGTGCCCCGGCCTTCGGCACCGGCGAGACGTCAGAACCCGAAGGCAGTACCTGCCGGTGCAGTGCCGCCGGCCAGGCACCGGGATTCGGAGGAAAACCGCGGGAAACTCCGGGCTACGGCACCGTGACGGTGTTGTACCCGGCGCAACCCTCTGCCGCCCGGGACAGTTCAACTCCAGGACGGGCACGGAGGGCTGAACGGCTCCGGAGCAATGTTCCCGGCCGCGAGGCAGGGATGGCAACCGCGGAATATGCCATTGCCACTCTCGCTGCCGTGGCGTTCGCCGCGCTGCTGGTGGCCGTGCTTGGCAGTGGAGAGGTGCGCTCGTTGCTGATGGGACTTATCCGCAGCGCGCTCACGCTGGGATAGCCGATGGGCCGGAAGAATCCGAGGGCTCCATCCGCTCGGGGCGCAGTCACCGCCGAACTTGCGGTGGGATTGCCCGCTGTGGCGCTGCTTCTGGCCGCAGTGCTCACGGGCGTCGCGGCCGGAGTGACCCAGCTTCGCATCGAGGAAGCGGCCCGGGCGGCGGCCCGGGAAATCATGCGCGGAGACAGCGGTGCGGCGGAGTCGGCGGCCCTGCGGATTGCCGGCGCTGAAGCGCAGGTGACGCTCTCGCCGGACGGGCCTTGGCTCCGGGTGCAGGTCGACTCAGCCGTGGCCGCCCCGCTGCTGGACCGGCTGCCCCTGGTGCTTACTGCTTCTGCGTCGGCCCTTCCGGAGTCACTGCCGTGAACACTGCCCGGAACGGATCCGGAGAGGAAGCCCGGCCTGAGACCGGGCAAGAGACCGGGCTTGAAGCCGGGGTGGGGACCGGGTTGCCGAGGAAAGGACCGGAGGAAGGGCCGGGGGAAGGACCGAGGGAAGGACAGAGGAAAGGACAGAGGAAAGCAGGGAAGGAGGAACGCGGGTCCGGGACCGTGCTGGTGCTGGGGACCGGGGTGCTGCTGCTGGTGCTGTTCGGTGCCGTTCTGCTGCTGCTGCAGAGCACGGTCGCCGCGAACCGGGCCGCCACTGCAGCGGACCTGTCTGCGCTGGCCGCTGCGGACACCGTCCGCGGCCTGCGGGAGGGCGATGCCTGCGCGGTGGCGGGTGAGGTTGCGGACCGCAACGGTGCCGCGCTGACCGGTTGCGCGGTCAATCCCGGGGATCACACCGTGCAGGTAAACACCCAGGTGGCGGCCGGGCTGGTGCCGTGGCCCGCTACCGGCCGCGCCCGGGCTGGACCGCCGCCGTGACAGCTACCGGCCGCGCCCGGGCTGGACCGCCGCGGTGACAGCTACCGGCCGCGCCCGTGCCGGACCGCCGCCATGACTATGGTCCAGTTGCCATGACCGCTGATTCGGCCGCCGCCGGATCAGCATCCCGGCCGCGGGCGGAGTCCAGCAGCACCTGCAGCAGCGTCACTGCCCCGGCCTTGGACAGCGGGTTGTTCTTGTTGCCGCATTTGGGGGACTGGACGCAGGACGGGCAGCCGCGTTCGCACTCGCAGGCGCGGATGGCATCCCTGGTGGCGGTCAGCCACAGCTCGGCGGCTTCATAGGCCCGCTCGGCGAAACCGGCACCGCCGGGGTGGCCGTCGTACACAAAAATGGTGGGCTTCTCGGTGTCCGCATGCAGCGCCGTGGACACCCCGCCGATGTCCCAGCGGTCGGAGGTGGCGATCAGCGGCAGCATCCCGATGGACGCGTGCTCGGCGGCATGGAGGGCGCCGGGGAAATCGGCCGGGATGAGCCCGGCAGCGGTCAGCAGATGCTCGTCGATGACAAACCAGACTGCCTTGGTAAACAGCTCCTTGGCTTCCAGCTCCAGCGGCTCCTCGCCCAGGATCTCATTCGAGATCAGTGCTTTGCGCTGGAAAGAGACCACCTGGGTAGTGACCTTCACGGTGCCGAAACAGACCTGGATTTCACCCCAGTGCGAGGTCCGCTCGGTCTCCATGACCTCGATCTGGGTGATATCGCGGGCCTGGGTGTAGAACTCCGGGTTGCCGCGGGTGACCATGGCGCAGTGGTCCGCTTCGTTCAGTTCGTCCACCATGAAGGTCTGGCCCTGATGGACGTACACCGCGCCGGTGTGCGCCTGGTACTGGCTTTGCGGAGCGTCCATGGTGCCCAGCAGCATTCCGGTGTCGGACTCCACGATGTTGATCGGTCCGCCGCCGTCGGCCCGCAGGTTCACCATGGCGGCGGCGCTTTCGGAGTGGGTCCAGAACCAGCCCGAGGGCCGGCGACGGAGGTAACCCTGTTCCACCAGCTGGTCCAGCAATCCGGCGGCGGTGGGGCCGAACAGCTCGCGCTCATCCGGGGTCAGCGGTATTTCCGCCGCGGCGGCACAGAGGTGCGGGCCCAGGACATAGGGGTTGGACGGATCGAAGACGGTGGCTTCCACCGAGATGTCGAAAATGGCCTCCGGGTGGTGCACCAGATAGGTGTCCAGGGGGTCGTCGCTGGCGACGAACGCGGCCAGCGCGTCCTGTCCGGAGCGCCCGGCCCGGCCGATCTGCTGGAACAGGGAGGCGCGGGTGCCCGGCCAGCCGGCCACCAGCACCGCGTCAAGCCCGGAAATGTCGATCCCCAGCTCCAGCGCGGAGGTACTGGAGATCCCCAGCAGTTCACCGCTGCGCAGCCGGCGTTCCAGTTCCCGGCGTTCCTCCGGCAGGTACCCGGAGCGGTACGCCGCCACCCGGTCCGGCAAAGAAGGGTGCACTTCGTCGAGCAGCCGGCGGGTGATGGTGGCGATCGTTTCCGCGCCGCGCCTGGACTTGATGAAGGCAATGGTGCGCACCTGGGCGGCCACCAGGTTCGCCAGCAGATCGGAGGTCTCGGCAATGACCGTCCGGCGCGACCGGGCACCGTTTTCACCCTTGAGCTCGGTCAGCTGCGGTTCCCAGAGCGCCACCGTGGTGGCCCCGTGCGGTGAGGCATCCCGGGTCACCGCGGTCACTTCGCCGCCGATCAGCCGGCCGAAGGACTGGGCCGGGTCAGCGGAGGTGGCCGAAGCGCCGATGAACACCGGATCGGCGCCGTAGTAGCGGCAGATCCTGCGCAGCCGGCGCATCAGGTTGGCAACGTTGGAACCGAACACCCCGCGGTAGCTGTGGGCCTCGTCGATGATGACGTACTTGAGCCGGCGGAAGAAACGGGCCCACCAGGCATGGTTGGGCAGCACGCCGAAGTGCAGCATGTCCGGGTTGGCCAGCACGAGGTTGGCGTGGTCCCGGATCCAGCGCCGCGCGCCGGGGTCCGTGTCGCCGTCGTACGTTTCCGCCCGCACAGTGGGCAACTTCAACGCGTTCACCGCGGAGAGCTGGTCCGCGGCGAGCGCCTTGGTGGGCGCCAGATAGAGGGCAACCGAGCCGGTAGGCTCCAGCGTGACCCGGTCATCCAGTGCCGTGCGGTGGATTTCGTCAAGGACCGGCAGCAGGTAGGCCAGCGACTTCCCGGAGGCGGTGCCGGTGGAAATGATCGTGTGGTTCCCGGCGTGGGCGGACTCTGCCGCTTCGATCTGGTGCCGCCACGGTTCGTGGACGCCCACCCGCGAGTAGGCGGCGACGACGTCGGGATGCGCCCAGTCCGGCCAGGGCACCGGAACGGCAGTGCGGGCCGGGATTTCGTGCACATGGACCAGCTGTTCCGGGTCGGCGCCGGAGCCGAGCAGGGGGATCAGGGAATCATGTAGGGCCACGCTGCCATTCTCCCACCGGAGGCTGGAGGAGCCGCAGCTAAACACGGCTGCTCAGCCGCAGGCTGAACCCGCAGGCAGTTACAGCCTCGGCTCGAACATCACCACGCTGGCCAGGTTCTCCCAGCCCAGGTATCTGTACAGTTCCAGTCCGTCGGCCGTGGCCACGAGCAGCCCGGCCTCGGCGTCGTGTTCCAGCGCCACCGCTGTCAGGGCCCGCATGACATAGGTTCCCAGCCCGCGGCGGCGGAACCGCGGTTCAGTGACGATGCGGTCGTAGACCGCCAGATCATTCACCACGGAGACACTGCCGCGGGCCGCCGGTTCACCGTCGGAAGTCACCATGACGATGCCCGTCTTGGCCCCGCGCACGGTTTCGGTTTCAAAGCCGTCGAGCGGAACCGGGTCCTCAATGTCCTGTCCGGCCATCTCCAGGGACATGAACACCTCATCCGCGGAGCGCACGCTCAGCCCGTGGACCAGGGCGGCGCCGTGGATCTCGTTGGTGCGGCTGGTAACAATGGTGAACAGGCGCTCCGGGCTCTTCCGGGCGGAGGACGCGAGTGCGGCGAACTCGTCATGGGAGGGCTCCAGCGCGAAATACTCCCAGTCATTGGTCCTGTCATGCAGGAACGCGGAGGGAAAGCGGCCCTCCCGCCGCGTCTGGTACCCGCGGGACTGCGCCCAGCCGGTGACCCAGGTCTCGAGCAAATCGTCGTTCAGCACTCTCATGAATGAACACTAACGGCGCAGGCAGGGGAAAGGTACGGGTGCTGATGAAATCCGGGGTCCTGCTGCGGTCTACCCTTGATGAGTGGCTTTGAATCGAATTGCTCTGTATTACGCCTTTACTCCCCTTCCGGATCCGGAGGCGGTGCGCCTGTGGCAGCGCGCCCTCTGTGAGAAACTCGGGCTCCGCGGGCGGATCCTGATCTCCCCCGACGGCATTAACGGAACCGTGGGCGGCCCCCTTGACGCCGTCAAGGCCTATGCCAAGGCCACCCGCGAATATCCGGCGTTCAAGAAGATGGACATCAAATACTCAGAGGGCGGAGCCGAGGACTTCCCCCGCCTGAGCATCAAGGTCCGCGAAGAAATTGTGAGTTTCGGCGCTCCCGGCGAGCTCAAAGTGGATCGGGACGGGGTGGTCGGCGGCGGCACCCACCTGCGCCCCGAGCAGCTGCATGAACTGGTCGAGGAGAAAAAAGCCGGCGGCGAGGACGTGGTCTTCTTCGACGGGCGCAACGCCTTTGAAGCGCAGATCGGCCGGTTCAAGGGCGCGGTGGTGCCGGATGTGGCCACCACCCATGACTTCATTGCGGAACTGGACTCCGGCAAGTACGACGACCTCAAGGACAAGCCGGTGGTGACCTACTGCACCGGCGGCATCCGCTGCGAAGTGCTCTCCTCGCTGATGGTCAACCGCGGTTTCAAGGAGGTTTACCAGATGCAGGGCGGCGTTGTCCGCTACGGCGAGACCTACGGCGACAAGGGCCTGTGGGAGGGATCCCTGTACGTGTTCGACAAGCGGATGCACACGGAGTTCACCGACGACGCCGTGACGATCGGCACCTGTGTCCGCTGCGAGGCGCCCACCAGCAAGTTCGAGAACTGCTCTAATCTCTCCTGCCGCAAGCTCACCCTGTACTGTGCCGAGTGCTCGGCGGATCCCGAAACGCTGCGCTGCCCGGACGGCTGCACCGAATAATCACGGTGTGCCGCCCGGCAGCGAACGGTCGCTAAACCGCGGCGGTTGCGGATGCGCGGGTTTCCCCGGAGGGTGCCGCGCCCCGGAGCGTGTAGACACCGCGGTCCAGGACCACGGTGTCTCCCACGCGGGTCTGGAAGACTGCGCCCGTGCCGGTCTTCCAGATACTCGTGGTCAGTTCGTCGCCCGGAATAACCGGGGCGGCGAAGCGGACGCTGAGTGAGCCGAAGGCATCGGCGTCGGATCCGGAAATGCCCTCCAGCAGGGCGCGGCCGGCGAATCCCATGGTGCACAGCCCGTGGAGGATCGGCTTCTCGAATCCGACCAGGGCCGCCATGGCCGGATCGGAGTGGAGCGGGTTGCGGTCCCCGTTCAGGCGGTACAGCAGCGCCTGGTCCGGCGTGGTTTTCTGTGTCTCCACCAGATCGGCGGACCGGTCCGGGACCTCCCACCCGTCCGCCGGCGCCGGCTCCGATCCGAAGCCTCCCTCGCCGCGGATGATCATGCTGGTAACGGAGGTTGCCGCCGTTTCGCCGGTCTCGGCATCGAGCAGTTCCGTGGTCAGCTCGATAACGGCGTTTTTGCCTTTGTCGTAGACCGCGCTCATGAAACTGCGCGGAATCACCGTCCCGGCGGGCGCCAGCGTCCGGTTCAGGGTGACGGACTGGCCGCCGTGCAGAATCTGGGAGAGCTTGAAGTCGCCGAGCGAGTCCATCGACCCGCCGGAACCGCCCAGCAGCACGGCAAAGGTGGGCAGCACGCTCTGGCTGATGCCGCGGGAGTTTTCCGTCGTGAAGGCCAGGTTCCCGGTCTGGTCCCGGGCTCCTGCACCCACACTTAGTGCGTACAGGAGTGCGTCCTTGGAATTCCAGGAAACAGGAGCCCCTTCGGAGACCTTTCCAATGTTCTGCGTGTGGATCGTCATGACGTTCCCTCTCATGAGACTTTCGGGAACAGGTCCCGGTGGATGATTCCCGCCGCAACTGTGGCCTGGATCGCTTGCGGCAATGCTATAACAGGGTTCTAGTTTCAGCCTGCGGCCGGGAGCACGTCCGCGGGGCGTACGCCGGTGCCGCGGCGTAAGTCCCGCTGCCCGGGCGTCTCCGGGACCCACCGGGCGGGGGAACGGCGCAGCATCATCGCCGCAGCCACGGACAGGGCCGCGAAGACGAACACGAAGAGGAAGGCTGCGCTGATTCCTTCCTGGGCCACGGCAGCAGTGGCAGGATCCGTGTGCCCGGCAAGGATATACGCGCCGATTGCGACGGCGGCGGACTGCCCGATGTTGCGGATCAGGGTGTTGGTCCCGGCGATTTCCGATGTGTGGCTTTCCGGGACCACCTCAATGAGCAGGTTCGGCAGCGCACCGTAGGCCAGTGAGATGCCGATGCCGTTGAAGATCATCGCGACCGCGAACAGCACAGCGCTTCCGTAGGTCAGCAGGATGATCGGTACCACCAAGGCCACCAGCGCCAGGCCGGCGATGAAGACAGTGCGGGCGCCGTACCGGAAGGCGAGCTTCCCGCCCAGGGGCGAGAAGATGTATCCCACCAGCAGGGTGCTGCTGATCAGGACTCCGGCCGCCGTCGGCGAGAAACCGAGTCCGTACCCCAGTGATGCCGGGGCCTGCATGATCATTTGCGCCGGAACGTTCCCTCCGCCCAGGGGGCCGACGGCGGCGAGCACCGTGGCGGTCATGGCCAGGGCGATCTGGCGGTTCTTGAACATCCGCAGGTTCACGATCGGTGACTCGACCCGCAGCTCCCACCAGGCCCACACGGCTGTGGCGGCAAGGCCTGCGGTGATCAGCCCGATGAACTGTGCCGAGGCGAAACCGGTCTTGGAGGCGCCGGAGAACGCCAGCAGAAGCGCGGACACCGCAACGGGCAGCAGGACAGCCCCGAGATAGTCGGGTTTTTCACGGTTGGGCAGCACGGTGTCGCGGGGGATCACCAGCTGGACGCAAACCGCGGCAAGAACCGACACGACCGCCGCGAAAATGAAGATTCCGTGCCAGGAGAAGGCATCAATCATGAAGCCGGCGATCAGCGCGCCGCCCGCACCGGCGATCAGGGCGGAGGCGCCGACCATGGAAATGCCGACGGGCACCCGCTTCTCGTCAAGGTGTTCGCGGGCCAGTCCGAAGGCCAGGCCCAGGACGGCGCCCGTCACGCCCTGAATGGCCCGGCCGAGGATGATCATGCCCAGGGAACCGCCGAGAAGGGACACGACCGAGCCGACGGCGGCAATGGCCAGGGCAATGACCATGACCCTGCGCCGTCCGTACAGGTCGCCGAACCGTCCGCCGAGGACGCCGGCGGAGGCCGACACCAGCAGGAAGGCGGTGACGACCCAGGCAACGGTGTTGGCATCCACCTGGAAATCCCGGATGAGGGTAGGCAGCGTCACGTACATCATGGACAGTTCAAAGGCCGACACAATCTCGGCCAGCACCAGAACCAGGACGATCGGAGCAAAACCCGGACGCTTAAGCTGCCGTGCTGAGGAGGACATCGGTGTCCCGCCTTTCGGTTTGGGGAGAAGAAAAGGCCGGCATGCACCGCGCACGGTGACGCGGTGCATGCCGGCGGCGGGGACTGAGCCGGGTGCGGCCTAGGCCGTCGCGGAGACCACGTCTTCCGGATTCGGGCCGGTAACCGTTCCCCGGCGAATGTCGCGCTCGCCAACCGTCTCGGGAACCCAGGGCTTGGGACGGCGGCTCAGCATCAGTCCCATGATCACGGAGAGCACTGCGAAGGCCAGGACCAGGAGCAGCGCGGCGCTGATGCCCTGCTGCGAGATGGCCTGGGTTGCCGGGTCAGTGTTCTTGGCGAGGATGAACGCGCCGATGGCGATCGCCGCGGACTGGCCGACGTTGCGGATCATGGTGTTGGTTCCGGCTGTTTCCGAGGTGTGGGTTTCCGGGACCACCTCAACGAGCAGGTTCGGCAGCGCACCGTAGGTGAGGGAAATCCCAACACCGTTCAGAGTCATCGCCACTACGTACATTGCCACGTTCCCGTAGGTGAGCAGGATGAGGGGAAGGACCAGGGCCATCAGCACGAGCCCTCCGATGAACACAATCCGCGCCCCGTAGCGGAAGGCAAGCTTTCCGCCCACCGGTGACAGAGCAAAGCCAACAAGAGCGGTCAGGCAGATGATGACGCCCGATTCAGTGGGCGTAAAGCCCAGCCCGTACCCCAGCGACTCGGGGGACTGCATGATCATCTGCGAGGGAACCGACACCCCGCCCAGGGGGCCGACGGCGGCGAACACCGTGGCGGTCATGGCCAGGGCAATCTGCCGGTTCTTGAACATCCGCAGGTTCACGATCGGTGATTCAACCCGCAGTTCCCACCACGCCCATACAGCGGCGGCAGCGAGGCCCAGGCCGGTCAGTCCCAGGAACTCCATCGACAGGAAGCCGGTCTTCGAGCTGTTGGAGAGCCCCAGCAGAAGGGCGCTGACCGCGATGGGCAGCAGAATGGCACCCAGGTAGTCGGGCTTGTCGGTGGTGGCCGCGTTGGTGTCCTTCGGAATAACCAGCTGGATGGCCACGGCGGCAATGACCGCCAGGACGGCAGCGAAGACGAAGATCCCGTGCCAGGAGAAGAGATCGATCATGAACCCGGCGATCATGGATCCGCCGGCACCGGCGATCAGGGCAGAGGCACCGACCATGGAGATGCCAACCGGCACCCGCTTTTCATCCAGGTGTTCGCGGGCCAGTCCGAAGGCCAGGCCCAGGACGGCGCCGGCAACACCCTGAATGGCGCGGCCGAAGATAATCATGCCCAGGGAGCCCCCGAGCAGCGAGATGAGCGAACCGACGGCTGCGATGGCCAGGACAATGACCATGACCTTTCGCCGGCCGTACATGTCGCCGAAGCGTCCGCCCAGCACGGCGGCTGAGGCGGAGACCAGCAGATAGGCGGTGACGACCCAGGCGACCGTGTTGGCGTCCACCTGGAAATCCGCGATCAGGGTCGGCAGCATGACGTACATCATGGACAGTTCGAAGGCCGAGATGATTTCGGCCAGAACCAAGACTATGACTACTGAGGCAAAGCCTGGGCGCTTGAGCGCCCGAGTGGTGGAGGACATCGGTGTCCTGCCTTTCCTATGAGGTCAACAGAATGCAGCGGCGCCGGCCGACAGGTATCGGGCGGCGGTGGAGCAGACGATCTTTAGAGAAAGGTGGTGCGTGGTGCGCAGCGGGGTTTGTGGTTAGCCGTTGCCGTAGGCGACGGACTTGGTCCAGAAGAACTCTTCGAGCCCTTCCAGTCCGCCTTCATTGCCGTTGCCGGAATGGCCGATGCCGCCGAAGGGGCGTTCGGCCACTGCGTTCATGGCACCGTTGACGGTGACCTCCCCGGTTTCCAGGGCCTCGGTGACGCGGATGGCGCGGCGAACATCGGCCGTCCAGATGTAGCCCGAGAGTCCGTAGTCGGTGCTGTTCGCCAGGGAGATTGCCTCGGCCTCGTCGCTGAAGCGGGTGATGGCCAGCACGGGGCCGAAAACTTCCTTCTGCGCCAGTTCGCTGGAGGGATCGACGTCGGCCAGGACGGTCGGGGGGTAGAAGAACCCGTCGGCCAGGTCGCCGGCAAGCCGCTGCCCGCCGGTCACCAGGCGCGCGCCCTCTTCCTGGGCCCGGGAAACCATCGACTGGATGCGGTCTATGGCCGCTTCGTTGATGACGGGCCCGCAGACGGTGCCGATGTCCTGCGGATTGCCGACGGGGAAGGACGCGGCGATCGCCCCGATGGTTTCGACAAACGCATCGTAGATCGAGTCCTGCACCAGCAGCCGGGTGGGAAGGGCGCAGGCCTGGCCGCTCATGATGCCGAAGGCCATGAACGTGGAGTTCATGGCTGCGGCTTCGAGGTCCGCGTCGTCGAAGATCAGATTGGCGGATTTGCCTCCCAGCTCCAGCAGTACCGGCTTGAAGGTCTGGGCGCAGGCAGCGGTGATCTTGCGGGCGGTGTCCGGTCCGCCGGTAAAGGTCACTTTCTTGACCAGCTTGTGCTCGACCAGAGCGGCGCCGGCCTCGGGGCCGCCGGGAATGACGTTGAACACGCCGTCGGGAATGCCGGCCTCGGTGACGAGGTCGGCAAACAGCATGGCGCTGAAGGGCGTCAGTTCGCTGGGCTTGACCACCACTGTGTTGCCTGCGGCCAGAGCCGCGGGAACCTTCATGGCCAGGGACATCAGCGGCGCGTTCCACGTGATGATCGCGCCGATGACTCCGTAGGGCTGGCGCAGCGTGTGCCCGAAGGACCCTCCCGCGCCAACCACCGAGGTGATCCGGCCCAGGGGGAGCTTGTCGGCCCAGCCGGCGTAGTAGCGGATCCATTCCGTGGCCGCGGTGACCGTGGGGTAGGCATTGGAACGGGCGATGCCGTTGTCTGCGATCGCCAGCTCCACGAAGTCCTCGGTGTGCTCCTCCACCAGCTGCGCCAGCTTGAGAAGGGCCTTGGAACGCACACCGGCAGGGGTGGCACGCCACACGGCGAAGGCCTGATGGGCGGCGTTGACGGCGTCGTCAACGTCCTGCACCCCGGCCAGCGGAACCTGGGCGCCGGGCTGCCCGGTGGCCGGGTTAACGTGCGTGTGGGCGCCGGCGCCGGCGGTGCGGGATTCCCCGCCGATGCGCAGGGTGACGGGCGGAAGAACAAAATCGGTGGTGGTTGTCATATTCACATCTCCGGTTCATAGCGCAGCATGGTTATTCCTGATTCGGGGTAATCGCAGAACACGGGCTTGACCCGCATGCCCACCTGAATCTCGTCGTGGGCAACGTTGACCAGTTCGGTGGAGAATTTGGGACCCTCGTCCCACTGCACGACGGCGAGCACCAGAGTGCCTTCGTTCGCAAAGTGCGGGGCCACGGGCCGGGTGGAGACGGTGTAGGTATACAGGGTTCCGGCGCCGGAAATCTCACGCCATTCCAGGTCGTCGGCGAGGGTTCCCGGGGCCAGCGGCCGCGGATAGAAGATGTACTCGCCCAGCGACGGTGAGAACTGGATGCGGATCCGGTGCTCGGCCAGTGCGTCCCAGAACGGCTTGGTCAGCGGGGTGGGGACCGGCATCGGCCGTTCCAGGACCGGAGGGGTGTAATCGGTGCTCATGGTGGTACTCCTATTCGCCTTCGAGAATCAGTGCCGTTTGTTCGCTCATGATGCCGCCGTTGCCCGTGACGAAAGCCCGGTTGCAGTCCGCGACCTGGGCCTCGCCGGCACGGCCCATAATCTGGCGCACGCCGTCGATGACGTGGTGCATACCGCCGGCGATTCCGGCCTGGCCGAAGGAAAGCTGCCCGCCGGCCGTGTTCATGGGGAAGTCTCCGCGGAAGGTCAGGTCGTGCTCGCTGACGAACTGCATGCCCTTGCCCTTTTCGGTGAACCCGGCGTCTTCCAGGCTCATGAGCACCGTGATGGAGTAGCAGTCATAGATTGAGACCATGTCCACCTCGCTGCGGTCGATGCCGGCCATGGTGAAGGCCTGGTCCGCGGCGTGGATCATCGGGGAATGCATCAGGTCCTTTGCATAGGTCGGGGTCTTGTAGGGGACCCTTTCGCCGAAGCCCTTGATCCAGACGGGGCGGTTTTTGGACTTGGCGGCCAACTCTGCGTTGCCGATGACAATGGCCGCCCCGCCCTGGCACGGCATCACAATTTCGAGCATGTGCAGCGGGTCGGCGACCATGGGGGAGGCAAGGACATCCTCGATGGTGATCGGCTTGCCGTGGAAGATGGCATCCGGGGTGGCGCAGGCGTTGGTGCGCTGGTCCACGGCGATCTTGGCCATGGCCCGCTCGTCGTACCCGAATTCGTAGCCGTAGCGTTTGGCGATCTGGCCGTACGGTCCGTTTTGCCCTAGGTTGCCGTAGGGAATCTCGAATTCCGCCTGGGGGGAGCCGTATGCGTTGGATGAGGCGCCGAAGTACATCTTGTCGTCCATCACGAAGGGGCGGCGGGCGTCCGTCGGCACGTCGTGGGTGCCGGGGAAGGTGACCAGCACGGCGTCGCACAGCCCGAGTTCCACGGCCGCGGCTGCCCGCCAGACGGCTGCGGCGGAACCTGCGCCGCCGAGGTCGACGATTTCCGCAAAGTTCGCGTTGATGCCCAGGTATTCGGTAATGGTGGAGGGCACGAACATGTCCGCTTCTCCGATCAGCGGGGTCACGATGCCGTTGACATCGGTAGCGTCCAGTCCGGCGTCGTCCAGCGCCGCCTTCGAAAGCCGGGCCCACTGCTCCAGGTTGAACGTCTTTTCACGGGCGAGCTTGCGCTCGGGCGGCAGTTCAAAGTAGCCGAGAATTGCGGCTTCTCCACGAAGTCCCATAGGTTTCTTCTCCTCATTGATGGTGCCGGGGCGGTGCGGATGCGTTGTGCAGGCCCGGCGGTTTTGCGGATGCTCAGGTGGTGGTCTGGTGGACGGGGTGCCGGACGGAACCGGGCGGATCCGGAAGGCGCAGGGACGAGATCCGGATGCCCAGCTCCGGAACAAACGGCCCCGCAACAAGTGCTTCCAGCAGTCCGGGGCACTCGGGTCCCAGCGCGGGTTCGCCGGCAGCCGCATACCCCAGGGCCCGGAGGCCGGAAACGCCGGGCGAATCAGCGCTCTCCTGCAGGATCAGGTCCGCGCCCTGCGGCCATCGAAAACCTGCGGCCGCCGGCTCGCCGCGGGGGAGGGCGGGCAGCGGGAATCCGGTGGCTCCCAGGACGCTGCGCAGCACCCGGCCCGCACGTTCCAGATCCCTAACCAGCCCGAAGACCACCGGCAGCCGGGCCCGGGGGACTTCGGTTTCCGGCCAGGGGCAGGGAATGGTGAACTCGTCGTTGTCAGCGGTGATCTGTTCCAGGGACTGCGGGGTGTGGACCATCTGCACCAGGAAACCGAGTCCGGTGTCCCGCGGATGCAGGAAGGCTTCCTGCCACAGCGGATGTTCGGTGTTCACGAGGATCGGGTTGACGCCCGCTGCCCGGGCGGCGGCCATGGCGGCGGAAATATCGTGCACCTTGAACGTGATGTGGTGCGGCGCCGCATTGCCGCCGTTGTCAGCGAGGAAACGCCTGATGAAGGACGCGGGGGAGCTGCCCGGTTCCAGCAATTCCAGCCGCATGTCCTCCGCCAGGGCAACCTGGCAGGGGCTGAAGGCCGGCAGGCTGAAACCGCTGGCGAAGCGTGCGCCGAGCTCCCTGTGCAGCAGCTCCCCGGCGGAACTCCAGGCGGGAACGGCAAACGCGACGTGGTCCAGCTCGTGGGCGCTCATGCGGCCGCCCGCAGGAAAACGGGGGCTAGTGCTCCCGGGCTTGCGTTTGGTCGAGCCGGAGTCCGATCATTGCCACAAACCGGTCCAGCACTCTCGCCGCTTCGGGCAGCGTCTTGTTGCCCGACAGCAGACGGCCGACCAGGTCCATCAGGACGGCCCACACCATGGCAGTGACATCCGCGGCTTCGTCCGGCGGCAGCGCCGAGAAATCGGAGCGAAACGGCTCCTCGAGCACCAGCACCAGCTGCTGCATGAGTTCGCGGACATCCGGATCCGAGGACGTCCGCAGGATGAGGATGGTCTGGTAGAAGTGCGGCTTTTTTTCGAAGGCTGCCAAGGCATTGCGCAGGCGCCGGGCAACCCGCTCGGTGGTTTCCAGGCCGTTCGCCCAGGACTGGTCCGCCGAGTAGAACGGCACGCTCCAGTCGTAGAGGACGTTCGCGTACAGATGTTCCTTGGAGGAAAAATACCGGTACAGGGTGCCCAGCGCGACGTTCGCCGTCGAGGCGACGTCGCGGATCTGGATAGATTCGAAGTCGGTTGAGCGCAGCAGCGTTTTTGCTGCATCCAGAATCCTCTGCCGGCGTTCCACCTGATAGGCAGGCAGCTCCGTGGTGTCGCGCGTCAGTTGCCCAACCATGAAGTGCCTCCTGCGTGGATATCCGGTGAAAACCCAAAGCTACCACCGCCTCCGGGCACCCCTGAGCCCTCTCCACCGCGCTACCGGTCCTTCCAGCGGATCAATGCGTCCAGCGCTTCGATCTGGTTCCCGGCAACCCTCAGCGGGTTGATTTCAAGCTCCTCGAGTTCGTCGCCGAGACCCTCGGCCACCTGGGCGATGGAAAAAATGACCGCTGCCAGTTCATCCAGGTCGGTGGGCTCGCCGCCGCGGAACCCGGTCAGCAGGTCAATCCCCATCAGGGACTCGAGCATCCGCCGGATTTCCGCCGGCCCCACCGGGAGCAGGCGGACCGCAGAATCCTTGAGCAGCTCCACCATGACGCCGCCGAAACCGACTGCGAGCACCAGCCCCCACCGCGGATCCCGGACGACGCCGACCAGCAGTTCCGTGCCGGCGGGGCGCATCGGTGAAACGGCGACGCCCTGGATCCGGGCCTCCGGGGCGTGCCTGGCCACCGAGTCGCGGATGAAGCGGTAGGCCTCGGCCACCGCATCGGCGTCCTGCAGCATCAGCCGGACGCCGCCTACCTCGGTTTTGTGGGCAATGTCCTCGGACGCAATTTTCAGCACCACCGGGTAGCCCAGCGACTCGGCGGCGGACACGGCCTCTTCGGCGGAAACAGCAACGGCAGCGGGAATGTACGGGATTCCGTGGCTGCGCAGGAACTCCCCGCTCTGCACCTCGGTCCATCGTTCCGCACCGTCCGGCCTGGCGATGGCGGGTGCCGCGGGCAGCTTGCCGTCGCCAGCAAGTTCGGCGGCGCGCTGTCCCCACCAGGCGCTGCGGGCAGCGGCCGGAATGCCCCGGTCAAACGAATCCGACGCGTGCGGGAAGCCGTGCTCAGCGGCGAAGGCCCGGCCGAATTCAGTGACCTCGGTCGGCAGGAAGCTCATCGCAATAACCGGTTTGGAGGAGGAGGTGAGCTGGCGCAGCATTTCATCCTGGGTTGCCCGGCTCATGTCCGCCATCGCCTGGGTGGCCGGCCAGGAGCCGTTGACCACGACGAAGTCATAGTTCGGGTCATCGATGAAGCACTGGGCGGCCTTGGTGAGGATGGTGGGATCGATCGACACGTAGCCGGTGGTGTCCATCGGGTTGTTGACCGTGGAGAAGACGGGCAGCCCGGCGTTATGCAGGCCCTGCACCGTGTCCGGGGACGGCGACGGCAGTTCCAGCCCGGCGGCGTCGGCCTTGTCAGCCACCAGGGCGCACATGGCGCCGGAGCCGGTGACAACGCCCATCCGGGGGCCGGGAAGGGTACCGTAGGCTTCAATCAGGCCCGCCGTGGCGACCAGGTCTTCGATGTTCTCGACCCGGATGACTCCGTACTGCCGGCAGGCGGCGTCGATGACTGTGTCGTCCCCTACCAGGGACCCGGTGTGCGCGGCCGCCACCCGGGCGGATGCTTCACTGCGTCCGGCCTTGAAAATGACGATCGGCTTGCCGGCGGCGCGGGCGCGGTCTGCGACGTCGAGGAACTGCGCCGGCTCCGAAATCTGTTCCAGATAGGCGGCAATGACCTTCGTGTTGGGATCATCCACCAGCACGCTCATGACATCAATCGCGGAGATCATGGCCTCGTTGCCGACAGTCACCGAAGTGGAGCAGCCCACGCCGCGGGAGGCCATGTACGGCAGCAGGTAGATGGCCAGGGCGCCGGACTGGCTCGCTATGCCCACACCGCCGCTGATCATGGGCATCTGCGTCATGTGGCTGAAGGCCGCAACTTTGGCATGGGAATTGATGAATCCGAGATTGTTCGGACCCAGGATCAGCTGGTCGGCTGCACGGGCGCGCTCGACGAGCCGGGCCTGCAGGGCAGCGCCTTCCGCTCCGGCCTCGCCCAGTCCGGCCGCCAGCAGGACCAGGTTGCGGATGCCCTTGACCCGGGCTTCCTCAAGAATCTCTTCGAGTGAGTTGGTGCCGGTCAGCACGATGGCCAGGTCCGGAGCTTCGGGCAGATCCGAGATCGACGGGAAGCTGGGCTGGCCGTGGCAGTCCTCGCCCCGGCGGTTCACCAGATAGAGCTTGCCGTCGAAGCCGCCGTCCACCAGGTTGCTGTAGGTGAAATGCGACCAGGTGGACCTGGTGTTGGCACCGACAATAACAATGGACTTCGGTTCGAGAAGTTCTTTCAGCCGGGCGGAATCGAGGATCCGGGTGCTGTCTGTTTCGCTCGTCAACGCTGTCATGCGAAACGCTCCTTTCGGTAAAGCATGGGTGTGGTTGCCCCGAAGCCGGGGCCGGCGCCGGAGAGGCGGTGCTTAGGTGCGGGGGAGGCCAAGAATGCGTTCGGCAATGACATTGAGCTGGATTTCAACCGTTCCGCCGCCGATCAGGACCTGAGGCACGGTGAGCTGCCCCGTGACGGCGTCGCCCGGGGCGGAGGCAAAGAGCGCGCCCGGTCCGGCCAGTGCGAGGACGCGGGAGGCGGCTTCGCGGGTGAGCCGGGCGTGGGCAACCTTGGCCAGCGAGGAACCGGCCCCCGGGTTCATGCCGTTGACCCGGCGCAGGGTCTCGCGCAGGTTCAGCGCCCCGATGGCGGAGCTGAGCGCGGCGACGTGCCCCAGCGAGGCAAAAGCTTCGCTTTCACTCCCGGTGTAGCTGCCCTGGCTGATCATGGTGCGCAGCGCTTCCTCGGTTCCCACCGACACTCCCGCGGAGATCTGGGTTCGCTCGTTCTGCAGCGTGGTGGCGGTGATGCGCCAGCCCTGGCCCGGTTCGCCCAGCAGATAGGCATCAGGCACAAAGACGGAGTCGAGGAAGACCTCGTTGAACTCGGCGTCGCCGGTTGACTGCTTCAGCGGACGGACCTCCACTCCGGTGCTGCGCATATCCACGAGGAAGTAGCTCAGTCCCTTGTGCTTGGGCACGTCCTTATCCGTCCGGGCCAGGCAGATGCCCCAGTCGGCCTCGTGCGCGCCGGAAGTCCACACTTTCTGCCCCTTCAGTTCCCAGCCGCCCTCAACCTTGACGGCCCGGGTAGCCAGGCCGGCCAGGTCGGAGCCGGCGCCGGGTTCGGAGAAGAGCTGGCACCAGATCAGTTCGCCGCGCAGCGTCGGCAGCGCGAACTGTTCCTTAACCTCGTCGCTGCCGTACGCCAGGATGGTGGGCATGGCCCACTCACCGATGACCGACGACGGCTGGGTCAGCCCGCGGCGGGCGTATTCCTGGGAGATGACCACCTGCTGGGCGGGAGTGGCGCCCAGCCCGTAGGGGGCGGGCCAGTGCGGGGCCGCAAGCCCTTCCCCGGCGAGGAAGGACCGCTGCGATCCGCGCGAATACCAGCGCCCGCCGTCGTGCTCGTTGGCCAGCGTTTGTGCAGTGTCCAGCAGCCGGCCGATGCGGGCCCGGAAAGCGGGATCTTCATCGGGCAACTCAATGTCAATGCGGCGGTCCAGCTCCAGGGCGGTTTGGCCCAGCCCGGCCAGGCGTGTGCTCACCGGCGCCACCTGGGCAGCGAGGGTCATGGCGCGGCGCCAGAACAGGTGGGCGTCGTGCTCCCAGGTGAAGCCAATCCCGCCGAAAATGGTGACGGCTTCGGTGACGGCTTCCACGGAGGGAACAATGGCTGCGGCGACGGCGGCTCCGGCAGCGAGCTTCTGCTGATCCCGGTCCTGGTCCAGGGATACAAGGGCCGACCAGGCTGCTGCGGTGGCGAGTTCGGCGCTGATGAGCAGGTTGGCGCATTTGTGCTTGATGGCCTGGAAGGATCCGATCGGTGCGCCGAACTGTTCGCGCATTTTGGCGTACTCGGTGGATGCTTCGACCGCCCAGCGCATGATGCCGGCGGCTTCAGCGGCGAGCAGAGCGGCCTGGAGGGTTTCGACGTGGACGGGGTCCAGGCCTTCGAGGATCGCATCTGAGCCCACCACAACGCCGGAAAGTTCGAGGATGCCGGCGTCGCGCGTGAGGTCGGTGCAGGCAGCTGCGGTGCGGGTGAGTCCGGCGCTCCCGGCGTCTACCAGCGCAAACAGCGTGGCGCCGTCGGCGGTGAATCCGATGACCAGGAGTTCGGCGGACAGCAGCGAGAGAACCTCGGCCCTGCCCTGCAGCACCCACCCGCCGCCGGCCGCCGGGGCGGCCTTAATGGTTCCGGCCGGAAGCACCAGTGCGCCGGGGGCTCCTTCCGCAAAGCCGGCCAGGCCGCGGGCACCGGCCTTGCAGTCTCCAGCTGCCGCAACGGCGGCGCCGGCAAGGACCGTTGACAGGTAAGGGCCCGGAACCAGGCGGCGGGCGAACTCTTCCACCACAATCGCGGTGTCGGCGACGGTACCGCCCTGCCCGCCGTGCTCTTCGCCGATGTGCAGCGCGTGCAGGCCGTTCTTCACGAGCTCGTCCCAGTACGGCGCCCGTCCGCCGGCGCCGTAGGCCGGCAGCTGCTCGCGCGTGGTCAAAGTGCTGGCGAAGCGCGAGGCAAAGTCGGATGCCGCGGCACACAGATCCGTGTGCTCTTCGGTGAGGGCTAGCGCCATGTAATGACTCCAATGTCATGGACGTTCGCGTCCGGGCCGGGGCCCGGTCGACGTCCGTCGGAAGAACATAAACTGAAGCTGGACTCTAGTTCACAAATGTGACGTAGGCAACAAGCGTCTGCTTGGCTGAGATTTCACGGGCTGCCCGGTGTACCGTTCCTCATCCGCGCTTCCCGTGTGCGCCGCCTCCGGGGCATGTAGCATTCGCGGCAGCACCGGACGCCGCCGTCCGGGCATACCGATCACAGGGGGCCAGCCATGACGCAGGAATATGCGGACATTACGGGAGAGACCAGCCGCAGCGGGAGTGCCGAAGCGGACGCCGCAGCCGACGTCATCGAGGACTGGGACCGCATCGTCGACGTCCTCGTGGTCGGCACCGGCGCCGCGGCCCTCACAGCGGCAATAGCGGCAGCCGAGGAGGAGCAGGACGTCCTCGTGGTGGAAAGCACCGACGTCTGGGGAGGCACCACGTCCGTCTCCGGCGGCGGGCTGTGGATGCCGAACAATCCGCTGATGGCCGCGGCCGGGGTGCCGGACAGCACCGAAAAGGCCCTCACCTACATGGAAACGGTGATCGCCGACGTCGGCCCGGTCTCCTCCCGCGAGCGCAAGCTGGCCTTCCTGAATGCCGTTCCCGACGTCGTCACTCTGCTCGCATCGCTGGGTGTCCGCTGGATGCGTTCCAAGGACTACCCGGATTACTACCCGGACAAGCCCGGCGGCATGATCGGCCGGTCGCTGGAGGTCAGGGCTTTCGACACGAAGGAACTGGGCACCTGGTTCAAATCCTCCCGGGCCGCCAAATCCGGCATTCCCGTACCCCTGGCGACCGACGACGTCTTCGAATTGTCCCGCGCCTGGTCCAGCCCGAGCGGATTCATCCGCGGCGCGCGCTTCGTCTTCCGCACCCTCGGCGGCCTTGTCCGCGGCAAGCGGCTGTACGGGCTGGGAGGCGCCCTTTCCTCCTCACTGATGCACATTGTGCGCCAGCAGCAGACTCCGGTCTGGCTGTCTTCGCCGCTGACGGACCTGATCCAGGACGACGACGGCGCGGTGGTGGGCGCCGTCGTCGTCCACCGCGGGCGCAGGGTGCGGATCCGGACCCGGAAGGGCGTGGTGCTGGGCGCCGGCGGGTTCGCCCGGAACGCTCAGTGGCGCAAGAAATACCACGGGCTGGACCAGGAATACTCCTCTGCCCCCGAAGGGGATCAGGGGGACGTGATTGACCTGGTGGCCCAGCGCGGCGGAGCGCTGGCCCTGATGGACGACGCCTGGTGGGGCCCGTCCACGGTGGCGCCAGGCGGCGGCGTCGCCTTCTCGCTGGCCGAACGCTCCATGCCGCATTCCCTGGTGGTTGATTCCTCCGGAGCCCGGTACCTGAACGAGTCCGAGTCCTACGTGGACTTCGGGCACCACATGCTCGAACGCAACCAAACGGTGCCGGCCACTCCGTCCTGGCTGGTGATGGAAGCCCGGCACCGCCGGCGCTACCTGTTCTCGGCGATCATGGTCGGACGTAAGAAGTGGGCGGCGGAAGGCCTGCTGGTGCAGGCGGACACCGTGGCCGAACTGGCCGAAAAGATGGGCGTCCCCGCGGCCGGCCTGGTGTCCACCGTGCAGAGGTTCAACGGCTTTGCCCGCACGGGCGTGGACGCGGACTTTGGCCGGGGCAACACCGCTTACGACAATTACTACGGAGATCCGGGGGTGAAGCCCAACCCCAACCTCGGCGCCCTGGAAAAGGGTCCGTTCACCGCGGTGCGGCTGTACCCCGGAGACCTGGGCACCAAGGGCGGACTGGTGACGGACCCGGACGCCCGGGTGCTGCGCGAGGACGGATCGGTCATCGAAGGCCTGTACGCTGCCGGCAACACCACGGCTTCGGTAATGGGCCGGACCTATCCCGGCGCCGGAGCCACCATCGCTCCGGCCGTGGTGTTCGGCTACCTGGGCGCACGGCATGCGGCGGGCCGGACTTCCGGATCAGGGGACCGGCAGGTGGTCTAGGACGGGTGCGCGCCGGGCAGCACCGGAACGGAGACCGCCGCCGCCAGCCATAAACTGGAACGGTGACTGATTTCGCCGGTGTTCCCGATGCACCCCAGAGTTCCGACCTTCCGCTGCTCGAGGCTCTTGCCGCGGACCTGGCGGACGCCCGCTACACCGTGGACGGCGTGGCCGACTTCCTGGGGGAGTCCGCCGCCGCCGCGCTCGGCCGCGACCAGCTCGTTCCGGCGCTCCTGCGCTGCCGGGAAGAGGCGCAGCAGGGCAGTCCGGCGCCGGTCCGCGTGATGATTCTGCTCTGGCTGGCCGGTGAGGACATGGACCGTGAACTGTTGGACACGGCCTTTCCCCGGACCCGCACCGAGGGACTGCTCGCGCTGGGGCTGCTTGAGTCCGCGGCTCCGGAAGAAGCCGCCGGAGATGCCCGTACCTCCGGACGATTCCGGGCAGCCGTTGACCTGCGGCCGTACGGCGTCACCGACGCTGAACCTTCCGGGGGCGGGAACGGCACCGAAGGCGCCCACGCCGCCGGCGCAAACGGCAACCTCTGGGTGGCCAGCGACCTCGGTGCCCACCAGCGCCCGGGAGTGCTGCGGCACGACCATGCGCTGGGCATCGGGCAGGCCTCGCTGAGCCTGGCCCAGCTGACCGTCCGCCGGGACGTGGACCGCGCGCTGGATCTGGGCACCGGCTGCGGGATCCAGGCATTCCATCTGCTCCGGCATGCCCGGCACGTTACGGCCACGGACATCTCCGAGCGGGCGCTCGCTTTCACCCGCTTTAATCTGCTGCTCAACGCCAAGGCGCTGGACCTGGATCCGCAGCAGCTGGAGGACCGCGTGTCGCTGCGCCTGGGCAGCCTGCTGGAGCCGGTCTCCGGTAAGCAGTTTGACCTGGTGGTGTCCAACCCGCCGTTTGTGATTACTCCCCGCGGCGCCGGGGATGACCCGGAAGACCGCTTTACCTACCGCGACGGCGGAATGGCCGGTGACGAGATTGTCGCCACGCTCGTACGGACCCTGCACCGGGTGCTGGTTCCCGGCGGCACGGCTCAGATGCTGGGCAACTGGGAGATTCAGGACAGTGATGTTGCCGACACTGCGGAGCCGGAAACCGGGAGCGGGGGGTCACCCCGGTGGTCCGCGCGCATCGAGTCGTGGCTGCCGCCGGAAACCGACGCCTGGGTTATCCAGCGGGAAGTTCTGGAACCGGCCGAGTACGCGGAAATGTGGCTGCGGGACGCGGCCGAAAACCGGGACCGCACCGAGTATCTGGCCTCCTACGCTGCGTACCTGGCGGATTTCGCGTCCCGGGACGTGGCCGCCGTCGGCTTCGGGTCCCTGTTCCTGCGCCGGCGCGCCGACCCCGCGTCCGCGCCGCTGCGCCGGTTCGAGGAGATTACCCACGCCCTGGAACAGCCCGTGGGACCGCACCTCGGCGCCGCCGTCGAGCGCTTTGACTGGCTCGCGGCGCGTCCCTCGCTGCTCGAAGAACACCTGGAAGCGGCCGACGACGTCACGGAGGAGCGCCACGCCCGCCCCGGCGCGGAGCACCCGGGGGTGATTCTGCTGCGCCAGGGCGCGGGCCTGCGGCGGACCAACCTGATGAGCACCGAGCTGACCGGCTTTGTGTCCGCCAGCGACGGTGAACTGTCAGTGGGGCAGATCATCGGCGCCCTCGCGGCCCTGCTCGGGCGCCCGGACCCCGACTTTTCCCGCGGCCTGGAAGCCGAGGTCCGCAACCTGGTGCTGGACGGATTCCTGGTCCCCGCATCCCGCTAGGGCCGTCCGCTGTTTTGGGAGGGGAGTCAGCAACTCCCATTCAATGCAGTTACCCTAGTGCTGGGGCATCCCGCATACTGTCTGAGGATGAACCGGGCCTGGCACCAGAGCCCGGCCGCGGCCCCTAACCCTTTGAACCACCTTCGTTACGTAGGAGAACAGTGCCAGTTAAGGCGACGGACAAGAAGACCGGCAAGAAGTTAGTCATTGTCGAGTCTCCCGCCAAGGGCAAGACCATTGCCGCGTATTTGGGCGAGGGCTTCGAGGTGACGGCCTCCATGGGTCACATCCGCGACCTTCCGCAGCCGTCGGACCTGCCGGCCGAGCTGAAGAAGACTGCCGTCGGCAAGTTCGCCGTGGACCTCGACAACGACTTCGAGCCGTACTACGTCGTGTCCTCGGACAAGAAGAAGAAGGTAGCCGAGCTCAAGGCTGCCCTCAAGGACGCCGACGAACTCTACCTCGCAACTGACGGTGACCGCGAAGGTGAAGCCATCGCCTGGCACCTGCTCCAGGTGCTCAAGCCCAAGGTTCCGGTGCACCGCCTGACCTTCCCCGAAATCACCAAGGAAGCCATCCAGCGCGCCCTGCTGGAAATGCGCGACGTCGACGTCGCCATGGTGGATGCGCAGGAAACCCGCCGCATCCTGGACCGCCTGTACGGCTACGAGATCTCCCCGGTGCTGTGGCGCAAGGTTGCCCGCGGCCTGTCTGCCGGCCGCGTGCAGTCCGTCGCCACCCGGTTGGTGGTTGAGCGCGAACGCGAGCGCATGGCCTTCCGCCCCGCCTCCTACTGGGACCTGCTGGGCACCTTCGCCACCGGTGCTGCCGAGTCCTTCAAGGCCAAGCTGGTCTCCGTGGACGGTGCCCGCGTTGCCACCGGCAAGGACTTCAGCGACCTGGGCCAGCTCAAGTCCAAGTCCGTGGCCCATCTGGATGAAGCGGCAGCCACCTCGCTCGCCGCGAACCTGGAATCGGCGTCGTTCTCCGTCCGCTCGGTGGACACCAAGCCGTACACCCGCCGCCCGGCCGCGCCGTTCACCACCTCCACCCTTCAGCAGGAAGCCGGCCGCAAGCTGCGCTACTCCTCGAAGGTGACCATGCAGGTGGCGCAGCGGCTGTATGAAAACGGCTACATCACCTATATGCGTACCGACTCCCCGGCGCTGTCGGACCAGGCGATCAATGCCGCCCGCCGGCAGGCCTCGGAACTGTACGGGCCGGAATACGTGCCCGAAGCGCGCCGCGTGTACAAGGGCAAGTCCAAGAATGCGCAGGAAGCCCACGAGGCCATCCGCCCCGCCGGTGACTCCTTCCGCACCCCGGCACAGGTTGCCTCCTCGCTGCGCGGAGACGAATTCAAGCTCTACGAACTGATCTGGAAGCGCACTGTCGCCTCGCAAATGGCCGATGCGAAGGGCTCGACGGCGTCCGTCCGCCTGGGTGCGGTGGCCTCCGACGGCCGCGACGCCGAGTTCTCGGCCTCCGGCACCGTCATCACGTTCCGCGGCTTCATGGCCGCCTACGAAGAAGGCCGCGACGCCGCCCGCGACGACGACGCCGAAGGCACCGAGGGTGCACGGCTGCCCGTTTTGAAGGCCGACGACACGCTCACGGCCGCTGAACTGAACGCCGTCGGGCACGAGACCTCCCCGCCGCCGCGCTACACCGAAGCCTCGCTGGTGAAGGTGCTCGAAGAGCTCGGCATCGGCCGGCCGTCCACGTACGCCGCGACCATCTCCACCATCATGGACCGCGGGTATGTCACCAACCGCGGCCAGGCCCTGGTGCCGAGCTGGATTGCGTTCTCCGTGGTGCGGCTGCTGGAAGAGCACTTCACGAACTACGTGGACTACGACTTCACCGCCGAGCTTGAAGAGGACCTGGACCGTATTGCCCGCGGCGAAGCCGGCCGCGTGGAATGGCTGAACCAGTTCTACTACGGCGACCGCGTGGACACCGGGCTGCACACGATCGTGAACGACCTCGGCGAAATCGACGCCAAGGCGATCAACTCGATCGAGATTGCCCCGGGCATCACGCTGCGCGTGGGCAAGTTCGGCCCGTACCTGGAGCGCCCGCTGCCGGCGGATGCTCCGGAGGGGACCGAACCCGAGCGCGCCAACGTTCCGGAGGACCTGGCACCCGATGAGCTGACCGCCGAAAAGGCGATCGAGCTGATGGAAACTGCCGGGCCGGAAGAGCGCGTGCTGGGCGAGGATCCGGAAACCGGACGCACCATCGTGGCCCGCAACGGCCGCTACGGTCCGTACGTGATCGAACTGATCCCGGAGCCCACCGAAGAGGAACTGGCCAACCAGCCGGTGGAGTACTACAAGAACGGCAAGCCCAAGCCCCCGAAGAAGCCGGTCAAGCAGAAGCCGCGCACCGGTTCGCTCTTCAAGTCCATGAGCGTGGAGACCGTCACGCTCGAGGAAGCACTGAAGCTGATGAAGCTCCCGCGCGTCCTGGGCACCGACGCCGAGGGCAACGAGATCACCGTGCAGAACGGGCGCTTCGGACCGTACCTGAAGAAGGGGACGGACTCGCGGTCCATCGGCTCGGAAGAGGAAATCTTCACGATCACGCTGGAACAGGCACTGGAGATCTACTCCCAGCCCAAGCAGCGCGGCGGCCGGCAGGCTGCGGCTCCGCTGGCCGAGTTCGGCACCGACCCGGTTTCCGAAAAGCCCATTGTCGTCAAGGACGGCCGGTTCGGTCCGTACATCACCGACGGCATCACGAACATCACGGTGCCGCGGTCCACGGCCATTGAAGAGCTGACCCGCGAACAGGCCATTGACCTGCTGGCGGAGAAGCGCGAAAAGGGCCCGGCCAAGAAGCCTGCCGCCCGCAAGCCCGCTGCGCGCAAGCGCGCACCGGCGAAGAAGTAGGGCGCCGCCTGGCCCCGGCCATGCCCGTGTCCGCCGGGAGCGGCCTTCCGTGTACGGAAGCCCGGTCCCGGCGCGGGATAATGGTGTCATGCGTTTAGGCGTCCTCGACATCGGGTCCAACACCGTCCACCTCCTGCTGGTGGACGCCCATCCGGGTGCCCGGCCGGTGCCGTTTGCCTCGCACAAGCGGCCGTTGTCGCTGATCGCGTATTTGGACGATGACGGCGCCATCACCGAAGCGGGGCAGCGCGAGCTGACCGGGTTCGTCGCCGAGGCTGGCGAATTCGCCCGGCGCCACCGTGCCCAGGACCTCCTGGCCTTCTGCACGTCCGCCATTCGCGAGGCGGCCAACGGTGAGGCCGTCCTCGCCCGGGTGGAGGCCGAGACGACGGTCCGGCTGAAGGAACTCAGCGGCACCGATGAGGCGTCGCTGACGTTCCTCGCCGTCCGCCGCTGGTACGGCTGGGGAGCAGGCACCCTGCTGGACCTGGACATTGGCGGCGGATCGTTCGAGATGGCGCAGGGCGCCGACGAGCTTCCGGAAACCGCCCTGTCCCTGCCGCTGGGCGCCGGCCGGCTGACGCGGGACTGGCTTGCCGGTGATCCGCCCACGGCCAAGAGCATCAAGAAACTGCGCAAGCACATCCGGGCCTCGGTCGAGGAAGCTGCAGCGGAATTCGCAGCCTGCGGCAAACCGAACCTCGCCGTGGGGACGTCCAAGACCTTCCGGTCGCTGGCCCGCATAGCCGGCGCCGCGCCGTCGGCCGCCGGACCCTACGTCCGCCGCCAGCTGCTGCGCACCGATCTGGGATTGTGGACCAAGCGCCTGGAAACCATGAGCATCGACGACCGCAGCAACCTCGGCGGGGTGTCGCCGATCCGGGCTTCGCAGGTGTTGGCCGGAGCCATGACGGCGTACGCCGCTATGGAGGCCTTCGACCTGCCCGTGCTCGAAATCTGTCCCTGGGCGCTGCGCGAGGGCCTGCTCCTCCAGCGTTTTGACACCCTGCGCTTTGAATCCGAGGGCCCGCTCCCGGACAGCCCGCCGGCGGAAGCTCCGCTTGAGCCGGCGATGGCAACCGTTCCCGGCACCTTCTACGAAAGTCCAGCTGAATGACCATTCCATCCAAGATCTCCCGGGCGGAGGACAACAGCACACCGTTCATACCGGTGGCCCTGTCCAGCGCCTCCGTTTATCCGCTGAGCGTGCACGACACCTTCGCCGTCGCCCACGACCTGGGGTACGACGGCGTCGAGGTCATGGTCACGGGCAGCAACGACAGCCAGAACCCGCAGACCCTGAACGCGCTCAGCGAGCGGTACTCGCAGCCGATCATGGCCATCCACGCACCAACCCTGCTGCTGACCCAGCAGGTGTGGGGCAAGGCCTGGACCAAGATTGAGCTCTCCGCCGCCATGGCCGCGGAGGTGGGCGCCAAAACCGTGGTGGCGCATCCGCCGTTCCGCTGGCAGTCAGGGTACGCCGAGAACTTCGCCGACGGCGTCCGGCACATTTCCGAACAGTACGGGGTGACTATCGCCGTGGAGAACATGTACCCGTGGCGGGTCCGCGGACGGGAAGCGAAGGCCTACCTGCCGCACTGGAATCCGGTGACGGAACCCTACGAGCACGTCACCTGGGACTTCTCGCACGCGGCCATCGCCGGCATGGACTCCTACGAGGAACTGCGCAAGCTCGGCAGCCGCCTGCACCATGTGCACCTGACGGACGGCACGCCCAACGGGCGTGACGAGCACATGCTGCCCGGTGAAGGGACCCAGCGCTGCGCCGAAGCGATGCAGTACCTGGCCGAGTCGGGATATACGGGCGTGGTGGCGATCGAAGTGAGCACCCGCAAGGTCAAGGGCGCCGGAGAACGGGAGGACCAGCTGAAGCAGACGCTGGACTTCGCCCGCATGAATCTGGGCCAGATCTCCGAGTAGAGGCGCACCCCGGTCCGCTGCCCTGGGCCCGATGGAGGGCGCGAGTGCAGGCCGTGACAGAATCGGGGGCATGGATACCGGAACTCTGCATCTGACCTTTCTGGGCTGCGGCTCAATGAATGAAGCCATTCTCGGCGGAATCCTTGCCGGCGGAATGCCCGCGGACCAGGTGAGCGCCACGGTGCGGCGCCCGGAGCGCGCCGAGGAACTGCGCAGCCGCTATGCCGGCCTCACCGTGCTGGCCGGGAACGAAGATCCGGAAGCCAACCGCACTGCGGCGGCTGCTGCCGACGTCGTCGTCCTCGGGGTCAAGCCGGTGGGTGTTGCGGCGCTGCTCGCGGAGATTGCGCCCGTCCTGCATCCGGGGACCGTGGTCATCAGTGTCGCCGCCGCCGTCTCGATCGAGATGCTGGAAGCCGGGCTTCCGGAGGGCCAGCCCGTTATCCGCTCCATGCCCAATACGCCCTCCCGCCTGGGCCGCGGAGTGATTTCCATTTCCGCCGGAACCAGCGCCACCGAAGCAACCATGGCCCTGGCCGCCGAGCTGTTCTCCGCCACCGGACGGGTGGTCCAGGTTCCGGAAGATCAGGTCGACGCCGTGTCGGCCGTGAGCGGCTCCGGACCGGCCTACGCCTTCTATCTGGCCGAGGCCATGGCCCGCGCCGGTGAGGAGCTGGGCCTGGATCCCGAGCTTTCCGCTGTGCTCGCCCGCGACACCGTTGCCGGTGCCGGCTACATGCTGGCCGAACCCGGCGCTGACGCTGCCGGGCTGCGCCGTGCCGTCACCAGCCCCAACGGCACCACCGAAGCCGCCATCCGCAGCTTCGACGAGCAGGGGCTTCCCGGCATCATCGCCCGGGGAGCGCGTGCCGCAGCTGAACGTGCTGCCAGGATCACGGCGGAGCTTTCGGCCAAGTAGCCGGCCGGGCCCGGATCTATCGTGCAGATGACGGGCCTTGGGATGCCCGGCTGCATCCGGGCCCCTGCATGATCCTCCGCCGCGGCGCTTCCCCGGCTACGGGCTACGGCCTGGCGGCGAACCGCTCGAGCAGGTCCACGTGCCCGGAAACGATGAGCATGTCGCGGGACGAGACCTTGGTGTCCGCCCGGGCATAGGTGAAGTCCTCGCCGGGTGACTTCACTCCCACCACCGTCACCCCGTACTTGGACCGCACGTTGGATTCGCCCAGCGTGAATCCCTGGGTTTCGCGCGGCGGATACATCTTCACGATCGCGAAGTCGTCGTCGAACTCAATGAAGTCCAGCATCCGGCCGCCCACCAGGTGCGCTGCCCGGCGGCCGGCGTCGGCTTCCGGATAGATCACGTGGTTGGCGCCGATCCGGGTCAGGATCTTGCCGTGGGCGGAGGTGATCGCCTTGACCCAGAGGTGTTCGATCCCCAGGTCCACCAGGTTCACGGTGATCAGGACGCTCGACTCAATCGAGGTTCCCACGCCGACGACGGCGGAGGAGAAGTCCTGTGCGCCCAGCTGTTTGAGGGCGTCAATGTTCGTGGCATCCGCCTGCACCACATGGGTGAGGAGGGTGGATGCCTTCTGGACCAGGTTCGGATCCCGCTCGATCGCCAGCACCTCGCGGCCCTGCTTGACCAGCTGTTCGGCGGTGGCGGAGCCAAAGCGTCCCAGCCCGATTACCAGGACGGGGGCGTTATGAGCTGGTCTGTCAGCCAATGATGGGCCTCTCTTCAGGGAAGTGGTACAGCGTGTTGCGCTGGCGTGTGGCCAGAGCCGCAGCCAGGGTGATGGTACCCACCCGGCCGGCAAACATGAGGGCGGAGAGCACGTATTTTCCGGCCGGCGGCAGTTCTTCACTCAGTCCTATACTCAGCCCAACCGTGGCAAAGGCGGAAATCACCTCGAAGAGCACCGGTTCCAGGGTTTCCTGGGTGATGGCGAGCAGGGCCACCGTGGACACGGCCACGAGGGTGGCGCCCAGGACAACAACCGAAATGGCCACCCGCATCGCGCCGAAGGCGATGGTCCGGCCAAACGCCCGGACATCCGAGTCACCTCGGGCCTCCGCCACGATTGCCAGGAAGATGACGGCGAGGGTGGTGACCTTGATGCCGCCGGCCGTGGACGCCGAGCCGCCGCCGGCGAACATGAGCATGTCGGTGATCACCAGGGTGCTGGAATCCAGGTCCGACATGTCCACGAGGTTGAAGCCGCCGGACCGCGTCATGACGGACGCAAACACCGAGTGCAGGATCCGGTCCGCCACACTCATCTCACCGATGGTTTTGGTGTTGAACCACTCGAAGGCACCCCAGAGGATGCTGCCGCCCACCAGCAGGATGGTGGTCACCAAAAGGGTGAGCTTGGTGTGCAGGTTCCATCTGCGGATGTTAAGCCTGCTCTGCAGCAGGACCATGATCACCGGGAAGCCGAGGCTGCCGATGAAGACCCCGGCCATCAGCGGCCCCAGGATCCACAGGTCCTCGTCATAGGGGACCAGCCCGTCGGAGTGCGGGGTGAAGCCGGCGTTGTTGAACGCCGACACGGCATAGAACACTGCATGCCAGAGCGCCTGGCCGGGGGACTCACCCAGAATAATGAACCGCGGGGCCATCACCAGCGCCAGGATGAGTTCGATGACCACCGTGGTGGTCACCACGATGCGCAGCAGGGAGCCGACTTCACCCAGCCGGCCCGTGTTCATGCCTTCCTGGGCGATCAGCTTTCCCCGGACACCGAGCCGGCGGTTCACCGCCAGGGCGAGCAGCGAGGCCATGGTCAAAATGCCCAGGCCGCCCACCTGGATGGCGATCAAGATCAGGACCTGGCCGAATCCGGACCAGTGGGTGGCGGTGGAAACGACTGTCAGCCCGGTGACGCACACGGCCGAAACGGCGGTGAAGAAAGCGTCGTACAGGGGGGTGACCTCGCCGCTGCTTGACGAGGCCGGCAGCGACAGCAGCGCGGTGAACAGCAGGATGACCAGCCCGAAGACAATCAGCGCCAGCCGCGCCGGGGAGCTGGCGGCCAAGGAATCCACAAAGTCACGCAGCGCGGAGAATGCGTGGAGGGGGCGAAGCTGCCGCAGCTGCAGCCGGGGCTGCGGGTTGGTTGCCATAATCGTGCTTGTTCCTTGGTTCCAAGTGGGGCGCGGAGGCTCTGCACAGTAGTAAATCACCGATGCAGCTCTCCGCAGCGGTCCGGCGGTATGCCGCGGCTCAGTCTCCCAGTATTGCGCACATCGCGTAGCCTGTTCAGCATGATCAACCGCGGACTCAGTCTTCCGGTCATGCCGACCCGCATCATCTGGCACGAGTCCATGCTGGACTACAACTTTGGCGTCGGCCACCCCATGAGTCCCCTGCGGCTGGACCTCACCGCCAGGCTGGCCCGGGACCTCGGGATTTTCGACCTGCCCGGCGTGTCCCTGGGCAAGCCGTACGTCGCCACCGACGAGGAACTCGGAACCGTGCACGGCAGCGAGTACATCGCCGGGGTCCGCAGCGTCAGTGAGAACCCGCGGTCAAGCCAGGAGAAATTCGGCCTGGGCACCGAGGACAACCCGGCCTTCGCCGGGATGCATGACGCCAGCGCCCGGCTGGTCGGCGGTTCGCTGGCCGCTGCCGACGCCGTCCTCTCCGGGGAAGTGCTCCACGCGGTGAACTTCGGCGGCGGAATGCACCATGCGGCAGCCGAACGCGCCTCGGGTTTCTGCATCTACAACGACGCCGCGGCCGCCGTCGCCCGGCTGCTGGCCGGCGGCGTCGGCAAGGTGCTCTATATCGACGTCGACGCCCATCACGGCGACGGGACCCAGAGCATCTTCTGGGATGACCCGCGCGTCATGACCATTTCCCTGCATGAAACCGGGCTGACGCTCTTTCCGGGCACCGGCTTTGCCAACGAGACCGGCGGCCCCGGGGCCGAAGGAACCGCCGTCAACGTGGCGCTGCCGCCCAGGACGTCCGACGCCGGCTGGCTGCGGGCCTTCCACGCCGTGGTCCCGCAGCTCGCGGAGGCGTTCGCTCCGGACGTTATTGTGAGCCAGCACGGCTGCGACAGCCACCTGGATGACCCCCTGACCAACCTCCGGCTCAGCGTGGAAACGCAGCGGCAGGCAGCCCTGTCGATCGCGGACCTCGCCGCCAACCTCTGCGGCGGCAGATGGATCGCCACCGGCGGCGGCGGCTACAACGTTGTGTCCGTGGTGCCGCGCTCCTGGAGCCTGCTGATGTCCGTGGCGGCTAACGGCCGGATCAGGTGCAATACACCGGTGCCCTTGTCCTGGCGCGAGTACGTCAAGGACAAGTACGGGGAGGATACCCAGCCGCTGATGGGCGACGGCGTGGAACTGTGGTGGAGGTCCTGGGAGGTCGGATACGACCCCAACGACGAGATTGACCGTACGGTCATGGCCACCCGCAAGGAAGTCTTTCCGCTGCACGGGCTGGATCCCTGGTTCGACTAGCGTTCCTGGTTCGACTAGCCGTTCCGGATACCACGCATGTCCCGCACCGACGGGCCGACAGCGGAACCGGCCTTTGTCCCGGAAACGGATAAAGTGGGTGTCATGGTCATCGATGATGTTTTTGCCGTCATTGCGGAGGGCACCCGCCGTGAACTTCTGGGTGCGCTGCGCAGCGGGGATAAATCCGTAGGCGCGCTCGTGGAGGAACTGGAAGTCAGCCAGCCCACCGTCTCGAAGCACCTGAAGGTCCTGCGCGAGGCCGGGCTGGTCAGCATGCGCGCCGAGGGCCAGAAACGCTACTACTCCCTGCAGTCGGCTCCGCTGGAGGAGATCGTGCTGTGGCTCAAGGCATTCAACCTTCCTTCCCTGCAGGAGGCAAAAGGGCCCGACGCGCGGCTCGCCGCCCTCAGCACGGCGGGCAGTGCGGCAGGCACCCCGGCAGGTGCCGGCGCTGCAGCGGCCGCCCCGGCCGCAGCCCGAACGGGACGGCTGTTTGCCGGCCGTCCGGCGTCGTCGGACCCCCGCTCAGCAGCGGCAGCTGCGTCAGCCGAGCTGGAACCGGGAAGCGTTGAAGCGCAGCCGGCAGGAGCGGATCCCGCCGCCGCGCAGCACCTGGGGCGTACCGTCGGCAGGGCCGCTGAACGCGCCGCCGATCTGCTGGGACAGTTCCCGAAGTTCCGGCGTCGCCGCTCCTAGGGCGTCTTCCCCCGTCACACATCGCAGCCACGGCAGGTGAACGCTAGCGTAGTAGGTGGGGAATACCGAAGGAGCAATCACAACTATGGACCCAACACTCATCAGCGTGCGCGACGACGTTTTCCGCCGCAACCCGGGTGAAACCGAATTCCATCAGGCGGTAGTCGAAGTCTTCGACACGCTGGAACCGGTGCTCCGCAAGCATCCCGAGTTCGGCGAGGCTGCCATTCTGCAGCGGATCTGCGAACCGGAACGGCAGATCATTTTCCGGGTGCCGTGGGTGGATGACCACGGGCAGGTGCAGATCAACCGGGGCTTCCGGGTGGAGTTCAACTCGGCCCTGGGACCTTACAAGGGCGGGCTGCGGTTCCACCCCTCGGTGTATCTGGGCATCGTGAAGTTCCTCGGGTTTGAACAGATTTTCAAGAATGCGCTGACGGGCATGCCCATCGGCGGCGGCAAGGGCGGCTCCGACTTCGATCCGCGCGGCAAGTCCGACGCCGAAGTTATGCGCTTCTGCCAGTCCTTCATGACCGAGCTCTACCGCCACATCGGTGAATACACCGATGTCCCCGCCGGCGACATCGGCGTTGGCGGACGGGAGATCGGCTACCTGTTCGGCCAGTACAAGCGGATCACCAACCGCTACGAATCCGGCGTGCTGACCGGCAAGGGTGTCAGCTGGGGCGGCTCCCTGGTCCGGCCCGAGGCCACGGGGTACGGCGTGGTGCTCTTCGTGGAAGAAATGCTCAAGACCCGCAACCTGAGCCTGGACGGACAGCGCGTCATTGTTTCCGGATCCGGCAACGTGGCCATCAACGCCATCGCCAAGGCCCAGTCACTCGGGGCAAACGTGGTGGCTTGCTCCGACTCCCAGGGGTACGTGGTGGACGAGACGGGCATTGACGTATCGCTGCTGCGCGAGGTCAAGGAAGTCGAGCGCGGACGCATGACCGACTACGCCAAGCGCCGCGGCAGCTCCGCCACCTATGTGCCGGGCCGTTCCATCTGGGACGCCGGAGCCACCGTGGCGCTTCCCTGCGCCACGCAAAACGAGCTCGACGAAGCCGACGCCGCCGCCCTGATCAGGTCCGGTGTGGTTGCGGTGGCGGAAGGGGCGAACATGCCCTGCACGCCGAAAGCCATCGAAGCCTTCCAGGAAGCCGGAGTGCTCTTCGGACCGGGCAAGGCCGCGAACGCGGGCGGGGTGGCCACCTCTGCACTGGAAATGCAGCAGAACGCCAGCCGCGATTCGTGGTCCTTTGAACACACCGAGCGCCGGCTCACGGAAATCATGGTCAATATCCATGACAGCTGCGCCCGCACGGCCGAGGAATACGGCTCGCCCGGCAACTATGTGGTGGGCGCCAACATCAACGGGTTCGTCCGGGTGGCCGACGCCATGCTCGCCCAGGGCGTCATCTAAACAGGGCGTCATCCAAACAGGTAAAACGGCGACACATAACGTTAGCCACGGCACAGAATTTGCGGGTTCGCACGGGCCGGGTTTACGGTCGGAGGCATGACAAAGCGTTGGTATGCGTATTTTCCGTTGGCTCTGGAGGAGCCTGCGCGGTAATACGCTGACGCCAACCTTCAGAGCCACCGGGGCAGGGATGATTCCCTGCCCTTCGCCATATCCGGCGGGCTTTGAGGAGTCTCCCCGCCGGTCCGCAACCTGCCGAACGGGAAAGACCATGACTGTTACCTCCGGACCCCTGACCGGACCCCTGACCGGACCGGCTGCGCCCGGCGCCGCCGGCCGTGAACCGGCCCACTCCAATCCCCGGACCACCGGGTTCAGCCCGCTGCCGGCTCCCCGGCAACTGCGGCAGGAACTGGCTCCCGCCTCCGGTCTGATCCGCAGCATTGACCGGTCCCGGGCAGAAATCCGCGCCGTCCTGAACGGCGCGGATGACCGGCTGCTGGTCATTGCCGGCCCGTGTTCCATCCATGATCCGGCGGCAGGACTCGACTACGCCCGGCGGCTGGCGGCGGCAGCCCGCGAGCACCGGGAGGACCTCCTGATCGTGATGCGGGCCTACTTCGAAAAGCCCCGTACCACCGTCGGCTGGAAGGGCCTGATCAACGATCCGCGCCTGGACGGATCCCACGACATCGCCGAAGGCCTGCGTGCCGCCCGGCGGTTCCTCCTTGAAGCCGGGAACCTGGGCCTGCCGGTCGCCACGGAGTTCCTGGAACCGGTCAGCGCGCGGTACCTGGCGGACCTGGTGAGCTGGGGCGCCGTGGGAGCGCGGACCACCGAGAGCCAGGTCCACCGCCAGCTGGCGTCGGGCCTGCCGATGCCGGTGGGGTTCAAGAACGGAACCGACGGCTCACTGGACGTTGCCTTGGATGCCTGCCGGGCAGCCTCGGCGCCGCAAAGCTTCCTGGGCATCGACGACGACGGCCGGGCCTCCGTGGTCAGCACCGCAGGGAACCCGGACACGCATCTGATTCTGCGCGGAGGGGCAGCCGGGCCAAACTTCTCCCCGGCGGACGTGGCTGCGGCAACCGATGCCCTGGCGGCCAGGGGCCTCAACCCCAGGCTCATCATCGACGCCAGCCACGCCAACAGCGGCAAAAGCCATGTTCGCCAGGCGGAGGTTGCACTGGAACTGGCGGCCAGGCTGGGGAGCGGCGGAACGACGTCGTCCGCCGTGGCCGGCGTGATGCTGGAGAGCTTCCTGGTTGCCGGAGCCCAGAAACTGGAAGAATCCGCCCCCGGACGGCTGGCGTACGGGCAGAGCATCACCGACGCCTGCATGGGATGGGACGTCACTGTGCCCGTCCTGCGGTCCCTTGCCGATGCGGCCCGCAGACGGCGCGAAGATGGCCGGTGAACTTCCACTATCGTGACCTCAGACACTAGAGTGGAAGACCGGACGGTTAATCACTAACGGTCCGCAAAGCAGTCCCAGTGGCAGTCACCGCGTTCACGCCGATGCTGCAGTGCAGCCGGTTGTTGAGCATCATTAAAGGACTCAAGGCAAATGGCAGACGAGGGAAATTTCTCGGACGTGAGGTTTCTGACCGTGTCAGAGGTTGCGGATGTCATGCGGGTGTCCAAAATGACCGTGTACCGGCTGGTGCACTCGGGCGAGCTTCCCGCCGTCCGTTTCGGGCGCTCGTACCGCGTGCCGGAATCAGCCGTCCAGCAGGTGCTGAAAAACGCCGTCATTGACCGCCGTTCAGACACTGCCTAGTACTGTCACTGGATACCGCGGCGAGGCGGTACCCTGTTAAAGAACGTTTTACATCGTGGCAACTATCTGCCGGTGTCAATGCGCGGGTGCCAACGGTGCCGAAGCGTTGGAGCCGGCGTCTGACTATTTCAAGTTTGTGAGGACTCTGTGGGTTCAGTTATCAAGAAGCGCCGCAAGCGTATGGCAAAGAAGAAGCATCGTAAGCTGCTTCGCAAGACCCGCCACCAGCGTCGCAACAAGAAGTAACCAGGAATTTTCTGGCCAAACCCGCCGTGCCCTTCGGGGCCCGGCGGGTTTGTTGTTTAAGGCTGGTTGGCTGCCGCAAGGCCGGCGACGGTCCTAGCGGGACCGGACCCAGGAGAAGCCCCGCCACAGGCCGTAGGCGCCCCCGGCCACCGTGGCACCCTTCAGGCCCAGGGTGGCCGCGCGGCGTCCGGACCGGAAATCGTAGATGGGCCAGTTGCGGTCCCTGGCGTGCCGGCGCAGGCGGGCGTCCGGATTGATCGCCACGGGATGTCCCACCAGGCTGAGCAGCGGAACATCGTTGTAGGAATCGCTGTAGGCCCAGCAGCGGTCGAGGTCGAGGCCTTCCTTCTTCGCCAGGACCTTGACGCCTTCGGCCTTCGCCGGACCGTGCAGGAACTCGCCCACCAGGCGGCCGGTGTAGAGCCCTTCGTCAATTTCGCTGACCGTTCCCAGCGCACCGGTGAGGTGCAGGCGGTCCGCGATCACCGAGGCGACTTCCACGGGCGTGCCGGTGACCAGCCAGACGGGCCGCCCGGATTTCATGTGCTGTTCCGTGAGGGCCCGGGTGCCCGGCCAGATCTTGGACTCGATCATCTCGTCATACACTTCTTCGCCCAGGACCCGGATATCTGCGGCTGCCAGGCCGGTGGCCAGCGTCAGGGCGGCGTCGCGCACGGAGTGCACGTCCTTGAGGTTCTCGCCCTGCAGCATAAACCTGGCCTGCTTACGGGCGAAGCCGAAGGCCTCCCGGAGCGTGAATACCTTGCGCTGGTACATTTTGCGGCCCACGTGGAACAGGCTGGCTCCGCGCATCAGGGTGTTGTCGACGTCGAAAAACGCAGCCTCGCCGGGTTTGACCGCCGGAGCCAGAGGCTCGG
The DNA here is from genome assembly GCF_054792395.1 of Arthrobacter sp. Z1-15. Taxonomy (NCBI): domain Bacteria; kingdom Bacillati; phylum Actinomycetota; class Actinomycetes; order Micrococcales; family Micrococcaceae; genus Arthrobacter; species Arthrobacter sp. Z1-15. Next base: position 3,408,145 of record NZ_CP096454.1, on the reverse strand, counting down.
CGGCTCGTACTGCGGTGGTTCTGGGCATACCACTGAGTCTACGCAAAAAGTCCTCCGGGGCACCGTCGCCCCTTGCGGGTTCCGGGGAAACCGGACGGGGCGGTTATTTTAGAGGTATGACCTCAACAGATGCGCATCCTGATCTCCTCCTGCTCACCCGGCCGGGCTGCCACCTGTGCGAAGGAGCCCGCGAGGTTCTCGAGAGGATCCGCTCTGACCTGGGCATCGGCTGGCGCGAACAATCCATCGAAGGGGACGCGGACCTGACCTCCCGTTTCGGTGAAGAGATACCCGTGCTCCTGATCGACGGCATCCAGCGCGATTTCTGGCAGCTGGACGAAACCCGTCTTCGACGTCTTCTGGGTGCCTAGCGGCGGAAGCTTTGTCCCCTCCGGCCGCGGGCTTAGAGTGGGAAATCCGGACAGCACCGACAACCGATAGGCACATGTGAGCACCTCCGAGGAATCCGACCGGTCTGCCGGTGCAGCCGCCCGGCACATTCCGCCTGCCTCGCTCGCCCGCCTGACCATTTACCTCAGGGCGCTGAGCGGCATGCTGGCCGAGGGGAACGAGCGTGTGTCCTCAGATGAACTGGCGGAAGCGGCGGGTGTTAATTCCCCGAAGCTCCGCAAGGACCTGTCCTACCTGGGCTCATACGGCACCCGCGGCGTCGGCTACGACGTGTCCTACCTCAGCGAACAGATCGCCTCCGCGCTGGGCCTGACCCGCAGCTGGCGGGTAGCCATTGTCGGGGCCGGAAACCTCGGCAGGGCGCTGGCCGGCTACCCGGGATTCGGCTCCCGCGGGTTCGAAGTGGTGGCCCTGCTCGACGCGGACCAGCTGCTGATCGGCCAGGAAGTCGGCTGGCTGCGCGTCAGCTCGGTCGAGTCCATGGAGAGCGTGCTGGAGCGGACCCGGACCAATATGGCCGTCCTGTCCGTTCCCGCGGAGGTGGCCCAGGACCTGTGCGACCGCCTCGTTGCGTGCGGCGTCACCAGCATCCTGAGCTTTGCGCCCGTGCTGCTGCAGGTCCCGGACCACGTCCAGGTGCGGAAGGTTGACCTGGCCACCGAACTGCAGATCCTGGCCTACCATGCGCAGCGGGCCCAGGTCTCGGACATCGCCTCCAAGGCCCGGGCCCGGTTGGCAACATAGCTCTCAGCCGGAGGTCCGGGAGCCGGCTGAACCGTCAGGACATGCTCAGGTACTGGCTGCGCCTGGGGCGGAAGTACCTGCTGCAGTCACCCCGGTAGAGCAGCCCGAGGCCGCCGGCTGCTGCCAGCACGGCAAGGGCCTGGAAAACGGAGCCGGCAGCTGCCGCGCCCGCCAGACCCGCGGCGGCTAGGACCGAGCCGCCAATGCGTGCCCAGTTCCTGCCTTCCCTGACCAGCACGGCGACCAGCAGATAGATGCCGAAAACCACGATCGAGGACGCGAGAGTGACCACCTGCAGGGCAGCGGCATACTCGCCGGCATCCACGCCGAGTTTCTCAAGCTGGGCCGCGTTGGACGGCAGCTCGGTCACGGGGCTGCGGCTGGCCCGGACCCCTCCCCAGAGACTGATGACGCCGGCAGCCAGAATCAGGACGAACGCGAAACCCACGATCCGTGGCCGCGGGCCCTTCCACTCGCTGTAGGGAATCCGGGCCGGGACAGCCGGCGCAGGGGCAGCGGCCGGCGGGTCCGGGATTGACAGAGCGCCGGTGCCGGCGGGCTGTTCCACCGCGGCGGTCTCTTCCGGGACGGGTGGTGCCGGCGGCGCCGGCGGGGCTGCTGCTGATAACGGCACTGCTGCCGATGGTGCAGCCGCGCGCCGGTGTGCAGCAGGAAGCCGGACGCCCGGCGAGCCCGGGGCCTTTCGGCCGAGGCCAAATACACGGCGCTTTTGAGGGTTGGGGGAAGCAGGAAGTGAACTCATCTTCGGGTGCCGCCTTTGCAAAAAAAGGGATACGCTCCGCGCCAGGCAATCGCTGCGGTCCCGGCGGGTCATCAAACGCTACAGCGCTTCTTCCGCGGTGTGACCAGCGTCAGCGGTTTGAGGCATGCGGGGCACCAAAAAGGGCCGGCCCCATTCCGGGCCGGCCCTTTGTGCGGAACCTTTTGTGCAGGTTGAGCAGCGCTCGGGTTTAGTAGTAGGGACCGAAGCGGGGCCGCTTCTGGAAGTACGGCTGCGCCTGCGGGCGGTACAGCATGACGATTCCGGCGATCCCGGCAAGCGAAGCGAGCAGCGAGACCAGTTCCATGGGGGAGGAGAACGCGAGACCGGTCACCAGGGAGAGCAGCACCCCGACGGCGGACAGCGAGGCGAAAACCGTTCCGATGATCCGTGCCCAGTTCTTGCCGCTGCGGATCAGGAAAGCAATCAGCACATAGACGGCCAGCACAATCAGGGACATGACGACCCCGGTGGTGGCGGCAAAGCTCTGCACCGTTTCTTCCGTCATGCCGGCTTCGTCAAACACCTGCCGGTCCTCGGCGGACAGCGATCCGAAAATGTCCTCCGCCGAGATGGAAAGGGATGAAGCGATCATGTAGATCAGGGTCAGGATCCCGCCGGCCAGAATCAGCCAGAATCCGGTCATGACCTCACGCGGCGGCGCACCCTTGCCGCCGGGCATTTGCCCGGACTCAGGGTAGGCGTAACCGGAAGGCTGGGCGGACTGATAGCCGTACGGGCTCTGCGGCTGCTGGCCGTAGGGCTGCTGGCCGTACGGGGACTGGTTGTAGGGCTGGCCGTAGGGGGAGGACTGCTGACCGGAAGACTGCGCCGGTCCCGGCTGCCCGTACGGAGTGTAGGGCTGGTCGGCCTGCCCCGGCTGGTTCTGGCCGTGCTGGGGCGGCTGGGGGAGGCGCTGGCCGTACCTGGGTCCGTCGTCGGCGGCGGGGCCGGGATCTCGTGGCTGGTTCGGGTCGCGGGGGTCCGGAGTATTCGGAGGTGTGCTCATTGCCGCCTACTTGCTGGTTGGTGCAGGGAGCTGCTCGGGCAGACGCCGGGTCTTTTCGATGCAGCAGTCGTTCTGCGGGTGCTGTCGGATGCTGTGCAGTGCCCTCGGGCACACCGTGCGAACCGGGGCCGGTCATGGCGCCGGGGCGCCGGGGAACGCAATCGGATTCCCCCAGCCTATCGCGGCCTCAGCCGTCCGTCGCGGGTTCCCGAACATCGGGCCGCCTCTCCCGGCTCCGGGGAGGACCCGGAAACACACAGCCCGGAAACACACAGCCCGGAAACACGCGGCCCGGAAATACAGGAACACCCCGGCCGCTGGCCGGGGTGTTCCTGGATGAAGCCTCGTCAGGCGCGGTGCCTCGGGTGCGGTACCCCGGGTCCGGTCAGGACAGGCAGGATCAGGATGCCGCCACGAAGGCTGCATCCACTGAGATGGTCACTTTGTCGCCCACCAGGACGCCGCCGGTTTCCAGGGCGGCGTTCCAGGTCAGGCCGAAGTCCTTGCGGCTGATGACGGTGGAGCCGGAGAATCCGGCGCGCGTGGCGCCGAAGGGGTCCACGGCTACACCGTTGAATTCGGTGTCCAGGACCACCGGAAGGGTGGTGCCCTTGATCGTCAGGTCACCGGAAACCTTGTAGGTCTCGCCGGAGCCTTCTACGCCGGTGACGGCGAACGTCAGTTCGGGGAACTGCTCGACGTCGAAGAAATCGGCTCCCTTGACGTGCCCGTCGCGGTTGGCGTCGTTCGAGTTGAACGAGGCGGACTTGATCACTGCGTTGATGGTCGACTCTTCGAGGGACGGTCCAACTTCCATGACCGCGCTGACATCGTCGAAGTTGCCGCGCACCTTGCTGATTCCGGCGTGGCGGACTGTGAAGCCCACCTCGCTGTGCGAGCCGTCAAGGGTCCAGGTGCCGGTGGAAAGTCCGCTGGGGATCATGGTGTTCTCCTGTTGCTGGTGGGTGTCGGGGCGCCGCCCCGATGCATGTCGATGCATTTGCATCTATTCTCGCACAGATTCATTCAAGCTTCAAGTATTTTCCAGATTTAGTTCACGGCGCTTCCTCTGCGAAACTTGTTGCATGTCCCGTGCCTCGATCCACCTCGTCCGCCATGGAGAAGTCTTCAACCCGAACGGAGTCCTCTACGGGCGCCTGCCGGAATTCCATTTGTCCGACCTGGGGCAGGAGATGGCCCGCCGCGTCGCCGGTCACTTTGAAACCCGCAGGAACGACGGCGCGAAGCTGGTGCACCTGGTGGCCTCGCCGCTGACCCGGGCGCAGGAGACCGCTGCGCCGATCGCCGCCGCCCTGGGCCTGGAAATCACCACCGACGAACGCATCCTTGAGGCAACCAACCGCTTCGAAGGCCTTTCCGGCGTCACCAGCCGGCTGCGCAACCCCCGGTACTGGCCGCTGATGTACAACCCGCTCAAGCCCTCCTGGGGCGAGCCCTATGCAGCCCAGGTGGAACGCGTGATGGCCGCCGTCCAGGACGCCCGGGTTCAGGCGTTGGAGCTGGGCGGAGACAAGGCCGAAGCCGTGCTGGTCAGCCACCAGCTGCCCATCTGGGTCACCCGGCTCGCCGCCGAGGGCCGTAAGCTCTGGCATGATCCGCGCAACCGCCAGTGCACCCTGACCTCCGTTACTACGCTGGATTTTGACGGTGACACGCTGATCGGCGTCCGCTACGCGGAGCCGTCCGCAGACCTGCTGCCCGGGGCTGCGAATATTCCGGGAGCATAATAGAATTACTACGCGTTGTAGAAGTGGCAGCCCCCGCCGCGATGAAAGCTGGAAATAGTTGAAAAATCCTCAGAGCATTCCCCAGCCGGATGCCATGCGCCGCCGCTCCTTCCTGAAGTTCGGAGCCGGTCTGGCCCTTGGCGTACCCCTGGTGACGGCAGCGGCCGGCTGCGCCGTCGAGGATCCCCTGGCAGCACAGGCCAAAGCGGGGGACAACAAGAACTACATCGCCGGCGACGGGTCCGTCACCGAATACGCCTCCGACCAGCGCGGGGAGCCGGTGAAATTCTCCGGCACTCTCTTTGACGGCACAACCGTCCCCTCCTCGGACTTCGCCGGCGACGTGGTTGTGCTGAACTTTTGGTACGCGGCCTGTGCCCCGTGCCGCAAGGAAGCCCCGGACCTGGTGGAACTGCACGAGATGTTTGAGCCCGAGGGAGCGCGCTTTTACGGCGTGAACATCCGGGACGAACGCAGCACCGCTGAAGCCTTTGAGCGTTCCTTCGCCATTCCCTATCCCAGCTACCAGGACAAGGACGGCGGGATCCTGCTGGCCATGACGCAGTTCGTGCCGCCGTCGGCCGTTCCCACCACCCTGGTTCTGGACCGTGAGGGCCGCGTTGCCGCCCGGATTCTCGGGCTGGCGGACAAGAGCACCCTGAAGGCCCTGATATCTGACGCGCTGGCAGCTTAGCCGGCATGTTTCCTTCCGCCGTCACAGCCGTAACCGCCGTCCCCGCAGCAGCGCTGCCGGCCGCGAACGTCTTCGCCGAGACCATCCTCAACGGATCCATGCTCCTGGCCATCCCGGTGGCGGCTCTGGCCGGCCTCGTGTCCTTCCTCTCGCCGTGCGTTCTGCCGCTGGTGCCGGGCTACCTGGGCTACGTCACCGGGCTTACCGGCGTCGATCTGCAGAAGCAGCGCCGCGGACGGATGCTGGCCGGAATCGGGCTGTTCGTCCTCGGATTCTCCGCCGTTTTTGTCATCATCGGCGCAGGCGTCGGACAGCTCGGCGGCTGGCTGCGCGGTGCCGACCAGGCCTGGATTCCGCAGGTTTTGGGTGCGGCCATCATTGTCCTCGGCATCGTCTTCATGGGCGGACTGAGCTGGTTCCAGCGGGACCGGAAGATCGCCGCCAGGCCGCCGGCCGGGCTCTGGGGTGCGCCGCTGCTTGGCATCACCTTCGGGCTGGGCTGGGCGCCGTGCCTCGGACCGACCCTGTCCGCCGTGCAGCTGCTCTCCTTCTCCGGTGACGACGCCACCGCCGCGAAGGGTGCCTTCCTGACCTTCATTTACTGCCTTGGCCTGGGACTTCCGTTCCTGCTGATCGCGCTGGGCTTCCGGCGGGGGATGGGTGCGCTGAGCGTTTTCCGCCGGCACCGGCTCGCGATGCAGCGGTTCGGCGGCGGCATGCTGATTGTCCTGGGCATCCTGATGCTCACAGGTGTGTGGAACATCTGGATCAACGATCTCCAAGGTTGGTTGGATAGTGTGACCCTGCCGATCTGATGAGCGCGGCACCCACCTGCCGCAGCTCCTGCCCAGCACGAACCCTCCACAGAACTATGAGAACCAGTTGAACCGTGAACCGGATGTTTTGACCGAAGCCGAGAAAAACGGCGGCAGCACCGCAGCCGTGCCCGGAAAGGGCGGCAAGGGCGGCAAAAACGGCGGCCGCGGCGGCGATGTCCAGCTGCCCTCGCTCGGCCCGCTGGGTCTGCTCCGCTGGGCCTGGACCCAGCTGACCAGCATGCGGACGGCGCTGTTCCTGCTCCTGCTGCTGGCCGTGGCGGCAGTGCCGGGCTCGCTGTTTCCGCAGCGTCCGGCCAACCCCGCCGTGGTCACCCAGTATCTGGAGGACAACCCGGACACCGGGCCCTGGCTGGACCGGTTCCAGCTGTTCGACGTGTACTCCTCCGTCTGGTTCTCGGCCATTTACCTTCTGCTGTTCGTGTCCCTGATCGGCTGCGTCATCCCGCGGGCCAAGGCCCACTACCGGGCCATGCGCTCAAAGCCCCCGCGCACCCCCAAGCGCCTGTCCCGGCTGCCGGAATACGGGACCCTGGCCATCCCGGCGTCGTCGGGCCTCACCGCAGCGTCCGCCGTCGAGCAGGCAGCGCAGATGCTGCGCAAGCGCGGCTACCGGGTGGACGTCCGCGACCTCGACGGCGACCGTCCGTCAGTGGGCGCCGAACGGGGCTTCGCCAAGGAAGTGGGGAACCTCGTGTTCCACACCGCCCTGATCGGGGTCCTGGTCTCCATCGCCGTCGGCGGGCTGTTTGGCTACAGCGGCCAGAAGATTGTGGTGGAGGGAGAGTCCTTCGTTAACACCCTGGTTGGCTACGACTCCTTCACCCCCGGCACCAGCTTCACCGAGGAGCAGCTGGCTCCCTACTCGCTCACGCTGGACAAATTCGATGTCGAATTCGACCGTGAGTCGCAGACCCACTACGGCCAGCCGCTGGACTTCGCCGCAACCATGACGGTGAAGGACAGCCCGGACGCCGAAGAGCACACGGAAACCCTGAAGGTCAACGCACCGCTCACCATCGGCGGCAGCCGCATCTACCTCGTCGGCAACGGTTACGCCCCCGTGGTCACGGTGCGCGACGGCGAGGGCAACATTGCGCTGCAGGGCCCGGTTGTCTCCGTCCCCAGCGACGGCATGTACACCTCCCTGATGGTGATCAAGGCTCCCGACGCCAAGCCGGACCAGCTCGGCTTTGTGGGCTTCTTCCTGCCCACGGCCATGCTTGACGACCAGGGCGTGTCCTACTCCGGTGATCCGGATCCGTTCAACCCCCAGCTGAACCTGAACGCCTACTACGGCGATCTGGGCCTGGACGAGGGAGTGCCGAGCAACGTCTACGTGCTCGACACCGAAAACCTGACCGAGATCAACAGCCGGAACCTGGACGACGGCGGCATCGTCCTGGGCGCCAACCAGACGTACGAGCTGCCCGAAGGGAAGGGTTCCATTACCTTCGACGGCATCAAGCGGTACGCCGCACTGGACATCCACTACGACCCGGCCAAGGTCTGGGTCCTCGGTTTCGCCACCCTGTCGCTGGCCGGCCTGGCCGCTTCGCTGTTCCTTGCGCGCCGCCGCGTCTGGATCCGCTCCGGTACCCATGCCGACGGGCGCATCATGGTTGAATACGGGCTGCTGGCCCGCGGCGAAGACCAGCGGTTGTCCAGCGAGGCGGCCGCAGTCCGGACGCTGCTGGAGAAGCAGTGGTTGGCGGGCAGCGGCGCCGTGGAGGACAATGGCGCGGGGGACACATCCGCTTCGGGCTCCGGAGCGCACAGCACACACCGGGACGCAAAGCCCGAAGCATCAGCGGCGGACAGCAATGCCGCTCAGGAGAAGGAAACAGGTAAGGACTCGTAATGCCCTCCATTGACTACACCCTCGCTGAGTACAGCGAGCTGTTCATGCTGTTGGCGGCGTTCGCCTATACGGTGGCGTTCCTGGCCTTCACATGGGACCTCGCACAGAGCAGCAGGACCATCAAGGCGGTGGAGAGCAGGGTGGCGCAGCAGGGCGCTGCGGTTCCGGCGAAGGCTGAAGCACTCTCCGGCGCATCCGCCCGCACCTCCGGTTCCGCCCGCGCGGGATCTTCCGGATCGGACAGCTACCTCGCGGACGGCAATGTCCGCGGCTGGGATGCCGACGGCGAGCCCGTTGCGCAGACCGCCGACGCCTCCATGGGGTACGTCGGAGCGCGCCGGAACAGTGCGCGCGTCGCCGTCGCACTGACCGTCCTGGGCGCCCTGATCCACACCGCCGCCGTCGTCTCCCGCGGGCTCGCAGCGCATCGGGTGCCCTGGGGCAACATGTACGAGTTCTGCACCACCGGCGCCCTGGTGGTGGCCGTTGTGTTCCTGCTGGTCCTGCTCAAGCGCGACCTTCGCTTCCTCGGCACCCTGGTGCTGGCCCTGGTCCTGATCATGATGATGGTTGCCACCATCGGCTTCCCGACGCCGGTGGCGCACCTGATTCCGGCCCTGCAGAGCTACTGGCTCATCATCCACGTTTCCGTGGCCGTCATTGCCTCCGCTCTGTTTACCCTCACCTTCGCCATGTCCGTGCTGCAGCTGCTCCAGGCCGACCGCGAGACGAAAATCCGCGCCGGCGGAACGTCCAAGCTGGGCTTCCTGCGGATCGTCCCGTCCGCACAGAGCCTGGAGAACTTCTCCTACCGGATCAACGCCGTCGCCTTCGTCCTCTGGACCTTCACCCTGATGGCCGGTTCGGTCTGGGCCGAGCAGGCCTGGGGCCGGTACTGGGGCTGGGACACCAAGGAAGTGTGGACCTTCGTGATCTGGGTGGTCTACGCCGGCTACCTGCACGCCCGCGCCACCCGCGGCTGGACCGGTACCCGTGCCGCGTGGCTGTCGATCGTCGGCTACCTGTGCGTGATCTTCAACTTCACCATTGTGAACGTCTACTTCGCCGGCCTGCACAGCTACTCCGGCGTCTAGCCAAGCGCCGGCGGACGGATTGTCCGCAGCCCCAAGCCCGCCTCCCGGTTCGCCGGGAGGCGGGTTTTTTGCTGCCCCCGCCCGCGCCGCCGGTACGGAGGGGCCGCCAGTCGTCACGGAGGGCCGCTGAGCGGGAGCCATTAGCCGTGAAGGGGCGGGGAGGGGCTGGGAGGGGCTGGGAGGAGCTTCGCCGCACGGGTTCCCACTCTTCGTGGCTGAGGGGGCTGGTGGGGCAACTCCTGGCACGCGAGAACTCAGAGAGTGGGAACCTGTGCGGATGGACGCCCGGCCCCGCCGCCGTGCCCGGCCCCCTGACAACCCGCCGCCGTGCCCGCCGCATTACAAAGAAACCCGCCCCCGGAGTGCGGGAGCGGGTTTCCTGGAGGTCAGGTAGTGGGCCGGCTGCTAGCTGCTCGGCTTCTCATCGTCGTTCTTCTTCTGTCCGGCCTGTTTCTCCCGCTCGCGCAGCTCGGCCTCGCGGCGCTTGAGCTCGGCTTCTTTCGCCTGCTGGCGGCGCCGGAGCTCGAGGTTGCGCAGGAAGTCCGGATCGTCATCGGGCGCGGTGGGGCGGCGGGGCTTGCGGTTCTTCGGCTCCGGTCCGCTTTTGGGGCGGCCGAACAGGAACCACAAAAGCGCGCCGAGCACGGGCAGCAGCACGATCGTGAAGAGCCACGCAGTCTTGGAGATGCTGCGCACCTCCTGTGCCCGCGACATGACGCAGTCGATGATGGCATAAATAATGACGGCGGCGACAATGATGACACCGAAAAGCACGAGGCGAGGCATGTATCAATTGTAGTGGAGCAGGCCACAGCTGTGTCCTCCCGACCGGAGCCGGGCGGGTCGGTAACCGGTCCAAGAGCCCGGCGAAGACGCGCAAAGGCACGGGAGCGCCTAGAATGGGCCTGTGGCTTTCTGGAAATTTACCGCTCTCCGCCTTGGTTTGGTGGCCCTCTTCTTTGCTGCATGCGTCTGGCTGGGCCTTGGCCTGGTGTTGTCTGCGATTGTCGGCGCCGTGCTCGCCTGGTGCGTCACCTACCTCTTCTTCCGCGAGATGCGCGACGCCGCGGCCCGCAGCGTGCAGCATCGCTTCCGCGGCGATGCGCCGCCCTCGCGCAACAAGGCGGAACTGGACGACGCCGGCGCGGAAGACAGCCTGCTTGACGCCCATCCGGACGTGCAGATCGACAACGACCGCAAGCCCCGCGGCAAGTAGGCCCCCAAGCGGGCAAGCAGGTCCCCGCAGGCAGGCCCCGGAGGCAAGCCCGGCTAGTAAGCCCTAGGCCAGCAGCCGGGTCAGGACGAGTCCGAGGCTGAACAACAGGGAGAAGCCCAGGTTGATCAGTCCGGTCTGCTGCAGGACCGGGATCAGGCTCCGGCGCTTCTTGCCCTTGAGCATGAGCCAGCTCGGCATCAGGCAGGCCGGGATGAGCAGCAGTACCAGCAGCACCCAGGGGTAGTCCGCGGCGATGAACAGCGGCAGCAGGATGGCCAGCGCCAGCATCATGACATAGCTGATCCGGGCGGCCTCATCGCCCAGGCGCACGGCCAGGGTCCGTTTGCCGGCTTCACGGTCCGTCGGGATATCCCGCACGTTGTTGGCCATCAGCAGGGCCATGGCGATCAGCCCGGTTCCCACGGCGCCGAGCACCGACGGGAGGCTGATCTGGCCGGCCTGGGTGTAGGTGGTTCCCAGGGTGGCCACGAGGCCGAAGAAGACAAACACGAAGAGATCGCCCAGGCCCATGTAGCCGTAGGGGTTCCGGCCGCCCGTGTAGCCCCAGGCCGCGGCGACGCAGCCCAGGCCCACCAGGATCAGGAACCAGGTGGAGGAGAGGACGATCAGGGCCAGCCCGGCAAGCATCGCGGCGCCGAAGCACGCAAAGGCGGCGTACTTGACCTGCTTGGCGGGTGCTGCGCCGGAACCGGTCAGCCGCAGCGGGCCCACCCGGTTGTCGTCGGTGCCGCGGATGCCGTCCGAGTAGTCGTTGGCGTAGTTCACGCCCACCTGGAGCAGCACGGCCACCAGTGCGGCCAGCACTGCGTGCAGGGGTTTGAAGGAACCCAGGTCGTATGCTGCCGCCGTTCCGATAATGACCGGCGCCACCGCCATCGGCAGGGTGCGGGGGCGGGCTCCTTCTAACCACTGCGCGGCTGTAGCCACAATCAACGTCCTTTTACTTGAGTGATGTTCAACGTTCTATTCTTCCGCAGCCGTGGAGCGCGGAAGTTCCCCGGGCAGGGGCACTGCAGCTCAGGGGTGGGTGTGCCCCGCGGCATCCAGCAGCAGGCGAAGGCCCATCCGGTCCGTTTTGCCGTTGGGCAGCAGGGGAAGGGCCTCCAGCAGCAGGACCACTTTGGGCACCGCGGGCTTGCCGAGCGAGGAGCGGACAGCGTCCTTCACCTTTTCGGGATCTACGGAGCCGACGACGGCGGCACCCACCAGGCTGCCCCATTCCGGGCTGTCCAGGCCCAGGACCACGGCTTCGGAAACTTCGGGCAGCTGCTCGATGGAGGCTGCGACGGCGGCGGCTGAAACTTTGATGCCTCCGGTGACAATCACGTCATCGAGCCGCCCGGAGACGGTGACCAGACCGTTCTGCACGCTGCCGGCGTCGTCGGTGCGGTACCAGCGTTTTCCGGAATTGAAGCGGAACCGTTCAGCGGTCAGCTCCGGCCGGCCCATGTAGCCTTCGGCCAGGACGTCCCCGGCAATCCACAGGGATCCGGACTCCACAACGACATCGACGCCCGGCAGCGGAACGCCGTCGTACACGCAGCCGCCACAGGTTTCGCTCATTCCGTAGGTGGTGACGACGTTCAGGCCCTGGGCCGCGGCGTCGGCCAGCAGCCCGGCACCGGCAGGTGCTCCGCCGAGGAGGATAGCGTTGAAACGGCGCAGCACGCGCAGGGTCTCGGGTTCCGGGTTGGTCAGCAGCCGGTGCAGCTGGGTGGGAACCAGCGACGTGAAACGGTTGCGGTCGGTCATTTCGGCGGCGGCCTGCGTGAACCGCGCCGCGCTGAAGGATCCCGACGTGTCCATAAAGACGGGGTGCGTTCCGGCATACAGGGAGCGGATGAGCACCTGGACCCCGGCAATGTAATGCGCCGGCAGTGCCATCAGCCATTGCCCGTCGGCATGCAGCGCCATGGCCGTGGCCATGGACGAGGCTGCGAGGGCATCAGTGGTGAGCATGGTCTGTTTGGGTGCGCCCGTGGACCCGGAGGTGCTGATCACCAGGGCTATGTCATCGTTGGGCAGCTCACCGGAGAAGGTCTGGTCCGGGTTCGCGTGCGGGGCGACGGCGGGGCCCTCGCCGGCGAGGGCGGCGGCCAGCGGAGCCAGAAGCGTTTCGGCGTTGAAGCCTGCGGGAGTATGGACGGTCAGCAGTTCCATGGCGGGCCTAGAAGTAGTAGGGGAAGGAGGACCAGTCGGGATCCCGTTTTTCGAGGAAGGCTTCCTTGCCCTCCACAGCTTCATCGGTCATGTAGGCCAGCCTGGTGGCTTCCCCGGCAAACACCTGCTGTCCGGCCAGGCCGTCGTCCGCGAGGTTGAAGGCGAACTTCAGCATGCGGATGGCCTGCGGGGACTGCCGGGCAATGTCGGCAGCATACTCCAGGGCAACCTTTTCCAGGTTCTCGTGGTCCACCGCTTCGTTCACGGCGCCCATGGCCACCATGTCCTCGGCGGAATATTCACGGGCGAGGAAGAAAATCTCGCGGGCCTTCTTCTGTCCGATCTGCCGGGCCAGCAGGGCCGAACCGTAGCCGGCGTCAAAACTGCCCACGGTGGCGTCGGTCTGCTTGAACTTTCCGTGCTGCCGCGAGGCGATGGTCAGGTCCGAGACCACGTGCAGGCTGTGGCCGCCGCCGGCAGCCCACCCGTTAACGACCGCAATGACCACCTTGGGCATGGTCCGCATCAGGCGCTGGACTTCCAGGATGTGCAGGCGTCCGGCGCGGGCCGGATCAATGGTCTCCTTCGTCTCGCCCTCGGCATACCGGTATCCGTCGCGGCCGCGGATCCGCTGGTCGCCGCCGGAGCAGAAGGAATGGCCGCCGTCCCTTGGCGAGGGGCCGTTGCCGGTGAGCAGGACAGTGGCGACGTCGGGGGTCATGCGTGCGTGGTCCATGGCCCGGTACAGCTCATCCACGGTGCCCGGGCGGAAAGCGTTGCGGACTTCCGGACGGTTGAACGCGATGCGCACCGTCGGCAGGTCGCGCACGATGCCGCCGTCGGCTGTGCGCTCCACTTGGCGGTGGTAGGTCATGTCCTGCAGGTCCTCAAATCCTGAGACAAGACGCCACTGCTGCGGGTCGAAAATATCGGACACCTGTTTTGGAAGTTCTGTGCTCACAGTTCCGAGTTTATCGCTCCGCCCCAAACCGGCCGTGAGGGAGGCATTTTGGCCTCAGGTACTGTCACCGCACCGCGGCTCTGGAATACGTTGGCACCATGGCTGGCTCCGCACCGGGGATCGATGGCCCCGCATCCGATGCAATGCTCAAGCTCGGCAGGTTCTTCACCCGCTGGGATGAAACCGCTGACGGCAGGGCGGTTTTCCGTGAAGGCGGGCGGAAGGGGGATTCCTTCTACCGCAACCGGTGGAGCCACGACAAAGTGGTGCGCTCCACGCACGGAGTGAACTGCACGGGTTCGTGCTCCTGGAAGGTCTACGTCAAGGACGGGATCATCACCTGGGAAGCGCAGGAAACCGACTATCCGACGGTCGGTCCGGACCGGCCCGAATACGAGCCCCGCGGTTGCCCGCGCGGGGCCGCCTTCTCCTGGTACACCTATTCGCCCACCCGTGTCCGCTACCCGTATATCCGCGGCGTGCTGCTGGAAATGTACCGGGCGGCCAAACGCGAGACCGGCGACCCCGTGCTGGCCTGGGAATCCATCATTAACAACCCCGAGCGGCGCCGGACCTACCAGCAGGCCCGCGGCAAGGGCGGGCTGGTGCGCTCCAGCTGGGCCGAAGCGCTGGAAATGACGGCAGCCGCCCATGTCTCCACGATCAGGAATTACGGGCCGGACCGCTGCACCGGGTTCTCACCGATCCCGGCGATGTCCATGGTTTCGCACGCGGCCGGAGCGCGGTTCATCAACCTGATCGGCGGGGTGATGAACAGCTTCTACGACTGGTACGCGGACCTGCCCGTGGCCAGCCCGCAGGTTTTCGGTGATCAGACCGATGTGCCGGAATCCGGTGACTGGTGGGACGCCACGTACCTGATGATGTGGGGGTCCAATATTCCGGTGACCCGCACCCCCGATGCGCACTGGATGGTGGAGGGGCGGTACCGCGGCACCAAGGTGGTTTCGGTCAGCCCGGACTACGCCGACAACACCAAGTTTGCCGACGAATGGCTGCCGGCGCAGGCCGGTTCGGACGGCGCGCTCGCCATGGCCATGGGGCACGTGATCCTGAAGGAGAACTTCGTGGAGCGGCGGGTGCCGTTCTTCGAGGACTATGTCCGGCAGTTCACCGACCTGCCGTTCCTGGTCACCCTGGAGAAGCGCAGCGACGGCAGCGTGGTGCCGGGCAAATTCCTCACCGCCGCCGATCTGGGCCACAGCGAGGCCAAGGCCTCCGACGCGGCCTTCAAGACGGTGCTCCTGGACCGCGACGCCGGCACCCCGGTGGTGCCCAACGGCTCGGTGGGTTTCCGGTACAACGACGACGACGCAGGCAAATGGAACCTTGACCTGCAGGGCGTGGTGCCGGCCCTGTCCATTGCCGACGCACCGTCGTGGGGACGCGAAACGTCCAGGGTGGAGCTGCCGGCGTTCACCGAACCGACCGGCGTCGGCTCCGTCCTGCACCGCGGCGTGCCGGTGACGACGGTGGCGGGCCGCACGGTGACCACCGTCTTTGACCTGATGCTCGCGCAGTACGGAGTGCCGCGGCCCGGCCTGGGCGGAGACGGACTGCCGGGGGAGTGGGCGGCGGGCTACGACGACGCCGGCACCCCCTACACCCCGGCCTGGCAGGAAGAGATCACCAACGTCCGGCCGGACGCAGTGCTTCGCACGGCCCGGGAGTTCGCCGCCAACGCGGAGAAGTCCAAGGGCCGGTCAATGATCATCCTCGGCGCCGGCATCTGCCAGTGGTACCACGGCGACGTGACCTACCGGGCAATCCTGGCCATGCTGATGCTGACCGGTTGCGAGGGCCGCAACGGCGGCGGCTGGGCGCACTACGTGGGGCAGGAAAAGTGCCGTCCAATCACCGGCTGGGCAGCCATGGCCTCGGCCGGTGACTGGAACCGCCCGCCCCGGTTCATGATCGGCACCGCGTTTTGGTACATGCACACCGACCAGTTCCGCTCTGACGGCTATTCTTCGGATTCCATGCAGTCTCCGCTGGCGCAGGGGCATTTA
The DNA here is from genome assembly GCF_054792395.1 of Arthrobacter sp. Z1-15. Classification (NCBI taxonomy): domain Bacteria; kingdom Bacillati; phylum Actinomycetota; class Actinomycetes; order Micrococcales; family Micrococcaceae; genus Arthrobacter; species Arthrobacter sp. Z1-15. The sequence continues at coordinate 3,392,579 of NZ_CP096454.1, read as the reverse complement.
CGCGGTTTGCACACGGCGGACGTCATCGCGAAGTCCACCCGGATGGGCTGGATGCCGTTTTATCCGCAGTTCGATAAGAAGAACTCCCTGGACATCGCGGACGAGGCGGCCGCGGGCGTGGCCAGGGGGGAGGCCGCGGATGAAGCGAGCTGGGTGGCGCGGCGGCTCAAGGACGGGAGGCTGCGGTTCGCCGTGGAGGACGTGGACGCCCCGGAGAACTGGCCCCGGACCCTTATCCTGTGGCGCTCCAACCTGCTGGGATCCTCGGCCAAGGGCGAGGAATATTTCCAGAAGCACCTGCTGGGCACCCTGAACAACGTGATGGGCAAGGACCACAGTGAAGCCCGGCCCGCCGACGTCGTCTGGCACGAAAACGCGCCGCAGGGAAAGCTGGATCTGCTCGTTTCGGCGGACTTCCGGATGACCAGTTCCACCCTGCTGTCCGACGTCGTGTTCCCGGCCGCCACCTGGTACGAGAAGAACGACCTCAACACCACGGACATGCATCCCTACATCCATGCGTTCACTCCGGCCATCTCACCGCCGTGGGAGGCCAAGACCGACTACGACCTGTTCCGGCTGCTCGCCGAGGAGTTCTCCCGCCAGTCCGCAACCCATCTGGGGGTGCGCAGGGATCTGGTGGCCACCGCCCTGACGCACGACACACCGGGTGAAATTGCGCAGCCCGGCGGGCATGCCCCGGACTGGAAGGGAACGGACATTCCCGCAGTCCCGGGAAAGAACCTGCCCGAGCTCAAAGTGGTGGAACGGGATTACACGGCCATCGGGGAGAAATTCGTTGCTGTGGGTCCGCTGGCGGAGAAAGTCGGATTCACCACCAAGTACGTGAAGTACGACGTGTCCAAGCCGCTGGCCCAGCTGGCGCGCAAGAACGGAGTGTTTGACCGCGGCGCGGCAGCCGGCCGCCCGGCGGTGGACACCGACGCCAAGATGGCCGAAGCGATTCTGCTGTTCTCCGGCACCACCAACGGCGCGCTGGCCGTGCAGGGCTTCAAGACGCTGGAGAAGCGCACCGGCGTGCCGCTGGCGGACCTGGCCGAGGGGGCGGAGGACAAGCAGATCACCTTCCGCGACACGCAGGACCGGCCGACGCCGGTGAACACGTCCCCGGAATGGTCCGGCTCCGAGACCGGCGGCCGGCGGTACGCGCCCTTCACCATCAACATTGAGCGGCTCAAGCCCTTCCACACCCTGACCGGGCGGATGCATTTCTTCCTGGACCACGACTGGCTGCAGGACATGGGAGAGGCGCTGCCGATCTACCGGCCGCCGCTGGACATGCACCGTCTGTTCGGAGAGCCGGCGCTGGGCACCCGCGGGGAACTCTCCGTGGCGGTGCGCTACCTGACCCCGCACAACAAGTGGTCGATCCACTCCGAGTACCAGGACAACCTGCTGATGCTCTCGCTTGCCCGCGGCGGGACGGCGGTGTGGATGAGCACGGAGGATGCGGCGCTGATCGAAGTAAAGGACAACGACTGGGTGGAATGCGTCTCCACCAACGGGGTGCTGGTGGGCCGGGCCATCGTGAGCAGCAGGATGCCGGCCGGGGTCCTGTACGTGCACCACGCGCAGGAGCGGATTATCGACGTTCCCAAGTCGGAGGCCACCGGACGGCGCGGCGGTATCCACAATTCGGTGACCAGGATCCTGGTCAAGCCGACCCACATGATCGGCGGCTACGCGCAGCTGTCCTGGGCCTTCAACTACCTCGGGCCCACCGGCAACCAGCGCGACATTGTCACCGTAGTGCGCAAACGCTCCCAGGAGGTGCGGTACTGATGCGAATCATGGCACAAACGGCAATGGTGATGGCACTGGACAAGTGCATCGGCTGCCACACCTGTTCGGTGACCTGCAAACAGGCCTGGACCAACCGCGCCGGAACCGAGTACGTGTGGTTCAACAACGTGGAAACCCGGCCCGGGCAGGGCTATCCCCGGCGCTATGAGGACCAGGAAAAGTGGAAGGGCGGCTGGGAGCTGAACAGCCGCGGCAAGCTGAAGCTGAAGGCCGGCGGACGCCTCGCCAAACTGTTCGGCATCTTCGCCAGCCCCGTCCAGCCCGAACTGAACGACTACTACGAACCCTGGACCTACGACTACGAAAACCTGATCAATGCCCCCGCCGGCAACGATTTCCCGGTCGCAAAGCCCAAGTCCCTGATTACCGGCGAGGACATGAAAATCACGTGGTCCGCCAACTGGGATGACAACCTGGGCGGATCGGAGCGGACCGAACTCCAGGATCCGGTGCTGGAGAAGATGCGCCGGGAATCGGAAGAGAAGGTAAAGCTGGAGTTCGACTCCACCTTCATGTTCTATCTGCCCCGAATCTGCGAGCACTGCCTGAATCCCTCCTGCATGGCGTCCTGCCCCTCGGGCGCCATCTACAAGCGGGAGGAGGACGGCATTGTGCTGGTGGACCAGGACCGCTGCCGCGGATGGCGGCAATGTGTCACCGGCTGCCCCTACAAGAAGATGTATTTCAACCACCGGTCCGGCAAGGCGGAGAAGTGCACCTTCTGCTACCCGCGCATCGAGGTGGGCATCCCCACGGTCTGCGCCGAAACGTGCGTGGGCCGGCTGCGCTACATCGGCATCTTCCTGTACGACGCCGACAGGGTCACCGCCGCCGCGTCCGTTCCAAACGAGCAGGACCTGTACGAGGCCCAGCTGGATCTGATGATGGACCCGAACGATCCGGACGTCATCGCCGCTGCCCGGGCCGAGGGAATTCCGGAGGACTGGCTGGACGCGGCCCGGCGCTCGCCGGTGTACGCCCTGGCCAAGGAGTTCCGGGTGGCCCTGCCGCTGCACCCCGAATACCGGACCATGCCCATGGTCTGGTACGTCCCGCCACTGTCACCCATTGTGGACGTACTCAAGGAGCAGGGGCACGACGGCGAGAGCGCCGACAACCTCTTCGGTGCCATCGAGGCACTGCGGATCCCGGTCGAGTACCTGGCGGAGCTCTTCACCGCCGGTGACACGGACCTGGTCACGGGGGTGCTGCGCAAGCTCGCCGCGATGCGGGCCTACATGCGCAGCATCACCCTCGGCGACCTGCCGGACGAGAAGATCGCGTCCGACGTCGGGATGACCGGCGAGCAGATCGTCGCCATGTACCGGCTCATGGCCGTGGCGAAGTACGAGGAACGCTATGTTATCCCCAGCGCCCATCTGGAGGACGCCCACAACCTGGAGGAGATCGGCTGCTCCCTTGATGTGGAGGGCGGGCCCGGAATGGGGCAAACCGGAGTCTTCGGTGAGGCGTCCGGGCGGCCGATGCCGGTGGCCGCAGAGAACTTCGCTGCTCTGCAGGCTCGCCAGCGCGGTGAGGACCCCACCGGCAACGGTGACCTGGGCGGGCGGGTGAATCTGCTCAACTGGGACGGCCGAGGCTCGCCCAAGGGCCTTTTCCCGGCGGATAACAACCGCGGTGCCCCCGGCACTGTTGGCGGGAGCCCGGGATCGACCGGGGACGGCAAGGGGGCTGTGTATGACCAGGCCGAGGGGGACGGGCCGCAGTCCGACCGCGGCCGCGAAGACGGGCCCGCCGGGGGAGGGGGAGCAGCGTGAGCCTGTTGGAGAAGCTGCTGGGCAAGGCAGGTAAGGGTACTTTCGATCCGGAGCCGTACCGCGACGCCCACCCCCGGCGCAGCGCTGTAGTCCGGCAGGCTGCGGGGCTGCTGCTCGAGTATCCCGACGAGACGCTGGTTGACCTTGTCCCGGCCCTGAAGGAGGCGCTCGCGGAAGCGGGAGCAGACACGGGGCCCGTGGAGGAGCTCTTCGCTTCACTGACGGACCGTCCCCTGCACGAGGTGCAGTCGGAGTACGTCCAGGAATTCGACCTGTCCAAGCGGCACAGCCTGCATTTGACCTATTGGACCGACGGCGACACCCGGCGCCGCGGTGAGGCCTTGGCGGCATTCAAGGAGATCTACCGGGCGCACGGGGCGCTGCCCGAGGGAACGGAACTTCCCGACTACCTGCCTTTGGTGCTGGAGTTCGCGGCAAAGGTGTCCGCTGCGGACGGCTACGAACTGCTGCAGCGCTACCGCCCTTCGCTGGAACTGCTGCGGCTGGCCCTGCGCGACGACGGACTGCCCCACGCAGGGGCGCTTGCCCTGGTCTGTTCCACACTGCCCGGCGTTTCCCCCGAGGACCGGCAGACCGTCATGCAGACCGCAGGCTACGGCCCGCCCACGGAGACGGTGGGCCTGGAGCCGTACAGTTCGCGGCTGCTGCCGATTTCTGAAAGGAATTCCCCGTGAGGCGTGCCGACGTTCCCCTGGATGTTCCCCGCGACGTTCCCCTGGATGTCCCCCCGCCGGCCAACGTGCAGGTGGGCCTGGATGACGTGATGCTGTGGGGAGTCCTGCCCTATGTGGTGCTCGCCGTGCTGATCCTCGGCTCCATCTGGCGGTACCGCTATGACCAATTCGGCTGGACCACGCGTTCCTCCCAGCTGTATGAGTCCCGGCTGCTGCGCATCGCCTCTCCGCTGTTCCACTTTGGGATCCTGGCAGTGATCGCGGGGCACTTCATGGGGCTGGTGCTTCCCAAGACCTGGATGGATGACATTGGCATCAACGAGGACAGATACCACTTCTTTGCCCTCTCGGTGGGTTCAATAGCCGGGCTCGCCACACTGGTGGGAATCGTGCTGCTCATTTACCGCAGGCGCACCACGGGACCGGTGTTCATGGCCACCACGCGCAATGACAAGGCCATGTACCTTTTTCTGCTCGCCGCCATCCTGACGGGCCTGGCCACGACGGTCTTCTCCGTTTTCGACCACGGGATCGTGAACTACCGGGACACCGTGGGGCCCTGGTTCCGGTCGATCTTCATTTTCCAGCCGGACATCACCGCGATGACCGCAGCTTCCCTCTCGTTCAAGATCCACACCCTGTGGGGCCTGGCGCTCTTCGCGCTGTGGCCCTTCACCCGGCTGGTGCACGCCTTCACCGCTCCGCTGCAGTACCTGTTCCGCCCCTACATCGTTTACCGCTCACGGGGAAAGCGCCCCGTGAGCGGGGGTGCGACGCCGCGCGGCAGCTGGGCACCGGTCGGAACTCCGGACCGCGACCGCAAAGGCACTCCCCGCCCCTGACCCCGCCCCTGACCCTGACACCCTGCCCGAGCAGGACCGCGAGTAAGGACCGACGCCATGCCAGCATCAGCGCAGACCCCGGCATCCGCCGTGAACCTGAAATCCGGTCAGCTCCGAAATCTCATTGTCGCCACCGTCGCCTCGACGGTGGGGTTCTGGGCCTGGACCATCATTGGCCCGCTTTCCAGCCGGTATGCGGCGGGCATGGAGCTCGGGGCCGGACAAACCTCGATCCTGGTGGCCATGCCGATCCTGGTGGGCTCGGTGGCCCGTATCCCCGTGGGTGCGCTGACCGACCGGTACGGCGGGCGGATCATGTTCACCGTCATCCTGGGCATCACCGCCCCGCTGGTGCTGCTGACGGGCATTGTGGGACAGCTGGAGAACTTCCCCTTCCTGGTGGTGATCGCGTTCTTCCTGGGCATCGCCGGGACGGTCTTTGCGATCGGCATCCCGTTCTGCTCGGCCTGGTATGACCGCACCCGCAAGGGCTTTGCCACCGGTGTTTTCGGCGCCGGCATGGTGGGCACTGCGGTGTCGGCCTTCTTCACACCGCGGCTGGTCAACGCGGCCGGCTACATGGGCGCCCACATCATCATCGCCGTCGTCGTGGCCGTGATGGCGCTGCTCAGCTGGCTGATCCTGCGCGAGTCTCCGGCCTGGAACGCCCCCACGCAGCCGGTGCTCCCGAAAATTACCCACGCCTTCACGCTGCGGGTCACCTGGCAGCTGTGTTTCCTCTACGGGGTCGTCTTCGGTGCCTTTGTGGCCTTCTCCAACTACCTGCCCACCTATCTGGGCAACGTCTATGACTATGACGCGACCGCCGCCGGCACCCGGACCGCGGGCTTCGCCGTCGCCGCCGTTATAGCGCGTCCCATCGGCGGAACCATTGCGGACAAGGTCGGACCAAAGCTGGTCACCCTGGCCTCCCTTGCCGGCACCGTGGTGCTGGCCGTGATCGTTGCCCTCCGTCCCGAGGAGGAACGGGTCTACGGCACTGCCTTCATCCTGATGGCGCTCTTCCTGGGCCTGGGCACCGGCGGCGTGTTCGCGTGGGTGGGGCGCGCTGCCCCGGCACAGGACGTGGGAACGATCGGCGGGATCATTGCCGCGGCCGGCGGGCTCGGCGGCTACTTTCCGCCGCTGGTCATGGGGGCCACCTATGATCCCGCCAACCGCAGCTATTTTGTGGGGCTCATGTTGCTGGCGGCCTTCGCCGCCGTCGCCTTCCTGCTGACCTTTACGGTCCGCAACGGCGGCAAAGCGGATGAACGAACCCGTACCTGAGTCCACCGGGCAGGACGGCGGTCCCCGGCGGCCTTGACCAGCTTCTACTGCGCGTCGTGGACCCATCCCGCCAGCCAGTAGGGTGAGCCGCCGGCGGTTTCCACCATGACCTCAAGGTCTGAAACCGGCTCGCCGGCCGGAGCATCGAAGAATAATGACGAGCCGGGGCTGGTGCAGGCAACTTTGTAGCTTGCCATGCCTCGGTGGATGCGGACCGAGTCCCCCGGGGTGCAGGAGGCAGAGAGACTGAGGACCTGTCCCGCTTCCAAGCCGCCCTTCACCGTGTAGGTTCCGGTGCCCGTGCCCTGCTCTGACAGAACCTTAACGCCGGATGGAGAAACGCCGTCCACATCAATCTGCGGCACAAGGGGCTCCTGCACATCCGATTCCCCGGCAGTAACGGAAGTGGACGGGGACGCAGCCGGCATGCTGGTTTTTGGAGATTCGGCGCTTTCCGTCTTGTTTCCCGCCTGACCTGTTGAACAGGAGGAGAGTGCCAGTGCGGCCGTGCAGGCCAGCACGGCTGCCCCGGTACGAAAACGGGAGCAGCCGCTGAAGCGCTGCGGGATACGAGGCGCAGGTGCTTTTTCCTTTGAATGTGCTTTGCGGGCGTTTTTCATCTTTGACCCTAAACACAGGCGGTGCGGTGAAATCAAGGCTTTTCCAAAGTCGGTGGAAATCCCTTCGAGCGTTTTCCATTCAGAAATAAAAAGCCGGCGGATTCAATTTCGGGACTTTCTCAGGCAGCCGAACTGCCCTTCGGCGGAGCCCCTCCGCGCCGGATCCCTGCGCCGTGAATTACCCCGGGGTAGAGTCGGAGAATGGGTGCAATCGAACTGATCCTCATTCGGCACGGTGAAAGCGCGGGGAATGTTGCCGCCACGGCAGCGCAGCGCTCCGGTGCCGAAGTCATAGACATTGGCCTGCGGGACCCCGACGTCCCGCTCAGCGAGGCCGGCGTGGAGCAGGCCCGGGCGCTGGGCCGCTGGCTGGCCAATCTGCCGCCGGACCAGCATCCGGAATCCGTGTGGTGCTCGCCGTACCTGCGGGCCCGCCAGACCGCCGAGCTCACCACCATGCAGGATCCCGGTACGCCGCAGGATCTGCGCATCGACGAGCGCCTGCGCGACCGCGAGCTGGGCATCCTGGACCTGCTGACATCCGCGGGCGTCGCAGCCCGGTTCCCGGAGGAAGCGCAGCGCCGCAACTGGCTGGGCAAGTTCTCCTACCGCCCGCCGGGAGGGGAGTCCTGGGCCGACGTCGCGCTGCGGCTGCGCTCGGTGCTGCGGGACCTGGACGACGACGAGGACGGCAAGCGCGTGGCGGTGGTCTGCCACGACGCGGTCATCATGCTGATCCGCTATGTCTGTGAACGCCTCAGCGAGCAGGAACTGCTGGACATCGCCGCAAGCACGAGCGTGCGCAACGCGTCCATCACGCGGCTGGTGCGGCCGTCCGGACAGGGACGCTGGACCTTGGAGAGTTTCAACAGCGTTGATCATTTGGAATCCGGCGGTGCCCCCGTCACCGAGCACGCAGGAGATGAAGACCATGTCCACCCCCGCTGAAATCGTCACGCCGGCCCTGCTGAAAAACTGGCAGGTCAACCGGGATGCATCGGATAAATCGGACCGCGGCACTGTCCTGGTGGTTGGCGGGGCGCGGCGTTCTCCGGGAGCCGCGCTGCTCGCCGGGCGCGCTGCTCTGCGGGTAGGTGCGGGGAAGCTGACCCTGGCCGTCACGGAGTCCGCCGCGATTGCCGTGTCAGTGGCGGTGCCGGAATCAGGCTCTGTCGCCCTGCCCGAAGACGACGGCGAGATCTCCGGCGGCCGAGCCGCGAAGGTGCTGGCCCCGGACCTGGAAACCACGGATGTGCTGCTGCTCGGACCAGGGCTGGACGACGCCGGACAAACCGAGGAGCTGCTGCGCGGGATAGGCCCGCTCCTGAACGATTCCGCCGCCGTCGTCCTGGATGCCTATGCACTGGGAGTGCTGGGCGGGCTGCCGGAGGTTTACGAACGCTGGGCCGGGCGACTGGTCCTGACCCCGAACCGGAAGGAAGCAGCCCGGCTGCTGGACGCGGACCCGGAGGCGGACCTCGAGACCGAGCAGGCAGCGGTCGACATCGCCGCCAAATACCAGGCCGTAGTGGCCCTGCACGGGGTGGTGGCCGCTCCGGACGGCCGCCGCTGGGAGATTCCGGCCGGCAACTCCGGATTGGGAACCTCCGGCTCCGGCGACGTGCTCGCCGGTGCCATCAGCGGTTTCCTGGCCCGCCGGGCCTCACCCGAGCAGGCCGGATGCTGGGGCACCTACCTGCACTCCACCGCCGGTGACCGGCTCTCCGCGGCCCAGGGGCCGCTGAGTTTCCTGGCCGGGGAACTGCTCGAAGCCATGCCCCGCGTCATGGCTGAACTGACGGTCTAGGGTGGCGAACCAGCACCGGCCGGCTATTGCGCCGCTGCCCTACAGGTTCACGCGCCGGGACGGTATTGCCGCCGGTTTCTACGTCCTGTTTGTCCTCATTTTCAGCTATGCGCCCGGGCTGGGCATCCCGGGCCTGACCCGGCTGATTCCCGATCCGGTGCTGGCCGGCTACGCGGTGAACCTGGCGTTCTACCTCAGTGCCGGGGCGCTGGCTGCCTGGGCGTCCTGGCGGTACGCGGTGCGGGAAACCCGGATCCTGGCCACCCGCCCGTGGCTGACCCTGGCGATCATTCCCGGCGGTGTCTTCGCAATGCTGCTGCTCAGCGTCATTGCCGGGCTCGTGACCGGGCCGCCGGAAACAGCAGTCAACCAGGAAGCCGTCCAGGGGCTGGTTGTCTCCCTGCCGCCGCTGCTGATCATTCCCCTGCTCGTGGTCATTGCGCCGTTTGTGGAGGAGTACATCTTCCGCCACCTGCTGATCGGCAAGCTCAGCAAATACCTCAACATCTGGATCTGCTGCCTGATCTCCATAGTGCTGTTTGCCGGGATCCACCTTGCGGGCAAAGAAGCCTTGGCGCTTCCCGTGCTGCTTCCGTACCTGGTGATGGGAGCGGTGCTGGTGGGGCTATACGTCTGGGCGGGGAACAACTTCATGCTCTCCTACGGCGTCCATGCCGCGAAGAACCTCCTAGCCGTCCTGCTGACCTACGCCATTCCGGCCGAGCTGCTCCAGTAACCGAACTCCCTGCCGGTCGCGGGAACCGCGCGTCCCAACCATGTGTGCCCCCGTGTCTGGCCCCCAGGCCTGTACCCCAGGCCTGTGCCCCAGGCCCGTACCCCAGGCCCGCCCCCAGGCACTGCGTCATGCTAGGCAATGCAGAATTCGTTGCCCTCGGGATCCGCCATGGTGTACCAGGAGGACGGGCCCTGCTCGGCCGCGTAAAGGAAGGTGGCGCCCCGTGCCTCCAGTTCCGCGCGCTTCGCGTCCTTGTCAGCCCCGTTGAGGTGGATGTCCAGATGGATGCGGTCCTTCGCCGTCTTCGGTTCGGGCACGGGCTGGAACAGGATGCGCAGGCGTTCGGGGGAGTGCGCTTCGCTCTCCCGGCAGATGGCGGCACCGTCGCGCCATCTGCGCTGCCCGTTGTGTTCGACCACATCGTCCGGACCGATGGCTCCCTGTTCCAGCAGCGAATCAATGAACGCCTGGTCCAGGGGTTCAAGGACCCAGCCCAGGGTTTCGGCCCACCAGTCAGCCTGGGAATGGGCATCCGCGCAGTCAACACAAATCTGAATATTGAAGGTCATGATCAGGAGCTAACCAGAGGGAACCCTTCGGCGGCCCGGTACTGCGGTCAGCTGCTGTCCGCAGGGGCAGCTTGTTACGGTGTCTCCCTGCGCAGACATTGACCGGAGTGCGCCAACATGAGATTGTTTACAGAACGAACGTTCAGTAATTGGCGCGCCTTGCACACACAGCAGGCAACACAGCAACACAGACGGTGGGAGCAGACGGACATGGCTGAAGCATTTCTCGTGGGCGGAGTACGGACTCCGGTAGGCCGCTACGGCGGCGGGCTCTCAAGCGTCCGTCCCGATGACCTCGCAGCACTGACGCTGCAGGAACTGGTGGCCCGCGAGGGACTGGACCCCGCCGTCGTCGACGAAGTGATCCTGGGCAACGCCAACGGTGCCGGCGAGGAGAACCGCAACGTTGCGCGCATGGCTGCCCTGCTGGCGGGCTTCCCCTCGGACGTTCCCGGCATTACCGTGAACCGGCTGTGCGCCTCGGGCCTCTCCGCGATCATCATGGCCTCGCACATGATCAAGTCCGGTGCCGCGGACATCGTCATTGCCGGCGGCACCGAGTCCATGAGCCGTGCCCCCTGGGTCACTGAGAAGCCCACCAAGGCCTTCGCCAAGCCGGGGGATACCTTCGACACCTCCATCGGCTGGCGCTTCGTCAATGAACGCTTCACCTCGGGAGAGCTCTCTCGCGACGGCAAGATGACCTACTCGATGCCGGAAACCGCGGAGGAACTCGCCGCGGTGGACGGCATTTCCCGCGAAGACGCCGACGCCTTCGCCGTCCGCTCGCACGAGAACGCCATCGCCGCCATCGCTGCCGGGCGCTTCAAGGATGAAATTGTTCCGGTCACGGTTCCCGGCCGCAAGGGCGACACCGTGGTGGACGCCGACGAGGGCCCGCGCGAGGGCACCACCGCCGAGGTCCTGGCCAAGCTGCGTCCGGTGGTCAAGCCGGGCGGCATCGTCACCGCCGGAAACGCCAGTTCGCTGAATGACGGAGCATCCGCTGTCATCGTCGCTTCGGAGCGGGCCATCCGCGAATACGGACTCACCGCCCGTGCCCGGATTGTCGACGGCGCTTCCGCCGGAGTTCCGCCGGAAATCATGGGCATCGGCCCCGTCCCGGCCACTCAGAAGGTGCTCGCCCGCAGCGGCGTAAAGCTCGCCGACGTCGGGGCTTTTGAACTGAACGAAGCCTTCGCCACCCAGTCACTGGCCTGCATCCGCCGGCTCGGCGTGAACGAGGACATCGTGAACAACGACGGCGGTGCTATTGCCCTGGGCCATCCGCTCGGCTCATCCGGCTCACGGATTGCCATCACGCTGCTGAACCGGATGGAACGCGAGGGCGCTTCCCGCGGCATCGCCACCATGTGCGTAGGCGTGGGCCAGGGTACGGCCATGCTCATCGAGGCCGTCTAAGTGGGCGCTGACTACAGGTCGTTCACCACGCTGCAGGTCACCGAGGGCGAAGGGCGGATCACCGCCGTCCTGAACCGGCCCGAGGTCCGCAACGCCATCGACCAGGCCATGGTCGATGAGCTGCACCAGCTGTGCGCGGAGCTGGAGGAAAACCCCCGGATCCTGATCCTGGCCGGCAGCAGCGGCGTGTTTGCCTCCGGAGCGGACATCGCCCAGCTCCGTGAACGCCGCCGCGACGACGCCCTGCGCGGCATCAACTCCAGCGTTTTTGCCCGGATCGCCAAGCTGCCGATGCCCGTCATCGCAGCCCTGGACGGCTATGCCCTGGGCGGGGGAGCGGAACTGGCCTTCGCCGCCGACTTCCGCATCGGCACCCCGCGGCTGAAGATCGGCAACCCGGAAACCTCCCTCGGCATTCTGGCCGCCGCCGGCGCCACCTGGCGGCTTAAGGAGCTCGTGGGGGAGCCGCTGGCCAAGGAAATCCTCCTCGCCGGGCGGATCCTCACCGGCGACGAGGCACTGGCAGTGCGCCTGGTCACCGAGCTGGCGGACCCCGAGCAGCTGCTCAACGCCGCCCACGCCCTGGCCGACCGCATTGCCCGCCAGGACCCGCTGGCGGTACGGATTACAAAGGCCGTGTTTGCGGCTCCGGCAGAGGCCCACCCCGTTATTGACACCCTGGCCCAGGGGATTCTGTTCGAATCCGAGGCCAAATTCGACCGCATGGCAGCATTCCTCGAGAGGAAGAAAAAATAATGGCAGTTCCCTCCACGGTAGGAGTTCTCGGCGGCGGACGGATGGGCGCGGGCATCGCCCACGCCTTCTGCACGGCGGGGGCCGGTGTGGTGGTGGTGGAGCGCGACGATGACGCCGCCTCCGCCGCCTACGACCGGGTTGCCGCCAACCTGGCCAAAAGCGTGGAGCGGGGAACGGTTACCGAATCCCTCGAGGACCTTACCGCCCGCCTCTCCGTCTCCACCGACTACGCCGACTTCGCCCGCTGCGGACTCGTGGTCGAGGCCGTGCCCGAGGACTTCAGCCTCAAGGCCGCAGCCCTGGCCGCCGTGGAGGAACAGCTGGCTCCCGGCGCCTGGCTGGCCTCCAATACCTCCTCGCTGTCCATCGCCGAACTGGCCGGAAAACTCGAGCGCCCGGACCGCTTCTGCGGCCTGCACTTCTTCAACCCGGTGCCGGCCTCCGAACTGATCGAGGTGGTGCTCGGGCCGCAGACCTCCGCGGAGCTGGCCGACACCGCCCGGACCTGGGTGCAGGACCTGGGGAAAACACCCGTCGTCGTTCAGGATGCCCCCGGCTTTGCCAGCTCGCGGCTCGGAGTGGCCATAGCCCTGGAGGCCATGCGGATGGTGGAGGACGGCGTCGCGTCGGCCGAGGACATCGACGCCGCCATGGTGCTGGGCTACAAGCACCCCACCGGCCCGCTGCGGACCACCGACATAGTGGGCCTGGACGTCCGGCTGGGCATTGCCGAGTACCTGGCCTCCACGCTGGGGCCCCGGTTCGAGCCGCCGCAGATCCTGAGGGACAAAGTGGCCCGCGGCGAGCTCGGCCGAAAATCCGGCAGGGGCTTCTTCGACTGGCAGTGAGTCAGGCGCGGGTGACCGGCTGCTGCAGTTCGGTCACCCAATCCGACTGGTCCTCGGACACCGCACGCATGTACAGCTCCCGGCAGGGACCGGAAGGCGCAAATCCGCGGGCAATAATCTCGGCGTGGAGAGCCTGCCAGCTCTCGGCGATGCGGTCCATGGCCCCGAGATGCACCCCGCAGAGCGGGCTGGTCGGACACCACCGCGGTGCGGGCGGCAAGACGAACGGCGGGAAGGGATTTCTGGACAACTTCGATCGGTGACATGGCACGTTCCTTTTCGATGAGGGGAGCCTGCATTCCACACCGATGAGCCTAGGGCAGCCGTGCGCTGTTCCTCCTCGACCTCGCGCCGGACACACCTCACGCCTCCGACCCAGTGGAAGCATCCCCGCCGGACTCGGCCTAGGGTGGAAGCATGGACAACCGCACTGACCGCGGCGTGGAGTGGGAGGGCGCCGCCAATGCCCGCGACCTCGGCGGCATTCCCCTTGCCGGCGGCGGGAAGGTGGCGCCGGGCCGGATTTTCCGGATGGGCCGCTCGGAATGGCTGACGGAGAACGGCTGGCGGCAGGCATACGACGACGGCGTGCGCACCGTCGTCGACCTGCGCAACGACTCCGAGATCGGCCGCCGGGGTACCGATCCGGAGGTGGCGCCGTCGGCGGCCCGGGACATTGTGTTCCTGAACCGGCCCACCCAGGAGGCGAGGGATCCGGAGTTCACCGCCTTGACCGGCCCCTACATGGACTCGCCGCGCTTCTACCGGGAAAACCTGCGCCGCTGGCCGCAGAAGATCGCCGCCGTCATGCGTGCCGTAGCCGAGGCCCGCGACGGTGCCGTCGTCATGCATTGTTCCGCCGGCCGGGACCGCACCGGCCTGATCGCCATGCTGGCGCTGGCGCTGGCCGGTGCGGAACCCGAAGCCATTGCCGAGGACTACGAGCAGGCGGTCCGCGGCATCAACGCCTTCCACGCCACCCAGCTGCACCCGCGGGAAAAACCGCTCACCGAGGACCAGCTCCGGGAGCGGGCGGCCGACAGCCGGAAGGAACTGCTCCGCGCCCTGGACGGTTTTGACGCGGAACAGTACCTGCTCTCAGCGGGACTTAGCCTTGACGAGATCGCGCGGCTTCGGCGTCGCCTGCGCTGACCCGGTTACAGGGAAGCACCCTTTCCGGCGTCGCCAAGTAGAAAAAAGAACGCTTGGCCGCAGTGACGAAGCCGCCGGGAACCAGCAGCGACGAATGCCGTGCGCACCACTGCGCCTGCCCGTCCGAACCGGCCAGGGCCTGCGCCAGGGCCGGCAGGTCGTGGAACCACATCAGCTGCTGCTGACCGTCCACCACCAGCTGGATCAGGTCCAGGTCGAGATCAACGTACGCCTGCGCGTCCACCCAGTCATCGAAGCCGGCCAGCAGTTTGGCATGGATGAGATGAACGTTGTGGCCGGGCTTGAAACTGGTGCAGCGGGCGTCACTGGAAATGCTCACAGTGTTTTCCTTTACGGTTTGTCCTTGCCTGCGCCGGGCGGCGGCAGACCGCTTCGTCATCCGAACCACCCGCCGAACAGTGGGGTTGGTGTGAGGCCAGTCGGAGCTTTTCCGGCCGGAACTTGTCCGGCCGTCGGCCACCTCTCGTGAAGCTGACACAACACTAGCGCACGCCGCCGACACTGGGAACCGTCCGCCGTCGTGCGTTCTGCATCCATGGCGGGGAGTCAGCGCCAGCCGGCTGCCGGAGCCACATGCTTCACGATGTTTTCCAGCAGCTGCGTGTTGTACTCCACGCCCAGTTGATTGGGCACGGTGACCAGGACCGTGTCCGCGTCCTGCACCGCGGCATCCGCGGCGAGCTGTTCAGCGATCACATCCGGTTCGCCGATGTAGCTCTTGCCGAAGCGGGCCAAACCGCCGTCCAGCGTTCCCACCTGGTCGCGGGTGTCGGCCAGGGCGCGCAGGCCAAAGTACCGCCGGTCCTCATCGGTGACCAGCGGAATGACGCTGCGGCTCACGGAGACCCGGGGTGTGCCCTCGTGTCCGGAATCGGCCCAGGCGGAGCGGAACAGCGCTATTTGCTCGGCCTGCAGCTGGTCGAAGGGCACGCCGGTGTCCTCGGTCAGCAGGGTGGAGCTCATCAGGTTCATGCCCTGCTGTCCGGTCCATTTGGCCGTGGCGCGGGTGCCGGAACCCCACCAGATCCGGTTGCTGAGTCCGGGGGACTGCGGCTCTACGGCAAGGGTTCCGGAGGTGCCGGTCATGACCGGATCGGCTGCCGCCAGCCCGGCGCCGGCGATGGCTGCGCGGAACACGAGGGTGTGTTTGCGCGCTTCATCGGCGTCGGTGCTGCCGTCGGCCGGAACATATCCGAACGCCTCGTAGCCGCGCAGGGCCGGCTCGGGTGATCCCCGGCTCAGGCCCAGCTGCAGCCGTCCGCCGCTGATCAGGTCCGCCGCAGCTGCTTCCTCAGCCATGTAGAGGGGGTTTTCATAGCGCATGTCGATCACTGCGGTGCCCAGTTCCAGCGTGCTGGTGCGTGCGGCCATGGCGGAGAGCAGCGGGAACGGCGCGGCGAACTGCGGGGCGAAATGGTGCACCCGCAGGTAGGCTCCGTTCACGCCCAGTTCCTCCGCTGCGACCGCCAGATCGATAGTCTGCAGCAGGGCGTCCCGGGCTGTGCGCACGAAAGATCCTTCTACATCCCGGTAATGTCCAAAGGACAGGAAACCGATGTTCTTCATGTTCAGGCACAGCGCCGGTTTTCGCAGAGATATTCCCCGGATAATTCCCCAGAAGCGAGGCAAACGCATGCACCTGACCATGGTTCCCGGGATCGGCGGATCCAACAACGCGCACTGGCAGAGCCTGTGGCAGGACGGCGGGCCGGAGATGTCCCGGATTTCGCCGTCGTCGTGGGATGACCCGAACCTGGAAAACTGGCTGGACGCGCTCGACGACGCCGCCGGCAGCCGCGAAGGCGACACCATCCTGGTGGCTCACAGCCTGGGGTGTCTGGCGTCCGCCGAATGGCTGCTGCGCAATCCCGGCGGGGCCCGGGGCGTGCTCCTGGTGGCGCCGCCGGACCCGGCCGAACCGGCGTTTCCCGACACCGCAGGCTCCTTCCGGGACCCGAGGCTTCAGCCGCTTCCGGTGCCGGGGCTCCTGGTGGCGAGTGAAAATGATCCGTACTGCACCCTGCCGGGAGCACGGCTTCTGGCCGGTGCGTGGGGTGTGCCTCTGGTGGATGCCGGGGCTTTGGCCCACATCAATGATGAGAGCGGGATAGGGGACTGGCAGCAGGGGCGGGACCTGCTCACCGCGTTCGCTGCGGGTCTGGGCACGGCCGTCTTCTCCGGGTAAGAATGGGCCCATGAAACTTCCGGACCTGCCGCCCGTGGCCCCCATGCTGGCCAAAGCCGTCACCGCCCTGCCCGAGGGGGAGTACTCCTACGAGCCGAAGTGGGACGGCTTCCGCTCCATCATCTTCCGGGACGGAGATGATCTGGAGATCGGCAGCCGCAATGAAAAACCGATGACCCGCTACTTTCCCGAACTCGTTCAGGCATTGAAGGACAACCTGCCGGAGCGCTGCGTGGTGGACGGCGAAATTATCCTGATCAGCGCCTCCGGTGAACGGCTGGATTTTGAAGTGCTGCAGCAGCGCATCCATCCCGCGGCCAGCCGGGTGAAGCTCCTCGCAGAGCAGACCCCGGCGGCCTTCGCCGCCTTTGACCTGCTGGCACTGGATGACACCAGTTACCTTGAGCGGCCGTACGCCGAACGCCGGGCAGCGCTGGAAGAGGCTCTGGCGGAAGCGAAGGCGCCGGTGTACCTGACGGCTGCCACCACCGATCCGGAGACCGCGCAGCGCTGGTTCGGCGAGTTTGAGGGCGCCGGACTGGACGGCATCGTGGCCAAGCCGCTGAACGATCCCTATCAGCCCGGCAAGCGGACCATGGCCAAGTTCAAGCACGAGCGGACTGCGGACTGCGTGCTGGCCGGCTACCGGGTGCATAAGAGCGGGCCGGATGCGGTGGGCTCGCTGCTGCTGGGAATCTATAACGACGACGGCGAACTCACCAACGTGGGCGTCGCGGGAGCCTTCACGATGGCCCGGCGGAAGGAGCTGTTCTCCGAACTCCAGCCGCTGATCAGCGACTCCGCGGACCACCCCTGGACGGCGGACAAGCAGGACGCCGGAACCCGGACGCCGCGGAACTCGGAGGGCAGCCGCTGGAGCGGGAACAAGGACCTGTCCTTTGTGCCGCTGCGGCCCGAACGCGTGGTGGAGGTCAAGTACGACCACATGGAAGGCGAACGCTTCCGTCATACCGCCCAGTTCCTGCGCTGGCGTCCGGACCGCACTCCCGAGTCCTGCACCTACGGCCAGCTCGAGGAACCGGTGAAATTCGACCTGGCCGAGGTGCTGACGGTTCCCGCCGACGCCTAGGCGTACTTGCCCCGCGCGGTGTGCGTGCTGTTCAGCTGAGCCGGGAAGCCGCTGTTTGTATGGCCTCGGCGAGGTCGCGCGGGCGGCTCCACATGGGCCAGTGCCCCGTCGGGAGGTCGACGACGTCGAGGTGCTCGATGTTGGTGACTTCGGCAAACACGGCATGGCCTGCGCGGGCCAGCTCCATCACCTGCGCGCCCGGGATTGAGCAGCAGACCAGGGTGGTGCGGACCTTGCGGCGGGCATCGTTCATGAGCTCGACTGGCTGGCGAAGCACAGGGCCGGGCTGAGGCACGGCCCGGGCGCGGAATCGCTCGAGGGCCTCTGCGCTCAAGCCTTCGAGGCTCGCCTGCTGTGCGAGGACGTCGAAGGACGGCAGCGGAAGCCCCTCCACCCCGTCGGGGAAGTCCGGGGCAAAGGCGCTGCCCGCCGACACCGGGCCCGAGTCAACCCACACTACCCGTTGAACAAGCCCCGGGTGCCGGTCAAGGACAAGGCTGACGGGGAAGTTCGCCCCGCTGTGGGCGACGATGACCGCGGGCTGGCCTTCGGAGACCCCGAGCCGGGCGAAGACTTCCAGGACCGCTGCAACCTGGTCATCGAGAGTCTTAGCCGCACGGTGCGGATCGTCGCCGTCGAGTCCGGGCAGTGTCACGGCGACTGAGTGGCTGGCAGTCAGATGATCAAGGACTTCATCCCACGCCCAAGCGCCCAGCCAGTGGCCGGCGATGAGAACGATGGCGGGATTGCTCGTAGTAGTTGTCATGTCACTACATTCGTAGGCAATGCGGGCAGCGGTATGTCACTATTTGTGGCATGGATTTAAAGCGCACTGAACAGTGATGCGGACTCAACAGTGAAGCGGGCAGAACGGCTCCATGCCCTGTCCGAGATGCTGCGCCGGAACGGATCACGGGGCTGCTCCGCCGAGCGGCTGGCTGGAGAGTTCGGCGTGTCAGTACGCACAGTCAAGCGGGACCTCGCCGCGCTGGAGAACAGCGGCGCGCCCGTATGGTCGCGCCCGGGCCCGGGCGGCGGCTACGGACTGGCCGCAGGCGCGTCCCTGCCGCCTGTCAGCCTGTCCCCGGCCCAAGCCGTGGCGCTCATGGCGGCCGTGTCCGCTGCACCCGATGCCCCCTACGCCGATCTGGCAGCAGCCGGCATCCAGAAGATCCTGGACGTCCTCGATCCCAAAACCCGGGCAAGAGCCGAAGAGCTGGCCGGCCGCGTCTGGGTCAATCCAATTGCGTCCTCGTCACGCATCGTCAGGTCTGCGCTGGAGGAGGCGATGGCCGAGCAGCGGGTAGTCCGTATTTGCTACACATCGAGAGACGGGACCACGACAACCCGCGACGTCGAACCCGTGCTGTTCGCCTCGACGAACGGTCAGTGGTACTTGATTGGGTGGTGCCTGCTGCGAAACGCAATGCGATGGTTCACCGTGTCGCGCATCGAGCGGGCCAGCGTAACCAACACGGCGTGCAGCGGCCATGCCGTCCACGAGGTCGGAGAGCCTCCGCCGAATGCCAGGCCGGTGCACGGCCGTGCGCGCTAGCCCCGGCCGCCGCGGCAGCCTCCGCCGTGCCGATCAGGGTTCAGCAGCTCAACGGACTCCGTGATGGCCGCGAAGTAGCCCTCCCGGTATCCCGCGGCGTTGGGATGCAGGGAAAAGGGTTCGTTCAGGGAAAGGATCCAGGGATCGGCGGAACCGATGCCATGGCCGGCAAACACCTCGGTGACATCCACGAAGGTGCCGTCCTCGCCAACCTGTGCGGCGACCACGGCATTGAGCGCGTCGGTGCCGGCGTTGAACAGGTTCTGCGCCTCAACGCTCAAAGCTCCCGGAACGGTCCCTTCGAACAGGTGCGGATAACCGGCCACCACGAGTTCGGCCCGCGGTGCGGCCTCCCGGATAGCGGCAAAGCTGGCCTGCAGCTGGGGCACGACGGCGGTTTCGGCGTAGCTCTGCGCCGCGGCTATTGCGGGAGCGCAGGTTTCCGGCAGCTCCGCTCCGAGGCAGGCAGCGACGACGGACCCGAACTGCACGTCATTGCCTCCAATCGTGACGGTGACCAGATCGGTCTGCCGGTTCAGCAGATTGGCTGAGACAGCGGTGGAAATCTGCTCGGGCAGGTCCACGGGCCCGGCTGGAGGAGCAGGTTCTGTGGTGAGGGCCGTGGCGCCGCCGCAGGCCTGGAAGCTGTCCAGTTCCACGCGCGGAAGGGCATCCAGCAGCGTGGGATAGCCCTCGGCGGTGCGGCCGCAGGTGTCCAGCACCGGTCCGCCGCCGAAACCCGACGCGTAGGAATCCCCGAAGGCAACGTAATCCACGGTGCGGCCCTTGCCGTGCCCGCCGCCCCCGTTGCCGTTGCCGTGACCGCCGCCGTGCCCGTTGCCGTGACCGCCGCCGTGCCCGCCGCCCCTTCCGCCGTCGATGCCGTGTCCGGACTCCCATCCCGAAGCCGAGGCGGAATCAGGCGCCGCACCCGGCATTTCACCCGGAGCTGCTACGGCCGTGCCGGGGAGGGCCGCCGTCAGGCCCAGCGCCAGGGCGCCGATGACTCCCGCGCGCCGCAGCCGTGGGGAATGCGGAAGAAACGGACGGCCGGCGTCCGGGTTGCTTCGGTTGGTCAAGGCTTCAAGCTCGCGCATGGTCGCTCCTTTGCGATGGGGTCCCACCAAAGATCGGGTCCCACCAAAGTAGCCCCGTGCGCTGCCGGGGACAGCAGAAGCACCCCTCCGGACCGCGGAATCGAGTACATTTCCCGTTGCCTGCTGTGTTTCAGGGCACAGTTTCCTGTACGCTGATTTCATTACCGACCGTCCGGTCAGTTTATCCTGCGGGCCTTCTTCCGCTCGGTGCTGCCGCAGACGGGACCGCCCGCCGCGGCCAGGATCAATGTTTGAAAGGGCCAGTCGAAGATGACATCCACTGCCATAGACGTCCAAATCGTTCCCAGCTACGTCCGCGATTCCTGGTGGACACCGGACCGCTCCGAGCTGACCGCCGCCGAGCCTGCTGAAGTCCGTGATGCCAGCACCGGAGAGCCGCTGGCACTCGTCAGCACCGCCGGGCTGGACCTGGCTGCCGCCGTCGAACACGGCCGCACCGTCGGCCGCCGCGGTTTGCAGCAGCTCACCTTCCACCAGCGCGCCTTGAAGCTCAAGGAACTCGCGACCTACCTGAACGCGCACCGGGACGAACTGTACGAGGTCTCCGCCCGCAGCGGCGCCACCCGCAAGGATTCCCTGGTGGATATTGACGGCGGCATTGGGGTGCTGTTCACCTTCGGCTCGAAGGGCCGGCGGGAACTTCCCAATTCCACCGTGCTGGTGGACGGTCCCGCCGAGATCCTCTCCAAGGACGGGTCGTTCCTGGGCGAACACATCTTCACCTCCCTGCCCGGCGTCGCGGTGCAAATCAATGCCTTCAACTTCCCCGTCTGGGGCATGCTGGAAAAGCTTGCACCCGCTTTCATCGCCGGGGTGCCCAGCATCGTCAAACCGGCCACGCCCACCGGATACCTGACCGCCGAGGCAGTGAAACTGATTGTGGATTCCGGGATCCTGCCTGCGGGGTCCCTCCAGCTGATCTCCGGGTCCGCCCGCGACCTGCTCGATCATTTGGACTACCGCGACTACGTCTCCTTCACCGGCTCCGCCTCCACCTCGAAGCTGTTGAAGGCCCACCCCAACGTGGCAGAGGGCGGAGTCCGCTTCACCTGCGAAACCGACTCCCTGAACGCAGCCATTCTGGGACCCGACGCCGTCCCCGGAACACCGGAATTTGATGCCTTCGTGAAGTCCCTCGTCACGGAAATCACCGTCAAAGCGGGCCAAAAGTGCACCAGCATCCGCCGTGCCATTGTGCCGGCGGCCCTGGTGGACGACGTCGTCGCCGCAGCGGGCCAGCGCATCGACGAGCGCGTGGTCCTGGGTGACCCCCGCGCCGAGGGCGTCACCATGGGTGCCCTGGCCTCCACCGAACAGCTCGAAGGTGTGCGCTCCTCGGTCCAGACCCTGCTGGACGCAGGTGCCACCCTTGCCTACGGCTCGCTGGATGCTCCGGAAGTTGTCCTCGCGGACGGAAGCCGCGGGGTTGCGGCCGACGGCGCGTTCCTGGCTCCGATCCTGCTGACCTGGCCGGACAACAGTGCGGAGGCACTGCACTCGGTGGAAGCTTTCGGTCCGGTGGCTTCGGTGATCGGGTACGACGACGCCGCGGACGCCGTGCGCCTGGCTGCCCTGGGCAGCGGGTCGCTGGTAGCCACGGTCTGCACCAACGATCCGGCCATCGCACGTGAACTGACCCTGGGCATTGCCGCCCATCACGGACGCGTGCTCATCCTGAACCGGGAAGACGCCCGCACCTCCACCGGTCACGGTTCTCCGGTCCCGCATCTGGTTCACGGCGGACCCGGACGTGCCGGCGGCGGTGAAGAGCTCGGCGGCATGCGTTCCGTGCTTCACCACATGCAGCGCACCGCGGTTCAGGGCTCTCCGAACATGCTCACCGCCCTGACCGGGATCTGGCATACCGGTGCGGACCGCAACTTCGACGGCACCCACCCGTTCCGCAAGGACCTTTCGGAACTGAAAATTGGCGACGCTGTCCGCTCGGACCTGCGTGAGGTCAGCTTGGAAGACATCACTGCCTTCGCCAACAGCACCGGCGATACCTTCTACGCGCACACCAACCAGGAAGCGGCTGAAGCCAATCCGTTCTTCCCCGGCATCGTGGCCCACGGCTACCTGCTGCTGTCCTGGGCTGCCGGACTGTTTGTGGAACCTGCTCCGGGACCGGTGCTGGCCAACTACGGACTGGAAAACCTGCGCTTCATCACACCCGTTGCGGCGGGCGATTCCATCCGGGTCACTCTTACCGCCAAGAAGATCACTCCGCGCGAGACCGACGAGTACGGCGAGGTGGCCTGGGACGCGCTGCTGACCAACCAGAATGACGAGATTGTCGCGACCTACGACGTTCTGACCCTCGTCGAAAAGAAGCGCAGCTAGCATTTGGTCGCTGGTCGCTGGTCGCTGGTCGCTGGTCGCTGGTCGCTGGTCGCTGGTCGCTGGTCGCTGGTCGCTGGGCGCTGAGTCGCTGAGTCGCGACTGACCGCGGGGATCGCGGTGAATCACGGCTGACCCTTTGCTGAAACGCTGCTGAACCGCGGCCGGGCCCTTGGGGGTCCGGCCGCGGGTCATTTCCCGCCGTTTCCCCACTGACCCGCCCGTATGGCCCGTTCGAAACTCAAGCAGGTAGTCGGCCAAAAAAGTCGGGTATTTGGGGTGCCGAAATAGGGCCTGTTTTGGGCTGTTGGGGGCTCTTTTGGCGGCGGAAATGTCAGAGGCAGGTGAAAGCCTGAAGGCATGGATCAGCACAGGACTTTTCCCGGTTCCGAGCGGTTCGGCGAGCAGGCTGCCGGCACCGCCCTCGGCGTCGGCCCCACCGCCGGCGGGGAGGCCGCTGCACCGCCCGGTTACTCGGTTTTCCACGCCGTATCAGCTGCTGTCGGTGCCTCCTCTTCTGCTACCTCTTTGGCTGCTGCTCCGGGTCGTTCCGATTCGCCCCCGGCTTCCGGCGACACTGCTTTCAGCGCCAGCGCCACCACTACTGCTTCCGACGACACTGTTGTTTCCGGTGATGCGGCCGGGAGTGCCTGCCAACACGGGTTATCCGGTTCTCTGGTTCTGCAGGGCGCGGATGCGCTGGATGAGCAGACTGCCGGTGCTGTGCTCTCCCGCCTGGATCATCTGATGCGGTGGGCGCAGGCGCAGCAGGCTAAGGTCCTGCACCGGATGGAGAGTATTTACCGGGACGAGATGCATTTCCCGTCCGGAAAGCCTGATCCGGGTATGGCGTTCAGTCTTGCGGCGTCGGAGGCAGCAGCGATCCTTTGCGTGCCGCAGAGTACCGGGCAGCGGTTGATGTCTGAGGCGGGCAGTCTCTGCGGCGTTCATGCCGTGACTCTGGGCAATCTGGAGCAGGGCGGGATCAGTTACGGTCATGCTCAGACGGTGTTGGATCAGTGCCAGGACATCGAAGCTGTGGGGCTTCCGGGGTTCGAGGCAAAGTTGCTGGAGGCTGCAGCGGGTCAGACTGCGGCTCAGTTCCGGGTGCGGGCGCGGCGGTTGCGGGAAAACCAGTATCCGCAGGGCATTGTCCAGCGCCAGCTGAGTGCGTTGGAGAAGCGCAAGGTGTGTCTGGAGCCTGCGGCGGATGGAATGTCCTGGCTCTCGGCGTTCCTGCCGGCGGAGAACGCGCAGTCGATCTTCACTCAGCTGAGCAGGGCTGCCCGGGGTGAGCAGGCTGATGGTGATCCCCGCAGGGTGGATGAGTTGCGGGCGGACATCCTTCAGGACCTGCTTATGTCCGGCGGCGGTCACCCCTGTGGTGGGCAGGGATCGGCGGGCGCGGACTTATCCGGTGTTCGCCCCGGTGGCCGTTCTGGCACCGCGGGGGACCCGTTCAGCACCGGGCAGGACGCCGGCGCGGGTGCATCCGGCACCGCCGCCGGCATTGGCACCGGCGCCGGTTGTGGCAGTGATGCCAGCACCGATGCCCGGGCCCGGGCCAGGGCCAGGGCCAGGGCCAGGGCTGGGGCTAGGGCGGAGATTCTGGTGCTGATCAGCGCTGAAACCCTCTTCGGCGCGGACGATCAGCCGGCGGAGTTGCATGGTTACGGGCCGATCAGTCCGGAAGCCGCCCGCCGGATGGCCCGGGAGGCAGGGAAATGGACGCCGGTGGAGCGGGATCCGGACACTGAGGAAATCGTGCGGGTGGGACGCCGAAGGAAAGTCCGGGCCGGACTTCAACGGTGGCTGCGGGCCCGGGACGGGACCTGCCGGTTCCCGGGGTGCCGGACGAATGCGGTGATTTCCGAGATCGATCACACCAAGCCGTGGGTGCAGGGCGGGGCCACGGATCATGACAACCTCGAGCATTTGTGCCGGAGGCACCACATGTTCAAAACCAAGGGGTTTTGGAAGGCCTGCCAGCCGGCGGCCGGGGTCATTGAGTGGACATCGCCGGGAGGACGAACTTACCGTACCGAACCGCACCTGGCTCTTGCTCCGGTCATGCAGGGAACCGGCCCGGACGGTGCTGGGGACCGGTCCGCCGCGGCTGTCCGTGCAGATTCCCGGACCGTGCCCCACGTAGATTCCCGGACGGTCACGGCCACGGACACGCGGGCAGGCAGCAGCGCGGATGACTACGGGGATGACCCGCCGCCGTTCTAAGGCAGCCGGGGAGGGATGCCAGTGGAAATGCGGTCGGCGGAGGAAATCAGCTAGCTGCGGTGCAGTCCGTGGAAAACCATGGAGATGATGTCGTCGGCCAGCTGGTCCGGCGAAATCGGGCCGCCCGGCTTGTACCACTCCACTATGGAGTTGATCGTGCCGAACAGCAGCCGCGTGGTGGTGCGCGGGTCGATGTCGCTGCGCAGCGATCCCTCGCTCCGGGCAGCGTCCACGAGCTTCGCGACGCGGTGGTCGAACTCCCGGCGCCGGGCCAGCGCGTCGCGTTCGATCTCCGTATTGCCCCGCAGCCGCAGCAGGAGCGTCACAAACGGCAGCCGTTCGGTAAGGACCTTGATGGTGCCGCGCAGCACGAACTCCAGCTGCTCGTCCGCCGGACCGTTGGAGGCACGAGCATCATCGAGCACGGCCTCCAGTCCGCCCAGCGCATTGTCCAGGGCCAGCCGCAGCAGATCGCCCTTGGACGGGACGTGGTGGTAAATCGCGGACTTCGTAATGCCCAGGTTTTCCGCCAGAATGCCCATGGAGGTGGCCTCATAGCCGTGTTTGTTGAACACGTCGACGGCGATGGTCAGGATCGACTGCTGATCGTATCCGGGACGGCCGCGGCGGTTCCCGGCGGCGGCCGGGCCGGCAGCTGTGGCTGGAGTGGAAGGCATGGATCCTATTTTCTCATGAACGTTCGGATGGCCGGTCAGCTTTGGACGAGTCCGGCGTCCTTGCTGCGCAGGTCATAGATCCGGCGCAGCTTGCCGCTGGAGCGCGCCAGGGTCCCCGGTTCGGCTACATGGACCGTGCAGGAGGACCCGATATGGATCTTGATCTGGGACTTGAGCTCGGCAGCAGCGCTGCTGCAGTCGTCGGAACTGGAGTTTTCCCGGCGTTCAATCTTGACCGTCAGCTCGTCCATCCGGTCCGGCCGGGTGATTTCCAACTGGAAGTGCGGGCTCAGGGCAGGAATCCGGAGGGCGATTTCTTCGATCTGGCTGGGGAACAGGTTCACGCCGCGCAGGATGATCATGTCATCGCTGCGTCCGGTGATCCGGCCCATCCGGCGCATACCGGGCCGGGCAGTCCCGGGCAACAGCCGGGTCAGGTCATGGGTGCGGTAACGGATGATCGGCAGCGCTTCCTTGGTCAGGGAGGTGAAGACCAGTTCGCCTGGTTCGCCGTCGCCGAGCACTCGGGTCTCATCGAACGGGTCAATGATCTCCGGCCGGAAGTGGTCCTCCCAAATATGGGTGCCGTCCTTGGTCTCCACGCATTCACCGGCAACACCTGGGCCCATCACCTCGGACAAGCCATAAATGTCGCAGGCGTCGAGGTCCATCAGGACTTCCAGCTCGTGGCGCATTTCCTCGGTCCAGGGTTCGGCGCCCAGGACGGCGTTCTTCAGCGAAGTGGAGCGCGGATCAATCCCGGCGGTGCGCATGGCATCGGCAATCGTCAGCAGATAAGTGGGAGTGCACAGGATGGTGTCCGGCTCAAAGTCCTGGATCAGCTGGATCTGCCGCTCGGTCTGTCCGCCGGACATCGGAATCACGGTGCAGCCCAGCTTCTCCGCGCCGGCATGAGCGCCCAGGCCGCCGGTGAACAGTCCGTAGCCGTAGGCGTTGTGCACCTTGTAGCTGGGCTTCACACCCGAGGCACGCAGTGAACGCGCCACCAGTGTGGCCCACCGGTCCAGGTCGCCTGCGGTGTAACCGACGACGGTGGGGCGGCCGGTGGTTCCCGAAGAAGCATGGATCCGCGCCACCTGATTCTGCGGAACGGCAAACATGCCGAACGGGTAGGTCTGGCGCAGGTCTTCCTTGGTCGTGTACGGGAACTTGGCCAGGTCCGACAGTTCCTTCAGGTCCTCGGGACGGACACCGGCGTCGTCGAACTTCTGCGTGTACAGCGGTACCCGCTCGTAGGCATATTTCACGGTGTGCTGCAGGCGGGTGAGCTGAAGGGCCTCGATCTCGTCGCGGCTCATCCGCTCTTCGGGATCGAGCGTTGCCGGGTCTGCGGCGGTGGATTTCACGGGTGCGGCGGTGGTTTTCAAGGCATGCCCTTTGGATAGCGGACCGGAAGTGGGGGAACGAAGGGTGAGCGAGTCGGGTTCTGGCGGAAGCTCAGGCTCGGGAGTGGTGGCGGGGATTGGGGATGGAACGGGAGCGGCCGCGGAATTCGGCAACCACACGGCTGCCTTCAGGACCCGAAGCCGTGATTTCGATGTCATAGAGGCCGCTGCGGCCGGCGGAAACCCGGTGTACGGCCACGGCCCGAAGGGTCTCCCCGGGCAGAGCCGACGAGATGAAATTGATGTCCGCGCCGGCCGCCACGGTAATCAGCTCCATGTCCGCCAGTGAGGCGGCGTCCGCCGGATTGCAGGCCAGGGCGAAGGCCGTGTCGGCAAAGGCAAAGACCATGCCGCCGTGCGCGATGCTAAAGCCGTTGAGCATATCGGCGCGGAGCTCCATGCTGATGGTTGCCTCACCCGGGGCCAGATGCTCGACGGCGAGTCCGAGCCAGCGGGCCACGGTGTCGTCCTCCAGGATGGGGTGGATCAGCGTGCCCTGCGCAGCGACATCGATGTCAGCCATGGGACCCTCTCGTTTTATTTACCGAATGTTCATTAGGTAATCCTGTGAGGGCTGTCACTGTCAAGCCGGACCGTGAAAGGTTCCGCTCGCGGTGTACCAACGAGGTCATAAACTGCCGAGCCGAAGCTAGAGCCTCCGGCGCGTCCAGCCTGAAGGCCAAGCTTCCGTTGATGCGCCGCGCTCCCTGTCGGCAGGGCCGGACCAGCCCTGTGTCTCTTGGGCGGGGGCAAAGGCTCCACGGGCGAGGCGAAATCCAAGGTCCGGATGGCTCATTCCGGGTGCTCCGCCCCGGCGTGCAGATGCACGGACATTCCACGGTTTGTCAGCAAAACCGCCGCCGCGGAAAACCCGGTAGTCGCCGTATCTGGCCGGGTCGAGCAGGTCCCAGCACCACTCCCACACGTTGCCGAGAGTGTCGTGCAACCCGAAGCCGTTCGGGCGTTTCAGCCCCACATCCTGCAGGCGTTTTCCCCCGTCATGCTCCGTCCATGCCACCAGCTCAAGCGGCCCGTAGTGCGGCCCTGATGTACCGGCACGGCAGGCGTACTCCCACTCCGCTTCCGTTGGAAGGCGATAGCCCGCCGAGTCCGTGTGCCACACGACGTCCCCCTCGTGGAAGGTGTAGGCGGGGTCGATGCCGGCAGATGCTGATGCCTTGTTGCAGAACGCAACCGCGTCGATCCAGCTGACGTCGACTGCCGGCACGCGCGTACCTTGACTGTTGCTTCCGGGAGCGTCGGCGTACAGAAACGCAGTTACGGGTACCGGGCTGATTTCAAACGATTTGAGGTTCACGCTCCACCGGCGCTTCCGCCTCGCGTCGTGCAGTTCCACCCGGCCGGCGGGAAGGCGGCGGAGGTCAGGGGTGTCCATTCGCTAATGCTCTCACTCACGGCAAAGCTCTCACCTACGGCAACGATCTCAATCAGAGCCTCGCTACAGGAAGCGACGGGTGCCTTCCTGCCATCTTCCTGCGGCTGGACGCCCTTTTCCGGGCGGCCGGGACACGGCACAGGCCCGTGCCGTACGTTGAAGAGGTGATAGTTTTCGACGCCGCGGCAGCGGCCTGCGGGGTTGGGGCTGGGGCCCTGGCAACGGCCTGCGGAGCTAGGGCAACGGCCTGCGCGGCTGGGGCGGCGGCAGCATCCGCGGCTGGGGCACCGGCCTGCGGGGCCGTGGTGGCCTGTGCTCCCTGAATGGCTGGATCCGCAGGTCTTTCTGGCGGATCCGGCATTGGGGCCCTGGATGGTGCTGGTGGTCTGCGGCATTGTTTTTGCCGAAACAGGGCTGCTGGTGGGGTTTTTCCTGCCCGGAGACACGCTGCTGTTCACCGCAGGGCTCCTGGTGGCCACCGGAACGGTGGACGTCAACGTCTGGCTGCTGGGGCTGCTGATTTCCCTGTCAGCGTTTACGGGGGATCAGCTGGGCTACTGGATTGGCCGGCGGGCCGGGCCGGCGGTGTTTTCCCGGCCCGATTCCCGGTTTTTCCGAAGCGAGAATGTAGACCGCGCCGAGGTGTTCTTCGCCCGGCACGGCGGCAAGGCGATCACGCTGGCCCGCTTCGTCGGCATTGTCCGGACCTTCACTCCGGTGGTGGCCGGCGTGGGCAAGATGCGCTATTCCGCCTATGTTATGTTCGACGCGGCCGGCGCCCTGCTGTGGGGGATGGGGCTGACGCTGCTGGGGTACGTCCTCGGGGACCGGTTCCCGTTCATCCGCGACCATCTGGACCTGATTATCGTGGGTGTTGTCCTGCTGACCGTGGCTACCATTTCGCTCACCCTGCTGCAGCAGAACAAGCGGGCGGCTCCCAAGGACCGTTCCCGGAACAAGCAGTCGCCAAACAAGCAATCGCCGAACAAGCAATCGCCGAATAAGGAATCCCCCAAGCGGCCCCTGAACAAGCCGGCGCCTGAGCCGGGCGACTGAACGCCCGGCCCAGGCCGACAATGCGGGAAGTCGTTATCCGGCGGTCCCGCCGGAAATCGCCGGCCGATATTACCGCCGGAAAACGCCCCGAAATTACCGCCGGAAAACGCCCCGAAATTACTCTCCGGCGGTGTGAGCCGGGATCGGATCAACGGCGTCCAGTGCGTCCAGCACAAAGGCATAGTCCCAGGCCCGGTCCTTCCAGGCCTCGTACCGGCCGGATGCTCCGCCGTGTCCGCCGTCCATCTCAATCTTCATGACGATCGGTTCGGAACCGGTGGTCACCTCGCGCAGTTTGGCGACCCACTTGGCGGGCTCGGTGTACAGCACGCGGGTGTCGTTGAAGGAAGTCACCGCGGCAATGCGCGGGTAGTCCACGGCCCGGATGTTCTCGTACGGGGTGTACTCCTTCATGTACCGGTAAACCTCGGGGTCGGTGATGGGGTTGCCCCATTCCTCCCACTCCAGAGCCGACAGCGGCAGGTCCGGATCCAGGATGGTGGTCAGGGCGTCCACGAAGGGCACCTGCGCCACGATCGCCCGGTACTTCTCGGGGGCCAGGTTGGCCACGGCACCCATCAGCAGTCCGCCGGCAGATCCGCCCATGGCGGCGATCCGGTTCGGGTCCACCCATCCGGAGGAAGCAATGTAGTCGGTGGCGGCCACGAAGTCGGTGAAGGTGTTCTTCTTCTGCAGCTTCTTGCCCTGGTCGTACCAGGTCCGGCCCATTTCACCGCCGCCGCGGATGTGGGCGACGACGAAGATGACGCCGCGGTCCAACAGGGACAGCCGGGCCACGCTGAAGGCGGGGTCCATGCTGATTTCGTAGCTGCCGTACGCGTAAACCAGTGCGGGGTTGCTGCCGTCCTGCTTCACCTCGGCGCGGCGCAGCACCGACAGGGGGATCCGGGTACCGTCGCCTGCGGTGGCCCAGGCGCGCTCGGCAACGTATTCAGCCGGGTCGTAGCCGCCCTTGACCGGTGTCTCCTTCCGCAGTTCCAGCTCACCGGTGGCCAG
The DNA here is from genome assembly GCF_054792395.1 of Arthrobacter sp. Z1-15. Classification (NCBI taxonomy): domain Bacteria; kingdom Bacillati; phylum Actinomycetota; class Actinomycetes; order Micrococcales; family Micrococcaceae; genus Arthrobacter; species Arthrobacter sp. Z1-15. The sequence goes on along the minus strand of NZ_CP096454.1, from coordinate 3,362,147 downwards.
CACGTAGTCGTAGACGCGCGGGGGAGTCAGGAAGGAGGTGTAGCTGAGCCGGATGATCGGGGAATCGTATTCGGCGTTGGCCAGGTTGGCCGTGTACAGCTCCTCGTCGAAGGCAGGCTCCACCGGATCGCCCTGCACCTCGGTGCCGAGACCCTCCAGCGGGAGGACCTGGACCCGCTCCGTGGTGTCCTTGCGGACCGAGACGATGACGTGGGACTTGGTGACAGCCGCACCGTTGACGCGGACGGCGTCGTCGTGCGCCACTACGGTGTTCCAGTGCTGCTCGTCCAGCGGCAGCGCGAACTCCGTCTCGGCCACGAGGGAGAGCATGGAGTTCAGCGCGTCCCTGTTGTGCGTGATTAGGTAATGGCGCTCGCCGGCAAGGGTGACGGGCTCGGCCTCGTAGAGGATGTGCTCGCTGCGCGGGATCAGGGTGCGCACCTCCCCGGCGGGATCCCCGAAGTCCAGGACCCGGTACTCGGAATATTCGGAGTTGCTGATGCCGATCAGCAGCTGCTGCCGGTCCGCGGAGAGGTCAAAGCCGGTCCACATGGCGACGTCGTCCTCCTGGTAGATGACGACGTCGTCCTCCACCGGGGTGCCCAGCGTGTGGGCCTTGATCTGGTAGGGACGCCAGGAATCGTCCACCACCGTGTAGAACACGCGGGTGCCGTCGGGGGAGAAAGCGAGCGAGTAAAAAACGTTGGTGACGGTGTCCGGCAGCAGCTCTCCGGTACGCAGGTCCTTGATCCGCAGGGTGAAGCGTTCGTCGCCGGCGTTGTCCTCGGAGTAAGCCAGCAGGTTGCCGTCTTCGGTCACGGCCAGCCCGCCGAGCGCGAAGAAGGGCTTGCCTTCGGCCTCGGCATTGCCGTCAATCAGGATCTGCTCGCCGGGCACCGGAACGCCGGGTTCGACGACGGGCGGCGTCCAGTCGGCGTCCAGGTCGCCGGTGTCCTGCGCTGCGGTGCGGCAGTGGATGGAGTACTGCTTGCCCTCTTCGGTGCGGGAGTAGTACCACCAGCCCTTCTTGCGGGCCGGCACGGAGAGGTCGGTTTCCTCGGTGCGGTTCTTGATCTCGTCGAAGATCTCCTGCCGCAGCTTCTCCTGGTGCGCAGTGACCTCTTCCATGTAGGCGTTCTCGGCCTTGAGGTGGGCTACGACGTCGGGGTTTTCCTTCTCCCGCAGCCACTCGTACTCGTCAACGAAGGTGTCTCCGTGGTGGACGCGCTCGGTGGGAACCTTTTTGGCAACGGGAGGAGTGGGAGAAGTAGTCATGCCCCGAATATATCGACCCTGCTCCGGGGGACGAAGGGCCCCGCGCTGTTTATGCTGGCGGCTTACCGGCGGGGCGCCCCGCCACCGGGAACCGCATTATGGGTTTCATGCGGCTGATAATCTGCACGCATGACAGAAGAGAGAGGCCCGGACCCTCGTCAGTCACCGAGTGAGGAGGAGGCCAAGGCCCTCGCCTCGTCGACACGGATTCGGATCCTCCGCCTGTGTCTGCGTGAGCAGCTGACCAATAAGGAGATTGCCACCCGGCTGGGAGCGAACCCCGCCACGGTGCTTTTTCATGTCCGCAAGCTGGTGGCCACCGGCTTCCTCGAAGCGCAGCAGGCACGGTCCGGCCCGAGCGGTGCGTACGAAGTCCCGTATCTGGCCACAGGCAAGATGGCGCGCCTGAATCTGGACACCCGTGACATGGGGCTGCGCGGCGCCATGGTCAGCGCTTTCGTGTCCGAAGTGGGGCAGGTTCCGGAATCCGCGGAGGTGGCGATGTCCCGCCGCGGCGTCCGCCTCACGAAGGCCGCACACGACCGGTTCCTGGACCGCGTGACGGAGCTGCTCGATGAGTTCTCCGCCGGGGATCCGGGGGAGTCGGGGGAAGGCGGGGAGCCAGGGGAAAGCGGAGAGTCTGGGGAAGCCGGGGAGGCCGGCACCCGCTACTCCATCTTTTTGGCCGTGCATCCAGAGGCTGCAGCAGGGAACCCTGAGGGGAAATCCGGGGACTCGGCCGACTCCACCACGGAGACCGGCTCCAGTACGAACACCACCGACTCCAGCAACACGGACACCGACTCCAACAACACGAACACGGACTCCAACACCGGCATCTGAGGGCCCGGCCCGGGGCACTGCCAGGGCGGCTTCAGGGCCGCAGCAGGAACCAGGCAGACAGAGCGGCCGCGGCCAGGAAGAGCATCCAGTTGCCCAGCACTTCCAGCAGCGTGAGGCCAAAGGACGGGTGCGGCGGGGCGGACAGCGGTTCCACGACCGGCTCGTCGGTGACCCCCTTCCTGAACTGCCCCCAGAGGGACGTGGCCAGCAGGACGGCTCCGCCGGCCAGCGCCAACGGAACCGCCGGAAGCGTGAAGAGCACAACGTCGCTGGCAAGTACGGCGATCACCACCTGCAGGGAAAAGAACGCCCCGCCGGCCAGGGCAACCAGCCACATTGGACGCCGGACAATGAAGCCCAGCAGCAGGGGTGCGCAGGCTGCGCCCGCCAGCCCGGTCAGGGCGAGCAGGAGGCCTGACAGTGTGACCGCAACGCTTGCATCGCTGGAGCTGACGGCTGCGGCCACAGTGAAGAAGCCGAGCAGTCCCAGGCAGCTCGGCACCAGCAAAGCGGCCCAGCCCGACCGCGACATGCGGTTGCGGGGCAGCTCCAGGTTTTCGGCATAGGCGCGGGGGTCGCCAAAAACCTCACGGGGCGAGCCGCCGGAATCGGCCAGGAACTCGCGGGCCGACGCCACGGCGTCGCCGATGACGTTCCCCGGGACGTCCCGCAGGCGAAGTTCTGTGGTGAAGTCATCGAACCAGCGGCGCGTGGCCTTTTCCGGCGGGGTGCCGTTGCGGTGGTCACGGGTTTCCATGGGTGCCCCCTTCAGGGATGCGGTTGTCTTCAGGGATCCGGTCACCGGGGTTCCGCAGAAACCCGCCCACCGTTCCGGTAAACCGGTTCCACATCTCGCACTGCTCCTCAAGCTCCCGGCGGCCTGCGGAAGTGAGGGAAAAGTACTTGCGTCCGGGGCCGCCGTCGCCGGCGCGCCACGCGGTGGTGACCCAGCCTGCGGCTTCACAGCGTGTGAGCAGCGGATACAGGGTGCCGCCCTTGACGTTCCCGAAGCCCTGTTCCTCCAGCAGGGAGGCGATGGCATATCCGTAGGTGGCGCCGCCGTCGAGCGCCTTCAGGACGCAGAGACTGAGCGTCGCCCGCATCCAGTCGCTGGGCCAGGGATTCGTGTGCACAACTAGATACTGACATGTACTAGTTTGGCTGTCTACCTAGCGCGCATCTTGACGTGCGCTCAGTCACACGCATATCCTGAACGAACGGTCGGTAAATATCCAAGGCACATTCGCATCCGGCTTTCATCCCGCACAGTGAGGTGACATCTAATGTCGTTGCAGACCGATCCTTCTCCCAACCTGCAGGCCGTTCCGTCCGAAGATTCCGGATCCCCTGCCTCCGGCCCCGAAGCACACTTCGAGCAGCTGCTGGCCGAGGACTCCCGGGTTGAACCGCGGGACTGGATGCCCGAGGCCTACCGCAAGACCCTGGTACGGCAGATTTCCCAGCACGCGCACTCCGAGATCATCGGCATGCAGCCGGAGGCCAACTGGATTACCCGCGCCCCCTCACTCAAGCGCAAGGCCATCCTCATGGCGAAGGTGCAGGACGAGGCCGGCCACGGGCTCTACCTCTACTCCGCGGCCGAGACGCTGGGCACTCCGCGGGAGAAGATGACCGAGGACCTGATCGCCGGCAAGGCGCGCTACTCCTCGATCTTCAACTACCCCACGCTGAGCTGGGCGGACATGGGGGCCATCGGCTGGCTCGTCGACGGCGCCGCCATCTGCAACCAGGTGCCGCTGTGCCGCGCGTCCTACGGCCCGTACGGCCGGGCCATGGTGCGGGTCTGCAAGGAAGAGTCCTTCCACCAGCGGCAGGGGTTCGAGATCCTGCTGGAACTGGCAAACGGCACCGAGGCGCAGCGGGAAATGGCGCAGGACGCCATCAACCGCTGGTACGCCCCGTCGCTGATGATGTTCGGCCCGCCCGACGACGATTCGCCCAACTCCAAGCAGTCCATGGCCTGGAACATCAAGCGTTTCTCCAACGATGAACTGCGCTCCCGCTTTGTCGGAATGATCGTGGAGCAGGTCAAGGTCCTCGGGCTGACCCTGCCCGATGACCAGATCCGCTACAACGAGGACACCAAGCAGTGGGAGCACGCTCCGCTGGACTGGGATGAGTTCAAGGAAGTCCTCGCCGGCCGCGGACCCTGCAACGCGCAGCGTCTGGCCCGCCGCCGCGAGGCACACGAAAACGGCGCCTGGGTGCGCGAAGCAGCAGCCGCATACGCGGCAAAACAGGCACGAAAGACCGAGGTGGCATAAGCATGGTTTCCGGTTCAACAACGGGCGACGACGGCGCCAAGCCCGTGGGCACGCAGACTTCCGCGGAGCCGGGGGCAGCGGCCGAAGATGCCGCTGCGGGCGTGAGCGCGGCCTGGCCGCTGTGGGAAGTTTTTGTCCGCTCCTCGCGCGGACTGTCCCATGTCCACGCCGGCTCGCTGCACGCACCCGACGCTGACATGGCGGTCCGTAACGCCCGCGATCTGTACACCCGCCGCAACGAGGGCGTATCGCTCTGGGTGGTGCCGGCGTCGGCCATCATTGCCTCCGACCCCGACTCCAAGGGCCAGTTCTTCGAATCCCCGCAGGGCAAGGACTACCGGCATGCCACGTACTACACCAAGTCCGAAGGGGTGAAGCACCTGTGAGCTCGGACAGCGCCACCCGCATCACCCCCGGCAACGCCCTGCGGCCCGAGGACATTGCCGCCTCCGGCACCAAGGCGCCGGCCGACGTCGCCGATTATGCGCTGCGCCTGGGCGACGACTCCCTGATCCTGGCCCAGCGCCTCGGCTGGTGGATCTCCCGCGCCCCCGAACTGGAAGAGGACGTGGCCCTGGGCAACATCGCCCTGGACCTGCTCGGGCATGCCCGGTCCTTCCTCACCTACGCCGGCTCGGCGACCGGCCGGACCGAAGATGATCTGGCCTACTGGCGCCGCGAAGGGGAGTTCCGTTCCGCGCATCTTTTCGAGCAGCCCAACGGCGACTTCGGGCTGACCATCGCCCGCCAGCTGGTGGTCTCCTTCTACCAGTTCGAGCTCTACCGCGCGCTGCTGTCCTCCACCGACGCCACCCTGGCCGCCATCTCCGCCAAGGCGGTCAAGGAGGTCGGCTATCACCGCGACCACAGCGCCCAGTGGATCCTGCGCCTGGCCGGCGGCACCGAGGAATCACGGCGCCGCATCACGCGGGCCCTGGAACTGACCTGGCCGTACGTCGGTGAGCTGTTCGAGGACGACGACGCCGTGCGCGCCCTCGCCGGCAGCGGTGCCGCGGTCCTGCCGTCCTCGCTCCGTGCGAACTTCGACGCCGGCATCGGCGCCGTCCTGCGCGAGGCCGATCTTGAGGTGCCGCAGGTTCCGGCTGCCCCGGGAGGCGGCCGCCGCGGACAGCACAGCGAACACCTGGGATACCTGCTGGCCGAGATGCAGGTCCTCGCCCGCGAGCATCCCGGCGCAAGCTGGTAGCAGCCATGGCCGATCTGGAGAGCACGGTCGAGGAACTCCGTCCCGCCGAGCCGGCCGCCGCGCAGGCCTGGGACATTGCCGCCACCGTGTGCGACCCCGAGATTCCGGTGCTGACCATCGAGGACCTGGGCGTCCTCCGCGGCGTGGAACTGACCGGGCCGGATGCCGTCACCGTGACGATCACCCCCACCTACTCGGGATGCCCGGCAATGGATGCCATCCGCGAGGACGTCACCGCCGCGCTGAACACTGCAGGCTACGGCCGGGTCCGGGTGGATTTGGTCCTCGCGCCGGCCTGGACCACCGACTGGATGAGCGAGGCCGGCAAGGCCAAGCTCAACGCCTACGGCATTGCCCCGCCCACCGGCAAAGCCGCCGCCGGTCCGGTCCGGCTGGGCCTGAGCGTGAAGTGCCCGCAGTGCTCCTCCCTCAACACCCGCGAACTCACCCGCTTTGGCTCCACGTCCTGCAAGGCCCTCTACGTCTGCCAGGACTGCAGCGAACCCTTCGACTACTTCAAGGTGCTCTAACCCATGACAACTTCCGTTCCAGCCGCAGCGCCGGCGGCACCGGCGCCGACGCGCCGCACCGCCTTCCATCCCCTGACGGTCTCAGAGGTCCGGCGCCTGACCAACGACGCCGTGGAAGTCACCTTTGCCGTGCCCGAGGCGCTCGAAGGCTCCTACGACTACCTGCCCGGCCAGTACGTTGCCCTGCGCACTACTCTGGACGGCCAGGAAATCCGGCGCAGCTACTCGATCTGCGCCGAACCCAGGCCCGGTGAAATCCGGGTGGCGATCAAGCGTGACCTGGGCGGCAAGTTCTCCACCTGGGCCAATGAGTTCCTCAAAGCCGGCGACGTGCTGGACGTCATGAGCCCCTCCGGCGGCTTTATTTCCAAGCATCCAATGAACGAACTGAACCACCCCGAGGACATGGACCTCACCGGCGAGGACGTCTTTGTGGCAGTGGCCGCGGGCTCCGGTATCACCCCGGTCATCTCGATTGCCCGCACCGTGCTGGCGGCCTCCGACACTGTCCGCTTTGACCTCGTCTACGCGAACAAGGCTGCCATGGACGTCATGTTCCTGGAGGAGCTGGCGGACCTGAAGGACAAGTATCCGTCCCGGTTCGCCCTGCACCATGTGCTCTCCCGCGAACAGCGCATCTCACCCCTGCTCTCCGGGCGGATCGACGCCGAGAAGCTGGCCACCCTGATCGATTCGGTCCTGCCCACCCGAAACGTGGACGAATGGTTCCTCTGCGGGCCCTTCGAACTGGTGCAGATGTGCCGCGATACCCTGGCCAGCCGCGGCGTCGAGGCCGAGAAGATCCGCTTTGAGCTCTTCACCACCGGCCAGCCCAACCGGCCCGAAGGCCAGTCCGGGCGGCCCGTCACCGCCGACCCGAACGCCGACAATTACAACATCACGTTCCGGCTGGACGGTCTGCAGGGCAAGGTTGCCAGCCCCACCCACGCCCGCGAAACCATCCTCAATGCCGCGCTCCGGGTCCGTCCCGACGTTCCGTTCGCGTGCGCCGGCGGCGTCTGCGGCACCTGCCGGGCCAAGGTGGTCACCGGCACCGTGGAGATGGAGGAGAACTATGCGCTGGAACCCGACGAACTGGAAAAGGGCTACATCCTGACCTGCCAAAGCCGTCCCACCAGCCCCGACGTCACCGTCGACTACGACGCCTAGTCTCTGAAGGAACGGAGCATCCTCATGATCGAACTGAGCATCACCGACGGCATCGCCGAAATTGTCCTGAACTCGCCGCGGAAGCTGAACTCCCTGAACGAGGAGGCGCTGGCACAGCTGTCACAGGCGTACGACGACGCCGCCGTCCCCGGGGTGCGCGCGCTGCTGCTGCGCGGAGAAGGCAGGGCCTTCTGCGCCGGGCGGGACATCTCCGCCGTCGACCCCGCCAACGACGACGCCTATGAGTATCTCGGAGAACTGGTCACTCCGCTGCTGCAGAAGATGGCGGGTTTTCCGGCCCCGACGTTCGCTGCCGTTCAAGGGGCCTGCCTCGGCGTCGGCCTCGGTCTGCTGGTGGCCACCGATGTTGTCTATGTGGCGGAGGACGCGAAGATCGGCTCGCCGTTCGCCGCCCTGGGAGCTGCCCTGGATTCCGGCGGACACTGGCTTTTCACCGAACGGCTCGGCACCCACCGTGCCCTGGACCTGATCTATACCGGGGACCTGATGAGCGGCTCCGAAGCGGTGGCGGCCGGGTTGTTCAGCCGGTCCTTCCCGGCAGACCAGCTGCAGGAACGCACCCGCGACATCGTGGCACGCGTGGCCACCGGCTCCGGCGGCGCCTACCGGATCTCCAAGGCGCTCGTGGCCGAAATCCGGGACTCCCGGATTGGGCTGTGGACCGCCATGGAGGAAGAGAACAAGGCCCAGGGCATCCTCAGCGGCACCAGGGACTACGCCGAGGGGTTTACCGCCTTCCTGGAAAAGCGCAAACCTGCCTTCCAGGACTGACTCAGTAAAACTCCACGGCCCAGTGCAGCTCCTGATCGGCGCGGACCTCGATGGAGATGCCCGTGCCTTCCTCGTACGGATTGATCCCGCTGATGACCTTGACCGGTCCGCAGGGGACCTCGGTGTCAGGTCCGCCGCTGATGGAGACGACGGCGGTGCCGGCATCGCAGATGAACCGTGCATCCAGCGGCCCGGTAAGCAGGGGGTCAAGCCTGAGCTGGTTGGGTGCCTCCGGACCGGCCGTCCCGCCGCCGGCGCGCTTCTCTTCAGGAGCGCCATCCTCATGCGACGACGCTAGTTCGGACTGCAGCTTCTGCATCTCGGCCGCCCAGCTTGGTGCTTCCTGTTGGGGCTGGCTTTCCGCCGTCCCTGCTTCGCACGCAGTCGCCAGCAGCAGGACCGGGACGCCGACGGCCAGTACTGTCCTCATGCCGGGTTTCATTCGCTGCTCCTTGCTCTTCCGGTGATGTGAGCTCTGCCGGTAATGCGACCCACCCTAACGGAGTGCCGCTCCGGCGATGCGGATGCAGCAAGCGGACCGGATGCCGCAATATTCGACAACCTGTAGAAATACGGGAAGAATGTCTTGCAGCCGGAGAAGCACCTGCCGACCGGCCCGAGCCGTATCCGGGAGGGATCATGAGCACGCGTGCCGCACGCTTGGTGCGCGGCTGGGCCGCAGCACTAGCGGCCACGGCCGTTGCCGCTGCCTCCCATGTCCTGGCCGGCGGAGTCATCCCGCCCCCGTCCATCGTGCTGTTCTGCCTGGCGCTGTCGGCGATGGTTTCCTGTGCGCTGGCAGGGCGGTCCCTGTCCCTTCCGGGAACCACGGGGGCGGTCCTGGCCAGCCAGGGCATTTTCCACCTGCTGTTCACCGTTGGCGGTGCGGGGCTCCCTCCCGCAGCTGCCGGTACATCCGACGCAGCCGCCAGCCCTGCCGCGGGCCATGCGGGCCATGCCTTCCATGGCGACTCTGCGGCCCTCAGCCAACTGGCCGATGCCGGGCAGACCGGCGCCGGAGTGGCAACGGCCGGGCATTCCTCTGCGCTGATGTGGCTCGGACACCTGCTGGCGGCCGCGGCCACCGTTGCCCTCATCCGGAACGGCGAGGCCGCACTGCTGCGCATCCTGGAGGCCATGCGGCTGCGCATCACCGCCATCCTGCCGCTGTTCCTCCCGCTGCCGCTCGGCCCGAGGATCCCCAAGCTTTCCCTGCTGATTCCGGCCGAGCCGTTCCGGAACCTCGGCGTGCCACTGCTGGCGATGAGGCACCGGGGACCGCCTGCTGCTGCTGTGTCCTTCTAGCCGCGCACCTGCCTGGTGCGGGGCTTTCCCACCAGCAGACGCCGGCAGAAAGCCGGCGCAGGAAGCAGCCATGTCGCTTGTAACGTCCCCCGTAGTGTCCCCCTCGTATTTATCCTCCCCCCAGGTCCGCGCCGCCCGCCGGCCGTTGATGGTCCGGGCTCTGTTCCTTGCAGCTCTGATCTTCGCCGGCGGCGGCACCGCCCTGGCCACCGCCCCGGCTGCCGCAGCCCACGATGAGCTGGTAAGCACCATTCCCGCAGCCGGAGAGCGGCTGGACGCAGCGCCGGCGGAACTGGAGCTCACCTTCAGCTCCGCCCTGATGGACCTGGGCAACCAGATCCAGGTCCTGGACGCCGATGGCCGGAACTGGGCGGAAAGCGCCCCCGTCCTGAACCGTGAAACACTCGTCCAGCCGCTGCCCGGTGAGATGCCCAACGGGGAATACTCGGTGCGCTGGCGCGCCGTGTCCTCCGACGGCCACCCGATCACCGGCAGCTATGAGTTCCTTGTCGGAGCCGACGCGGTGGCGGGATCAGCAGCCACGGCGCTCCCGTCCGACTCCCAGGACTCAGAGGAGCGGGACGAGACGCCCGACGCCGGCGCCTCCGAAGGCGCTGAAGGCAGCGAGAGCGCTGATGCATCCAACGACGGCGGGCTCCCGGCCTGGCTGGTTCCCGGCATCCTCGGCGGCGTAACGGGCCTGCTCATTTACGCCGTGTACGCGGTGGTTTCCCGCCGCCGCCGCGGCCGGACCGAGTAACCTCCCGGCAGCCCCGGGAGCAACCTCCCCGGGCTGCTCCCGGAGTACCTCCCGGCAGCTTCAGTGCTGCCGCATTACGGCTGTGCATCACAGGCGCAGCTTCTCGACCACATCTTCGGAGGCGTCCACGCGGCGTTCCTCCACCTTCCGGCGCCCCAAAATAATCCGGAGCCAGCTCGACCGGCCAAAAGTATCCGGCAGCCAGGCGACCCGGCGCGCCCGACCACAGGAGCAAAACCATGTCCATTTCTTCTTCCCGCAGCTCTGTGCTGCTGGTCCTTTCCGCCGCCCTCCTCGGAGCAGGGTTGACGAGCGGCTGCACGTCCGCGGCAGACACGTCCGATCCGGCTCCGGCCGCACCTTCCGGCACCGCCTCCGCCCCGGAGGCCGCGCCTGCCGGGTCCCCGGATGCTGCTGCGGACGCGGCGGCACCCCTCACCATGGCCCACCCGTGGGTGAAGGCAGCAGACGGCGGAATGACCGGTGCTTTCGGCACCCTGGCCAACAGCGGCACCGAGGAAGTGCAGGTGGTGGCCGCGGCGTCACCGGCAGCGGCCTCCGTAGAGCCGCACGAAACGGTGCAGCAGGCTGACGGAACCGCAGTCATGGCTGAGAGCGGAGGCGGATTCACCATCCCGGCCGGGGAAACCTTCGTGCTGGAACCCGGAGCCAATCACCTGATGCTGATGGGACTTAAGAATCCGGTGCTTGCAGGGGAGGAGATCCCCTTCACGCTGACGCTCTCCGACGGCAGCACTGTCGAGTTCACGGCTCCCGCAAAGGACTTCGCCGGAGCCAACGAGAGCTACCACGGAGGCTAACCGTGACCAGCGACGACACCGATCCAGGGGATACCCGTCCGCGGGAGACCGATCCACGAGAGGCTGAGAAGGCACCGAACACCACGCGGCGGCACCTGCTGCTCGGGGGTGCGGCAACCGGGCTCGGTGCCCTGGCAGCTGTGGGGATCAAGCTCTCCGGCGGGCGGGACAGCTCCCAACGCACCGCTTCCGGAGGGGCGGAGGCAGGGGATGCCGGGCAGCTTGCAGCGGAGGGCCGGGACTCCGGACTCGACGCAACCGGAGTCAACGGCACAACGGTGGTGCCCTTTTACGGAGCGCGGCAGGCGGGTATTGAAACGCCGGCGCAGGCCCACGCCGTGTTCCTGGCGCTGGATTTGAAGCCGGGCCTGACGGCGCAGCGGCTGGCTGCGCTGCTGCGGCTTCTCACCGAGGATGCCGCCGCCCTGACCCAGGGGCGCCCGGCACTGGCCGACACCGAGCCGGAACTGGCCGTACAACCTGCGGGTTTGACTGTCACCTTCGCGTTCGGTCCGGCACTGGTGGCGCTGGCAGCACCGGATAAGTCACCGCCCTGGCTGAAACCGCTGCCCGCGTTCGGCATTGACCGGTTGAAGCCGGAGTACTCCGGAGGGGACCTGCTGATCCAGATCTGCGGCGATGATCCCCTGGCCCTGGCCCACGCCCGCAGGATGCTGCTGAAGGACAGCCGTTCCTTCGCCGCCCTGCGCTGGGTTCAGCCCGGATTTCTGCACGCCTACGGCTCGGGGCAGGCGGGTGAAACTCCGCGCAACCTCTTCGGCCAGAAGGACGGAAGCGGCAATCCGCGGGTGGGAAGCGCGGAGTTCGAACGTGTCGTGTGGGGAGATGCGGCGGTCAAACCCTGGCTGGAGAACGGAACGTCCCTGGTCATCCGGCGCATTGCCATGAACCTGGACACCTGGGATGAGCTGGACCGACGCGGACGCGAAGAGAGCGTTGGGCGCACTCTGGCCAGCGGTGCGCCGCTGACCGGTAGCTCGGAACATGACGAACCGGATTTCACCGCCCGCAGCAGGCTCGGCTTCCCGGTAATTGCGGATTCCTCCCATCTTCGCCGGGCCAGGCCCGATGATGAGCGGCAGCGCATTTTCCGGCGGCCGTACAACTACGACGACGCTCCGACCGCGGCGGATGGCACAGAGGGCGGGATTTCGAATTCCGGGCAGATCTTCGTCTCCTACCAGGCTGACGTCGACCGCCAGTTTGTGCCCATTCAGCAGCGGCTGGACCAGCTGGACATCCTCAACGAGTGGACCGTCCCGGTGGGATCCGCCGTATTTGCAGTGCCTCCCGGTGCACGGGAAGGAGGGTTTATCGGCGAGCAGCTGTTCTCCTGACGGAAGTCCGCCGGGTTGATTCATCGCCCGGCCGGGACTAGGTTGGAGCTAATGATCAGCATGCTGATGATCGCCCGCCGGGTTCCGCCGGCGGGCGGTCGTCATTGAACAGACGGAGGCCCTGATGGCGGACAGTTACGATCCGAATAATGACCCGGCCAACCCCGACAAGCCCAAGGACGCCGGGAAAAACCTGCAGGACAGCTCGCATGAAGGAAATGGCAATGCGGCGCCGAGCACCGAAAAGGGCAAGCACGCCAATCCTGATCCTGCCGCGGGCAACATCACCGGTCTCGAGCCCGGCGGCGGAGTTCCGCCGGGGGAGACACCTCCCGCTGAGGACCAGATGAGCATGGACCAGGGGCACGACGAAGATTGATCCCCTGAATGCTGAAGCGGCGGCCCCGCACCCGGGTTTCGGGTGCGGGGCCGCCGCTGTGTTTGAGTGCTGTGCGGTTCCGCCCGCCGGGCCCTAGCGCGAGTCCAGGTCCTCGAATACCAGGAAGGTCTGCGTGTCCAGGACGCCCGGCATGGACTGCAGCTGGTCGAATATCACTTGCCGAAGGTGGATGTTGTCCTCGGCCCGCACCAGGAGGATGACGTCGAAGGAGCCGCCCACCAGGGCAATATGGTGGATTTCCGGAACCGCCCGCAACTGCTCCTTCAGTTCCCGCCAGGAATGCTGGCGGACCTTCAGGGTTACGTAGGCAGAGGAGCGCAGGCCCGCCTTGACCGGATCGACGACGGCGGTGAAGCGGCTGAGCACGCCGGTTTCGGTCAGCCTCGCGATCCGTGAGTAGGCATGCGCCCGCGAGATGTGCACGGCCTCTGCCACCGCGGTCACGGAGGCCCGGCCGTTGCCGGTGAGCTCGGCGAGGATGTTCCGGTCGATGTCATCCAGTCGGGGAAGCGGCGCCTGTTCAGATGTGTCCCGCGGCATAGTGTCTACGCACCCCTCCTGTAATCCAGTTCACATGTGCAATCTGTCCACAAGTCTAGCCGTATGAAGAGGAATCATCTGCCGTTTTGGCGCCGTGTGGATACGAATCAGGGTCCGTCAGCATACTGGGATAACAGAACATCCACGGCAAAGAAGCCCGGGGATGGCCGCTGACGGAGGCAAAATGACTATTTCAACGGGCAATCCGCCCCTAGGCGCCATGGAAGATCCCCGCCGGGACTCCCCGCGTTCCGACGCCCGCACCGACACCTCTTCCCACCTGCTGCCCTCCGAGGTTCCGGTACAGCTCGTGGATCAGGACGGCCACCACCGCCACGACGACAGGTACCCGCTGCCCGACGGCGACACCCTCCTGCAGGCCTACGCCCGGCTGGTTGCCGGACGCCGCATCAATGACCAGGCCAACGCGCTCGTGCGCCAGGGCCGGCTTGCCGTCTATCCCTCCTCGCACGGTCAGGAAGCCTGCCAGGTGGCCGCCGCCGTCGTTCTGGAATCGACCGACTGGCTCTTTCCGACCTACCGCGACACCGTGGCCGTGATTGCCCGCGGCGTGGAGCCGCTGCAGGTGCTCACGCTGCTGCGCGGCGACTGGCATTCCGGCTACGACCCCTACGAGCACCGCACGGCACCGCAGGCCACGCCGCTGGCGACGCAGCTGCTGCACGCCGTCGGGGTTGCGCACGCCGCCAAGCTCCGCGGCGAGGACACCGTGGTGCTAGCCATGTGCGGCGACGGCGCCACCAGCGAGGGGGACTTCCACGAGGCCCTGAACTTCGCGGCCGTGTTCCACGTGCCCGTGGTGTTCTTTGTGCAGAACAACGAATACGCCATCTCCGTTCCGCTGAAAAACCAGTCGGTGGCGCCGTCGCTGGCGCACAAGGCCATTGGATACGGCATGCCCGGCGAGCGGGTGGACGGCAATGACCTGGCCGCGCTGCTCTCCGTACTCGGTGCCGCGGTGGAACGGGCCCGCGAGGGTTCCGGTCCGTCACTGGTGGAGGCGCACACCTACCGGATGCAGGCACACACCAACGCCGACGACGCCACCCGCTACCGCAGCCGCGAGGACGTGGAGAAATGGGTTCCCCGGGACCCGATGACCCGGATGCGCACCTACCTGCAGAACCTGAACCTGCTCGACGACGACGCTGAAGCCCGTTTCGCCGAAGACGCCGAAACCGTGGCCGCCCACATGCGCGACGGACTGAACGCTGAAATCGAGCCCGATCCGCAGGAGCTTTTTGCCCATGTTTATGCCCGCCGCACACCGCAGCTTGAGGAACAGGCCGCCCAGCTGCGCGATGAACTCTCGCGCCAGGACGGCTGAAAGATGAGCACCATGACAGTTCCCCAAACCGCGGAAGCCCCCGCACCCGCCGCCGCGGCACCTGAGTCCCTGACCTTCGCCAAGGCGCTGAATACCGCGCTGGCCGACGAGATGGCCGCCGACACCTCAGTGCTGATGTTCGGCGAGGACGTGGGCCCGCTGGGCGGCGTCTTCCGCATCACCGACGGGCTGACGGCGCGCTTCGGGGAGGAACGCTGCTTCGACACCCCGCTGGCCGAGTCCGGCATCATGGGCATGGCGGTGGGCATGGCAATGAACGGCATGCGCCCCGTGGTCGAGATGCAGTTCGATGCCTTCGCCTACCCCGCCTTTGAACAGGTGGTCAGCCACGCCGCGAAAATGGCCAACCGCACCCGCGGCAAGGTCCGGCTGCCGCTGGTAATCCGGATTCCCTACGCCGGCGGCATCGGGGGAGTGGAACACCACTGCGACTCCTCCGAGTCCTACTACGCCCACACGCCGGGCCTGACCGTCGTCGCGCCCGCCACGGTTTCCGATGCCTACACCCTGCTGCGTGAAGCGATCCGGCTGGACGATCCCGTGGTGTTCCTGGAACCCAAGAAGCTCTACTGGACCAAGGAGGATGTCGATCTGGCCGCCCTGCGCAGCCGCTTTGATGCTCCCGGCGGTTCAGCAGCAGATGCTCCACTGCACGACGGCGGCCCCCGGCCCGGCGCCATCGGCACCGCCGCGGTGGCCCGCGCCGGCACCGACGCAACACTGATTGCCTACGGCCCGTCCGTCTCGACCGCCCTCGCTGCCGCCGAGGCCGCTGCCGCTGAGGGCCGGTCCCTGGAAGTGATCGACCTGCGCTCCATCGTGCCCTTCGACGACGAGACCGTCACTGCGTCGGTCCGCCGGACCGGGCGCGCGGTGGTCATTTCGGAAGCTCCCGGTTTTGCGTCAGTGGCCTCGGAAATCGTGGCCCGGGTGCAGGAACGCTGCTTCCATTCGCTGGCGGCACCCGTGCTGCGCGTCACCGGATTCGACATTCCCTACCCGGCCCCCAAGCTGGAGCACTGGTTCCTGCCCAGCGTGGACCGGATTCTTGACGCCGTTGACGAACTTCAGTGGGAGGACCGATGAGCGTGCGCACCTTTCTGCTCCCGGACCTGGGCGAAGGCCTGACCGAAGCCGAACTGGTCACCTGGCTGGTGGCCGTGGGCGATGAAATCCTGGTTGACCAGCCGGTGGCCGAGGTGGAGACCGCCAAATCACTGGTCGAGGTGCCTTCACCGTTCGCCGGTACCGTTGCCCAGCTTCACGGCGAAGCCGGGCAGACACTCGACGTTGGCCGTCCCCTGATTTCGGTGTCGCCGTCGGCTTCGGTTGCCGCAGCCGAAGCGGCCCCGGCGCCTGCTGCTGCCCCGGCAAGCCCTGCCCCCGGACAGAGCGATCCCGACGGCGAAGCGTACCGGCAGGAGGAAAAGGCCGGATCGGGCAACGTGCTGATCGGCTATGGCACCCCGGGCGGACACACCGTGGCGCGCCGGACCCGGCGGTCTCGGACGGCACCGGCGGTTATTCCTGCAGAAGCAATCCTCGCTGAGACAATCCCCGCTGAAGCAATCCTCACCGAAGCGATGCCGGCCGAAGCCGCTGCCGCTCCGGCACGTGCTTCCGCTTCCGGAGACCCCGCTCAGGCGCCGCGGTGCATCTCTCCGCTGGTGCGCAAGCTGGCCCGGGACGGCGGCCTCCGGCTCGCCGAGATCTCCGGTTCGGGTCCGGATCAGCTGATCCTGCGCGCCGATGTTGAGGCAGCCCTCGCGGCCGCCGGCAGCAACGGGACCGTGGCGGGCACAGCAGGCGTCGGAACAGCAGGCGTCGGCGCCGCTGCCGTCGTGACCGCCGTCGTCGAGCCCGCCGCCACAACCGCCGTCGACCCGCGCACCGGGCTGAACGTCGCCTCGCGCACCCCGGTCACCGGGCTGCGCAAGACCGTCGCCGCGAACCTGACCGCCAGCCGCAGCAGCATTCCCGAGGCCACCGTCTGGGTGGACGTGGATGCAACCGCCCTGCTTGAGCTGCGTGCGGACCTCAAGCGGCGCAATCCGGACACCACTCCGGGCCTGATGGCCTTCCTCGCCCGGTTTGTCCTGGCCGGGCTGGCGAAGTTCCCCGAACTCAACACCCGGTTTGATCCGGCGGCCTCCCCGGCGGAGGGCGCGCAGCTCACCTCCTACGAGGGCGTGAACCTGGGCTTCGCGGCGCAGACCGACCGCGGGCTCATGGTCCCCTCCATCCGGCGGGCCGACACCATGAGCGCCCGGGAGCTGGACGCCGAGATCCGCCGCCTCACCGCCACCGCGCGGGCGGGCAGGGCCACGCCGGCCGAGCTGACCTCGGGCACCTTCACGCTGAACAACTACGGAGTGTTCGGGGTGGACGGCAGCGCCGCGATCATCAACTATCCGGAATCGGCCATCCTGGGCATCGGCCGCATCATCGACAAGCCATGGGTGGTGGACGGAGCACTGGCCGTGCGGAAGCTGACCGAACTGACCCTGGTGTTCGACCACCGGGTGTGCGACGGCGGCACCGCCGGAGGCTTCCTGCGCTACGTTGCCGACGCCATCGAGAATCCGGGCAGCGTGCTCGCAGACCTGTAAGCGGGCCCGGGGCGGGCGGACGCAACATTTGCCGTTCCGCGCCGCCCCCGCAGCACCGCCGCGGTAGGTTGGAGGCGACATCCAGCCAACGGACCAAAAAGGACGGACCCATGACGGACGCAGCCGGACAGGACACCGCAACGTGGCGGGAGGTCGCTCCGCGGGTGCTGGTACGCACCAACCCCGGGTTCGGGATGAACACGGGTCTGGTGATCGGCGATGAGCGGGCGCTGATCATCGACACCGGTGCCGGGCCGCGGCAGGGGTGCGCCATCCTCGAGGCGGTCCGGGAGCGCACGGACCTGCCGCTGATTGCCGTCAATACGCACGCCCACTTTGACCATTACTTCGGCAACGCCGTCCTCGCCGCCAACGGGGTGGAGGACATCTGGGCCACCAGCAGCTGCGCTGCCGCCATCACCGAGCACGGCGACTCGCAGCGTCCCGCCGTCGTCGCCCTGGAAGCGGAAATGGCAGCCGGCACCGGCGTCCATACCGAAATCCTGGCGCCCACCCGGCTCGTGGACGGAGCTCCGGTGGACCTGGATCTGGGCGGGATCTCCGTGACGCTGTTCCACCTGGGCCGCGGCCACACCGACCATGACCTGCTCGTCGGAGCCGGCGACGTTCTGTTCACCGGAGACCTGGTGGAGCAGGGCGCGGACCCGTCCTTCGAGGATTCGTTTCCCAAGGAATGGATCCGGACGCTGGGCAAAATCACGGCCCTTGACGACCTCTATCGCGTCTTTGTGCCCGGGCACGGGGAGCCCGTGACCGTGGACTTTGTGACCACCCAGATGAACAAGATGCGCACCGCCGTCGCCGTTACCCGCAGCGCCATGGACCAGGCTTCGGTGGACATGACCAAGGCCATTCCGATCCTGCCGTACGGGCCGGAGCAGTCGCGGGCCCTGCTTCTGCGGCTGCGCACCCTGGCCCGGTGGAAATGGCTCAAGCAGTAAGGGCGGTACCCTGAATCGGTGCCTGCCGATTCCTTCAGCCTCAAAACCATAGCCGTCCCCGCGTTCGGGCCGACGCTGCTGTACGGGGTGGCCACCGGTGCCATCCTGCCGGTTATCGCGCTGACGGCGCGGGATCTTGGGGCCACCGTGGCGCTGGCGGCGCTGGTCATCACGCTGACCGGGGTCGGATCGCTGCTGACCAATGTTCCGGCCACCGTGCTCACCACCCGTTTCGGGGAAAAGTGGGCGCTGGTTATCGCGTCCCTGTGGTGCTCGGCTGCCATGGTCACCGCGGCCCTGGCGCCCGCGCTGTGGCTCTTTGCCCTGGCCGTGTTCATGGTGGGCATGGCCGGATCGGTGTTCGGGCTGGCACGGCAGAGTTACCTGACCGAGGCGGTGCCGGTGCATTTCCGGGCCCGGGCTTTGTCCACGCTGGGCGGAGTGAACCGGATAGGAGTGTTTGCCGGGCCGTTTGCCGGTGCCGCTGCCATTCACTTTGCCGGCACGCCCGGCGCCTACTGGGTGGGCGCCGCAGGCGCCCTGCTGGCGGGCGTCATCAGCCTGAAGGTTCCCGAACTTCGCCTGCCGGCAGCCGGGACCGCGGGCGGCGGGGCAGGTTCTCGCGGCTGGGCAGGTTCTCGCGGCGGCGGCACGGGTGCCGGCACCGGCGCACTGCCGCCGGCCCCGGCCCCCACCGTCCGCTCCGTTCTGCACAGCCACGGGCGGGTGTTCCGGACCCTGGGCCTCGGGATCCTGCTGATTGCCGCAGTGCGGGCCTCCCGGCAGGCAGTGATTCCCCTGTGGGCCCAGCACATTGGCCTGGACCCCACGCAGACGGCCCTCATCTACGGGGTCTCCGGCGCCATCGACATGCTGATTTTCTATCCCGCGGGCAAGGTCATGGACCTGAAGGGCCGGCGCTGGGTGGCGGTGCCGTGCATGCTCACCATGGCCGCGGGCCTGGCCTTGATGCCGCTGACCGCCAGCGGCACCGGCCTGCTGCTGGTGTCCCTGGTCCTGGGATTCGGCAACGGCATCGGATCCGGAATTGTCATGACGCTGGGCGCGGACTTCTCGCCTTCCCCGGGACGCCCGCAGTTCCTGGGGATCTGGCGGCTGCTCGCTGACAGCGGCACGATGGCCGGACCGGCGCTGCTCTCGGCGGTCACCGCGCTGGCGAGTCTCTCGGCCGGCATCGGAGCCACTGCTGTGCTGGGCCTGCTGGGGGCCGCCGCGCTGTGGCGGTGGGTGCCCAAGGGTCGGCCAGGCTACGGGCAGCCGGCCGGAAATCCGGCGGGCGAACCGGCAGGACCGGCAGGACCTGTCAGCGGGCCGGGTCTCCCGCCTGCATAGAGAACAACCAGCAGGCCAGGGCGCTGAGAACGTAGCCCACTCCGACAATCAGGCTCAGCCCGGACCAGAAGTACAGCAGCATGGATTCGCTGCTGCCCAGCACCGTGGTGCCGCTGGTGGCGTACAGGTAGGCGCCCACCGCGAGCACCAGGGCGAGCAGGCCCGGAACCGCGCACAGGGCCGTAAACACCGGGGACCCGCCGCGGCTGCGGCCGCCGGGCGGCCAGTAGTTCCAGTCCGGCGTTGTCCGCATCATGACCAGTCCGCCGATCAGCGTCCAGGTGCCCACCACCAGGAAGGAGGCAACGACGTCGGCCGGGCGGTGCCAGAGGTTAACAAAGGTGGCCGCTCCGGCGAGTACGGCGTAGCTGCCGCCCGCAGCTGCCACGGCCGGGCGCCAGCGCGGGGACGCGAGAAGGAAGACCACCGCGGCAGCAGAGGCAGCCAGCGTGGTGTGGCCGGAGGGCAGCGAATTGAAGTCCAGGGTGATGACCCCGCGGTCGGGCCGGTCAAAAAAGAGCCGCTTCAGCAGCTGGCTGCTGATGTTCGCGGCCGCGAAGGTGCTCAGGGCGATGACCGCCGGGGCCAGCCGCCGCCGTCGCACCGTCACGGCCAGCACCACCGCACCCGCAATGAACACCGACAGCAGCGGCAAATTGTCCAGGAATTCCAGGACCGGAAGCGGCGAGGCGGGCATCGCCACCTCGGCTTCGCGCCAGGCCGACTCATCGGCCAGCTGGCCGGTGGTGGTGCGGACAAACGCCCAGTAGGTCACGGCCACGGCGGCCGCGCACAGCAGTGCCCCGAAGAGGAACACAGCGGCGTTGTGGGCTGGCCGTCGCCGGGTCGGAGCGCGGCTGTTCAGGAGATTGCGGGTATTCATTGCCTCCTAGTCTGCCACTGGAACTTGGCACTTGGCTGAACGACCGCTGTGACCGCCGTCATGACCCTGCGGACGGGTGCCGGGACTAGGCTGGCTGGGTGGCTACTCCTGATCTTCCCCCGGTGACCGGCTTCCGTCCGGACCTGTCCGCACTGCTCGCCGATGCCCGCGTTGTGTCGGTGCCCATGCGGGTGAAATTCCGCGGCATCCTGCACCGGGAGGCGCTGCTGCTCCCCGGCCCGGCTGGCTGGGGCGAGTTTTCCCCGTTCCCCGAATACGACGACGCCGAAGCCGCTCCCTGGCTGGCGGCCGCCCTGGAGGCGGCGGGGGAGGGGTACCCCGAACCGGTCCGGACCTCCGTGCCGGTTAACGGCACCGTGCCCGCAGTCGGCGTGGATCAGGTTGAAACGGTCCTGGCCCGGTTCGGCGCCGTGTCCGCCGTGAAGGTGAAGGTGGCCGAGCGCGGCCAAACCGTTGCCGAGGACCTGGCGCGGGTGGCCGAGGTCCGGCGGCTGCTCCCCGGCGCCGGGATCCGGGTGGACGCCAACGGGGGCTGGGACGTGCCCACCGCCGTCGGCGCCCTGGAAACACTGGCCGAGGCGGGGCTGGAATACGCCGAGCAGCCTGTTCCGGATATCGCCGGACTGCGTGCGGTGCGGGAAGAGCTGGCGCGCCGCGGGGTTCCGGTGCTGATTGCCGCCGATGAAAGCGTGCGCAAGGAAACCGATCCCCTCCGGGTGGCCCGTGAAGACGCTGCTGATTTGATCGTGGTCAAGGTGGCGCCGCTGGGCGGTGTGCGCCGGGCCCTGTCCATCGTGGCGGCAGCCGGCCTGCCCGCCGTCGTCAGCTCGGCGCTTGACACCTCCGTGGGCATCCGCGCCGGCGTCGCGCTGGCCGCCTCCCTGCCACAGCTGCCGTATGCCTGCGGGCTGGGCACTCTGTCACTGATGGACGGCGATGTCACCGCGGAGCCGCTGCTGCCCGACGGCGGTGCGCTGGCGGTGCGTGAAGTGCCTGTGTCGGAGGAGCTGCTGGAGCGGTATGCCGCCGGTCCGGACGTGACCCGGTGGTGGCTGGACAGGCTGGCGCGGGTCTATGCGCAGCTTCCGGCCGGTCCGGGCGGTCCGGGCGGTCCTGGGACGCCGGGGTCCATTAGTTCATTCCCCGCACCGCACGGGTTCCCACCGTAAGTGGCCTCCCGTGGCTGCTGTGGTCACAGAAGTGCACATGCGCCACAGAGAGTGGGAACGCGTGCGCCGGGACCCGCAGGAAGCCGGCATTCTGAGGAGGAATGGCGGGTTTCTCAGCCAGCACCGGGCTGCATCCTGGCAATCCGGTTCGCTCTAAGGGCCTATGTACTCGCCGGTATAGGCATCCACAGTTCCCGCCTGAATGCCCTCGCACTGAGAAACACCGCCTGCTGTCACCGGCACATAGCTGAGGCAGAAAGCCACGTAGTAGGGCATCCCGGACTGCCAAGCTTCGTACGCCTCGTCGTAGGTGAACCAATGCCGCGTAGGGCTGTCGCGCCAGGACGTTTCACGGTAGTCCGGCGGCATCAGGAACTCCGGGTTGTTGTAGTAATAGCACATCTGGGTGTCTCCGGACGTCCAGAATGTGTCTCTCGCGCAGTACTCTCCCAGGGTGATTACCCCGGCCATGACGGCATAGCCGGCCTCCTCCGGCGTCATTTCGAGCGCAGACTTTCCACCGGGGCCGGCAGTGGGAAGGGGCGGAGCGGTGCTCCCTTCCGTCCCCGAAGTACCGGCGGGCGGCGTCGCCGGTAAAGGGGAAGCGGGTGCTGAAGGAGACCCGGGCGCTGTTGAAGACGCAGGCGGTGAAGAAGACTCAGCCGGTGCTGAAGAGGAACTGGGCGATGAAAAAGACGGGGCTGAAGGAGACACGGGCGCTGTTGAAGACGTAGGCGGTGATGAAGAAGAACTGGGTGATGAAGAAGGAGTCGTGGTCGGTTCGGGGGATGGAGCAGCTTCGTTTCCGGCAGTGGTGCAGGCGGAAAGACTGAGGCAAAGCGCCGCTGAGGCCGCAAGCAGTTTTGGGATGGGTTTCATGCTCGCTCCTTTGACCGCGGACTTCGGTGACGGTTCCTTAAGGCTGACCCCGCGGCGAGCCGAGATACAAGGTGCACGGAAAACCCCGCCCGGCTCTGAACCGGCCCGGCCCCTGCCCTACCCCTGTCTAGTAGGGGCGTTTGGTAGCCTCGCACCTACGAAGCAGTTCGGGGAAAGTCGCGGCCGATCCACGGGGAGACAGAACCATGCATGCGTTGCAGCTAAGTGTCATCATTCTTGTCGGGTTAAGCCTGGGCGTCGCGGGCGGCCCGGCGCGCATCCCCGAGATGAAGTGGATTCCCAGGCTGGGCACGGGCGTCGCGACAGGCTGGAGCTATGCGGCGCTTCTGGTTATCTGGGAAATTTCCGCGGCGGAAGCCTTTCTCTTTTTTATCGCCATCACCGCGGGATCCGTCCTGTACGGTGGCAGACTGTGGCAGCAGCTTGATCTGGAGCCCGGGCTTTCCTATCGGACATGGGTGAAACGGGATTTCCTCCACACGCGGTACCTGCGCCGCCTCTACCGCACATCCCCCGCCAGGCGATAGTTCCAGCCAGCCGGTTATGACTGCCGGAAAACACGGCTGACGGAGCTGCCGATCTGGGACAGCTTGATCCAGACGAGGAAGCGCTGCAGCGGAGCCAGAAGCGTGCCGATCATTGCCCGCCAGCCCTGATGCCGGAACCAGGTCAAGGTGATGCTGACCTGGGTTCCGCCCGTAGCCGGGGCGAGCTCGAAACAGATGACCGTGGGCCTGCTGGCGCGGGTGTCCGGAAAAGTGAAGTGCCAGGTGACCTGTGCCGGCGGCCGAGCTTCCAGGAGTTCGATTTCCCGGTGCCGGAATTTCTCGTGGACCTTCAGGGGTTTGCCGTCCGGACTGGTCAGGGTGGCGTGCGCGGTCCACGTGTGGCCCGGCAGGAGGGGGCCGCCGGTATCCTCCACCGAGCCGATCCCCGGTTCCCATTCCGGAATGCGGGCCGGATCGGACAGCAGCGCCCAGACATCCTCGACGGGGGCCGGGACAAAGGCCTCGAACGAACCGGTGGCCTCGCCCCGGCTGCCTGCTGCCGGTTTCTTCGGTGACTCAATGGATGATTCGGTGCGCTCGAGTTCCGCCAGAATCTTCGCCGGTGCCGTCCCGAGCCGCTGCAGCACCCCGGTGATTAGTCCGCTGGGCTCGTTCAGGAGTTCGCGGAGTACTGCGGAAGCGTCTCCCGTGCGTCCTTTCTGGCCTGCCCGGCCGAGCAGGTCCGAAGCGCGCCTGGACCAGGCGTACCCGCCGGTTTCGTGGAAGACGATGTCTCCCGGCGGCGGGAGCTCGGCGGTGATGCCCAGGGACGCAATCTGATCCTTCTGGTATGCCTCGACGGCCGTCCGGGCCGAGTGAATGCTGATACCCGCGTCACGGAGGACCTGGCCGGCGGGCTGGTCATTGAGTACCAGTGCCAGGAACATGTCCTCAAGGTCGGCTTCCCGAAGACCCCGCCGCGAGGCTTCCTCCATCGCCGTCAGCGAGAGCGTCTGACTGGTTGTTGCATAGCGGGTGAACTTGTTCATCCATGGCTCCTGGGCTTGAGGATCGAGGGGTCAACGCGCTTGGAGTACTTCTTATGCACTGCCTGGCGTGTCACACCCAAGGCATCGGCAATGGCCTGCCAGTTCATTCCGGCGTGCAGGGCAGCCTCGACCTGGCGCAGCTCGAGGGTATCCGCGAGTACCCGCAGGGCTGCCACGGCCCGCAGTCCGGCACGCGGATCGCTGGTATCTGCGGCAACAGTCGCCGTCCGGGATGACTCCATGCCTGTCAACCTACGTTGCTCTCTTCCGGACTGTCAACCTAGGTTGCTACTCGGCCGATTCAAGGAAAACAGGCAGCACTTTCTGTTCACCCCGGGTTAAACCGCCGGTCTCCTTCGCGTCACCTAACGCTGTCAGCGTGGGCAGCGACACACCCGCCGGATGGAAGGCCCGACCTTGACCGACTTGCTGAACCCCGACTCTGCCGCTGCCAGTTCCGCCCCGAAGAAACGGCTGCTGCCTATGCTGGGACACACCAGAGGCAAGCGCAGCGCCGTCACTTGCGCCCTGAAATGCGACAACGCCTGCAGCAAGGCGGTGTGCAACACCTCCGCCAACAGTTACTTCCGGGACATCGTCTCCGCGGAGTTCTCCCGGCGGACCGCACTCGGTGCCGGAGCGGTCGGGGTGCTGGGCGCGGCAGTACTGGCGCTGAGCAGCCCGGCGGCGCCGGCGGCAGCGGCACCGCCCGGCCGCGGGCCGAAGGCGGGGCGCCTGGCCTTCACTCCGATCGCACCCGTGGACGCTGCAGCGGACAGCTTCGACGTGCCTGCAGGGTATGACTGGGAACCGCTGCTTCGCTGGGGAGACCCGCTCTTCGACGACTCGCCCGAGTTCGCCTTCGCCGGGCAGACCCCCGCCGCGCAGGCCCGCCAGTTCGGCTACAACAACGACTATCTGGAAATTCTTCGGCAGCCGAACGGCAAGAAGGGGCTGCTCGTCTGCAACCACGAGTACGTCAACCCGGAGATCATGTTCCCCGCGGCTCCGGCTTCCGCCGCCGAGGAACTGCAGCGGCGCAACATCTTCCGCAACGCCGTCGGCATGTCAGTGGTGGAACTGGAACGCAGCAACCGCGGGAAGCCCTGGTCCTACGTCCGCGGCGCCCGGCTGAACCGCCGCATTACCCTGGACACTGTTTTTGAACTCACCGGACCCGCAGCCGGTTCCGATCTGCTGAAAACCGCCGCCGACCCGCAGGGGCGGTACGTTGCCGGGACACTGGGCAACTGCGCCGGCGGCAGCACTCCCTGGGGAACTGTGCTCTCCGGAGAGGAGAACTTCAACGGTTTCTTCCGCGCCGAGGGCACCAGTGCAGAGGACAAGCGGTATGGGCTGGGCAGTGATCCCACGGCCATGGGCTGGGAGCAGGAGGACCCGCGGTTTGACGCCCGCACCCCGGAAACCCGGAACGAGCCGAACCGGTTCGGCTACATCGTGGAGCTGGACCCCGAGGACCCGGATTCGGTGCCGCGCAAGCACACCAGCCTGGGCCGGTTCAAGCACGAGGGCGCCAACGTCATCATTGCCCGCAACGGAAAGGCCGTGGCCTATTCCGGCGACGACGAGCGCTTCGACTACCTCTACAAGTTCGTCTCGAAGAACAAGTACCGGAAGAACGACAAGCGCCACAACATGACGCTGCTCAGCGAAGGCGACCTGTACGTGGCACGGTTTGCCGGCAATTCACCGGAGTCGGAAATCGACGGCACCGGAGCGGTTCCCGCAGACGGCGGATTCGACGGGCAGGGCACCTGGCTGCCGCTGGTGGTGCGGGGCAAATCAGCGGTGGCCGGGATGAGCGTGGAGGAAGTGCTGGTTTACACCCGGCTCGCGGCGGACAAGGCCGGGGCCACCAAAATGGACCGTTGCGAGGACGTGGAACCCAACCCCGCCACCGGGCGCGTCTATGTGGCCTGCACCAACAACTCCAAGCGCGGCGTCGACGCCGGTGCACGCGCTGACGAGGTGAACCCGCGGCGGGAAAACCGCGACGGACACATCGTGGAGATCACCGAGGCCCGCGACGACGCCACGGCCACCGACTTCCGCTGGAACCTGCTGATGCTCTGCGGTGACCCGGCCCAGGGTGACGTCACCTATTTCAGCGGCTATCCGCAGGACAAGGTTAGCCCCATCTCCTGCCCGGACAATCTGGCCTTTGATTCAGCCGGCAACCTGTGGATCTCCACCGACGGCGCGCCGTCGGGCATTGGCTATAACGACGGACTGTTCAAGGTGGGGCTCTCCGGAAGTGACCGCGGCAGGGTGGAGCAGTTCCTGTCCGTGCCGCGTGACGGTGAAACCTGCGGACCGGTGATCCACGATGAGGAATCCATGGTGTTCGTGGCCGTGCAGCACCCGGGCGAGGACGGCAGCTACGGCGCGCATACCTCCTATTTTCCGGATTACGTGGCCGACGGCGGGACGCCCGCGCCGGGTGACGTCCGGGTTCCGCGCCCGTCAGTGGTGCAGGTCTTCAGCCTGGAGACGAAACGCGGTGCGGGGGCATAGGGTGTGGGGATGCTTCCCCCTCCCACCTCCCGGCTTCGATTCCGTGAAATGTCCCCCGCTGATCTGGACAATATGGCAGCGCTGCTTGGTGATCCCGCCGTGATGACCTACTACCCGGCACCCAAGACCCGGAGTGAAGCGCTGGGCTGGATCGCCTGGAACGAGAAGAACTACGCGGAGCACGGCCATGGGCTGTGGATCGTGGAAAGCTCCGACGGCACCTTCCTGGGGGACTGCGGCCTGACCTGGCAGGACGTTAACGGCCGGGCTGAACTGGAAGTTGGGTACCACATGCGCCCTGAAGTGCAGGGGCGGGGCTACGCAACGGAAGCGGCGGCTGCCTGCCGGGACTTCGCCCGGGACGAGCTGCAGGTTCAGCAGCTGGTTGCCATCATTCATCCCGGCAATGTGGCCTCCCGGCGCGTTGCAGAGAAGATCGGCCTGCGGGACAGGGAAGATGCCCTGCGCCCGGACGGGCTGCGGAAGGTGCTGGGCCTGAGCTTTGGATAGGTTGTCCGCATGACGGCCTTTGATGCAGTGATCTTCGACTGGAGCGGCACCCTGGTGCACGATCCGCCGCTCCGTGAACGGGTCGTGGCCGCCGGGACCAGGCTGGGGCGCCCGGATTCCCCGGAAACGGACCGGATCTGCGCCGCCCTGAACCGGCATGAACACGATCCGGACGTTGCCGCCGCGCAGCTTCATGCGGACACTTCCAGCGCCAGGTACTTCGCCGCCGAGGCACTGCACTTTCAACGTGCGGGTGTTGACGAGGAGCTCGCCGAAAGCCTGCTGCACGTGGATGAGTATTCCGGATTCCGCCCGCTCTACCCGGATGCGCTGCCCACGCTCGGAAAGCTCCGGGAGCTGGGATGTCGCATCGCCGTGCTAAGCGATATCCATTTCGACATCCGTCCGCTGCTGAAGGAACAGGGCGCCGGCGCCCTCATTGAGGACTACGTGCTTTCCTATGAACACGGAGTCCAGAAGCCGGACCCCCGGATCTTCGAGCTGGCGCTGGCACGTCTGGAATTGCCGGCGCACCGGGTGCTCATGGTGGGAGACCGGTCAACGCACGACGGCGCCGCAGCGGAATGCGGCATGGCCACGCTGCTGCTTCCCCGGCTTTCCGCATTTGGCCGCCGCGGGCTGTCCCTGGCCGAGAACCTGGTTCGGGGGTAGGCCGTGGAACCGGGGAACTACTACGCCATTCCGGAGCTCGCCGCCGGTTACGATGCCGACAGCCGGGACCGCCGCGACCTGGACTTCTACCTGGACCTGGCCGAAGGGCTGGGTGCAGTGCGGGTGGCCGACGTCGGCGCCGGAACGGGTTTGTTATGCAGTCTGCTGGCTGGCCGGGGGCACGACGTCACCGGCGTCGAGCCGGAACGGACCATGCTTGCGCTCGCGCAGCAGCAGGAACACGCGGCCGCCGTTTCGTGGCTGCACGGAACGGCCGAAACGCTGCCGGCCGGGTGGGCCGATCTGGTCCTGATGACGGGACACGTTGCCCAGTACTTCCTGGACGACGCAGCGTGGGCAACTGCGGCTGCCCACGCCAAAAGGGCCTTGAAGCCCGGCGGCCGGCTGGCCTTTGAAACGCGCAATCCCGCGGCGGAAGCCTGGCGGAACTGGACGACGGCGGGCCGGAGCACCGGGCAGGGGACGGTCCGCACGGAAGTGCGCCGCGACGGTGACCTGGTCACCCACACCGACCACTGGATCCGGGACGGCAACTCCCGGACCACAACGGAAACCCTGAGATTTCCTTCCCGGGAAGACATCCTGACGGGCCTGGAATCGGCAGGGCTGACGGTCGACCGCACCTGGGGCGACTGGGACCGGCGTCCGGTCAGCGCGGATTGCCCGGAATGGATCTTCCTGACCCACCCGGTGTAGCTCCGCCGCAGCGGTTTACACTGGGCTCCCTCAGCCGCCACCTGCCGAGCTTCCGAGGAGCACACCATGCCCGACTACGGCCGCGACCTGCTGTTTGGTTCGTTCATTACGCCGGCGGCCGCCCCTCCCCGCCGGGCTGTGGAAATGACTGTCGCAACGGAGTCTTCGGGGTTGGACCTGGCTACCTTCCAGGACCACCCGTACCAGCCGCGGTTCCTGGACACATGGACTCTGCTGTCCTATGCGGCTGCCCGCACCGAGCGGATTACGCTGGCCACCAACGTGCTGAACCTGCCGCTGCGCCAGCCCGTGATTGTGGCCCGCAGCGCCGCCAGCTTGGACCTGCTCAGCGGCGGCAGGTTTGAACTGGGGCTCGGCGCCGGAGCTTTTTGGGACGCCATTGTGGCCGTCGGGGGAGAGCGGCTGGAACCCGGGGATGCCGTCACCGGACTTGCGGAAGCGATCAGCATCATCCGGGGCATCTGGGACGAGGCCGAACGCACCCCGCTGCGGGTGGACGGAAAGATTCACCGGGCGCACGGGGCCAAGCGCGGGCCGGCGCCGGCGCACGGCGTCGGCATCTGGATCGGCGCCTACAAACCCCGCATGCTCCGGCTTACGGGGGAAACGGGGGACGGATGGGTGCCGACGCTGAGCTATTTGCCGGGCGGCCCGGCCGATTTGGCAGCGATGAACGAGGCAATTGACGACGCCGCCGCAGCAGCAGGCAGGGATCCCGCCGTCGTGCGCCGGCTGCTGAACATCAACGGCAGCTTCTCCGCCGCCGGTGGCGGCCTGCTCCAGGGCCCTCCCGGTCAGTGGGCGCGGGAATTGGCGGATATCGCCCTGGCGCACGGCATTTCCGGGTTTCTCCTCGGCACCGACAGTGCGGAGGATCTGGCCCGCTTCGGGCGTGAGGTGGCGCCGCAGGTGCGGGAGCTGGTCGCCGCTGCCCGGAGAAGGGAGGGAACAGCGAAGCCCGCCCCCGCATAGCCGGGGCGGGCTCCAATCTGCGGCCGGAACTCCCTGTTAGGAAGAGGCCTGTTCTGAGGTACGTTCGGCGGGGCTGGGGACCTTCGGAGAAGCCAGCACCTTGCGCAGCGGGCAGGCCGGAACGAAGAACCAGCACACCACTGCGGCTGCGGCGATCACTGCGGCGCCAACCCCAACCACGGCGTTGGCAGGGGAAGGCAGCTCCTGGACCAGGACAAAGACGCCCATGAGCAGCACAAAGATTCCGAAGCCCTTGCGCAGGGCTGCCTCGGGAATGCGTCCGGCGAGGCGGGCTCCAATGAACGACCCGAGGATGGCGGCAGCGGTGACCCCGCCGACAAGTGCCCAGTCGAGGCTGACGCTGGTGAGGTAACCGCCGAGCCCGGCGAAGGACTTCATGGCGATGACAACCAGCGATGTGCCCACTGCAACGGGCATGGACAGGCCGCCGAGAAGCGCCAGTGCGGGCACTACGAGGAAACCGCCTCCGGCACCGACCAGCCCGGTGACGAGGCCAACGACGAGGCCTTCGAGGATGACCTTGCCGACGGGCAGGTCATTGTTGTGGGCCGCCGCCGACACGTCCTTGCGGCCGCGGATCATGGCCAGGGAGGTGGCGACCATCATCAGGGCGAAGGCGATCATCAGAATGGTTCCGGGAATGTGCCCGCCGAGGAGGCCGCCGCCAAAGGCACCGGCCATGCCGGCGGCACCGAAGATGAGTCCGGTGCGCCACTTTACGCGCCCCTTGCGGGCATGGGTGACGGCGCTGACGGCGGAGGTGACGCCGACAACGAAGAGCGATGCGGCGATGGCCTCCTTGGGGTTCATCCCCGCAACGTAGGTCAGGATCGGAACCGTGAGAATGGACCCGCCGCCGCCGAGCAGACCGAGCGAGAGGCCGATGAGTACCGATAGCAGGAGGGTCGCAACGAGGGTGGCGGTCATGGGGCTAACTCTTCACGGCGGGCAGCTGGGCAATAACGGACTCACGGGTGGGTTCGTTGGCCGTCTTGTTCCACGGCATCGCGGACAGTGCCTTGCCCATGGCGCAGGTGTTGCTGGCTGCGGAGAAGGTCAGCCCGGCACCGACAAATCCGGCAACGGTGCGGATCTTCGGGGACAGGAATTTTCCGCCCGCCAGTCCCGCAATCACGAGGGAGCCGGCCGCCATGCGTACCTGGCGCTCCAGGTCCCAGCGCTTGGTCCCTTCGACGGTCTCGCCTCCGGCCTGATGGAACGCGGGCACGCCGCCGACCAGAACGTGGGCGTCGTTGAAGCCGACGCCGGCGAGGTTCTTCCTGGCTTCGGAGGCACGGACACCTGACTGGCAGACGAGCACCACTTTGGTGTCCAGCTTCGCGGCGAGTTCATCGGTGTGTTCAGCCAGCAGGGGAAGCGGCACATTGTAGGAGCCCTTGATGTGCAGCGTCTCGAATTCGGCGGCGGAACGGACGTCCAGCACCACGACGTCGTCGCCGGAGGAGATCCAGCCCTTGAGGTCTTCGGGGATTACGGTCTGCGGGGTGTTGTTCATGGGGTTCTTTTCTATCGGAGGATTGGCGGGTTAGGCGTTCTGCTGCCGGTTCCAGGTATCCCAGCCCGCGTAGCTGCCTTCGAGTTCGACGACGTCGAACCCGGCACGGCGCAGGGCCGAGGCCGCCACGGAGTTGCGGACACCGGACTGGCAGTAGGTGACGATGGTCCCGTCTGCCGGCAGCTGGTCGGTGTTCCACAGCACGCGTCCGGCACTGAGCTGTGCGGAACCGGGCACATGGCCGGCGGCATGTTCGGTCTTGTTGCGGACGTCCAGCACCAGCGCCGCGTCGAAGCTTTCCAGCTCCGCCGGGGAAATGGTGCGGGGCGTGGAGACCGGCAGCCCGTCGAGTGTGGTCAGGTATCCCGTGACCCCATCGATGCCTACGCGGACCAGGTGGTCCCACATGTCCATGGCTGTTTCCCGGTCCCCGGCCAGCAGGATCACCGGTCGGTCATCCTGTTCGGGGTCCAGCGCCCAGGCCCCGAAGCTGGCGAACTTGGTGCCGGCGGGGATATTCACAGCCCCCTGCACCGTGCCCTCATGGACCAGGTTGTGGGAACGGGTGTCCACCAGTGAGATTTCGTTGGCTGCCAGACGGGCGGCAACTGTTTTCACCGGGATTTCGGCGAGCGGCGTGCGCTCTCCCATCACTGCGGGGCCCTGGCGGTTCTGGCGCTTCATCCGGCCAAAGTAGGCATGTGCATCGGGCTGTCCGTCGAGCAGTGCGTCGATGAATCCTGCCTCGTCGTCTGCGGCAAGGAACGGGCCCCACCAGGCGAACTTGCGTTCGTAGCCCACGGTGGAGGAGGGGAGGGCGCCCAGCGCCTTGCCGCACGCACTGCCCGAGCCGTGGCCCGGGAAGACCTGAACATAGTCAGGCAGGGTCAGGAACTTCTCTTTCAGGGAGACGAACAGATCGTGAGCTCCGTCGAAGCGGGTGTCGACGCCGCCTGCGGCCTCGTCCAGCAGGTCGGGGCGGCCCAGATCTCCGGAGAATACAAAGTCTCCGGAGAGGAGGTAGCCGGGGCTGTCGCTGAAGGCACCGTCGGTGATCAGGAAGGACAGGTGTTCCGGCGTGTGCCCGGGGGTGTGCAGCGCCTTGACGGTGATGTTGCCCAGCGTGATCGCGGACTGGTCGAAGAGGCGCTCGCCGTCGAAGCCGTACTGCCAGTCTTCGCCGCCTGCGCCCGAAACGTAGATCTGCGCGCCGGTGGCGGCGGCAAGTTCACGCGTGCCGGAGAGGTAGTCGGCGTGGATGTGCGTTTCAGTGACGGCAACGATCTTCATGCCGTTGGCGGCAGCGAGCCGGCGGTACACCTCGATGTCGCGGCGGGCGTCCACCACCAGGGCTTCGCCCTTGGCCTGGCAGCCGATGAGGTAGCTGGCCTGGGCGAGGTCCTCGTCATAGATGCGTTCGAGAAGCATTTGTCTCCTTGGATTCGAATAGTGATACCCGGAGGGGTACGGGGTTTCCCTGTGCCGTCATGCCTCCGGTGCATGACGGCTACTTCGGTTAGCGACCGAGAAGCCGCGTCAGCCAGCCCTTTGACGGGGAGGCCTTCGGCGCGTTCGGATCGCAGGTGCAGCGCTCGGCGCGGGGGATATGGGCCATGACCTGCTGGACATGCTGTCCGCATCCGGCCCACGTCATCTTCCGGCACTTGCGGCAGGGAACTGCGCGGCACATGTGTTTCTCCTCTGGTGCAGGTGGCTGGCGGCGTTCATCCGCCGCTTCGAGTCTGGCACATACCCCCGGGGGTATTCAAATCGGCTTTTGCCGTGCTTGAATAAACCCCCTGGGGTATAACATTGGAGAAACATCTACCGAGGAGGGCCACCGTGCACCTGGAGTCAGACGACATGAAACCAGCCATCAACAGGCTCAAGCGGGCCAGCGGGCAGCTCAATGCCGTCATCCGCATGCTGGAAGAGGGCACCGACTGCAAGGCCGTGGTTACGCAGCTCGCGGCAGCGTCCAAGGCCATTGACCGTGCGGGATTCTCCATCATTGCCACCGGTCTCGAGCAGTGCCTCGCCAACGAGGACTCCACGGCCGACCGCGCCGACATGGAAAAACTCTTCCTCACGCTCGCCTAGCCCGGATCTGCCTAGCCCGGCGCCTGTTTAGCCCGGCGCCTGTTTAGCCCGGCGCCTGCCTAGCCCGGATCCGCGCCGGGAACCATCCCCTTAACACCATGGGCGGCGGGGCCGGAACTCCGGCCCCGCCGCCCACCGGTGCAGGGGTCAGTCGTCCAACCCGAGCGGTTGGCGGCGCCTAGAGGGCTGCGAGCAGCTTGCCCATTTCTGTTATTTCGGCCTGCTGCGTGCTGATTACGGTCCCGGCCAGCTCCAGGGCTTCCGGATTGCGGCCGCCCTCAAGCTCGTCCCGGGCCATGCTGACGGCGCCCTCGTGGTGGGCCGTCATGGACTCCAGGAACATCCGCGATGCGTCATCGCCCCGGGCCTCTTTGAGTCGGGACAGCTGCTCTTCACTCAGCATTCCCTCCATGGTGTCCACGGACCCCGTGTGCTGGTGCCCCTGCATGCCGTCGGCCGGGTCCGCGGGTTCTCCCCAGCTCTCCAGCCAGCGGGTCATTGTCTCGATTTCCGGCCCCTGGGCGTCCTTGATCCTGCTGGCCAGATCCACGATCTCAGGGCTGAGGCCGTCCTTGGCGAGCATCATGTTGCTCATCTCGACCGCCTGCTGATGGTGCGGGATCATCATTTGAGCAAACATCGTGTCGGCATCATTGTGGTTTGCGGCAGCGGAATCCGGAGCGGCGGTTTCCGCTGCGCTGGAGTCCGCTGTTCCGGAGGCTGCGTCACCGGTACCGCTTTGTCCGCATCCGGCCAGAACCAGGGCGGCGGCGAGGGCGAGCGCGGACAAGGCATGCGGGGGCTGGGATGTATGGCGTTTCATTGGATAAATCCTTCAATACTCAGGTTGTGGGTGCATTGGCTGCTGTGCGCTGTCCAAAGGACGCGGATTTTACGTGCGGCTGATGCAGAGCTGAGTGAGTGAAGGGCACGGGGCCGGGCGGAACGCCCGGGGCAGTGCGGGGGGACCCCTGTTGGCCAGCGAGAAGGCAGGCGCGCACCCTGAAGGAGTGCGCAGTGCGAATGCACCCATGATGACCAGTGCGAGCATGCACATGCCGAAGGCCGCTTCGTCGGCGCAGCTGCCTGCGCAGCCGGGCATGGAGTCATGATCCGCGGCTGCGGCGCCGATGAGGGCGGCCGGTGCCGGAAGGTGCCCGGTTCCCGGAGGTGCCGCGGCAGGTCCGGCTGCTGTGCCGCCCACCGCCACAGTCCCGTGGTGGGAAGAGGCTCCAAATCCGCCCACCCAGATATGCATGGTGAGGAGCCCGGCAATGACGGCGGATAAACCGAGGAGCGACAAAACGGCGCGCGGGGTAGCTGCGGCGGCACCTGATGTACGGCCTGCTGCCACCACTGCACTCACCAGCCTTGTCTGCTCGTTCCCCGCTGTCCGATCAGCGTAGCCACGGTCAGATACCTCACCAAATTCGACCCGGGCCGTGCGGCGTGAGAGCTTTAAGGCAGAGCCTCGCTATAACAGTGAGCCTCCCGGACGATGGGTGCCGTACCCGGTGTGCGACAAGACGGCCCATTGGAGATTCCCATGTCATGGATCATTCTTGTCATATCCGGTGTGCTGGAAGCTGTTTGGGCAACTGCCCTGGGCAAATCCGACGGCTTCAGCAAACTCGGACCGACCTTGGTGTTCATCCCGTCGCTGCTGGCCAGCATGGCCGGCCTTGCGTATGCGATGAGGGACCTGCCCACCGGCACGGCCTATGCGGTCTGGGTGGGAATTGGCGCAGCGTTGACCGTTGTTTATGCAATGGTGACCGGTGCTGAGGCGTCATCCTTGCTGAAGGTCGTGTTCCTCATGATGATCGTCGGCGGGGTCGTGGGACTGAAACTCAGCCACTAGCTGTACTGAGACAGGACAATCAGCCCCGCAGCCGTGAGTGCGGCTGATCAATTCACCGAGAAATGAAACCGGCCCGTGCCGGGCATAGCTGCGAAAACTCTCGCAAGTCCCCCAACTTTCGCAATGCCCGGCCGCGGGCCGGTCGTTTCATAATACATGATCGGAACATGTTCCGAACTAGCCCGGTGAGGGGAATCAGGTACATTGAGGATTCCCATGGATGAGCAGCTGCGCCAAACCGCCAAAGACGCCTTTGACCGTCTCCGATTGCCCGAGCGGATCACCCTGGAATCGCTGATTCGGCACGTTGAAGAACTCCGCGGACGCAGAATAGTGATAGTCGAGAGTGAAAAGCTCACCGGAAAGAAAATCTGCGGCCTCTGGATTCCGCGGGAACAGGTGGACGTGGTTTACCACTCGGTCACCAGGGGAATGCTGCACCGGCAGCAGATGATTCTCCACGAACTTTCACACATGATCCTTCGTCACGATGAATACGAAGGTGCCACCTGGCAGGGCATAAAGATTTTTCAGGAATTATCGGGCGAGGTGGTTGCCAAAGCCCTGGCCCGGGGCGATTTCCGGTCCGATCTGGAAGCAACTGCCGAACATCTGGCCGACCTCCTGGCGGCCGCAATCCGGGAATCCACCCAAGAGATTTTCAGATACGAGGCATACTTCGAATGATGAGCCTGCTCGTGGCGACCTTCATGTGGTTGCTGGTCCTGACCCTTTCCCTCCGCGCCCGTGCCCGCCGGGACAACTCCATGCTGAAGGCTGCGGTGGTCATCGCGGCGTCGCTGACCACCAACATCAACGAGGTGTATCTGTGGGCGGCGGAACATTCCCCTTGGGCTAATGGACTGGACCTCGTCTCCAACATCCTGCTCATTCTTGGTATTTTCTACCTGTCCCGCGCCATAACCCTCGGCGCCACCGCCGGCAGCAGCCGGGGCGGAGGAGGGAGATGGGGCCGGGTCGGCGCCGTGGTCACGATTGCCGTCATGGTGGTGAGCTTCGCCCGGATCGACAACCCGGCACCCTCCACACAATTCATGCTCGACTACGGAGACCAGCCCGCCGCTGCCCTCTACTCTGCGATCCAGTACCTGTACATCTTCGCCGTGATGGCGGCGACGCTGCGAACCTGCGTCGGGAACGTTCCCAAAATGAGGCGCAGGCGTTTCCGGGCCGGCTTCAGCATCATCGGCGCGGGATGCGGCGTCGGCCTGTTGCTGTGCTCATCCGTCATTGTCATGGACGTAACGCATGTGACGGGGCAGGAGGGCGTTATGAGGTCCGTCGGGGGCATCTATGACGTGCTTAATCCCCTGACGGTGGTCCTGCTGTCCGTGGGCCTGGCTGTTCCGCCGCTGGGGAGAATCATCAGCGACATCACTATGGGACGGCAGCTCAGGGAACTCGAGCCGCAGCTGAAGGCCCTCTGGAACAGAACGGTTGCCCGGACTCCGGCTGTCAGCCTGATGGGAACCGGGGCCGACACGGTGGCCGTTCCCCGGCAAAGTGCGCGCGAGACCACCGACGTCATTCACCGGCTGGTCATTGAAATCCATGACTGGCTGGCTGTATCCGGATCCGCGGAACTATCACCGGATGAGGCAGCTGCCCTGCGCAAGGCGGAGGCGCTGTGCCTGAAGCAGGGGCGCATGCTCTGATGGGCAGGATCGTTCTGCCGGCCCCTGCCGCCGTGGCGGGGGTGGCCGCCGTGGCGGCCGTTGCAGCCGGCGCCCTTGCGGCCCTCGGCGGATCGCTGCTGCGTGCCAAAATTACCGACGCCGGCCGCAGCAGGCGCCTGGTCCCGATACAGGGAAGCGGGCAGGCTGCAGGCCGGGAATACCTGGAATTTTCACCCGACGGTTTCGCCGCCCATCCGGGCCGGCTGAGCATGCGCGCTGCATCCGGAGGGGATCTCGTGGTTCTTGGCCCGGCAACCATTGCCGGGGACCGGCTGCGGCGGGTCGTGGAACGAGGCAGCGCCTCTGACCTTCTCCGGGACGGCAGCGGGCAGCTCAGCGGCCATCTGGGCGAGAGCCCGGCCGATTTCGGCTACCCGCATGAAGAAACACTGATTGCCGGGCTTCCGGCCTGGGTCATTCCGCCCGGTTCCCCGGAAGCCAGCAGCGGCGTATGGGTCATTCACGTCCACGGGCTGGGCAGTTCGCGCAGCCAGTGCCTGCGCGGAGTGGAAGCTTTTGCCGGCCTCGGCTGCACCTCGCTGCTGCCGTCCTACCGCACGTCGCTGGATGTCTCGCCGGAACCGGACCACAGCCATCTGGGCATCAGCGAATGGCGGGATATCGAAGCCGCAAGACGCTATGCGCTGGCCCGCGGGGCCCGTGCCGTCGTGTTTGTCGGGTGGTCTCTCGGAGCCTCCATCGTGCTCCGCACCGTTGCCCATGCTGCGGACAACAGTACGGCGGGAGTTGTCCTGGTCTCACCGGCGCTTGACTGGCCGGCGATCATTTCTGCACAGCTGCAGGGACTGGGTTGCCCGCGCATCATTGCCAAACTGCTGCCGCACACAGTGAACCTGCTGCGGCCCCAGGGGGACCCTGTCATCCGGTGGAAAGAGATGCCCGGCACGTACATGCAAAAACATTCAACTATTCCTACTATGATTTTGCATGGGACGGAGGATAAATCCGTTCCGGTAGAGCTCTCCCGAATGTTCGTGTCCAGGCAAAGCCAACCTGTGCGATTCGTTGAGTTTGAAGGCGCCCACCACACCCTGGAGTGGAACGCCGCTCCGCAGTTGTGGAATCAATCAGTCCAGGTCTGGTGCCGTTCCCTGGGCCTGAATGCCGGCAAAGACTTAATCGACGTACGTTTCGGAGGCGAAATACACCATGGCCGCTGAAGGTGCTGCCCAGCGCAACCTGAGGAATTCGCAGATTCTTGCCCGCAAAATCGACCTGCTTCTCGATGTGATGGTGACGGCCGAGGGCAGGCCCTATGAGTTTCAGGACATTCAGACGGCCCTGTTTGAAAAAGGCGTAAAGCTCTCCCGGACCCGGTGGCATCATATTAAGACCGGAGACGCCACCGTCAGGCAGCCGCCGGAAGTGCTCATTGCCCTGGCTGAATTCTTCCAGGTCAATCCGGACTACCTGCTCAACTCCGACGGAGCGGTCCCGGAACGGATCCAGCACGAACTGGAACTGCTGGCCGCCATGCGCCGGGCGAAGGTCAAGGAATTCGCCACCCGCACGCTGGCCGATGTGGACAATGAAACCCTCGACGCGATCGCTGCGCTGTTGGACGATTCGAAGAAGTACTAACCGCCGACCCGAGCCTGGCGGTACCCGAGCCAGGACTGCACAGGCTCACGGCCGGCCGGCACAACTCCAAGTGTGTCGGCTTGAAGAATTTACTTAACGTTGCTTAACCCTCTTGCGTGCCCTCTAATGGACACAGTGGCGCCCGTCACATCGATGATCGCAGAGCCGCGGAGGAGGCAGCATGACCGGCAGGGAAATCGCCGCCGCTGCGCCCGCCCAGACATCGGCAGAGGCGTCGGCGAGAATCAGCAAGATCTCCGCCGCCGCCGTCGCGCGTGCTTGCGGCGTATCCCCGGCGACCGTCAGCTACGTGATGAACGGCAGACCCGGGGTTTCGGCCGAAACCCGGCGGCACGTTGTCAAAATTGCCAACGAACTCGGTTTTCGCCCTGCCGGCCACGGCAATCTTCCCGACCCGCTGCTCACCCGAGTTGTGGGTCTGATCCTTCCGAATATCGTCAACCAGATGTATACCGGCTGGGCCCAGCACATCATCACCGCCACAGCGGCCGAGGGCTTCGAGGTTTTTGTTGCCACCACCCAGGATGACCCGGAGTCACTTGCTCAGATTGCGTCCACCTTGGCGGCGCGCAACGTCGACGGCGTCATCATCACTGCGGCGCTGCGCGAAGACTCGCGTGCGCTGCGCACCCTGAGGCAGAAACGCATTCCCTACGTTTATCTGTCCCGGCGCTCTGAGCACAGTCCCGGCGACTTCGTGGGAATTGACGACGACGCCGCTGCCTCCGAACTGATGTCCCATATCCTGGGCCATGGCTACACGGAAATTGCCACTGTCATTGGTCCGCGCTTCTCCACCGCATCGCTGGCCCGGGAACAGGCGTTTGTCCGTACGGCAGCGGCAGCGGGCATCACCATTTCCGGGGACCGGAAAATCAGCACCCGGCTCAATTCCGAAGGAGGGCTGGTGGCAGCGGAAAAGTTGCTCAACTCAGCGGCTCCGCCGCGGGCGATTGTGTGCGGCTCAGATGAAATCGCCATTGGCGTGATGGAACACGCACTGTCCCTGGGCCTTCGCATCCCGGAGGACCTCGCTGTGGCCGCCGGTGACGGACTACCCCACAGCCGCTCCCGGCTGATCGGTTTGACCACCATTGTGCAGCCGGTCAAAAAGATGGCCGAACTGGCCTTTTACCTGCTGCTGGACCAGATCACCACCCCGCGCAGCACCTACGCC
Organism: Arthrobacter sp. Z1-15; assembly: GCF_054792395.1. Lineage (NCBI taxonomy): Bacteria > Bacillati > Actinomycetota > Actinomycetes > Micrococcales > Micrococcaceae > Arthrobacter > Arthrobacter sp. Z1-15. The sequence goes on along the minus strand of NZ_CP096454.1, from coordinate 3,322,636 downwards.
CACGAGGTGTGCGACCACCATCTCCACTTGGGGACAAGCTGCGGCTGCCGGCCGGACCCGCCGGCAACGTAGGCAGTAACGCCACCACCGCGCACCCAGCGCCGATTACCCTTTCCAGCACCACCCAGATCCCAGAAGGGCCATATTGTCATGCTCCAATCACCGCACGTTGAGGTGCTGCTCGACATAAAAACCACGTTGGGCGAAGGCCCGATCTGGGATGCGGAGTCCCAGCGGTTGCACTGGATCGACAGTGCCGACGGGCGTATTTTCCGTGCCACCCATGACGGCAGGGAGCTCCGCTCCTGGGATGTGGGGGAGCCCATCGGCTCCATGGCGGTTTCCCGGGACAACAGTTTCTTCCTGGCCGCGCTGAGGAGTGGACTCCACCGGGTCGGCGTCGCGGACGGCGTGCAGGAACTGATCATTAACCCCGAACCCGATCTCCCCGACAACAGGCTGAACGACGGAAAGGTGGACCGGCAGGGACGCTTCGTCTTCGGCTCGATGGACACGCTGGAGGAGCAGGCCAGCGGAAAGTTGTACAGCTACACCCCGGAGGGGGAGCTCAACATCCTGGACAGCGGGATCGTGGTGTCCAACGGTCCGTGCTTCAGCCCGGACGGGCGCATCCTGTACTTCGCCGACACCTGGACCGGTCTGATTCGGGCCTATGACTACGATCCGGCAACCGGCCAGGCGAGCAACCGGCGCACCTTTGCCACCGTGGACACGAGCAGCGGCGGCGCCGCGGACGGGGCAACCGTTGATGCCGAGGGCTACCTCTGGCAGGCATTGGTCTACGGCGGAAAAATCATCCGGTACGCACCTGACGGCACGGTGGACCGGGTCATCCAAACCCCGGTCCTGAAGGTCACCAGCCTCGCCTTCGGCGGCCCCAATCTTGACACGCTGTTCGTCACATCCATGGCGCGGCCGCCGCTTCCCCGCTTCCCCCAAGACGGCCAGCAGCGCGGCTCACTCTTTGCTGTATCCGGCCTGGGCGTCCAAGGGCTCCCCGAACCGCGCTTCGGCGCCTGAGCAGAAAGCCCGCTGTGTCCTCCTCGCCAAAACGCTCCCGCCTGTCCCTGAAATCCGTCCATAGATACTCCTGGGTATCCCTTCTGGTGTGTTGGCTCATCTGGATCCTGAACGCCTATGACCGGGAAATCATCCTGCGCCTAGGCCCCACCATCTCGGAGACCTTCAACCTCTCGCCCGAGGCATGGGGCGGCATTGCCTCCGTGGTCATGCTCGCTCTGGCCGTCATGGCCATTCCGGGCGCCGCAATGAGTGATAAATATGGAAGCGGCTGGAAACGCGCGCGCTTCCAGGTTCCGCTCGTCATCGGCTACGCGGCCCTGTCCTTTATCTCCGGTTTCAAGTTCATCAGCCACAACATCGTTGCCTTCATTGCCCTGCGCGTGGGCGTCAACCTCGGTGCTGGCTGGGCCGAACCGGTGGGAGTCAGCAACACCGCCGAGTGGTGGCCCAAGGAGCGCCGGGGCTTTGCTTTGGGCGCGCACCACACGGGGTATCCGATCGGCTCCCTGCTGTCCGGGCTGGTGGCGGCCATGATCATTTCGCTCTTCGGACCGGAAAACTGGTCCTACGCCCTGTTCCTGGCCCTGATCATCGCCATCCCCCTGATGCTGTTCTGGGGAAAGTACTCCACGCCGGACAAAATCACGGCGCTGTACGCGGACATCGAGGCCCAGGGCCTCACCCCGCCGGAACTCGCCGACCCGGCAGCTGAGCGCCCCAAGGGGCTGTTGAAAAAAACGCTGAAGGAACGCACCATCATCCTGACGGCCGGCACCACGGCGCTCACGCAGATCGTCTACATGGGTATCAACATGGTCCTTCCTGCCTACCTGTTCAACGTCGTCGGTCTATCCCTGGCAGCATCCGCGGGCCTGAGCGTTGTTTTCGCCCTGACCGGCATCCTGGGCCAGATCATCTGGCCGACGCTCTCGGACATCATCGGCCGCAAAATCACCATCGTCATCTGCGGGGTGTGGATGGCGGCATCGGTTGCGGCGTTCTACTTCGCGACATCCTCGCTCCTGGTGGTCATCATCCAGCTCGCCTTCGGGCTTGTGGCCAACGCCGTCTGGCCGATCTATTACGCGGCCGCCTCGGACGCCGCTCCTAAGGGAGCTACGTCCACCGCCAACGGCATCATCACCACTGCCATGTTTATTGGCGGCGGAATCGCGCCGTTCCTCATGGGTCAGCTGATCACGCTGGGCGGAGGCTGGGAGGAGCGCACCGGCTACGTCGTCTGCTTCCTGGCCATGGCAGCACTGGCGCTCCTCGGCGTCTTGCTGCAGCTTTTCACCCGCAGCGACGCGCATTCCGGGAACCGGGCATCCGCGGAGCAAACCGAAGAGCCAGCCAACACTTAAACCCGCACTTTTCCTTCACTTCCCCGCGCCCTCTCACCGAAAGTTCCTTCACAATGTCCTCGACTGCGCAAACTACGGCCATGCGGCCGCAAGCTGTCATCAACAAGATCATTTTCCGCCGCGTCATGCCGCTGCTGATCGCCGCCTATGTCATGGCGTTCCTGGACCGGACCAACATCGGCATGGCCAAGGACCGGATGGAGATTGACCTCGGCATCTCCGCCACCGCGTACGGCATTGGCGCCGGCCTGTTCTTCCTGACCTATGCCCTCTCCGAAGTGCCGTCCAACCTGATCATGCATAAGGTCGGTGCCCGCTTCTGGATCATGCGCATCATGGTCACCTGGGGCATCCTCTCGGCCTGCATGGCACTGGTACAGGGCGAATGGTCCTTCTATATCCTGCGCATGCTGCTGGGCGTGGCCGAGGCCGGACTTTTCCCCGGCGTGATTTACTTCCTGACCCAGTGGTTCGTCGTCAAGGACCGGGCTAAGGCCAACGGCATGTTCCTGCTTGGTGTTTCGCTGGCCAACATCATCGGCGCCCCGCTCGGAGGGCTGCTGCTGACCATGGACGGCATTGGCGGCCTGCACGGCTGGCAGTGGATGTTCATCATTGAAGGCCTGCCGGCCTGCGCCCTGGCCTTCGTCGTCTGGAAGTACCTGCCGGACAAGCCCACCGACGCGAAGTTCCTGACCCGGGCGGAAGCCGAGGACCTCGAGGCCCGCATTGCAGCCGAGGAAAAAGCCGGGGCTGAGGCCTCCGGAAACTCCAAACTGCGCCACGTGCTCAAGGACAAGCAGATCCTACTGGTGGTGGGCATCTACTTCACCCACCAGATTGCCGTCTACGCGCTGAGCTTCTTCCTGCCCTCTATCATCGGCAGCTACGGCGAGCTGGGCACCGTCCAGATTGGGCTGCTCACCTCGGTGCCCTGGATCTTCTCCGCCGTGGGCGCCCTGCTGCTGCCCCGCCTGGCCACCAATGCATCGCGCTCCCGCCTGATCGCCACCTGCACCATGGTGGGCATCGTCGCCGGGTTCACGCTTGGCGCAGTCGGGGGACCGGTGCTCGGCATGATCGGGTTCTGCCTCGCCGCCTTCAACTTCTTTGCGCTGCAGCCGATCCTCTTCACCTACCCGGCAACCAGGCTGTCCGGCGCAGCACTGGCCGGCGGCATCGCCTTCGTCAACAGTGTTGGCCTGCTTGGCGGCTTCCTCGGCCCCTACATCATGGGCTTCATGGAAGATATCACCGGATCCAAGGTCGCCGGCCTCTGGTTCATCGTGGCCATGTGCGCCATTGGCGCCATCCTAACCCGCTCGCTCAAACGCGGCGCAGAAGACCCGGAAAAATCCGCCGTCGCAGCGCACTAACTCCTCGCCAACCCCAAACCTCCCAACCGTTTAGGAGCACCACCCATGGAATCCACCGGACTCGACTACACCGGACGCAAGGTCCTCGTCACCGCCGGCGCTGCCGGCATCGGCCTGGCCATCGCTACCCGGTTCCAGGAACTCGGTGCCGCTGTCTTTGTCACCGACATCAATCCGGCCGCCGTCGACGCCGCTCGTGCCGCCGGTTTCGCCGCTGTGGTCAGCGACGTTTCCAACGAGGACCAGGTCCGGGCCCTGATGGACACCGTGCGCGCCGAACTCGGCGGCCTGGACGTGCTGGTGAACAACGCCGGCATTGCAGGACCCACCGGGCCCATCGACACGCTGGAAGCAGAAGCCTGGAAAACCACCTTCGACGTCAACGTCCACGGCCAGTTCTACTGCATCAAGCACGCGCTGCCGCTGCTGCGCGCCGCGGAGCAGGCCGCCGTCGTCAACCTGTCCTCCGCAGCGGGACGGCTTGGCATGGCCGGACGCAGCCCCTACTCGGCCTCCAAATGGGCCATCGTGGGGCTGACCAAGACCCTGGCCATTGAGCTTGGCGAGGAAGGCATCCGGGTCAATGCGATATGCCCCGGCGCCGTCAACGGCCCCCGCATTGGCGCCGTCATCGAAGCCAAGGCCTCCATGCTGGACCGCCCGGTGGAAGAAGTCACCGATCTGTACCACCGCCAGTCATCACTGAACCGGTTGGTTGAGGCAGAGGACATTGCCAACATGGCCGTCTTCCTGGCCGGCAGCCTTGCCCGCAACGTCAACGGCCAGGCAATGGCCGTTGACGGCAACACCGAAAAACTCTACTGACCGCTGCTCCACCACGTAAGGAACCAACATGGCCACGAAGCGTAAAGTCATCATCACCTCCGCCGTCACCGGCGCCATTCACACCCCCACCATGTCCCCGCACCTGCCGGTTACGGCTGACGAAATTGCCGAAGCGGCAATCGGTGCGGCAAAGGCCGGAGCAGCAATTGTGCACATGCACGCCCGCGATCCCAAGGATGGCCGGCCGTCCCAGGACCCCAAGAACTTTGAGCCGATCCTGAACAAGCTCAAGGCCAACACCGACGCGGTCATTAACATCACCACCGGGGGTTCCCCGCACATGACGGTGGAGGAGCGGATGCTGCCGGCGTCCACGTTCAAGCCGGAACTGGCATCCCTGAACATGGGATCCATGAACTTTGGCCTGTACCCGATGCTGGAGCGGTACTCCGAGTTTCAGCACGAGTGGGAGAGGGAAGGGCTGGAGAAGTCCCGGGACCTGGTCTTCAAGAACACGTTCGCGGACATCGAGAACATCCTGACCATCGGCAACGCCAACGGCACCCGCTTCGAGTTTGAGTGCTACGACATCTCGCACCTGAACAATTTGGCGCATTTCCACGGCCGCGGACTGGCCCGTGGGCCGCTGTTCGTGCAGTCCGTGTTCGGCCTGCTCGGAGGCATCGGCGCTCATCCCGAAGACCTGATGCACATGCGCCGCACAGCTGACCGGCTCTTCGGCGCGGACTACCAGTGGTCCATTCTGGGCGCCGGCAAGAACCAAATGCCGCTGGCCACCATCGGCGCGGCCATGGGATCCCACGTCCGCGTGGGGCTGGAGGATTCCCTGTGGATTGGCCCCGGCCAGCTCGCCGCATCCAACGCCGAGCAGGTCACCCGCATCCGCACCATCGTGGAAGCCCTGAATTTTGAGGTGGCCACCCCAGACGAAGCCCGCGAAATGCTGCAGCTGAAGGGCAGCACCAATGTTGGCTTCTAACCCGCTTCCCGAGAAGAAAGACCGCGACCGTGGATAAGACATACAGCTCCGCCGCAGCCGCCGTCGCCGACATTCCCCGCGGCGCATCCCTCGCCGTGGGCGGATTCGGCCTGTGCGGAGTGCCATCGGCCCTGATTACCGCACTGCGCGAACAGGGCACCGGAGACCTGGAACTGGTATCCAACAACTGCGGCGTGGATGACTGGGGGCTGGGCGTCCTGCTTGCCGACCGCCGGGTCCGCCGTGTGGTCGCATCCTACGTCGGGGAAAACCGCGAATTCGCGCGCCAGTACCTGGCCGGTGAACTGGAGGTTGAACTCACTCCGCAGGGCACCCTCGCCGAACGCCTCCGCGCCGGCGGGTCGGGGATTCCCGCCTTCTACACCGCCACCGGCGTGGGCACCCAGATCGCCGACGGCGGTCTGCCCTGGAAATACGACGGCGACGGTTCCGTCGCGGTCGCGTCTCCGGCCAAACCGACCGCCGAATTCAGTGTGGGCGGCGACACCGGCCAGTACGTCCTCGAAGAGGCACTGGTCACCGACTATGCGCTGGTGCGTGCGGCGAAGGGGGACCGGCAAGGCAACCTGGTCTTCCACAGTGCCGCCCGCAACTTCAACCCGCTGTGTGCGATGGCGGGAAGAATCACCATTGCAGAAGTCGAGGAACTGGTGGATCCGGGAGAGCTTGACCCGGACGAAATCCACCTGCCGGGCGTCTACGTACACCGGGTGGTGCTCCTGACCCCGGAGCAGATCACCGCCAAACGGATCGAAAAACGAACCACCAGTCCCGAACCACGTCACGAAACGGAGCGCAACTAATGTCAGCTGACAAAGGCTGGAGCCGCAGCGAAATGGCTGCCCGGGCCGCACGGGAACTCGAGGACGGAAGCTACGTTAACCTCGGGATCGGCCTGCCCACCCTGGTGCCGAATTACGTGCCCGACGACGTCGAAATCACCCTGCAGTCCGAAAACGGTCTGCTCGGGCTCGGTCCCTATCCAGTGGACGCGGAGGTGGACCCGGACCTCATCAACGCCGGCAAGGAAACGGTGACCCTGCGCCGCGGAGCTTCCACGTTTGACTCCGCCATGAGCTTTGGCATGATCCGCAGCGGCAAGATCGACGCCGCCATCCTGGGTGCCATGCAGGTCTCGGCCACTGGGGATCTGGCGAACTGGGCCATTCCCGGGAAGATGATCAAGGGCATGGGAGGGGCCATGGACCTGGTCCACGGCGCCCGCAGGATCATTGTCCTGATGGAGCACATGGCCAAGGACGGCACCCCCAAGATCGTCCGCGAATGCTCGCTGCCCTACACCGGCCGCGGCGTGGTCAACCGGATCATCACTGACCTTGCCGTTCTGGACGTGGTTTCCGGCGAGGGGCTCGTGCTGCGCGAACTGGCGCCGGACGTTTCCGTGGCGACCGTCCGCGCCGCCACGGAGGCCGAATTCATCGTCGATACCCGCCTGACCCAACCCGCACGCTGAACAGGACCCCCATGGCGCACACTCCAGATCCCCGCAACCGGACCGTCATTGTCGGCGGCGCCCGCACCCCCTTCGGCAGATTCCTCGGCGGCCTGTCCAGCCTCCCCGCAACGGAACTTGGCGCCGCTGCCATCCGTGCGGCGCTGGAGCGTTACAACGTTCCGGCCGCAGCCGTGGACCATGTGGTCCTGGGACAGGTCCTCACTGCCGGCGCCGGCCAAATACCGGCCCGCCAGGCAGCCAGCCTGGCCGGCCTGGACATGAGCGTTCCGGCCACCAACGTGAATAAGGTCTGTCTATCCGGCATCGCCGCAATTGCGGACGCCGACCGGATGATCCGCACCGGCGCCGCGAAGGTGGTGATCGCCGGCGGTATGGAATCCATGTCCCAAGCACCCCACCTGCTGCCCGCATCGCGCACCGGAAACCGCTACGGTGATTTCACCGCAGCGGACTCGATGAACCATGACGGCCTGTGGGATTACTTCACGGACCAGTCCATGGGGGCACTGACCGACAGCGCCAATAACTCCGGGGACGGTTTCAGCCGCCCGCAGCAGGACGGGTTCGCGGCGCTCAGCCACCAGCGTGCCGCCCGCGCGCAGGAGAACGGCACGTTTGACGCCGAAATAACCCCGGTCGATGTTCCCCTGCGACGGGGCCGGACCATAACCGTTTCTGCTGATGAATCCGTCCGGACCGACGTCAGCGCCGAATCACTGGCCGGACTCCGCCCTGCTTTTGGCGCGGAGGGCACCATTACGGCGGCCACGGCGTCACCCATTTCCGACGGCGCCGCCGTGGTCATCCTGATGAGCCGGGCACGGGCCGAAGAACTCGGGCTGCCATGGCTGGCCGAAATCGGCGAATACGCCTGCGTTGCCGGACCCGATTCAACCCTGCAGTACCAGCCCGCCCGGGCCATCCAGCAGGCGGCGTCACGGGAAGGACTGGCACCGGCGGACCTGGACGTCATCGAGATCAACGAGGCCTTCGCGCTGGTGGGACTCGCCAGCGCCGGCATGCTGGGGGTGCCGGCGGAAAAGATCAACGCCAACGGCGGGGCACTGGCACTGGGGCACCCGATTGGGGCCTCCGGCGCTCGACTGGTGCTGCATGCAGCACTGGAACTGAGTCGCCGGGGATCGGGCACCGGCGTTGCGGCGCTGTGCGGCGGCGGAGGACAGGGCGACGCAATGATCCTGCACGCACCGAACCGCACCCCGTGAACATCTTGGTTGCGCCGGACAGCTTCAAGGGCACGTACACCGCCGCCGAGGTGGCGGCGAACATCGCGGCGGGGATCCGCTCAGCGGGGGGATCCGCCGAGGAGATGCCTGTTGCCGACGGAGGGGAGGGAACGTTCGATGTGGTCTTCCGCGGCTTGGATGCCAGGCCCCTATCCCTGCGGACGGTCGGTCCCTGGGGCGATGCAGCCGAGGCGGTCATCGGAATCAGCGAATCAGGCACGGCCATCGTGGAACTGGCTTCCGCCAGCGGCCTGAACATGCCCGCCAGCGGGAAGCGGGACCCGGTGGCGGCGAGCACCTACGGCACCGGCGTCCTGGTGGCCGAGGCGGCCCGTCGCGGTGCCCGCAGGATTCTGGTGGCTGCCGGCGGATCGGCAACGACCGACGGCGGCGCGGGCGCGATCCGGGCCATCGACGACGGCGGCGGGCTGCGCGGCGCCGAACTGGTTGTCCTGTCGGATGTCACCACCCGCTTCACCGACGCCGCCCGCGTCTTTGGGCCGCAGAAGGGTGCGGGCCCGGCAACGGTGGAGCTGCTGGCCATGAGGCTTGAAGAGCTGTCCGGCACCCTGAAACGCGACCCGCGCGGCGTGGACCGGTCCGGTGCCGCGGGCGGATTCGCCGGCGGCATGTGGGCCCAGTACGACGCCGCCCTGGTTTCCGGCGCGGACTTCGTCCTGGACCTGCTGGGAGCCGACGCGCGGATCGCCGCCAGTGACGCCGTCGTCGTCGGCGAAGGCCGGCTGGACTCCCAAACCGGGCACGGCAAGATCATTGCCGCCCTCCTGGCCCGCAGCGGTCCGGTCCCTGTTTATGCGGTGGTGGGCTCGGTCCATGAGGATCTCGGCAGCTACGCCGACAGGTTCGCCGGCATCATTATTGCCAGCGACGGCCCGGCCATGGTGAGGGCAGGAGCGGCAATCAGCGGGGCAGGGTGAGGATTTCAGCGCCGTCGTCGGTGATCGCGATCGTGTGTTCGCTGTGCGCGGTCCGGCATCCGGTGGCACTGCGGAGGGTCCAGCCGTCGGCGTCGGTCACGAGTTCTGCCGTGTCTGCCATCACCCACGGCTCCAGAGCCAGCAGCAGCCCGGGGCGCAGCTTGTAGCCCCGCCCGGGCCGGCCGGAGTTTGAAATGTGCGGATCCTGGTGCATGGTCGATCCGACGCCGTGACCGCCAAATTCAGTGTTCACCGGATAGCCGGCGGCGCTAAGGACGGTGCCGATGACATAAGAGATGTCGCCGATCCGGGCGCCGGGTTTGGCAGCCGCGATTCCCGCCTTCAGGGCGCGTTCCGTGGTGGTGATCATCGCTGCATCCTGCGCCGCCTGCGAACCCACCGTGAAGCTGATGGCCGAGTCTGCAACAACTCCGCCCAGGGATACCGCCAGGTCGAGGGAGACCAGATCGCCGTCGGCCAGTGAATAGTTGTGCGGTAGTCCGTGCAGCACTGCATCATTCACCGACGTGCAAATGTAGTGGCCAAACGGTCCCCGGCCGAAGGAGGGTGCGTAGTCGACGTAGCAGGAGACGGCTCCGGCTTCGAGAATCATGGCCTTGGCCCACCGGTCGATGTCCAAGAGGTTGGTTCCCACCGCGCTGCGGCTCTTCAGCGTCTGCAGGATGTTCGCGACCAGCGCGCCTGTTTCCCTGGCGCGGACCAGCTCGGCGGGAGTCATGATCTCGATCATGCGGGACCTTTCTGTTCTCCAATAACTATCCCGGCAATGGTATCCCGGTATTACTATTGGAGCCATGGTCAGATTGCCGCTTACTCCCGCCGAGGTCGAACGCGGCCAGCGTCTGGGCGTTTTGCTGCGCCGTGCGAGGGGAGAGCGCCCCATGCTGCAGACTGCGCTCGACGCCGGCGTATCACCTGAGACGCTGCGGAAAATCGAAGCGGGCCGCGTGGCCACCCCTGCCTTTCCCACCATCGCCGCCATTGCAGATGTCCTCGGACTTTCCCTCGATGAGGTCTGGGCCGAGGTTAGCCGGCCCGGCCATGGCGCTGTGCCTAACGGAACCGGCCCCGGCGCCGGGGAGCGGCTGGCTTCCTAGCGCTGCTCTCCGCGGGGTGCGAAGCCCAGGGCCCCGACGGCGCAGACGACGGCGGCGGACAGGAATGCCGGCCCAAAACCCCCTGCGTCGATCAGCGCCCCGGTCAGGGCCGAACCTGCCGACTGCCCCAGAACGAGGCTGGTAAACAGGACGGAAGTTCCGGCAGCGCTGCTGGTTGAGACGCGCCCCGCCCAGATGATGAGCACCGAGGTTGCGCTCGTGTAGGCGAGGCCGAAGAGCGCCGAGGCCGTGAAGCTGAGGGCGGCAAGGTGCGGCGCCGCGGCAAAGGCGCCCGTGGCGGCGGCGACCGCCAGTACTGTCACGCGCCAGGTTGTCCTGGTCCGGTGCCGGGCGAGCCAGGGGGCCGCCAGGACCGCAGCAGCTCCGCCCAGCCCCAGTGCAATCCAGGCACCTGCGGTGACGGCGGAAGGCAGGCCGCCCTGGTTTTCGAGCAGGGTCCGGCCATGCACCCAGACGGCGGCGGAGCCGGTGCCGAAAATGAAGGCGGCGGTCACGGGGCGCCGGAGGGTCCGTGCAGTCAGCGCGCGGGGTGGCTGTCCGGCGTCGTTGCTGCTCCGACCGGAAGCGGAAAGGTCTTTGGATGTGTCTGCGCGCAGTACGCCGATCATGGCTGCGAGCGTGATGACGGCTATGAGCACCCAGGCCAGCCGCCACGAGGTCCCGAAGCCGAGGGCAAGTATCCCGGCCGCAACCACCCCAAACCCGGTTCCCGAATTCACCACCGACTGGAGCTTTTTCTGGTCCTCGTCTGCAGTGTTGCGCTGGACCAGTTCCACCAGGGCCGGGGACGCGAAGCCGGCCCCCACCCCCGCCACCAGGACGGCTCCGGAAAAAAGCAGCGTGCTCTGGGCCGCGGCGATGCCTGCGCTGCCCAGGGCCGCCGTCGTGCCGGCCAGCAGGGTCATGAGGCGGGGACGGCTTGGGGCATACCGGAAGCCGGCCAGGGCTGCCGCACAGTAGAGCACCGATGTTCCGGATGCCAGCAGCCCGCCCACCGTGGGGCTGAGGGTGAAGGCGGTCGAAAAGGCGGGCAGGAAAAGGCCGTAGCCGAGCCGTGCCAAGCCGTAGGTGGCAGCGATCAGCGCGACGGCACCCACTGCAAACAGAGGGCCGGCCTGGCGGGTGCGGGGCTGTAACGTGCGTTTCATTGAAACGAACGTTATAGTCTTGAGGCATGACAACGCAACCGACAGCCCGCGAACGTCTTCTGGATGCCGCCGATGACCTTGCCTTTACCCGGGGGGTTGCGGCAACGCCGGTCGACGAGATTCTTCGGCGGGCCAACGTCGCCCCTGCCACTCTGTATGCGCACTTCGGAAACAAGGAAGGACTCATTGTTTCCGCGCTGCTGCGCAGGCTCGCGCGCTGGGATGAGGTTTGGCAGCAGGAAATTGATGAGGCGACGACGCCGGAACGAAAGCTGTTGGCGGTGCTGCCGGCCATCAAACGCTTCCGGCAGGGGGCCAGTGCTGCGCGGTGGTGTGCGTTCCTCGGCGTCACTGCCGAATCACCGGATCCGGGGCAGGGGCTCCGGGAGGCGCTGTCCGGTGACACACACTTGCTGACCGGCCGCCTCCGCGAGCTTTCCGTACCCGTCGTCGGTGCAGGGGATGCCGACCGGCTGGCCGGGCAGCTGGTGCTGATCTTTACCGGCGTGCTGGGCATGATTCTTCGCGGAACGGACACTGAAGCCGCCGTCGACATGGGGCTGCGCACTGCCGAAGCGGTCATCGCTGCCGTCGCGGGCGGCCAGAGCGGATAGCGGGGAGGGGTTATCCGTCCGGCCGGTGCGCGAATTCCAGGGCACAGCCGTCAGGCCCCGTCTCCAGGTTTGCCCAGCCGCCGATCGGGAGGGTGAACATCGGGCTGGTGTGTCCGAAGTCCAGGTTCGCTAGGACCGGCTTGCCCTCCAGCAGGGGGAACTTTGCGATGAGCGCCTCCAGCTCTCCGCGGCCGACCTCGGATTCCAGCTGGAACCTGCCGATGGCCAGCGCGGCGATTCGGTCGGCGCCGGGCTGCTGCAGCAGGCTGGCCAGCTGGCGGGCGAAGTCATGCAGGTCCGCGCCGGAGTCTTCCTCCAAAAAAACCACGCATCCGGCCAGCTCCGGCATCATGGCGGTTCCGGCGAGAAGATTGAAAGTACTGAGGTTTCCACCCACCACCACGCCTGCAGCGGAACCCTCCCGGAGCACCCAGGGGCCGTCCGTGCGATGCACCGTGCGCGCGTCCTGGTCCATGAACCACAAGTCATCGGTATAGGTTTCCGCGGGAGCAACGCTCCAGCGGTCGCCTCCGGTGGCTGCAGCGAACCACTGGCCGGTGGGCTCAAAGTGGTCGCGCATCCCGAAAGTCGACCAGTGCGGACCTATGTAGGTCAGCAGTCCGGTCATGGCGTACAAGGCGTTGGCCAGAACGGTGAAGTCCGAGTAACCGCAGAAGACCTTAGGATTCGCCGCAATGAGTTTCCAGTCCAGATAGGGCAGCAGCTCATTGGAGTTAAAGCCGCCAATGACACTGAGGATGCCGTTTACCGCGGGATCGGCGAAAGCTTCATGCAGGTCAGCGACGCGGGAGGCGATGGGTGCACTGAGGAAAGCGTCGTGCGCTTCGATGTTCGTACCGAAATCCAGGGAAAAGCCCATGTCGGTCATCCGCTGATTGATCCAAGCGGTGTTGTCGTACTCCATGACGAAGGTACGGGAGAAGCTTGGGGCGATGGCCCGCAGCGTATCCCCGGCCTTCAAGCGGGCAGGGACGATGGTTTTGTGGGTGGTGGATTCCGGCATGAACCCAACCTAGCGGCCGCACGCCGGTGAATCCGGATCGAAACGGCCCTGGGCCGGTGGACCCGCTGCTGAACGGCACTAGGCTGGCGCCATGACAGCCCTCATCTCCCACACGTCCTTCGACAGTCTTGACGCCTTCGCCCAGTCACGGTTCTGGGCGGAGGTGCTGGGCTTCCGGGAAGACCCGAATGACCCGAATGCGCCCGGGGACGAGGAATGCATGATCTTCTCGCCGGACGGTTCCCAGCGGCTGCTGTTTATTGAAGTGCCGGACGCCAAGCAGATTAAGAACCGGGTCCACCTGGACTTGCAGCCGGCTGACGGCAGCCGCGACCAGGAGCTCGAGCAGTTGCTCGCCCTGGGAGCCCGCGAAGTTGATGACCGGCGTCTCCCCGACGGTACGGGATGGGTGGTGCTGGCCGATCCCGAGGGCAATGAATTCTGCATTCTGCGCAGCGACGCCGAACGTCGGGCAGCAGTTCGATGAAAGAGATGCTAAGTGGGCTTAGCGTTTGGCTTTTTGCTCGGGATGTCCTAAATTAGTTTGCGTAAGTTGTCGATACGCAGACGAAAAGAAGGAGAGCGTTATGGCTGACCAGAACAATCCCGGACAATTCGGAAACCGCAACGACACTGAAGAGCAGGCCTCAAAGGGCGGGCAGGCCAGCACGGGAAGTTTCGGCAGTGCAAACAGTGCCGACCCGAGCGAGGCAGGCCGAAAGGGCGCGGAAGCGCAGCCCACTGAAGCCAAGGCTCAGGGCGGGGAAAACAGCCATAACGGCAGTTAGTATCCGCTGACAGAAACGGAGAGGAAGCCAAGCTTCCTCTCCGTTTCCCTGTTAAGTTCGTCTATTTAAAGGGGCAGGAACACCGGCCATCGCGGGCTTGCCCCTCGACCGCCCCCGAGGACCGGAAGTTACGGGAGGCTGCACTGCCGCCGCATACTATGTCACGCCGGCCGTGGCTTTTAATCCATTGTGACGGAATTTGACGAACTTTAGCGCCGAAGTGTTCTGCTACGGACGGCATTCACGCTTTCCCGGAAATCGGAGTTGTCATAACTCTTGGGTAGTGTCATTGCTTATGAATTCCGACTCTTCACCACCAGAGCACGCCTCAGGCCGTACTGACGGGTCATCCTCCTCCGGTTTCCCGGAGCGGAGACCCGCCGGTAGCCGGCCGGTTGAACGTGTAAAAAAAGCACTGCGGCATGCTGCCTCGGAACCAACTTTTGGCATTCATCCCGGGCTCGTGCCGGGAATCAGCGTCGAGGACACAGGGGTCAGCTTTCCAACGCGGCGCAGCGTGTTCGTTGTCGCGCTGGCCGTTTCGCTGGCGGTGCTGGCGTGGGCGACCCTTGCGCCGGACAATCTCAACCTGGTGGGCATCACCATGCAGGGCTGGGTGGTGACCCACTTCGGCTGGCTGTTCAACGCCACCGTGGTTGCCATTGTTGTGTTCATGCTGGTTGTGGGTTTTGGACCCACCGGCAAGATCCGCCTCGGTGCCGATGACAGCACGCCCGAGTACTCCACTGTTTCGTGGATCTCCATGCTGTTCGCCGCCGGCCTTGGCATCGGCCTGATCTTCTATGGACCGATGGAACCGCTCAGCCACTTCCTGAGCCCTCCGCCTTCAACGGATGCCGAGGCAGGCACCTCCGACGCCATCCTGCCGGCCATGACGGATGCCTTCCTGCACCAGGCCAGCATTGCCTGGTGCATCTACGCACTGGTGGGCGGCGCCTTGGCCTACGCCTCGTACCGCCGCGGCCGCCTGCCGCTGATCTCCTCACTGTTTGAACCGGTGTTCCCGGACGGCAACAACCGCGTCCTGGGCAAGATCATTGATATCTTTGCGGTCCTGGTGACCCTGTTCGGGACTGCGACGTCGCTGGGTATCGGCGCGCTGCAGATCCGCACCGGAGTTTCGATCATTACCGGCCAGGAACTGGGCAACGGATTTGTTGTGGCTGCCATCAGTCTCTTGACGATTGTCTTTACCGTTTCCGCCGTGGCGGGCATCAAAAAGGGCATTCGGCTGATGTCCAACGCCAACATGACCCTGGTGATCCTGCTGGCCGTGTTCGTTCTGCTGGCCGGGCCAACGTTCTTCGTGCTCGATCTGCTGCCGGCCTCGCTCATCGCGTTTGTCGGCAACATGCCGGACATGCTCACCGTCTTTGCCGGGCAGGGCGCCGGGGAAGAGGAATACCTGACTGCCTGGACCACTCTGTACTGGGCCTGGTGGATCTCCTGGTCCCCGTTTGTTGGAATGTTCATCGCCAAAATCTCCAAGGGCCGGACCCTGCGCCAGTTCGTCACCGTTGTGGTCTTTGTTCCCTCAGCGATCTCCATCGCTTGGTTCACGGTCTTCGGCGGCAGCGCAATCTGGATGAACCAGAACGGCCTGGACATGACAGTGAAGGCGGCGGGGGAGAACGTCATGTTCGACCTGCTCGGCCATCTTCCCTTCAGCTCCGTAACATCGGTTATCTGCCTCATCGCCATTCTGGTCTTCTTCGTCACCGCCGCGGACTCCGCCGCCAACGTCATGGGTTCCATGTCCCAGTCCGGCCGGGCCGTGCCCTCGAAGCCGGTAACCATCGTCTGGGCGGCTGCACTCGGGTTGATCTCCATGGCCCTGTTGCTGGCCGGCGGCCGGAATGCACTCTCGGGTCTCCAATCCATCATGGTGACCTGCGCCCTGCCGTTCACGATCATTCTGATCGGAGTGATGGTTTCGTGGGCCAAGGACCTCCGCAACGATCCCTACATGATCCGGCGCCGGTATGCGCTGGAGGCGATCAGCGGCGGCGTGCGCCGCGGCATTGACGAGCACGGCGACGACTTCGTGTTCGGTGCTGCCCACGTGCCGGAGGCCGAAGGTGCCGGCGCGGACTTTGAGAGCGACGACCCCGCCCTCACCGAGTGGTACACGGACAGTGTCCAGGAACCGGACGAGGAGCAGCCGGACAAGGTCAAGGCCGGCGCCGCGGACTAGCACTCGAGCGGACAACCGGATCTAAGACAGAACCGGATCTAAACGGAAGCGGGAACCCGGAGGTTCCCGCTTCCGTGCTTAACCATCGTGCTGCAACAACCGGATCATGCCGCTTCGCCAAGCTGGACACGCCACTGGTACCACCGCTGCGCCGCCATGACCGTAACAAAGACAGGCAGCGTGGGAATCAGCGGCCCGGACACTGCGGCCAGGACTGCCACCACACCCCACAGGACGGCCGTCGCAACCGCCCATCCGGCGACGCCGCGGGTCATAACCCGGGGCGGAGTTTCCTTACCGGTGGCATAACTGTTCCGCAGTTCCAGCCAGGCCGCCCGCCCGAGGGGGAACAGGACCAGCGGCACTATCCCCAGCACAATCAGCGTGGCTACGCAGGAAGAGGCTCCGAGAACTTCCAGCGGAATGCGCGCCCCGGGGGCGATCAGAAACAGCAGCAGGACAAGCCAGAGCCAGAACCGCCGCCGTTTGGGAGGCAGCTCGGCCCACGTTGGGTTCCACCCCGACATTGAGGAATCGGTGCCCCCGGTCATCCGGCCTCCTGAGGATCAAACACGGATCAAACACTCTGTATGCGCCCGCCGAGGCTACGGGCCGCACTGGTCTTCGTCAACGCAGCGCCCGCGGAGCTGGTTGCGGGCGTGGCGTGCGGCTGGCAGGCTGAAACCCCGGGCTGCGGATGGGGCAGCCGGAAACCCGTTCCGCCCGCACTTTAGCCGTGATCGGGTAGGAGCGACAGGAAGGGCAGCATCGTGCAACTGGCAGGAAACGTCGCCATCGTGACTGGTGGCTCCAAAGGCATCGGCTATGCCGTCGCGGACTATCTCATGGCCCACGGCGCCGACGTCGTCATCTCCTCCCGCACTCCGCCGGAGGTGGAGGCCGCGGCGGAGAATCTCACCGCCGCCCATCCCGGGCGCCGCGCGCTTCCGGTGGTCGCCGACGTCGCGGCGGCCGCGGACGTGGAACGGATGTACGGGGTTGCCGAGGACGAGCTCGGACCGGTTGCCGTCGTCGCCAATGTGGCCGGCAATTACAGTCTCGGGGAGATCGCCGATCTGCCCGACGACGACTGGAACGCCGTGCTGGCCACCCACCTGACCGGGACATTCCTGAGTACGCGGGCGGCGATCCGTCGGATGCGCACCAGCGGCACCGCCGGCGCCGTCGTTAACATCGGTGCCGTTGACGTGTACGGGACCACCCGCGGCAACGCGCACTACGCCGCTGCCAAAGCCGGGATCCTGAAGTTCACCCAAGTGGCAGCCCTTGAAGCCGGCCGCTACGGCATCCGGGTTAACTCCGTCTCCCCGGGAGTGGTGCCGGCGGAGGGTGCCCTGCCCCGGGCCATGACGGAGGCTTTCCACCGCAGCTTTGCCATTGACCGGATGGGTGAACCGTCCGACGTCGCCAAGGCAGTGGTCTTCCTGGCCTCCGACTACGCCGCCTGGATCACCGGCGTCGATCTCCTGGTCGACGGCGGCACCCACCTGCGCGGGCTGCCCGACTACGCCGAGCACCTTCTTGGCGGAACGGGTGATCGGTGACAGCGGTCCGCCGGCTCCCGCGGCGCCCCCGCCCTCACCAACTCCGCGGCAGGAGTCGGGCCTCCGGTAGGGTGGGCCGGGCCACTGAAAGCCACCGGTTCGATTAACGCCGCCGCACATGTTTTAGGAGAGGCTGGTCATGCAGCAGAAAACAAACCGTCTGTTTCTTGGCACCTTTATCGGGCTGGCAGTTCTGGGATCGGCTCTCCTGCTGTCGCTTCCGGCACTTTTCAGCCCGCACGATCCCGCCCAGCTGTGGCTGACGGGGCCCTGGGCGGATTGACCCTGCTGCTCGCAGTTGCCGTCCTCGTGATGCGTTTCCGGCAACAGCGTTTCCGGCAACAGCGTTTCCCGGAACGGCGGGGACCTAACGGGCAGAGCCCCCGCCGTTGACCGTCCGGACTACTTTCTGAGCGCTTTGCCTTCAGCATCCAAGTAGTCGCGCCAGGACCGTTTCGGCTGCCAGCCGAGCATCCTGCGGGCTTTGGCGCTCGAAATCCCCGAGGCGTCCGGCCGGTCCAGGCTGCGCAGCTCGATCTGGTCTCCGTAGTGCTTTGCCAGGACTTCGGCAAAGTTGTGGCCGCCCACATTGTCGGGCGAGGCGATGTAGAAGACCTCATGCCCGGGCAGGCCTGATTCGGTGGCGAGGACAATGGCGTCGGCCAGGTCATAGACATCGACGTAGCTCCACAAATTGGCGCTCAGTTCCGAGCTGTCCCGGATCTGGGGGCCGAGATTCAGCTCGTAATTGCCTTCAAACTGCACCCAGCTGGGCCGGATGGAGATGCACCGGATGTCGGACCGTGCCACTGCGGCGTCCATGAGCTGCTCGCCGAAATGCTTGGACAGGGCGTAGGGGTCCTGGGGATGGATCGGATGGTCCTCGTCCACGGGCGCGTATTCGGGAAGGAAGTCGCGTTCGGGAAAGAAGAACCCCGGCACGGTTTCACTGGAGATGTAAACGAAGCGCTTGACGCCGAAGCGGACGGCGGCTTCCAGAATGTTGAACGTGGACATGAGGTTGTTCTGGAAGACGACATGCGGAGGGTTGCCGGTGGGCTCCGGAATGGCAGCCACATGCACCACTGCCTCCGCTCCTCGGACGACGGCGTAGGCCTCGCCCGCGTCGCTGAGGTCGGCCTTCATGTAGCGGGGTGCTCCCGGAAGCTTGCGCTCGAACCCGGGCTGCGAGAGGTCAGTAGTCATGACGTCGTGCCCGGCGTCCATCATGGCCCGGGTGACGGCGCGGCCTACTTTTCCGTGGGCGCCGGTGATGAGGACTTTCATAATTCTCCTTGGGTCGGTGCAGTCGGCGGCAGGAGCGGCCCGGCCATTTCCTGCTGTGGACAACGCGTTACTACCGGATGAACGGCGGTTGAACGGGTAGCATGACGTTACTAGTCTTCTGTCCGCCCGAGAAACGGGCTGGATGTCAAGGGTGTTCAGCAAATATGCGGCACCCGGAACGCGAGGTGTGCCATGTCAGGCCGGATTCTGCACGTGACCCGACGGGTCGGCGGCGTGATGGGACGTATCCTCTTATACGTCCTGATCTGGGCCGGGCTGGCACTGCTCATCGCTGCGATCGGCATCCGTTTCTTCTGGGGCGAGATATCCGTAAACCAGATGCTCCTCAACCTCGTTTCGGTGGAAACCGACGGCGGGGGAGGGTCCATCGTGTGGATGGGCATTCTGGGGATCGGCGTCGTGCCCCTGCTCATCACCCTGGCGATAGCCTTCGGACACCATATGCTCCGCCGCAGGCGCCGCCGCAGCGGAGAGGACCTCCGTTCCCGCCGCTCGCCGTGGATCGTGCGCACCGTTGCCACCGTCCTGGTGGGAGCAGTGGTCATTGGCGGCACCACGGCTTTCGCCACCACTGTAGGCGTGGGTGACTACATCAAGGCGGCAAAGTCTCCGTACAACATCGGCGACTACTACGTGGAGCCGACCGTCACCGGCAGCGAGCAAAAGCGCAACCTCGTGCTGATCTACCTCGAGTCCGGCGAGCAAACCCTTGCGGATGACCAGCTCTTTGAAAAGGACGCTTTTCTCCCCCTCAAAGAGGCCACCAGTGCCGCCGACGGCTGGCAGAGCGTGCAGGATTTCCGGCAGTATGACGGCGGAGGCTGGACCATGGCCGGCTTCGTCTCAACGCAGTGCGGCGTACCGTTGAAGGGCGTGGGCTCCGGTGGCAGCAGTAATTCGCGCGAGCTCGACGACGACGGCGACACCTACCTGGGCGGGGCAACCTGCCTCGGTGACGTCCTGGAAGACCAGGGCTACAAGAATGTTTTCCTGGGCGGCGCCAACTCCTCCTTCGCCGCCAAAGACACCTTCCTGAGTACGCACGGCTATTCCGAGCAAAAGGGCCTGGATGACTGGCGCGCCGCCGGTGAACCGGAATCGAGCTTCCGCAGCGACTGGGGCCTGAGCGACGAACGCCTCATGGCCAACGCGAAGGAAACGCTCGATGAGCTGCACGCCGAGTCGAAAGAGACCGGCCAGCCCTTCAACCTCTCCCTCCTGACGCTGGACACCCACGAGCCGGTCCACGTGTACGACTACTGCGACGTGGACACGCAGAACAACGTGACGTCCGTGTTTTCCTGCTCGATGACCCAGGTGGCCGGATTCGTGGACTACATGAAGGAAATGGGGTACCTCGAGGACACCGCAGTGGTGATCATGGGGGACCACCTCAAGCACATGAGCGCCGGCGACGCTTTCCACGAGCAGCTGGACCACCACGGCAACCGCACCATCTTCAACCGAATCTGGATTCCGGGCCAGGAGACGCCCGGCCCGCTGCGCCCCGGCATCGACCAGCTGAGCATGTACCCCACCATCCTTGAGGCCGCGGGCCTGACCGTGCAGGATCACGCCGCCGGACTGGGCGTGTCAGCCTTTGCCCCGGAAGTCCCCGGTGATTCAGCGCAGGCCATGGACCCGAGTGTCTATCGGGAATTGCTGGACTCGCTTTCTCCGCGGTTCTACGCGGAGGCGTGGATCGGCAATCGCGGGTAGTAGCTCGGGGGGAGCAGGTCAGGCGGAGCAGCTCCGGAGCGTCAAACCGAGATGAGCCGGTTTAGGGCCCGCCATCTGCGCGATAGATCCCGCCAGCACGCGCCATCTGCGCGATAGATGCCAACCGGCCGCCGCCCGGGCGGCTGCAGTGTGTGCAGCAGCGCGGACGGCGGCCGGTGGCGGGCAGACGGTGCTCCTAGCCTCCTGGAGCTAGACGTTGACCCTGAGTGCCTGGCGTTCCCGGGAGTTCCTCGCGATTTTGCAGGCAACGGCGATGCACACCGTGAGCGCAACGGTGGACAGCAGCTGAGTCCTGGCGGCGGCATCGAAGCAGGCCAGCACGAGAATGGCTGCGAGCATCACGATCCCGGCGAGGGACACGTACGGGAAGCCCCGCATTTTCAGCTTGAGGGCCTCTCCGGCACGGTCGGCCCTGCGGCGGAGGACAAACTGGGACAGCAGGACCGAGGCCCAGACGAGAAGCACGGTTGACCCCACAACGTTCAGCAGCGCGGGCAGGATCCGGTCGGGGAAGAACAGTTCCAGCATGGTGGACACCACTCCCAC
The DNA here is from genome assembly GCF_054792395.1 of Arthrobacter sp. Z1-15. NCBI lineage: Bacteria > Bacillati > Actinomycetota > Actinomycetes > Micrococcales > Micrococcaceae > Arthrobacter > Arthrobacter sp. Z1-15. The sequence goes on along the minus strand of NZ_CP096454.1, from coordinate 3,301,296 downwards.
GGCGACCGAGATGATGACGGCGAGGAAGGGAGCCTTGGCCTTGTTGAGCCGCAGCAGCCCCTTGGGGGCATCGCCGCGCTCGGCCAGCGAGTACACCATCCGGGAGGCGCCGTACAGGTTGGCGTTGAGTGCCGACAGCAAGGCAAGGGCTGCCACGAGGACGATGGCGGTTTCCGCACCCGGAATCCGGGCGGAGGCCAGGACTGCGGCGAAGGGAGAGCTGAGCTCTTCGGAGTCCCAGGGAATGACGGTCACGATGATCGCCACGGAGCCGATGTAAAAGACCAAAATCCGCCAGACGACAGTCCGGATGGCCTTGCCTACGCTGCGGACGGGATCGGCGGTTTCTGCAGCGGCGACGCTCACGATTTCCGTACCGCCAAAGGCGAAGATCACCACGAGCAGTGCCGAGGCGATGCCTGCCCATCCGGTCGGAGCAAAACCGCCGTTATCAAACAGGTTCGTCAGCCCGGGCGAAGTGACGTTGGGCAGCCAGCCCATGATCAGGGCGGCGCCGATAGCGAGGAATGCGACAATGGCCGCGACCTTCAGGATCGCGAACCAGAATTCGAATTCGCCGTAGTTTTTGACGCCCGTGACGTTGATGAGTGAGAAGACGCCAATAAAGAACAGGGCCATCAGCCACACCGGCACGTCCGGGAACACACTTGCCAGGAGTCCGGCAGCACCGATGGCTTCAGCGGCAATGACGACAACGAGCTGGAACCACCAGAGCCAGCCGACGGCCGATCCGGCCGTCTTTCCGAACGCCTTCTCCGTATAGACGGAGAAGGCACCCGTGCTGGGGTTGGCCGCGGCCAATTCGCCCAGGGCCTGCATCACGATGATGACAAGGGTGCCGGCCACGAGATAGGAAATCAGCACGGCAGGTCCCGCTGCCTGTACGCCGACCCCCGATCCGAGGAACAATCCGGCGCCGATGGCGCTGCCCAGCCCCATCATGGTCAGCTGGCGGGAATTCATCGACCGTCCCAGACCGGGCCGCGGCGCGCGGAGCACCCCGGGGGTTGTCGTATCAGCAGTCTTCATGCGGATGCCTCACAAGCGTCGGGAGGCGGACGAGCTCCGCCTCGAAAAAAACAGGATTGCCGGCGGCGCCGCGGGTCCGTGGAAAAGACCAGCGCCTGGCACCTCGCCGTGACGCTAGTCACAAAATACCTGCGGAGCAAATTGAGGGACAAAAACTAGACACTTTGTACATAAAACGATGGTGTCGGGGACCTTCCGGCAGGCAACCTGTTACCTGTTTGCTGTGCAGCTTGTTTATGTGACAAATCTTACTTAGCCTCTTCCGGAGCGCGCTGACGCTGCACGTTTCCTTCAGTTTCCGGCTCCCAGGAGAACCCCATGAACATTCCGCACCGCGCCGGACTCGAAAATTTTCCGCCCTACCGCCAGGGAAAAACTCCGGCCGACATTGATGGTTTGAAGGCTTTCAAACTCTCGTCGAACGAGAATCCGTACCCGCCGCTGCCCTCCGTGATGGAAGCAGTGGCCGGTGCCGTCTCGAGTATCAACCTCTATCCGGACATGGCTGCCGGGGACCTCGCCGCCGCCATCGCCGAGCGCTGGCAGGTGTCGCCGGAGAACATTGCTCTCGGCGCTGGTTCCGTGGAAGTTGCCAGCCAGATCATCCTCGCCGTGACCAACCCGGGCGAGAAGGTGATGTTCGCGTGGCGTTCCTTTGAGGCCTATCCGCTCCTGGTGACCACGGCCGGGGCGGCGCCGCAGCCCATCGCGCTGACTGCCGAGGGCGGACACGACCTGCCCGCCATGGCCGCCGCCGTTACCCCGGAGACCCGGGTGGTCTTCCTCTGCAACCCGAACAACCCCACCGGAACCGTTCTCGGCGCCGCCGAGGTCGACACCTTCATCCGGTCCGTCCCTGCGGATGTCCTTGTGGTGCTGGATGAGGCGTACGTTCACTTCAACCGCGACGCCGACACCGCCGTCGGGGTCGATATGTTCCGCAAGTACCCCAACGTTGCCGTTCTGCACACGTTCTCCAAGGCCTACGGGCTGGCCGGACTGCGTCTTGGCTATGCCATTGCGTCGCCGGAGCTGGCCACCACGCTGCGCAAGGTGGCAGTTCCGTTTGGTGTCACTTCCCTGGCCCAGCAGGCCGGGCTGGCCTCCCTGCAGGCCGAAGACGAGCTGCAGGAGCGGATCGACCTCCTCGTCACTGAACGCGGCCGTGTGCACGCAGCACTGCTGGAGGCCGGGCTGCCGGTGCTGCCCTCCGAAGCGAACTTTCTCTGGCTCGACAGCGGGGAGCGGACCGGAGCACTGGCCGCACTCTTTGAAGAGAGCGCGCTGTCTGTCCGCGTTTTCCCGGACGAAGGCATCCGCATCACCATCGGCAGTCCTGAGGCGAACGACAGGATCCTGGACGTAGCCCGGCACGCAGCCGCCCTGCTGGCACCCCTGCACTGAAATAGGACCACAGACATGACAGAGCACCTGAACGTATCCGACGTCGTCGCCGAAGTATGCGCGCGGCACGCCGAAGTTGTTTTCGGCCTGATGGGCAACGGCAACGCATTTTTCACCAGCAACCTCACCGCCCGGGGCCTGCCGTATATCAGCGCCCGGCATGAAGCCGGAACGGTGGCCATGGCTGATGCCTACTACCGGGCCTCGGGAAAGATTGCCGTGGCCACCGTGACGTACGGAGCAGGCTTCACCAACTCGCTGACTGCGCTGACCGAGGCTGCCAAGGCCCGGACCCCCATGGTGCTGGTTGTGGGCGAGGCTCCGACAACCGGGCCCCGCCCGTGGGACATCGACCAGCTGATGGTCGCCCGGGGACTGGGAGTCTCAACACTCACCGTCTCGGCGGCAAACGCCGAACGCCTCACTGAAGAGGCCTGGTTCACGGCACGGCACGAGCGGCGACCCGTCATCGTATCCATTCCCTACGACCTCTCCAACGAGGCCGCCGGACCGCAGGAACCGGCAGCGCAGCTGCAGCCGGCCGCCCCGACGGCACCGGACGCCGCCGTCGTCGAGCACGTCGCAGCGCTGCTGAACCGCGCCAAGCGGCCCCTGATCCTGGCCGGAAACGGCTCCGTAATCTCGGGAGCAGGTACGGCGCTGGTGGAACTGGGTGACAAAATCGGAGCCCTGTTTGCCACCTCCGTCATGGCCCGCAATTCCCTCGATACGCCCTGGGACCTCGGCATCGCCGGCGGATTCGCGCGGACGGCTCCGCTGGAACTGATGCGGTCGGCGGACCTCGTCCTTGTTGCCGGTGCCAGCCTGAATGCCTTCCAGACCCGCTACGGTTCCCTCTTCGCGGACGACGCCGCCGTCATCCAGATTGATGAGCTCGACGCCGCCACCAACCCCCGGGTCTCCTGCTTCGTTTCCGCGGACGCCAGGGAAACGGCGCTGGCCCTCGCCGCTGCGGTTACTGCGGTCGACGGCGGATGGCGGACCCTGCACCCCGAGGTAACCGCTCCGTCGTTCGCGGCGGACCGGCCCGCTGACGAGTTCGCTGCCGACGGGCGGCTGAACCCGCGCACCGTCGCCCAGCAGCTCGACCACATCCTGCCGATTGAACGCACCATCGTTCAGGACGGCGGGCACTTCTGCGGGTGGATACCCATGTACTGCCAGGCTCCGGACCCGCAGGGCCTGATGATGGTGGGCACTGCCTTCCAATCGATCGGCCTGGGCATTCCGGCGGCGGTCGGGGCGGCTGTGGCCCGCCCGGACCGGACCACGGTGCTCATTGCCGGCGACGGCGGAGCCCTGATGGCACTGGCCGACCTCGAATCGGCCGTCCGTGCCATCCCGAGCGGAGTAATGGTGGTGTTCAACGACGCAGCCTACGGGGCCGAGGTTCACCAGTATGCCGCCCGGGGCCTCGACGATACGGCCATGCAGATTCCCGAAGTGGATTTCAGTGCCCTGGGCATCGCGATGGGCGCGCAGGGTGTGAAGATGCGCTCCCTCGCCGACCTGCAGGTGCTGAAAAACTGGCTCGCTGCCGGTGCGCAGGGACTCTTTGTGCTCGACGTGGCTGTCACCCAGAGCGAAGTTGCCGACTATATGCGCGAAAGCATGGCTCCCATCCTTGCCGCGGATGCAGCCGCCCGCGCGGAGCGGGGCTAAGCGCCGTCGTCATACTTCGCCGTATAACAGCCCGGTGCGGTTAGTATGATCCCACCTCAGACCAAGCAGGTGCTTTGCTGAGGATATCTAACGGTCGTTGACGGTTTGACGGCGCATTGATGTATCCGAGCAACGAAAGTGAATAGATGACAACGACGTCAGGGCTGCCTCAGGCATCCTCCTTTTCCCGCGTGCCAGCTCCCGCCGCGGCGGCAGCCAACGCCCCCGCAACCAAGTCCGCCGGCCACGTCATTGTTGACTCGCTGGCTGCCCACGGGGTGGAACGGACCTATGTGGTGCCCGGCGAGAGCTTTTTGGACGTGCTGGACGGACTGCACCGGTCGGCCATTGAAACCGTTGTGTGCCGGCACGAAGGCGGGGCCGCCTACATGGCCGAGGCCGCGGGCAAGATGCAGCAGCTGCCGGGCATCGCCATGGTCACCCGCGGGCCGGGTGCGGCCAACGCGCACGTCGGCCTGCACACGGCCTGGCAGGACTCCACGCCCATGGTGCTCTTTGTGGGCCTGATCCCGTTCGAGCACCGGGACCGCGAGGCGTTTCAGGAATTCGATATCAAAGCCTGGTTCGATACGGGCGCCAAACGGGTGATGGTCCTGGACCACCCCGAGCGGGCGTCCGAAATCGTGGCTGAAGCCATCTTCGCCGCCATGAGCGGCCGCCCGGGACCCGTCGTCGTCGGGCTCCCCGAAGACATCATCCGGCAGGAAATCAGTGCCGTTCTGCACCCGCCGATTCCCGTTGCGCCGGGCGGCATGACCGTTACGGACTGGAAGGCGCTGAAGGCTGCACTGAAGGAAGCCGAAAAGCCGCTGTTTGTCACCGGCGGCAACGACTGGACCCAGGAGGGCGCAGACGCCCTGACCCGGTGGCTGGAAGAGCACCACCTCCCCGCCGCCGCGGAATGGCGCTGTGAAGGCACCGTGCCGTTCGACTCGCCTTCCTACGTAGGACCGATCGGGTACGGCCGGCCGAAGCCGACCTATGACCTGCTCGAGGAGACCGACCTGCTGGTTTTTGTCGGCACCGTGCCCGGCGACGTGATCACTGACGGGTTCCTGGTCCGCCAGGACTGGACCAATAAGAACTTCCTGGTCACCATTGACCCCTCGATGCGCGGCCGGTCCGGCCCGGTTTCCTATCAGATCGTCGCCAAGCCTGACGTGTTTGTCCGGGACCTGGTGTTGATGGACCTGCCGGTCAAGGACGAGTGGAAGGCCTGGACCTCGCGCATGCGCCGCGAACAGGAGATGTTCTCCGCTCTGCCGCCGGCCGGCCCGGGGGACGGACCGGCACGGATGGATACCCTGATGGCGCATCTGGTGCCGACGCTGCCGGACGACGCCATGATCACCCTGGGCGCAGGCGAGCACACCAACTGGGCCCACCGCTATTTCCCCACCAAGCGGTACGCCTCCATGGTCAGCGCCCGCAACGGTTCCATGGGCTACTCCGTTCCTTCGGCGGTCGCGGCGTCACTGACCTACCCGGGCCGGCGTGTGGTGACCATTGCCGGCGACGGCGAGTTCCTGATGAACGGACAGGAACTGGCCACCGCGGCCCAGTACGGGGCCACCCCTCTGGTGATCGTGATGGACAACCAGGAGTACGGCACCATCCGCACCCACCAGGAACGCCATTATCCGGACCGGGTCTCCGGCACCCAGCTGAAAAACCCCGAGTTTGCGCTGATGGCCCAGGCCTTTGGCGGCTTCGGCATCAAAGTGGAGCACGACGCCGATGTTCCCGCCGCTGTTGAGGCTGCGCTCCGTGCCATCGACGAGGACAGGACCTTCGCGCTCATTCACCTGGTTGTGGAGCAGCGGGTTCGGGCCTACTAAAGGACACTGGGGGGGCGGGCACCCAGCCGCACCGGCCGACCGCGACGAGGTGACGGCCCGTGCCGAGTTGCTCGGTGCCCGGGTTTGATCAACGGAGCAGCCGAGTTGGTCTGCGTGGCACTGATCTGCGCACCCCGAGGCCTGGAAGTGCCCGAGCAGCATCCGGCGCATCCGCCGCCAGGGCCGTCATCAGCATCGGTGCCGTGGACGGGTACGCCACCGAACACTACGCCGCCAAAGCCGGCACCTAGATGACCTTTGGAAACCGGCCACAAAGTGGCATTCGTGATAACTCCGTCTCACCGGGCGTGGTGCCGTGACCGGGCGAGCTGGTGATTCAACCTCACCATTCCCAGGTACCAGGGAGTGGTGCATCGTTCACGGGGGAGAGTATTTGACGGCCAGGCGCTTCGAACAGGTTACCCACGCAGATCTGAGCGCAAGCTGACCCTTGTTTTGTGTGGAACTTGAAAGGACTGGTCTTGGAGAAAAAGTGTGTACTGCATCCACCATAGAGCTCGTCCAAACCTTGTCATCAGAAGCGTCAAAGAGTAGACGGCCACTGCAGACGCGGCGCTACTATGCGAACGGTCAATGGCGAGTGCCACGAGCGGTGCAACAGCAGTAAGCAAATTGGAACTAATGATGCTCATCCAATTTCGACGCAGCTCAAGCGAATATACTTGAACCACTCTAGACATGAGGATGTTGCCAGATTGGTACGTCATGGAGCAGATGAACGTTGAGGCTGCCATAGCTAGGCCTGAGATCGCCGCGATGCCCGCGTAGATCGTCGGGCGGGAGGCCTCAGGAACGGTGACTAGCTCAGCCACCAAGAAGTGCCAGACGAAGACTGCAGCAACGGGAATAATCTGATCCACCACCGGGCGTGCGGCGAGGAAATCCCGTACCGAGAATTGTGCTCTGGCCATGTCAGTCGGTTCCCTCCAAGATGGATTTCACCTTAGTCTCCATCTCGGCACTGACATCGCCAAGGGCTTGAAGGAGTTCTGAAAACTGGTGGCTCTCGCTACCGAGCTTGTCGATCTCAAAATCAGCGGCAAGATTGTGCTCGACTAAGGAAAGTTCCTCCTCGATGCCATCAGGCATCAGGGCCTTCGCCTTGGCGTTGCTGCCTTTTCCGGCGAGGGTCTGCAGGTCGGTCATGAGGAGGTCTAGCATCTTCTGTTTGACCGACGTATTCCGAGCAGCTGGCTTGAGTTTCACCTCTATGCTGATCTCAACATCGCCGCCGACCCGCTGCGCGATCCGCTCCCCGAAGGAGACAACTCCGGAGCTCTCCGTGTCCATGTTGAACAGGTTCCTCGACGTATTGAACCTCGACGAAAACTCTACGAGACCTTTTGCCTGGCGGAGTTTCCGAATCTCATCATCGTCTACCATTGGTTCCGTTTTCCAGTATGCGCCCTTTTGTTCGGGTGGAAGGAACTCGTCGAGGAAGTGCGCAATCTGGTTCGCCCTGGGCGCCATTGTGTTTCCAAGGGCAACTGCGAAAGCGTTTCCTACTGGTAAAAAACAGACCGCTGTAGAGTTTGCGAACCGTTCAGGGGAAAGGTCATCTTCTTCATCGGTGGTAACGGTTGCTTTCATAAAGTCGGCGATTTTGCCGGCCTTGCTGTTAATCGTGCTCATGAAGTCAGGGTTGATTGGCTTGTGCATGCCGAGAAGAATCCCAGCACTCAGCAATGAAGCAGGTTCATAGATGATGTCGCCAACGGTGCGGTCTTCCAGGCTGAGGCCCGCCACGCGCTGGAGAAGATCAGCCCAATCTTGCTCCCCGGGGTCACGCCTGGCCCCGTCTTGCAAGATATATGCCCGGTGAAACCCTGCGTGTTTAGTTTTCTTCTCTTGCACCACGTGAGCAAACCCCCGGTCGTCGCTGATCGGCGATCCCAGAAGCGAATTCCTCGCCGCAGGCGGACGGCGCCGAACGCTCAATCCTATATGTACAGACACTAAAGTGTAGGGCCGGCTGCCGCTTCCTTCTTTCAGGCCTGCTTTTTTGTAAGTTCCATAGCGGCTCCGGTCCTCACACTGGCGACGTAGCGTATTTTATACTGAGCCCGGGCGGCAACGTCTGTCGTGGAATGGGGCATCGGAAAGACGTTTGAGCTGCGCTGGTTCGCACCGGAGTGGAACCGCGAGAACCAAGCTCACTCGGCGAGGGTATCGGACGCGTTAGGACCAATAGAGCCATCAGCTCCTGCAGACCCAAGGTCGAACCCTAGGATAGAACGGTGACAGGATCTTCGAAAACTCCCAGCCCGTCCTCCGCCGCAGGCTCCGCTGAGCCGGAAGCGGGAAGCAACCTCAGCTCCCTGCAGGCCGCACGCTCCGCCGTCTCCGCACTGGTTGCAGCCGGGGTGACCGACGTCGTCGTTGCCCCCGGCTCGCGCAGCGCCCCGCTGGCCTACGCGCTGGCGGAAGCCGAAGTGCAGGGCCGGGTGACGGTGCACGTACGGATCGACGAGCGGGTTGCCGGCTTCACCGCCCTGGGCCTGGCCCGCGGCGGACACCGCCCGGCGGCCGTTGCCACCACCTCGGGCACCGCCGTGGGTGAACTGATGCCGGCAGTGATGGAAGCCCACCACGCCGGCGTGCCGCTCGTGGTGCTCTCCGCCGACCGGCCCGCGGAACTGCACGGCACCGGCGCCAACCAGACCACCGTCCAGCCCGGGATCTTCGCCGAGTTCCCCGCCGCCACTGCCGACATCCGCGCCGGGGACGATCCCGCCGGAGCCATCAGCGCCGCCTTTGACCGGGTCAGCGCCGGCAGCCCGGCAGGCCCGATCCACATCAACCTGCAGTTCCGCGAACCGCTGATCCCGCAGGACGGCGACACGGCCGGGCTGCCCGCAGGTGACGCAGGCGCCGCGGCCGCCCCGGACGCGGAACTGCCCGCCGACCCCGTGGCCACCGGCAGCGAAGCGGCAGTGCTCGCCAAGCACTCCGGCACCCGCCGCGCCGTCGTCATTGCCGGTGACGGCGCCGGTGAGATCGCCGCCCTGTTTGCCCGCCGCGCCGGACTGCCGCTGCTGGCCGAACCGTCCTCGAACGCCCGCTTCGGCCCGAACGCAATCGGCGCGTACCGGCTGCTGCTGGAGGAACTGGGCCCGGAGATTGAGCGGGTGGTGGTCTTCGGCCGGCCCACCCTGTCCCGTCCCGTGGCCGGGCTGCTCGCCCGCACAGACGTGGAGAAAGCAATCTACGTGCCGCGCCCGGTCAACTGGTTCACCGCCGGACGGCGCCCCGAAACCATCATCACCGACCTGGCCGGGCTGTTCGACTTTGCCGGCGAAGGCACGCCGGCCTGGCTGGAACGCTGGCAGACCGCCTCCGCCGCGGCCATGGCAGCCGTTTCCTCGCTGCTCGACGCGCAGAGTGAACTGAACGGCCTGCACGTCGCCGACCTGGTCTGGGACCACACCGACGGCAACCTGGTGCTCGGCTCTTCCAACCCGATCCGGGACATGGACCTGGTGGCGGCCCCTGACTGGCATCCGCTGGACGTCTACGCCAACCGCGGCCTGGCCGGCATTGACGGCACCATTGCCACGGCGGCCGGCATCGCGCTGGCCAACGGCATTCCCACCCGGGTGCTGCTGGGTGACCTGACCTTCCTGCACGACGCCGGCGCCCTCCTTCTGGGCCCCGGGGAACCGGAGCCGGACCTGCAGCTGGTGGTGCTGAACGACGGCGGCGGCGGCATCTTCTCCACCCTCGAGCACGGGGCGCTGGGCGAGCGGGCGGAGTACACCGCCGTCGTCGAGCGCTTTTTCGGTACCCCGCACACCGTGGACATCTCGGCGCTGGCCGCTGCCTACGGGGTGCCGCACCGGCTGGTCCGCACGGCGGATGAGCTCGACGCCGCACTGGACGCTCCCGTTGCCGGCCGTTCCATCCTGGAGGTTCCGGTGCGCCGGGATTCCCTGCGGGAGCTGCACACGAAGGTCAGGCAAGCCGTGCAGAAGGTGCTCGCCTAGTCCAGGCGGGCTCGTCCGGGGGCGTTCCATTGCTGCCGCAGCTGCCTCTGTCACTGGACCAGTCTCCTCCGCCGGTGGGACCGCTGAGCGGTGGCTGAGTATTAGGACAATCGAGCAAGTGATGCCGCTGAAAAGACGGGTATTTGGAAGGTCCAAAACGGGCCTGTTTTGACCCGTTTTGGACCTTATTCGAAGCGGAAATGTCAGAGGCGGGTGAAAGCCTGAAGTCATGGATCAGCACCGGAGAAATCCCGGCACGGAGGCCGGACCTGAACAGGCTGCGGAACCCCGCAGTCTGGCGGTCTATGAGGCCGAGCTGGTCCCTGCCGCTGTCTCCACCGACAGTCCTGTGGCAGCATCTGACGGCGTCGCCAGCGAAGGCCCCGTAGCAGCGGCCACATCCACCGAACATCCGGCCGAACGGGTCTCCGCTGCCGAACCAGCCTCCGCATACCGGGACGGGTTCACCGGGTCGCTGGCACTGCATGGTGTCGAGGTCCTGGACGATGAAGCAGCAGGTGCCGTCCTCTCGCATCTGGATCACCTGATCCGGTGGGCGCAGGCGCAGCAGGCCAAGGTCCTTCACCGGATCGAGACCGTCTACCGGGAGGACATTCGCTCCGCGACCGGCAAACTCGACCCCAAGCTGGCCTTCAGCCTCGCTGCCTCGGAAGCGGCAACGATCCTGCAGCTGCCGTATAACACCGGGAAACGGCTCATGGTCGAGGCCGGAACCCTGTGCCAGACCCATGCCGCCACGCTGGCGAAGTTGCAGGACGGCGGAATCAGTTACGGACATGTCCAGACAGCGCTGGAACAATCGGTCGGTGTGCCGGGCCCGGCGCTGTCCGCCTTCGAAGCGAAGCTACTGGAGATGGCGGACGGGCAAACCCGGCCCCAGTTCGCTATTCGCGCCCGCCGGCTGCGCGAGAAGCAGTACCCCGAGACCATTGTCGAGCGGCAAAATATTGCGTTCGAGCAGCGGAAGGTGTGTCTGGAACCCGGTCAGGACGGGATGTCCTGGCTTTCAGCGTTGCTGCCTGCGGAGAAGGCGCAAGTAATCTTCACCCAGCTGTGCCAGGCGGCCCGGGGTGAGCAGGCCGCCGGGGATCCGCGCACGGTGGATCAGTTGCGTGCGGACATTCTGCAGGATCTGCTGCTCAATGGCGGCTACACCTGCGGCGGCGAAACTTCGGAAGAGGAAGCCAGATCACCCAAGCGTTCCGGTACCACCGAGGGATCCGGTACCACCTGCGCCGGCGGCGGACTCAAAGCCCGGGGAGAGATCCTGGTGCTGATCACCGCCGAAACCCTCTTCGGCGCAGACGACCAGCCCGCCGAACTGCACGGGTACGGGCCGATCAGTCCGCAGACCGCCCGCCGAATGGCCCGCGAGGCAGCGAAATGGACACTGGTGGAGCGGGAACCGGACACCGAGGAAATCCTCCGCGTGGGCCGAAGACGGAAAGTCCCCTCCGGACTCAAGCGTTGGCTGCGGGCGCGCGATGGAACCTGCCGGTTCCCGGGGTGCCGGTCCAACGCGGTTATCTGCGAAATCGACCACACCAAACCCTGGGCCCAGGGCGGCGCCACCGACCACGACAACCTCGAGCATCTCTGCCGGCGGCACCACATGTTCAAAACCGAGGGCTTCTGGAAGGCCCGACAACCCGAGCCCGGCATCATCGCGTGGACGTCACCCGGCGGCCGGACCTACCGGACCGAACCGCACTTCTCCCTTGCCTCCGATGCTTCCGATGCTTCCGATGCCGAGCAACCTCCCGGACCTCCCCATCGGGTCCAACCGCATTTCCCGATCCCGAACGTGCCCGAGAGCGACGGCCCGGATGACTACGGCGCAGATCCACCGCCGTTCTAGGTGCCTTTCCCCGTTCATGTCCGACCCCGTCGTACGAAGCGGCAGCCCGCCCCGGGAACCGCACTACCTCGATGTCCTGGATGAAGAAGCCGCCGTTGCCTGGGCATACTCAGCGCAGCGCAGACCCGGCCAAAACAAAAGCAGCCATCCCGCACCGAAGTACGGGATGGCTGCTGCGGCAGGAAGGCCTAGAGCACCTTGGAGAGGAACTCGCGGGTTCGCGGGTGCTGCGGGTTGTCCAGCACGTCGCTCGGGCGGCCCTGCTCGACAACGACGCCGCCGTCCATGAAGACCACGCGGTCGCCGACTTCACGGGCAAAGCCGATCTCGTGGGTCACCACCATCATGGTCATGCCTTCTTCAGCCAGGTTGCGCATGACGGCGAGCACGTCGCCCACGAGCTCGGGGTCAAGGGCGGAGGTGGGTTCGTCAAAGAGCATCATGTCCGGATCCATGGACAGCGCCCGGGCAATGGCCACGCGCTGCTGCTGGCCGCCGGAAAGCTGGGCGGGGAACGCGTCGCCGCGGTCGCCCAGGCCCACCTTGGCCAGGTTCTTCCGGGCAACTTCCTCGGCCTCGGCCTTGCCGCGCTTTTTGGCGCGACGCTGGGCCAGCGTGAGGTTCTTCAGCACGTTCAGGTGCGGGAAGAGGTTGAACTGCTGGAACACAATGCCGATCCGGGTGCGGACCTTGTCCAGGTCCGTCTCGGGATCGGTGATGTCTACGCCCTCCACCAGGATGGTGCCGCTGGTGGGCTCCTCCAGGCGGTTGACGCAGCGCAGCAGGGTGGACTTGCCGGAACCGGACGGGCCGATCACGCAGACGACTTCACCCTGGTCCACGTGGAAGTCGATGCCCTTGAGGACCTCATTGGAGCCGAAGCTCTTGTGCAGGTTCCGCACCTGGATGGCGGGGACGGCGGTGTTGGCGGCGGCGGGGGAGCTGGATGCTGCAGTGCTCATGGCAGTCACCGGCCTCTCTGGTTGTGGCGTTCAAGCTTGGCCACCAGCTGCGTCAGCGGCAGCGTGATGATGAGGTACATCAGGGCAGCCAGCACCAGCGGAGTGGCGTTGGCGTTCTGCGAGACGGCATCGCGGGCAAACGTGGTGAGTTCGCGGTCCGCCAGCGCCATGCCGGCGATGAACAGCAGCGAGGTGTCCTTGATCAGGATCACCAGCTCGTTGGTCAGCGGGGGAGTGATGATGCGAAAGGCCTGCGGCAGGGTCACGGAGACCATGGTCCAGGCCGGGCCCATGCCCAGCGAGCGGGCGGCTTCAATCTGGCCGGGAGGAACCGCCTGGATGCCGGCGCGGATGGTCTCGGCGATGTACGCGGCGGACACCACGATCAGGGCGATCAGGCCGGCGCCGGCATTGCCGCCCGGCGGACGCCAGGAGAACGCGATCGGCACTGCGAAGGCAAAGGCGAAGATCACCAGCAGGGCCGGCAGGCCGCGGAAGATTTCGATGTACGCGGTGGCAGCCCAGCGGTAGGGTGCCACCGGGGAGAGCTTCATCAGGGCCAGGATCAGGCCCAGCAGCAGACCGCCGGCAAAGGCGATGGCCGTGTAGATGATGGTGTTCTTCGCGGCCACCGTGATGATGGTCGGGAAGGCCTCCTTTGCCACTTCGGGGTCAAAGAAGTTCACCCCGATGGCTTTCCAGTCCGCAAGCAGGACTACGGCCAGAACGACCAGGATAAAGACGGCATACAGGCTGCCCCGGAAGAGGCGTCTGCGGGTGGAGGGTTTCAAGGTGGAGCCTTCCGCGGAAGATATGTGTGGCGCCGTCCCGGATTGGATCGCAACCCGGGACGGCGGAACGTTCAGTGCTTGTCAGTGCTTATTCAGCAAAGTATTTGTCGTAGATCTCGGAGTACTTGCCGTTGTCCTGCAGTTCGGCCAGCTGGGCGTTGACCTCTTCGATCAGGGCAGCGTTTTCCTTCTTGGAGGCGAAGCCGTAGGACTCGTCCGTTTCGTATTCCTCCACGATGTCGTAGCCGCCCTCCTTCGTGTGGGAGGTATTCACCGCGATGTCCTGCAGGATGGCGTCAATGCTTCCGCCCTGGATGGCCTGGAACAGTTCGCCGTCGCCGGGGTATTCAATGATTTCGGCGTCTTTGACGTTTTCCTGCGCATAAGCGGCACCCGTGGTGGTCTGCTGCACGCCAACCCGCTTGCCGGCCAGATCATCAATGCTCTTGATGTCTGAGCCTTCCGGAACCATCAGGGTCTGCAGGGAGTCGTAGTACGGGTCACTGAACAGCAGCTTTTCTGCGCGCTCGGGCGTGATGGTGACGGCGCTGGCGCTCAGATCGCACATTCCGGCGCTGACGGCGGTACCGCCCTGAATAGCCTCAAAGCCCTGTTGCTGGATTTCCGTCTCGAGTCCCATGCCCGCAGCGATTTCCCGAATAAGGTCAATGTCGAAACCGGTGTATTCCCCGTCTTCGACATACTCGAACGGCACGTACGGAATTTCAGAGCAAACCGTCAGGGTTCCTTCCGAGACCAGGCCAAGTTCGGAACCGGAACCGGCGTCGGCGGACGAATCGTCCCCGCCGCAGGAGGTCAGTGCCAGGGCGCCCAGAGTCACTGCGGCAAGGGCGGTTCTGCGTGCTTTTGTCAGCATGGATCTATAACCTTTTCGTGGACGGAGCCAGTGGCGATTGCCCCTTCATAAACAGATGAAAGCAATCTAGATTCTACGCACGTCTGAATTCCGCGGGGGTATCGACGGCGGAGCCTCGGCCGGGCAACCGGTCCGCGCGCGGGCGTTATTCGGTGAAGTACTTGTCGTAAAGCTCGGTGTACTTTCCATTCTCGCGCATGGCGGCGAGCTGCTTGTTGACCTCTTCAACCAGCTTCTCGCTGCCTTCCTTCTTCATCGCCAGGCCGTACGCCTCACCGGTGGGGTAAGTGGCCGCGATCGTAAAGGAATCACCGTCGGTGTGGGTAAGGTTCACGGGCAGGTCCTGCAGCACCGCGTCGATGTTGCCGGCCTGTAGCGCCTGGAAGAGTTCGGCGTCGGTCTGGTAGGCAATGACCTCGGTGTCGGAGGGTGCATTGTCGCGGGCATAGGTTTCACCCGTGGTGCCCTGCTGGATGCCAATCTTCTTCCCGCCCATGTCCTCCAGCGACTTAGCCGTGGAATCGGCCGACACCAGCAGCGACTGCAGTGAGTCGTAGTAGGGGTCGGAGAACGCCAGGTTCTTTTCGCGTTCGGGGGTGATGGAGACAGCCGCCGCAATCAGGTCACACTGGTTGGCGGCGAGAACGGTGCCGCTCTGCAGGCCGTCGAAGCTGGCGTTCTGGACTTCCAGCTCCAGTCCCATCCCCGCAGCAATTTCCCGGGTGAGGTCCATGTCGAAGCCGGTGTACTCCCCGTCGTCGCCCACGTATTCAAAGGGCTCAAACGGAACGTTGGAGCAAACGGTCAGTGCACCCTCGTTGACCAGAGGGATTCCGGACTCCGTTTCCGCCGTCCCGCCGCCGCCGCCGCTGCAGGCAGTTGCGGTCAGGGCGCCGAGAGCCAGAACGGCTGCAAGGGCGGTGCGTGCTTTGTTCAGCATGGAAAGAACCTCAGATCGGAAAAAGACGGAACCGGTTCCGGCGAACCGGAGCGCATCAGGGCCTGCATAATTATGCATGCTCACTCAATTATACGCACTCCGGGGAGGTGCTTTTACACGTCTTGGATCACACGGTCAAGGGTTGGTTCCGGGCGCCTAGGGCCACTGGACGGCGCCGGCGGCCCGGTCCAGCTCCAGCGCTTCAAGCATGGGCCGGAACTTACTCCAGGTCTCCGCCAGCTCCGCGGCGGGGTTGGAACCGGCAACAATGCCGCAGCCTGCATACAGGCGGACGGTGCGGGGATCCTCAATAACGGCACCGCGCAGGGCGATGCCCCATTCGCCGTTGCCGTCAGCATCCATCCAGCCCACCGGGCCGGCGTACGGCCCCCGGTCCATGTGTTCAAGCTCGCTGATCAGCTCACCGGCAACGCTCGTCGGGAACCCGCACACGGCTGCGGTGGGATGCAGTGCTTCCACCAGCGCCAGCGAGGTGGGGATCCCGCCGTCGGCCCCGGGGGCCAGATCAGCGGCGACGTCGGAGGCCAGGTGCCACACATTGGGCAGTTCCAGCACAAAGGGTTCGGTGTGCGAGGTCATCGAGGAAGTGAACGGTTCCAGCTGCCGGGTGAGCGAGTCGATGGCAATTTGATGCTCGTGGCGCTGCTTGTCGGATCCGGCGAGCACCCGCTGCGGGTAGTCCGGGTCATCGGCCGGCGCTGTGGCCCGGTCCAGCGTTCCGGCGAGCACCCGGGCGCGGGCTACACCGTTCTCCACCTTGATCAGCATTTCCGGAGTGGAACCGATCAGTCCGTCCACGGAATAGGTCCAGCAGCTGCGGTAGCGCAGGGCCAGCTCGCGCAGCACCTGTGCCGCGGAAACCGGTGATCCGAGCGACGCGACAATGTCGCGGGCCAGGACGATCTTGCTCAAGTCGCCGGCATTAATGTGCGCCACGGAGCGGGCGACGGCGTTCTTCCATTCCGCCTCGGTGAGGACGCCCGGAAGGATGCGGTCTTCGGGGTCCGGCTCGCGGGCCACGGGAACCTCGTCCAGATAGTGGGCCAGGGCCGTCTGTGCGGTGGCCAGGCTCAGCTCGGCGTCGGGGTCGGCGGTTGTCTGCGTGATCCAGGCGGCACCGTCGCGGCAGCCGACTATGATCTCCGGAACGATGAGCCGGGACTCAAAGGGGGAGCGCTTGGAGAAGCCGAAGGAGCCGAATGCGGCGAGTCCGCTGCCGGGAACCGTCAGGGGATTCTCAATGTCGGCGTCGTCGGCCAGCTTCAGCCACCACTGCTGCGCATCGGCAAACCGCTCCGGCCCGCTCGCGGTGAAACGGGCGCTTTCGCCAAAGCCCACCAGCCCCTCACCGCTGCGGATCCAGGCAAGCTGGTCATTGAGGACCAGATACTCCAGCAGCCCGATTGTGGCGGACAGCTCACCAATGGGCACGGTCAGGGAACGCAGGGTGGTCATAATGACTCCAGCCTACTCCCAGTCCGGATGTGCCGGAGGTTACCTGCAGCCCGCCGGCCCCGTACCTGCGGCCCGGGGCGGGCGGGCACTGCCCGGGCAGGTGAGGGACCAGACACAGCCGCCTCGGGTTCGGTCCCCTGCACATTCTTTGAGACAATGATCGAGTGAATCGCGCATCGTTGGATAAACGCCCGGATGAAGTCGCTGCCATGTTTGACGACGTGGCACCGAAATACGACGTCGTGAACGACGTGCTGTCCCTCGGGCAGACACGCCGCTGGCGCCGCATCGTGGTGGACGCCGTCGGCGCCTCGCCCGGTCAGCGGGTCCTGGACCTGGCCGCCGGTACCGGAACCTCCAGCGAGCCCTACGCCGACGCCGGCATCAACGTGGTGGCCTGCGACTTCTCCCTGGGCATGCTCAAGGTGGGCAAGCGCCGCCGCCCCGACATCGACTTTGTAGCCGGAGACGCCACCAACCTGCCGTTCGAGGACAACTCCTTTGACGCGTCCACCATCTCCTTCGGCCTGCGCAACGTGAATGAGCCGAAGAAGGCCCTCGCTGAAATGCTGCGCGTCACCAAGCCCGGCGGCCGCCTGGTCATCGCCGAGTTCTCCGCGCCCACCGTGCCCGTGTGGCGCACCATGTACACCGAGTACCTGATGCGTGCACTGCCGCCGATTGCCCGGAAGGTTGCGTCCAATCCCGACGCCTACGTCTACCTGGCCGAGTCCATCCGCGCCTGGCCCAATCAGGACGAACTGGCTGCCTGGGTCGCCGAATCCGGCTGGACCGACGTCGCCTACCGCAACCTCACCGGCGGCATCGTGGCCATTCACCGCGCTGTGAAGCCGGGGAGGACAGCCATCTAAGTGAGCGTCCTCATTGTCGGAGCCGGCCCCGCCGGTTCCACCGCGGCCTACCACCTTGCCCGGGCCGGAGTGGAAGTTACCGTCCTGGAAAAAACCTCGTTTCCGCGGGAAAAGGTCTGCGGCGACGGCCTTACTCCGCGTGCCGTCCGGGAAGTCCAGCTCCTGGATCTGCCCCACGACGAAGCCGACGGCTGGCGCCGGAACAAGGGACTACGCCTCATTGCCGCCGGCCGCACCCTTGAGCTGCCGTGGCCGGTGCTCTCGGATTTCCCCGACTACGGCCTGATCCGTACCCGTTTGGGCTTTGATGAAGCTCTGGCCCGTCATGCCGAGGCTGCCGGCGCCACCATCCTGGAACGCCATTCGGTTACCGCCGCGGTGCGCGACGACGCCGGCCGGGTCACCGGCGTGGTGGCCAACGTGCTCGACGACGCCGGCCGGCGCACGGGGGAGACCCGGGAGTTCTCCGCCGACGTCGTCCTGGCCGCTGACGGCAACTCCAGCCGCACCGCACTGAGCCTGGGCATCGAAAAGCGCGACGACCGGCCGCTGGGCGTGGCCGTGCGCACCTACTTCCAGAGTCCGCGCACCAACGATGACTGGATGGAAGGCTGGCTGGAACTTCCCGACGCCGCCGGAAATCCGCTGCCCGGCTACGGCTGGGTCTTCGGCGTAGGCGACGGAACCTCCAACGTGGGCCTGGGCATCCTGAACTCCTCCAAGGAATTCGGCAAGCTCGACTACCGCAAGGTGCTGCGGGAATGGACCGCGGGCATGCCCGCCGAGTGGGGGTTCAGCCCCGAGAACCAGGTGGGGGAAATCCGCGGTGCTGCCCTGCCGATGGGCTTCAACCGCACCCCGCACTACTCGCCGGGACTGCTCCTGCTCGGCGACGCCGGCGGCATGGTGTCCCCGTTCAACGGCGAGGGCATTTCCTACGCCATGGAATCCGCCCGGTTTGCCGCGGACTTCATAGTGGCCGCGGAAAGCGAAGCCCGCACACCGGGACTGCTCTCCGCCGACGCGGCCTTTGACCGCCGCCTCTCCGGCTACTCTGACCACATCCGCGCCGAATGGGGCAGCCACTTCACCCTGGGCAGGATCTTTGCGGGGCTGATCGGCAAACCGGCCATCATGAAGCTCGCGCTGCGCACCGGCATGCCGATTCCGGTGCTGATGCGGTTTGTGGTGCGAATGCTGGCCAACCTCACGGACCACAGCAGCAAGGGTTTGGAGGATAGAGTTATCGCCGTGCTGGAAGCCCTGGTTCCGGCCGCCTCGAATCAAGATGCAGGACCCAGCCAGCCGTCCAACCCGCTCCGACGAAAAGTTAGTCTAAAACCGTGACTGAATCCTCGAACACCAGCCCGGATAGTGCCGCCGACGAGGCCGCGCCTGTGCTGCCGGCCGGATTCGCGCTGATCGCCGAAGACCCGCAGCTGGGTCCTTCGATCGCTGCGTCCCTGGAACAGGTCGAAGCCGAACTCCTGGACGCGATTTCCAACTCCGATCCCTTCGCCAACGCCACCTCGCGCCACCTGGCCGAGGCAGGCGGCAAGCGGATCCGACCGCTCCTCGCGCTGCTGGCCTCGCATCTGGGCCCGGAGCCGACCAACGCCAAGGTGATCCAGTCCGCCGTCGTCGTCGAACTGACGCATCTGGCAACCCTGTACCACGACGACGTCATGGACTCCGCGCCGCTGCGCCGGGGCGCTCCCACCGCGCACGAGGTCTGGGGCAACTCGGTGGCGGTGCTGACCGGCGATCTGATTTTCGCCCGCGCGTCCTCCCTGGTGTCCGAACTTGGCGGCGAAGCGCTGGGCATTCAGGCCCGCACCTTTGAGCGGCTCTGCCTGGGCCAGCTGCACGAGACAGTGGGCCCCAACGACGGCCAGGATCCGCTGGAACACTACCTCTCCGTCATCTCCGGCAAGACGGCGTCGCTGATTGCCGCCTCCGGGCAGCTCGGCGCACTGTTCTCCGGCGCGACGCGCCAGGCGATCGACATCATGGTGGAGTACGGCGAGAAGGTCGGCACCGCCTTCCAGCTGGCCGACGACGTCATTGACGTGACCGGCCTCGAGGCCAAATCCGGCAAGACGCCGGGCACCGACCTGCGCGAAGGCGTTCCCACCCTGCCGGTGCTGCTGCTGCGGCGCAACGCCGCTGCCGGCGATGCGGAAGCCGCCGCCGTGCTGGATCTGGTGGACGGGGACCTGAGCTCGGACGACGCACTGGCCGCCGCCGTGGAAGCCCTGCGGGAAAACCCGGCAACCGCCGAAGCATGGGCAGTGGCCCGGCAGTGGTCCGACGAGGCCGTGGCGGTGCTGGAGCCGCTGCCTGAGTCCGTGGTGAAGCGGGCACTGGCCAGCTTCGCCCACGCAGTGGTGGAGCGGGACGTCTAGAGCCCGTACTCCGAGACGGTGAGGACTGACTTGAGTTCCCGGGCCTTCCGGGCGCGGACGGCCGGATCCACGATCGGGCGCTTGGGCGTGAAGTAAAGCCCGTCATTGTCCCAGCGGGGCAGCACATGCTGGTGGTAGTGCCAGACATGCTGGCTGCCGGCCGGCTCGTTGTGCTGCCGGGTGGTGACGCCGTCGGGCCGCCAGGCCTTTTTGATGGCCACCGCAATGTCGCGGGTGACAATCATCAGGCGGGCGGCGACGTCGTCGGGCAGTTCATACAGCAGCTCGAAATGCTCCCGGGGAGTCACCAGGACGTGCCCGGGCTCCGGATCGAAGCCGTGCGAGGCGATGAACGCCAGCACCAGCTCGTCCGAGTAGACCAGGTCCCCGGGCTCGCACAGGTTGCCCGGAGCCTTGAACTCCCCGGAGGCCATGTCACAGAACGGGCACTGGTAGTTTTCGGGTGCATGGCTGGGCCAGATGGCCTTCCGCGGCGCATCGCCAACCGTGCCGGGCTGCTGCATTCAGGGCTCCTTAGTTCGGATCTTCCTCAAAGACCCACTCAAACATGTCAAAGACGTATTCGCTGAAGGTTCCTTCTTCGCTCTGCCAGTCGCTACGGGCGTTGTTGCGCCGCCAGACGATCGGGTCGGGAACATCGAGCTGGTCCACGCGGAAACCCCAGGCAAACTTCTCGTCCTCGTCCTCGAGGAAGAGCAGGTAGCCGTCCTCGATTTCGAGTTCGTCCGGATCCCAGAAGAAGTGGAAGGCCTCCATGAGGTCCTCGTTGTTGCCCAGGGCGAGGTAGAACTCCCGCAGCACCAGGGGGATGGTGAAGTCGTGGGCGTCCAGCATTTCATTCAGGACGTCTGCAGGGATGCCGTCTTCTTCTTCGCGCCAGTCATCCTCAAGATACTTGGGGACCAGGGCTTTGAATTTGTCCAGGAACATTTGACTCAATGGGGTCTCCAAAATTGCGGGTGGTGTACTTCAATCCTAGCCGGGTGCGAAGGCCCCTCAGCGCACCCGCACAGCCAGGCGGGGATAGTTCAGCACGGCGCCGTCGGCATCCACGGTCAGCTCCGCGGTGAAGTCTCGGGTGGCCGAACTGTAGAGCACAACCCCGTACCCGCGGGCGTCGTCGTAGGCCGAAACCTGCGAGTAGACCTGGTTGCTGGGCAGCACCCGCAGGCTCGGCATTTCCACCCAGGCCATGGTGAGCGGGGTGTCGTCCACGGGCGCGGCGGAGTTCAGCAGGTCCAGGCGGAGGACGGGCATGGTGTTCGTCAGGGGGCACAGGGCCAGGTCCACATCCTGGGCGTTGTCCAGGGCGCGGGGGTCGGTGATTCCCGGGGCGGGGAGTCCGGCGTCGCCGGAGACTTCCGTTTCCGCGCTCCACTTCCCGTCGCTGGAGCGGGTGAGTTCAAGGGACCGCGACCAGCCGGGGGCCTGGACCTGAATGCTGAACCGGCGGGTGACCCAGCCGGTGGAAGTGGTGAGTGTCCATGTGGCGGTGTAGTCCTCCGTGACGGAAGTGCCCCCGGCAGCGAGTTCCCGCTCGCGGAAAGAGACAGCTGCGGTGTCCCGGCGTGCGGAGTTGTCCACGCCCTGCCAGCGGAAGATTCGGGCGGGCCGCACGCTGTTGTCCATCCCTACACCCTATGGTTCACGCCCGGCGCGCGGCAACGGCGGGTTTTGGGTGTCCGGCAGGTCTGGAGGTCCGGCCGGATTCCTGATCAGCCCTGTCCGAGACCGAGCCGGCGCACGTGCAGAGCCAGGAACAGGTGCACGCGGTCCGCGGTGACGGCCGGGTCGTAGCCGGTGAGGTCCGCTATCTGCCCGAGCCGGTAGCGGACAGTGTTCCGGTGCAGGCCCAGGGCGTCGGCAACGGCGGCCACCGACCCGTTCAGGGCCAGATACTGCTCCAAAGTGTCCAGCAGACTCGCGTCATGGAGGGCATCAAAATCCGTCAGCGGATCCAGTGCCTCAGCCGCCAGATCCGCCAGCGGAACATCGGCGCCGGACATCAGCAGCGAGGTCAGGCTCAGCCGTTCGGGTTCATTGATGCTCTGCCCGCGCTGCAGAGATTCCTTTGCTTCAAAGTAGCTCCAGCGCAGCCCGGCAGGTTCGGCATAGGATCCGCCGAACCCGATCCTCGCCGTCAGCCCGGTGCCGTAGAGGTAGTCGCCGAGAACGCGTGCCAGCGCGGCGCCGTCGCCTTCGGCCACCACCACGGCAAGCCGGCCGTCGACGACGGCGGTGGCGGCGCCGTCGAACTCCGGGGGCAGCGGCAGGGCGGGCAGCGAGCGGACCTGGCCGGAGGCTACCTCCACCAGGAAGGTCAGCTGCCGCCGGGCGGTGGAGATTCCGGCGCCCAGCAGCCGCAGCGCCGCATCGTTGCCGGTCAGGCGTCCTGCCACCACATCGGAGAGCAGCTGGCCGGTGACAGCGCGGTCCCGGGCCCGCCGCCGGGCCTGGTTGCTCAGCTCCACGCTGATGAGGCTTTGGGCGTAGGCAACAATATCGGGGCGCCGGTAAGGCTCGGTGATGACCAGCGTGCAGCGGTCCCGGAGCCCGGTCGCGATGGGGATGCGGTGCCGGGAGGAGGCCGTGCCGGAGCCGGTTCCGGAAAGGGCCCCGCCATCCGAACCGGCCGCCAGCACCCGTGCCCCGTATTGGTACAGCGCCACATCGTTGCCCAGCAGCACGGCGAGTTCCTGCAGCAGTCCCGGCAGTCCGTTGCCGCCCAGCAGTGCTCCGGCCAGGGACTGGTGGGCTGCCAGCAGCTCCCGCAGCTGCGTGACGTGGTCGGTGGAGAGGGCATCGGCAACCATCTTGCCCAGCGCGACAAAAGGGGTTTCGTACGGCACCTCAAACACCGGCAGGCCGTGCAGATCGGCAGCTTCGATCAGGGCCGCCGGCACTTTGGCATGGCTCAGGCCGGTGCCAAAGCCAATGGCAACCGCCCCGGCCCGGTGCACACTGTCGACGAAGCTGCGCTGCACGGCTCCCGTGCGCTGCCGCAGCCCGGTGGTCAGGACAACCTCGCCGCCGCCCAGGAAGGGAAACGGGTCCTCCAATTCGGTGACGGCCACCCAGTGCAGGGGAGCAGGGGAGACCGGAGCGGTTCCGTGCGGGCGCAGGTCCAGCTCCGGGGCGGCCAGCAGGTCGGACAGGTAGATCGGCATGGAGCAACTATAGAGCTCCGTTGTTTGGTCGCCTGCACAGTTACGGCCCGTGACTCTTGTCCGGTTGCCCCTTTGGAACACGGACGTCACCGCCTAGGTTTGGAGGAAAGCCCCGGACGCCGGCGTCCGGGCATTCTTCATCCTGAAATCCTGAAAGGACAATGCGATGGCGCAGACGCTGCAGAACTTTATTAACGGAGAGTTTGTTCCGGCCCGGGGAACCGAGCAGCTGGAGATCGTCAACCCCGTCAACGGCGAAGTGGTGGCTTCCTCTCCGGTGTCCGTCCGGGCCGACGTTGACGCCGCCATGGCCGCGGCAGCAGCCGCGTTCAAGACCTGGAAGCGGACCACGCCGTCAGAGCGCCAGCTGATGCTGCTGAAGCTCGCCGACGCACTGGAAGCAAACTCCGATGAGCTGGTGGAAGCCCAGCACCGCAACACCGGGCAGGTCCGCTCCATCATTGCAGCCGAGGAAGTGGCGGTTGGAGCAGACCAGCTGCGGTTCTTCGCAGGCGCCGCCCGGCTGCTTGAGGGCAAGGCCGCCGGGGAGTACATGGAGGGGCACACCTCCTTCATCCGCCGCGAGCCCATCGGCGTCGTGGCGCAGGTGACCCCGTGGAATTATCCGCTGCTGATGGCGGTCTGGAAGATCGGCCCCGCGCTCGCAGCGGGCAACACCGTGGTGCTCAAGCCCTCCGACACCACGCCGGAATCCACCCTTGTCCTGGCCCGGCTCGCCGGTGAGATCTTCCCCGCAGGCGTCCTGAACGTCGTCCTGGGCACCGGTGAAACCGGGTCCGCGATGGTGGAGCATCCGACCCCCGGCCTGGTTTCCATCACCGGCTCCGTCCGCGCCGGCATTGCCGTGGCGTCGGGTGCAGCCAAGACGCTCAAGCGTGCGCACCTTGAACTGGGCGGCAAAGCGCCGGCCGTGGTCTTCGCCGACGCCGACCTGCAGAAAACAGCACAGGCCATCGCCGAGTTCTCCTTCTTCAACGCCGGGCAGGACTGCACAGCCATCACCCGCGTACTGGTGGAGGACTCCGCGCAGGACGAGTTTGTGGCGGCCCTGGTCGAACACACCAAGACGCTCGAAACCGGGCACGAGGACGACGAAGCCAACTACTTCGGCCCGCTGAACAACATCAACCACTTCAATGCGGTCAACGCCGTCATCGAGTCCCTGCCGGAACACTGCAGCATCGCCACCGGCGGCAGACGGGCCGGCGCCAAGGGCTTCTTCTTTGAACCCACTGTGATCACCGGCGCCCGCCAGGACGACGACGTGGTGCAGAAGGAAACCTTCGGCCCCGTCATTACCGTGCAGACCTTCACTACGGAGGACGAGGCGGTGGAGATGGCCAACGACGTCGAATACGCCCTGGCATCCTCCGTCTGGACCACCAACCACGGCCGGGCCATGCGCCTGGCCCGTGACCTGGACTTCGGTGCGGTCTGGATCAACACTCACATCCTGCTCACGGCCGAAATGCCGCACGGCGGGTTCAAGAGCTCCGGCTACGGCAAAGATCTGTCGATGTACGGCGTGGAGGACTACACCCGGATCAAGCACGTCATGACGGCCCTGGACGCCTAGTTCCCCTCACGGCCGGCAGCAGCCCGCCGCACCCTTTTTTCGCAGCACCGTTCGAAAGGCACACCCCATGAGCACCCAAGCCGTTCCCGCTTTCCGGCTGGAACAAAAACGCAGCATCAACGGCACCTTTCCCGGGCCGAAGTCCGTCGAGCTGAACACCCGCCGCGCCGCCGTGGTCGCCAAGGGCGTGGCGTCCTCCGTTCCGGTCTACGTGGCCGACGCCGACGGCGGGATCATCCGCGACGTTGACGGCAACTCCTTCATCGACCTGGGCTCGGGCATTGCCGTGACCAGCGTCGGTGCCTCGGACCCCGCCGTCGTCGGCGCCGTGAAGGAGCAGGTGGACCACTTCACCCACACCTGCTTCATGGTGACCCCGTACGAGGGCTACATCGCCCTGGCCGAAAAGCTGCAGGAAGTCACGCCGGGCACCCACGAGAAGCGCACCGTCCTGTTCAATTCCGGGGCGGAGGCGGTGGAAAACGCGATCAAGATTGCCCGCGCCGCTACCGGACGGAACGCCGTCGTCGCCTTTGACCATGCCTACCACGGCCGCACCAACCTCACCATGGCGCTGACTGTCAAGGCGATGCCGTACAAAACCGGGTTCGGGCCGTTTGCCTCCGAGGTCTACCGGATGCCCATGAGCTACCCGTACCGCGAGGAAAACCCTGAGATCACCGGCACCGAGGCCGCCGAGCGTGTCATCCTCGCCATTGAAAAGCAGATTGGTGCGGACCAGACCGCCGCCATCCTGATCGAGCCGATCCAGGGCGAGGGCGGCTTCATTGTCCCGGCCGAGGGTTTCCTCCCGCGCCTGGCGCAGTGGGCCGCCGACAACGGTGTTGTCTTCATCGCCGACGAGGTCCAGTCCGGCTTCTGCCGCACCGGCGAGTGGTTCGCCGTGCAGCACGAGGGCGTGGTTCCTGACCTCATGACCATGGCCAAGGGCATTGCCGGCGGCCTGCCGCTCTCGGCCGTCACCGGGCGCGCAGAACTGCTCGACGCCGTCCATCCGGGCGGACTGGGCGGCACCTACGGCGGCAACCCGGTCGCCTGCGCCGCAGCACTGGCGGCGATCGACACGATGGAAACCTCTGACCTGGCCGGCCGGGCCCGCCGCATTGAAGAGATCTGCGTTCCCCGCCTTCGGGCGCTGGCTGAAGAGACCGGTGTGATCGGCGAGGTGCGCGGCCGCGGCGCCATGCTGGCGCTGGAGTTCGTGAAGCCGGGCACCAAGACGCCCGACGCCGAGATCACCAAAGCGGTGGCAGCGGCCTGCCTGGCCGAAGGAGTCATCATCCTGACCTGCGGAACCTACGGCAACGTGGTGCGCCTGCTGCCGCCGCTGGTTATCGGCGAGGACCTGCTGGCTGACGCCCTGGACGTCCTCGAAGCTGCCGTCCGCTCCGCCGTTTAGCAGCTGACCGCCCTAGGCGTGGCCGGACTCCACCCGGAGTCCGGCCCGCCGGGCCAGCCCGGTGACCAGGGCGTCCAGTCCCGCCTCGAAGGCGCTTTCCGCCGCCCGGCCCTCGGACCGTCCGGACTGTTCCCGGACCGCAGCGGTAAAGTGCGGGCTCTGCCCCGCCAGAGCGCCGGTCTCAAAAATATCCTGTGGCGCCACGGCGTCGTACGCGGATCCGTAGATGAAGGATTCCAGCGCCACGATGGCCGGCACAATCTGCGCGAGAGGCCAGCCGGCGCGGACCAGTCCCTCGGTGACCGCCTCGTACATGGCCAGCGTGCGGGGAGCGCCGCTGACCTGGAGCACGGCAATGACCGGAATCAGCGGTGTGTGCCGCGCAAACACCTTCCGGTACGAGCGGGCCCAGCCCCGGAGCGCCTGATCCCACGGCAGCTCCGCGAAACCCGATGTGTCCACCGAAGACATGACGTGGTCCTGCAGCCAGCGGAGCACTTCCTGCTTGGAATCCACGTGGTTGTACAGCGCAGACGGAGCCACCCCCAGCCGCTTGGCCAGGGCGGACATGGTCAGGGCACCGTAGCCGCCCGCCTGAATGATCGCCAGCGCCGCCGTGGTAATCCGCGCCTGCGAAAGGACTTCCTTTACCGGCCGCCCGGCACCCCTGCGGTGCGGTTCATCCCTTGTCATGTGCCCATTTTCCTTCCGCGGTTCGGGTCTTCATGGTTTCACGCAGCCGTCACATTTCCCTCTTTCGCTTCCCAGCGGACGTGACCCACGCTACAGTCTCGTTCTAATAAATGAACAGCATTCATTTATTCGAAGGACACTGGCGGCCCTCCGGCCGCAGGAAAGGACACCGTGCAGACGCTGGAACGTGACGTTGTAATCATTGGAGCCGGACCCTCGGGGCTGAGCGCTGCCCGCAGGCTCAAGGCCGCGGGGCTGTCCGTCGCGGTGCTGGAGGCCCGGGACCGGGTGGGCGGCCGCACCTGGACCGACACCATCGACGGAGCCATGCTCGAGATCGGCGGCCAGTGGATCTCCCCGGACCAGACGGTGCTTTCCGCCCTGGTGGAGGAGCTGGGCCTGGAAACCTTTGAACGCTACCGTGCCGGTGAGTCCGTCTACATCTCGCCGGACGGCACCCGGCGCACCTACTCCGGCGACATGTTTCCGGTGGGGGAGCGCACCGAAAAGGAAATGCTCCGGCTGATCGGCATCCTGGACCAGCTGGCCGCGGAAACGGATCCGGCCGCCCCCTGGAAACATCCGCGCGCCCGGGAACTGGACACGGTGTCCTTCCACAGCTGGCTGCGCGAGCTGTCCGACGACGAAGAGGCGTGCAACAACATCGGCCTGTTCGTGGCGGGCGGCATGCTCACCAAGCCCGCCCACGCCTTCTCGGTGCTCCAGGCGGTGCTGATGGCGGCGTCGGCCGGATCCTTCTCCCACCTGGTGGACGAGGACTTCATCCTGGACCGGCGCGTTGCCGGCGGCATGCAGCAGGTCTCCGAACGCATGGCTGCCGACCTGGGTGACGACGTCGTGCCCTCCAACCCCGTGCGCTTCCTGCGCTGGCCGGGGGAAGACGGCACCGCGCACGACGGCGTCACGGCCGTTGCGGACAACGTCACCGTCCATGCCCGCTACGCCGTCATGGCAGTGCCGCCCAACCTGTATTCGCGGGTGTCCTTCGACCCGCCGCTGCCGCGCCGCCAGCACCAGATGCACCAGCACCAGTCACTCGGCCTGGTCATCAAGGTCCACGCCGTGTACGCCACGCCGTTCTGGCGGGACAAAGGTCTGTCCGGCACCTGCTTCGGCGCCGGGGCACTGGTGCAGGAGGTCTACGACAACACCAACCACGAAGACCCCCGTGGCACGCTGGTGGGGTTTGTTTCGGATGAGAAGGCCGACGCGATGTTCGCGCTCTCCGCTGAAGACCGGCGGCAGGCCATCCTGTCTTCCATCGCGGCTTTCCTCGGCGAGGAAGCGCTGAGCCCGGAGGTCTACTACGAGTCCGACTGGGGCTCCGAGGAGTGGACCCGCGGCGCCTACGCCGCCAGCTACGACCTCGGCGGCCTGCACCGCTACGGCCCGGACCAGCTGGCCCCGGTGGGTCCCATCCACTGGTCCTGCTCCGACCTCGCCGCAGAGGGCTACCAGCACGTAGACGGAGCGGTCCGGATGGGCCAGCTCACCGCCGACAGCATCCTCGCCGCCGCGTCAGCCGAAACGTCCGCCGCAGTATCCGGACAGCGTTAAAGAGGAGTCCGCATGCGTTACGTCGTGGGATACACCGCCAATGAGAGGGGCCGGGACGCCCTGAACCTCGCGGCCGTCCTGGCCCGAAGCCAGGACGCGGAGCTGGATCTGGTCATGGTCGACCCGGTGCATTCTCCCTATACCGCCGTCTATCCGCCCGAAAGCGGATACCGGGACCTGCTCGAGGAACAGCTGAAGATCTGGCTGTCCGATGCCCTGGCTGCGGTTCCCTCCGATGTGCGCGCCGCCGGATACATCCGCAACGCGGACTCCGACGCCAGCGGACTGATAGCTGCAGCCGATGAACTGAACGCAGCACTGATTGTGGTGGGCGCCGCCAGCAACGGACTCTTCAAACGGTTCACCGTCGGCAGCGTTGCCAATGCGCTGCTGCATGCCGCGCAGGTGCCGGTGGCACTGGCACCGCGCGGCTACAGCAGGACCGGGACGCTGACCCGGATCACCTGCGCCGTGGGCAACCGCCGCGGTTCCGAGGACGTGCTGGAAACAGCGGTGGCGACGGCGGCGCGGAGCGGACTTCCGCTGCGGCTGGTGTCGCTGGTGGCGCTGGACGCCTCCGGGCGGGACGGCGACGCCGTGCTGGAGGCGGACCTGCACGCAGCCGACCGGCTGGCCCGGGCGCAGGAACTGGCTGCCGGCCGCTGCCCGGTAACCGCCGTCGTCGCGCAGGGCAGAACGATTGAGAACGCCATAGACGACCTGGAGTTCGACGACGGCGAAATCATGCTCATCGGGTCCAGCCGGCTGGCGCAGAACAACCGTCTTTTCCTGGGCCCCACTGCCAGCAAGGTGCTGCGCAGCCTTCCCGTTCCCATGGTGGTGGTGCCCCGGAACTTCCGGTCACGCCCCGCCGGCGGCACATCCCGTCCGACAGAGGTGACCGAATGAGCTCAAGCAAAATTGTTCCGGCCAAGCAGAGCCAGTCCAGCGGACTCAGCCGCAAGGGGCTGAAATCCGGCACCGTGGGGCTGCTCGGCGCGGTGGTGATCGGGGTGTCCTGCATTGCGCCGGCGTACACCCTGACGGCGGGTCTGGGGCCCACCGTCTCCGAGGTGGGGGTGCAGCTGCCGGCCATTTTCCTGGTGGGCTTCATTCCCATGATCCTGGTGGCACTGGGCTACCGGGAACTGAACAAGGCCATGCCGGACTCCGGCACGTCGTTCACCTGGGCCACCCGCGCCTTCGGTCCGTGGGTTGGGTGGATGGGCGGCTGGGGGCTGATTGCGGCCACCATCATTGTGCTGTCCAACCTCGCCGCCGTGGCCGTTGACTTCTTCTATCTGATGCTCGCTCAGGTGACCGGCAACGATTCGCTGGCGGAGCTGACCACCAACCTGCCGCTGAACATCCTCACCACGTGCGTCTTCATCGCCGTGGCCTGCTGGATCTCCTACCGAGGCCTGGAAACCACCAAGGTGTTCCAATACATTCTGGTGGGCTTCCAGCTGCTGGTCCTGGGGTGGTTCTCCGTGGCGGCCTTCCTCCACGTTGGAGCGGGAACCGCCTTTGACGCCACCCCGATCACCGCGGAATGGTTCAATCCCTTTGCCGTGGAGTCCTTTTCCAGCTTCGCCGCCGGCGTCTCGCTCTCCATCTTTGTCTACTGGGGCTGGGACGTGACGCTGACCATGAACGAGGAAACGAAGGATCCGGGCAAGACGCCGGGCCGTGCGGCAACGGTGACGGTGTTCGTCATTGTCCTGGTCTACATGATGGTTTCCCTTGCCGTGCTGTCCTACGCCGGTGTCGGTGAGGGGGAACTGGGAGCAGGGAATCCCGAGAACCAGGAGAGCATCTTCGCGGTCCTGGCCGGTCCGGTCATGGGACCGTTTGCCATCCTGATGTCCCTGTCCATCCTCAGCAGTTCAGCCGCATCGCTGCAGTCCACCTTCGTGTCGCCGGCACGCACGCTACTGGCGATGGGGCATTACCGGGCACTTCCCCGGCGCTTCGGCGGCATCAGCCCGGTGCACAAGTCCCCGGGGTACGCCACCGTCGCCTCCGCCGTGGCTGCGGCGGGTTTCTACACCGTCACCCGCCTGCTGTCGGAAAACGCACTGTGGGACACCATCACCGCCCTGGGCCTGATGATCTGCTTCTACTACGGGATCACCGCCCTGGCCTGCGTCTGGTATTTCCGGGCCGAAGCGCTGAGCGGCGTGCGCGATTTCCTGCTGAAGTTCCTGGCGCCGCTGCTGGGGGCCGTCATCCTGTTCGTGATGTTCCTGAAGACCGCGGCTGACTCCATGGACCCCGACTACGGCTCCGGCTCCTCAGTGGGGGGAGTGGGGCTGGTCTTTGTGCTGGGCACCGGCGTCATAGCCCTGGGAGCCGTGCTGATGATGTTCATGTATTTCCGGAATCCCGGCTACTTCCGCGGTGAAACCCTGCGGCAGGGAACCGCCGCAGACCGGGAGTAGCGCCCCGGGCAGTCTCCTGCGTGTCCAACTTGTTATTGCCGTTACTGATGATAATGAAGGTGTTGTTGTCTATTAGAGGGGCCTAAGGTAAGTTCACATCGTTGCCCCGTGACGTTTTTGCCGGGCACCGCAGCTCTCTGGGGAGGCTGTGCATGGTCTGGCTTCGGTGTTTTCGCTTTGGCGGTCACCAAGTCTCGAGGCATAAGGAAAGACAATGCGCGTTAAGAAACTTGTGGGCGTTTTCACGGCGCTCGCCATTGCACTTTTGACGGCGGTGATCTCGATTCCGTCCGCAGCTGCCAGTTCCGCGGATGCACAATTCGCGAACCGCCTGTACGTACTGATCAATGATTACCGGGCGCAGCATGCACTGGCGCCGCTGCGCTGGGATGCGCAGATGTCCGGCGAGTCCCAGTCCTGGACGCAGCAGTCCGCTGACCAGGCCAACATCCACGGTGCCGGCGTCTTTCAGCACAGCCCCGGGTCCTATGCCTTCCACGAGAACATTGTCTGGAACATGAGTGCAGACGAGGCTTTCTCCTGGTGGGTCAACTCACCCGCCCACCGCGCCAACATGCTGCGCGCCGCCGACACCGACATCGGAATCGGCGCCGTGCAGCTGACTGCCGGCCCGAACCGCGGCGTCTACCTCGCCACCGCACAGTTCGGCCGGTCCACCGTTACTCCTGCGGATGAAGCCGCAGCACGGGAAGCAGCCGAGCGTGCCGCAGCGGAGAAGGCAGCCGCCGAAGCCGCAGCGCGCGCCGCAGCGGAAGAAGCAGCAGCGAAGGCAGCGGCCGAGGAAGCCGCCGCGAAGGCTGCTGCCGATGCCGCCGCCGCGGAAGCCGCTGCACAGAAGGCAGCCGCCGATGCAGCAGCAAAGGCTGCCGCTGAGAAGGCCGCCGCTGACGCTGCCGCAAAGGCTGCCGCTGAGAAGGCCGCCGCTGACGCTGCTGCCCAGGAGGAAGCTGCTGTGCCCGCACCCGGTGCCACGCAGCCTGCACAGGACAAGGCCGCCGAAGATAAGGCAGCCGAAGAGGCAGCCGCAGCCAAGGCTGCTGAAGAGGCAGCCGCAGCTAAGGCCGCCGAAGAGGCAGCTGCGGCTAAGGCCGCTGAAGCTGCCCGGGCGGCCGCTGACGAGAAGGCTGCAGCCGATGCGGCTGCAGCTGAGCAAGCCGCAGCTGCAGAGCAGGCAGCGGCCCGCGAAGCCGAAACCGCTGCCGAGCAGGACGCAGCCGCACTGGAGGCCGCTAAGGCTGCCGAAGCAGAGGCAGCCGAGCAGGCCGCCGCTGAAGAAGCTGCAGCCGTACAGGCAGCAGCGCAGAAGACTGCAGCTGATGCCACCGCACGCCAGGCCGCTGAGAAGAAGGCCCAGGCCGCTGCGGCAGCGGCCATCGAACAGGTGTCGCTCGGAAACGAAGCTCTCCTGACAGCCTCGGCGCGGGGAACGGCTACAGCCGTTGCCACCGGCAGCCAGCTGCGAATCTCCGGCCTGGACGCAGCTGCTTCCTATGAAGTCGTTCTTCCGTCCGCAGGCGTCAATTTGGGGGCCACCACTGCCGACGCCGGCGGCTCGCTGGCTGTGGCTGTTCCCGCCGTGCTGACGGCCGGCGAGCACAAGGTGGCACTGTTCCGCGACGGGATCCTGGCAGGGTGGACAACGTTCACCGTCGAGCAGGCCGTTACGGTCCTGGCAGCCCAGCCGGTTCCTGCAGCTGACGGAAAGACCGAACTGGCCGCAACCGGTTTGAACGCCGCACAGCTGGCCATCGGCGGGATCGGCGCCCTCATGGCACTGACCGGAGCGGCAGCACTGGTGGCCCTGCAGCGCCAGCGCAGCACCTCCGCACTGTAACCTTCGCGGGCTCCTTCACCGGAGTTCGAAAAAAGCCCCGCCCACCGGTCACCGGTGAGCGGGGCTTTTTTGCGTCTTAGGCTGCTGCTCTGGGCCGCTTTCTTAGGCCGCTGCCGCCGCGCGGAGAAGCCGGTTGCGCCGCGGACCGCCCATCATGTCCACGGTCAGGATCACCAGCGCCAGCCAGACCAGCCCGAACCCGGCCCAGCGCTCCGGCGGCATGACTTCCTTGAAGACCGCCAGGGCGATGATGAACTGGAGCGTGGGGGCCAGATACTGCAGCATTCCCACGGTGGACAGCGGAAGGCGACGGGCGGCGGCACCGAAGAAGATCAGCGGAACTGCCGTCACGATCCCGGAGGCCGCCAGGAGCCAGAAATGCGCGGGACCGTTGGAAAGAATGGTTGCTGTGCCGTTGAGGGACATCCACACCAGGACGGCGATGGCCACGGGCGTGAGGACTGCGGTTTCAATGGTCAGGCTGGAAATGGCGTCCACCCTGCCGCCCACGCCCTTCTTGACCAGTCCGTACGTGCCGAAACTGAAGGCAAGGATGAGGGCGATCCAGGGGACGGTGCCGTAGGCCAGGGCCAGGACCAGCACGGCAACAAAGCCGACGCCCATCGCCACCCACTGCAGCGGCCGCAGTTTCTCCTTGAGCACGATCACGCCCAGCAGCACCGACACCAGTGGATTGATGAAGTAGCCCAGCGCCGCTTCCACGGCATGTTCGTTCAGCACGGCCCACGCGTACGTGGTCCAGTTGACCGCGATCAGGACCGCGGCACCGCCCAGGGTTCCTACCAGCCGGAAGTTCCGTGCGGCAGCCCGCAGGGTCCGCCAGGACCGCATCACGGTGAGGAGGGCGGCGCAGAACACCAGCGAGAACACGATGCGCGCGGCAACGATCTCCACGGCGCCGGCCGGAACCAGCACCATGAAGTAGAGGGGCAGCAGGCCCCACAGCATGTAGGCGCCGACGCCGAAGAGTAGGCCGGGGGTGTTCTCGCCCCGGGTGCGTGCAGCCGGTGCGCCGCCGCCGGTGCCGGCCGCCGTCGTGCCGGAAGCGCTGCCCGCTGCCGGGCCGGCAGTGCCGGACCCTGCCGGGGAAGGCGGGCGGAAGGACTCGGGTGAGGGTGCGGAGCGCGGAGCGCCTGTTCCGTTTGATGATGACACGTGATCCTCAACATAACTCGAGCAATGGGTATTCCCGGGCCGCAGCGGAGGGCACGGCAGGCCATCCAAGGCGGCTGCCGCACCGAACCGTTTAGACGCCGTCGTGCCCGGCATTTAGAATAGGAAACTGTGCGTTATTCCGCACGAGGTTTCCCCCGAGACGAAGGACTATCAGTGTCTAATTCAGCCGCGGACCGGTCGCAGCGCCCCATGCGAGTCGCCATTATCGGCGCTGGCCCCGCCGGTGTTTATGCCGCAGATATCCTCACCAAAGCTGAACGGGATTTTGAGGTCAGCATCGACCTCTTCGACAAGTACCCGGCGCCGTACGGCCTGATCCGTTACGGCGTAGCTCCGGACCATCCGCGGATCAAGGGGATCGTCAACGCCCTGCACAAGGTCATGGACCGCGGTGACATCCGTTTCCTGGGAAACGTGCACTACGGCAAGGACCTCACCCTTACCGACTTCCGCCACTTCTATGACGCCATCATCTTCGCCACCGGTGCCATCAGGGACGCGGACATGAGCATCCCCGGCGTTGAGCTGGAAGGTTCCTTCGGCGGTGCCGACTTCGTGTCCTGGTATGACGGGCACCCCGATGTGCCGCGTGAATGGCCGCTGGAGGCCAAGGAAGTTGCCGTCATCGGCAACGGCAACGTGGCCCTGGACGTGGCGCGCATCCTCTCCAAGCACGCCGATGACCTGCTGACCACCGAGATCCCGGACAACGTCTACGAGGGCCTGAAGAAGTCTCCCGTGACGGACGTGCACATCTTCGGACGCCGCGGCCCGGCCCAGGTGAAGTTCACCCCGCTGGAGCTGCGCGAACTGTCCCATTCGCGCGACGTCGACATTGTGCTCTACCCGGAGGACTTCGAATTCGATGAAGGCTCCGACCAGCAGATCCGCACCAACAACCAGACCAAGACCATGGTCAACACGCTGACCAACTGGCTCGTCGAAGAGCAGGACACCGGGGCCTCCCGCCGCCTGCACCTGCACTTCCTGCACAGCCCGGTGGAGATTTACGAGGATCCCGCCAACCCCGGCAAGGTTGCCGGCATGAAATTCGAGCGCAACGAACTCGACGGCACCGGCAACGCCCGCGGCACCGGCGAGATTGTCGATTACCCGGTGCAGGCCGTGTACCGGGCCATCGGCTACTTCGGCTCGGAACTGCCGGAGGTCGGCTTTGATACCCGCCGCGGCGTCATTCCCAACGAGGGCGGCCGCGTCATCGACGAATCAGGCACTCCCGTCCCGGGCATCTACACCACCGGCTGGATCAAGCGAGGCCCGGTGGGCCTGATCGGCCACACCAAGGGCGACGCACTGGAAACCATCGGGTTCCTGCTGGAAGACCGGCTGAACCTTCCCGCGGCCGAGGAGCCGGATGAGGACTCCATCATCAAGCTGCTCGAAGACCGCGGCGTCGAGTACGTCACCTGGGAGGGCTGGCTGAAGCTGGACGCCTACGAGAAGAGCCTGGGCGCTTCCTACGTGCACCCGGATCCGTCCAGCGGCGAACTGATCCGCGAGCGCGTGAAGGTTGTTGACCGCGAGGAAATGATCCGGGTAGCGCGGGGCCAGTAGCCCGCTTGCCCGGCCTGCAGCCGCGGCCCCGGGGACATTGTCCCCGGGAGCTGCGGCAGCCCCTTTTAACGCCTGATCCGGCCCGTCCTGCAGCAGACGCACAGGGGTGCCCCGGTCCCCGTGGCAGCCGGGGCGGGGCATGGGTAGACTGTCTTGCACACCACAGCTCGGAACGCGGTGTCAGCGGTCTCCTTATCAGTGCGGATAGGTCGGGGCAGTGCACAATTCGGATTATCTCCTTCCGCCGCGGCGTTCCGCGGAGGGCCTCCAGCGTGCCGCACACCGGGCACATGAGGGCCTGGACTCCGCTGACGGATTTCTGCGCGGGCTGAGGACGCCGGTCCGGGAATCCTGGCAACGGTCGCTGCGTCACCACACCGACCCGGACAAGGCCGTTCCGGAACTCGTTTTCACCGGCTCCGCCCTGGACGAGTACCGGCGCGCGCACCCCCTCTCCGCTGTCATGCCCGTTATCCGGCAGCTGCTGGTGCGCCCCGGATCGGACAGCGGGCTGCTGGTAGCGGTCGGAGACGAGCTGGGCCGGCTGCTTTGGGTGGAGGGCGACGACGAACTGCAGCGGCGCGCCGAAGGAATGCTCTTCATCCCGGGCACGGACTGGTCGGAACAGTCCATCGGTACCAGCGCCCCCGGAACGGCGCTTGCCTCCGGGCACAGTGTCCAGATTGCGGGGGCAGAGCACTTCAGCAGGCAGGTCCATTCCTGGAGCTGCACCGCGGTGCCGCTTCGGGACCCGGACACCGGCTCCGTCCTGGGCGTGGTTGACATCACCGGCCGGGACCAGGCGGTGGCCGAACACACGCTCGCGCTGGTCGAGGCAACGGTGGCGGCCGCCGAGGCCCACCTGCGGGTGGAGCGGCTGCAGGACGCCGACAGCGCGCGCCGGCGGAGGAAGACACAAGCGGGGGCCCGCGCCGCGCGCGGAGCACCCCGAGGAACACCCGCCCTGCGTGCCGTGCCGGCAGGAGCACCGGACAGCCTGCAGATCCTGGGCCGGGATTCCGCCGTGGTGACCGTGGGAGGGCGCTCCGCTGCCCTGAGTATCCGGCATTCGGAGCTCCTGACTCTCCTTGCGCTGCACCCCGAAGGACTCACCGCCGACGAACTCTCCGTCATGGTTTATCCGGAAAGCGCCTCGGTCAGCACCGTCCGCGCGGAAATGCTCCGGCTGCGGAACCTGCTGGGAAAACACAACGAGGGGATGCCGGGGCCGGCGCTGGTGCCGCAGTCACGGCCCTACCGGCTGCCGCACCATCTGGCCATCGACGCCCGGCAGGTGCTCGGCTACCTGGAGCGCGGAGCGTACCGGCGGGCCCTGAACCTGTACCGCGGACCCGTGCTTCCCCGGTCGGAAGCCCCGGCCGTCACGGTCCTGCGCAGCGAAGTCAGCACCGTCCTGCGCGAAGCGGTGCTTTCCGACGCCGACGCCGAGGTCCTCCTGGCATATCTGTCCCTGGCGGAGGCCGGCAACGACGTCGAGGCCTGGTCCCTTGCCCTGCGGATGCTGCCGCTGCGCTCACCCCGCCGCGCCTCCGTGGTGGCGCATCTGGAGCGGCTGGAGCGGGAACTGGGCTAGGACCCCTCCCGCGTGCGGCGGTCCGTGCGCCCATGCAACCTTCGTGCAACGTGCGGATACGTACCCTCAGTACGTCAGACACCGACGTCGTCACCTCCAAGGAGCAGACATGACCGTATATGCGCAGCCCGGCACCGAGGGATCCAAGCTTTCCTTCAAACCCCGTTACGAGAACTGGATCGGCGGAGAGTGGGTGCCGCCGGTCAAGGGAGGCTACTTCGAGAATGTTTCCCCGATCAACGGAAAAGTTTTCTGCGAGGTGGCCCGCGGCACCTCCGAGGACATTGACCTTGCCCTGGACGCAGCCCACAAGGCAGCACCGGCCTGGGGCAAGACGTCCGTTGCGGAACGGGCCCAGGTCCTGAACCGTATCGCCGACCGCATCGAGGAAAACCTGGAGATGCTCGCCGTCGCGGAAAGCTGGGACAACGGCAAGCCGGTCCGCGAGACCCTCGCCGCAGACATGCCGCTGGCCGTGGACCACTTCCGGTACTTTGCCGGTGCCGTCCGGGCCCAGGAGGGCACCCTCTCCCAGATCGACGACGACACCACTGCCTATCACTTCCACGAGCCGCTGGGCGTTGTCGGCCAGATCATCCCGTGGAACTTTCCCATTCTCATGGCTGTCTGGAAGCTCGCTCCCGCACTCGCGGCGGGCAATGCCATTGTTCTGAAGCCCGCCGAGCAGACCCCTGCCTCGATCATGGTGCTGATGGAGCTGATCTCGGACATCCTGCCGGCCGGCGTACTGAACGTGGTGAACGGATTCGGGGTGGAAGCGGGGAAGCCGCTGGCTTCCTCCCCGCGGATCCGCAAGATCGCCTTCACCGGCGAAACCACCACCGGGCGGCTGATCATGCAGTACGCCTCGCAGAACCTGATCCCGGTGACCCTGGAACTGGGCGGCAAGAGCCCGAACATTTTCTTCGCCGACGTCGCGCAGGAAAACGACGCGTTCTACGACAAGGCCCTGGAAGGGTTCAACATGTTCGCCCTGAACCAGGGCGAAGTCTGCACCTGCCCCTCACGGGCGCTCATCCAGGACTCCTTCTACGACAGCTTCATGTCCGATGCCCTGGCCCGCACCGCGCAGATCGTCCAGGGCAACCCGCTGGACACCAACACCATGGTGGGAGCGCAGGCGTCCAACGACCAGCTGGAAAAGATCCTCTCCTACATGGACATTGCGCACCAGGAGGGCGCCAAGGTCCTCACCGGCGGCGAGCGGCTGATGCTCGACGGCGACCTGGCCGGCGGCTTCTACGTGAAGCCCACCGTGTTCGAAGGCACCAACAATATGCGCATCTTCCAGGAGGAGATCTTCGGCCCGGTGGTTTCGGTGACCCGATTCTCGGACTACGGCGAAGCCCTGGCCATCGCCAATGACACCCTCTACGGACTCGGGGCCGGAGTCTGGTCCCGCAACGGCAACACTGCCTACCGCGCCGGACGGGACATTCAGGCCGGACGGGTCTGGGTGAACAATTACCATGCCTACCCGGCCCACGCAGCCTTCGGCGGCTACAAGTCCTCCGGCATCGGCCGCGAAAACCACGCGATGATGCTGGACCACTACCAGCAGACCAAGAACCTGCTGGTCAGCTACGCGGAGAACAAGCAGGGCTTCTTCTAAGCCGCACGCTCCGCGCCTACGCTGGGTGGACGCCGCATTGACCGAAGAAATGAGGATCGAATGGCCAGCATGAAAGCAGCAGTGGTAAACCGGCTCGGCGAAGGACTCGCCGTCGAGGACGTGGCAGTACTGGAGCCCGGCCCCGGACAGGTGCTCGTCAAGCTGGTGGCGACCGGTGTGTGCCACACCGACCTCCATGCTGCGGACGGAGACTGGCCGGTCAAGCCGACCCCGCCGTTCATTCCCGGACATGAAGGCGTCGGGGAGGTGGTGCAGGTCGGTGAGGGGGTCACCGATCTGCAGCCCGGCGACATGGTGGGCAATGCCTGGCTCGCCTACGCCTGCGGTGACTGCGAATTCTGCCGGACAGGCTGGGAAACGCTCTGCGAAGAGCAGAAGAACAGCGGCTATTCCGTGGACGGCTCCTTTGGCCAGTACATGCTGGTGGATGCCAGCTTCGCGGCACGCATCCCCGAGGGCGCAGATCCGCAGGAGATTGCCCCGATCCTCTGCGCAGGCGTCACCGTGTACAAGGGATTGAAAGTCAGCGAAGCGCGGCCCGGGCAGTGGGTGGTGATCTCCGGCATCGGTGGACTGGGCCATGTTGCGGTGCAGTACGCCAAAGCCATGGGCCTGCGGGTGGCAGCCGTGGACATCGCCGATGACAAGCTGGAGCTGGCGAAGAAGTACGGGGCCGAAGTGCTGGTCAACGCACGCAACGAGGATCCGGCCGAGGCTGTCCAGGCGAAGGTCGGAGGTGCCCACGCGGTGCTGGTGACGGCAGTGCATCCGGAGGCGTTCGGTCAGGCCATCGGCATGGCGAGGCGCGGAGGGACCATCGTATTTGTCGGGCTGCCGCCCGGCGATTTCCCGGCGCCCATTTTCGACATCGTGCTCAAGGCCCTGACCATCCGGGGCTCAATTGTGGGAACCCGCCAGGACCTGGCGGAGGCGATCGATTTTTATGACCGCGGACTCATCCACCCGAACATCACCACCCGAAACCTGGAGGAGATCAACAACGTCATGGACGAACTTCGAGGGGGCCGGGTCGACGGCCGCGTGGTGATCGGATACTGATGAGTGCTTCCATGGAGACCGGTCTTGAGGCGGCCGTGACGCTGCCCGGGGAGAGCACGTCCCGGGTGGCGCTCACACCGCAGGCACAGGAGCTGCTGCTGCGCCTGCGCGAGATGCACGGGCCGCTCATGTTCCATCAGTCCGGAGGATGCTGCGACGGTTCTTCGCCCATGTGCTATCCGGCCGGAGACTTCATCACCTCCGAAGCTGACGTACTGCTGGGAACGTTCGAGCTGACGCCGGGGGAGTCCCTGGACTTCTGGATGTCCCTGGAACAGTTCGAATACTGGAAGCACACGCACCTGACCGTGGACGTGGTGCCGGGGCGCGGCAGCGGGTTTTCGGTCGAGGCACCGGAAGGCAAGCGCTTCCTGATCCGTTCCCGGCTGATGGCTGGCTGACGCGGGACGTTTCTCCGGGGAAAAGCCGAGAGTGGACACAGGGTTGCCCCCGGGCATAGTAAGGTTGCTGTTTATTCTTCCGCTTCCGGCGGTAGTGTGCATATGGACAGTATCGGACGGTATTCGCGATGCCCCTGCAAGGGGCGGAAAAGAGGACAACATGGTTAAGAAGTTCGTATTTCTCGCCGGAATGGGCGTTGGCTACCTGGTTGGCTCGAAGGGCGGCCGCGAAAAGCTGATGGAACTCTGGAAGGATCCCAAGGTCCAGGAGACCGTCTCGCAGGGCACCGAGTGGGCCAAGGAAAAGGCGCCGGGCCTGCAGGAAAAGGTGACGGAAGTGGCCTCCACGGCCAAGGACAAGGTCTCGCACTCGTCCACGTCGGGCAAGCCTGCCTCCGACTCGGGCACCTCCACGGGTTCCTCGGCCTCCACGCCCACGGCAGCCGAGGCAAGCGGCACCAGCTCGACCGGTTCCACCGGGAACGGCAGCTTTACGACGGGCGGCCAGCACACCATGACGCCGGCCGAAGTGCAGCCCGAGCCGAAGCAGTAGCCGCAGCGCACAGGTACACCGGGCGCCTGAACACCGGCGCCTCAGAACAGCAGTCCCGGAGGGGGCGTTCCACGGAACGCCCCTCCGGCGTGTCCGGGGCCCATGGCCCGGTGCGCGGCGCGCCAACCGCGCACCGGAAATTCTTTTGGCCAGCTGTTCGTTCTCCCGAAGAGGGTCCGCATGACTGAATTCCGGGCTGCCGATTCGGCCCGCGGCGAATATGTCCCGAATGTTGCTCCGGGAAGCGAAGGGCATGCGGTCCATCCGTTACGATCGAGGCCGGATCCCAACAGCTAGCTGAAAAATGGAGTGTGAGTTAAGGCAGATGGCAACAGATTACGACGCACCGCGCAAGACCGAGGACGATGGGGCATCAACCGCCTCGCTGGAGGAACTGCAGGCACAGCGCAGTGTGACCCCGTCCGCCACGGCCGTGGACGTTGACGAAACCGACGCCGCCGAGAACTTTGAACTTCCCGGCGCCGATCTCTCCGGCGAGGAACTGCTGGTCCGGGTAGTCCCGGCACAGGACGATGAATTCACGTGTGCCTCCTGCTTCCTGGTCCGCCACCGCTCCCAGGTGGCCCTGGAAAAGAACGGCCAGAAGTACTGCTCGGACTGCGAGGGCTAACTGCCGTGACCTCCCCGGCTGCCGCCGTCATACCGGCCGCCGGGGTGGTACCCGCGCGTGTCCCGGCCCCCGGGTGGCAGGCCCGGTTTAAAAGCCGTTAGACTGGGGCATTCGTAGGGGAGTATCCACCACGCAGTTTTCCGTCAACACGTTCGGCGCCGAAGCCGCAGCCGGAAACCGCGGGCACCCGTTCACAGGGACGCCGGAGAGACCTATGGTTCTTTGACGTACCCTACGAAAGCGGAGTTCCATGACTGTTTCCCCCCTGATCTGGGGAGTGACGATTGTCGTCATTCTGGGCCTGTTGGCCTTCGATTACTTCTTCCACATCCGCAAGGCGCATATTCCCACGCTGAAGGAAGCTGCCGTCTGGTCCAGCATCTATGTGGGGCTGGCGATTCTTTTTGGCGTGCTGGTGCTGGTGTTCGGCGGTACCACCGCCGGTGCTGAGTACTTTGCCGGCTACATCACGGAAAAAGCGCTCTCCGTGGACAACCTGTTTGTCTTCCTGATCATCATGGCGAGCTTCCGGGTGCCGCGTGAGGACCAGCAGAAGGTGCTGCTCTTCGGCATCGTGTTTGCCTTGATTGCCCGCACCGGCTTTATCTTCCTGGGCGCGGCACTGATCAACTCCTTCTCCTGGATCTTCTACATCTTCGGCCTCATCCTGCTGATCACCGCGGGCAACCTGCTGAAGCCCGAAGGCGAGAAGGACGAGGCAAACAACTTCATCATCCGGATCGCCAAGCGGGTCCTGCCCACCACTGACCACTACGACGGCGACAAGCTCTTCACCGTGGAGAACGGCAAGAAGGTCCTGACCCCGATGCTGCTGGTCATGGTGGCCATCGGCGGAACCGACATCCTCTTCGCCCTGGACTCCATCCCCGCGATCTTCGG
Source organism: Arthrobacter sp. Z1-15 (assembly GCF_054792395.1). Classification (NCBI taxonomy): domain Bacteria; kingdom Bacillati; phylum Actinomycetota; class Actinomycetes; order Micrococcales; family Micrococcaceae; genus Arthrobacter; species Arthrobacter sp. Z1-15. The sequence goes on along the minus strand of NZ_CP096454.1, from coordinate 3,258,758 downwards.
CCTGACGCAGAGCACCTTCATCGTCTTCACCGCCACCGCGTTCTCCCTGATGGGCCTGCGCCAGCTCTACTTCCTGATCGACGGCCTGCTGGACCGCCTGATCTACCTCTCCTTCGGACTTGCCGCCATCCTCGCCTTCATCGGCGTGAAGCTTGTGCTGCACGCCCTGCACGAGAACACCCTGCCGTTCATCAATAACGGCGAGCATGTGCCGGTTGTCGAGATCGGAACCGGCCTGTCCCTGAGCGTCATCATCGGCGTCCTGCTGGTCACCGTTATTGCTTCGCTCGTCAGCCCTGCCGGCAAGGCGCAGACCGCCGTCAACAACGCCCGCCGCCACGCGAACGCCTACCTCGACCTGTCCTACACTTCGGACGAGGGCGAGCGCGAGCGCATCTACGCCGCTCTCTGTGAAGAGGAACGGCAGATTTCCACCATGGACAAGAAATACCGCGACAAGGTCAAGGACATTGAGGACATCCGCGCCGAGGTGGCCCGCGCCCACGAAGAGCACGCGAAGTACATCAAGTCCTAAGAAGTACCTCCAGTCCTAAGAAGTACCTCAAGGCCTAACAGGACCCTTTGAGGCACCGCCGGCAACAGCAGCACTGCCGGCGGTGCCTTTTTTCATGGGCTTTCCGAGTGGATCAGCGCCGGCTGAAGGTCTCCTCCGCGCCGGCCTCCTGCCGCCGATGCGGAGGCCGGGATGCCTTCCCCAGAGCGAGGCCGGCCAGCAGCGCCCCGAGCCCGCCGGCGGCAAGGTCGCCCATGGTGTCCTGGTAACCGACGTTGATGCTCCCGTCCACAAACGCGTTGCCCCACCATTCGCCCAGCTCCCAGAGCACGCTGACCGCAAGGCCCAGCGCCAGAACGAGGACGGGCACCGCGATCCGCAGCGCCAGGCTGCGGCCGGGTACGGGGGAAGGTGCGGGGGAAGGCGCGGGGGAAGGCGCAGGGGCGGGGACTGCGCCCAGCCGCGCCAGCAGGAGATAGGTCATGGCCGCAATGACTCCGGTGGCCGCGAAGTGCACGGGCAGGTCCCACCAGCTCACGCGCGCGTACAGATTCAGGACGCTGCTCCAGGCCGCCGCCAAAAGCGTCAGGCCGTAGATGCCGTCAAACACCCGCGAAATGTCCAGGCACCGGGAGATGAGTATTCCCATCAGCACCAGCAGGAACAGTGCAACGTCCACCGGTCCGTACGAAAGAACAGCTGCCGCGAGACTGAACACGCAAAGAAGTCGTACTGCATCTGCGAAGAACTCTCCGGCACCGGACGGGCGGCGGAGGAGGGCGTCGATCATGGATTTACGGTATCGCAGCACCTCCTCCCGCGGGAGAGCGGCAGTTCCTGCACCGCCTCTCCGGAGCCGCGTCCGGAGCCGCTGCGGCTAGACTTCCTCCATGCCTGCCGTCCTGCCCTCAGTCAGCGTGGTTATTCCCTGCCTGAACGACGCCGCCGCCCTCGAGGCCTGCCTGGCCTCTCTTGCCCGGCAAACCCTGCAGCCCTGGGAAATTGTGGTGGTGGACAACAACAGCACCGATTCCAGCGCTGCCGTCGCCCGACGGTTTGGTGCCCGCGTTATCCCCGAGCCGGTGCCCGGGATTCCGGCGGCAGCCGCCGCCGGCTATGACGCAGCCGGGGGCGGGATTATTGCCCGCTGTGACGCTGATTGTGTTTTGCCCCCGGACTGGGTTCAGCGGATAGCAGAACGCTTTGCCGCAGATCCGGAGCTCGGAGCACTCTCGGGCCCGGGAGCCTTTTACGGCTTCCCCCGGCCGGTGGGCGCGGCGCTCAGCGTGCTGTACCTCGGCTCCTACTATCTGGCGATGGGGCTGGCGCTGGGGCACCTGCCGCTGTTCGGCTCGAACCTCGCCATGCGGGCCTCCGTCTGGCATCAGATCCGCCCCTCGGTGCACCGGCATGATCCGGAAATGCACGACGACGTCTGCCTGAGCCTGCATCTGGGCCAGCAGTACCGCTGCCGGTTCGAACCGACCCTCGTGGTGGGCATGGCGCCGCGGGCACTCATCGGCGCGGCCAACCTCGCCCGACGCTTCCGCCGTGCCTTCCATACGCTGCTGGCACACTGGCCGGCCGAGGCACCCTGGGTGCGCTGGCCCCGCCGGTTTTCCGCACCTGCCGAAGCCGGCCGCCGCTAGGAGAGGCCGGGGCCTGCAGGGTTCGAAGCGGCGAAAACCTGCGGATACAGCAGGGGCAGCTGCAGTACGAGCCAGGGGCTGAAGGCCCACGGGGACAGACGGACGGACTCAGCCAGGGCCAGCGGATCAACCCACTGCCAGTCCATCACCTCATCGGCGGCAGGAACCGGGTCTGCGTCGGCCACCGCGGTGTAGACCGGGCAGATTTCGTGCTCCACGATTCCTGACGCGTCCACTGCCCGGTAACGGAAATCGGGCAGCTTAAGCGTCAGCTGCTCCGGCAACAGGGTCAGCCCCAGTTCCCGCTCCGCGCGCCGGAGCACGGCGTCGGCGGTGGCTTCCCCCGGGCCCGGGTGCCCGCAGAAGGAGTTGGTCCAGACGCCGGGCCAGGTCAGCTTGCCCAGAGCCCGCCGCGTGACCAGCAGCTGGCCGGACCGGTTGAAAACGTGAGTGGAGAACGCCAAATGCAAAGGCGTGTCAACAGTATGCACCGTTGCTTTTTCGTGCGTTCCGACGGGCGTGCCGTCCGGATCCACGAGAACGACCAGTTCCGCGTGTTGCGCCATTTCTCCTCCGTATCTTCTCCGTGTTTACTTTACCTATGGAGACTGAACCCCTGCTTGAACCAGCAATCGGACAAGAGCAGGTGGAGAGTGTCCTGCACAGTTTTTTCGAGCGGGCGAAGCTCCGCGCCGCCAAGCTCAGCCCCAGCTACCTTAGCCTCTGGGAAACGCTGGAGACGTCCACCGTTGGCGGCAAGCGGGTCCGTCCCGGCATCTTGATGACGGCGTACCAGCATCTGGGCGGCACCAACATCAGTGCAGCGGCGCGGGTTGGCGCCGCCTTTGAGCTGCTGCACACGGCGCTGATCATCCACGACGACGTCATCGACCTGGATTTCGTCCGCCGGGGCCACGACAACGTCTCCGGAACCTACCGCTCCCTGGCGGAGACGGCGGGACAGACGCCCGAAGCAGCCCGGCACCGCGGCATGTCGGCCGGCATCATCGCCGGTGACCTGGCCCTGACGGGCGCCTTCCGCATGCTGGACACGGTGGACACCGATCCCGGGACCCGGCAGCGGCTGGCCGGGATCCTGGACGATGCGGTGTTTGCCTCCGCCGCCGGCGAGCTCATCGACGTCGACTTCTCCTTCTCGCCCGGCGCCCCGCCGGTGCCCGAGATCCTGGACATGGAACGGCTGAAAACCGCTGTCTACTCCTTCGAGGCTCCGCTGCAGGCAGGGGCGGTGCTCGCCGGAGCGAACGACGACGTCGTTGCCACTCTGGGCGACTTTGGCCGGGACACGGGAATCGCGTATCAGCTCGTTGATGACCTCCTGGGGGTTTTCGGCAAAGAAAGCGCCACGGGCAAGTCAAACCTGAGCGACCTCCGGGAGGGCAAGCGGACCGCGCTGATCTCGCACGCAGCACAGGGACCCTGCTGGGCCGAGCTCTCACACCTGATCGGCTGCCCCGACCTCACCCCCGAAGAAGCGGACCGGGCGCGGGAACTCCTGATCAGCTCCGGGGCCCGCGACTACGCCCGTTCCCTCGCCGAGGAGCACGCCGACCGGGCCCGCGCCCACCTGGACTGCCCGGCCGTTCCGCCCCCGCTGCGTCTGGTGCTCGAACGCATCGTGGCCGGCGCCCTGAACCGGGGCCGGTAGGGAATGGCCGGAGAAACAGGCCTGGACCTGTACAACAGGGTGGCGGTGGAAACGGCGTCGGGAGTTATCCGTTCCTATTCCACTTCCTTTGGGCTGGCCTCGCGGCTGCTGCGTCCCCGAACCCGGCTGCAGATTGAGGCCGTTTACGCGCTGGTGCGGCTCGCGGATGAAATTGTCGACGGCGTGGCAGCGGCCGCGGGCCTTCCGGCGGCGGACGTCGGCCGGGTGCTGGATACGCTGGAAGCCGACACACGTCAGGCCCTGCGCACCGGCTACAGCGTCAATCTGGTGGTTCATGCCTTCGCCCTGACCGCCCGTGCCACCGGCATCACAGAGGAGCTGACCACGCCCTTCTTCCGGTCCATGCGTGCGGACCTGCTGCGCGCGGAACACACCCAGGCCTCCTTCGACGACTACGTCTACGGGTCCGCCGAAGTCATTGGGCTCATGTGCCTGCTGTGTTTCCTGGACGGCGTCGAGGTCAGCGAGGACCGGGCGAAACGGCTTCGGGAAGGTGCGCAGCGCCTCGGGGCGGCCTTTCAGAAGGTCAACTTTCTCCGCGACCTGGCCGATGACTTCGATGCCCTGGGCCGCAGCTACTTTCCCGGGGTCAGCGTGGGCGCATTCTCCGAGTCGGACAAACACCGGCTGCTCGATGACATTGACGCTGACCTGCTGGTTTCCGGGGCATCCATCGCCGAGCTTCCGTCCGCAGCCCGGCCCGCCGTCGCACTGGCCCAGGAGCTCTTTGCAGAGCTCTCCCGCCGGCTGCGGGCCACCCCCGCCGAAGAGCTGCGCAGCACCCGGGTCCGGGTGCCCAACCCCGTCAAGCTGCGCATCGCCGCGCAGATCCTTGCCGTCCACCGCCTCCGCCGGACGGCGCCGCGCGGTTCCTACGCCGGAAGGCAGCCATGACCCGCAGTTCCGCAACGGCACAGCCACGCACCGCCGTCGTCATCGGCGGCGGAATCACCGGACTGGCCACCGCAGCCCTGCTGGCCCGGGAAGGGCTGGAGGTCACCGTCCTGGAGAAGCAGCCCGTGGCCGGCGGGCGGACCGGAACCTGGCAAAGTGCCGGTTTCAGCTTCGACACCGGGCCCTCCTGGTACCTGATGCCTGAAGTCTTTGACCATTTCTTCCGGCTGCTGGGCACCTCCGCGGAGGAACAGCTGGAGCTGGTCCGGCTGGATCCGGGCTACCGCGTCCTCTTTGAAGGTTTCGCCGAGCCGGTGGACATCGCAGCGACCCGCGACGAGAACGTGAAGCTGTTCGAGTCCCTGGAGCCCGGCGCGGGAGCGCGCCTGGAGAAATACCTGGACTCCGCCGTCGACGTCTACGACATGGCCAAGAAGCGCTTCCTGTATTCCACCTTCGCGTCCTTCCTGCCCCTGCTGCGGCCCGATGTGCTGCGGCGCGGCCCCCGGCTGGCCCAGCTGCTGCTGCAGCCGCTCAGTTCCTTTGTGGCGCAAAAGTTCACCGATCCCCGGATCCGGCAGATCCTGGGTTATCCGGCGGTCTTCCTCGGCTCCTCGCCGTTCACCACCCCGAGCATGTACCACCTGATGAGCCGGCTGGACCTGGCCGACGGTGTGCTGTATCCGATGGGAGGCTTCACCCGGCTGATCAGCGTCATATCCGAGCTGGCCCGGGCCGAGGGCGTCACGATCCGCACCGAAACCGCCGTCACCCGGATCCTCACCACGGAACCCGACGCGGGACGTAGTAGCCGGCGTCTGCCCCGGCGGCTCGCCGGCCGGCGGCGCGCCCGGGCCACCGGCGTCGAGTACACCGACGCCGCCGGAGAGCTGCTGAGACTGGAGGCCGACCTCGTGGTGTCCGCCGCGGATCTGCACCACACCGAGACCGCGCTGCTGCCGCGCGAGCTGCAGACCTACCCGGAAAGCTACTGGAAGCACCGCATTCCCGGTCCGGGCGGGCTGCTGCTGCATCTGGGAGTCCGTGGTGAGCTGCCGTCCCTGGCGCACCACACGCTGCTTTTCACCTCGGACTGGAAAGCGAACTTCAGCAAGATCTTCGGCCGGGAAACTTCGGTTCCGGATCCGGCGTCGCTCTACGTGTGCCGGCCCAGTGCGACAGATCCCGGCGCTGCCCCCGAGGGATACGAAAACCTGTTTGTCCTGGTACCGGTGCCTTCAGACCCCTCGCTGGGCTCCGGCGGGATGGACGGCGGCGGCGATGCGCGGATTGAGGCCATGGCCGACGCCGTCATCGCGCAGATCTCGGCCTGGGCCGGGATCCCCGATCTGGCCGAGCGCATCACCGTCCGCAGGACCGTGGGGCCGCAGGACTTTGTGCAGGACCTGAACTCCTGGCGCGGAACCCTGCTCGGCCCGGCGCACGTCCTGAAACAGAGCGCTTTCTTCCGCGGCACCAACGCCAGCCGCAGAGTGGAGGGGCTGCTGTACGCCGGCGGCTCCACGCTGCCGGGCATCGGCTTGCCGATGTGCCTGATCAGCGCGGAACTGGTGCTTAAACGGCTCCGCGGAGACACCAGCACCGAAGAGCTGCCGGTTCCGGAACCGGCAGCGGATCCGAATTCCGGGAGCCGGTCCTGATGGGGGCGCTCTACCTGCTGCTGCTGCTGGCCTCCATCGGGTGCATGGCGCTGCTGGACCACAGGTTCAAGCTGTTCTTTTTCGCCGATGCCAGGCGCGCGGCGCTGGTGACGGCCATTGGCCTGGTGTTTTTCCTGCTGTGGGACCTCGGCGGCATTGGCCTGGACATTTTCCACCGCGGGGAAACCCCCATCATGCTCGGCATTGTCCTGGCCCCGCACCTGCCCGTTGAGGAGGTCTTCTTCCTGGCCTTCCTCTGCTACCTCACCATGGTGCTCTTCGGGCTGGTATCGCTGGTGCTGCGCACTGCCCGGCACCGCTCCGGACGGCAGCACACCGGGCGGCAGGAGGTGAAGCGGTGACGTACTGGGCGCTGAACGCCGTCTTCCTGGTTCCGGCCGCGGCCGTGCTGGTTCTCGCCCTGCTGCGCAGGCGCCGCGCATCGGCGGAGTCCGGTGCAACGAAAGCTTCCGGGAAACCCGGGGCGCCTGGCGGGAAAGGCATGCCGGCCGCACTGGCCGTCACCGCCGTCGTCCTGCTGGTCCTCACCGCGGTCTTCGACAACGTGATGATCGCCGCGGGGCTGTTCTGGTACAACCCGGAACGGATTTCCGGGGCCTTCATCGGCAGCGCCCCGCTGGAGGACTTCGCCTACGCCCTGGCCGCGGTGCTGCTGCTGCCGGCGCTGTGGGTGCTGCTGGAGAAAAGGCCGAAGGCCCCGGAGGGCGACAGCGCAGAACATAGCGCAGAACGCAGCGCAGAACATAGCGCAGAACACGAGGAGAAGCAGTGAGCACATCAACCCGGACCCCGGGCTCGACGCTGCGGATGCTGCTCGTTTCGTCCCGTCCGCTGTCCTGGGTCAACACCGCCTATCCTTTTGCCGCCGCCTACCTCATCACGACCGGCGGCATCGACCTGGCCTGGGTCCTGGGCACGCTGTACTTCCTGATCCCGTACAACCTGGCCATGTACGGCATCAATGATGTCTTTGACTACGAGTCGGACCTGCACAACCCGCGCAAGGGCGGGGTGGAGGGCGCGGTGCTGGACCGCAGCTTCCACCGGATCACCCTGTGGGCGGCAGTGGCCACCAACGTACCGTTCCTGGTTGCCCTGCTCCTGCTGGGCAACCCGCTGTCCTGGCTGGTCCTCGCCGTCAGCGTATTTGCCGTGGTCGCCTACAGTGCGCCCGGGCTTCGGTTCAAGGAACGTCCGTTTTTGGATTCCCTTACCTCCAGCACGCACTTTGTGTCACCGGCCGTGTACGGACTGGTGCTGGCCGGGGCCGCCTTCACTCCGGGGCTGTGGGCGGTGCTGGGGGCGTTCTTCCTCTGGGGCGTGGCGAGCCAGGCCTTCGGCGCGGTGCAGGACGTGGTGCCGGACCGCGAGGGCGGGATTTCCTCGATTGCCACCGTCCTGGGGGCCAAAGCGGTGGTCCGGTTCGCTGCCGCCGCCTACCTTACCGGCGGGCTGCTGATGCTGCTCACGCCCTGGCCTGCGGTGCTGGGCGGCCTGCTGGCGGTGCCGTACATCCTGAACCTGCTGCCGTTCTGGAACATCCCGGACGCGGACTCGGAGCAGGCCAACGCCGGCTGGAAGCGGTTCCTGAAGCTGAACTTCCTCACCGGATTCCTCGTGACCATGCTGATCATCTGGTACTGGCCGTCCCGGTAGCGCCATTGGGGGAGGGAACACAAGAGCGGCCGGCCCCCGAAGGGACCGGCCGCTCTTGTATCCGGCAGTTGCGCCGGAAGGTTCAGGACTGCCGAAATTACTCGGAAACGCCCACGAACTCAGCCTTTTCGATCGGCGTGGTGTCGCCGGTCGCCAGGTTCAGGCGCAGCTTCTCGCCCAGGGTCGCGTCAACGTTGGTCCAGTACTGGATCGCGGCTTCGCGGATGTGCGGGCGCTTTACGCCGGAGACGGCACCGGTGATCGTTTCGAGGAAACGCTCCTTGGCGGCGTCGTCAAACACCTCGCGGTACAGCGTTCCGGCCTGGCCGAAGTCGCTGTCCTCGGAGTGCAGGGTAGCGGCGGCGCGCACCAGCATGCCGTCGCTCTCCCAGGAACCCTCGCCGGCGCGTGCGGCATCGGCTACGGGGCCGCCCAGGGTGTTGGGCGCGTAGACCGGGGTCTCGGGGGAGTTGAAGAAGTGGCGCTGCGCGCCGTCCTGCGAGTAGTTGTTCACCGGAGCCTTCGGTGCGTTCACCGGCAGCTGGTTGTAGTTGGCGCCGATGCGGTAACGCTGTGCATCCGGGTAGGAGAAGATGCGGGCCATCAGCATCTTGTCCGGGCTGGCGTCAATGCCGGGGACCAGGTTCGCGGGGGACAGGGCAACCTGTTCGATCTGCGCGAAGAAGTTCTCCGGGTTCCGGTTCAGGGTGTGGGTACCCACCTTGATCAGCGGGTAGTCCGCGTGCGGCCAAACCTTGGTGAGGTCGAACGGGTTGAACCGGTACGTCTTGGCATCTTCGTACGGCATAACCTGCACGTGCAGGTCCCAGGACGGGAAGTTGCCTTCGGCGATGGCCTCGTACAGGTCGCGGCGGTAGTAGTCGGCGTCGGCGCCGGCAATCTTCTCAGCCTCGGCACCGTTGATCTCGTGGTTGCCCTGGTTGGACGTGAAGTGGTACTTCACCCAGAAGCGCTCACCGGCGGCGTTGATCCACTGGTAGGTGTGCGAGCCGAAGCCGGGCATTTCGCGCCACGACGTCGGGATGCCGCGGTCACCCATCAGGTAGGTGACCTGGTGGGCCGACTCGGGGGAGTTGGTCCAGAAGTCCCACTGCATGTCGGCGTCGCGCAGGCCGGAACCCGGAAGGCGCTTCTGCGAGTGGATGAAGTCCGGGAACTTGATGCCGTCGCGGATGAAGAACACCGGGGTGTTGTTGCCGACGATGTCGTAGTTGCCCTCGGAGGTGTAGAAACGCAGCGCGAAGCCGCGCACGTCGCGCCAGGTGTCGGGGGAGCCCTGCTCGCCGGCAACCGAGGAGAAGCGCTGAACGGTTTCCGTCACGGTGCCCGGCTGGAAGACAGCGGCGCGCGTGTACTTGGAAACGTCTTCCGTTACGACGAATTCACCGAATGCGCCGCCGCCCTTGGCGTGCACAATGCGCTCCGGGATGCGCTCGCGGTTGAACTGTGCCAGCTTCTCGACCAGGTAACGGTCGTGAAGGGCAATTGCGCCGTTGGCGCCGGCGCTCAGTGACTGGTCGTCACTGCCAACCGGAGTACCGGTCTGAGTGGTGGTGAAGTTCGACATACTCTCTCTTTCAATAAGGGGTGGTGCGGTGACGTCAGGAAGCTTTTGCGGCACAGTCGGCGCAGAGCCCGCGGTACAGCACATCCGCAATCTGGATGGTCATGCCGTGGGTGTTTTCCGGCGTCAGGCAGGGCGCGTGCCCCACGGCGCAGTCAACATCCTCGATCCGTCCGCATCCGGTGCAGATCGCGTGGTGATGGTTGTCGTCCACGCGGGTCTCGTACCTGGCCGGGGAATGCGGCGGCTCGATCTTCCGCAGCAGCCCGATTTCGGTCAGGTCCGCAAGGACCACATAGACCGACTGCAGGCTGATGTCGGGAAGCTCGCTGCGCACTGCGGCGGCGACGTCGTCGGCCACAGCGTGCGGCAGATGCTCGACGGCGGTGAGGACCGCCATCCGCTGCTTCGTGACCCGACGGCCGTGGGCACGCAGCGCTCCGGTCCACCTTTCGGTGGCCTCGGTGGGGGCTGCTGTCGATGTCATGCACCCAGCTAACCACTAATTATGAATAATTCATAATAAGACCCCGGGTGGCACACTGGAGGGAGAAGGACAACATGACGGGGAGATCCAGTGGCAAGCATCAAGACCCAGGCGCACCATCAGCGCGTGAGGGTTCGCGAGTACGACGTCGACATCCGCACCTACGGCTCCGGGGCCGCACAGGTGGTGCTGGTGCACGGCATCGGAGCGTCAGGACGGTACTTCTCCCGACTGGTGGAGGAGCTGGCGAAAACTTCCACCGTTCATACCGTGGAAATGCCGGGCTTCGGATCGGCACCCAAACCCGCCCGCGGCAGCCTGGACATGGCCGACTTCGCGGCCGTCACCTGTGATGCCCTGCGTGCCGCAGGCATCGGGCCGGCGCAGTGGGTGGGACATTCGATGGGCTGCCAGGTGGTGACGGAAATGGCGCTGTACGCCCCGGACCTGGTCACTTCCGTGGTGCTGCTGGGGCCAACCATCAACCGCGGCGAGCGCCATGCCGTGCTGCAGGGCGTCCGGCTGGCCCAGGACTGCCTGCGGGAGCCCCCGGCGATCAACTGGATCCTGCTTACCGACTACCTGCGGGCCGGGCCGCGCTGGTACCTGCGCACCATGCCCAAGATGGTGCGGCACCGGCTTGAGGAGCGCATCGGCAAGGTCCAGGCGCCGGTGACGCTGGTCCGCGGAGCACGGGATCCCATTGTGCCCTCCGGCTGGCTGCAGGAGCTGGCGGCCGCCCGGCCCGGGGCCGTGGCCGTGGAACTGCCCCGGCAGCCGCACGTCTGCATGTTCACCGAACCCGCGCAGACCGCTGCGCTGCTGCGGGCAGCCGCGTCTTCCCGGCCGTGACCTTCGCGCACCCGAGGTTCGCGCGCCTGCGCCGCCGGCTGACCCAGGCCCGGGCCTGGGCGGCCGACTACGCGTACGTGGGCTACTGGCAGGTGCACGGGTTCCTCTTCCGCAGGGATCCCTCCGCCTACTTGGCGCCCTCCGACGCCCCGGACGCCCCGGAGACCCCGCGCCGGCCCGTTGTGCTGGTGCCCGGCGTCTACGAGACCTGGCAGTTCCTCCGGCCGCTGGCCGAGGCGCTTTCCGCCCGGGGACACCCGGTGCACACGGTGGCGCCGCTGGGCTACAACCGCGGCCGGATAGACCGCATGGCACTGCTGGTCCAGCAGTATCTGGTGGAGAAGGACCTCACCGGCGCCGTGGTGGTGGCGCACAGCAAGGGCGGGCTGATCGGCAAGCAGCTGATGCTGCTGCCCGAAGGCGGCCGGCGCGTGGAGCGCATGATCGCCGTCAATACTCCGTTTTCCGGCTCCGTCTACGCGAACTTCTTCATCCTGCCGTCCGTCCGGGCCTTCGCGCCCCGCAACAAGTTCCTCCGCCGGCTGCAGGAGAGCCGGGACGTGAATGCGCGCATCACCTCGGTGTACAGCAGCTTCGATCCGCACATCCCCGGCGGCAGCTATCTGCCCGGCGCCCGCAATATCCAGCTCGAGACCATGGGGCATTTCCGTCCCATCGGCGATCCTCGGCTGCTGGCCGTGCTGGAAGAGGAACTCGAGCGGGAGCTTTAGGAGGCCCCGCGGGCCAGCGCCTGCTCGACGGCGGACTGTACCCCGCCGGTCCACGGCTCCCCGTGACCGGTCAGCAGCAGCGGGGCGTTGGTTTTGGCCAGCAGATTCAGGGAGGCCAGCGCCTCCGGGCTGTCGGCTGTGGCCGCCCCCGATACGATCTGCGGTCCCTTGGCGCCGGTGTAGGGGTTGAGGGTGACCAGGGAATCGCCGCAGATCAGCACATCCCGCTCCGGATAGTGCAGGGCAACATGGCCCGCGGTGTGTCCCGGCGTGTGGATGATCCGGGGGGCGCCGGGAAGGGCTCCGCCGGAATCCCCATCGAGGCTGTGCACATCGGTCACGCCGCGGACGGTCAGCGCTCCGGCCAGCGTCATGGCCCCCAGATAGGGGACCGACTTGGGGTAGCGCAGCGGATACAGGAACCGGTTGTTTTCATGCTCGTACCGGTAGGGGTGGGCGGCAATGTACCGGTCGGCGTCATGCACCAGGATCGGAGTGCGGAACTCGCGCCTGATCCTGGCGGCCGTGCCCACATGGTCGAAGTGGGCATGTGTCAGCACCAGCGCGGTGACGGACCCTGCCCCGTAGCCCAGCTCCCGAACCGCCCGGGACAGCTCCGGCCACATGCCGGGCAGCCCGGCGTCGATGATGGCCAGGCCGTTGTCATCCTCCACCAGATAGGTGTTGACGTAGGCATGCTCAATGCGGTGGATTCCGTCTGCGACGTTGCGGGTAAACACGTGACCTCCTCGGCAGCTGGGGCAGTTCCGCCTCCATCCTAAGCATGCTTTCTATCCGTAGTGCAGTCTGCGCAGCGGCCCGGGGTAGCGCGTTGGCCGCGGCAGCGCGGACTCGCGCTTAGACTTCTCGGGTGCCCAGACTCCTCGCCGACCTCACTCCGCTGCGCGAAAGCCCGGATTTCCGCCGGCTGTGGACCGGAACGGCCCTCTCCGCCGTCGGTACCCAGCTCACCCTGGTGGCCGTCAGCCTGGAGGTGTACTCGCTGACCTCCTCCAGCTTTTACGTGGGACTGCTCGGCCTGGTGGGTTTGGTGCCGCTGGTGGTGGCCGGCCTCTACGGCGGCTCGATCGTGGACGCCTACGACCGCCGCAAGGTTGCACTCGTCTCCTCCGTGCTGCTGTGGGTGTCCACCATCGGCATTGCCGCGCAGGCCTGGGCCGGGGCAGGCAATATCTGGCTGCTCTACGCCCTGGTGGCGGTCAACGCCGGCGCCGCCGGCCTGAACCATCCGGCGCGCAGCGCCATCATCCCGCGGCTGGTCAGGGCCGAACTGCTGCCGGCAGCCAACGCCCTAAGCATGATTACCTTCGGCCTGGCCATGACCATCGGGCCGCTGCTGGCAGGCGTCCTGGTGGCGCAGGTGGGCTACGGCTGGACCTACACGATCGACGTCGTAACCTTCACCGCTGCACTGTGGGCCGTCTACCGGCTGCCGCCGATGCCTCCCGAGGGGGAAGTGCAAAAGGCGGGGCTGAAGTCCGTCCTCGAGGGATTCCGCTTCCTGGCCACCCGCCCGAACATCCGCATGACCTTCCTGGTGGACCTCGCCGCAATGGTGATGGCCCAGCCGCGGGCACTGCTGCCGGCCGTCGGGGCCCTGCTGCTCGGAGGCGGGGCGACCACGGTGGGCGTGCTGCTGGCGGCCACCGCCGTCGGCGCCTTCCTCGCCGGGCTTTTCTCCGGACCTCTTGGTGCGGTGCGCCGGCAGGGGCTGGCCGTGCTGTGGTCGGTGGTTGCCTGGGGGCTGTCCGTGTCGGCCTTCGGTGCGGTGGTGGTCATGGCGGGCCGCAACGGCGGGGACGATCCGAGCGCCTGGCTGATACCGGCAGCGGTTGCCATGGGCTGCGCCGGTATTGCGGACTCGGTCAGCGGCGTCTTCCGCTCCACCATCCTGCAGTCAGCAACGCCGGACGCGATGCGCGGCCGGCTGCAGGGGGTGTTCGTCGTCGTCGTAGCCGGCGGACCCCGCCTGGGTGACCTGGTAGCCGGCGTCGACGCGTCCTTCCTGGGCGAAGGCTGGGCGGCGGTGATCGGCGGGCTGGTGTGCGTTGCGCTGGTGGGGGTCCTGGCCCGTTGGCAGCCGCAGTTCGCCCGCTACGACGCCCGCCACCCGGAGCCGTAGCAGCCGCACTGGCCATCCCGCAGGCCCGGGGTCCCGTAAACGGACAACGCTTTCAGCCGCGGAACGAAGCGGAACAAGCCGGGTATATGAAGCGTTGGAATCGATGGATAGACTGACGTTTCGCGGATCCGGTCATCTTCGGGGTGCCGCTTGGGGCTCCCGGTGCAGATCCGCTCAGGAAGGAACCTCACGTGCATCAACACTTCAACGGTTTGAAGACCGCCGCGCTGTTCGGAGTGCTCTTCGCCGTGCTGCTGGGCATCGGCGCCCTGCTCTCGAGCGGAACGGGAAGCCCCACCTTCATCTGGGTCTTCCTGTTCATCGGGCTGGCCACCACTGCCTACAGCTACTGGAACAGCGACAAGCTGGCCATCCGCGCCATGCACGCCGTTCCGGTCACCGAGCAGCAGGCTCCGGAAATGTACCGGATTGTCCGCGAGCTTTCGGCACGCGCCAACCAGCCCATGCCCCGGCTCTACATCTCGCCGACCATGGCACCCAATGCCTTCGCCACCGGCCGCAACCCGCAGCACGCCGCGGTCTGCTGCACCCAGGGCATCCTGGCCCTGCTGAACGAGCGTGAACTGCGCGGCGTCCTGGGCCACGAGCTCATGCATGTCTACAACCGCGACATCCTCACGTCTTCGGTGGCTGCGGCCATCGCCGGCGTGATTACCTCGCTGGGCCAGTTCCTGCTCTTCTTTGGCGGAGGTGACCGCCGCAACGCCAACCCGCTGGCCATGATCGCCATGGCCATCCTGGCTCCCTTTGCCGCCTCGCTGATCCAGATGGCCATCGGCCGGACCCGGGAATACGACGCCGACGAAGACGGCGCCAAGCTCACGGACGATCCGCTGGCGCTCGCGTCCGCGCTGCGCAAGCTCGAAACCGGCACCCAGCGCGCACCGCTTCCCGACACCGACCAGAAGCTGGCAAACGCAGCGCATCTGATGATTGCCAACCCGTTCCGGAACGGCGTCCGCGGCCTGCTCGCCACCCATCCGCCCATGGCGGACCGCATCCGGCGGCTGGAAAACATGGCCGGCCGTCCGCTGAAATCCTGACCCCCTCCGGTTCGGGCGGACAGGCCGGGTAGGGTCGGTTCCATGCGTTTGATACTGATCCGGCACGGACAGACTCCGTCCAATATTGACCACTTCCTGGATACGGCGGTTCCCGGCCCGGGGCTGACCGAGCTGGGGCTGGCGCAGGCCGCGGCCCTGCCCGAAGCCCTGGCCGGGGAACCGATCGATGCCGTGTACGCCTCCAATCTGGTGCGGACCCAGCTCACCGCCGATCCGCTGGCGGCGGCCCTGGGCCTGCCGGTGGAAGTGCGCGAGGGCCTGCGCGAGGTGTCCGCCGGAAGCCTGGAAATGCGCAATGACCGGGACGCGATCATTGCATATCTGAAAACCGTGTACAGCTGGGTTCAGGGCGACCTGGACGTGCATATGCCCGGCGGGCCCAACGGCCGCGAGACCTTTGACCGGTTCGACGCCGTTGTCGCCGAGCTGCGGGCAGCCGGGCACAGCACGCCCGTTGTCGTCAGCCACGGCGCCATGATCCGCGCCTGGTGCACGGCCCGGGCTGCAAACGTGGAACCTGACTTCATCGTGGACAACGCGCTGAGCAACACCGGCGTGGCAGTGATGGAATCGGCGGACGACGACGGCGGGGGAACCCCCGGCCCCTGGAACCTGCTCACCTGGATGGGTGAGGCGGTGGGCGGCCGCCAACTGCGTGACTACGGCGAGGACGGCCCCGCCGGCGAGGATGTGAAGCTCTAGGACAGCGGGGCCTACTCGGGATTCGCCCGCTGGTAGCTGGTGCAGGTTTCGAAGAATTCCCGGAGCTTTGACGAATCTCCGAGCTTGGCCGGTTCGATCACGGAATCGGCGACAGTCTCGGGGGACGCGTGGTAGGCCGCAACGGCGGGCAGGGTCGGATACTTCTCCAGTTCGCGTACCGCATGGGCCGTCCGTTGCCGGTCTCCGGCGTCCTCGGCCTTGACGTACTCGCCCATCCAGGCGCACAGCCAGTACTCGGAGACTCCAACGTCATACACACCCTCCTCAATGACGGCATCAGGGGGAAGGGAATCGGTCCGGAAGTCTTCAGGGGACCAGACAGCGCCGTCCGGCAGTTTTTCGGAGAACCGTTCCCGGGCCGCCAGGACCGCTGCCGGGATTTCGTCCACGCCCGTGAAGGAAGACGTTGGGGCGGGCAGGGAGCCGGCGGCCGGCACCCCGGCAGGCTCCGATCCCTCGATGTAACCGAATTCCACTGCCCCGGCATCCGGTTCAGCCTGCCCCTGTCCGGCGGACGGTGAACCGCAGCCTGCCGCTGCGGCCACCCCGGTGAGGAGCAGCGCTGTAAGAAGACGCTGGTGGGCTTTCATGGTTCCCCGTTCCCGGTGCAGGCCCGGCGGCCGCCCCTAGCGGAAGTGTAACCGCGAGGCACCTCACCTGCAGCCGCAGGCAACGACGACGGCGCCGCACCCCGCCAAGGGGAGCGGCGCCGTCGTCGTCGTCGTTCTGCTGCTGCCGGAGGGCAGCCGCAGAAGGCCTAGCGGTAGTTGATGAACTGCAGATCCACGTCCAGGTCCGCACCCTTGAGCAGTGCCATGGTGGCCTGCAGGTCGTCGCGGGACTTGGAGGTCACGCGCAGTTCGTCGCCCTGGATCCGGGAGTTCACGCCCTTGGGGCCCTCGTCGCGGATGATCTTGTTGATCTTCTTGGCCTGGTCCTGGGCGATGCCTTCCTTCATGGAGGCTTCGATCCGGTATTCCTTGCCGGAGGCGAAGGGCTCCCCGGCGTCGAGCGACTTCAGCGAAATGCCGCGCTTGACCAGCTTGGACTGCAGGACGTCCAGGACGGCCTTGACGCGTTCCTCGGAGTTGGCCTTCATGAGGATGTTCTCTCCGCTGAAGTCCACCTCGGCGCCGACTCCCTTGAAGTCATAGCGCTGGGACAGTTCCTTCTGCGCCTGGTTCAGGGCGTTGGCAACTTCCTGTTTGTCGATCTTGCTCACAACATCAAATGATGACTCGCTGGCCATGTGCGCTCCTTGCAGTAGTTTTTCTCCTGCATCCAGCCTAGTAGCTCCGGGCATCAGTGGCAGCCCTCACAGGTTGCACTCAGGCTACGCCGGGAGTTGTCCCATCTTTCCCGGCAACAGTATTGGGGTGACCACCACAGGAAAGAACACGGAAGACCCCCGCCCGAGACGCACCCACATGAACCGGCTGCGCACCGCGGCGGCGGGGTCCGTTCTGGCAGCGGTATCCATTACGGGGGTCGGCGCCGCAGCCGCCCCGGCCTCCGCCGCAGAACTGCGGTCATTCCTGACACCGCTGGACCGTCCGGGAGACGCCGCCGGCTCGCCCGGCAGCGACGCGGACCGGGGGAAATCCGATGCAGGCAGGCTGCTGGGCATCCGTGAAGACCTGGCAAACGCGGTTGCCTGGGGTTCCGTGACCCAGCAGCAGGCCGACCGGTTCTACGCCCAGATGCAGTCCCGGATCGCGCGGGGGCTGTAGTTCGGAAGCTCGCCGGCCCGGCCCGGAAAAACCCTTTGGGCCCCCGATTCGTATCTTGGGCAAAAGTTCTGTAAAGTTGTTTAGGCCGCAGTCGCTTGCGGCGGTCTTCTTCACTGAAGATGTTCGGCAGATTACCCGAGCGGCCAAAGGGGGCTGACTGTAAATCAGCTGGCAACGCCTTCACTGGTTCGAATCCAGTATCTGCCACCGAACAGGGAAAACCCGCTCCGCCAGGAAACTGGCCGGGGCGGGTTTTTTCGTGCCCGGGAGCAGGCCGGCGCCTTCACCGCTCAGCGAACATGTAGAGACATCTCCACCGACGCCGGATAGCGTTGGGGGATGGCAACTATCGACATCACCGAGGCAACGTTCCCCGAGACCATTGAGGAAAACGACATTGTGTTCGTGGACTTCTGGGCGGACTGGTGCGGCCCGTGCAAGCAGTTCGCGCCGGTGTACGACGCCGTTTCCCAGCAGCACGAGGACATCACCTTTGCGAAGGTGGACACCGAAGCAGAGCAGGGACTGGCAGCTGCCGCAGGCATCACTTCCATCCCCACGCTGATGGCTTTCCGCGAGAAGGTCCTGGTCTTTTCCCAGCCCGGCGCGCTCAACGCCTCCCAGTTCAGCGAACTGGTGGAAGCGGTCAAGGGACTGGACATGAAGGGCGTTCACGAGCAGATCGCCGCGCAGGAAAACGGACAGGCCGCCGCAGGTTCGGACGGACAGGCGAGCTAGCCCTCCTCCTTTTACCCGTGGACGCAGGTCCACCCTGACGGACATCAAGGCCGTGCAGATCCCGGACGGGGCCTGCACGGCCTTTTTTATGTCCTCCGCTACCCTGTTCCCGGTTCCCCCGGCAGCGGTAGGGTCATACCAACCTTGAGCGGAGCCGGGGCGTGCCGGCCATGCCGGCGGAGACCGGACGCCCGCGAGGCTCACAGTCAATGACGATTAGAGCGAGGCGAGAACCCATGAGCGGAAACCGCGCAGTTGCCTACATCGAGCCCGGTGTGGTGGAAGTGCAGGACATCGACTATCCCACGTTCGAACTACGGGACGGCCCCGGGGTCAACCCGGCGAATATCGGCCGCAAGGTGCCGCACGGCGCCATCCTGAAAGTCGTAACAACCAACATCTGCGGATCGGATCAGCACATGGTCCGGGGCCGCACCACTGCGCCGCCCAACCTGATCCTGGGGCACGAGATCACCGGGGAGATTGTGGAAACCGGCCCCGACGTCGAGTTCCTCTCCGTGGGAGACCTCGTGTCGGTGCCGTTCAATATTTCCTGCGGACGCTGCCGGAACTGCAAGGAACGGAAGACCGGGATCTGCCTGAACGTCAATCCGGACCGGCCCGGCAGCGCCTACGGATACGTGGACATGGGCGGTTGGGTGGGCGGCCAGGCCGAATATGTCCTGGTGCCGTACGCGGACTGGAACCTGCTGCGGTTCCCGGACAAGGACCAGGCGATGGAGAAAATCCTGGACCTGACGATGCTCTCCGACATCTTCCCCACCGGTTACCACGGAGCCATCACGGCGGGAACCCGGGTGGGGTCCACGGTGTACGTTGCCGGCGCCGGCCCGGTGGGGCTGGCCGCGGCTGTAAGCGCGCAGCTGCTGGGCGCCGCCGTCGTCATCGTCGGGGACCTCAACGAGGAACGCCTGGCCCAGGCCCGCAGCTTCGGCTGTGAAACGGTGGACGTGTCCAAGGGCGATCCCCGAGACCAGATCGAGCAGCTGCTCGGGGTGCCCGAAGTGGACTGCGCGGTGGACGCCGTCGGCTTCGAAGCGCGCGGACACGGGGACGGCGCGGCGACGGAAGCGCCCGCAACGGTGCTGAACTCCCTCATGGACATCACGGCGGCAGGCGGCGCCCTGGGCATTCCCGGCCTGTATGTCACCGGGGATCCGGGAGGCATTGACGAGGCCGCCAAGGTGGGCTCGCTGTCCCTGAATCTCGGGGCGGGCTGGGCGAAGTCGCTGTCCTTCACCACGGGACAGTGCCCGGTGATGAAGTACAACCGGGACCTGATGATGGCGATCCTGCATGACAAGGTGCAGATCGCGAAGGCCGTGAACGCGACGACCATCAGCCTGGACCAGGCGCCGGAGTCGTACCGGGAGTTCGACGCCGGGGTAGCCCGGAAGTACGTCATCGATCCGCACGGCATGGTGCGCAGCTAGCGTTCTCCGCACCGCAGCAGAGCCCAAGGGCCGGAACCGCACGGTTTCGGCCCTTGGGCTGTGTTCGGCGAGGTGGTGGCTTCCGCTGCTTCCGGGCCGGGACGTACAGTCGACTAACCGGGATTCCCGCCGTATCCGAGGCCCCGGAGGCCCTCCACACACTCACTGCTGCAGCGTTGGAAACGGGGATGTCATGTCCGCTCGCGTGTCTGCCGATTACCACCACATACCTCCCGCTCCGCCCCTGGCCGGGGGAGCCCGGCCGTGAACGGGGCCGATACCGCCTGGGTCCTCATCTGTGCAGGCCTTGTCCTGTTCATGACTCCGGGCCTGGCGCTCTTCTACGGAGGCATGGTCCCGGTCCGGAATGTCCTGACCATGATGATGCAGAACATCATTCCGCTGGGGATCATTACCCTCACCTGGGTGCTGGTGGGCTACACGCTGGCCTTCAGCAACAGGGGCAACTCCCTGGTCGGGGAATTCGACGCGTTCGCCCTCATTGACGTGGAGACCCCGCAGTTCCATACGGTCGCGGCGGGGGTAACCATTCCGGCGCTCGCCTTTGTGGCGTATCAGATGATGTTTGCCATCATCACCCCGGCACTGCTGACGGGAGCAACGGCGGGCCGGCTGAAATTTGCCGGCTGGACCGTGTTCCTGGCAGCCTGGTCCATCCTGGTCTACCCCCAGGTTGCCCGCTGGCTGTGGCATCCGAAGGGATGGCTTGTGCAGCTGGGCGCCCAGGACTGGGCCGGCGGAATGGTGGTGCACGCCTCCGCGGGAGCCGCTGCCATCGCTGTGCTTTTGGTGGTGGGACGGCGCCACGGCTGGCCGAATCTAAAGACATCCCCGAACAACCTGCCGCTGATGCTGGTGGGTGCCGGAATCCTGTGGTTCGGCTGGTTCGGGTTCAACGCCGGAGACGGGCTGCAGGCAAACGAGATTGCCGCCCAGGCGCTGATCAACACCCACGTGGCCGGCGGCGCAGCCATGCTGACCTGGCTCCTGGTGGAACGGCTCAGCAGCGGCCACTCCACCCTCGTTGGCGCGGCGTCCGGTGCCATCGCGGGGCTGGCAACCATCACCCCCTGTGCAGGGTTCGTGGGCACCGGGGCCGCCCTGCTGATTGGGCTGATCGCCGGGTGCGTGTGCTGCTTCGCGGTGCGGATCAAGCACGTCCTGCACTACGACGACGCCCTGGACGTTATTGCCGTCCATTTTGTCGGCGGGGTGCTCGGCTCGCTGCTTCTGGGGTTCTTTGCAGACAGCTCCGTCAACGCGGTCAGCGAGGACGGGGTCTTCACCGGCGGCGGGGGAGTGCTTCTCTGGCACCAGGTGGTCGCAATTGTCTGCGTGGTGCTGTTCAGCTTCATCCTGAGCTGGGTGATCGCCCTCATCATCAGCCACACGATGGGGCTGAGGGAATCCGGTCCGGAACAGGAGGACCTGGACCATGTCCAGCAGGGAGCCTCCGGCTACGCACTGAGCGGGATCACCTCACGCCCGACGGCCAGCGGCCGTGCCGCCGAGGAAGGCCTTTACGCGGGCAGGAATACGGACAGCCGCATCGGTCCGCCGGAGTACGTGCTCAGCGCCGTGGTGGACACGAACCGCATCGACGGCCTTCGCGATGCGCTGCTGATGGCCGGAGCCCGGTCCCTGGAGCTCGCCGAAGCGGCGGTCTACACCGGGACGGTGCGGACCGAGAACTTCCGCGGCCGGAAACGGAAGCTGGACTTCGACGACCGGCTCCGGGTGCTCACCGCCGTCGACCGCGACCATGAGGAAGCTGTCGCGGCGGTGCTCAAACGCTTCGGCGCGGAACCGGAATCCATCTACCGGCTGCCGGTCTCCCCGCCCTGAGACAGGAACCACCCCCGCGCCGGGTTGCCGACCCCGGGCACCGTCCGGGCAGCCTCGGGCCGGGCGGCCCACTGGACGCTGTTGGCCAGGACCCGCTGAATCTGCGGATGGTGGTAGACCGGATATTCCTGGTCGCCTGGGCTGAAGTAGAAAATCCTGCCGTTGCCGCGGGAAAACGTGACTCCGGAACGGAAAACTTCCCCGCCCTCAAAGGAACTGATGAAGATCAGGTCATCGGGTTCGGGGATGTCGAACAGCTCCCCGTACATTTCCTGCTGGGGAATGACGATGGGGCTTTCCACGCCGGCGGCAATGGGGTGGGAAGGCTTGACCGTCCAGACAAGCTCCCGTTCGCCGTCGTTCCTCCACTGCAGTGAGCAGCTGGTGCCCAGCAGCTTGGTGAAGATCTTCGAGAAATGTCCCGAGTGCAGGACCACCAGCCCCATTCCGGCCAGGACCTGGCGGTGGACGCGTTCCACGACGGCGTCGCTCACGTCAGCGTGGGCGCGGTGCCCCCACCACAAAAGGACGTCGGTTTCCGCCAGCCGGTCTTCGGTGAGGCCGTGTTCATCGTCGGCCAAGGTGGCCGTGCCGATTTCAGCCGCCGGAAAGTACCCGGAAAGTCCTGCCTTGACGGCGCCGTGGATCCCGTCCGGATACATCGCAGCCATGGTGGCCGGTTCATTGTGTTTCTCGTGGACGCCCTCGTTCCACACGAGGATCCGGAGCTTGTCGTCAAATGTCACTACATCATCACCTCGCGGTACAGCGCTGCTGATTGGTAACAGGCATCGATGACCCGGGCCCGGGTCAGGGCAAGCGAGCCGTCGTGTTGTCCCCATACTGCCTCACCGGCCCGGATGGTGGCGATAAAACTGTCTACCACGGCCAGGTGCGCGAGGCCCGGGTGCGCCACGGGTGCGTAGTCGGCGTTCACGCCGCCCTTTTCGGTGAAAACCCGCAGGTCCGCCACCGGGGTGTTGGACGCTCCCACGGCACGCAGCTCGGCGCCGCCGTCGGTGCCGTACACAGTGAAATCCATCAAATCGTCCGTTTCGCGGTAGGTCGCCCAGCCGGCCTCCAGCAGGAGCGTGCCGCCGCCCTCGAGGCGGATGAACGCCGAAGCGAAGTCCTCGACGTCGAAGGCCAGCTTGGTGTCGCTAGCCGTGTAGCTCGCGTTTCCGCCCCTGCCCCGCGGACCCAGCTCCGAGTAGGCCGAGGCCGAGACCGACAGGACCTTCGGTTCGCCCAGCAGATGGAGGGCGTAGTCGAGCACGTGCACCCCGATGTCCGCCAACGGCCCGCCGCCGGCCATGTCCTTGCTGGTGAACCAGCTGCCCAGCATGGGAATGCCCTGCCGGCGCAGCCAGGACGCTTTGGCGTAGTACGGCCGGCCCAGTTCCCCGGCGTCGATGATCTGCTTCAGCGCCTGGATGTCGCCGCGCAGCCGGTGGTTGAAGGCCACGTCCAGCGCCCGCCCTGCCCGGCGGGCGGCGTCGACCATCTGCTGGCCTTCGTCACCGTTGCGGGCAATCGGCTTTTCGCTGAGGACGTGAAGCCCCCGGCCGAGCGCTGCGACGGCGATCGGGGCGTGCAGGAATGTCGGCACCGCCACGCTGACGGCGTCGAGGTCCTCCAGCTCCAGCAGCTCTTCCCAGCCGGCGAAGGCGTCCCGAATCCCGTACCGGCCCTGCAGCTCGGCCAGAAGCTCCGCTTCCATGCCGGCCAGCGCCACGACCTCCACCCCGTCAATCGCCTGATAGGCCTTGATGTGCTGTTGTCCCGCCCAGCCAATGCCGATGACTCCAACCCGGAGGACCTGCCGGTCAGTGTGCTGCTCATTCAAGTGAAGGGTTCCTTTGCTGTTGGCCTCACGGGGATGCGGACGCAGTAACGGAAACGTTGGGGGAAGCCTACGTCATTGGTGCCCCGGCCCGCCCCCTCCTTAGCGGCGCCGGTGATCTTCGGGCGTCAGCCGCGGCCCGAAGGCCTGCTTCCGGAAACCGCTCAGCACCAGGAGGCGGACCACGCGCTGCCGGTGGCCCAGCCACGGCTGAAGCAGAGCCAGCATGCCGGCGTCATCGGTCCGGCGTCCGGTGAGGGCCTCGCCCACAAACGCCGCCAAATGGTAGTCGCCAACGGAGACCGAATCGGGTGCGCCGTGCGTGCGCTGCGTGATTTCGGCGGCACTCCACGGCCCGATCCCCGGGATCGAACACAGACGAGCCGTCAGATCCGGGCCCAGCGGCGCCCCGGACAGCCGCTCCAGGCCGGAGGCGACGGCGCAGGCGCGCAGGATGGTGGCCGAACGGTGGGAATCCACTCCCGCACGGTGCCACTCCCAGCTCGGGATCCGCCGCCAGCCGGCTGCCGAGGGCGGAACCGTCAGCCCCGGCGGGACAGGACCCGGCGCAGCGGCGCCGTGCTTGGTCACCAGATAGCGCCAGGAGTAGTAGGCCTCCATGGCAGTGACCTTCTGCTCCAGGACCACGGGGACAATGCTGTCCAGCATCCGTCCCGTGCTGGGCAGGCGCAGGCCGGGGTTGCGGCGGCGCACTTCGGCCAGCGCCGCGGGGAGGGTGGCGGTGAAGCCGGGCTCGTCGAATCCTGTCCAGTCATCCCGGTCACCGAGCAGGGCCGGCACGCCGGCCAGGGCGTAGTCGGCGCCCGGGCCCCAGGCCCGCGCCAGAATCCGGGCGCCCGGCGCCGGAGCGGGCTGCTCGGAAAGGGCGAGGGACGCATTGCCCCCGGGCGTTGAAAAGGCGAGCCACGCGACACCGCGGCCAAGGCGCACCGACGGGTCCTTGGAGCCGTGTGCCAGGATTCCCAGCGAACTGGCCAGTGAAAAGGGCCGCTCGGATTCCCACAGCAGCGACAGGGCACCTGATGCGGCGGGCACTGCGGCCGGGGATGTTCCAGCGGAGATTCGGGCGGACGTTCCAGGGGAGGACACCGGCACGGACAACGACATAACTCCATCGTCGCACGCACTGCCGACACCCGGGTCCGGAAGCGAAAGGCACCGGTGTGGCTTTTGCTACGCCGCGTTCCGGGGAAAGCTGGACGGCGGGGACCGAACAAGTAACGTGTTGCACATGAAGTATGCAGAGACTGTCCTGGACCTGATCGGCAAGACCCCGCTGGTGAAGCTGCACAACGTCACCGACGGTCTGGCGGCCACCGTGCTGGTGAAGCTGGAGTACCTCAACCCGGGCGGATCGATCAAGGACCGCATTGCAGTTCGGATGATTGAGGCGGCCGAACGCGAGGGCAAACTGAAGCCCGGCGGCACCATCATCGAGCCCACCAGCGGCAACACCGGCGTCGGGCTCGCCCTCGTGGCCCAGCAGAAGGGCTACCGCTGTATTTTTGTCACTCCGGACAAGGTGGGAGTGGAAAAGCGCGACGTGCTGCGGGCCTACGGCGCCGAAGTGGTGGTGACGCCGACGGCGGTTGCTCCGGAAAGCC
Organism: Arthrobacter sp. Z1-15; assembly: GCF_054792395.1. Taxonomy (NCBI): domain Bacteria; kingdom Bacillati; phylum Actinomycetota; class Actinomycetes; order Micrococcales; family Micrococcaceae; genus Arthrobacter; species Arthrobacter sp. Z1-15. The sequence continues at coordinate 3,233,811 of NZ_CP096454.1, read as the reverse complement.
CCGACTCCTACTACGGGGTCTCGGACCGCCTGGTGCGGGAGATCCCCGGCGCGTACAAGCCGGACCAGTTCTCCAACCCCGCAGCCCCGGCGAGCCACTACGAGACCACCGGACCGGAGGTCTGGCAGGACACGGACGGACGGGTGACCCACTTTGTGGCCTGCGCCGGCACCGGCGGCACCATCACCGGAACCGGACGTTACCTGAAGGAAGTCTCAGCGGACCGCCCGTCCGGACCCGTCCGCATTATTGCCGCGGACCCGGAGGGATCGGTCTATTCCGGCGGCACCGGACGCCCCTACTTTGTGGAGGGCGTGGGGGAGGACATGTGGCCGGACAACTACGATCCCTCCGTCCCGGACGAAGTTGTTGCCGTCAATGACACGGAGTCCTTCGCGATGACCCGCCGTCTGGCCCGCGAGGAGGGCCTGCTGGTGGGCGGTTCCTCCGGCATGGCTATAGTGGCTGCGCTGCGGGCGGCCCGGGATCTGGGGCCCGACGACGTCGTCGTGGTCCTGCTGCCGGACAGCGGACGCGGGTACATGGGCAAGATCTTCAACGACGAGTGGATGCGTTCCTACGGCTTCCTCCAGGGGCCCGAACAGGAGTCCGCGGTGCGCGACGTCCTGGCCACCAAGGACGGCTCCCTGCCGGACCTGGTGCACACGCATCCGAACGAGACGGTGCTGGACGTCATCAACATCCTCAACGAATACGGGGTTTCCTGCATCCCGGTGCTGTCCCAGGAGCCGCCGGTTCGCATCGGCGAGGTCCTCGGCTCGGCTGACGAGCGCTCGCTGACGGAGAAACTGTTCCGCGGCGAGGCCAAGCCCACGGACAGCATTTCCGAACACATGGGCCCGCAGCCGGCCATGGTCGGTGCCGGGGACTCGGTGGCCGCGGCCAAGGAGAAACTGCAGGAGCACGACGCCGTCATGGTCACCTCCGACGGTGCTCCCGTGGGAATACTGACGCGGCATGACCTGCTGTCCTACATGAGCATCTAGCCGGCGCACCGAGCAGCCACCGAGCAAGCACCAAGCCAGCAGCAAGCAAGGAGCAAACCATGAGTCAAGGCTTTAACACCCGCGCCATCCATGCGGGCCAGACTCCCGATCCGACCACCGGCGCAGTGATTCCCGCGCTGTACCAAAGCACCACCTACGCGCAGGACGGCATCGGCAAGCTGCGCAACGGCTATGAATACGGCCGCGGCACCAATCCCACCCGCGACGCGCTGCAGAAGCAGCTCGCCGCGCTTGAGGGCGGGGCGCACGCCTATTCCTTCAGCTCCGGCCTCGCGGCCGAGGACGCGCTCATCCGTGCGCTGCTCGCGCCGGGTGACCACATTGTGCTCGGCAACGACGCCTACGGCGGCACCTACCGGCTGATCAACAGGGTCCTGGCCGGCTGGGGCATCACCAACGCGGCAGTGGACATGTCCGACGTCGGAGCCCTCACTGCAGCCATCGCCGCCGGCAACACCAAGATGGTGTGGCTGGAAACGCCGTCGAATCCGATGATGAAGATCTCCGACATCGCAGCGGTGGCGCAGGCCGCGCACGACGCCGGGGCCTGGCTGGTGGTGGACAACACGTTCGCCTCGCCGTACCTGCAGCAGCCGCTGTCCCTGGGCGCGGACATCGTGGTGCACTCCACCACCAAGTACATCGGCGGGCACTCGGACGCGGTGGGCGGTGCGGTAATCCTGAACGACGGCGACGCCGCAGAGAAGATCGGGTTCATCCAGTTCGCCGTAGGCGCGGTGTCCGCTCCGATGGAAGCCTGGCTGACCACGCGGGGACTGAAGACCCTTGGCGTACGGATGGACCGGCACTCCTCCAACGCGATGGCCGTGGCCCGCTGGCTGCAGGACCAGCCGGCCGTGGAGAACGTGCTCTACCCGGGGCTGGAAGACCACCCCGGCCATGACCTGGCCAAGGCCCAGATGAAGGACTTCGGCGGGATGGTCTCCGTGTCCTTCAAGGGCGGGGAAGCCGCGGCTCGCACGGTCGCGGAGTCCACCCGCGTGTTCACGCTGGCCGAGTCCCTGGGCGGGGTGGAGTCCCTGATGAACTACCCGTCCGAGATGACGCACGCCTCCGTGAAGGGCACCGAACTGGCCGTGCCGGAGAACCTGCTGCGCCTTTCCGTGGGGATCGAGGACCTCGAAGACCTGATTGCCGATCTGGAGCAGGCCCTGGGCCGGCTGTAGCAGGAGCTTCTTCGGCTGCCCGGCTGCTTCTAGCGGCGGCCGAAGAAGCGCCGCCGGGCCTTGGGCTCACGCTCCTGGAAGAACCTGCTGCTCTGCGGAAGCCAGAGCAGCAGCACACACACCAGCAGCACCAGGCCGACGGCAATCAGCGCCGGGCCGCGGAACAGCAGCGGGATTCCGACAATGACCCCCACCGTGGTGAGGGTTTCCCGCGCGCTGCGCTTCCCGGCCCGCAGCCGCAGAACACAGAACCCGATCACCGCCGCCACAGCCAGGACCACGGCCCCCAGCGCCGTCAGCGCGGCTCCGTCGCGGTGCTGGGTGCCGGCGGAAACAATGAAGGATGCTCCGGCCACCGCCACCAGTGCGGCGGCGGCGAGCCAGGCGGCGGACGCCGCGCGCATGATGCCGGGCAGCGGCGGCCGCGGGGTGCCGCCTGCCGGGCGGCGTCGTACAGGGCGGGTCACCGGCGGTCAGCCACCACGGGCGTCCGGGTTTCGGTGTCGTAGCGGTAAACCTCCCGGCCTCCGATCCACACCGTCAGCGCCCGCTGCATGACATCCAGCGGATCACCGCTCCAGAGCACGACGTCGGCGTCCTTGCCGGGTTCCAGCGACCCGATCCGGTCGCCCAGCCCCAGGACCCGGGCCGGGTTGATGGTGACGGAACGCAGCGCTGTTTCCCGGTCCAGTCCTTCCTTCATCGCCAGGGCGGCCTGGTAGATGAGGAAGTTGATGGGCACCACGGGGTGGTCGGTGATGATGGAGATTTCCACGCCGGCAGCGGCCAGCTTGCCCGGGTTTTCCAAACTGCGGCGGCGCAGCTCCACCTTCGAACGGGTGGTGAACAGCGGGCCGATCAGGACCGGCACGCCGCGCTCGGCCAGCACATCGGCCAGCAGATGCGCCTCGGTGCCGTGGTCCAGGACCAGGTCGTAGCCGAATTCATCGGCCAGGCGCAGCGCGGTGCCGATGTCGTCGGCGCGGTGGGCGTGCTGGCGCCACGGAATTTCCCGGCGCAGCACCATGGCGAGGGCGTCGAGCTGCGGGTCGCGGGCGTCGTCGTCCTTGCCCATGTAGTTCTGCGCGTCCATGAACGCCTTGCGGATGACCAGTGCGGTGCCCAGCCGGGTGGAAGGGGTTTGCTTCTTGTCGCTGTAGACCCGCTTGGGATTCTCGCCGAGGGCGGACTTCAGGCCGCTGGGGGAGCGGAGGACCATTTCCTCCACGTACCGGCCGTGGGTGTGCAGGGCAACGGCGAGGCCGCCGATGGGATTGCCGGAGCCGGGGTTGATGTTCACGGCGGTAACGCCGCCGGCGAGGGCATCGTCGAAGCCCGCGTCCTCGGGGTTCACGCCGTCTATGGCCCGCACTCCCGCCATCACGGGATCGGTCATTTCATTGGTGTCATTGCCGGCCCAGCCTTCACCCTCCTCATGGACGCCCAGATGGGTATGGGCGTCCACCAGCCCGGGCAGCAGCCACTTGCCGCCGGCGTCGAGGACCTCGGCGTCCTCGGGCACCCTCACGTCGGGGCCGAGCTCCGCGATCCGGCCGTCCGCCACCAGGAGCGTCCCGGTGAAGGGCGGCGCGGTGACGGGGACAATGCGGGCGTTAATAATGGCCAAAACGGGTGCGGGCATGAGCAACCTTCCGGGGTCTGATCGGGTGCGCCCAGCCTATCCTGCACCGCCGGCAGGCCGGGCAGGCACGCCCCGCCGGTAGACTTGCACAAGTAAATAATCTGAGCTGGCTGTAGTGCAGGGAGAATCATGGGCCTGAAGACCCGATCCGGGATGGTCCGGCTGGCAGCGACTCTGGCAGCTCTTGTTGCCGCAGCAGTCATGGTCACCGCGGCGTTTGTTATTTCACCTCGGCACGGGCTGGATTTCAGCGTCTACCTCTCCGGCGGCCAGAGCGTTATCGACGCCGGCGGCCAGCTGTACACGAAGGAGCTGCAGTACCGCGAGGGCAGCAGCCTCCTCTTCACCTATCCGCCGTTTTCGGCGCTGATGTTCGCGGTCCTTGCGCCCTTCGGGCAGAACCTTGGCCTGAATATTTTCACCGGGATCTCAGTGCTGATCGCCGCCGCCACAGCAGTCCTCGGGGTGCGCCATGCCTTCGGAAAGCCCAGCGTGCAGGCCGTCCTGACAGATCCCCGGCTGCGTCCGCTGGCCCTGGCCGGCGTTGGTTTTGTGCTGCTCCTGGGTCCCTGGCGGGAAACCATGGCTTTCGGCCAGATCAACATCCTGTTGTTCGGCCTGATCCTTGCCGACTTCCTGATCAAGCGGGACAGCTGGCCCACCGGGCTCCTGACCGGAGTTGCCGCCGGGCTGAAACTGACCCCGCTGGTTTTTGGCCTCTATTTCCTTGCCCGCGGAGACTGGCGCGGCCTGCGGAACATGACCGTTGGGTTCCTGGCCACCTTCGCACTGGGCTTCCTCATCCTGCCGCGCGAATCGCGGACCTACTGGCTGGACCTGCTTCCCGACACCTCGCGGATCGGCGGCGCGGGCTACGTGGACAACCTGGGCATTAAGGGCGCCATCCTGCATTTCACCGGCCCGGACTTCCCGGTGGACCTGCCCTGGCTGCTGCTGTCGCTGGTGTGCGTTGCGGCGGCCGCAGTCATCATCCGCCTGGCCGGCAACCGCAGCGACTGGTTCACGGCCCTGGCAGCGACAGCGCTGCTGATGCTGCTGATCTCCCCGGTGTCCTGGTCGCACCACTGGGTGTGGGTGGCCCTCTTCATTCCGGTTCTCGGCCGGAATATTGCTGAGCTCACTGCGAAGGGCACGGGCCTGCGGAAAGCCGGAATCGCCCTGCTGGCATCCGCCGTCGTGGTTTTCCTGCTCTCCCCCAAGTCCATCGGCTGGCTCATGGGCGCCCCCAATCTTGATTCCCAGCAGCCGGCACCATGGCTCATGGCCTCCAGTGTCGGTGTCTTCTGGGGCCTTGCGCTGATGGGCTGGTGGGCCGCCGTCCTGTGGAAGAACCGTCCGCCGCGCTGGTGGAAGCAGCCGGAACAGGCGGGAATCCAGCAGGCTGGCCTCAGGCACGTTCAACCGTAGGATGGTGCGCATGAGCTCCGGAACCCTGCTGGCGGTCTGCCGCGTCCACCAACTGCTGCCCACCACCGACTCCACGGGCGTTACCGCGATCGACAAGCGTCCGGTCGACGGCCCGGTCAAGGTGCACGCGCTAGGACTGAACGGAGACGTGCAGGCCAGCCGCAAGCATCACGGCGGGGAGTCGAAGGCCGTTTATGCCTATTCCCAGGAGGACGCCGATTACTGGGCGGCGGAACTGGAAACCGGGATCCCGCCGGGTCTCTTCGGCGAAAACCTGCGCATCGCCGGCCTGCCCGTTTCGGAGGCAGTCATCGGCGAACGCTGGCAGATCGGCGAGAAAACCGTGCTGGAAGTGACCTGCCCGCGGACCCCCTGCCGTAATTTTGCCGCCCGCATGCATCAGCCGCGCTGGGTTATCCGGTTTACCGAAGCAGGCCGCACCGGAACGTATTTGCGGGTTCTGCGCAACGGCACCGTTTCCGCCGGCGACAGTGTGTCCGTCATTTACCGGCCCGGCCACGGGGTGACCTCGGGTGACGTGTTCCGCGGCCTGTCCCCGGACCAGGCGCATCTGCTGACCGCAGCACAGGCTGCAGGGGAGATCAGCCTGTCACCGGAAATCCAGAAAGTGCTGCGGACCCTGAAGGCGCGGGAGCCGGCCGCCGGCAGCTGAGGCTCAGGGCCCGCCCAAACACCGGATGTGGCCCGCTGTGCCCAAGCTCACCGCCCGGTATGGACCGCGCGGTCCCCGCATGCCGTACACTTGAAACATCCCCCACTCCGGTATTCCCTTATTTTCCTGCGGTTTCCAATCGCCAGGTACGTTGTGTTGGGGCTCGCGTTTTCGAATGCGGGCAGATTCATCTTTTGGGAGCGCCGGCAAAGAAATCGTCACACCGGCCTACGTCACAATCCAGTGAAATCGGTCTACAGCTGTGACGGAAAGTCCTGCCATGGGATTGCAATAGCGCCGGACTTACGTCCTGCGGCCTTCCGGCCGCGCGGTCCCAATGAATGAGGATTATTTCTTTTGCTTGACTCTGTAGAAAACACCGAAACCGCAGCAACCGCCGCTCCCGAAGCAGTCGAAGAGAACCAGGTTCTCTTCACCGACTTCGGTCTGGACCCGCGCGTTCTGCAAGCACTGGTGGACGTAGGCTACGAAAAGCCTTCCCCGATCCAGGCCGCCACCATTCCCCTCCTGCTTGAAGGCCGCGATGTCGTCGGCCTGGCGCAGACCGGAACCGGCAAGACCGCCGCCTTTGCGGTCCCCGCCCTGTCCCTGATGGCCGGCCTGCCCGCCACCAAGGACACCCAGATCCTCGTGCTGGCCCCGACCCGCGAACTGGCACTCCAGTCCGCTGAAGCCTTCGCTTCCTACGCCAAGCACATGGACAACTTCACCGTCCTGCCGGTCTACGGCGGATCCGCTTACGGACCCCAGCTCGCCGGCCTGCGCCGCGGCGCCCAGGTTGTAGTCGGTACCCCGGGCCGCGTCATCGACCACATCTCCAAGGGTTCCCTCGACCTCTCCAACCTGCAGTACCTGGTGCTGGACGAGGCCGACGAAATGCTCCGCATGGGCTTCGCCGAAGACGTTGAGCAGATCCTGGCGACCACGCCCGCCGACAAGCAGGTGGCACTGTTCTCCGCCACCATGCCCGGCGCAATCCGCAAGATCGCCAAGAAGTACCTGAACAACCCGGCGGAAATCACGGTCAAGTCCAAGACGACCACCGGTGCGAACACCCGCCAGCGCTACGTGCAGGTCATGGGCCCGCACAAGCTGGACGCGATGACCCGCATCCTGGAAAGCGAAGACTACGACGGCGTTATCGCCTTCGTCCGCACCAAGATGGCAACCGAGGACCTGGCTGACAAGCTCAAGGCCCGCGGCTACCAGGCCGCAGCAATCAACGGTGACATCCCGCAGCAGCAGCGCGAGCGCACCGTCGAGGCCCTGCGCAGCGGCAAGATCGACATCCTGGTTGCCACCGACGTCGCCGCCCGCGGTCTTGACGTTGAGCGCATCAGCCACGTCATCAACTACGACATCCCGCATGACACGGAGTCCTACGTCCACCGCATCGGCCGTACCGGCCGCGCAGGACGCACCGGCGACGCGATCCTCTTCATGACCCCGCGTGAGAAGTACCTGCTGCGGGCCATCGAGAAGGCCACCCGCCAGCCGGTTGAGCACATGCAGCTTCCGAGCATCGACATCGTCAACAACAAGCGCCTGGCGAAGTTCTCCGAGCAGATCACCGAAACCCTGGCATCCGAGGATGTCTCGGTCTTCCGCGACCTGGTCACGAACTACCTGGCCGAGCACGATGTCACCGCCGAGGAAGTTGCCGCTGCACTGGCCGTCATGGCCCAGGGCGGCCGCCCGCTGCTGATGGAAGAAATTCCGCAGGCACCGGCCCGCCAGCGCGAGCGCTCCGAAGGCCGCAATGACGGCAACGGCTCCCGCGGCCCGACACGCCCGCTGACCGAAGGCAATGCAACGTACCGCATCGCCGTCGGCCGCCGCCAGCGCGTCATGCCCGGCTCCATTGTTGGCGCCATTGCCAATGAAGGCGGACTCTCCTCCGCGCAGATCGGCGGCATCGACATCCGCGCCGACCACACGCTCGTTGAGCTCCCGGCCGACCTGAGCCAGGATCAGCTGCGTGCCCTGTCCCGCACCCGGATCGGCGGCGAGCTGATCCACCTCGAGCTGGACAACGGCCGCAAGCCGGCCCGCGAGCGCGAAAGCGGCGGCTTCAATGACCGCGGCGACCGCGGCGGCTTCAAGAAGGATTTCAAGAAGCGCGACGGCGAGCGTTCCTTCGGTGACCGCAGCGCCAGCGACCGCGGCAGCGACCGCGGCGGTTTCAAGAAGCGCGAAGGCGACCGCGGCGGCTTCAAGCCTGCCGGTACCCGCCAGCCGCGTTTCCGCGACTAAGCAGTAGACAGAGGAAGGGCGCCTTACGGAGAAATCCGCAGGGCGCCCTTCCTTTTGTGCTGCCGGGTGAGCCTGCCGGGGTTAGGAAACCGCGAGTGTGCGCTGACCCTCAAGCCTGAGTTCCAGGTCATTCATGACGATGGCGGCGAGGTCTTCGAGTGTGCGCACGTCGCTGTCCGTAAAGTCTCGTGGCTCCCGGTCCAGGATGCACAGCGTGCCGAGGTTATGCCCGTCCCGGGTCTGCAGCGGCACACCGGCGTAGAACTGCAGGCCAAACTCACCCGCCACCAGGGGATTGGCCAGTGTCCTGGGGTCAGCCCGCGCATCGGACACCACCCAGGTGTTGTCCTGCAGGATGGCCGAAGCGCACAGCCCCGGATCCCGCCCGATCTGCCGGACGTCGGTGCCGTGGTGGGACTTGAACCAGATGCGGTCGGTGTCCACGACGCTCACGATTGCCGCCGAAACCGAGAACAGCCGGGCGGCAAGGGCAGTGATCCGGTCAAAGGAGCCGTCCGGCGGGGTGTCCAGCAGGTTGTAGCGGCGGACCGCTTCCAGCCGCTGCGCCTCATCTGCCGGGATCAGCGGCGAAGTTACCCGGTGCCGGGCACGGGGTGCAACCGCCAGCTCATACAGCGCCAGCGACGCTTCGTGGGCGGAGGGCCGCTCCAGCGGCTCCAAGGCGGTCATATCCTGCAGGAGCACCCGGAACCCCTCCTCCATGTCTTTAGGGATGGCAGGGGGGCGCAGAAGGCGTGCGACGGCACTCTCCAGTGCGGGGCCGGGGTAGGCCGGTACGCCTGTCAGACACTGGAGCAGCACCAGGCCCAGCGAATAGATGTCACTCGGGGTCCCGACGGCGTCCCCGCGGGCCTGCTCCGGGCTCATGTAGGCGGCCGTTCCGGTGAACGTTCCGCTCTGCTGCTGCGGGTCGCCGGCGATCAGCGCGACGCCGAAGTCGGTGAGCTTGGCGCGCAGCCGGGTTTCGTCCCGCCTGTAGTCGAAAAGCATGATGTTGGCCGGCTTGACGTCCCGGTGCACAACGCCGGCGCCGTGCATGTAATCCAGGCCGACCGCCAGGTCATAACCCAGCTGGGCCACCTGGCGGGCCATCAGCGGGCCGTCCTGCAGCCGGGCGCGCAGGTCAGAGCCGTCCACCAATTCCATCACCAGATAGACCTGCTGCTCCCCGGTGCCGCTGCTGTGGGCTCCGGCATCCAGCAGGGTGACCAGGCTGTGGTGGTTCAAACGGGCCAGGATCTTTGCTTCGGCGTCGGTCTGCTGCTGCTGTTCCGGGGTGGCTGCTGCGGAGCGGACCAGCTTGACTGCCACGTCCCGATCCAGAAATTCGTCCCGGGCACGGTAGACGGTCCCCATGGAACCGGCTCCGATTTTTTGTTCCAGGCGGTAGCGGCCGCCCATCAGGGCACCAACCGGATGCTGCGGTGAATCTGTCACCCATGCCTACTTTCTCGTACCCTAAGCATACTGATAATCCGTGCCTGTCCTTACCTGCCCGGCCGCCTGGGGAGGGGTGGAAGGGTGCTCCGCGGACGCCCCCGGAGCCCGCTCCCCAAGTGGCCCGGATCACTTTATTGGTGCGGTTTTTCGCCGATTTCACGTTCTCCAAAAGTGCTGGTAAAGTATTTACTCGTTGCCCCGATAGCTCAGTGGTAGAGCGCCATCTTGGTAAGATGGAGGTCCCGGGATCGATTCCCGGTCGGGGCTCTCAATGGGAGGGCCCGTGTTGCTAAGGCTGTTTGTTTTGCAGAGGCCAATTTAGGGACGCGGGCTTCACTCATTTTTTGGCGGTGTAGCTCAGTTGGTTAGAGCGCACGACTCATAATCGTGAGGTCGGGAGATCGAGCCTCCCCACCGCTACCCGTAGAAAACCCCTAGATTCCGCGAGAATCTGGGGGTTTTTCTTTGCCCAAAATCACCCCGGTGTGCCCATTGGTGTGCCCATCCGTCCGCACCTATGGCTACCGCATCCATCCGACGCTATCCCACGCTATCGCCGTTCATGACGCCGCCGAACCTTGGAGTGGCCGTGCTTCGCTATAGTGTGTGATTAGAACACACGTTCTAATTGATAGGGGATTGTCTATGCACATCATCTTGGCCCTGGCGCGCAGCACGCAAACGAGCGTTCTGTGTACCCTGTGGGGCCTTTCGGAGCCTGCCGTATTGCTCCGGAAACAAGGAAAGCGCCCCCTCTCCTTTCGGGAGGCAGGGGCGCTTGCGGCGATGGCTGGTGTTAGAACCAGCGATCTTCTGGACTGATCCGGTCCTCAACTAGTTCCATGAACTTTTTCGGTGAGTAGCCGAACGCTTCGGCAATCGCGAAGAAGACGGGCATCGGCATCTGCCGGTGCCCTTTCATGTATTTACTGAGCGTCTCGCGGGTGATGCCTACCTTGTCGGCAAGAGTCTGCTGAGTCCACTCCTTGGTAGCCAGCTCCACGCGGATCTGCGTGCCTAGGGCTACCTCAAGAACGTGCGTTTCCTTTTCCATACCGTTCACTCTATGTGACCGATAGCGACACAGCAAGTGCATTCGGTCAGGTTAAGTCTTTATTCGTTCACATTACGTGTTGACATGTGAACGTTTGCTCACATAAGCTCGCTGCATGAACACACCGCAACTCTCACCCCGGCTCACAACGGCCCGGAAGATCGAGAACCACATGGCAGCCAAAGCAATCAAGCGCAAAGAACTCACAGCAGCACTCGGGGTCACGTACCAGACATTCGAACGGCGAATGAGCGGAGAACTCCCCTTCACCGTCGATGAGATATGGACAATCGCCCGCACGCTGCGGGCCAAACCCTCAGAAATTCTCCCCGACGACATCACTGAAGATGCGGCGGTGGCAGCATGAACAGCAAACAAGCATTCACAGTCCAGGAAGCGGCCGCAGCATATGGCGTCAGCGCAGACGTGATTCGCGCACACATCAAAGCCGGAAACCTCGCAGCAAGATATCCCACCAGTCGCCCCGTACTAGGCGCAACCGAGTTGCAGGACTGGTTCGAAGCACTTCCCAGCGAACCCAAGTAGCGCCGCACCACCCGCACCACCCCGCACCACCCGCCGCAGCCACAGAGCCGGCAACCTTCGCCCGCATCAGGGCACACACCCCTCGTATTTACGCCCCCTCTTGTCTTCCGAGACTTGAGTTTCCTAGGGAGAACTCTGTGTTCCTCAGATTCGTAGACCGAGCCGCGCCCAAAAACGACATCCGCGACGCACTCCTATACACAGCCGAACAAAACAACGAGCCGCTATCCAAGGCCCGCGCCGACAAGTTGGCGAACAAGTTCAAGACCGGCCAGTTCGATCCCGACCTGGCCCGCTTCATCCAACACGCAGACCCAACAGGCGAAACGGCCGCCAAGAACGTAGACCGCGAACGAATGGAGATAGCCGCATGAGCACCACGACACAGGCCCCCACCGGCTCGCCCGACACCAGCCATGTCGGCGATCTTTACCGCTCCCGTTATGGAGCAAGCCGCGGACGCTGGAAGGGGTCGTGCTTTACCTGCGATTACTGGACTGGCTACGTCTCTGAGCGGCAAGCAACCCGCGCACTCAAGCAGCACCTCGACGCACACAAAACACCGGGGCCAACCCCATGACTTCCCCGGCTCACCCCAAAGCAAAGGCGGCCACCGCGCATGGTGACCGCCTTTTTCGTACCCACATCAAGGAGTAAGTAATGAGCAGTCTACAAGCAGTGACGGCATCGGCTAAGGATTGGCTGGAGGCCTTGGCTCGCCTAGCCCCGGTGATGGCCGGCAGGAAGCCTGTCCCGGTCCTGCATGCGGTGCACGTTGATCCGTCGTCCGGCACGTTGTCGGCGTTCGACTATGAAGTGTCCGCGGTGACGGTCCTGGCCGACGCGGAGGGCGAAGGCGTCCCATTCCTTGTCCCGTATCGCTGGCTACTGGAAGCGATTCGGTCAACGGCTGGCCGCGCCAAGGGATCCCCGGTCAAGGTCACGGCGGAGGGCAAGAAGGTGACGCTGGCAGCCCGGGACTACGAACTCCATACCGAGACGATGGAGGTGTCCGAGTACCCCAAGCTGCCTGTTGTTGTCGCCTCCGTTTCGAGTGCCGTGCCGGCCGGCGAGCTTCGGCCTGCATTGCGCCGTGTTTCTGTTGCAGCCTCCACAGACGAAACGTTGCCGATTCTGAATGCGGTTCGGATTGCGTTCACTGATGGTGCACTGGAAATGCATGCCACCGACAGGTATCGGCTGGCTGAGGACTTCGCTGTAGGCGAAGGGGTTGGCGAGGGCGAGTTCCTGCTGAAGGCGCGAATCATCAGAGCCCTGGACCGTTTCCTCGTGGGCGAAGAGGTACTGCTCAGGCTCGGCGATCACCGCGTCAGTATCGAGACGGCGGCGGTGACATTCACTGTGCAGTGCGTGGACGGTGACTATCCGAAGATTGAGGCCCTCTTCCCGGAGAAGGTGACGGCTTCCTTCGAGATTGACAGGGCAGTCTTGCTTGAAGCCGCCAAGGTTGCCGGCCTGATGGGTGACCGGCACACGCCTTGCTTTGTCCGCATGTTCGATGGCGGCGCTGAGGTGACCTTTGACTACGGACTGTTCGGCCCATCGAAGGCACCTATTGCTGCTGGTGGCGTGGTCCACGGCTCGAACGAAGAGATGAAGTTCGCGTTGCAGCCGCGTTACTTTGTGGCCGCTTTGGAGCAGCTTCACACGGATAAGGTTCGCATCTCCTATGTGAATGAGGTGAAGCCCTTCCTGTTCTCTCCTGAGGGTGTGGACGGTACGGCTTCCCGGATCACGAAGCACCTGATCATGCCGGTGAGGATGCCACGATGAGCGCCCCCGCAGTTCTGGAGGACCTGGACTGGCAGAAGGACGCGCAAGCAGTGATCACCCGCCTCGCTCAGTCGCAAGCAGTGTTCTCGGCCGACGATTTGAGGCGCGAGATGCGGACACCACCTCATCCGAACATGGCGGGGGCGGCGTTCAGCGCCGCCCGCAAGAGGGGCCTTATCCAGCGCGTCGGGGATCAATCCTCGTCCGCGAAGTCACGGAACCACAGCCTGATTCGCACATGGGCACGCAAAACCACCGAGGGAGAAACACCATGAGCACCGAGAACACCCAGCGCGACGAACTGGCCCTCGACATCTTCCTCGCCGACAACAACAGCATTCCCGAGGAAACACTCCTCATGGATTGGGCGGACGCACCGGACCAGCATCGCCCCTACGCCCAGAACATCGCGGCCGGGCTCATCGCCAAGGGCTACCGCAAACTGGACCCCGCGGACGAGACGGCCATCGACAAGGTAGCAGCCACCCTCGCCAAGTCCGACGGCTGGCTCTCACTGGCCCACCCCAGCCCGCGGCACCAGACCCTCCTGCGAGAGCGCGCCCGCGCCATCCTCACCACCCTGGCCGAGCCGGAAGCCGAGTCCATCCGATGAGCGCACTGGCCGACATCAAGGCACGCACCGAGGGGCACGCTCGCGGCCCATGGGAAATCCGCGCCGACCACGGAGAGTCTCCGGCGGTCTGGCACGACAGCGAAACGGCCTTCTCAATCGGGCGCTGCGCCGACTGTGGCGTGGAAGCTGTCTATGCGCCAGCGGACGCCGAGCTGATCGCGGCCGCACCCAAGCTGCTGGCCGCGTTGGAAGCCGTGCTAATCCTTGCCGAGCAGTGGCGTTACAAGGGTGAGTTCGGCGGGGGCGCATGGCAAGAAGGTCACGGCCCGGACCCGGAAGGCGCGGCGCTGGATGATGCCTCCGCCGCCCTACGCGGGGCAATCCTCGGAGCATTTGAGTGAGCGCGGGAATGGCCGGCGTCATCGCGGCGCACCGGATAACCACTGACTTCGATTGCGCCTGCGGCAGCGACTTCTATCCCGAAGACGAAGCCAGGGAGGAAGGACCCGAGTCCTTTGAACTCGCGTGGGAAGCCCACGTCGCCGAGGAGCTGACCAAGGCCGGGTACGGGAACGCGCAGGAAGCTCTCCTGGCCGCGGCGGATGGGATGCCCATCGAAACCCTAGGAGGCGCGGACAAGGCCAGCGTGTGGCTCCGGCAGCGGGCACACTCACTCGACCCGGAAGGCCGCGCACTTGTGCAAGCCATCCACGACTGGAAGGCGGGGGTGAGTGTTTAGGTATCCCGGAATCCTCCCGCAGTGTCCAAGCCGCGGCGGCCAAGGTATCGGAGCAGGGCATGTCTGCGAATGCGTGGGCAAGGAAGGCCATGTGCCCTTCACATCCGACCGTCCGCACGGCTGCAGCTGTGGCGCTCTCTGGGCCAACACCTGATGGGCACACAGATCAGCGCCTCTTACTCCAAGCACCTGCCGCCCGGTTTCTACATACCGCCCCACGTCATAGCCCTACTGATCGCGAACGGGTGGGAACACCAAGAAGACGCACCCCCACACCCAGTTCACTAAGTACACAGGAGTACACAAGGCCCACTCGGGCCTTTTTTCTTGCCCGAAAGGCACACCATGACAAAGCACATTGACCGGTTGACCCGGTACGAGGCCGACATTGTTGTTCGCCAACTGACCGGCCGCTACTACGACAAGTACGAGGTGGATAACGGCGAACGATTCGATGACTTCGCCGCCAAGCTCGCCTGGCAGATCGACGGGAAGAACACCGCCGACTTCCGTGACTACCTCGAGGAAGTCTTGACCGACCTCGACGGAATGGCCGCGGTCTACGGATCCGGGTTGCCGAACGAGTACCGCGAACAGTGCGAATCGAACTTCAACGTCTCCGTGAACAATGCACTGTCGTCCGCCAACATCCCCGGCGACTGGATCAACTACTACACCGAGCCGGTAACGGCATGAACCGCATCAAGGCCTGGATCCGCCGCAACCTGATCGACACCGATCCGAACCCAGAGTATTCCCGCCTCGACCGACTCGATGGTCTACAGCCAACCCCGTACGGCGGCATGGAAGACCGTGCAGGATTCGCCGCACTCGCCAAGGAGTACACCCGATGATCCCCGACAGCATCATCCTCGCCGGTTACGCACTCTCCATCCTCTTCGCCCCCATCTACTACGGGCACACCACGACCACGAAAGAAGGCAGCAAATGAGCACGAAGATCACCGCCGCAACCCTGACCAACTTCCAGCGCGTCAGCTTCGCCAAGATCGAACCAACCGGCAACCTGATTGTCCTGGCCGGCAAGAACCGGGCAGGCAAGACCAGCACCAATGACGGCATCGAAGCAGCCCTCTGCGGCCACAACTCCCGCAACATCAAGCGCCCCATCAAGGACGGTCACGGCAAGGGCAGTGTGGAGATCCAGTTGAGTGACGGGGCCAAACTGATCCGCACCTACACCCCATCCGGCACAACACTCAAGGGCACGGACGCTGAGGGGAACAAGTTCGGTCAGGCCGAGATTGACCGCCGGATCAGCAGCCTCGGCATCGATGGGCGCCGGTTCATCAGCCTCGGCGAGAAGGAACAGCTCAAGGCACTGCTGAACGTAGTGGACCTGCCGTTCATCCCCGCCGAACTGGACGCAGAACGGAAGCGGATCTTCGACAAGCGCGCCGACGCCAACCGGGCAGTGAAGGACTTGACGGCCCGCGCCGGCCAGTACGGGCCCAAGCCTGCAGGCCTGCCCGATGAGGAAGTCAGTGTCTCCGAGCTGTTGGCTGAGCACCGGGCCGGTCAGACTCTCAACCACCAGATCCATGTTGCCCGCACCGCTCGGGACGGATGGGCCGACAAGGTGGAGCGGATGAAGCGTGAGCTCGCGGAAGCCGAGGAGCAGCTGAAATCGGCACAGCAGCGGCTTGATGGCGCGACTAAGCCTGTTGACCTCGAAGCGATCCAGTCGCAGATCGACACCGCTGAGCAGGTCAATGCGGCGGTCCGTACAGCCAAGGCAGCCGACGAGGTGCGCGCCGCCCTGGCCACCGCGAAGGAATCCGCAGACGCGCTCACGACCGAGCTGGAGGCCATCGACAAGACCAAGACTGACGGTCTCGCCGCAGCCGAAATGCCCGTCGAAGGCCTCACGTTCGATGACGAAGGTGTGCTCTACCAAGGCGTCCCATTCTCCCGGGCGTCAGGGCGGGAACAGCTCATCGTGTCCTGCGCAATGATCATGGCCACCGACCCCGAGTTGCGCGTCATCGTCATCCGCGACGGCAACGTCCTGGACATGGAAGGCATGCAGCTGCTGCAGGACATGGCCGAAGCGACCGACTTCCAGATTTTCATCGAAATCGTTGCGGAAGATGCCGGCGACCACGAGTTCTACTTCGCAGACGGGGAGCTGGCCGTATGAGCAAGCTGAGAGAAATCAAAGCTCTTGAGGGCGACCTGTTCGCTGCAGGCCTCCCCTCCGAGAACGCCCTCAAGCTGATCGCCGCACTGGAAGCGGTGGAGGACGGCTTAGCAGGGCTGGATGAGGTCTTCAACGGCAACAATGCAGACGACCTGGCAATCAGGGCCATCGCCGCCACGCTCCGCAACCTCATCACGGAGGCCCTCGCATGATCTCCGGAATCACCTCAGCCCAAGCTGCCTACGACGCCGCCGAACCCGACAACACGGAAGCATGCGAAGGATGCCAAGACTGCGAGAACCCATGCAGCGGCGATTGCTGCGACGACTGCACTACACCCGTTTGCGGTTGCCGCCGCCGGGATTGCTACGACTGCGCCGACTACAGCGGATAGGAACCGACGATGAACCAGCACTACGAAGACGCACGCAGCATCCTGTCCATCAGAGTGCCCGGCGACACCCTTGAAGGCGTCGTAGTCATGCTCGAAGCGCAGGCCGAAGCCACCCTCGCCGTCGCCTACGCACAGGAAACCGCAAACCTGATCGCCCACGCATCCAACGTCAACCCGAATGCCGACGTGGTAGCCCAGATCACCGAAAGGCTAGGCCTCGCATGAACCTCCACATTTACAAGGAGCTCGATCAGGGCACTCCGGAATGGTTCGCCGCACGCTGCGGCATCGTCACCGCCTCAGTGGTTGGTCAGCTCGTGTCTTCGCGCCAGCCGTCAGCGATCGAAGTTGATTGCCCGGACTGTGGCGCACCAACTGCTGACCCTTGCGTCGGGAAGCGTTCACCTGGTCCACTGAAGACCCTCCACCCGGCCCGTGCTGCAGTAGCTCGCGGGATGGACAGGGTGATCGCTGCGGACCTCAACAACGACACTGCACGCGGGCTGATTGCACATCTCGCAGCCGAGCGCATCACCGGCTACGTCGAACCCACTCCGACCTCCCGAGATATGGAACGCGGGACATTGGATGAGCCGTATGCCCGCGACGTGTACGCCGAACGTTACGCGCCGGTCGAGGAGATCGGCTTCATGGTCCGCGAGTTCGCCGGATACAAGATCGGCTACTCACCTGACGGGCTGGTTGGCGACGACGGACTGATCGAGATCAAGAGTCGCAAGCAGAAGATCCAGCTCAAGGCATTCCTGAACGATGAAGTGCCGGCCGAGAACGTCGCCCAGATAATGACTGGCCTCCTCGTCTCCGGCCGCGACTGGTGCGATTACGTCAGCTACAACGGCGGGATGCCACCTTACGTCAAGCGCGTCTACCCGGACCTGCTCTGGTTCGACGCGATACTCACGGCCGCCGAACAGGTCGAGAAGAACATCGCCGGCATGGTCGACACCTACCTAACGCGCACGGCCAACAACCCACCCACCGAACGCATCGACCACTACCTAGACCTGGAGTTGAAGCTGTGAAAATCACCGCCGAACCCCGCTCAGACCAATGGAACGCCGACGACTTCATTGGAGGCCCACGCACCTTCACCATCGCAGGGGTGAAGGACGGGGCCGCGGAACAGAAGTACGACATCAGCCTTGTCGAAGGAGAGGGCCGAGTTTGGCGCCCACCGCTGACCATGCTCCGAGTGCTGGTGTACGCGTGGGGCGACGAAGCTGCAGATTGGGAAGGCCGGCGAGTCACGCTCTACGTAGATCCGACCGTTCGCTTCGGCGCGGAGGTTCGTGGCGGGATCCGAATCTCTCACCTGTCCCACATCGACAAGCAGTTGAAGGTTCCAATCAGCCCGTCCCGTGGGAAGCGAGCCATCTTCAAGGTCGAACCGCTGGTCGGAGCATCCCCCTCGCCCGCCCAGCCTGCCGCCCCCATCATCCCCGACGAGGTGAAGGCCAACACGGAGAAGGCCAAGCAGGCCGGCAACCTCTCCGACTACATCGCCTGGCTTGCCGAGCAGGGCGCGCCGGAGTACATCCTCAACTACGCGAAGGAACAGCAGTGATCGACGTAAACGTGAGCATCACACACGAAGGCAAGACGTATGGCGGGCAGATCGCCACCATCAGCGGCACCTCACTCGGCTCGCCTGACCACGGCATAGTCAGCGCCTACCTCCACACCAAGTGGAACGGTGGCGGCATCGGAGTTGGCGGCTACTGTCTCGATGGACCACTGAAGGACGACGACGGGAAGTTCATCAAGCGCGTCGGCACCGCGTACGGCCTCGACCACCTCATGCGACTGATGGAAACCGTTGGCGTCGAGAAGTGGGAAGACCTCCCCGGCAAGCACGTCATCGTGCTCTTCGAGGGCAGGAGCATCTTCGGCAACACCGCCGCAGGAATCGCCGGACTCACCAACGAGAAGGTGCTCATCTTCAAAGAGCACGCTGACCGATACCTCAAGGAGAACGAGCAGTGAGCGGCGAGACATTCGTGACCATCATCGGGCGCCTGACCAAGGATCCGGATCTCAAGTTTGTTGGCAACTCGGCCGTCGCTGAGTTCTCCGTGGCGGTGAACGCCCGGAAGTTCAACAAGCAGTCCAACGAGTGGGAGAACAAGCCCACAAAGTTCTGGGACTGCGCCGCTTGGAACGCCGGCAAGCAGACCCTCGCGGACAACGTGGTCGAGGTCCTCCACAAGGGCGCTTCGGTCATCGTCCACGGCGAGATCGAAACCCGGGAATGGGAAGACCGCGATGGCAAGCGCCGAACCGCCGACCAGATCCGCGTCATCAGTGTTGGCAAAGACCTCACCTGGCATCAGGGCAACAGCCCGCATCAGGCGTCCGGCCAGCAGCAGCAAGCGCAGGGCTGGGGTGGACAGCAGGCACCTGCCGAGGATCCGTGGGGCGCACCGGCCAGCGGGTGGGGTGCCGCGCCAAGCCAGACAGATCCGCCCTACTAAGCAGCACTGAATCACCCCGGGCCGCGACAACCGTCGTGGCCTTTTGCATGCCCAGACAAGGAGAAGAAATGTCCATCGAGTTCAAACCCTGGCCCAAAACGCCGCGCCTGCTCCGCAACATCACCATCACCGAGAAGATCGACGGCACCAACGCGGCCATCGGCATCGTGCAGGTTGACGCCGGCGCGGCTACGGACAGCCCCGAGCCGAGCATCATCGCGCACATCGAAACTCCGGACGGACTCATGGGCGTCTATGCCCAGTCCCGGACTCGGCTCATTACTCCCGGCAAGGCTACGGACAACTACGGGTTCGCTGGGTGGGTGCAGGCGAACGGTGCCGAGCTGGTCCGCCTGCTCGGCGAGGGGCTGCACTTCGGCGAATGGTGGGGCGCCGGCATCCAGCGCAAGTACGGGATGGCAGAGAAGCGATTCTCCCTGTTCAATACGGCCCGCTACGGCCAGTTGGACACTGACCTCAACCTCGACGTCGTCCCCGTCCTGTACGAAGGGCCCAACGACACGGCCGCCATTGCCGACACCCTCGAAGCACTCCGCCGGGATGGCTCCTCTGCTGCGCCTGGCTTCATGGACCCCGAGGGCATCTGCATCTACCAGCACTCATCCCGGCAGATCTCCAAGGTCACCCTGGACCACAACGACGCCGGGAAGTGGGAAGCAGCTTAGCTGCTCCCGCACCACCCGACCCCAAGCCCCGCACCCCGGGGCTTTTTTCATGCCCAGAAAGGCAACCAACCATGAGCAACACCGCAATCATCCTCACCATCGCAGCCTGCATCGCCGGCCTCGTCATCCTTTACTTCCTGCTCGGCGGGATCTTCTTGCTTGTCGCCGGCAAGAAGGCGAAGAAGACGTTTGACGACTTTGACAGAGGCTTCGACGGCGACTTCTTCAACCGCCGCTAGCCAACACCCGACCCAGCACACCCCCGCGGCGCCCGGAACACCGGGCGCCGCCTCGCATCCCCGGAGGACTTGCAATGCACGCTTTCAAGCACCAGACGCCGAATACTCCCGAACTCATCACCCAGATGGAGCAGGCACAAGATGGCCTGAACCGGGCCGCCAAAGCCTCCCAAGCACTGGCGGCGTCCTTCCCCTTCCCCGTCACGTCGAGGTACCACCGAAACCCATTCAACGGCAAGCACGGCGAAACGTTTCTTGTTCCTGATCGCGTACCCCAGAAGGAACAGATTCCGGCAGGGTGGCGATTCCTCAAGACGCGCAACACCCTCGAACCACTAACCGGGGCGAAGGGTCAGGAAGCCCGTGACGCGGTGGCCGCAATCCAGCCACCGAGCATCCAGCCGCGTGATGTGCTCCTCAAATCTGGGATGCCCGAGTACTTCACGAAGCCCGGCCCCAACTTCAACACCTACATGGTGGTGCCGACGTACTTCCCACATGAAGGTGCGATCTACAGCCTCGTCAACGTCGAGGACTTGACCGGCGATTTCGGTATTGGGAACCCGCAGACCTTCGGTGGCGACTGGGAGACCTGCCCCGTCTCGGAGTACTACGCCGCATACGAGGCAATGGAAGCCGCTGAGTGAACACCGACCAGCACCCCTCAGCCTCCACCGCCCCAACACCCAAAGGACTTGCAATGACCCAGGACATAGCCGTCACCGTCTACACAAAGAACGACTGCTTCGGATGCACGAAGACCAAGCAGAAACTCGACCAGGCCGGCATTGAGTACACGACCGTGAACGTCGAAGAAGACGCAGCCGCCTTCGAATACGTGACCGCGACTCTCGGCCTGCGACAGATGCCCGTCGTCATCGTGAGCGCACCGGACAGCGACACGGTCTGGTCCGGACTCGCGCCCACCAAGATCCGCGAGCACATCACACACCGGGCCGACGCCGCATGAGCCTCGACAACTGCTGCTTCCTCTGCCGCGGCGCACATGGCATCTGCCTCACCCGCGGAAGCTGCGACCACCACCGTCAAGCCCGCAAGCAGGACGAAGCAGACGCCAAAGCCCGACGCACCCACAGGGACCCAACGGCCGACCAAGCCATCTATCGAGCAGACCGCTCCACCCAACGAAAAGGAAAGGCCCGGTGAACCATGCCAGCCCACAGGAAAGTTGACCGCGAAGAGTTCGCCAGACTCCATGCCGCGGGCTTGACGCAGAAGGAACTGGCCGACCACTTCGGCATCGCACGCTCCGGAGTTATCCGGCACAGCGCCCAGCTCGGTCTCACCCGCCGCCCCCATGCGGCCACCAGCGAGCAGCTCGCGCTCTGGGAATCACTCATCGATGACGGGTGGAGCTTCAGCGAGATCGCCCGCACACACCACGTCGCCACAGACACACTCCGCCGCTACTTCCCCGGACGCGCCTGGACACCGCAGCAAGGCCCCGAGATGGCTCACGCCTGGCGCCAACTCAACAGCCCCAAACTCACCAAAAACTATGCTCACCAAGAAAAGAGAGTGGCATGACGGTTCAGATGGAGGGACAGGTCGACATTTTCGACCTGCTGCCACGAAGTTGCCGGCACTGCGGCGCAACCGCTGATACAGAACGCCCGTACGACTTCCACAACTTCTCCAGAGTTCACACCGACAGCGCGCCCGGTGTCTGCGAAGAAATGGCCTGGGCTCGCCGCGGGTATCGGCACGCCGTCTGGGCCGTGGAGAACTTCGGCAGCTGGTACGAGCTGGCGCCGCCCGGGTCTGAAAGGTACGAGAAACAGCTGCAGTCCACGACAGAAGAACGGGACCGATTCGAAGCCAGATGCGCGGCCTACACGGCGCGGGTCGGCAGCGCATGGCTGGAGCCCGCAATATGACCACAAAGAACGGCAGGGCACGCGATGGATGAGCAAGGCAAGGACGCCAGACCGTGGATCAAGCTCAGCCTCGACTACTTCGACAACCCGAAGATTGACGGACTCAGCGACACCGCCCAGCTTTTGCACCTGCAGCTGATCCTCCGCACAGCACGCCAGCAGATGGACGGTCAAGTGTCCGCCCGTGCTGCGAAGTCCCGCGGCGAAACAGCATTCAAGGAACTCGTGGGCGCCGGCCTGCTGGACAAGGTCGATGCGCGCACGTACCGGATCCACGACTACCTGAAACACCAAACCCTGGCCAAGACCATTGAGCAGCGGAAACGGGCAGGCGGTCGCGGAGGGCATTCGAAGAACCACGTGAAGCGGTTCATTTACGACGACGCGTGCAGCTACTGCCAGGACGACGCGGCGGGTGCTTCCGAGTGGCTGAAGGACCCCCGGGTGACTGCGAAAACCCCATAAATCGGGGTGGCAAAAGTGGCAAAACGGGTGGCAAATGCCACTCAAAACAGTGGCAAAACGGGTGGCAAACAGAGTGGCAGAAGGTAAGAAGTCTATAAATACCTTCCGTCTTCATCTCGCCTTCTCCTGTTGTTGCCTTTCAAAGAGTGAGAAAAGTTCCAGCCAATCGTCCAGTTCCGTAACGCGGGGCCGGGCGATTTTTGGTTGGCGGAAAGGAATCTCAATTGAAGAATTTTGATGGGCGCTGGGAAGTCCAACCCTCGGGATGCTGGGAGTGGACGGGGGCACTCGGAAGAGGCGACTACGGACAGTTCTGGGATGGAAGGACCAGTAAGACCCGCAAGGCACATCGTTATGCCCTCGAAGCTGCAACGGGAATGACCCCTGATCGCTGGACCTTCGCCTGCCATCACTGCGATAACCGGAAGTGCGTAAACCCCAAGCACCTCTACTGGGGTTCCCCTGCTGACAACAGCGCCGACATGGTGAGGCGTGGTCGGACGGCCACCAAATCACGATTCAGGAAGATCCGGCATGAGGACAAGCCGATCATCTTGGCGAGGAGGGAAGCAGGCGAGTCGTACAGGGCGATAGCTGGTGACTACGAAGTAACGCCTGGTGCCATTCATCGCCTAGTGCGGATGCTAAGAGGCGCATCGTGACGGTGACCGAACAGCAAGCGCGGGCACTGGCCTACATGCTTCACGAGATCCGCCCGGACTGGGGGGCGGCGTCGCTGGTGTCTTTGATCGGCAAGCATCACGACTCGGTTCCGAGCATTGGTGCGTTGATCCTCGCGGCCACTACGAAGGCCATGGAGCCGTCCTGCAAGACGCCAGGCCCGATATTCCACCCGGGACCCCATTGGAGAACTGAAGACGCCGCAGAACGGTTCCTGCCGACTCCGCCCGCATGCGAAGACCACGAAACATTCGCCGCCCACAACTGCCCCTGCTGCTGGGCAGACCACAAAGTCGGGCAACGGCCCGCCACCCACATCGGTAAGCACTACACGCCAGAAAGCGAGACCACAGCATGAGCATCAACCACGCAGACCCGTACGCAGCCAGCCACAGGAGTTTCATGGCAGGCGGCGGCAAGTACCCGATGACGATCCTGCACGACGACGGCGTGTACCGGCACCTCCGCTTCGACAAGCCGAAAGAGCAGGGCTTCAACGAGCCGTTCCACATCATCACCTGGCCCGGAAGCCTCGCCATCCGAGGTGGGCACGGCACATACACCTTCGCCCGCGAGCCCGACATGTTCGATTTCTTCAAGGTTCGGAGCTGGAGCATCAACCCGAGCTACTGGGGCGAGAAGCTGGAGTCCGTTTCAATCTTCGGCGGTTACAAGGAGCACGACGAGGACAAGTTCAAGGCGTGGCTGCTGCAGGACTTCTGGGACCGCCGCACCGGCTACACCCCAGCCGAAGCCACGGACATCTGGCAGAAACTCCGCTGGGTCGTGCTGGACGACGGCGAGTACCGATACGAGCCAGCCGCCCGCGCAGCACTAGAGGACTTCGAGACCGCTGGGTTCGGGTACAGCGACCTCCGGGACGAGGACTGGACCGACTACACCTCGCACTACCTCTGGTCACTGCAGGCCATCGTCTGGGGAATCCGGCAGTACCGAACCGCGAAAGCGACCGACGAAAGCGAGACAGCATGAGCGACTTTCAGCTAGGCCAGCGAGTGACCTACTCAGAGCATCTCCGCCGTCGGGAGGCAGGGACCGGAGAGTTCGGCCTCAGACCCGACAGACTGTGGTCCTCCAACGCAGGGCACTTCTCCGGCGAAGGGTGGGAAGAGCACCGCTGGCCGGGCGGAGAGGGCGTGATCGTGGGCAAGCGCACCCTCTCCAACGGAACAGCAAACTGGCTCGGTGACGGCGGCACCGAGTACGTCCCGACATGGCACTTCACCGCCTACCTGATCGCCCACAACCTACACCGCAAGCCGGTTTACGTCCTGCCTGAACACATCGAACCCGTGATCGAAAGCGAGACCACAGCATGAGCATGAACCGACAGACCATCAAAGAAGCCAAGGCCGAAGCGCAGACATTCATCAAGGCCTGCGATGAGGCACTGACACGGCTGGACGAGGAGCTTGAGCGCAATAACCGCCGGCGCGCAGAGGTCAGCCGGCCGAAGCCCTCCGATCACTCTTGGGGATCAGCGAAGACCGGCACACTCCGGCGGAAGTCGATGGACCTCACCCGCATCCTGGCAACACTGCGGCGGTACACGGCATGAGCGGCACGCTGTTCGGCGCATCCAAGGCCCGGCCGGCGCCCACTGAGCGCGACATGCTGGACCTGCTCCTGGTGCGGTACAACACCGAGCGGCGCGGCACCATCGCCGACCGCTGGGTGCGCGCTGAGCACGTTCGCAGCAGCCAGACGTCTTGGCAGTTTCTGAGCATCGCTGACTTCATTGCCATCGACAAATACCAGTCCCAGCAGGCGATGCACGGCCACGAAGTGAAGGTGTCCCGCTCCGACTGGTTGACCGAGCTGCGGGACCCGACGAAGTCCGAGCGGATCAAACGCTTCTGCGACTACTGGTGGCTCGTCGTGCCCAACGCCGACATCGTGAAGCCCGGCGAGCTGCCCGAGGGCTGGGGACTCATGGTCCAATCCGGCCATGGGTTGCGCGCCAAGGTGAAAGCGCCTCGCCTCACCCCGGAGCCACTCACGCTGGACTTCGTTGCTGGCCTCACCGCGGCCGCAGCGCGCACAGCATTCCGGGAGCCGCTGCACCGTGACGCCAGAACAATCGACGTCTGGAACGACAAGGCCAAGGAGAACCGGCGGCTGTGCCAGGCGTGCGGTGAACCGGCCCCGTGCGCCCTGCACCAGCCCCGGCGGATAGGGGCAGCCGCATGAGCAAGCCACTGGAACTGACGATCTACCCGCCTGTCCCGCCGGAGCCCACCGACCCGCAGCAGTGGGGCGATTGGTTCGTGGGGCGAGTGAATGAAGAAGCCGACATGGCACGCATGAGATTCACCGAAGCCGAACTCTGCGCCGAGTACGAGTCCGCCCGCTGTGACGCAATGATCCAGAGCGCAACAGGGCAGTGCTGGGCGCCGCTATTCGACACCTGGCCAATGGACCCCGAAGCCATCCACAACCGAGCGCGAACCCTCCTGCGGTTCGCCACGCACCCCCACTACTTCGAGGCCACCGAGCCGGAAAGCGACACCGAATGAGCACCAAGCCCCGCACGCCCGAACACTTCCCCCGCATGAAACACCGCGCCGCCGGGAGGATCGCCAAACAGGCGCGGCAACACCGGGAGACCACCAACATCTTCCGCACACTCAGCGCCTTCAGCGAGATGGCTGGCCAGGCAATGAACACCCTCGCGGATCGCCTCGGCACCTTCATCGAAGGGATCCGCCAGATCTTTCAGGTACCCGGCAAGCAATCGGACTACGTGCTCAGTCCGCCACCCCTCATACCTTCACGCACCTTCACGCTCACCGAAGCCGCCCCCAACCGGGTGGCTTCATTCATGCCAGGAGGGAAACGATGACCCGCACGACGCAGTTCACTATCCCGGCGCCGGAGTTCCCGCCCGTCCGGAAGCGTGCCACCGGGAAGCTCCAAGAAGTAAAGCCTTGGCTGAACAGCAACCTCCGCCTGCACAGACAGCAGGAAGCCAAGCTCACCGCTGCCTGGCGCCTAGAAGCAGCGCTACGCCTCGCTGAGCGCGGATGGGACCTCACCCCCTACGACGGCCCCGTGCACGTCACCGCCCACGTCTGGAAACCCCGCGCCGGCCGATACGACCCCGGCAACCTCTACCCAACCGCCAAAGCCTGCCTCGACGGAATCGTAGACGCCGGCCTACTCGCCGACGACGACTGGAAACACGTCATCGGGCCAGACATGCGACACGGCGGCAAAGGTCCCGCAGCACTCGTCATCACCATCACCCAGGAGGAACCCAATGGCTGACGTAGTAGATGTCCTACACCGCCTTACCCACATGGCCCACGAGCCAGCCCAGAAGCTCCGGGCAGCGATAGCCGAAGCACAGGCAGTCCTCGACAAGCTCGACGCGTTCGCTGACGACGCCGAAGACGGCGCCCAGCTCATCGCTGCATCGGATCTCATGCCGACATCGTCAGCCAATATCCCCGACCGCGCAGGACTCACCCGCAAGGAGAAGCCATGAAGGGCCGCTGGAAAGTCGCCTGCATCAACTGGGGCCATCCGACCGCACCGCACGCACTGGCTTACCTGATGACCCCCAGTGGCGCATTTGGTGGCGGTAAGTACTTTGCCACCCATGCCGAAGCCATCACCTACGCCAACAAGCAAGCACGGAGGACCGCATGAGCACTCACGACATAGGCGGCGCGGAAGTAAACCTGCGCATCCCTGAAGATGCAGTGATAACCGGCGCCATCATCATCGCCACCTACCAGCGTATGGACGGCAACGATGTCGCTGCCGGAACCATCTGGGGCCACTCATCCATCCCGCACGTCCAGGCAGTCGGCATGATGCGACTCGCCAGCAACGCCATCGAACAACAAGGGGACTACTCATGAAAACCCGCCACGCCGCACTAATCCGCAAGGGCATCCTCGCAGCCCGTGACCCGGAACTCAGGCAGTACGTGCACCTCGGGTCGCGACTGTTCAGGGAAGCCGCACGACGGGAAGCGGACAACATGCACTGGCGCGAACTCCGGCACTGGCTGACTAACGCACAGCCCAACCACACGCGACCGGAACACGCAGTAGTCATCCGGCACGCAGACGAGTTGGTCCGTGCCCGAGTTGCAGCGGACATCCCCGACACCTTCAAAGCCGCACGCACCGACGGCTGGGATGGGTACTCAATACCGCACCGTGCCGTGATTGGTATCGACCCAGCAGCGATCAACGCCGAACAAGCCGAACACATCAGGAGGTTCTACGCATGAGCAAGCAGATGCCCACCAACGGCGGCAGTCCGTTCCGCGACAACACCCGCCGCCGGAATGAGCGCAAGCTCGACCACTGGTGTACCCAGATCCACATCACCAACGAGAGCGGGCGGATCGCACGAAAGCGCAAGAAATACATCCACAAGACCGAGCGCGCCAACTACCGGGAGCTCATCATCTCCGTAGCCAAACATCTCGAACGGAACAGGAGCGCCGCATGAACGACTGCACCACGACGGTCTGCCGGAACGAGACCAGCACATACCTCTGTAACCAGTGTGTGAGTGACCTGCAACTCTGGCTCGATAAAGTCACCGAGACCCGGCAGATGCTGTTCACGACCATGGCGAAACTCGACAACACCGGGCCCAAGAACTCGGAAGGCGGGGGAGGAGGATCCACCGGCTCAGCAATGCCACTCCGAGACGGCGCCATGGACAAGCGCCACGCCCTGGCAATGTGGGAAGGACTCAAGGCGGCCGAACTCGCCAACGACGAATACGCCGGCGGATTCCTCAGCATGCTCCGAGAACTCATCCAAGACGCCGAGAAGCTCGTAGACCTACCACCCGAAACATGGGCATACGGCACATGCGGGGCCACACTCGGAGAGATCACCTGCGATGCACCACTCACCGAAGAAGCAGGAGTCGCCACCGTCAAATGCGACACCTGCGGCACCCTCCACGACGTAACCGCCCGACGACTGAAGATGGCAGAAGAAGCGAAAGGTGAACCCCTCCCGCCAAAGGAAGTGATCAACTACCTTCGGGTCCAAACACAAACACCAATCAAACTGTTCGACTTCAAAAACTGGGTCAAACGAGGACGCCTCAAATACGTCCTCGACAGAGTCACAATCGACGACAAAGCCCGCCGCGTCTACCACCCAGGAGAAGTGTTCCGAGTCGCCCAAGAAATGCGAGACAAGCATGTAAAAAGCTGATAGAGTCATTTCCGGGTCAGAAGTGTATCCACCTTCAACCCACCACAAACAGCCGGGACGCAAACGCGACCGGCCTTTTTTGTGCCCAAAAGCGAAAGGCCCTCACCTGTTCCCCCATGACGGTGAGGGCCTTTCTATGCAAACTCCGCCCCGCCGAATAGGCCAGGCGGTCAAGTCCTTGGAATGTCGGAACGCACATCACCGCTCCGCCCGCGAATCGCAGGCCAAGGCACACAACCACCGGCCACCGCCTCAGGCAAACCGGAAGCACAACGAGGGGCAACAACTTCAAGGAGGCGCCGTGCGGTTATACAAAGCCGTCTGCGCATGGCTCGAAGCGCACGCCCAACAGATGGGCCACGACGACGCCTCGGACAGAGACACACAGCTGGATGCCCTGGTCGAAACATCGCACAGCTACACGACCCAGCCAGAGATGCACATCGCCCACCGCGGACAGTCCATCGATGACGACGACGGGGGAGCCTACCGCCTCGGCTTCCAACGCAACCGCTAGGAAGGCTACACACCATGCCCGAAACACTCACCACCTGCCGCTGCGGTCAGCCCATGACCGGCACCGGCACGGGCGGCGTCTACTGCGAACACTGCGACCGCGGATGCAGCAAAGGAACAAAGAGCTGCGTCAACTGCCGCAACTTTGACCGCGCTTGTGACCCCCACTGCGGGTGCAAGGGCTGACAGCGAACTCCCCGCGCCAGGGTACGGCGCACGCCATCGCTGAGAAGCAGACGGCATAAGGGACCCTAGCCCAATTGGTAGAGGCAGCAGGCTCAAATCCTGCACAGTGTTGGTTCGAATCCAGCGCGTCCCACTCTCCTGCATGGAGACCACAGGCCGGTACTGGGCAAGTCACCCAAATGTGCGGCCAAGGATCGAACCCGGGCGCATCCAATGCATCGCGGTGGGGATCACTGATCTGTGGCCCAAGAACGAGGCGACGCTACGCGCCTACTCCATGCAGGAGCTCATATGCAGATGGCCCCGCCGTAATCAGCAGGGCCATCAGGCAAAGGCTTAGTCCAAGAGGGTGACCGTCGCATCGGCATCGGTCACGGTGTGCTGGCTCGTCTCAAAGTTCAAGGTGGACGATGTCACAAAGTGCGCTACGTAAGTAAGAACTCCAGTCTCGCGGGTGTCCTCATCCGGTTCGTAGCGAACCTTCCGCCCCATGTCCGAACGGTTGAGCTCCGAGACCTTCTTTGTTTCAGCTGCCACAGGATTCCTTTCAGTAGGTGATCTGACCAACTGAGCCTACTTCCTACGGCCCGCATCGGGAGGCGCGATGGCAACCACAGTAGCTAACCCGCGCCGAGCCAACAGCAGCAAGCGGAACAAACTCAGGGCCCGCGTCCTGCGCGAGGAGAGTATCTGCTGGCTCTGTGGTCTACCCGTCGACAAGGGACTGCCTCATGGCTTGCCAGGGTCACCTGAGATTGATGAGGTAGTGCCTGTATCCAAGGGTGGCTCACCATTCGAACGAAGCAACTGCCGACTCGCGCACCGACTGTGCAACCAGAAACGCGGCAACAAGCCACCCGACCACGGCAAAGTCGTGACACTCAAGCCACTCCGAACCAGCCGAGCATGGTGACCGAGACGGACCCGCAACCCGCATAACGCACACTGAATGGACCCCGGGGGAGGCCCCCTCCCCAGTGCCGGCCCCGCCCTCCCCGGGCATAGGGCGAAAATATCCCCCCGAGCGATCCACGCCGGGCGCGGGGTGCCTTCCCTCCACGACTGAGGGGTCCTGTGGCGTCCGTTTGCGGACTGCCTGGACTGTTTCGGCCTCCCAGACTTTCGAGGGCCTCGGGCCTTCCGAACAACTATCCGCAACTACTAACTTCCGCGTAATACCGCGGATTATCCGTTACAAACTGGTAAACTGTGAGCATGTCATCAACCACGTGCGCGCACTGCGGAGGGCCTATGCTCCTGCCGCGGAAGGGTGCGAAGTACTGCACCTCGAAGTGCCGCGTGTACGCGCACCGTGCTGCGAAGCGTCCGCCGTTCCCTGAGTCGATGACTTCGCGTGATCGGTGGGTGCGCCGCGCTGCTGACAAGCGGCCGCTGACGGTTGCCGGCAAGGCTGCTTCTTCTACGGATCCGCGCACCTGGTCGACGTTCGATGATGCTCGAATTTCGGGCGCCGGCGTCGGGCTCGGGTTCGTCCTGGGTGACGGCATCGGCTGCATCGACCTCGACCATTGCTTCGACGGCGGCAGGCTCACTGATTGGGCCGCTGAGTACATCGCGGGCATCACGGAGCCGATTATCTTCGCTGAGGTTTCCCAGTCCGGCGACGGCGTGCACGTTTTCATTGAGGCGCAGGAAGCGCCGGGCCGGAAGATCCGCGACGGCCGCAACATCGAACGCTATACAGCCGGACGGTACATCGCCGTGACGGGTGACCGCTTGACCCTCTAGGAGGTCGCAATGCCACAGGCACCAAGCGTCGGGCGCATCGTCCATTACTACGGCGAGAGCGAACATTACGCAGGTCAACCCATTGCGGCCCTGATTGTCGAGGTTGATGACGAATCAACCGAGCATGCACGACTCAATATCTTCTGGCCCCTGCATGAGGAGCCCATCAAGGAAGAGAACCGCGGGAGCATCTA
Organism: Arthrobacter sp. Z1-15; assembly: GCF_054792395.1. Classification (NCBI taxonomy): domain Bacteria; kingdom Bacillati; phylum Actinomycetota; class Actinomycetes; order Micrococcales; family Micrococcaceae; genus Arthrobacter; species Arthrobacter sp. Z1-15. The sequence goes on along the minus strand of NZ_CP096454.1, from coordinate 3,202,538 downwards.
CACGTTCAGCGAAGATCCGAAGCCAGGCCATTGGTCCTGGCCGCCCCGAGTATAGGAGGCCGCCATGGATGAACCTCCCGGCCTCGGTGAGCGTGGGTCTGCCATCTGGCAGGCGATGTCCACTAAGGATGTCCCGCGCAACGCACTGGTGCTTGAGGCTGCCCGCCTGGCTGACCGTTTGGACGAGCTGGACAACATCATTCAGGGCAAGGGTGTCCTGAACCTGATGCAGTTCCGGGTTCTCGATCATGCGATTGAGGACGACGAGAGTCACTCGATCAATATCGAGGTCAAGTTCAACGCCGTGCTTGCAGAGGCCCGGCAGCAAGCGACCGCGTTCGCGAATCTCCTCACGAAGCTGGCGCCGGCCGAATCGAAAGCAGCTGCAGCTCCGGCCGCCGTTCCTTCCGTTCTGCCTTCCAACGTTTCCCCTCTGCAGAAGTTGAGACAAAAACAGAATAGCTAGGGTGGTGCGGCGTGCTGATTGGTTCGCAGGTCGCACGCTTCAACACAGCACCTTCCCCGCGTGGCTATAGCAAGGAGCATGCAGAGAGTGCGCTCGAGTTCGCTGAGGGTTATGGCTACGTCGCCGATCCTTGGCAGGCGGAGGTTGTGCGGGCATGGTTGCGCACCGACGATGCAGGCTGGGCAGCCTCCACATGGGGCCTAAGTGTCCCGCGGCAGAACGGCAAAAACGGCGCACTGGAGATCGTTGAGCTCTACCTCATGGTGGCGCTCGATCTGAAGATCCTCCACACGTCGCACCTCCTCGGTTCTGCGAGGAAGGCGTTCAAGCGCCTGATGCACTTCTTCGGCACCAAAGTGAATGACCCTCACGCGAAGTTCCCGGAGCTGAACGCTCTGGTGAAGGAGATCCGCAAGACCAACGGCCAGGAAGCAATCGAACTCCACACTGGCGGCCTGATCGAGCTGGGTGCCCGTACTGGTGGCGCCGGCCGCGGTAGTTCCTTCGACGTCCTCGTGATTGATGAGGGCCAGGAGTACGAGGAGGACGAGCAGGAGGCGCTGGAGCCGACGACCTCAGCTGCCCCCTCTGGCGATCCAATCACGATCTACATGGGGACGCCCCCTAAAGATCTGTCCGAGCGCGGAGAGCCCTTCGTCCGCATCCGGAACGCGGCCATCACCGGCTCTGATAAACGCACGGCTTGGGTGGAGCATTCACCGTCCGGGGACGTCGACAAGATGACCGAAGCCGAACTGAAGGTCTTCACCGCAGACCGGAAGAACTGGGCCGAGGCGAACCCTGCTCTCGGCGGGCGTATCAAGCTGAAGACGGTTGAGACCGAGTTCCACAGGTTCTCGCCGCGGTCCTTTGCTCGCGAGCGGCTGAATATGTGGCCGACACCTTCGGAAGCCGGCAAGCTCGCGTTCACTGCTGAGAAGTGGGACGACCTCGCCATTGACGACCCGGACCCAGAGTGGCCTGTCGCGGCTTACGGCGTCGACATGAACCCGGAGCGTACCAAGGTGTCCATCGGCGTCTCAGCCTTCGCTGAGGAGTCGGAAGTGCACCTTGAGCTTGCTGCCGACGCACCGTTCGATGAGGCCGGGACCATGGCCCTTGTCGACTGGTTGTGGGAGCGGTGCAAGCGTCGGATCCCGATTGTCATTGATGCCTATTCGCCCGCCCGTGACCTGCTCGAAGCGCACCTGAAGCGGAAGAAGATGAAGGTCTTCATCCTCAGCGGGCACGAGTACACGCAGGCGTGCGCAGGGCTCCACGAATCGGTGGAGAAGCACCCGGCCATCACACACTTCGGCCAGGAACATCTGGACCATTCCGTGAAGCACGCGACGAAGGATCCGATTAAGAATCGGCCGGGCTCGTTCAAGTGGAATCGCTCAAGCCTCGACGTCGATCTGGCACCGACCGTCGCCATTACCTGCGCCCATTACGGGGCGCTCAAGTTCGCCCGCCGCATCCCCAAGTCTTCCGAGAAGAAGGTCCGCGGCGCAATCGTTTTCTAGGAGGTGGCCTGCTTGGCTGTTCTTGATGTGGCACGCCACCTGTCTGTTTCGGAGGCTTCAGCGTTCACTCGGATGCTGACCGTCGTTCGGCGCAAGTCGGACCGGAACCGGTTGCGGACGTCGTACTTCGACTCCAAGAAACGACTGGACAAGATCGGGTTCTCGATCCCTCCACACATGCAGGACTTTCAGGTGGCCATTGGTTGGGCTGCCAAGGCCGTGAAGGTGCCGGCGCGCCGTATCCGCCCGGATGGGTTCACACTGGGCCGCAAGTCGCAGATGCTGACTGCCCTTGAGGAAGTGTTCGAGGACAATCACTTCGCCGCGGTCGAGCGGATGGCAATCGAGTCATCGCTGCAGCATTCGGTGTCGTTTGTGTTCGTCACCCCGGGTGACACGGATGCCGGCGAGCCTGAGCTCATTGTGGCAGCACGCACGGCACTGGAGGCCACGGCTGAGATCGACACTCGTACCAATCGCGTGGTGCACGCCTTGGAGCTGGTGGGTCGCTGGGAAGCGCTGCTATATCTCGACGGCGAGACGCTGAAGGTCGAGTACATCGAGCGCAAGTGGATGGTGACCGCGGTCTATGCCGGGATCGCCGGCCGGGTGATGTGCACTCCTTACGTCTGGGGCCGTTCCTTGGAGCGCCCGTTCGGTTACTCCCGGATCACTCGCCCGCTCATGGGCTACATCGACATGGGTGTGCGCACAATGCTGCGGCAGGAAGTCAACGCGGAGTTCTATGGGGCGCCGCAGCGGGCACTGCTCGGCGCTGAGGACGAGCACTTCCGGGATTCGAACGGGAAGCGCATCTCTCCGTTGGATGCTCTTATCGGCGGTGTCTGGGCTCTGCCCAATACCCGCGATGAGGAAACCGGAGACCTGGTCAAGCCGACCCTGCAGCAGCTCTCGCAGGCCAGCATGACGCCGCATGGTGACATGCTGCGGACCATTGGGCTGATGGTCTCCAGCGAAACCTCCATCCCGGTGGGCTACCTCGGCATCATCCACGACAACCCGTCATCGGCGGACGCTATCCGCGCCGCTGAGTCCGACCTGATTTCAGTCGTTGATGACGAGCTGCCGAGCATTGGCATGTCCCGGGTTGATCTGGCCCGGAATGTGCTCGCGGTGAAGTACGGCGAGTGGACGCCGGCCATGGAAGCTGAACTGCGGGGCCTGCGTGCGCATTTCAAGGATCCTGGTACGACGTCGAAGGCCGCCCAGGCGGACGCTGGCCTGAAGTTTACGCAGACGTTCCCCGATGGTGACCCGGAGGTTGCCATGGAGGTTTACGGCCTGGACAAGCTGCAGATCGAGCGCATGAAGGCCTACAGCTTCAAGCAGGCTGGCAGCGTCAAGCTGCAGGCCTTGGTGGCGGCTTCCAAGTCGACCGCGGCGCCGGTGTTCAGCGACGCCGGCGGCGGCGCGGGCACGCAGTAGTGGTTGCCCGCGAGTCCATTGAGCAGTACCGCGTTGCGAGCTCGCAGCTCTCGGCGCTGGTAGCTGACGAGTTGGCCCGGTATTTCGGGGCGCTGGACATGTCCCGCCCTGAAGCTGTCCGTAATGCCTTGCTGGAGTTTGTGCCGCTGCTCGTTACTGAGTACGGGCAGGCTGCAGCAGCGCTGGCGATGGAGTGGTACGAGCAGCTGCGTTTCGAGTCTGGCGTTTCTGGTTCGTTTGCGGCCGCGACGGTGTTGGCTTCGGCCATCACTCCGGAGCGTATTGAGGCGAAGGTTAGGTATGCGGCTGGGCACTTGTTCGACCGCACCTATGAGGTGGAGGACGAGGGCCGGCTGATTGTCGTTCGGGCGCCTGCCAACCCCGCTAAAGCCCTTGCTTCCCTGACCGGCGCCACCGACAAGTACGTGAAGCAGCACGGCCGCGAAACGGTCGCATGGAACGCACAGCGCGAAGGTGCCCGGTACGCACGGATTCCAACTGGGGCGAAGACGTGCTCCTTCTGCCTGCTGTTGGCAAGCCGTGACGCTGTTTACCTTTCCGAGAAGTCTGCCGGTAGCAAGAAATACGGTGCCGACAACGAATTCCACGGCTTCTGCGACTGCGAAATCTTGCCTATTCGATCAACAGATGATTACCCGCCCGGTTACCTCCCGGACGAGTACGAGGCCATGTACCTAGACGCGGTCGGTGACAACGGCCCTGAAGTCCGGGCGTTTCTTGAATCCCTGGATCCAGACGACAAGCACCGGCAGTTGAAGGCGGCGGTCTTCTCCATGCGCCGCAAATACCCCGACGCCGTTACTGACGGCGTTCTGCCCCACACCCACTAACTTCCCTTCCGTGCGATGCGGGCGGGGTTTTTCGCCGTGCGATACGGCCTCATGAAGGAGCACCAATGAAGAAGAGTTTTCCCCACGGCATCGACGTCACTGCCCCGGGTGGCCTGACTGCACTGATGGCTTTCCATCGCCGCACTTTTGGCGACGCCGTCATGGAAGTCGATGAGGACGCTGCAGTGAAGGCAGCCGCGGACGCAAAGGCTGCATCTGATGCTGCGGAGGCTGAAAAAGCTGCCAACGAGAAGTTGGGCGAGGGTGGCATCAAAGCACTGAAGGCCGAACGTGAAGCACGGGAAGCCGCTGAGAAGCGCGCCGCCGATGCTGAAGCTAAGGTTCAGGCCGCCGAGGACGCCAAGCTGTCCGACATTCAGCGAGCGAACAAGGAACGAGACGATCAGGCGGCCGAGAACGCGACGCTCAAGGCCACCAACGCCCGCCTCGCCGCACTGACCGAGCACCCCGTCCCCAAGGACTACCAAGACCTCGTGACTGGGACGGACGAGGCCAGTTACCTCGCTTCCGCAAAGAAGATCTCCGATCTCTACGCCCGTGCCGAAGGGAAAGCTCCGAAGCCTGATCCGATCCCCGGGTCCGGCAAACGCTCCGGCGATAACAACCCTGCCGGCGGCTCCGTAGCCGCTGGCCGCGAACGCTACGCGAGTCGCAAGAAAAAGTAACCCACTTTCCCCTTAGGAGGGACCATGGACATCGCAATCAAGCGGGCGTCTTTCGGCCAGGACAATCAGGACTGGCTTGGATCTGCTCACGGCACGACCGCCGCGCAGAGCATCACCCTGGACGTTTCGACGTTCACGAAGGCTGATCATTACCCGGGCGGCTTCCTGAAGTCGGGGCTGCCCCTTCAGAAGTCAGGCGCAAAGTACGGGCTCTGGACTTCCGGCGCCGATCTGGCCGGGTTCCTCTTCACTCCGGTTTCTGCCCCCGCGGATCCCGCAACGCCCGTTGGTGGCGCCATCTATGAGCATGGCCGCGTCATCGTCGCCAAGCTGCCCGTATCCGTCGACACCGCTGGTCAGGCAACTGCCTCCGGTCGAATCATCTTCGCCTAAGGAGGCGCACCATGGCACTTGTTCTTTCCAGCGAATACATCACTCCCACGGAGCTGACCGGATACGTCCGTGAAGCTCTCTCCGATCTGCCGCAGAACACCTTCGGGCTGTCTGCATTCCTGCCGGATGTGGAGACCGACGACATCGACTTCCGGGCCACGGTAGGCGGCGGCGGGCTTGCCCGTGTCGCCAAGTACCGCGCATGGGACACGGAGTCCCCGATCTCGGGCCGGCGCGGAATCGACCGCATCAGCGGCGAGCTGCCCCCGATCTCGGAGAAGCGTCGGCTGTCCGAGTATGACCGACTGAAGATGCGGAAGCTTGACTCCGGCATCGTGGACGCCATTCTGAACGACGCCGTCGATCTGGCCCGCGGCATCCACGCCCGTGTCGAGGTTGCCCGCGGCCAGGCCCTCGAAGAAGGCAAGGTCACTCTCTCCGAGAACGGCCTGACTCTCGAGGCTGACTTCGGACGCAAGGCATCACATACGCAGACCGCCGCAGCGAAGTGGAACACTGACGGGTCCAACCCCATCAATGACCTCCTCGCTTGGCAGAAGACCTACGTCGCCACCAACGGCGTGCGCCCGGGCGCTACTCTGACCAGCCAGGACGTCCAGTCCTCGCTGATGCGGAACGCGGCAATCCGCTCCATGACGCTGCCCGCTGGCTCCACCCAGCAGGTCGTGACCGTGGATGCGATCAACGCGCTGCTGCAGTCCTTCGGCCTGCCGGCCCTGAGCCTGTACGAAGCGCAGGTCGAAGGTGAGGATGGCGAGGCCCAGTCCATCCTCGATCCCAACAAGGTGATCTTCCTGCCACCGGCGGGCCGCAAGCTCGGCGAGACGCTGTGGGGTGTCACCGCTGAGGCGCTCGATGCGGACTACGGCATCGACTCCACAGAGGCGCCGGGCGTTGTTGTCGGCTCCTACTCGGACAAGGACCCGGTTGGCCTGTGGACGAAGGCTTCCGCCATCGCCCTGCCGGTCCCGGCCAACACCAACCTGACGCTGGCCGCCACCGTCCTGTAGCCAGTTGGCGGCGGGCAGCAATGCCCGCCGCCGCTTGGCCTTTGAAAGGAGTGACCATGTCACGAACACTGGCTGCCTTTGTGTCCCTGTGGGACGAAGAGGGCAGGGTCGTAGCGCTGTCTCCTGGCGACGAACTCCCCGGCTGGGCAGAGGGTCGCGTTGGCGATCACTGCCTTACACCGGTCCTTGAGCCCAACGACGTCGAGGACGAGCCCAACGAGAAGCCCGATGACGCCGATTCGGAGGATCACGAAGAATCGACGCCCGACGACCCCGAAACCGGCGATGAGGCTGAGGCAGTTCCGGAAGAGCCCAAGCCCGCGGCCAAGCCGGAGGCCGCGGCTCCGGACTTCACCGGTTCAGCTCCGCGCCGGCGTCAGTCCCGAAAGTAGGCATCATGGCCGCGGACTACGCGAATCTTGAGGATCTAAAGAAGCATTGGTCCGCGCTGCCGGCTGAGGACGAAGCCGACGCCACACAGAAGCTCCACGAGGCGTCCATCGAGGTCCGCGGCAACTACCCGGACCTCGACTCGCGCATCACTGTGCCAATCAGTGACGGCGGCATGGATCCGGACGTCCCGAAGCTCGTCGTATGCCGCATGGTCAAGCGCGCCTTGGATGTTTCGGAGGATGCGCCGACCGCTGGAATGGAGAGCTTCCAGTTCGGCGCCGGCCCCTTCGCATTGGGCGGCAAGATCCACAATCCTGACGGCAACATCTACATGAGTGCCGCGGACAAGAGGCTGCTGGGTCGGTCTCGCCCCCGCAAGCAGGCGTTCACTATCCATCCGGGAGGCTGACATGGGCATCGTCAAGATGTTCCCGAAGAGTTGGCGCACTGACGTCATCGTGATCCGGGGCGGCGGTCGCGATAACAAGGGGAACCCGCAGCCGACGCAGGAGATCCCTGTGAAGGATTGCATTGTGGGGGCACGCGCCACAGCAGATCCGCTCGATCATTCCGACGTCGTTGATTCCAAGGCGGTCCTTTATCGGGATTCGGACCCCGGCTTCTCCTTTCTTTCCACGGATCGGGTCCGCGTCCCGGCCGGGAAAAAGATGGCTGGGGATTGGTCTGTGGAGGGTCGCCCTGGTGAGTGGCCGCTCGGTGACGAGGTTGGGCTGGTGAGGGCCTGATGGCTGGTTATCGCCCGCTCGAGGCTGGCCTGAAAGCGTTGGGCCAGTCCGATTGGATGAAGGGCGTCACTTTGGAGACTGCACGGACGATGGCCGGCAAGGCGAATGCTGTTGGCGATTCTTCGTATGAGGCTAAGAGCAGGACGGTCCGTGCCGGCTGGGGTAACGAGCCTCGTGCTGGTGCTGTCGTTGGGGAAACCGAACGCGATTGGCGGGACTCCCGTGACGCGGTGCTGCTCCGTGTGGCCGCGTCCATGACGATCAGGGGGCGCCGATGATTGATGGCCTCGTTTTCCCTGATGTCCGCGAGTGTTTGGGCGATCTGATCGACGGCACCACTCACCTTGGCGAGACGGTGACGTTCGCTTGGTGGTTGCAGACGGATCAGTATGGCGCGCCTGCAGGCCCGTTCCCGCTGGTGCATGTGACCGCCCACCCGGGCACTGAGGGCTTCATTGACCGTGTAGATCCGGTGACCTTGGAGTGTTATGCGCCAGGGACGGATGCGGTCAACGTCCTGGAGTCCGTCAAGGCGTCCATCTGCGGCACCGACATTGACACTCCGCACGGGTTCCTCGACTCCATCCGTGTCGTCTCTACTCCCGAGGACGGCTACTACCCGTCCGACACCCTCAATAAGGCCGTGGCCACCTTCGACGTGACCTCCCGGCCCATCAACTAAGCCCGCCCAGCTCAGGGCACCAACACCAACATGAGAGGGGCCTCCATGCCCACGTTTGACACTCAGCGCCAGGAAACGGATTCCCGGCAGCTCATCCGCAAGATTCAGAAGGCCATTGCCGTCATTGGTCTCCGCGGCGCCGTCGATCTGCCGGAGTCGCTGTATGGCGTCGATGGCCAGCTCATCGACCTGAAGGCGCTGGGTTGGCTGCCGGTCGGCATCGTTACCCCGGATGGTTACAGCTTCTCTCGTGAAGTTGAGTCGGAGACCATCGATGCGCTCGGTTACGCCTCGCCGGTCCGCTCCGACACTACGAAGGTGCCGCGGCAGATCACCTTCACCCCATTGGAGAAGGGGCGCCGGCACATGGCTGAGCTGACCCTCGGCACTGACCTAACCGGCACGACTCAGGATCCCGTCACGGGCGAGATCGTTTTCGATGAGCCCGACCTGCCGGTGGGTGAGGAATACCGACTGCTGGTCATTGGCTCCGACGGTCCCGCTTCCGAGAACTGGGTCCTAGGCAAGGGCTACGGCAGCGTGAAGCTGAACGCCGGCGGAAGCGAAACCTGGGGGCAGGAAGGCGCGGTCTCCTCGGAGATCACCCTCGACGTCTTCACTGACGACGAGATCGGCACCCCGGTCCGTCATTACATGGGCGGCACGGGTGCCCTGAAGCACAAGGACCTGCTCGGCTTCACTGGCGCACCCGCCGGCCAGTAAGCCCTTTCATCTCGGTGCGCGCCGTTCTCTGGGTGGCGGCGCGCACCGTACCCCTTCACCCAGAACGTCAGGAGTAGTTATGCCTCGTTTCATCAAGGATGGGCTGACCATCGAGACTGCTGTTCCGCGAGAGGCTGCAGAGCTTCGAGCTCAGGGCTTCACTGAGCAGCGTGCACGCACGGTGGCGGTCAAGCAGGCCGACGCAGCACCGACCCCCAAATCGTCAGACTCGGCGCCCGCCAAGTCTGAAAAGTAGTACCAGCTTCACCTTTCAAACCCATCAACCCTCACACCCGGAGGTTTCACCATGGCTGATAAGCCGAATGTCCAGTTCTCCCTCGCCCAGCTCCGCAAGGACGTTGCGAAAGTCGACCCGTTCAAGATTGCACTGAGCGGCTCGAAGCTCATCACCTTCCCGGATATCAACGCCATGGAGGCTGAGGCTTCCGACGAAATCGCAGAGCGGATCGAGAATCCGAAGTCAGCGTGGGGCATCTTGGAGGATTGGCTGTCGGCCGCCGACGCGAAGTCGCTCCGAGCTGAGAAGTTGTCCCGCGCCGAGCTGATGCGCCTCATCGAGGTTGCCGGCAACTACTACAAGGACGCTTACGGCACTGTGGGGGAAGACGCCGCCTCCGCGAGCTCCTAACCAGCTACCGACCCCAGATCCGCGCCGATCTCGCTCATGAGTATCCCGGCGTGGATCTGGATCAGTGGTATGCGGCAGGCCGGTGGGTGGCATTGCTCGAGTTGATCGACATGCTGCCCACCGCTTGCAGGCTCAACGAGGCAATAGCCAACAATCCCGAAACGGCCCGAGTGCTGGCGTCACTTCCCGAATCGACGGAGAAGTGGACGCCCCGCATCTCGGAATACGATCTGTCGGCGATCATGCACCGCGAGATGCTCGCCGCTATGGCTTCCATCCAAGGTGCCATCGTGGCAACAGCGGGCGGTAAGCCGACCCCATACAAGCCCTTCCCTGTTCCGCGCACGGCAATTGATCGCGCCAGGGCGGACATGGAGCGGGAGTTCGTAGAAGACCTTGCCGGCCTGTTCGGCTTCGACGCCGCGGACATCGCCTAACTGAATACACATGGAGAGCCTCGCCCGCGTGGGTGGGGCTCTCCTTATGCCCTGAGGAGGCCACAATGCCCGTAGTCGGTCTCGCAGAGGTACTGGTTCAGCCGGTATTCAAGGGCACCCAGCGCGCCATTAGTCGGGAGATTGGCCCGGCCGCGGAAACTGCTGGCCGCGATGCTGGCTCCCGCATGGGCCGGGGAATGACCACCGGGCTTGCGGCCGAGACTGCCGGCTTCGAGGCTGAGGTTGGACGGCTCGCCCAATCAGTGAGCCAGGCCGAAGAGAAGGTGGCAAGCTCTCGCGAGCGACTCACGGCGGCATCAACCGCTGAGGATAAGGCTCTCGGCAATCTGCGTGTGGCTGAACTGAAGTTGCAGGAGGTTCGGGCCTCATCCAACGTCAAGGCTTCACAGCTTGCAGCGGCGGAGGAGAAGGTTTCCGCGGCGCGTGCTCGCGCTGCTGCCATGGCTGTGACCCGAGAGAAGGCGGAGCGTAGCCTCACGGCGTCGACTGACGCCCACGCCCGGGCCCAGGGAGATTCGGCGGCTGCTTCTGAGACTCTCGAGACGCACCTCCAGCGTGTCACTACGGAGTCCGAGCGCACCAACACCAGCATGGGCCGTCTCGGGGCAACCTTGTCTCGGGCCTTCCGTGGGCGCCCGCTGGCCGGGCTGGTGAATAGCATCCGAGGAGACACTAACCGGGTCAACTTGGACATGCATGCCATGGCCAGGAATGTGTCACAGGCGGGAACTCGTGGTGGCAGGGCGTTCACGCAGGCGTTCATGGGTATTTCCGTCGTCCTGGCCGGACTGGTGCCCGCGCTGGGTGGGCTTGGGGCTGGGCTTATGGGGGCTGTCGGCAATGTCCTGACCCTCTCTGCTTCCCTGCTGCAGCTTTCCAGTGTTGCTGCGCTGATCCCTGCCGGCCTTATTGCTATCGGGGCTGGCGTTGGCGTCATGGTCGCGGCCTTCCGCGGGATGGGTGATGCACTCAAGGCAATCACGGAGGAGACTTCCGCGCTGGGTACTGGCCCGGATCCGCGCATCGCCGCTATGGCAATTGAGGATGCTCAGGCTGCCATTGTTCAGGCTGAGGAGAACGCTGCTGATTCCCGCGTGGATGCTGCTCGCCGGGTGGAGGACGCCAAGCTGGCGCTCTCTGACGCGGTAACGGCGGCCGCTGAGGCTGAGAAGTCGGCGGCGCGAGCCATTGAGATGGCGCGCCGGTCTGAAGCTGAGTCTGCTCGCGATGTTGCCGACGCAGAACGGGACCTCGTTACGGCCCGCGATGAGGCTGCGGCGCGGGTGAAGGAAATTGCTCGTGATGCTGAGGCTGCTTCCCGCAAAGCAGTCGACACGGGGTTGGCCTACAAGAAGGCTGCAGCCGCCTATTACGACGCGCAGAACGACCCCAACGCCGGCGCCGACCGGCTGTTGCAGCTCTCCAACGCTGTAGCGAAGGCCAAGGCTGCGGACGAGGACGCGAAGTCTTCGGTGGAGTCCCTGCGTGCCGAGCAGACCAAGGCGACCGAGGAAGCCAAGACTGGCAGCGAAGCTGTCCTCCAGGCTGAGCGGCGGCTGGCTGATGCTCGGCAGTCACAGCTCGATGCGATCCAAAACCGCAAGGATGCTGAGGCTGACGCGGTGAAGTCCCAGCAGGACGGGGCTCGCCGGGTTGCTGAGGCGCAGCGTGCCGTAGAGGATGCAGGGAAGGCGGCCGAAAAGGCTCAGGTGTCGGCGGCACGGGCGGTGGAGCAGGCGCATCGCAACCTCGAGCGTACGCAAATGCAGCAGGCGGATGCAGCGTCTAAGGCTGGGGAGAAGTCCTCGCAGGCCATGGACAAGCTGACGCCGGCTGCACGGACTGCAGTGGTTGCCCTGCTGGCTGTTTACGATCAGCTCGGCGCCATCCGCCGTATCGCGCAGGAGAACTTTTTCAACGGATTCGCGGGCCCGCTGCTGGCATTGGCTGGCACTGTTATGCCCCAGCTGGCCACCGGCGTGGGCGCTATCGCTTCGGCCCTTGGCGCCGGTTCGCAGACACTCCTCACCTCCATTGCTGATGCGCTCGGTGGTGGGGTGCTGGAGTCCCTGCTGATGGGCGTTGCCACATCGATCATCATCATGAACGGCGCCATCGATCCGCTGGTCCAGGCCTTTGTCACCCTCGGGGTGGTCGGCATGGAATACATGCCGCTGCTCTCGGGCGCTGTCGTGGATTTGGCGGAACGCTTCAATGGCTTCATCCAAGGTGCAGCCGCCAGTGGCGAGCTGAATCAGTGGATCGATAACGGAATCCAGGGTCTCAAGGATCTTGGTTCCATCATCGGCTCCGTCGGTGGCATCTTCTCCGCACTGACCGCCGCTGCGGCCGCCGGCGGGGCCGTGGCCACTCTGGGCGGGTTGGCTGACGGACTGAACCGTGTGCAGACCATCATGGAAGGCCCCGTTTTTCAGACAACCATGGCGAAGCTTTTCGCCGGCTCGGAAGCGGGGTCTCAGGGCCTGCTCGCTGCCCTAGGCCCAATTGGAGAAGCCTTCCGAGTCGGGGCGGACAACCTCGCGGACTTCCTGCGCCTCGGCGGGGAAATTTCCGGCGCTTTCGTTGGCGGTATCTTCACCGCAATGTCGGATCCGACATTCGGGGCGGGGCTCACGACCTTTATGGAGGCCCTGCAGCGGGGCGTAGACAAGCTGGTTCCCCTGATGCCCGGCCTCACCGCGGCATTCGGAGGGCTACTGGAGACCCTGGCGCCGCTGGCCGAGCAGCTCGGGCCGACCCTGATCGAGGTGTTCACCGGATTCGCGTCCATCGTGGACACCCTCGCTGTGGCGTTCTCCCCGCTGCTGTTGCTGCTCACAGATAGCCCGGTGGTGTTGGGAGTGCTCATTGGTGCTTTCACCGCCACGGCAGGAGCAGCGGCGGTCCTGACTCTGGCCGGCAACGTCCAGAAGATCGCAATGGCTGGGTGGGCTGTGGCTTCAGGCATCGTCAAGGCGGCGCTGTGGCTCCTGCGAACGTCTTGGGTACAGACGGGCATCGCCGCTGTGGTCTCCGGGGCACAGACGGCTGCTATCTGGCTCATGTATAAGGTCGAGTCCGCCCTTGCGGCAGCAGCTCATGTGGCCAGTGCCGCCCGTGTGGTTGGCGGGTGGCTCCTGATGGCCGGCGCGGCCATCGCGCAAGGGGCCCTAGTTGTTGCTGGGTGGGTCATGACGGCTGCTTCAGCCGTACTGAATGCCGGACTCGCTGTCGTGCAGGGCGCCCGGGTTGTTGCCTCCTGGGTGGCGATGGGTGGCCAGGCTGTAGCTCAAGCTGCCCGCGTTGTTGCCTCCTGGGTGGCAACAGCAGCCTCGGCTGCCGTGAACGCTGGTGCCAGCGTCATTCAAGGCGCCCGCGTTGTGGGTAGCTGGGTGCTGATGGGTGGTCAGGCAATGCTTCAAGGCGCCCGTATGGCTGCCGCTTGGGTGCTCGCAATGGGCCCCCTCGGCTGGGTGATTGCCGCCGTCGTCGGCATTGTGGCGATCATCGTCGCCAACTGGGACGAGCTCAAGGCGGCAACTGCCAAGCTGCCGGAAGCCTTTGACAAGGCTATGGCCGGTATCGGCAAGGCATGGGACAAGCTCGGGGAAATCGCCAAGAAGCCGGTCAAGTTCGTGGTCGAAACGGTCATTGGCGGGCTTGTTGACACGTTCAACAAAATCCCGGGCGTGGATATCACCAAGCCGAAACTGCCTGCAGGCTTCAAGAACGGCGGCTACACGGGTGACGGCCCCGCAGATGAGATTGCAGGGCCGGCGCACCGCGGCGAGTGGTACTTCACCAAGAAGCAGACAGCTGCAATTGGTAAGGACAAGCTCGCAGAGATGGCCCGGGCCGCATCCAGCGGGACCAAGTCCAATCCAGCACACGCTGCAGTGCCGGGCGGCGGGAACATGGGCGGCTTCTTCACCGGAAACTCGGCCGCCATCGCCCGCCACGGAGCCTACTACCTCGACGTCGCCCCGAGTCTCTCCAAATGGAACTTTCCCGGGGCAGCGAAAATGTGGGACGGCGCTGCGGGCATCAAGGTGGCTATTGGCCGCGGATCTCAGCAGGGCTACGCAAAGCCATTGGAGCGTGGCGGCGGGATCCTCGGCTACGCGACGAACAACAACATCGACATGTCCCCCTCGTGGATGAACACCCTCAACGCCGTGCAGCGGCAGACGGTGGCCGCTCACGAGATGGGTCACGCGATGGGCCTGCCGCACAACTCTGGACACTCGATCATGCAACCGAACCTCGGCCAAATGGCCTCGAGCCCAACAGCTCAGGACATCGTCAATCTGCAGTACCTCTACCCGGGGGGCAGCGGAAAGGCCGGGCAGGGATCGGGGGCTGAGCCTGTGGAGAATCCGTTCTCCGGCCTGCTGGACAAGCTCATGAAGAAATTCACGGACATGTTCCCGGAGGGAGGGATGGTCGTGGATGCTGTCGGTGGCCTGGCCAAGAGCGGCCTCGAGAAGGTCACCAAGTGGATCCAGGACATCAAGGACGGCATCAAGAATATTGCCGGGGATGTAGTCAGCAGCGTGAAGGGATTCTTCGGGGGTGGCGGCGCGACCGCGTCTCCGGGGATGAAGCCGAACCTGTACGACTCCGGCGGGGTTCTGCCTCCTGGGATGTCACAGGTCCTGAATCAGACCGGCAAGCCCGAGGCGATCCTCACGAACCAGCAATGGAACACCATGCGTCAGCTTGCCGTGCGCGACGGGCATGATGCCGGGCCGCGGCTAGTGGTTGAGGGGAATGTGTATGGGGACCCTATGCACATCGTCGACGTGATGGAAACCAAGCAGCGGCGCACAGCGTCTCTGAATAATCTGCGCAAGGTGGTGATGAGCTAGTGGCACTTGTTTACGCCGCACCATATGCGCCGCCACCAATGCGGCGTGCCGTCTCGCCGTGGATAAGAATGACGCACACCTGGACGGGGTGGGACGGTTCCGTATGGGACCTCACCCGCCCCTCCCGGGGCGTGTTCCTTTTGCGCGAGGGCATGGAGGGTCTGGGCATGCCGGACTTCACGAACTACACCCATGGCTCCCCGGTGGTCCACGGGGAGCAGTGGGATGGTTGGCGCGCTACGGGCCGGAAAGTCTACTGGAACATTGGCATCTTTTCCGACACTAGTTCCGTCGATTGGGTGGAGCTGAACCGGGGCTTTTGGAAAACGCTTCGGCCCGGCAAAACCGGTGTCTGGACTGTGGGTCTGCCAACAGGGGAGAGGTTTTCCCTCACTTTGCGGTTGGCCCCCGGCGCCGGCAACACATTCAACCAGGACCCGGTGCAGCACGGCTGGAAAGCGTATGGGATCGAACTGTTCCCTGAGCAGCCGTTCTGGGAGGCTGCACCCATTGTCCAGTCATGGGGCGCCGAGGAGAAGACGCCGCTCCTTGGCGAGGAAGACATTGGTCCGCCGCTGCACATCTCACCGGTGACGACCATCGGCACTGCCAAGGTAACGAACCCGGGCGATGTTGAGTCCTATATCCGTTGGACGATCACCGGGCCGACGACCTCGGTCACGGTCGGTATTGGCGGGGAGAACACTGTTGTGCCGTTCCCTGTTCCGGATGGAAAGAAGCTGGTCATCGACACGGACCCGCGGAACCTGATCGCTGAGCTGGACGGGGTGGATGTGATGAACAAGTTGCGCGAGTTCAACTATCCCGCCCTGCAGCCAGGGGCGAACATCAGGCTCAGTCTGGCGATGGAAGGGGCTGGGTCTGTGGAGGCTCGGTTCATTCCGTACATGCTGATGGGGATCTGATGGCGCTATTCAGGACGGATATTTTTGACCGTGACCGGAAGTGGCAGGCACCGCTTGGCGATGTGAAGAAGCTTGAGGGGACGATCCGGGCGAACGCGATCAGCGACATGCAGATCACCGTAGCCAAGAACCACAAGCGCGCCGGGCTCCTTGCCGAGCCCGGCGCCCGCATTCGCACCAAGTTCCGGGGTGAACGCCTCATCTCGGGGCCAATCCGTCAACGTGCCGGCGGCATGAATGCCGACCTAGTATTCGATGTTCAGTCTGACTGGCGGATCCTGCACAACTTCCTTGGGTATGTGAACCCGACTGAGCGAGTCACGAGCGGATCCCTGCTTCGCCAGGGTGAGGAATCGGCCTACTACACGATTGGCCGGCAGCCCGCCGAGACCGTACTCAAGGATGTTGTCCGGAAGAACGTTGTGGAGCGGCGCGGGTACGGGCTAACGGTTGCTGCGGATAAGGGTCGCGGCAAGGTCATGGAAGCGACCTTCCGCATGCATCCCCTGTATGACCGGTTGTTCCCGGCGGTGCAGGATGCCGGGCTGGTTGTGACTGTGGAGCAGAACGACGCCGGCGCTCTGGTGCTGGACTGCTACGAGCCGCAGCCGTATCCGAATGTCCTCACGGAGGAGTCGCGGGTCATCCAGAAGTGGGACTTCAACGGCGCTGCACCGGAAGCAACCAGCGGCGTGCTGGGGGCTCAGGGGCAGGGCGAACTCCGGGAGTTCCTAGCCTTCCGCGACAGTGCGCGAGAGGCGCTGTGGGGCGACGTTATCGAGGTGTTCAAAGACGCTCGAGACACCTCAGACGGCGCTACGCACAAGCAGCGCACGGATTCCGCGTTGTTGGAAACGGCCGCTAAATCGTCCCTCACGGTGGAGCTCGCCGAGTCCGGCAACTTCAAGATCTTTGGGCCCAAGGGGCTCAAGCCGGGGCAGATGGTCACGGCCCGCGTCGGCAACGGTATTGAGGTCACTGACTTGGTCACGGAGATCAACTTCTCCTACGACGCGGACAACGGGTTGAAGCTCAGCGCGACTATCGGCCCCAAGGATGACCCGCTGGACATCCTCATGCAAGCAATTACGTCCCTCGCACGGGGCTTCAACGATTTGAAAGCAGGCACCTAATGGCGACACCCCCGGCATCATACGGCTACCCGAAGGCGGCCATTACAGCGGACAAGCTCCCGATCTGGTTGCAGCCGCTCTGCAGGTTCTCCGTGGGTGGGGCGAAGGATTGGAAAGTGTCATCCCTTGCCAGCATCGACCGTGGGATTCGCGTGGAAGCCGGCACGGGCAGCGGGGACGGGGTCACTGATGTGACCTTCGAGTACGAGACCATGTCGCTGCCATCTCCGCCCATCCCCTCTGCCTGGTACTTGATCGTTCGCCGGCGCAACTGGTCGGGTACTGGCACATCAACACTGGTACCCATCCGGGGCACGGCAACGAAGGCTTTACCGACGCCCGGCATGGGGGTTAGTAATCGCAGAGACACCCCCGGCACGGAGTCGGATCAGCCGCTTGCTCTCGTTCGCGTGACGCAGAAGGACACGACGGTGCAGGAGATTGTTGATCTGCGCTGCTGGGCATCGAATGGCGGTGTCGAGATTGCCGACGAGCTGGCCCTCACCTATCTAGGCACCCCGGGCGCTGAGGTGAAGCTTGGGTCTGACGTCTGGCGGTTTGAGTCGAAGGGCAACGGCGTTTGGGGTTGGGGTAAGGAGCCCCGCGTGGTGGTGACTGCTGAGGGCGCGACGGTGACGGTCCCGTATTTGAAGACGGGGACGGTGACGATTGCTTCGGATGCGAATGGTGCTGCGGCGGTTCGGTTCGCCAGTCCTTTTCCGGCACGCATCCTCGGTGCGACGTTCACTCAGTCCACGGCGCCGAACCTTGGTCTGATCCATGCGGTGTATGACGAGCAGTTGTCCAACTCATCCCGTGTGGCCGTGTTCCTTTATGACCGGCATGGTGAGCGCCTCCGGAACACGGCGGGGGTTCGCATGAGTTTCATCGCTTGGGGCGACTGACCGCTCCTCGCCCTACTGGGCAACGGCACCTCCACCACGGGGGTGCTTTTCTTTTACCCAAATTCGAGGAGGGTCAAACACTTTGACCCTCCTCGAAATGCGCGAACCCCCGCACCTGCGTGAACAGGCCGGGGGCGCGACCAACACCCAAGGTCTCTAACAGGAGTGTCGATATGCCCATTAACACCACAAGCCGGGCGGGAAAACAAAACGCCCGTGCCGCCGCAGCCCGTCACAAATAGGAGGGCACCCGTGTGGACCCCACATTCATCACCGCCCTCACAGGGCTATTCGTCGCAAGCGGCGGTGCAGTCGGCTTCTTCATCAAACGCGCCGACACCCGCCGACAAGCGAATGAGGCCGCGTTGATCACCCACCTCAAGAACGAGCTGGAGAAGGAGCGTGCGAGGAATGCGCGCCTCTCCGAGATTGTGGACATTCGCACCGCGGATGGAACGTCTTGGCGTGAGCAGCTGATCGAGAACGACATCAAACCCAAACCTGAACACTGGACCCCACTCCCCAAGGAGGACCGATGAGCCAACCCGCCCTAGAGCCAGAGGACGAGTCGCCACCCACCTTGGACGAAATGGTCGAGAAAGTTGACCGGTCACGCAAACTCGACAAGCGGGTCAAGTGGGGACTGTTCTGGACAATCATCGTCTTCGGCCTCCTCGGATTCTTCATGCTCGGACAAGCAGTAGCCGACCGAGACAGCGCCAAAGCAGAAGCAGCCAGTGAACAGCAGGCGAAGAAAGACATCGCCGTCGAAGCTCAAGCCGCACTCTGCCAAGCCGGAGACGTTGCTGTGTATGATGCCGACCTTTGCGAGCAGTTGGAGAGGATTGCTGAGGAGCCGTCGCGTCTTGAGCGTGGGCCTCAGGGAATCCAAGGGGTGCAGGGCATTACGGGCACACGCGGACCCGCCGGCGAGGGTGGTGAGGATGGGGCGGACGGCGCTGACGGTGAGCCCGGACCCGCAGGAGCCCCTGGAGAAGACGGCGCAGATGGCGCGAATGGCCTCAACGGCGCACCCGGACCAGAAGGACCACCCGGAGCAGTAGGTGCACCCGGCAAAGACTCCACAGTGCCCGGACCAGCAGGACCAGCCGGAGCCAACGGAAACGACGGCGCACCCGGAACACCCGGAGCAAACGGCCGCGGCATCACATCGGTCACCTGTGAAGGCGCTGGCGAGGCTTCCTATTGGCTCGTCACCTACGACGACGGCACCACCCAAACCAGCGGCGGACCATGCCGCATCCAAGCTGCCGCCGCACCGGTGCCAGCCCCAACTCCGTAGCAGCATCAATCCAAGCCCCGCAACCCGGGGCTTTTTTCATGCCCTAGGAGGGCACATGGCAACAGGCTATGCATTGCAGGACATCCCGAATACCCGACAACCGCAGTTTGGCTGGCCCCGGAACCGTGTGTCCGGAGTGATCGGTGTTCACACCACCGAGAACATCACTGACCTTGACGGGCCGGATCAGAACGCCGAGAACTGCCTGAATTTCCTGCGCACCCGGGGGGACCACGGGTCCTACCACGCACTGGCGGATTTCGATTCCGTCATCCCTCTGGTCCACCCGGGGTGGTCTACCTGGGCGGACACCACGAACAACGCCCATGCCATGTCGGTGTCGGGGGCTCTACAGGCTGCCCGGTGGCGGGACCTGTCCCAGGACCGGGCCGACCAGATTGTGGTGAATATGGCTGCGGCGGCGGCGAACCTGTCGCTCACGGCAGTACGGGATGGGTACATGGACCAGCCCACCCCGGCCCGCCGGATCAGCGCCCACGAGGCTGTTTCTGGCTCCCGGGCGGGGTTCTACGGCCACGGAGAGACCAACCCGGGCACCCGGTACGATCCGGGGGCCCATTTCGACTGGGACCTGTTCCTTTCATCGTATTCAAGTTTCATCGCTGGCGGGACAGTTCCCCTCGGCGCCATCACAACCCCATCGGAGGATGACGAATTGAACGCTGACCAGAACAACGCCCTCGCTGAGGCGTGGATTAACAGTAAGACCGCACTGGAACTTGCCCGGCGGACCGTGCAGGTGGTCGAGTCCATCGAGAATGCCGTCAAGGGCAACAACGGCACGGTCAAGAAGGCAGCCGACGCGATTCTGGGTGACGTTGATGTGTCCCCGTACCTGAAGTCAAAGGACAACGCCACAGTGTATGCGCTGAACGTGGCGACCGGGAAGCTCCGGCCCGTGAAGCTGCCGGAGTGGAACACCGCGGCCGCTCTGGGATTCACCGCCAAGATCGTCCCTCAGGCCACCATCGACAACGCACCGAAGGAGTCCGCATGATCGCGTTCGATGTCCCCCTGATCCCTGCCCTGCAGTTGGTGTTGGGTGTGCTCCTGCCCGTGCTGGTCGGCCTGGTCACGACGCGGGCCACAAGCGCCGGGCGCAAGGCTGTGCTGCTCGCGGCACTGTCCGTGCTGACCTCGCTCCTCACGGAGCTGATCGCTGCGCTACAGGCCGGCACCGTCTACAACCTGGGGCTCGCTCTCGCCCTGGGTCTCGGAACTTTCATCGTCGCCGTCGCCACCCATTACGGGCTGCTCAAGCCCACCGGCGTCAGTACAGCCGCACAGGGTTCCTTCCGCACTGCCGACACCATCCCCGGCTACGTTATCCCTGACGGCACCGGCAAGCGGCGCAAATAACTCCTCCGCACACCCCAGTCTCAAGGCCTCCTAGGGGGCCTTTTTCCATGTCCTCTAGGAGGCCCCCTTGTCTTACCCCTACGAACAGATCTTCGCCGGCGACCCCTCCGCACCAGAGCGTGTGGCCGCCAACGGTATCGTCACCATCTTCGCGCCGGGTGATGCGGCCATGACACCGATCACCATCACGACGCTCGACGGGCTGCCCCTCCCCAACCCCGTGCAGGTGAACGAATCCGGGTTCGGTCCCGCGTTCCAGCACGCCACCCTCGACCAGGTTGCATGGGCTGGCGGCGGATTCACAGGCATCCTCACCTCCTACAAGGGCATGAAGGAGGTTGCGGTTGCAGCGGGCGTCTCCGCCAGCGCTGCAGCCGCAGCCGCCCAGATGGCCGCGGAGAACAGCACCGCACCCACCGCTGAAGCAGTCGAACGAGAGATCGTCACCGAGGGGACTGCGGCCAATACTGCAGTGTCTGAAGTGGCGAGTACGGCCGCCCACGCTGCGGCCGCAACCAAGCTAGGCAAGGAAGAAGCGGTCTCCACCTACACCCCACTTGAGAGCTTCAAAGAGTGGTCCGGCCCGCTCGCATCGGATGGCGGGGGGATCGGCGGAGTAAAGGTTGGGAAGGGAGCTGCCGGCCAAATTTCTGATGGATCCACAGGCAGTGAAGCGCAGAGCTTTATCGCAATCGGACGAGATGCCCTCGGGAAGGCCAGTCGGGCACGGGGTTGCATTGCTATCGGTGCCGGCTCTTTGGCATTTGGTAATCCGGGCGTTGAGAACCTTGCTATCGGCGTGTTTGCGCTCTCCAACGTGACAGGTAAGTCGGAGTGGTACGGCGACACCGAGGGTACTAGGAACGTTGGTATCGGCTCTCTTGCGGGCCACTTCATTTCTTCGGGCGCGATGAACACATTGGTGGGGCGTGACGCTGGACATAGCATCACGACCGGAACCCATAACGTCGCACTTGGCTATCGTGCACTCTCAACGGGAAATGCTCCGATTGGGCTGAGTGGAAGAATTGAGAATCAGTATCCGGTGACGGCTTTCCGCAACGTAGCCGTTGGCACTCAGGCTCTGACGAATGCGCAAGGATCCAATAACACCGCCATAGGCGACCGCGCAGCCATGAACGCCAAAGCTTCCAATCAGGCTGTCTATGTTGGTGCTGGCGCTGGAATGAATCTCGGCGTTAATATCTCCGAGAACAATAAGGTCCTCACGTACCCGAACGTTGCTGGAACTTACGCCCAAGCAGGGACGACCATCACTGTGACTGCGCCGGGCGCCGGCGTTATAGGCGGCAATAAGGTCATGGTCCGCTTCATGTCGGGGATCCTGGCCGCTGTTACCAGTTCTCAAAGTCAATGGCTTACCGCTGCGACAACTGCAGATGGGCAGGGAGTCTTCACCGTCACTGCACCTGCAGCGCTAGCGTCGGGCAACGTCCTTATCGACGTCGTTGAGACGGCAGCAACAGCAGTTTTGGGTGGCGCGAACACCATCGTGGGATTCAATGCCCTGGGTAACGCAACCAACAATGGCGGGAACACGACCGCCGTTGGGGAGCAGGCTGGCCTCAACTCGCTGGGCCAGCAAAACACCTTTGTCGGTTCGCGATCTGGGTTCAACCTAACAACGGGTAGCGCAAATACGTTCATTGGCTACAACGCAGGGCGAGCCAATATTACCGGTGGTGGACTTGCGGCAGAGAGTTCAGTAACTGCCATCGGGGCTGGTTCCGGCGCCACTGGCTCAAACCAGGTGCAACTGGGCGGTGCGAGCGACACAACCTACGTTTACGGCACTGTGCAGAACCGTTCCGACGCACGCGACAAGGCGGACATTCGGGACACGGTGCTCGGCCTGGACTTCATCGAGAGGCTGCGCCCGGTAGATTACCGCTGGGATATGCGGGAGGACTACTTCGAGGAAGACTCAGAGGGCAACCGCGTGCCGGCAGAGAAGGACGGTTCCAAGAAGCGGTCCCGCTTCCACCACGGCTTCATCGCACAGGAAGTCCAGCAGGTTATCGAAGAGACGGGTGAGGATTTCGGCGGGCTACAGGACCACTCCATAAACGGCGGCTCCGACGTTCTCTCGATCGGTTATGACGAGGTTATTGCCCCGCTAGTCAAGGCCATGCAGGAATTGACGGCAAGGGTGAAAGAGCTGGAAGGTCAAGTCAAATGATTGCAGGCGAGAACGTAGCGTGGGGGCACGTAACCACAAAAGTGATACAGGCTGGAGGTGTTGACGCGTGGCGCGAAGCCAACATTTCAGACGAATGCCCGCCAACTAGCCGGACCTGCTCAGAAGTCCATCCCACGAGCGACGTGTACCACCCCCAAGGGCACAGCTAGGGCGCGGTTATCGCCCCGCTCGTAAATGAGGTACAGGAACTCGCTGCTCGCGTGAAGGAACTCGAAAAAGGCCGCTAAAGTTAGCGAATGCATAAACTATTACCTCCCGGGTTCATTTCTCGTATCGCCGTCATGAATAGCTCTGGCTCCCTAGAGGCGGCTTCCATGCTGGCTGCATCTCATCCCTCCACTGAAGTGATTACTTGGGATGGTTCGGGCACGCTATCGGCGTGCCCGAACCTCACTATTTACCCACCAGAAGGCGTCCGGGAGATGCTTGTGACGATTGCCGAAGGAGGTAAAGTCGAGGTCATCATTGATGGAACAGCGGATCGAACGGGGTTCAAGAATCTGTTCTATATGCTGCCAGCGGGCGGCGTCTATATCATCCCGGATGCGCGCACGGGAACACTGAGCAGATACCTCGCCGACCTTCTCGCCAATAAAATGACCGGGGAGCCCTTCGCTGGCCGTGACGAGAGGAGCCTTGCCGATAGTCTAGCGGGTGTTAGCTTCGACGGTTATTCCTGCGCGGCAACGAAAGCGGGTCACCACGTTTATAAGGCCCGCGATGAAACGGCCAACAAAGTTCTCACCGGCAAGGCCTACCGGCACCGTGTTGATATCTTGCGAACCATTCCTGCAGGGCGCTTAGAAAGTCGCGCCGTCATAAGGGGCAACAATGCTAAATTGGAGAAAAGTCGCTGCCCGGAGGTGATCGAATATCCCGAATTGTCGCTCCGTGCTTACACGCGAGTCACCTGTGCCCCGGGGCAGGTCTACCGAATGGGCGACATCCTGCTGCCCGACACGTTTCGCCACATCCGGGCGCATAGGCTCAGCAGTCGCGCAATACAGGATGCTGCACAATGGCACGCAGTCGCCCCAGCAACGCCAAACACCCTACTGCCCGGCACCTACTACGCATTGGACAGTGAGGTTCCCGGGCATTTCGGGCACTTCACTAGCGAAGTTCTGGCCCGGACCTGGGGGTGGGCGGAGGCTAAGGCGAAATACCCTGGCCTCAAAGCCCTCATCTCCCTGGCACCCGGGGAGTCCGAGCTCGCTGGATGGCAACTACGCCTCTTGGAAGGCGCAGGCATAAGCGGCGAGGAAATCCACACCATATCCAGCCCGGTGCAAGTCGAACGGCTAATCGGCGCCACGCCAATGTTCAGCAACCCGAAGTACATACACCGTGACGTCGCAGCCACCTGGCAAGGCATTGGGTCGAAACTTATCGACCCAAAGGTCAGGCACGCCAAGGTATTTGCTAGCCGCAAACCTCAGGCCGGCCGCGGCTGCACCAACTCCCAGGAAGTGGAGGAGTACTTCCGCAGCAACGGATTTGCAGTGATTTACCCGGAGGACTTGTCGATACAGGAACAGGTGTCCCTGTTCAATAACGCGGACATAGTAGCTGGGTTCGCCGGGAGCGGGATGTTCAGTCTGATGTTCACGCAGGAACCAAAGAAAGTTGTCATCATCGGGTCCGAATCCTACGATGCGATAAACGAATACCTCTTCATGGCCGGGGCTGGTGGAGATCTCACGTATTTGTGGTGCACTCCTCGGGTGCCTGCCAAAGAAACGTGGTCTTTGAAAGCCTTCCTCTCAGACTTCACTTTCGACTTTGGTCGGGATGGCAAGTTGTTGAGCGACGCTATTAGCTAGATCCGACGTGCCAGCCTCGCCCGCGACCGCCAGGAAGCTTTGCATATTCCTCGAGAGACCTTTCGGCGCCGCATGGGCTAGATGCCACCACCGCCCCCACCCTTCACCGGGTGGGGGGGGTCTTGGCGTTTAACATGAACTCATGCACCCTTCCGAACCCATCACACCCGCCCCGTACAGGCGCGAACCTTACGTGCGGGCGCAACTGGACGACGGGCGCACCATAGACGCTAAGGCAGCCGCATGGACCCGCACGCACGTCCTCCTGCACTGGAAAGACGACAGCGGGAAAGCCTGGAACGTGTGGGTTGTTGCCGTGCGGGTGCGGAGGATTCGGGCCGAGGAAAGTGGATGGCGCGACCCTTATGACCTGGAGTGGTGAGAGTTAAACAGATTGTGCCCCATTCCCAAACGGGAGTGGGGCACAATCGGCACTTAACGCCAACCGCACGGGCCAGTGTTACGGCAGATTAGCGACAGCGTAGTCAGCTTCTTCCGGAGTGAACTTATCGCCATACTCGCTCACGAGCTGATCGCGAATACCCTCAGGTGACATAGCCATCGTCTCCTGGTACTTCTTGGCGGACTCCAGGGCGTTCGCGTTCCAGTCAGCCTTGATGTTGTCAATGGCGTACTGGGCAGCCTCGGGAGCGAACTTATCGCCATACTCACTGGTCAGCTGGTCATACAGGCCAGCCTTGCTCATGTGCATGATCTTCGAGTAGTTCTCAGCACTCTTCAACGCCGACTTGTACTCGCTCGGCACATCCGCCTCCTTGGGCGCGGCTTCAGCCGGTGCCGGCGCCGCTGTCGGGGCTGCTTCCGTCTCTACAGAAGCCGCTTCCGTGGCAGGGGCTTCCGACGTGGCGGCGGAAGGTGATGCCGACGTCGTGTTCTCAGCAGCCGGCTCCTTGTCGCCACCCTGCCCGGCAACACTGGCGATGATGATGACAACCAGAATGGCCAGCAATACCCACGGCCATTTCTTCTTCTTCTTGGCCGGCGCCGGCGGCACAGATTCAGTGCTCAAAATTCCCCCATAAGTGAGTAGTAGAACGGATCGAAATAAGTGTGCCACACGCCACTGACAGTGGTGAGTTCAGGGCCTTACTCAGGATCCTCCACGGGTTCACCCCACGTGTCGCCGCCCTTCGTCGGGCAACCCTCTTGCCTGGGCGGCAGGCTCTCCGGCGGCAAACCCTTGGCCGCTCGAATTTGATCCCACCGAGACTGTGCGGGGTTGGTTGCGGGTGCTTCGTCATTCATCTTTTAGCCGGCCTCAATGATGGGTAGGGGAGCAGCGGGGTTGAAGAGGGCACTCATCTTCTCCAGTGCCTCACGGATGATCTTCTGGTTACCACGCGAGCGATAGGAGCGCGTGATGGCGCGAGTCGAATGCCCTACGATCTCCATAATGACAGGCTCGGGAACGCCAGCCTCATAAAGCAGATCGACAACAGTATGCCTTGCGCCATGCAGCGTGACGTCACTGGGCAGCCCGACTTCCTGCAGTAGTCTCTTCCATTCCTTGGAAGCATCGGCGGGGTCCCAAGGGCGTCCATCGCGGAGAAACACGAGGCCATCATTCCGGTCCCCGATGTGCCGGCGGAGGATTGTTGCCAGGGGTTCAACCAATGGGGGAGTGCGCCACCCTGCCTTTGACTTCGGCCGCACTAGGTAGAGGTTGCCTTCGAGGTGTCGGTACTCGTAGTCAGCCGGCGCCGACTGAATATCCTTGATGCGCTGAATCTGCCAGGACAAGTCGAGTACGTCCGTAACGCGGTTGACCTCCAAGCCGATGACCTCGCCGCGGCGTGCGCCCGTAAGTAAGTAAGTGGCCCACAGTGGTCCATCCGGACGTTCTGCCAGATGCAGCAGCAGCTTGACGGCCTCGTCAAGCGTGAGCGCCTTCTCGTCCGTCGACCTCTTAGTCGGGCGGTCCACAAGCTCACAGACGTTCACGCTGATCTTGCCCTCACGCACAGCCATCTTGAGTGCACCGGACAGAGAGTTGTGAATGAGGAGGCTGTAGGTGCTCGACAACATCTCTGTGCCCTCGGGCGGATCCGAGAACCCACGCAGAGCCTTATCCTTCGGGGTGGCCAGAATCAGCTCGTGCAGATGCTTGACGTCCGTGGGCGTGATCTTATCGAGGCGCTTCTTTCCCAGCAGGGGATTGATGTACTCATGGAACGCCGTTCGGTATCCGTTGATGGTGTTGGGCGCGAGTTTCTCAGAGCGCTTTTTAAGCCAGTGCTCCGACCATGCCTCGAGCGTCACTGAGCTAGTGGCGAGGTCTCCAGCCTTGGCGAGCTCCTTGTTGAGCTGGCGGAGAAGCAGGACGGCTTCAGAGCGCGACTTCCTTCGAACAACCTTTCGACGCCGCTTGCCATCGAGGCCTCTGGGGAGCTCAACTCTGACTTCCCATAACCCCTTGGAATTCTTGTAGATCGAACCGGTCCCCTTGGCCTGCGCCATGCCTTCTCCTTGGTGTGCCCATTGGTGTGCCCATCGATAGCTTAGGTTAGCTTAGAAGGTCGTTGGGAAATCCGCGAGTTTCCGGGGATGTTGGGTCGTCTTGTTGCTCTGATTCTATCAAACCCACGACTCATAATCGTGAGGTCGGGAGATCGAGCCTCCCCACCGCTACAGCTGAACCCCCGGAATCCTTGTGATTCCGGGGGTTTTTCTGTGTCCGGGAACTCCTTTCCCCGGTCCGGCGTGCGCGGCCCGGTGTGCGGGTTATCCCCTCCTCTGGTCAGAACATCCAACCCTGCCGCCCCGGCTCGTGGCTACGATGAAGGCCGTCAGCTGCACAGGGGTGCAGCACCAGCGCCACGCCGGAGGGGTAATGATGTCCGATTCGCCGAAGAAGGTACCCGGGGACGACGACGGCGGACAGCGGCCGCTGGACGGCATCCTGGTTGCCGATTTCTCTCGGGTGCTGGCGGGGCCGCTGTGCACCATGACGCTGGCGGATCTGGGTGCCCGGGTGATCAAGGTGGAGCGTCCGGAAACCGGTGACGACACCCGCAGCTGGGGGCCGCCGTGGTCCGGAACGGGGGCCACCTATTATGAGTCCGTCAACCGCAACAAGGAATCCGTCTGCCTGGATTTGTCCGCTCCGGAGGACCTGGCGCTGGCGCGGGAACTGGCCCTTCGGGCCGACGTGCTGGTCGAGAACTTCAAGCCCGGGGGACTGGACCGGCTGGGACTGGGGTATTCCGACCTGAGCGCGGATAACCCGCAGCTGGTGTACGCCTCCATCTCGGGGTTTGGTGCCGCCGGCGGATCTGACATTCCCGGTTATGACTTCATAGTCCAGGCCCTGGGCGGGCTCATGAGCATCACGGGCGACGCCGGCGGCTCACCGTACAAGGCAGGAGTGGCACTGGTTGACGTGCTGACGGCCAAGGATGCGGCGATCGCCGTGCTGGCGGCGCTGAACGCACGGCAGGCCACCGGCCGCGGCAGCCACGTGCAGGTGAACCTGCTGTCCAGCCTGCAGGGCGCCCTGGCCAACCAGGGGCAGGCGTACCTCGGAGCCGGCATCGTGCCGGGCCGGATGGGTAACGCCCACCCGTCGATCGTTCCCTACCAGCTGCTCGAATGTGCGGACGGCCCGCTTGCGGTGGCCTGCGGCAACGACGGACAGTTCGGGCGGCTGGCCAAGGAGCTGGGCGCCCCGGAACTGGCCTCGGATGAGCGCTTCGCCACGAACAGGGCGCGGGTGGAGCACCGGGAAGTCCTGGTGACGCAGCTGGAGTCCCTGCTGGCTGCCGCTCCGGCGGCACAGTGGCAGGACCGGCTGGCCGGTGCCGGGGTCCCGGCCGGACGGGTGGCAGGTATCGACGAAGGCATCGCGTACGCGCAGTCGCTGGGGCTGGAGCCCACGATCGAGGTGCGGGACGCCGCGGGGACGGTCACCGGACGGCAGCTGCGCCATCCGGCGGTGTGGAACCCGCCGCTGGCTCCGCGCGGAGAGGCCCCGCCCCGGCTCGGAGAGCACACGGAAAGCGTCACCGGCTGGCTGCGCGGCCCTGCAGACGGCTAGCTGCCGTCCGCGGCGCGCTCGTAGTGCCGCAGTTCCAGCCACAACGGCGCAAAAACATCCGGGTCATCCAGATCCACGCCCAGCAGGGAACCGGCAATGCCGATGCGGTGCCGCAGCGAGTTCCGGTGCACACCGAGGCTGCGCGACGCATTTTCCCAGTGCCCCCGGTGGCGCAGGTATTCCGCGACCGTTCCCACCAGGTCCGCGCGTCGATACCGTGCCAGAGTGTCTATCCATTCCCGGGCCTGCTGGTTGTGCGGGCCTCCGGTCCCCGCGAGCGACCCGGCGGGCGCCTGCCGCAGCGCACGGCGGAGGGCCGGCATGACCCCCGCAACCTCGCCCAGGGATACCGGCTCGCTCAACGCACCCGCCAGACGGGGGTGGTTTTCGGGGATGCCCCCGTCGGGGGAACCCTGTTCCTGCGGCGCTGTTTCTTCGGGCAGCACCAAGTAGAGGGCAGCTTCCTCCTCGTGCCGGAGCAGGCACGAGGCCAGCTGGTGCGGCAGCGCCGGCAGGCCGGCGTCAGGGGACAGCGAGCCTGCTGCCCGGATCAGCATTTCGGCGTCGTCGCCCGGGCGCACCGACAGAGCCAGCACCCTGACCCTGCGCGGAAGATCCTGCAGCCCGAGATCCTCGGCGAGGATGCGGGCGGCTTCGGTGTGCCCGTGCAGCACCAGCTTGGCCACCGCCGAACCGAGAGCCGACGTCGCTCCGGCAACCACCTCCCGCTGCTTCGCCTTGAGCGCCAGCAGGGTGCACACGGTGAGGATTACCTGCCGGTCCGCTGCGGTCAGTGTCCGCCCCGGCCCGACGGCCAAAAATCCCTGAATGCGGCCGGTTGCGACGATGGAGTACTCGACGACGGCCTGGCCGTGGATTTCGAAGGTGGCAGCGGTGTGGGTGCCCGTCCGGTTGAGCCGGATGGTTTCGGCACGCAGCTGCGGGAGATACGCTTCAGCGCTCTCCGGCCAGCAGACGGCGGTGTCGGGGCCGGCCGGCAGATACGCAGCCCACCCGCCCAGCGCCTGCGCAAGGCCGCGTACGACGGCGGACGTGGCATCCGGGCGCATGGCCGCCTGAGCCAGTGAAGTCTGCGTGCCCAGGCTGCCCATGAGGCCCGCCTGGCTGCTCTTGACCGACAAGCCCCAAAACGCCCGGGAGACATTCTGGAACGGCACGCCGTCGGGCACGGTCAGCAGATCGATGCCTGCCTCGCTGCAGGCGGACAGCAGATACTCGGGCACCTGCTCCAACCACGGACCCAGGCCGATGCCCAGTGCGGGGATGCCTTTGTTCCGCAGTCGTGCCACATATTCCGCGGTGGCGGCAGCGGTTCCGCCCAGCGGCATGCCCGTGGTCAGGAGCAGTTCCCCGCCCTCCAGATACGGCGTCGGATCCTCCAGTTCGGAGACGTGCACCCCGGTCAGCTGCCGTTGGGTCAGCCGCCGGCCGGAGACGGAGGCCAGATGCGGGCCCAGTGTGCTGCTGAGCTCAGTAAGCGAAACCATAGACAAATCATCCAGTACCGCTGCCCGGATTGGGTGGAATGCTCAATGACGCATGTCGCAGCGCTGCGTAGCGTAACCCCATGATTGAGACTCCGATGGAAACCGCCACTGCCGCGGCCCCGCTTCCCCAGTCCCGCCACCTGGCAACCGCTGTGCCCGGTCCCCGTTCACTCCAGCTCCATGCCGAGCGTGCGGAGCAGGTCAGCGCCGGGTTCGGCACCGTCCTGCCCGTTTTCGTTGACCGGGCCGACGGCGGCATCCTCGCGGATGTGGACGGCAACCGGTTCATCGACTTTGCCTCCGGAATTGCCGTAACCAGCGTGGGCGCGTCCAACCCGCGGGTCCGCCGGCGCGTTGCGGCGCAGCTGGAACGGTTCACCCACACCTGTTTCATGGTCACCGAGTACGACTCCTTCACCCAAGTGTGCCGCTGGTTGAACCGGCACACACCGGGGGCCTTCGACAAGCGCACGGCGCTGTTCTCCACCGGTGCCGAAGCGGTGGAAAACGCCGTCAAGATTGCCCGGGCGGCTACGGGGCGCGCCAACGTGCTGGTGTTCGACGAGGCGTACCACGGCCGCAGCCTGCTGACCATGGCGATGACCGCCAAGGTCAACCCCTACCGGCTCAACTTCGGGCCGCTGCCGGCGGAGGTTGTCCGGGCTGCCTCGGCCAACCCCCTGCGGGCACCCGGGGGCGGCGCCGCGGGCGCGGATCCCGCAGCGGCAGCCCTGGCCGCCGTCGAGGCCACCCTGGCGGAGCACGGCCCGGAATCGTTTGCCGCAATGGTGGTCGAACCGATCCAGGGGGAAGGCGGCTTCATTGTCCCGGCCCCCGGTTTCCTGTCCGGGCTGCGCACCCTGGCGGACCGCCACGGCATCGTGCTGGTGATGGATGAGATCCAGGCCGGCATGGGACGCACCGGCACCCTCTTCGCCAGCGAGCACGAAGGCGTGGCCGGTGACATCACGCTGACCGCCAAGGCCCTGGCCGGCGGCCTGCCGCTCTCCGCCGTGACGGGACGGACGGAGCTTATGAACGCCGTACACACCGGCGGACTGGGCGGCACCTATGCCGGAAATCCGCTGGCCTGCGAAGCGGCGCTTGCGGTTTTCGAGGAGTTCGAGGACGGCACGCTCCTCGCCAATGCCCGCGCCATCGAGGCTGTGGCCCGGGAGGTGCTGGAGCCGCTGGTGGAACAAACCGGCGTCGTGGCCCAGTTCCGCGGCCGCGGGGCAATGCTGGCCCTGGAATTCGCCGATCCCGAAACTTTGCAGCCGCGTCCGGACCTGGCGCAGTCCATCTCCGCGTCCTGCCATGCACAGGGAGTGCTCACCCTGACCTGCGGCACGTACGGAAACGTCATCCGGCTGCTGCCGCCGCTGGTCATGAGCGAGGAGCTGCTGCGTGACGGGCTGGCCGTTTTGCGCAGCGCCGTCCTCGACGCGGCGCAGAACGCCGCACCGTCGGACGCCCCGGCCTAGCTCCGGCCCTCCCCGTTACCCGCACCCACCGAGAAGGACCACAATGACCACCGCTTTCACGCCCGGAACCGAAGAGACGGTCCTGGATCCGTCCGACCTGATCAATTTCGACGCACTCCTGACCGCCGATGAACTCGCCCTGCGTTCCCGGGTCCGCGGGTTCGTCAATGAGCAGATCCGGCCCAACATCGCCCGCTGGTTCGAGGACGCGCACTTTCCGCTCGACATCGTTCCGGAAATGGGCAGGCTCGGGCTGCTCGGCATGCACCTGCACGGCTACGGCTGCGCCGGTCGTTCCGCCGTTGAATACGGACTGGCGGGCGCCGAGCTCGAAGCCGGAGATTCCGGGCTGCGCACCTTCGTCTCCGTGCAGGGCTCCCTGGCCATGAGCGCCATCTACAAGTGGGGGTCGGAGGAGCAGAAGCAGAGGTGGCTGCCCGGGATGGCGGCCGGGGAGCTCATCGGCTGCTTCGGGCTGACGGAGCCGACGGCGGGATCGGACCCGTCCTCCATGAAGACCTTCGCCCGGCAGGACGGGGAGGACTGGGTGCTGAACGGCACCAAGCGGTGGATCGGCCTGGCGAGCGTGGCCGCGGTGGCAGTCATCTGGGCGCAGACGGACGAGGGGATCCGCGGATTCCTTGTACCCACCGACACTCCCGGATTTGCCGCCACTCCGATCGAAGGCAAGCTGTCCATGCGCGCCTCCATCCAGTGCGAGATTGAGCTTAACGACGTGCGGCTGCCGGCCGACGCGGTTCTCCCCGGCGCCAGGGGACTGCGCGGTCCCTTCTCCTGCCTGAACGAGGCCCGCTACGGAATCATCTGGGGGTCCATGGGCGCGGCCCGCGACTCCTTCGAGGCCGCCCTGGCCTATTCAAAGGACCGGCTGCAGTTCGACAAACCGCTCGCCGGCTACCAGCTCACCCAGCAGAAGCTCGTGGACATGGCACTGGAAATCAACAAGGGGTTCCTCCTTGCCCTGCATCTGGGCCGGCTCAAGGACGCCGGAACCCTGCAGCCGCACCAGATCTCGGTGGGAAAGCTGAACAACGTGCGCGAAGCCATCGCCATCGCCCGGGAGGCTCGCACCATCCTCGGCGGCAACGGCATCACCCTGGACTACTCGCCCCTGCGGCACGCCAACAACCTCGAGTCGGTGCGCACCTATGAAGGCACCGATGAGGTGCACACCCTCATTCTGGGCCAGCACCTCACCGGCCTTGCCGCCTTCCGCTGATTTCTTCCCCTGATTCCTAGTCCGCTGAGCCCTTGTCCACTGATCTTGTCCGCTGACCGGCAGTCCAACACCAGGAGCACACCCCCATGACGACCATTGCCCCCGCCGAGCAGCTGCGCCAGTTCATCGCCGGATCATGGGAGGAGGGCACCGGCGCTGTCCTGTCCTCCACCAACCCCGCCCGTCCCTCAGAAGTGGTTGCGGAGGGGCTGCAGGCCACGGCCGGCCACGTGGACCGCGCCGTCCGGTCGGCTTCGGACGCGGCCGCCGCGTGGGCGGGTACCCCGATGCACGAACGCGGTGCGGTCCTGCTCCGGGCAGCCGGCCTGCTGGAGCGGGCAGAGGAAAGCCTGGGCCGCGAACTGGCCCGGGAAGAGGGAAAAACACTCGCCGAGGCCCGGGGCGAAGTGGCGCGTGCCGCGCAGATCCTGCGGTACTTCGGGAACGAAGGCGACCGGGCGGCCGGCGAAGTCTTTGCCTCCCCCCGGAGGGGTGAGCGCATCCTGGTTGTCCGCAAGCCGCTCGGCGTCGTGGGTGTCGTCACGCCGTTCAACTTTCCCATCGCCATCCCGGCGTGGAAGATTGCGCCGGCGCTGGTGTACGGCAATACCGTCGTGTGGAAACCCGCGTCCACCGTGCCGCTGCTGGCGGTGCGGCTGGCTGAGGCCCTGGCGGACGCCGGACTGCCGAAGGGCGTCCTGAACCTGCTCATCGGGCCGGGGGAACTGGGCGCCGCCCTGGTGGAACATCCCCGTCTCGACGGCCTGACCTTCACCGGTTCCACCGCCGTCGGGCGCCGCCTCGCGGCCGCAGGCGCTTCCCGGGGCCTCCCGGTCCAGGCGGAGATGGGCGGAAAAAACGCGGCCATCGTGCTGAAGGACGCCGACCTGGACCTGGCAGCGGAACAGGTCGTCCTCGGTGCGTTCCGCTCCACGGGACAGAAGTGCACGGCAACTTCGCGTCTCGTGGTGGACGAGCAGGTGGCGGACGAGTTCCTGGGCCGCCTCCGCACCCGCCTTGACGCCTGGACGGTGGGGGACCCCACGGACCCGGGAGTGCACATGGGGCCGCTGATCAGCGCCGGAGCCGCAGACAGCGTACGCAGGGGAATCTCGGCAGCCGTCGAAGAAGGGGCTGCGCTCGCCTATGAGGGCAAGGGCCCCGGCGATCCCGAGGGCGGCTTCTACCTGCCCGCAACCATCTTGGACCTTCTCCGCAACCCTGCTTCCGGTGCCGCCAATACAGCCTGGCGGGAAGAGTTTTTCGGCCCGGTGCTCTCGGTGCGCCGGGCCTCAGACACAGCCAATGCCTTCGAACTCGCCAATGAGAGCGACTTCGGGCTCAGCGCCGCAGTGTTCACCCAGGACGTCACCCGGGTGCTTGAAGCGGTGGACAGCATCGACGTCGGAATCCTCCACGTGAATTCGGAATCCGCCGGTGCCGATCCCCATGTGCCTTTCGGCGGTGCGCGGAAATCCGGATACGGGCCGAAGGAGCAGGGCGGCGCGGCGAAGGAATTTTTCAGCCACACCACCACGGTCTATCTGCGCGGCGGAAACCCGCGGTAGTCTGCCGTCCACACCATGCAACTCCTGCACCAAAGGCACCAAACCCACCTACTTCGCACCGGCAAAACTAAAGGGGCACGCCCATG
The DNA here is from genome assembly GCF_054792395.1 of Arthrobacter sp. Z1-15. Lineage (NCBI taxonomy): Bacteria > Bacillati > Actinomycetota > Actinomycetes > Micrococcales > Micrococcaceae > Arthrobacter > Arthrobacter sp. Z1-15. The sequence continues at coordinate 3,167,989 of NZ_CP096454.1, read as the reverse complement.
GCACGTTCAAAAGTGGAATCCGTCCGGCAGTCGGAACCGTCCCTGCTCAAGGTCCTGGGCAACTGGGACGTACTGGCGCTCGGCTTCGGAGCCATGATCGGCTTCGGCTGGGTGGTTCTGACCGGAGACTGGATAGCCTCGGCGGGAACCATGGGCGCGGTGCTGGCGATGGTGACCGGCGGGCTGATCATGGCCGTCGTCGGCCTCACCTACGCGGAACTGGTCGCGGCCATGCCCAAGGCAGGCGGGGAACACAACTACCTGCTGCGGGGGATGGGCCCGCGCTGGTCCTTCATCGGCTCCTGGGGAATCACCGGCGGGTACATCACCATTGTGGCGTTCGAGGCTGTCGCGCTGCCGCGGACCGCCACGTATCTCTTTCCCGATTTGAACGCAGTGCCGCTGTGGAGCGTTGCCGGGGACCAGGTCCACCTGACCTGGGCACTGGTGGGCGCCGTTGCCGCCGTCGTCGTGACCGCCATCAACATCCGGGGCGTGCGGCACGCCGGCATTGCCCAAACCTTTGTGGTCCTGCTGCTGCTCATCGTGGGCCTGATGCTGGTTTTCGGTTCCTTCACCGGCGGTTCGACCGCCAACATGGAACCGTTCTTCACCGGCGGGATGGGCGGCTTCTTCGCCGTGCTGGTTGTTGTGCCGTTCATGTTCGTCGGGTTCGACGTCATCCCGCAGTCGGCGGAGGAGACCAAAATTCCGGCCCGCCAGATCGGCCGGCTCGTAGTCATTGCGGTGGCCCTGGCCACGGTCTGGTACGTGGGCACCATCCTCACCACCTCCTCGGCCATGAACGCTGACGAGCTGGCGGGAACGGACATCGCGACGGCGGACGCCATGGGCAAGCTTTTCGGCAGCGACATCATGGCCAAGGTCCTGATTGCCGGCGGCATTGCGGGCATCCTGACCTCGTGGAACTCGCTTCTGCTTGGTGCTTCCCGGCTGATGTACTCCATGGCGCGGTCCGGCATGCTGCCGGCGTGGTTCGGCAAGCTGCATCCCACGTACCGCACTCCGGTCAATGCCCTGGTCTTCATCGGCGGGCTGTCCGTCCTGGCTCCGTTCTTCGGGCAGAACATGCTGGGCTGGCTGGTCGATTCAGGTTCCCCCAGCATTGTGATTGCCTACGCGCTGGTGTCCCTGGTCTTCGTGCTGCTGCGCCGCAGCGAGCCGAAGATGGACCGCCCGCTGCGGATCGGCGGCGCCGGCAACGGCGGGCGCATCATCGGCATCGCCGCAGTGGTGCTGTGCCTGGGGCTGCTGTCGCTGTATCTGCCGGGAATGCCCGCCGCGCTCGGTTCCGTCCCGTGGCTGCTCTTCGGCCTGTGGTGGGGCCTGGGCATGGTCTTCCTCCTGCGGATCCCCGCCGGAATCAAACCGGGGATCCGGGCAGAGGAGGACCTGCTGGAACGCCTTGCCGCCCGCCGCCGCGGCTGAGGGCGCCGTCAGCTTCGGCTGTCAGGACTTCGTCCTGCAACGCCAGATATACGTTAGCCAGCATCTCGGGGTACTGGAGCGAGCTGCCCAAGAGCTCCTCACACCGGCGCAGCCGGTATCGGATGCTGTTGGGATGGACAAACATGGCCTGTGCCGTTAACCTCACGTCCATACCGTGTGCAAACCAAAGGACCAGCGTTTCCCGCAGTTGTGGCTGATCCCTCAGCGGTGCGGTTTGACGAGCCATACGGTCAGCTACCGAAGGCCCCGGGTTCCGGGCCTTGAGCCATGCAGCCAACCCGACATCCTCCATCCGGATTACGAGGCCTTGGCCCGGAGGCCGCCGGCGCTCGGCGACCGTACGGGCCGTCTCAGCCTCCTGATACGCCTCCGGGGAACCTGTCAGGGTATAAAACGGTTCGGAAGCGCCCACCACATGGCTGGCTCCAGCTTCCCTGAACCATTCGGACAACTGGCTGCGTTCAGTGGCCAGTGCGTGCATGACCGGGCTAGCGCCCACATCGTAGTGCTCAGCTACGATGAGCCCAAGCCCCAGTTCCAGGCCCAGACTGAGCAGGTCGTGGTGCCGCCGCAGTGAGGGCTCGCCAATTGCAGACAGGACAGCGAACCGGAAACTGTCCCCTGTACGGAAGCCGTAGGGAAGGAGTTGGTCCAGTAGCCGTCGTTCCCGGTGGGGCGAGATACCGTTGCGCAGCAGCGAGAGGAGCGACTGGCCGTAATGTTGCTGGTTAGTCCAGGCCGCACTGTTGATTCCGCTGATGGTCCTGAACAGTTGGGCACTGGCTTCCAGAGCAGGCTCGGCGATTTCCGCCAGATGCTGTGACTGCTGGCTCGCGACTGCCACCAAAAAAATGTCCGGCCCCCGAGCGACACGCCGGGTCATTGCCGTCCAGCGCCCAATTTGAAGGGGAACACGTTCGGTGATCAACGTGGCGTGGGCGTCCCAGATTAGGCGGGCGGGGCCTGTCCCGGCGGAATGGATGATTTTACCGGAGAGGTCGTAGACGAAGGCGGATCCACTAACCACGTCAGCAAGACGGGCAACGACGGCGTTGAGCGGGTCCGGGCTGCCTGCTGCCTCCAGGAGGCTGGTCAGAAGCCGGTTGAAGCGCTGGAGCTGGATCAGTTCCTCACGCTGCAGTCTCATGAAGACGTATTGCTCAACCTCCCTCAGCGTGGTGCTGACTGGAAGCTCAAAGAGCGGTAAGCAGGCGAGCCTGGCCGACTGCACCAGTGGTTCCGGCGTGCCTTCCCCATCATTTCCTGGCCGGTACAGCAGCGCCGATACTCCCGCTGCGCTGAAGCGCGTGACCAAGGCATCGGCCCAACCCGGCGCGCTCGGCAGCGGAAACAAGTGCTCTGCATCCATGAGCACGACAAAGCCTGGTTCAAGTCGCTCAACCACCGCTCTCGGTCGATAGTTGTGCGTTCCAAGCAGCTCACGATCGCGTCCCCCATTCACAAGTGGATTTGCCCCGTACGCTGCTGCTTCAACCAGGTCGCTAAGGTGCAAGCCGCTGCCCAACCTTCCATGGTCCTTAATTTCCAAGGTCCTTAATTTGGATCCTGTCCAAAAGGGTCGGGCCCAATCTTGTGTAACGAACAATGACAGTCTATGTGATTGGCACCACAGTAGAAGGATGGATTCGATCCGGAGGAGAAAACATTGAGTCAAATTCGTGTGGCCGTCGATGTGGGAGGGACATTTACTGATGTCTGCATCTTCAATGAGGATGACCGCTCTATAAGGGTCACCAAGGTTCCATCGACACCCGCCGACCCCATGGCTGCTGTGATGAGCGGCATTAAACGCGGCGAGATAGACCTTCACAATGTTTCGCTATTTAGCCACGGAACTACGGTGGCCACCAACGCTCTTATTACCCGCCGGTTTCCCAAAGCAGCTATGGTCACCACCCGAGGTTTCCGCGATGTAATCGAGATTAGGGACGGGACCAAGGACAACCTGTGGGACGCATATGACGACGTTCCGGGGCCCTACATCCGGAGGCGCGACCGTTTCGAAGTTGGGGAGCGTGTCGACTTCGAAGGCAATGTAGTAACTCCGCTAGACGAGGAAGAAGCGCGGAAGCTTGCTGCCGTGCTGCGGCGGCGGCAGGTTAGTACAGTGGCGGTCTGCTTCATCAACTCCTTTGCCAACCCGTCGCACGAGCGGCGGATGCGGCAGATTCTGGAGGAGGAGCTGCCGGAGGCCACGATCTCCGCGTCTGCTGAAGTCCTTCCCGAGATCTTCGAGCATGACAGGTTCAACACGGCCGTATCGAATGCTGTGCTGGCTCCGCTTGTCTCCGGCTATGTGAATCGACTGAGCGGTGCACTGCGTGAGGGAGGCTATCGGGGCGACCTGCTGCTCCTCCACTCAGGAGGCGGCTCGATGACACCGCGAATGGTCGAGCAGTACCCGGTGCGTCTGGCGGCCTCCGGTATCGCCGCAGGAGCCATCTCCGCCCAGTTCATCGCTGAACAGTGCGGCATGTCCCACGCGGTGGGATTGGACATGGGAGGCACCTCCACTGACATCTGCCTGGTCAATGACGGGGAGCTGCGCACCACGAAGGAGTGGCAGGTTGAGTACGGCCATCCGATCATCTTCCCGAGCATTGAGGTGCTCACGATTGGTGCCGGCGGCGGGTCTCTGGCTCACATCGACATCGCAGGGTCGCTTCGCAACGGACCTCAGTCTGCTGGCGCTGATCCCGGACCTGCCTGCTACGGCAACGGCGGCACTGCGCCCACCAATACGGATGCCAACATTGCGTTGAACCGGTTGGGCAGCGATCTGGCAGGGGGCGCAAAACGCCTGGATAGGGACGCAGCCCTGGACGCCATCGACAATGTCATAGGCAAGCCACTCGCCATGAGCACGGAACAAGCAGCGTGTGCCATCCTCAAGGTCGCCAACGCAAATATGGCAGACGCCGTCCGTCTCGTCTCCATCCGCCGGGGGTTGGACCCCCGTGATTTTGCCCTAATCGCATTTGGCGGTGCCGGAGCCCTGCACGGGGCGGAAGTTGCACGTGAACTAGGTATTCCCACCGTGATTGTGCCGCCCAACCCCGGCGTGACCTCGGCGATGGGATGCCTTCTGGTGGACATCCGCCACGACTTGTCGGAAATGTACTCGGAGCTTGTGGACCGAATCGATTCCGAGGATCTCGAACAGCATTTTGGCGCGCTGGAAGCGGACGCCGCCGGCCGCCTTGCACACGAGCGGGTGACTGCCGAGAACGCGGTCCTCCAACGTAAAATTTCGATGCGTTACCACGGGCAGTGGCGTTCGCTCATGGTTCCCGTGAACCGTGGCCCGGAGGCGTTGGCGCAGGCGGTGCAGACCTTCCACGAACAACACGAGAAGGAATACGCGTTCCGCCAAGACGACCAGCCGGTGGAGGTATATCAGTTGCATGTCACCGGGATCGGCCGGACTCCGAAGCCATCCTTCCGCCGGGCTGAAAAATTGGTTGCAGACCCCGGAGATCCACTCTCCGTTCGCTCCGTCTTTTTCGAAGAAGGCGGCTGGCAGCAAACCCCGGTCTACGAGCGTTCCACAACACCTGCGGGAGCCCGGATTATCGGCCCGGCCGTTATTTCCCAACTTGACTCCACCACGCTGATTCCACCGGGTACCCAGGCCGAAGTGGACGAGTGGTTCAACATCCGCATCCATCTGAAGGAGGCCTGACATGAAACCAACACACGCTGTGGAACCAGTTGGAACGCTTGATCCGGTGACATTTGAGGTCTTGAAGAATGCGTTCGTTACCAGCGTGGACCTGATGAGCGAGCAGATTCTGCGCACCTGCTATTCCTTCGTCATCTATTCCCGCGATTTCTCGTCCGCCCTGTGTGACGCGCAGGGCAACACCGTTATGCAGGGCAGCGCAGACATCGCAGTGCACGTGGGAACCCTGCACTTTCAATGTCAGTCCGTTTTGGAAGAGTTCAACAGCGACATCAATCCCGGAGACGTGTTCTGCGTCAATGACCCCTACCGGGGAGGCACGCACTTCAACGATGTTAGCTTTATCCGCCCGATATTTTCCCAAGATGTGCTGCTGGGCTTCGCGCAAAACAAAGGACACTGGGCAGATATTGGTGGGTCCGTACCTGGCTCCTTTGACGTCAGTGCCAAGGAACATTTTGGCGAAGGCCTCCGTATTACGCCGGTACGGGTCTGGTCGCGAGGGACGTTTCAGCGGGATGTAGCCCGATTGCTCGTCGGCAACACGAGGGCCCCGGAACAGGCTATGGGCGACCTGCACGCCCAGGCTGAAGCCACCGCAGTATGTGAACGTGAGATCCTGCGACTGGTCGAACGGTATTCACGGGCAACTGTTCTGGAAGCCATGAGAGAAACCCAGGACTACGTCACCAGAACCGTGCTGCGCCAGTTGGAGTCCCTTCCACAAGGGGAATGGGAAACCGTGGATTACCTGGACAGCGATCCTGGTAAGGACGAGGGCCTGGTCCCCATCAAGATAAAGCTGACCTTGGACGGGACCGGCATTCGGTACGATCTGACGGGGTCTGCAGAGGTAGTGTCCACGTTCCTGAACTCGGGTTACGGCACCACATTCTCGGCCATTTACGCCGGAACCAAGACATTTTTTCCCGATGTTCCCCTCAATTCAGGCTTTTATGCAGCTGTGACCGCCGACATCGGCGAGGAAGGCACAGTGGTCAACGCCGGTTGGCCGCACGCGGTGACAGGTTTTTGTTCGGGACCTTACGAAAAACTGATGAACGGGATCTTCGAAATCTGGTCCCAGGTGATGCCGGAACGGGCCATGGCGTGCGCCTTCAACCTCGAATACCTTCTCATCGGAGGGCGCGACGGACGAAGCCGGGAGAAGCCGTTTTTCATGTGGTACGACTGGATGGCAGGCGGCTGGGGCGGGCGCTCCTCCAAGGACGGAACAGGAGCCACGGCACCCGTCTTCGGCGCAGGACTTGCAGTCCAGCCTGTCGAGGGCCAGGAGCGGTTGACCCCGGTGCTCACTACCCACCATGAGCTGATCACGGATTCAGGCGGACCGGGTCGTTTCCGCGGCGGTGTCGGGGTGGAGAAGGGCGGGATTCTTATGGATGCCACAAATGCAGTAATGAGCTATTGCTGCGATCGCGCCAGGTCCGTCACCTGGGGTATTGCCGGCGGGTTGCCATCCATTCCGCACGGAGTTTGGTTGAACAAGGGGCGGGAAGGAGAAAAATACCTCGGTGCCGTATTTTCTTCGGTACCCGTTGAGTCAGGAGATTTCTTCACCCGTCCGTCCGCAGGCGGGGGCGGCTTCGGTGATCCGCTGGAGCGTACTCCAGAAGAGGTCCTGGAGGATGTCATCGACGGGTATGTCTCTGTGAAGCGAGCGGAGTTGGATTACGGAGTGGTCATAGTTGAGCACGACGCCGAGATTGACGATTTCGAGATCGATGGCCCCGCCACGGTTAAAACCCGGGCCGAAATCAGTCGGCTTCGCCGCTCGTGGATGGAGGAAGACCCGGCGCTGGTGGCCAAGCGCTATCGCCAGGGAGACATCGACGCGATGGACGTAGTGCGTAGACACGGAGTCATCCTTGACTGGGGAACCGGGGAACACTTTCCAACAACCACGGAGCAGTACCGGCAGATGATGCAGCGCCGCTCTGTGGCAGGTTGGACTGCGTAAGACGCTGCCGAGGACGATGGGCTTGTCCCGCCGCCGCGGCTGAGGACTGCTTCCGGCCTGGTTCCTAGGACCAGGCCACCACCAGACGGGCAGCTGCCTCCGGAACCGTGACGTCGATGCCGGTCAGTTCGGTGAAGCGCCGCAGCCGGTTCATCAGCGTGTTCCGGTGGCAGAACAGCTGCTCCGCGGAGCGGGCAACGCTGCCGGTGGCCAGATAGGACCGCACGGCTTCCTGCAGCCGGTCCTTCTCCACGGGGCCGCACTGCCGCAGAGCCTCGTCCACGTCCGGAACCATTGGAACACCGGTCTCGGCCAACCTGTGGCGGGCCAGACGGGCCCACGCATTGCGCATGGTCAATGCGGCCCGGTCGCCGTCACCGGCGAGTGCAGCAAGGGCGCGGGCGGTCCGGGCCGCCGTCCGAAGCCCGGCCAAGCCGTGCACCGGTTCCACCAGTCCGCAGCGGATTCCCCGAATCTGCTCCATCGTTTCCCGGTCCGCGCTGCCGGCACGGGAATCGGCAACCCAGAACGCGGCCAGTCCGTCCGGCAGCGGATGGGTGAAGACTGCCGCGCCGCGGCGTGAGGCAGCGGCGGCGGCCAGGTGGAGCTGGCCCGCGCCGTCGGCCGCTGCAGCAGCCACGGCCAGGACGGCATCCTCGGCGATGCCGAGCTCCAGGGCGGTGCGGGCCAGCAGCTCCGGCGGAGTACTCGCCGGCCCGAACAGGGCCGCCACATATCCCTGACGCACGGACGACGCTTCCTGGGCCATGCGCTGGCGTTCATCGAGGTAGGTGGCCTGGGTCTGCACGGCGTAAGAGTCGACGACGTGCCAAACGGTCTCCGCCCGGCGCACCAGCAGCTCGGCGTCGGCGGGATCAGCGAGCAGCATCAGCTCGTTCCAGAGCACGGTGAAATCCAGCCGGATGGCTGACGTGAGGGATTCCACCGGAACCCCGGCGCGGGCCCGCGACACTCCGACCTCCAGGGCAATGTCCTGCCGTACCGCTGCCAGTTCCCGCTGATTGGACGTCTGCCGCAGGCTCGCGATCAGCGTCCGGAAGGAAGCCGCCGCGGTCCGGCGGATTTCGCTGGCCGGAAGTGTCCCGTCGCGGTAGTCTTCCAGCCGCAGCACGCGCTCGAGGAACAGGCTGCTCAGCCGGTCGACGCTGAGCCCGTCCAGCAGTGCGTTCCACCGCACCTCAAACTCGTCTGTGTTAACTTCATGTTTCCCTGCAATGGCCACTGCGTAAACGCTCCAATTCTGTGCTTTTGCACAGTTTAGCCGTCCAAACCGGCGTCATTAGATGCACGTCACAAACCCTCCCCGGTGACATGCTGGTGCTTCGTTCCCGTCCGCACCGGCCGTTTTCCACGCCCGCGGACCCCAGCAGCTGCAGAGGCAGGCCATGACACAACAACTGAACCTCGAGGCCGGGGCCACCCGGACCATCACCGACAAGGAGGCCATGAAGGTCTCCATCGGCGCCCTGATCGGCACCGCGATGGAATGGTACGACTTCTTCCTTTTCAGTGCCGCCGCGGCCCTGGTCTTCAACGTCCAGTACTTCACCAATGAGAACGCCACTGCCGCTGCCCTGGCCTCCTTCGCGACCTTCGGCGTCGGACTGCTGGCCCGCCCGCTCGGCGGCATGTTCTTCGGCGCGATGGGCGACCGGATCGGACGCCGCAAGACGCTCATGATCACCATCGTCGGCATCGGCGTCATCACCGGGCTGATCGGCATGCTCCCCACCTACGCCGCGATCGGCATCGCGGCACCGGTACTGCTCGTGCTGCTGCGGGTTGCGCAGGGGCTCTTCGTCGGCGGGGAGTGGTCCGGGGCCATGACCATAGTCGTGGAGAACGCACCGCTGGCGCGCCGCGCACGCTACGCCGCCCTGCCCCAGATCGGTTCCCCGATCGGCACCATTCTGTCCTCCGGCGGATTCTTCCTGGCGACGGTCTTCTTCTCCAAGGAGAACTTCGACGACTTCGGCTGGCGCATCCCGTTCCTGGCTGCCATTCCGATGCTGTTCATTGCGCTGTACATCCGGAGCCGGCTTGACGAGTCCCCGGTGTTCGCCGAACTGCTCGAGCACGGGCAGGTCGAGAAGACTCCGATCCGCACCACCTTGGTCGATTCCTGGAAGCACATCCTGGTCGGCATGGCCGCGGCGCTGCTGGGTGTTGGCGGTTTCTACCTCGTCACGGCCTTCGTGGTGTACTACGGCGTTGCCATCCTGGGCTATTCCTCTCAGCTGATGCTCCTGGGCGGAATGGTTGCCGCCGTCGTCGAAATCCCCGTCCTGATCCTGGGCGGACGGCTCGGTGAACGCTTCGGCGCCAGTCGTGTCCTTCTTTACGGCGGGCTCGCCTCCGCAGCGGCGGCCGTTCCCTCGTTCCTGCTGATCACGTCCGGAAACGAGGTGCTGGTGGTCGTGGGCATGACCCTTGCGGTGGCCACTCTGTCCCTGCCGTACGCAGCCAACGGCACCGTCCTCACCGGACTGTTCCCGGCCCGCACCCGGTACACGGGTGTCGGCTTCGCCCAGAACACCGCCGGCATGGTGTCAGGCTTCCTGCCGCTGCTTGCCACCGCCATGGTCGCCGCGGCCTCGGACCACTGGTGGCCGGCCGCAGTCCTGCTGGTGCTCCTGAGCCTGTTCACTGCCGCCGCCGGCGTTATTGTGCCGCGGATGAGCGTGGACCTGCCCGGCTTCAAGCACTAATTTCCTCCCACCGAAAGAGCTCTCATGCCATCGTTGTCCGCCGGCCACCTGATTGTCCGCCAGCTCGAGGAACACGGCGTCGCCCGCGTGTACACCGTCCCGGGCGAGAGTTTCCTCGACGTCCTCGACGGGCTGCACGATTCCTCCATTGACACCGTTGTCTGCCGGCATGAGGGAGGCGCCGGGTTCATGGCCCTGGCGGAATCCCGGCTCACCGGAACTCCCGGTGTTGCCATGGTGACACGGGGGCCGGGAGCCGCGAACGCCATGATCGCCGTCCACACCGCCTGGCAGGATGCAACGCCGATGGTCCTCTTTGTCGGTCTGATCCCGCTGACGGACCGCGGCCGCGGCGCCTTTCAGGAGTTCAGCCTGGAGGGCTGGTTCGGCACCACGGCCAAGCAGGTGATGGTGCTCGACGACGAACGGCGGGCCGCGGAAACAGTCGCCGCGGCCATGCGGCTGGCTGTGTCCGGCCGTCCCGGACCGGTCATCATTGGCCTGCCCGAGGATGTCCTGGTGCGCACGGCCGGCACCGGAACCGTTCCGCCCCGGGCGTCGGCAGACGCTGAACCGGCGTCCCGGGCGCTGGAGGAACTGGTATCCCGGCTGGCCCGCGCCGAACGCCCGCTGCTGATTGTGGGCGGGGACGGATGGACAGCCGACGACGGCGGTCAGCTTGCTGCCTGGGCGGCGGCTGCACGGATTCCGGTGGCCGCGGACTTCCGGTCCTACGACGCCGTTCCGCATCTCTCTCCTGCCTGGTCCGGGTGGCTGGGCTACGGCCGGGCCGACACGCTGGCAGGCCGCCTTGATGAGGCCGATCTGCTGCTCTTCGTCGGCTGCGCCAGGACCGACGTCCTCAGCGACGGGTACACCCGCGGGCTGGCGGCCGAAACTCTTCTTGTGCTTCAGGATCCGGAGGCGGCAGGACATGCCGGACGGATCGATTTGCATATTCCCGCTGCGCCGGCGGCGTTTGTGGCGGCGCTGCCGCAGCCCGGGGCGGCCCGCGGCAGCCGCAGCGGCGCGTGGATGGAAGCCCTTGCCGCCGACCAGGCACGGTATTCCGTGCCGGCCGCGGACGGAGGCACCGGCGTCGACCTTGGGACGGCCTTCGGACTTCTGGAGGAACTGCTGCCCGAAAACCGCATCCTGACCTACGGGGCGGGAAACGCCACCATCTGGGGTGCCCGCTACCTCAGCCACCACGGCGCCGGCTCGCTGGTGGGGCCGCGCAACGGCGCCATGGGGCTCGCGGTTCCCGCCGCTGTGGCGGCATCGCTGATTCACCCCGGGCGCCGCGTGGTTGCCGTCTGCGGCGACGGAGACTTCATGATGAACGCGCAGGAGCTGGCGGTTGCCGCGGCCCGGAAAGCCGCACCGCTGATTATCGTTGCGGACAACGGCGGCTACGGCACCATCGTGGCGCACCAGCGACGGCACTACCCCCACCGTCCCTCCGGCACGGCCCTGGACAACCCCGATTTCGCCGGATTGATCCGCAGCTTCGGAGGCCACGGCGAACGGGTGGAGGAAACGGCCGATTTCGGACCGGCGCTGGAACGGGCACTGGGCAGCGGGCGCCTGGCCCTGCTGCACCTCATCACCGACCCGGCAACCATGGCTCCGGACACCTCGAACGCAGCCGGCACCGCAACCGGGAGCACCGCCGGCTCCACCGCCCCGGAACCGGCAGCGGCAGGAGGAAACCGATGAAACTCGACCTGATCCTGCGCGGGGCAAACATCATCACCCTGGAAGCGGAGCGCCCGGCGGCCTCTTCAGTCGGCGTGCTCAACGGCCGGATCGCGGGATTCGACGAGGAACTGGAAGGCTGCACCGCCGAACAGGACATCGGGCTGGACGGAGCAACCGTGGTGCCCGGCTTCATTGACGCGCACTGCCACACCACGTGGTGGGGCCTGGGGCTGGGAGCCGTTGATCTGGAGCAGGCACGCGGGCTCCCCGAGCTGTATGCCCTGCTGGAGGCCGAGGTGCAGCGGCTGGCGGACACCCCGGACGCCTGGATCAACGGAACCGGCTTCAACCACAAGCACCACGGCGGAGCCTACCCGGACATCCGTGAGCTGGACCGGATCACGGGGGACCGGCCGCTCTATCTGCGCCACGTCTCAGGGCACCTGTCCATCACCAACACCGCAACACTGAAACTGGCAGGAGTCTTTGAACCCGGTTTTTCCGACCCCACCGGCGGATCCGTCCTGTGCGGCGAGGACGGTTCGCCCACCGGAGTCGTGGAAGAAGCCGCCCAGCAGCTGCTCCAGGATCTGCTGCTGCCCTATCCGGTGGCACGGATCGTCGACGCGCTGGATGCCGCAACAGCCCGGTTCGCCGCGGAAGGCATCACAAGCTTCACCGAGGCCGGAGTGGGCGGCGGGTGGATCGGCCACAGCCCGGTGGAAGTCCGCGCCTATCAGCTCGCCGCCGCGAGCGGCCGGCTGCACGCACGCGCCCAGCTCATGCCCGCACTCGACGCGCTGCGCCCGCTGCGGGCCAATGAAACCGACATGCACGGCACGGGTACGGGCCGCGGTATTGATCTGGGTGCCGTAGCCGGCTTCGGAGACGAGTGGGTGTCGCTGGGCCCGGTCAAGGTCTTCATGGACGGCTCGCTCCTGGGCGCGACGGCGGCGGTCACCGAGGACTACTGCGGCCACCCGCACAACACCGGATACCTGCTCGATGATCCGGCGGTGTACCGCGAGCGCGTGGACGCGGCCTACCGGGCCGGCTGGCCCATCGCCCTGCACGCCATCGGCGACGCCGCCATCGACCTGGCAACGGAGATCATCATCGCGTGCCAGGAACGCTACGGACGCAATTCCCTGCCCAACCGGATTGAACACTTCGGCATCGCCCGGCCGGACCAGCTGGCTGCCGTTGCTGCCGCCGGCATCGCCGTCACGCCGCAGGCAGCGTTCATCGGGCCGCTCGGAGATCAATTCGCTGCAATGGTCGGGCCGGAACGGGAAGGCTGGCTCTACCGGGGCAGGTCACTTGTGGATGCCGGAATCCTCGTGGCTGGCAGTTCCGACCTGCCCGTTGCGGATAACAACGTCCTGCGGGCGATGCAGTCCTGGGTGGACCGCAAAACCGAACAGGGCAGGATCCTGGGCGGAGCAGGCGAGGGACTCACCCCCGAGGAAGCACTGCGCACCTACACCGACTGGGCTGCACAGGCCACCGGTACCCACGCACGGAACGGCACGCTCCGCCGGGGCAAGCTGGCCGACTTCGCCGTGCTGTCCGGATCTCCGCTGGACGCGGCGGACATCTCTGAGCTTCAGGTGCTGGCCACGATTGCCGGCGGCGACTTTACCCACAACCGGCTGGCTGCCGGACCACAGCCGGGGGCAGAGTCCCCGGCCCGAACCACAGGAGCAGCACTATGACCATCACTACCCGCCAGCAGGCACCCCTCGGCAGCGGTGCCGGCGCCTTCCTCGCAGATTTCCATTCCATGAGCACTTTCGGGGCCACCGCGGGCGGGGGAGTTGACCGGCAGGCCGGCACTGCGGAAGACGGACAGACGAGGAACTGGTTCCGCGGCCTGGCCGAGGGCCACGGCTTCGAGGTGCGCTACGACGCCGTGGGCAACCAGTTTGCCCTGCTGGAACTGGTTCCCGGCGCGCCGTACATCGCCATGGGGTCGCACCTGGACTCGCAGCCGCTGGGCGGGCGGTTCGACGGCGCCTACGGCGTCCTGGCAGCCGTCCACGCGGCCATCAGGCTGCAGCAGCGGCTGGCCGCCGGCGGGTCGGCACCGCAGTTCAACGTCGCCGTCGTGAACTGGTTCAACGAGGAAGGCTGCCGGTTCAAGCCGTCGATGATGGGCAGCGCCGTCTTCACGGGCAAACTGTCCGCCGAGCATGTCCTCGAGACAGTGGATCCGCGCGGCACGTCCGTGCGCGAAGCGCTGGAGAGCATCGGCACCATCGGAGACTTCTCCCTGGACCTGGCAGCGTATCTGGAAATCCACATTGAACAGGGCCGCTCCCTGGAGGACGCAGGCCTGACCATCGGCCTGGTGGAGTCGACCTGGGGCGCCAACAAATACGAATTCACCGTGCACGGTGAACAGGCGCACACCGGGGCCACGATCATCGCCGACCGGCACGACGCCCTGCTCGGCGCCAGCGCGCTCGTGGTGGCGGCCCGGGAAATCGCCGACGGGTTCAGCACGGAAGAACACGCCGTCATCACTTCCTGCGGAGAGTTCACCGTGTACCCGAATTCGCCCGTCGTGGTCGCCAGCCGGGTGGAACTGCTGGTGGACCTGCGCAGCACCGACGCCGAGGTCCTCGCCGCTGCCGACGCCGAGCTGCACCGGCGGATTGCGGCGATTGAACAGTCGGCTGCGGTGCGGATCGAGCAGGGTGCCCAGCACGTCTGGGGAGCGAAGGCCTATGACAAGGCCGGGATGTCGCTGGCCGCGGAGTGCGCGGCCGATCTGGGCCTGCCCTACGGGACGGTGCGCACCCTGGCCGGGCACGATTCCACCAACCTCAAGGATCTGGTGCCCACGATCATGCTCTTTGTCCCCAGCGTGGAGGGCATTTCCCACAACGAAAAGGAACTGACCAGCGACGACGACATGCTGGCCGGGGTGAACCTGCTGACCGAGCTGCTCGGACGCGTGGTTGAGGGTGCATTTGTAGCTGTGCCTTAAAGGTTAGGTCGCTGTTCCCCACAGCCGGGCCCCTTGGTACCCGGCCGTTTTCTCCATAACTGCTGCTCGGTTGCGGCTGCTGCCCGGGTGTTTCGGGGCCCGGGCAGCAGAGGCCCGCAGTTCGATGGGATGGAAGGGGGTTCTGTAGGGTGGAAGGGCCGTTCATTCGCCGGGGGAGCGAGGGAAGGGATTTCGCTACGCGGGTGCCCGACGCAGGCGGCGAAGTACCATCCCAGAACAAACGTCCAGATCAATCGCCCCTTCCGGAACGAAAGACGCAGACCCCATGACTGAAAACACGCCCGATTCCGACCCCGATTACCCGGAGAACTGGCCCACGCGGCGAGGCCTGCGTACCACCGCGCAACGCAGCGCAGGAAACAGCGGGGCAGGGACGGACACCTCCACGTTTGCCGACCGGATCTTCAGCGCAGACGACGGCAATTTCGCCGGATCACTCTCCTCCGGTGACGGGTTCTCCGGGTACCGCCTGGACACCGGACCCGGACAGGACTATCCGGCGGCGCCTCCGGTTCCCCCGCTGCCCCCGGAGCCGTTTTTCGAGCCGGTCCCGGCAGGTGCTGCTGATGCCACTGCCGCCGGGTACGACGTTCCGGACCTGAATCCGGACCTGAATCCGGTCCAGACGCCCGTTCCGTCATTTGCGGTCCTGCCGGTGCCCGACCGCGCTCCCGCCCCGGCGCCTGCCGCGGTTCCAGCCCCAGCCCCAGCGCCGGCACCGGCACCTGAACCCGCGCGCAGCGCCCCGGAACCCGCCGCCGAACCTGCCGGTACCCGTGCGGAACTGCGCGAGCGCGCCCCGGCCCGCCGCCGGGCGTCGTTCCTGGACACCCAGACAGCCCGCATCCCCGCCACCCGCGGTTTCCGCGGCCTGCTCGCCGGCCTCGGTCTTCGGATGTCCCCGTCCGAGTCTGAACTGGCCGAGCGCCGCGACATCCGCGCCGTCAGCCAGCACTGGCCCGGGCCGCGGACCATCTCCGTGGTCAACGGCAAGGGCGGCGCCAACAAGACGCCCACCACCGTGATGCTGGCTGCAGTGTTCGCCCGCAACGGCGGCGGCCCCGTGCTGGCCTGGGACAACAACGAAACCCGCGGAACCCTGGGCTGGCGCACCGAGCAGGGCCCCCATGACGCAACCGTGATGGACCTGCTGCCCAACACCGGGAATCTGCTGTCGCCGTCGGCCCAGTCCGCACTGCTGGCCCGCTTCGTGCACCACCAGACCGAGGACAAATTCGACGTCCTGCGGTCCAAGCCGGATGTCCTGGCCTCCGAGCAGAAAATCACGATGGCTGACTTTGACGCCCTGCATGAAGTGGCCTCCAAGTACTTCCGGCTCAATCTGGTGGACTCCGGAAATGATGAAAGCGCTGAGCGCTGGCTGCGGATGATCCACCACACGGACCAGCTGGTCATTGCCACCACCACGGTCGAAGAGCATGCCGAGGCCGGCGCACTGCTGCTGGAGGCACTCCAGGAACGCGGCGGTGCGTTTGCCCAGCTTGCGGCCGGCGCCGTCGTCATTGTCAGCCAATCCGACCGCAACGGCACCGACGCCCAGATCCGGTCAGTGGCCCAGGGGTTCGAGCCGCTGGCCCGGGCCACGGTCACCATCCCCTATGACGCTGCCCTGCGGAAGGGACAGATCCGTTTCGGTTCGCTGCGTCCCGCCACCCAGCGGGCCTGGCTGGCTGCCGCTGCGGCTGTGGCGGAGGGGCTTTCGGAGCCCGTTCCGGCAACTTAGTCAGCTTGCTTATTGTCTGTCGGGTTTTCTAGGGTAGAGGCAGGGGAACCGGGAGGTTCCGCGGCGGTTCCCAAACCGCCGGCCAAGCATCGAGCGAATATCGGAGGCACCATGGCTGAACATGACATTTCCGGCAAGAAGGTCGCTTTTCTCCTGACCGACGGCGTGGAGCAGGTGGAGCTCACCAGTCCCTGGGACGCGGTGAAGGACGCCGGCGGCGAGCCCACGCTCGTTTCGCCGTCCACCGGCACCATCCAGGGTTTTGACGGCATCGAGAAGGGTGAAACCTTCACCGTTGACCTGGCGGTCGCCGATGCGAATGCCGAGGACTACGATGCCCTGGTGCTGCCCGGCGGAGTGGTCAACGCCGATTTCCTCCGGGTGGACAAAGACGCGCAGAACTTCGCCCGCGCCTTCTTCGAGGCGCACAAGCCGGTAGCCTCCATCTGCCACGGTCCGTGGCTGCTGATCGAGGCCGGCGTGGTGAAGGGACGGGACATGACGTCCTATCCGTCGCTGGCAACCGACCTGAAGAACGCCGGCGCCAATTGGAGCGACGAGGAAGTTGTGGTGGACCAGGGGCTGGTCACCAGCCGCAACCCGGGCGACCTGCCGGCCTTCAACGACAAGCTGCTTGAAGAGATCGCCGAAGGCGAGCACGAAGGCCAACACGCCTGACTCAGCACGGTTCCGGCTGAAGACGCCCGATAATGGGGTGGGGAAGAAATTCCCCGCCCCATTTTTTCTGCCCGCCGGCCTGAGCCGTCGGAATTGTGTCACTGCCCGAACTGCCTGGAGATCCGCACATGACTGACGACCGGTACCTGTGCACCGGAGTGTCCTGGGACGACGGCGGCCCCTACCTGGCACTGAGCTCTCCCGACGGCGAAAAACGCCGGCAGAGACTGGACCCCGGCACCCTCCTGTCCTACCGGGTGCTCCCCGGAGACGGCGGAGCGCTGAAGTTCTGCCTGGGATCGGTGAAGGTTCAGGACCGCCACAGCCGGACCCACGAGCCCTGCCCCGCACACAGCGCAGCGGACCGCGGCTATCAGTGCGGCCCCTGTTTCGCCCGCGACGACTGGCGGCTGGTGCACAACAGCCACCGTTCCGGCATTGCTTCCCCGGGACTGAAGCTGTACCTGGCGCAGCCGCACTGGCTGTACGTCGCCACCTTTGCCGACGGAACAACCAAGGTGGGCACGGCGGCGGACGGACACAAGCGCCTGCGCCTGACTGAACAGGGGGCCGTGGCGGCGCGGTACATCGCCCGCGCCGCGGACGGGCGCGTCGTTCGGATCCTGGAAGATCTGGTCACTGCCGAAGCGGGACTGGTCCAGACCGTGCGGGCCGAGGCCAAGATCTCGGCCCTGGCCCGGCCGCTGGCACCGGATGTACTGGACGGACTCAACGCCGGCCATGCGGACGCCGCGCGGCTCCTGCTGGCGGCTTCCGGAACCGAAGGGTTTACCGTCACGGAGGAAGTCTGGCAGCGCCCGGACCAGGCGCTGGCGGTGCCCGATGCCGCCGGGGCGGTCCCGTATCCGCTGGATCCCGGAGCCGGGGAACACGGCATGGTGATTGAGGCAATGCTCGGGGCCGCGGCGCTGGTGCGGGTGGAGGATTCCGAGATCCCGTTTCTCGCCAACCTGGCCCGGCTCAAGGGCAGGCGCCTGCGCACCGGTTCCTACCGGACCCTGCTGCCGGCCCTGCAGACCGCGCTCTTCTAGCCGCGTCCCGGCGGCGGGCGCCGCTCCCGTCCGTCCCGCAGCCCCGGCTCCGTTTCGCGGCCAACTACGCGCCGCCTGTATTCTGGGACCATGCTAAACACTCCCTGGGAGACCGGTTCCGCCCTCTACCGCAAACTGGTTGTCTCCGCGCTGGTGATCTCGGGAGCCGGAGTACTGATGGTCGTCGTCGGCGCCGTCAGCGACGCTCAGCTGCTGATGTACATTGCCGCCCCGGTGATTGCTGTGGGCATGTGCCTGCACATCGCCGGTATGGTGGTTCGAGCCCGGGACGCCCGGCGCCGGATGAAGGGAACCAAATGAGCATCAATCCCGAACTGCAGGGCCGCAGCTACCCCGCCAGCGACCCCTACCAGGTGGGCCGCGAGAAAATCCGCGAGTTCGCCCGTGCAGTCAAAGCCGGCCACGCCGCCCACTTCGACGTCGCCGAAGCCCAGAGTCTGGGGTATTCGGACCTGGTGGCTCCGCCTACGTTCGCCGTGATCGTCGCCCAGCGCGCCGACGCGCAGCTGATCTCCGACCCGGAAGCCGGGATCGATTTCAGCCGGGTTGTCCACGCGGACCAGCGCTTCACGCACCACCGGCCCATCATTGCGGGTGACGAACTGATCGCTGAGCTTTACGTGGATTCAGTCCGGGCCATGGGCGACGGCGCCCTGCTCACCACCCGCTCGGAGATTTCCACCACGGAGGGCGAAAAGGTCGCCACCGCCGTGTCATCCATCCTCGTTCGAGGAGAAGGGCAGTAACGCCGTGTCGATTGCATTGAGCGAGCTTGCCACCGGGCAGGAAATCGGTTCGGCAACGCTGGAGATTTCCCGCGCCGACCTTGTCCGTTACGCCGGAGCATCCGGAGATTTCAACCCCATTCACTGGAACGAACGTTTTGCCCGCAGCGTGGAGCTGCCCGGGGTCATCGCCCACGGCATGTTCACGATGGGTGCCGCGGTGCAGCTGGTCACTGATTGGATCGGCGATCCCGGCGCCGTCATCGACTACCAGACGCGCTTTACCCGTCCCGTTCCGGTTCAGGACCTGGACGATGCGCCGGGCGCCGTCGTCGAAATCACCGGCGTGATCGGTGCCCTCGACACGGACAACTCCACCGCCCGCGTGGATCTCACCGTCACTTTCAACGGCCAGAAGGTCCTGGTCAAGGCACAGGCGGTTGTACGGATCTGGTGAGCGCCCTGACTTCCGTGCCCCTGGCATCACTGACCACCTCGCGTGTCGGCGGCCCGGCACGCCGTTACATCAACGCGGAAAGCGAAGATGAACTCATCGGCGCTGTGCGCGCCGCCGATGAGGCGAAGGAGCCGCTGCTCATTGTGGGCGGAGGCTCCAACCTGCTGATTTCAGACGCCGGTTTCGACGGCGCCGTCGTCCATGTCGCCACCCGCGGGCTGGAGACGAGCGGCAACCCCGACGGAACCGTGACCGTCCGCGCGCAGGCCGGACATCCCTGGGACGACGTCGTGGAGCAGACGCTGCGCGGAGGATGCTCCGGATTGGAGGCGCTCTCCGGCATCCCCGGTCTGGCCGGTGCGACGCCGGTACAGAACGTGGGTGCCTACGGTGCCGACGTTTCGCACACGATTACCGGCGTCAGGGCATGGGACCGCAGGGAACGCAGCATCGTGACGTTCGCCAACGAGGACCTGCAGTTTGGGTACCGGGATTCGGTGCTTAAGCGGAGTACGGTCAACGGCTCTCCCCGCTATGTGGTTCTCACCGTCGACTTCGGCCTGACCCGGGGCATGGAAAGTGCTCCGGTGCGGTACGCCGAGCTGGCCCGGGCACTGGGCGTTGCGGTGGGGGAGCGGGCTGCCGCCGAAGACGTGCGCCGCGAGGTGCTGCGGCTGCGGGCCGGAAAGGGCATGGTGCTGGACCCCGAAGACCCCGACACCTACAGCACCGGGTCCTTCTTCACCAACCCGGTGGTGCCCGAGGAGTCCGCCGCACATTTGCCGCCCGAGGCTCCGCGCTACCCCGTGGCGCAGCCCGGCATGGTCAAACTCAGCGCTGCCTGGCTGATCGACCGGTCCGGATTCCCCAAGGGCTTTGGCCTGCCGTCCACGGGGCAGGGCGCCGAACTGGCCGGGGGCCGGGCCTCGCTCTCCACCAAGCACACGCTGGCCGTGACGAACCGGGGCACCGCCACCGCTGAAGATCTGCTGGCTGTGGCGCGGGCCGTAGCCGAAGGCGTGGAAGATGCGTTCGGTATCCGGCTGCACCCCGAGCCGCTGCTGATCAACTGCAGCCTCTGACTGCCTGACCGGCTGCCTGGCTAAGTGGACCGCCTGGCTGCCTGCCGTGGCCCCGGCCAGCCGCCCGGCGGCTAGCCATCATCCCGGCGGCCCAGGGCAGGCCCGCGCCGCGCCCAGGCCGCCGCCGCCCTCGTGCTGCGGATGGCAGCGCGGTCCCGGCGCGGATCCAGGAGGTGGCAGTTGCACAGCCACTGGACCAGCCGCGGCGTCAGGCTGACCTGTGTTCTTCGGTCCTGGAGATCCGGCAGCAGCCACTCCGGTTCCAGGAAACCGCTGAGCGTGTAGGCGAGCACTTCCGCTCCGAACAGCCGCGCGAAGGCCGAGTCGGGCTCCAGGGAGCGTTCCAGGTCAAGCAGCTCGGCGTCTTCGGGACAGAGGACCCGCTCGCCTTCCGCTTCGAGGTAATCCCGCAGGTGTCCTCCCACCCGCAGATATCTCACACCGGTGGGTATCTGCTTTCCGACGCAGCTGGACGCGAAAAAGCTGTCGAGGATGGAATCTATGGATTCAAAGGGGTGCCGGCCCGGCGGTGTGTGCTCCATGGGAACACCGTCCCACCCGCCACTGACATTCGCGGGAGGGCCGCTTACCGACCGGCGGCACCGGCGGAAGCATGCGCCCTAGAGGTTGCCGGTGGCGATCTTCAGCATACGGCGCAGCGGCTCGGCCGCGCCCCAGAGCAGCTGGTCGCCGATGGTGAAGGCACTGATGTATTCCGGGCCCATTTCCAGCTTGCGGATCCGGCCCACCGGGATGTCCAGGGTTCCGCTGACCGCCACCGGAGTCAGTTCAGCCATTGAGGCTTCCTTGGTGTTCGGAACCACCTTCGCCCACTCATTGTCGGCCGCGATAATGCGTTCGATCTCAGCAACCGGCAGATCTTCGGTGAGCTTCAGGGTGAGCGCCTGGGAATGTGAGCGCATGGCGCCGATGCGGATGCACAGCCCGTCGAACGGAATCCGGCCCTCGGTTTCCCGGCCCAGGATCTTGTTGGTCTCGGCGCCGGCCTTCCACTCTTCCTTGGACTGCCCGTTGCCCAGGTCCGCATCGATCCAGGGGATCACCGAACCGGCCAGCGGCACGCCGAACTGGGAGGAATCCATACCCGGGTCCTTCTGCCGGGCCAGGACCGCGCGGTCGATGTCCAGGATGGCGGAGGCAGGATCGGCCAGCTTGTCGGCTACGGCCGAATTCAGCTCGCCGAACTGGTTGAGCAGTTCGCGCATGTGCCGGGCGCCGCCGCCGGAGGCTGCCTGATAAGTCATGGACGTGCCCCACTCGACCAGGCCGTTGCGGAACAGTCCGCCCAGGCCCATGAGCATGCAGGAGACCGTGCAGTTGCCGCCTACGAAGTTCTTTATGCCGCGGGCCAGCCCGGCGTCGATGACGTCGCGGTTCACCGGGTCCAGGACGATGATCGAGTCCTGCTCCATGCGCAGGGTGGACGCCGCGTCAATCCACAGGCCGTCCCAGCCGGCGTCGCGCAGCTTGGGATAAACCTCGGACGTGTAGCCGCCGCCCTGGGCGGTGACAATGATCGGCAGTTTCGCCAGCGCCTCGACGTCGTACGCGTCCTGGAGCTTCCCGGCACCGTCGGCAAAGGACGGCGCGGCACCTCCGGCATTGGAGGTGGAGAAAAACACGGGGTTGATCAGGCCAAAGTCGCCCTCATCCTGCATGCGCTGCATGAGGACGGAACCGACCATGCCCCGCCAGCCGATGAAGCCCGCGGTGGGTACGGAGGTAGCTGCGAAAGTCATGCTCCCAGTTTAGGGCAGGACTGCCTGGGCGTCCTGATTGGTGACGCTGCCGGAAGGCTTCTGTGTGCGGACCCACACCGCGATCCGGTAGGAGGTCCCGTTGGCGGCGGTGTGCCAGTCCTCCGCGGGGCTGACCGCGGTGAAGGTCCAGTCGGGGCCCAGCCGGGGAGCATAGGTGTCACCCTCGAGGCTTGTCTCGATCACGGTCACTACGGCGGCGTCGGCAAACGGCGCGGCTGCCTCATACAGCTGCGCCCCGCCGACGATCCAGATCTGGTCCCCGCCCGGGCTGTGCCGGGCCGTGTGCAGCGCTTGTTCCAGGGACGAGACCACGACGGCGCCCGCAGGTGAAATCTCGTCCGCAAGCGTTTGGCTGGAACTCACCACGATGTTGGTGCGGCCGGGCAGGGGGCGGTAGGCGGGCGGGAAGGACTCCCAGGTGCGCCGACCCATGATGACCGGATGTCCGGCGGTGGTGTTCTTGAAATGTGCCAGGTCTTCGGGCAGGTGCCAGGGCATGCCGCCGTCGCGCCCGATCACGCCGTCGAGCGTTTGGGCCCAGATCATGCCGATCACCGGAGCGGGTTTTCCGGACGGGCCGGCCTCCGCCAGCGCTGAGGACAGATCCAGGCCCTCCGAGGAGCCTTCCCCGGCGACGGGAAAATAGCGGATGGGATCAACGGGTGAACTCAAGGGGCTGCGCCTCTCAAACTGCAATCGGGGCTTTGATGCCGGGATGGTGGCGGTAGTCCAGGACCTCGAAGTCCTCCAGCGCGTAGTCGAAAATAGACTCCGGCTTTCGGGCCAGGCGCAGCTGGGGATAGGGGTAGGGCTCGCGGCTGAGCTGCTCGCGGACCTGGTCCACGTGGTTGTCGTAGATGTGCACGTCACCGCCGGTCCAGACGAACTCGCCGGGTTCCAGCCCGGTCTGCTGTGCCACCATCAGGGTCAGCAGTGCGTAGGAAGCGATGTTGAACGGCACGCCGAGGAACAGGTCCGCCGAGCGCTGGTAGAGCTGGCAGGAGAGCTTGCCGTCGGCCACGTAGAACTGGAACATGGCGTGGCACGGCGGCAGCGCCATGTTGTCCACCTCGGCGGGGTTCCAAGCCGTGACGATGTGGCGGCGGGAATCGGGATTGGTCCGGATGCTCTCGACCACCTTGGCGATCTGGTCAATCTGTCCGCCGTCCGGAGCCGGCCACGAGCGCCACTGGACGCCGTAGACCGGGCCCAGCTCGCCGTCGTCGTCGGCCCATTCGTTCCAGATGCTCACGCCGCGCTCCTGGAGCCAGCGGACATTGGAATCCCCGCGCAGGAACCAGAGCAGTTCAAGGGCCACTGATTTGAAGTGCACCCGCTTGGTGGTGATCAGCGGAAAGGAATCCCGCAGGTTAAAGCGCATCTGCCGGCCGAAAACGCTGCGCGTTCCGGTGCCTGTGCGGTCGGATTTTTGCGTCCCGTGCGCCATGACGTCGCGGAGCAGGTCTTCGTACGGGGTAGGAATAGTCACCGCACCAGTCTAGTTGCTTCCTGCCCGGCCCGAAGGATTGGTTCGATGGCGTGGATGGCCCGGACGGAGTCGATGGCCGGTTTCTGCACGTTGGATGGGAAATGCCTAAGTGATGGGACATGCTAAGTGGAGAGCTCGGCCACCAAACGGCGGTAACGGCGCAAGGCCAGCAGCCCGGCCCCGCCCATCGCCGCGAGGAATCCCAGCGTGGGAAGGGCAAACAGCAGGACCGATCCGTCCGGCGGCAGAAACCAGCCGCGCAGGCTGATCCAGCCCACCAGCAGGGACAGCTCCACAGTCGTCAAGGCCAGGAAATACAACGTTGCATCCATGCCGGCCTGTTGATGCACCTGCTCATCGACGCCGGCCGGAGCGGCGTTGTTGAGCGGAAACGGCCGGATAACCAGGGCTGTCACGTACAGGAACAGGATCAGGCCGGCGGAGATCAGCGGGCCGAAGAACACCGTCCCGAAGGACTTCTCCTCATAGCGGTCCGCGGTGCCGGAGCCGTCCCAATGCACCGGCAGGCGCTCCGGCAGCGTTGGCCAGGCCGCTGCTCCCACCGCTGCCACCAGCACCGCTACGAGCCCGGCGGCCAGATACCAGCCGGGGTGGACGCCCGGCACGGAGGCGGCCCTGCTCACAGCTCTCAGAGGGCTCCGCCTGCAGCTTCGGGAGCGGCTGCGTCGTGCTCGCCGCCGTCGCCGACGCGTTCGCGGGCCATGAAGTTCTCCAGGTCAAAGAGGTTGTCCGCACGCTTGGCCACGGTGAGCAGCGTGGACATGGAGGCCACTTCCTCAACCTGTTCCTTCAGGAACCAGAGCATGAACTGCTCGCCCAGCGCATCGCCCTCGGCGCGGGCCGCCGCGAACAGCGCCTCGATCTGGCGGGTGACCTGCTGCTCCTGCTCCAGGGCCAGGGCAATCGGTTCCACCACGGAGCTGAAGCCGTTACGCACGGCGGCCACGCCGGGAATGCGCACGGGAAGATCGCGGTCCAGCATGTACTGCACCAGCATCATGGCGTGGTTGCGTTCCTCAACCGACTGCGCGTAGAAGTGGCGGGCCAGCTGCGGAAGGTCTTCGCCGTCGAAGAACACAGCCATCGCCACGTACTGCTGCGAGGCGTTGAATTCGTGGCCGATCTGGGCTTCAAGGAGTTCTGTGAAAGTGGTCATGCGCCTACCCTAGGCTCCTGCAGGGCGCGGCAAAAGCACGGTTAGGCTTAGCTTCGCCCGGCCCAGGAGCGCCGGGGCGACGGCGCGGGCCGGCCCCCTCAGTCGTCGAAGGCCCGGAACCGCTCCAGCGAAACGATTCGCCCCTCGTCGGCCGCGCTGACCTGGCAGATAACGGCTTCCCCCGGCGCCAGATAGGGGTCCTTGGCCGGCAACCCGACGGACAGGCCTGCCGGCATGTGCCGGGCGAGGACCTCAAAGACCACGGGAAGCACCGGCCGGTGGGTGCACACCACCACGGGTTTGCCCTTGTCGAACTGCGCCTCCACCGCGCTGCGGGCCTTCCCCGGCTTGCGTTTGGCACTGCGCTCGGTGATGGCGTCCACCGTCTTGAACTTCACCGACCTGGTCTTCACATACGGGCGCACCGTCTGCACGCACCGCACCCACGGGCTGGACACCACGCGGTCCGGCTGCCAGGCCGCCAGCAGCCGTGACACCGCCTGTGCCTGGCGCAGGCCGGTGGCAGCCAGCGGGCGGTCTCCCTCGGCGCGCGTCCAGGAGGAACGGGGCTTGGCTTTGGCATGGCGGACAATGATCAGCGGCCAGGTCCGCAGCCTGCCCTCGGCGTGCGCCTCTTCAAGGGCATGCAGGGGCAGCCGGTCGGAGGGATTGGTCAGCTCCGCGTGGGCTTCGGCAGGGCTGCACCAGCGGACGCCGTCCACTTCCTTGCCGTCCGGCACCGGTTTGCCGTCCTGAATCCGGGCAGCCCAGTAGTGGACAATCTTCATGCCCGAGGACACCGGATACACCGTGGCCGGCAGCGGGATGCCCAGGCGGATGCCGATGCCGGCTTCCTCCCGGACTTCCCGGACGGCGCACTCCGGAGTCGTTTCACCGTCATCGAGCTTGCCCTTGGGCCAGGACCAGTCCTTGTACCGGGGGCGGTGGATCATAAGCACCTCAAGCTGGCCGTTCCGCGTGCGCCAGCAGAGGGCACCGGCGGCAACCACCTTGATCGTCTCCGGCACCGCGGCGCCGGCTTCCGGAGCCTGTTCCTCGTCGGGCCAGCCACCCCGGGGCTTGGCAGGCTCGTCCGGAAGCCGGGTCCGCTCGCCCGTGGAAGTGTCAGGTTCAGAGGACATGGACATGGCGGTCAACGGCGGGCGGCGGCACGCTGGCGGGACCGGGAGGCCAGCAGCCAGGACTGGACGTCCTGCAGCGGTTCCCCCTCTTCGTTTTTGTGGTGCCTGGTCCAGATGCCGTCCTTTTCAAGGTGCCAGCTCGCCGTCCCGGGATCCATGTACCGGTCCATCAGGGAAATAAGGTCCGCAACATCTTCCCTTGAGGCCAGCTGAACCAGGGCTTCGACCCGGCGGTCCAGGTTGCGGTGCATCATGTCGGCCGAACCGATGAACACCACCGGATCGCCGGCGTTGGCGAAGGCAAAAACGCGTGAGTGCTCCAGGAAGCGGCCCAGGACGGACCGCACGGTGATGTTCTCGCTCAGCCCGGGAACGCCTGGCCGCACGGAGCAGATGCCGCGCACAATGACGTCGACCCGCACGCCGGCCTGGGAGGCACGGTACAGCGAATCGATGATCGCCTCGTCCACCATGGAGTTGACCTTGATGATGACGCGGGCGTTCAGGCCGGCCTTCTTATTGGCGATTTCCCGCTCGATCCGGTCAATCAAGCCGGAGCGGACAGACCGGGGAGCCACGAGCAGGCGCTTGAACGTGGATTTCGGGGCGTAGCCGGAGAGCTGGTTGAACAGCTTCGTCAGGTCTTCGCCCACCTGCTCATTAGAGGTCAGCAGCCCCAGGTCCTCGTAATACCGGGCGGTGCGCGGATGGTAGTTGCCGGTGCCGATGTGGCAGTAGCGGCGCAGCCCGTCCACTTCCTGGCGAACCACCAGGGACAGCTTGCAGTGGGTCTTCAGACCCACGATGCCGTACACCACGTGGACGCCCGCCTGCTCCAGCTTGCGCGCCCAGGAGATGTTGGCCTGCTCATCAAAGCGTGCCTTGATCTCCACCAGCGCCAGCACCTGCTTGCCGGACTCGGCGGCGTCAATCAGGGCATCAACGATGGGGGAGTCGCCGGAGGTACGGTACAGGGTCTGCTTGATGGCCTGGACCCGCGGGTCGGCGGCCGCCTGTTCCAGGAAGGCCTGGACCGAGGTGGAGAAGGAATCGTAGGGGTGGTGCAGCAGAATGTCGCGGCGGCGCATCGCCGCGAAAACGTCAGCGGGCTTGGAGGTTTCCGATTCCTTCAGGTGCAGGCTGGTGTGCGGAACCTGCTTGGGATAGTGCAGGTCGGCGCGGTCGATCCGGCTGATGGGGGCCAGGCCGCGCAGGTCCAGCGGTGCGGGCAGCGCGTACACCTCGTCCTCTTCGACCCCCAGCTCGCGCACCAGCAGCTCACGGATGCTGGGATTGATGTCGGTGGTGACTTCGAGCCGGACGGGCGGCCCGAACCGGCGGCGCAGGAGTTCCTTCTCCAGCGCCTGCAGGAGGTTCTCGGCGTCGTCCTCCTCCACCTCCAGGTCCTCGTTGCGGGTGACCCGGAAGGTGTGGTGCTCCATGACGTCCATGCCCGGGAACAGCTGGTCCAGATGCTCGGCGATGACGTCTTCCAGCGGAATGAAACGGGCCACCCGGCCCGCAACGTTGCCGGCGCGCGGGCCGTCCACGGAAATCAGCCGGGGCAGCTGGTCCGGAACCTTGACGCGGGCGAAGAACTCCTTGCCGCTGATGGGGTTGCGCACCACCACGGCCAGGTTCAGCGAGAGCCCGGAGATGTAGGGGAAAGGGTGCGCCGGGTCCACGGCCAGCGGGGTGAGGATCGGAAAGACCTTGGACGCAAACTGGCGGTGCAGGTAGGCCTTGGCGGCGTCGTCGAGCTCGTTCCAGCTCACCAGATGGATCTGCTCCTCGGCCAGGGCGGGGCGGATCTGCCGGGCGAAAACCTCCGCATGGCGCTGCTGCAGCCGGTAGCCAGCCTCGACAATATGCTCCAGCTGTTCGATGGGGCTCAGGCCCGCAGCGGAGGGAACGGCCAGCCCGGTGGCGATCCGGCGCTTAAGGCCGGCCACCCGGACCATAAAGAACTCGTCGAGGTTGGACGCGAAAATCGACAGGAAACTGACGCGCTCCAGCAGGTACAGGTCCGGATCCTCGGCCAGTTCCAGCACCCGGGCGTTGAAGTGGAGCCAGCTGATCTCCCGGTCCAGGAAGCGTTCCGGGCTGATCTCCCCGTCGGGCACCAGCGCGGGGCCGAAGTCGGGTATGTCGATCCGGTCCTCGGTGGCCCGCGGCGCCGACATGGACTCAGCCGACCCGAAAGTGTAATGCGGTTCGGCGGCGGTATCGGATCCCATGGTCTCTCCCTGCAGTGCTGGCGGCGGTTCGGGCTGCGCGCCGGGGAAGCCCCGGCGCATGCAGCCGTCGAATCAACATTACAAGCTGTTAAGGCTCAGCCGGCCGCGTACATCACATCGGCGTCCCACCGAACGAAACCCAGCCTCTTGTACAGCGCCATGGCCGGCTCGTTGTCGGCGTCCACGTACAGCATGATGGCCTGGAGCCCGGCGTCCTGCAGGTGGCGGATTCCGGCAACGGTCAGCGTCTTTCCAAGCCCCAGGCCCTGTGCCCCGGGCACGACGCCAACCACATACACCTCTCCAATGGGCGGATGGCCGCCGGTGCCGGGATGGACCTTGGTCCAGTGGAAGCCGAGGATCGCGCCGTCGTCATCGCGGACGGCGAGGAGGAAGCCCTCCGGATCAAACCAGTCCTCGGCCATGCGGGCGTCCAGATCGGCGCGGGTCATGCTGCCCTGCTCAGGATGGTGGGCAAACGCGGCAGCGTTAGCGGCAAGCCACGCGTCCTCGTCCGCTCCGGGCCGGAAGGGGCGGATGGACACGCCGTCGGGCAGTTTGGCGGCGGGCAGGTCCCCGGCCCCGTCGCTGCGGGTCAGGCGAAGGCGCAGGAGTTCGCGCACCGGGCGGTAGCCAAACCGCTGCGCCAGTTCGACGGCGGCCTCGTGGTTGCCGTGCGACCATGCCTGCGGCGGGGAAGCAAGGCCGCCGCGGACCTGATCCCGGACCGCGGAAGCGAGGGCGGTGCCCACGCTCTTGCCCCGGTACGACGGATGGACAACCAGCTCCAGGACTCCGGGTTCACCGGCCCGGCCGCCCGTCAGCACGGCAACGCCGGCCAGGGCGTCGGCGTTGGCGGATTCCTCGGCGGCACAGGTGGTGAACACCAGCAGAGCGTCGGGGTCCGCGTCGGCGGACCGGAGGTCAACAAGCGTCTGTTCCGAGAGCGGAGGGTTGCCGTCGGCATCAGCGGCCGCCGCCGCCAGCTGGCGGATCCGGGCCAGCAGATCCGGCTCGGGTGTTCCTTTGGTGAGGGTCACGGACCAGGGCTGTGCGCGTTCGTCTCTCATTGAAGAAGCCTAACCCCCGGGCGGCGGGGAGCAACCAGGCCCGGCCAAAGCGGGACCGGCCGGCTGCACCGGGAGCGTGCCTCAGGCGTCCCGGCTGGCGGCGGGGGCCGGATCTTCGGCCATCCGGGAGCGGGTGAACCGGTATCCGACGTTGCGGACCGTGCCGATGAGATTCTCATGGTCCGGCCCGAGCTTGGCGCGCAGCCGCCGCACGTGGACGTCCACCGTGCGGGTGCCGCCGTAGTAGTCGTAGCCCCAGACCTCGTGGAGCAGCTGGTCCCGGGTGAAGACACGGCCCGGATGCTGCGCCAGGTACTTCAGGAGCTCAAACTCTTTGTAGGTCAGGTTCAGGGCGGTGCCGTTCACGCGCGCCGTGTAGCTGGCCTCGTCGATGACGACGCCGGACGCGCGGATCTCGGTGGCGGCTGCCGCGGAAGAGGAGTTGGCACGCGCTGTCATGAGCCGGAGCCGAGCTTCGAGTTCGGCCGGACCCGCCGAGTCGAGAATGACGTCGTCGGCCAGCCAGTTCGCTGCCACTGCGGCCATGCCGCCCTCGGTCAGAATGAGGATCAGGGGCGTGTCGAGTCCGGTGGCCTTCAGCAGCTGGGTCAGGGACCGGGCACCCACGAGGTCTTTGCGGGCATCGACGAGGACCACATCGCTGGGCTCCGTCTCGAGGAGGGCCGTGGGCTCGGCCGGTACAACCTGGACCTTGTGGTTCAACAGTCCGAGGGCAGGCAGGATGTCCACTGAAAGGCCCGGACTGTTGGTCAGGAGCAGTATGTGCGACATGGTTCCTCCGAAAGTTGGGCGCACATCATTGGGCACAAGCTGGACCGCATCCGCAGGAGGCGAAGGTGTTTGAAAGTATAACCACGCGGCCCCGCCCGGCCTGTAGCTTTCATCTGTACTGCGTAATAAGGCAGGATGGATCGAGTGAAACTTTGGAGCGTAGCGGTGCTTGCGGCAGCAGCCCTCATAGGCATCGTTGGTGCTTCGTACTGGTCAGTGGCGGCGGTTGCCGTTTTTACCGCATTGTTGACGGTGGCCGTGGGCGTCGGCTGGCCGCATCTGCTGGATGTCCCCGCCAAGAAAACCCAGGGCGCCGTCCTGGCGCTCGCCGGAGCAGGTGCCTGCGCCGCGGCGTATTTCGCGCCGGCGTCAGCGCTGTTGACCTGGCTGCCCGGTATTGCCGCAGCGGGTGTCGGCGCCATCTTCCTGATCCAGCTGCTGCGCGGCACCGGCCAGGCCCACCGGCTCGAATCCACCATCGGCAACATCGCCGGAGTGCTGCTGACAGTGATGGGATCAGGCTGGGTCGCCGCTGACCGGCTGGCCAACGCCGACGGCAGCCCTGCCGGAGTCACGATCGGTGCGGCCGGCATCCTCGTTGCCCTCGCCGTGTCCCTGATCCCGCTGCCGGACCGGATTGCGGCGCCCCTGGGCGTTGCAGCCGGCGCCCTGGCGGGGGCCCTGGCCGGAGTCCTGCAGCCTGAGGCTGACGTCTCCGCACTGGCAGCGGCCCTGATGGGTGCTGTGGGAGCGGCCGTGATCATGGCGGTGCGCCGGCTGGTCCTGTCCCGCGACATCACCACCCGCCGAGGCCGCGTGGCACTCGCCGCGGCGCCGATCGCGGCGCTGGGCTCGGTTGTCTACTTCATGGCGCGGCTGCTCGTTCCCTAAGGACGTCCGCGGATGTCATGTGAGGAAACGCGTCCGGCTGCGGGTTAGGATGTAGCTATGGATTCGCTCTTAGCCCTTGAAATCTTCTTTATCGTTCTGCTCGGCATCACCGGCGTCGGCATGGCAGCTTTCGCCGGCCTGGTCATCAGCCGCCTGTACAAAGGGCAGAAGTAACCCACCCTCAGCAACCCGAAGGAACAGGTCAGCGCCATGCCCATGGAGATCCCCACCGATCTGACCCCTGAACTCGTGCCGCTGTCCTGGCTCCTTGGTACCTGGGAAGGCTCCGGCCGGCTCGGGGAGGGGGAAGCCGACTCCGAGTACTTCACGCAGCGCGTGACGTTCAGCCAGAATGGCCTGCCCTATCTGAAGTACGAGGCTGAAAGCTGGCTCACGGACGAAGAAGGCACCGTCCTGCGCCCCCTCGCGGTTGAGACCGGTTTCTGGGCGCTTGACCGCCCGCTGAACGACGCCGACGGCGGCCCTGGCCTAACTCCCGCTGACATTGTTCCGGCCCTGCGCAGCGCGGACGAAGTCGAAAAGCTCCGCAATGACACCGGGGGCTTCGACATCACGGCCACCATCGTGCACCCCGGAGGCATCGCCGAGCTGTACTACGGTCAGATCAAGGGCCCGCAGATCTCGCTGACGACGGACCTGGTGATGCGCGGCGTCAACTCCAAGGAGTACACCGCTGCCACGCGGATCTTCGGCCTGGTCAACGGTGATCTGTACTGGCGCTGGGATGTGGCCGAAGGCGGCAACGCCCTGAAGGCCCACGCCTCCGCCATTCTTAAGAAGAACGCCTGACCTGCTTTCCCCGGCGGGGAAAGCAGGTGGAATAGCCGCTCCCGCAAGGACGTTGGACCTGATATGACTTACCTGAGCCCCCTCCTGTCCCGCCACGGTGCCGTGGAAGCCGGCGGCCTCGATGCCGGCGTCGCCGCACACTACGGTGACCCCCTGCGTGAACAGCGTGAACTGGCCCGCGGCAACGCCGTCGTGGATCTCTCGCACCGCGGCGTCGTCACCGTCAGCGGCCCTGACCGGCTGAGCTGGCTAAACACTCTTTCATCCCAAAACGTCAGCGACCTGCAGCCGGGCATGAGCTCGGAACTGCTGCTGCTCAGCGTCCAGGGGCGGATTGAGCATGATGCCAGAATCATTGACGACGGCGGCACCGCTTGGCTGATCGTGGAAACAGCGAAAGCTCCCGAGCTGGCGCAGTGGCTCGAGCGGATGAAATTCATGCTCCGGGTGGAAGTGACGGACGTCAGCGCAGACTGGGCCGTGGCAGCAGCAGCGTCGCCGGTCCCCGGGTGGGAACAGTACCGGTCCTGGACCGATCCGTGGCCCAACATTGGCCCCGGAGGATATGCCTACACCGGGGTTCCGGAAGACGCCCACCCCGGACGGGACCGGCCCTGGCACGAGTATCTGATACCGGCGGAGGAACTGGAAGCGGCGGTTGAATCCTCCGGCCGCACCCTCGCCGGCACCATGGCCTCCGAAGCGCTGCGGATTGCCGCCTGGCGCCCGCGGCTGGGCGCCGAGACCGACGACAAGACACTTCCGCACGAGCTGGACCTGATCCGCACCGCGGTGCACCTGGCCAAGGGCTGCTACAAGGGCCAGGAAACCGTGGCGCGGGTGCACAACCTCGGCCACCCGCCCCGCCGGCTGGTGTTCCTGCAGCTGGACGGATCCCAGCACACGCTTCCGGCTTCGGGCAGCGCCGTGATGCTGGGTGAGCGGAAAGTGGGCACCGTAACCTCCGTGGCCCAGCACTATGAGATGGGCGCGGTTGCCCTGGCCGTGGTGAAACGCTCCGTGGATCCCGCCGCACAGCTTGTGGTGGACGACGACGGCGAGCCCTACACTGCGGCGCAGGAGATTATCGTCGCTCCCGATGCGGGCCAGGTTGTCGGGCGTGCCGGAGGCTTCCTGCGCCCGCCCCGGGCATAGCTGCATTCAGCGGTATGACGTTAGACCGACCCACCCCTTCAGAGGAGATCCATGATGACCCAGGAACCCCGTCCAGAGCTTGACGACGACATCATTGAACTGGCGGGATTGGTGTTCGACGCTGCGCGGGCCGGCGATACGGAGGGGATCCGGGGTTACCTGGACGCCGGCGTTCCGGTAAACCTCACCAACGGCTCCGGCGACACGCTGGTAATGCTGGCGTCGTATCACGGCCACGAGGACCTCACCGCCCTGCTGGTGGAGCGGGGTGCGGATGTCAATACGCAGAATGACCGGGGCCAGACCCCGCTGGCGGGTGCCGTCTTCAAGGGCTACACGGGTATCTTCCGCCTCCTGTTGGAGGGGGGAGCGGACCCGGACGCCGGCTCACCCAGTGCAAGGGACACGGCAGGATTCTTCCAACGGCAGGAAATGCTGGACCTGCTGCCCTAACTCCGGCCGGCGCGGCGCCTAAGCCGGCTGGCTGGACTTCTAAACCGACAGCTGGGCTTCTAAACCGACAGCTGGACTTCGGAGCGGACGCCGACGGCGACGAACCCGGCACCGGCAGCGGTGCGTGCGGCTCCGAGGTTGTCCAGCGGTGTCCGGTACTGCGGAATGAGCCCGGCAGCCATGGCCTCTTCGACCGCGACTGATGTGATGTAGCGTCCCAGCCCGCGGCGCCGGGCGTCCGGCGCCGTGAGGGTGCTGATGTCCGCGATGATGCCGTCCCGGATGGTGTAGCCGGCTCCGGCCAGCGCAACCGGTTCCTCCGCACTGTCGTCCACCACCACGAACAGCTGCTCTTTCTCCGCCAGGCCCGCCTCGGCGACGTCGTCGGGCGGGCAGCGGCGCTGAAGCTGCACTGCGAACTCCTGGTCCTCGGCAACGGCCACTTCGTCGGCGGGCTCCACCGGACCGGGGAAGGAATCGGCGAAGCAGAGCCGCTCGGATTCGACCGTCCGCCCGCCGTATTCCACGGAAAGGCTGGCCAGGGCAGTCCTGCGGGTCAATTCGTCGGCACTCTTGCCGCGGACGCGCTCTGCCGCCCACTCGGGGCCGCAGAACACCTCGGACCCGAACAGGCGCACAAAGGAGACCCGCCGGGACTCGTCCCGGACGCTGTAGATGCGGTGCCCGTCCCCGGCTTCGGCCAGCGCGTCATCGGCCAGTCCAAGGCGTCGGGACCAGGCGAGCTGGATGATCGCGATTGTTCCCGGATCCAATGTCATATCTTTCAAACTACACCGTGCTCCTCGCCGGGCCGGGGATTACCCGGCCCGCCTGCAGCTACCCGAACAGGATTGATGCTTCGTCGTAGCGGCGCTGGGGAACCGTCTTGAGGTTGTCCAGCGCTTTTTCAAAGCCCACGTGCACAATGTCGGTGCCGTGCAGGGCCACCATGGTGCCCCACAGGCCGTCGATCACTGAATCAATTGCTGCCATGCCCAGCCGGGTGGCCAGCACGCGGTCGTAGGCCGTGGGAACCCCGCCGCGCTGGATGTGCCCCAGGACGGTGGCGCGGGTTTCGATACCGGTCCGGGCCTCGATTTCAGGAGCGAGCAGCTCGCCGATTCCTCCCAGCCGCGGCCGGCCGAAAGCATCCAGTCCGCGTTCGGAATGGGGGGATTCCATGTCGGTGGTGACAAATCCTTCGGCAACGACCACCAGCGGCGCACGGCCGCGGTCACGGGCCTGGGTCACCCATTCGGCAATCTGGTCCAGACTCTGCGGGTTTTCCGGAATCAGGATGGCGTGTGCACCGGCAGCCATGCCCGAATGCAGGGCGATCCAGCCGACATGGCGTCCCATAACCTCGGCGACCATGCAGCGGTGGTGGGACTCGCCGGTGGTCCGCAGCCGGTCGATCGCTTCGGTGGCAATCTGGACGGCAGTGTCAAAGCCGAAGGTGTAGTCGGTGGCGTCGAGGTCGTTGTCCACCGTCTTGGGCACTCCGACAATGTTCAGTCCGGCGTCGGTGAGCCGTTGGGCCGCGGCCAGGGTGCCCTCGCCGCCGATGGCGATAATCGCATCGATGCCGAGCCGGTCCATCGTCGCCTTGATTTTTTCGGGGCCGCCGTTGGGACCTTCGAAGGGATTGGTCCGGGACGTTCCCAGGATGGTTCCGCCCTGCTTGGAAATACCGCGGACGCTGGTCCGGGGGAGGTCGATGATGTCGCCGTCGACCACTCCGCGCCAGCCGTCCAGGAACCCCACAAATTCCTGGTCATGAATCTTGATCCCTTTCAGGACAGCGCCGCGGATCACTGCGTTGAGTCCGGGGCAGTCGCCCCCACTGGTCAGGATGCCGATCTTCATGATTGAAACCTCTGGTTCTTTTGCAGGGCTGGTGGATCCTCAGCCTCGATTCTAGCCATCGCCGGGCCGCGGGCCACTGCCGGAGACATCCGGCGGCGCTGCGGGACCGGTATTGACCGCGGGTACGTGCCCGGAATCAAAGGCTGCCAAGCCCCTAGCGGTTGCCGATCCAGCGTTCCAGGACAATGCTTCCGTCCGTTTTCGGAAGCAGGAGCCAGGCCGCGAGGTAGGTCCAGACGCCCACGAACGGCAGGAGAAAGCTGATCAGGACGGCGATCCGGACCACTGAGACATCCCAGCCGAACCGCTGTGCGATGCCGGCGCAGACGCCTCCCGCCCAGCCCCTGGTCCTGCGGATGGGTGAGGAACGCAGAATGCTGAAAAATCGGTTCATGGTTTTAGCTTGCCTCTTCGGTGTCGGGTTGGAGGGCGGTTCCGCCCGGGGTGAAACATTGTTCGGTGACTCGGCCTGTGCTCAGGTGCGTTTCCGGTCCCGTCCGCCCAGGGCGGCAACTGCGCCTCCGATGAGCAGAGCAGCGCCGGTGCCGAGCGTCAGGCCGAGCAGGACGACGAGCGGATCAAACGCTATGTCGGTCAGCTGCCAGACCAGGATCAGGACACCGGCCGCGGCGAGGAGCAGGCCCCACACGATGGTGCTGGTCCTGGCCGGCCGGCGTTCATCATCATCAACGGGATCGAAGCGGGCATCGGATGAGGGTGAAGTGTTCATCGTTCGAGGTCGCTTTCATTCACGGTCACCAGCACGTTGCTGGCGAAGCCCTTCACATGCACCACCAGCGGATCGCCGTCCGTGCCGTTGAGTTCCCGGTCCGACGAGCGCCACAGGCTGCCGGACTCGGTGACGGTGTCGCCGTCGTCGATGATCACATTGCCGGCCAGCATGTCGGTGCGGACCAGGACGGGAACGTCATCGGGCACCAGAATGGTGAGGTCGCTGGCAGCCACGCTCACCGGCACTTCCGCGGAAGACCGGTCCTCCCGAGAGAAATACCGAAGATCAAGTTCCCCGTCCACCGCTGCCAGCGCATAACCGCCGGTAGCCTGCCGGGAGTCATCCGGTGCCCAGTTCGCCTGATGGGCGACGGCGAGGTTGGAGTAGCTGCCGATACCCGTGCCCGTGGCTGCCGCGGATACAACAAGGACCGCTGCTGTCAGCCCCAGGACGCCGGAGGAGCGGCCCGCGGCCCCAAGCACCACGATGGCCAGGCCGTTGACCACCGCAGCTGCAGCCAGGGCCACGGCGACCGGGGCCTGGGGACTGATCAGGGAGACGTAGTCCAGGGTCAGGACCGTGCCGAGGGTGAGCAGGACGGCGCCCAGAACGAGGGCAATCCCGGCACCGCCGGGAGTAGTCCGCGGGCGGACGGCGGCGGGAGGCTGGGTGCGAGGGGACGGTGTCCCGAAAGCAGCCGGTGGATAGGTGTCCGTCCGGGGTGATTGGGGGTAGCCCGCCGATGCTGTGCTCCCGAAGGAATGGGCCGGTGCACCGGGTGTGCCGGGCTCGTCCCTGCTTTCCCTGTCGCCCGTGCCGCGCACGCCGGCCGGCGTTCCGTGCCCGGAACGGGTGACCAGCCAGTAGATCAGCAGACCGGCACCACCTACCCAGAAGAGTGTCCAGAACAGGCCGCCGAGCAGGCCATCGTCCGCCCAGAAGATGCTTGGGCTGCCGGCGCCCAAAATGCAGGCGACCAGGGCGCCGGTGGTACCGGAGGTCCAGGTGCCGTGCAGTGCCTCCTCCGCGTGGATGCGCCCGTCGGGCTCGGGCAGGAAGGCCCAGGCCAGCCCGTACAGCAGCAGTCCGACGCCGAACAGGGCCAGGACTACAAACAGTCCGCGCACCAGGACGGGGTCAAGGCCCATGCGGGCGGCGAGGCCGGAGCAGACGCCCCCGGCCCAGCGGTCGGTGCCGCGGACAATGCCCAGGGACCGGAGCCAGGAAAAGAAACCGTTGGGGCCCTGCTCCGGCCCGGCTTCCGGTATCCGGTGGGAGCCGGCGGCCTGCGGGGGCAGGGGGCGGGTGGGCGCGCCGTTCGCCGGGAGCGGTTCGGTGGCTTCGCCGGTTGCCTCGGCGGGAGGCCGGCGGTCTTCTCCGGCCGGGCCGGAATCTGCTGGGTGCGGGGTCATATTTCCATTCTGTCCGCCAAGCGGCGCGAAAGGATCGGGGACTTCCCTGAGCGGACCCTGAGTGAGCCCTGAAAAGAGGCCCGGGGCCCGCTGCCGGCCGTTGCGGACAGCCGGAACGTGCTTGGATAAGTGCATGAAGGCACCACTGCTCCGACCTGACGACCGCCTGGTTGCGGGCGTCTGTTCCGGCCTCGCCGGGCACCTGGGCTGGTCCGTCAATCTCATCCGCGCGGTGATGGTGCTGCTGGCCGCATCGGGCGGCGCCGGTCTGGTGCTCTACGCCTGGCTGTGGGTCCTGGTGCCCACGGCAGCGGAGGCCGCGGAGGGCGCCGGCTCAGAGCGCAACCCCCGCAGTGTCGCGCAGAACTTTGCCGCCCACCTCGCCGGCGCTTCCGCTTCCGAAACCCGGGCTTCCGCTTCCGGTCGCCCCGCTTCCACTCAAGGCTGGATCGGAGCCGCTGCCGGCCGGGACGTCCTGGCGGGACTGGCGCTGCTCGCTGTTGCCGCCGTCGTCATTGCCCAGCGGTTCGGCGCCGACGTGAACTGGCAGATCCTTTTCCCGCTCGGCGCGATTGTTGCCGGCGCCGTTCTGGCCTGGTCCCAGCTCGACGATGCCCGCCGGGCCGGACTCATCAGCCGCGCCGGCGCGGACCGGCGGACCGGAGTCCTGCGGCTGGCGGCTGGACTGCTGCTTGTCATTGTCGGAGTGCTCCTCATGGTCTCCGGAGCTTTCAGCTGGGACGTCCTGATCGCGGGGCTGCTGGCGGCGACGGCTGTCCTGGGCGGTGTCGCACTGGTTTTCGCTCCCTGGGCCGTGAAGTACTGGCGTGAGCTGGAAACGGAAAGAGCCGGACGGATCAGGGAACGGGAACGCGCTGAAATTGCGGCACACCTGCACGATTCCGTCCTGCAGACCCTGGCGCTGATCCAAAACCGTGCCGGCTCCGAACAGGACGTTGTCCGGCTGGCCCGGGCACAGGAACGCGAGCTGCGGCGCTGGCTGTACGCCGATGAAGACCCGAGGGCGCCGGGTCGGCTTTCCGATGCCGTCACCGCAGCCGCAGCACAGGTCGAGGACGAATACGGACATCCCGTGGAGGTGGTGGCAGTGGGAAACGCGCCGCTGGATGCAGCCACGGAAGCACTGGTCCAAGCCGCACGGGCGGCGCTCGTGAACGCCGCCCAGCACGCCGGCGGACCTGTCTCGGTCTATCTGGAATGCACTGCGGAACGTGCGGAGGTCTTCATCCGCGACCGGGGACCCGGGTTCGACCCGGAGTCAGTACCGCCGGACCGGCTCGGCGTGCGGGAATCGATCGTGGGCCGCATGCGGCGCAACGGCGGCACCGCAGCCATCCGCAGCGGGCCGGACGGGACCGAAGTGCGGCTGTCCCTGCCGCTTTCCCGTCCGGACCCGGAGGCGGACACCCATACCAACCATGCATCGGAGCACCAATGAGCAGCGCCATCAACGGCGGCACCTCCGTCAACACCAGCAGTTCCATCAACGTGGTGGTTGTTGACGACCACGCCATCTTCCGGTCCGGTCTGAAAGCGGACCTGGACGGCAGGCTGCGGGTGGTCGCCGAAGCGGACACCGTGGAATCTGCCGTGGCCGCCATCCGGGCGCACCGCCCCGCCGTCGTCCTCCTGGACGTGCACCTGCCCGGCGGGGTGGGCGGCGGCGGAGCCGAAGTCATTGCCGGCTGCCGCGACCTGCTGGGCAGCACCCGCTTTCTGGCGCTCAGCGTCTCGGATTCGGCGGAAGACGTGGTGACCGTGATTCGCGCCGGCGCCCGCGGCTACGTCACCAAGACCATTTCCGGAGCGGAGATCTCCGACGCCGTGGTGCGGGTCGCGGGCGGCGATGCGGTGTTTTCCCCGCGGCTGGCCGGATTTGTCCTGGACGCGTTCGGCACGGGCACCGTGGCGGCTGTCGACGATGAACTGGACCGGCTCTCGGCCCGGGAACTTGAAGTGATGCGGCTGATCGCCCGCGGTTACAGCTACAAGGAAGTGGCCCGGGAGCTCTTTATTTCCGTGAAGACCGTTGAAACCCATGTCTCCGCGGTACTGCGCAAGCTGCAGCTCTCAAACCGGCATGAGCTCACCCGGTGGGCCGCGGACCGCCGGCTGCTCTAACCCGGCCGGGGGCAGGGAGAGCAGCCGCGCAGTCTCGGCAGCGGAGCGGTGGACCTACTGTGCGCGGCCGAGGAAGTCCTGCAGCCGGGCCATGCCTTCGGCGAGGTCCTCGTCACCGAGCGCGTAGGAGAGGCGGAGGTAGCCGGAGGGGCCGAAAGCTTCTCCGGGGACCACCGCCACTTCCACCGTCTCCAGGATCACGGCGGCCAGCTCCGCGGAGGTCTGCGGCCGGACCGGCCCTTCGCTGCCCGGGAATTCCCTGCCCAGCAGGCCGCGGACATCCGCGTAGGCGTAGAAGGCGCCCTCGGGCATGGGGCATTCCACGCCGTCAATGGAGTTCAGCGCGGACACCATGGCGCGGCGGCGGCGGTCAAAAGCAGTCTTCATCTCGTCGACGGCGGTCAGCGGTCCCGAGACGGCAGCCAGGGCGGCCATCTGCGAGACGTTGGCAACGTTGGAGGACAGGTGCGACTGCAGGTTGGTGGCCGCCTTGATGACGTCGGGGGCCGCGATCATCCAGCCCACGCGCCAGCCGGTCATGGCGTAGGTTTTGGCGACGCCGTTGAGCACCACCACCTTGTTCCCCAGCTCGGGAGCCGCAGCGGCGATCGACGTGGA
Organism: Arthrobacter sp. Z1-15; assembly: GCF_054792395.1. Taxonomy (NCBI): domain Bacteria; kingdom Bacillati; phylum Actinomycetota; class Actinomycetes; order Micrococcales; family Micrococcaceae; genus Arthrobacter; species Arthrobacter sp. Z1-15. Next base: position 3,127,865 of record NZ_CP096454.1, on the reverse strand, counting down.
CTTCACGCCGTCGTACGTCAGGTGCTCGTAAATCTCATCGGTGACCACCCACAGTCCCCGGTCAGCAGCCCAGCGGCCGATGGCGGCAACCTCGTCGGCGGGGTAGACGGCTCCCGTGGGGTTGGACGGGGAGCAGAAGAGCAGCAGCTTGGTCCTGTCGGTGCGCGCGGCCTCGAGCTGGTCCACGGTGACCATGTACCCCTGCTCCGGGCCGGCAAAAACCTCGACCGGCACGCCGCCGGCCAGCCGGATGGCCTCCGGATACGTGGTCCAGTAGGGAGCCGGTAGCAGGACCTCGTCGCCGGGATTCAGCAGGGTCGCGAACGCCTCATACACGGCCTGCTTGCCGCCGTTGGTCACCAGGACCTGAGCCGGTTCCACTGCGTAGCCCGAGTCGCGCAGGGTCTTCTCCGCGATGGCCTTTTTCAGCTCCGGCAGGCCGCCCGCGGGGGAGTACCGGTGAAAACGGGGGTTGCGTGCAGCCTCCACCGCGGCGTCGACAATGTACTCCGGCGTGGGGAAATCCGGTTCACCGGCGCCGAAACCGATCACGGGCCGGCCGGCGGCCTTGAGGGCCTTCGCTTTGGCGTCTACGGCAAGTGTGGCGGATTCTGCGATGGAGGCGATGCGCTCAGAGATTCGGCCGGTGGAAGGCATGACGTTCCCGTCTGTGGTTGCGGTGCGGTGGTCCACCCCAGTTTAGGTGCAGGCACCGGCTCCCGCCGTTTCGTATGACGGGGGCGACTCCTTACGGCGGCGACGACGCCGCGCAGCCCCCGATCCGGTGTCCGGAACAGTGCGCTGCCGTCCCCCTTGACGGTGCCGAAAAGCCCCGGTTCGACGGAACCGCAAACTTTGAGTAGACTAGACCTTCGGTGTTGAAGTCTCGACACTGGTCTGTGCCTGTCGCCGGTTCGCTGACGAGGGGCATTACCGGTAGAGTGGTTTCCTCCATAGGGTAGTGGCGCAATTGGTAGCGCAGCGGTCTCCAAAACCGCAGGTTGCAGGTTCGAGTCCTGTCTGCCCTGCGCACGGCTGTCATCACGGCAGCTCAGCAGTCCTTCATGAAGCAGCAGTCCCAGCACGCGCTGCGGCTGTGAACCTAACAGATGAGTGAGGCGAAAGGTGACCGAGACAGCTGCCAGCAGCTCCAAGGGACACCCCTCCAGCGGGCCGAAGAAGCGCGGCTTCTTCGCGGCCATTGCGCTCTTCCTTCGTCAGGTTATTGCTGAACTGAAGAAGGTGGTCACACCCACCCGCAAGGAACTGCTGAGATACACCATCGTGGTTCTGGCCTTTGTGGTCGTGATGATCGTTATCGTGACAGTTCTGGATTTTGTCTTTGGTGCGGGAGCACTGTGGATCTTCGGTGAAGGTAGCGGCGAGAGCTAGCGCCCTGCCTGTGTTCCGCCCCAAGGGCAGGAACCGCAGGCCTTTGAGCTAGTGACAAACCCCATAGAGCTCTGAAGAAGAAAGCAGGAATCTACGTGTCCGAGCAAGAACTCGAATCACAGATCAATGACGAAACCGCTGATCTGGATACCGAGGATGAAACGACCGCAGCAGACGGCGCCCAGGCGCCCGCTGAGGACGGTGTGCCGGCAGAAGATGCCGACGCCGACGAGGCCGTGAACTCTGATTCCGCAGACTCCGATGACTCAGCCTCCGGCGAGTCCGCCGCCGACGATTCCGAAGGCTCCGAAGAGCCCGAGGAAGACCCGGCCGAGGCCTTCAAGGCCAAGCTGCGCCGCCAGGAGGGTGACTGGTACGTCATCCACTCCTACGCAGGTTACGAAAACCGCGTGAAGGCCAACCTCGAGACCCGCATCCAGACCCTGGACATGGAAGAGAACATCTTCGAAATCCAGGTTCCGATGGAAGAAGTCGTCGAGATCAAGAACACCACGCGCAAGATCGTCAACCGGGTGCGCATTCCCGGCTACGTCCTGGTGCGCATGGAACTGACGGATGCATCCTGGGGCGTTGTCCGGCACACCCCCGGCGTCACGGGCTTTGTGGGCAACGCCCACAACCCGGTGCCGCTGAGCCTCAAAGAGGTTTACTCCATGCTCGAGCACACCGTGGTTGCGCCGAAGATCGAAGCCGGCAAGCCCGCGCAGGAGTCCTCGAACTACGCAGTGGACTTCGAGGTCGGCGAGCCCGTAACGGTCAACGAAGGCCCGTTCGAGACGCTCCAGGCCACGATCTCCGAGATCAAGCCCGAGTCCCAGCAGCTGGTGGTCCTCGTGACGATCTTCGAGCGCGAGACTCCGGTGACCCTTGGCTTCGGCCAGGTCACCAAGCTGCAGTAGCACAAAAGACTTCGTTGTCTGCAGGTCCGCTTTACCCTGCCGGCAGCGTCCGGCCGCCACGCCATGGCGGCCACCAACCCGGACGGACGCTCCTGTTCCCCGGGAACATAATTTAGAGAAGGACCCTTTCATGGCCCCCAAGAAAAAGGTCACCGGCCTCATCAAGCTGCAGATCAACGCAGGTGCCGCCAACCCGGCTCCTCCGATTGGTCCGGCACTTGGCCAGCACGGTGTCAACATCATGGAATTCTGCAAGGCGTACAACGCTGCAACCGAATCCCAGCGCGGCAACGTCATCCCCGTGGAGATCACGGTCTACGAAGACCGTTCCTTCACCTTCATCACCAAGACCCCTCCGGCTGCCCAGCTGATCAAGAAGGCTGCCGGCGTCGCCAAGGGTTCCGCAACCCCGCACACCGCCAAGGTTGCCAACCTGACGCAGGCCCAGGTCGAAGAGATCGCCACCATGAAGATGGAAGACCTCAACGCCAATGACGTGAAGGCTGCCGCCAAGATCATCGCCGGCACCGCCCGCTCCATGGGCATCACTGTAGAAGGCTAATTAGCCTTCACCCCGTGACGCGGGTTCGCCTGCGGAACAAACATTTACACTCATAAAAAGCCGATCGCGCCAACAGGTGCGACGGCGTGTGGCAGGGCCGAGCGCGGTCCGACAGACCACAACTGCACAAGGAGAAAAAGCAGATGGCAAAGCGCAGCAAAGCATATGAAGCAGCTGTAGCCAAGATTGATGCGGACAAGCTGTACGCACCGGTTGAGGCTGTAGAGCTGGCGAAGGAAACCAATCCGTCCAAGTTTGATGCAACCGTTGAGGTCGCATTCCGCCTGGGCGTCGATCCCCGTAAGGCTGACCAGATGGTCCGCGGCACGGTCAACCTGCCCCACGGTACGGGTAAGACCGCACGCGTCCTGGTTTTCGCAACGGGCGAGAAGGCAGAGCAGGCTATTGCAGCCGGCGCTGACTTCGTTGGTTCCGACGACATGATCGAAAAGGTTGCAGCAGGCTGGGTCGACTTCGACGCCGCCGTTGCCACCCCCGACATGATGGGCAAGGTCGGCCGCCTGGGCCGTGTCCTGGGCCCGCGTAACCTGATGCCGAACCCGAAGACCGGTACGGTTACCCCGAACGTCGCCAAGGCTGTCACCGACATCAAGGGCGGAAAGATCGACTTCCGCGTCGACAAGCACTCCAACCTGCACTTCATCATCGGCAAGGTGTCCTTCGACCAGCAGAAGCTGGCCGAGAACTACGCTGCAGCCCTCGAAGAAGTTCTGCGCCTGAAGCCGTCCGCTTCCAAGGGACGCTACATCCAGAAGGCCACCGTCTCCACGACATTCGGCCCGGGCATCTCCGTTGACCCGGCCGTCACCAAGGTTCTCGCCGACGCGTAATTGGCTTTAGGGCCGCACCGGCTCCAGGGACGCCCGCCGTCCCGAATCCGCTCAAGGCGGCCGCAGCTTATGCTGCGGCCGCCTTTTGCGTATCCGCAGACACTTCCGGCAGGATGTGAGCCATGACTCAAACATCCGTCGTGATCGCTCCGCTGGCCATCCCCGCAACACTCGATGCCGGGGACCCCGCCGCTGCGGACTTTATCGCCGCAGGCCGGCTGCTCAATGATCACATGCTTGAGTTGTGGGGGAACTCTGACTTCCATGACAGCCCGGAAACCCAATTGGCCGGCTGCCGCGCCACCCCCGTGAGACGGCGGGTGTTGCTGGCTGCACGGGACGGCGACGAAATCCTGGGGCTGGCCACCCTGGGCCTGCCGCTGGCGGACAACACGCATTCGGCCTACGTCAATGTGGTGGTCGCACCGCACGCGCGCCGCACCGGACTGGGGTCGCGCCTCTATGCCGCTGCCGAGCAGGCCGCCGCCGCCTGCGGAAGAACAACGCTCCTGGGCGAAACCGAGCATCCGGCGCAGCCGGAACAGCACACCGGTACCATCGCCCCGAAAAGCGGCACGGGCACCATCCCGGCAGACGCCGCTGCGGCGTTCGCCGCAGCGGCCGGCTTCACCCTGGAGCAGGTGGAACGCATCAGTCTGCTGAACCTGGCGGATGCGTCCGTCGGCCGGGAGGCGCTTGACGACGCCGCAGCCGCTGCGGGAAGCGACTACGAACTCGTCTTCTGGCGCGGCCCCTGCCCCGATCAGCTGGTGGATTCCTATGCGGTGCTGAGGCAGAAAATGAGCACCGACGCACCGATGGCAGGCCTGGACCTCGAAGAGGAACACTGGGACGCCGCACGGATCCGGGAAGACGAACGGAAGGCGCGGGACATGGATGCGGAGGTCCTCGTCAGCGCCGTCAGGCACCGCCCCACAGGGCACCTTGCCGGGCACACGCTCCTGATGGTGTTCAACGCCAACCCCGCCGTCGCGTTTCAGGACGACACCCTGGTGCTCCGCGAGCACCGCGGACACCGGCTGGGCATGCTGCTCAAGACGGCGAACCTGATCCGCCTGGGGCGGGAGCTGCCCCAAGCCGCCCGTATCTGGACCTGGAATGCTGTCGAGAACGACTACATGCTGGCCATCAACAACCAGCTCGGTTTTGAGCCCGCGGGTTATTCGGGCGAATGGCAGAAGCTTCAGCCCGTCCGGTAGCTGTTCCTCAGCCGGCGGTCGGCTCCCCTCCGGCCGCGGCGAGTTACAGCGGCCGCGGCGGGATTTGGCCCGGCGGTGATTCTCCCGTACTCTGGATATACCAAAGACCGTCGGTCGATGTGCTTTCAACCCCATCCCTGTTCCTGGATCTCCAGTTGCGCGGGTGGACTCCGGTTGATCGGACATCCGAAAGTCCCTTCACAGGGCGGCCTGCGCAGGTGAACGAACTCAGCCACTGGATGCGCGTCTGCGCTCCTGCTGCTCAGCCCCGTGCATCTGCCCGGGGCGTTTTTTATGTTCGGGACCCGATCCACCGGCACTATTCCCCGGAAGGAGGGTTAGATGGCAACCGCAACAAAGGTATCGGCTGTTGAAGAGATCGTCACAGATTTCAAGGATTCAACTGCTGCCGTCCTAACCGAATACCGCGGGCTCACCGTTGCACAGCTCAAGGAGCTGCGTCGTTCGCTCGGCCAGGACACTAAGTACTCGGTCGTCAAGAACACCCTGACTGGCATTGCAGCCAAGGAAGCCGGCATCGACGCGTTCGACGGCCAGCTCGCCGGACCCACTGCAATTGCCTTCATCAAGGGTGACGCAGTTGCAGCTGCAAAGAGCCTGACGGATTTTGCCAAGACCAACCCGCAGCTGATCATCAAGACCGGTGTTTTCGAGGGCAACAACCTCGACGCCGCCGGTGTTGTCGCTCTGGCTGCTCTTGAATCCCGTGAGTTCCAGCTCGCACGCGTCGCCGGTGTCCTTAAGGCACCGATGTCCATGCTGGCTCGCACGGTTGATGCACTGCGCCTGAAGCTCGACGAGGGAAGCGACTCTGCTCCCGCCGCTGAAGAGGCTCCGGCCGCTGAAGAAGCTCCGGCCGCAGAAGCAGCCACCGAAGAGTAATCGCTCTTCCAATCCACACTCCGGTGCCGAGGCGCCATATGGTGCCCGTGCACCACTTATAGGAAGGACGCCACACCATGGCGAAGCTGACCAACGAAGAGCTCATTGCAGCCTTCAAGGAACTGTCCATCATCGAGCTTTCTGATTTCGTGAAGCTCTTCGAAGAGACCTTCGACGTTACCGCTGCTGCTGTTGCAGTTGCCGGTCCCGCCGCCGGTGCTGCCGAGGCCGAGGAAGAGAAGACGGAATTCGACGTCATCCTCGAAGCCGCCGGCGACAAGAAGATCGCAGTCATCAAGGAAGTTCGTGCCCTGACTTCCCTGGGCCTGAAGGAAGCCAAGGACGTTGTCGACAGCGCCCCGAAGGCTGTCCTGGAAGGCGCTACGAAGGAAGCCGCAGAGAAGGCAAAGGAAGCCCTCGAGGCTGCCGGCGCCACGGTTACCGTCAAGTAGTAGTAGCTTTTTCTTCCGCGGTTCCGGCCGCGGATACGGCAAAGACCCCGTCCCTTGGGACGGGGTCTTTCTGTGTTTAAAGCCCTTCGGGGCGTTAGGACGTCTCGCGCCAGAGCAGCAGTGCCTCGCCCTGTCCGCCGCCGCCGCAGAGGGCAACGGCAGCCCGTCCGGAACCGCGCCGCATCAGCTCGTGGGCTGCGGTCAGGGCCAGCCTGGCGCCGGAAGCACCGATCGGGTGGCCGAGCGCAATGGCTCCGCCGTTGAGGTTGCACTGGTCCAGGTCCATGCCCAGCTCGCTCAGGGACTGGACGGCAACCGCGCCAAATGCCTCGTTGATCTCGATGAAGTCCAGGTCCGAGGCGCTCCAGCCCGCCCGGTCGAGGGCGGCGAAGACGGCGTTCGACGGCTGGGAGTGCAGCGTGTTGTCCGGGCCTGCCACCTGGCCCGGAACGCCGACGACGGCGAGGATGTCCAGGCCGTTCTCCTCGGCATAGGCGCGGGTCGTCAGGATCAGGGCGGCGGCACCGTCGGACAGCGGGGACGAGTTCCCCGCTGTGATGGTGCCCTCGGGATCGAAAGCCGGACGCAGGCCGGCGAGTGTCTCGGGAGTGGTGTTGGGCCGGACGCCCTCGTCGGCTGTGAGCACAAGCGGCTCGCCCCGGCGCTGGGGAACGGTGACGGGAACAATCTCCGCGTCGAAGACACCGGAAGCCATGGCCGCTGCCGCCCGGCGGTGCGAGGCGGCCGCAACCTCGTCCTGTTCAAGGCGCTTTATCGCCAGTTTGGTGTTGCCGCGTTCGGTGGAGATGCCCATGGAGTCATTGTCGAAGGCATCGGTAAGACCGTCGTGGGACACGGAATCGAGTGCGGAAATATTGCCGTAGTTCCAGCCCTGGCGTGCACCCGGCAGGAGGTGCGGGCCGCGGCTCATCGATTCCTGGCCGCCGGCCACCACCACGGTGGCTTCACCGCCCCGGATCAGGCGGGCGGCATCAATGACGGCGGCAAGACCTGACAGGCACACCTTGTTGATGGTCACGGTCGGAACGTTCCAGCCGATCCCGGCCTTGATGGAAGCCTGGCGGGCCGGGTTCTGGCCGCAGCCGGCCTGGACCACATGCCCCATGATGACCGCATGCACGTCAGCAGCCGGAACGCGGGACTTTTCCAGTGCGCCGGCGATGGCGAAAGCGCCCAGTTCAACTGCGGTAAAGGGGGCAAGCTGGCCGTTCAGCCGGCCCTGCGGCGTGCGGGCGCCTCCAACGATCACCACGTCGGATGGGGCTGCTTCTTGGCCTGCGGAGGCCTTCTCTGGGCGGTTGTTCATGGCGGAAAATCTACTTTCGTCGTTGACTGTGCAGGTGCGGCCGATGCGCATCCTGTTCGTGCTCGGCGGTGAGCACGGATGCAGCGCTGGAACAAGGGTACGTCAACGGAATGCGGCGGGGGAGAGCCTCGTCACGCCGCGGTGAGGCCCCCCACACCCCCGGCACCCACAATCCGGGGATCGTACGGTAAGATATTCGTATCCGATGCGTCAGCGGTGCGCCGGTGTTGCCTGTAGCTCCCCGTTCCACGGATCCAGCGGTCGAATCATTCGACTGGAACCGGCGGGTCGAGCCATGCAGGGTTGCGGCGCCGGGTAGACTTGTCTGCCCATAATGCCCTATAGTTAATATTTGCTTCCCTCTCTTAACCTTCAGCCTTCATATAGCGGTGGGCTTTGTCCTGTGCCAGGCAGCGTTTCGCGCGCCCGGCAGGATGCAAGGACGCACGCGGACCAGGTCCGTTCTGTGCAGAGATGGAGGCGCGAAACACGCCTGAAGGTCTGTGGAAGGATCCCTCTTGGTCGCCTCGAGCACCTCTAATAATGCAACCGCTAACATCCCGGAGAACATCGCTCCCCGGATTTCATTCGCAAAGATTCACGAACCTCTTGACGTTCCCAATCTTCTTGCCCTTCAGACCGACAGCTTTGACTGGCTGGTCGGCAACGAGCGCTGGAAGGCGCGCGTAGAGAAGGCTAAGCAGACCGGGGAACAGGGCATTGCCACCACCTCCGGACTGGCTGACATCTTCGAGGAAATCTCCCCGATCGAAGACTTCCAGGGCACCATGTCCCTGAGCTTCACCGAGCCGGAGTTTGCCGACCCGAAGTACACCATGGCTGAGTGCAAGGACCGGGACGCAACGTACTCGGCCCCGTTGTACGTTAAGGCCGAATTCATGAACAACAACACGGGCGAAATCAAGCAGCAGACCGTGTTCATGGGCGACTTCCCGCTGATGACAGACAAGGGAACGTTCGTCATCAACGGCACCGAGCGTGTCGTTGTTTCCCAGCTGGTCCGTTCGCCGGGTGCCTACTTCGAGCGCACCGCGGACAAGACCAGTGACAAGGACATCTACACCGCGAAGATCATTCCTTCCCGCGGTGCATGGTTCGAACTCGAAATCGACAAGCGCGACCAGGTCGGCGTCCGCCTCGACCGCAAGCGCAAGCAGTCCGTCACCGTCCTGCTCAAGGCCCTGGGCTGGACCGAAGGCCAGATCCTCGAGACCTTCGGCGAATACGACTCCATCCGCGCCACCCTGGAGAAGGACCCCACGGAAACCCGCGAGGATGCCCTGCTGGACATCTACCGCAAGCTCCGTCCGGGCGAGCCGCCCACGGTCGAGGCTGCCCAGACCCTGCTGGACAACCTGTACTTCAACCCGAAGCGCTACGACCTGGCCAAGGTTGGCCGCTACAAGATCAACCGCAAGCTGGGCATCGACAAGCCGCTGACGGACTCCGATGCTTCGGTCCTGAACAACGATGACATCGTTGCCATGATCAAGTTCCTGGTTGCCCTGCACGCCGGCGAGAAGACCGTCCCGGGCAAGCGCAACGGCGAAGACGTCGACATCCGCGTCGAGGTCGACGATATCGACCACTTCGGCAACCGCCGTATCCGCGCCGTCGGCGAGCTCATCGAGAACCAGATCCGTACGGGCCTGTCCCGCATGGAGCGTGTTGTGCGCGAGCGCATGACCACTCAGGACGTCGAGGCCATCACGCCGCAGACGCTGATCAACATCCGCCCCGTCGTGGCAGCGATCAAGGAGTTCTTCGGAACCTCCCAGCTCTCGCAGTTCATGGACCAGAACAACCCGCTCGCCGGACTGACGCACAAGCGCCGCCTGTCCGCGCTGGGCCCGGGTGGTCTGTCCCGTGACCGTGCAGGCATGGAAGTCCGAGACGTCCACCCCTCGCACTACGGCCGCATGTGCCCCATCGAAACCCCTGAAGGCCCGAACATCGGCCTCATCGGTTCGCTGGCGTCCTACGCCCGGATCAACGCTTTCGGCTTCATCGAAACCCCGTACCGCAAGGTCATCGACGGCGTCGTCACCGATCAGGTTGACTACCTGACCGCCGACGACGAAGTAGAGCGCACCATTGCCCAGGCAAACGCTCCGCTGCGCGAAGACCAGCACTTCGCCGAGGACCTCGTCCTCGTCCGTGCCCGCGGCGGTTCCGGCGAGCCCGTGCTCGTTGAGCCCGAAGGCGTGGAGTACATGGACGTTTCCCCGCGCCAGATGGTGTCGGTGGCTACGGCCCTGATTCCGTTCCTGGAGCACGATGACGCCAACCGCGCCCTCATGGGTGCGAACATGCAGCGCCAGGCCGTGCCGCTGCTCCGTTCCGAGCGCCCCGTTGTGGGTACCGGCATGGAGAAGTACGCCGCCGTCGACGCCGGTGACTCCGTCACCGCCGTCAAGCCCGGCGTCGTCACCGAGGTCTCCGCAGAGCTCGTCACCGTCATGAACGACGACGGCACCGAGTCCAACTACCCGATCATGAAGTTCGCGCGCTCCAACCAGGGCAACGCGTACAACCAGCGGGTCCTGGTTTCCGAAGGCGCACGCGTCGAGGTCAACAGCATCATCGCCGACGGTCCCTCCACGGACCAGGGCGAACTGGCACTGGGTAAGAACCTGCTCGTGGCATTCATGTCATGGGAAGGCCACAACTACGAGGATGCGATCATCCTCTCCCAGCGCATGGTCTCCGACGACGTCCTGACCTCCATCCACATCGAGGAGCACGAAGTTGATGCCCGCGACACCAAGCTTGGTGCCGAGGAAATCACCCGTGACATCCCCAACGTGTCCGAGGAAGTGCTCTCCCAGCTGGACGAGCGCGGCATCATCCACATTGGTGCCGAGGTTGAAGCCGGCGACATCCTGGTTGGCCGCGTCACCCCCAAGGGTGAAACGGAACTGACTCCGGAAGAGCGCCTGCTGCGGGCTATCTTCGGCGAGAAGAGCCGCGAGGTCCGCGACACTTCCCTGAAGGTTCCCCACGGCGAGTCGGGAACCGTCATCGGTGTCCGCATCTTCGACCGCGACAACGACGACGAGCTGCCCCCGGGCGTGAACCAGCTGGTGCGCGTCTACGTGGCGCACAAGCGCAAGATCACGGACGGCGACAAGCTGGCCGGCCGCCACGGCAACAAGGGCGTCATCTCCAAGATCCTGCCGATCGAGGACATGCCGTTCATGGAAGACGGAACCCCCGTCGACATCGTCCTGAACCCGCTGGGTGTTCCGGGTCGAATGAACGTCGGCCAGGTCCTGGAAATCCACCTCGGCTGGGCTGCCAAGCAGGGCTGGAAGATCGACGGCAATCCGGAGTGGGTCAAGAACCTGCCCGAACTGCCGCGCGAATCCGGTCCCACCACGGTTGCCACCCCGGTGTTCGACGGTGCCAGTGAAGATGAAATCACCGGCCTGCTCGATTCCACCAACGTGACCCGTGACGGCAACCGCCTGATCGGCGCATCGGGCAAGGCCCGGATGTTCGACGGCCGCTCCGGCCAGCCGTTCCCGGAGCCCATCTCGGTGGGTTACATGTACATCCTGAAGCTGCACCACCTTGTCGATGACAAGATCCACGCACGCTCCACCGGCCCGTACTCCATGATCACGCAGCAGCCGCTGGGTGGTAAGGCACAGTTCGGTGGCCAGCGCTTCGGTGAAATGGAAGTTTGGGCCCTGGAAGCGTACGGCGCCGCCTACACGCTGCAGGAACTGCTGACGATCAAGTCGGATGACATCCACGGCCGCGTGAAGGTCTACGAAGCCATCGTCAAGGGCGAGAACATCCCGGAGCCCGGCGTTCCGGAGTCCTTCAAGGTGCTCATCAAGGAAATGCAGTCGCTCTGCCTGAATGTGGAAGTACTCTCCACCGAGGGCAACACGATTGAAATGCGTGACTCGGATGAAGAAGTCTTCCGGGCCGCGGAAGAGCTGGGTATTGATCTGTCCCGCGCAGAGCCGAGCTCAGTAGAAGAGGTTTAGCAGGCGCCGGTCCGCTTCGGCGGACCGGTCTCCTCCCTCTTCCCGTACCCGAGACATTCAGATTTAGAGAACAAGAGAGAACAGGGACCCATGTCCAACGATTCCACGTTCGGCCTCATGCGTATCGGCCTTGCCACTGCGGATGAAATCCGCGGCTGGTCTTACGGCGAAGTCAAGAAGCCGGAAACCATCAACTACCGAACCCTGAAGCCGGAGAAGGACGGTCTTTTCTGCGAGAAGATCTTCGGCCCCTCCCGCGACTGGGAATGCTACTGCGGTAAGTACAAGCGCGTGCGCTTCAAGGGCATCATCTGTGAGCGCTGCGGCGTCGAGGTTACCCGTGCCAAGGTGCGCCGCGAGCGCATGGGCCACATCGAGCTTGCCGCTCCCGTGACCCACATCTGGTACTTCAAGGGTGTCCCGTCCCGTCTGGGCTACCTGCTGGACCTGGCGCCGAAGGACCTCGAAAAGGTCATCTACTTCGCCGCCTACATGATCACCTCGGTCGACGAAGAAAACCGCCACGCGGAACTTCCGAACCTGCAGGCTGAGCACGACCTGGAGCGCAAGCACCTCGTTGACCAGCGCGACTCCGACATCGCAGCCATTGCCAAGGACCTCGAAGGCGAAATTGCACGCCTCGAGGGCGAAGGCGCCAAGGCTGCGGACAAGAAGAAGGCCCGCGACTCCGCCGACCGCCAGATGGCCAAGGTCCGCCGCGACGCCGACAACAACATCGAGCGCCTCGAGCAGGTCTGGGAGCGCTTCAAGAACCTCAAGGTCGGCGACCTCGAGGGCGATGAAGGTCTCTACCGCGAACTGCGCGACCGCTACGGTCTGTACTTCGAAGGCTCCATGGGTGCCGAAGCCATCAAGCAGCGCCTTGAGGACTTCGACATGCAGGCCGAGTCCGAGCTGCTGCGCGACATCATCCAGAACGGCAAGGGCCAGCGCAAGACGCGTGCCCTGAAGCGCCTGAAGGTTGTCAACGCGTTCCTGACCACGACCAACAGCCCGCTGGGCATGGTCCTGGACGCCGTTCCGGTTATCCCGCCGGAACTGCGCCCGATGGTGCAGCTCGACGGCGGACGTTTCGCGACGTCCGACCTCAACGACCTGTACCGCCGCGTCATCAACCGCAACAACCGCCTGAAGCGCCTGCTGGATCTCGGTGCCCCCGAGATCATCGTGAACAACGAAAAGCGCATGCTCCAGGAAGCTGTTGACTCGCTGTTCGACAACGGCCGCCGCGGCCGTCCGGTCACCGGACCAGGCAACCGTCCGCTGAAGTCACTGTCCGACATGCTCAAGGGCAAGCAGGGCCGCTTCCGCCAGAACCTTCTGGGTAAGCGCGTTGACTACTCCGGCCGTTCCGTGATCGTCGTCGGTCCGCAGCTGAAGCTGCACCAGTGCGGTCTGCCCAAGCAGATGGCGCTGGAGCTCTTCAAGCCGTTCGTGATGAAGCGCCTGGTTGACCTCAACCACGCGCAGAACATCAAGAGCGCCAAGCGCATGGTCGAGCGTTTCCGCCCGCAGGTCTGGGACGTGCTGGAAGAGATCATCACCGAACACCCGGTGCTGCTCAACCGTGCACCCACCCTGCACCGCCTGGGTATCCAGGCATTCGAGCCGCAGCTGGTGGAGGGCAAGGCCCTTCAGCTGCACCCGCTCGTCTGCGGTGCGTTCAACGCCGACTTCGACGGTGACCAGATGGCAGTTCACCTGCCGCTGAGCCCGGAGGCCCAGGCCGAGGCACGCATCCTGATGCTGTCCTCGAACAACATCCTGAAGCCCTCGGACGGCCGTCCGGTGACCCTGCCCTCGCAGGATATGATCATCGGCCTGCACCACCTCACCACCAAGAAGGAAGGCGCAGCAGGCGAAGGACGGTTCTTCACGACCCCGTCCGAAGCACTGATGGCGTACGACCTCGGTGAGCTGGACCTGAACGCTCAGGTCAGCATGCGCCTGGAAGGCTTCGTGCCCTCCGCCGACCGTCCGGCTCCGGAAGGCTGGGAAGAAGGCACCCCCGCCCTCATCCAGACCTCCCTGGGCCAGGTAATCTTCAACCAGACCCTGCCGGCGGACTACCCGTGGGTTGAGAAGGTTGCCGACAAGGGCCAGCTGTCCGCCATCGTGAACGACCTGGCAGAGCGCTACCCGAAGGTTATGACGGCGGCAACGCTGGATAACCTGAAGGACGCCGGTTTCTACTGGGCCACCCGCTCGGGCGTCACCGTTGCCATCTCGGACATCTCCGCGCCGATCGACAAGCCGGCCATCATGGAGGTCTACGAAGCACAGGCCGCCAAGGTGGAAAGCCAGTACGGCAAGGGCCTGATCGCAGAAGACGAGCGCCGCCAGGAGCTCATCGACATTTGGAACAAGGCAACCAACGAAGTTGCTGCGGCCATGCGTGCGAACATGCCCAAGGAAAACAACATCAACCGCATGGTGTCTTCCGGTGCCCGTGGTAACTGGCTGCAGGTCCGGCAGATTGCCGGTATCCGCGGCCTGGTGGCCAACCCCAAGGGTGAGATCATCCCGCGCCCGATCAAGTCCTCGTACCGTGAGGGCCTGTCGGTTCTGGAGTACTTCATCGCCACCCACGGTGCCCGTAAGGGTCTTGCCGATACCGCTCTGCGTACCGCCAACTCGGGTTACCTGACCCGTCGTCTGGTGGACGTTTCCCAGGACGTCATTGTCCGCGAGGAAGACTGCGGCACCGAGCGCGGCCTGAACGTCACCATCGCGGTTCCGGACTCCAACGGCGAACTGCAGCTGCACGAAGAGGTCGAGAACTCGGCGTACGCCCGTACGCTGGCCACCGACGTCACCGATGCCCAGGGCAATGTCCTGGCCAAGGGCGGCGACGATGTGGGCGACGTCCTCATCGCGAAGCTGTTCGAAGCCGGCGTCACCGACATCAAGGTCCGCTCCGTACTCACCTGTGAGTCCGCCGTCGGTACCTGTGCACTCTGCTATGGCCGCTCCCTGGCCACGGGTAAGACCGTGGACATCGGCGAGGCCGTCGGTATCATCGCTGCACAGTCCATTGGTGAGCCGGGTACCCAGCTGACCATGCGTACCTTCCACACCGGTGGTGTTGCTTCCGCGGAAGATATCACCCAGGGTCTGCCCCGTATCCAGGAGCTCTTCGAAGCACGTACCCCCAAGGGTGTTGCTCCGATCTCCGAGACCGCGGGCCGGGTCACCATCGAAGAGTCCGACCGCCAGATGCGTCTGGTTGTCACTCCCGATGACGGCTCCGAGGAAATCGCGTACCCGGTCCTGCGCCGTGCCCGCCTGCTGGTTGCCGACGGCGACCACGTTGAGGTTGGCCAGCAGCTGGTCTTCGGTGCGGTGGATCCCAAGCAGATCCTCCGTATCCTCGGCCCGCGCAAGGCACAGGAATTCCTGGTGGACGAAGTCCAGCGCGTGTACCGCAGCCAGGGTGTAGGCATCCACGACAAGCACGTGGAAGTCATCGTCCGCCAGATGCTGCGCCGCGTGACCGTGATCGAGTCCGGCGACTCCGACTTGCTTCCGGGCGAGCTCGCTGAGCGCCGCCGCTTCGAAAGCGAGAACCGCCGCGTTGTATCCGAGGGCAAGAAGCCGGCTTCCGGCCGTCCCGAGCTCATGGGTATCACCAAGGCGTCGCTGGCAACCGAGTCCTGGCTGTCCGCTGCTTCCTTCCAGGAAACCACCCGCGTCCTGACGCAGGCGGCCATGGAAGGCAAGAGCGATCCGCTGCTCGGCCTCAAGGAAAACGTCATCATCGGTAAGCTGATCCCGGCCGGAACGGGCCTGCCCCGTTACACCGAGGTCACCGTCGAGCCGACCGAAGAAGCAAAGGCCAACCTGTTTACCGGCCCGAGCGCCTTCAGCGACTTCGACTACGCCGGAGTGGACGGCGGCCTGAGCCCCGAGTTCCATGCCATCCCGCTGGATGACTACGACATGGGCAGCGACTTCCGCTAAGGAAAACGCAACCAAACGGCAGGTCCCGCACCCACTGGGTGCGGGACCTGCCGCGTTAACGGCTGTGCCAGACTTGAGTCATGGCCAATTCCCCGAGCGGCGAGTCCATGACCAGCCGGATCGTGCGGGTCATCAGCGCCTTCGACGAAACCCGCCAGGTGATGCCCGTCGCCATGCTGGCCCGCCGCGCCGGGCTGCCGCTGTCCACCGCGCACCGGATCGTGAACGAGCTGACGGCGCACGGCTTCCTGCAGAGGGAGGCCGACGGCGTCCGGCTTGGCCTTCGCCTCTGGGAACTTGCCAGCCGCAGCTCCGCAGCCCTCGGCCTCAAGCAGATTGCCATGCCGTTTATGGAAGACATCCAGGCAGTGGTCCGGCAGCACACCCAGCTGTCCGTGCTGCGAGAGGATGAGGTCCTGTTCATCGAACGCCTTTCCAGCCACGGATCGGTGCTGAACCAGGCGAAAGTCGCCGGCCGGCTCCCTGTCCACATCTCGTCCTCGGGAATGGTGATGATGGCCCACTCGCCCCGGCATGTACAGGAGGAGTACCTTCAGCAGCGGAACCCGGACGCCTCCGAAGAGAAGCACTTGCGTTCGGCCTGGGCAAAGATTCGCCTTCACGGCAGTGCAAGCCTGCCCGGAGCCGTCGTTGAGGACACCACCGGAATCGCGGTCCCGGTCTTTGGTGCAGGGGGCACGGCCGTGGCGGCCATCGGCGTCGTGGTGCCCACGGGCAGCGAACACATCTCCACAACCATCCCTGCCCTCATGACTGCCGCCCGCGGGATCTCCCGCGGCCTGGGCGTCCGCGCGGAGGCCGCCGGGCCGCACTACCAGCGCTGACTGCCGGCAGCTCCTGCGTCCGAAACGGCTGGCAGCTTCGTTTCTTTCCCAATCAATGAGAATGGCTTTGCTGTCACCTGTGTGCCGGCGGTCACACTGGGGGGGGTAGTGTCCGCAACAAAGTTCAAGGGAGCAACAGATGGGTGCAGAGCGCACTGTCCTCAAGACGCAGGTCGGCATTGTGGGCGGAGGCCCCGCCGGACTGATGCTTTCACACCTGCTGTCGAAGTCCGGGATCGACAATATCGTGGTGGAAAAGCGCGACCATGAAACCATCCGCACCACCCACCGGGCCGGCATCCTCGAGCATGGAAGCGTGCGCATGCTGACCGACACCGGGGTCAGCCACCGGGTGCTAAGCGAAGGGTACCGCCACGAGGGAATTGACCTGCGCTTCGGCGGGGAGAGCCACCGGATCGACTTTGAAGACCTGGTGGGGGAGTCCGTATGGCTGTATCCGCAGAACGAGGTCTTCACCGACCTGGCTGCGGCCCGGGAGCGGGACCACGGCGATGTCCGCTACGGAGTCAGCGACACATCCGTCACCGACCTTGCGAGCGGCACCCCGAAGATCCTGTTCACCGACAGCGACGGCCGGGACTTTGAGATCCACTGCGACATCCTGGCGGGCTCGGACGGCTCCGGCGGCATCTGCAGGCGCTCCATCCCCAAGGAAGCACGCACGGACAACTTTATTGAATACCCCTTTGCCTGGTTCGGCATCCTCACCCGGGCAGCCCCCAGCGCCCCGGAACTCATCTACGCCCATTCCGACCGCGGCTTTGCCCTGATCAGCCAGCGCAACGACTCCGTCCAGCGGATGTACTTCCAGTCGGATCCAAACGAGGACGCTGACGCCTGGAGCGAGGACCGCATCTGGGAAGAACTCCAGGCCCGGGTGGACGGCCCGGACGGCTTCGAGCTGACGCGGGGCCCGATCTTCGAAAAGACCGTCCTGAAGTTCCGCAGCTATGTGTGTGAACCCCTGCGGTACGGCAACCTGTTCCTGGCGGGTGACGCCGGGCACACGGTTCCGCCCACCGGCGCCAAGGGGCTCAACCTGGCCCTGGGGGACGTCAGGGTGCTGTTCGAAGCCATCGACTCCTTCTATGCCACCAAGTCCGCGGACCTGCTGGACGGCTACAGCGACAAGGCCCTGCAGCGGGTCTGGCGGGCCCAGAACTTCTCCTACTGGATGACATCGATGCTGCATACCCGGGCGGATGCCAGCCCCTTCGAGCGCAAGCGCGTGCTGGGAGAGCTCAGCGGCGTCGTCGGCTCCCGGCACGGCAGTGCGTATCTGGCTGAGGCCTACACCGGATGGCCGCACAGCTAGCGTTCGCATCGCGAACACCTGTCCATGAGCCGAACAATCCGTGTAATGTGGTCCCAACCACGTGGATGGTTGGAGAGCAGAAGCGCGACGGAGCGTTTCATTGAAAGGAAGAACCATGGAAATGGAAGAGGATCTTTTCTCGAACAGCCATGTCATCGAGAAGCTGGACGCGGCCGAGGCTTCGCAGGACCAGATCTCCGCCGAAATCGCCTCGGTCCACGCGGAGTACTCCAAGCGGGTGGACGACGGCGCTGCCGAGGAAACCCAGCCCCGCATCGACTTCCCGCCCTACCGCAGCTCGCTCCTGCGCCATCCCACCAAGGATCCGCACCACGTGGACCCCGAAACCATTGAGCTGTGGTCCCCGGCCTTCGGTCACCAGGACGTCCACGCGCTCGAGAGCGATCTGACTATCCAGCACAACGGCGAACCGCTGGGGGAGCGGATCATCGTCCGCGGACGCATCCTGGACGGTGACGGACACCCCGTGCGCAACCAGCTGGTGGAAATCTGGCAGGCCAACTCCGCCGGCCGCTACATCCACAAGCGCGACCAGCACCCCGCGCCGCTGGACCCGAACTTCACCGGCGTCGGCCGCTGCATCACCACCGACGACGGCTCCTACGAGTTCACCACCATCAAGCCCGGCCCCTACCCGTGGAAGAACCACTACAACGCCTGGCGGCCGGCGCATATCCACTTCTCGCTCTTCGGCACCGACTTCACCCAGCGCATGATCACCCAGATGTACTTCCCCGGGGATCCGCTTTTCGCCCTGGACCCGATCTACCAGTCGATCACCGACTCCAAGGCACGCGACCGCCTCGTAGCCACCTACGACCACAACATCACTTCGCATGAGTGGGCCACCGGCTACAACTGGGACATCGTGCTCACCGGCAGCAACCGCACCTGGATGGAAGACGAGGACGCAGAGTCATGAGCGAGCAGAAGCTATCCGCCACGCCCGGCCAGACCATCGGCCCGTTCTACGGCTATGCCCTCCCCTTCGAAAAGGACAACCAGCTGCTGCCCCCGGGCATGCCCGGCAGTGTCCGCCTGCAGGGCACCGTGACCGACGGCGCCGGAGACACCATCCCGGACGCACTGCTGGAGATTTGGCAGGCTGACGCCGAGGGTAACATCCCCCAGCGCGCCGGCTCCCTGGTCCGCGACGGCTACACCTTCACCGGCTGGGGCCGCACCGCCGTCGACAACGCCGGCAATTACACCTTCACCACGGTGAATCCTGGTCCGACGGAGGAAGGCTCCGCACCCTTCATTTCCTTCGTGGTCTTTGCCCGCGGCCTGCTCAACAAGCTGCACACCCGGATGTACCTGCCGGATGACGAAGAGGCGCTGGCCCGTGATGCCCTGCTGTCCTCGCTGCCCGAGGACCGGCGGCGCACCCTCGTTGCCACCCGCGAGGCCGACGGCGGACTCCGCTGGAACATCTGCCTGCAGGGCGAGGACGAAACCGTCTTCCTCACCTACCCGGGGGCATAACCGTGGGCACAGCCGACAGCGCGGATTACGGACTGCTGTCCCCGGCCTGGGCGGGTACGCGCACCGCGGAACTGACCGGGGACCGCCAGCTGCTCCAGGCCCTCCTGGACGTGGAACTCGAGTGGGTGCGCGTGCTGGCGTCCGCCGGGCTGGCCGATCCGGAGGCTCCTGCCGCGGTAGCCGCCGTCAGCGATGCCTCCCGGTACGACGCCGCGTCCCTCGCCGAGCGGGCACAGGGCGGAGGCAACCCCGTCATTCCGCTGCTGGCCGACCTCCGGGCCCAGGCCAAGGCACTGTCCACGCAAGCCGCCGCCGCCATCCACCGGGGCGCCACCAGCCAGGACATCATGGACAGCGCCCTGATGCTGTTGGCCCGGCGCGCCCTGGAGAGCATCCTGGCTGATGCCGACCGGGCCGCCGCTGCCCTGGGTGAGACGGCCCGCCGGCACGCCGCCACCCTGTGTGTCGCCCGGACCCTGACCCAGCATTCGCTGCCCTCCACCTTCGGCCTGCGCGCCGCCCAGTGGCTGCACGGGGTCGGCAGTGCCGCGCAGGGGCTGCGCACGGCTGCCCAAAATCTCCAGCTGCAGTGGGGCGGTGCCTCCGGCACCCTCGCCGCAGTGTCCCTGGCAGCCGGCTCGGCCGCCCCCGGGGCAGAGCGTGCCACCGCCTTCGACCTCACCGCACGCCTGGCACGCGCCCTCGGGCTGGCCGAACCCGTGGCACCCTGGCAGACCAACCGGCTGCCGGTGACCGCCCTTGGGGCCGCCCTGCAGGACTTCACCGCCGCGGCAGGGAAAGTCGCCAACGATGTCCTGCTGCTCAGCCGGCCGGAAATCGCCGAGGTTTCCGAACCCCGCGCCGCCGGCCGCGGCGGTTCCTCCGCCATGCCGCAGAAGCAGAACCCCGTGCTGTCCGTCCTGATCCGCAGCGCGGCCCTGGCCGCCCCCGGCTACGGCCTGCAACTGAACGCTGCCGCCGCCGCAGCTGACGATGAACGGCCCAGCGGCTCCTGGCACGTGGAATGGCAGGCCCTGCGCTCCCTGCTCCGCCTCGCCGGCGGTGCTGCGGCCAAGCTGGCCGAACTGGCCGAAGGCCTGCAGGTCCACACGGACGCGCTGGCCCGGAACCTGGAGTCCGCCGGTCCCCTGGTGGTCAGCGAGAAAATCATGGCTGTGGCCGCCCCCCTGCTTGACGACGGCGTGCCCGGACGCGGCAGGGAAATCATCGCCGGCACGGTTGCCCGCTCGCTGTCCTCCGGTGAGCCCTTCGAAGAGCTGCTGCGCGCAGCGGTGCCCCAACAGGTCCTTTCCGATGCGGAACTCAAGAACATCCTCGACCCCGCCGAATACCTGGGGGAGACCGCCGCCCTCATCGAGCGGATCACCGCGGCCTACCCCGGAAAGCCCTCAGCATGAGCATCCCCGCCATCAAGGCCTCCCGCCTTTCCAACGCCGGCCCCGCGGCCCCCGTCCTGATTGCCGGCCCGTCGCTGGGCACCGCGGCCCTGCCGCTGTGGAGCCGGGCCGCCGCAGCGCTGGACACCTTCACCGTCATCGCCTGGGACCTGCCCGGCCATGGCGCCAGCCCCGCTGCCACGGAATCCTTCAGCGTCGCGGACCTTGCCGCCGCCGTCGCCGCCATGGTTACCGGCGCCCGGGAGGCCGGGGACGTTGCCGCAGATGTCCCGGTCTTCTACGCCGGGGTATCGCTGGGCGGTGCCGTCGGGCTCCAGCTCGGCCTCGACCACGGTGCGCTGTTCGACGGCATCGCGGTCCTCTGTTCCGGTGCCAAGATCGGTGAAACCGGGGCGTGGGAGGAACGCGCGGAAACGGTACGCGTGCAGGGGACACCCACGCAGGTGGTCGGCTCCGGGCAGCGGTGGTTTGCCCCGGGTTTTATGGACCGGGAGCCCGCTGCCGCTGCCGCCCTGCTCCACTCGCTGCAGGACGCGGACCGCTTCTCCTATGCCCGCTGCTGCCGGGCACTGGCCACCTTCGATGTCCGCGGACGGCTGCCGGACATCACCGTTCCCATGCTCGCTGTTGCCGGCGCCGAGGACGTCGTCACCCCGCCGTCGTTCGCGCAGCTCATTGCCGACCGCGTGGCCAACGGAACCGCCGCCGTCATCGACGACGCGGCGCACCTGGTACCGGTGGAGCAGCCGGCCGCAACCGCAGGACTGCTGAAGGACTTCTTCGGCGCCCAGTACCTCGAAGGGAAGTAACGCAGTGATCGCAGACGCCAACAAGAGCCGGCAGGACGTATACAACGAGGGCATGGCGGTGCGCCGCGAGGTCCTCGGCGCTGAGCACGTGGACCGCGCCAACGCCGGCAAGGACGAGTTCACCACCGACTTCCAGGACCTGATCACGCAGTACGCCTGGGGCACCGTCTGGACCCGGCCGGGCCTTCCGCGCACCATGCGCAGCGCCATCACACTGACGGCGCTGATCGCCCACGGACACCTGGAGGAGTTTGCCATGCACGTCCGGGCAGCGCTGCGCAACGGCCTGGACCGTGACGAAATCAAGGAGATCGTGCTGCAGTCCGCGATCTACTGCGGCGTCCCGTCCGCCAACTCCGCCTTCAAGGTGGCCCAGGGCGTCTTCCGCGAGATCGACGCCGCGGACTGAGCCGGCAGCAGCTCTTTCTCCGCATCTCTTCCGCCCTATCCCAGCCCTTCCCCCGTCCCAGTTTTAGCTTTTTAGTTCAAGGAGCACCGGTGAACCAGGCCTATATTTACGACGCAGTCCGCACCCCCTTCGGCAAATTCGGCGGAGCCCTGGCCGGAGTCCGTCCGGATGACCTCGCCGCCCAGGTCCTGAAGGCCTCCGTGTCGCGGGCCCCCGGGCTCGATCCCGAGCGGATCGATGAAGTGGTCTTCGGAAACGCCAACGGAGCCGGTGAGGAAAACCGCAACGTCGCCCGCATGGCCACCCTGCTGGCCGGCCTGCCCACCTCGATCCCCGGCACCACGGTCAACCGGCTCTGCGGCTCGTCCCTCGACGCGGCACTGATCGCCTCGCGGCAGATCAACACCGGCGAAGCGGACCTGATGCTGATCGGCGGCGTCGAATCCATGAGCCGCGCCCCCTGGGTGCTGCCCAAGAACGAAAAGCCGTATCCGGCCGGAGACTCCACCCTGGCCTCCACCACGCTGGGCTGGCGGCTGGTCAACCCCGCCATGCCGAAGGAATGGACGGTCTCGCTGGGGGAGGCCACCGAGCAGCTGCGCGAGAAGTACGGCATCACCCGGGAACGCCAGGATGAGTTCGCCGCAGCCTCCCATGCCTTGGCAGCGAAGGCCTGGGACGACGGCAAATACGCGGACCTCACGGTCGCCGTCGACGGCGTGGACCTGGACCGTGACGAAAGCATCCGCGCCGGCTCGACGGTGGAGAAACTCGCCACGCTGCGCACCGTTTTCCGTCCGGCCTCCGACGACGTCTCCGGCGGCACCGTCACCGCCGGCAACGCCTCCCCGCTGAACGACGGCGCCTCCGCCGCCTGGCTGGGCAGCGAAAACGCCGCCGCAATGCTCGGCCTGGACCCGCTGGCCCGGATCGCCGGCCGCGGAGCCGCAGCCAACGAGCCGCAGTTCTTCGGTTATGCCCCGGTGGAGGCGGCCAACACGGCGCTGAAGCGCGCCGGCATCGGCTGGGGCGACATCGGGGCAGTTGAACTCAACGAAGCCTTCGCAGCCCAGTCCCTGGCCTGCCTGGACGCCTGGGACGTGGATCCCGGCATCGTCAACGCCTGGGGCGGAGCCGTCGCCATCGGCCACCCGCTCGGCGCTTCCGGCACCCGCATCCTCGGCACCCTGGCCCGCCGGCTGCAGGACTCCGGTGAGCGCTGGGGCGTGGCCGCAATCTGCATCGGTGTGGGCCAGGGCCTCGCCGTCGTACTCGAAAACACCAACTGAGAATCCAGTTCACGAAGACGTAAGGACTAACCGTGCTCAACATTGTGCAGGACGTCGATGAGGCTGTTGCGCCCATCCACGACGGCGCCACCGTTATGATCGGCGGCTTCGGCCGGGCCGGCCAGCCGGTGGAACTCATCGAGGCGCTGCTGCGCCAGGGTGCCGGGGACCTGACCGTCGTCAACAACAACGCCGGCAACGGAGAACAGGGCCTCGCCGCCCTGATCGGCGCCGGCCGGGTAAAGAAGATCATCTGCTCCTTCCCGCGCCAGTCGGACTCACAGATCTTCGACGCCAGGTACCGGGCCGGGGAGATCGATCTGGAACTGGTGCCCCAGGGCAATCTGGCTGAGCGCATCCGGGCCGCCGGTGCCGGCATCGGCGGGTTCTTCACGCCCACCGCCTACGGCACCCCGCTGGCCGAAGGCAAGGAAACCCGGATCATCGACGGCCGCGGCTACGTCTTCGAAACCCCGCTGCACGCTGACTTCGCGCTGGTCAAGGCACTGCGCGCCGACGAGGCGGGAAACCTGGTCTACCGGAAGACCGCCCGGAACTTCGGTCCGATCATGGCCGCCGCCGCGAAGACCGCCATTGTGCAGGTCCGCGAAATTGTCGCTAGCGGGGAAATGGACCCCGAAGTGGTGGTCACCCCGGGAATCTACGTCAACACCCTGGTCCGCGTGGACCGGGAGAAAGCGCCGGCAGCAGCATGAGCAACAGAACCGAAAAGCTGGGCAAGAACGACCTCGCTGCGCTGGTCGCGGCCGATGTCGCCCCGGGCTCCTTCGTGAACCTGGGCATCGGCCAGCCGACCCTGGTCTCCAACTACCTGAGGCCGGAACAGCACGTCACCCTGCATACCGAAAACGGGATGCTGGGCATGGGCCCCGAAGCCTCCGGGGAGGAGGTTGACCCGGACCTGATCAACGCCGGAAAGATCCCGGTGACCGAGCTGCCGGGGGCCGCCTACTTCCACCACGCCGACTCCTTTGCGATCATGCGCGGCGGGCACCTGGACGTGTGTGTCCTGGGCGCCTTCCAGGTCTCTGCCTCCGGGGACCTGGCCAATTGGCACACCGGCGCCCCGGATGCCATCCCGGCAGTGGGCGGTGCCATGGACCTGGCCACCGGCGCCAAGGACGTCTACGTCATGATGTCGCTGTTTACCAGGGACGGCCTGAGCAAGCTGGTGAAGGAATGCAGCTATCCGCTCACCGGCGTCGGGTGCGTGACCCGCGTCTACACTAATGAAGCGGTCTTCCTCCTGAAGGAGGACGGCGTCCACGTCCGTGACACCTTCGGAACCACGTTCGAGGAACTGGCGGCAAAGATGGACATCCCGCTGATCCGCGCAGCGGATGACAGCCAGCACTAACCGAAAACATGGGGGACACGTGAGCGAGACGGCACCGGCCAGCGACCAGTTCGTACAGTCGCTGGCCCGCGGCCTGAGCGTCATCCGGGCCTTCGACGCGGACCACGTGCAGATGACCCTAAGCGAGGTGTCCCGCCGCACCGGCCTGTCGCGTGCCACGGCCCGCCGTTTTCTGCTCACGCTGGAAGAACTGGGCTACGTGCGCACGGACGGCCGGCACTTCGAGCTCACCGCACTGGTGCTGGCTTTGGGCTACTCCTACCTGTCGGGCCAAACCCTGCCCCAGCTGGCGCAGCCGCTGCTGGAGGACCTGTCCCGCCGGATCTCCGAATCCACATCGGCGTCCATCCTGGACGGCCCCGACATTGTCTACGTGGCTCGAATCCACACCCGCCGCCTGATGCGGGTTGGCATTGCCGTGGGCACCCGCTTCCCGGCTTATGCCACGTCCATGGGCCGCGTCCTGCTGGCAGGCTTGCCAGACGCGGCGCTGGAGGAGTACCTGGGCACGGTGCGGCTCGAGCCGTTCACGGAACGGACGGTTACCGACCCCGCGGTTCTGCGCGCCGAGGTGCTCAGGATCCGGGAGGCCGGCTGGGCAGTGGTTGACCAGGAACTGGAATCCGGGCTGCGGTCCGTTGCGGTTCCGGTCCGCAGCCCCGGGGGAGAAGTGATCGCAGCGATAAATACCTCCATGCAGGCAACTCTGGGCGCCGGGGAGAGTAGTCTGGAAGAAGCCGTTGCAGGAGTGCTGCCGGCCCTGAAAGAGGCGTCGGAGAAGATCACTGCCGCACTTGCAGCCCGCGGATAGGTTTGAAGCCCCCTTCCGGCCGGTATCGCCCGCTACTGGGCGGAGGTCCGGATGTGATTTCGGACGCACCGGCGGGAGCTCAGGCTTAAGTCTGCTAGACTGAGTATCAATTGTTTGTGTGGCAGTGGATGAAGGACGTTCACGAAATCCCTCGGGAGCTTCGTAGAGCGGGCCTGTTTCCGGGTTGCAGGGTTCCTGTGCAACGAATGCCACACTTTTGCACGCCTACGGTCGATTTCGGCGCGAGTATCGGAACTTCTCGGGGCATTGCGGCAACGACGACTTAAAGCGCGTCGCCCTCGGCTGTTCCAACAGCTGAAAGCGGGGCGATGCAACCAAGAGAAGTTATCTCGAGAAAAAACGGAGAACACGAAAGTGCCTACGATTCAGCAGCTGGTCCGCAAGGGCCGGTCACCCAAGGTCTCCAAGACCAAGGCTCCCGCCCTTCAGGGAAGCCCCATGCGCCGTGGTGTCTGCACCCGCGTTTACACCACCACCCCGAAGAAGCCGAACTCTGCGCTCCGTAAGGTTGCCCGCGTGCGCCTCAACGGCGGCATTGAAGTAACCGCTTACATTCCCGGCGTTGGCCACAACCTGCAGGAACACTCCATCGTCCTCGTTCGCGGCGGTCGAGTGAAGGACCTGCCCGGTGTTCGTTACAAGATCGTTCGCGGCGCACTGGACACCCAGGGTGTCAAGAACCGCAAGCAGGCTCGCAGCCGTTACGGCGCGAAGATGGAGAAGAAGTAATATGCCCCGCAAGGGTCCGGCCCCCAAGCGGCCGCTAGTTCTGGATCCCGTTTACGGCTCCCCTCTGGTCACTCAGCTGATCAACAAGGTTCTCGTTGACGGCAAGAAGTCCACCGCAGAGCGCATCGTTTACGGTGCACTTGCCGGCGCTCAGGAGAAGACCGGGGGAGACCCCGTTGCAGCCCTGAAGAAGGCTATGGACAACATCAAGCCGAGCCTTGAGGTCAAGTCCCGCCGCGTTGGCGGCGCCACCTACCAGGTTCCCGTCGAGGTCAAGCCGGGCCGTGCAACTGCACTGGCTCTGCGCTGGCTGGTTGGCTACTCCAAGGCCCGCCGCGAGAAGACCATGACCGAGCGTCTGCGCAACGAGATCCTGGATGCCTCCAACGGTCTCGGTGCTGCAGTGAAGCGCCGCGAAGACACCCACAAGATGGCCGAATCCAACAAGGCCTTCGCCCACTACCGCTGGTAAAAAGCCTGGCCGACGGCGGCCGCTCTTCAGGCCCTGTATCCCGCTGCGGCGGGGTGCAGGGCCGGAAGCAGATAAACGCAGTCGAACCGGCAAACACCAAATAAGGGAGAAACCGTGGCACTTGACGTGCTTACCGACCTGAACAAGGTCCGCAACATCGGCATCATGGCCCACATTGATGCCGGCAAGACCACCACCACCGAACGCATCCTGTTCTACACCGGTGTGAACCACAAGATTGGCGAGACCCACGACGGTGCGTCCACCATGGACTGGATGGCACAGGAGCAGGAGCGGGGTATCACCATTACCTCCGCAGCAACCACGTGCTACTGGGACAACAACCAGATCAACATCATCGACACTCCGGGTCACGTTGACTTCACTGTCGAGGTTGAGCGGTCCCTGCGCGTGCTCGACGGCGCCGTCGCTGTCTTCGACGGCAAGGAAGGCGTGGAGCCGCAGTCTGAGACTGTTTGGCGCCAGGCCGACAAGTACAACGTTCCGCGCATCTGCTTCGTCAACAAGATGGACAAGCTCGGCGCTGACTTCTACTTCACCGTAGACACCATCATCAACCGCCTTGGTGCCAAGCCGCTGGTTATCCAGCTGCCCATCGGTGCCGAGAGCGACTTTGAGGGCGTTGTCGACCTCGTCGAAATGCGTGCCCTGACCTGGCGCGGCGACTCCAAGGGTGATGTCACCATGGGCGCCAAGTACGAGATCGAGCCCATCCCGGCCGATCTTCAGGAAAAGGCTGAAGAGTACCGCGCCGCGCTGATCGAGGCTGTTGCCGAGGCCAGCGACGAGCTGATGAACAAGTACCTCGAAGGTGAAGAATTCACCACCGAGGAAATCAAGGCCGGCATCCGCCACCTGACCATCAACTCGCTGGTCTACCCGGTGCTGTGCGGCTCTGCGTTCAAGAACCGCGGCGTACAGCCGATGCTTGACGCCGTCGTCGCCTACCTGCCGAACCCGCTTGACGTGCCGAACATCAAGGGCCACGACATCCGCGACGAAGAGATCATTCTCGAGCGCGCCGCTGATGCCAACGCTCCGTTCTCCGCACTGGCGTTCAAGGTTGTTACGCACCCGTTCTTCGGCCGTTTGACCTACATCCGCGTGTACTCCGGTCACGCTGCTTCCGGCGCCCAGGTCATGAATGCGACCAAGCAGAAGAAGGAGCGCATCGGAAAGCTCTTCCAGATGCACGCCAACAAGGAAAACCCGGTTGACGAGATCACGACGGGCCACATTTACGCGGCCATCGGCCTGAAGGACACCACCACCGGGGACACCCTGTGCGACCTTCAGAACCCGATCGTGCTGGAATCCATGAGCTTCCCGGAGCCCGTGATTTCCGTGGCCATCGAGCCGAAGACCAAGGGTGACCAGGAGAAGCTCTCCACGGCCATCCAGAAGCTCTCCGAAGAGGATCCGACCTTCCAGGTCTCCCTCGACGAGGACACAGGCCAGACCATCATCGCCGGTATGGGCGAGCTGCACCTGGACATCCTGGTTGACCGCATGCGCCGCGAATTCCGCGTCGAGGCTAACGTGGGCAAGCCCCAGGTTGCCTACCGCGAAACCATCAAGCGCGCTGTGGCCAAGCATGACTACACGCACAAGAAGCAGACCGGTGGTTCCGGCCAGTTCGCAAAGGTCCAGATTGCTCTCGAGCCGCTGGACACTTCCGAAGGAACCTTCTACGAGTTCGACAATAAGGTCACCGGTGGCCGTATTCCCCGTGAATACATCCCCAGCGTTGACCAGGGCATCCAGAGCGCGCTTACTGACGGTGTGCTCGCCGGCTACCCCGTGGTGGGCATCAAGGCAATCCTGCTTGACGGTGCATACCACGACGTCGACTCCTCGGAAATGGCGTTCAAGATCGCCGGACGGCAGGCTTTCAAGGAAGCCGCACGCCTGGCGAACCCTGTCCTGCTCGAACCGCTGATGGATGTTGAAGTCCGCACCCCTGAGGAATACATGGGTGAAGTAATTGGTGACATCAACTCCCGCCGCGGCCAGATGCAGTCCATGGAAGACGCCGCAGGCGTAAAGGTCATCCGTGCTCACGTACCGCTGTCCGGCATGTTCGGTTACATCGGCGACCTGCGTTCCAAGACGCAGGGCCGTGCTGTGTACTCCATGTCGTTCAACAGCTACGCGGAGGTCCCGAAGGCAGTTGCCGACGAGATCATCCAGAAGACGCGCGGCGAATAAAACCCTGGTCGGTGTTCCGGGGGAAACTTCGGAACACCGCACCGTGTGCAGCGGGCCAAGGCCCCGGCCGGAAGCCCGCTGCATAGCCAAACTGAGCGGCCTCGCCAGGCTGCTGCGGAAATACGGCAATTTCATCAAATAAACAGCCCCCAGTAGACTTACATCAGTTTCAGCAGCGAGAAGCGCTGTTGAAGATTGAGTCTTCAACCTTTCTAGGAGGAACCCGTGGCGAAGGCAAAGTTCGAGCGGACTAAGCCGCACGTCAACATCGGCACCATTGGTCACGTTGACCATGGAAAGACGACGTTGACCGCTGCCATTTCGAAGGTACTTGCTGACAAGTACCCTGATCTGAATGAAAAGCGCGATTTCGCTGCTATCGACTCTGCACCTGAAGAGCGCCAGCGCGGTATCACCATCAACATCTCGCACATCGAGTACCAGACCGAGAAGCGCCACTACGCACACGTAGACGCCCCCGGTCACGCTGACTACATCAAGAACATGATCACCGGTGCAGCTCAGATGGACGGCGCAATCCTCGTGGTTGCCGCTACCGACGGCCCGATGGCACAGACCCGCGAGCACGTTCTGCTGGCCCGCCAGGTTGGCGTTCCCTACCTGCTGGTCGCACTGAACAAGTCCGACATGGTTGACGATGAGGAACTTCTGGACCTCGTTGAAATGGAAGTTCGCGAACTGCTGAGCTCCCAGGAATTCGACGGCGACAACGCTCCCGTCGTGCGCGTCTCCGGCCTCAAGGCTCTGGAAGGCGACCCCAAGTGGGTTGCTTCCGTCGAAGAGCTCATGGAAGCCGTTGACAACAACGTGCCGGACCCGATCCGCGACAAGGACAAGCCGTTCCTGATGCCGATCGAGGACGTCTTCACGATCACCGGTCGTGGAACCGTTGTTACGGGCCGCGCCGAGCGCGGTACCCTCGCCATCAACTCCGAGGTCGAGATCGTCGGCATCCGTCCGGTCCAGAAGACCACGGTTACCGGTATCGAGATGTTCCACAAGCAGCTTGACGAAGCATGGGCAGGCGAGAACTGTGGTCTCCTGCTCCGCGGCATCAAGCGCGAAGACGTAGAGCGCGGCCAGGTTATCGTGAAGCCGGGTTCCATCACCCCGCACACCGATTTCGAAGCCAACGTCTACATCCTGTCCAAGGATGAAGGCGGACGCCACAACCCGTTCTACTCGAACTACCGCCCGCAGTTCTACTTCCGTACCACGGACGTAACCGGCGTTATCACCCTGCCCGAGGGCACGGAAATGGTTATGCCCGGCGACAACACTGAGATGACCGTTGAGCTCATCCAGCCGATCGCCATGGAAGAAGGCCTCGGCTTCGCTATCCGCGAAGGCGGCCGCACCGTTGGTTCAGGCCGTGTCACCAAGATCATCAAGTAATTTCCTTACTTGCTGAATCTTCGGTGAGTTGCCGGTCCCTGCGGCCGGTCACGAACTGAAAAGAAGTCCCCGCTGCCACTGGCAGCGGGGACTTCTTGCTTTTTCGGCCCGCTCCTGCGGAACGCCGGGCCGGTGGTTTCCCCGTGGTTGTCCACAGGGTGAGCCGGAGCCCGGAAAACACTTTCGCCGCCCCTAGGATGTGGTGCA
Source organism: Arthrobacter sp. Z1-15 (assembly GCF_054792395.1). Lineage (NCBI taxonomy): Bacteria > Bacillati > Actinomycetota > Actinomycetes > Micrococcales > Micrococcaceae > Arthrobacter > Arthrobacter sp. Z1-15. Next base: position 3,097,363 of record NZ_CP096454.1, on the reverse strand, counting down.
GGCTGCAGTCGTATAACCGGGGGGTTCTCACGCTATGGGCACGTTGATACTGGTGGTGGTGCTCATTTTGGCGGGCAGCGGTTTCAGCGTCGGCTGGTTCTGCAGCAGCATTGCTGCGTCGCGGCGATCCGCTGCAGCCCAGCCTGAGGCAGCTGCCGACGCCGTCTCCCGGGCGTACGACGACGGGTTTCGGGCCGGCTACAGCAGTGCTGCCGCTTCAGCCCGTTCCGGGGAGCGGGTAAACGTTCCCGCCGCCTTCAGCCCGCCGTCCGCGTTTGGTCCTTCCTCCGCATTTGGACTTCCACCGCAGGCACCGGCCGTTCCGCCGCCGTCGTCCCCGCCGCCGTCGACCCCCGCACTGTCAGGACCTGCGGTGCCGGAGAGAGCATTCAAGGAGAGCGCCGGGCAGGGCGCCCCGGATCTCCAGCCTGCCGGACCTGCACCGGTCCAGCCGCCGTCCGCCGAGGAGCTGGCCAGGCGTGCGGCTGAAGAGGAAGCCCGCAAACGGCGCCGGGACCTGCGGAACATTAACATCACGCTGTATGCCGCGTGCCTGCTGCTCGTCGCCGCCGCATCGCTTTTCATTGGCCTGGCGATACCGGAGGGCGCCAGGTTTGCCGGCGTCACCCTGGTGGCCGGCCTGTTCTACACCGGGGGACTGGTGGTCCACGCCCGGAGCCGGCGGCTGCGTCCCGCTGCGGTCGCCTTCACCGGGACCGGGCTGGCCCTCATCCCGGTGGTCGGGCTGGCCCTGCATAACCTCGTGCTGCGCGATGCGCCCTCGGCGTGGCTGGTGACCTCCGTTGTGGGCACGGCAGCCTATGCCTACGCTGCGGCCCGGCTGGACAGCCGGGTGGTCGCGTACCTGTCCATGACGTTCCTGCTCTCCACGGCGCTTGCCTCCGGCGCCTCCATGCGGTCCGGCATCATGTGGTATTTCCTGTTTACAGTGCTCCTGGCCACGGCCGTTTCACTGGCGGCCATGCGCCGCCCCGCGTGGCTGCGAAACATCTATCTGGACGCCTTTATCCAGTCCCACCGCTTCCTGGTCCCTGCCGCGGCAGGGGTGGCCCTGCTGACAGCAGTGGAACTGGGCGGCTGGCAGTTCTCCTTTCTGTTCCTGGCCTTCTCCGGCTACTACGCCGTCCTCTTCCTGCAGGCCCGCGGCAGGGAGCGGCTGTACAGCAGCTACGGTTTTCGGGCTGCGGCCACTGTCGGCCTAACCGTTCTTGCCTACATGGTGACGGACGATTCCGCAGCAGCGGTCCTGGCCTCCTCGGTACTGCTGCTCGTGCAGGCCGCCGGACTACTGGTCCTGCGCGGCAGGTACTCGGCGCTGGGCGGCACACCGTTTTTTATCTCCGACTATGTGATCGTGATCGTCCTTCAGATACTGGCCGGGCTGGCTGCGGCCCAATCAGCGGCGGGAATCCTGGTTGGAGGGAGCACAAGCCAGGTCCTGTTCACCGCCACTGCCGCGGCCGTGCTGCTGACCTGCATGGCCGGAGCCTCGAAAATCGAAGCCATCCCCAACGCCGTACCGGCCGGTGCGGCCATGCTCGGCCTCCTGGCCCGGCTCAATGGAGAGACGGGCACGCTGTGGCCGGCGGTAATCCTGGGTGCGCTCCTGGCCGGGTATTACGGCATTGGTGCGGCGCGCAGCTCCGGACCGGCGAAGCAGAATTTCCTGCTGTGGGTGAGGGGCACAGCGGTCGTGCTGGCCCCCGTGGTGTCGCTGGCAGTCCTGGAGACCGCAGGAGCAGGCGCCCGTGAAACCTGGGCCTGGTCGTTGTTCACGGCCGCTGCCGCCGTGCTGCTGAACCAGCTCATTTCCGTGTACGTCCTAGCCCGCCGGAGCGCAGCCGGGACGGATGCATCGGCCCGCAGGGAAGGCGCTGTGGTTGCTGTCGCGGCCGTCTTGGCGGCGATGCTGACGCCGGGACTGCGGTTTACGGAACAGCCGGGAATGACCGTGACCTTGGTTGTTTTGTTCTCCGCGCTGTCGGTAAACGTGGTGACCTCCCTGGTGCTGCGCCGGGTCTTCGAAGAACGGCCGTGGCTGGAATGGATGGGCCCGGCCGGCTTTGCCGCGGCTGCGGCCGCGGGCGCCGGGCTGCTGGACCTGCGCGGATACGAAGTCCTCACTGCTGCCGCGCTTGTTTACTGCGGGCTGATGTCGGTGCGCCTGGCACGGGCGGACCGGCGGGGCGGCTATTTGCTGGCCGGGCAGGTGCTGCTGACGGTTCTGACGGCGCTGGCGGCGGCGGACCTGGACTTCACGGTGCATGAAATGTTCATTGCCGTGGCGCTGTGCGTTGCCGTGCAGCAACTGCTGCGCATACTCCTGCAGGACAGGTTCGCCGGTGCGGGCGTGGGCCAGCTGGTACCTGCGGCCCAGTGGGGAAGTGCCGGAGTGCTGGTGCTCCTGCCGCTGGCCTATGAGGTGCTGGCGGCCGGTCAGCTTCCCTGGATGCAGCCGCTGCTCCTGGTCATAGCAGCCGGCAGTGCACTGTTCATCCAGCTGTCGGTGACCGCACGAAGGGCGGCCGGCAAACCTGTTCCGTCCCCTGACGGATCAGTGGCTGCGGCCGCAGCGCTGGCAGCGGTGCTGACGGTCTGGCTGCGGCTGTCTGAGGCTCCGGCGACCGTTTTTACCGTAGGGGTGTTGTTCGCTGCGCTGGGAACGAACGTGCTGACGACGCTGGCGCTGCGGCGCATCTCGGAGGGGTCCTGGCTGCAGTGGGCCGCTCCGGCGGGTTTTGCGGCTGCGGGCGTTATCGGCGCCGGTGTGCTCGGCGTCCGCGGCTATGAAGTGCTCGCAGCGGCAGCACTCGGATACTGCGCGTTCATGGTGGTTCGCGGTGCGCGGGCCGGCATGCGGGGCAGCTACTTGCTGGCGGGGCAGGTCCTGCTGACAGTGTTGGCGGCCCTGGTGGCGGCAGATCTGGACCTGACCATCCACGGGACCTGTATCGCCGTGGCGGTTTCCGTCGCAGGGCAGCAGGTGGTGCGGACGCTGCTGCAGGGCCTGCATACCGGAACGGGGCTGCGGCAGCTGGGAAAGACCGCACTCTGGGGGAGCGCCGGGGTGCTGACGCTGCTGCCCCTGGCGTACGCCGCTGCCGCGGAGGGCGATGCGCGGCGCTCCGTGGTCGTGATTTCCCTGTCCCTGCTGCTGGGCATGTCCGTGACGGTCAGCGTGGCGGACCGGAACGCCGGGATCCTGTACCCCGCCGTATATGCCCTCGGCATGCTGCCGCTGGCCCTGACACGCGTGTTCGGGTTTGGCGCCTCCGGGACTCTTGGCAACAGGTCTGAAGAGCCGGCGCCCATGAGCCTTGCCGCTGCCGGTGTTCTCTTACTGGTTTTTGGGGCGGCGGCCCTGGCTGCGGAAAGCCGCAGCGCCATCCGAACCGCTGTCCGCAATCCGCTGCTCGCCGGCGGGGCGCTGTACTGCCTCCTGGCCCTGATCCTGGCCGAGCTGGACGGGAACAGGCTGCTCACGGGGATAAGCGTGCTGCTGGCTGCCGCGGGCGTCCTTACCGTTTCCTTCACCCGGCGGCTTCCGTGGCTGACCGCAGCGGCGGTGGCTCTGGTGCCGGTTGCAGCCTTCATCATCCAGTCCTGGCTCGTGCGGGATGTCCTGAGCGCTGCGCCGCACGACGCAGCCGCCCGGCTGGGGACCGGATTCGCGGCTGCCCTGCTTCTCTATGCAGCCGGCTATGTCCTGTCGGTCCTGCCGCAGACCGCAGACACGGTGCTCCGCCGGGGCATCCTCAGTTCGGGAGCCGCCGTCATTGCTGCCGGAGCCGGCATCTCAGCGATGCCGTACGACCATATTTCGGCCGTGTACGGATCCGTGATCCTCGTCGCTGCCCTGGCAGCCGCGGTCCGGGAGTTTCCCCGGGCGCGGCGGGAAGCTGCCGGCGAAGCCGCAGCGCTGGTGGCTGCGCTCTCGGTGCAGCGGGTCATCTGGTACGCCGTCGACGGCGCCGGCTGGTTCTGGTTCGTGCAGTACTGGGTGGTGGTCCTGGCCGCCCTTGCCGCCTACGAGTACCGCCGGGGCCGCGCGCAGCGGGGCACCGCTGTCCTGGCGGTCTCGGCAGGGCTGCTCTCCTGCACGGGGATCAGCAGTATTCTCAGTGCAGATACCACCGAGCAGGTGTGGGCGCTTCTGGCCCATGCCGGGCTTTTGGGATTCGGCGTCCTGACCAACAGGCGTCTGTTCACCGTGTGGGGCGCAGCAGACGTGGCGCTGGCCGTGCTCTGGTACCTGCGCGGCTATACGTTCCTGCTCCTGGCACTGCTCGCGGCGGCGTTGATCGCGCTGGCAGTCTGGCGCCTCACCCGCGTACGGGCTGAGGCCGCCGACCAGACCGGAAGCTAGGGGGCGGCGGCGGGCTGGTCTATCATCGACAAATGGAATTAGTGATTATTCTCGGCGTCGCGGCGGCCGTGGCCGGCGGCGTCGCGTGGGGCAGGCGCAGTTTTCGGCGCGAGATCGACCGTGCCAAACGGATCCGGCGGGCTAACCGGGACGGCCGGTCCTAGCAGCCGGCTGCACGCCGCCGATGCCGGTTTTCCCGGGGTTGGCCACTGCGCTAGACTGGGAGACGTTGACTTGCCGGTGAACGGTGCTTTGCGAGAAGCGGCCGAAGAAGAAGCAGTCGGAGAAGAAACAGCCGGATTGGCGCAATAGCCGCAATTCTGGCAGACTAGAGAAGTTGTTCAAGCGCTTTAGTGCCCGCATGTGCTCGTTCGGTCGGTTTCGGCCGGCAGCCAGTGCATGGTGAGATGTCGTCCCGGTCAGGATAATGCCTGACGCAGGGTCGGATCCTTCAGGGTAAAAGCCCATATATAACCCGCCCCCAATCTTGCCCGGGTATCGCAGACAAAGAATCCGCGACACGCCCGAGCGCGGGGGTCGGAGCCTCGACAGGGTGAGGAACCCGGATTTATCCGGATTCAGTCTGTTGGAGGAGTGCCAGGCCGTAAAGGCAGCTAGGTACAAAAACTGTACAGAGAGCAATACTCGAAGAAAGAGGCACGACGCCATGGCGGGACAAAAAATCCGCATCCGGCTGAAGTCGTATGACCACGAGGTCATCGACGTATCAGCACGGAAGATCGTTGAGACGGTCACGCGTGCAGGCGCAACGGTAGTAGGCCCCGTGCCGCTGCCCACGGAAAAGAACGTGTACTGCGTTATCCGTTCGCCGCACAAGTACAAGGACAGCCGCGAGCACTTTGAAATGCGCACGCACAAGCGTCTCATCGACATCATTGACCCCACGCCTAAGGCCGTTGACTCGCTGATGCGTCTCGACCTGCCTGCAGACGTGAACATCGAAATCAAGCTGTAGGGGGGGAGCGGATACTTATGTCTACTTCACTTACACGCCAGGTCAAGGGCCTTCTGGGCACCAAGCTGGGCATGACCCAGGTCTGGGACGAGAACAACAAGCTCATCCCCGTCACCGTCGTTCAGGCTGACTCAAACGTTGTTACGCAGCTGCGCAACGCGGAGAAGGACGGCTACACCGCCGTTCAGATCGGCTACGGCCAGATCGACCCGCGCAAGGTGACCAAGCCGCTGGCCGGCCACTTTGAAAAGGCAGGCGTCACGCCTCGCCGCCACGTTGTTGAACTGCGCACCGCAGATGCCGACACTTACGAGCTGGGCCAGGAACTCTCCGTTGAGATTTTCGAAGCCGGCCAGAAGGTCGACATCACCGGAACCTCCAAGGGCAAGGGCTTTGCCGGTGTCATGAAGCGTCACGGCTTCCACGGCGTCGGTGCCTCCCACGGTGCACACAAGAACCACCGTAAGCCCGGTTCCATCGGTGGCGCATCCACCCCGGGCCGCGTCTTCAAGGGCGTTCGGATGGCTGGCCGCATGGGCGCCGTCCGCCACACCACGATGAACCTCACGGTTCACGGTGTGGACGCCGAGAAGTCGCTGCTGCTGATCAAGGGTGCCGTCCCCGGCGCCCGCGGCCAGGTCGTCCTCGTACGCACCGCCGTGAAGGGAGCTTAGTCTCATGGCTAACGAAACCACTGTTGAATTCCCCGCAGCGCTCTTCGACGTTCAGACGAACGTTCCGCTTCTGCACCAGGTAGTAGTTGCTCAGCTTGCAGCTGCCCGCCAGGGTACGCACAAGACGAAGACCCGCGCAGAGGTCTCCGGTGCAGGCCGCAAGCCGTTCAAGCAGAAGGGTACCGGCCGCGCCCGTCAGGGTTCCATCCGTGCTCCTCACATGACCGGTGGTGGCGTCGTCCACGGACCGACACCCCGCGACTACAGCCAGCGCACCCCCAAGAAGATGATTGCCGCCGCACTGCGCGGAGCACTCTCCGACCGGGCACGCAACGGCCGCATCCACGTGCTGGAAACCCTGGTAGCCGGCGAAACGCCGTCGACCAAGGCCGCACGCGACACGCTGCGTTCACTTTCCGACCGCAAGAACATGCTCGTTGTCATCGAGCGCGCCAATGATGTTGCCGCACTTTCCGTGCGCAACCTCACTGATGTTCACGTGATCTATGTAGATCAGCTGAACACCTACGACGTGCTTGTTGCCGATGACGTGGTCTTCACCAAGGCTGCCTACGACGAGTTCGTCGGCAAGAACACTGTCAAGGAGGACGCCAAGTGAGCGCGACCACCGCAAAGGACCCTCGCGACGTGGTGCTGGCACCCGTCGTCTCGGAAAAGAGCTACGGCCTGATCGACGAAGGTAAGTACACCTTCCTGGTCGACCCCCGCTCCAACAAGACCGAGATCAAGCTGGCCGTGGAGAAAATCTTCTCCGTCAAGGTCGACTCGATCAACACCATCAACCGTGCCGGTAAGCGCAAGCGGACCAAGTTCGGATGGGGACAGCGCAAGAACACCAAGCGCGCCATTGTCACCCTGAAGGACGGCACAATCGACATCTTCGGCGGTCCGCTCAGCTAGGGCGGAGACCACTTTAACGAGGAAATAAATAATGGGAATCCGTAAATACAAGCCGACTACACCGGGCCGTCGCGGCTCGAGCGTAGCCGACTTCACCGAAATCACGCGGTCGACGCCGGAAAAGTCGTTGGTACGCCCGCTGCCCAAAAAGGGTGGACGTAACAACACCGGTAAGATCACGACCAGGCACAAGGGTGGTGGGCACAAGCGTCAGTACCGTCTGATCGACTTCCGCCGCCACGACAAGGACGGCGTCGACGCTCGCGTTGCCGAGATCGAATACGATCCGAACCGTACCGCCCGCATTGCGCTGCTGCACTACGTTGATGGCACCAAGCGTTACATCATCGCCCCGAACAAGCTCAAGCAGGGCGACCACGTAGAGGCCGGAGCCGGCGCTGACATTAAGCCCGGCAACAACCTGCCCCTGCGCAACATCCCCGTGGGTACCACCATCCACGCAGTTGAGCTGCGTCCGGGCGGCGGTGCCAAGATGGCCCGCTCCGCCGGTGCATCTGTTCAGCTTGTTGCCAAGGAAGGCCGCTTCGCCCAGCTGCGTCTGCCTTCCGGCGAAATCCGCAACGTCGACGCACGCTGCCGCGCCACCATCGGCGAGGTCGGCAACGCCGAGCAGTCGAACATCAACTGGGGTAAGGCCGGCCGTATGCGCTGGAAGGGCGTACGCCCGACCGTCCGCGGTGTCGCCATGAACCCGGTCGACCACCCGCACGGTGGTGGTGAAGGTAAGACCTCCGGTGGACGCCACCCGGTCAACCCGAACGGTAAGCGCGAAGGCCGCACACGCCGCCCCAATAAAGAGAGCGACAACCTCATTGTGCGTCGCCGTCGTTCCGGCAAGAACAAGCGATAGGAGCCTGGAAACATGCCACGCAGCCTGAAGAAAGGCCCCTTCGTCGACCAGCACCTGTTCCTTAAGGTAGCGGCCGAAAACGAAAAGGGCACCAAGAACGTCATCAAGACGTGGTCCCGTCGTTCGATGATCATCCCCGACATGCTCGGGCACACGATCGCCGTACACGATGGACGTAAGCACATTCCGGTGTTTGTCACGGAGTCGATGGTCGGGCACAAGCTCGGCGAATTCGCCCTGACGCGGACATTCCGCGGCCATGTGAAGGACGACCGCAAGGGCAAGCGCCGCTAGGCGCTGCTCTTTCGGCAGAAGACGAGAGAAGGAAAGCAATGGAAGCCAAGGCAATTGCGCGTCATATCCGCGTAACGCCTATGAAGGCCCGGCGCGTCGTCAACCTTGTTCGTGGCAAGCAAGCGAATGAGGCAATGGCAATTCTGAAGTTTGCCCCCCAGGCAGCATCGGAGCCGGTACTTAAGGTAGTTCAGTCGGCCCTGGCCAACGCACGTGTCCTCGCGGACCGTGACGGCCTGGCCTTCGACGAGGGTGACCTCTTCATCAGCGAAGCATTCGTTGACGAAGGGCCCACCATGAAGCGGTTCCAGCCCCGTGCACAGGGCCGCGCGTACCGCATCAACAAGCGGACCAGCCACGTCACTGTGGTTGTCGCAACCCCCAAAATCGAGGAGGAACGCTAAGTGGGACAGAAGGTTAACCCGCACGGGTTCCGACTCGGCATCACCACTGACCATGTGTCGCACTGGTTTGCTGACAGCAACAAGCCGGGCCAGCGCTACAAGGACTTCGTCCGCGAGGACATCAAGATCCGTCAGCTGATGTCCACCGGTATGGACCGCGCCGGCATCGCCAAGGTTGAGATCGAGCGCACCCGCGACCGTGTCCGCGTGGATATCCACACGGCACGTCCGGGTATCGTTATCGGCCGCCGCGGCGCCGAGGCAGACCGCATCCGCGGCGAGCTGGAGAAGCTCACGGGCAAGCAGGTTCAGCTGAACATCCTCGAGGTCAAGAACCCCGAGATGGAAGCCCAGCTTGTTGCCCAGGGCGTTGCTGAGCAGCTCTCTTCCCGCGTGGCTTTCCGCCGTGCAATGAAGAAGGCCATCCAGTCCGCACAGCGTGCCGGCGCCAAGGGTATCCGTATCCAGTGCTCCGGCCGTCTGGGCGGCGCTGAAATGAGCCGTTCGGAGTTCTACCGCGAAGGCCGTGTGCCCCTGCACACCCTCCGCGCGCAGATCGACTACGGCTTCTTCGAAGCCAAGACCACCTTCGGCCGCATCGGCGTGAAGGTTTGGATCTACAAGGGCGACGTTACCGCTAAGGAACTGGCTGCACAGCAGGCTGCTGCACCGTCCCGCGGACGCTCCAGCGACCGTCCGGGCCGCGGCCCGGCCGACCGCGGAGACCGTGGCGGCGACCGCCGTCGTCGTCCCGAGCGCGGCGACAAAGCCGCCGCGCCTGCTGCTGCAGAGGCCCCGGCCGCTGAGGCAGCTGCCCCCGCAGCAGAAGGAGGACAGGCTTAAATGCTTATCCCACGTCGAGTCAAGTTCCGTAAGCAGCACCACCCGGGTCGTTCCGGCGCTGCAACCGGCGGCACTGCAGTCAGCTTCGGCGAGTGGGGCATCCAGGCTTTGACGCCTGCGTATGTCACCAACCGCCAGATCGAGGCTGCTCGTATTGCCATGACGCGCCACATCAAGCGCGGCGGAAAGGTCTGGATCAACATTTACCCGGACCGTCCGCTGACGAAGAAGCCGGCCGAAACCCGCATGGGTTCCGGTAAGGGTTCTCCGGAGTGGTGGGTTGCAAACGTCAAGCCGGGCCGTGTTCTCTTTGAGATCTCCGGTGTTAATGAAGAGGTAGCTCGTGAGGCCCTGCGCCTGGCGATCCATAAGCTGCCGTTGAAGGCACGCATTGTGCGTCGCGAGGGTGGTGAATAGAAATGGCAATTGGTTCAAAGGAACTGGCACCGAAGCAGCTGGACGGCTTCGATAAGGACCGTCTCGTCGAGGAACTTCGCAAGGCCAAGGAAGAGCTGTTCAACCTCCGCTTCCAGTCCGCAACCGGTCAGCTGGAAAGCCACGGCCGTCTGCGCGTAGTGAAGCGCGACATCGCACGCATCTACACCGTGCTGCGTGAGCGCGAACTGGGGATTCGTCCCGAGGTCGTTGCTCCCGTCGAGGAAGCAGCTCCCGAAAAGGCAGCAAAGAAGTCCAAGAAGAAGGCTACCGAGTCTGAAGCTCCGGCCGAGGTCGCTGAGGATGATGCCAAATGAGTGAAAACAAGAATGAGGCAGCAGTGACAACTGACGCAAACGGAGCCGATGCCCGCGGGTACCGGAAGACCGCACGCGGCTACGTGGTCTCTGACAAGATGGATAAGACCGTCGTTGTTCAGGTTGAAGACCGCGTCAAGCACGCCCTGTACGGAAAGGTGCTTCGCCGCACCTCGAAGCTCAAGGCCCACGACGAGCAGAATGCTGCCGGCGTTGGAGACCTCGTGCTGATCGCCGAAACCCGGCCGCTCTCCGCTACCAAGCGGTGGCGCCTGGTCGAGATCCTCGAGAAGGCCAAGTAACTAAAGCAGTACATCCGGCCGGCCGCCGGTGAGCCTCTCCCCGCAGGGGAAAGGCCCGCCGGCACCGCCCACCGGCGACTGGGCCCCGGCCGCGTTATCATCCGATTTCGCATCCGGGGCCCTTTCGCGATAAACTTGAAATCTTGTCTGTGCGGTGCGGAAGTGTGTCCAGTTTTGGACACCGCGTCCTCACCGCCGTATGAGACAAAAGCCCGATAATCTTGTTCGGCACTTTGCCGCGGTCCGCCGCGGCTCAGCCCCTGCGGGGGAGTGCTGAGTACCAGTATTACGGGGTCCACCCATATCCGTTCCGCAAGGCTCAATATTGAGAACCGGCGCGACGACAGGAGTTATAAGTGATTCAGCAGGAGTCGCGGCTTAAGGTCGCCGACAACACTGGTGCCAAGGAAATCTTGACCATCCGTGTTCTCGGTGGATCCGGACGTCGCTACGCAGGCATTGGCGACACCATCGTTGCCACCGTCAAGGATGCAATCCCCGGCGGCAACGTCAAGAAGGGCGATGTGGTCAAGGCCGTCATCGTTCGCACCAAGAAGGAACGCCGTCGCCAGGACGGTTCCTACATCAAGTTCGATGAGAACGCTGCAGTGATCTTGAAGAATGACGGAGACCCCCGCGGTACCCGCATCTTCGGCCCGGTCGGCCGCGAGCTTCGCGACAAGAAGTTCATGAAGATCATTTCGCTGGCTCCGGAGGTGCTGTAGTCCATGGCAAAAATCAAAAAGGGTGACCTGGTTCAGGTCATCAGCGGAGCAACTGCTGCGCGCGGCGGAGACCGCGGCAAGCAGGGCAAGGTCCTGAAGGTTTACACCGACACGAACCGCGTCCTGGTTGAAGGCGTCAACACGGTCAAGAAGCACACCAAGGTCGGCCAGTCCTCCAAGGGCTCCAAGACCGGTGGCATCGAAATCGTCGAAGCCCCCCTCCACGTTTCCAACGTCGCAATCGTTGACCCGGAAACGAAGAAGCCGACCCGTGTTGGCTACCGCCAGGAAATCGTCGAAAAAGACGGCCGTGAGCGCACTGTGCGTATCCGCGTCGCCAAGGGCTCTGGGAAGGACCTCTAATGACTGAGACTGTCACCAAGACCGTCCCCCGTCTGAAGACCCGCTACGCAGCGGAGATCAAGAAGACCCTGCAGGACGAATTCAACTACGCGAACGTCAACCAGGTTCCCCGCCTCGTCAAGGTGGTTGTGAACATGGGTGTTGGAGATGCCGCTAAGGACTCCAAGCTCATTGACGGTGCCGTCAAGGATCTGACCCAGATTACGGGCCAGAAGCCGCAGGTAACGAAGGCCCGCAAGTCCATCGCACAGTTCAAGCTGCGTGAAGGCATGCCCATCGGCTGCCACGCAACTCTGCGCGGAGACCGCATGTGGGAATTCGTCGACCGCCTGGTTACCCTGGCGCTGCCGCGTATCCGCGACTTCCGCGGCCTGAACGGCAAGCAGTTCGACGGCAACGGCAACTACACGTTCGGTCTGACCGAACAGTCGATGTTCCACGAAATCGATCAGGACAAGATCGACCGCGTTCGCGGCATGGACATCACCGTGGTTACCACCGCAAAGACCGATGACGAGGGACGCGCGCTGCTGAAGGCGCTCGGCTTCCCGTTTACATCCGAAGATTAATTACTACGTAACAGGTCCGACGGACCTCCGCACAGGTGCGCCTGAGCGAGAGCTCCGCAGGAAACCGTTACGAGGGAGGGCAAGAGCCCAATGACAATGACAGATCCTGTCGCAGACATGCTTACGCGTCTGCGCAATGCAAACTCGGCATATCACGACACCGTGTCCATGCCTTACAGCAAGCTCAAGGCGCGCGTCGCTGACATCCTGAAGGCCGAGGGCTACATCGCCGGCTGGAAGGAAGAAGAGGCCGTCGTCGGCAAGAAGCTGACCCTTGATCTCAAATTCGGTCCGAACCGCGAGCGTTCCATCGCCGGCGTGCGTCGTATCTCCAAGCCCGGTCTGCGCGTTTACGCAAAGTCCACCAACCTGCCGCGCGTTCTCGGTGGTCTGGGTATCGCAATCCTGTCGACGTCGTCAGGTCTCCTGACCGACCGCCAGGCCGCCAAGAAGGGTGTAGGTGGGGAAGTCCTCGCCTACGTCTGGTAGCAGGGAAGGGAAAGAAAAATGTCACGTATTGGACGTCTGCCCATCCCGGTTCCTGCCGGAGTAGAAATCACCGTTAACGGTGACCTCGTATCCGTCAAGGGTGCCAAGGGCGAGCTGAGCCACACTGTGCCCAGCCCGATCACTGTCACGCTCGACGACAGCATCATCACCGTTGCCCGCCCGAACGACGAGCGCGAGTCCCGTGCCCTTCACGGCCTGACCCGCACCCTGATCAGCAACATGATCACCGGTGTGACCGAAGGCTACAAGAAGGACCTGGAAATCGTCGGCACCGGTTACCGCGTGCAGGCCAAGGGAGCGGACCTCGAGTTCGCCCTGGGCTACAGCCACCCGGTTCCGGTCACGGCACCCGAGGGCATCACGCTTACCGTCGTGGGTCCCACGAAGGTCACAGTGTCCGGCATCGACAAGCAGCAGGTGGGCGAGGTTTCGGCCAACATCCGCAAGCTGCGCAAGCCCGATCCCTACAAGGGCAAGGGTATTCGTTATGCCGGCGAGATTGTCCGCCGCAAGGTCGGAAAGGCTGGTAAGTAACCATGGCCATCAGCATTAATAAGAAGCGTAATTCCAAGAGCAAGTCGGCTGCCCGCAGCCGCCGCCAGCTTCGCATCCGCAAGCGGATCTCCGGTACCGCGGCTCGTCCGCGCCTGGTGGTCAACCGCTCGGCCCGCCACGTATTCGTCCAGGTTGTCGATGACACCCGCGGCGTAACCGTTGCCTCGGCTTCCACCATGGAAGCAGACCTGCGCGCACTGGAAGGCGACAAAACCGCCAAGTCCAAGCGCGTTGGCGAGCTCGTTGCAGAACGTGCCAAGGCTGCCGGCGTTGAAGCCGTTGTCTTTGACCGCGGTGGCAACCGTTACCACGGCCGCATCGCGGCCGTTGCCGACGGCGCACGTGAAGGTGGGCTGTCACTGTGACCGAGGTTAACAAGGAAAAGGAAAACCAGGTGACTGAAGCTACAGCTGCGCAGGCAACTGAGACCAAGGACGCCGCAGCTCCCGCCACTGACGACCGCCGCGGCGGCCGCAAGGGCGAGCAGCGCTCCGACCGTGGAGGCCGCGGCGAACGCGGTGGCCGCGGTGGCCGCGACGGCGGACGCAACGATGAGAAGGACAAGTTCATTGAACGCGTCGTGACCATCAACCGCGTTGCCAAGGTGGTCAAGGGTGGTCGTCGCTTCAGCTTCACCGCCCTGGTGGTTGTCGGCGACGGCAACGGCATGGTCGGTGTCGGTTACGGCAAGGCCAAGGAAGTTCCCTCCGCTATCGCGAAGGCCGTTGAAGAAGCCAAGAAGACTTTCTTCCGCGTCCCGCGCATCGGTGGAACCATCCCCCACCTGGTCCAGGGTGAAGCTGCTGCAGGCGTCGTCCTGCTGCGTCCGGCTTCCCCGGGTACCGGTGTTATCGCCGGTGGTCCGGTCCGCGCCATTCTCGAATGCGCCGGTATCCACGACGTACTGTCCAAGTCGCTCGGGTCCTCCAACGCCATCAACATCGTGCACGCCACGGTTGATGCGCTGAAGCGCCTCGAAGAGCCTCAGGCAGTGGCTGCACGCCGCGGCCTGCCGCTGGACGAGGTTGTACCTGCCGCGATGCTCCGCAACATGCAGAAGGCAGGTGCCTGATGACTACTCCGAAGAACGTTGCCGTCAGCACGGCAACACTGAAGATCACTCAGATTAAGTCCACCATCGGTGGTAAGCAGAATCAGAAGGACACGCTGCGCTCATTGGGCCTGCGGCACATCGGTGCTACCACCGTTCGTACCGCAGACGCCGTGACCGTTGGCATGATCAACACGGTTCCGCACCTCGTGAAGGTTGAGGAGGCGAATTAACATGGCCGAAGATAACAACAACGAACACGCGCTGAAGGTTCACCACCTGCGTCCGGCACCCGGTGCCAAGACGGCCAAAACCCGTGTTGGCCGCGGTGAAGGTTCCAAGGGTAAGACTGCAGGCCGCGGTATGAAGGGCACCAAGGCCCGTTACCAGGTCAAGGCCGGTTTCGCTGGCGGGCAGCTGCCGCTGCACATGCGCCTTCCGAAGCTGCGCGGCTTCAAGAACCCGTTCCGGGTCGAGTTCCAGGTTGTAAACCTGGACAAGATCTCGGAGCTGTTCCCCGAAGGCGGCGACATCACGGTTGCTGACCTGGTTGCCAAGGGTGCAGTTCGCAAGAACCAGCCCGTCAAGGTCCTGGGCACCGGCGACATCACCGTCAAGGTGAACGTCACGGCCGATGCTTTCTCCGCCAGTGCGGCAGAGAAGATTGCCGCAGCAGGCGGAACCACCACGGCACTCTAAGCACCGTGTCCGTTCTGTGCAGCGAGCCCCGGCGGCCGGAATACCGGCCGCCGGCGGGTCGCTGCGCGATTGGCAGGACAGCCACTAAACTCTTGGCGGGCCGCATTGCGGTCCGCCCGGAGTTTAGTTTTGTTTAAGGCACTACCACGCCGCGGGCTTCGTTAACGTTCTACGGGGCTTGAGCGGATAGACTCTGTTTTTGTTACCGGTCCAATCGGACCCACCTACTTCAGATCTCATTCAGGAGGACGCTTGCTTAGCGCTATTGGCCGGGCTTTCCGGACGCCAGACCTGCGACGCAAGCTGTTGTTTACGCTGGGAATCATCACTATCTTCCGCATGGGTGCTTTTATCCCGGCCCCGGGTGTTGACTACGGCAATGTGCAGCAGTGCTTGGCTCTGGGTGCCACTTCGGGTGGCCTCTACGAATTCGTTAACCTATTTAGCGGCGGCGCCCTGCTGCAGGTCTCCATCTTTGCCCTGGGCATCATGCCGTACATCACCGCCAGCATCATCGTTCAGCTGCTGCGCGTCGTGATTCCCCACTTCCAGGCACTCTACGAGGAAGGCGCACAGGGCCAGTCGAAGCTGACGCAGTACACGCGTTACCTGACGATCGCCCTCGGCCTGCTCAACGCCACCACCGTCGTGTCCCTGGCCCGCACCGGAGCACTGTTCAACAACACCTGCTCCGTGCCGATCATCCCCGACGACAACATCATCACCATCCTGCTGCTCATCATCACGCTGACCGCCGGTACCGGCCTCATCATGTGGATGGGTGAACTGGTCACCGAAAAGGGCGTCGGCAACGGCATGTCCCTGCTGATCTTCACCTCGATCGCAGCAGGATTCCCCAGCTCGCTCGGAGCAATCCTCAGCGCCCAGGGCTGGACGGTCTTCCTCGCCGTGATCGGCATCGGCGTCCTCGTGGTCGCCCTCGTCATCTTCGTGGAGCAGTCACAGCGCCGGATCCCGGTGCAGTACGCCAAGCGCATGGTCGGGCGGCGGACAGTCGGCGGGACCAATACCTACATCCCGATCAAGGTGAACATGGCCGGGGTTATCCCCGTCATCTTCGCTTCGTCGATGCTGTACCTGCCGTCGCTGATCGCCCAGTTCAACACGCCCTCCACCGGCACTCCGCCGGAATGGGTGGTCTGGATCAACAACTACCTCACCAGCGGAGACCACCCCTTCTACATGGCGGTCTACTTCCTGCTGATCGTGTTCTTCACGTACTTCTACGTGTCGATCACGTTCAACCCGGAGGAGGTCTCCGAGAACATGAAGAAGTACGGCGGCTTTATCCCCGGCATCCGGGCCGGCCGTCCCACCGCCGAATACCTGCAGTACGTGCTCTCCCGCATTACCCTGCCCGGCGCCCTCTACTTGGGGTTTGTAGCCCTGATTCCGTTGATCGCTCTGGTGCTGGTCGGAGCGAACGCGAACTTCCCGTTCGGCGGAACCTCGATCCTCATCATGGTTGGTGTGGGACTCGAAACAGTCAAGCAGATTGATGCACAACTGCAGCAACGTCACTACGAAGGGTTATTGCGATGACAAGAATGCTCATTATCGGGCCTCCCGGCGCCGGTAAAGGTACACAGGCCGCCCGAATCTCGGACCGGCTTGGGGTCACTGCAATCTCCACAGGCGACATCTTCCGTGCCAACGTCAAGAACGAGACGCCGCTTGGCCTCGAGGCCAAGAAGTACATCGACGCCGGGAACTTCGTCCCGGACAGCGTCACCAACGACATGGTGCGCGCCCGCCTGACGGAGGAGGACGTCGCTGACGGCTTCCTCCTGGACGGTTACCCGCGCACCGCCGCGCAGGTTGAGGAACTCGACGACATCCTGGCCAGCAAGGGCCAGAAGCTCGACGTCGTCCTTCAGCTGACCGCCGATGATGAAGAGCTGGTGGCACGCCTGCTGAAGCGGGCCGAGATCGAAGGCCGCGCCGATGACAACGAGGACGTCATCCGGCACCGCCTGGACCTGTACAAGGCCCAGACCGCCGACGTCGTGGCCAGCTACGACGACCGCGGCATCGTCGCGCGGGTGGACGGGCTGGGCGGCATCGACGATGTCACCCAGCGCGTCATGGAAGTCCTCAAGGATATTAGCTAAAGAGTTAGAAGAGATATGTTCGGCCAGCCCAGGATTGAATACAAAACCAATGCGCAGATGCGCACCATGCGCGAGGCCGGCCTCGTGCTGATCCGGGCACTCGATGCGGCAGTGGAGTCCGCGGTGGAGGGGGCAACCACCGCGGACATCGATGCAGCTTTCGCCGCGGTGCTCAAGGAAGCGGGGGCAACCTCCAACTTCCTCGGCTACCACGGATACCCTGCAACGGTCTGCGTATCGGTGAATGAAGAAGTGGTCCACGGCATCCCGGGGGAGAGGATCCTCAAAGACGGGGACATCCTCTCCATCGACGGCGGCGCCGTGGTGAACGGATGGCACTCCGACTCCGCGCGCACCGTCATTGTCGGCACCGCGGACCCCGAGGACCAGCGGCTCTCCGACGTCACCGAGCAGGCCATGTGGCACGGCATCGCTGCCGCCGCCAAGGGACGCTTCGTCGGTGATATCGGCGCGGCCATCGATGACTACGTCTCCGGTGTACCGGGCAAGCCGCTCGGAATCCTGGAGGACTATGTCGGCCACGGCATCGGAACCCAGATGCACCAGGCGCCGGACGTACTCAATTACCGGACATCGCACAACGGCCCGAAGCTGCGGCCGGGGCTGTGCCTGGCGATTGAGCCGATGCTGGTGCGGGGCGGGATTGAAACTCTCACGCTTGAGGACGACTGGACGGTCATTACCACCGACGGTTCCCGTGCCTCGCAGTGGGAGCATTCGGTGGCCATCCACGACAAGGGAATCTGGGTCCTCACCTCGCCCGACGGCGGAGCCTCCCGGCTTGCGCCCCTGGGCGTCACTCCGGTCCCGATTCCCGGGGACTGACTTCCGAGGGGCTGCCCGGTCTTCCGGGCCGGCCGATTTAACTTATCGGGACCCTTCGAGTACAGTTATCTGTTGGTTGTCTCTACATTCGTGCCCTTTTCCAAGCATGTGCGCCGTGTCAAAACGGCTCCTGCGCGGTAGATGCGCAGGAAGCACCAGGGAGAACCAAAGACATAAACCGTCCTTCGTGCATACGGAGGACACAGACGTTAGCGGAGGATATGGCCAAGAAAGACGGCGTCATTGAGATTGAGGGCTCGGTCAACGAAGCCCTGCCCAACGCGATGTTCCGCGTTGAGCTGGCCAACGGCCACATTGTGCTCGCACACATCTCGGGAAAGATGCGTCAACACTACATTCGCATCCTCCCCGGAGACCGCGTTGTGGTGGAACTTAGCCCGTACGACCTCACTCGGGGCCGTATCGTCTACCGCTACAAGTAAGAACCGCTGCATCGGCAGGCAGTGTCCCGGACAAATGGGACGCCGGCTGCGTGCGGCCCAACCCTGCAACCACGCAAAGGATAACCATGAAGGTCCAGCCGAGCGTCAAGCAGATCTGCGATAAGTGCAAGGTGATTCGCCGTAACGGTCGAGTCATGGTGATCTGCGAGAACCCGCGCCACAAGCAGCGCCAGGGCTAATTTCCTGCTCTCAGGGACAGCCCACGCGTAGTAGTAATTGAATATGGCAGTGCAGCGTTGATACGCGTAACGCACACCCCCGGCCCGGAGGCCGGGGACCTGGCAACAGGGATGCACTGCTTCAGACCTCCGGTGACACAAAAGGAGAACCGCCGATATGGCACGTCTCGCTGGCGTTGACATTCCCCGCGAAAAGCGGGTTGTGATTGCGCTTACTTATATCTACGGCGTGGGTAAGACCCGTGCAGACCAGACCCTGGCAGAGACCGGCATCAGCCCGGACACTCGCGTCAAGGACCTCACGGATGCTGAACTCGTTCAGCTGCGTGACTACATCGAGGGCAACTTCAAGGTTGAGGGTGACCTCCGCCGCGAGGTAGCCGCCGACATTCGCCGCAAGGTTGAAATCGGCAGCTACCAGGGTATCCGCCACCGTCGTGGCATGCCCGTACACGGCCAGCGCACGAAGACCAACGCTCGTACCCGCAAGGGCCCGAAGCGTACGGTTGCCGGTAAGAAGAAGGCCGCCCGCTAAACCTAGCGGTGTGAGGCCACGGCCCTTAACCGGGCCACCTAAACCAAACTCTTTGTAGGAGAAGTAATGCCCCCCAAGACTCGTGGAGCGGTCCGCAAACCGCGTCGCAAGGATAAGAAGAATATTGCGCTTGGCCAGGCGCATATCAAGAGCACCTTTAACAACACCATCGTGTCCATCACGGACCCGTCCGGTGCTGTTATCTCATGGGCTTCCGCCGGTGAGGTTGGCTTCAAGGGCTCGCGTAAGTCCACCCCGTTCGCTGCGCAGATGGCTGCTGAAGCCGCTGCAAAGCGCGCCCAGGAGCACGGCGTCCGCAAGGTCGACGTCTTCGTAAAGGGTCCGGGCTCCGGCCGCGAAACCGCCATCCGTTCGCTCCAGGCCACCGGCCTGGAGGTTGGCTCCATTTCGGATGTCACCCCGAGCGCGCACAACGGCTGCCGTCCCCCGAAGCGCCGCCGCGTATAAGCAGCACTTGCGGTACCGGTTTCATCCGGCGGGCGGTCCATCCTTCGGGGCGGGCCGCCCATCGGACGCCTCCGGCTCCGGGCACGTGGCTGCTAGCCGTCCAAGACGCCCGCGGAAGACCCGTCGTCGTCGTTTCCACCATTTGTGTTGCGTCATATAGCGGACGCTCGCTGAAAGGAAATGCAAGTGCTCATTGCACAGCGCCCTACCCTCACTGAAGAAGTCGTAGCCGACAACCGCTCGCGGTTCATCATCGAACCGCTGGAACCCGGTTTCGGCTACACCCTTGGCAACTCCCTTCGCCGTACGCTCCTGTCCTCGATCCCCGGTGCTGCAGTAACCAGCATTCGGATCGACGGCGTGCTGCACGAGTTCACCACGGTTCCGGGCGTGAAGGAAGATGTCACCGAGATCATCCTGAACGTCAAGAACCTGTCGGTCTCCTCCGAGCACGACGAACCCGTTGTCGCCTACCTGCGCAAGCAGGGTCCCGGCGTCGTGACGGCTGCGGACATTGCTCCGCCGGCCGGCGTGGAGTTCCACAACCCGGATCTGCACATTGCCACTCTGAATTCGAAGGGCAAGTTCGAGCTCGAACTGACCATCGAACGCGGACGCGGCTACGTTTCCGCAAGCCAGAACAAGTCCGGCGACCAGGAGATTGGCCGTATTCCGGTCGACTCCATCTACTCGCCGGTCCTGAAGGTAACCTTCCGCGTGGAAGCTACCCGTGTTGAACAGCGCACCGACTTCGATCGCCTGATCGTTGACGTTGAGACCAAGGATGCCATTGCACCGCGCGACGCCGTCGCGTCTGCCGGCACCACCCTGGTTGAACTGTTCGGCCTGGCCCGCGAACTGAACAGCGCTGCTGAAGGTATCGAAATCGGTCCGAGCCCCACGGATGCCGCACTGGCAGCCGACATGGCCCTGCCGATCGAAGACCTTGAGCTGACTGTGCGTTCCTACAACTGCCTCAAGCGTGAAGGCATCCACACTGTGGGTGAACTCGTTGCCCGCTCCGAGGCTGACCTGATGGACATTCGCAACTTCGGTGCAAAGTCCATTGATGAGGTAAAGGCAAAGCTGGTCGAACTCGGTCTGTCCCTGAAGGATTCCCCTCCCGGATTTGACCTGGCCGCCCGTGCCGCAGCTATTGAAGAGG
This sequence comes from Arthrobacter sp. Z1-15, assembly GCF_054792395.1. Lineage (NCBI taxonomy): Bacteria > Bacillati > Actinomycetota > Actinomycetes > Micrococcales > Micrococcaceae > Arthrobacter > Arthrobacter sp. Z1-15. The sequence continues at coordinate 3,076,678 of NZ_CP096454.1, read as the reverse complement.
ACGAGTCCGAATACTCGGACGACGAGCTCTAACACACGCAAAATTTTGCCGTCCGGGCCTGTTGGTTCCGCACGGCACCGTTTGAGGAGAAAATGTAATGCCTACACCCACCAAGGGTAAGCGCCTCGGAGGCAGCCCGGCCCACCAGCGCCTGATGCTGGCGAACCTGGCTGCCCAGCTGTTCGAGCACAAGCAGATCACCACCACGGTGACGAAGGCCAAGCGCCTGCGTCCCTACGCCGAGCGTCTGATCACGTTCGCAAAGCGCGGAGACCTGTCTTCCCGCCGCCGCGTCCTGGGCCTGATCTCGGACAAGGGTATTGTCCACGAGCTCTTCACCGACATTGCTCCGGCAGTCGAGAAGCGCGACGGCGGCTACACCCGCATCACCAAGATCGGCAACCGCAAGGGCGACAACGCCCCCATGGCTGTCATCGAACTGGTTCTCGAGCCGGTTTCGGCCAAGCAGGCCGTTGTAGCCGAGGCCGAGACCGCAGCAGCCGTGGCTGCTCCGGCACCGGTCGAGGAATCCGCTGAGTCTGCCGACTCGGCCGATTCCGCAGAGTCCGCCGATTCCGCTGAGTCTGCCGACTCGGCTGAGTCCGCTGATTCCGCCGACGAAGCAGTGGAGACCGAAGAGAAGAAGTAATTTTTCGCTTCGGCACAATGTCCCTTAATATTGAGGGCATGAGTATCGAAAGGCCCGCCGCACCCTCACCGGACGGCGGGCTTTTTCGTGTCCGGATGGACCTGTCCTACGACGGTGCCGCTTTTTACGGCTGGGCTGTCCAAGACGATCTCCCCACGGTGCAGGGCAGCCTTGAGGCGGCCCTGGAAGTGCTCGTCCGCCGGCCGGTCCGGCTGACGGTTGCCGGCCGGACGGATTCAGGCGTCCACGCCCGCGGGCAGGTGGTTCACTTCGACCTCACGGGTCCCGAGTGGGAGGGGCTTGCCCGCGGTGCTGCCCTCACTCCCGAGGAGGCGCTGATCCGCCGGATGCGGGGAATCCTGAACAAGGATCTCACCATGCCTCTGCGCAGGGCCAAGGCCCCCAAGCGGGTCATCCACGCCATGGAAGGGGCCATCACGGTCCACTCGGCCTCCCTGGCTCCCGAGGGCTTCGATGCCCGGTTCTCCGCCCTCTGGCGGCGCTACAGCTACCGGATCGCCGACCGCGAAGCCAGCCGAGATCCCCTGACCCGTACGGTGACCCTCTGGCACGACTTCGCACTGGATGAGCACCGGATGAATGCAGCGGCCGAAGCCGTCCTGGGGGTGCGGGACTTCCTGTCCTACTGCAAGCCGCGTACCGGGGCCACCACGGTGCGGGAACTGCAGGAGTTCTCCTTCCTGCGCCGGCCCGACGGCGTGATCGAGGCCCATCTGCAGGCTGATGCCTTCTGCCACAACATGGTCCGGTCCCTGGTGGGCGGAGCCATGCTTGTCGGGGCGGGGGAGCGGACCCCTGAATGGCTGGGGCAGAGGCTGCAGGCACGCATCCGGGATTCAAAGTCGCTTCTGGCCGCCCCCCACCCCCTGATCCTCGAAGAAGTAAGGTATCCGGCCGATGCCCAAATGCTGCAGAGGGCAGAGAGCACGCGCGCCAGGCGCTCCCTGTCCGGCTTTTGACCTCGACCCGCAAGCAGGCTATTGTTTATAGTCGTTGTGCGTGTCCTACCTCGATAGGTCTATGCCCACGGGAGCGGCTCGGTTGCAGAGCCACCTGGCCCCGGGGAAATAGCCGAGTACATCAGGACCACTGGTTACATCAGTCCTCACCTGACCATCCGGTAAACGCATAGAGAAGCTGCGGACCATGTGGCATCCATATGAGCCGCGCCACCTAAGAAGAAGAAACGAAGGCAAAAACCGTGCGTACGTACACCCCGAAGCCCGGCGACATCAACCGCCAGTGGCACGTCATTGACGCCACCGACGTTGTCCTAGGCCGTCTTGCCAGCCAGACCGCAACACTGCTGCGCGGAAAGCACAAGCCGACCTTCGCTCCCCACATGGACATGGGCGATTTCGTCATCATCATCAACGCCGAGAAGGTTGCCCTCACCGGCGCCAAGCTCGAACAGAAGCGTGCCTACCGCCACTCGGGTTACCCGGGCGGTCTGTCCTCCGTCAACTACGCAGAACTGCTGGAGTCCAATCCGGTACGTGCAGTTGAGAAGGCCATCCGCGGCATGCTGCCCAAGAACTCCCTGGCTGCACAGCAGATCAGCAAGCTCAAGGTCTACCGCGGTGCAGAGCACCCGCATGGAGCCCAGCAGCCCAAGACCTTCGAAATCACCCAGGTCGCCCAGTAGTTCTGGCCCGCCAACTAAAGAATTAATTCAAGGAGAATCGTGGCTCAGAACACTGAAGAGCTCAATGAAACAACCGAGGAGCTTTCGAGCTACACCTCGGAAACCCCTGATGCAGCCGAGGCTGCCGTCAAGGAACGCCCCGCACTGACCGTTGCCGGTTCGGCTGTTGGCCGCCGCAAGCAGGCCATCGCCCGCGTGCGCGTTGTCCCGGGCACCGGCAAGTGGCTGGTAAACGGCCGCGACCTGGCTGCGTACTTCCCGAACAAGCTGCACCAGCAGGACGTCAACGAGCCGTTCAAGGTCCTCGACCTCGACGGCGCCTACGACGTCATTGCCCGCATCCACGGCGGTGGCCCCTCCGGCCAGGCCGGTGCGCTGCGTCTGGGCGTTGCCCGCTCGCTGAACGAGATCGACCGCGAGAACAACCGCCCGACCCTGAAGAAGGCCGGCTACCTGACTCGTGACGCCCGCGTCATCGAGCGCAAGAAGGCCGGTCTCAAGAAGGCACGCAAGGCACCTCAGTACTCCAAGCGCTAAAAAGCGCCTACCCAAAGGCCATCCGCAAAGCGGATGGCCTTTGGGGCCCTCGGCGCTTTTTGGCGCTTGGCTCCACGCGCTCTTGCGGCGCTTGGATTCATGCGCTTACGGGCGCTTGGGTTCACGCGCTCTTGCGGCGCTTGGATTCATGCGCTTACGGCGTCCTGGGTTCACAGAAAGTGCGTCTTCCAGCATTGGGAGGCGCACTTTCTGCGTTGTGGAAGAAGGCCGTGATCCCGTCCCTGCCCCGGCGCAGCACGTGTTCTTGGTCACTGAAATCACCTGCCTGCCCGCCGGCGCTTAGTCGGCTGCGGCAAGGGAGTGGCACAATAGCCCAGTGGGCTGCCCGCTGAGGCGCCTGCAGCCCTACCCCCTGTTTGAGGATAATGTGCGATGACTAGACTGTTTGGAACCGATGGCGTCCGTGGATTGGCCAATGGCCTGATCACCGCCGAAGTGGCCTTGGGCCTGGCACAGGCGGCCGCCGTCGTTCTGGGACACCGGCGTGTGGAAGGCGGCCGGCGGCCTGTTGCAGTCGTTGCACGCGATCCCCGAATCAGCGGGCACTTCATCTCCGCGGCAGTGGAAGCAGGGCTCGCGAGCTCCGGCGTTGACGTCTTCGACGCCGGCGTCCTGCCGACCCCCGCAGCGGCCTTCCTGGTGGCGGACCTGAACGCGGACTTCGGCGTCATGATTTCCGCTTCCCACAATGCCGCCCCGGACAACGGCATCAAGTTCCTCGCCCGCGGCGGCCAGAAGCTCGACGATACCGCCGAAGACGACATTGAATTCGAAATGGCGAAGCCCAGCCCCCGCCCCACCGGTGCGGACGTGGGACGCATCCACCGGTTTGCGGACGCTGAAGACCGCTACGTCATCCACCTGCTCCAGACACTGCCCAACCGGCTTGAGGGGCTGAAAGTCGTCCTGGACTGCGCCCACGGTGCCGCCAGCGGCTGCTCGCCCCAGGTCTTTGCTGACGCAGGCGCCGAAGTGGTGGTCATCGGCGCGGATCCCGACGGCGTGAACATCAACGACGGTTACGGCTCCACCCATCTGGAAAAGCTGCAGGCCGCTGTGCTCGAGCACGGTGCCGACATGGGCGTGGCCCACGACGGCGATGCTGACCGCTGTCTCGCCGTGGACCATGAAGGAACCGTCGTGGACGGAGACCAGATCATGGCCATCATGGCGGTGGCGCTGAAGGCAGCCGGCAAGCTCAAGGACGACACCCTCGTGGCGACGGTCATGAGCAACCTGGGCCTGAAGCTCGCACTGCGCGAAGCAGGGATCAGCCTCCGGGAGACCGGAGTGGGGGACCGGTACGTGCTCGAAGGTATGCGTGAAGGCGGCTACAGCCTCGGCGGCGAGCAGTCCGGCCACGTCATTTTCTCCGAGTACGCAACCACCGGCGACGGCGTCCTGACCGGCCTGCAGCTTGCCGCGCAGGTGAAGCGCACCGGACGGACGCTCAAGGAGCTTGCCCAGGTCATGAACAAGCTCCCGCAGGTCCTCATCAACGTCAAGGGCGTCGACAAGGCTGCGGTCAGCACCAATGAAGCGGTTCTCCGGGCCGTGCTGAACGCGCAAAGCACCCTCGGCGAATCAGGCCGGGTCCTGCTCCGCCCCTCGGGCACCGAAGCCCTCGTCCGGGTCATGGTCGAAGCGGCGGACATGGAAACAGCCGCCTCAGTGGCTGCGAAGCTGGCCGAAACCGTGGAGGACAACCTGGCCCTGGAGCCCACAGAAGCCTGAGCGGCCGGAGCCCGCGCCGCAGTCCTACGTCTTGCGCAGCAGCATCCGGGTCACTGAATGGTCCGCGTCCTTGGTCAGCACCAGCTGGGCGCGGCCGCGTGTGGGCAGGACGTTGGTGACGAGGTTTGGTTCATTGATGCGCTTCCAGATGTCCAGCGCCGTTGCCCGGGCTTCTTCGTCCGTCAGCCCGGCGTAGCGGTGGAAATAGGATTCCGGATCAGCGAAGGCTCCGCCGCGCAGTGACATGAACCGCTGGACGTACCATTCCTCGATGTAGGAGGTCCGGGCATCCACATAGATGGAGAAGTCGAAGAAATCGCTCAGTGCGAGGCCTGCCCGGCCGTCGGCCCGGGTGCGGGCAGGGGCGAGGACATTGAGTCCCTCGACGATCAGCACGTCGGGGCGGCGGACGACAATCTCCTCATGGGGCACGATGTCGTAGGTGAGATGCGAGTAGCGCGGGGCCCGCACTTCCTCTGCTCCGCTCTTGACGGCGCTGACAAAGCGCAGCAGGGCACGCCGGTCATAGGACTCGGGGAATCCCTTGCGGTCCATCAGTCCCCGCCTCTTGAGCTCGGCATTGGGGTAGAGGAAACCGTCGGTGGTAATCAGTTCCACATTCGGCGTTTCCGGCCAGCGGCGCAGCATCTCCCGCAGCACGCGCGCCGTCGTCGACTTCCCCACGGCGACCGAACCGGCCACCCCGATCACGAACGGTGTCCGGGTGGTTTTCTCGCCGAGGAAGGTGGTGGTGGCACTGTGCAGCCGCCCGGCCGCGGCAACGTAGAGATTCAGCAGGCGTGACAGCGGAAGGTAAACCTCCCGTACCTCGTCCAGGTTCAGCTTCTCGCCCAGGCCCCGAAGCCGCAGGATGTCGTCCTGGTTCAGGGGCGACCGGATTTCGTTGGAAAGCCGGGACCAGGTCTGCCGGTCCAGCTCGACAAACGGCGAAAACCCGCTGTCCGTTGCGTTCCCGGAGGAGGCCTTGGCTGGATTAGGGGCTGCCTTTGATGTACGGTCTGTCACTTTACGATTCTGCCCTGCCGCGCAGTCAATCCAAAACGGCCGTGTCACAGCCCTGAATCCGGGGTGTTGGGCGCCGCGGCGTGCTTTGGCGATGTACGTGCTCCTGCCGGTAGTCTTAGCCGTATGTGTGGAATCGTTGGATATGCCGGTCGCCGCCCCAGTGCCGCCGCCGCAGGGGAGCTCAAGAATCATGACCATGGGGCGCTCGACGTCGTCATGGAGGGCCTGCGCAGGCTGGAATACCGCGGGTACGACTCGGCCGGCGTGGCCGTGCTGACCGAAGCCGGCATTGACTCCCGCAAGAAGTCGGGCAAGCTGGCCAACCTGACGGCCGAACTGGCTGCAGCCCCGCTGCCGGAAGCAACCACCGGAATCGGCCACACCCGCTGGGCGACCCACGGCGGGCCCACGGACGAGAACGCCCACCCGCATCTGGCCGATGAGGGCCGCCTGGCCCTGATCCACAACGGGATCATCGAGAACTTTGCAGAGCTTAAGGCCGAGCTGCTCGCCGCCGGCGCCGAGTTCATCTCGGAAACGGACACCGAGGTTGCCGCCGCCCTGCTGGCTTCGGTCTACCGCGGCGAAGGCGGGGGAGACCTGGCCCTGTCCATGCAGCTGGCCTGCCGCCGGCTTGAAGGTGCGTTTACCCTCCTGGCCATCCACGCCGATTCACCCGACGTCGTTGTGGCCGCACGCCGCAACTCCCCGCTCGTGGTTGGCCTGGGCGACGGAGAGAACTTCCTGGGCTCCGATGTCTCCGGGTTCATCGACTTCACCCGCCGGGCCGTTGAACTGGGCCAGGACCAGATCGTCACGATCACCCCGGAGCTCGTCGAGATCACCGACTTCTACGGCAACCCTGCCGAGGGTACGGAGTTCAAGGTCGATTGGGACGCTGCCGCCGCGGAAAAGGGTGGTTATCCCTCCTTCATGGAGAAGGAAATCAACGACCAGCCGCAGGCCGTGGGCGACACCCTGCTGGGGCGCTCCGACATTGAGGGCCGCCTGACCCTGGACGAGCTGCGCATCGACCCGGAAGACCTGAAGTCGATCAACAAGATCATGGTCCTGGCCTGCGGCACTTCCGCCTACGCCGGCCAGGTCGCCAAGTACGCCATTGAGCACTGGTGCCGGATCCCGGTTGAGGTGGAGCTCAGCCACGAGTTCCGTTACCGCGACCCGATTGTGGACGGCAACACGCTGATCGTCGCCATCTCCCAGTCGGGCGAGACCATGGACACGCTCATGGCCGTCCGCTACGCGAAGGAGCAGGGCGCCAAGGTGCTGGCGATCTGCAACACCAACGGCTCCACCATCCCGCGCGAGTCCGACGCCGTGCTTTACACGCATGCCGGTCCTGAGATTGCCGTGGCCTCCACGAAGGCCTTCCTGGCACAGATCACCGCCGCCTACCTGCTCGGCCTCTACCTGGCCCAGCTGCGCGGCGACAAGTTCCAGGGCGAGATCAAGGACCTGCTGACGGACCTCGCGAAGGTTCCCGCCAAGATCCAGCAGGTCCTGGATAACTCCGGGCAGATCAAGGAACTGGCCGAGCTGATGGCCGATGCCAAGTCCGTCCTCTTCCTCGGCCGCCACGTCGGCTTCCCGGTGGCCATGGAAGGTGCCCTGAAGCTGAAGGAACTGGCCTACATCCACGCCGAAGGCTTCGCCGCCGGCGAGCTCAAGCACGGACCGATTGCGCTCATCGAAGAGGGCCAGCCCGTCTTCGTGGTGGTCCCCTCACCGCGCGGCCGGGATTCGCTGCACGCCAAGGTGGTCTCCAACATCCAGGAGATCCGTGCCCGCGGCGCCAAGACCATCGTTATTGCCGAAGAGGGCGACGACGCCGTGAAGGCCTACGCCGAGCACGTCTTCTACGTGCCGGAAACCCCCACCCTGCTGGCGCCGCTGCTGACCACGGTTCCGCTGCAGATCTTCGCCTGCGCCCTGGCCACCGCCAAGGGTTTCGACGTCGACCAGCCGCGCAACCTGGCCAAGTCAGTCACGGTGGAATAAGCGGTGATCATCGGCATCGGCGTCGACGTGGTGGACGTACCGCGGTTCGGACGCCAGCTGGAACGGACGCCGGGCCTGCGGGCCCGGCTGTTTGTTCCGGCCGAACGGGAGCTTAACCTGCGTTCCCTGGCGGCACGGTTTGCCGCCAAGGAAGCTGTTGCCAAGGCGCTCGGCGCCCCGGCCGGCATGAACTGGCAGGACTGCCAGGTGGATCTCGACGCCGCGGGGGCTCCCAGCGTCAGCGTGCGGGGCACGGTGGCAGCGGCTGCCGAAGCCAAGGGCGTCCGCACCTGGCACCTCTCACTCAGCCATGACGGCGATGTCGCCACTGCCATGGTGGTAGCCGAGGGCTAATCTGGACACATGATCAGTGCGTACTCGGGCACCGCTGTGCGGGCCGCGGAAAAGCCGTTGCTCGACGCCGGCCAAGGTCCTGCTCTGATGCAGCGGGCCGCGTACGGACTGTACGCCGCCTGCGTCCGTGAACTGCTGGCGGCCCGGGGTTCCCTGTACGGGTCCAGAGTGACGGTACTTGCCGGCGCCGGGAACAACGGCGGCGACGCCCTGTACGCTGCCGCCCGGCTGGCACGGCGCGGCGCGGGCATCACAGCGGTCCTGACAGCGCCCGCGGCACATCCCGAAGCCCTCGCCGAATTCCGGCGGCAGGGCGGCCGCACGGTGCAGCTGTCCGCCGGGCTCGGCCCGGCCGCGGCTGCCTGCACGGCAGCGGACCTGCTGATTGACGGCATTCTCGGAACCGGCGGCAGGGGCGGGCTGCGGGGGGACGCAGCAGCACTGGTGCAGCAGCTTCCGCCGGAGGCTTCACCGCTGATCATTGCCTGCGACCTGCCCAGCGGAGTGGACGCAGACACCGGGGAAGCAGGCGGCGTCCATCTCGCGGCGGACCTTACCGTCACCTTCGGAGCCGTCAAGACCGGCCTGCTGGCCGGTCCGGGGGCTGCGTCCGCCGGGCGGATTGAATCCGTGGACATCGGCCTGCCGTTTCCGTCCCCTCCTGACGTGCGCCGGCTGGAAACCGCAGATATAGCCGGTCTGCTGTCCGCTCCGGAGAAGACGGACCACAAATACACCCGCGGCGTGCTCGGCATCGCCGCCGGTTCGGCCACCTATCCCGGTGCCGCCGTCCTGGCCACCGGGGCAGCGCTGGCCGCCGGCGTCGGCATGGTCCGCTATCTGGGCCCCGAGACAGTCTGCCGGCTGATCAACGCCGCACATCCCGAAGCGGTCTGCGCGGCCGGTGCCGTTCCGGACACCCACGTGCAGGCCTGGCTCACCGGTCCGGGAGCCGGACCGGACGAAGACCAGCGCCGGCGCGCCCTGGACGCCATGGCTTCGGGGCTTCCCGCCGTCGTCGACGCCGATGCCGTGGGCTACGCACAGCCGGGCCTGGGGCCCCAGATAATCCTTACTCCGCACGCCGGCGAGCTGACTGCCCTCCTGAACCGGCTCGGCGAAACCGCCACCCGGGAGCAGGTCGAGGCGGATCCGCTGCACTATGCCCGCCGCGCCGCCGGATTGACGGGAGCTACCGTCCTGCTCAAGGGCTGGGCGACCATTACCGCCGCGCCCACCGGCGAAACGTTCAGCCAGGCGGAGGCAACGCCGTGGCTGGCCGCAGCCGGCAGCGGCGATACGCTGTCCGGCATCCTCGGGTCGCTGCTCGCAACGGACCGGTACGGCAGGGACGGGAATCCCGCGCCCCCGCCGGGACACTATGCGGCCCTGGCCGCCGCTGCCGCGAGCATTCACGGCCGGGCCGGCACCCTGGCCGCCGCTGCAGGGCCGGTGGAACCCTCCGCGCTGCCGGCCGCCGTCCGCACCGTCGTCGCACGCCTTAATGCCCCCTCGGAAACGGCGCCGGAACGCCCGCGGGCGCGTGTGGAAGGAAAAGTAGTAAAACGGGCCGTTTAATGCTGGGCGCAGTCTGCGGTAGAAAGTAAGTAGACATACTATTCTTTGTTGTCATCTGGACTAGTCAGGAGCTCTACATGGAAGTTTGGCCGGGAGATGCCTATCCGCTGGGCGCGACCTACGACGGAAACGGCACCAATTTTGCGCTGTACAGCGAGGTGGCCGATTCGGTCACGCTGTGCCTGTTTGACGACGACGGCGCCGAAGAGTGTGTCCGCCTGACCGAGGTGGACGGCTACGTCTGGCACTGCTATCTGCCCCACGTCCAGCCCGGACAGAAGTACGGGTACCGGGTGGACGGCCCGTACGATCCGGAGAACGGCAACCGCTGCAATCCGAACAAGCTCCTGCTGGATCCCTATGCCAAGGCCGTGGCCGGCGAAATCGACTGGGACCAGTCGCTGTTTGGCTACAACTTCGGCGACGAGAACTCGCGCAATGACGAGGATTCCGCGTCGCACATGATGATGGGCGTTGTCATCAACCCCTTCTTCGACTGGGACGGCGACCGCAAGCCCAAGATTCCCTACCACCGCTCCGTTATTTACGAGGCCCACGTCAAGGGCCTGACGCAGCTGCACCCGGAAATCCCCGAGGAACAGCGCGGCACCTACGCCGGCGTTGCCCACCCCGCCGTGATTGCTCACCTGCAAAAGCTGGGGATCACCGCCATCGAGCTGATGCCGGTGCACCAGTTCGTCAACGACTCCACGCTTCAGGACAAGGGGCTTTCCAACTACTGGGGCTACAACACCATTGGCTTCTTCGCGCCCCAGAACACCTACAGCGCCACCGGTGACGAGGGCCAGCAGGTCCAGGAGTTCAAAGCCATGGTGCGCGCGCTGCACCTGGCCGGGATCGAAGTGATCCTCGACGTGGTCTACAACCACACGGCCGAAGGCAACCACCTGGGCCCAACGCTTTCCTTCCGCGGCATCGACAACCAGGCCTACTACCGGCTGATGGATGACGACAAGCGGTACTACATGGACTACACGGGTACCGGAAACTCACTGAACGTGGGAAACCCGCACTCGCTGCAGCTGCTGATGGACTCGCTGCGCTACTGGGTCACCGAAATGCACGTGGACGGGTTCCGGTTTGACCTCGCCTCCACGCTGGCCCGCGAGTTCTACGACGTCGACCGGCTCTCCACCTTCTTCGAACTGGTGCAGCAGGACCCCGTAGTCTCCCAGGTCAAACTGATCGCCGAGCCCTGGGACATTGGCCCGGGCGGCTACCAGGTGGGCAATTTCCCGCCGCAGTGGACCGAATGGAACGGCAAGTACCGCGACACGGTGCGCGACTTCTGGCGCGGAGAGCCCTCCACCCTGGGCGAGTTCGCCTCCCGCATCACGGGATCGGCAGACCTGTACGAGTCCTCGGCCCGCCGGCCGGTGGCCTCGATCAACTTTGTCACCGCCCATGACGGCTTCACGCTGCATGACCTGGTGTCCTACAACGAGAAGCACAACGAAGCCAACGGCGAAGACAACAACGACGGCGAATCCCACAACCGTTCCTGGAACTGCGGAGTGGAGGGCCCCACGGACGACCCGACGGTGCTCTCGCTTCGCGCCCGGCAGCAGCGGAACTTCCTGGCCACCCTGCTGCTCTCGCAGGGCGTGCCGATGATCGCCCACGGCGACGAACTGGGCCGCACCCAGCAGGGCAACAACAACACCTATGCCCAGGACTCCGAAATCAGCTGGATCAACTGGGAGCACATGGATGCGCCGCTGATGGAATTCACCGCAGCGGTGAACACGCTGCGGGCCGAACACCCCACCTTCCGCCGCCGCCGTTTCTTTGACGGCCGCCCGGTGCGCCGGGGCGAGGGCGAGGCGCTGCCCGACATCGTCTGGCTGACCGAGGACGGCACGCCGATGACCCCGGACGACTGGGATACACCGGTCAGCCGCTCGCTGGGCGTTTTCCTGAACGGCCAGGGCATTTCCGGCAAGGACGCGCGCGGACAGCGCATCACCGACCTGAACTTCCTGCTCTACTTCAACGCCCACGACGAGTCCGTCAAGGTGACGATTCCGTCGAAGGAATACGCGCCGATGTGGGACGAGGTCATCGATACTGCCGGGGAGTACGCCGACTCAGCGCCCATTCCCGCTGACGGCCAGATCACCGTGGCTGCCAAGTCCATGGTGGTGCTGCGCGCCCATGAGGAGGAAGAGGAGCACGACCACTCAGTGGCCGCTTCCCTCGCCGCTATGGCCGGGTCCAAGGCCCAGAGCCCGGAGGTTGGGGGATGAGGACGCCCCGCTCCACGTACCGGCTGCAGATCCGCCCGTCCTTCACCCTCTTTGACGCCGCGGACCTCGTTCCGTACCTGGCGGACCTGGGGGTGGACTGGGTGTATCTCTCACCCATCCTCACCGCGGAGGAGGGGTCCGACCACGGCTACGACGTCGTCGACCCCTCCACCGTGGACCCGGCCCGCGGCGGCCCCGAGGGGCTCAAAGCCCTCTCCGACGCCGCGCACGCCGCCGGCATGGGAGTGCTGGTGGACATTGTGCCCAACCACATGGGCATCGCGACGCCGCATTCCAATCCGTGGTGGTGGTCAGTCCTGGCGCAGGGCCGGGAATCGCGGTATGCCGAAGCGTTCGACATCGACTGGGACGCCGCCAACGGCAAGCTCCGCCTGCCGGTCCTGGGAGACGGGGACAACGAGCTTGCCGAGCTGAAGCTGGCCGGGGGCGAGCTGCACTACTACGACCACCGCTTCCCGGTGGCCCAAGGCACAGCCGGCGACGGCGACTCCGCGCAGGACGTCCACGCCCGCCAGCACTATGAGCTGGTGAACTGGCGGCGCGCTGACAACGAGTTGAACTACCGGCGCTTTTTCGGCGTCAATACCCTCGCCGGCCTCCGCGTTGAGGAGCCGTGGGTCTTCGACGAATCACACGCTGAGATCAAGCGCTGGTTCGATGAAGGGCTCGTGGACGGGCTGCGGATTGACCATCCTGACGGACTGGCCGATCCCAAGGGGTACCTGGCCCGGCTGCGCGAACTGACCCGGGGCGCGTACATCCTGGTGGAGAAAATCCTGGAACCGGGGGAGAAGCTCCCCGCGGACTGGGAAACCGAAGGCACCACCGGGTATGACGCGCTCGCCGACATCGACCGGCTCTTCGTCGATCCGGCCGGAATGAAGCCGCTCACCGATCTGGTGCCCACGGAGCCGTTTGGCCACATGATCCACGGCACCAAGCGGAACATCGCCGATCAGCTGCTCCATTCGGAAGTGCAGCGGCTGGTCCGGCTCCTTCCCGGCGACAGCGGCCTGGACGCGCAGACCGCTGCGGACGCCCTGGCCGAACTGCTCGCCTGCTTCCCGGTGTACCGCAGCTACCTCCCGGAGGGAGCGGAATACCTGGCCGACGCCGTGATCGCGGCGAAGGTCCGGCGCCCGGACCTGGCCGGCGCGCTTGATGCCCTGCACCCGCTGCTGAACCCTCTGCTCACTGCGCAGGCCGGCAGCGCCGGCGGGGTTGACCGCGGCGGCCTGGGCGAGCTGGCCACCAGGTTCCAGCAGACGTCCGGCATGGTGATGGCCAAGGGCGTGGAAGACACCGCGTTTTACCGGTACTCCCGGCTGACATCGCTGAACGAAGTTGGGGCGGACCCGGCGCACTTTGCCGTGGAACCGTTTGAACTTCACACCCGGCTTGTCCGCCGTCAGCAGGAGCAGCCTGCCGCCATGACAGCCCTGACCACCCACGACACCAAGCGCAGCGAAGACACCCGCGCCCGGATTTCCGTCCTCTCGGAAATCCCGGACGAGTGGCGGGAGGCCTTCACACAGCTTTCCTCGCTGGCGCCGATGGGGGATCCGGCCATGGAGAACCTGCTGTGGCAGGCCATTGTCGGAGCCTGGCCGCTGAGCCGGGAACGGGCCCATGCCTACGCGGAGAAAGCATCGCGGGAAGCATCTGCCAGCACCACCTGGACCGCTCCGAACGCCGAGTTCGAGGCCCGGATGCATGCAGCGGTTGACGCGGCCTTCGATGACCCGGCAGTGAACTCGCTGGTGACCTCCCTGGTGGAGCGCATCCGTGCCGCAGGATATTCGAACTCCCTCTCGGCGAAGCTCCTGCAGCTGACCATGCCCGGCGTACCGGACGTTTATCAGGGAACCGAGTTCTGGGACCGTTCCCTGGTGGACCCGGACAACCGCCGGGACGTGGATTTCAGCCGCCGCCGCGAGGTGCTGGCGTCCTTCACGGAGACCGGCAGCACCCCCGCCGGTGATGCTCCGAAGATTGACGAGGACGCGGCGGCCAAGCTGCTGCTGGTTTCGCGCGCCCTGCGGCTCAAACGGTCCCGTCCCGAGCTGTTCACGGACTACCTGCCGGTCCCGGCAACCGGTCCCGCTGCGCAGCACGTTTTCGGTTTTGACCGCGGCGGCGCCGTGACTCTCGTGACGCGGCTGCCGCTGGGACTCCAGCGCTCGGGCGGATGGCGGGACACCGCCGTCGTCCTGCCGCAGGGGACCTACTCGGACGCGATGACCGGGCGGACCCACGAAAGCAGCGGCACCGTGCCGGCTGCAGATCTGTTTGGCATCTATCCGGCGGTGCTGCTGGTACGGAAGGACGGCGAATGAAGACCGATTTCGATGTGTGGGCGCCCAAAGCCAACACCATGACCCTCCTGGCCGACGGCAGAAAGCTGTCGATGAGCCGGGGGGACAATGGCTGGTGGCACGTCCAGCACGCAGAGCTGCCCGGAGACATCGACTACGGCTACCTCATCGACGACGCCGATACCCCGGTACCGGATCCCCGCTCCCGCCGGCAGCCCGACGGCGTCCATGCGCTCTCGCGCACTTTCGACCCAGGGCTCCATGAGTGGCACGACGGGGACTGGGTGTCCCCGGGCCTCGACGGCGGTGCGATCTACGAGCTGCACATCGGCACCTTCACGCCGGAGGGAACGTTTGACGCCGCGATCGGCAAGCTGGACTACCTCGTGGACCTCGGCGTCCGCTACGTGGAGCTGCTTCCGGTGAACGCGTTCAACGGAACGCACAACTGGGGGTACGACGGCGTGCTGTGGTACGCCGTGCAGGAAACCTACGGGGGCCCGGAGGGCTACCAGCGGTTCGTGGACGCAGCGCACCAGGCCGGGCTCGGAGTCATCCAGGATGTGGTGTACAACCACCTCGGACCCAGCGGAAACTACCTTCCCATGTTTGGTCCCTACCTCTCCGAGGGAAAGGGCAACACCTGGGGTGACTCGCTGAACCTGGACGGCCCGCTGTCCGACGTCGTCCGCCGGTACATCCTGGACAACGTCCTGATGTGGTTCCGCGACTTCCACGTCGATGGACTGCGGCTGGACGCGGTCCATGCGCTGCATGACGAGCGGGCGGTCCATATCCTGGAGGAAATGGCCGTTGAAACCGAGAACTGCGCACAGGAACTGGGCAAGCCGCTGTTCCTTGTCGCGGAGTCCGATCTCAATGACCCGCGCCTGATAACTCCTCGGGAGCTGAACGGCTACGGTCTCAGCGGCCAGTGGTCCGATGACTTCCACCACGCGGCACACACGAACCTCACCGGTGAAAACGGCGGCTACTACGAGGACTTCGATTCCCTGGCAGCCCTGGCCAAGGTGCTGAAGGACGGTTTCTTCCACGACGGTTCCTTCTCCTCCTTCCGGGGCCGCACGCACGGCCGTCCGATCAACAAGGAGGTCGTGGAAGCCCGCCAGCTGGTGACCTGCATCCAAAACCACGACCAGATCGGGAACCGTGCGGCGGGGGACCGGCTCAGTGCTTCCCTGGACTATCCCCGCTTGGCGCTGGGGGCCGTACTGAACCTCACCGTGCCGTTTACGCCCATGATTTTCATGGGCGAGGAATTCGGGGCCTCCACCCCTTGGCAGTTCTTCACTTCCCACCCCGAACCGGAGCTGGGCAAGGCGACGGCGGAGGGCAGGCTGCGGGAGTTTGAACGGATGGGCTGGGATCCGGCGACGGTGCCCAACCCGCAGGATCCCGCGACGTTCGCGAACTCAAAGCTGGACTGGTCCGAGGTGGATCAGGACGGGCATGCCAAGCTGCTTGATCTGTACCGCAGGCTCCTGCAGCTGCGGGCGGACCGTCCCGATCTGACCGACCAGGACCTGCGCAGCGTGAACGTGGACTTCGATGAGGTGGGGCGCTGGCTTGTCCTGCACCGCGGGGACACCGCCGTGGCACTGAACTTTGCCGACGCGCCCCGGGAAGTGCCGGTTCCCTTCAACGGCAGCTCCAAGGTACTGCTGGAAACAGCCCCGGCCGAACTCTACGGCGATGCCCTCCAGCTGCCCGCTTACGGGGCAGCCGTCCTGGCAGCAGGATAGGCGGCGCGTTGTCCGCGGCAGTGGCAAGATGTAACCCATGACATACATTGCCGCGGACAACCGCTACGATTCCATGCCCTACCGCCGTGTCGGCCGCAGCGGGCTGCACCTGCCCGCCGTGTCGCTCGGCCTGTGGCACAACTTCGGCGACGACAAGAATTTCGAGACCCAGCGCGCCATCCTCCGCCGCGCCTTCGACCTGGGCGTCACCCACTTCGACCTCGCGAACAACTACGGCCCGCCCTACGGCTCAGCGGAAACCAACTTTGGCCGCCACTTCAAGGACGATTTCCGGCCCTACCGGGACGAACTCGTCATCTCCTCCAAGGCCGGCTACGACATGTGGCCCGGTCCTTACGGAAACTGGGGATCCCGCAAGTACCTGCTGGCTAGCCTGGACCAGTCTCTGGAACGCATGGGCCTGGACTATGTGGATATCTTCTACAGCCACCGTCCCGATCCCGAGACTCCGCTGGAAGAGACCATGGGCGCCCTGGACACAGCCGTACGTTCCGGCCGCGCCCTCTACGCCGGTATTTCCTCGTACTCGCCGGAAAAGACGCTTGAGGCGGCCCGCATCCTGCGTGAGATGGGCACTCCGCTGCTGATCCACCAGCCCTCCTATTCCATGCTGAACCGCTGGGTCGAGCAGGGGGATCCGAACCTGTTCGCTGCACTGGACGAGGCCGGAGCCGGTTCGATTGCCTTCTCCCCGCTGGCCCAGGGCCTGCTCACCAGCAAGTATCTCAACGGCATTCCGGAAGACTCCCGGGCCGCAGCCGGAAAGTCCCTGGAACAGTCCCAGCTGTCCGAGGACAACCTCCGGCGGGTGCGGGGACTGAACGAACTGGCCCAGTCCCGCGGCCAGAGCCTTGCGCAGATGGCCATCGCCTGGGTGCTGCGCCCGCAGGCCGGGGGCGGAGCCATCACGTCGGCACTGGTGGGCGCGTCGAGCGTGAAGCAGCTCGAAGACAGCCTGGCAGCGGTAACCAACCTGGAGTTCAGCTCCGAGGAACTGGAAGCCATCGACACCTTTGCCGTCGATTCCGACATCAACCTGTGGGCTTCGGCGCTTAAGGCCTGACGGACCCGGCCGCAACCGGTTTCCTCCGGTTGCGGCCGCAGCAGGTGGGCGAATCACCGGGCAAGTCCCGTGAGTGAAAGAATGGTCAGTGTGAATGACCAACAAGCTCCTCCCGCCGCCGAACGCCAAGCACTCATAGATTTGGCCGCCGTGCGGCACAACGTCCGTCACCTCGTCCGGCTGGTGAGCCCGGCCCGGGTGATGGCAGTCGTCAAAGCCGATGCCTACGGCCACGGTGCCGAGCAGGTGGCACGCACTGCCTTGGAAGCCGGCGCCTCCTGGCTCGGCGTCGCGCATATCTCCGAGGCACTGGCCCTGCGCGGCGCCGGCATCTCCGCTCCGGTCCTGGCCTGGCTGCACACCGTGGACAGCCCCTTCAGCGCGGCAGTTGCAGCGAACGTCGACCTTGGCCTGTCAGGCTGGGAACTGGAAAACGTCGTGGCGGCCGCCCGGGAACTCCAGATCCCGGCCCGCGTGCACCTGAAGATCGACACCGGCCTCGGCCGGAACGGATGCCCGCCCGACCAGTGGGAAGCCTTCGTCGGCCGTGCCCTGGCCTACCAGGAAGAAGGACTCCTGCGCGTCGTCGGGATCTTCTCCCACTTCTCCGTAGCCGATGAACCGGACCGCACCGAAACCGATGACCAGCTTGAACGGTTCCGCTCCGCCGTCGCCGTCGCCGAGGACGCCGGAGTGGACCACGAGGTGAGGCACATTGCCAATACGCCGGCAGCGCTGTCCCGCCCCGACGCCCACTTCGACATGGTGCGGGTGGGACTGGGACTTTACGGCCTTTCCCCGTTCCCGGGGCAGTCTCCGGCTGAACTGGGCCTGCGCCCGGCCATGACCCTCAAGACCACCGTCGCCAACTGCAAGGAGGTCCCCGCCGGCCAGGGTGTGTCCTACGGGCTGCGCTACTCCACGTCGGAGGCCACCACGCTGGCACTGGTACCCCTGGGCTACGCCGACGGCGTTCCCCGCGTGGGTACCGGCGGTCCCGTCTGGGTGGATGGAACTGTTTACCCTGTGGTTGGCCGCATCGCGATGGACCAGATGGTCATTGATCTCAAAACCACCGGCATCGCGGGCACCGGAAAGGACCTGGTGGGCCGGGAAGCGGTGCTGTTCGGCGGCATCGGAATGCCCTCCGTGGATGAGTGGGCGGACGCCTGCGGCAGCATCAACTATGAAGTCATCACCCGCATCAGTTCGCGGGTGGAGCGCAAATACACGGACTCCGAGGCAGCCGAGGGAGCGGAATCATGAGCGCGCCGCAGAACGACGGCGCGAGCCTGCCGGTCTGGGAGGACGAGATCCGCACGACAGGCCCGGAAGATACCCAGGCTGCGGCCGAAAGGATCGGCCGTGAACTGGCGGCCGGTGACCTGATCCTGCTGACCGGCGAGCTGGGAGCCGGGAAAACGACCTTCACCCAGGGCCTGGGGCGCGGGCTGGGAGTCCGTCCCGGCATCATTTCGCCCACCTTCGTGCTGGTCCGCATCCATCCCAGCCTTTCGGACGGGCCTGATCTGGTGCACGTGGATGCCTACCGGCTCGGTTCCAGCGGCGAGATTGACGACATCGACCTCGAAAACACGATGGACAGCTCAGTCACCGTGGTGGAGTGGGGCCGGGGGCTCGTTGAGCACCTCGCCGAAAGCCGGCTGGAGATCACCCTGGTCCGGCCGACCGGGACGGATGCCGCCCAAATCCGTGATGCCGGCCACCTCACCTTCGATTTTGACGATGACCCGGATGAGGAGCGGGTGATCCGGATGGCCGCCTACGGTCCGCGGTGGGAACGAACGAACCTGCGGCCCGAAGAGCCTGCGGATGGGGCCCGGCCAAAGGAGACGTAAAATAGGCACCGTGCTTATTCTCTCCATTGACACCTCCGCCATCGCCAGCGCGGCACTGTTGACCGGGGAAGGGGAGATCCTGGCCGCCTTTGCCACGGAAGACACCCGTTCCCACGCCGAAGTGCTGGCTCCGGGCATCAAGAACCTGATGGACTCCGCCGGCGTTGCCGCCGCCGACCTGGACGCCGTTGTGGTGGGTGTGGGGCCGGGGCCCTTCACCGGGCTGCGCTCCGGCATAGCCACGGCCCGCACCCTCGGGTTCGCCTGGAACAAGCCGGTGCACGGAGTCATGAGCCTGGACGCCATCGCCGTGGATGCCGCTTTGGATGCGTGGCGGCTGGGTATTGACGAGTTTGCCGTGGCCACCGACGCGCGGCGCAAGGAAGTGTACTGGGCCCATTACCGCAGTACCGGAGGAACAGCGGAACTCATGGCCGGTCCGTTTGTCAGCCACCCGGCAGAGGTTCCGGCGCTGCCCGTTTACGGTGCGGGTGCAGGCCTCTACCCCGACGTTCTGCACGGCGTCACCGGGTTTACGGATACACAGCCTACGGCGTCCGCTCTGGGCCGCATCGCCGTCGTGCGCCTGACCCGCGGGCTTCCGCTGCTGGATACCACTCCGCTCTACCTGCGCGAATCCGACGCCAAGGTTCCCGGCCCCCGGAAGCGCGCACTGTGACGGGCGCGGTGATCCGGCCGATGAGCTTTGACGACATAGCCGCCGTGGACGAGCTCGAGCGGGCGCTGTTCCCGGTGGATGCCTGGCCGCTGCAAATGTTCTACGACGAGCTGAACCAGGCCGATACCCGCTCCTACTACGTTGCCGAGGGCTCCGGCGGACGTGTCCTCGGCTATGCCGGGCTGATGTGCGTGCTGCCGATTGCCGATGTGCAGACCATCGCCGTGGCGCCGGAGGCCGAAGGTGCAGGCATCGGGTCGGCACTCCTGGCCACCCTCATTGACGAGGCCAAGCAGCGCGGCGCCGACGACGTACTGCTGGAAGTGCGCGCCGACAACCCCCGCGCGCAGCGGCTCTACCGCTGGTTCGGGTTCGAGCAGATCCACGTCCGGCGGCGCTACTACCGCGACGGCGCCGACGCACTCATTATGCGGCTGCCCCTTTCCGCCTGGAACGGGTCTCCGCGAGCAACAACGAAGGACACTGAATGAACCGCACCGACCCCCTGGTGCTTGGCATCGAATCTTCCTGTGACGAAACCGGCGTCGGCATTGTCCGCGGCGGCAAGCTGCTGACCAACACCGTGTCTTCTTCCATGGAGGAACACGTCCGCTTTGGCGGCGTCATTCCCGAGATTGCCTCCCGTGCGCACCTGGACGCCTTTGTTCCCACCCTGCGGCAGGCGCTGGATGAAGCCGGGGTAACGCTTGACGAAGTTGACGCCATTGCCGTGACGTCCGGTCCGGGGCTGGCCGGCGCCCTGATGGTTGGGGTGTGCGCTGCAAAGGCGCTCGCAGTAGCCACCGGCAAGCCGCTGTACGCAATCAACCACCTTGTAGCGCATGTGGGGGTGGGCGTGCTTGACGGCGGCGACCTGCCGGAGAACCTGGGAGCGCTGCTTGTGTCCGGCGGTCACACCGAGATCCTGCGGGTGAAGTCCCTGACCGGTGATGTTCAGCTGCTGGGTTCGACCATTGACGACGCCGCCGGTGAAGCCTACGACAAGGTGGCCCGCATTCTCGGGCTGGGCTACCCGGGAGGTCCTGCCATCGACAAGCTCGCCCGGGAAGGGAACCCGAAGGCGATTCGGTTTCCCCGCGGCCTGACCCAGTCCAAATACATGGGCAGTGCCGATGAACCCGGGCCCCACCGCTACGACTGGTCCTTCTCCGGGCTCAAGACTGCCGTGGCCCGGTGCGTGGAGCAGTACGAGGCCGCAGGCGAAGAACTCCCGGTAGCCGACATAGCTGCGTCTTTCCAGGAAGCAGTGGTGGATGTCATCACAGCCAAGGCCGTTCTGGCCTGCACCGAACACGGCATCACCAACCTGCTGCTTGGCGGGGGAGTGGCTGCCAACTCCCGGCTCCGGGAGCTGACAGCACAGCGCTGTGCGGCCAAAGGCATCTCACTGCGGGTGCCGCCCATATCTCTCTGCACGGACAACGGGGCCATGGTTGCAGCGCTTGGTGCGCAGGTGGTGATGGCCGGTGCCGAGCCTTCCGGCATCGATTTTGCTCCGGATCCGTCCATGCCCGTCACCAGCATCCATCTCTAACACGTCCCGGAGGATCTGTTAGCGGTGCCCCGGCATCCCGGAATCCCGGCGTCCCGGCTCCCGGGGGCTCCGGAGCGGCCGAGGTGTAGCGGTGTCCGGTGGGCGTCACCGTTTCAACGTTGTGCCTCCCGTGGCCGGCCCTCTCTCTAGAGCCGCTGCCGGCGGACGTCACGGCTGTCACGGCTGTCTCGGCCGTCCGGGCAGGGAGGGCGTCGACGGTGCGCGTGGTCCAGCCGGGCGCTTCCTTGGCCTGGTTGCACGCCTCGCAGAGCCCCTGGAGGTTCTCGGCACTGGTTGCCCCGCCGTCACGGACGGGGCGGACATGGTCATAGTGCCGGATCGGTGCCCCGCACCACGGCATCCGGCAGGTCTGGTCCCGGGCGGCGATGAACCGGGCCATGCCCTCGGGCACCAGTCTTGCCCTGGAGTCCATGCCCACCAGCTGGTTGCTGCCGGGAGCGGTGTAGAGCCGCCGGAGCCAGGTTCTGGCGGTCTTGTCCGGAGGTGCGTCATTCGCACCGGCCCTGTTCCGGACCAGGTCCCGGGCGAACTGCGCCGGAACCACTCCGTAGCCGGGCAGGACAGCCGGTTCCGCGGATCCGGACAGCAGGGCCCGGTCCGTCATGATCAGCTGCACCTCAACCCGAACATCCTCCGCCCGAGCCTGCCCGGTGGTGCGTTCCACGAACGTGTCGGCCATGATCTGGCCCTTCGACCGGGGATCCCCGGTTGCCCGGAGCCTGTCCGCTTCCCGCGTCAGGGCCGCATACACGCCCACTCCCTGGGCGACCGGCAGCAGGGCCGTCACCCACGTCATGGTGTCCGGCGCCGGCCGGCAGGACACAAACCGCTCCGAGACCGCATGCGCAGCCCGTTTCACGACTGCATGGGGGTCCATTGAATAGGAGAGGGTCTTGATCTTCGCGATCAGCTGCCGGTCCCCGAGCTGCTCCACCTCACCCGGATTCCCGGCCATCAGTTCATCAACACGCTGCCGGTCGGCCAGGGACAGGCAGGCGGTTTCCCGGACCAGGATCGTGGCCCGCCACTCACTGATCACCCCGATCGTGAGGGCGTGGAGCGTATGGGGCATTTCCGCGGTGAGGATTCGCGCCAGGCCCAGCATCCGGGTCCCGCGGTTGGGTGACTCGCGGCGGGCGAACCCGATCTGGGCGCCGACGCCCTTGCCGAGCTGGTCTGCTTTGAGCCCCGCGGCTGCCTGCGCCTGCCGAGTCACTGCGTCAAAGAGAGCCGTTGCCCTGGCCTGGGCGGCGGACGCTGCTGCTTTCAGTTCCTCCAGCGCCCGGATCTGATCTATCAGCCCGGCAAGCAGCGCGCTTTCTGCTGCGGCGGGCTCCCCATGGCTGCCGGCGCGGACAAGTTCGGATGCCTTCGCATCCTCCTGAATGTCCTTCCGGGGCTCGTACATGTGTTCTATTTTATGTGACAGACACCACATAAAGACCGAAAAGCGTTACCGGAGAAATACCTGTTTAGGCTCAGGTGCAACAGGTCAGCTTGCAGTCGCAGGCTCACTCCAGCCCCAGGCTCACTCGAGCCCGCTGCTTACCCTTCGCCGCGAAGCTGGCGGATGCCGTCCTGGACGACGGCCCGCAGGTCGCCGCCGTTTTCTGCTGCAACGCGCCGCTGCCGCTGGTATCCGGCTCCGCGCTCGATGATGGCGCGGACGTCGGCGAGCTCTGCAGTGCAGCCCAGTTTCTCCGCTACCGGTGCCAGCCGCGGCAGGACATCCTCGAGGAGATGGTCCGTGACCAGCTTCTCGTTGCCGGCCGCGTCCAGAATGATGATGGCATCCAGCCCGTAGCGGGCAGCGCGCCACTTATTCTCCTGCACATGCCACGGCGGCATGGTGGGGATGGTGCCGCCGTTGTCCAGGATGGTGGAGAACTCCTCCACCAGGCACTGGGTCAAAGCTGCAACGGCTCCGACGTCTTCAATGGTGGCCATGCCGTCGCAGACGCGCATTTCCACGGTGCCCAGGTTGGGAACGGGCCGGATGTCCCAGCGAATTTCGCTGATGGAATCGATCACTCCGGTCGTGAACATGTCCTGGACATAGGCCTCGTACTCCGCCCAGGAACCGAACTGGAACGGCAGCCCCGCCGTCGGCAGCTGCTGGAACATCAGCGCCCGCTGAGAGGCATAGCCGGTGTCCTCGCCGGACCAGTACGGGGAGGAGGCGGACAGTGCCTGGAAGTGCGGGAAGTAGTTGACCAGCCCGTCCAGGACCGGCAGCGCCTTTTCCCTGGAGTCCAGGCCCACGTGGACGTGCACTCCATAAATCAGCATCTGCTGGCCCCACCACTGCGTGCGGTCAATCAGCTTGGCATAGCGTTCCTTGTCGGTGATCGGCTGGGACCGCGGAGCGCTGAACGGATGCGAACCCGAGCAGAACAGCTCTACGCCCATGGGATCGGTGACCTTGCGCAAGGCGTTCAGGGAGCGGGTCAGATCCGCCTTGGCCTCGGCGACGGTATTGCAGACGCCAGTCACCAGCTCGACAGTGTTCTCGAGCAGCTCCTGCTTGATGTGCGGGTGCTCGTCATCTTCGGTGATGCCCGGGTGGGCGGCGCTGACGCCGCGCAGGACTTCGTCGGCCACGGACACGAGTTCTCCCGTGGTCCGATCGACAAGTGCCAGCTCCCATTCAACGCCGAGTGTTGACTGAGCTGACTGGGCGAAACCGATTTCCAAACTGTCTCCTGCTTAAATGCGTAATGTCCAAAAGGAACCCCGACCCGCATCATCGCGCTTGAGAACCCGGTTCAATCCTAGCTGTGCAGGGGCGGCAAACCGTTCACCTTCATTTCCTCGCCGCCCCGGCCGGCAACCGACATAATGGGAACGTGCCCATCCTGAATAAAGACATGACCCTGTGCATCTCCCTTGCCGCGCGGCCGTCCAATATCGGAACGCGCTTCCACAACTATCTGTATGACCTGCTTGACCTGAACTACGTGTACAAGGCTTTTGCTCCGACCGACCTCGCCCAGGCAATAGCGGGCGTGCGCGGGCTTCCGATCCGCGGCTGCGCCGTGTCCATGCCGTACAAGGAAGACGTCATAGCGCTGGTGGACCGGATGGATGCCTCGGCCCGGGCCATCGACTCGGTCAACACGATAGTGAACGACGACGGCGTCCTCACCGCCTACAACACCGACTACCTCGCAATCGCCCGGCTCCTGGCCGATAACCATGTCCCGGCCACCTGGTCCGTGCTGCTGCAGGGCTCCGGCGGCATGGCGAAGGCCGTTGCCGCAGCCCTGAGTGACGCCGGATTCTCGGATGTCACCATCGTTGCCCGCAATGAAGGAACCGGCCGGGCCCTCGCGGACCGATACGACTTCAACTGGCTGGCAGCGGCCCCGGGTGCCCGGGCGGACCTCATCATCAACGTCACGCCGCTGGGCATGGCCGGGGAACATGAGGCGGTCCGGTCCTTCGATGATGCGGCCGTGGCCGCAGCCCGCATGGTGTTCGACGTCGTTGCCCTGCCCGCCGAAACACCGCTGGTCACCGCTGCCCGCGCCGCCGGCAAAAGCGTGATCACCGGTGCCGAAGTCATCGCCATCCAGGCGGAGGAGCAGTTTGTGCTGTACACCGGGGTCCGGCCGACCCCGGAACAGGTCCGGGCCGCCAGCGAATTCTCCCGCGCCTGAGCGGGGTTACGCTGACGGAGCCACCGGTTCCACCACAATGGCAACCCGGTCATCGCCGAGCCGGGTCAGGACGAGCGTGGCCTTGTTCGGGCCCTTTCCGGAGCCCGTGAGCAGCTGCTTGCGCAGCTCCTCCGGAGTCACCGACATACCGCGCTTCTTGATGTCCAGGACCCCGATGCCATTGGCCTTCACCCAGGCCTTGAGCGCCTTAACGTTGTACGGGCGGACTTCCAGTACCCGGTAGGCCCGCGCAAACGGCGTTTCCATCAGCTCGGGAGCGCCGATGTAGGCAATGTGTTCATCCAGCAGGTGGCCGCCGAGGGAACGCGCGACGTCGGCCACCAGACCTGCGCGGATGACCGCGCCGTCGGGCTCATACAGGTAGGCGTCCACGGAGCCGACGGCGACGTCCTCGCTGCCGGGGGCGTAGTCCAGGGCGGAGGTCAGCTCGGCGGCGCCGTTGGGGCCGATCACCAGGGCGGCGCGGCGGACGCCGTCGCGGCGCAGTGCGTTGAACCACAGGGTTGCCTCGGTGACGTCGCCGTCCACTGACACCCACTGCGCCTCGCAGTTCTCCGGAAGCGCCTCGTGCGGTATTCCGGGACCCATCTTCACGCCCACGGGCAGACCCGCGTCAGCAAGCGACTCAACGAAGGACAGCGGCGGGGAGAAGGCCTCCGGATCAAAGATGCGGGTCGCCCCGGAAGTCGAGGTTGTCCGCCGCGCCGGATCCAGCCACACGCCGTCGAACCCGGTGAGGTCGAAGTCTTCGGCGGTTCCCTGAACCACCTTGGCATTGGGCCAGGGCATCAGATTGATGGTGGCGGCCGCGGCGGTGATTTCGTCGAGTTCGACGGCGGTGACCTGCCGGTCCAGCGTGGCCAGCGCCAGGGAATCAGCTCCGATCCCGCAGCCAAGGTCGGCGATCTTTTCCAGGCCTGCCTCGACGAACCGCCGGGCATGCAGCGCGGCAACATTCAGGCGGGTGGCCTGCTCCAGGCCCGGAGCGGTGAAAACCATGTGATCGGCAAAGGGCCCGAACTTTCCCCGGGCCTTCATGCGCAGCTTCGCCTGCGTCAGGACGGCAGCAACAACTTCGGGGGAGTGTCCGGCTTTGCGCAGGTCGGTGTTGAGCTTGAAGGACTCGGACTCCAGATACGGGCCGAGGGAGTTCAGCAGTTCCCAGCCTTCGGACGTCAGAACATGGGCA
The DNA here is from genome assembly GCF_054792395.1 of Arthrobacter sp. Z1-15. Lineage (NCBI taxonomy): Bacteria > Bacillati > Actinomycetota > Actinomycetes > Micrococcales > Micrococcaceae > Arthrobacter > Arthrobacter sp. Z1-15. The sequence goes on along the minus strand of NZ_CP096454.1, from coordinate 3,050,661 downwards.
AGGGAAGTATCCGGCATGCCTACCAGCCTAGTTCTTCTGCCGCCGGGCACGTTAGCTGTAGGTTGGGCGGCATGACGAAGATCGCCGCCGAGCCGCTGGCAGCACTGCGCGCCCGGACCAGCTACAAATGGCAGACCTATCCTGCGGATGTCCTGCCGCTGTTCGTGGCCGAAATGGATTATCCGCTGGCCGAGCCGGTCCAGCAGGCGATCATCGCCCGGGTGCTGGCATCGGATACGGGCTACATCGCGGGCCCGGAACCGGTGGCGGCTGCATTTTCGGGATACGCCGGCCGGACCTGGGACTGGGACGTGGCCGCCTCGGATGTGCGGACCACCACCGATGTCAGCGTGGGCATCGTTGAATGCCTGCGGCAGACCGTCCCGGTGGACGGCAGCGTGGTGATCACGCCGCCGGTCTATCCGCCGTTTTTTGAGCTGCCGCCTGAAGCCGACGCCTCGGTGGTGGAAGTGCCCCTGCTGCTCACCGGGACGGGGTGGAAGCTGGACCTGCCCCAACTGGAACGGGCCTTCGCCCGCGGCGCCGATGCCCTGCTGCTGTGCAGTCCGCACAACCCGCTGGGGCTGGTCCATTCGGCTGAGTCCCTGCGGGCAGTCGCGGATCTGTCCGTGAAGTACGGCGTGGCCGTGATCAGTGACGAAATCCATGCCCCGCTGGCCTATGAAGCGGCTGCGTTCACGCCGTACCTTTCCGTCTCCGACAACGCGCGGGAGTACGGCATCTGCGTTACCGCGGCCAGCAAAGCCTGGAATATTGCCGGCACCAAGTGCGCCGTGATGGTGGCCCAGAGCGACCGCACGAGACTGCAGCTGGATTCCATGCCGGCGGAAGTGTCGGCCCGCACCTCCATTCTGGGGCTGCACGGAACAGCGGCCGCCTATAACGACGGCGGACCGTGGCTCGGGGGCGTCCTGGAGTCACTGGCAGCGAACCGCAGCCTGCTGGGGGAGCTGCTCGCAGCCAGGCTGCCCGCTGTTGTTTACCGTCCGCCGCTGGCCGGGTACCTCGCCTGGCTCGACTTCCGCGGACTCGGCTGGGAGGACCCTGCGGCGGTGGCGCTGGAGCGGGCACGGGTGGCGCTGGAGCCGGGGCAGCGGTTCGGCCGGCAGGGCAGCGGCTTTGCCCGGTTGAACTTCGCCTGTTCCCCGGACGTCCTGGCTGAGGCTGTGGACCGGCTGGCAGCTGCAGCAGCCCTGTGACCTTGCGGGCGTCCAATTCGGGCAATCCCGGCAAGCGCCCGGGAAAATAATCAGGGAACTGACTAATAATTGCTGCTGGACAATCGGAAAAATACCGGTTGCTTGGGGGAAAACATCGTGTACCGTTACCCTCGACTGGTTCTGTCGTGGACAACGAATTTCATTGGTTTTGCACCTGTAAAGCACAATTTTCAGAAAATTCTTCATCATTACGCCGAAAGTTAGCAGTCCGCCTGTGTTCCTGCCAGCACCTCTCTTGTGCTGACGGCAGCCCTGGAATCCTTTGAATGATCCGAAGCTGGGGGGCTTCGGCAAGATCCTGCCTGCCTCCCTGCCGTTAGAGAGGTTGGAACGAAATGAGTGGAATTGTCTTCGCGCCCGGAGAAACGGGCGTCAGCATCTCCAAGTTCAGTCCGTCGGTAATTCTGTTTTGGTTGAAAACAGAAATCGCCGTCACGAATACGAGAGTGGTGGCGAAAAGCCCGAATACACTCTTTGGGGTAATCCCGCTGGGATACAAAGATGAGGCATATCCGCTGAGCGGAACGGCCAGTGTGGGAGTGGAGGTCAAATTCTCCGTTGCCCGTGCCCTTTTCGGGCTTATTTTCCTGATCGCAGGGCTGAATCTGCTCGACAATATTCTCGGCTACATTATGCTGATTATCGCAATTTCGATGATCCTCAACGCCATGAGCGCCGCACTGCAGATCAAGAACCACGGCGGTGGAGTCAGCACGGTCCGCGTCTCGATCCTGGAAAAGTCCAAGCTGGAAAACATGCGGGACGAGATCAACGCGCGGCTTTTTGCCGACCATGCACGGGTCCGCCACGAGGAGTCCATGGGCATGCAGACGAAGAGCCTGCTCAACCAGCAGGCTCAGATTAATCTGCAGCAGCAGATGCAGCAGCAGACGCCACAGGGCAACGGCCCCGGAACGCCTCCTCCGGCCCCGTAGCCGGTTCAGCAGCACGAACTAGCTCAGCAGCGCGAACTAGCTCAGCAACAACGAGGTATAGGTCTGCCCCGGCACGCGAACGTGCCGGGGCAGCCCTATTGCTCAGGCGAAATAGACGCCGATCCGGTTGCCGTCGATCTCTTCGATGCGGATATCAATGTCATAAATGTCGCGGAGTACCTCAGGCTGCATGATCCGCACCGGAGGTCCCTGATGGATCAGCCGTCCATCGCGCATGGCAATGATGTCGTCGGAGTAGCAGGAGGCGAAGTTGATGTCGTGGATGACCAGCACCACGGTCTTGCCGAAGTCGTCCGTGAGCCGGCGCAGCAGCCGCATCATTTCCACCGAGTGCTTCATGTCCAGGTTGTTCAGCGGCTCATCCAGCAGCAGGTAATCGGTGCCCTGGGCCAGCACCATCGCGATGAAGGCCCGCTGGCGCTGGCCGCCCGAAAGTTCGTCCACGAAGCGGTCCGCCAGCGCGGTGAGGTCCAGGTAGGCCATGGCCTCGTCGATGTAGGCCTTGTCTTCGATGGTGGGGCGGCCGCCGTTGTGGGGGTACCGGCCAAAGCCCACCAGGTCGCGCACGGTCAGGCGGACCGTCAGCTGGTTGTCCTGCCGCAGGATGGCCATTTTGCGGGCCAGCTCCTTGCCCGGCGTGGCATTAACGTCCAGGCCGTCCACACTGACCGTGCCGGCGTCCATGCGCAGCAGCCGGGAAATGATCGACAGCAGAGTGGATTTCCCCGCCCCGTTCGGCCCGATGATCGAGGTGATGCCGCCCTCTTTGATGTCGGCGCTGACGCCGTCGACGACGAGTTGATGGGCATAGGACTTGGAGACGCCGGTTACGGAGATCATTTGACGTTGCCTCTCAGCAGCAGGATAAGGAAGACGATGCCGCCGACAAATTCAATGACGATGCTCAGGGCGGTGTCGAACGCGAAGATCCGTTCCAGGACCAGCTGGCCGCCCACCAGGGCAATGATTCCGAGCAGGACGGCGATGGGCAGCACCGCGGTGTGCCGGAAATGCGAGCACAGCTGGTAGGCGAGCGAAGCCACCAGCAGGCCAAAGAACGTCACGGGCCCCACAAGGGCGGTGGATACGGCAACCAGGACCGAGCAGATGATCAGCGTGGCCGTCACGGCTTTCCTGTGGTCCACGCCCAGGTTGACGGCGGTGTCCCGGCCCAGGGCCAGGACGTCGAAGGAGCTGCGCATCCGCCAGGCCAGGATGCTGACGGCGGCAACGGCGACGGCGGAGTAACCCAGCAGGGCGCCGTCAACGTTGTTGAAGGAAGCAAAAAAGAGGTCCTGCAGGATGATGAACTCGCTGGGATCGATCAGGCGCTGAAGCAGGGAGGAGAATCCCCGGAACATGGTGCCGAAGATGATCCCCACGAGCAGCATCAGGTGCAGGGATTTGCCGCCGCCGGTAAACAGCCACCGGTACAGCAGGAACGAGAAGCCCACCATCAGCACGAGTTCGATGACGAACAGTGCCGGTCCGGACATGGTGAGAACGGCCTGCCCTCCGATCACGAAGACCAGTACGGTCTGCAGGAGCACGTACAGGGCGTCAAAACCCATGATCGAAGGGGTGAGGATGCGGTTGCAGGTCACGGTCTGGAACAGCACCGTGGAGACGCCGACGGCGTAGGCCACCAGGATCATTGACGCCACCTTGATGGCGCGGCGGGGCAGGATGTACTCGATGTTCCCGCGCAGATCGATGGTCATGAAGACGGCCACGAGGGCAGCAGCCGCAATTCCCAGCGTGATGATCCAGAACTTGGGCGGAACCGAACGGATCGGACGCCGGCGGTGCGAGACGAGCGCCGTCGGAAGCGGGCTGGCCGGTGCTTCGAGGCCGGGTTCGGCGGCGTTGAAATGGCTGGAGCCGGAAGGGGCCGGGCCGGAAGGGATGGGGCCGGGCTTAGCCACGGGAGGCACGCTTTCGCAGGAGCAGGTAGAGGAAGAGGACGCTGCCGATGGCGGAGACAATCACGCCCACCGGAATCTCGTACGGATAGCGGATGGTGCGGCCGATGATGTCGCAGGCCAGGACAAAGCCGGCGCCGAACACGGCCACCCAGGGCACGGCCCTGCGGACGTTGTCTCCGATCATCAGGGACACCAGATTCGGCACGATCAGTCCAAGGAACGGAATGGATCCCACGCTGACCACGACGACGGCGCTGATCAGGGACACGATGACCAGCCCCAGGGTCATCACGCGGTTGTAGTTCAGGCCCAGGTTGGTGGTGAAGTCTGATCCCATGCCGGCCACCGTGAAGCGGTCTGCGGCGAGGTAGCCGATGACGGTGAGGATGCCGACAATCCACAGGAGCTCATAGCGGCCCCGCAGGACACCGGAGAAATCTCCGACCATCCAGCTGTTCAGGGTCTGCAGGAGATCGGTGCGGTACGCAAAGAAGGTGGTGACGGCGGAGATGACGCCGCCGAGCATGATGCCCACCAGGGGGACAATGAGCGTGTTGCGCAGCGGCAGGCGGCGCAGGATCAGCAGGAACAGTGCTGTTCCGGCGGCTGCGAAGACCGTGGCCGTGGACATCTTCATCATCATGGAGGCACCCGGAAGCAGGACGGTGACCACCAGGATGCCCAGCGAGGCGGATTCCACGGTGCCGATGGTGCCCGGTTCCACGAATTTGTTGCGCGCCATCAGCTGCATGATCAGGCCGGCAACGCTGACGGCCATGCCGGCCAGGATGATGCTCAGGGTGCGGGGAACGCGGCTGACCCAGAAGACCTGCCAGGCCCCGGGATCTCCGGCCAGCAGCAGGGGCAGCGAAACATCGCTGACCCCGATGAACATGCTAGCCAGGGCCAGTGCCAGGACCGCTGCTGCGCCCAGGACCAGGCTGACCGCGGTACGCGGAAACCGCCGTCGTCGGGCAGCGACGGCAGCGGCCCGGGGAGACGGCGGTGCATCGGGGGCGGAAGCGGTGCCCGGTACACGGGCGGCGGTGGCGCTCATAGGAGAAATCCGGTCTTGCCTTGGGTTCCGGCGGTGATGCCGGAACCCAAGGCGTCGAGGGGTTGTTAGGAAATGCCGTTCTGGACTTCGGTCACCATGCTGTCCACGTTGCTCAGGCCGTAGCCCACGAGGTACCAGCTGGAAGCGTCCAGGGCGGTGATGCGGTCATTCTTGGCGGCGTTGGTGCCGTTGACCAGCTCGTTGTCCATGACGGCCAGTGCTGCCTCGCCGCTCTCGCCAACCGCGGTGTCGCGGTCGATCACGAAAAGGTTGTCGGGGTTTTTGTCCGCGATGTACTCGGCGGTGATGGATTCGCCGTGCTTGCCGTCGGCTTTGATCTCCGCAACCGGGGAGACGCCGAGGACGTCGTGGATGATGCCGAAGCGGGAGCCGGCGCCGTAGGCGGTCATTTCTCCGCCGCTCGTCATGACAATCAGCCCGGTGCCGGCATCCGCGGCAGCGGTCTTGGTCTCTTCGATGCGCTTGTCGATGGCGGCGAGCTTCTCGTCGGCTGCGTCTTCCTTGTCGAAGATGCGGCCCAGGGTGCCGGTCACTTCCTTGAAGGACGCCATGGAATCGGCCGCGTCAACGCTCAGGTCGATGGTGGGGGCGATCTTGCTCAGTTCCTCGTAGGAGGCGGCTACGCGGCCGGAGATGATGATCAGGTCGGGGGCGCCCTCGCTGATGGCTTCGAAGTCCGGTTCCTTCATGGAGCCGATCTTGGCGTAGTCATCGCCGGCGTACTTGGAGAGGCTTTCGGGGAAATTGGCAGCAGGTACGCCGTCGACGTCGATGTCGAGTGCGTCCATGGTGTCGAGGGCGCCAAGGTCGAAGGTGTACACGGTTTCAGGGTTAACCGGGACCTCGGTGCTGCCCTGGGCATGCTCCACCGTGATGTTGGTCTGTTCGGGGGCTGAATCCGCAGTGGCGGCAGTCTCCGCTCCGCAGGCGCTCAGCGCGAGGAGGGAAGCCAGGGCGGTGCCGGCGACAAGGCGGGACTTCACGATACTTTTCACTTGGGGAGCTCCAGTTGCTTGGGTCCGGTCCGGCGGGATACTCCTGAAGCGGACGCAGAAAAACCAATAGGTCACAGAAATGTTTGCTAATAGAACGCACCTGAAAACTATCGGTTAGGTAAGGCTAAGGCAAGTTGAAGGACCGGATGACGCGAGATGAAGCTCCGGGCGGAGGCCCCCGGCACGCCAGTATTGGCACTCGCCTTGACCGAGTGCTAACCGTTGCATAAAGTCGGAGCTAGCACTCTCCCAGTGAGGGTGCTAATTCCTGAGGGAAGCGCCAACCGGCACCGCGACGACGGCCAGCGCCCACCGACGGTCCACATCCGTTAGTAACTACGCAAAGGAGAGCCCGAGTGTCGGTCTCGATTAAGCCCCTTGAGGATCGTATTGTTGTCCGCCCCCTCGAAGCCGAGCAGACCACTGCTTCCGGCCTCGTTATCCCGGACACCGCCAAGGAAAAGCCCCAGGAGGGTGAAGTTGTCGCAGTAGGCCCCGGCCGCGTTGATGACAACGGCAACCGCGTTCCCGTTGACGTTTCCGAGGGTGACGTTGTCATCTACTCGAAGTACGGCGGAACCGAAGTCAAGCACGGCGGCCAGGAATACCTGGTGCTGTCCGCCCGCGACGTACTGGCCATCGTCGTTAAGTAGTTGAAAAAGGAAAACCCCGGCCAATCTGGCCGGGGTTTTCTGATGCAGGTGCAGATGTAGCTGTCGGAAAGGACACACACATGGCAAAGCAATTGGAGTTCAACGACTCCGCCCGCCGCTCGCTGGAAGCCGGCGTCGACAAGCTGGCCAACACCGTTAAGGTGACCCTCGGCCCGCGCGGCCGCAACGTAGTGCTCGCCAAGACCTGGGGCGCTCCCACCATCACCAACGACGGCGTCACCATCGCCCGCGAGGTGGAGCTGGATGACCCGTACGAGAACCTTGGCGCACAGCTGGCCAAGGAAGTAGCCACAAAGACCAACGATGTTGCCGGTGACGGCACCACCACCGCAACAGTCCTCGCGCAGGCACTGGTCAAGGAAGGCCTGCGCAACGTTGCTGCCGGCGCAGCTCCGGGCCAGCTCAAGCGCGGCATGGAGATCGCAGTCGAGGCAGTGGCCGCACGGCTGCTGGAAAACGCCAAGGAAGTTGAAGGCAACCAGGTTGCGCACGTCGCTGCCATCTCCGCCCAGAGCATGGAGATCGGCGAACTGCTGGCCAAGGCCTTTGACACCGTCGGCAAGGACGGCGTCATCACCATCGAGGAATCCTCCTCGACGCAGACCGAGCTGGTCATCACCGAAGGCATGCAGTTCGACAAGGGCTACCTGTCCCCGTACTTTGTGACTGATCCGGAGCGCCAGGAAGCCGTCCTCGAAGACGCGCTCATCCTGATCAACTCCGGCAAGATTTCCTCGGTTGCCGAGTTCCTGCCGCTGCTGGAAAAGGCGCTGCAGGCCTCCAAGCCGCTGTTCATCATCGCCGAGGACATTGAGGGCGAAGCCCTGTCCACGCTGGTGGTCAACAAGATCCGCGGCACCCTGAACGTCGTAGCCGTCAAGGCTCCGGGCTTCGGCGACCGCCGCAAGGCCATGATGCAGGACATCGCCACCCTCACGGGTGCGCAGGTTGTCTCGCCTGACCTGGGCCTGAAGCTGGACCAGGTTGGACTGGAGGTGCTGGGTTCCGCCCGCCGCATCACCGTGACGAAGGACAGCACCACCATTGTTGACGGGTCGGGCTCCGAAGCCGACGTCGCAGACCGTGTTGCCCAGATCCGCGCGGAGATTGAGCGCACGGATTCCGACTGGGACCGCGAGAAGCTGCAGGAACGCCTGGCCAAGCTTTCCGGCGGCATTGGCGTCATCAAGGTTGGCGCAGCCACCGAGGTGGAGCTGAAGGAAAAGAAGCACCGCATCGAAGACGCCGTGTCCTCGACGCGTGCAGCCCTGGAAGAGGGCATTGTGGCCGGCGGCGGTTCCGCACTGGTCCACGCTGCCAAGGCCCTGGACACGGACCCGGAGGTTGCCAAGCTCGAAGGCGACGCCGCCACCGCCGTGGGCCTGGTCCGCCGAGCCCTGGCGCAGCCGCTTCGCTGGATCGCCGAGAACGCCGGCGCCGAAGGCATGGTTGTTGTCGCCAAGGTCACCGACCTCGAGGTCAACAACGGCTTCAACGCCGTAACCGGCGAGTACGAAAACCTGATCGAAGCGGGCATCATCGATCCCGTCAAGGTCACGCGCTCAGCACTGCGCAACGCTGCGTCCATCGCCGCGCTGGTCCTCACCACAGAAGCTCTTGTGGTCGAGAAGCCGGCCGACGACGACGAAGATCACGGTCACCAGCACTAGGCACCGTAAAAGCCCCGGTACAGCAGCGGATTTCCGCGGCCGTACCGGGGCTTTTGTCTGTTCCGGCCCGGGCGCAGAGCCGGACTACGCCCAAAACGGTCAGGGAACGCGGTGGTCCGGACGGTAAACTTCACCGGTTGTTTCGGATCAGAGGAAGTTTTTTATCGTGAGTCTAGACGCGGCACCGGCCGCACAGGACCGGCGCTACCGGCCCGAAGTGCAGGGCCTGCGCGCGCTGGCCGTGGTGCTCGTGGTGGTTTACCACGTGTGGCTGGGCCGGGTGTCCGGGGGAGTGGACATTTTCCTCCTGATCTCGGCGTTCCTCCTCACCGGCTCTTTTGTCCGCACGGTCGAGTCCGGCCGGCCGCTGGAATTGGGCCGCTACTGGCTGCGCCGGTTCAAGGGACTGCTGCCCGCGGCCGCCGTCGTGCTGGCCGCAGTGCTCGCCGCCTCCGCCTGGCTCCTGCCCAAGTGGAACGCGGTCTTCACACAGGCCTGGTCATCGCTCTTTTACGTCCAGAACTGGACCCTGGCCAACAGCTCCGTGGACTACTACGCACGGGACAACAGCTCGGCCAGCGCCCTCCAGCACTTCTGGTCCCTTTCCGTCCAGGGACAGGTTTTCCTCCTGTGGCCGCTGATCTTCGCCGGAGCGGCAGTCGCCGACCGCCGGCTGGGGCTGCGCTACCGGCACGTCCTGATGGGCGTCTTCGGAACTGTCTTTGCCTGCTCGCTGGCTTTTTCCATCTGGCAGACGGCCGCCAACCAGGGCTACGCCTACTTCGACACCCGGACCAGGCTCTGGGAATTCGCGCTGGGCTCACTGCTTGCCCTGGTTCTGCCGTACCTGCGCTTCGGCCGGGTGCCGCGCATCGTCATGGGCTGGGCCGGTGTGGCAGCGATGCTCAGCTGCGGCCTGGTGCTGCAGGTCCAACAGCAGTTCCCCGGGTACATGGCGCTGTGGCCCACCCTGGCTGCAGCCCTGATCATCATCGCCGGCGACACCGGCAGCGCCGCCGGAGCCGACCGCTTCCTGTCCGCCAAACCGCTGGTCGCCATGGGGAACACCTCCTACGCGCTGTACCTCTGGCACTGGCCGGTCCTCGTGTTCTGGCTGGTGGCCGCCGATAAGGAAAACGCCGGGCTGCTGGACGGGGCTGCGGTCATTGCCGCGTCATGTGCCCTGGCGGTGTTGACCACCCGGCTGGTGGAAACACCTTTGGCCGCCTGGGCCCGGCCCCACAACCGGCTCTGGCGTACCGCCGTCGTCGTTGCCGCCAGCCTGGCGCTGGTGGCGGCGCCGCTGACCGGCTGGCAGGCCTCGGTCCGCAGCCAGGAACAGGCAGCCAACCGGCAGTCGGTTGTGGACAACCCCGGTGCCCTGGCGCTGGGCCCGGGCTTCGAATTCGCCGGCTCCCGGGAGGCCGCGGTCAAGCCTTCCTCCACGGGGATGGGTGCTGAATGGGCACGCACCGACGGAGCCTGCGAAGAAACGTACATGCCCGCGGATCCGCTGCTGGACGGCTGCCTTCGCGTCGGAACGGGGGAGGGGGCGGCCCGGACCGTCGTCGTGCTGGGGGACTCGCACGCCCAGCAGTGGCTTTCCGCCCTCGGCCCCGTGGCCAGGGCCAACAACTGGCACCTGATCGCACTGCTGAAGCCGGGCTGCCGCTACGGCGCCGAGTCCGAAAGCCGCACCCCCGAGTGCAATGCCTTCAACGCCGCGTCCCGGAACTACGTGCTGGAAACCGGGCCTGACGCCGTCTTCACCGTCGCCTCAGTGACGGCGCCCAGTTCCCCGGACGAGGTCCTCGCCGACGGATACGAAGCGGGCATCGCCGGTTTCGCTGCTGCCGGAACCCATGTGCTGGCCATGCGCGACAATCCCCGTTTCGACTTCGACATGGTGAAGTGCCTGGCTGCCAATGACCTCTCCACGCAGGCGTGCACGCTGCCGCGCAGCCAGCTGCTGGCCCCCGTGTCACCGCTGACGGAACTGGACGGCCTGCCCGGAGTCCATGCCGTCGACATGACGGACCAGCTCTGCACTGCGGATGAGTGCCCCGGGATTATCGGCAACATGTTTGTCTACATGGACTATGACCACTTGGGGCGGACGTACCTGGAGACCACCGCGCCCGAACTTGCCCGGCGGATCCTGCTGTCCCTGGGTTGGGAGGGAACCGCTGTGACCGATACCACGCGCCAGCTTTTGGAATAGGGACGCGGTGGCTTTCGTTTTAGGATGTAAGGAAGCCAACCGGTCCTTTCCCGGTTCTCCTCCATCCCTCCGGTCCCCCGCGAAAGAGGCGTAGTTTTGAGCCAGCAGTCCCCAGAGCATGATCCGTTCGGCTTCATCGGCCTGACCTACGACGACGTCCTGCTGCTGCCCGGCCCGACGGACGTCATCCCGTCCGAGGCAGATACGTCTTCCCGCCTGTCCAAGCGGATCACCGTGCACACCCCGCTGCTTTCCGCGGCCATGGACACGGTCACCGAATCCCGCATGGCCATCGCCATGGCCCGCCAGGGCGGTCTTGGCGTCATTCACCGCAACCTGTCCATCCCCGACCAGGCCGAGCACGTGGACCGCGTCAAGCGCAGCGAATCCGGCATGATCACCAACCCGGTGACTATCTCCCCGGACGCCACCCTCCAGGAACTGGACGACCTCTGCGCCCACTTCCGTGTCTCCGGCCTGCCGGTCGTCGACGCGGACAACAAGCTGCTGGGCATCGTCACCAACCGCGACACGCGCTTCATCCCGCGTGCGGACTACCCCCGCCGGCTGGTCAACGAGGTGATGACCCGCATGCCGCTGATCACCGGCCGCGTGGGCATCAGCGCCGAGGAAACCATGGAGCTCCTGGGCAAGCACCGCATTGAAAAGCTTCCCCTGGTTGACGCTGACGGCCGCCTGCAGGGCCTGATTACGGTCAAGGATTTCGACAAGGCCGAGCAGTACCCGCTGGCCACCAAGGACGATGAGGGCCGGCTGCGCGTCGGTGCGGCCATCGGCTTCTTCGGCGACGGCTACGAGCGCGCCATGACCCTTGTCGAAGCCGGCGTGGACATTCTGGTTGTCGACACCGCCAACGGCCACAGCGCCGGAGTGCTGGACATGATCTCGCGCCTGAAGAAGGACCCCGCCGTCGCGCACGTGGACATCATCGGCGGCCAGGCGGCAACCCGTGAGGGAGCGCAGGCACTGATCGACGCCGGTGCCGACGCCATCAAGGTGGGCGTGGGCCCCGGCTCCATCTGCACCACCCGCGTAGTGGCTGGTGTGGGCGTTCCGCAGGTTACCGCTATTTACGAGGCCTCCAAGGCTGCGATTCCGGCCGGCGTCCCGCTGATCGCGGACGGCGGACTGCAGTACTCGGGCGATATCGGCAAGGCCATCGTGGCCGGCGCCGACACCGTGATGCTCGGCAGCCTCCTGGCCGGTTCCGCCGAAAGCCCCGGGGACCTGGTCTTCGTCAACGGCAAGCAGTTCAAGTCCTACCGGGGCATGGGCTCCCTGGGCGCCATGCAGAGCCGCGGCAAGAACACGTCCTACTCCAAGGACCGCTACTTCCAGGCCGACGTTCCCTCGGACGAGAAACTGATCCCCGAGGGCATCGAAGGCCAGGTGCCGTACCGCGGCCCGCTGTCCGCCGTCGCGCACCAGCTGGTGGGCGGCCTGCGGCAGACCATGTTCTACACCGGAGCCCGCACCATCCCCGAGCTGAAAGCCAAGGGCAAGTTTGTCCGGATTACTCCGGCCGGGCTGAAGGAATCCCACCCGCACGACATCATGATGACGGCGGAAGCACCGAACTACGGCACCCGCCGCTAAGGTTCCGGCACCGGACCCGCAAGACCGCGCTGCGCAGCGGCCGCCGCCCGAAGGGGAGGCGGCCGCTGCCGCTTTAAGCACCGGGGCGTGGCTGGGATAACCTAGGGGTGTGAGTAACGAGATTGAAATTGGCCGTGGCAAGCGTGGGCGCCGAGCCTACTCCCTCGATGATGTGGCGATTGTGCCGTCCCGGCGTACCCGGGACCCGCAGGACGTTTCAATCAACTGGCAGATAGATGCCTACCAGTTCGAAATGCCGGTGATGGGCGCACCGATGGACTCGGTCATGTCTCCCGCCACCGCCATCGCGATGGGCCGGCTGGGCGGCCTGGGCGTGCTGAACCTGGAGGGGCTCTGGACCCGCTACGAGGATCCGCAGCCGCTGCTGGACGAAATTGCCGTCCTGAGCGAAGACAACTTCAATCCTGCGGCCACCCGCCGGCTGCAGGAAATCTACGAGGCCCCGATTCAGGCCGAACTCATCACCTCCCGCCTGGCCGAGGTCCGCGAAGCCGGTGTCACCGTGGCCGGTTCCCTCACCCCGCAGCGCACCCAGGAGTTCTACAAGACCGTTCTGGCCGCCGGCGTGGACATCTTCGTTATCCGCGGCACCACCGTTTCGGCCGAGCACGTCTCCAAGACGGTCGAGCCGCTGAACCTGAAGCAGTTCATCTATGAACTGGACGTGCCCGTGATTGTCGGCGGAGCAGCCGGCTACACCCCGGCGCTGCACCTGATGCGCACCGGCGCCGCCGGCGTGCTGGTTGGTTTCGGCGGCGGAGCGACCACCACCACCCGCCGCGCACTGGGCATCCACGCACCGATGGCCACCGCCATCGCCGACATTGCCGAAGCGCGCCGGGACTACATGGATGAATCGGGCGGCCGCTACGTGCACGTCATTGCCGACGGCGGCATGGGCACCAGCGGGGACATCGTCAAGGCCATTGCCATGGGAGCCGACGCCGTGATGCTCGGCTCCGCGCTCGCCCGCGCCGAGGAAGCCCCGGGCCAGGGCTGGCACTGGGGCCAGGAAGCCCACCACAGCGAACTGCCGCGCGGGGACAGGGTTCGGCTGGACACCGTGGGTCCGCTGCAGGAGGTCCTCTGGGGCCCCTCGCACCACACCAACGGGACCTCCAACCTCATGGGTGCCCTGCGCCGCGCCATGGCCACTACGGGTTATTCGGATGTGAAGGCATTCCAGCGCATTGAGGTCCTGGTATCGCCCTACCTATCCTCCATGTAGTTACTTAGAGTTACAGGGAGCGGCTGCAGGAAATGCAGCACCGGCAGGATCCAGAGAGGAATGTCGACGATGAGCAAAGACGCACTCAGTCCCCAGTACCGTGAAGAAGCCCTGGCCGCCCTGCGGGCCACGGCCGAACCCGGCGAAGAACTGGACATCCTGATCGTTGGCGGCGGGGTAGTGGGTGCCGGTGCTGCTCTGGATGCCGTGACCCGCGGGTTGAAAGTGGGCATGGTGGAGGCCCGCGACTGGGCCTCCGGCACGTCCTCCCGTTCCTCCAAGCTGATCCACGGCGGCCTGCGCTACTTGGAAATGCTGGACTTCGCACTGGTTGCCGAAGCCCTCAAGGAACGCGGCCTGCTGATCCAGCGGATTGCCCCGCACCTGGTGAAGCCGGTTCCGTTCCTGTACCCGCTGACGCACCGCTTCTACGAGCGCCCCTACGTGGGCGCCGGGATCCTGCTCTACGACACCATGGGCCTGACCTCCGGAAACTCCCGCGGCGTGCCCATGCACAAGCACCTCAGCCGGAAGGCGACGCTGCGGGCAGCCCCCAGCCTCAAGGATGACGCCATGATCGGCTCCATCCGCTATTACGACGCGCAGGTGGACGACGCCCGGTACGTGGCCACCATGGCCCGCACCGCCGCCCATTACGGTGCGGCCGTTGCCAACCGCGTTGCGGTGGTGGACTTCCTCCGCGAAGGCGAACGCGTGGTTGGCGCCCGGGTCAAGGATTCCGAATCCGGCCGGGAATTCGATGTCTTTGCCCGCCAGGTGGTCAACGCCACCGGCGTCTGGACCGATGAGACCCAGGCTATGGTCACCGACCGCGGCCAGTTGAAGGTCCGTGCCTCCAAGGGCGTGCACCTGGTGGTGCCCCGGGACCGGATCCAGTCCACCGTGGGCATGATCCTGCGCACCGAAAAGTCGGTTCTGTTCGTCATTCCCTGGGGCCGGCACTGGATCGTCGGCACCACCGACACGGACTGGAACCTGGACAAGGCACATCCGGCCGCCACGTCGGCGGACATCGACTACATCCTGGACCACGTGAACAAGGTGCTCAAGACCCCGCTGACCCGCGAGGATGTCGAAGGCGTGTACGCCGGGCTGCGTCCGCTGCTGGCCGGCGAAAACGACTCCACGGCCAAGCTGTCCCGCGAACATGTGGTGGCCCACCCGGTGCCGGGACTGGTAGTGGTTGCCGGCGGCAAATGGACCACGTACCGCGTGATGGCGAAGGACGCCGTGGACGAGGCTGCCCGGGCCCTGGACGAGAAGGTGCCGGAAAGCTGCACCTCCACCATCCCGCTGCTGGGCGCGGTGGGTTACAAGGCGGACTGGAACCGCAGGCACCGCACCGCCGAGGAGTACGGCGTGCACGTTGCCCGGGTGGAGCACCTGCTGAACCGCTACGGTTCACTGGCCACCGAAGTGCTGGAGCTGATCCGCCGGGATCCGGAGCTGGGGGAGGCCCTGCCCGGAGCGGACGACTATCTGAAGGCGGAAGTGGTTTACGCAACCACCGCGGAAGGCGCCCGCCACGTGGAGGACGTGCTGGCCCGGCGCACCCGCATCTCCATCGAATCCTGGGACCGCGGCGTATCCGCCGCACCCGTGACTGCCGAGCTGATGGCACCGATCCTGAACTGGGACCTGGACCGGGTGGAAAAGGAAGTAGCCCATTATCTGGCGCGTGTGGAGGCCGAACGGCTCAGCCAGGAGCAGCCGGACGACGTATCGGCGGACGCCGCACGGCTGAAGGCGCACGACATTGCGCCCCTCGCCTGAGGTGGCACCTGAACTCTCCCTGAACGAGAAGGGCGCCGTGCTGACGGAGCCCGGCATGGTCATTCTCGAGATGGAAGCCGCCGACCGCAGCGACGCCGCCGCGCAGCTCGCGGAGCGGATGTACCGGCACGGGCGGATCAGCAACCTCGAAGCGTTCCTGGAACAGGTCAACGCCCGGGAACACCAGATGGCCACCGGCCTGCCCGGTGGAATCGGGATGCCCCATGCCCGCAGCGAGTACGTTGCGCAAACCTCGATCGCGGTGGGCATTACGCGCTACGGATACAGCATCGACTTCGGAGCATCCGACGGACCGGCGACAGTGATCCTGCTCATTGCCACGCCGGCCGGAGCCTTCTCGGAACACCTGGAGGTCCTGGCCACCCTGGCCCGTTCGCTGTTCCGGCCGGCCTTCCGGGAGTCGCTCCGCCGCGCCAACGACGCAGAAGTGATTGCCGAACTGATTAATTCCTCGCTGGTCTTCTTTGACCACTGACTCCGTCCCCGCCCCGTCCGGACAGGCAGGCATTGGGTTTTCTACACGGGTACGAAGTACGGTTAAGGCGTGCTGAAAACTGCCCTGCAACTCCGCTGGATCGCCGCGCTGCTCCTTGCCCTTGCGATCTCCACGGTCTTTGTTCTCCTGAGCCAGTGGCAGTTTTCCACTGCGGAAAGCGAACTTCCGCCGTCGACCGACCGCACCGAAACGGTGCGGCCGCTGACCGAGATTTTCACTCCCGGGGTGGAACTCTACGGAACAACCGCCGACCAGATGGTGTCGATGACCGGATACTTCCGCACCGACGACACCGTGCTGATCGACAACCGGCTGTACGACGGCGACAAGGGCTACTGGGTCGTCACCGCCTTTACCGTTGACGGAGCCCCCAACGACGCCGTGATCCCCGTGGTCCGCGGGTGGGTGGCCGAGCCCGGCGATGCCGTTCCCGCGCCCGAGGGTGAAGCCTCCGTCGTGGGCCGCCTGCTGCCCCCGGAAGCGCCGATCCCGGAACCCATAGAGGACGGCATCCTGCCCAGCCTGGCCAGTGCCGAGCTGATCAATGTCTGGGACACCCCCGGCTATTCCGCCTTCGTGACCGCCGATGAGATCACCGTGAACGGCGAAGCCGCCGACGCCGGGAACATGCAGGTGGTTGACGTGCAGGCCCAGCCGCAGGAAACATCCGTGAACTGGATGAATATCTTCTACGCCATCGAATGGGTTGTCTTCGCCGGGTTCTCCGTGTTCCTGTGGTGGCGACTGGTCGCCGATGCCCACCGCCGTTCCCTTGAGGACGACGACGACGAGTACTACGACGACGATGACGACGACGATGACGACGACGGCGGCCTGTCCGGCCGTCCGGTCCCGAACAGTGAGGTCCAGCAGTGAATGACCCGGCAGTGAATGACCCGGCAGTGAACGATCCAGCAGTGAACGACCCGGCAGTGAACGACCCGGCAGTGAGCGATTCAGCGGTGAACGGTTCAGCAGCGAACGGCCCGGCACCCGCGGCAACGAAGAAGCCCCGCCGGAAGAAGCGCCGGTTTGGCGGCACCCACGCCCAGATCCGCTCGGCCCTGACGTTCTACAAGGTGTCCTCCTATGTCACCGGTGTGTTCCTGCTGCTGCTGTGCATCGAGATGATCCTGAAGTACGGCATGAAGATCGAAGAGATCACCGTTGGCCCGCTGAACCTGTTCACCGGAGTCCTCATCGCCCACGGCTGGCTGTACGTGGTGTACCTGCTGGCTGACTTCCGGCTGTGGCAGCTGATGCGCTGGCCCTTCTCCAAGTTCATCCTGATTGCCCTGGGCGGCGTTGTTCCCTTCCTCTCATTTATCGTGGAAAGCCGCACCCACAAGCAGGTCCTGGCGGAACTGGCTGCCCATCCGGAAGCTGCAAAGCGCTACTAAGGGATCGCCTGCGGCAGCTCATGCAGCGAACCGATGTGCGGCGCGGTTGTTCCGGCGACTATCCTTGAACCGTGACTAATTCCGCGACCCCTCCCATTGAAGAGCGCCCTGTCCTCGTTGTGGACTTCGGCGCCCAATACGCCCAGCTCATTGCCCGCCGGGTGCGCGATGCAGATGTTTATTCCGAAGTGGTTCCCCACACCTGGACCACCGAACAGATCATGGCCAAGAACCCGGCAGCCATCATTCTTTCCGGCGGCCCCTCCAGCGTTTACGCAGAAGGCGCGCCCGCCGTCAGCGAAGGCCTGTTTGAAGCCGGCGTGCCGGTCCTGGGCATTTGCTACGGCTTCCAGGCGATGGCCAGCGCCCTCGGCGGCAAGGTCGCCGAGACCGGCCTGCGCGAGTACGGCTCCACCGACGCCACCGTGGTGGGCGGCGCCCGCTCCATCCTCGAAGGCACGCCCGAGCACCAGAACACCTGGATGAGCCACGGCGACAGCGTCCAGGAAGCCCCTCCCGGGTTCGATGTCCTGGCCACCACCGCCGGCGCTCCGGTTGCCGCCATTGCCAACGAAGAGAAGCGCCTCTACGGCGTTCAGTGGCACCCCGAGGTCAAGCATTCCGCCCACGGCCAGGCCGTGCTGGAAAACTTCCTCTTCAAGGGCGCGCGGCTGGACCGCAGCTGGACCACCGGAAACATCGTGGAAGAACAGGTTGAGCGCATCCGCGAGCAGGTGGGCAACTCCCGCGTCATTTGCGGGCTGTCCGGCGGCGTCGATTCCGCCGTCGCAGCCGCCCTGGTGCAGCGCGCCGTCGGCGACCAGCTGACCTGCGTCTTCGTGGACCACGGACTGCTGCGTGAAGGCGAAGCAGAGCAGGTGGAGCGCGACTTCGTGGCCTCCACCGGCGTCAACCTCTACGTCGCCAACGAGCAGAAGCGCTTCCTCGATGCCCTCGCCGGCGTCACCGATCCCGAAACGAAGCGCAAGATCATTGGCCGTGAGTTCATCCGCGCCTTTGAAGAAGCCGAGCGCGCCATTATGGCCGAAGCGGCTGCCGCCGGTGAACCCATCCGTTTCCTGGTCCAGGGCACCCTGTACCCGGACGTCGTCGAGTCCGGCGGCGGAGAAGGCGCAGCCAACATCAAGAGCCACCACAACGTGGGCGGGCTTCCCGAGGACCTGAAGTTTGAGCTCGTTGAGCCGCTGCGGGCCCTGTTCAAGGACGAAGTCCGTGCCGTGGGTGCCGAGCTTGGCCTGCCGGCGGAAATCGTCGGACGCCAGCCGTTCCCCGGCCCCGGCCTGGGCATCCGCATCATCGGGGAAGTCAACCAGGAACGCCTGGACCTGCTGCGCCGCGCCGACGCCATTGCCCGCGCCGAGCTCACCGCAGCCGGCCTGGACAACGACGTCTGGCAGATGCCGGTGGTTCTGCTGGCCGACGTCCGCAGTGTCGGCGTCCAGGGTGACGGGCGGACCTACGGGCACCCGATTGTGCTGCGCCCGGTCTCCAGCGAGGACGCAATGACCGCTGACTGGTCGCGCCTGCCGTATGACCTGCTGGCACGCATCTCCAACCGCATCACCAACGAAGTTGATGGAATCAACCGAGTGGTCCTGGACGTCACGTCCAAGCCGCCGGGAACCATCGAGTGGGAGTAGATTAATCGCGGGGGACAGCCTAACAGGCTGTCCCCCGCGTTGCTATGCCGGGCAAACCGGGCAAGAAGCGATAGTTTGGAAGGTATGCCAATTTGGTCAAGAACGCCGCGCGGAAGTGCAGAAAAGAGGGCACCAGTGTCTGAGCAGAATCCCGGGGACAACGCCTCGGACTTCCTGCTGCCCTGGCTGGGACAACTGGGACAGCATGCCGGATCGGACACGCTGCTGCATTTCACCCCTTCAGCCTCCAACAGCATCGACCTCACCCACGCGCATCCTTCCGGCCTCGCGCAGCTGCTCGCAGGACGCCGGACCCGGCTGTCCACGCTGCTGCGTGACTCGGAGCAGTACGGCGCAGCTATGAAGGCCGGGCGCCTCCTGCGCGCCAAGATCTATGAACTGGGCACCGACCGCGGGATCGACGTCGGCTACCTCGCTGCCGGGACCGCCTCCTGGCGCTACGCCGACGACGACGCCGTGCGCCCGGAATCGCTCACCGCTCCGGTCCTGCTGACCCCGGTGTCGCTGACCGTGCATCCCTCACAGGACGACTACGAGCTTCAGCTGACCGACAAGGCCGCCCTGAACCCCGCCTTCGTCCGGCACCTGCAGCATGAACAGGGCCTGGACATCGATGTGGAGTCCCTCGCCCGGCTGGCGTACGGGACCGCACGCTTTGATCCCCACCCGGTACTGGAAAAACTGCGGGCCGTCACTGAAGGCGTCCGCGGCATCAACATTGAACACCGGCTGCTTGTCTCCACCTTCGCCGACCTGTCCGACCTTGCCGAAGACAGTGCGCTGGACCCGGCCCATCCGATTCTTCGGGGCCTGATGGACGCCGCCCGGGGCAAGAGCGCTGCTGCTCCCGCCGCCAAGGATCCGGGCCTTCCTTCGCTGGATGACCGCCTGCCGGCCGACGAGCTCCTGGTGCTGGACGCCGACCGCGAGCAGCAGGACGTCCTGGACCTGATCCTGGACGGGCAGTCCCTGGTCGTTTCTTCACCGCCCGGCACCGGGCAGACGCAGACCGCGCTCAATGCGGCCGCGGCACTGGTCCACGCCGGCAAATCGGTCCTGGTGGTAGCTGAGCGCCGCGGCACCCTGAACCAGTTTGTTTCCGAACTGGACGCCCTGCACCTGGGCTCCGCCGTGCTGCAGCTCAATGCCGGACTCACGGAACAGCAGCTGAAGGACCAGCTGGTCCGCGCCATCGTGCGGAACGAGAAGGCAGCCGCCCCGGATCTCGAGAGCCTGCACAAGGTCCTCGTGGCCAACCGCCACCAGCTGCGCGACCACGTGAAGTCGCTGCACAACGTACGCCGCCGCTGGGGCTGCTCGCCGTACCAGGCCATGCAGTCCCTGGCCGAGCTGACCTCCATGACTCCCGCACCGGCGACCACCGTCCGGCTCAAGCGCAGCGTCCTGGACAGCATCACCGACCGCACCGAGCTGACCGGCCGGCTGCGCCGGGCAGCCGAACTGGGCAGTTTCAGCCGCGCCGCCACCACCAGTCCCTGGTTCGGCGCGAAACTGCTCAACCGCAAGGAAACCGAAGAAGCCTACGAACTGACCCAGAGCCTGGCCCGGGATCTGCCGGAGCTGCGGGCCAAGGTCCAGGCCGTTGCCGAGCACTCCCAGATCCGCCTCGGTGAGACCTTTGCGCAGTGGGGCGAGCAGCTGGAGCTGCTGGTCGCCGTGCGGGAGAGCCTCGACAAGTTCACCCCGGACATCTTCGACCGCCCGGTGAGCGACCTGATTTCCGCCACGGCTTCCTCCTCCTGGCGCCGTGAGCGCGCCGTGGATATGAGCTCCATGACCCGTTCCCGGCTCCGCCGGGTGGCCAAGGAATACATTCGGCCCGGCGTGCACATTTCGGATCTGCACTCCTCGCTCGTCGAGGTTCAGCAGCAGCGCGCCACCTGGGCACGCTACGCCACCACCCAGCGGCACCCCTCGGTGGCCACGGGGCTGGCTGACATCAACCGGTCCTACATCACGGTCAAGGAACAGCTGGACACCCTCACCTCAATCCTCGACGGCACGCCGGCCAAGCCGAACCTTGCCGAGCTGACGCTGGATGAGCTGGAGAAACAGCTCGATGCCCTGGCCGGAGACCGGGAAACCCTCGAGACTCTGCCCGAGCGCACCCTGCTCCTCGACGAGATGCGCGGCCAGGGCCTGGGCGAGCTGCTGGATGACTTGGAAGCCCGGGAAGTCCAGCCCCGCCAGGTGGGCTACGAGCTGGAACTGGCCTGGTGGCAGTCCGCCCTCGAAGCGATGATCAGCGGCGACGACTACCTGGCGATGAGTGACGGCGACAGCCTGCGCCGGCTGGAGGCCGAGTACCGGCTGGCCGACAACGCCCATATTGCCTCCGGCAGTTCCCGGGTGCGGTTTGCCCTGGCAGACCGCTGGCGGCGCGGAGTCAAGGCTTCGGCCGCCGACGCGGCGACGCTGCGCGACGCCATCAAGAACGGACCGCTGAACCTGCAGGAACTGTGCAGCCAGCCGAAGGAACTCGTTTCCGCTCTGCTGCCGGTCTGGGCTGCGAGCCCCCTGGTTCTGCCCATGGTCCTGCCCGGTGACCGCAGCTTCGACACCGTCATTGTGCTCGACGCCGAGTCCACCTCCCTGCAGTCCGCGGTTCCGGCGCTGGCCCGTGCCGCGCAGGTTGTTGCCTTCGGCGACGGCCAGCTGGGCGGACCCCGGCCCTTTACCATCGGCGTCGAGCCGGTGCGGCCGGCGGGGGAGCAGCATGACCTCGTCAGCGCCTTCGAAGCCCTGTCCCAGGTCCTGCCGACTCGGACCCTGTCCACGGTGTACCGCGGAACCGACCGCGAGCTGCTGCATCAGCTGAGCCGCAGCTTCTACGAGGACCGGCTCACCACGGTGCCGCGCGGCACCGATGTGTCCTCGGACGAGCGGGCGCTGGTTGTGGAGTACCTTGCCGACGGAACGGGCATGCCCAGTGCCGACCACGAGGGCGTCGAAAGCGTCGCCGCCGAGGTCAACCGGGTAGTCGACCTGGTCTTCGAGCACATCCGCCGCCGGCCGCACCAGTCCCTCGCAGTGGTCACGGCCAGCCCGCGGCACGCCGTGCGCGTGGCTGAAGCCATTCGGGTGCAGATGGCCAACTTCCCCTGGGCCTCCGACTTCTTCACTCCGGGCAAGGAATCCTTCCGGGTGGTTCCCGTGGACCGCGCTGCCGGACTGGTCCGGGACTGCGTGATCTTCTCGCTCGGCTTCGGCCGCACCCCGCACGGGCGCGCACTGCACACCTTCGGCTCCCTGTCTGCCCCCGACGGCCGGGGGAAGTTCCTGACCGCCATGACCCGCGCACGCAGCAAGCTTCATGTCCTCACCTGCTTCCGCCCGGAAGACCTGGACAAGTCGAGGCTCGGCTACGGTGCCCTCGACTTCTACGACCTGATCAGCCGCGAGCTGTCCCCGGCCGCCGGTTCCGGTGCCGTCCGGCGCATGGATGAGGGAATTACCTTCGGCGGTTCCGCAGGACATGACGGAACTGCCGGCGGAATCATGGACGAAGACCCGCTGGTGGCGGACCTGGTGAACCGGCTGCGGGCCCGCGGTGCGAAGGTCTGGGACCACTACCAGGGGGCGATCGACATCGTTGCCACAGTGGACCGCAGCAGCGCCGAGAACGATCCGACTGTGCCGATGGCCATCGAGTCCGACGGCACCGAGCGGTACCGCACCATGAGCGTCCGGGAGCGCAGCCGTCTGCGGCCGCAGCTTCTGGAACGGCTGGGGTGGCGGTACATGCCGCTGTGGACCATCGAAGTCTTCAGCGACCCGTCCGCGTGCGCCGATTTGGTGGGACGTTACCTGAATCTGCCGGCGCCTAAGGACGGCGAGGAAACGGCAGCCCGCTCCGCCGCGGCGGTCCGGGGATCAATGGCGCGGCGCGGCAGCCAGCCCGTGGTTCCCCACGGCAGCAGCCGCATCCGGGAACGCGGAACCGTCTCCGGCGATAAAGAGACGGATCCGCGGATTCCCGGTACGGAGGCTCCCGACGCCGGGGCCCCCGGTGCGGAGGCACGGCGGCCGTGAGCCCCCGGAAGCCGCACCGGCGGGCCAGCAGCGGAAGTACGGCCCCGGATCCGGCCAAGAAACCGGACTCCGGGCCGGCGGGGGAGCGCTCAGCGGCGGCAGAGCCTTCCGTGGTGGTGGAGCCCTCAGTGCTGAAAGAGCGGGCCGCGGACGACGATCCGCGGGTCTGGGGTGACGGTCCTGAGGACCGCGATTCCTGGCTGCTGGAACAGCGCCCGCCGCACTGGGACTGAGAAAAGCGGCATCAGCCTCCGGTGAGGACCAGATGGATCCGGCCGGACCCGGAGGCTGCAGCCAGCGCCGCCGCCTCCTCCGGAGCAGCTGCCAGCACCACAACCGCACCGCTTTCCCCGGAGCCGGGCCAGGAATCGGCGCCGTCCGACGCCGTCCACAGAACCGGGGCGTCGGCTGCGAGCACGGCGGGGGCACCTGTTCCCTGAACGTCGTTCTCGGAACTCCCGAGAACAACGTCCACGAGTTGGCCGGGCGAAATCAGCTGGACCAGGGCAGGATCCGCGGGACGGACTGAAACGGCAACGGAGCCCGGCGGAGCTCCGGTCAACAGCCCGGTGCCCACCAGCGACGTCTGCATCAACGGACTGCCCTGCTGCAGGGGAGTGGCCAGACGCCGCCCGGCGAGTTCGGCCGCATCCGAAAAGGAATCCGGCGGCACGCCGGAGGCAGCCAGCGGGACGGTACGCAGATCCCCGCTCGTGAGCAGTGCTCCGGCAGGGAGATCAGCTGCCGCAACCACCAGCAGGACCTTTCCCGGGTCCGGCGGCAGCAGCGCCTGGACGGCTGTTCCGGCGGCGGCGCAGCACAACAGGGCGGCGATTAGCCGCCGGCGGCGGAGGATAAACCGCCGCAGCCGCAGGGAGAGAGCGGCGGCGGGGCCGGCATGCGGGGCTGAAAAAGGAAGCACGGTCCGACGCTAGGCGTCCGGAGCACCCGGCGGAGGGAGCGCAGCGCAGCCGGTGGACAGCCAGCGGTCCCGGGCGGTTGTCACCGCCGGTGGGGAGGAGCTATTCGGCGGAGGACCCTGAGCCGGCCGCTGAACCGGCGGACTGCGATGTCGAGGATGAAGCGGACTTGGCTGCCGGGGTGCTGCCGGAGGAGCCCTCGGACTTGGCGGGCGCCGCCGGAACGCTGTTCTTAGCGTCCCGGGAGTCGGTGCGGTAGAAGCCTGATCCCTTAAAGACCACTCCTACGCTGTTGAACTTCTTGCGCAGGTATCCGCTGCAGGACGGGCACACGGTGAGCGTGTCGTCGGTGAACGACTGCTGGATGTCGAAAGCGGAACCGCAGTCCTTGCAGGCATAGGCATACGTAGGCACTGTTACTTACTCCTCCTGAAAACCAAGATGTCAGGTCCCTGGCCCCGCTGGTCCGTTGGAAAACGGCAGCTGGCACTCGGTGGCCTTGAGTGCTAACTATACACCGGGTGCCGTATGCGCCGGGCGCCGGGGAAGGTCCGTCCACCCCGAGGGTGTCAGGACAGCGTCCATCGGCTGGTCGAAGACATCGGCCTGCCAGCGGCCCGCCGGGGCAAATTCGTGGTCGTAAACGACACCCGCCGCCGGAGCGGGATTTCCGGACAACCGCAGCCCGGACAGGAACCGGTCGTAGTAGCCGCCGCCCTTCCCCATCCGCACCCCGGCCCGGTCAACGGCCAGCGCCGGCACCAGGATGAGGTTCAGTCCGGGAAGATCCGCTGCGGACAGCCGCGGACCCGCGGGCTCCGGAACGGACGGGAAAAGACCCGCCACCAGCGGTGCTCCCGGGCTCCACCGGCACCACAGCAGCCGGCGGTCCGGCTGACAGACGGGGACAACGACGTCGTATCCCTTTTCCCGCAGGCCTTCCAGCAGAGGCGCGGTGGCGGGTTCTTGGCCCGCGGACAAATAGGCTGCCACTGTGCTGCCGGGCGGAATCAGGGCAGGAACAGCCGCCAGCGCGTGCTGTGCCAGGGACGGGCCGGCTGCCAGCACGGCGGCGGGGGACAGTTCGCGGCGCAGCCGGCGGTATTCTTCCCGGACCAGTTCCTTCATTGCGGGGCCTGCTGAGTCCGTCATACATCCATTGTTGCAAAGTGCCCGCCGGCAATTGTTCTAAGGGGCAGCGGCAAAAGGGCGGTATTTGGTGCAAACGGGCTGCGCTTATGTACTCTTACGGACATGACTTCACGCGCCACCGTAACCAAAGCCGTTATTCCCGCCGCCGGGCTCGGTACCCGTTTCCTGCCTGCCACCAAGGCCATGCCGAAGGAAATGCTGCCGGTGGTGGATAAGCCCGCCATCCAATATGTGGTGGAAGAAGCCGTTAATTCGGGCATGTCGGACATCCTGATGATTACCGGCCGCAACAAGCGTTCGCTGGAAGACCACTTCGACCGCGTTCCGTTCATTGAAAAGACGCTGGAAGACAAGGGCGACCTGGAGCGCCTGGCCATGGTTCGCGCAGCCTCTGAACTCGGTGAAATCCACTACCTGCGCCAGGGTGATCCCAAGGGTCTGGGGCACGCAGTGCTGCGTGCCAAGCTCCACGTGGGCAACGAGCCCTTCGCCGTACTGCTCGGTGATGACCTCATTGATGCCCGGGATGAGCTGCTGAAGCAGATGGTTGAGGTCCAGGCGAAGACCGGCGGCTCGGTTATCGCCCTGATCGAGGTGGAGCCCGAGCAGATCAGTTCTTACGGCTGTGCCGACATCTCCGTGGTCGAGGGCGAAGACTACGTCCGCGTCAACAAGCTGGTGGAAAAGCCCTCAGTGGATGAGGCCCCCTCCAACCTGGCCGTGATCGGCCGCTATGTGCTGCACCCGGCCGTGTTCGGCGTGCTGGAAGAAACCGGCCCCGGCCGCGGCGGCGAAATTCAGCTGACCGATGCGCTGCAGACGCTGGCGGCACAGGAAGAGGGGGAGGGCGCCGGAGTCTACGGCGTCGTCTTCCGCGGCCGCCGGTATGACACCGGTGACAAGCTCAGCTACCTGAAGGCCGTCGTGACGCTGGCTTCCGAGCGCGAAGACCTCGGCCCGGACCTGCGCGAGTGGCTCAAGGACTTCACCGGCACGCTCGAAAGCTGATGCTGTGTGGGGGTCGGACACATCTGGCCGGTGACGCTGGAATGCGGTGATGTGGGCCTGCGGCCCATCCGCTACCGCGACCGGCGTGAATGGACCGACCTCCGCATGCGCAATGCCACATGGATGGCCCCGTGGGAGGCGAGCAACCCGCTGCCCGGCGGTGAGCTTCCCTCCTACGCCGCCATGGTGCGCAGCCTCAACCAGCAGGCGCGCCAGGACGCGGCACTGCCGTTTGTCATTACCGAACGCCGCGGCGGGCTGCGCACTCCGCCGGCGATTACCGGACAGCTCACCGTATCCACCATCGTCTGGGGATCGGCCCGCATGGCCACGCTGGGCTACTGGGTGGACGAAGCACGGGCCGGCCGCGGAATAGCGCCGACGGCGGTGGCCATGGCCACCGACCACTGTTTCCGCGTCCTGGGGCTGCACCGCATGGAAATCAACATCAGGCCGGAAAACGCAGCCAGCCTGCGGGTGGTGGAGAAGCTGGGATTCAGGGACGAGGGCCTGCGGGAGCGCTATCTGCATATCGGCGGCCGGTGGACGGACCACCGCAGCTTTGCGCTGACCACGGAGGACGTACCCGAAGGGCTGCTGAACCGCTGGCTGGCCCGACGGTGAGGGCGCAGGCGCCGACTTTTGTGCCTTTTTTGGGCTGAACCCCGACACACCGCCGGTAATGCGCGCCCCCGTGTGCATTAGCTCATAACGTCGTAGATGTGGACTTCCCTCTCAACAGCTCCCTGATCCTGGCCGTTACTGTCGGTCTGTGGCTGCTGTGGGTTGCTCCTTACGTTTTCCGCCGGCCGGGTCTTGCCACGGTGCCGGCCGCCGGTGCGCCAGCTTCCTCGTCAACAGTCATCCGCTCTTCCATCTCCGCCGATGGTCTGTCCCAGCAGGGGAACATTATGTACAACGCCTCCACCGCCCGGCCCGATGCCTCCACCGGAACCTCCGCGCCGCGAACCGGCGCACCGGAGCCCGTCCGGCACCCGGAGTTCCGGATTCATTACGGCCGCACCGCCCTGGCGCTGGCGGGCGCGCTGGCCCTCGCCGCCGTCGTCATTGGCTTGCCGCTGGCAGTCTTCGGCGCTGCCTCTTGGTGGATCCCCGGGGCAGCCCTGGCAGTAGCGGCCGCCGCAACCGCGTCGCTGCGCACCCTGGCCGTGCGTGACCGGAGGCGGAAAGTTGACGCAGCCTTCCGGGCAGCCATGAGCGCGGCCCGGCCGGCATCACCCGTTTTCGCAGCCTCCAGCCCCGCAGCCTCCCGCCCCGCCGCCCCCGTCGACGGTGCCCCCGTTGACGGTGCCCCTGAGGCCCGCGCCGGAGAGCCCGTGCGGCACTACCGCGAGACCGCGCTCTTTGACGCCCAGAGCCCTGCCGGTTCCGGAACGTCCGCCGCCCCTGACACCGCGTCCGCGGCCTCCGTCACCACCGCACCCGGAGCGGCAGACCGCAGGCCCACAGCGGAGGAACTGCGCACTGCAGCCCTCGAAGTAGCAGCCAAGACGGCGCCGGCCGGGCCGCCGAAAACCTCCACTACTCCCTGGGAGCCCGTAGAGGTTCCCAAACCCGTTTACGTTGAAGCCCCGGTTGCCCAGCGTCCCGCCCCGGAGCCCCTGGTCCTGCCGGCGCCGCCCAAGCCGGCGGCCCGGACCTCCCTGCGTGCTCCGGCTGCCGACAGCGCCGACACGACCGGGACTGCAACTCCCAGCACCGGCAAGATCAACCTCGACGACGTCCTGCAGCGCCGCCGCGCCTAGCAGCCCCTTTTGATGGACCGCAGTCCGGGCGGCCTGCGCGGCGCAGCCGAAGCCGCCTCCAAGGCAGTGCTGGAAGGCCCCGGCATGTCCGGGCCGCTTGCCGCTGCCGTGCGGCCCCTGGGTCTCAGGCCGGTCTCCTGGGTCCATCTGAGGTCCCATCACCGCCCCGGCGCCGGTATCAGCGCCCTGTACCGGGTTGAGGCCGTTCCCCGTTCCGGCTCGGCAGGGAAAGCGCAGCAGGTGCGCCTTCACGTGGGAGCGACCACCGCAGAGCTTGGCGGGGCCGGCGGTCCGGTGGTCCGCGCGGAAGCGGGGAGCACCGCCGTCCGGCTCTGGGTGCATCCGCGCGACCCGGTCCTGACCGGACTGCCCTGGGCGACGGACGCCGGGGCCGTGGCCCGCGGGGTGTTCGGTGCAGACACCGCCGGAGCCCGCGCCGAGCTGAAACTGGTGGCCTACCGGCCCCTGCGGCGCGCAGTGGTCCGCGCCGGCTACGAAGGGTCTTCCGCTTATCTGAAGGTTCCCCAGCCCCGGCTGGCCGACGGGCTGCGGCGGCGGCTGGGCCTGGCCGCTGATGCCGGGCTGCCGGTTCCGCCGCTGTTGGCAACGGCCTCCGGTGCCGGCCCGGCAGCGGCCGGTGTCCTGGTGCTCGGAGCACTGCCGGGACAGTCCCTGCACCGGGAGCTGCGGACGGCCGGTAACGCGGACTGGGATCCGGCCCTCCTGACCCGGCTCCTGGACCAGCTGCCGGCCGCGGCCATGGCACTGCCGCGCAGGGCGGCCTGGTCGGAGCGCATTCTTGACTACGGCGCCGGTGCCGCAACAGCCCTGCCAGAGGGGGCGGAACGGATCGTCCGCTGTGCGGAGGGTGTTGCAGGCATGGTCCGCTCCACCGACCCGGGCCCGCTGGTCCCCTCGCACGGTGACTTCCACGGCGGTAATCTGCTCGCCGGCGGGGGCGGCCTGCAGATCACCGGCCTGCTGGACGTTGACGCGCTCGGGCCCGGACACCGGGTGGATGATTTGGCCTGTTTCCTGGGACACCTGCGCGTTCTTGCGGCACTGGCACCGGAAAACGCCGCGCTGGGTGCCGCGGCCGAGCGCAGCGCGCGCGTCTTCATCCGGAGCACCGGCGCTGCGGCGCTCTACAGCCGTGCCGCCGGCGTGGCGCTCACCCTGGTGGCCGGGGCCGCGGGCCGCGGCCCCGACGCGGCGCAGCGCACGCTGGCCGCCGCGGAAGAGCTGCTGGCACTCTCCCGCAGCACCAGCTGAACAGGCGCCCCTACGCGGGCGGCACCAGCTTCTGAAGCAGCGGCTCGCTGCGGTACGGAATGTGCTCGTGCAGGGCCAGCACCGTTTCGGTGCGGATCACGCCCTTGATCCGGAGTACTGAGCGCAGGGCCTGCTGCAGGTGCTGCGTGTCAGTGGCGGCCAGCCGGCACCAGACATCGCCGTGCCCGGAAATCTCATGGACCTCCAGGATCTGGGGGAGGGTGCGGAGCCCGGCAATCACGGTGTCCAGTTCCCGGTGCGACACCTCGATGGTGACGAAGGCCAGGACGTCGTAGCCCAGCCCCGCCAGATCAACGTCGCGCCCCCCGGGACGGATGAGGCCGGCCCGGTCCAGATGCTTCAGATGGCTCTGCGTTGTATTCCGGGCGATGCCCAGCGTCTCGCTCAGATCACCGATCTGTGCCCGCGGATTCCGCACCAGCTCCAGCAGCAGCCTCAGATCGAGGGCATCCAGATTGCCCATTGCGCGCATCTCCTCTCAGGGGAAACGGAGAATATTGAACGAAACCGTCAATTTTCGGAGGTTTTGTGCTCTAGAAGACCCTGCAGGCCCCATCCTATAGGGGAAATAATCAAGATTCTCGATGAGGACGCCCAGCGCCGGCGACCCTGCTCCGGCGGGTCCGGCAACGGCGGCTCAGCGAACTGAGAAGGGTAATACACACGCGGTGACAGTCCTGAACGAACTGCGGATGCGGCCGGCCACGGTTGGACGCCGCGAATGGGACGCAGCCCGCCGGCCCCGCCTGCTGCTGACCCTGGCGGTCATGACCACCCTGCTGGTGGGAGCAAACCTCGCCACTCCGCTTTATCCGCTGATCGGGGTGCGCCTGGGGCTGACCCACTTCGGCGTCACCGTGGCCTTCGCCGCGTACGTCGTGGTCCTGGTTGCGGGCCTGCTGCTGGTGGGACACTGGTCCGACTTCATCGGCCGCCGGGCGGCCCTGGTGCTGGCCGGCGTCGTCAGCCTCCTCGGCGGCGTGCTGTTCGGGACCGCCACCAGCATGGAGGCCCTCATAGCCGGGCGGGCGCTGCAGGGGGCATCCGTGGCCCTGGCCACCGGGGCCAGTTCGGCTGCCCTGCGCGAGCTGCTGCCGCACCGGCCCGAATGGGCCACCCGCTTCACTCTGATGGTTTCCGCCGGCGGTGTGGCTGCCGGCCCCGTTATCGGAGGCCTGCTGTCCCTGCTGCCGGCGCCCACCGTGACACCGTTCCTCATCCACTCCGTGGTGCTCGCCGGGCTGCTGGTGCCGCTGTGCCTGCTCAAGGCGCGCCCCGCCATCGCCACGCCGCCCCTTGGGCGGGCCCTGACAGCGCTGCGGCCGCGCCGGCTCGCCGTCTCGCACCAGGCCCGCTCGCAGTTCTGGATGGCCTCCGTGACCGGCTTCCTGAGCTTTGCCGTCTTCGGCTTCTACCTGTCCCTGGCACCGACCTACTTTGCCGGCATCGCCGGGACGTCTTCCCGCCCCGTGGTCGGCCTGCTGGCAGCGCTAGCACTTGCGGCTTCTGCCGTCAGCCAGCTCACCGGGATCCGGGGCCGGCTGGTGGTTCCCGCCGGCCTTGCCCTGATGGGCACCGGCGTGGCCCTGATTCCGGCCGCGGGTGCCCTGGGCAGCGTTGTTCTCCTGGTCGCTGCTTCATTGGCCGCCGGTTTCGGCCAGGGGATGGCCTTCCGCGCCGTCTTCAACGACGTCGCGGCAAAGGTGGAAGCTGCGCAGCACGCCCAGATCATCAGCACGGTGTACGTGATCACGTACCTGGGCAGCGCCATCCCGGTACTGGGGCTGGGCGCCGCAGGTGCCGCCTGGGGCCTGCCTGCAGCTGTTGCCTGGTTCTCCGCCGCCATCGCGCTGTGCTGTGCCGCGCTCTGCCTTTATGCACTGTTCCGCTCCCTCCGGAGCCGGCGCGCCTGACGGATGCTCCGCGGAGGGACCCCTGACGTACCCAGCGGCCCGCGCGGAAAGTAGGCTGGTTCAATGCACCTTTCCCGCGAGACGACCACCGCCGGCTCCGGCCGCAGCGTCATCGGGCTCGATATCGGCGGCACCAAGACCCACGGCCTGCTCCTGCGCGGCGGTGTTCCCGCTGCCGAAACGGTGGCCGGCAGCGCCAACGTGCAGAATGTCAGTGCCGAAGAGGCCGCGGCGAACCTTGCCGAGATTTTCACCGCGCTGGACGCCGGTCCGGTTTCCCGGGTGATCGCCGGTTCCGGCGGCATTGACACCGACGACGACGCCGCCGCCCTCCGCGCGCTGATCGCCCCCTTCGTCCCGGGCGCGGCAGTGGACGTCATCCATGACACGCGCCTGATCCTGGCCGCGGGCGAGAGCCCCCACGGAATCGCCGTGATCGCCGGTACCGGATCGGTGGCCTGGGGGCTGGGTCCCGACGGCCGGGAAGCCCGCAGCGGGGGCTGGGGGTATCTGCTGGGTGACGAGGGCAGCGGTTACTGGGTGGCGCGGGAAGGGGTGCGCCATACCCTGCGCAACTTCAACCTCGGCAGGGAGCCGGACGAGCTGGCCCTGGCCATGATGCGGGCATGCTCCGTAACGGAGCCCGTCCAGCTGATCTCCCTGTTTCATGCGCCCGCCGCCGGACGCCGCTACTGGGCGGCCAAAGCCGGCGTCGTGTTTGACGCCGCCCTGCAGGGCAGCACCGCCGGCAGCGAAATCATCGCAGCAGCCTCCCGCCACCTGGCCGGGCTTGCCTCGGACACCGCGCGCCGGCTCGGCATCCCGGGTCCCGTGGTGGTTGGCGGCGGCCTGGGCATGCACCAGCCGCTGCTCCAGGACCGGCTGAAACAGGATCTGGAGCGCGCCGGCCTGGAAGACATCCGCTTCCTGCGCCGGGACCCGGTGTACGGTGCCGGTTACCTCGCGGCGACGGACGTGCCCCGTGGCTGAGGGGTTTGACGTCCGGATCGGCGCGTATGCCGTGGTCATCAGCGACGGCAGCATCCTGCTCTCGCACTGGAACGACCACGGCTATTCCAGCTGGACCCTGCCCGGAGGCGGGCTGGAAGTGCATGAAGACGCCCCGGCCGCCGTCGTGCGCGAAGTCCGCGAGGAAACCGGCTTCACCGTCGAAACAGAGGAACTTCTGGGTGTGGACAGCATCTTCATTCCGCCTGAACACCGCTTCCCGGGCGAAAACCCGAAGCTCCTGCACGCTCTGCGGATTATCTACCGCGCCAAGGTCACCTCGGGGGTGCTGACGCACGAGCTCGGCGGCAGCACGGACCGTGCGGCCTGGGTGCCGCTGGACAGGGTGGCCGACCTGGGCCCCGCACCACTGGTGCACGTGGGGCTGAAGATGGCCATCCGGAACGCCGCCCGTACCGAATGAACAACTGGACTGACACCAGCTGGTGTCCTACCGTTTGAACTCACGGCAGGACACCAGCTCCGCAGGACCCACCCCATGACTCCAACGGAAGGCACCCCCATGACCCCGCCGGACCCCGCCCAGCGGACCGCCGAGCCGATGATCAGTTTCCGCGGCGTGACCAAGTCCTTCGCCGGTTCCCCGGCCCCGGCCGTGGACGGCCTGAGCATGGATATCAGCCGCGGCTCAGTCACTGTCTTTGTCGGCCCGTCCGGCTGCGGAAAAACAACGTCGCTGCGGATGATCAACCGCATGGTCGAGCCCACCTCCGGGTCCATCACCGTTGACGGCACCGACGTCAGCGGCGTCAAGGCACCGGAGCTGAGGCGGTCCATGGGGTACGTCATGCAGTCCGCCGGGCTCATGCCGCACCGCACGGTGCTGGACAACGTTGCCACCGTTCCCCGGCTCCTGGGGCAGTCCAAGGCAAGCGCCCGGCTCCGCGCGGCGGAACTGCTCGACGTCGTCGGGCTCGCTTCGGCGCTGGGCGGACGCTATCCGGCCCAGCTCTCCGGCGGCCAGCAGCAGCGTGTGGGTGTGGCGCGGGCGCTCGCGGCAGACCCGCCGGTGCTGCTCATGGATGAACCCTTCAGCGCGGTGGACCCCGTGGTCCGCGCCGAGCTGCAGGAAGAACTGCTGCGCCTGCAGCGGGACCTGGCCAAGACCATCGTTTTCGTTACGCACGATATTGACGAAGCAACCATCCTCGGCGACAAGGTGGCCGTGTTTGCGGTGGGCGGGCGGCTGGCCCAGTATGCGGCGCCCGAGGAGATCCTGCGGGCCCCGGTGGATGACTTCGTGGCGGGATTCGTGGGCCGGGACCGCGGCTTCCGGCACCTGTCCTTCCAAGCCGGAGGGGACGTTCCGCTGCATCCGGTCCAGCTGCTGGATCCGGACCGGCTGGCGGATCCCTCAGTGGCGGTGACCGGAAACTGGGCGCTGGCAGTGGATGACGAGAGCCGGCCGCTGGGCTGGGTTCCGGCACTGGACCGGGCTGCCGTCACTTCCGCGGACCGGCTGGTGCCCGGCGGGTCGCTGTACCGCGAAGGTGAAAACCTGCGCAAGGCACTCGACGCCGCGCTCTCCTCGCCGGCCGGGCTCGGGGTGGCAGTCGACGCCGAGCAGCGGGTCATCGGCACCGTGCGGCCCGATGAGGTGCTGTCCCTGATTGAGCAGGCCAGGCTGCAGCGGAGCGGAAGCTGACATGGAATGGTTCCTTGCGCACACCGACCAGGTGTTCCGGCTGACCGGACTCCACCTGGTCCAGTCGATCGTGCCGCTGGTGCTCGGCGTCGTCATTGCCGTGCCCCTCGCGGCCCTGATCCGGAGCAACAGGCGGCTGCGCGGTGCGGTGCTGGCCACCGGCTCGCTGCTGTACACCATTCCCTCCCTGGCCCTCTTCGTCACGCTGCCGGCCATCCTGGGCACCCGCATCCTGGACATCAGCAACATCATCATCGCGCTGACCATCTACGCCGTCGCCCTGATGCTGCGCGTGGCCGTTGACGCCTTCGACTCCATTGACGACGGCGTGCGGCAGGCCGCGGTGGCCATGGGCTACCAGCCGCTGCGCCGGTTCCTCACCGTGGACCTGCCGCTGTCGGTTCCGGTGCTGATTGCCGGGCTGCGCGTGGTGTCGGTCAGCAACATCTCCATGGTCAGCGTGGGCGCCCTGATCGGCGTGGAGAACCTGGGCTTCTTCTTCCGGGACGGGCTGCGCCGCTATTTCGTCACCGAGATTGTGGTCGGCATCGTCGCCACCCTGGTGCTGGCCTTCCTGATGGACCTGGCGTTTGTGCTGCTGCAGCGGGTCCTGACGCCGTGGCTGCGGGCGGGCCGTTCCGGAGCTGATTCGGGCGGGTCCGGGCAGGGAAAGCCGGCCGGCCGCGGAAGCATTGGAAGCACCGGCGGCCGTGCCGGCACCGGCGGCCCGGCGGCCGGGAGCACTCTGCCCGCGGCACCCGACGCCGCGCTGAAGGGGGCCTGACCAATGCCCGTCTCCATCCCCCGCACGGACTACACCAGTACCAACGCCATGGGCCAGGGCTGGGAATGGCTCACCGACCCGGCGAACTGGACCGGAGCAGCCGGAATCCCGGTGCGCAGCCTGGAACACCTGCAGTACACCGGGCTGACCCTGCTGATCGCGGTGGCCATCGCCGTCCCGCTGGGCCTGTACATCGGCCACACGGGCCGCGGCCAGGTGGCCGTCGTCGCCGTCTCGGGCTTGCTCCGCGCACTGCCCACCCTCGGCATGCTGACCCTCTTTGTCCTGCTCGCGGGACTGGGGCTGATGCCGCCGATCTGGTCGCTGGTCCTGCTGGCCGTCCCGCCGCTGCTGGCGGGCACGTACTCCGGGATCGCCGCGGTGGACCGCAGTATCGTGGATTCCGCCCGCAGCATGGGCATGACCGAGCTGCAGATCCTGCTGCGGGTGGAAATCCCCAACGGGATGAAGGTC
Organism: Arthrobacter sp. Z1-15; assembly: GCF_054792395.1. Classification (NCBI taxonomy): domain Bacteria; kingdom Bacillati; phylum Actinomycetota; class Actinomycetes; order Micrococcales; family Micrococcaceae; genus Arthrobacter; species Arthrobacter sp. Z1-15. Next base: position 3,015,605 of record NZ_CP096454.1, on the reverse strand, counting down.
ATCTTCGGCGGGCTGCGCGGCGCCACCCTGCAGGTCGTCGCCACGGCCGCCGTGGTTGCCGTGATCAACCTCGGCGGTCTGGGACGGTACCTCATCGACGGGCTGGCCCTGGGGGACTACGGGCGGGTCTTCGGCGGGGCGGTCATCATCGCCGTCCTGGCGCTCGCCGTCGACGGCGTCCTGGCGCTGGCGGCACGCCTGGTGATTTCGCCCGGCCTTCAGGACCGCCAAACATCCCCGGCGGCTGCCGCCGCCCCCAACGCACCCATACCGACCGGCGGCGGATCTGCCGCCGCCGGCTCACAAGGAGGAAAACAATGATGCAGCACACGCGCCGGAACTCCCGGCGGAAGGGCCTCACGGTTCTGGCCGGCGGCTTCACCCTAGCCCTGGCGCTGGCCGGCTGCAGCGGCGGCGGAGGAGGCGATCCGCTGGCTTCGGAAGAACCGTCGGAAACAGCCGCTGCCGGCGCCGCGGAGACCATTGTGGTGGGTTCGGCGGACTTCCCCGAATCCAGCACCCTGGCCGAGATCTATGCCGGAGCGCTCAACGGCGCCGGAATCCAGGCCGAGACCAAGCTCAACATCGGCTCGCGGGAGATCTACCTTCCGGCGCTGGAGGACGGCTCCATCGACCTCATTCCCGAATACACCGGGGCACTGCTGGTGGGAGTGGACCCGGACACCGAACTGGTGGACGCCGGCGAGATCAACGACGCCCTGCCCGCGGCCCTGCCCGAGGGGCTGGTCATCCTGGAACCCTCCGACGCCGAGAACAAGGACGCCATGGTGGTCACCCAGGCCACGGCCGAGAAGTACCAGCTGGAAAGCATCGAGGACCTCGCCAAGGTGTGCGACCAGCTCACGCTCGCCGCACCGGCTGAATTTGCCGAACGCGCCCAGGGCCTGCCCGGCCTCGAGGAGAAGTACGGCTGCGTTTTCAAAGAGTTCACCCCCATCGGTGACAGCGGAGGTCCGCTCACCGTGGACGCGCTGCTGAAGGACGAGGTGCAGGTGGCCGACATCTACACCACCACGCCCGCCATTGAGGAAAACGACCTGGTGGTCCTGGAAGACCCCAAGCAGAACTGGCCCGCCCAGCAGGTCATCCCGCTGGCATCGGGTGAGGCCCTGACGGACGAAGCCACCGAGGTGCTGAACCGGGTTTCGGCCCAGCTGACCACCGAGGACCTGATCGAGCTGAACCAGGCCGTAAGCGGAGACCAGAAACTGGATCCCAGCGAAGCGGCCCGGATGTGGCTGGAGGAAAAGGGCTTCGCCCAGGCCGAGTAACTCCGCCGTCCAAGTGACGAAGGACCCCTTTCCGCTTCACATGAGGAAGGGGGTCCTTCGTCTGTGGCACCATGTTTGAATGGCAGAATTCAAGCAGTCGCACAAGCTCCACAACGTTCTCTACGACATCCGCGGTCCGCTGCTGGAGCACGCGCAGCGCATGGAAGCGGCCGGCCAACGGATCCTGAAGCTGAACATCGGCAACCCCGCGCCCTTCGGATTCGAAGCGCCCGAAGCCATTCTTGTGGACATGATGCGCCATCTGCCCAAAGCCCAGGGGTACAGCGACTCCCGCGGCATTTTCTCGGCCCGCACCGCCGTCGTCCAGTACTACCAGGGCCGCGGGATCCAGAACATCGACGTCGACGACGTGTACCTGGGCAACGGGGTCAGCGAGCTGATCACGCTTTCGCTGCAGGCCCTGCTGAACAACGGCGACGAAATCCTGGTGCCTGCGCCGGATTACCCGCTGTGGACAGCGTCGGTTTCACTGGCGGGCGGCACCGCGGTGCATTACCTGTGTGACGAAGACGAGCACTGGTGGCCGGACGTCGAGGACCTCGAGTCCAAGATCACCGACCGGACCAAGGGCATTGTGCTGATCAACCCGAACAACCCCACCGGGGCGGTGTATCCGGAACACATCGTGAAGGCCATCGTGGACCTGGCCCGCAAACACGGCCTGATCATTTTCTCGGACGAGATCTACGAGAAGATCCTGTACGACGACGCCGTCCACGTGAACTCCGCCACCATCACCGGCGAGGACGTCCTCTGCCTGACGTTCAGCGGGTTGTCCAAGGCCTACCGGATTGCCGGATACCGCAGCGGCTGGATGGCCATTTCCGGGCCCAAGCACGAGGCCGCCGACTACATCGAAGGCATCAACCTGCTCGCCAACATGCGCCTGTGCGCCAATGTTCCCGCGCAGCACGCCATCCAGACAGCGCTGGGCGGCTACCAGAGCATCAACGACCTGATCCTGCCCGGCGGCCGGCTCAAGGCCCAGCGCGATCTGGCCCACAAGATGCTCAACGACATTCCCGGGGTGAGCTGCGAGCTCTCCATGGGTGCGCTGTACCTGTTCCCGAAGCTGGATCCGGAGGTGTACCCGATTGCCAGCGACGAGCTGTTTGCCCTGGACCTGCTCAAGCAGCAGAAGATCCTCATCTCCGTCGGCACGGCGTTCAACTGGGTGCGCCCGGATCACTTCCGGATGGTCACGCTGCCCAACGTGGAGGACATTGAGGACGCCATGATCCGGCTGGCGGAGTTCCTCAGCACCTACAAGCAGTAACCGGCGCGGTCACGGCTTACTCGGCGCGCGCCTGTTCCCGGGCCGCGTCGAGGCGCCGCCGCGCGCCCTCAAGCCATGATTCGCAGCGGGTGGCCAGCTGCTCGCCGCGCTCCCACAGAGCCAGGGATTCTTCCAGCGAGGCGCCGCCGGTTTCCAGCCGGCCGACCACCGAGACCAGTTCGTCGCGGGCCTGCTCATAGCTCATTGCCTCAATGTCGGCCGGAACTGCTGATGCTTCGTTTGCTGCGGGGTTCATTGCCGGTACTTCCTTCGGTTCGGATTCGGGGGAGGGGGATGCTTCTGTCATGCTGCGCCTTCTGCCGGGCCGGTTTCTGCTGTGGCGGTTTCTTCAGCGGCGGTTTTAGCAGTGGCGGCGAGTTCGCCGACGGCCACCCGGATGCGCAGCTGCGCCGCCTCCGGGACCGCTGCCGCCTCCCGCACCACGGCTCCGTCGGCAAGCTGAACGACGGCGTAGCCGCGGTCCAGCGTGTTTTGCGGCGAGAGCGCGCGAACCTGGGCCCGGAGATGGGAAATGCGGTCGGTGTCCCGCCGGACTTCGGAGACCATGCAGGACAGGGCGCGTTCGCGCAGGCGCGAGACGTCCTGGGCCCGCCCGTCGAGCATGGTCTGCGGCGCCGCCATCACCGGGCGCGACCGGATGTGGTTCAGCCGCTCCGTTTCCCGGCCCACGGTCAACTCCACGATGCGCCTCAGCTGAGCCCGGGCGGCGGCTATCCGGTGCAGTTCCTCGCCCACGTCCGGCACAATCCGCTTGGCGGCATCGGTGGGGGTGGAGGCGCGCAGGTCCGCCACCTCGTCCAGCAGCGGCCGGTCAGCTTCGTGGCCGATGGCGCTGACCACGGGCGTCTGTGCCGCTGAGACTGCCCGGACCAGGTCCTCATGGCTGAACGGCAGCAGGTCCTCCAGGGATCCGCCGCCGCGGGCGATCACGATCACGTCCACCTCGGGCATGGCGTCCAGCTGCGCCAGCGCCCGGGTGACCTCGGCGACGGCGTTAACGCCCTGCACTGCCACTTCCCGGACTTCGAAAGCCACTGCCGGCCAGCGCAGCGCGGCATTGCGCATCACGTCCTTCATGGCGTCGGAATTGCGGCCGGTGATCAGCCCGATGCGGCCGGGCAGCAGCGGCAGGGGGAGTTTCCGGTCCTCCCGGAACAGCCCTTCGGCTGCCAGGGACTGGCGCAGGCGTTCGATCCGGGCCAGCAGGTCACCGATTCCGACCGGGCGGATGTCCCGGGTCTGCATGGACAGCCGCCCGGTCTTGACCCAAAAGTCAGGTTTGACCTGTGCCACCACCCGGGCACCGCGCTCCAAAGGAAGCTCCAAGCGGTTCATCACCGTGCTCCAGACGGTGAGGGAGAGGGAGATCTCCGCATCGACGTCGCGCAGCGTGATGTAGGAAGCGTTGGCACGCTTGTTCAGCTCAATGACCTGCCCCTCCACCCAGGTGGCCGGCGCACGGTCGATGTAGGTCTTGAGGTTCTTTGACAGCAGCTGCAGGGGCCAGGGATTCCCTGGAGTTGTTTCCGCAGCAGTCTTCGGAAGGCTCGTGGGAGCGGTTTCATCGGGACCGGTTGGGTCTAGGGGGTCTTGCATAAGTTAATGTCTATCAGGTGCCGCCCACAACGCGTGTCCTGAACGCGGACTGTCCGCTTCAGGAAACACCGGGCGTCAGGGCAGATGAACCATTCGGCGGAGATACGGGGAAATATCCATGCGAACATTCGGATCGGCGATTCTGGGCCTGGCGGCCGTCCTGCTGGCGGTTGCCGCCTTCTGCTCGGCCTGGTTGGCGGAACACGTGGTGTCGGACAACGGTTTTACCTCACTGGGGCAGCCGCTGGGAACGGACGCTGCTTTTCAGCAGAGCCTCTCCGAAGCAATCGGCCAGCAGGCTGCCGACAGCCTTCAGGTGCCCGCCGCCATCGAACCGTTCGTGGCGCCGCTGATCACCGGCGCAGTGCAGGGGGTGCAGTCGCTGCCCGAATACCCGCAGGCGTGGGATGAGACGCTCCGCCGCTCGCATGCCCAGACGTTCGACGGCGAAGGCGGGGTCACGCTGGACGTGGCGCCCCTGGTGGGGCTGGTGATCAACGGTGTGGGCAGTGAAACCGGAATAGAGGTGGCGCCGCCCGAGTCCTCACCCGTCCAGCTTGCCGGGGCGGACCAGCGCCGCTACCTGGAATTGCTGGTGTCTGCGGCCGAAGCCTGGCCGTTCCTGGCGCTCGGCGCAGCAGCTGCCGCAGTCCTGTCCCTGCTGGTTGCCCGGAGCCGGACCGCGGCCCTGGCCTGGCTCGGCCTTGGTGCCCTGCTCGCCGGAGGCCTGATGTGGATCGGTGCCGGCAGTCTTCCGGCGCTCGCCGAACGGCAGACCTACGGCAGCGCGGTTTCCGAAACGTTCGCTGCGGCTTTTTCCACCGAAGCCGCAGCCAGCCTGCAGGCCTGGACAATTCCCTTCCTCCTGGGAGCAGCCGTGCTCATGGTCCTGGGACTGTTGGCACGGTCACTGCGCGGAGTACTGCGCGGGCGACGGCGATAGCCGGCGCGGTACTGCAGCGGTGGGCAAGCGGAGGGCAACGCCGTAGTGCGCCGATAGCGGACGCCGTACCCTGCCGCCGATTGGAGGCCGGGGCAACCGATAGCATGGAGTCATGACCAGCACTGCCGTATCCGTGCCTATGCCCACCGTGCCCCGCCGGCGCCGCAGCCCCCAGGAAGTGGCCGCAGCCGCCCCTGTAAGCGGCCCCCGCCGCGTCCTGCTAGCCGCACCGCGCGGTTACTGCGCCGGTGTTGACCGTGCCGTGATCGCCGTGGAGAAGGCACTGGAGGCCTACGGGCCGCCCGTCTACGTGCGCAAGCAGATTGTGCACAACCTCCACGTCGTCCAGACACTCGAGGAAAAAGGGGCCATCTTCGTCGATGAAACCGACGAGGTCCCCGAGGGATCGCTGCTGATCTTTTCCGCCCACGGTGTTTCACCCGCCGTCGTGCAGTCAGCAGCGGACCGGAACCTGCAGACCATCGACGCCACCTGCCCGCTGGTCACCAAGGTCCATAAGGAAGCAGTCCGCTTTGCCCGCGATGACTTCGACATCCTGCTGATCGGACACGCCGGGCACGAGGAAGTTGAAGGCACCTACGGCGAAGCGCCGGAGCACACCCAGATTGTCAACGGTCCCGAAGACGTGGACAAGGTCACCGTCCGGGATCCGGACAAGGTCATCTGGCTCTCCCAGACCACGCTGAGCGTTGACGAGGCCATGCATACCGTGGAACTGCTGCGCAAGCGTTTCCCCACCCTGCAGGACCCGCCCAGCGATGACATTTGCTACGCCACCTCCAACCGCCAGACGGCCATCAAGAAGATCGCGCCTGAAGCGGATCTGGTCCTGGTGGTGGGTTCGGCGAACTCCTCGAACTCCGTCCGCCTGGTGGAAGTTGCCCTGGAATACGGAGCCAAAGCCTCCTACCGCGTCGATTTCGCCAACGAGGTGGACGAGCGCTGGTTCGAGGGCGTGAGCACGGTGGGCGTGACCTCCGGCGCTTCCGTGCCGGAAAGCCTGGTGCAGGAGGTCCTGAACCTGCTGGCCGATTACGGCTACGGCGACGTCGAGGAAGTGGTCACGGCACAGGAGGACATCATGTTCTCGCTGCCCAAGGAAATCCGCGCCACGCTCAAGGCCATGGGGGACACCTCCCGCGGTTTGGGAGGCCGGCGCGCCGGAGCCTAGCTCCGGCACCGGTATGATTGATTACCGTGGCTCTTACTATTGGCATCGTCGGCCTGCCCAACGTCGGCAAATCAACCCTGTTCAATGCGCTGACCCGCAATAACGTTCTGGCGGCGAACTATCCGTTCGCCACCATTGAACCGAACGTCGGCGTCGTCTCGCTTCCCGATCCGCGGCTGGCCAAGCTGGCCGAAATCCACGGCTCGGCGCGGATCCTGCCGGCCACGGTGTCCTTCGTGGACATTGCCGGCATCGTCAAGGGGGCGTCCGAAGGCGAAGGCCTGGGCAACCAGTTCCTGGCGAACATCCGTGAAGCCGAGGCGATCGCCCAGGTGATCCGCGTGTTCGATGACCCCGATGTCATCCACGTGGACGGCAAGGTGGATCCCCGCTCCGACATGGAGACCATCAACACCGAACTGATCCTTGCCGACCTGCAGACGCTGGAAAAGGCGATTCCGCGGGTGGAGAAGGAAGTCAAGATCAAGAAGCGCGACGCCGCGCAGCTGGCTGCCATGCAGGCGGCACAGACCGTGCTGGAGCGCGGCGACACCATCTTCTCCTCCGTGGAGAAGGACAAGCTGGACATGGAGCACCTGCGGGAGCTGAGCCTGCTCACCGCCAAGCCGTTCATTTACGTGTTCAACGTGGACGACGCCGTGCTGGGCAACCCGGAGCGCCAGGCGGAACTGCGCGAACTCGTGGCGCCGGCCGACGCCATCTTCCTCGACGCCAAGCTTGAAGCCGACCTGGTGGAGCTGGACGAAGAAGAAGCCCGCGAAATGCTCGAGATGAGCGGCCAGGAAGAGTCCGGCCTGGACAAGCTGGCCCGCGTCGGCTTCCACACCCTGGGCCTGCAGACCTACCTGACGGCCGGTCCCAAGGAAACCCGTGCATGGACCATCCGCAAGGGCGACACCGCCCCGCAGGCCGCCGGCGTCATCCACTCCGACTTCCAGCGCGGCTTCATCAAGGCTGAGGTTGTGTCTTTCGACGACCTGGTCGAGGCCGGTTCCATGGCTGAGGCCAAGTCCCGCGGCAAGGTCCGCATTGAAGGCAAGGACTACGTCATGGTCGACGGCGACGTGGTGGAGTTTAGGTTTAACGTCTAGACGCTTTGCGATAAAGGGCTGGTACGGCGATGAATGACTGCCGCACCAGCCCTTTTCGTTGCCTATCGGTGGGAAGGCGTGCTGTACCTGTTGCCGGAAGCTTTCAGGCTAGGCGCTGAGGTGGACTGCCTCGCTGAATAACACACAGCGACGCGCGCTGGAAACTGCCTCAGCTAATCACTCAGAGCGCGCTGCCGGACCATGCATATTTTCTGGCAGTTCTATCAGGAAGTAGTCGCGTATTACCTCCGTGAGGCCTGATGAGGTCGTAGCTGTTACCCCCGTGAGGTACACGGAACCGAGCTCGCTCTGCTTCGCGGGTTTATCAAGTACCAGTTCGAGGGCACCCCGTTGAGGGTGCGTGGAAATAGCAGAACTTGGAAACCAACCCCGAACCCTCGGGGTCCAGTCGCCTTTCGCGAAATTGAACTCGATGAAATGGGTTCGAGCGGGGTTGCTCGAAGCGAGTGAAGCGGAGGATCTCTCGAACGAAAGGATGCGCCGACTCGCAAAGATATCGGTCGACCGCAAAAAGTACCAGACACTATCGATGTAGCTGAGAGAGTCCTCCTGCGAAGGAGCGCCGCGGTCCTGATGCTCGACAGAGTTCCGAATTTCCTTCAACTGGCGCAAAATGAGTGGTCGCGCCAGCCCAAGCCGATTCAGCACTTCGAGCATGTCAGTATTTTTTGGCCATCCCAAAACCTGCTTAAGGGCGGCCATGTGATACTCCCCGTGTAACATTCGAACCCGAGATTCTATGGCGTTCCATAGCTTCTGAATGGCCGTCCCCCGGTGAATATCACTGGCCCCGGGCGTTAGAAGTTCGACGGCGAGATTCCAGTGAAGGTATGGACGTTCGGCTGCGTTCCTGTCGGTATCGCTGGCCGAATAGCCATCCCTATTCCATTCGTCCCAACAATGTGTCAGCCAAACGCGCGAATGATTTGGCGATGCTGATGGTTCATACCGCGGGTTCATGATTCGCCGACTCTATCTTAGATTCCCCCCGGTGGGCCGTTCTAATGTCCTGAGCTCACCCTTTGTCGCGTGCCTCGATGCCGCCACCACTGATCACCGTCAGACGACTTCCGCAACAGCACGTTGTGCTGCACGTATCAAACGACTTGGAGGGACCAAATTCCGGGGAGTAATCTCAGTAGCAAAAAGTCCGGACAGGCGTGCACCACGAGGAGTTATTCCCATCCGCCGTTGGGACGCTCGAGAATCCCGAAGACAACCCGCAGCCAGTTCGTCCTGATCCAAACCGCGACAGCGTGAGCGCAGCACTCTCTATGCACGTGACCTTGTCAGCGGCTCCATATGTGCAGCTGTCAGGGGCTTCTTAAGCGGCTGGCCTAGGCACGACCGGGACCCAGCCGCAGCCCATTGCGCATGGGGGCCGGCGCACAGAGAATCAGCGCATGGGCTCCCTGACTTTCAGCATCAACGTCACCCTGGACGGTTGCATCGATCACCGGGAGGGCATCGCCGACGACGAGACGCACGCATACTTCACCGCTCTCCTGGACCAGGCCGGTGCCATGCTTTGGGGTCGCGTCACGTACGAGATGATGGAGAGCGCCTGGCCGGCGGTTGCCCGCGGGGACGTTGAAGCGCCGGCGGCGATACGCAAGTGGGCGCTCCAGCTGGAAGCGAAACCCAAGTATGTGGTGTCGGCGACACGCAGCGACTTCCCGTGGAACAACAGCCACCGCATGGAAGGCGATCTGCGCACTGCCGTGCAGGATCTCAAGGACCGAACCCCGGACGGCGTGCTCCTCGGCAGCGGTCAGTTGGCGGCAGGGCTGGACCGGATGGACCTGATTGACGAGTACAGGTTCCTCGTGCATCCCAGAATCACGGGACACGGTCCCACCCTCTACAACGGGCTGCTCGACAGCACGCGCCGGCTCGAGCTGGTCTCGGCGGTTCCGCTCAGCAACGGTGCAATCTCTGTGCACTACCGGCGGGCTGCCTGAGGCCCACCGGGAAGGTTCGGCGCAGCTGCCGGGGGGATAAAATCCTCGTTCCTCGAAGCCCTACGAAGAGCGGCTCCACTGCAGGTAGGCCTGCGCGAGCTGGGCCTGAACCTCCGGCGCCGCTTCACGAATGGCATGGATCTGTGGCCGCGTGATCGTCGCAACCGCAACGATCACCTCCAGCGCGCTGAGGGTCCTCCGCACCGCCCCCTTGGTTCTCAGCGAAGCCAGCACCTGATCCAGCGCTTCGACGGCCGGGCGCTGAATCTCCGCCAGGGGAGTGGCGCTCAAATCGCCGGTGGTACCGGCCTGCAGCGCGAGGCCATCTGTCAGCGCACCCAGTTCCATGGACATCAGCTGCGCTAGAAGCTTCTCCCACGACGCCGCAGCGTTCGTTTCAAGCCCGGCACGGGCCTCGTGTGCGGCCTCCTGGATGCCCTCGACGGTGTCCTGGACCACGGCCCGGACCAGATCATCGCGGGAGGGGAAATTGCGGTACAGGGTTGCGATGCCCACCCCGCTCGCTGCGGCCACCGTCTCGAGCGCAGCGTCGCCGCCCCGCTGGGCAAATATGTGCCTCGCATTGGCGATGATCGTTTTTCTCCGCCGTGCAGCGTCAGCCCTCATCCCAGCTCCTTCAAGTTGACTCCCAGTCTAAACCGGAGGAACATCATCCGGTAGAAGCGGAGGAAATCCCTCCACATACGTTTGAAGGATCCATGACAACTCAAGCGCCGGCATCCGGCTCCCATCGAAAGCACGCAGCCATCTGGGCGGGCCTGACCATCGGGCTCTCCGTCATTCTGCTTGCACTTCTCATGCTCTTCATCTCTCCCTCCCTCCTTTCCGGGCCGCGGGACTTGGGCCTGGGCGTAGTCGGAACACAGGAGAATGCAGCATCGGTCTCGGAAACCCTGGAGTCCCAGTCACCAGGGGCTTTCATCGTCCGGGCCTATGAAGGTCCCGACGATTTGGAGCAGGGAATCCGGGACCGGGAAATCGTCGGCGGCTTCGACTTCTCAGGTCCGGACGACATGCACGTATACGTGGCAAGTGCCGGCTCGACGGCGGTGTCCGGAACAGTCAGCAACGTCGGCGCCACAATGGCGGGCAGTAAGGGGCAGACGGCGGAGATCGTGGACGTGGTTCCGCTTCCTGATGACGACCCGACGGGTGTCGGCATCGGAGGCCTGGCCTTTCCGCTGGTGTTCGGCGGCATTGTGCCGGCCGTGGCGTTCCGTTCCATGCTGTCCGGACAACGCTGGTGGATCTTTGCCGGGCTCACCGGCTTTGCAGTGGCAGGAGGGTTCGTCGTCGCGGTGGTTCTGAAGTACCTGTTCGGCAGCATTGAGGGTCCGCTGGTCCCGGTTGCGGCCAGCGTTGCCCTGGGCATTGCAGCGCTTGCGCTTCCGCTGGCCGCTCTCAATGAGTGTTTTGGTGCGAAGGGCTTCACTATCGCCGCTATGTCCATGATGTTTGTAGGCAATCCCTTTGCCGGAATCGCCACCAGCGCCCAGTGGCTTCCAAGCGGCGTTGCGATGATCGGCCAGCTCCTGCCGCCGGGCGCTGCCGGCACCCTCGTCCGCGCCGTGGCCTATTTCGACGGCGCCGGCGGAGGCGCTGCGGCTCTGACGCTGGGAGTCTGGGTTCTGGCGGGGGCTGTGCTGTGGTTTAGCGGCCCGCGCATCACAGCCGCCAAGGCCAGGAAAGAGGCAGCACTCGCTGCGGCCTAGGAACACGGCCTGGAGTGCGTCAGTTGGGCTGACCCGGCCCAGCGAGGCTCAGCATCCCTCGCGGCTGTGGAAATCTCCAAAATCACCGATCAAATCCGCGACGCCGCCGGATTCGCAGTTGGTGTAAATGAGCGTCGTATAAAGCCCCGCGGACACCAGCAGGCCAGCAGCAAAGACGAGGAACAGAATCAACTTCACGAGCTTCTGGGACAAGGGAACGACTCTTCTCTGCTAGCGGTGTGCGGCACTCGTCAGCCACGAGTCTGCCACGAACGGCGGCCGTGTACCCGCAGCCTAGCTGCTGACCCCCAGCGCCTTGCCGATGGTGGAACCGTCAGCGAGAACCCCGAGCAGGCAGGAGGCAAGGTCGCGGCGCGGAATTGATCCGCCCAGCGTTCCATCGTCCCCGGTTTCCTGGGCCTTCCAGTTGCCGGACGGTTCCTTGTTCGTGAGGCCGGTCGGCCGGACAATCGTCCAGTCCAAGCCGGACGCTTTCACGGCGGACTCCTGGCCGTTGTGATCGGCCAGCGCCTTGGCAAGCACCACCCGCATGATCACCCGCAGCGGGCCGGGCAGCTGTGAGCCGGAGTCTCCGGCCCCCAGGGAAGACTGCACCACGAGCCGGCGCACGCCTTCCTTCTGCATGGCGGTCATGACGGCCCGGGTGACTGCCGTGCGCTGGCGGGCAACCCCCTTGGCGCCGCCAACGGTAACGACGACGGCGTCCGCCCCGGCCACTGCAGATGCGGCGGCTGCAGGATCAGTCGCATTGCCGGTGACGGCGCGGGCACCGGCGGGCGCGCGGCCGCTGCGCGAGAGAACCGTTACGTCATGCCCCGCTGCCAGGGCAAGGGACGCCAGCTCGGCCCCGGTGCCGCTCGAGCCGCCGATAAGGGTGATCTTCACGTGATCCTCTGCTTCGTTGTGGGCGTTCCTGCCTTCGAGCATCTTATCGGGCTGGTGATCCGGGCCGGTCCGCGGACGCCCCGGCACGGGATGGCACCGAAACCTGTTGCGCCCCGAAATTCGCGCGGTGTGCAATTATCACAAGGTGTGCGATCGACGCCATATCGTCCCGGGGAGCAAGAAATGCGTTTGAACCGCCTGACCAAGCTGGCTGCTGCCTGCGCTGCAGCCGTCCTGGCCCTGGGTGCCTGTACCGCAAACGACGAGGGCAGCGAGGAGTCGGCCGGCGCCCTGCCCGTGCCGGGCGGCGAAATTTCCGTCGCGGAGGCCGGCGTCGTTGATTCCTTCAATCCGCAGACGGCAGCGGGGAACACCGACATCAACCGCAAGCTCGCCTACGCCACGCACTCGGGCTTCAACTACGTGGACAACAACCTCGAGATTGTCCCGCTGGAGCAGTTCGGCAGCTACGAGCAGGTCTCCGAAGATCCGCTGACAGTCAAGTACACGGTCAACGAGGGAGTCGCCTGGTCCGACGGCGCACCCGTGAGTGCCGATGACATGATGCTGGCCTGGGCAGCGGCGTCGGGACGGTTCGACGACGAAGTCCTCGCCGCGGACGGAACCCCCATCTCCGGAACCCGCTATTTCGACTACGCCGGTTCCACCGAAGCGCTGGGCCTGACCGGGCTGCCCGAAATCGGCGACGACAACCGGTCCGTCACCTTCACGTATTCGCAGCCGTACGCCGACTGGGAGACAGCCTTCGGATCACTGTCCGACAGCAGCGGAATAGCGGTCCCGGCCCACATCGTGGCGCAGGGGGCCGGACTGGCCGACGAAAAGGAGCTGACGGAGCTGATCCGGGAGACTCCGGGCGGGGATCCCCTGAACCCGGCACCGGTAAACCCGGAACTCCGGGCCGTGGCCGACTACTGGAACACGGCCTTCAGCGCGCAGACGCTTCCCGAGGACCCCGCCCTCTACCTCTCCAACGGACCCTTTATCGTCTCCGCCATCGATCCCGGGGTCTCCCTCACCCTGGTCCGGAACGAGGACTACACCTGGGGCGCTGAGCCGGAACTGGACGAAATTAGCGTTCGCTTTCTGCAGGACCCCGCAGCTCAGACCGCAGCCCTGAAGGACGGAACGGTGGACATCGTTTCCCCGCAGCCCGACGGCGGCACTCTTCCGGACCTGGAGGCTTTGGAAGCCCTGGGCAACGTCAACCTGCACTGGGGCAACCAACTGGCCTATGACCACCTGGACCTGACCTTCGACGGAGTGTTCGAGTCCGACGACGTACGCGAAGCCTTCCTGAAGACGGTTCCGCGCCAGGCCATCGTTGACGCAACCGTGCAGCGTCTGCAGCCGGGAGCGGAGCCCCTGGATTCCCAGATCTTCCTCACCGACCAGGCCGGGTACGAGGAATCCGCAGCCGAAAACGGGTCCGAAGAATTTGCCGCCGTGGACGTGGAAGGCGCCCGGGCACTGCTCGACGGCGAGGCGCCGGCCGTGCGTGTCCTGTATGACCGTGACAACGCCTACCGTGCCGAAGCCTTCCGGCTGATCCGGGACTCCGCAGCCGAGGCCGGCTTCGACGTGGTCGACGGCGGCCTGCCGGCGGGGGAGTGGGCGGCCCGGCTGGGAACCGGAACCTACGACGCGGTGATTTTCGGCTGGACTGCCAGCGGCGTGGGCGTGGCAGGCGTACCGCAGATCTTTGCCACCGGCGCCGCCTCCAACTACAACGGTTTTTCCAGTCCGGACGCGGACGAGCTGATGGCTGAACTGGTGACGGAAACCGACACCCGGAGCCGGGAGGAACTCCAGGCCGATATTGACCGGCTGATCTGGGAAGCGCACTACGGGCTGCCGCTGTACCAGCTGCCCGGCCTGCAGGCCTCGGCGGACACCGTTGAGGGCGTGGAATACATGCCGAACTCCACCGGCCTGTGGTGGAACGTCTGGGAATGGAGAGTGCTGCGGTAGCCGGTAGCCGCGGGCCTGGGGGCGCCGAGTATGACATGAGTCACCCCGCAAACCTATAATTGCGTCGTAATATGATGCGCGTATATCGAATCGTTACATCTTCATGTGTTTCTATGTATTTCCGCCTCTGATAAGCCGTTTTGTCCACTTTGGGGGCCTCCGGACGGGCGCGTCTGTCATTTGGGCCGTCCCGGAGTGAGTACGGTATGGGCCAAAGGCAATTGCTTTTGAATTTGTGAGTGGGCTCACTAGGTAGCCTCACTGCCGGCGCTACGCGCTCGGATCCAGAAACTAAGGAGGCGGAATGCGTTTCACACGCACTCCCAAACTACTCAGCGTTGCAGCCGTGGCCCTTCTGGCACTGACGGCCTGCGGCGGCGGCGACACCTCGAACGAGGCGGGCGCCGAAGGCGACACGAGTCGTGTCATTGTTGCGGACAACGCAGAGCCCCAGAATCCGCTGATCCCCACCAACACCAACGAGGTGGGCGGCGGCGCGGTACTGGATCTGCTCTTCGCCGGCCTGATCAGCTATGACGCTGACGGCAAGCCGCAGAACGAAATGGCCGAGTCGATTGAGACCGAGGACGCCCAGAACTACACCATCACCCTGAAGGAGGGAAAGACCTTCAGCAACGGTGAGCCCGTAACCGCGGCGACCTTCGTGGATGCCTGGAACTACGGTGCCGCTGCGAAGAACGCGCAGCTCTCGAGCTACTTCTTCGAAAGCATCCAGGGCTATGACGAAGCCAGCGCCGAAGGCTCCACCGTGGAAACCATGTCCGGCCTGAAGGTAGTGGATGACACGACCTTCACTGTCGCCCTGAAGCAGCCGGAGTCCGACTGGCAGCTGCGCCTGGGTTACAGCGCCTTCTACCCGATGCTGGCGGAAGCACTGGCAGATCCGGCTACCTACGGCGAAAACCCCGTGGGCAACGGCCCGTACAAGTTCGACGGCGAAGGCGCCTGGGAGCACAACCAGCAGATCAAGCTGGTTCCGAACGAGTCTTACGAAGGCCCCCAGGAAGCCCAGAACGCGGGCGTGACGTTCAAGATCTACCAGAACGACACCACGGCCTACCAGGACCTCATCTCAGACAACCTGGACGTCCTCAAGGTCATCCCGACCTCCGACGTGAAGAACTTCAAGAACGACCTCGGCGAAGAGCGGTCCATCGAGTCCCCGTACGCCGGGAACCAGACCCTCGCCATCCCGTATTACCTCGAGAACTGGAGCGGCGAAGCCGGCAAGCTCCGCCGCCAGGCCCTGTCCATGTCCATCGACCGCGAAGAGATCACCCGCGTGATCTTCAACAACGGCCGGACCCCGGCAGCGGACTTCACCGCTCCGGTGCTGGACGGATACAAGGACGATCTTCCGGGCAGCGAAAACCTGGAGTTCAACCCGGACGAGGCCAAGAAGCTGTGGGAAGAAGCCGAGAAGCTTGCTCCCTACGATGCTTCGGAACCCCTGACGATCGCGTACAACGCGGACAAGGGCGATCACAAGACCTGGGTCGAAGCTGTGGTCAACAATGTCAAGAACAACCTCGGCATTGAGATCACGGGCAAGCCCTACGCCACCTTCAAGGAAGCCCGCACCGAGGCTACCGACGGCGTCCTGACCGGCGCCATCCGCTCGGGCTGGCAGGCGGATTACCCGTCGCTGTACAACTTCCTCGGCCCGATCTACGCCACGGGAGCCGGCTCCAACGACGCACGTTACGAGAACCCCGAGTTCGATGAACTGCTCAGCACGGGCCTCGCGGCAACCTCCGTCGAAGAAGGCAACGAGGTCATGAACGAAGCACAGGAAATGCTTCTGGAAGACCTGCCCGCCATTCCGCTGTGGTACCAGGTCGCCCAGGGCGGCTGGAGCACCAATGTAGACAACGTTGAATTCGGCTGGAACGGCGTGCCGCTGTACCACGCCATCACCGGCAAGTAATTCCGACAGCGCAAGGGCCCGGCTGCGGTTGCAGCCGGGCCCTTGGGCCGTTCCAAAGTAAAGGTGCTCTTTAGAATGAGTTTCACCAACCCCCCTCAGCGGGCATGCCCCGCGCGGCAGGGAGACATCTGATGACCGGATATGTCCTCAGGCGCTTCCTCCAGTTAATCCCCGTGTTCCTCGGCGCAACGCTGCTCCTGTATTTCCTGGTCTTCAGCCTTCCCGGCGACGCCACTGCCGCCATCTGCGGCGAAAAGGGCTGCACGCCCGCCGTCGAAGCCTCGCTGCGCGCCCAGTACAACCTGGACCAGCCCTTCTTTATGCAGTACCTGCTGTATCTGAAGGGTGTGCTGACCTTCGATCTCGGAACCAACTTCGCTGGCCGCGAAATCGCGACCATCATTGGTGAGGTTTTCCCGACCACCGCCAAGCTGGCCGTGATGGCCCTGGTCTTCGAAGCCGTCTTCGGCATTGTCTTCGGCCTGTTCGCCGGACTGCGCAAGGGCAAGTTCTTCGACTCGACGGTCCTGGTAGTTTCCCTCGTGGTCATCTCCGTCCCGATCTTCGTGCTCGGTTTCCTCATGCAGTTCGTCTTTGGCGTCAAACTCGCCTGGACCAATCCAACGGTCAGCGGCGCCGCAGGCTTCACCGAACTGCTGCTGCCCGCGATTGTGCTGGGCCTGGTGTCCTTCGCCTATGTGCTGCGCCTGACTCGCACCAGCGTTATTGAAAACGCCAACGCCGACTATGTGCGCACTGCAACGGCCAAGGGGCTCAGCCGCCCCCGCGTCGTGACAGTGCACATTCTGCGGAACTCCATGATTCCGGTCGCCACCTTCCTGGGTGCGGATCTTGGCGCCCTGATGGGCGGCGCGATCGTGACCGAAGGAATCTTCAACGTCAACGGCGTCGGCAACACCCTGTACCGCGCCGTGCTCAACGGTGAAGGTCCGGTTGTCGTCTCGATCGTCACCGTGCTCATCCTGATTTTTTGCCTCGCCAACCTGTTGGTAGACCTGCTGTACGCGTGGCTGGACCCGAGGATTCGATATGCCTGAGAATGACCAAACCATGACCCCCGCTAGCCGCGGAAAAGTCTCCCCCTATCCCATTGAGCACTTCGTGGCGGATCTGGACGAAACGCCGGTGGCCGCCGTGGACAGTGCAACCAGCGACGGTGCTCCCCGCAGTCTCTGGAGCGAAGCCTGGCGCAGCCTGCGCAAGCAGCCGCTGTTCATCATCAGTGCCCTCCTTCTGCTGATCGTGGTTGTGGTGGCACTGTTCCCGGGCATGTTCACCAGCCAGCAGCCCAACGACAACTGCCTGCTTGCCAACTCCGACGGCGGCCCCGCCCCGGGCCACCCGCTTGGCTTCACCCAGCAGGGATGCGACATCCTGGCCCGCGTGGTCTACGGCACCCGCTCCTCACTGCTGGTCGGCCTGATGGCGACCCTCGGCGTCGTCCTCATCGGCGGCATCATTGGCGCACTGGCCGGTTTCTTCGGCGGCTGGATCGATGCCATCCTGGCCCGCCTGGGTGACATCTTCTTTGCCCTGCCGCTGATCCTCGGTGCGATCGTCGTCGTCCAGCTTCCGTTCTTCCGCGAGAACCGCAACGTCTGGACGATGGTGCTGATCCTCGTAGCGTTTGGGTGGCCGCAGGTGGCCCGCATTACCCGCGGCGCCGTCCTTGAGGTCCGAAACGCGGATTTCGTCACGGCCGCACGCTCCCTGGGTGTCTCCCGGATGTCGGCACTGATCAAGCACGTCATCCCCAATGCCGTTGCACCCGTCATCGTGATCGCCACCATCTCGCTCGGTACCTTCATCGTGGCGGAATCCACGCTGTCCTTCCTGGGCATTGGACTGCCGCCGGACGTCATGTCCTGGGGCAACGACATTTTCTCCGCGAAGCCTTCCCTGCGCACCAATCCGACGGCAATCTTCTGGCCCGGCCTTGCCCTGTCGCTGACCGTGCTGTCCTTCATCATGCTTGGTGATGCCCTGCGGGATGCGCTCGACCCGAAGTCGCGCAAGCGATGACTAAGGATGTGACCATGTCCACGACCCCCAAGGCGGACACCGCTGCCTCGGCACAGGCCCGGGACGGACAGCCGCAGCCGCTGCTCGAACTCCGGGACCTTGCCATTACCTTCAAGACCAACAACGGCGACGTCCCTGCGGTGCGCAATGCACACCTGACGATCATGCCCGGGGAAACCGTGGCGATCGTGGGGGAGTCCGGATCCGGCAAGTCGACGACGGCCCTGGCCGCCATCGGCCTGCTGCCCGGAAACGGTGCAGTCACCGGCGGAAGCATCATCTTTGACGGCGAAGACATCACCCACGCCAGCGAAAAGCGCATTGTTGAACTGCGCGGCTCCTCCATCGGCATGGTTCCCCAGGATCCGATGTCCAACCTGAACCCGGTCTGGAAGATCGGTTTTCAGGTCAAGGAAACACTGCGGGCGAACGGCCTGCCGCACGATGCCAAGGACGTTGCCCAGGTCCTGTCCGAGGCCGGACTGCCGGACGCCGCGGCGCGGGCCAACCAGTACCCGCACGAGTTCTCCGGCGGGATGCGCCAGCGGGCCCTGATCGCCATCGGCCTGTCCTGCCGGCCGCGCCTGCTCATCGCCGACGAGCCGACGTCGGCCCTGGACGTGACCGTGCAGCGCCAGATCCTGGACCACCTGGACCGGATGACCGATGAACTCGGCACCGCCGTCCTGCTGATTACGCACGACCTCGGCCTCGCAGCCGAGCGTGCGCACAAGGTAGTGGTGATGTACAAGGGCCAGGTAGTGGAGTCCGGGCCTGCCCTGGAAATCCTGCGGAACCCGCAGCATCCGTATACACGCAAGCTCGTGGAGTCCGCGCCGTCGCTGGCCTCGCGCCGGATCGAAACAGCGAGGACCCTCGGCGTGGAAAACGACGAGGTCCTCGCCTCCGGCCCCGAAACCGCGCGCACCGACAACGTCATTGAGGTCAAGCACCTGAGCAAGGTGTTCAACCTGCGCGGGGCCCTGGGCAAGTCGACGGAGTTCACCGCCGTCGACGACGTGTCCTTCTCCATTCCGCGCGGCACCACCACCGCCGTCGTGGGCGAATCGGGCTCCGGCAAGTCCACGGTGGCCCGCATGGTCCTGGGACTGGAAACAGCCACCAAGGGCGACATCCTGTTCGACGGTGTGGACATCACCACGCTGAACCGGCGGAAGATGTTCGATTTCCGCCGCCGTGTCCAGCCCATCTTCCAGGACCCCTACGGCTCGCTGGACCCGATGTACAACATCTACCGGACGATCGAGGAGCCCCTGCGGGTCCACGGCATCGGCGATGCCAAGAGCCGGGAGAAAAAGGTCCGCGCACTGCTGGAGCAGGTCTCCCTGCCGGCGTCGATGATGCGGCGCTACCCGAACGAGCTCTCCGGCGGCCAGCGCCAGCGCGTGGCCATTGCCCGGGCGCTTGCCCTGGACCCGGAAGTGGTGATCTGCGACGAGGCCGTTTCGGCCCTGGATGTCCTGGTCCAGGCGCAGATCCTGAACCTCCTGGCCGACCTGCAGTCTGAGCTGGGCCTGAGCTACCTCTTCATTACGCATGACCTCGCGGTGGTGCGGCAGATCGCCGACCGGGTCTGCGTGATGCAGAAGGGCAAGATCGTGGAGACCGGAACCACTGATGATGTGTTCGGGAACCCGCAGCAGGACTACACGCGGGCCCTGCTGGCAGCCATTCCCGGCGCCGGATTGATGCTTCCGCCGGAAGTGGCGTAGCGTTCCGGTTACCGTTAGCAGTGCTTTCGGAAGGCAGGCAGTCCGCGCGGCTGCCTGCCTTCCGCTGTGCCGGCGCCGGTTTGCCGGGTCATCGGCGATGTCCCGGAGCACCTGCCTGCCGCGGCCCAAGTTCGTCCATTAGGGAACTTATGATCTTCGGATTAGAATGGTAGCGTGCCCGCTGACGGCGGCGCCTTCGGTACATTCTTACGGAGCATACGTGTAGAGCGGGATTCGTACAGAACGGCCGGATTGACCCGGGAATACTAGCCGGGCTACCGTGCACCACCTTCGAACTTATCTCCTATGAATTGAGTCCTCACGCATGTCAGAAACCAACACGGCTGTAAATACCGCAGTACGAAGCGATCTCCGCAACGTTGCGATTGTGGCCCACGTTGACCACGGTAAGACGACCCTCGTCGACGCCATGCTGAAGCAGACGAACTCGTTTGCGGCCCACGGAAACGTGGAAGAACGCGTGATGGACTCCGGTGACCTGGAGCGCGAAAAGGGCATCACCATCCTGGCCAAGAACACCACGGTGTTCTACAACGGCCCGGCTGCCAAGGGCGAAACGATCACCATCAACGTCATCGACACCCCCGGCCACGCCGACTTCGGCGGCGAGGTTGAGCGCGGTCTGTCCATGGTTGACGGCGTTGTCCTCCTCGTTGACGCTTCCGAGGGCCCGCTGCCGCAGACCCGCTTCGTGCTGCGCAAGGCGCTGGCCGCCAAGCTGCCCGTCATCCTGCTGGTCAACAAGACCGACCGCCCCGACTCCCGCATCGACGAGGTTGTCAGCGAAGCCATGGACCTGCTCCTGGGCCTGGCCTCCGACCTCGCGGACGAAGTTCCGGACCTCGATCTGGACCTCGTCCTGAACGTTCCGGTCGTTTACGCAGCAGCTCGGGTCGGTGCAGCTTCACTGGAGCAGCCGGCAGACGGCTCCGCTCCGGCCAATGACAACCTGGAGCCGCTGTTCCAGACGATCATCGAGCACATCCCGGCGCCGACCTACAACCCGGACGGCGTCCTGCAGGCCCACGTGACCAACCTGGACGCCTCGCCGTTCCTGGGCCGCCTGGCCCTGCTGCGCATCTTCAACGGCACCCTGCACAAGGGCCAGACCGTTGCCTGGGCACGTGCCGACGGCACCCTGAAGTCCGTCAAGATCACCGAGCTGCTGGCCACCAAGGCCCTGGATCGCGTTCCGACCGATTCCGCCGGCCCCGGTGAAATCGTTGCTGTTGCCGGTATCGAGGACATCACCATCGGTGAAACCCTCACCGACATCGACAACCCGATGCCGCTGCCGCTGATCACGGTCGACGATCCGGCCATCTCCATGACCATCGGTATCAACACCTCGCCGCTGGCCGGCCGGGTCAAGGGCGCGAAGGTTACCGCCCGCCAGGTCAAGGACCGCCTTGACAAGGAACTGATCGGTAACGTTTCGCTGAAGGTTCTGCCGACCGAGCGTCCGGATGCCTGGGAAGTCCAGGGCCGCGGCGAGCTCGCGCTGGCCATCCTCGTGGAGCAGATGCGCCGCGAAGGCTTCGAACTGACCGTGGGCAAGCCTCAGGTTGTTACCAAGCAGATCGACGGCAAGAAGTGCGAGCCGATGGAGCACATGACCATCGACGTACCCGAGGAATACCTCGGCGCCGTGACGCAGCTGATGGCTGTCCGCAAGGGCCGCATGGTCAACATGGCCAACCACGGCACCGGCTGGGTCCGCATGGAATTCATCGTTCCGGCCCGAGGCCTGATCGGTTTCCGCACCAAGTTCCTCACGGAAACCCACGGCGCCGGCATCTCCTCCTCCATCGCCGAGGGCTACGAGCCCTGGGTTGGTCCGATCGAGTACCGCACCAACGGCTCGCTGATCGCTGACCGCTCCGGCGTCGTCACTCCGTTCGCGATGATCAAGCTGCAGGAACGCGGCTCCTTCTTCGTGGAGCCCACCTCCGAGGTGTACGAGGGCATGATCGTCGGCGAGAACTCCCGCGCCGATGACATGGACGTGAACATCACGAAGGAAAAGCAGCTCACCAACATGCGTGCCGCTTCCTCGGACACCTTCGAGAACCTGACCCCGCCGCGCAAGCTGACTCTGGAAGAGTCCCTCGAATTCGCCCGCGAAGACGAGTGCGTGGAAGTAACCCCGGAGTCCATCCGCATCCGCAAGCTGGTGCTGAACGCTTCGGAGCGTGCCAAGGTAACCCGCGCACGCGCCAAGGGCTAACAGCATTTCGGAAGCATTGAGCCCCGTCCGCCGGGCCCCGCTTTGGCGGGGCCCGGCGGCGGCCGTGCTGGGGGGAGTGCTGGCCGCCGTGCTGGGGACCGGGCTTCATGCCCAGGTTCTGTACGCGGGGGACACCGCCGTACCGCTGGGTGCGGCCGGCGCGCTGGTCCTCAGCTGCGCTGTTGCCGTGTTCGCCGGAGTATGGGCGCGTTCGGCACTGTGGACTGCGGCGGCCGGGCTTGTCACGTACGTGATCCTGGGCCTGTTCACGCTCGATCTCTGGGACACCCCGCTGATCATCACCGGAACCGTGCTCGAGGTGCAGCCCGGCATCGTCCTGGCCGGCCGCATCTGGCTGTTCGGGCAGGCGCTGGTGACCATCATTGCGCTGTTCCTGACCTCGTGGGTGCTCGCCAAGGCCCGCCGTACAGACGCAGAACGTGCTGCCGGCCGGCAGTTGCCTGAGCCTCCCCTGGCGGGCCGGGCCTAAAAAGCCGACCGCTGGTCAAAACCCCGCTTCCGGATTACCGGCAGCGGGGTTTTTTCTTGGCCCCAAAGAGCCGCTGCGCACCCGTTCCCACCCTTTGTGCACTGCCGGGGCGGAAGGTGTCCCTCCAGCCCCACCAGCCACAAAGGGTGGGAACCAGTGCAGCGGGCGGCACTCCAGGAGTCAGGTGACGTGGGGCGCGGTCAGCGGAGCCGGGTGGCCTCAGCGCCGCGGCGCGCGCGGAGCCGGCGGCGGAGGTACTTCTTTGGCCGCCGTCACCAGGTGGTAGGGAACCGTGACGTTTCCGCGGCGGCCGGCAACCGTGACCTCCTCGTCCGCTGCCTCGACCAGATAACCCAGCACGTCGGTGAACCCCTCCCCGAGACGGTAGCGGACCACCACGCGGGCACCGGCGGGCAGGGCACGGAGGACGGCTGCTGGAGGGGGAACGTTCACCGTTACATGGTACGCGGGCAACCTCCGACTGGGAGATAATGGATCAGGCTACTAACGTGGAACCAACACTTCGTGGATTTTCCCCGTCCGGGACGGTCCGCAGATCAGGAAGGCAAGGGATCGTGACGTACGTAATTGCGCAGCCATGCGTAGATGTAAAAGACAAGGCATGCATTGAGGAATGCCCGGTGGACTGCATCTATGAAGGTGAACGCTCCCTCTACATTCACCCCGACGAGTGCGTCGACTGCGGTGCCTGTGAACCGGTCTGCCCCGTTGAAGCGATCTACTACGAGGACGACACCCCCGAAGAATGGGCCGAGTACTACAAGGCCAACGTTGAATTCTTTGACGACCTGGGTTCACCGGGCGGTGCGGCAAAGATCGGCAATACGCACAAGGACCACCCGATCATCGCCGTCCTTCCCCCGCAGAACCAAGAGGCATGAGTTCCGCCCCTTCGCGCACCTTCGGGCTGGACCTGCCGGAGTATCCGTGGGAAGCCATGGCTCCCTACGCCAAGCTGGCTGCGGAGCACCCGGACGGTGCCGTCAACCTCTCCATCGGTACTCCCGTGGACCCGACGGCCGCCGTTGTCCGGGAGGCCCTGAGCGCGGCTGCTGACGCGCCCGGCTATCCCACCACGCACGGCACTCCGGCTCTCCGGCAGGCCATCAGCGGCTGGTACGCCCGGCGCCGCAATGTCCCGGGACTGGATCCGGAGGACATCATGCCCAGCGTGGGTTCCAAGGAACTGGTGGCGTGGCTGCCGCTGCTGCTGGGGCTGGGGGAGGGCGACGTCGTCGTCCGCCCCACCGTTGCCTACCCCACCTATGACATGGGTGCCCTGCTGGCCGGCGCCACCCCCGTGGCCGCCGACAGTCTTGAAGAGCTTGACGACGACGTCCGTGCCCGCGTGCGGCTGGTCTGGGTCAACTCCCCGGGAAACCCGACCGGCATTGTGCGCTCCGCAGACTCGCTGCGCTCCCTCGTGGACTCCGCGCGGAGAATCGGAGCCGTGGTCGCCTCGGACGAATGCTATGCCGAACTGGGATGGGGCGACTGGGATCCCGACCGCGGGGGCCGGCCCGTGCCGAGCATCCTGGACCCTGTGGTCAGCGGCGGCAGCAATGACCTGCTGCTGTCGGTGTACTCGCTGAGCAAGCAGTCCAACATGGCCGGCTACCGTGCCGCGTTTGTCGCCGGTGACGGGGCGATCATCGCCAACCTCGTCAACAGCCGCAAACATGCCGGAATGATCGTTCCGGCGCCGGTGCAGGCCGCAATGATCGCCGCCCTCTCCGACGACGCCCACGTGGCGGCGCAGAAGGAGAAGTACCGTGCGCGCCGGGAGCTGCTGGTTCCCGCTCTGGAAGCCTTCGGGCTGACCATCCACCACTCCGAGGCAGGGCTCTATCTCTGGGCCACAGCCGGCGAGGACACCTGGCAGACCGTGGAACGGCTGGCGAAGCTGGGTATTGTCTCCGGCCCCGGCGTCATTTACGGAAATGAAGGTGCGGGCTTTGTCCGAATTGCGCTCACCGGCTCCGATGAACGGGTCGCGGCCGCGGCACGGCGGCTGACTGCCGCCGCCGGATAAGCGGGGACGGCCTGCGGGGGGAGCCCGTGCTTATAACGCCGGACGCGGAGGAGCGACATGTTTCGCTTCCACAACAACCCGGCCGCCGATTAGTCGTAAAGGGCGCCCAAAGGGTAGCGTTTTGCGTAAATAGATTTAGCGGAATTGACACTATGGGCGCCCCCCACACCACGCGACGCCCGTAGCTCTGGTTTCTTCAAACTCCTGAAGGAGACTTAATGACTGAGCGTCCCAGTGCACAGCTGCACTATGGGGAAAACACCGAAGACCGGCTCGAGCTCCCCCGTGTTGCAGCGGCGGAGGGCAACGACGGCTTTGACGTCTCCAAGCTGCTGAAGCAGACCGGAACCGTCACGTTTGACCCCGGCTTTATGAATACCGCGGCTACCAAGTCCGCCATTACTTACATTGACGGCGACGCCGGCATCCTGCGGTACCGCGGTTATCCGATTGAGCAGCTCGCCAAGCACTCCAGCTTCCTGGAGACTTCGTATCTGCTGATCTACGGAAACCTCCCGACCCCCACGGAGCTGGAAGCCTTTGACCAGCGGATCCGCCGCCACACGCTGCTGCATGAAGACCTCAAGGGCTTCTTCGGCGGTTTCCCCCGGGACGCACACCCGATGCCGGTGCTGTCCTCCGCAGTCAGCGCGCTCTCGACGTTCTACCAGGATTCCCTGGACCCGTTTGATGAAGAGCAGGTGGAGCTCTCCACCGTCCGTCTGATGGCAAAGCTGCCGGTGATCGCCGCTTACGCGCACAAGAAGTCCATCGGCCAGCCCATGCTGTACCCGGACAACTCCAT
The DNA here is from genome assembly GCF_054792395.1 of Arthrobacter sp. Z1-15. Lineage (NCBI taxonomy): Bacteria > Bacillati > Actinomycetota > Actinomycetes > Micrococcales > Micrococcaceae > Arthrobacter > Arthrobacter sp. Z1-15. Next base: position 2,990,219 of record NZ_CP096454.1, on the reverse strand, counting down.
GAACCTCGTGGAGAACTTCATGCGCCTGAGCTTCGGCTTCCCGGCGGAACCGTATGAAATTGATCCCGACCTGGTCAAGGCGCTGGACCTGCTGCTGATCCTGCATGCAGACCACGAGCAGAACTGCTCCACCTCGACGGTGCGCCTGGTCGGCTCCTCGAACGCGAACATGTTCGCTTCCGTGTCCGCCGGCATCAGCGCCCTCTTCGGCCCGCTGCACGGCGGGGCCAACGAGGCCGTGCTGAACATGCTCCGGGACATCAAGTCCACGGGCATGGCGCCGGAAACCTTCATGGAGAAGGTCAAGAACAAGGAAGACGGCGTGAAGCTCATGGGCTTCGGGCACCGCGTCTACAAGAACTACGATCCGCGCGCCAAGATCGTCAAGGCCACCGCCCACGACATCCTGGCAAAGCTCGGCGGCAACGACGAGCTGCTGGACATCGCCATGCGCCTGGAAGAGAAGGCCCTCGCCGATGATTACTTCATCGAGCGCAAGCTGTACCCGAACGTGGACTTCTACACCGGCCTGATCTACAAGGCCATGGGCTTCCCGGAAAAGATGTTCACCGTCCTCTTCGCCATTGGACGCCTGCCGGGCTGGATTGCCCAGTGGCGCGAAATGATGCAGGACCCGCAGACGAAGATTGGCCGCCCGCGCCAGCTCTACACGGGCGCCCCGGAGCGGAACTACCCGGCCCGCTAGGTCCAGGCCAAGCTCAACGGCATAAAAGGAAGGCCCCCGGAATCCCATCGGATTCCGGGGGCCTTCTTCGCGTCCGTCAGGATCAGGTGCGTCAGGATCCGGCGTAGCCCTGCGGGTTGTTCTTCTGCCAGCGCCAGTGGTCTTCACACATGGCGTCCAGCGACCGCGTGGCGGACCAGCCAAGCTCTGCCAGCGCTGCTGACGGATCAGCGTAGCTGACGGCGGCGTCGCCGGGCCGGCGGTCGGTGGTTTCGTACGGGATCTCCTTGCCGGCGGCCCTGGAGAAGGCAGCCAGCACCTGCAGCACCGAGGAGCCGTTGCCGGTGCCGAGGTTCCAGCGGTGCACGCCGGACTTGGCGGTGATGTATTCCAGGGCGGCCAGGTGCCCTGCAGCGAGGTCCACAACATGGATGTAGTCGCGCACGCCGGTGCCGTCGGGGGTGGGGTAGTCGTCGCCGAAGACCATGACCTTTTCGCGGCGGCCAACGGCCACCTGGGCCACAAACGGCAGCAGGTTGTTCGGCACGCCGGTGGGATCTTCGCCGATCCGGCCGGATTCGTGGGCGCCGGCGGGGTTGAAGTAGCGCAGCAGCGCAATGTTCCAGCGCTCGTCGGCAGCGCCCAGATCGGCCAGGATGTCTTCGATCTGTTCCTTGGTGCGGCCGTAGGGGTTCACGGCGTCCATCGGCGTTTTTTCCGTAAGGGGAACCTCTTCGGAGGCTCCGTACACGGTGGCCGAGGAACTGAAGACGAGGGTGCGGACATCATGCTTGTCCATCATGCGCAGCAGGTTCAGGGTGCCGCCCACATTGTTGTGGTAGTAGTACAGCGGCTTGGCCACGGATTCCCCGACGGCCTTCAGACCGGCAAAGTGAATGACGGCGTCGATCGCATGGTCGGTGAAGACAGCGTCAACGGCCGGCTCGTCCAGCAGGTCCGCGCGGACGAATTCGGCGCGGCGCCCGGCCAGGTCCTGGACCCGGTTCAGGGATTCTTCGCTTGAGTTGGCCAGGTTGTCGAGCACGACGACGTCGTGGCCTGCTTCCAGCAGGGCCAGCGTGGTGTGGGAACCGATGTATCCCGTGCCTCCGGTAACAAGTATTCGCATGACTTCAGACTAGTGGATGCGGCACGGGCACCGGATCAGGATTGCTCCGCTGCCCGGAAAACTGTCAGCACCACCGCGCCGTCGGCCGCCGGCGCCGGGTCCCAGGCCCCCGTGGCCCGCGTCCACCGGCGTTCGTCAAAGGCCACGGAATCAAGGGAAAGCGCGTCGGCGGAGGCCACGGCCCACTCCGCCACCGACCAGCCGTAGCTGCCGGTCCCCGCCACGGTAATGCGCGAGCCCTCGACCGTGGCTTCCACCGGGCCGTAGACCGCGGTCAGCGCGGCCAGGACAGCCTCCGGGCTGCCCGAGGCCGACGGCGGATCGAGCGTGCATGTCATGGCGGCGGGGGAGTGCCCGGTCAGGGCGGACGCAAACGCCTTGGCCTCGTCCTCGTGGTCCGCATACGCATCGGGGAAGGCGCTGCGCTGGACCGTTTGGGCGGCCACGGTCAGGGGAAGGTCCGCGTAGTTCGGGACTTTTTCCAGAGCATCGTAAAAGGCATTGGCCGCGTACACCCGGTCCATGACCTGTTCCTCGCTGCCCCAGCCCTGGGACGGGCGCTGCTGGAATAAGCCGCGGGAGTCCGGGCCGGCGTCGTCCCCGTAATCGAGGTTCCGCAGCCCGGACTCCTGGATGGCGGTCGCCACCGCAATGGAAGCGGCCCGCGCCGGCATGCCCCGGCGCACCGAAATACCGGCGATGAGGGCTGCCGTCTCCGCCCGTGCCGGCGTCAGGTGATACTCGGCGCCGTCGGCCGTCGCAGTGCACGACGGCGGGGCGGCCGTCTCTTTGCCCGGCTCACGGAGTGCCGAGACGGCGTAGACGGTGACGGCGACCAGGAAGAGCACCACCAGCAGCAGCACCGGAAGGAATCCGCTGCTGCGCCGGGCGGCGGGACCTGTGGCAGGCATGGGCGGAGCGCTGCTGCCCTAGTTGGCGTGCAGTGCGGCGTTGAGCTCCACGGATGCTCCGCTGCGGGCCAGAGCTTCCACGCTGCCGGTGACCGAGTTGCGGCGGAACAGCAGGTTGGGAACTCCGGAGAGTTCCACCGCCTTGACGATCTGCGGTTCCTCGCCCGGAACCAGCACCGAAACCCGGGTGCCGGCGGTGATGTAGAGGCCGGCTTCCACGACTGATTCGTTGCCGATGCTGATCCCCACGCCGGAGTTGGCGCCCAGAAGGACACGCTCGCCGAGGGTGATCTTCTCGCGGCCGCCGCCGGAGAGGGTGCCCATGATGGAGGCGCCGCCGCCCACGTCGGTTCCGTTGCCCACCACTACGCCGGCGGAAATGCGGCCTTCCACCATGGAAACGCCCAGCGTGCCGGCGTTGAAGTTCACAAAGCCCTCATGCATGACCGTGGTTCCCTCGGCCAGGTGTGCGCCCAGGCGGACCCGGCCGGCGTCGGCGATCCGGACGCCGGAGGGGACGACATAATCCGTCATGCGCGGGAACTTGTCCACGCCGAAAACGGTCACCGGGCCGCGGGCACGCAGCCGCAGGCGGACGGACTCGAAGCCCTCGACGGCGCACGGGCCGAAGTTGGTCCACACCACGTTGGGCAGCTGCCCGAAGATTCCGTCAACGTTCAGGGTGTTCGGGGCGGCCAGACGGGCGGAGAGCAGGTGCAGGCGCAGGTAGGCGTCGGCGGTGGAGGCGGGTGCCGCGTCGAGATCGATCTCGGTGCGCAGGACTTCGCCGCGGGTGCCGCGCTCGGCGTCGGTCATCGAGGCGGCTGCTGCTGAGAGTTCGGCCTCGAGGGCATCGGCCGGGGCGTCGTCAGCGGAAGGAAGGGCTGCGAGCACGGGCTGCGGGTACCAGACATCCAGGACGGTGCCGTCGCTGGTGATGGTGGCCAGGCCCAGGCCGGAGGCAATGCGGGCGGTCGGGGAGGAGGTGCTTGAAGTCATGCCTTCCAGTCTACCGACGGCTCATGCGGGCGGCCGGTGCGGGACAACCCGGCAAGGCCGTCCAGCCGCTCTCGGTAGGGTGGAGACATGACTGACACGCCATCCCGGACCCTGGACCTGACCCGCGACGTTGCCCTGCTGACCGCCGACCTCATGGACATTGAGAGTGTCTCCGGCAATGAAAAGAACGTGGCCGACGCCGTGGAGGCGGTGCTTCGTGAGCTTCCGCACCTGGAGGTGGTGCGCGACGGCGACTCCATTATTGCGCGCACGTCCCTGGGGCGCGGGGAACGGGTCCTGCTGGCCGGACATCTGGACACCGTGCCGCTGCCGACGGTGGAAGGCTCCCGCGGAACAGTGCCGTCGTCCTGGGACGGCGACGTGCTGTACGGGCGGGGAGCCACCGACATGAAGGGCGGCGTGGCGGTGCAGCTGGCACTGGCCGCGGAACTCACGGCACCGAACCGGGACGTGACCTACGTGTTTTACGACCATGAGGAAGTCGAAGCCTCGCTGAGCGGGCTGGGCCGGCTGCAGCGCAGCTACCCGGACTGGCTGGCCGCCGACTTCGCTGTCCTCCTGGAACCGACCAACGGCACCGTGGAGGGCGGCTGCAACGGCACCATGCGTTTCCACGCCTCCACCACGGGCAAAGCCGCACATTCCGCCCGGGCCTGGATGGGGGAGAACGCCATCCATGCGGCGGCGGAGATCCTGACCCGGCTGCGGGACCACGAGCCGGCCACGGTGGCGGTGGAAGGCCTGGACTACCGGGAGTCGCTGAACGCGGTCAAGATCTGGGGCGGAACCGCGGGAAACGTCATCCCGGATGCAGCCACCGTGGAGATCAACTACCGGTTTGCTCCGGACAAGAGCATCGAAGAAGCAGAGGCCTATGTGCGGAACCTGCTCACCGGGTTCGACCTGGTCCGCACTGACGCGGCATCGGGCGCCCGGCCCGGCCTGGACCGGCCGGCCGCAGCCAGCTTTGTGGCCGCCGTCGGTGCCGAACCCAAACCCAAGTACGGCTGGACCGACGTCGCCCGCTTCAGCGAGATGGGAATCCCCGCCGTGAACTTCGGGCCGGGGGACGCCCTGCTGGCGCACACGGACAACGAGCACGTGCACGCCGACGCCGTGCGGGCCTGCCTGGCGGCGCTGCGCAGCTGGCTCAGCTAGCTCAAGGCGGCAGCAAAAAAGGGGAGGCCGGCCGGCCTCCCCTTTTTGCTGCCGCGGACGGTTCGCCCGCTGGAGCAGAAGCTACTTGACCGGCGCTTCCACGCCTTCAGGGTCGATGGCATCCTCGCGCTGCAGCAGCTTGCCGGCGCGTGCGCCGAGCAGGCGGGAGAGCCGCTGCGCGGTGAAGGTCAGCAGCATGTTGATCAGAATGAAGATGGCTGCGGCCACCAGCAGGGACGGCAGCATGTTGCCGGCTCCGGCACCGAAGCGCTGGGCGTTGGCCAGCAGGTCGGTGTAGCCGATGATGTAGCCCAGTGCCGAGTCCTTGAGGATCACGACAAACTGGCCCAGCAGCGCCGGCAGCATAGCCACGAGGGCCTGCGGAATCTCGATGCTGCGCAGCGACTGGGCCGGAGTCAGCCCGATGGCCAGCCCTGCTTCGCGCTGGCCCTTGGGCAGCCCGAAGACGCCCGAGCGCACCAGTTCGGCGATCACTGATCCGTTGTAGAGGGTCAGCGCCACCACAACCGCCCAGAACGGAGCACTGGATGCTTCCATCGGGGTGGACTTGGCGAAGAACTGGTACAGGAAGATCATCATCAGCAGCACCGGGACGGCGCGGAAGAACTCCACCACGACGTCGCATACCCAGCGCAGCGGGGCCAGCCCGGAGAGCCGGCCGAAGCCGAAGAGCAGGCCAAAGGCGATGGAGGTGACGACGGCGACGCCGGCGGCCTTCAGGGTTGCAAGCAGGCCGGGCAGCAGCGTGAAGCGCCAGGTGCTCCATTCCAGGAACGGCGTCCACTTAGCGGCTTCGAACTGGTCCTTTTCGGCCAGCCCGTTGACGGCCACCGCGAGGATGCCCAGGACCAAGAGTGCGCCGAGGATGTTGAAGACCAGGATCCGGCGCTTCGCCCGGGGCCCGGGAACGTCGAACAGGACAGCTTGGGTGCTCATCGGGCCACCGCCAGTTTCTTCGAGGCCCAGGTGGTGAGCAGGCCGATGGGGATCACGATGACGACAAAGCCAATGGCAAAGGTCAGGAAGATCTGGGTCATAACGTCCGGCCGGAACTCAATCATGGTTTTCATGAGGCCGGAGGCCTCGGCCACACTCGCAGCGGCAGCCACGGTGGTGTTTTTCACCAGGGCGATCAGCACGTTGCCCAGCGGTGCGACGGCGCCCCGGAAGGCCTGCGGCAGAATGATCAGCCAGGCGGCGGGCAGGAAGGACAGGCCGATGGACCGGGCCGCCTCGGCCTGGCCGAGCGGAACGGTGTTCACGCCGGACCTGATCGCCTCGCAGACAAAGGCTGCGTGATAGATGCTCAGGGACAGGACCGCCAGCAGGAAGAAGTTGAGGTCAAAGTCCTTGACCAAGTTCACCTGGAGCTGGCCCCACAGGCCCAGCACCGAGAACACCATGATGATGGTCAGCGGGGTGTTGCGGAAGATATTGACGTAGGCAGTGCCGAACCAGCGCAGGCTGGCGATCGGCGAGATCCGCATGACGGCGAGGACGGTGCCGAGCACCAGCGATGCGAGGGCCGCCCAGAACGCCAGCTGGATGTTGACCCAGAACGCGGCGACGACGTCGTAATCCTCGAAGAGGGCGAAGAAACCACCCATGATGTACCTCTTCTGTGAGAGAAAGAAACCGGTGCATGCGAAGGAAACAATGTCCTTCGCATGCACCGAGGTTTACGCCGGCGGGTCACCGCCGGTTGATGTGCCTATGCGCAGGCTGCAGGCTCCGGCGGGTTCAGCTCATCGTTGTAGGTGTAGTCGGCACCCTCGGTGTTGGCCTTGATGGCCTCTTCCCAGGAACCGTCTTCGACCATGGTGCGGATGGCCGTGTTGATGGCCTCACACTGGTCGCTGTCCTTGGAGATGCCCACACCGTACTGCTCTTCGGTGAACGGGTTGCCGACCACCTTGAACTTGCCGGAGTTGGCATCGGTGGAGGCGAGGCCGGCGAGGATGATGTCGTCGGTGGTGACGGCGTCAACCTGGCCGCCCTGCATGGCGGTGACGCAGTTGGCGTAGCCGCCCTGCTCCAGCAGGTTCACGTCGGACGCGAGGGTGTCCTTGATCTTCTGTGCGGAAGTGGAACCGGTGACCGAGCACAGCGTCTTGCCGTTGAGGTCCTCGGGGCCGTTGATGTCGCTGTTGTCGGCGTTGACCAGCAGGTCCTGGCCGGCAATGAAGTACGGTCCGGCGAAGCCCACGCGTTCCTTGCGGGCGTCAGTAATGGAGTAGGTAGCGAAGATCATGTCCACTTCGCCGTTTTCCAGCACGTTTTCGCGCTGTGCGGAGGGGGTTTCCACCCACTCGATCTGCTCTCCGGTGTAGCCCAGGTCCTCTGCCACGTACTTGGCGACGTCGACGTCGAAGCCGGTGGGCTCGTTGCCTTCCATGAAGCCCAGGCCGGGCTGGTCGAACTTGATGCCGATTTTGATGGTGTCGCCGGAACCGGAGCCGGTCTCGCCGCTGCCGGCTTCGGTGCCGGAGTCGCCTCCGCAGGCGGACATGGTCAGTGCTGCGGCAGCGGCGAATGCCACTGCTGCGTAGCGGGTCTTGCGCATGATTTCTCCTTGTTTAGCGGCCTAACCGGACGGGTTGGCCTTGCTTCAAGGGGTTGCCCCCAACGTGTGAATCTGTATATCGGTAAGTGCGGACCGGCCCGGCTAGTGGGCGAGGATCTTGCCCAGGAAGTCCTTGGCCCGGCTGCTCTTGGGATTGGTGAAGAATTCCTCCGGCGTGGCCTCTTCGACGATCTGTCCGTCGGCCATGAACACCACGCGGTCGGCGGCTTTGCGGGCAAATCCCATCTCGTGGGTTACCACGATCATGGTCATGCCCTCCTTGGCCAGACCGACCATGGTGTCCAGGACTTCGTTGATCATCTCGGGGTCCAGCGCCGAGGTGGGTTCGTCGAACAGCATGACCTTGGGTTTCATGGCCAGCGCCCGGGCAATCGCCACGCGCTGCTGCTGGCCGCCGGAGAGCTGGGCGGGAAGCTTGTTCGCCTGGTTGGCCACTCCCACCCGTTCCAGCAGGTCCATCGAGAGCTTCTTCGCTTCGGCGGACTTCATGCCTTTGACCTTGACCGGGCCCAGCGACACATTGTCGAGGATGGTCTTGTGGGCAAAGAGATTGAAGGACTGGAAAACCATGCCGACGTCGGCGCGCAGCTTGGCAAGGGCCTTGCCCTCGGCAGGCAGGACTTTTCCGTCAACGGCGATTTCGCCGTCGTCGATGGTCTCGAGCCGGTTGATGGCACGGCAGAGCGTGGACTTTCCGGAACCTGACGGTCCGATCACCACGACCACTTCGCCGCGGGCTACGTCGAGGTTGATGTTCTGCAGGACGTGCAGGTCCCCAAAGTGCTTGTTGACGTTCTTGAGCGAGACAAGAGGAGCAGCAGAATCAGGCAATGCAGAATCAGGCGTAGCGCCTTCGGATGTGTCACGGGTCATAAGAAGAAGATAGCCAATGATTGTGTCCGCAATGTGTCATAGTCCACAATTTCTCCGCAATCGTGACGCAAGAGCAACCAAACACGGCCCGCGGCCGGCGTGAGACCGCTGCCACACATGTGCTTACCCTTGAAGCATGGAACTCAGCGACAACACGTCCCGTCCCCGTATCGGCACTCCCCGGAAGCGGGGACCCGTTGAACTGCGCCGGGCGCAGGCTGCTGCACCGCAGTCGGACCGCTACCTGCTGGACGGCAGCGACCAGACGCATTTCACGCATACCGACCCCTGGCGCGTGCTGCGCATCCAGAGCGAGTTCGTGGAGGGCTTCGGCACTTTGTCCGAGCTCGGTCCTGCAGTCAGCGTGTTCGGCTCCGCCCGCAGCCTCCCCGGCTCGCCTTATTACAAACTCGGTGAGGAAGTGGGGCGGCTGCTCGCGGAGGAAGGGCTGGCGGTCATCACCGGCGGCGGACCGGGCTCCATGGAGGCCGCAAACCGGGGTGCGGTTGAAGCTGAGGGTTTGTCGGTGGGCCTGGGCATTGAGCTCCCGTTTGAAACCGGGCTGAATGACTGGGTGGACCTGGGCATCAACTTCCGGTACTTCTTCGTCCGCAAGACCATGTTCGTCAAGTACGCCCAGGGATTCATCGTCCTTCCGGGAGGCTTCGGCACCATGGATGAACTCTTCGAAGCCATGACCCTGGTGCAGACCCAAAAGGTTACGTCCTTCCCGATCGTCCTCATCGGCACCGAATTCTGGAGCCCGCTCATGGACTGGGTCCGGGGAACTCTGCTGGGTGAGGGCATGATCTCGGCCAAAGACCTCGACCTGATCCACGTGGTGGATGATCCGGCGGAGGCTGTACGGCTGATGATCACCGACAGCGCCGGGCACGTCTCCCCGTAGCGGCCCGGGGCAGCCGCCTCATCTGGCACGATGGTTCTGTGACAACAATCCTGGTCTTCCTGGCAGTCTTTGCCGCAGGAGCCGTTGCCCTCCTTGCCACAGGGCTTCCGCTGCACCGCAAATCCGCAGCCGGACCCGTCGCTCCGGGGACGGGCGGCGACCCCGGGCTGGCCGAACCGGATCCCAGGCTGCCCCCGGTCCTGCTGCCCGAGAAGGTGCAGGCGTCCGATATCGGCCGGCTGCGGTTCTCCGTGGCACTGCGGGGCTATCGCATGGACCAGGTTGACGAGGTCCTGTCCCGGCTGGCGGCTGCGCTCGCCGAGCGGGATGCAGCTCTGGACGCCCTGCGGAAGCCTCAGCGCAGCTCCGGTCCGGAAGAAGCGGAAAAACCGGGCGGGCCCGAAGAGCCGGAAGTGCGTCCTTGAGTACTGCAGCCGGCACCGACGGACTGCTGCGCTGCCCCTGGGCCGTCAGCAGCCCCGACTACCAGCGGTACCACGACGAGGAATGGGGCCGTCCGGTGACCGGGGAAGATGCCCTTTTTGAACGGTTGAGCCTGGAAGCCTTCCAATCGGGCCTGAGCTGGATCACGATCCTGCGCAAACGTCCTGCCTTCCGGGCAGCCTTCGCCGGTTTCGATCCGGCCGTCGTCGCCGGCTATACCGACGCTGACCGTGAACGGCTGATGGCCGACGCCGGAATTGTGCGGAACCGTGCGAAGATCGACGCCGTCATCTCCAATGCCCGGGCACTGCTGCAGCTGCCCGTAGGCGAGAGCCTGGAAAAGCTGCTTCAGGAGCACCGCCCGGACCCGTCGCGTCCGGCACCGCGAACCCTTGCGGATGTTCCCGCGGTAACCGCCGAATCCACCGCACTGGCCAAGGCGTTGAAACAGCGGGGATTCCGCTTTGTAGGGCCCACCACGGCCTATGCCATGCTGCAGGCCACCGGTTTCGTCAACGATCATTTGGAAAGCTGCTGGGTGCGCCATGGAGGGTAGGGCTGCCCCGGACAATGACCAGCAGCGGGCGTCAGGGCCCAACCGCGTCCTGGCCGGCGCAGCCGCTGCGGCGGCCGGGGCCTTTGGCCGCTGGCCCTGGTACGCGAAGGTCCTCGCAGTCTGGGCCCTTGCCCGCCTGTTCTCCTTCGGCCTGTTCCTGGCTGTGGCCGCCCGGCAGGAGCTGAACCCCTGGGGGTGGGAGGGCACGCCGTCGTACCTGCAGTTCATCGGAGCCTGGGACAGCGAATGGTACGGAAAGATCTTCAGCGGCGGTTACCCCGCCGAAATACCGCGGGACGCAACCGGGCGGGCGCTGGAGAATGAATGGGCGTTCTACGCACTTTTTCCGGGACTGGTGCGGGCGCTCGCGGCCGTAACGGGACTGGGATGGGAAGTCCTGGGGCCGGTGGTTGCCACGGCCGCCGGTTTCGGTGCGGCTCTGATGGTGTACCGGCTCTTTGCATTGAAGGCTTCGGCCGGAACCGCACTCTGGGGCGTTGTGTTCGTGGCGGTCAATCCGGTATCGCCGATCCTGCAGGTGCCCTATGCGGAGTCACTGAACCTGCTGCTGCTCGCCGCGGCCCTGTACCTGCTGGTGCAGCGCCGTTATCTGGCCGCGGTGCCGGTGGTGCTGGTGATGTGCCTGTCCCGCCCGGTGGGGGTGGCCTTCGCACTGATGATGCTGGTGCTCTTTATCCGCCGGTGGATCCGACGCCGGACCGAACCGTTTTCCCTGGCCGAGACCTGGCGGATGATCGTGCTGGGCCTGGCCTCCGGCGTCGGCGCCCTCGCGTGGCCCGCGCTCGCCTGGGCCGTCACCGGGGATCTGCGTGCCTACACGGACACGGAGACTGCCTGGCGCGGTGATCACCTGCTGCTGTTCAAGCCCTGGTTCGACGAGGCGGAGCGGCTGTTCGGCCCGGTTCTCGGTCCGGCAGCGCTCCTGCTCCTGGTGCTCCTGGCTGCCCTGTACCTGAATTCCGGCTCCGTGCGCCGGCTGGGCGTTGAGCTGCAGGTATGGTGCGCGGCGTACCTGATGTACCTGTTTGCCTTCCTGAACCCGCTGACCAGCACGTTTCGGCTGCTGCTGCCGCTGTTTCCGCTGGGCCTGGCGCTGGCGTTTCTGAGCACCTCCCGTGCCTACCGCTGGACGGTGGCCGCGGGGTTCCTGGTTCTCCAGATTGTCTGGGTGGCGTGGCTGTGGAGATGGACACCGCTTCCCGGCGGAGGGGATTATCCACCCTGATCCTGTGGCGGGGAACACACGAAATTTCGTTTGCGTCACCTTTGTGCGGAATAATGAAGGACAATTGCCGCCGGAGCTGGTTTGAGGCCGTGCGACAGAGGGTTACATGTGACTGGGGGATTGCCCGCAGCGCACTGTGAAAGGGGAACTGGAACATGGCTGCAATGAAACCGCGCACTGGGGACGGACCAATGGAGGTCACCAAGGAAGGGCGGAGCCTCATCCTGCGAGTGCCGATCGACGGCGGCGGCCGTCTCGTTGTTGAGCTGAACGCAGAGGAAGCCGGCAAGCTGAAAGACTGCCTGCTGGGCGCCACGAGCTAGGAACGCAAACAGATGCAGCGACCTCCCAGAGGATCCTCCAGGGCCACCCCGGCAGGGGCAGCCGCAGGGCTTGAGCCGCAGGGCACGGCAATGACCGCTGTGTCCGCGGCGGAACCGCTGCAGCCGGGGGCCGGCATTCCCGCCGCCGGTTCCGGGCTGCGGCCGGAGCCTGACGAAGGAGTCGACGTCCTGGCTGTTGCCATGGCGGCCGCTCCGCAGACAACGCTCCGGGAGGATTCGGAGGAGGCGCTGCATCCCACGCCCCAGCCGCGCCGGGGCGCCGTGGAAACGGCGCTCTGGTACGAGGTGGACGTGGCTGCCCGTGCCGCCGCTGAGGGAGTCACCGGCAAAGCCGGTGAGTCTCTCCTGGTGGGGCCGCCCGCAGGCAAGACCGGCCAGATGCCGGCCAAACTGATTTTCCTTGGCGTCGGTGATGAATCGGTGCTGAGCATGCGCCGTGCCGGTGCCGCCCTTGCCCGGGCCACCCGGGGCGCCCGGCGGATCCGCACCGCCGTTGCTGACGGTCTGGACGCTGCCGCCCAGCAGGCCTTCGTGGAGGGCTTCCTTCTGGGCGGGTACCGGGCTCCCCGGGAGGGCAAAACTCCTGCCGGCCCTCCCGTGGCGAAGGAAATGGAAGTGACCGGGCTGGACCCGGAGGCCCTGAAGATCGCCGAAATCACCGCCCGCGCCGTCTGGCTGGCACGGGATCTGACAAACCTCCCGCCGGACCGGGCAACCCCCGAGTGGATGGCAGCACAGAGCAGTGCCGCCGCAACCCGCGCCGGACTGGAAGTGTCCGTGCTGGACCAGGATGAACTCCGCAGGCAGGGTTTTGGCGGGCTGCTGGCGGTCGGCTCAGGATCCGCCCATCCTCCGCGGCTGGTGCAGCTTTCCTACCGGCCGGAGTCCGGAGAAGGCCAGCACATCGTCCTGGCGGGCAAGGGCATCACCTTTGACTCGGGGGGAATCTCGCTGAAGCCCCGCGACGCCATGATGGCCATGAAAATGGACATGGCCGGTGCCGCCGTTGTGCTGGCCGCGGTTGAGGCCGCGGCTGCGCTGAAGCTTCCCCACCGGGTAACCGCGGTGCTGGCGCTGGCCGAAAACGCGATAGGCGCATCCGCGTACCGCCCAGGAGACGTGGTGAAGACCTACAACGGCACAACCGTGGAAATCGGCAACACGGACGCCGAGGGCCGCATGGTCCTGGCCGACGCACTTGCCTATGCGGCGGCGGAACTGGCACCGGATGTCCTGGTGGACGTGGCTACCCTGACCGGGGCGGCCGCGCTGGGACTGGGCCAGCAGTACGGAGCACTGTTTGCTAATTCTCCGCAGCTGCTCGCTGCACTGGAAAAGGCCGGAAGCACTTCCGGAGACCGGGTCTGGCAGCTGCCGCTGGTTCACGAGTATGACTACGCACTGGATTCAGCCACTGCGGACCTGGCGCATGTGGCGCCGCCCGCGCTCAAGTTCGGTGCCGGTGCGATCGTGGCCGCGCTGTTCCTGGAGAAGTTTGTCGACGGCACGGCATGGGCCCATATCGACATTGCCGGCCCCATGCGTGCCGGATCAGATACCCATGAAGTTTCCAAGGGTGCCACCGGATTCGGTACCCGCCTGCTGATTTCCTATCTCAGGGACATTCCGCAGGGCAGCTGAGAGCCTAGCTGCCGGTCTTCACGGCCAGCAGCAGGCCGTCGCCGGTGGGCAGCAGCGAGGAAACGAGGGATTCGTTCTCGCGGATGGCTTTGCCCACCTTGCGCATGGTGTTGGTGGTTGCCTCCCGCACCGCGGGATCGGATACCTTGCCGTGGTCCAGCGCATCGTTGACCACCAGCAGCCCGCCGCGCTTGAGCAGGCGCACGGCCTGGGCCACATACAGCGGGAACGACGGCTTGTCCGCGTCGATAAAGACCATGTCGTAGGCGCTGTCGGTGAGCCGGGGGAGGACCTCGGCGGCGCGCCCCGAGATGGTCCTGGTCCGGTTTCCCGGCACTCCGGCTTCCCGGTACGCTTCGCGCGCGGCCCGCAGATGGTCGACGTCGGAATCGATGGTCGTCAGCACGGACTGCGGTCCCAGGCCGCGCAGCAGGCAGACACCGGAAACGCCTGCTCCGGTTCCCACTTCCACCACGGTCTGGGCCTTGGAAGCGGCTGACAGGACCGTCAGGGCAGCCCCGACACCGGTGGAGATCGGGGAAACGCCAAGTTCATAGGAGCGCTCCCGCGCGCGCAGCAGAACTTCGTCCTCGAAGGGCAGTCCCTCCGTGTAGGACCAGCTGGTCTGCTTGTCGGCGCTCATTCGTGTCACTTTCATTGGAAGGGGAAGCATGCTTAGTCAAGCTTAGGGCCACGCGGCTGTCCGCCCGTCTTCCGGAGGGAGCGCGCCGACTCAAACGGGACGGTAACCGCTCTTGTGCGGCCGCGCGGTGCGTGCTAACAGGCAATTCCCAGATTGATGCGTCAACATAATTATGCAGGAAACAGCACCGGGAATTCGTACGCCCTGCGGGCGTACGGCCGGAACCAGGGAAGGAGGGATGACCATGACGACGACGCCCCAAGCGCCAGCCGAAGCGGCAGACTCCGAGTGGGTCAGGCCCACCTGGGAGGAGGTCGTGACGGCGCATTCAGCGAAAGTCTACCGTCTGGCCTACCGGCTCACCGGAAACCGGCACGACGCCGAGGACCTCACCCAGGAGGTTTTTGTGCGGGTCTTCCGATCCCTGGACAAGTTCCAGCCCGGCACCCTCGACGGCTGGCTGCACCGCATCACCACCAACCTTTTCCTGGACCAGGCGCGCCGCCGGAGCCGGATCCGCTTTGACGGCATGAGCGAGGAAGCCGAGAGCCGCCTGCCCAGCAACGGGCCCGGGCCCGAGCGCAGCTTTGAATTCAACAATCTCGACGTCGATATCACCCGGGCGCTGGACGAACTCCCGCCTGACTTCCGTGCCGCCGTTGTCCTTTGTGACCTTGAGGGGCTCTCCTATGACGAGGTTGCGCTCGCCCTCGGAGTGAAACTCGGCACTGTGCGTTCCCGGATTCACCGGGGCCGGACCATGCTGAAAGAGAAGCTGGCACACCGCGACCCTCAGCAGCGGCGCGGTGCCGGACCGCGGCTGGCCCTCCCACGCGTGGCGGGCGCCAGCTGATTCCATGCGACATCCCAAACGTCTGCTGCAGGAGTTCCTGGACAACGAGGCCAGTCCTGCCCGAGCCGCTGCAGTTGAGGCTCATCTATCCCGATGCAGCGCGTGCCGTGCCGAGGCTGCACGGGAGCGCCGGCTTCGCAGCCGTCTGCGGTCAGCGGAAATTCCGGTACCAGGCCCCAATCTGCGGGAGCATATCGAACGCACTGCGCGTCCGGAAAGTGCCGGAGCCCAGGGGTACGCGGAGGTGCCGACCCCGGCCGCCGGCAAGCGCCGCCGTTCCCGGGGCCTCAAATTTGCCGCCGGCGCCCTCGCCGCCGTCGGCCTGGTCCTGTCCACCGCGTACCTGCTGGGCGGATGGTCCCAGGCAACTGCGCTCAGAGCCTCGGCTCCGAGCCTGGCTGCCGGTTGGAGCGAAGTCACCGGCGGTGAGGGTCACCTGCTGACACCCGATCAGATAGAGGTTCTGAGGAGCCACGGCTGGACCTGTCCGGAACTGCAGACGGTGGGAATGTCGCTGGTTGCAGCACATTCGGGACGCGTTGGCGGGCAACCTGCCGTGATCATGACCCTTGAGGGGAACGGAAGCACGGTAACGGTGTACGAAACAAGGTCCGACACCGGAACTCCGGAACCTGCCCTGGACGGGATCAGCGGACACACCGTCACGGAGGAGGGCTTTGTCCTCCGCAAGGACGGAACCTACCCGGGGCGCCCGAAGGTCTGGCTCCATCCGCAGCGTCCCCACCAGGCTGTCGTGGATTCACAGCGGGTCACCTACTCCGTTGCCGCCACTCCGGCGGAGAAAGTCCTGGACGACGCGGTCAGCGAGATCTCCCTCACCGAGTCGTCCCGGCTGGCCCGCCATATCCCCGACACCGCGCAGGGCCTCTGGGACCGGGTTCAGCGCGGACTGTCCGTCATGACCGGGACCGGGTCTTGAGCGGGCCGCTCCGCGGATGCCCCCGCCCGGCGAGTGGCCTGCAGGACTGCGGGAAAGGTAGTCTTCACAGGTGATCGGAATCAACGGATATGAGCTGCTCGTCCTGGGAATTCTCGCTGTCGTGGTGCTGGGGCCGGAACGCCTGCCCGAGTACGCTTCCCAGCTGGCCCGGCTAATCCGTGAACTGCGGCGGATGGCCACCGGAGCCAGGGAACAGCTCCGCGAAGAAGTGGGCCCCGAGATCGACGAAGTGGACTGGCGGAAGCTGGACCCGCGGCAATACGATCCGCGCCGAATCATCAAGGAAGCGCTGCTTGACGACATCGAGGACGCCGTCAAACCTGTCAGCGCCCGCCCTGCCCCGGCGGCCCCCCGCGGAAGCACGCGGGCACCGGGAGCGGAAAGCGCTGCGGCGCCCACCTCCCCGCCGGCCGTCAAACCGCTGATGCGGCTGAAGTCCGGAGACCGGGCGCCCTTCGATTCCGAAGCCACCTAGGCCAGCCCGGCCTCCGGCTGTCAGCGCGGGGTGACGTCCAGCTTCAGGCCGGACAGTCCGCGCGGACGCCGGGCCAGGGCCGCGGCGATGCGGCGGAGTTCAGCCCCCGCCGATCCCTCGGCTGACGCGGACTCCGTGAGCACCACCGGCAATCCGGCATCCCCTCCCGTCCGCAGCTCCACATCCAGCGGGATGCTGCCGAGCAGGGGAATCTCCTTGCCCAGGGCTTCGGTGAGGCGTTTGGCGACAATACTGCCGCCGCCTGAACCGAACAGCTCCATCCTCTCCCCGGTGGGCAGCTGCAGCCAGGACATGTTTTCAATGACTCCGGCCACGCTTTGCCCGGTCTGCGAAGCGACGGATCCGGCGCGTTCAGCGACGTCGGCGGCTGCGGCCTGGGGCGTCGTGATCACGAGGATCTCCGACTGCGGCAGGAGCTGCGCCACCGAAATGGCAATATCCCCGGTTCCCGGCGGCAGGTCAAGGAACAGCACGTCCAGGTCCCCGAAGTAGACATCCGTCAGGAACTGCTCCAGGGCCCGGTGCAGCATGGGTCCGCGCCAGGCGACCGGGGCGTTGCCGGACACGAACATGCCGATGGAAATGGTCTTGATCCCGTACGCCACGGGCGGAAGGATCATTTCATCCACCCGCGTGGGCGGCTGGGTGATGCCCAGCAGCCCCGGAACGGAGAACCCGTGGACATCGGCGTCGACAATCCCCACGCGCAGCCCCGAAGCTGCCATGGCAGCGGCGAGATTGACCGTGACACTGGACTTGCCCACCCCGCCCTTGCCGCTGGCCACCGCGTACACGCGGGTCAGGGAACCCGGGCGGTTGAAGGGAATGTCCTTTGTTCCGCCGGGTCCGCGCAGCATTTCCTTCAGCGCCGCGCGCTGTTCGGCGTTCATCACGCCCAGGTCCACCCGGACGCTGCTGACCCCGTCGACCGCGGCCAGGGCGCGCTCGACGTCGGCGGTGATGGTCTCGTGGAGAGGGCAACCGGCGATGGTCAGCAGGATGCCCACGGAGGCGGCGCCGTCGTCGTTCACCGACACCCCGGTGACCATGCCCAGCTCAGTGATCGGGCGCCGAAGTTCCGGGTCCAGGACGGAGCCCAACGCGGCGAGGGCCCGGTCAGCGGTCTGCTGTACTGCCGCCATCCTTAGCCTTCCCTCCCGCCGGGGTTGAGTTTGGGCATGCTGTCCGTGGCCCCGGACTCGGAGTGGCGCCGGCGTGTTGTCCGCCGTCCCTGCCCCTGTCCGTCGTCGTTTGCCTCGTTGGCCTCCAGCAGTTCCTCGAGCAGGCTTCGGAGCTCGGAGCGCACGTAGTCACGGGTGGCAACCTCGCGCAGGGCAATCCGCAGTTCGGCGATCTCCCGCGTCAGGTATTCGGTGTCCATCAGGTTGCGCTCGGCGCGTTCCCGGTCCTGGCGCACCGAGACCCGGTCGCGGTCGTCCTGCCGGTTCTGGGCAAGCAGCAGCAGCGGCGCCGCGTAGGACGCCTGCAGGGAGAGCATCAGGGTCAGCAGGGTGAAGCCCAGGGCCACGTTGTCGAAACGCAGCGGCTCCGGACCCCAGGTGTTCCAGATCAGCCAGACGGCGCAGAAGACCGTCATGTACACGAGGAACGTTGGCGTTCCCATGAACCGAGCGAAGTTCTCGGTGGCATGACCGAAGGCATCGGGGTTGGGAGAGAGCCGGGGCAGCCAGCGCGTGCGGGCGGTCCGGGGGGTGTCCAGGCCGCTGGTCTGGGACTTTACTCTTTCAGCCATGTGTCCTTCCCTGCTTTGCGGTTGGTGCATCGTCAGAGGCACGCCAGTCGTCGGGAAGCAGATGGTCAAGGACATCGTCCACTGTCACTGCTCCCACAAGGCGGCCGCCGTCGTTCACGACCGGCAGCGAATTGAGGTTGTAGGTGGCCAGCATGCGGGACACTTCGCTGATACTCGCGTAGTCCCGCACCGGCTCCAAATCTGTATCAAGGATATTGCCCAGCGCTTCGGGCGGAGCCGACCGCAGCAGCTGCTGGATATGCACGACGCCGAGGTACCGTCCCGTGGGCGTCTCCAGCGGCGGCCGGCACACATAGATCGAGGAGGCCAGGGCCGGTGTCAGCTCCTCCCTGCGGACATGCGCGAGTGCTTCCGCCACGGTTGCCTCCGGCGGCAGGATCACCGGGACCGGAGTCATCAGCGAACCGGCGGTATCCTCCTCATACTGCATCAGGCGCCGCACATCGCGGGCGTCTTCGGGCTCCATGAGCTGCAGCAGCTCTTCCTTCTGCTCCTCGGGAAGCTCGTTCAGGAGGTCGGCGGCGTCGTCGGGATCCATTTCCTCGAGAACGTCAGCGGCACGCTCCACGTTCAGCGACTGCAGGATCTGCACCTGGTCGTCGTCCGGAAGTTCCTGCAGCACGTCGGCAAGCCGTTCATCCTGGAGCTCGCTGGCCACTTCGATCCGGCGCTTGCCGCTCATCTCATGCAGGGCCTCGGCGAAGTCCGCGGCCTTCAGGTCATCATTCTGCGCGACGAACTGGGTTGCTGCCTGCGGGCCGCTGACGTCCCAGTGGAAGATGTCCGCCCAGTCGATGATGATCGGTTCCCCGCGCCGGCGAAGGGACCGCAGCCGGGAGGGGGAACCGCCGCGGCGGACAAACAGGTTGGAGACGTGCCAGTCGCCGGCACGGTTCTGCTCGATGGCAATGTCTTCGATGGTTGCTTCGCCGCTCCCGTCACGGAGGAGGACCTTGCGGTCGAAGAGCTCGGCCACGACGAGCATCTCCGCCCCGCGCTGTTCAAAACGGCGCAGATTCACCAGCCCGGTGCAGATGATCTGGCTGGGATCCATGGAGGTGATGCGCGTAATCGGAACAAAAACCCGTTTCTTCCCGGGTACTTCCACCACAATGCCCACGGCCTGCGGCGGGCGGCCGGGACCGCGGTCCAGCACGACGGCGTCGCGCAGCCGGCCCAGGCGGTCGCCCAAAGGGTCAAAGACGTCGAGGCCGAGCAGGCGTGCAATGAAGACACGGGTAGGATTTTTGCTCACATTCTTAGGCTACGTGGTGCCCGGCGCTTCCGCCGTATTTGGCCTGGGCAGCGGAGGCAGCACGGTTCAGGGAACCACCGGCCTGCGGGAACTGCCGCGGAGACCGTTCACTTCAAGCGATACAGCCACCGCCGGGGCGGGAAGTGGGACAGAATGGAAGAATGTCTAACCTCTTCGGTTCAAAGCCGCCACGCGATGAAGGCCGCAGCCTGCCCCAGGGTGAGACGGTGGGCCGCTACACCGCCTACCTCGACGCCCAGAAAGCGGTGGACTATCTGGCAGACAGCAAGTTCCCGGTTCAGATGGTCTCGATCATCGGCAACGAACTGAAATCGGTGGAGCGGGTGACCGGCAGGTTGTCCTACCCGAAGGTAGCGCTGTCCTCGGCGGCGACCGGCGCCTGGTTCGGATTGTTTGTCGGTCTGGCCCTGATGCTGTTTGCCGGCGGGGAGTCCTATATCTCCCTGCTTCCCTCCATGGCGCTGGGTGCGGTTTTCTGGCTGCTCTTCGGGGTGCTGGCCTATGCCCTGCAGCGCGGCCGGCGCGATTTCACCTCCATCAGCCAGGTGGTCGCCACCAGCTACGACGTCATTGTTGCGCCGCAGGCCGCCAATGATGCCCGCCGGCTGCTGCAGCAGCTGCCGATGATCGGACAGCACGGCCACCCGCAGCCCCCGCAGAACCGCCCCCCGTACCAGGGCGCGCCGCCCTACCAGAGCGGCCAGGGGCCGTACCAGGGACAGAACCCGCAGCAGGGTCCGCAGCAGGGTGCCGCTCCGGAGCGTCCGGCAAGCTGGGCCAACCCCTATGGGCAGGCAACCAATCCGCAGCAGCCCGCCCCGGCAGGCCAGGACGGAGCCGGGCAGGACGCCGCCGGCAGCCCGCAGGGTGCCCCGGCATCGCCGGCCCAGACCGGAACGGTGCCCCGGGGCCAGTTCCCCGATCTCCCGGACGGCCGGCCGCAGTACGGCGTGCGGCTTCCTCCGGCTCCGGCTCCGCAGGCCGCTGAAGACACCGCTGCCGGGGAGCGCGGCTCTGAATCCGCCGGAGCGCATGCACCCGGAACCGCCCCGGAGCAGGACACCGGCGCCGGAACCCGGGACGACACCGCCGGCAGTGCCAGCAGCAACGACAAGCGCTAGCAGAGCAACGATAAGCGCTAGCAGCAGGAACCACCGCCGAAAAGCATGAAAGAGGCTCCGCACCCCAAGGGTGCGGAGCCTCTTTCATGTACTGCTTTTGTTATGCGGCCGCTCGCAGCTTCTACGGGCGGGGGAGCGGGCAGTCTATTCGGCTGCGTACAGGCCGGCCATCCAGTTCTCGACGTCCTCCGGGTTGCGCGGCAGCGCTGAGCTGAGGTTGACGGGTCCGTCGGCCGTGATGAGGATGTCATCCTCAATCCGGACACCAATGCCGCGGTACTCCTCCGGAACGGTCATGTCCTCGTTCTTGAAGTACAGGCCCGGTTCAATGGTGAAGACCATGCCCTCGGTGATGACGCCGTCCAGGTACAGGTCCTTGCGGGCCTGCGCGCAGTCGTGGACATCCATGCCGAGGTGGTGGCTGGTGCCGTGCGGCATCCAGCGGCGGTGCTGCTGGCCCTCGTCGGAGAGTGCTTCCTCCAGCGGCACGGGAAGCAGCCCCCAGCTGTCGAGCCGTTCGGCCAGGACCCGGACGGCTGCGGCGTGGACGTCACGGAACTTGGCGCCCGGCTTGGCAGCGGCGAAGCCTGCATCGGCAGCATCCAGGACAGCCTGGTAGATCTTGCGCTGAACGGGGGAGTAGCTGCCGTTGACCGGCACTGTGCGGGTGATGTCGGCGGTGTAGAGGCTGTCTGCTTCCACACCGGCGTCCAGGAGCAGGAGCTCGCCGGCGTTGACGGTGCCGTTGTTGCGGATCCAGTGCAGGACGGTGGCGTTGTTGCCGGCCGCGGCGATGGTGTCGTAGCCGAGGTCGTTGCCTTCTTCGCGGGCACGCGCAAAGAACGCGCCTTCAACAACGCGTTCGCCGCGGGGATGGGCGATGGCCCGGGGGAGAGCCTTGATGACTTCGGTGAAACCGTTGACAGTGGCCGCCACGGCGGCTTCCATCTGCTTGATTTCCCAGGCGTCCTTGATCAGGCGCAGTTCGGACAGCGCCTCGGTGAGTTCCCCGTCCAGGGCGTCGAGCGCACTCAGGTCCGCGTTCTCAGGATCCATGGCCGTGTTGTAGCGGACCGTGTCCACCAGGGCATCTACCATTTCGTCGACCTTGCGCAGCAGGCGAACAGAGATTCCGCCGAACGTCGGGTCGCCGACATTGGACGTGATGGCCGTTTCGACTTCGTCCAAGTGGCGCGTCGGCAGGTCCAGCAGGGCGCTGACCTGTTCCAGGCCCAGCCGGGAGCCGATCCAGAAAGCACCGTAGCGGGCGTTCGAGTAGAACTCTTCGCTGTCAGTGCCGGCCAGCGGGCGGAAGTACAGGACCGCGGTGTGGTTGCCGCCGTCGTCGCCCGTTCCCGGCTCCACCGGCTCCATCACCAGGATGGCGTCCGGCTCCTGATCCAGGCCCAGGCCGGTCAGGTGCGCAAACCCGGAGTGCGGACGGAAGCGGTAATCGGTGTCGTTGGACCGGACCTTCAACGGCCCGGCCGGGATCACGAGCCGTTCGCCCGGGAACCGTTCGGACAGCGCGCGGCGGCGCTTGGCCGCGTACGGTGCAACCTCGGCGCGGGCGGGAAGCTCTGCGTTGTCCTCGGCCCAGCCGGTGGCCATGAACGCCTTGTAGGCCTCGTTGGAGGGCTTCTGGGAGCGGTTGTTTACGCGGTCATCCAGGGGCTGCCCTTCGGACAACTCTCCGAGTCCGGACGTATCAGCGGTGGTCAGTGGATTCGCATCAGTAGTCACCCCTCCATGGTCTCACTGCCGCCCGGGGCCGCCAAACATCTCCGCCGCCTGGCCCCCTCGGCGCGGGTAGCCCGGCGCCCGGGAGAACCAAGTAGATTGAGGAGGTGAGAATCGACCTGCACACCCACTCAACCGTTTCCGACGGGACCCAGCCGCCGGCGGAAGTTATGCGCTCCGCCGCAGAGGCAGGGCTCGACGCCGTGGCGCTGACGGACCACGATTCCACGGCCGGGTGGGAAGAAGCAGGGGAGGCTGCCCGGGCGCTGGGGCTGACCCTGGTGCCGGGCATGGAGGTGTCCTGCCGCAGCAGCGAAGGGATCAGCGTGCACGTCCTCTCCTATCTGCACGATCCCGCGCACCCCGGGCTGCTGGCTGAGATCGCCCGGTCGCGGTCAGCCCGGGTGTCGCGGGCGGAGCTGATGGTCCAGCGCCTGGCCGAGGACTTTCCCATCAACTGGGAACTGGTCCAGGAACATGTTGCCCCCGGAGCGACGATTGGCCGCCCGCACATTGCGGATGCGCTGGTGACAGCGGGCGTGGTCCCGAACCGTTCCGCAGCCTTCTCCGGCATCCTTACCGCCCGGTCGCGGTACTTTGTTGCCCACTACGCACCGGACCCGGCCCGGGCCGTGGAGCTGATCCGGCAGGCCGGAGGCGTGCCGGTGTTTGCGCATCCCGTGGCATCCTCGCGGGGCCGGGTGGTGGGCGAGGCGACTTTCCACGAGATGATCGACGCCGGATTGCTGGGTGTTGAGGTTAACCACCGGGACAATCCGCCCGAAGGACGAGCCTGGCTGCAGCAGCTGGCACAGGAGAACTCGCTGCTGGTCACCGGCTCCAGCGACTACCACGGGACGGGCAAGCCAAACCGGCTGGGGGAATTCACCACCGAGCCGGAGGTCCTGGAGAAAATAGCATCGCTGGCCACCGGAACCGGCGTCGTTAGAAGCTAAAGAGACCGCGGGGACATAATGCGCTGCAGGGTAAATGCAGGAATTTCCCGGAATTATTTATGCACAGTTGCTGATTCATGCAGCAGACCTGCTAGCTTGTAAAAGTCAGGCGAGGTTCTGGGGGACACCGTCTGATGGATGCCCCAGGGCAATTCTCCGGGCGGCTGTGCAGCTGCCCGCCGCGGTTTGAGCCTTCGCTCACCGTATTACGGCGACGCTCGCGCGCTGCTGCCCCGATGAAGGCCGCCCGTCAACGGATATCAGCATTCACGACATCCGCCCTGCAGCGCCTGCCTCCATCCACAGGCCCGCCGGAGTGCGGTTGACGGCCTTTTGCATCAAAAACCCGCGGCGGGCTTTTGCCGCGGCTGAGAGGAAAATGTGCCCGACGAAGGAATGGATTTTTATCAATTGGGGGGATGGACAGTAATTACACTGTTCGTCCTTTTTTATGGCGGAACATTCCTTATGTCCACGCTGATAGGGAAAAAGAAGGAAAATGCAGACGGTTACATGACCGCCGGCAACAAAGTGGGGTTCGGCGTATCGGCCGCAAGCATGACGGCCACCTGGATCTGGGCGTCATCCATGTATGCCTCCGCGACCTCCGGATACACCTACGGGATTTCCGGGCCCATCCACTACGGGCTGTGGGGCGCCCTGATGATTCTGTTCATCTACCCGTTCGGCAAACGGATCCGCAAGGTAGCGCCCAAAGCCCACACGCTGGCTGAGGTCATGCGCGCCCGGCACGGAAAATCAAGCCAGCTGATGCTGGCCGGATCCAACGTGGTTGGCAGCGTCATCTCGCTGACCTCAAACTTCATTGCCGGCGGTGCCCTCGTTGCCCTGCTTTCACCCTTCAGCTTTCAGCAGGGGATTGTTGCCGTAGCCGCGGGAGTCCTGCTCTACACACTGTGGTCCGGCTTCCGGGCCTCGGTCCTGACGGACTTCGCCCAGGTCGTCGCGATGCTCGGAGCCGTCGTCATCATCATTCCGGTGATCTTCTTCGCTGCGGGCGGACCGTCCATGTTTGAGTCCGGCGCGGCAAACCTGACGCCGGAGCAGTCGAACTTCTTTTCTTCCGAAGCGTTCCTCAACCAGGGCGCCCCGTACATTGCGGCGGTCCTGGCCTACGCTATCGGCAACCAGACCATCGCCCAGCGGCTGTTCGCGGTGCGCGAGGACATGATCAAAAAGACCTTCGTGACGGCCACTATCGGCTACGGGGCGACGGTGATCGGCATCGGCATGCTCGGGGTCATGGCCCTGTACCTGGGAATCAGCCCGATGGACTCGGACCTGAACAACATCATCCCGCAAATGGCCTCCACCTACCTTGGGCCGGTCCTGCTGGGGGTCTTCTTCATCATGATCCTCGGGTCGCTTTCCTCCACTGCGGACTCCGATCTTTCGGCCCTGTCCTCCATCATGATGGCGGACGTCTACGGCCAGAACATCGCCAAGCCGGGGAAGGCCAACCCCAAGACCATGCTGCTGATCGGACGCCTCTCCATGGTGGTCGCGACCGGCGCGGGCCTGTATTTCGCCAGCGGACAGATGAACATCCTTGATCTGCTGGTGTTTGTGGGCGCGCTGTGGGGTGCCCTGGTATTTCCCGTGCTGGCCAGCTTCTACTGGAAAAAGGTCACCAACATGGCGTTTACCGTCTCAGTGCTGGCAGCCCTCGCGGTCTTCATCCCGGTGCGCTTCGGCTGGTTCCCCATGGACGGCTCCATCGGTTATGTCTTCGACGCAGTGTCGGTGGTCGGCGTGGGAGTTGTCCTGGGTCTGATGGCCTTCGGCTTCTTCGGGCTCAAGCCGGCCCTGATCATCGGGGCGGCAGCGGCCGCAGCGGCAGCGCCATTTGTCATGGGGTTCCTGCATGACTACGAGGTCTTGACCGGCTCACTGGCTGCCTACGCAGTCAGCACCGTTGTCTGCTTCCTGATGTCTGTACGCAGCACCTCGGACTTCGACTTCGACCTGATCCGGCAGCGCATAGGCGACTTCGACAAGCGCCCGGTGGAAGAAGTCCCGGCCGCCGCCCTGCCCCGGGCCTGATTCCCGCAGCCCCGGCCCCATCCCCCCTAAGGAGAGCATCACCATGGCTACATTTTGGCTTACCGTCTACGTCCTGGTCTGGCCCGTCCTCGTGGCTGGAATCCTCGTCCAGATTTCCCGTGCATTTTTCCGCGACTGGGCGCAGGCCCGGAGGGAAGGCCGCAGCATCATCTAACGATGCCGGCCGGAGCGCGAAAAGCGCGTAAAGGGCGCCGGGTCTGCAGGATATTTCCTGCGGACCCGGCGCCCTTTTGACTGACCTGGCTGCTACCTCGCGGTTACCGCCGCAGCGGCCACTGCTTCGGCCGGGACGAGGTCGGCAGCGTGCCCGAGCCGGTTGGCCATCACCTCGATGGCCTGCGGATTCGCATCCACGCAGACAAATTTCCGGTTCAGCTTTGCTGCAACGGCACCCAGGGTGCCGGAACCGGCAAAGAAGTCCAGCACCCAATCACCCTCGCGGCTGCTGGCGGCCACGGTGCGGCGGAGCAGGCCCTCGGGTTTCTGGGTCGGATAGCCGGTCTTCTCCTTGCCCGTGGGCGAGACGATGGTATGCCACCAGACATCCGTGGGAAGCTTCCCGAGGGCTACCTTCTCAGGGGTGACCAGGCCCGGCGCCATGTACGGTTCCCGGTCCACCTCGGTGTTGTCGAAGTGGTAGGCAGCCGGATTCTTGACATAGACGAGGATGTTGTCGTGCTTGGCCGGCCAGCGGTTCTTGGCCCGGCCGCCGTAGTCATAGGCCCAGATAATTTCGTTGAGGAAGCAGTCCCTGCCGAAGAGGGCGTCCAGCATGACCTTGGCGTAGTGCACTTCCCGGTAATCCAGGTGCACGTACAGCGTGCCGTCGTCGGCCAGGAGACGCCAGGCTTCGGCCAGCCGCGGTTCCAGGAACGCCCAGTAGTCCTCGAAGGCGTCGTCGTAACTGGAAAGCAGGCCCTTGACCGTGCTGTAGCTGCGGCCTTTGAACCCGACCCGGTCGCCGGTGCCGTTGGCGCTGCGGACCATGGTGGTCTGCTGCCTCCGCTGCGACCGGCCCGTGTTGAACGGGGGATCCACGTAGATCATGGTGAAGGCGCCGTCCGGCAG
Organism: Arthrobacter sp. Z1-15; assembly: GCF_054792395.1. Taxonomy (NCBI): domain Bacteria; kingdom Bacillati; phylum Actinomycetota; class Actinomycetes; order Micrococcales; family Micrococcaceae; genus Arthrobacter; species Arthrobacter sp. Z1-15. Next base: position 2,963,727 of record NZ_CP096454.1, on the reverse strand, counting down.
GGTCGGCAGGAACACTGCGTTGTCCGCGTGGACCACCAGCGACCTGCCGTCCGGCGACCAAAGGGGTGTGCTCATGGGCTGTTGCGCTGCCGTGCTATTCGGCTGCGCGGGCGGTGTCGCCGACCACTTCACCGTTGCGGCGGCGGGTGCGCGTACGGCTGCGGCGGGGACGCTCGGCCGACGCGTCGGTTGAGGCAGCTGCGGGAGCATCAGCCTTCTGTGCCGGGGCGGCAGCCGTTTCGCCGTCCGAGCGGCGGGGATTGTCCCGCTTCTCCGACCGCGGGCGGTCGCTGCTTCGCGTGCGGTCGCCGCCGCGGGGACGGTCGCCGCGGGTACCGCCGCGTGACCGATCGCCTCCGCGGGCACCGTCACGGGACGGCGCTGCAGCGTTCTTCTTGCCGGTCTCGCCCAGATCCTCGATCTGCTCGGCGTTGATCCCGGCGTGCGTGCGCTTGTTGCGCGGCAGCCGGCCCTTGGTGCCTGCGGGAATGTTCAGGTCCGTGTAGAGGTGCGGGGAGGAGGAATAGGTCTCCACGGGCTCGGCCTGGTCCAGGCCCAGGGCCTTGTTGATCAGGCCCCACCGGGGAACGTCGTCCCAGTCCACGAAGGTCACTGCGGTGCCCTTGTTGCCGGCGCGGCCGGTGCGGCCCACGCGGTGCAGGTAGGTCTTTTCGTCTTCGGGGCACTGGTAGTTGATGACGTGGGTGACGTCGTCGACGTCGATCCCGCGGGCGGCGACGTCCGTGGCGACGAGGACGTCCACCTTTTCGTTGCGGAAGGCCCGCATGGCCTGCTCGCGGGCGCCCTGGCCCAGGTCTCCGTGCATGGCGGCCACGGCGAAGCCGCGGTCGGTCAGCTCCTCCGACAGCTTGGCGGCCGTGCGCTTGGTCTTGGTGAAGATGATCGTGCGGCCGCGGCCTTCTGCCTGCAGGATCCGGGACACCACTTCGCTCTTGTCGAGGTTGTGGGCGCGGTAGACAACCTGGCGGATGTCCTTCTTGGTCAGCCCCTCGTCATCCGGATCTGCGGCGCGGATGTGGGTGGGCTTGGTCATGTACCGGCGTGCCATGGCGACGACGGCGCCGGGCATGGTGGCCGAGAACAGCAGCGTCTGGCGGACGGCGGGGGTGGCGGCCATCAGGGTTTCGACGTCGGGCAGGAAGCCCAGGTCCAGCATTTCGTCGGCTTCGTCGAGAACCACGATGCGGACGTTCTTCAGCGAGAGGTGCTTCTTGTTGTACAGGTCGATCAGCCGGCCGGGGGTTCCGACGACGATTTCCACGCCGGCGGTCAGGGCATCGATCTGGGGTTCATACGCGCGTCCGCCGTAGATCGTGGCGATGCGGGCGCCGCGGCGCTTGGCTGCGGTGGAAAGGTCGCCGGCCACCTGGACGGCAAGCTCACGGGTGGGCACCACGATCAGAGCCTGCGGTGCGCCGGGAACGGCGAGGGAAGCATAGGCCTCGTCGTCCGGGGCAATGACACGCTGGATTGCGGGGATGCCGAAGCCCAGCGTCTTGCCGGTACCCGTCTTGGCCTGGCCGATGATGTCATGGCCGCCCAGGGCAACGGGAAGCGTCATGGACTGGATCGGGAAGGGGTGGGTGATTCCGGCCTCGGCGAGGGACTGCACAATGTCGGCACGCACGCCGAAATCGGCGAAGGTCAGCTCCGGGATTTCAGCGGCCGCCTGCGACGTGGCGAGGGAATCGGCCAGGGACAGAGCTTCGTTGCTGTCATCAGCGGTGAGGTGGCGCTTGTCGTCCACCTGGGGAAGTTCAGTGTTCAATTAAATACCGTTCAGTTAGGCATCGCGGCGCCACGCTCGACGAGTGGCTGTCAGAGCCCATACCGGAGCGGATGGCGCGCGCATGATGCGTCCAGCGGAAGCCGATCGCGGGCTAACAACTGCAGGTCCGCCGCGGTGCATCGGGCACGGGCGGCGGCCAAAATATCAAGATCGCGTAGGTATTGCGGGTCTGGCTAAGGTCTATCAGACGACCGGGCATCCTTTTACTACCCAACAAGTCTAACCGGTGGTCGCCTTTGACCGCGCATTGGAGGCGGGTGCGCCGCGCAGGCGGACTCCGGCGGTACGCTGAACTTCATGACGAACCGGACCCGTCCCGATCCCCTTGCCCTTCAGGGCCCGGAGCTGCGGGGTTCTTCCCCTGACGCCGCCGAGCTGTACCAGCGATTCCTCGCCGACCTTTTCGGGGTGATGGCCTACGGCGAGCTGTCGGCTTTTGAACGCATGTCCTCCGATGCCCGGTTCTCGCCGACGCTGCACGACCGGACGGTGCTGGGCCGGCTCGCCGTGCGGGAATACGAACACTTTGAACGGGTGAGCGGCCATCTTCGATCCCTGGGGCTTGACCCCGAAACCGCCATGCAGCCGTTCCAGCCGTCGGTGGATGCCTTCCACGACCGGACCCGGCCGGCGGACTGGTTTGAGTCGCTGATGAAGTTCTATGTCACGGACGGCATTTCCGACGACTTCTACCAGGCGGTTGCCTCGCGCCTGGACCCCGTAACGGCGGAGCTGGTGCTGGGACTGCAGGAAACCGAGCCCAGCGGCGCGGTCCTCGAGGAACGGCTCCGGCAGGCGCTCTCCGATGACCCGCGGCTCTCCTCGCGGCTGGCGCTGTGGGGACGGCGGCTGGTTGGAGAAGCCCTGACCCAGGCCCAGCGGGTTGTCCTCGAACGGGCGGTTTTGGGCGGACTGCTGCAGGACACGGAGCAGGGCATCTACGAGGATGAGGTCAAAACGCTCTTTGCTTCGCTAACCCGCAACCATTCGCGGCGCATGAGCAGGCTTGGCCTGACTGCCTGACTGCCTGACTGCCTGACTGCCTGAACCTGCACATAAACGGCGCTTCAGCGCCGTCTTGACCCCGGTTTGGACTGATCAGCAGGCCGATTGCCGTTCAACCAGGTCAAGTGCTGATGAGGCCGTCGACCGTGCGGATTACCGCAGGGTTTTTTGGGTGAGCAACGGGGGAGGAATGGACAGGACATCTGTTGCCAGGCGGGGCTTCCTGTGGATGGGTGCCGCTGCCGTGGTGCTCTCCGCGCCGGGCTCGGAAAGGCTGGCCGGAACCGGAACCGGACCTTCCGCCGTGGTCATCGGTGATTCCCAGACCGGTGCCGGCACGTGGGTGGACCGCGGACTGGCTGAGCTGGGCTACCGCACTGTTCTGCGGGGTGCCGGCGGTACGGGCTACACCAAAGCGTCCGGCACCACGGGCAGGTACCACGATGCGCTCACGCGCAAGGAATGGCTGCTGCCGGAGGGAAAACCCGAACTGGTGGTGCTTCAGGGCGGAGGGAACGACGTCGGTTATGCCTCCGACCAGGAGCTGGCCCGCGCAGCTGAAGAAATGATCACCGAGATGCGACGGACGTATCCGCTGTCCCGGCTGGTCATGGTGGGAGTCATTTCCTCCGGTCCCGGGCCGGGCCCGGGCGGAAGCAGGCACGCTGCGGACAGACTGCTCGCCTCGGTGGCGGGGGATCAGGGGGTGGAGTTTCTTGCCGTGGGGGACTGGTGGACCCGCTTTGGCCTTGGCCAGTTCCTGCAGCCGGACGGAAGACACTTCACGCCCGCCGGGCACCGGGCGGCGGGCCGGGTGTTTGCCCGCGAACTGGGCTTCCTGCTGGCCGCGGGTGCCGCCGGCCCGGGCGAGCCGGGCGGTCCGTAACGCTAAAGCCGCAGCACCCGTTCCAGATCAGCCGTGTCCTGCGCTTCGCGCGCCGGACCCACGATGAGGGCACCTGCAACGGCGGCGACGGCGGCGGCAGCGGGGGGAAGTGCCCAGACAAGCCAGTGCAGGTCCGGATCGGAACCCGCGCCGGCAAGCTGCAGCACCACCCACAGCAACAGTCCGGCCGCCAGGGCCAGGCCCGGGAGCAGGAAGATGCCGTAGCGGGACCGGCGCCGGTCAGCACCCCACACGATGAAGCCGGCTGCCATGGAGGCAACAGCGGCAACAATCAGGCTGGCCATCTCCCCGTCCGCCCGTTCCTGGAGCCTAGAGGGCGCCGAAACCGACGCGCCGTACCTCTTCAGCGCCGATTTCCACGTAGCCGATGACACCGGCGGGAACCATGATGAGCCTGCCCTTGTCATCCTTCAGGCGCAGCTCCTTGTTGGCGTTGAGGGCCTCAGCCACGACATCGGCAACGGCCTCGGCGCTCTGGCTCGACTCAAAGACAATCTCGCGGCCAACATTCTGAATACCGATTTTTACTTCCACCGTGGTGCCTCCTGTATTAATGAACGTATCCGGTTCGAAATCTACTCTAGATCTCTTTGGGGAACCGGCTGATTCCGCGCCAAGCTAAACGGTAAATGAGTTCCGAGGCCGCATCGATGTCCAGGTCTCCTTCGGTTTCCAGCCAGTAACGGGCGCTGACCTGCGCCATTCCGGCAAGGCCCCGGCCCAGCAAAGTGGCCTCCACGGGCGAGAGCTTGGTGTCTTCGGCGATTACCCCGGCGATGCTGCTGGCGAACCGGGCGTTGAACTCTTCAATCCTGGCGCTGACCTCGACGTCGTTCGTCAGGTCCGATTCGAAGACCAGCCGGTGGCCCTGGCTGTCCTGTGCCACGAAGCGGAAATAGGCCCGCATGGTTTCGCGGACGCGCAGCTTGTTGTCGGTGGTGGAGTTCAGGGCCGAGGTGAGGAACTCCGTCAGCGTCCCGAGGTGGTTCTCCAGCAGTGCCAGATACAGCTCGCGCTTGCCCGGAAAGTGCTGGTACAGCACGGGTTTGCTGACGCGTGCGGCTTCGGCGATGTCATCCATGGCAGCCCCGTGAAAACCGTTGCTGACGAAAACCTCCTGCGCGGCGCTCAGCAGTTGGCGGCGGCGTTCCTCCCGGGGGAGCCGGGTGGATTTGCCGGTTTGCTGGTTGCTCACGTGTTCGGACCTCTCAACGGCACCGGGCCAAGGCGCCCGGACAACGGACTTCAGTTTACCCGCGGGTAATAAGTGCAACACGTTCCGCAGCACGATTGAGGACTACATTTGGACTCATGACTGAGCAGCACGTTGCACTTCCTGCGCTGGTTGAGCCTGCAGCAGGGCTGACGGACGAGGAAACCCTCCGTTATTCCAGACACCTCCTGCTGCCCGAATTCGGGATGCAGGCGCAGCAGCGCCTGAAAAACGCCCGTGTCCTGGTAATCGGCGCCGGGGGACTGGGATCGCCTGCCCTGCTGTACCTGGCAGCGGCCGGGGTGGGAACACTGGGAATTATCGACGACGACACGGTGGAAGAATCCAACCTGCAGCGGCAGGTCATCCACGGTGTGTCCGACGTCGGCAGCTTGAAGGCCGAGTCTGCGCGCCGCAGTGTCCTTGAGCTCAACCCCCTCGTTGAGGTCCGCCTCCATCCGGTGCGCCTGGATGCTTCCAATGCGCTGGAGATCTTCGCCGGCTACGACCTGATCCTGGACGGCACCGACAATTTTGCCACCCGCTACCTGGTGAACGACGCGGCAGAGATCCTGGGCAAACCCTACGTTTGGGGATCCATCCTGCGCTTTGACGGGCAGGTGAGCGTGTTCTGGGGAAAACACGGGCCCACGTACCGGGATCTCTATCCCGAGGCTCCGCCGGCGGGGTCCGTCCCCTCCTGCGCCGAAGGCGGCGTGCTGGGAGTGCTGTGCGCGCAGATCGGGTCGGTGATGGTCAATGAAGCGGTGAAACTGATTACCGGCACGGGCAGAACCCTGCTGGGCCGGGTCCTGGTGCTCAACGCCCTGGATATGGCCTGGCGGGAGATCCGGGTGCGGAAGGACCCGGCCGCGGAGCCGGTCACCGAGTTGAGCGACTACCAGGCGTTCTGCGGCCTGCCCGCGGGGAAGGGGCCCGGCGGTGCGTCGGCGGAAGTGCCCGCTGTGGGGGTCCGCGAATTGCAGCAGCTGCTGGCAGAACGGAGTGCCGGACACCGCGACTTCGACCTGCTGGATGTCCGGGAGCCGGGTGAGCACGCGATCGTGAGCATTAACGGAGCGGTGCTGATGCCAAGGGCGGGAATCCTCTCGGGTGAGCAGCTGCCCGAGCCGGGGAAGGAAATCTACGTCCACTGCAAGTCGGGCGCCCGGTCAGCTGAAGTAACTGCCTTCCTCCGGGAACGGGGATATCCGGACGTGTTCAACGTATCCGGGGGGATCCTGGAGTGGGTGCGGGAAATCGAACCGGCGAAGCAGGTGTACTAAGCGCCGGGACGTGCTGAACCGGACACAGGCGCCGGGCCGCGTGGACTGAGAGTTGGGCCGCCTGGACGAAGAGTTAGGCGGACTGCGCCGTGTCGGTGCCGGCATCGTCGGCTTCCGGGCCGCCGTTGTGGCCCGGGTGGGGGCTGCCGTGCGCGGGGGCGGCGGGACGGCGGGTGACCGGCTGGTCCGGAGTAATGCCGAACAGGGCTTCAAGGCCCTTGATGTAGTCGTCCTGCTGTCCGCTGGCGGCAAGCTCGCGGGCACGGACCGTGGGAACGTGCAGCAGCTGCTTGACCATGCGGCGCATGGCGAACTCCACTTCTTCGGCAGCGCCGGTGCAGCCGTGCTGGGCGCGCACCTTTTCCAGTTCGCTGTCCAGGACGTTAAGCGTGTGCCGGCGCAGCGCCACGATTGCGGAGTCCATCTGCCGGCTGAGCTGGAGTTCGGAAAAGGCCTTGGCGGCGTCGGCGACAATGCCGCTGGCCTGCTTCAGCGATTCCGCCTGCTCGGCGGGAGCGGCCAAACGCACCGACTCGAGGGTAATCAGGTCCACCCCGTCCACTTCCCGAACTGCAGGTTCGAAGTCGTGGGTGAGGGCAAGGTCAATGATGATCAGCGGCTTGTTGCTGTTCGCCCGGACCCGGGAGATGTCCTTGGCACTGACCTGGCTGTCGCTGCCGCTGCAACCGATCACAACGTCCGCGGCGGCCAGGGCGGCGGGAAGGGAATCGCGGGTCAGCGGGGTGCCGCCGCGGGATGCCGTGAAGGATTCGGCCCGGTCGGAAGACGAATAGACGCTGATGTCGGTGCATCCGCGCTCCTTGAGCAGCGCCATGGTGGCCCCGGCGTAGGCTCCGGTGCCGAACACGACTACCTTCTTGTTCCGCCAGTCCAGGTCCACCGAAAGGTCGGTGGCCAGTTCCAGTGCCACGGACACGATGGAAAGCCCCCGTTTTCCGAGGGCTGTCAGGGCGCCAACATCTTTGGCGGTACGGGAGGCGGTCTGGAATAACCGGGTCAGGCCGCCGCTGGCAGTGCCTTTTTCCTGGGCTTCGATCAGCGCGCGCCGGACCTGGCCGGCAATTTCGCGTTCACCGACGACGGCGGAATCAAGGCCCGCGCCCACGGCAAAGAGGTGCTTGGCCACGGATTCGCCCGTGTTGGTGGTGAAGGAGCGCGAAACGAGGTCTTTGCTGAGGCCGGAATGCCGGCTGATTTCTGCGACGACGGCGGAGCGGGCTGCTTCAATGTCCGCCTCCGACTTTGCCTCGCAGTAAACCTCGAACCGGTTGCAGGTGGCCAGGACTACGGATCCGGACACCGCCGATCCGGTTTCGAGCAGGGAGGAGGAGACCTGGGATGCACCGGCGCTGAGGCGGGCAACAGTTTCCAGATCAACATCGGAGTGCGTCGCAATAAGGGAAAGTAGAACCACAGTGCCTCAATACTAGCCACCGGGGCGGTGTTCACCCCAATAGGGCGCCCTAACTAACATCCCTTTCCGGGGTGTTTCCCATCACCTTGGACCGCCCGCCGGCCTCCTCCGGGGGTCCTGGTTATCCATCGGGCCGGATTTTGGAGAGAATCAGGGTATGACTCTTAGCGCCTCTCATCCGCTCATGGATGGCCGCACGGCCGATTCCCCCCTGATTACCGCCTACCGGGGCGGAACTCCGTCCCGCCGACCGGTCTGGTTTATGCGTCAGGCCGGAAGGTCGCTTCCGGAATACCGCAAGCTGCGGGAGGGAACCGCGATGCTGGACTCCTGCCTGGACCCGGCCATGGCTTCGGAGATCACCCTGCAGCCGGTCCGCCGGCACGACGTTGATGCCGGAATCTTCTTTTCGGACATCGTTATTCCGCTGAAGCTTGCCGGCGTCGACGTCGACATTGTGCCCGGCGTCGGGCCCGTCCTGGGCCGGCCCGTACGGACCGCGGCTGATGTCGCTGCACTGCCGGTCCTCACTGAGGAGGCCCTCGAGCCGATCCGGGAAGCCGTCCGGCTGACCGTCGCGGAGCTGGGAAAGACCCCGCTGATCGGATTCGCCGGGGCCCCGTTCACCCTCGCCGCCTACATGGTGGAGGGCAAGCCGTCGCGCGACCACCTCGGGCCGCGCACCATGATGCACGCTGATCCGGAGACCTGGCAGGCCCTGACTCACTGGGCGGCGGACGCATCGGGCATGTTCCTGCGCGCACAGCTGGAAGCCGGCGCCAGCGCCGGACAGCTGTTTGACTCCTGGGCCGGGTCCCTGGGCCTGGCCGACTACACCCGGCACGTAGCGCCCGCCTCCGCCCGGGCACTGGATCATGTCCGGGACTTGGGAGCTCCGCTGGTGCACTTCGGGACCGGCACTTCGGAACTGCTCGGTGCGATGCGCGACGTCGGCGTCGACGTGGTGGGCGTGGACTACCGGCTGCCGCTGGATGAAGCCAACCGCCGCCTGGGCGGCACCACGCCGCTGCAGGGGAACATCGACCCCGCGCTGCTCGAGGCTCCCTGGCCGGTACTGGAGGCGCATGTCCGGGACGTCCTGGCCGCCGGGGCCGGTGCCCCGGGCCACGTGGTCAATCTGGGCCACGGGGTCCCGCCGGACACTGACCCGGAGGTCCTGACGCGGGTCGTGAAGCTGATTCACTCGGTGGAGCCGTAACCATGCCGCACCGCCCGGTTCTTCCCCACTTCCCGGTGACCCGCAAGCCCGGTCCCGGTGCCGAGCCAGCTGCCGTCCCCGCCGTTCCGGCACACAGTGCCGTGGTGGTGGGCGGCGGCGTCTCCGGACTTATTGCTGCCCGTGATTTGGCCCGCCGGGGTTTTGCCGTGACGCTGCTTGAAGCCGGCGCTTCGGTGGGCGGCTGCGTAGGCACCCATTCAGTTGCCGGCCTGACCCTGGACAGCGGAGCCGAATCCTTCGCTACCCGGTCCCGCGCAGTGCCGGACCTGATCGGAGAACTGGGCCTGAGCGACGCCGTCGTCCAGCCCAACCGCGTGGGTGCCTGGCTGCAGCTGTCCGGCGAGGACACCGCCGCCGCTGCGCAGCCCATGCCGCAGAGCGGGCTGCTCGGCATTCCCGCCGACCCGCGCGCCCCGGAGATTGTCCGGGCGATCGGACGGGCCGGGGCCGCCCGCGCGGCACTGGACCGGATCCTGCCCGTGGGCGCACTGGCGCGGAAGGAAAGTGCCAGCCTCGGCGAGGTTGTCCGGGCCCGCATGGGAGACGCAGTGCTGCGCCGGCTGGTGGCCCCCGTTGTCGGAGGCGTCTATTCCTCGGATCCGGACGTCCTGGACGTGGACTCGGTTGCTCCCGGTCTCCGCGCGGCGATTGCCAAGCACGGGTCCCTGTCCGCGGCGGTGGCATCCATGCGCGCCGCGGCTCCCGCCGGATCCGCTGTTGCCGGCCTCGCCGGCGGTATGGGCAGGCTCAGCAGTGCGCTGGAAGAGGACCTGGCGGCTCTCGGCGTCAAGGTGGACACGGGCGTCACCGTCGAAGCGGTGGAACGCGACGGCGACGGATGGATTGTTTCCGCAGCGGGCCGCACGCTCTCCGCCCACGCGCTGGTCATGGCGACGGACGGTCCCACCGCCGTAGACCTCCTTGCCGGAACCGTGCCTGAACTGGCAGCCGCACGCCCGGGCCCCGGCCCCGGCGTTGCGCTCGTGACCCTGGTGGTGGACCAGCCGGACCTTGACGCCCATCCGCGGGGGACAGGTGTCCTCGTGGCTGAAGACGTTGAAGCAGTGGGCGCGAAAGCCCTGACGCACGCCACCGCCAAGTGGCAGTGGCTGGCGGACTCCACCGGACCGGGAACTCACGTGCTGCGCCTGTCCTACGGGCGGGCGCTGAGCGCAGCCGCGGCGGCAGCGGCGCAGGCAGCGCAGGCAGCGCCCGGTCCGGTGGACCGGGAGGACGCTGACCTGTTTGCCCAGGCGCTGACTGATGCCTCGGTGCTGCTGCAGGTTCCGCTGGGTGTTGACGATGTGGTCGGCTGGGACGTGGTCCGCTGGGTCGGCGCCCTGCCGTCCGCCGCCGTCGGGCACCGGGACCGGGTTGCCGCGGTGCGCACCGCCGTCGACGCGGTTCCCGGGCTGGAAGTTGTGGGGGCCTGGCTGGCCGGAACGGGGCTGGCCGCCGTAACCGCCGATACCCGGGCACGGATCTCGGGCCTGGCGGAGCAGCTCGAAGGGCTGTGACATTAACCACTTTCTACAAGAAGTAGAAGTGGAGTATTTCGTCTAAGGCTGCCCGGAAGGGCAGACTGTTAATCATGAGTGAGCCCATGGGTCAGAGCACCGAAGAAACAGCCGTCGCCGAAGAACAGTTCTTTACCCTCTGGACCGTTTTCAAGCGGTCTGCCGAGGCCGGATCCGGCGCTGCCGCAGCAGACGCTGAAGAAAACACCAAGGCCTTTGAGGCCCTCACGCAGGAGCTTGCAGGCCGTCAGGTCACCCTGCGCGGACTCTACGACGTATCCGCGATGCGCGCCGACGCCGACATCATGGTGTGGCTGCACGGCGGCCGCGCCGAGGACCTCCAGGCCGCGATCCGCGAGATCCGCCGTTCCGGCCTGTTCGCCGGCACGGAAATCGCCTGGTCCGCCATGGGCGTGCACCGCGACGCGGAGTTCTCCAAGAACCACTGGCCCTCCTACGCCCGCGGCATCGCCCCCGAAGCCTGGATCTGCGTGTACCCCTTCGTGCGCTCCTACGAGTGGTACCTGCTGCCCGCAGAGGAGCGCGGCAAGATGCTGCGCGACCACGGCATGCTCGGCCGCGAATTCCCCCAGGTCCTGGCCAACACCGTTGCCTCCTTCGCCCTGGGCGACTGGGAATGGATCCTGGGCCTGGAAGCTCCCAACCTGACCGATCTGGTGGACATGATGCGCCATCTGCGCTCCACCGAGGCGCGGAACCACGTCCGTGAAGAAATCCCCTTCTATACCGGCCGGCGCATTGCCGCCGCCGAAGTTGCCGAGGTACTGAAATGACAACTGCTGCCAGTAACCAGTCCAATGAGTCAGCGCCCCTTGACCCGTTTGAGGGCGTGGACGAGAACGGCCGGATGGCCCCCAAGCACTACGACGCCATCCTTTTGGCCTCCTTCGGCGGTCCCGAAGGGCAGGAAGACGTTATCCCGTTCCTGCGCAACGTCACCCGCGGCCGGGGCATCCCGGACGAGCGCCTCGAAGAGGTGGCCACCCACTACCGCGCCAACGGCGGAATCAGCCCCATCAACGAGCAGAACCGTGCGCTGAAGGCCGCCCTCGAGGCCGAGCTGAAGCGCCGCGGGATCGATACGCCGGTGCTGTGGGGCAACCGCAACTGGGCTCCGTACATCAAGGATGTACTGCAGGAGGCCTACGACACCGGCTACCGCCGCCTGCTGATGGTCACCACCAGCGTGTACTCCTCCTACTCGAGCTGCCGCCAGTACCGCGAGGACCTGGGCATGAACCTGCTCGCCACCGGGCTGGACAAGAAGCTGCAGGTGGACAAGGTCCGTCAGTACTTCGACCACCCCGGTTTCGTGGAGCCCTTCGTCGAAGGCGTCCGCGACTCGCTGGCGAGGGTCCGCGAGCAGCTGGCCGAGCGCGGCGAGGAAGACGGGAAGATCGAGATCCTGTTCTCCACCCACTCCATCCCCACCGCCGACGCCGAAGCCTCCGGCCCGCGCGACCGCGAGTTCGAGGAAGGCAGCGCCTACGTGGCGCAGCACCTGGCGAATGCCCGGGCGATCATCGACCGCATCCCCGAAGCCGCAGGCGTGGACTGGCAGCTGGTCTATCAGTCCCGCTCCGGTTCCCCGCACACCCCCTGGCTGGAACCGGACATCAACGATGCCATCGCCGAACTGCCCGCCAAGGGCGTCAAGGGCGCCGTCATTGTTCCGCTGGGCTTCGTCAGCGATCACATGGAAGTCCTCTGGGACCTGGATACCGAAGCCATGGAGACCTGCCGCGAGCTGGGCCTGGCCGCGCACCGCGCCCCCACCCCGGGCATCCATGAGACCTTCGTTTCCGGCCTGGTGGACCTGCTCTCCGAGCGCACCGTGGAACACAACATTGCCGACCGCCCTGCCGTGACGAAGCTTGGCCCCTGGTACGACGTCTGCCGTCCGGGCTGCTGCGCGAACCTGCGCGGCGAGAAGCCGACGATTGCCGGCGCCGATTCCACCGTGGGCGTGCAGTAGTGGCACACTCGCCGGTGCTGATCGGTACCCGGGGCAGTGCCCTGGCCGTCACCCAGACCACAACGGTCGCGAACGCGCTGTCCGAACTCGGCGGCTTCGACGTCGAACTGGTGCGTGTCCGCACGGAAGGCGACATCAACCGCGCTGCGCTGTCCCAGATCGGCGGCACCGGAGTTTTTGTTGCCGCGCTGCGCGATTCGCTGCTGGCCGGGAACTGCGACGTCGCCGTGCATTCCCTGAAGGATCTGCCCACCGGCGCGGCTGAAGGACTGGCCATCGGCGCCATTCCGGCGCGGGTGGACGTCCGCGACGCGCTCTGCGCCCGTGACGGACTGACCCTGGCGCAGCTTCCGGAGGGTGCCCGCGTGGGCACCGGCTCCCCGCGCCGGGCCGCGCAGCTGCGCGCCGCCCGGCCGGACCTGGACGTGGTTGATATCCGCGGCAACGTGGACACCCGGCTGGGCCGGGTCGCGGGACTTGTCGAAGGCGCCCCCGGCGACCTCGACGCCGTCGTTCTGGCGGCCGCCGGGCTGGCACGCCTGGGCCGACTGGAGATGGTTTCGGAGTTCCTGGACCCGGCCGTCATGCTGCCGGCGCCCGGCCAGGGAGCGCTGGCTGTGGAATGCCGCAGCCCCGACGCTGCCGACGGCCCGCTGAGCCGTGCACTGGCCGCCTACGACAACAACGCCGCCCGGCTGACCGTCACGGCCGAACGGGCACTGCTGAACCGGCTGGAAGCCGGCTGCACGGCGCCCATTGGCGCGCTGGCCTCGCTGACCGAAACCCGCCTGCACCTCGAAGCCGTAGTGTGCAGCGACGACGGAACCCGCGTCATGCGGCGTTCGGCGGCATCCGCTGTGCTCGACGAGGACGGCGCACGCGCCCTGGGCGTGCGCCTCGCCGAAGACCTGCTGGCGGCCGGTGCAGCGTCCCTGACGGACCTCGCGGTCAGCTGATGCGTCGTTCCCGGACCCGCTGACGTGGCAGCGAACAAACCCAGGCCGGAACTTGCCGGGCTCACCGTGGTGCTTCCGCGCACTCCGGACCGCGCGGCGGCCATGGCTGCCGAGCTGGAAGCGCGCGGAGCGGCGGTGGAACTGATGCCGCTGATCGACTTCCAGTTCCCCGCCGACACCACCGACCTGGACCGTGCACTGAAGTCGCTCCGGGCCGGCAGGTTCGCCTGGGTGGTCTTCACGAGCGTGACCACGGTGCGCGCCATGGTCCGGCGCTGCGCTGCCCTGGGCGTGCCGGCCTCCACTGCCGTTCCGTCCGGAACTTTTATTGCGGCCGTCGGAGCAGGCACCCGGCAGGCCCTGGAAGACATCGGGCTGGACGTGGACCTGATGCCGGACCGCGACCAGTCAGCCCGCGGGCTGGCGGAATCCTGGCCCCACCCCTCCGTGTCCGACCCCGAGGGCGGCGCGCTGAGGCTCCTGCTTCCGCAGGCCGACCTGGCGGACCCGGCCCTGGCCGCAGCGCTGGCCGGGCTGGGCTGGGAGGTCAGCCCGGTAACCGCCTACTGCACCGTGGACTACCCGGCAACGGGGGTCCGGTTCACCCCCGCGCCCGGCGACGGCCAGGCGGGCGGTCCCCGCTTGCTCACCCCGCAGGAGTTCCTGGCCCGCACGCCGCAGGGCCCGCGCGCCGTCGTCCTGACCTCGCCCAGCATCGCCCGGCGTTTCCTGCGGCAGTGCTCGCCCCTTCCCCAAGGGACGCTGCTTGTTGCCATCGGTGACAGCACCGCCGCCCAGATGGGGCAGCTGCACGTACCCCCGCACGCTGTGGCGGAGCAGCCAACACCGGCGGGAATAGCGCAGGCACTCTCCGTCGCTATGTCTACGGGTCCCACCACTTAGTTCCCTCATTACCGGAAGGCAGAATTATTTCCATGAGCTTCCCCCAGCGCCGTCCCCGCCGCCTCCGCACCACCCCCGCCATGCGGCGGATGACCGCAGAGTTCCGGCTGGATCCGGCCGAGCTGATTCTTCCGGCCTTCGTGCGGGAAGGCCTCACCGAGCCCAATCCGCTGGCATCCATGCCCGGCGTCGTCCAGCACACTCTGGACAGCCTGAAGAAGGCCGCCGCCGAAGCCGTTGACCTGGGCGTGGGCGGCATCATGCTCTTCGGCATCCCCGCCGAGCGCGACGCCGTCGGCAGCGCCGGCACGGATCCGAACGGCATCCTGAACCGGGGCATCGCAGCGGTCCGGGAAGAGGTCGGCGACGACCTGGTGATCATGAGCGACGTCTGCCTGGACGAATTCACCGACCACGGACACTGCGGCGTGCTCGACGCGCAGGGCCGCGTGGACAATGATGCGACGCTGGAAATCTACGGCCGGATGGCAGTGGAACAGGCACGCGCCGGCGCCCACGTCCTCGGCCCCTCCGGCATGATGGACGGACAGATTGCCGTCATCCGGCAGGCCCTGGACACGGCCGGCTACACCGATGTGTCACTGTTTGCCTACGCGGCGAAGTACGCCTCGGCCTTCTACGGTCCGTTCCGCGAAGCCGTGGATTCCCAGCTGAAGGGCGACCGGCGCACCTACCAGATGGACGCGTCCAACCGCCGTGAAGCCCTCCTCGAAGTCGAACTGGACCTCGAGGAAGGCGCCGACATGGTGATGGTCAAGCCCGCCATGAGCTACCTGGACGTCCTGGCCGATGTGGCCGCCATGTCCCCGGTCCCGGTGGGCGCTTACCAGATCTCCGGCGAGTACGCGATGATTGAAGCTGCCGCCGCCAACGGCTGGATCGACCGCCGCCGGGCCATCGAGGAATCCGTCCTGGGCATCAAGCGTGCCGGCGCCAATATGATTCTCACCTACTGGGCCACCGAGCTGGCAGCCTGGCTGAAGGAAAGCAAGTAATGACCTCACCTGTCACCGCCACGTCATCCTCCGAAGAACTCTTTGATCGGGCCCGGGCACTGATGCCCGGCGGAGTGAACTCCCCGGTCCGTGCTTTTGGCTCAGTGGGCGGCACGCCCCGGTTCATGGTTTCCGCCAAGGGCCCGTACATCACGGATTCCGAGGGCCGCGAATACGTGGACCTCGTCTGCTCCTGGGGGCCGGCGCTGGTGGGACATTCCCACCCTGACGTCCTGGCCGCCGTGCATGCAGCCGTGGATAACGGGCTGTCTTTCGGTGCGTCCACCCCGGCGGAAGCCGAGCTGGCGCAGCTGGTCATGGACCGCGTGCCGGGCGTGAAGCGCCTGCGCATGGTGTCCACCGGAACCGAGGCCACCATGACGGCCGTCCGGCTGGCCCGCGGGTTCACCGGCCGGAACCTGATCATCAAATTCGCCGGCTGCTACCACGGCCACCTCGACGGACTGCTGGCCTCCGCCGGTTCGGGCCTGGCCACGCTGGCGCTGCCCGGCTCCGCCGGTGTCACCGAAGCAACCGCAGCCGAAACGCTGGTCCTGCCGTACAACGACATCACCGCCGTTGAGGCAGCCTTCGCCGAGCACGGCGCGAACATCGCGGCCGTCATCACCGAGGCTGCACCGGCGAACATGGGTGTGGTTACCCCGGGCGAAGGCTTCAACGCCGCCCTCTCACAGATCACCGCCTCCCACGGCGCCCTGCTGATCCTCGACGAGGTCCTCACCGGGTTCCGTACCGGTCCGGCCGGCTACTGGGGCCTGACCGGCGCCAGAGAGGGCTGGACGCCGGACCTGTTCACCTTCGGCAAGGTCATCGGCGGCGGCATGCCCGTAGCCGCCCTGGGCGGCCGTGCCGACGTCATGGACTACCTCGCGCCGCTGGGCCCGGTCTACCAGGCCGGCACCCTTTCGGGTAACCCGATTGCTATGGCCGCCGGTGTCGCCACCCTGAAGGCAGCCACTGCCGAGGTTTATGCCAACGTCGACGCCCGCTCCGCTGAGCTGTCCGCCGCCGTGTCCGCCGCTTTGACTGAGGCCGGGGTGGACCACAGCATCCAGCGGGCCGGCAGCCTCTTCAGCGTCGCTTTCGGCACCTCGGCCACCGGTGTGCACAACTACGAGCAGGCCCAGGCGCAGGAAGCCTTCCGGTACAAGCCGTTCTTCCACTCCATGCTGGACGCCGGCGTGTACCTGCCGCCGTCGGTCTTTGAGGCCTGGTTCCTTTCCGGCGCCCACGACGACGCCGCAATGGAACGCATTTACGCCGCGCTCCCGGCAGCCGCACAGGCCGCTGCTGCAGCTCAGCCGTAAATCCGCAGCCCGCCGGGCAACGAAAAACCCCGCACCTCCCTTTGACGGGAGGTGCGGGGTTTTTCGTTGCCGGCTCTAGAAGGCAGCCGTTACGTCGCCGTTCGGCCAGGTCTCTTCAATGAAGGCCTTGGTTTCGGGGGAGTGGAGCAGTTCCTCGAGTTTGTCGATCCGTGCGTCCTTGTTGCCGGTCTTCCAGACCAGGAAGTTGGCGTACGGGTTGTCCTCGGCGGATTCCACCAGAAGGGCATCGTCGGTGTTCAGTCCGGCTTCAAGGATGTAGTTGCCGTTGATGATGGCCAGGTCAACAGTGGGATCGCCCAGGTCGTTGACCAGCAGTTCCGGATTGTTTTCCTGGAAGTCCAGGTTCTTGAAGTTCTGCTCCTCGGTCAGGGTCAGCACCGACGAATCCTCGGCGATGTCCTTCACCAGGTCGGCCTCCTCAAGCATCTTCAGGGCGCGGGCCTGGTTCGACGGGTCGTTGGTGACCATTACCCGGGCACCGTCCTCGATGGAGGAGGCGTCGTCGTGCTTGTCGGAGAACGCGGCGTAGGGCTCCACGTGGATGCCGGCGCCGTGTTCGAAGTCGTAGCCCTGCTTTTCCATCTGGGATTCCAGGTACGGCAGGTGCTGGTAGAAGTTGACGTCGCTGTCGCCGTCGTTCAGGGAGATGTTCGGGGTGACGTAGTCGTCGAACTCCTGGATCTCCAGTTCCAGGCCGGTGTCGGCGGTGAGGTTGTCCCGGACAAATTCCAGGATCCGGGCGTGCGGCGTGGGGCTGGCACCCACGGTGAGGGTTACCGGGTTTGCGGGGTCAAGGCTGTCCACGGAGCTGGCGGCGGAATCCGATCCGCCGCAAGCCGTCAGCGCCAGGGCAGTGGCCACACCGGTGGCAACGAGGGTAAGTGCTTTACGCATCGAGTGCGTTCCTTTCACGTGACCCGGGGAAGCGGAACTCCGCCGTCCGGGGGAATGTGCAGCTAGCGGCTACTGGCTGCAGATCCGTAAGGGTCCGGGGCGCGGCCCGGACCTCACGAAGACTTGGACTAGACCTTGGTCTCGTCGAATTCGCGGTCGGCGGCGGTCCGGGGAGCGGCGGCGGGGCCGGCGTCGGCTGCTGCTGCGGCTGCGGCGGCCGGGCGGCTGCGCCGGCCCGTGCCCGCGGCGGACCGGTGGTCCACCCGGCGGGAAGCGTAGTCGCCGGCAAGCTGGATAATCTGCACGAGGGCCACAATGATGACGATCGTGACCACCATGACCTGGGTGTCAAAGCGCTGGACACCGTAGTTGTAGGCCAGACGGCCGAGCCCGCCGCCGCCGACGATGCCGGCCATGGCGGAGTAGCCCACGAGGGTTACCAGCGTGGTGGTCAGGGCAGCTACGAGGCCGGGCAGGGCCTCACGCAGCAGCACCTTCGTCACCACCTGCATCTTGGTGGAGCCCATGACCAGTGCTGCGTCGATCTTGCCGCCGGAGACGTCGCGGAGCGCGTTTTCCACCAGGCGTGCAAAGAACGGGATGGTGGCGATGCTCAGTGAGACGGAGGCGGCCACCGGTCCGATGGAGGTGCCGGTGATCAGGCGTGCCAGCGGAATCAGGGTCACCATCAGGATGGCGAACGGCACGGACCTGGTGATGTTGACGATGATGTCGCTGACGATCCGGTTGATGATCTTCATGGGGAGCAGGCCCCCGGGCGCGCTGACGTGCAGGAAGACGCCCAGCGGCAGGCCGATCAGCAGGGTGAAGAAGCCGGAAATGCCCACCATCTGGAGGGTCTCGAGCACGGCCTCCGGAAGGGCCTTGGTGATGCCGGGATTGTCGAAGAGTCCGGTCAGGAAGTTCATGCTGCCACCTCCACGGTGACGCCCTGCAGGGCGAGGTATTCATGGACGGCGGCCATATCGGTATGCGTATCCAACTGGATGCGCAGCCGTCCGAAGCGGGTGCCGGCCAGCAGTTCTACGCTGCCGGCAAGGACGTTGACGTCTGTGTCGAACCGGCGGGTCAGCGCGGAAAGCACCGGATCCGACGTGGTCTCGCCGGTAAACAGGAGTTCCAGGACCGGACCGCCGGGCGACGGCGGGGTGGCGGGCAGCGGGATCAGCTGCTTGGCCAGCCGGCCGCTCAGGTCGGAGGCAACCTCGCGCAGCGGTCCGTGTTCCACCACGCGGCCGGCGTCGAGCAGGGACACGGAGTCGCAGATCCGCTTCACGACGTTCATCTCGTGCGTAATGATCAGCACCGTCAGGTTCAGGCGGCGGGTGAGGTCCGAGATGAGGTCCAGGATGTCGTCGGTGGTGGTGGGGTCCAGCGCCGAGGTCGGCTCGTCGCACAGCAGCACATCGGGATCGGAGGCCAGCGCCCGGGCAATGCCCACGCGCTGCTTCTGTCCGCCGGAAAGCTGGGCGGGGTAGGCGCCGGCGCTTCCCTCCAGGCCCACGAGGGCCAGCAGTTCCTTCACCCGGGCATCGATGACCGACTTTTTCGTACCGACAAGTTCCAGCGGGTGCGCAATGTTGGCGGCGGCGGTGCGCGAATCCATCAGATTCGCATGCTGGAACACCATCCCGATCCGGCGGCGGGCCGCACGGATCTCGGAGTCCTTCACCGCGGTCAGCTCCCGGCCGTCGATGGTTACCGAGCCTGACGTCGGCCGGTCCAGGAGGGTGAGGCAACGCACGAGCGTTGACTTGCCGGCACCGGAGTGGCCGATGATCCCGTGGATGGAACCCTTCGGCACGCTCAGGCTGACGCCGTCGAGCGCGGTGACGATGCGGTCGCCCTGGCGGTATACCTTGCGCAGGTCGGTAACTGTGATCATTGATCCTCGTGGTCTACGTATCGGGGCTGGTCAGCGGCCGGATGACGGCACAGGGACGTGCCGGGCACGTCCGGGTGCCTGGGCCTGTGCGGGGTGTCTGCCAATCGCGTGGCACGAGACGCCGATCCGCCGGAGAGTCCTGAACCGCGGGTCTCCTTAGGGCACGCCTGGGGCGCCATCAGCGCCTAACACAGGTGCAAGTATCTCATGTGCGGGCAGCAGGACAGGACTCGGGGGTGCTCCGCGAAGTGATGTTGCGTCCCGTGACGCCCCGTGCGCGCGTGTGTCAGGAGCGGGCGGGCCAGGCTCCGTCCACGACCGCCGCCGGATCCTTGCGCCGCAGGTAGTCCTGGAAGCTTGCGGCCTGGGCCCCGGCCCATCCGATCTGGGCCCGGTGCAGTTCCGCGGCGTCGCCGTGCAGCACCGGATATCGTCCGGCCATGGCGCGGGCCACGCCCAGGGTCGCCATGACGTCGGCGGCCGAGGTGTGCGCGTTCTCGAAGCCGACGCCGTAGTGCTCGGTCAGCGCCGTGAGCGTGCGCTTGCCGCGGCGGTACCGGTCCACCTGCTTGTCCAGGATGTAGGGATCGATCACGGGTGCCGGTGCCGGTGCGGTCAGCCCGAAGCGTTCGCACTCACGGTTCAGCACGGTGAAGTCGTAGCAGGCGTTGAAGGCCAGGACAGGGATGCCGGCTGCGAAAAATCCGCCGAGGACTCCGGCGATTTCAGCAGTCACTTCCGGGGCCGGACGTCCCTCGGCCCGGGCGCGTTCGGTGCTGACGCCGTGGATGGCGGCTGCTTCTGCGGGAATCTCCTCTTCGACCGCGGCGAGCCACTCGTGGTGCTGCAGGACCTGCCCCTGCCCGTCGACGAGAATGATGGATGCGGTGACGATGCGCGCAGTATGCGGGTCGCGGCCGGTGGTCTCAAGGTCAAAGGCCGCGTGGGGGAGTTCATGCCAGCTGTTCATGGAATAAACGTACCGGCGGGCACTGACATTCGAAGATTCCCGGGGACGGGGCCGCGCTAGGCTGGAGTCATGCGCGATGAGTATGTCGACGCCGTCCGTTCAGTGGTTGCGCTGATTCCGGCCGGCAGGGTCCTCTCCTACGGGGACATCGCTGAGATTCTGCACGAGGGCGGTCCCCGGCAGGTGGGTGCAGTCCTGTCCCGCAGCGGCACGGGCCTGCCCTGGTGGCGCGTCATCCGGGCCGGGGGAGAGCCTCCCCGCTGCCACGAGCGGCGCGCCCTGGAGCACTACCGCACCGAGGGGACGCCGCTGTCCGGAACACCTGACGACGACGGCGGGGGATACCGGGTGCGGATCGGCCCGGCCCGCTGGTTCCCCTCCGAGGGCGACTGGACGGTGATTGAGGGGGTCCGGGCCGGGCTGGCGGCGCCCGAAACAGGAATGTCGGCGGGACGTGATGAAGTAGAGGCATGAGCGTAAAACTGCAACTGGTTGGACCGTCGGCCGGAACCGCCGAAGCCCCGCAGCTGAGCCCGGACCAGCAGGCTGTTGCGGACCTGCCCGCCGGCAGCGGTCCCGTCCTGGTGCTGGGTGCCCCCGGCACCGGAAAGTCGACCGTGCTGGTGGAGGCCGCCGTTGCCAGGATCGCTGCGGGACTGGACCCGGCCGGGCTGCTGCTGCTGGCGCCCACCCGCCTGGCCGCGGCTGCGCTGCGGGATTCCCTCTCTGCCAGGCTGCAGGGCACGCTGAGCACGTCGCCGGCACGCACCTGGGCTTCCTACGCCTTTGACCTGATCCGGCGGGCCAAGGCCGAGGGGCGGCTGCCGTACATCACCCGGGCACCCAAGCTGCTCTCGGGAGCCGAGCAGGACGTCATCATCAAGGAACTGCTCGAAGGCCACGGCCAGCAGGGCGTCCCCGCCCTGCCCTGGCCCGAATCCCTGGACCTTGCCCTGCCCACCCGCGGTTTCCGGCAGGAAATCCGGCAGCTTTTCGACCGCATCATCGAGTACGGCATTTCCGCGGAGGAGGTCGCCGATCTGGGGCGCCGGCACAACCGTGAAGACTGGATTGCCGCGGGCGCACTGTATGCGGAGTACCGCGACGTCCTGGACATCCGCATGCCCGAGGCCTTCGACCCCGCCGGCATCATCACCACCGCCCTGCAGATCCTGGAGTCGGATCCGGAGTTCCTGGCGGCGGAACAGGCCCGGTTCCAGCTGATCCTCGTGGATGACCTGCAGGAGGCCAACCCAGCCATCCATGCCCTGCTCGGGCTTCTCGCAGGGGGACGCGACACAGTGGTGACGGCGTGTCCGGACACAGTGGTCCAGGGCTTCCGCGGCGCCCGTCCGGACCTGCTGGGCAAACTCACCGACACCCTGGGGGAGGGGCTCCAGACCTTCGTTCTGTCCGGACCCCACCGGCTCACCGGATCCGTTGCCGAAGCCTGGCTTCGGACTGCTTCGCGGATTTCGGTGGTCGGGCAGCTTCCCCGTTACCGGGCTGCGGTGCTGCCGCCCGCACCGCAGGAATCCGCAGCGCCGGAACCCGCAGAAGCCGCCGAAACCCAAAGCTCCGCAGCGGGCCGGGCCGAAGCGCACGTGGTTGATTCCCCCATGCATGAACTGCGCTACATCGCCCAGCGCATCCTGGAAGCCCAGCTGCTGGACGGACGGAGCCTCGAGGACATCGCCGTTATTGTGCGCACCGGCGGGCAGCTGGCGCGCATCCAGCGTTACCTCAGTGGCCAGGGCATTGACGTGAAAGTGCCGGTTGCGGAGAAGGCGGTGCGGGATGAAGCCGCAGTGCGGCCGCTGCTGGAGGCTTTCGCCGTCGTCCTGGATCCGGAGCTGCTCACCCCGGAGGCCGCAGTATCGCTGCTCACCTCCCGGATCGGCGGAGCCAGCTCCATCGAACTGCGCAGGCTCCGCCAGTCGCTGCGCCGCGAAGAAATACGCGGCGGGGGAGGCCGTACCAGCGACGCGCTGCTTGTGGAAGCCCTGCTGGATCCGGTCTCGCCCAGCGGCCTGGCACTCGCCGGCCTGTCCTGGGAAGCGAGGTCTGCCCAGCGCACCGCCGCCATGCTGCGGGCCGGGCGGACCGCGGCGGAACAGCCCGGAGCCACCGCTGAAACAGTGCTCTGGGCGCTGTGGTCGGTTTCCGGGTGGTCCAAGAAGTGGGCTGAAACTGCCCTCTCCGGCGGCCCGGCCGGGGCCCGGGCCGACCGCGACCTCGACGCCATCATGGCCCTTTTCCAGACTGCTGAACGATATGTGGACCAGCTGCCCGGTTCCACGCCCGCACAGTTCCTGGACTACCTGACCAGTTCCGAGCTGCCGATGGACACCCTGGCTGCCCGTGCGCAGCGCCGTGAGGCGGTGGAACTGCTCACGCCCGCCAGCGCCGCCGGCCGGGAATGGCCCATGGTCATTGTTGCCGGGGTGCAGGACGGCGTCTGGCCCAACCTGCGCCTGCGCGGTGAGCTGCTGGGCAGCGGAGACCTGGTGGCCGCTATTGAGCACGGAGACGGATTCGCCAAACACCGCAGTCCGCAGTCCCTGATGCACGCGATCCGCCACGATGAACTGCGCAGCTTCTCCACGGCTGTCTCCCGGGCACGCGAGCTGTTGGTCTGCACCGCGGTGTCGTCCGACGACGAACAGCCCTCGGCGTTCCTGGACCTGGTGGATCCGCTCCCGCCGCAGGCCGTCAAGCGCGAACGCACCGAGGTCCTGCGCCCCCTTACGTTGCGGTCCCTCGTTGCGGAGCTGCGCGCCTATACGCAGCAGGAGCAGGACAAACCGGAACTGGCACACGAAGCGGTGCACCATCTGGGCACCATGCTCAATCATCCGGTCCGGGTCCCCGGTGCAGCGCCGTCGGAATGGTGGGGACTGGCTGAGCTGTCCACCACGGATCCGGTCATCCCCGAGGGAACTCCCATTCCGGTGTCGCCGTCCAAGGTCGACGCCGTGCTGAAGTCGCCCCTGAGCTGGTTCGTCTCCGCAGCCGGCGGTGAACAGGCCACTGACTTCGCCCGCTCGCTGGGCACCCTGGTCCATCAGATTGCCCAGGACCTGCCCGAGGCCTCGGGCAGCGAGTACGTCCAGGAACTGCAGCGCCGCTGGCCCACACTGGGCATGAAGGACAACTGGGAAGGCAAGCTGGATTTCCGGCGAGCGGAGACCATGGTGCGCAAACTTGCCGCCTACGTCATCACCATGCGCCAGGAAGGGCGGTCACTGGTGGCCGTGGAGCGGGACTTTGCCGCCGAGGTGCCCGTGGAGATCCGCGGCAGCGAACGCACGGCGCTGCTGCGCGGGCAGATTGACCGGCTGGAGATCGACTCCGAGGGGCGGCTCTTCATCGTCGACCTCAAAACCGGCAAATCGGCGCCCAAGAAGGACGATCTCGAAAAACATCCCCAGCTGGCTGCTTACCAGGAGGCGGTCCGGGAAGGCGCCGTGAACCGTGATGCACCGGAAGACGGCGCTGCAGCAGTACAGCCGTCCCGGCCCGGCGGCGCCGCCCTGGTCCAGCTGGGAACCACCAGCAAGTCCGTTGCCGTCCAGCAGCAGCCGCCGCTGGATCCCGAGGACACCACGGCGCGGGACATGGTCCGTGAAGCGGCCGCGCTGATGTCCGATGCCCGGTTCGACACCGTCCACGACCCCACCCGCAGCGGGTTCGGCGGCCACGGCTGCCGGCTTCCCGAAATCTGCCCCCTGTGCCCCGAAGGAAAGCAGGTCACCGAATGAGTGCCTCCCTGACCGAAACGCTTCCCCCCGAGATTCCCCCGGCTCCGCGCTACTCTGCCCGCGAACTGGCTGAAATGCTGCATACCGACCCGGCGAATCCCGTGCAGTACCCCACACCGGACCAGATTGGAATCATCGAGGCGCCGCTGGAACCGCTGCTGGTCATTGCCGGTGCCGGATCCGGTAAGACCAAAACCATGGCGGACCGGGTGGTCTGGCTGGTGGCCAATAAGCTGGTGCGCCCCGAACAAATCCTGGGCGTGACCTTCACCCGCAAGGCCGCCGGCGAACTGGACAGCCGCATCCGCCAGCGCCTGGAACTGCTGTACCGGGTCCAGGCCGCGGGCACCGCTGATCCGGGCCTGATTCCGCCGGGCAGCGGCCCCGACGTGTCCGAGGACGCCAGGCTGGACCCCGCCGTCTCCACGTACCATTCCTACGCGAACGGCATCGTGAACGACTACGGGCTCCGCCTGGGCGTGGAACGGGATTCCGTCATGCTCGGCGGCGCCCAGTCCTGGCAGCTCGCCACCGAGGTAGTGGAAGCCTATGCCGGGGACTTCGAGCACTTCACGGCCGCGAAATCCACCCTGGTCAACGGGGTCCTGCAGATGGCCGGTGAATGCGCCGAACACCTTACCAGTCCGGCCGAGGTGCGTGAGCACCTGGCCGAGCACCTGGAGGCCGTCACGCGGCTGCCGTATCTGGCCGGCAAGCCCAAGGCGGCAACCGCGGCCGTGCAGAAACTTATGGACAGGCTGCGCACCCGGATCTCCGTCACCGAGCTCGTCGAAGCGTACCGGCGTGCGAAGTTCGAGCGCCGGCAGCTGGACTTTGGCGACCTGGTGGAAATGGCCGCCACGATCGCCGCCACCATTCCCGAGGCAGTGGAGATGGAGCGGGCCAAGTACAAGGTGGTGCTGCTGGACGAATTCCAGGACACCTCGCACGCCCAGATGGTGCTCTTCTCCCAGCTTTTCGGAGACGGCCGTGCGGTCACGGCGGTTGGCGACCCGCACCAGTCCATCTACGGTTTCCGCGGCGCGTCGGCCGGCCAGCTCGGTACCTTCCGGGACCAGTTCCCGCTGTTCCTTCCGGACGGCACGCGTGCACTGGCTCCCGTTGCCAACCTCTCCGTCGCCTGGCGGAACTCCACGTCGATTCTGGCCGCCGCCAACACTGTTTCAGCACCCCTGAACAGCACTGCTCCCTGGCTGGCGCGCCAGCGGCTGCCGCATGTGCCTGAGCTGCAGGCCAAGCCCAAAGCGCCTGTAGGCGAGGTCTACCTCGGACGCTACCTGGCTGACGTTTCGGTTCCCGCCGCGGACGGGGCCGAAGCCATCCTCGGCGAGGCCGACGCCGTCGCCGACCAGGTGCTGGCGCATCGGAACCGCTGGTTTGAAACGGACGACGCCGGCAAGCCGCTGCAGCCCACCGTGGCCGTCCTCTGCCGCGGACGCAAGCAGTTCGGACCTGTTCGGGAGGCGCTGGAAGCGCGCGGCATCCCGGTGCAGATCGTCGGACTCGGCGGGCTGCTCTCGACGCCTGAAGTGGTGGATGTGCTGGCAGTGCTGCGGGTGCTTGGAGATCCGGGCCGCTCGGACTCCATGCTGCGGATCCTGGCCGGAGCGCGCTGGCGCATAGGTCCGGCCGATCTGATGGCGCTGGCGGACTGGTCACGGCACCTGGTCCGGGTCCGCGAGCACGCGGTATCCGCGGCCGATGCAGCCAACGTGCACCGGCCGGATGAGCAGCCGGACGGCTCCGAAACCGTTGTGGAGGCGGACATGGCCGAAGCCGGGTCGCTGGTGGAGGCCGTGGATTCCCTGCCGCGCCCGGAATGGGTCTCCAGCTCCGGGCGGTCGCTTTCCGCCGAAGGGCTGCGACGGCTGAAGCTGCTCCGCGACGAGCTTCGGGACCTGCGCAGCTACGTGGGGGAGGACCTCACAACGCTGATCGGCGAAGTCGAGCGTCGCATCCTGCTGGACATCGAAGTGGCGGCGAAACCGGGCGTGTCCATCCATGAGTCCCGGCGGAACCTCGACGCGTTCATCGATGCCGCGGCTACCTTTAGCTCCTCCAGCGAACGTGTGGACCTGACGGCTTTCCTGGCCTGGCTCGAAGCCGCCAACGACGAGGAAAACGGACTGCCCGTCACCCAGCTCGAGGCCAGCCGGGAAGCAGTGCAGCTGTTGACCGTCCACGCCTCCAAAGGACTGGAATGGGATGTCGTGGTGGTTCCGGGCCTGAACGAGGGCCAGTTCCCCAACGACCGTGACTCCCGCTGGAGCAGCGGCGAGGGCTCCATTCCCTGGCCCCTGCGCGGCGACGCCCCCGACCTTCCGCAATGGGACTGGGAACAGGAAGACCAGAAAAGCTGGGTGGACAGTGAAAAACTCTTTAGCGAAGACGCGCGCGGTCACGCCGAGCGTGAGGAACGCCGGCTTGCCTATGTGGCGTTCACCCGTGCCAAGTACGTCTTGATCTGCACTTCGAGTGTGTGGGGCGGCGGACGGTCCAAGCCGACGGCGGTCTCCCGCTATCTGCAGGATCTCTACGACCTTGGGGAAGCGGGTGCACCGGGCTTCACTCTCCTGTCGTGGGTGCAGCCCGGTGACGAAGGCGATTCCAACCCGGCCAACGCGGATGTGCAGCGGCAGAAGTGGCCGGTTGATCCTCTGGGGGACCGGCGAGCAGCCATGGAAAGGGCTGCTGCCGCGGTGATGGAAGCCGCTGACCGCCAGGCGGGCCGTGTCGGGCAGTCCGAAATCGACATTCTGGCCGGCGCGGAGGGGCTGCAGGAGGATGGGCCCCGCGAATCCTCGCCGGGAGTGTTTGAACCCACGCGCTGGGCTCGAGAGGTGGAGCTGGTCCTGGCCCGCCACCATCCGCCCAACCAGGTGGTGGAGGTTGAACTGCCGGCGCACATCTCGGCGTCGCTGCTGGTTGACTTGAAGGATGATCCGGAGGAAGTCACCCGGCAGCTGCGGCGTCCCGTGCCGCGGGAGCCCGGAATGGCCGCCCGCAAAGGCACGGCGTTCCACGCCTGGGTGGAGGAATTCTTTGGAACCAGCGGCATGCTGGACATCGATGAACATCCCGGTGCGGCGGACGCGTACGTGGACGAGGCCTACCAGCTGGAAGACATGATCGCCACCTTCGAGTCCTCGCCCTGGGCGCAGCGCACTCCGGCCTTCATCGAAGTACCCGTGGAGACACGGGTGGATGCCGTGGTGGTGCGCGGCCGCATCGACGCCGTCTTCCAGGACGCGGACGGCACCTGGGACCTGATCGACTGGAAGACCGGAGCCCCGCCCTCCAAGGACAAGCTCGCGGTAAGGGCGGTGCAGCTGGCGGTGTACCGGCTGGCCTGGGCCCGGCTGAAACAGGTGCCGTTGGAAAAGGTCAATGCCGCGTTCTACTACGTGGCGGCAGACAAGCTGGTCCGTCCGTTCAACCTCTTGGGCGAAGAAGAGCTTGAGGACATCATTCGGTCGGCGAACTCTTCGTCCTAGCGCAGGATGGCCCTAGTGCGGGATGGCCCTAGCGCAGGTTGCCCGGCCGGCCTGGCACGCCGGAACCCGCCAGTGGGAAAGACAGCCAGTGGGAAAGAAACAGCGGGAAAGGCAGCCGGCGGGAAAGACAGCCGGCGGGAAAGGCAAAGGTGCGGCCGTCTCCTGAGGAGGCGGCCGCACCTTTGTCCGCCCTGCGGTATGCGTATCGGAAGGCCTGGCTAGCCGTAACCGCTCTGGACGTTGGGTACGCGGTGGGCCGGTAATTTGCGAGCCGCTTATTAGGCAGGTGCACCGCGGGTCATTTCCCGCCGTTTCCCCACTGACCCGCCCGTATGGCCCGTTCGAAACTCAAGCAGGTAGTCGGCCAAAAAAGTCGGGTATTTGGGGTGCCGAAATAGGGCCTGTTTTGGGCTGTTGGGGGCTCTTTTGGCGGCGGAAATGTCAGAGGCAGGTGAAAGCCTGAAGGCATGGATCAGCACAGGACTTTTCCCGGTTCCGAGCGGTTCGGCGAGCAGGCTGCCGGCACCGCATCCGGCACCAAGCCTGCGATGGCTATGGTTGCCGGCATCGACTTTGCCACGGCCACGGCCACGGCCACGGCCACGGCCACGGCCACGGCCACGGCCACGGCCACGGCCACGGCACCGCCCTCGGCGTCGGCCCCACCGCCGGCGGGGAGGCCGCTGCACCGCCCGGTTACTCGGTTTTCCACGCCGTATCAGCTGCTGTCGGTGCCTCCTCTTCTGCTACCTCTTTGGCTGCTGCTCCGGGTCGTTCCGATTCGCCCCCGGCTTCCGGCGACACTGCTTTCAGCGCCAGCGCCACCACTACTGCTTCCGACGACACTGTTGTTTCCGGTGATGCGGCCGGGAGTGCCTGCCAACACGGGTTATCCGGTTCTCTGGTTCTGCAGGGCGCGGATGCGCTGGATGAGCAGACTGCCGGTGCTGTGCTCTCCCGCCTGGATCATCTGATGCGGTGGGCGCAGGCGCAGCAGGCTAAGGTCCTGCACCGGATGCAGAGTATTTACCGGGACGAGATGCATTTCCCGTCCGGAAAGCCTGATCCGGGTATGGCGTTCAGTCTTGCGGCGTCGGAGGCAGCAGCGATCCTTTGCGTGCCGCAGAGTACCTGGCAGCGGCTGATGTCTGAGGCGGGCAGTCTCTGCGGAGTTCATGCCGTGACTCTGGGCAATCTGGAGCAGGGCGGGATCAGTTACGGTCATGCCCAGACGGTGTTGGATCAGTGCCAGGACATCGAAGCTGTGGAGCTTCCGGGGTTCGAGGCAAAGCTGCTGGAGGCTGCAGCGGGTCAGACTGCGGCTCAGTTCCGGGTGCGGGCGCGGCGGTTGCGGGAAAACCAGTATCCGCAGGGCATTGTCCAGCGCCAGCTGAGTGCGTTGGACAAGCGCAAGGTGTGTCTGGAGCCTGCGGCGGATGGAATGTCCTGGCTCTCGGCGTTCCTGCCGGCGGAGAACGCGCAGGCGATCTTCACTCAGCTGAGCAGGGCTGCCCGGGGTGAGCAGGCTGATGGTGATCCCCGCAGGGTGGATGAGTTGCGGGCGGACATCCTTCAGGACCTGCTTATGTCCGGCGGCAGTCACCCCTGTGGTCGTGAGCCCCAACCTGCCGGCATGGATACCGCCGGCATTGGCACCGGCGCCGGTTGTGGCAGTGATGCCAGCACCGATGCCCGGGCCAAGGCCGGGGCTTGGGCCAGGGCTGGGGCTAGGGCGGAGATTCTGGTGCTGATCAGCGCTGAAACGCTCTTCGGCGCGGACGATCAGCCGGCGGAGTTGCATGGTTACGGGCCGATCAGTCCGGAAGCCGCCCGCCGGATGGCCCGGGAGGCAGGGAAATGGACGCCGGTGGAGCGGGATCCGGATACTGAGGAGATCCTGCGGGTGGGCCGCCGAAGGAAAGTCCGGGCCGGACTTCAACGGTGGCTGCGGGCTCGGGACGGGACCTGCCGGTTCCCGGGGTGCCGGACGAATGCGGTGATTTCCGAGATCGATCACACCAGGCCGTGGGTGCAGGGCGGGGCCACGGATCATGACAACCTCGAGCATTTGTGCCGGAGGCACCACATGTTCAAAACCAAGGGGTTTTGGAAGGCCTGCCAGCCGGCGGCCGGGGTTATTGAGTGGACATCGCCGGGAGGACGGACTTACCGTACCGAACCGCACCTGGCTCTTGCTCCGGTCATGCAGGGAACCGGCCCGGACGGTGCTGGGGACCGGTCCGTCGCGGCTGTCCGTGCAGATTCCCGGACCGTGCCCCACATAGATTCCGGGACGGTCACGACCACGGACACCCGGGCAGGCAGCAGCGCGGATGACTACGGGGATGACCCGCCGCCGTTCTAGGGCAGTCCCTGCGTGGTTGGTACGTGGCTGGTCGGTGGGTGATTCTTCAGCGGGTATGCCTGGGGCCATGATGATGGGCGTGCAGCCAAGGTGAGAACCGACCCTACAACGCGCGAGCATCATGTGTGGATGTGTGGAT
Source organism: Arthrobacter sp. Z1-15 (assembly GCF_054792395.1). Taxonomy (NCBI): domain Bacteria; kingdom Bacillati; phylum Actinomycetota; class Actinomycetes; order Micrococcales; family Micrococcaceae; genus Arthrobacter; species Arthrobacter sp. Z1-15. The sequence continues at coordinate 2,933,544 of NZ_CP096454.1, read as the reverse complement.
GTGTGGATGTGTGGATGTGTGGATGTGTGGATGTGTGGATGTGTGGATGTGTGGTTGGTTCTGCCCGACGGGGGGACATGAAAGACCTCCGGTTCGGCAGATGTTCTCAACAAACACCGCCTCATCCGGAGGCCTTTCTTATGCAATTCAGGTCTTATGCAATTCAGGCGCGCAGTCCGTTCCTACCGTCCGCGGCCAACCGCTAGGGCACCGCCCGGCGGAGTGTTCCGTAGGATCCGGCGGCCAGCACCACCCCGCCCAGCAGCAGCCAGCCGGTGAGGGCAAGCGGTGTCAGCTGTGCAAACCAGGCTCCCACCGCTGCCCAGGACTCCGTCCAGGTCGCGGATGCGACGGCCGCCAGCAGAATCAGGGCTAGTCCGACACATGCGGCAACCAGGCCGCCGGTGCGCCACCGCTTGTAAACGGTCGCGAACCAGAATCCGAACATGAACAGCAGGGTCGAGAGCGCAAAGTACAGCAGGATTTGCGTGTACCACGCAGCCTCGGCGATCCAGGGCAGGGCAAATATGTGGGCGTTCAGGCCCCAGCCGCTTGTTGCTTCTTCCACCAGGCCGAGCAGCCAGTAGAGCACGCCCAGGCTCAATGACATCACCGCGAAGAGGCCGAGTGTGCCGAGGTAGAAGGAGCGGCGGCTGACACTCATTGCCTGTGAGAAAGGGAAGGTTAGCGTCAGGGCTTGAACACCGATGCCGAGGAAGTACCACATGACGGCCTGGCCGGAAAACACCAGGTTGGGTGCTCCGCTGTCGGGAATGACAGCGATGATAGCCAGGGCAATCAGGGTGGACGAGACAAGGATGATTGCCGGAATTCCGAGATATATCCATTTGTTGAGCAGCTGCATGCGCGCTACTGCGAGCGGCCGGTTCATTGCAGTACCTCCAGATCGGTGTCGTTGTTTGCCGGCGCGGAACCGTAGGATTCGTTGGCCTTGAGGGTTCTCCTGATGATCAGCTGCTGGAGTGACACCGGCGCCACCTCCAGGCCCAGAGTCCGGGCGAGATCGCGGTCATCACCGGACAGCGGGGTGTCCACGGTGACCGAGCTCAGCGCGCCAAGACCTTCCCGGTGCAGGACCGGCCGGCCGCCCACAAAATTCTCCACGGCAGCGGAAGAGCCTGCGACAGCGAAGGCGGAGCCTGTGACGGCGTCCACTTCGTCATCCATGACAATGCGTCCGTGGTCGATGACGATCACGTGTTCAAGCAGGTTTGCCACTTCATCGATCAGGTGCGAGGACAGAATGATGGTCCGGGGCTGATCGGCGAAATCGGTGAGCAGCCGGTCGTAGAACAGCTGCCGCGCGACGGCGTCCAAGCCCAGATAGGGCTCGTCGAAGAAGGTCAGCTCCGCCCGGGAAGCCAAACCGATGATGACTCCGACGGCCGAGAGCTGGCCGCGGGAGAGCTTCTTGATCCGGTGCTTCTTCGGCTGCGGCAGCTGGAAATCCTCCAGCAGTGTCTGTGCCAGCTGCTTGTTCCAGTTGGGAAAGAAAAAGGCTGCTGCATCGAGGGCGTTACTGATGGTGAAGTCATCCGGGTACTTTTGTGATTCCCGGACGAAGCAGAGCTTGGAGAGCACCCGCTCATTCTCGAACGGGTGCTCCCCGAAGACCCGCACGTCGCCGGAGCTGGCGAACTCCTGGGCGGTGAGGATGGACATCAGCGTGGTCTTGCCAGCGCCGTTGCGGCCCAGCAGTCCGTAGATCCGGTCGGCCCCAATGTTCAGGGTCACGTCGTCCAGGGCCAGCTGGTCGCGGTAGCGGCGCGTCAGTCCGCGGGTTTCTATGACGTTCATGGTGCCGGGGTCCCTTCATGTTCGGCGGCACTGCGACGAATGAGCTCGGTCAGCTCTTCCGCACCGATTCCCAGTTTCCGCGCTTCATCGGCGACGGGCCGGACATATTGGCGGTAGAACTGTTCCCGGCGTTTGGCCAGGACGATCCCGCGTGCTCCGGGAGCCACAAACATGCCGATCCCGCGGCGTTTGTAGAGCAAACCCTCGTCAACGAGCAGATTGACGCCTTTGGCTGCGGTCGCGGGATTGATGCGGTAAAAAGATGCGATTTCATTGGTCGAGGGCACCTGGCTCTCTTCCTGCAGGACACCGTCGAGGACGTCCCCTTCGATGCGTTCAGCAATCTGCAGGAAGATGGGGCGTGTGTCGTCGAAGGTGCTCACGACGTGGGCCTGAGGTTCACGGTTGGCCTCGCTTCGCTGACCGGAACCGCGTCGGCGGCTCGTCGGTCAATTGGTTAGTTAGTGATGTAGGTAACCATAGAACCTGTTGACGCCCGGCACAAGGGTTCGAGCAAAGAATACTGACTTTGCCTGCAGGCAAAGCAAAGGCCGGAGAAACGGTTGTTTCCCCGGCCTTTGGCTGGTTTTGGCTGGCTTGGATACCGCTTGGGCTTGTTCCTCGCAGGAGCTTGGATCGCCCTACTTGGCCCTCCCAAGGGGCTTGCCGGCAGGATCCTTGCCGGTGGAATTCTTGCTGCTTACCTCTGCGGGGGTGCCCTTGCTGCTTACCTCTGCGGGGGTGCCCTTGCCGGCAGCCTGCTGCTTTGATTCCCGTGAAGCAGGGGCGGGAACGGGGCCGGGGCCCGGCTTGGCCGCCGGGTGCGGATCGGCGGGCAGTACCGTGACCCGGGCGATCGGCCCCGTGGCGTCGCCGGCCGCTGCGCCGGCGGAACCGGTGTCCGGCACGATGGGGGTTACGCTGACACGCGCCGAGCCGGGGCTGACTGACGCACCCTTGGCGGCTGACGTTCCCGCCGTCGCATTCTTCGAGCCGGAGCCGGAGCCGGAGGTGGAAGCAGCGGCACCGGGGACGAACGGGTCCTTCACCGGAGCGGATCCGGCCGCGGTCAGGGGAACGGCACCGGATACCGGTTCCGATGCGGCCTTCGCGGCAGCCTCCCGTTCCGCGGAGACGGCGGCTTCCCTGGCTGCTGCAGCGGCTTCCGCTTCCTCGGCCTTCGCTGCAGCATCCTGTTCGAGGATGTCCGCTTCCAGCGTGGCCAGCATCTCCTCGGCCTCGGCAATCATCACGGGGTTTTCGGCAGCGACCCCGCGCACCAGCCACTGGGCCAGGGCGAACTCGGCGGACAGGGCCGCGCGGCGGATCAGATGCGGGTCCGGGGTTTCGGTACGGGCGGCGTTGTAGGCCGACTGGACAGCCTCGGTAAAGGCGGGATCATTGGCGGCGACCAGCCACGCGAAGTCGTCCGCAGGATCTCCGATGCGAAGATCCGTCCAGCCGGTGACCGCGCTGATCCGCCCGTTGGAGACAAGCAGGTTGTCCTCATGCAGGTCCCCGTGCACTACTGACGGATTGAACCGCCACAGCGTAACGTCCTCCAGGGCATGCTCCCAGCGGCGCAGCAGCACGGGGGGAATCTTGCCGGTGGTGGCGGCCTGGTCCAGTTCATTGAGCTTGCGCTGCCGGAATTCGTTGGCGGAGTAACTGGGCAGGTCTGCGTCGTTCACGAGGTCCTGGGGCAGGCTGTGAATGGCGGCCATGGCCCGGCCCACTTCCAGGGGCAGCGTTCCGCCTTCGGCCACGAGTGAATCGATGTCCCGGGTGGAGCCGGGCAGATGGGAGTAGACAAAGGTGCACAGGTCGCCCTGCCTCACGGTTCCCGCCACATGGGGGAGCGCGAACGGAAGCTCCGCCCGCACCGCCGGCACAAATGCCCGCAGTACGAGGAGTTCGGTTTCCAGCCTCATGCTGGCGTCAACGTGTTTGGGGGAGCGTACCCGCCACTGCTTTCCTGCTTCGTCAACCAGCACGGCGGCGTCGAAGTCCGCGGCGTCGTCGGGGGAGCCGGCGACGCCGGTGGGGGCCAGCCCGGGGACGGCGGCGCTGGCCATTGCGGCCAATTCCATGGGGGTGCGTTTCACATCTTCAACCGTAGAGGTAGATGTGGCACGAATAACCATAAGCTGGCGGCGAGTCGCCGGATGCGTGAGCAATAACTCAGCCCGGGCAGGTAGTCCTGTTCCAACTACAGGTTGGGGGGTGCGAGTCAGTACGGTAGAGACATGAGCAGCCCAGCATCGGTAGCAGTTGTACCCCCTCTTGGAATATTGCCGCTGGCCCGCACCGCGGTGGACCGCGGATCGGACCGCCGCGTGGCCGCGGACCTGTTCGATCAGATCCGTGCCAACCCGGGCACCCGCGTCATGTACATGGCGGGAGGCAAGGCCCTGATCAGCGACACCGAGGTGGTGCTGGCCCCCGTTGCCGAAACAGGTTTCGGCGAGGTCCCCGTCTATCTGGGCCGCACACTGGCCGACGCGCAGGAACCGGCGGGCACCGACGTCGTGCTGGTCACCCTCGCGGAGGAGGATCCGCTGCTGGAAACCGGCGGTGCCCGCTGGGCGTCGCTGCGGGAGGTTGCCGTCCTGCTCGGCGAGCTGGACGCCGCACTGTTCGTGCAGGCCGCTGCCGTTTCCAACTGGCACGCCGTCCACACCCACTGTCCGCGCTGCGGGACTCCCACCGTTCCGGAGCAGGGCGGCTGGGTCCGCCGCTGCCCCGCGGACGGAAGCCAGCACTTCCCGCGCACGGATCCGGCCATCATCGTTGCCGTTACCGACCCCGAGGACCGCCTTCTCCTGGGCTCCGCAGCTGCCTGGAAAGGCAACCGCTACTCCACGCTCGCCGGGTTCGTTGAGCCCGGGGAATCGCTGGAAGGTGCGGTCATCCGGGAGATTGCCGAGGAATCCGGCCTCGTGGTCCACTCGCCGCAGTATCTGGGATCGCAGCCCTGGCCGTTTCCGTGCTCGCTGATGCTGGGCTTTACCGCCCGCACGGAAAACCCCGCCGCAGCCGTGCACGACGGTGTCGAAATTTCCGATGTCCGCTGGTTCACCCGCGATGAGCTGCGCGACGCCGTTGCCAGCGGCGAGATAACCATCGCCAGCGGCATTTCCATTGCCCGGAACCTGATCGAGCGCTGGTACGGAGGACCCATCGCCGAACCGGAGATTGAGGACCGGGCATGAGCGGAACCTCCGCGGAAGCACGGATTCTTGCCGGACTGGATGATGAACAGCGTGAGGTGGCAACGTCCCTGACCGGGCCGCTCTGCGTGCTCGCCGGGGCAGGCACCGGCAAGACCCGTGCCATCACGCACCGCATGGCCTACGGCGTCCACACCGGGGTGTACAAGCCGCAGCGCGTGCTGGCGGTGACCTTCACCGCCCGGGCCGCTGCGGAGATGCGCACCCGGCTGCGCGACCTCGGAGCCGGCGGCGTCCAGGCTAAAACCTTCCACGCCGCGGCGCTGAAGCAGCTGCAGTACTTCTGGCCGCAGACCGTAGGCGGGCAGATGCCGGACCTGCTCAGCCACAAGGCCCAGTTCATCGCCGAAGCCGCCCGCCGCCTGCGCCTGTCCACCGACCGTGCCGCCATCCGTGACGTTGCGGCTGAAATTGAGTGGGCCAAGGTTTCCATGCTCACTCCGGAGAGCTACGTCTCGGCTGCCAAGGACCGGGACGCTCCGGCCGGTTTTGACCTCATCACCATCTCCCGCATCTTCCAGGCCTACGAAGACGTCAAGGTGGACCGCAACGTCATTGACTTCGAGGACGTCCTGCTGATTACCGTGGGCATCCTGCAGGAGGACGCCCGCGTGGCCGCAACGGTGCGGGACCAGTACCGGCACTTCGTGGTGGACGAGTACCAGGACGTTTCCCCGCTGCAGCAGCGGCTGCTGGATCTGTGGCTGGGCGGCCGGGACGAGCTGTGCGTGGTGGGCGATTCCAGCCAGACCATTTATTCCTTCACCGGGGCCACCTCCAAGCACCTGCTGGGTTTCCCGTCGCGCTTTCCTGACGCTCCCATCGTGAAACTGGTCCGGGATTACCGCTCCACTCCGCAGGTGGTGGGACTGGCCAACCGCATCCTGGCCGCCCGGACGGCCGAAGGCGAGCGCTCGCGGTTTGCCCCGCCCTGGCCCAAGCCGTTGGAACTGATTGCCCAGCGCCCGGCCGGCCCGGAGCCCACCTTCACCGAATGCGCCGACGACGACGCCGAGGCCGCCTCCGTGGCCGAACGCATCAAGGCGCTGATCAAGGACGGCGTGCAGCCGGCCGAGATCGCCATCCTGTTCCGTACCAACGGGCAGTCCCAGGCCTATGAGCAGGCCCTGACATCGGCCGGGATCGGCTACCAGCTGCGCGGCGGGGAGCGGTTCTTTGCCCGGCGGGAAGTCCGCGACTCCATGGCGCAGCTGCGTGCAGCCTCCCGGGCAGTGGGCAATGATCCGGTGCCGCAGCTGGTCCGGGACATCCTGGTGTCCCTGGGCTACAGCCCCGAGGCGCCCGCCGGCGGCGGGGCCGTCCGGGAAAAGTGGGAGTCTCTGGCGGCCCTGGTGTCGCTGGCCGATGAACTGCACGCCGCCCGCACGCAGGATCCGGATTCCATTTTTACCCTGATGGACTTCGTGGCGGAGCTCGACGAGCGTGCAGCCTCCCAGCACGCCCCCACCGTCCAGGGCGTGACGCTGGCATCGCTCCACTCGGCCAAGGGCCTGGAGTGGGATGCCGTGTTCCTGGTTGGGCTGAGCGAGGGGCTGATGCCGATTTCCTTTGCGGACACCCCCGAGGCAGTGGATGAAGAGCGGCGCCTGCTGTATGTGGGCATCACGCGTGCCCGGGAACATCTGCACCTGTCCTGGTCCACTGCCCGCACCCCGGGCGGCCGTGCCAACCGCAAGCCGTCCCGCTTCCTGGACGGGCTGCGTCCGCAGACGGCCCGCGACGCGCAGCGCCCGGCGGCGCCGAAGGCTGCCTCGCGCCGCAAGGCCAGCGGTCCGGCCAAGTGCCGGGTCTGCGGCACACTGCTGACCACCGGGTCGGAGCGCAAGGTGGGCCGGTGCTCCGAGTGCCCGGTGACCTACGAGGAAAGCACCTTCGACGCCCTGCGGGAATGGCGCCGCACTGCGGCTTCCGAGGCCGGCGTCCCGGCGTTTGTCGTCTTCACGGATTCCACCCTGGTGGCCATTGCGGAGGACCGGCCGCCGTCGCTGAACCGTCTGGCGACGCTGCCCGGCGTCGGTCCCTCCAAGCTGGAGCGCTACGGGGAAGCCGTCCTGCGGGTCCTGGCGGACAACTAGGGCCGGCTTTTCAGGACGCCTGCGCCGGGGATCCCTTTTGCTGCAGCCGGCAGCCGCAGTCCGGATGGAAGGACAGCTTTTTCGGTCCGACATACCCGTCGGCGGCCCGCAGCACCAGAATTGCCGACCATGTGGCCGGCTGGACCACGCCGTCCAGGAACGCGAGAACCTGCCCCGCGGCGACTCCGGCAGCGGCAACCGCGCCGCAGGTCTCCTCTCCGGCCGGTGCTGCTTCCACCTGCTGCCGTTCCAGCGCGTCCGCCGCGGTGTACCAGGTGCTGTTGCCGTCAGCCAGCTGCCGGTCCAGGCACTCCAGGCAGGGCGTTAGCCCGGGGACGACCAGCGGGCCGACGTCCACGCCGGTTTCCTGGACGGTGACCGCAAGATGGGGATGTTCACTTGCCGGGGCGTCCCCTGCCCGTCCGGCAGGAGGGGGCGGGCCCACCCGGACGGCCAGATCGAGATGTGCCCGTTTCGGACCGGAAGCGTCAGAGCCGGCGGCGAGGAGGACCTGCACGGTGGGATCGAGGCGGTAAATGTGCCGTTTGACCGCCTGCGCGCGGCGCATTCCCTGGTCCGTCAGCGGGTAGCCGGGGCCGACGTCGGACGGGAGGACCACCCCCGAATCGGACAGCACCAGGGTTCCCACCCCGGCCCCGGCCAGTGCCTGGGCGAGCAGCGACCCGATGCGGCCCAGCCCGTTGACCTCCACCATGCAGCGGGAGCGGCGCCGCAGGATGGCGGATCCGTTCAATCCGTAGGCGGCGGAGAGGCGGTCGCTGTCACGGCTGAGGCGTTCAAGGCGCAGTGCCGGAACAGCGGGTTCGTGCGGCCCGGCAGTGTCCGGGAAGGGGAGGAGGACCGGGGCCAGGGCCTGGGTCAGGGCCTGCGCCCGTTGGGAGGTGACCTGATGACGCCGGCCTTCGGCTGCTTCCATGCCGTCGGGAAGTCCTTCGCGAAGGGCGGCGAGGAAGGCGAGGTCGCTTTCCCTCAGCCCCCGCAGCACCAGCGCTTCAGGGCCCAGGCCGTACTGCCGGGCTGAAGCCGAGAGTGCCAGGACATGGAGTCCGGGGTTGATCCGCATAGGGACCTCCTGCAGTACATAGCCGGTCCGGCAGCAGGCGGGATGGCCTGCAGAATCATCTTGGCACGCGCCAGTCACCGCTCCCGTGGTTATCCACAGGGGCGGGGACATCCCCGGGCCTCGCCTAGGCTTAACGCATGCCCTCAGGAGAAATACGCCGTTCTCAACACCGCCAGCAGCAGCCCGCAGCGGCTGCTTCTCTCGCCGCCGCGGGACCGGGTGTGCCCTCCGTGACCAGCACGGGGATTCCCATCGAAGTGCGCCGCTCCGCCAAGCGCCGGCGGACGGTCAACGCCGCTTTCCGGGACGGGAAAGCGGTGATCTCGATTCCGGGCCACTTCACGAAGGTTCAGGAAGCGGAATGGGTCCGGCGCATGGTCGCGCGCCTGGAGCAGCGTACTGCGGTTCCCCCGACAGATCCGCAGGAGGGTGCGGATGATCTGGCCGGACGGGCGGCCGAGCTGTCCCGGCGGTATCTGCACGGTGCCGCGCAGCCCGTTTCCGTGCGCTGGGTATCCAACCAGAACTCGCGCTGGGGATCGGCAACGCCCGCACGCGGCACGATCCGGCTCTCCGATAAGTTGCAGGGCATGCCTCCCTGGGTGGTGGACTATGTCCTGCTCCACGAGTTGGCGCACCTCATTGAGGCATCACATTCGGCTGCGTTCTGGCGGCTGCTTGAGTCTTATCCGCACACCGAAACCGCCAAGGCATACCTGCAGGGAGCGGCCTTCGCCAGCTCGCGGGGGCTTCAGGGTCCCATGCAGGAGGACCAGGGAGCCGAGGATTAACCGCAGCGGCCCCGGCAGCCGGATGGCTGCCGGGGCCGCTGCCCGGTCACGCTGCGATTAGGCCCGGGGCTGTCCGCCGGGGCCCGAATCGTCGTCGGCGTCGGAATCGCTGCCGGGATCGGAATCGGGATCGGTGTCGGGGCCGGAATCGTTATTGGAGTCGCTGCCGGGATCGGTGTCGTTCCCCGTGCCGCCGGTCGCCTGTGTGTGGTCCGTGTCGCCGTTGGCGTCAGTTCCCGTGGACGACTCGTCAGCAGCCGGCGTGTCGAATCCGCCGCTGAGCAGCCGCTCGAGGGCGGCATCGACGTCGGAATCCGATGCCTCCAGCAGCTCCCGCCGCTTGCTGAACCCCTTCGGGTCATCCAGGTCCTTGGACGTGGGCAGGAGATCCGGATGTTCCCACACGGCGTCCCGGCCTTCGATGCCGCGCTCCTCCCGCAGCTGCGACCACAGGGCGGCGGCATCGCGCAGCCGGCGCGGGCGGAGTTCCAGGCCCACCAGAGACGAGAAGGTGTGCTCGGCGGGGCCGCCGCTGGCACGGCGGCGGCGGATCATTTCGCGCAGGGCACCTGCCGACGGAAGGTTGGCCGTTGCAGCGGCGGTAACTTCGTCAACCCACCCTTCCACCAGCGCGAGCGCGGTTTCAAGGCGTTCCAGGGCGGCGTCCTGCGCAGCTGTCCGCTCCGGCTGGAAGACTCCGCCGGAGAGGGCTTCCTGGATGGATTCGGGGTTGGACGGGTCCAGGTCCCGGGCAACTTCCTCGATCTTGGAAATATCGATATGGATGCCGCGGGCGTAGCTTTCGATGGTGCCGAAAAGATGGCCTGCCAGCCAGGGTGCGTGCGTGAACAGACGGGCGTGCGCGGCTTCCCGCACGGCCAGGTAGAGGCGGATCTCCGTCTCGGGGATGTCCAGGCCTTCGCCGAACTTGGCCACGTTGGCCGGCAGCAGGGCCATGGTTCCGCCGGCGAGGGGAAGCCCGATATCGGTGGAGCTCACAACCTCCTTGGAGAGGGCGCCCACGGCCTGACCCAGCTGGATGCCGAACATGGCGCCGCCCATGTTGGCGAGCATGGAGGAGGCTCCGCCCATCATGGACTTCATTTCTTCGGGCATCTGCGTACTGATGGCGTCTGAGAGTGCCTGGGAAATGCTGACGGCAACCGGTTCGGTCAGCCGTTTCCAGGAATCCATGGTGGCTTCCACCCATTCAGCGCGGCTCCAGGCCTTGCCCAGCGCCGAGGTGGAGGCAAAGTCGGTGACGGGATCCAGCCACAGCTGCGCGACGTGCAGTGCCTCGTCCACCTCGCGGCTCTGGGCCGGCAGCACTGAAGGATCACTCTCCGTTGCGGCGACCCGGCGGGCATTGTCCCTGGCAAGCTGCCAGTTGACCGGGCCCTCGGAGGGGGCACTGAACATGGCCTGGACCTGCTGGAAGATCATTGCCATGGCGTTGGGGTCGGAGGGCAGTCCGGCTGCCTTGGCCAGGTCCTGCGGGTCCATGCCGCCGGCGCCTGCTCCGCCGAACAGCCGGGCGAGCATCTCGGAGAGCGGATCCTGGGGCGTCTCGCCCGGGTCGGAAGGGTTGGAGCTCATGGATACCACCGGTCCTGTGGAAGGTTGACGTGCATTACGCGGAGCAGGCAGCCGCGCTGGGCGGCCCGGTTGCTCCGGACCACGGGCCGTTCCTAAAACGGGCCGTGGTTTCCTTACGTTACCGGCAGCCCGTGACGCCTGTCCCGCATTCGCCGATTCGTTCGCTCATGGCAAAGCGGGGACGCCGGTATTCACCCGGCACTGAAGGCACTGCAGGCGTAAGCTGGGTGCCAGTATTCGCCGTTTCAGCCTTGAGTGGGCTGCCTCGGGTTCCCACCTAGAAAAGGGTTGGCCACTTGCGCCCCTCAGACCATCAGCACGACCCTTCCGTTTCCGGCGCCCGGCCGCCGGGCCCGAACCCGGCCCAGGACCCTCCGCCCTCGGGCCCGGCCTTGTCCGCGGGACCGGACCCGGTCGCAGGATTCGGCCCGTTTCCCGCGCCGCGGCCGGACCCTCGGTCCCGGGCCCTGGTGGTTTCCGGGGCGCTGACCCTGGTGCTGGGAGCTGTTGCCGTGTTCCTGCCGACCCCTTACGTAGTGGAGTCACCCGGTCCAACCTTCAACACGGTGGGCACGGTGACGTCGGGCGGGGAAGAAACACCGCTGATCGAAATTGAGGGTGCGCCAACCTACCCCACGGACGGGGAGCTGGACCTGACCACCGTTTACGTGGCAGGCGGTCCGGGCACGGCGATGAGCTTCCTGGAGGCGGTCGGCGCGTGGCTGAACCCGGAAGACGCCGTCGTCCCGGAGGAGTTTGTCTACCCCCGCGGAACCACCGGTGAGGACATTGATGAACAGAATGCGGCAGCCATGACGTCCTCGCAGGAATCGGCGGTGGCGGCGGCGCTGCGCGAACTGGACATTCCCTTCACCGAGGACCTGGCCGTGGCCGAACTCGTGGACGGATCACCGGCCGAGGGCGTCCTGGAGTCGGGGGATACCCTGATCAGCGTGGGCGGCACCGGCATTGACGGCATAGAAACGCTCCGCGGCGAGCTGCAGGCCGGCGGCGGTGCTCCGGTGGAGGTCGAATTCCGCCGGGACGGCAGGGAACAAACGGGAACGGTGACGCCCGTGGCCGGGGACACGGGAAGCTACCAGCTCGGAATTTTCCTCGCCACCAGCTTTGAGTTCCCCTTTGACATCAGCATCGCCCTTGACGATGTGGGCGGGCCCTCCGCGGGCATGATGTTCGCGCTGGGCATCATTGACCGGCTGACCCCCGAAGGCATGACCGGAGGCAGGCACTTTGCCGGAACGGGAACCATCGATTCGGCAGGCAACGTCGGCCCGATCGGCGGCATTGCGCAGAAGATGGTGGGAGCCTCCGACGCCGGAGCCGAGTTCTTCCTCGCTCCCGCCGACAACTGCGGGGAAGTCGTCGGGAATATCCCGGACGGGCTCGCCGTCGTCCGCGTCGCAACCCTGGACGAGGCACGCACCGCTGTTGAAGCACTGGCAGACGGAACCAGCCCTGCGGAGCTGGCACAGTGCACCGCTCAGTAGCAGCTTCCAGGCCCGCCTCGCACCGGCGGTTTGCCCGGTAAAAGCACCGGGACCGGACGGCCGCCCATCACGATCGTGAAAAGGTTCTTCAGCAAAGGCGGGGCAGGTGGCCCCGTGCAAGGAAGACAAGGCAGAATGAGAAAGCACGGCAACTTGCAAAGGGGACAAGAAAATGTCCTGTAATACCCGCTGCAGGCGCCGTGGACCGACGTACCGAACGATGAGGTAACAGTGACTTCCGGACCAAACGGCCCATTTTCCCGACCGAGCCCGAGCACGGGCACCCGTCCCGGCAACCGGCGCGGACCGAGCCCCCTGATTGCAACGCTGATCGTGGTGGCAGTCCTCGTGATCGGCTTTGTATACTTTTCGCAGGTTTACGCGGATGTCCTCTGGTACAACCAGCTGGGCTACCTTGAAGTCTTCGTCAAGGAAAACCTGACGCGGATCGCCATGTTCCTCAGCGCGTTCGTCGTGATGGCCGGATGCGTCTTCCTGAGCATCCGGACCGCGTACTCGTCGCGTCCCGTCTACGCCCCGGACAGTGCGCTCCAGGATAACCTGAACCGCTACCAGGCCCAGCTGGAACCGGTCCGCAAGCTCCTGATGATCGGCATTCCCGTCGTCGTCGGCGGCTTCGCGGGCACCGCGGCCATGTCGATGTGGCAGCAGGCACTGCTGTTCTTCAACCGCCGAGACTTCGGCCAGCAGGATCCCGAGTTCGGCCAGGACTTCAGCTTCTACCTCAACACGCTGCCGTTCCTGGGCTTCATTGTCGGCTTCCTGATCAGCGTGGTCGTGATCTCCGGAATTGCCGGCCTGCTCACCCACTATCTTTACGGCGGCATCCGCCTCGAGGAAAAGGGCGTCTTCACCTCGCGGCAGGCCCGCATCCAGATCGCGGTCATCGCCGCTGCCTTCCTGCTCCTGCAGGCAGCCAACTTCTGGCTGGACCGCTATGACACGCTGCTGAGCACCTCGGGAACCTGGACCGGCGCCCTGTACACGGACGTTGAAGCAGTCATTCCCACCAAGACCATCCTGACCGTGGCTTCCGTTATCGTGGCCCTCCTCTTCATTGTCTCCGCGGTTATCGGCCGGTGGCGCCTGCCGATTATCGGTACCGCCATGCTCATCATCACGGCCATCGTGGCCGGCGGCGTCTACCCCTGGATCGTTCAGCAGTACCAGGTCCGGCCCTCCGAGCTGAGCAAGGAAGCGCCGTACATTCAGCGCAACATCGATCTCACGCGTGAGGCCTACGGCCTGGAAGAAACCGAAGTCATTGACTACAAGGCCACGGTTGAAGCCAACGCGGGAGCCCTGGCTGCCGACTCCGGCACCACCTCCAACATCCGCCTGCTGGACCCGAACGTCGTGTCGCCGGCGTTCTCGCAGCTGCAGCAGTTCCGGCAGTACTACCAGTTCCCGGAAACCCTCAACGTTGACCGGTACGACATCGACGGCGAGGTGCAGGACACCGTCATTGCCGTGCGCGAGCTGAACACCGACGGCGTGCCCGACGGCTGGGTCAACGAGCACATTCTTTACACCCACGGCTACGGAGTGGTGGCCGCCCGCGGCTCCACCGTCCAGGCCGACGGAAAGCCCAGCTTCATGGAGTCGGGCATCCCGTCCAGCGGCGTCCTGGGCGACTACGAGCCCCGGATCTACTTCGGCGAATCCTCGCCCGACTACTCCGTGGTGGGTGCGCCCGAAGGCGCGGCACCTCAGGAAATCGACCGTCCGCAGACCGGCGATTCGGACACCGAATCCCAGACAACGTTCGACGGCGAAGGCGGCCCGAGCGTGGGCAACCTGTTCAACCAGCTGGTCTACGCCATCAAGTTCCAGTCCACGGAGCTCCTGCTCTCGGACGCCGTCAACGAAGAGTCCCAGATCCTCTACGACCGTGATCCGCGTGAACGCGTGGAAAAGGTTGCTCCGTACCTCACCGTGGACGGCAACGCCTACCCGGCAGTTGTTGACGGCAGGGTGCAGTGGATTGTGGACGGCTACACCACAAGCAAGTACTTCCCGTACTCCACGCAGCAGGAACTCCAGGCTGCGACAACTGACTCCCTGACTCCCGGAGCGGCTGCACTTCCCGCCGACCAGGTGAACTACATCCGCAACGCCGTGAAGGCAACGGTGGACGCGTACGACGGCTCCGTCACCCTCTACGCGTGGGATGACGAGGATCCGCTGCTGAAGTCATGGCAGAGCGTCTTCCCCTCCACGCTGAAGCCCTACAGCGAGATGTCCGCTGACCTGATGTCGCACGTCCGTTACCCGGAGGACCAGTTCAAGGTCCAGCGCGAGCTCATGGGCAAGTACCACGTCACCGAAGCCGATTCGTTCTTCAAGAACGACGACGCGTGGAGCGTTCCGAACGATCCGACGGTGGCCAACGCCGAGGTCAAGCAGCCGCCGTACTACCTGTCCCTGCAGATGCCGGGCCAGGACGAAACTGCCTTCTCCCTCACGACCCCGTTTATTCCGTTTGTTTCGCCCAACGGTGAAGCCCGCAACGTGCTGTACGGCTTCCTCTCGGCGGAAGCGGATGCCGGGACCGGCGAGGCCGGCGTCAAGAGCGAGGACTACGGCAAGCTCCGGCTGCTCTCGCTGCCCACGGACACGGTTGTGCCCGGCCCGGGCCAGGCACAGAACCGGTTCAACTCTGACCCGACCGTCTCGAATGCCTTGAACCTGCTGCGCCAGGGTGCCTCCGAAGTTATCAACGGCAACCTGCTCTCCCTGCCCGTTGGCGGCGGCATGCTCTACGTCCAGCCGGTCTACGTGCAGTCTTCAGGCGATGCGTCCTACCCGACGCTGCAGCGCGTGCTGGTCAACTTCGGTGAAAAGGTCGGGTTCGCCCCGACTCTAGACGAGGCCCTTAACCAGGTCTTCGGCGGCGACTCCGGTGCCATTACCGGGGACGCCGAAAATGTCGGGCAGACGCCCGCTCCGGGAACCGAAGAAGCTCCGGGCGACACCACCGCCGAAGCAGATCTGGCCGCTGCGCTGGAAGATGCCGGCGCCGCCATCCAGGAGGGGCAGGCCGCACTGGCAGCAAACGACTTTGCTGCCTACGGCACCGCGCAGGACAAGCTCAACGAAGCCATCCAGCGGGCCATTGCAGCTCAGGAAACCATGGAAGAAGCAGCCGGCGGGACCGACGAAGGCACCACCGGTGCCACCGAGGGTGCAACCCCCGCACCCACCGACGGCGCCCAGGGCGACTAGGACTGCGCACAGCCGCAGCCGATTTGCGGCTGCGCCCCGCGGCGGGTAGAGTTAACTATCACGCCGCGGGGTGGAGCAGTTCGGTAGCTCGCTGGGCTCATAACCCAGAGGTCGCAAGTTCAAATCTTGCCCCCGCAACCAGATAGTAAAAATGAAAGATCCCGGTCAGCAGAAATGCTGACCGGGATTTTTTTGCGTTGTGGCAGCCGCCGGCGGATTCTAGACTCGCAGAATGGGCAAACGCGCGGTGCCTGTTCACAGCGGTAAAGACCGGACCCGGGCTGCTGAGGCCGGTGCCTCCGTGGAACGCAGGGAAACCGCTCTGGAGAAGACCGACCGGAACTGGAATGACCTGCTGCAGGAACTGCGGGTGCTGCAAACGGGTATCCAAATCCTGACCGGTTTCCTGCTGACGCTCCCGTTCCAGCCGCGGTTCCGGGAACTCTCTCCTGCGCAGATCCTCGTGTACCTGGCCCTGGTTGTGATGTCGGTGCTGATAACGGCGCTGCTGATGTCAACGGTGGTGATGCACCGGACCTTTTTCCAGCGCCGGATCAAGTCCGAGCTGGTCCGCAGCAGCGATGTCCTGCTCAGGATCACCATTGTTTTGGTGGGGCTGATCCTCATCGGAACCCTGAGTCTGATCTTCGACCTGGTGCTTGGCGCGGGCGCAGGATTATTTGCCGGGGCATCGCTCACCGCGGTCCTGACGGTACTGTGGGGCTTCCTGCCCCGCCTTATTCGCCGCCGGGCCCTGCACCGCCGCGGCGGCTAGCCCGGGCCGCAGCGGCCGGCCTGTGCCCGCAGAAACAAGCCCGGTCCGCAGCGGTGCAGGGCCCGCAACGCAAATGGGGCGGCACTCCGTGTGGAGTGCCGCCCCAAAGATCAGGTGCTGCTAGTTCTGACCGATGGCCGACTGGCCGGAAGCCGAGTTCTTCAGCGCCGCCAGGCGGGCTTCAACCTCGGTCTGTTCGCCCAGGTCCTCGAGGCTCTCGAACTGGGCATCCAGGCTGGAGGCCGCCAGTTCGTTTGCTCCGCGGACGCGGGCTTCCTCGCGGCGGATCTTCTCTTCGAACCGGCCCACCTCCGATGTGGAGTCCATGACGTCAATGCTCTTCATGGCCTCGTGCATCTGCGTCTGGGCGTGTGCATTGCGGGCGCGGGCAATGAGCTCATCGCGCTTGCTCTGCAGCTGGTTCAGCTTGCCCTTCATCTGGTCCAGGCCGGTCTTCAGCCGCTCCACGATTTCTTCCTGGGAAGCGATCGTGGGCTGGGCGCCCTTGGCTTCGTTTTCCGCTGCCATCTGCCGCTGGATGGCGACCTTGGCCAGGTTGTCGAACTTCTGTGCGTCGGGGGTGTTGCCCGCGGCCCGGAACTCGTCGGCCTTCCGCGATGCGGCCAGCGCCTTGTTGCCCCAGTTGTTGGCGTTCTGGATGTCCTCGTTGTAGTCATCCTGAAGCATGCGCAGGTTGCCGATGGTCTGGGCAACAGCGCTTTCAGCCTCGGCAATGTTGTTGCTGTAGTCCCGGACCATCTGGTCCAGCATCTTCTGCGGATCCTCGGCCTGGTCCAGGATGGCGTTGATGTTGGCCTTGGCCAGCTGGGTGATGCGTCCAAAGATTGACTGCTTTACCACGGTGTCTGCCTTTCGGTTTTTGGATACGAATTTGGAAAAAAGTGTTGGAGCCATGGGTCAAACGTGTCCTAGAAACTCGCGCCGCCGCCGTCAAAGCCGCCGCCGAAGTCCCCGCCTCCGCCGCCGCCGAACCCGCCGAAGCCGCCGCCTCCCCAGCCGCCTCCGCCGCCGCCGCGGAGGATGGAGTCAATAAGGATGCCGCCGAGGATGGCGCCGCCGAGTCCGGAACCGCCGCCGCGGCCGCCGTACATGCCGCCGCCGCCAAAACCGCCGCCCATGCCGCCGCCGAAGCCGTCAACATCCTGCTGGGCCATGTCGGCTGCCTGGGCTGCCAGGGCATTGGCCTGCTGTGCATAGGCGAGGGCGCTGACGGGATCCGACGACTGCAGGGCTACGGCTTGCTGAAGATTCCGTTCCGCCTCGGCGAGCCGGGTCCTGGCCTCGCTGCCAACACCCCCGCGCCGGGCGCGGATGTAGTCCGCCGTGCCCGAAATCTGGGCCTGGGCGGACATCACTGCGTGCTGCAGCGAATCCCTGGCCCGGCGCTCCTGCTCCTGCCGGTCACGGATACCTTCCAGGGCGCTGTCCAGCTGTGCATTGGCCTTCTCGAGGCGCCGCAGCAAATCCACCGGATCGTTTCTGGTGGCGGATTCGTTGTCGATGGCAGCCAGGGCCGCTTCGACGCCGGCAACCGGTCCCGCAAGGCCGTTGTTGCCCCCGGAAGCGGCAAAGGCGCGGGCCTGTGCCAGGTCCTGCCGGGCATCAGCCACCGCCCGCTGCAGTTCACTGCGGGCGGAGTCAAGTTCGCGGCCGGTTTTTTCGATGGCGTCCAGCAGCACGTTGGTCTGGTGCACGCTTTCTTCGGCGGCACGGACCGCGACCACTGCCGACGCGGTGTCTCCTTCGGCGAGTTTTTCGGACGCTGCTTCCGCCGCGTTGTCGACGAACTCCAGCCGCTGCCTGGCCTGCTCAACGTTGTCGGCAACCTGGGCGAGGGCTGAATCCGAGTAGCGCTGCCGGAGCTCCGCCAGGGATCGTTCGGCGGCGTCCAGGCGGCTGGCTGCTGCCTGGGCATTCCGGCGCGCATCCGCCAGCGCGGCCGGCGCGTTCTTCTCCAGCTCACGCAGTTTGTCGAAGTCTTCCTTGTGGGCCTGCAGCGAGGAGTTCACTGCCTCGCACCGCCGGATGATGTCCTTGAGCCAGGTTCGCTGCTGCTGTTCGGTATCCGGAATATGGTCATCCAGCTGCTGCTGCATCTTGAACGACTCGCTCATGTGGTTTTTCGCCGCGGCAAGGTCCTCGGTGAAGGTTTTCACCGCGTCGTCGCCATAGGAAGCCATGGCGAAGGACAGCTCCTGCTCACTGGACTTGATGGCATCATCAGCGGCGATGAGCAGGCTCCCGGCCCGCTTGCGCAGGTCAGCCACGCTCAGTTCATCCAGCGGATCGGTGGGGGCAGCTTCCTCCCGGCGGGCGGGCCCTGCCGTGACTGCACCCTTGTTGCGGCTGCGCACAAACAGGAACAGGGCGCCCCCGCCGAGAAGGATGATTCCGCCGATGAGGAGAATCGGGGCGAGGCTGGCTCCGGCGGACGACGACGTTCCGCTGCCGCTGCCGCTGCGGCCGGCCTCGAGCGCCTCAGCGGCGCTGACTGCAGCCGCCGCCCAATCCTCTGATGTGAAGGTTTCCTTCCCGGCAAGAGGCTCTGCGGCTGCGGAAATGATCTCGTTGCCCTGGTCCGGGGTCAGACGGCTGTTATCAGGGACGGATACGTTCACCTGCCTGCTTTCCGTTGCAATGCTCAGCAGCACGTCCTGCGAGTTCATCCCCTTTTCGGAGACCACTCGGTCACCCCAAGCAACCGGGTCTGAAGGATTCGTGAACTCGTCAATGTAGACCACGAAGAGCGTGTAGCCGCTGTCCTGCCGCGTCTCGGTGATTGCACTGCGGACCTCCGCGCTGTCCGGACCCAGGACACCGGCGTCGTCGACCACGAACTGTCCCGGCGGGATGGTCACCGGAGGCACGGCGGAAGCGGCTGTAGCCGACCCCAGCAGCGCCGTGACACTCAAACCCAGCACGGCACCTAGCCGCTTGGTCTTCAACCGCATAAATTGTCCTCAGGTTCGTCGTGGCATCTGGATGATCCGCTGCGCTCGTCCCGTCCCGTCAGGTCCCTTTCGGGCCGGGCAGACACTTGCATCGATTCTATGGTTCACCAGATACCCAGTCCACCACGTTGGCCGCCACGCAGTTATCGGCGAACTCTCAGGAACCATCCAGTTAGCTCCGAAGCAGGACACAGAAAGTCCTGTCATAGTTGAATGAGCACCGATCACGGGCATACCGATTTGGAAAGGACAGCACATGTCTGAGCAATACGGAGGCGCCGGAGACCCGCAGCGTCCGCTGCCTCCCCGTCCGCCAGCCCCGCCTGCGTCGTCCGATGAAGGAACCGCCGGCCGGGACGAAGGCCAGACGCAGCAGTTCCCCGATCAGCCGGGCGGCCCGGCACCGGCCCAGCCCCCGGCACCCCAGTCGTCTCCGTCCGCGCAGTCTTCACCCTCCGCCGGCGAACCGTCCGCCGGCGAACCGTTTTACGGCCGGGCCCAGGATCGGAATCCGGGTGTGGCAGCACCGCCGGCCTACGGACCCACCGCCGGCGGCTACTCCGGCTCCGGCTACGGCCAGGACCCCTACGGCCCCGGCCACCAGGCCTCAGCAGTACCGCCGAAGCGCAGATTCGGTGCCGGCACATTGATCACCGGAATGGTACTCGCGGGATTGCTGGGTGGCGGAACGGCCGTTGCGGCCAATTCATGGCTGGATAACGATGCCGCCCCGCAAAGCACGGGCCAGGCACAAACCGTTGTGGTGAACAACGATGAGAGCGTGAATGCCGTGACCGCAGCCGCCGTCAAGGCTTCCCCCAGCGTTGTGACCATCGATGTCACCGCCAGCGGCAGCTCCGGAACCGGATCGGGGATCATCCTCGACGACGACGGGCACATCCTGACGAATACCCACGTGGTCACGCTGGGCGGAACGGCTGCTTCGCCGTCCGTGGAAGTCCAGCTGAACGACGGGCGCGTGTTCTCAGCCACCGTCGTCGGCACCGATCCCGTCTCGGACCTGGCTGTCATCAAGGTCGATGCCGATGACCTGACGCCGGCCACCCTGGGGGATTCGAACGACCTCAACGTGGGGGACACCGTGATTGCCATCGGCGCACCGCTGGGCCTGGCGGGCACCGTCACCGACGGCATTGTTTCGACCCTGAACCGCACCATCAGCGTGCAGTCCTCCGCCGCCCCGGAGGAAACGGAGTCGGACGGATCGGGTGAGGACGACGGCTTCGGCTTCCGCTTCGCTCCGCCGGACGGAACCAGCCAGGAGCAGAGCGCCGCAGGGAGCTCCATCTACCTGGACGTCATCCAGACCGACGCCGCCATCAACCACGGCAACTCCGGCGGCGCCCTGGTGAACACCGAGGGCGACGTCATTGGCGTCAACGTGGCCATTGCTTCCGCCAGCGAGGAAAGCGGCAGCATCGGCGTTGGCTTTGCCGTCCCGATGAGCTACGCCGAGCGGGTCGCGGATGAAATCATCGAAAACGGCTCGGCTACGCACGGTTTCCTGGGCGTGTCCGTCACCCCCGCCTCGGCCTCCAGCTCGTCATCCTTCACGGTGGGCGCGGAAGTCGCCGAAAACCCGGCGTCCGGAACACCCGCAGGTGAGGCCGGCCTGAGGCAGGGCGACGTCATCACCGCGGTGAACGGCATCCCCGTCACGGACGCGCAGTCACTGACCGCCGCCATCCGCATGCAGGCAGCCGGCAGCAAGGCCACCATCGATTACACCCGCGGTTCAGACACCGACAGCGTCGAAGTGACGCTGGGGGACTCCGCCGACCAGTAAGGCAGTCCGGTAAAATCCGGACCGCATGCGTCCGGTCCCGGGTCCGTGTTCCCGGGACCGAGTCTGCGCAGGGACTGTGCCTCCTTCCGGAGGGGCAGTCCCTGCACTGTTTGGAGGCCCGGACAGGCACGGGGCACCCCCACAATGTGATTAGCTTGTTGAGTCGCCCTGCGAGGGTGGTCCCGCAGCCGGTGCGCCCGCGCCCGGGAAGATCTTCAACGCCAGAAAGGCCCCGCATGCAGGAATCGAAGAGGCCGCTGAACATCGTCGTTTTGGTGAAGCACGTCCCCGATACCCAGTTCGACCGGCATCTCTCCGGCCCCGGCCACACCCTGGACCGCTCCGAGTCCATTCTGTCCGAGCTCGACGAGTACGCCCTGGAAGCTGCGCTGCAGCTGGCCGAAGCCCGCGGGGGACAGGCGGCCGGGAACATGGTCACCGCTTTGACGATGGGCCCCGACGCCGCCGTGAACGCCGTGAAGAAGGCCCTGCAAATGGGCGCTTATCAGGGCGTCCACGTCAACGATGCCGCGCTGGCCGGCTCGGACGCCGCAGCGACGTCCGCTGTGCTGGCCGCAGCCGTCCGGCAGGCAGCCGGACCGGACAGCGCCGGTCTTCCCGATCTCGTGGTCACCGGCATGTCCTCCACCGACGGGGAAACCTCGCTGGTTCCCGCCCAGCTGGCCGAACGCCTGCAGGTGGCCCAGATTACCTTTGCCTCGGAGCTGGAGGTCGACGACGACGAGACCGGTACCGCCGTCGTCCGCGCCCGCCGTGACGGTGACTCCTACTCTGAAACGCTGGAAGCACCGCTGCCGGCGCTGGTGTCCGTCACCGACCAGGCGAACGAGCCGAGGTACCCGAACTTCAAGGGAATCATGGCCGCCAAGAAGAAGACGGTCAGCGTGCTGACGCTGCAGGACCTGGGGATCGACCCCGCGCAGGTGGGGCTGGACGGCGCCTGGACCACAGTGGCTGCCTCCGCCCCCCGTCCGCCGCGCTCCGCCGGAACCATCATTACCGATGACGGCACGGCCGGCGTCGCGCTGGTGGACTACCTGGCCGCCCGGAAACTGATCTGACAATCCTCCCTCCGGCGCCGCTGACGCTGCGCCCGAAACACTAAGGAGAGCCACCCATGGCCTCTGTCCTGGTCTTTATCGATGTACCGGGCCTGCCGCTGCCGCGGGCGAGCCGCGAGCTGCTGACCATTGCCCGCAGCCTGGGGGAACCCGCAGTGGCGAGTCCCCGCGCCCTTGACGGCGACGTGCTGCAGGCACTCGGCGAGTACGGAGTGGGCACCGTCTATGAGCCGGCTGACGTGCTGCCCGATGTCCTGGTCGCCGCCAAGGCGGCGTTCCTGGCCGACGCCGTCCGGGCTGAGGAACCGGCGGCCGTGCTGCTGGGCAACTCTTTTGAGGACCGGGAAGTAGCTGCCCGCCTCGGCGTGAAGCTTTCCTCCGGTGTCATCACCGACGCCGTGGCCGTGGCGCCGGACCTGTCGGTCACGAAATCCGTCCTCGCCGGTTCCTACACCTCCACCTGCCGGGTGCAGAACGGGGTCCCGGTGATCACCGTGAAAGCGAACAGCGTGGAGCCGGCCCCCGCCGATGCGCCCTCCGCCCCGGAGAGCCGGCGGATCACCGTGTCCGACGCCGGACCGGCGGCACGGGTCACCGGACGCACCGAGAAGCGGGTCAGCGGCCGCCCCGAACTGTCCGAGGCCCGCGTCATTGTTGCCGGCGGCCGCGGCATGGACGGGGATTTTGGCCCGGTGGAGGAGCTGGCCGACGTGCTTGGCGGTGCCGTGGGCGCATCACGCGCCGCTACCGATGCCGGCTGGATTGAACACTCCGCCCAGGTGGGGCAGACCGGCAAGACGGTCTCGCCGCAGCTGTACATCTCTGCCGGTATTTCCGGGGCAATCCAGCAGAAGGCCGGAATGCAGACCGCCAAGGTGATCGTGGCGGTCAACAAGGACGCCGATGCTCCCGTGTTCGAGATTGCGGACTTCGGCATCGTGGGCGACGTGTTCTCGGTCCTGCCGCAGGCCACCGAGGAAATTCGGAAGCGCAGGTCCTAGGCAGCGTGGAACCGACGTCGAGCTCTTCATCCCTGCCCATTCCGCCCGCCCCGGCAGGCGGCGGCGTACGCCGGGTGCTTGCCTTCGCCGCCCATCCGGATGACATCGATTTCGGTGCGGCCGGAACCGTGGCCGCCTGGACGGCGGCCGGCGTCGAAGTATCCTACTGCGTGATGACCTCCGGCGATGCCGGCGGCTTCGAGCCGGGGGACCGGGACAGTGTGTCCGAGCTGCGCCGCCGCGAGCAGCGGGCCGCCGCCGAGCTGGCGGGCGTGCGGGACGTGCACTTCCTGGGTGAGAAGGACGGTTACCTTGCAGTGACACCGGAAGTGGTGGAAAAAGCCGTGGCGCTGATCCGCCGTGTCCGTCCCGACGTCGTGCTCTCGATGCACCCGGAACGGAACTGGGACCGGATCCAGGCCAGCCACCCGGACCACCTGGCCTGCGGGGAAATCGTGACCCGGGCGGTCTATCCGGCGGCGGAGAATCCATTTGCCTTCCCTCACCTGGCCGAACAGGGCCTGCAGGCCTACAAGGTTCCGTGGCTCTGGTTTTACGGGGCCCCGCGCGAGCGGGAAAACCATGCCGTGGACGTCAGCGCCACCGTCGAGAACAAGCTCGCGGCCATCCGGATCCACGCCAGCCAGCATCCGGACCTTGCCGGCATGGAGACTGCCGTGCGTGGAATGCTGCAGGACAATGCCCGGCGCTTCGGTTTGGCAGACGGCGCCAGCGCTGAAACCTTCCATGCAGTGGGAGTCAACACCGAACGGACCATCGCCGGGTTCTGACCCTTCGAAGGGGCCGGAATGCGGAAGGGGCCGGAATGCGGAAGGGTTCGGGATCCGGAAGGGCAGGACCCGGGTTCGTCAGTCCTTCCTAGTCCCCGAGCCTAGTCCCCGAGGTTGGCGTCCGCCCAGATCTGCATGGCTCGTGCCAGGTAAGCAGCCGTGCCGGGTGCCTCGCTGTCATAGAACGCCGTGAAGCGCGGGTCCTGGACATACATGTCGCCGAGCGCGAGGTAGGCGGATTTGTCGGGAGTCCACCCGGCACAGACCCACCGGTAGTGGCGGGCTCCGGCCTCCTGCGTCCGGGAACTGCCGGGTTCCAGCCGCGCCTGCAGACAGGCGGCGAGTTCGCGGTTGATCGACAGGGCTTCCTCAACAAGCCCCCGGCGCCCGTCGGGGCCAAGCTCGGCAAGAGCCGCTTTGCTGGACTCAACGCGGTCGCTGCCCCAGCGCTGCCGTGCCTCTTCCTCGTAGGGGTTTTCCTCGAAACCCGTGAACAGGTTCCGTGCTTCCATGGCTCCTCCTTGCTGCAGTGTCTCCAGCGTGGTGTGCACGGTGGCAGCCATGTCCTGCAGCCTGCGGCTTTCCTGCAGCAGCCACCCGTGATGGATCTGAAGGGCCTGCACCTCATCCGTCTGGCCTGCCAGAACTCCGGTGATGGCCTCCAACCCGAGGCCGAGCCGCCGGAGCAGCAGGATCCGCTGCAGGCGCCGCAGTTCGGGCAGGCCGTAGAACCGGTAGCCGTTGGGGCCGGTGAAGGCCGGTGCGAGCAGCCCGCGCTCCTCGTAATGGCGCAGGGTCCGGGACGAAACTCCCGTCATCCGGGCGACGTCGGAAATTGGCCAGGCGTCCGTGTCCTGCAGTGCCACCCCCATG
Organism: Arthrobacter sp. Z1-15; assembly: GCF_054792395.1. Classification (NCBI taxonomy): domain Bacteria; kingdom Bacillati; phylum Actinomycetota; class Actinomycetes; order Micrococcales; family Micrococcaceae; genus Arthrobacter; species Arthrobacter sp. Z1-15. Next base: position 2,908,874 of record NZ_CP096454.1, on the reverse strand, counting down.
CTCCTTCCCGGGCCGGCAGCCGGAGGATCCGGCCGCTCACCAACCACGCTACGGGTTGACGCAGCGTCAAGGTCAAGCCGGATTTAGGCGCTGAAGGGAATCTCCAGAACGATGGGCATGGTGGGGGTGGGGGATCCGCCGTCGGGCTCCACGGTGACGGCCACGGCGCTGTACGGCTCGATGTCGGTGAGCTCGGTGGCCTTGGTCCCGGCGACTTCCTCGCCCGTCATCGTGCCCACGGACACGGGGTCCGAACCGTCCGCCGGAAGACGCCACATCTGGTAGACCGATCCCTCCGGCGGCGCCGGAACCCCGCTGAGCGTCACGACGGCTGCGTTCTCACCGGCGGAGGTGGCAACTTCCGCGGTTCCGCCGGTGGGCAGCTCGATGGTCCGCTGCTGAACGTCCGATGCCTGGAGGACTTCCTCGCGCACCGAGTCGGGTCCTAGGTTGCTGCCGATGGCAACCCCGCCCAGCACAATGGCCGCTGCTGCGGCGCCGGCCAGGATCCAGCGGCCGGGGGCTGACCGCAGCACGGAACGGCGGCTGCGGCGGGCAGCTACCTCGTCAACGGGCCGGGGCCCGCCGGCGGCGCCCTGACCGCCGGACCGGCCGGAGTTCTGACCGGGCCGGCCGGTCTCCTGCCCGGGCAGGCGGGAGAGAATCTTTTCGAACAGGTCCTCAGGCGGCTGTTCCTCGGCCCGGTAGCCGCCCGCGAGCGTCTCGCGCGCACTCCAGACCCGCTTCAGGAACTCCCGGCGGACGGAGGGGTCCGCCTCCTCCAGTGCCGTGTCCAGGGCCTGCCGCTCATTCTGCGGCAGGGCGTTCAGGGCATACAGTTCGGCCCACTCCAGCAGCCGGCCTTCCGACAGGTCCTTGTTGAGGGCGTCGGATGCGGCATCAAAGCTGTTATCCGGCATCTGAATTCACCCCCAGACACTTCTTGAGTCGGATCAGTCCGTCGCGGATCCGCGACTTGATGGTAGGTACTGCTGCGTTCAGTTTTTCCGCGACCTCACGGTACGTCAGTCCGCCGTAGTAGGCCAGCCGGACCGATTCCCGCTGGGTGTCGGTCAGCGTTTCCAGGCACTGGAGGATTGCGTCGGCCTCAAGCCGCTGGGTGACGGTGTCCACCACGTTGTCATAGTCCGGTTCCTGCATGGCGGCGCCGAAGCGGGCCTCGCGGTTGGCTGAGCTCTGCTCGGAACGGACCCGGTCCACGGCCCGGCGGTGGGCGAGCGTCAGCAGCCACGCCAGCGGAGAACCGACCGAGGGATCGAAGCGGGAGGCACTGGTCCACACCTGAAGATAAACCTCCTGGGTCGTGTCCTCACTGAGCTCGGCATCGATCAGCACCCGGCGGGCGAGCCCGTACACGCGGCGGGACGTCAGGGCGTAGAACGCGGCAAAGTCGTCCTGGCTGCCGCCGGCAATGCCCGCGAGGAGCGCTTCCAGCGAGGCTTGGGGCCGGGGATGCTGACCGGATTTCTCTGCGGCTTCGGCGGCGCCCTCCGGTGTGGAGGCCTGCGCGGCGGAGGGCCGTCCCGTATTGGACGTGTCCATAGGGTCCCAGCATAAGCGGACAAAGGTGCTCCCCGCTGCAGGCGCAGCAACAGCATCGCCGGGGCGGGCGGCTCCGGTGCACGCGGGAGAACCCGCCGGCGTCACCTGTCCCATGAGTTCCATACCCAGTATTCGGTGCCGGACAGGCCGGGGATGGGCCGTACCGGCGCCGAACTCAGGGGCGGCCCTCAGGGGCGGCGCGCCGTGGCAATCAGGGTGTCGGCGTTCAGGTTGTGCTCTTCGCCCAGCAGTGCAAGGAAACCCGTCTTGACCCGTTCGGCAGCTTCGGGGTCGGCGGGCAGGAGGTTGCGCAGGCCGCTGCCCAGGACCAGGGACCAGGCCAGGGACGGACTGAGCTGGACCTGCGCAGGCGTCTCGAGGACCTTGATGTCCCCAAGCCCGAGCGATTCCAGCCAGTCCGCCAGCTTCTCCGGGGTATTGAGGCGTTCGGCGTTGTCCCGGGTCCGGGAAAGACCTTCGGCAAAGTCCGGTGTTTCTTTGCGGCACTCCTGCAGCAGCAGGTCCGTAAACGGCGACAGCGATCCTTCCGCCCAGGTGCTCAGCGCCAGGCGCCCGCCGGGGCGCAGGTTCGAGACCAGGTGCGCGGCGCCGGCATCCATGTCCGGAAGGAAGAACATCGAATAGGCGGAAAGCACCACGTCATACGGTTCCTCCGCGGTCCACTCGGTCACGTCGCCGTGATGCAGGGCTACGTTGTCCAGGGACAGGGTGGAGGCCTTGGCCTGCGCGAGGGCCAGCATGTCGGCGGAGATGTCGATGCCGTCCACCCGTGCTTCGGGTCCGGCGTACTGGGCGGCGGGGATGGTGGTGGCGCCGCTGCCGCAGCCCGCGTCCAGGATGCTGTCGCCCATGCCGACTTCCGCCGCAGCTACCAGGGCGTTGCCCATTGGATTCCACAGCGAAGGGGCCAAACGGTCAAAGTCGGCGGCGCCGTCGTCAAACGCGGTTCCAATGTTGGTCTCGGGCATGGGGAGTCCTTAGAGCTGGGCACCTGCGAAGCCGTGCTGGCGCCAGGCTTCGTAGACGGCAATGGAGGCGGAATTGGCAAGGTTCAGGGAACGCAGGGAGGGCAGCATCGGCAGCCGGACCCGGGCGGTGACGTGCGGATCCTGCAGCACATCCTCATCCAGTCCCACGGATTCGCGGCCGAACATCAGCACGTCGCCGGGCTGGTAGGCGATGTCGGTGTAGGACGTTTCCCCGCTGGAGGTGAAGGCGTAAACGCGTTCCGGGGCCAGTGCTTTCCAGGCCGCTTCGAGCGTCGGATGAACGTGGAGGACGGCGAGGTCGTGGTAGTCCAGGCCTGCGCGCCGCAGCTTGGAATCCTCCAGTTCGAAGCCCAGGGGCTCAACGAGGTGGAGCTCGGCTCCGGTGATCGCGGCAAGGCGGATCGCGTTGCCGGTATTGCCGGGAATTTCGGGGGAGTGGAAGAGGATGCGGAACACATCCCCATCCTATGCCGGTAGCTAGCGCACCGACGCATCAATGAGTCCGCCGAGGACGGGGAGCTGCACCACATTGGGCTGCGGTCCGTCGTTGAAAAAACGGCGGAGCTCCCGCTGAAGCGTCCCGGCGTTGGCCACGTGAACCATGGCGGGGGAGCTGCGGCTGAGGGAGGGCGGATAGTCGATGACAGGTTCAAAGGGATTGCCGTTGGGGCTGTGCAGAACCACCCAGCCGCTGACGTTGCACTCCGGGAAACGGTCCTGGAGGGTGCGCACGGCATCAGGCAGCCGGCCGATGTTGACCTCCCGGCCGCGGTTGCGCAGGTGCCTTCCGTCCCAGTTGTAGTTGCCCGGGGAAGCCATCTGGGATTCCAGCACGGCCATCCGGTAGCCGCCCAGCAGGACGTGCCCGACGTCGAGGTTCCCCCCGCGCGGAGAACGGTCGGGCATGTGCAGCCCGTTAACCAGCCGGCCGGCCGGATAATCCTCGAGCAGGGTGCGCTGCAGGAGACCAATGGTGAGGTTCTCGCCGTCGTACCGGGCACCGGCGCCGGAGCCGAGCCGGGAGAACAGGCCGGGACGCCGCGGCGATCCGTGGATCTGCTGGCCCGCCAGCGCAAGCGGCAGCACGGGAGGGGAACCGGGGGAGAAGTCGGGCACAAACCGCGGGGCAGTGTCCAGGGCGTCCTCCGCCGGGACGGTCCCTTTCCGCGGATAGCCGGTCCGTGAGCCGGCGCCGCCGGGCGCCGGCGCTGCCCCCCGCCCCCTGCCCAGGCTCAGGTCATACGCGGCCTTTTGCTGCGGATTGGACAGGACCTCGTACGCCTCGGCAACCACGTGGAAGGTCTCGCTGCTGCCGCCGGAGTCCGGATGTGTGGCACGGGCGGCCTTGCGGTAGGCCGCCTTGATCTGTTCCGCGGTGGCCGTGGGGGCAATACCCAAAACCTCATACAGCGTCTTGGGTGACGGGCTCACAGCAGTTCCTCTCGTTGTGGCGGTGCATAGGTGGTTCGCAAAAGCAGCGGTGCAGACGTTACAACGACGCAGGGGGCTGCTGTGTTTCCGAAAGCTGCCGCAGGGGAACGGTCCGGGAAAACTCTACCCGCGGAAGGACAATGCTAGCCGCGCCCGGACGGCTGCCTGCGGTACCCCGCATCGGAGGCGGCAATGACAAAGGGTCGTTCCGGATCGCTGTTCTCCACCACCACGGACGCCTGCCGGGCAGGATCCGTATCGGCAAAGTACAGCCGCTGACCGCCAACATACCGGTGCATTTCCGGATGTGCCGGGTCAGCCGGTGTTCCGTCCCGCACCGCCATCCGGGCTGCGGTTTCGGAAAACGGAACGTCCAGAAACACCGAAAAATCCCAGTGCGGCGCCAGTTCGGCCCGGTGCAGGAACAGTCCGTCCACCAGAACGACGGCGGCGGGCGGGGCGGCAACCGGCGGCGGGTCCAGCACCGCATCGCTCGCCAGGTCATGGCCCGCCGGCCGGTAGCAGCCGGCTCCGGAGGGTTTGAGGGGATCGAGGACGTAGGCCCGGAACTGTTCCACGTTGTAGGAATCATGCCGGAAGCCTTCCGCCGACCCGCGGCCCTGCCGGTACCGCAGGGCGCGGGGGTGGTGGAAGTCATCCAGTGATAGGCGCACTGCCGGGCGGTGGTGCCGGCCCGCTGTCAGGACGGCGGCAAGGGCGTCGGCAAACGTCGTTTTGCCGGAGCCGTCCACGCCGTCGATTGCTGCGAAGATCCGCCGGTCCGGGTGCATGCCGGCCAGCCGGGCGGCCAGGGCCTGCAGGAGCGGAGCACGGCCGGCGGCGGCGGGTCTGGTTGGCGGTGTCACAGCAGCAGTCTGCCATCCCCGCTCCTTTCCCGGCGGAAGCGCCGTCCGCGGCCGCATTTGCCCGGGGAATCGGCATCCGCAGCGAACACCGTTAGAATTAGGGTGTGCCCGTGTATCTAGATCACGCGGCGACCACGCCTATCTCGGCATCGGCCCTCGCCGCACTCACGTCAGAACTTCGCCGCAGCGGAAACCCGTCCTCGCTGCACGGCTCCGGCCGGCGCGCCCGGATGGTGGTGGAAGAGTCCCGCGAGGCGCTGGCTGCCGCCGCGGGCTGCCACCCCTCGGAGATCATCTTTACCTCCGGCGGGACCGAAGCGGACAACCTTGCGGTGAAGGGCCTGTACTGGTCGCGGCGCGACGGTGACCCGGCCCGCACCCGCATCCTCTGCTCTCCCATTGAGCACCACGCCGTCCAGGACACCGTGCAGTGGCTGGAAAAGCATGAAGGGGCCACCGTGGTGTGGCTGCCCGTGGACAGCGACGGCGTTGTGCCCCTGGACGCCATCCGCGCGGAACTGGAAGCGCACGCCGGCACCACGGCGCTGCTGACGGTCATGTGGGCCAACAACGAGGTGGGCACGGTCCAGGACATTCCGGCGATCACGGCTCTTGCCCATTCCTACGGTGTACCCGTACACACCGATGCCGTGCAGGCCTTCGGAGCCCTGCCGGTGGACTTCCGGGCCTCGGGCGCGGACACGATGGCCATCAGCGGCCACAAGATCGGCGGGCCGGTGGGCATCGGCGCCCTCGTCGTCGGGCGGGCGGTCAAACTTACCCCGGTGATGCACGGCGGCGGACAGGAGCGGGACATCCGCTCGGGCACCCTCGACACCCCGGGCATAGCAGCGTTCGCGGCAGCCGCGCGCGAAGTCACTGAAAACCTTCCCGCCGAAGCCGCCAGGCTGCGGAGCCTGCGCGACAAACTGATTGCCGGCGTCGAGGAAGCGATCCCCGACGCCGTTCTGCGCGGTGCGCGGGACGACGGCGGAGCGGCCGCGTACGCAGACGGCATGCCCCGCCGCCTGCCCGGAAATGCCCACTTCACCTTCCCCGGCTGCGAAGGCGATTCGCTGCTCTTCCTGCTGGATCTGGCCGGGGTTGAGTCCTCTACGGGGTCCGCGTGTACGGCCGGAGTTCCGCGGCCCTCCCACGTTTTGCTGGCCATGGGCCTGAGCGAAACGCAGGCCCGGGGGGCGCAGCGTTTCAGCCTCGGGCATACAACCGGCTCCGAAGACGTTGACACTTTGTTGGCGGCTCTTCCCGAAGCCTATGAACGGGCGAAAAAGGCCGGAATGGCGTCCCATGTCAGCAGCATCCAAACAGCAGGAACAGGTTTTACTTCATGAAGGTTTTGGCAGCAATGAGCGGCGGAGTTGACTCCGCGGTAGCCGCAGCACGGGCAGTTGAGGCCGGGCACGACGTCGTCGGCGTCCACCTGGCGCTTTCGCGCATGCCCGGAACACTGCGCACCGGCAGCCGGGGCTGCTGCACCATCGAGGATTCCCGCGATGCCTGGCGCGCGTGCGACATCCTGGGTATCCCGTACTACGTGTGGGACTTCTCCGAGCGGTTTAAGGAAGACGTGGTGGATGATTTCATCGCCGAATACGCCGCCGGCCGCACCCCGAACCCCTGCATGCGCTGCAACGAACGCATTAAGTTCGCCGCGCTGCTGGAAAAGGCGCTCGCCCTGGGGTTCGACGCGGTCTGCACCGGCCACTACGCCAAGGTGCTTACCGATGCCGACGGCAACCCGGAACTGCACCGCGCCGCAGACTGGGCCAAGGACCAGTCCTACGTACTGGGCGTGCTGACCCACGAACAGCTCAAGCACTCGATGTTCCCGCTGGCAGACACCCCGTCCAAGGCCGAGGTCCGCGCCGAAGCCGAACGCCGGGGCCTGTCGGTGGCCAACAAGCCCGACAGCCACGACATCTGCTTCATCCCCGACGGCGACACCCGCGGCTGGCTCGAGGAACGCATTGACCTGAGCGAGGGGGACATTGTTGACGCTTCCGGCGAGAAAATCGGTACCCACCCCGGTGCCAACGCCTTTACCGTGGGCCAGCGAAAGGGCCTGAAGCTGGGCCGCCCGGCCGACGACGGCAAGCCGCGCTTCGTGCTGGAAATCCGGCCGAAGGAAAACAAGGTCATTGTGGGACCGGAGAAGCTGCTGAACATCGACCAGATGCGCGGCATCAAGATCTCCTGGGCCGGCCTGCCGATTCCTGAAATCGCAGCCCGCACCGAATTCGACTGCATGGTCCAGGTCCGCGCGCACGGCGACCCCGTGGCCGCGCGCGGCTGGATGGAAGACGTGGTTTCCGAAGAGACCGGCGGCGTCCGCGAGGAGCTGGTGGTCCGGCTGAACGAGCCGATGCGCGGTGTGGCGCCGGGCCAGTCCATGGTGGTCTACCAGGGCACCCGGGTACTGGGGCAGGCCACGATCGACAAGGCCCGTTCGCTGGAATGGGACCCGGCTGCGGTCTCCTGACCCTAACTGCTCCGCGGCGTAACCTGCTCCGCTCCGGCCCGGCCCGGACCCTAGACTGGAGCCATGACTGATACCCCCGCAGACGAGTTTGACCCCACGGCCAGTTCCCTTTCCGGGAAGGTCTCCGACGAGGTCATGCAGGAGCTGCTGGCGGTGCGCAGCAGCATCGACAACATTGATGCAACGCTGGTGTACTTGCTGGCCGAGCGGTTTAAGGCCACGCAGCGGGTAGGGTTCCTCAAAGCCGTCCACAGCCTTCCGGCCGGAGACCCGGGCCGCGAGGCTGCGCAGATTGCCCGGCTCCGACGCCTCGCGGAGGACGCGCACCTGGACCCGGCGTTCGCCGAAAAGTTCCTGAATTTCATCATCAGCGAGGTCATCCGGCACCATCAGGCGATCTCCGACAACCACAACGGCGGCAACAGCAATGAAGCAGGACTCTAGACACCCGGACGCGGCGGGGCAGGCCCCGGAACGGGCCGCTTCCACCACGGTGACGGCAACGGCCCTGGGGGCCTGGCCCGGCACCGACCCGGTGGAGGCCAGCCGCATCATCCGCGGCGAACTCGGTGATCCGCACCTGCCGTTCCTGCCGGAACTGCCTGCGCGGGGACCCGGTGCCGATGCCCTTGGACGGACCGCCGCGCTGCTCGTGGACCTCGCGGTCGACGTCCAGCCGCACGGCTGGCGCCTGGTGCCGCGCGCCGGAAAGGACCACCGCCGGGCCGTGTCCCTGCTGAACCAGGACCTCAACGCGCTGGCTGACGTGGCAGGCGTGGAAGAGAGCCCCTCGCACCAGGTGAAGGTTTCCCTCCGCGGGCCGCTGTCACTGGCAGCGGGGCTTCACCTGCACAACGGCGAGCGGGCACTGTCCGACGCCGGCGCCCGGCGGGAGCTGCTGCAGTCACTGACCGCCGGAGCGGCAGGCTTTGTGTCGCGGGTCCGCGAGGCGGCGCCCGGCGCGGAAATCATCATCCAGCTGGATGAGCCGGAAATTGCCGATGTGCTGGGCGGGAGCATTCCCACCGCCAGCGGCTACCGCACGCTGCGCTCCGTGCCGGCCAACGAAGTGTCCGGCGCCTGGCAGCAGATTATTTCCGCCCTCGCAGCCGCCGGGGCCGCGCAGACTGTGCTGCGGCTGCCGGATACCGGCCGCTCCGCGGCGCTGCGCCCCGGAGCGCAGTCACCCTTCAACCTGGCCCTCGGAGCCGGTGCGCACGGAGCCGCCCTGCCGGCGGCCGGGCTGACCGGAGCGGACTGGGAAGCCATCGCCGAAGCTGTGGAGGCCGGAAAGACGATTTGGCTGGGCATCCTGCCGGTTCCGGAGAATGCCGCCGAGCCGCGACGGGTCACCGCCCTGGTGGAGGACGTGATGCGGCCGTGGACCAAAATCGGTCTGGGCGCCGCCGCCCTGCCCGCGCTGCGCCTGACGCCTGCGTCGGAGCTTTCGGAGGCCTCGCCGTCGTCCGCCCGCCGGATGCTGACCCGGCTCACCCAGACGGCCGAAGCGCTGACCTCGGTGGCGGCCGAAAGCTAACACCTGCACAGCCCCCTGCACAGCCCTTGGGACCCGCCTAGACCCGCCGCTCCCACCGGGCCGGAACGGCGCCGTCAGGGAGCTGACCGTCCCAGGGCAGCCGGGAATAGCCGAAGCTGCCGTCGTACACGAAGACCGTACCGACCTGCCGCTGGATGACGCGGGTGCGGATCCGGAAGGTATCCGTGCCGCCGTCGTACCACTGTTCGACCTGCGCATCCGCTGAGGCGAAGGCCGGCAGGGGAAGCCGAAGCGGGCCGAGAAACAGCCGGCTGCGCGGCGAGTTCATGCGCAGGTGCCCCTCCGCGGTCACCGAGAGCACCAGATCCGTGGCGAGGTTCCGCCCGGCGCCCAGATAGTCGGTGAGGCGGCCGGGGCCGGTGAGGGTGGTCGTGTCCTCGAAGACCCGGTCCCGGCGCGGAAAGTGGAAGGTCCGGACCGCCGTCAGCGAGGGCCTGCCCCACGGGTCCCGGTGGGGATAGTTGCGGATGCTAAACGGAATTTCGGTGCCGTAGTCGGGAAAAAACGCGTTCGAGACCGGAACCAGCGGCAGCAGCGGACGCAGCCAGGGACGGGGACAGCCGGCCGTTTCGAAGACCCCCGTGCCTTCACCGAACGTTCCCGATTCCTCCCCGGCGGAGAAGTAGTCCTGCAGCTGGGGCTGCAGCCGCGCAAAGTCCGGGCCGAGCACGCTGCGGTAGATCGAGTCCGGGTATCCGGAAGGGGGCGGCGCAAAACTGTTCATGGCAGCCCTACAACCTTCCGGAGGACTTGAGCCGGATGTATAGATCGGCGAGCTTGGGCGGGAGCTCATGCGGGGTCTCGTCGACAACTTCCGCACCCATGGCCCGAAGCTGGGCGGTCATGGCCGCACGGTCCAGCAGAGCCCGTTCCGCGGCGGCCGCGCGGAAGGTCTCCGCCGGCCGCCGCCGCTGCAGGCGCAGCTGTTCCAGCTCCGGGTCCCGGACCGAGGCAATCACCACCACATGCTTTTCCAGCAGCTGCGGCAGCACCGGCAGCAGTCCCTCCTCGACGGCGCCGGAGTCCAGAGCCGTAATGAGCACCACCAGGGAGCGGCGGGTGGAAACGGAACGGACGGCGCCCGGCACAAGGGTGAAATCTGCTTCGATCAGTTCGGCTTCCAGCGGAGCCATGGCCGTGACGAGGTGGTTGAGGAGGTTGCCCTTGGAACCGGACTGCACCCGGGCCCGGATGCGCCGGTCAAAGGCCAAAAAGTCCACCCGGTCCGCCCCGCCGTGGGCGAGCATCGCCAGCAGCAGGGCAGCTTCGATGCCGGTGTCCAGCCGGGGTTCCTCGGCAATCCGCGCGGCGGAGGTGCGTGAAGTGTCCAGCAGCAGGACCACCCGCCGGTCCCGCTCGGGCCGCCAGGTCCGCACCACGGTGTCCCGCCGCCGGGCCGTGGCGCGCCAGTCGATGGACCGGACGTCGTCGCCCCGGACATAGTCGCGAAGCGAGTCGAACTCTGTTCCGGCGCCGCGCAGCTGGACCGAGGCATTGCCGTCCAGTTCCCGCAGCCGCCGCAGCTTTGACGGCAGATGACGCTTGGCATGAAACGGCGGCAGCACCCGCAGCACCGCCGGGCTCTGCAGCGTGCGCTGGCGTGCTGCAAGGCCCAGCGGGCCAAAACTGCGGACCGTGACAAATTCGCTGTGGAGTTCACCCCGGCGTTCCGGCATCAGCGAGACCTCGTAGCGCCGTGCTTCACCGGCCGGAAGCCGCAGCTGCTGCACGGGATTGCGTGCCCCGGCGGAAGGCTGCCAGCCGTCCCGGAAGCTTCCGCGGAGGGTCCGGCGGCCGTTGTTGCGGATAATCAGCACCACGGTGGCCGGCTCCGTCAGCCGCACGCCGGCAGGAACGATGCGCTCCACGGACAGCGCGCGTGGTGATGCGGCAGAGAGCAGGTCGGCCGCGGCGGCAACCGACATCAGCAGCAGCCACAGCCACACTGCGCCGGTGCCGGGGAAGAGCAGGACCGCAGCGGCGCCTGCTGCGGCAAACAGGACCAGCCGGCCGGAAATCGCCATTACTGTCCGGCGTCCTAGCGGGGCACCGGCACGGTGGCCAGGATGCTGCCCAGCACGTCGTCAACGCTCACGCCGTCCATCTGGGCTTCGGGCCGCAGGGAGACCCGGTGCCGCAGTGCGGGAAGCGTCAGTGCCTTGACGTCGTCGGGGGTCACGAAGGAACGGCCGGAGAGCCAGGCCCAGGCGCGGGAAGTGTTGAGCAGCGCGGTGGCACCGCGCGGTGAGACACCCAGCTGGAACGACGGCGCTGCCCGGGTTGCCCGGACGAGGTCCACGATGTAGCCCAGGACCTCAGGTGAAACCGCCACCCGGGCCACGGCTTCGCGGGCTTTTTCCAGGTCTCCGGCCGTGGCAACCGCGCGGACACCGGCTGCGCCGAGGTTCCGCGGATCGAACCCCCCGCTGTGACGGCGGATAATCTCGATCTCATCGTCGCGGCCGGGCAGGTCCAGGGTCAGTTTCAGCAGGAAGCGGTCCAGCTGGGCCTCCGGGAGGGAATACGTTCCTTCGTACTCCACCGGGTTGGAAGTGGCCGCCACGATGAAGGGATCGGGCAGGGGGCGCGAAACACCGTCCACGGAGACTTGGCGCTCCTCCATGGCCTCCAGCAGCGAGGCCTGCGTCTTGGGAGGAGTGCGGTTTATTTCATCGGCCAGCAGGATGTTGGTGAAGACCGGCCCCTCCCGGAAGGAGAACTCCGACGTGCGGCCGTCATAAATCAGCGATCCGGTCACGTCGCCGGGCATCAGGTCAGGGGTGAACTGGACCCGCTTGGTATCCAGGTCCAAGGCAGCCGACAGGGTCCGCACCAGCAGGGTTTTGGCCACACCCGGGACGCCTTCGAGGAGGACATGCCCGCGCGCCAGCAGGGCAATGATCAGTCCGGTGACTGCAGCGTCCTGCCCCACCACAGCCTTGGCCACTTCCTGCCGGACATCAAGCAGCGCCTGCCGTACGGGGTCGGCGCCGGGGCCGGAACCGGCCGGTGTCCGGGGCGGGGTGTACTCCGGCGCCGGGGCAGGCCCCGGTTCTCCGGCGGGCGGCGGTGCGGAAGGTCCCGGCGGCGGAACCGGGTTGGGTGCTGCCTGCGGCTGGTACTGCTGGCTCATGATGCGGTGACCTCTTCCTCTAGGGCTTGCAAATCCTGCGACCATTGCACGAGCTCGGCGTCGCGGGCGGGCAGTGGACGGTTCAGTAACCGGTCGACGTTAGCCACCGAACGTCCGGTGGCCTGTGCGGCCGCCCGCACCACCATGTCGGCGGTGGCCTGCGGGCCGAGCCGGAGTTTGGCGGCAAGGCGGGTCAGGGCGGCGGCGCGGAGTGTATCGGCGGCCCGGCCGGAGGCCCGCCCGTCCTGGTAAAGCCGGGCACGGCCTTCGGCTGTCTCTGCGGACCGTACCACCACCGGCAGGGGTTCGGCCGCCAGCGGTCCCAGCCTGCGGCCGCGCCAGAACATCGCCAGCGCGGCCACCACCAGCAGCCACAGCAGCAGCGGATCCACCCATTCGGGCATCAGCGTCCGCGGATCTGCGGGCAGTTCGGAGGCCGGGATATCGGCGGCGGTCGGCAGATACCAGACCAGCGTCTCGGTGGAACCCAGGGTGCGCAGGGCCAGGGCGGCATTGCCGCGGTCTGCCAGTGTGGCGTTGGCCAGGAAAGCGGTGTTGCCCAGGACGACGGCGCCGTCGTCGTCGGCGGCATAGGCGCCTGCGGAGCCGTCGCTTCCGGGAATCGGAAAGCAGACAACGGGAGCCCGGTAAGCGAGGCCGCCGGCATTCACGCTGGCCGCTGCCTCGGCGTCGGGCTCGTCGCAGGCGGCCCGAAGCGCTCCGCCGCTGCTGTCTTCGGGCACCACCCCGGCTGAGCGGATGTCGGGAGCCAGGGCGGAGAGCTGTGTGAATGTTGGCTGGACGAGAACCGTTCGCCGGGCAGTCCCGGAGAATTCGGCCAGCTGCTCCTCGCTGAGGAAACTGTTGGGGTCAACGAGCAGCAGGGTCGCATCGGATCCCTTGTCCGCCAAGACGTCCAGGGCCTCATCAAACGACCCGGGCGAAAGAACCTCCACCCCTTGATCCTCCAGGACCCGGGCAGCGGCCATGGCGCCGCCCGGGGCCGGGTTGGCAGGGGAGAGGCTCGGCGACGCAGTGCGGGGACTGCCCAGGATGCCCAGGACAACAACCAGGACCAGGACCAGGGCGAGGATGATCCACAGCCGCCAGGCACGCAGGCGGGCCCGGAGACCTGTCTGTCCCGCGGTTCCCGGGGCGGTAGCCTCAACGGTTCCGGCCGCGGTCACCGGGGGACCGCCGGAGCTGCGGATACTGCGGAAGCTGTGCCGCCGGAGTCGGGAGCCGAGGATTCCAGCAGCGTATCCAGGGCTGCGGCCCTGCGGGCATCGGCTGCCGTTGCCTGAAGGTGCCCGTACCGGACTTCATCAAAACGGCGGGACAGCCAGAGGACTTCCGGTGCTGCAGAGGGGAAGGACAGGGCCAGTTCCTGACCTGCTTCCGCTGCCGTGCGGCCGGCCCTCGGTTCCAGGATCACCCGCTCTTCCGCTGACCGGATTACTGCGCGCAGCCGCTCCGCCAGAGCTGTGTCCCAGTCACCCCGTGCGGCCGCCTCAGCCGAGAGTAGTCGGTGGTCCACAGCCTCCCGGGTCTCCCCGGAGTCGAAAATCTCCCGGCGTCTGCGGGCATTCAGGCGCGGTCGCACCAGGAAGACGGCCACAGCAAGCACAGCCGCCGCGCCAACGGCCAGCAGCACCACGCCAAGGGACGGATCGACGCCGGAGATGCTGTCGAGGAGATCGCCGAGAAACTCTCCCGCCCACTGCCAGAACCGGTCCAGCAGGCTTGGTTTGGCCTCATCATAGACGGACCTCGACAGCTCGCGTTCAGCCCACTCGCGCCCCTGCGCTTCATCCGGGACAACCGGGACTTCAATGCCCGGCGCGACTCCCAACGGCACGGCTCCCAACGGCACGGTCACAGGCCGGTGCCCCGGGCCCGGCCGGGTACGAGGTCGGGATTGCCGGTCCCGGCCAGCTCCTGCTCCTTCATCAGCGCGATATCGAAGCCCTCGCGGCGGATCCGCAGGTCAACATAGAGCAGCGAGGTCACTGCTGCCTGGAAGGCGTATCCGATGGCGCTGAAGAAGGCCGTGACGGCCACGTTCAGTGCCACCAGCGCCACTGCGGCAGCGGGACCCGGTTCGCCCCCGCTGCCAAAGGCGCCGACAAGACCCAGCAGCAGGCCCACGGGAGTGCTGATCACCGAAGAAACGATGGTCACCAGCAGTAAAGTAAGCGCCAGGATCCCGAAGGACCGCCAGAAATTGCCCCGCGTCAACTGCCAGGAACGGCGGATGGACGCGAAGACGCCGGCCGGTTCCAGCACCAGGGCTGCCGGTGCCAGGGCAAGCTTGACCGCCAGCCAGACGGCGACGGCGATGAGCGCCAGAACGCCGACAATGACCACCGCGACGCCGGCCGGTCCCAAGGTGTCCACGACCAGCACCAGGGCAACGGCGAAGGCGACTACTCCGGCGATGAGGATTACCGTCAGCAGCACCCCCAGTCCCGCGAGCGGCAGCAACCGCCTGCCGGAGAGCTTCCAGGTCTGGGCGAACCCTGTTTTGAGGTTCAGGATGGACCGTGCAACCGGTACAACCAGCATTCCCTGCAGCAGCAGGACGCCGATGACGGACACGATGGTCAGGAGCGTTCCGGAGGTCAGCACCGGGCCGACTGCCTGCCCGGCCGTACCGAAGTCTTCGTCCAGAACCACCGGGGAAACCACGTTGCGGACAAAAAAGAGCGTCAGGACGGCCACGACGGCCTGAATCAGGAGAGCTGTTCCGAAGGTCGCCGCCGGATTTTTGCGGCAGGCCTGGAAGGCTCCGTCCAGCAGCTCACCCAGTCCCAGCGGCCGCAGCGGGATAACTCCCGGTTTGGGCGGGGGCGCCCACTGGCCCTGCTGTGGAAAGGCGCCCCACGGCTGGCCGGGCTGGCCGGGCTGACCGGGCGGGGGAAAGCCGGGAGTGCCCCACGGCTGGCCGGGCTGGCCGGGCTGACCGGGCTGGCCCTGCTGGCCGGGCGGGGGAAAGCCGGGAGTGCCCCACTGCTGGCCCTGGCGCTCCCAGGGGTTCTGCTGCGGTGCCGGCTGGCCCCACGGCGGCGCGGGCGGTGGTACCGCCGGTACTCCGGTTCCGTCCCCGGGCCCGGAAGGCTGCTCCCGCTCCCGCGGGGTCTCGCCGTTGTGATTGTCCTGACCCAAGGTATGCCCCCAAAAGAGTTGTTTGCCCTTATCCGACTATAGTTCCAGACTGCTGCGTGCGTCCCCGGGAGAAACCGCCGGAAACTATGTCCTCTAGGATGAGAGGGATATCGTCAGCTGTCACAGTTTCGCAGGGCCCGGCGGATGTTTGGCATCCTTGGACAGCAGGCAGAGACAGCGGGCAGAAGGTCCGGCGGGAAAACCCTGCCCGGCCCGGGGGCCTGCAGGGCAGGCACCGCAACGAAGAACCGGTTTGAGCAGTCAGCCGGGGACAGGGAGTTATGAAGGCACGCATATTGGTCGTGGACGACGACGAAGCACTGGCCGAGATGATCGGAATTGTGCTCCGCAACGACGGGTTCGACCCTGTCTTCTGCGCGGACGGCTCCAAGGCGCTGGAGATCTTCCGCGGCTCAAAGCCCGATCTGGTGCTGCTGGACCTGATGCTGCCCGGAATTGACGGCATTGAGGTGTGCCGGCAGATCCGCGGCGAGTCGGACGTTCCCATCGTCATGCTGACCGCCAAGTCCGACACCTCCGACGTTGTCCGCGGACTGGAATCCGGAGCCGACGACTACGTGCCCAAGCCGTTTAAGCCTGCCGAACTCGTTGCACGGGTGCGGGCCCGCTTGCGTCCCGGCGACACCAAGACCCCCGAATCCCTGAGCATCGGAGAAGTCTCCATCGACGTCGCGGGACATGTCGTCTCGCGCGGTTCGGAGACCATATCGCTGACGCCGCTGGAATTCGACCTCCTGGTGGCCCTGGCCCGGAAGCCCTGGCAGGTGTTTACCCGTGAAATGCTGCTTGAGCAGGTTTGGGGCTACCGCCATGCCGCGGACACCCGGCTGGTCAACGTCCATGTGCAGCGGCTTCGTTCCAAAATTGAACGCGATCCCGAAGCACCCGAAATTGTTCTGACGGTGCGCGGTGTCGGTTACAAAGCCGGCCAGAGCTAGGCGCTCGCGGACGTCGGCTCTGAGGGCCGACGTCCTGCCGGCAGCGGCGCGGACTCTCCGCCGGCTCCGCGACGCGCTGCGTAAAGCTACCTTCCAGCGGATCGCCCGCCGCTGGCGGCGTTCCCTGCTGTTCAAGACGGTGGTCTCGACCCTGCTGCTGGTCACCTTGGCCTGTGCGGGAGTGGGCGCTTTTTTATCCCACCAGATTGCCGGTGCCCTCTATGAGGAGCGCCTGAGCCAGTTCCAGTCCGAGGCAACCGCCGGACTGAACTCGGCGAAGGAGAACTTCCGGACCACTGCGGCAACGGACCGTGAAGGAACCGAGCGCCTGGTCTCCAACACGCTCTCGCTGCTGGAGGGACAGGGTGCGGACGCCCGCCGGCTGTACCTGCTCACACCCCTGCCGGACCAGGAACAGAATTTGTTTGTCTCCCAGACCCTGGGGGAAGGGATTACGGCCGGCAGCATCCCGGAGACGCTGAGCGCCTCCATCCGCAGCATCGATGTCAACGCCGATCAGGACACCATCCACTGGTCCCCGCTGGCTCTGGCTCACGGCGAGCCGGGCCTGGCCTTCGGCACCAAAGTGACCCTGCCGCCCGACAGTGCCGAGTACGCCCTGTACCTGATTTACGACCTGGATTCGATGCAGCAGACGCTGGACGATATTCACCGCATCCTGTGGATCGCCGGCGGGCTCCTGCTCGCGATCATCGGCACCATCGCCTGGATTGTTGCGAAGGCAGGGGTGGGAGCAGTCAGCGACGCCGCAGCCGTGTCCGAAAAGCTGGCGGCCGGCGAGCTCCAGGAACGGATGGTGGTCAAGGGCGAGGACGAAGTTGCACGGCTGGCCGCGTCCTTCAACCACATGGCCGCAACCCTGCAGGACCAGATCACCCAGCTGGCCCAGCTTTCACGCATGCAGCAGGTTTTCGTGTCCGATGTCTCCCACGAGCTGCGCACCCCGCTGACCACCGTGCGGATGGCCGCGGAGGTCCTGTACGACGCGCGTGAAGGCTTTGATCCCATTAGCCGCCGATCCACCGAACTGCTGTACCACCAGGTGGAGCGCTTCCAGGCACTGCTGGCCGACCTGCTGGAAATCTCCAGGTTCGACGCCGGCGCCGCATCCCCTGACCTGGAACCCACTGACATCTTTACCGTGGTCCGCGAGGTCATCGAAGCAACGGAACCGCTGGCCCTGAACATCGGCTCGCCGGTCACCATTGTCTCCAAGGAGACAAGCTGCATGGTCGATGCGGATCCGCGGCGCATCGAACGGATTCTGCGGAACCTTGTGGTCAACGCCCTCGAGCACGGTGAGGGCCAGCCGATAGAAATCGCCATCGGATCCAACATCGACGCCGTCGCCGTGGCGGTGCGCGATCACGGCATCGGCATGACCGACGACGAAGCGTCCCGTGTGTTCGACCGCTTCTGGCGTGCTGATCCGGCCCGGGCGCGGACCACCGGGGGAAGCGGCCTCGGGCTGTCCATTGCGGTGGAGGACGCGCTGCTGCACGGCGGCCTGCTCCAGGCCTGGGGCCGGCCCGGTGACGGAGCGTGCTTCCGCCTCACCCTGCCCCGCCGCCATGGTGTACCGTTCTCGGATTCACCTGTACCGCTCTCACCGTATGACAGCGGCCGGGGGCCCCGTGCCCTGGCCGGCCCGGTATCACCAGCCGAGGAGAAGACCGATGCCAGCTAGCCCCGCCTCCGTGCGGCCGTTCGCCCGGCTGCTCCTTATGGCTATGGCAGTACTGGCTGTGCTTTCCGGCTGCTCGTCCATTCCGACGACGGGGCCGGTGGGGACGGCATCTGCCCACAGCGACGGGAATGCGCTGGTGGACACCTTCGCCCTGGCGCCGCGCGGGCCCAGCGAAACCGGCGGGGAAACCCCTGAAGAAATCCTGCAGGGATTCATTACGGCGGGAACCGGAGCTGCCGACGACTACAGCGTGGCGCGCGAGTTCCTCACCGGTGCCGCCGCCGAGACGTGGAATCCCACGGAACGCGTGCTCATCTACGGTGCCGATCCCAATATCGTTCCGGCCGCCGACGGGAACGGCTACTCCATCCGTCTGGAAGTGGTGGGCTCGGTTGATAACCGCGGGATCCGGACGGATCGGGCCTCCGGCACCACCGAAACCCTCTCGGCCAAGCTGGAACAGGAAGACGGGCAGTGGAGGATCAGCTCCGTCCCCAACGGCATCATGGTCTCGGAGGTCAGTTTCTCCCTGCTGTTCCTCTCGCACAATCTCTACTTTTATTCGAGCAGCTACGACTTTTGGGTGCCCGACACCCGCTGGTTCGTGCAGAAGTCGGGCATCGCGGCCAACGTGGTCAAGGCCATGCTGGAGGGGCCGGCCCCCTATCTGCAGGGGGCCGTCAGCAGCGCCTTCCCTGCGGGCACCTCGCTGGCGCGGGATGCCGTCCCGGTGGTGTCAGGCGCAGCAACAGTGGATCTCTCCGCCGATGTCCTGCAGGATTCGAGCGACTTGAACCGGCAGCAGATGGCACTGCAGCTGCGGCAGAACCTGGGCAACCTGAACAACGTCAATTCGGTGACCATGACGGTGAACCAGCGTTCGGTGGATCTGGGTAAGGAAAGCGGTGAGCTGATTGAGCCGGTGGCCGACCCGGAGGTCGGCGGCACGCAGATCGCCGCGTACGGAAATGAACTGGTCTACTTCAAGGACGGCCAGCCGCAGCTGATCGACGGTATTCCCAGCGTGGCTGAGCACGGGCCCCGGGACCCGGCGCTGTCCCTGGACCTGGCCACTATCGCTTTCCTGAACGGAGACCGGTCGGCCCTGTTCCTGACCGGTCCCAACCAGGACGTCCGCCGGGTCGCAACCGGCAGTTCACTGACACCCCCCAGCATAGATCCGGGCAGGTGGACGTGGACGGCGTCGCAGACAGGCACCGGTTCCTCGATCCTGGCGCTGCCGCCCGGCGGGACTTCCGAGAACGTCCTGTCTCTGCCCGTTCCCTGGCTGGCGGAAACCAGCATCTCGGAACTGCGCATTTCCCGTGACGGGACGCGTGCCCTGCTGGTCGCCGCCCAAGGCGGGCGCAGCCAGGTGCTGGTGGCCGGGATCGTGCGCGACGCCGACGGCGTTCCGCGCACGCTGACCACTCCGCTGGAACTGGCTGTTACTGCGGATCCGGGTTCGGGGATCCCGGTGGCCGTTTCGGTGGACCGGGCTAAATGGGTCTCCGAAGATTCCATCGCGGCAGTGCAGACCTCGGCTGACGGAGAGGCCACCCCGTTCATCCTGAACCTGGGCGCCGGGCCCGAGCCGCTGGCCGCCCTGACCGGCATCACCGGCCTGAGCGCAGGCAAGGGGGAGCAGGACATTTACGTCCATACCCAGTCGGCCGTCTACAAGCGGATGGGCAACAGCTGGTACGAGGTGGCCGCAGGGCTGACCGATCCGGCGTTCCCCGGCTAGCCACTGCTCCTGCACACCCGGGGCCGAGGGCCGAGCGTCCGGGCCGCTGTCCCCGTTGGCCCTCCGGCTGCTGACTCCCGGCGGGCCAGGCGGCCATGCTGTCCCCATGGGTATCTTTCCTCGATCATTCTCCGGAGCGGCCAGGACGGCGGACCGGTGGCGGCAGCATCCCGCCCCGGCCGCGGCGGGTGCCGCCGGTGCGGAGCTGGCAGCGGCCCTGCTGCCGACGTCGTGCGTGGTGTGCGGGGCAGCGGATTCAACGCTCTGCCCGGGCTGCCGGCGCACCGTCCGCCGCAGCGGGACGCGCCCCTACTACGCCCACGAAGCAGCCGAGCTGCTCCCTCAGGCCGAAGCGGAATCAGGCCGCACGTTGTTGGCCGGGGTTGAGCCGCCGGTGCTGCCAGTCCTGGCTGCGGGGCGGTACTCCGGCAGCCTCGCCCGGGTGTTGCTGGCGTACAAGAACCACGGACGAACGGATCTTGCCCCTGTGCTGCGGCCCATACTGGCCGGGGCGCTGCACCGGGCCGCCGACGACGCCGGACGGCACGGTTTGGTGCTGGTGCCCGTCCCGGGAACCGGGCGCGCCCTGCGCCGCCGGGGCTACAGTCCGCTGGGGCTGCTCCTCGGCACCCTGCGGGCCAGGGGGCTGCTCCCCGCCCAAACCTCCCTGCAACCGCTCGTCCGGCAGTCCCGGGGCGGGCCGGGGCGCCTGCTGCGTGCGGGGCATGTGCACGCGGCCGTCCCGGGAAGACCCGGCAAGAGCCAGAAACATCTCGGACGGAAAGGGCGCCGGACCAATGTTTACGGAACTATGACGGCGGGAAAGGCCGGTTTGCTGGCGGGCGTCCGCTGTCTCCTGGTCGATGATGTCCTGACCACGGGGTCCACCATCGCGGAAGCCGCACGCGCGCTGAGGGCGGCCGGAGCACGGGTGGAGGCGGCCGTGGTCATCGCGGCAACCCCGGCTCCGTCACGTGACGCAGGTAACACAAACGGGGGAATCCTAGCCTAAACCGGACGGCTTAAATAATCGGAATGTCCGGAGGTGAATAACCTTGTGCGGTGATCTAACGTGTTGGTATGGATAGCTTCAAGAAGAGGAGCTTTCCTGCGGCAGCGGTCGCAGATTTTGGCAGCGGCCGTTGCTGTGTCACCGAAATCTATTGGAGGGCACCATGGAATTCATGATCAGCGGACGCAACGTTGCAGTATCCGACCGGTTCCGGGAATATGCCGAGGAACGAATCGCCAAGGTCGAGAACCTGGCCAACAAGGTCCAGCGCGTCGACGCACGAATCACCAAGCAGCCCAACGTCCGCGAGGCAGACAGCTCTCTTACCGTGGAACTGACCGTCATCGGCAGGGGCCCGGTGGTCCGGGCCGAAGCGACCTCGGGCGACAAGTTCGCAGCCTTTGACCTGGCCTACGCCAAACTCATTGAACGTCTCCGTCGAGCCAGCGACCGCCGAAAGGTCCACCACGGCCGGCACACTCCGGTCGCCGTGCGGGTTGCCACCGCGGACCTGGATACGGTCAGCAGCAGCGAACCGCTGCACGTGCAGATGGAGAACGCTGCTGCTGCCGCCGATGCCGCCGATGCCGGCTCTGCAGTTGAAGCGGAGGTAGACGAATCCGGAGCCGTTGAGCCCGCGGATGACTGCCCTGTCCTGATCCGGCGCAAGGTTTTCCCGGGTGCCCCCATGAGCCTTGACGCCGCAGTGGACAACATGGAGCTGGTAGGCCACGATTTCTATCTGTTTGTGGATTCCGCCACCGGAGCCCCCTCCGTCGTCTACCGCCGCAGGGGCTGGACCTACGGCGTCATTACCCTTGATTCCCGCTGCGCCGAGGGTTCCGAGGACCTGCGGGAAGAAACGCGGGCCTACCGGCCTTCGGAAGGAGCCGCCACCGCTTAAGAGGCGGTGACGTCAGGCAGTGCCGATGTCAGGCAGCGCCGATATAGGACAGCGTCACTGTAAGGCAGTGACGGAGGCCCCCGGGGCGATGGACCGTATAACCGGCCATTCACCGGGGGCCTTCTGCTGCGGTCCCGCTTTTCAGGGACCGGACGTTTTCAGGGACCGGACGTTTCCAGGGACCGAACGGCGGGTGCCCGGAGTGTCTGAACCTGCACGGCGGTCCGCCTAGGATGGGCTTCATGGAACCAACCCTCACTGCCCGCCAGGCGCGCCTCACGGCACTTCGCGCCCAGGGCTTGGCAAAGGGACGCCCCGGAAAGGTCACCGCCGGTTCGGTGCGCCGGGTCTTTGAGCAGCTGCATCTGCTGCAGATCGACTCGGTCAATGTGCTCTCTCGCAGCCACTACCTGCCCCTGTTCTCGCGTCTGGGGCCGTATGACACTGCCATTCCCGACAGTCTGGCTTCCAGGGCGCCTCGCCGGATGGTGGAGTACTGGGCCCATGAAGCGAGCTACGTCCGCCCCGAACTCTTTGCGGACCTGCGAACCGTCCAGCGCCGCGTGTGGATGACGGCGCATTCGGTTCCCCCCGAAGTCAAGGCAACGCTGAGCGAGCAGATCATGGCACTGCTGGAAGTGTCGGCACCGCTGACTGCGCGGGAAGTAGAGGCGCGGATCGGCGGCAGCAGCGCTAAGCCGGCCGAGAACTGGGGATGGAACTGGCATGCCTCGAAGCGGGTGCTCGAGGACCTCTTTGCCGCTGGACTGCTCAGTTCCGCCGGACGCACTGCCCAGTTTGAGCGGCTGTATGCACCAACCGCCGATGTGCATCCGGCGGGGGCTTCAGCCCTTGAATCTGCCGATCCCCGGGAGGCGGTCCTGCGACTCACCGAAGCAGCGGCCCGGGCGCACGGGGTTGCCACCGTCCGCTGCCTGGCAGACTATTTCCGGCTGCTCCAGGGGGAGACGGCAGAGGCGGTGGACACGCTGGTCAGAAATGGAAAGCTGCAGCGGGTGGGTGTTGCCGGCTGGAAGGCTCCGGCCTACCTCCACGCGGAGGCGGTTATTCCCCGCCGTGCTTCCGCCCGGGCCCTGCTGAGCCCCTTCGATTCGCTGGTCTTCGAACGGAAACGGCTCCAGGCGCTCTTCGGCTTCCATTACCGCCTCGAGATTTACACCCCGCCGGCCGCCCGCCGTTACGGATATTATGTGCTGCCCTTCCTGCTGGGAGACGTCTTCGCAGCCAGGGTGGACCTCAAGGCGGACCGGCTCAACAAGGTCCTGCTGGTGCAGGCGGCACACCGCGAAGAGGGCGCTCCCGCCGATACAGCCGTTGAGCTTGCCGCTGAACTGCGTATGATGGCTGATTGGCTGGGGCTGGACGACGTTATGGTAAAACCATCAGGTGATCTGGCGGGGGCACTGAAACTGGCAGTACGCCGGGAATAGGCCTGCCGGGGGAACCCCTGCACACCGCGAAACGTCTCTCACGTAGACTGGGGACGCCAGAATTAGGCAACACTAGATTGGGAGCAAATCAGTGGCATCACTACTCGAACGGGTTCTTCGTACAGGCGATAAGAAGACGCTGAAGACGCTGCGCAACTACGCCGATGCGATCAACGTGCTCGAGGACGAGTACAGGGGCATGACGGACGCCGAGCTTCGGGGCGAGACGGACCGCTTCAAGGAGCGCTACGCCGACGGCGAAAGCCTGGACGACCTCCTCCCTGAAGCCTTCGCCGCCGTCCGCGAAGCCGCGGGCCGCACCCTGGGCATGCGCCACTTCGACGTCCAGATGATGGGCGGGGCTGCCCTGCATCTGGGCAACATTGCCGAAATGAAGACCGGTGAAGGCAAGACCCTCGTTGCCACCGCTCCCGCCTACCTCAATGCCCTTACCGGCCGCGGCGTGCACATCGTGACGGTCAACGACTACCTCGCGGAATACCAGTCGGAACTGATGGGCCGCGTCTTCCGGTTCCTGGGCATGACCAGCGGCTGCATCCTGTCCAACCAGGACCCCGCCGTCCGCCGCGAGCAGTACGCCGCCGACATCACGTATGGAACCAACAACGAGTTCGGTTTCGACTATCTCCGGGACAACATGGCCTGGAGCGCTGCGGAACTGGTTCAGCGCGGCCACCACTTCGCGATCGTTGACGAGGTGGACTCCATCCTCATTGACGAGGCACGTACTCCGCTCATCATCTCCGGTGCTGCCAGCGGCGACGTCAACCGCTGGTACACCGAGTTCTCCAAGGTGGTGCAGCGCCTGACCCTGGACACCGACTACGAGGTGGACGAGAAGAAGCGCACTGTGGGTGTGCTGGAGGCCGGCATTGAAAAGGTCGAGGACTACCTCGGCATCTCCAACCTGTACGAAGCAGCCAACACGCCGCTGATCGGCTTCCTGAACAACGCCATCAAGGCCAAGGAACTGTTCAAGCGCGACAAGGACTACGTGGTCCTCAACGGCGAAGTCATGATCGTTGACGAACACACCGGCCGCATCCTGGCCGGCCGGCGCTACAACGAGGGCATGCACCAGGCCATCGAAGCCAAAGAAGGCGTCACCATCAAGGCCGAAAACCAGACACTGGCCACGGTGACACTGCAGAATTACTTCCGGCTCTACGAGAAGCTGGCCGGCATGACCGGTACGGCCGAAACCGAAGCAGCCGAGTTCATGAGCACGTACAAGCTCGGCGTGGTGCCCATTCCGACCAACCGGCCGATGGCCCGGATCGACCAGCCCGACCTGATCTACAAGAACGAAATTGCCAAGTTCGACGCCGTCGTCCAGGACATCGCGGAGCGCCATGCGGCCGGGCAGCCCATCCTGGTGGGCACCACCAGCGTGGAGAAGAGCGAGTACCTCTCCAAGCAGCTGGCCAAGGCCGGGATCCGGCACGAGGTCCTCAACGCCAAGAACCACGCACGTGAAGCTGCCATCGTCGCCCAGGCAGGGCGCAAGGGCGCGGTCACCGTTGCCACCAACATGGCCGGCCGAGGCACTGACATCATGCTCGGCGGCAACGCTGAATTCAATGCCATTGCCGAGCTGGAACGGCGGGGGCTGGACCCGAGCGAGAACCCGGACGAGTATGAAGCCGCGTGGCCCGATGCACTGGAAAAGGCCCGCGAAGCCGTCGCGGCCGAGCAGCAGGAAGTCATCGACCTGGGCGGACTCTACGTGCTGGGCACGGAGCGGCACGAGTCGCGCCGCATCGACAACCAGCTGCGCGGCCGCTCCGGCCGCCAGGGCGACCCGGGGGAGTCCCGCTTCTACCTGTCGCTGACCGACGACCTGATGCGGCTATTCAACTCCGGTGCCGCCGAACGCATCATGAACAGCTCGTCCATGCCCGACGACGTCGCGCTGGAATCAAAGCTCGTGTCCAAGGCCATCCAGAATGCCCAGGGACAGGTGGAGGGGCGGAACGCCGAGCAGCGCAAGAACGTGCTGAAGTACGACGACGTCCTGAACCGCCAGCGCGAAGCCATCTACGGCGACCGGCGCCGGATCCTCGAGGGCGGGGACCTGCAGGAAAAGATCGGGTTCTTCCTTGAGGACGTCGTCACGTCGATCGTTAACGAGGCCACGGCCGAGGGGCACGGCGACGACTGGGACTACGAGCAGCTCTGGACCAACCTCAAGACCCTGTACCCGGTGGGCCTGACCATTGACGAGGTTCTCGAAGAAGCCGGAGGCCGGTCCAAGGTCACCCGCGAGTTCCTGCAGGAGGAGATTCTCTCCGACGCCAAACTGGCCTACCAGGCACGCGAAGACGCGCTGGGCGCCCCCGCGATGCGTGAACTGGAACGCCGCGTTGTGCTCTCCGTCATCGGGCGCAAGTGGCAGGAACACCTCTACGAGATGGACTACCTCAAGGAGGGCATTGGCCTGCGCGCAATGGCGCAGCGCGATCCCCTGGTGGAATACCAGCGTGAAGGCTTCGTGATGTTCCAGACCATGACGGAGGCAATCCGCGAGGAGTCCATCGGCTACCTGTTCAACGCCGAGGTAAAGGTGAACCCGCCGGCGGCGGACGTTCCTCCGGCCCTCGCCGGGCTGAAGGACGGCCGGAGCGTCGTCGGCCAGCCGACCATCACGGCTGCGGGCCTTGAAGCGCCGCAGCGGCCCGCCAGCCTGCAGTTCTCCGCGCCCAACAGTGAAGGCGGGGTGGAGACACGGGTCGAGCGGGCGGCTTCGGCCAAGCCGGCGAAGGCCGGTACTGCCGGTACCGGAGGTTCTGCCTCCGTCGCCCAGAGCCGGAAGTCAGCGAAAACTGCCCCGAAAAAGGCCAAGCGCCGCAAGTAACTCCGAGGCGTTTGCCGGCCGGACCCCGGCCGGCAAACGCGTTTCGGCCGGCTAGCCGATCTCCAGGGCCGTAATTTTCCAGAGTCCGCGCCGCAGCTCTATGCGAAGAGCTGCGGCGCGGACTCTGCTTTGTTCCGCGGCAACAACCGTGGCCTCGTAGATCCCCTCGGATACCGGGCAAATCCGGCAGCAGCGGATGACGACCTGCCGGTGCAGGCGCACCGGACGAGCTGCAGCATTTCCCCCTGCGCCTGCCCGGCCCCCGGGACCGGAGCCGCCGCGGGCAGCGGCCGACTCCCTGCTCCTCACCAGATTTGCCCTCAGCTGCAGGCGTTCAAAGCTTGACGGGTCAAGCCAGCGGGCCATCTGCTGAAGCGGGCGGGTCCCGCCGAGAACTTCCAGAGCCGCCTGGATTACTGAACGCGCTATCGCATCCACCCGCGCGTCGTCCTCGGGGTCGCTGTGCCAGCGGGGGACCTCCTGTGCATCGGCACCGGCACCGGCACCGGCACCCGCGCCGGCGCCGGCCGGGGCCGGGGCCGGAACCGGCCGCCGCGGGCGGAGCTTGACCGGCGGCGCTCCCGCCGGGGAGTATCCGGTCACCGGGATGCGGTGTACCGTGAGCGACCGCGGCGCACCGGAGGCTGCGGCGAGCTCATCTGCTGCTTCTTGGACGGGGAAAGTGATCACGGTGGTCATGGCGGCTGTCCTTTCCTGCAGAACCCGTTCTGGACGGGCGGCTGGTGGGGGCTGGGGTGAAGCCGGCGGCCTCACCGGCGGGGCGGCAGTTCGGGTGCTTCGAAGACCTGGCCCGGAATAATCAGGTGCGGGTCAGTGCCGATGACAGTGCGGTTGAGTTCGTACCAGCGCGGCCAGTGGGCAGCTATGTCGGCGTCTGTTGCCAGCGGGCCAAGCTGTTCCGCCGCGAGGCGCCACAAGGAATCACCGGCACGGACAACCACCGTCTGTACAGCCGGGTCGGAGCGTCCGGGACGAATAAAGACGTTGGTGGAAGGATCCTGCGAGCTGGGCCGCCACTGCGGAGTCACGGGGCTGTCCGCGGCAGGCGAGCCGGCAGCGGCCTGCCCCGGACCGCGCCCGGTCAGCTCCACGGTCGGTTCCCACTGCGGATGGACGGCTGCCTGCAGCGGGTGCTGCAGCATGGAGACGCTTTGTCCCGGATTCGCTCCGGGTAACGGGTCCACCGCCTGTGCTGCTCCGGCACCTGTGATGAGGTTGATGCCAAGCACTGCAGCTGCGAGCCGTTTCATAAATGCAGGAGCGAGGGCGCCTGCGGCTGCCGCTGCGGCGGCATGTCCCGCCTTCTGGAGCACCGCGGACAGGACGGCGAGCACCAGGCCCAAACTCCACCACAGGGCGACGGCAAGGCCGGCGGCAGCGGCCGCGAAACCTGCCAGTCCCTGCAGGGAGGACACCGAGCCCGAAAAGAGGGTTGCCGGATCCGGGCGTGTTGCCAGCCCCGACCACAGGAGGACGGCAGCAGCTGCAAATCCTGATACCAGGAGAAGGATGTCCCGCAGGTGGTCTCTCACGCCGTGCCCTTCCCTTGTGGTCGATGCCTGTGTTTGATGCAGTTTGGTGCTGTTTGGTGCTGTTCAAACGCTTTGGCGACGTTTGGTGGCCCTTGTCTACATGCCGGTTGTGCCGCTGTCTAGGGTGATTTTGAGATTGTTTGGCACGAACGGCTGTAGTTGGGCGGACGGGTACCCGTTAGCCTGAGCACATGCGATGGGAAGCACTTTTTGCCGACATGGAGGCCCAAATGGCCTCTGTACACCAGATGGTCCAGGACTCGGAGGTATCCGAACGGCTGCGGACGGACTTTGCCGGCATGGAACTCGCCGCCCGGCTGCACAGCCAAATCGGACGGCACCTGAAGGTGGATGTGGGTCTGCCCGGAGTTTTTGAAGGCGTTCTCAGCCATGTGGGCCGCGGATGGATCGTCCTTCAGGGCCGCAGGTCGTCCGTCGTTGCACTGAACCACGCGGTCCTGATCGCGGGCATGGACCGCTATTCTGCGGCGGAGGCGCCCGAAGCCCGGCTGGGCCTTGCCTCGGCGCTGCGGGGCCTGTCCCGGGACCGGGCAGCGGTGCAGGTGTATCTGGCGGGACAGCCGCCGGCTTCCGCCCTGGACGGCAGCGTTGACCGGGTCGGGAAGGACTTTTTTGAGCTGTCCCTGACACCGCGGGGCGAGCCCCGGCGTGCGGGCAGCGTTCGCGGTGCCGGTCTTGTGCCGCTGCATGCCGTGGCCGCGGTCTGCTCGGCCGGCTAGGTCACCTTCGGCCGGGGGGCTTCGTTACTACTGCTGCGAAGCGGCGCCGTCTGGTGCGTCCTCGCGCTGTACGGCGGCCGATCGGCGGTAGGCCTCGGCGATAAATTCCTCCAGCACGCGGGATTCAACCCGCCACTGGCCCCGGCCCCCGATCTGGATGGCCGGAAGCTCTCCGGACCGCACCAGTGCATAGGTCTGCGACGAGGATATGTTCAACACCTCGCCGACATCGGCCAGTGTCAGGAACCTCTTTTCACCCACGTATCCGCCTCCGCTTCATTCGGCGCTACCGTCCGCCGCACCGTAGCCACCAGTCTCCCATCCAGCCGGGTGCTGGAGCCAAGTTATCCACACTTTGGAATTTCCCCCAAAACACCGTTTCCATCCGCGGATTTGTGGTCAACAATGGCAGCGATTGCACGTCCGGGGCTGTGCAGCCCCGGATTTCCAGTGCTACCAGGGGGAAAGATGAGTCTCACTACTGCTGTGCCGGCGTCTGCGCCGCGCCTGAAAAAACCGTCGTGGAAGGATCCCCGGCTGCTGCTGGGCATCATGCTGGTGCTCGCTTCCACCGCCGGCGTCGTCGCACTCGTGGGATCCGCTGACCAGACCACCGAGGTGTTCGTCGTGGATCGGAACATTCCGGTGGGGACCCCTGTCAGCGCGGAGGACTTTGCCGTAGTGCCGGTGCGGCTCGGCGACGTTTCAGGATCCTACCTTGCGGCGGCCGATGGAGTCCCCGGCGATTCGGTGGCTTCGACGCTGCTGCGGAAAGGCGAGCTGGTGGCCCGCAGCCACCTGGGCACCGCCGACGGACTGGACCGCAAACCGGTGGGGCTGCGGGTTGATGACCTCCTTCCCGCCGGAACAGAGGCAGGGTCCCGGGTTGACGTATGGGTAGCCCTGCCGAATGAGCGGAACGGCTTCAAGGAACCGCAGAAGATCCTTACGGCGGCGGAAATCTCGGAGCTGACCGTCGACGAGTCGGTGCTGGGCGCCAACCGGTCCACGCAAATCCTGGTCCTGGTGGACGAAGAGGACCTCCCCGGCCTGCTCAGCGCTCAGTCGAACGGTGCCAAGATCGCCGTCGTCCAGAACCCGGGCGCGGGCTCATGAATATCCCGGTGGTGACCGTGGGAAACGGCGTCGGCAATCTGGTCCAGGAACTGGAACGGCTCCACGGCCCGGTTACCGTTGTCCGCCGCTGCGCGGAACTGCCGGAGCTGGTGGCGGCCTGCCAGAGCGGGATCGCCCGTGCAGCCATCGTGGCCGACGACGCCGGTGAGGTCACTGCCGCCCTGGCCGAGCGTCTGGCCGCCTCGGGAGTGGCGCTGCTGGTGCTGGCGGATGACGAGGGCGCGCGGCAGCGGCTCAGCGCGCTGAGCATAGCCCACGCCCCCCGCGGATCAGCCGCCGAGATGCTCTCGGGGCTGGTGTCGGATGCCGTCGACGAGCTGGAAGGGCGGACGCCGTCCACACTCCTGGCGGATCCGGCAGCGGCGCTGCGCAGCTGGTCACTGGAGTCCCCGCCCGGAGCGGTCCGTCCGGCAAGCCGCGGCGATGCTTCCGCGGACGGAACCGGGCACGGGAAGGAAGCGGAGGAGGGCGGCTCCGGAGAGGAGGACCGGGAGGCCGGAACGATTGCCGCGGTGTGGGGACCCGCGGGTGCCCCGGGACGGACAACGTTTGCCGTGAACTACGCGGCGGAAGCAGCAGCGGATGGAAAGACAGTGCTCCTGATCGACGCCGACACCTACGGATCTTCCGTGGCGGCAAGCCTGGGGCTGCTGGATGAATCCGCCGGCGTCGCGCAGGCCTGCCGGCTGGCCGACCAGGGGCTGCTGGACCGGCAGTCCCTGCTCCGCAGCACTCTGAGCGTTTCGTTGAAGGGGCGGCGCCTTCTGGTACTGACCGGGGTCACGCGGTCGGACCGCTGGATAGAGCTGCGGCCCACGGCCCTGGGCCTTGTCCTGGAACAGGCGCGGAAGGTGGCAGACCTGATCGTGATCGACTGCGGCTTCAGCCTGGAAGCTGACGAGGAGCTGAGCTTTGACACGATGGCCCCGCGGCGGAACGGCACGACCCTGCGGGCCCTGGAACTGGCCGACACCGTGTATGCCGTGGGGGCAGCGGACTCGGTGGGGGTGCCGCGCCTGGTCCGCGCGCTCGCCGAGCTGGTAGCCGCAGTTCCCGGGGCAGCGCCCCAAGTGGTGCTCAACAAGGTCCGTGCGGCCGCGGTCGGACGCTCCCCGGAACGCCAGCTGCGGGACGCCTGGGAAAGGTTCGGCCCCGGAATCCCGGTTACGGCCTTCCTGCCGGCGGACTTCGCCACGGTGGATGCAGCTCTGCTGGCCGGCTCTGCACTGCTGGAAACCGCGCCGTCCTCGCCGCTGCGGCAGGCCATTGCTGCGCTCGCCGGTGTCAGGGCTCCCACAAGGCGCAGGCTGAGGCGGGCGGTAGCGGTTGCAAAGTGACCTTTTCATCCTTGCGGGATAGGCTCAAGTAAGGCCGCCCGCAAAGAAGCGGGGGGCAAGAAGGCTACAACGGAGGCGTATTACATGTCGTCTGGATCCCGTATTCCGGATCTACCAGGTACCGACGATTCCCTGGATGAATTTATAGGGAACTACTACGAGCATCTGGCAGGGGAAGACGCAGACGGATATCCGCGCTCATCCCTGCGTGAAAGGGCCGAGCGCCACCGCGAGATGGGCTCGCTGCGGGCCGAGGGCCAGGCATCGGTAGCCGTCTTCGACCAGGGCGATGCCAGCATTGTCCTGATCGTCACCGACGACATGCCGTTCCTCGTGGACTCCGTGACGGCGGAAATCGTTCGGCAGAATGCCGCCATCCGGCTCGTTGTGCACCCGACGTTCCTGGTCAGCCGTGACCGGGAAAGCGGAGAACTGCAGGCGGTGCACCGGGTCCCGGCGGCCGCAGGGGTCTCCAGCGGCGACACTGCGGCGCTGCCCAATCTCTCGGCCCTGCTGGGACGGCAGGACGAGACCACCCGCATTGAATCCTGGATAGCGGTCGAGGTCGCGCGCCTGCCTGACGAAGCGCGGCGCGAGCTCATCGGGGGACTGGGCAAGGTCCTGGAGGACGTGCGCCTGGCCGTCACCGACTGGCCCGCAATGCGCGCCAAGGTCCATGAGGTTTCACGCTCCCTCGAGGACGCGGCGAACTGCGGACAGGTTCCCGACGTGCAGCAGGCACGCGAACTGCTGTCCTGGCTGGACAACGGCAACTTCACCTTCCTGGGCTACCGCGAATACGACCTCATCAATGAAGACGGGGAAGACGTCCTGCGGGTCAGCGAGGACAAGGGGCTGGGGCTGCTGCGCCGCGCCTCCGGCGCCGGGCGGGTCCAGCACCTGACCAGTGCAGGCAGGGCAAAGGCGCGCGAAAAGCGCGCCCTGGTCATCACCAAGGCAAACTCACGCTCTACCGTGCACCGTGCCGCCTACCTGGACTACATCGGCATCAAGCGCTTCGACGCGCAGGGCAACGTGAACGGGGAACGCCGCTTCATCGGCCTGTTTTCCACCGGCGCCTACACCGGTTCGGTCCGCAACGTGCCGATCGTGCGGGACAAGGTCCGCGAGGTCATGCAGCGTGCCGGGTTTCCGGCCGATTCACACTCGGGCAAGGACCTGCTCTCCATCCTGGAAACCTATCCGCGCGACGAGCTGTTCCAGATAGACGTGGACGCCCTGCTGGACACCGCCCGCAGCATCCTCCGGCTGCAGGAGCGGCGCCGGACCCGGCTGTTCCTGAGGCCCGACGTTTACGGCCGGTTCATGTCCGCCCTGGTCTTCCTGCCGCGGGACCGGTACAACACCTCGGTGCGCCTGCGCATCCAGGACGAGCTGCGCTCAACGTTCAAGGCCGAGTCCATCGACTTTGAGGCCCGGCTCACCGAGTCTGCGCTGGCCCGGATCTTCTTCCGGATCCGCCTTCCGCGCGGCGCCGAGATCGGGGAACTAGACGCCTCGGCTCTGGAGCAGCGCCTGGTGCAGGCCGCCCGCTCCTGGAGCGAGGGCATCGGCGAGGTGCTCCGCTCCAAGTTCAGCCGCGACACCGCCGGAAGACTCTCGACCCTGTGGGCCGAAGCTTTCCCCGCCGACTACCGGGTGAGCTATGAAGTGGAAGATGCCCTCGAGGACATCGCCCGCCTCGAAGCCCGCGCCGCGGCACCGGACACCGCTCCCGAACTGTTTGTCTATGTTCCGGAACCTGCCAAGCGCAGCGGCGGTGAGGACGCACGGCTGAAGCTCTACCTGCTGCAGCCGCGCTCCCTGTCGCAGATCCTGCCCATCCTGCACAACCTCGGACTGGAGGTGCTCGACGAACGTCCCTTCGAAATCAGGAGGGGAGACGGCACCACCTTCCACCTCTATGACCTGGGCCTGAAGTACCCCGCGGGCATGGACCCGGAAAAAACCGGATCACTGCTGGCCGAAGCTTTCGGCGCCGCCACCACCGGCGCCAGCGAGTCGGACTACTTCGACCGGCTCATCATGGAGCTGGGACTGTCCTGGCGCCAGGTCGTGATCCTGCGCAGCTACGCCAAGTACATGCGCCAGCTGGGCAACACCAATTCCTATGGCTTCGTCGCCGGCACGCTGCGGCGCAACCCCGACGTCGCACGGGCCCTGGTGGGGCTGTTCGAAGCACGTTTCGACCCGGACCTGTCGGAGGAGGAACGCACTGCAGCTGAAGAAGCGGCGCGCAACGCCCTCGATGCCGGCCTGGAGCAGGTACCCACCCTGGACGCCGACCGGGTCCTGCGCACCGTGGCGAACCTGATCAACGCCACCCTGCGGACTAATTTCTATCAGGACAAGCCGTACGTCAGCTTCAAGCTCAACACCGCCGTCATCGAGGGTGCGCCCTTCCCCCGGCCAAAGTACGAGGTCTGGGTCTACTCCCCGCGGGTGGAAGGCGTCCACCTGCGCTTCGGCGAGGTGGCACGGGGCGGTCTGCGCTGGTCCGACCGGCGTGAGGACTTCCGCACCGAAATCCTCGGCCTGGTGAAGGCACAGACGGTGAAAAACGCCGTCATCGTGCCCACCGGAGCCAAGGGCGGCTTCTACGCCAAGCAGCTGCCGGATCCCGCTGCCGACCGCGGCGCCTGGATGGAAGAGGGCAAGGAAAGCTACCGCACCTTCATCCGCGCCCTGCTGGACATCACCGACAACCTGGTGATTTCCGACGGCGTCGAGCAGGTGGTGCCGCCGCAGCGCGTCGTGCGCCACGACGGCGAGGACAGCTACCTCGTGGTGGCCGCGGACAAGGGCACAG
Organism: Arthrobacter sp. Z1-15; assembly: GCF_054792395.1. Classification (NCBI taxonomy): domain Bacteria; kingdom Bacillati; phylum Actinomycetota; class Actinomycetes; order Micrococcales; family Micrococcaceae; genus Arthrobacter; species Arthrobacter sp. Z1-15. Next base: position 2,875,395 of record NZ_CP096454.1, on the reverse strand, counting down.
CGTCCTTCTCCGATATCGCCAACGCCCTCTCGGCGGAGTACGGCTTCTGGCTCGGCGATGCCTTCGCTTCCGGCGGCTCCGTCGGCTACGACCACAAGGCCATGGGCATCACGGCCCGGGGTGCCTGGGAGTCGGTCAAGCGCCACTTCAGCGAGCTGGGAGTGGACACGCAGACCGAGTCCTTCACCGCCGTCGGGGTGGGTGACATGAGCGGTGACGTCTTCGGCAACGGGATGCTCCTCTCCGAGCACATCAAGCTGGTGGCGGCGTTTGACCACCGCCACATCTTCCTGGACCCCAACCCCGACCCCGCCGCCTCGCATGCGGAGCGGCGCCGGCTCTTCGAACTGCCCCGGTCTTCCTGGGCCGACTACGACGCCTCGCTGATCAGCACCGGCGGCGGAGTGTTCCCGCGCCAGTCCAAGAGCATTCCGCTGAGCCCGGAGGTCCGCGAGGTCCTGGGCCTGGAGGAATCGGTGACGAAGATGAGCCCGCCGGATCTGCTGCGGGCCATCCTCAAGGCCCCGGCCGACCTGCTCTACAACGGCGGCATCGGCACCTACGTGAAGGCATCCACGGAGACCAACACCGAGGTGGGGGACAAGGCCAACGACGCGATCCGCGTGGATGGACGCGACCTGCGGGTCAAGGTCATCGGCGAAGGCGGAAACCTGGGCATGACGCAGCGCGGACGCATTGAAGCGGCGCGCGCCGGAGTCATCCTTAACACCGACGCGATCGACAACTCCGCCGGCGTGGACTGCTCCGACCACGAAGTCAACATCAAGATCTTCGTGGACCGGATGGTGGCCGCAGGCCGCCTCGACCCGGCCGAGCGTTCCGAGTTCCTGCATTCCATGACCGATGAAGTCGGCCGCCTGGTCCTGCAGGACAACAAGGACCAGAACATGCTCCTGCTCAACGACCGCCGGCATGTCGTCGAGTGGAGCCCCAGCTTTGAGCGGCTGATGGACTGGCTCGAGAAGCACGCGGACCTGAACCGCGAGCTAGAAGCCCTGCCGACCAACGCCGAGCTGCGGGCACGGGTGGCAGCCGGCGAAGGCCTCACCTCCCCGGAGCTTTCGGTGCTGGCTGCCTACGCCAAGATTGAACTGACCAAGGCCCTGACCAACTCCGACCTGGCGGACGATCCCTACTTCGCCGGCACACTGCGCCGGTACTTCCCGAAGCAGCTGGTGGAGCGGTTTGACGACCAGCTCGACACCCATCCGCTGCGCCGCGAGATCATCTCCACGATGGTGGCCAACGACATCATCAACATCGGCGGGATCACCTTCGCGTTCCGCGTGATCGAAGAGACCTCAGCCACCGAGTCCATGGTGGCGAGGGCGTTCACCGCCCTCCGGGAAATCTACGAGATCGACGGCGTCATCGAGGTCCTCAACGGACTTCCGGCGAGCTTCTCCACGCAGAAGTGGACCACCATCCACCTGGACATGCGCCGGCTGCTGGACCGGGCCGTACGCTGGTTCATCAATCACGTGGGGCGCGGCAGCACCATCGACGAGGACATCGCGGCCTTCAAGCCGGTCATCGGCCCGCTGCGCGCAAACCTGCTGGACTACCTGCAGGGAGCGGACCGGGAACGGTTCCAGGCGGCCCTGAAACGGGCCGGCGAATGGCAGCTTCCCGAGGACCTGGGCACCTACTGGGCGGAAATGTTCGAGAGCTTCGGGCTTCTGGACATCGCGCTCCTGGCGGCCAAGCGGGTGGAAGAACCGGCGGCGAACATTGCCGGCGTTTACTTTGTCCTCTACGAGCGGTTCGGCGTTGATGACCTGCTGGAGCGCATCACCAAGCTGCCCCGGGGGGACCGCTGGCAGGCGCTGGCCCGGGCGGCGCTGCGTGACGACCTGTACTCCACCGTGGCAGACATGACCGTGGCTGCCCTGAAGGCAACGGCCGGACAGGCGGGGGAGGATCCGCTGAAGCGGGTGGACCTGTGGGCCGAGGAGAATGCCGACAATTTGGAACGTGCCCGGGTGATGTTCGACGATGTCAATAAGCTCGAGCACGACGACATGGCTTCCCTCTCGGTTGCCCTGCGGCTGCTGCGCTCCATCGTTCGACGCTAGAAACAACTAAGAAAAAGAGACTGTGGCCATATTTACCGATCCCATCAAGGAACATGCCGATTTTGGACCGGGGGATGCGGAGTGGCTGCACCTCCTGGTCGGCGACTGGCAGCTGGTCGCCGACCTGGCCTTCGCCGACCTGGCGCTCTGGTTTCCGCTGCCAGACGGAAGCTACGTGGCACTCGCGCACGCCCGCCCCTCGACGTCGCACACTGTTTTTCACAGTGACTTCGTCGGGGAGCGGATCCGTGCGGACCTGCAGCCGCTGGTGGACAAGGCCAGGGCCAGCCAGGTCATCGAGCGTTCCAGTGAAACTGACTGGACCTCGGAAACGGCCATGCGGGTGGAGGCCATCCCGTTTGTCCGCAACGGCCGCACGCTGGCCGTGGTCACCAGCCACATGGACCTGTCTTCATCGCGCATGCCCTCGCGGCTGGAGCTGACCTACCGGCAGTGCGCCTACGACCTGCTGCGGATGGGAACCCTCGGGCTGTGGCCGGACTTCGCGACGCCCACCGGCTCGCGCCGGGGTGCACCGCGCGTCGGCGACGGGTTAATCCGGATGGACGCCGACGGCGTCGTGCAGTATGCCTCTCCCAACGGGGTCTCCGCGTTCCGACGCCTGGGGGACATGGAGACCCTGGAGGGACGTTCCCTCGCGGAAATCACGACGGCGCTGCTGAAGGACCGCCGCATGGTGGACGAGACGCTGCCCCTGGTGGTGACCGGCCGCATGCCGTGGCGCACGGAGATCGAGTCCCGCGGTGTCAGCCTGTCCCTGCGGGCCATACCGCTGCGGGACGAAAAGGAGCGGTTCGGGGCGCTGGTGCTGTGCCGGGACGTTTCCGAACTCCGCCGCCGCGAAATGGAACTGGTGTCCAAGGACGCGACGATCCGTGAGATCCACCACCGGGTCAAGAACAACCTGCAGACAGTGGCGGCCCTGCTGCGCATGCAGTCCCGGCGCATGGAGAGCGAAGAAGGCAAACAGGGTCTGGCGCAGGCCATGCGCCGTGTCTCCACCATCGCCCTGGTCCATGAGACGCTCTCGCAGGGGTTGACGCAGAATGTGAACTTTGACGAGCTCATTGACCGGCAGTTCCGGCTGGCAGCCGAGGTGGCCTCGCCCACCCAGCGGGTCCGCACCGAGAAAGAAGGATCCTTCGGCGAGCTTCCGAGCGACTTCGCGACGCCGCTGGCACTGGTGATCAACGAACTGGTGACAAACGCCGTCGAGCACGGGCTCTCCGAACGCCAGGGAACCGTGTGGCTCAGCGCGGCCCGGCAAATGGGTCCGGATGCCGAGGAAATCCTGACGGTAACGATCGCCGACGACGGCGTGGGCCTGCCGCCGGGACCGCGCCGGGAAGGGCTGGGGCTGCAGATCGTCCGAACCCTGGTTCAAAGCGAGCTGGACGGAACCATCGAATGGTCCTCCAGGCCCGGCGGCGGCACCGAGGTGCGCATTGAGATGGGCCTGGACGCCGAATCCCGCAGGAGCTGACCGGTTAAAAACCAAGGGCCGCTGCGTGAAGCAGCGGCCCTTTCAAAGTCTTCCGGACAAATGTCCGCAGGTAGTACGTCCCTAGGACGCGCGACGTGCACGTGCGGCACGGCGCTTCAGCGCGCGGCGCTCGTCTTCGCTCATACCGCCCCAGACGCCTGCGTCCTGGCCGGTTTCGATAGCCCACTGGAGGCAGGTATCCATAACCGGGCATCGGCGGCACACACTCTTGGCTTCTTCGATCTGAAGAAGAGCCGGGCCGGTGTTGCCCACAGGAAAGAACAGCTCCGGATCTTTGTCCAGACACGCTGCGCGGCTCCGCCAATCCATGCTAATCACAATCTCCTCTAATAGTTGACTCCCACGTGTTTGTGAAAACATTCACGAGCAACTGCAAACGAAAGGGGCCAGCTCCGGCCCCTGATTTCCCCAACTACTAGGATTCCACGATAAGGAAACCCAGACAAGGGTTAATATGCTCTTACTTTGCGCCAGACCATGAGGGATGCATCACAGCGCCCCGGGTGGGGGACCGGGGACTTGGGCGTCCTCCGACTATCTCCGGTAGTGTGCCAGTGTGTCAAGACCCCAAGAGCCGCACCCGGGCGCCGGTCATCCGGCCCCGCGTCCGCCGGCAGTTTTCATAATCTCCGCCGTTCTGGTCCTGGAAGCCCTTGCCCTGCTGGGTGTGGCCGGCTGGTACGTGTACAACCTCCTCACCGTTGCGCCGGTCTCCATGGGAGGCGCCGTCTTCACGACGGTCCTGATCGCGGCTGCCGGCATTTGGCTGCTGGCCCTCGGCCACTTCTTCTTCCGCGGATACCGCTGGACCCGGGCCGGCACGCTGGTCTTCCAGCTTTTCGCGGTGGTGATCGCCGTGCCGACCCTCCAGGGCGGAGTGATCCTGACGGGCCTGCTCCTGCTGCTGCCGGCTGCGGCAGTGCTCCTGCTGCTGTTTACCCGGCCGGTGCTTGACCACACCAGCAAAATCTCGGGCGACCCCAAGGCGTTCTAGCCGTTTTTCCCGTCGTGCTCTGGTTTCGCGTGTTTGCTTTGCCACACCAATGCTCCGCGTCCGGTGCAGCGGTAGCCGGACCTCCGGGCTGCGGGGCGTGCAATGTCCGCCGTAAAACAGGGGTGCGGCAGGCCGTTAAGATTGAAACCGGGCCGCGCCGGTGCTTGCGGGCCGCCACTGCCCCGAGCCCCGGTATCCCGTTGCCCCAAGCTCGTGAGGGTAGAGTCTATGGCTAAATTCCTGTTCCAATGAGAGGTCTTTGTGACTCAGCTGCAAACGGATGCCCCCGGGCCCTCCGCCAACGGCCTTCCGGCGGCGGCACGGCAATCCCGTTACCGGCCGGAAGTGCAGGGCCTGCGGGCGCTTGCCGTGCTCATGGTAGTGACCTACCACATCTGGTTTGGCCGGGTGTCGGGCGGAGTGGACGTTTTCCTCCTCATCTCCGCTTTCCTGCTGACGCTGTCCTTTGTGCGCAAGGTCGAATCCGGGCTGCCGCTGGACCTAGGGCGCTACTGGCTGCGCCAGTTTAAGCGGCTGCTTCCCCCGGTGGCGGTGGTGCTGATCGGCACGCTGATCGCTGCGGCGCTGTTTGTACCGCAGAGCCGATGGACCGAAATCCTCTCGCAGAGCTGGTCCTCTCTCCTGTATTTCCAGAACTGGGTGCTGGCCGCTGACTCTGTGGATTACTATGCTGTTGATCACAGCACCGCGAGCCCGCTGCAGCACTTTTGGTCCCTCTCGATCCAGGGACAGGTCTTTATTCTCTGGCCGCTGTTGTTCGCGGCTTCGGCGTTCCTGGCCCGGGCTACCCGGATCTCCTTCCGTTGGGTCGTGCTGGTGGTTTTCGGCGCCCTGTTCGCCGGTTCCCTGACCTATTCCGTGCTGGAAACCTACGGGAACCAGGCGCACGCATACTTCGATACCCGAACCAGGCTCTGGGAGTTTGCCCTGGGCACCCTGCTTGCCCTGGCCCTTCCATACCTGAGACTTCCCCGGAGCCTCCGGATCATCATCGGCTGGGCAGGTCTGGCCATCATGTTCAGCGTTGGCTTCCTGCTGGATGTGCAGGGCCAGTTCCCGGGTTACGTTGCCCTGTGGCCCCTGGCTGCAGCATCGCTGGTCATCGCTGCCGGCCAGACCGGCAGCCGCTTTGGCGCCGACCGCTTGTTGTCCTGGAAGCCCCTGATGCGGCTGGGGGATATGTCGTATGCCCTGTACCTGTGGCATTGGCCGGTGCTGGTGATCTACTTGATCTGGCGCGGGCGAGAGGAAGTCGGGCCGGTCGGCGGTACCGCGATCATCGCCCTTTCACTGGTCCTGGCGTACCTCACGACCAAACTGGTGGAGCGTCCCCTGCGATCCTCGGAATGGGTCAACCGGGACTCCCGCCGCGCTGCAGTGGTCATAGCGGTCTGCTTAGCCGTAGTCGCGGCTCCGCTCGCCGGATGGCAGCAGGGACTGAAACTGCAGTCCGAACGGCTGGCTGCAGAAGCGGACCGCAACTATCCCGGCGCCGCGGTGCTGATGCCCGGATTTCAAGACAAGTCCGACCCGGATGTCAGCACGCTTCCCAAGACCGGTGATGAGTGGCCCGCATTTACGCCCAAGTGCATTGAAGATCCGGTAACCCTTGAAAGCCGCTGCGAGACCGGAAGTACAGCAAGCGACGGCCTAGAGATCGTGCTCATGGGCAGCTCCCACGCCAAGGTGTGGGCTACTCCGCTGCTGGAGATGGTTCAGGAGCGGGGATGGGAACTGACCGCTTTCCTAAAGGGCTACTGCCCGCTGACCACCGACCCGGGTACGGCCTCCGCCGCGTGTCTGGAATTCAACAGGGACCGGATGGATGAAGTCCTGCAGATGCGGCCGGACGTGGTGGTGACAACGTCCTCCCGTACCGTGCTGGACGGCGAGGAGTATATGGACGAAAGCTGGCTGGACATGGTCACTGCGTTGACCGACGCGGGAATCAAGGTGGTTGCCATCCGGGACACCCCGCGCATGAGGGAGCTGGTTCCCGAGTGTCTGGAACAGAACGCGGCGGACCCGTCGCAGTGCGGCATCGAGTCGGGTTCAGTCTTCAACGAGGTTAATCCGGCCGAGGAACTTCCCCCGGTTCAGGGACTGTCCCATCTCGATTTTACGGATTACCTCTGTCCCCAGGGCTTCTGCGAGCCGGTCATCGGAAACATCGTCGTTTATATGGACAACAACCATCTGACCGCAAGTTACCTTCGCACTTTATCCGGGGTATTTGCCGAGCAGTTTGACGAGGCCATCGGCCCCGCGAGCCGGACGAACGGCATATAGGCCTGGGAGTAAAAATGCCCCGGGGCGGAATGTCAGATAACCTAGACCGTCGGGTACGTGCCCGCTAGGCCGCACCGAAACAATCAGGAGAATCAAGTGAACGTTGACCTCGTCGTCGTCGGGTCGGGCTTTTTCGGCCTCACCGTAGCCGAACGGGCTGCCAAGGAACTGGGCCTGAAGGTCGCAGTGCTGGACCGCCGCCACCATATTGGCGGCAACGCCTACAGTGAGAACGAACCCCAGACCGGTATCGAAGTGCACCGTTACGGGGCGCACCTGTTCCACACCTCCAACGAGCGGGTGTGGGAGTATGTCAACCGGTTCACCGAGTTCACCAACTACGTGCATAAGGTTTACACGAGCCACAAGGGCGAGGTGTACCCGATGCCCATCAACCTGGGAACCATCAACCAGTTCTTCCGGTCCTCGATGGGCCCTGCGGAAGCCCGCGCACTCATCCAGGAGCAGGCCGGGGAACTGGCGGGCACCGATCCGGCCAACCTCAACGACAAGGGCATCCAGCTGATTGGGCGTCCCCTCTATGAGGCTTTCATTAAGCACTACACCGGCAAGCAGTGGCAGACGGACCCCAAGGATCTGCCCGCGGAGATCGTATCCCGGCTGCCTGTCCGCTATACCTATGACAACCGGTACTTCAACGACACCTATGAAGGCCTGCCCAAGGACGGCTACACCGCGTGGATCGAGCGAATGGCCGATCACCCGAACATCCAGCTGCACCTGAAGACGGACTTCTTCGACGAAGGCCACGAATTCTCCCGCAACTCGACTCTGGGCCAGGTGCCGGTCGTTTACACCGGGGCAGTGGACCGCTACTTCGACTACGCGGAGGGCAACCTGGCCTGGCGGACCATCGACCTCAAGGAAGAGGTCCTGCCCGTGGAAGACTTCCAGGGCACCTCCGTCATGAACTACCCGGACGCAGACGTTCCTTACACCAGAATCCATGAGTTCCGCCACTTCCACCCGGAGCGGAACTACACCAAGGATGCAACGGTCATCATGCGCGAATACTCCCGGTTCGCGGAGAAGGGCGATGAGCCCTACTACCCCGTCAACACCGCTGAGGACCGCGCAAAGCTGCTGGCCTACCGCGACCTGGCCAAGGGCGAAAAGTCGGTGCTGTTCGGCGGCCGCCTCGGCACCTACAAGTACCTTGACATGCACATGGCGATCGGATCGGCCTTGTCGATGTACGACAATAAGATCAAGCCCCACTTCACCGGCGGGGCAAAGCTTGAAAGCGGAGGAGTGGACGCGTGAGCCAGCTGAAGACCGAAGAAAAACAGGGTGTATCCGGGGAATCAGCCCAGTGGCACACTCTGCAGCGGATTATTTTCCCTGATCAGAGCCAGATGGATACAGCCCTGCTGTACGTTGACAGCGGATCAGCAATGGGCGCCCAGTTCAACACCATGGACGGCTCGATGATGGAGTCAACCTCCACCAAGAACACCGAGGCGGTTGCGGCCGGCGGCGAGGTGCACGTCGAGGACTTCCTCTCGCGCACCTCCACGATCGCCCGTCCTGGGCAGAGGTTGTCCTTCGGCACCTACTTCAACGCGTTCCCGGCGAGCTATTGGCGCCGCTGGACGGACGTCGAGTCCGTCCGGCTCCATGTCGAAACCAAGGGCGCCGGTGTCATCAGCGTCTACAAGTCCAACGCCCGCGGGTCGCTGCAGCATGTGGAGACCCGACGCGTGAATGGTGACACTGTCACTGACATCGACCTGACGCTCAAGCCCTTCGGCGACGGAGGCTGGTACTGGTTTGACCTAGTGGCCGGGGCCGAACCCATGGCCCTGGTCAACGCCGGCTGGCTTGCTCCGGGAGAGGCCAAGAAGCCCGGTTCCATCACGCTGGAAATCACCACGCTGAATAAGAATGAGTTCTGCCTCAACAACCTGAAGATCCTGGCAGACAACCCCGAGGCACTGGAAAACGTGGCTGAAGTACTAATCGTTGACCAGGGAACCAAGAAGCTGGTGGACGCCGAAGGTTTCGACGAGGCAAAGGCGGCGCTCGGGGGCAAGCTTCGTATGATCCACCAGGGCAACCTAGGCGGATCCGGTGGTTTTGCCCGCGGTATGTACGAAGCCGTAGAAAACGGCAGTGATTACGCACTCCTGCTCGATGACGACATCGTCATGGAGCCGGAGAGCATCACCCGCATGCTCACCTTCGCGGATCACTGCAAGACCCCGACCATTGTCGGCGCCCACATGTTCGACCTCTACAACCGCTCGGTCCTGCACACCTTTGGCGAGACCGTAAACCTCTTCCGCTTCCAGCCGGATCACCCCTTCAAGGAACAGGTCCTGGGGCATGACTTCGCCCGCACCAACCTGCGCACCACCTCCTGGATGCACCGGCGGGTCGATGTGGACTACAACGGCTGGTGGATGTGCATGATCCCCACTGAAATCATCCGCAACATCGGCCTATCCCTACCGGTGTTCATAAAGTGGGACGACGCCGAATACGGCCTTCGTGCTAAGGCCGCCGGCTACAACACCGTGTCCCTGCCCGGTTCGGCAGTCTGGCACATCACCTGGGCCGACAAAGACGACGCCGTCGACTGGCAGGCCTACTTCCACAGCCGGAACCGCATTATCACGGCGCTGCTGCACAGTCCTTACCCCCGCGGCGGCCGGGTGGTGCGTGAAGGCAGCTTCATTGACATCAAGCACCTGATCTCGATGCAGTACTTCACAGCTCAAGGGCGCGTCATGGCGCTCAAGGACCTGATTGCAGGACCCGAACAGCTGCATGAAATTCTGCCGTCCCGGCTCCCAGCCATCCAGGCTATGCGGGATGAGTTCTCCGAAGCACAGTTCAAGGCCGATCCGGAGGCGTTCCCGCGCCCCGGCATGGGCAAGCCGCCACGCCACGGGCAGGGGTTCAAAGCTCCGTCCTACGTCACTTTGGTGCCTTGGGCCGCCAAGACAATCGTGCGCCAGCTGACCAAGCCCGTGGCCAAGGCCAGCACCGAGCGACCGCAGGCCCGCGTGGCGCACATTGATAACCGGTGGTGGCGCATGTCCCAGTACGACAGCGCCGTTGTCACCAATGCCGATGGCACGGCTGCCTCCTGGTACCAGCGTGACCCCCGGAAGCTGCGGTCACTGCTGGCTGAAGGTACCCGCCTGAACGCGGAGATCCTGAAGGACTGGCAGAAGCTGAGCCAGAAGTACCGTAAGGCCCTGCCGGAGATCACGTCCATGGAGGCTTGGAAAGCGACATTCGAAAAGCACTCGGAAGAGAGAAAATAAGCTTGTCTACTGGTGAACTGGTCACCCCCGGCTCCGGGGGTGGACTGCGTGACGTGCTGCGGTCCCGGTACCTGCTGAAGCTTCTCGTTTCCAAGGAGCTCAAGGTCCGCTACCGTGGATCGGTGCTGGGCCTGCTGTGGTCCTACGTCAAGCCGGGGGTGCAGTTCCTAGTCTTCTGGTTTGCTCTGGGAGTCTTCCTCGGGTTGAACGAGACCACGCCCAATTTTCCCATCTACCTCTTCTCGGGCATCATCCTGATCAACTTCTTCAGTGAGGCGCTTGGGAACGCGTCACGCTCGATTGTCGGCAACGGCGGCCTGATCAAGAAGATTTACCTGCCCCGCGAACTGTTTCCGGTCGCGTCGGTGTGGGTGTCGGCAGTGCATTTCTTGCCGCAGCTGCTGATCCTCTTGGCCGCTGCGCTCATCACCGGCTGGCATCCGGGGCTCTCGGAAATCGGAGCCGCCGTCATCGGCTTTGTGATCGTTGCACTGCTGGCGACCGGTCTCGGCCTGTTCTTCGGCGCCGTCAACGTGTACTTCCGCGACTCCGAAAACTTCGTGGACATGCTCCTCATGATCGCCACATGGGCGTCTCCGGTGCTCTATCACTGGCAGATGGTCCGCGATTCACTGGGCCCGACGGCGCTGACCATCTACCAGATGAATCCGCTGACAACCGCTGTGGAACTCTTCCACCACGCTTTCTGGCTTCCAACCACCGGCTGGGATGACGCGGCAGCGATAGCCGAGACCCCGCCGTCGCTCCTCATGCTCTGGATGCCCGTGGCCCTGCTCACCTCAGTTCTCGTCCTGATCTTGGGGCAATTCACCTTCAGGCGGCTGGAAGGCCGCTTCGCTCAGGAGCTCTAGCCGTGTCCACAGCAATTGAAGTGCACAACGTGTCGAAGGAATTCGTTCTTCGCCACACCCGGTCCATCAAGGAAGCCTTCGTTTGGTTCGTCAAGGGACGCAAAGGCGACCTCTCGGAAAAGTTCTTCGCCTTGAAGGACATTTCCCTGGAAGTGAAGCAGGGCGAATCCGTGGCCCTGCTGGGGCTGAACGGCTCGGGAAAATCTACGCTGCTCAAGCAGATTTCCGGCGTCATGCTTCCGGACTCTGGCTCCGTGGGTACGCGAGGCCGGGTCGCCGGCCTCATCGAGGTGGGCGCAGGGTTCCATCCGGACCTCAGCGGCCGCGACAACGTCTTCCTCAACGGTGCCATCCTGGGAATGTCCGAGGAAGAGATTAACGCGAAGTTCGATTCCATCGTCGAGTTCTCTGAAATCGGACAGTTCATCGACACCGAGGTGAAGTTCTACTCCTCGGGCATGTACCTGCGCCTAGCGTTTTCCGTCGCGGTCCACACCGACCCCGAGGTGTTCCTCGTTGACGAGATCTTGGCGGTTGGTGACGAGCCGTTCCAGAAAAAGTGCATCGCCAAGATCCGCGAGCTGGCGGAAGAAGGCAAGACCCTCGTCGTCGTCAGCCACGACCTGGACCTGGTCGCCAAGATTTGCGAGCGCGGCATCCTGCTTGAACACGGTCAGGTTGTTATGGACGGCCCGGTCAACGACGTCGTCGCACGCCTGCGCTCCTAGCGCCTAGTGCCAGGGGAGGGAGGGTCAGCTAACGAACGGGAGCTGACCCTTTCCGCCTGTGTCCTGCTAAATGTCCTCGCCAGTGGTGTCGCTGATTCCGTTTGCCTCGGTGAAGCCGGTATGGCCCGGTGCGGAGGCCGAATCATCAGCGCGCATGCTGTCGTAGCCCACCAGGTACAGCGGGCGGCGAAGGGTCCCTGCGAAAATGCGGCCAATGTATTCGCCCAGGATGCCGAGGCAGAACAGCTGGATGGCGCCGATGCCGCCCACCACCAACACGGTCGAGGCCCAGCCGGGAACCGTTTGGCCCGTGAAAACGCCCACAATGACAAATACGCCCACCAGGACGCAAAGCAGGGCGCTCAAAACGCCAAGCCACGTTGCGAACCGGAGCGGTCCGCCGGAGAATGTGACAATACTCTCCGTTGTCAGCAGGATCATCTTGCCCAGCGGGTACTTAGAAGTCCCGGCGGCGCGCTTGTCCCTCTGGTAGTAGACATTGGTGCTCGGGAACCCGAACCAGGGGATGATCAGGCGATAGACGCGTCCCTCTTCGGGAAGCTTGTTTATTGCTTCCAGCACGCGGCGGCTGACCAGACGGAAGTCGCCGGCGTTCGACGGAACGTGAGGTCCCGCTACGCGCCGCATCAGCCAGTAGTACAGCGCCGCCGTCTGCCGCTTAAAGACGGAGTCAGTGGACCGGTCGCTCCGGACGCCGTAAACGACGTCGACTTCTTCCGCCTGCGCCTTCTCCAGCATTTCCTCAATGGCTTCGGGCGGATCCTGCAGATCGGCGTCGATGGTGACTACATAGTCCCCAACCGCCCCGCTCATTCCGGCGGTGATGGCCGCCTGATGGCCGCTGTTGCGCATCAGACGGATGAGCCGCAGCTCGGGCCATTCGCCGCGCATCTGCTGCACCATGGTTGCTGTGGCGTCCTTGCTGCCGTCGTCGACGGCGACGACCTCGTAGGGGACGCCCAACCCGTCCAACACGGGACGCAAACGGGATACCAGCTGATTTAGGACGGCCTCCTCGTTGTACATGGGCACAACAACGGACAGCACTTTATGGCTCAAGACGGGACTCCTAGTAGGCTATGAACACCTAGCGACCATACCAATGTTAGCTGTAATAGCCCGCCTCACCGCCGTGGGGCCCGGCCGCACCATGGGCTAGAATTGCTAAGGCCTCAGTGAGGGCAACCTCCGACGAGGCACGTATGCGTAGAACGGACAGCAATCGTATGACGACAGTCAGCCAGCGGGCCGAGGGCACTGCTCCTCTCACCTCGGAAGAGACGCAGGAGTCGGTTAACGGGCCGCGGGAGCAGCGCAAAGAATCGGCGTTGTGGGGGGTCATAACGGTAGTAGCGGCGCTGCTCGGTTCCCTCATCCCGCTGATCCGCAATCCTCGCTTCTACTTCTACGACGACACCCAAGCCGGAGCCTACGGGATCTGGGTGGAAATCGGGGAGAGCCTGCGGCGCGGCGAATGGTGGCTGTTCAACGAGGAGGCCTGGGCTGCAGGCAACTATGCGGCAGAAGGACAGTGGGGGCTCTGGAGCCCCCTGATCATGCTCATCGGGTTCCTTTCAACGGTGATCACCGATGCCGTGCTGTTCTCGACGATCCTCAAAATCGTGCTGGTGCTGCTGCTCGCGCTGGGAACCTTCCTGCTGGCCCGCAGCTACGGGTCCTCGGCGCCCTGGGCATCGGTGGCCGGGGTGGCTGTCACCCTCACCGGCTTCACCACATACTTTGACGGCGCCTCCTGGGTCACGGGCCTCATGGTTTTCGCGCTGCTTCCCTGGGCCTGGTGGGGGCTGCACCGGATTGTCACGAAAGGACGCAACCCCGCTCCGGCCCTGATCTTCTCCTATCTGCTCATAACCACCGGTTACGTGCATGGAACCATGATGCTTGTGGTCGTTTTCCTGGGACTGCTGATTGAGGTGCTGGTGTGCCGTAACAAGGCGCGTGCGGTTCCTCTGATCGTTTCCGGCGTGATCATGGGCATGGTCGCCCTGACCGTTTACCTCCCCGGCGTACTTACCGCCGACGTGACTGCCCGGGCCTCGGACATTCAGAACACCGGGTGGCTTGGCACGGACCTGACCGGGTTGGCGAGTTCTGCCGTCGCCAGCGCGCTGCCCCAGGTGAGCGGCTGGTGGGGTTTATTCGCACCGGTGCCCGTCCTTTACATCGCCTGGTTCCTGCCGCTTGCAGCCCTGATCAGCGCACATCGCATCAGGGGAGCCTGGCCGGCACTCTCGGCGATCCTCACTGTGGGCGTCGTGTCGCTGATGCTGACGCTTGCCCCCAGCGACCTCGGTCCGCTTCGCTTCCCGATCCGTCTTGTCCCGTACGTCGCGCTGACCCTTCTTGTCCTGCTGGCTGTCCTGCTTTCGCGCTTCCGCGTCCGCCGACTCACCGCCGGCCGGATTGTCGCAGTGTTCGTGCTGTACGCGGCCGGCATGTACCTGGCCTGGAGCCAGAATCCGACCACCGGACGGATCCACTTCGTCCTTGCATCCGTCGCGGTTGTGGGCCTGATTGCTGTCTTGGTGGTCCTGTACGCACCGCATAAACTGGTCCGGGTGTGGGGTGTCCGCGCAGCCGCCGGCGGAATGATCCTCGTGTGCCTGGTCACGGCCGTCGGGCAGAAGCATTACTTTTGGGCATCGCCCCTACCTGATTTCCACTATCCTGAATCGCCTGAGGAATACGCCGACCCGCTCTCTGAAGCGGAAGGCATGGCCTTTGTCGTGGGGTACCCCGACCAGCTCGGACCGGGCATCTGGGACGAGACTCTGGCATCCAACGCCTGGTACCTGAGCGATGTTCCCACTCACAACCTCTACAGCCCCATCATGTTTGCAAAGTACTCCGAGGATCTGTGCATGAACAGCCACGGAGGGAGCTGCCAGAACGCAGCGGACAGCCTGTTCACACTGGACGAGGAGACCGGGATGCTTCTGGTTGATCTGCTCTCCATCGACACGGTGCAGATCCTGCGCGAGGCATCCGACCAGACGGGCGAAAGCTTGGACGCACGGGTCCTGCCCGAGGGCTGGGTTGAAGTTGAACGCACCGACGATGCTCTGACCTGGGTCCGGGCTGAACCTCTGGAGAACAACGGCGAAGCGGTCTGGGCAACTCCCGGGACCCGCGTAACCACGGTTTCGGATACCAGCCAGGAACTGGTCCTGCACGTTGAGGAAGTGTCCGACGGCGGCGGCGAAGTTGTCATGAGTCGCCTGGCCTGGCCCGGTTACGATGCTGAAGGAGCAACCGTCGCAGATCCGCTCCGCGGTTACCTGCTGACCGTCAACATACCCGCCGACAGCGAGGGGCAGGACATCCGCATCACCTTTGAGCCTCCGGCCTGGCCGGTGCTGGTGGTCCTAATCTACACGGCAATCGGGCTGGGCCTGCTCTGGTCTGTCCTGCACCTGGTGCAGTCGCTGAAACGGAACAGGAACCGAGTCGGCGCAGCTGACCGGACCGGAACGGTGACCCGTTGAACCCCGAAGACGAACCTCCGTTCCAGGAGAGGCCCCACGGAGTCATCTCCGGCCCGCCCGGTCCGCTGCTGCGGCTGATCAAGACGGAAAAGGTGGCCTTCCTGCTGGTTGGCGGCATCAACACCGTGTTCAGCACAGCGCTGTTCGTGGCGCTGGACCTGCTCTTCGGCAAGAACGTTCCCTCATTCGTGGTCCTGGGGACTGCTTGGCTGATCTCTCTGGTGGCCGTCTTCTTTGTCTACCGGAAGCTGGTCTTCCGGGTCTCGGGGCATGTGCTGACGGACCTGGGCAGGTTCGCGCTGGTGAACCTCACCGCCCTGCTGGTGAACATGGTGCTGCTTTACGTATCGTCGGATCTGCTGGGAGCGCCACGCATTCCGGCCCAGATAGTGATCACGTGCGCCACCGTCTTCATTAACTATTTCGGCCACAAGTACTTTTCGTTCAAGCGCAAACCATCCCAGGAAACCGAACCCGTGCAGGGCACCGTTTCCCAGAAAGAGGACGAGGCATGAATCCCCAAGTTTCCATTGTCATACCGGCCTACAACAATGCCGCCTACCTGGCGGCGACACTGGATTCTGTTACGGCACAGACGTACTCGGACTTCGAAATTGTCATCGCCGACCACAGCTCCGTGGATGGGACGGCGGGCGTCATCGACTCCTTCTCCGGGGACCCCAGGATCCGTGTCCTGAGCCCCACCCCGCACGGTGGAGGAGCCAAGGCCAACTGGAACCGGGTGAGCCAGCATGCCACGGGGGAGTGGATCAAGCTCGTCTGCGGTGATGACCTCATCTCCCCCGACGCTCTCGAGGTCCAGATGGCGGCGGCGCAGGCGCACCCCAGCGCCGTAATGGTCGCCAGCAAGCGCGCCATCGTTGACGCGCACGGCGCTCCGGTCATCGGGTCCCGCGGCCTCGCCGGACTTGACGGGCTGGTCAGTGGCCCGGAGGCCGTCCGCGCCACCGTCCGCAGCGGCACCAACATCTTCGGCGAACCGGCCGCGGTGCTGCTCAAGCGGGAGGTCCTGGCGCAGGGCTGGTGGGACGACTCCTTCCCCTACATGATCGACGAGACGGCGTACGTCCGCGTGCTGCGTTCCGGTGACCTCGTGGCCGTCCCGCAGACACTGGCGAGCTTCCGCATCAGCGCCAGCCAGTGGAGCGTGCGGCTGGCCGCAGCCCAGGCAGAGCAGGCAGCCGGGCTCCACAAGGCCATTCTGGCCGCCCACCCGGAAGCGGTCTCTCCGGCAGATGTGCGCCGCGGCAACGCCCTGGCCCTGGCCAACGCCTATGCACGCCGGCTGGTGTACCTTGGCCTGCGCCGCCGGATGGGCAAGGAAAACGTCGTCGCCAGCACCACCTAGTCAAACAGCGGGCATCAGCCCGCGGAATGGTCGCAAAAACCAATGTTGAAGTCAACACGCACCGCCAACCGGGCAGGTGCTGTGCTGCAGTACGTCCTGCAGCGGCTCCGGACGGGCGATAACGCCCTCCGGGTTGCCGTCATCGCCGCCTACGTACTGATGGTCCTGCTCGGCGCCACAACTTCCTCCATCGGAATGGCCCACCTGCGGCAGGATCCGGAGGACCCCCTCGGCACAATGTGGGGGCTCTCGAACTGGATCCGGTCGGACGAATACAACGCTTATACCCCGATCGCGCTTTCGGTCATGGCTACCGGCGGCGCCCCCACTCTGAGCGCACTGGGGGCACGGGCGGACCTGGTCCACCGGTTCACCTCCGGCGGCTTTTTCGAGTCATTCGTATTCTTCGATTCCGGGCTCCTGAAGCTGGCCGGATTCCTTCCGGATGCCAGTGTGTTTGCGGCCCACTGGTGGCTGCCGGTACTGCTGCTGCTGCTCATGATGCCCAAATGGATGGAACAGGTAGGCGGATCCCGGCGTATGGGCTGGCTGGCGGCGGGCCTGATTGCCCTCTCGCCCGCTGTTGCGTGGTGGTCGATGATGCCCGTGGCGCTGATTGCCTACACGCTTACCGGGGCTAGTCTGATGATCTCGGCCTACCACCGCTTCAACCGCGGCCGGCGGGTGACCGGCGCCCTGGCGGGGCTCGTCGGCGGAATCCTGATCGCCGGGATGCCCTCCTTCTACACACCCTGGTCCCTGGTGCTCGGACTGCCCGTGCTGGCAGCCTCCACGCTCTGGATCCTCACCTGCGCCGGATCCTGGTGGAGCCGGATCAGGCCTGTCCTGTTGACCGGACTCACCGCCGTCGTCTTCGGAATCGGCATCCTGGTGGAAAACTCCGAGGGACTGAACGCACTGCTGAACACTGTGTACCCCGGTGCCCGCCGGTCGTCCGCTGAAGCACAGCCGTTCAGCCTGCTGTTCGGCGCCCCCGCGCTGTCACCGCTGCAGAATGGTGCAGTACCGATCCAGGCCAACGCCAGTGAGCTGTCCACCTCCTTCACTGTCGCCTTCATCTGGATCGCCGTCGTGCTGGCAGGGGCCCGGCTGGTTCCGTCCCTGCGGAAGGGCATCGCTGCCTGGACCGTGCTTGCGTTCGGAGTTGTCTGGCTCGGGTGGTGCCTCGTGGACCTGGGCAACCTGGGGGAGAAGATTCCCCTGCTCAACCTCGTGCCGTCGGTCCGCGCCGCGCAAGTGGTGGGCATCCTAGGCATCATTGCGCTTTGCCTGTTTCTGTCAATCATGGGCCCCCAGCGGTGGACAACCGCCATCGTTGCCGCTGCTCTCTCAGGGGCCGTCACTGTTTACGCGGCCTCCCAGGTTCAGGCCGAGTACCTGCCGGACATGCGCTTCCTGGTCGTCGCGGGTGCCGGGGCCGCTGTTGCTCTGGTGGTCGCCGTTCTTACCCGCTGGCCCGGCCGCAGCTGGTCTGTGGTCCTGACCTTGCTCCTGGCAGCCCTTCCGGTCTATCAGGCTAATCCCGTGATATTCGGGCTGGGTGACCTTCGGACCTCCGAGACAGCCAAGCAACTGCACGAGGAGGGCGTCGAAGCACGCGCAGGGGGGACGCTGTGGGCCTCCAACGTGGTTCCGTTCGATACGGTCAGCCTGGCAAACGGTGTGCCGACGCTCTCCGGTTTGCAGCGGTCCGGCCCGGACATGGAGATGTGGCAGCGCATCGATCCCGAGAACAAGTTCGAAGAAGCCTGGAACCGCGGCGGCGGCTACGTGCCGTTCGGCTGGGCCGCCCCCGGCGAAGAGACGGAAATCAGCACTGACGGCTTTGACCTGACCTTTGTCGCTATTGATCCGTGCGTCCTTGCGGAGGCCATGCCTGAACTGGGCCACATCGCCTCCAGCACCGAGCTGACGGGGGAGTGTCTGCAGGCCGACTCGACGATGGAATGGGCCGGCAGCCCCGTCTATGTGTACGAGGTAGTCAGGGACTAAGCTGACGCGGAAACCGGCGCGAAAAACAAGGATGCCCGTACCTGGCGAGGTACGGGCATCCTTGTTTTAGAATCCGGGGTCCCGAGCACGGGGTTTTCGGACCCGGGTCCGGCGGGTTACTTGCCCGCGGAAGCACCGCTGAGATAGGCGGCCAGCGCCTGTCCCGCCGGGCGCGGAGTGAAACCGGCTGCTTTGATCTTGGCCAGGTCCAGAACGCTGTTCCGCGGCCGGGGGGCGGCGTCCGGCTTCGAGGCGAAATACTCGGCCGTGCTGACGCCCGTGACGGATTCAGGATCCGCACCGGTGAGCCGGTAAACCTCGGCGGCGACGTCGGCCCACGAAACGGGTTCCCCCTCATTGGTGAGGTTGTAGGTACCGTAGGCTGCCCCGGTCTCCAGCAGGTGCCTGATGCCGGCGGCAATGTCCTCGGCGAAGGTGAGGCGTCCTATCTGGTCATTGACGACGCTCGGTGCCACACCCCGGGCAGCCAGCGAAGCCATGGTCCGCACGAAGTTGCTGCCTTCGCCGATCACCCAGCTGGTACGGATGCTGTAGTGCCGCGGGACGGTGGACGCCGCCGCATCGCCGGCGGCCTTGCTCTGCCCGTAGACCCCCAGCGGCGACACCGGCGTTTCTTCGGTATAGCGCTCGAGGCTCCCGTCAAACACGTAGTCACTAGAGACATGGACCAGGGTCAGGCGGTGCCGGGCAGCAACCCGGGCCAGCCGGGCCACGGCCGTCGCATTGACTTCCCAGGCAGCCGTCCGGCCCTCCGGGGTCTGCGCGTCATCCACGGCGGTGTACGCCGCAGCATTGATGACGACGTCGTACTCCGGCCAGTTGATCGCCTCGCTGGCGGCTGGATCGGCAAGATCAAACTCAGCCCTGGTGGCGAACACGGCGTTGCCGTGATCGGCAAAGCAGGCCTTCAGCGCTGACCCCAGCTGTCCGCCGGCGCCCAGCACCAGCAGCCGCTTTCCGGGCATGGGCGTGACCTCGGGAAGGTAGGGATGGGCCTTGTCCTTGGCGGAGGTCTCAGCCTGATCCAGCGGAATAGGCCAGGGAATTGCCGCGGTGGGATCAGCCAGGTTCAGGAAGGTGTATTCCTGCTGCGCGTCGGCACTCCAGTGGTCGTTAACCAGATAGGCGTAAACCGTTCCGTCCTCCAACGTCTGGAAGGCATTGCCTACGCCCCGGGGAATGAAGATGGCCTGGGACGGATCCAGCACATGGTGGAAGGTGGTGCCGAAGGTCGGGCCCTCCCTAAGGTCCACCCAAGCGCCGAAGACCCGCCCGGTTGCCACCGAGATGAACTTGTCCCATGGTTCGGCATGGATGCCCCGGGTGGTGCCGGCAGTCTCGTTGAAGGAAATATTGTTCTGGACCGGACCGAAATCGGGCAGCCCCAGCGATGCCATCTTGCTCCGCTGCCAGTTTTCCTTGAACCATCCCCGGTTGTCGCCGTGGACGGGGATGTCGAAGAGGACGACGCCGGGAATAGGGGTGGGATGGGACGCCAGATCCTTGGAGAACAAATCGGCGGTGTCGGCGGAGCGGCTCACTGGCCCTGCTCCAGGTAGCGGGCTTCGGTCTCGGCCTTGCGCGAGCGCCACCACGCTTCGTTGTCCAGGTACCACTTGATGGTGCTGTTTAGACCTTTTTCAAAGCTGGAGAAGCGCGGCATCCAGCCCAGCTCGGTCCGCAGTTTGGTGGAGTCGATGGCATACCGCAGGTCGTGCCCGGGCCGGTCCGTCACATGCTCGTAATCGTTCCGGTCCCGTCCCATGTGCTCCAGGATGAGTTCAACTACTTCTCTGTTGGTCTTTTCTCCGTCGGCGCCGATGAGGTACGTTTCGCCGATTCTTCCGTGTTCCAGGATCGTCAGCACAGCTGAGGAATGATCATCCGCATGGATCCAGTCGCGCACGTTCTCACCGGCGCCGTACAGCTTCGGGCGCACGCCGTCGATCACATTGGTGATCTGGCGGGGAATGAACTTCTCGACATGCTGGTAGGGGCCGTAGTTGTTGGAGCAGTTGCTGATGGTCGCCTGCAGCCCGAAGGACCGCACCCACGCACGCACCAGCAGGTCCGACCCTGCCTTCGTGGAGGAATAGGGGCTGGACGGGTTGTACGGGGTGTTCTCGGTGAAGCGGGCGGGGTCATCAATCTCCAGGTCGCCGTAGACCTCGTCGGTGGAGATGTGGTGGAAACGCTTGCCATACTTTCGCGCAGCCTGAATCAGCGTGTAGGTACCGATTATGTTGGTGTCGAGGAACGGGCGCGGATCGTGAAGGGAATTGTCGTTGTGCGATTCGGCTGCGTAGTGGACCACGGCATCGCACGTTCCGGTCAGCTCTTCCACCAGGGCCTGGTCGGTTATGTCGCCCTGGACGAATCTAAAACGATCAGCCGGAAGGCCGGCAAGGGAATCGAGGTTTCCAGCGTAAGTGAGCTTGTCAATAACGGTGACATGGGCGTCCGTCTCTGCAAGTGCATAGTGGACAAAATTTGATCCGATGAACCCGGCGCCGCCGGTGACAAGTATCCGCTTCATAGTCCCCAAGAATACCGGATTTGCTCCGCGGCTCCGGCAGCGGCGAAGATGGCCATATGCGCGGAATCATACTTGCCGGCGGGACCGGATCCAGGCTTCACCCCATTACGCTAGGCAT
This sequence comes from Arthrobacter sp. Z1-15, assembly GCF_054792395.1. Classification (NCBI taxonomy): domain Bacteria; kingdom Bacillati; phylum Actinomycetota; class Actinomycetes; order Micrococcales; family Micrococcaceae; genus Arthrobacter; species Arthrobacter sp. Z1-15. Next base: position 2,853,993 of record NZ_CP096454.1, on the reverse strand, counting down.
CAGCAAGCAGCTGGTGCCCGTCTATGACAAGCCGATGATTTACTATCCGCTGTCCACGCTGATCCTTGCCGGGATCCGCGACATCCTGATCATCACCACGCCGCATGACTACGAGCAGTTCCAACGGCTCCTCGGCGACGGCTCCCAATTCGGCGTTAACCTCACCTACGCCAGGCAGGAATCACCCGACGGCCTGGCCCAGGCCTTCATCATCGGGGCCGAGCACATCGGTGACGAGAGCGTTGCCCTGGTCCTCGGCGACAACATCTTCTATGGGCAGGGCATGGGCGCCCAACTCAAGCGGTTCGCGGACATCGATGGCGGTTCCATCTTCGGATACTGGGTTTCAGACCCGCGGGCCTACGGTGTTGTGGAATTTGCGGCGGACGGCCGCGCAGTCTCGCTCGAGGAGAAACCGGAGAACCCCCGGAGCAGCTACGCCGTTCCTGGGCTGTATTTCTACGGCAACGACGTTGTGACTATCGCCCGGGACCTGAAGCCTTCGCCCCGCGGAGAACTTGAAATCACAGATGTGAACCGTGTCTACCTGGAGCAGAACCGCCTGCACGTGGAGGTCCTCCCGCGCGGCACGGCCTGGCTGGACACCGGGACGTTCGACTCGCTCAACGACGCCTCCAACTTCGTGCGGACAGTCGAAAGCCGGCAGGGTCTGAAGATCGGGGCTCCCGAAGAGACGGCCTGGCGGCAGGGATTCCTTTCCGACGAGGGGCTGCGCCACCGCGCCGAGGCACTGGTGAAGAGCGGCTACGGCCAGTATCTTCTGGGTCTCCTGGAGCAAGGTACGCAGAGCGGGCGATAGCCCCCCCGGCAGCTCCCGGAATTGAAAGAAGCGCCAGGCCGGGATTTTCCGGCCGGGCGCTTCCTGTTTGTCTGTTGAGCAGCTAGATCTGCTGTGGAGGCCGTGCCGCATGGGCGGCGCCGGCATCGCTGCCGGGGGAGCCAATTTCCCGGACTTCTGCCCTGAGTTCGATCAGTGCGGACTCCAGGATGGCCACCTCCTCGGCAAGGATTCGGGTTTCATCCTCGACCACTGAGAGTTCCCAAGAAAGATGCAGGGCTACTCCCATCAGCAGGACGATGCTCATGGCGAAGAGCAGGTTGGAGGGAACCTGCACGCCCAGCCAGCCGGATATCAATGCCAGGAGTTGAGGCCAGCCCGCGAGAACCAATGCCCCTCCGCCGACCAAGAGCCACAGGACCGCATACTTTTCACGGAGTTTCTTGCGCCGGAGCATAATCAGCACCAGCATGACCATCACGAGGGAAAATACAAACGCAGCGAGGACAGCCATGTTCATGCCTTATCTGACGAGACCCGTGACTTGCGGCGGGTTAACGCAAGCAGCAAGGCGAATACGGAACGAAGCAGGTAGATTGCCGACTTGGCCGGATTGTGGCTCGGTACCCCGCCCTGCCGCACGCGCATGCTGACCGGCACCTGGGTGACCGAGCAGCCGGAACGAACTGCCACCACCAAGGAATCGATGGTGTCGCCGAGGTACTCGGCCGGGTAATGGTCGATGTATTGGTTGATGGCCTTGATGTTTCCGGCGCGAAAACCCGAGGTGACGTCCGTCAGCTTGGTCTTGGCCAGCCGGGAAATGACGGCGGCTAGGAAGTTCATCGCCCATTTCCTCGGGCCCGAGACCTTGTAATCGCCTTCTTCAGCGAAACGGGCACCAATCGAAATATCAGCTGACTCCAGCCCCTGAACCACGCGTTCGATGTCCTGCGGATCGTGCTGCCCGTCGGAATCGACTTGGATGACGCTCTGGTACCCATTGGCCCTGGCGTACTTGAACCCGGCCCGCATGGCCCCGCCGACTCCCAGGTTGAACGGGAGCCTGAGCACCGCCGCGCCGGCCTCCCGTGCCAGCCGGGCGGTATCGTCGGTGGAACCGTCGTCGACTACCATGACGTCGTATCCCTTACCCAGGCCGAGGACTTCCCGAACGGTGTTGCCGACGGTCTCCCCTTCATTCCAGGCAGGCATGATTACGAGTAGCTTGGGCGGGTCCGGCAGGAGCATGGGAGTGGTCTCTGGATCCTTATCCTTGTTGGCAGCTCGTCACGTGTACCGGGGCCGGATGGCCCCAGTTTAAGGATACGGGACAACAGTACCGCTGCGGCGGTCACAACTACCGCGCACAACAGCCCATCTTATCCAGTTCAATCCTGGTTGCCAAAGCGGGGGGCCTGCAGTGTTCAAGGGCGGTCGGCTCGGGGGAACCGACGGTTCAGCCGGGCGGACCGCCTCCGCCTGGTCACTTGTTCCACCCGACTTCGAGGCGACGGCGTGGACCTGCTACTTCCCGGAATTGCACATGGTGCTAACATCGTAGCCGACCCTTCCGCACGCGGCACCGGGTGTTGCACCCACTGCGGGGGCACTAGGGCGCGGGGGAAGCGGATCCATCGACCTTGCAGGTCCCGTTATTGGCATCAGGAGCTGAGTCCGTCCATGTCCCATGGAAAAAGCAGAGGGTCTGGCCCTTCGTCAGCCTCGGCAACTCTGCGGGGGGTCGTCCTCGGCCACGCGGGAAAGTACCTGACCGTGGGTGTGCTTTCCTTTGCAGTCGATTTCCTCCTGCTGATCCTGCTGCACGAATTCTTCGGCGTTGATCTCTTGATTGCCACACCTGTTGCATTCCTGGCCAGCTTTGCCCTGAATTTTTTGCTTTCCCGGTTCTTTACTTTTCGAGGTACTGGAGCCAAGGGCACCAGCTTTCTCAAATATGTGGCACTGGTCGTTCTTAATACCGTTGCCGCAAGCCTCATCGTTTCCGGTTTTGAGGCGTTGGGCAGCAGTTACATGTTGGGGAAGGTCCTTTCGACGGCGGCCATGACCGTCTGGAACTTCTTTGCCTACAAGTATTGGGTGTTTGCTGGCAAGGACGCCGCTGCGCCAAACGGCGCCCAGGCGCCGCGGCCGCCCGAAACGGTCACCTGAGGCCCGCTGTACATCCGGGAGAGCGCAGTTTCGGGCCCGTTCTGGCCACCTCAGGTGTTTCCGGGGATAGAAAGCGGTAAGCTTCCCCTACTTCGCGCCGACATACCCGTTCTGCCCGCACCGCAGGCACCACGGCAGGGGGAACCGGTGCCGCCCCTGCGGCTTTGGCGGGCGGACCGTCCCTGCAGCTACGGACACCTATGAGGAGGAGCATGCACACTATCAAGCTAACCGCGCCCCTCTTGCTGCTCACGACGGCTGCCATGGTCACCGGCAGCGGGTTTGCCGCCGAAGCAAGCCATGCAAGCGGCGACACGGCCAGCAGCCGGTTCACCGGGATGGAGGCACTTTTCGGTCCCGTAACGTGCGGACTGCAGACAGGGGGGTGCTTCCTCGATGACAATGGTTCCTCCTCAATGGTCTGGGGGCTCCGTTCTGCCTGGGGCGGCGGAGAGCCTTCCCCGCGGGAGAGCCCAGCCGCGGATGAAAGGGAAGACCTGCCCGTCCACCGGGACCTCGAGGGCCCGGACAGTACGTTCGTCGTCGTCAACAAACAGCGGCCGCTGGCTCCCGTTTCCTACATCCCCGGCGACTTGGTCGGCGTGGACGGACAGCTCCTGCGGGAGGCTGCAGCCTCGTCCTTCGCACTGCTGAAGGAAGCCGCGGCGTCCGAGGGCGTGGAGCTGGCCGCTGTCAGCGGTTACCGTTCCTACGAAAGCCAGGCGCAGCTTTATGCCGGCTACTCGGCCCGGTACGGCCAGGCCACCGCCGATACGATTTCCGCACGTCCCGGCCACAGTGAGCACCAGACCGGACTTGCGGTGGACATAGCCGCTCCGGACGGCACCTGCTCGCTGCAAGCCTGCTTCGAGGACACGGCGGCGGGGAGCTGGGCAGCAGAGAATGCCCATCGCTTTGGGTTCATCGTCCGCTATCCGGAGGATGCGTCGTCAATAACGGGCTACGCGTACGAGCCCTGGCATCTGCGCTTTGTCGGCGCCGATCTCGCACTGAGCATGCACGAGCACCCGTCGGGGACCCTCGAGGAGCATCTGGGCCTGCCGTCCGCCGAGCACTACTGACCCAGCCGAATACTCGAACCGGGTAACGCTACCCGGTTATCCACATGCCCGGCGGCTACCCTCGCCAAAAACGGCATGCACTCCTAGTCTGTTGGCCGTGGCCCGCAGACGGGCCGCGCCAGTCTCGCGTCAGGGCGGTCTCCTCCGTCCCTGCGTGCTGAACCGGGGGGACAGCAGTGGATGCGGTTGCAATTGTGGAGGACGAGGTCCGGGAACTCATTCGGGTCCGCGGCCTGGATCCCGGAAGCCAGCTCGCGGAAGTCCGCCGGCTGGTTGCAGAGGCAGTCACGGATTACGACGAGCGGTCCCTCCTGGGGTCGCTGCCTCCTCTGGGCGTGCTGGAACAGGCCCGCCGCCGGGTCTTCGACGCCGTGGCCGGATTCGGCGCCCTGCAGCCGCTGCTCGACGACCCCACGGTTGAGGAAGTCTGGATCAATTCGCCCACCGAGATCTACGCTGCCCGCGACGGACGGTCCGAGCTGACCTCCCTGGTCCTGTCCGCGGACCAGGTGCGGGATTTGGTGGAGCGGATGCTGAAAAGTTCAGGCCGCCGCCTGGACCTGTCCTCGCCTTTCGTGGACGCCTCGCTGCCCGACGGGTCGCGGCTGCACGTGGTCATTCCCGACATCACCCGGCGCCACTGGGCCGTTAACATCCGTAAGTTCATTGCCCGTGCCAGCCGGCTGGAACACCTGGTGGAGCTGGGAACCCTGACCCCGCAGGCAGCCAGGTTCCTGGGTGCGGCCGTTGCCAGCGGGCTGAACGTCCTGGTCTCCGGAGCCACGCAGGCCGGCAAGACCACCATGCTGAATTGCCTGGGAGCATCGATCGGACCGCGGGAACGGGTGGTCACCGTGGAGGAGATCTTCGAACTGCAGCTGCCGCTGCGCGACGTGGTGGGGCTGCAGTGCCGGCAGTCGAACCTCGAGGGCATGGGGGAAATACCGCTGCGGCGGCTGGTCAAGGAGGCGCTTCGCATGCGCCCGGACCGGCTGATCGTGGGCGAGGTCAGGGAGGCGGAGAGCCTGGACATGCTGATTGCGCTGAATTCAGGCCTGCCGGGCATGTGCAGCGTTCACGCGAACAGCGCCCACGACGCAGTCACGAAAATCTGCACCCTTCCCCTTTTGGCCGGAGACAACATCTCCAGTGCGTTTGTGGTGCCCACCGTCGCTTCCTGCATTGACCTGGTGATTCACTGTGCGCGGAACGCCGCGGGGAAACGGCAGGTGATGGAGATCATGGCCCTGGGCAGCCGGGTCGAGAACGGAATCATCGAATCGTCGTCCATTTTCCAGCGGACCGACGGCCGGCTCGAAGTCACTGCCGCCTCCATGCCCGCACCCGAGAAGTTTGCCCGCGCCGGCTTCAACGTCGCGGAACTCCTGGAAGTGCAGCCGTGAGCGCGGCCGCGGGGCTCCTGCTGGGGCTCGGACTGTTCCTGGTCTGGCGGTCCTGCTGGGTGGTGCCTCCGGTTGCCGCCCGCAGGCCGCGCAGCAGCCGGCTGGAGGACGAACTGCTGCAGGCCGGTATCCAGCGGGTGACCCCGCATGCCGTTGTTGCCGCCAGCGTGGCTGCGGGACTCCTGGTTGCAGTTCTGGTGTTTGCCGGAACCGGTGCGGTGCCGGTGGCCGCCTGCTTTGGCCTTTTCGCCTCCGGTGTTCCGCTGGTCCTGGTTCGCTGGCAGGCCCGCAAACAGCGCACTTCGCGGGCCGAGCTGTGGCCGGACGCAGTGGACCACCTGCGCTCCGCCATCCGGGCGGGACTCTCCCTGCCCGAGGCCCTGATCCAGCTGGGCGAAAACGGGCCCCGGGAGCTGCGGCCGCCGTTCCGCGAATTTGCCGCCGACTACCGGGCAGGCGGCCAGTTCGATTCCGCCCTGACGAGGCTGAAAGCCAATTTGGCGGACCCCGTTGCTGACCGGATCGTTGAAGCGCTGCGCCTGACCCGGGAAGTCGGGGGATCCGACCTGGGCCGCCTGCTGGGCACCCTCAACCAATTCCTCCGGGACAACGCCAGAACCCGCAGCGAACTGCTGGCCCGCCAGTCCTGGACCGTCAACGCCGCCCGTCTGGCCGTTGCTGCCCCGTGGATTGTCCTGATGCTCCTGGCCACCCGGCCCGAAGCGATCAGCGCCTACAACTCTGCAGCCGGAGCAACGGTGCTGGTGGCCGGAATCGTAGTGTCGGTTGTCTGCTACCGGCTGATGCTGCGCATCGGAGCCCTGCCTGAAGAGGAACGGGTCCTGAGATGACAGCGCCGTGGTTCCTTGCCGTCTGCTGCGGCCTTGCCCTGGGTTCCTCCGTCTGGTTTGCTGCCCTGCGGCTGCCTCCGCTGCGCCCGGTCACCTTCAGTGAACGCATCGGACCGCAGCTGCGCACCGGCGGGCACGGCTCGAGGCTGCTTTCATCGCCGGCGGGCGACCTCACCCCCTTCGGGCCGCTGGAACGAATCCTGCGGCCTGCCCTCCTCCTCGCCGTCCGCCGGCTGAACCAGCTCAACCCTGTCACCCGGGATCTGGAACGCCGGCTGGCCCGCGCGGGGAGGAACATGACTGTCCTGGATTACCGGGCGGAGCAGGTGCTATGGACCGGAGGCGGCTTCCTTGCCGGCGGCGCGGTCACCGTCTGGCTGGCCAGCATCGACAAAACGGGCGTCACCGGAGTCATCGCAGGCACCATTCTGGGCGCAGTCCTCGGATTCGTGCTCAGGGACTACCGGCTGAGCTCGCAGATCAAGAACCGCGAAATACGGATGCTGGCAGAATTTCCCAGCCTCGCGGAAATGATGGCGCTCGCGGTGGGGGCCGGAGAAAGCGCGAACGGCGCACTGGAACGCATCGCCCGGACCGCACACGGCGAACTAGCCGGAGAATTCGGGCGCATCCTCACTGAAACTCGCTCCGGCATACCCCTGACGAACGCACTGCAGAACTTCTCGGACCGGGTTCGCCTGGCACCGCTGTCCCGGTTTGTCGACGGGCTGACGGTGGCGATTGACCGCGGCACTCCCTTGGCAGACGTCATGCGGGCGCAGTCCCAGGACGTCCGAGACCTGGCCAAACGCGACCTGATGGAAAGCGCCGGCAAGAAGGAGATCGCCATGATGGTCCCCCTCGTCTTCGGCGTCCTTCCGCTGACAGTGCTCTTCTCGATTTTTCCCGGCATCTCCCTGCTGGGGATTGGACTGTAGGACCCTCCAATGAACTCCAGGACCCTCCAATGAAAGGAACCTCCCATGCGAATCCTCAACGCACCGCAACAACTCCTGCTCCTGCTCGGCACCGCGCTGCTCGTTCGGCTGACCCAAACAGTGCAGGACGGGGACCGGGAACGCGGCGACGTCCCCGGCTGGGTCATGATCACCCTGATGTCGGCCTCGCTTGTTGCACTCATCATGGTGCTGGCACAGGACGCTCTCAAGCTAATGTTCGAATCAGCCATGGCAAAGGTAAACAACACCTGACCGCGCGGAGACGCCCTGCGGGGCCCGCCGAGGAAGGGCGGGACACAGGGTCGGCGGTGGTGGACTTCGTGATGGTCGGAGCGCTGGTGACGCTGCTCTTCATGTCCATTGTCCAGCTGGCGCTTGTGCTGCATGTGCGCAACACCCTGATTGATGCCGCCGCTTCCGGAGCCCGCTACGGAACCCTTGCGGACCGGACACCGGCTGACGGGGCCGAACGCACAGCCGACCTGATCCGGGTTGCCCTCAATGACTCGTGGGCCGAGGACGTGAGTTACACGGAGACTACGCACGGAGGGGTCCGGATGCTCCGGGTCACGGTGCGGGCGCCTCTTCCCGTGCTGGGGTTCCTTGGACCCGGCGGCGGATTGGAGGTGAGCGGGCATGGATTCTTTGGGTACGACACCGCCGGCTCCGGCTGATACCGCGGCTGCGGGCACCGCGGAAGAAACAGCCGATCCCGAGACCGGCAGCGCGATAGTGGAGTTCATTTTCCTGGGGCTGCTGCTGCTCGTGCCCGTCATCTACCTGATTGTGACGGCTAGCCAGGTGCAGGGCGCTGCCTTTGCCGCCGCCGGCGCCGCCGAGTCAGCGGCGAAGGCGTATGTCGCGGCGGGCGACCCCGTCACCGGCGAACAGCAGGCGAAGCTGGCCGCTGAACTGGCGTTCACTGATTTTGGTTTCGAGGCGGGGGGTGTGCTGCTGGACATCTCCTGTTCGGCGGAATGCCTGGCGCCGGGCTCCACCGCGACGGCGCTGGTGAGCTTCGACGTGCCGCTGCCGCTGGGATCGGGTCTTCCGGGGGAGGGCTTTGCCCCCGTGACGGTTGATGCCGCGTCCACTCAGATAGTGGAGCGTTACGGATGAGCGGCCGTGCCGGCGACGCACCGCTCCGCGCCCGACTGCCTTCCTGTCTGCGTTCCCGCCTACGCTCCTCAGGCAGCGGCGAAGAGGGCCAGATCGGGGTCCTTATCATCGGATATCTCCTGGTGAGCCTGCTGGTGCTCACCGTGGTGATGGGGGCATCCGCCCTGTATCTGGGACACAAGAAACTGCTGTCGGCGGCCGACGGAGCCGCCCTTGCCGCGGCGGACACCTTCTCGCTGGCCCCGTCGGGGAACCCGGCCGGGGGACCGGCCGCGGTACTGGCACCTGCAGCCGTCCAAATGGAAGTGGACCGGTACCTCGCGGCAACCAGTGCAGCCGACCGGCTGCCGGGACTGGCTGTCGCCGCCGAAACCGGGACGGCCGACGGGCGGACCGCCCGGGTGGTGCTTACCGGCGTCGTGCATCCGCCGCTGGTGAACTTCCTGGTGCCGGACGGAATCCCGATTACGGCCGTAGCCGAGGCGCGGGCACGGCTGAGCCAGTAGGCGTGCCGGGCTCAGGACGCCTTGGCGTGATCCTGTGCGGCAGCAGGCGGATGGCCCCAGCCGTCGTGGTCGATGTCCAGCAGCTCGCCGTCGTCGCCGTAACACAGCGTGGCAGGCTCTCCAAACAGATCGCAGTCCGGATCCGGGCAGCGGTCCTTGATGGAAGCCCTGTACTCGTTGGAAAAATGCAGGTCCCACTCATCGGTCTTGGTCATGGCCCAGGGATCACCTTCGGCGGCGAGTGCTTCAAGCTCCTCCAGCGTGTATTTTCGCCCCGATTCCGGGTGGCGGACGGGCGCCGGGGCAGGTGTTCCTTCGGCTTTCCGGTTACTCACAGTCGGCTCCTCCTGCGGTTCGGTTCGGAACTGCTCACTGACAAAACCAAGATACGTCCGAAGGCAGGCAAACCCGGAAACGGCAGGCCGGCGTGTGGAAGATGCCATCTGCCGGGACGGCACCGGCAGGGTTTCCCCGGCCAGCGACGCGCCGTGCTCATGGCGTAGGCTGTAATCACCATGGCTGAAATCGATTTTCCCGCGGAGATCCGCGCCCTCAGGTCCACTTTCGCGTCCATCGAGCAGGTCTCGGATGTAGCAGCAATCAAAGAGGACATCGCCGAGCTGAGCGAAATGGCGGGGGTTCCCGATCTTTGGGACGACCCCGCGGAGGCGCAGAAGATTACCTCCAAGCTCTCCCACCGGCAGACCGCGCTGGAACGGCTGGAAAAGCTGGAGTCCCGCATCGACGACCTTGAAGTGCTCGTGGAGCTGGCACAGGATGAGGCGGACGCCGAGTCCAAGGCAGAGGCCGCCGTCGAACTCGAATCCCTCCGCAAATCTCTGTCCCAGCTTGAGGTGGTTACCCTGCTCTCCGGAGAGTACGACGAGCGCGAAGCCGTCGTGACGATCCGCTCCGGCGCCGGGGGAGTGGACGCCGCTGACTTCGCGGAAATGCTGCTGCGCATGTACCTGCGCTGGGCCGAACGCCACGGCTATCCGACCACCGTCCTGGACACCTCCTACGCCGAGGAAGCCGGCCTCAAATCCGCCACCTTCGAGGTGAAGGCACCCTACGCCTACGGAACCCTGGTGGTGGAAGCCGGCACGCACCGGCTGGTGCGCATCAGCCCGTTCGATAACCAGGGCCGCCGCCAGACGTCGTTTGCCGCCGTCGAAGTCATTCCGCTGATCGAGCCCACCGACCACATCGACATCCCGGACAATGACATCAGGGTTGATGTTTTCCGTTCCTCGGGTCCGGGCGGCCAGTCGGTGAACACCACGGACTCCGCGGTCCGCCTGACCCACCTTCCCACCGGCACTGTCGTCTCCATGCAGAACGAGAAGTCCCAGCTGCAGAACCGCGCCGCCGCGATGCGTGTGCTGCAGTCCCGCCTTCTGCTGCTGAAGAAGGAACAGGAGGACGCCGAGAAGAAGGCGTTCGCCGGAGATGTGAAGGCGTCGTGGGGAGACCAGATGCGTTCCTACGTGCTGAACCCGTACCAAATGGTCAAGGATCTGCGCACCGAGCACGAGGTGGGCAACACCTCCGCTGTGTTTGACGGCGAAATTGACGACTTCATCGACGCCGGGATCCGCTGGCGGGCCAACGGCAGCGTCTCCGCGCGGAAGTAACCCGGAAGTAGCGGAAGTAACCCGGAAGTAACCCGCCCCCCCCCCCGGAAGCGAGAATCCGGGCCCGCCCGCGTTGCCCCGGAACGGCAACGCCCTCCGGCAACGCCGGAAAACCCTCAACGGAAGAGGGTCGCAAAGCCGGCAGGTGAATGCCATGATGCTGCTCGGAGGCTGCGGACGACAGCCGGGACCGGCAGGAGCAGCGGGATGGATACTACGGCAAGCGGCAGCGGCGGGGCTCCGCACAGCAGCCCCGCGCCGCACGGAAGGAACGGTGCCGGGCTGGACGGGCGCACCGCCGTCGTCACCGGCGGCGGCGGCGGAATCGGTGAAGCCTGCGCCCGGCACTTCGCCGCACTCGGTGCCAGGGTGACGGTGGCGGACCTGAACAAAGCCGCCGCGGACAAGGTGGCCGGCGAAATCGGCGGCACGGCATGGCACGTGGACCTGAGCGATACCGGTGCCTTGGAGGACCTCGTCCTGGACACCGACATTTTGGTGAACAACGCAGGAATCCAACGCATTGCGGCCCTCGAAGACTTCGACCCCGATACCTTCCGGCTGATCCACCGCCTGATGCTTGAAGCGCCGTTCCTGCTGATCCGGGCGGCGCTGCCCGGCATGTACGCCCGCGGCTTCGGGCGCATCATCAACATCTCCAGCGTCCACGGCCTGCGAGCGTCAGCCTTTAAGAGTGCCTATGTGAGCGCCAAACACGGGCTGGAAGGCCTGTCCAAGGTGACAGCGCTTGAGGGCGGCCCGCACGGGGTTACCTCGAACTGCATCTGCCCGGCCTATGTGCGCACACCTCTGGTGGAAACACAGATAACGGACCAGGCCCGCATTCACGGGATTACGGAGGCGGAGGTCCTGGAGTCGGTGCTGCTGACGGAACCGGCGGTCAAACGGCTGGTGGAACCGGAGGAAGTTGCTTCGCTGGCCGCCTGGCTCGCGGGCTCAGACGCCGGAATGGCGACGGGTGCTTCCTACACACTGGACGGAGGCTGGTCCGCCAGATGAGGATGAAGACCCCGGGCCGGTGCCGTTTCCTTCGGCGGGAGGCCGCAAACGCGCAGGGCCGGAGCGACACACCTGCTGGAATCTGCACCAACGGGTAGAACCGTCGATATAGTCGAACAGCCGGCGCCCTTACCCCAAACCAAGGCCCGTCTTCCGGCCGCATCGACGGGCGCTAAGCAGACATGATCACTTTCGACAACGTCACCAAGGTCTATGACCGCAATTCCAGGCCTGCCCTGAACTCCGTGAATCTCGAAGTTGACCGCGGAGAGTTCGTATTCCTGGTTGGCGCATCCGGATCGGGCAAGTCCACTTTCATCCGGCTGATCCTCAGAGAGGAGCACGCGTCCCGCGGGACCGTATACGTAGCCGGGTCCAATGTCGCCAAGATTCCGAGCTGGCGCGTGCCGCGCCTGCGGCGAGGAATCGGCGTCGTGTTCCAGGACTTCCGGCTGCTGCCGAACAAGACCGTATTCGCCAACGTGGCGTTTGCCATGCAGGTGATCGGCCGCAGCCGGGCCGTCATCCGCGATTCGGTGCCCGAGGTCCTGAAGACCGTCGGACTGGAAGGCAAGGACAACCGTCTGCCCCATGAGCTTTCCGGCGGTGAGCAGCAGCGTGTGGCCATTGCCCGGGCCATCGTCAACAAGCCGGGAATCCTCCTTGCCGATGAACCCACCGGAAACCTGGACCCCACCACTTCGCTTGGCATCATGAAGGTCCTGGACCGGATTAACCAGAACGGCACCACTGTGGTGATGGCCACGCACGACGACGACATTGTCAACGCCATGCGCAAGCGCGTGGTGGAGCTGCACCACGGAAAGATTGTCCGCGACGAACGCGAAGGCATCTACCTGGGCGCACCGCAGACCCAGCAGGGGAGCATCATCCCGGTCAACCCGGATCCGGCGAACGGTGATGCCGGGGCAACGGGCGGCGGAAACGGCTCCGCCGGAGCGGGGGCCTCCAAATGAGGCTGGCATTCGTCCTCGGGGAAATCGGTTCGGGTATCCGGCGCAACCTCTCCATGGTGGTCTCCGTCATCCTGGTCACCTTCGTCTCACTCACCTTCGTTGGCGCAGCCGGACTCCTGCAGCTGCAGATCGGCCAGATGAAGGGGTACTGGTACGACAAGGTGCAGGTAGCTGTTTTCCTGTGCGTGGATTCCTCGACCACTCCGTCCTGTGCCTCCGGACCGGTGACGGACGAACAGCGGGAGGCCATCGAAGATCAGCTCGAATCTCCGGCCTTCGCCCAGTACGTTGCTTCCGTCGACTATGAGGACCAGGCGACGGCGCTGAGCCACTTCCGGGACCAGTTTGCCAACTCTCCGCTGGTTGACTCCGTAACGGCAGACCAGCTGCCGGAATCCTTCCGCGTCTCTCTGGTGGACCCGGAAAAGTACGAGGTTATTAACGAAGCATTTTCTTCCATGCCCGGCGTGGAAACAGTCAGCGACCAGCGCGAACTCCTGGAGAAGGTCTTCTCCTTTATGAATATGGCGTCCCTGATTGCCCTGATAATTGCCGGCGTGATGCTGGTGTGCGCCATTCTGCTGATTGCCACCACCATCCGGCTCTCAGCCTTCAGCCGCAGACGCGAGACCGGAATTATGCGCCTCGTCGGCGCCTCCAAGGCAGTAATCCAGCTTCCCTTCGTCCTGGAAGGCGTTATTGCCGCGGTCATCGGCGCCGTCCTGGCATCGGGTACGCTATGGGCAGTGGCACATTTCTTCATTGGAGCCCTGGCCAAGGCCTATCCCGCAACCGCGTTTATTAGCGCCCAGCAGGTACTGGTGCTGAGCCCGGTCTTACTCGTTGTTGGTGCGCTTCTGGCAGGAATTTCATCACTGCTGACGCTCCGCAGGTACTTAAAGGTTTAGAGTGTTGCAAACTCTGAAAAGAAAGCTGACAAACTCCATGGACGGTTCCATCAATGGTTAGCGCCCACCAACGGCAGTCGCTGACGCCTGCCCTGCGCAAAACCGCAGTAGGCGCGGTCGCCGCGGCAATGCTGACGCTGACCCTTGCCTTCAGTGGAACCGCCGCTGCTGACGAACTCGAAGACCGCAAGGCAGCGATCGAGAGCGAGCAGCAGAAGGTGCAGGAAACCTACGAGTACCTTGACGCTGAAACCAGCCGGAAGGTTGCCGAACTGGCGATCTACCAGCAGCAGCTGCCGGGGGCGCAGCAGGCACTGACCGACGCGGAGGGACGCGTTTCCACAGCAGCGGGCAAGGTATCCGCCCTGACCGACCGCGTGGCCCTGGCGCAGGAAACCCGCAGCACCATCACCGCGCAGATCGAGCAGGACCAGGCGGCGATGGATGACACGCAGGCTGTGATCGGACAGATCGCTGCCCAGGCGTACAAGAGCGGCGGCGTTCCCTCGAGTTTCTCGCTGATCCTGGGCGCGGAGGGCGCCGACAGCCTCACCGACTCCATGGGCCTGGCGGAGCAGGTGCTGCGCGGACAGAACGCCGCCATGCAGGAGCTGTCCCAGCAGAGCGCAACCAACGTCAATTCGGAAGCACGCCTCGCGGCCGTCGAAGAGGAGATATCCAGCCTCAAGGAGCAGGCCGAGGCCGCCCTCAAGCTGGAGCAGGAAGCCCGGGATGCGGCAGCGGCGGAGAAGGCCAAGGTGGATTCCCTGATCGAGCAGACTGCCGCGGCGAACGCGGCGCTCGAAGCCCGCAAGCCCGTTATCCAGGCGCAGCTCGCGTCGCTGGAAACAGCGAAGGCCAAGGCAACAGCGGACATTGCCGAACGGCAGCGTGTCCTCCTTGAACAGGCACGCAAGGAAGAGGAAGCCCGGATCGCCGAGGCGAACCGCCGCGCGGCCGAGGAGGCCGCACGGAACAACCGCCCGGTACCGCCTCCCGAGGTGCCGCCCACCACGCCCACCAACCCCTCGGCCTTTGGCCTGAGCCTTCCCGTCCAGGCCCCGATTTCCTCGGGTTTCGGCTGGCGGGCCACCCCTCCGGGCAGCATCGACTTCTTCGGCACCGGCGGATACCTCCACTCGGGCATCGACTTCGGGGCCAGCTGCGGGACCCCCGTTTACGCCCCGGCGTCCGGCGAGGTCTGGCGGGCGGACCAGGGCCAGCCCGACGGCATGATCGGGACCGGAAACCGTGTGGTCCTCAACCACGGCGTCATCGGCAACAGTGCCCTCGCCACGAACTACTACCACCTGACCAGCTACGTGGTTTCCGTGGGCCAGTGGGTCAACGCCGGCCAGCTGATCGGCTATGTGGGAACCACCGGGAATTCCACCGGCTGCCACCTGCACTTTGAGACTGTGCTGAACGGCGCACTGGTTGATCCGATGGGCCTGTTGTAGGCCTACAATAGAGTTTTCCGTTCATCGAAAAGGAGTTGCACCGTGCCCAAAGAAAGTGGCCGTAAGGTAGTGGCCACCAACCGCAAGGCCCGGCACAATTACGAAATCCTTGACACCTACGAAGCCGGCATGGTTTTGATGGGAACTGAAGTCAAGTCGCTGCGTGAGGGCCGGGCGTCGCTGGTGGACGGGTTCGGCACGTTCTACAACGATGAACTCTGGCTCGAGGCTGCCTACATTCCCGAGTACCTCAACGGCAGCTGGACCAACCACTCCGCCCGCCGCCGCCGGAAGCTGCTGCTGCACCGGGAGCAGCTGGACAAGATCATGCAGAAGACCCGGGAGTCCGGGTTCACCATCGTTCCGCTCCAGCTGTATTTCCTGGACGGACGGGCCAAAGTGGAGATCGCCGTCGCGCGCGGTAAGCGCGACTATGACAAGCGCCAGACACTGAGGGAAAAGCAGGACAACAGGGAAGCCCTGCGTGACATGCGGGAGAAAAACCGGGGCGCCTGATGAGCGGCACCTTCTGGGCGCTGCAGTCCGAGGAGGAAATACCCGAGCACAAGGTCCGTGCCCCCGTGTGGGCCTGGATCGTCACCGGAATCGATCTGCTGATCGTGGTTTCCGTGATCCCCGTCGTGATCCTTGTGGTTGTCCCGTTCTTTTTCGTCTACTACGTGTATCTGGCATCCCTGCTGGTCTGGATCGCACCGGCCCTGGTTGCAGCCAACGCCGCACTGTTCGTCTGGGCGCTCCGGCACCGTGCTGCCGGAAAAGCGGCCCTGAGCATTCTGGGGGTGTTCTTCGCGGCAGTCTCCTGGCTGGTCCTGAAGCTGTGGGAGATGCCGGTCATCATCTTCGGCGTCCGCTTCTAGCGCGGGATAGGCTATAGTTAATCAACCGGTCTGCGGACCGGTTGGAGTTCCAGCCAGTTCCTACGGTTGGTTGATAACTAAACAGGTAGCAATACCTACAAGGGGATGACAGGTTTCGACGGTGTTAGTCGAGACAGGTGAAGCGGGCCGAGGATGCAGGGTTATCTCGTAAACGCTCCTTGCAAAACAATAAGTGCCGATTCAAAGCGCACTGACTTCGCTCTCGCTGCCTAAGCAGCGGGCATAGTCCGTCAGCCCGGGAATGCTCTCGTCCCGGATCCTGGCGTCATTTAGAGGGCCACTGCTGAACATGCTCGCCGTTGGCGTGTTCGGGACTCTTAAACGGCTGGGCCCGGATCAGCTGCTTGTCTGCATGACAGCTGGGGCCAAGAAAATCCGATGCAGACTGCGCCCGGAGAAGCCCTGACAACACGACATCGGACGGGGGTTCAATTCCCCCCATCTCCACAGCAAAACATCCCTTCATAAAAAGCAGGAAAAGTGCCTCCGGGTTCTTTTCCTGCTTTTTTATTTGGCCTTCCCGCCCCTGCCGGCGCGAGTTGTTAGTCACACGCCGCCCGTTTTCGGCACTCGGCCCGCCCGAGTGTGGAGGTACCGGCGGCAGGGATTGCTAGACTGGCAGGAGTCGGAAAACTGATCGCAAGGCAGTGCATTCGGCCCTTCCGCTGTCGGCGGTTCCGCGGATACAGCCGCGCACCGGCGCTGCGGCTCGGCAGCATCCGCCCGTACGCGCTCCGTCCGGGCACATGAGCTATAACCGGTCGAAAAGACCCCTGTAGGAGACGCACCACTTTATGCAAAGCCTGGACCACGGAACACAGTCCGAAGAACTCTGGAACCGCCGCTATGACGACAACGTTGCTGAAGTAAATCAGCTCTGTGATTCGCTGAAGGCGCTGAAGCCCGGCACCGAGGTGCCCTACGTCGACCCGATGCATGACGTGGGAGAGACCCGCATTGTTAGTCTGTTCTCCAACATTGGCACCGCCCACAAGTCCGGTTTCATCACCGCCGGAGATGACGACGCCGTCGCCCGCCTCCTTGGGGTCCACTGGCAGGTGGGACTGCGTCCCGAATACGTCATGCCCTGGAACACCTACCCCTGGTTTGTTCCCGGCGAGCCCAACGGCAAGCTGACCAAGGAACAGATCCAGGAAGGCCTGAAGCCGCTGCTGCGTTTCCTGGCGCTGGTCCCGCGCGCCTCTGCGATCGTTGCCCACGGTACCGAGGCCCAGCGGCTGTGCGCCGCCTTCCTGAAGACGGAAAACCGGATGATCTACCGCCGCAGCTTCAAGATCTACAAGGCACGTTCCGTGGACGGACGGGCGTTCGGCGCAACTGCGGAGCGGCAGGAAGAGGGCCTGGCCACCATGCGGATTGCTTATAAGGATGCGATGGCCCGGACCGGGCTGGCCCTTCCCGGAAACTGATTTCCGCAAACTGAGCGGCACATAAAATGCCAGGCACCCCGCGGCTGCGCGGTGCCTGGCATTTTCTTTTGTCCGGAGCCGGGAAGTGCCGACCCAGGCAGTAGCGGAACCGGGAAGCAGCGGAACTGGGAAGCAGCGCCGAACCTAGTCGTCAGTGCCGGACGGCCGGTCTGCGGCGGGTACATCGACGTAGCCGATAAAGCGGGTGCCGATGCCGTCGTACTCGCCGCGGATGAGTCCGGCGGCCGGAGCCGGCAGGTCGGTAAGCGGGTGGTCCGCGCAGGCCAGAAAAGCGAAGGCCGGCCACCACTTCTTGGGACGGGCGTTCTCCCGGTAGCCGCAGACGGTGCATTCAAGCTCCACCCAGACGGGCCGCTTTCCCGTGCGGTTGGCCCGGGACTGGAGAAGCCACTGGGGCGGATTGGCCTGCAGGTCTGCAAGCTCCTGCTCGGACATACGGGCGGGGATTCCGTGGCGGGTGGCCATTTCAACGGGGATATCTAGGGCAAGGGCAGCCTGGCGTCTGGTAATCATCCCCATCAACGATACGGGACCGCGCTGCCCCTGCCGCGCCCCGGGCCCTGGACAGACCGGAACGGACTCGCCGGAACAGACCGGAGGCCGGACCGCCGTGACGGTCCGGCCTCCGGGCGGCCCGCGCCTAGGTCCCGGCAGGAACCGGGGGCCGACGCTTTGAATTAGTCTGCGAATGCCTGGCGCAGGTTTGCTTCCTGCTCCTTGGAGAGATTGGTCGCAATGAGCTTGGCATCCGGGAAGCTGCTGCGGAACGCGTCCAGCACGCGGTCCTCGACAACATCCGTGGACAGCACAAACAGTGCGGATGTTCCCGGAGTAACTTCAGAACGCACCTGCTTGATGAAGTTGTCGTCGACGCCCACGTCCACCATGGAAGCAGACAGGGCGCCCACCGCAGCACCCACCACCAGGCCGATCAGGGGTACGAAGAAAATCAGGCCGAACAAAAGACCCCAGAACCCGCCGCCAAGGGCTCCGGCTCCCACAAGGTGATGCTCCTGAATGGTGCGGGGCTTTTTCTTATCCTGCGGCCAGGTAACGATGGCTGAATCCTGCACATTGATGAGGCCCTGCGACTGCAGGCTGGAGAGGGTTTCAGTTGCTTGCTCAGCAGCACCTGAGTCCGGGAATTTCCATACGGTCAATGTTGCCATGGCATTGTCTCCAAACGGTCGAGATCCAGAAAACGTCCGCGCGGTGGGACCGATCTGGGGAAGTAGCGCCCACACTAATGACCCTGCAAAGCGGGTGACAAGGAAACGGCGGCACCCGGGCAGGACTCGCTGCTTCACACCGGGTGCCCCTGTCCGCCGGCAGGGGTTCGACGTAGAATGCTCGGACCTGCGCGTGCGTGCCGAGGCAAGGGCCCGGCGGCCTGCGGGGCCGAGCGAGAGGTGCCGCCATGAGGGATCCCGACCGGCCTGCGTGGTGGACAAACGCCGTCGTCTACCAAATTTATCCTCGAAGTTTCGCCGACAGCACCGGCAACGGCAACGGAGACCTGGCTGGAATTACGAACAAGCTGGATTACCTCGCAGAGCTGGGTGTGGACGTGATCTGGTTGTCGCCCGTCCACGAGTCACCCCAGTTCGACAACGGGTACGACATCAGCAATTACCGCCGCATTGATTCGATGTACGGTTCGGAGGCAGATTTCGACACGCTTCTGGACGGTATTCATGCCCGGGGCATGAAACTGATCATGGATCTCGTGGTGAACCACACTTCCAGCGAGCACGAGGGTTTCCGCAAGTCTGCGGCACGGCGGGACAGCGAGGAGCGGGACTCCTATTGGTGGCGGGATCCGCGCCCCGGATTCGAGCCGGGCGAACCGGGCGCCGAGCCCAACAACTGGGGCTCCCATTTCGGCGGCTCCGCCTGGACCTACGATCCGGCGACGGAACAGTATTACCTGCACCTCTTCACTCCGCAGCAGCCGGACCTGAACTGGGAGAACCCGCGGGTCCGGGCCAAGGTCCACGCCATGATGAACTGGTGGATGGACCGGGGCGTGGACGGATTCCGGATGGATGTCATTAACTTCATTTCCAAGGACCCGTCGCTGCCCGACGGCGTCGTCGAGCCCGGAGGCGTCTGGGGCGACGGCGCTCCGCACTTTACCTCCGGACCGCGCATCCATGAGTTCCTGCAGGAAATGCAGCGCGCCGTCTTCCAAAACCGGACCGGAGATTATTTGACGGTGGGGGAGACCCCGGGGGCCACTGTGGACCAGGCGGTGCTGTTCACCGATCCGCACCGCGGTGAACTGGACATGGTGTTCCAGTTTGAACACGTAAGCCTGGACCAGCGCCCCGGGAACAAGTGGGAGTACCACGAACTGGACCTGCGCGACCTGAAGACCAGCTGGAACCGCTGGCAGCGGGGGTTGGCGGCAACAGGATGGAACAGCCTGTACCTGGGCAACCATGACCAGCCGCGGCACGTGTCCCGGTTCGGTGATGACGGCGCGTACCGGTATGAATCCGCAACCCTGTGGGCCACCCTCCTGCACCTGCACCGCGGAACGCCCTACGTTTTCCAGGGCGAGGAGCTGGGCATGACCAATGCCGGTTTCACCGAGATTGGCGACTACCGCGATGTGGAATCGCTGAACTTCTATGCCGATGCCCTCAGCCGGGGGGCCGAGCGGGAGACGGTACTGCGGGCCCTGCAGGCGATGAGCCGCGACAACGCCCGCACGCCCATGCAGTGGACGGACGGACCCCATGCCGGGTTTACGTCCGGGACCCCCTGGATACCGGTGAACTCCAACTACCGGGACATCAATGCGGAACGGGACCGTGCCTCGGACCGGTCCATCTACCGCTACTACCAGAAACTGATCCGGCTGCGGCATGAATCGGATGTGGTGTCGCTGGGAGACTTTCATCTGCTCGACGCCGAGCATCCGGTGCTTTATGCCTTCCGGCGCAGCCGGGGCGACCAGCAGTTTCTCGTGACCGGCAATGTGTCCGGCGAGGAGCTGGAGCTTCCCTCAAACCTGGGGGCGGGAGACCTTATTCTGGGCAACTACGGTGACGCGGGCGACCCGCACCGGCTGCGGCCCTGGGAGGTGCGCGTCGTGGATATCTCGACCTATGAGAACGGGTAGGCCGTTTCGTCCTCGGTTTCATCATGGCTGGGGCTAAAGTTGCTGCTGTGACAGACAAAGAAATCGCTCCGGCCCGCAATTCCGCTGCCGGGGCTCCGCACCGGACCAGCCCGTCACCCGCGCGGCAGGTCTTGGCTTTCGCGCTGGAAACGGCCCTCCTTTTCGCCGTGGCATACGGGGCCATCAGAGCCTTCCCCGGCTATGAAGCCGTTGCGGCTGTCGCGGCGCTGGCCTGCGGCGTGCTGCTCTGGGGGCTGCTGATGGCACCCCGGGCCAAAAACCGGCTGCCCTGGCCTGCGCTGCCCCTCGTGGCT
This sequence comes from Arthrobacter sp. Z1-15, assembly GCF_054792395.1. Taxonomy (NCBI): domain Bacteria; kingdom Bacillati; phylum Actinomycetota; class Actinomycetes; order Micrococcales; family Micrococcaceae; genus Arthrobacter; species Arthrobacter sp. Z1-15. The sequence continues at coordinate 2,833,312 of NZ_CP096454.1, read as the reverse complement.
GCCGGGGCATTCCTGGCGGGAGCCGGAACGTTGATGATGAGCGGGCTCCCGGTGCCGGCGCTTCTGCTGGGCGCAGCCGCTGCCGTCAACCTGGTGTGGGACCTGGTATCCGGGTATCCCGCCGTTGCGGCGCCGGCCAGACCGGCGGGCCGGCGTTCAGCGAAGCGGCGCTGACACTTACCCGGCGGTCAGCGACCGTGCAAACAGCGGCGCCAGCCCGGCGAATCCGGCGCGGCGCACCGCCTCCCGCTGCCGCTGTGCGCCGGTTCCCGTGGATAGCACATGCGCCATGCCGGTCTTGACGAACGGATAGTCCCCGGAATCTTCCAGGGCGGGACGGATGTAGTCCAGCAGGGCGCCCACCTGGCCGGCTGCGGTCCGTCCGAGGTGTCCGCCCCCGTGGCCGTGGTCCAGAAGGTTACCTGCGAGTCCGAACCGCGCTGCCTGCCACAGGCCGACGTCCAGCATCTCCGCATCTGCCCGCGTGCCGGGGCTGCCTTCAGGGTCGGTGTCCTCTTCAGCGAGCAGCGTGGTCACCAGTCCGCGGATCAGCAGCGCCAGCAGAACGGTGTCCCTGGCCTCCAGCTGGGCATCGGCCACCCGGACTTCAACGGTGGGGAAATTGTGGGACAGGCGGGCGATCCAGCCGATGTGTCCGGGGTCCAGGACGACGTCGGTGGCCGTGAGCCGGGCCAGCCTGGCATCGTAGTCCGCGGCATCCTGAAAGAACGGAGGAAAGCCCTGCACCGTCCAGCGGCGGTAGTGGATGATCCGCCAACTCGCGAACCTGCTGTCCCGTCCCTGCCAATACGGGGAGTTTGCGCTGACCGCTCCCAGAGTAGCCAGCCACGGGCGGAGCCCGTTCAGGACCTGCACTCCTTTTTCCCTGGTGGGAACCGCAACATGAACGTGAGTACCGTTTACGTACTGCTCATCTCCGACGCCCCCGGCCATCTCGCCCATCTGCCGGTACCGAACGGTTGCGCTGACCAGCGCCGGTCCCGGCCCGGTCAGGGGAGCGGCCCCGGTCGGAGCGGCGGCAAGTCCCGCCTCGGCGGCGGCAGCAGCCAGGCGTCCGCGGAAGTCCAGCAGGGAAGCCAGCGCTTCCTCCGGCTCGCTGCAGATGGGGGTGGTACTTTCCACCTGGCAGGCCAGGAACTCCGCGGTACTTGTGAAGCTTCCGCCGTCACCGGGGGTCAGGGAACTGATGACCTCGGCCGCGCGGGTGCTCGGCACCGCTGTTCCCGGCTCCGTGAGCAGAAACTCTTCTTCAATACCGAAAGTGACCACGTAGTACCCCTGTTCCGCAGCAGAGAGTCGGGTGGAATGCCTTGAGGCGCCTAAGGGCGGAGCCCCAGATTACATGTGTCCGGGCCTTGGGGGACAGGTACCTCGCGGGACAGGTGCCATGAGGGACAGGTAGTGCCCGGGTTCAGCTGAAGAGCAGCCGTCCCGCCGCCGCGGCGCCGACGCCGAGCACCAGATTGGCGGCGAGGTTCCCCGCAGCCGCCAGGTAGCGACGGTCCATCCAGAGGGCCAGGGTGGCGACGGTCCAGGAACTGAAAGTGGTGAGTCCGCCGGCCAGACCGGCGGCCGCAACCGGATAGCCGCCCGGGTCCAGGGCACCCCGGGTCAGCAGTGCGAAGCAGGCACCGATCAAAAAAGATCCGGCGATGTTGACCAGCAGTGTTGCCGTCGGGAAGGCGGCCCGTCCGGGACGCTGCCGCCGGGCAAACCAGGAGTCCAGGGCAAAACGGACCAGGGCGCCGAGCACGGCAGCCAGTCCCACCCAGAGCGCAGTCACGGGGCAGCCCCGGGGGAACGGCGGCGTCGTGCAGCAGCGGCACCGGCCCGGGATCCCAGCCGGAGTCCCGCGGCCGCGGCGGCCAGGCCGCACACCAGGCTCAGCGCCAGGTAACTGACCCACTCGCCGTGCAGGCCGGTGCCGAGAGGAAGTTCCAGGGAGAGGGCCAGTGCGGAAAACGTGCTGAAGGTCCCCAGGAACCCCGGACCGAGCCCGGCCCGAAGCCAAAAAGGGGCCGGCGCGTGGGAAAGCCACCAGGACGTGAGAAAGCCCAGGGCCAGGGAAGCGCCGGCATTGATGCCAAGCGTGGTCCAGTCTGCGGAGCCGGGTGCCGGCGGGAAAAGGAGCAGCAGCCCGTACCGGGCTTCCGCGCCGGCAAAAGCTCCCGCGGCCACCGCGGTCCAGACGCGCCAGCCCAGGTCAGGACTGGTTGGCTGTGCACCGGGCGGTGCACCGGAGGGCCCGGTCACCGGTGTGGCAGGGGCCCGGAGGATCCTGCCGCGGGAAGCATCCGCCAGGAGAGGGTCAGGTAGGGCAGGTCCACCGGTTCGCCGGGACGGTGGCCCAGATGGTCGAAGAGATACCAGGTCAGGTTGGCCAGGACCTTGCTGCGCACCGATTCGGCCGCCGAAAGGTAGTAGGACCGGGACTTGGCCAGCTCCATCAGGTCCTCCGGGGTCATCGGCTGCGACCAGTGCGTGACATGGGAGGCATCCGGCACAAACTCCGGGCCCACGACCGGCCGGAAACCGGGCCGCAGGACATCGCCGGCGTGGATGATGCGGGAATAGCGGTGTACCCAGGGGACGCTCACGTCCAGCTGGTTCCAGATAAGCCCCAGGAAGCCGCCGGGGCGCAGTACCCGGGCGAGTTCGGTGCTCGCGGCAAGCGGGTCGCACCAGTGCCAGGCCTGGGCGACGGTGGCGGCGTCCGCCGACGACGCCGGCAGTCCGGTGTCTTCCGCCGTTCCGACTCTGACAGGAACTTCCGGCAGCGCCTGCTGCAGCTGGCGGAGCATATCGGCGGAGGGGTCGACGGCGGTGGGCCGGTAGCCCGCGGCAACCAGGGCACGGGTGTATTTGCCCGTGCCGGCACCGATGTCGGCTACGCGGGCGCCGGGTGCTCCGCCGGGGCCGTCAACCCCTGTGAAGAGCCAGCTGACCGCTTCCTGCGGGTATTCGGGACGGATGCGGTCATAGTGTTCTCCGCCGGCCTCGTAGCTGCGGGCCAGCTCGCGGCGCCGCACGGCCTCAAGCCGCGGACCCGGTGTTGCTCCAGCCATGGTCAGAGCAGGTCGTCCAGGCCCGGGTTCAGGCGGTTGAGCACTTCGCTGTGCAGTGCGCCGTTGGTGGCCAGGGCATTGCCGCCGAACGGGCCGTCCTCTCCTTCAAGGGAGGTGAAGCGGCCGCCGGCCTCAGTGATGATCGGAACCAGGGCCGCCATGTCATACAGGTTCAGTTCCGGCTCGCACGCGATGTCCACGGCGCCTTCGGCCACCATGCAGTAGGACCAGAAGTCACCGAAGGCACGGGTGCGCCAGACCGACTCCGTCAGCCCGATGAATTCGTCGAAGTTTCCGCGATCCTTCCAGCCTCCGAGGCTGGAGTAGGACAGCGAGGCATCGGAGAGGCTGGAGACGTTGGAAACCTTCAGCCTGGTGGCAGCTGCCAGCGACCGGCCCATGTACGCCCCGGTGCCCGTGGCGGCCCACCAGCGCTTGCCCAGGGCGGGGGCGCTGACCACGCCGAGGACAGGGACGCCGTCGTCGACCAGGGAGATCAGGGTGGCCCAGACGGGAACACCGCGGATGAAGTTTTTGGTGCCGTCGATGGGGTCGATGACCCAGCGGCGGGGTCCCGAGCCGGTCGAGCCGAACTCCTCGCCGAGGACGGCATCGCGGGGCCGGGCACGGGAGAGCTGCCCGCGGATGGCGTCCTCCGCTGCCTTGTCCGCGTCGGTGACGGGGGTCAGGTCCGGCTTCGTTTCGACCTTGAGGTCCAGGGCCTTGAAGCGCGACATGGTCTGGTCATCCACGGAATCGGCCATGACATGGGCGAGTCGCAGGTCATCGTTGTAGTTCTGAGCGAACGGCATACTGTTCAACTTATCCTTATTCGGCGGGCGCTGCCCGCGATTGGACGGCTCCGGGCCCGGTGCGGCGCCGTTTGGGGCCGGTTTCGGGACGCCGGAGCAGGTACTGCGCAACTCACTGCGCGCCCAGCTCCTTGGCCGAGGCGCGGTTTTCGGTGCGGGTGCCGGAGCTGAGCAGCCGGCGCAGCGATGCCAGCCGGGCCGGGCCCGCAGCGCCGGCCTGTCCCGACTCCACCCACGGATCGAGTCCGCAGTCCCGGGCCTGGTCATCGTGCCGGCAGCCGCGTTCGCAGGTTTCGGTGCCGGGAGCCAGATCGGGGAAGGCCTGCAGGATGCGGTCGGGGTCCACATGCGCCAGGCCGAAGGACCGGATGCCCGGGGTGTCGATGATCCAGCTGCCGGGCGGAGCGTCCAGGACCTTCAGGGCCAGGGCCGACGACGAGGTGTGGCGCCCCCGCCCGGTGACGGCGTTGACGCCGCCGGTGGCGCGGTCGGATCCGGTCAGGGCGTTGACCAGCGTGGACTTGCCGACGCCGGAGTGGCCCACGAGGACCGAGACCTTGCCCTCCAGATGGCCGTGCAGCTGCTGCACGGCGTCGCCCTGCAGCCGGGCCGACAAGCCGTCGTCGGAACGGGCGTCGATGCCCGAGGCGTCGTCGGCTGCCGTGCGGCTGATGATGACGTCCAGGTCCAGGTGCTCGTAGTTCGCCAGCAGCTCCGCCGGATCCTTGATGTCGGCCTTGGTGATGCACAGCAGGGGGGAGATGCCGGCGTCGTAGGCGGCAACGAGGGCGCGGTCGATGAAGCCGGTGCGCGGCTCCGGATTGGCTGCGGCGACCACGATGACCAGCTGGTCGGCGTTGGCGACGACGGCGCGTTCCACCGGATCGGTGTCATCGGCGCTGCGGCGCAGCAGCGTGCGGCGGTCCTGGATGCGCACCAGCCGGGCGAGGGTGTCCGGTCCGCCGGAAACGTCTCCGACCAGCGACACCAGGTCGCCGGCCACCACGGGGTTGCGGCGCAGCTCGCGGGCGCGTGCCGCCGTGACGATGCGTTCGGCGGGGGTGTTCTCGTCCACGACGGCTGTGTAGCGGCCGCGGTCGACGGTGATAATCCGACCCGTTACGGCTTCGTCGTAGGCGGGGCGGTCCTTGGTGCGGGGACGGGAGCCTTTTTTGTTGGGGCGGATCCGGACGTCCGATTCGTCCCAGCTGCCGGTGGAGCGGGGCATCAGCGGAGACTCCCGTCCGTGGCGGCGTCTGCGCGCGGAGACGCAGGTTGCGCAGGTTGCGCAGGTTGCGCGGGTTGCGAGGGGGCAGCGGGAAGTCCGGACGCCGAGGCGGCCAGTTCCTGCCAGAGCTGCGGGAATTCGGGCAGCGTTTTGGCGGTCGTGCCGATGTCCCGGACCAGGACACCGGGCACGGCGAGACCGATCAGGGCGCCCGCCGTTGCCATGCGGTGGTCCGCATAGGTCTCAAAGGTGCCGCCGTGCAGGGGCGCCGGGCGGATGGACAGGCCGTCCGCCGTCTCTTCGGCGTCGCCGCCCAGACGGTTGATTTCAGTGGTCAGGGCAGCCAGCCGGTCGGTTTCGTGGCCGCGGAGGTGGGCAATCCCGCTAAGGACCGAGGGGGAATCCGCCAGGGCACAGAGCGCGGCCACCGTGGGTGCGAGCTCGCTGGTGTCGGCGAGCTCGGCTCCCGTGATCCTGCCTGTTCCGGTGACTGTCAGGGTGCCGCCGGACAGGGTGGCGGTGCCGCCGAGAAGGGGCAGGATCTGCCGCCACCGGTCGCCGACCTGGGCAGTCCGCTCCGGCCAGCCGGCCATGCGGACCCTGCCGCCGGCCACCAGCGCAGCGGCGAGGAAAGGGCCGGCGTTGGACAGGTCCGGTTCTATGGTGACGTCGAAGGCCCGGATGGGACCCGGAGCGACCTTCCATTCGTTCGGCACGGAATCGTCCACGTGAACGCCCGCACCGCGGAGCACGTCTACGGTCATGGCGATGTGCTCGCGGCTGGGCACGGTTGAACCCACGTGGACCAGGTGGAGGCCGTTCCGGAAGCGGGCTCCCGCCAGCAGGAGGGCGGAGACGAACTGGGAGGAAGCTCCCGCATCGATCTCCAGCCGGCCGCCGGCGACGTCGCCGGTGCCCGTCACCGTGAAGGGCAGGGAGCCGGCGCCGTCGTCCTGCACCGTTACGCCAAGGCCCCGGAGGGCGCTGATGGTTGCGGACATGGGCCGAAGGCGGGCGTGCGGGTCGCCGTCGAAGGCCGTGGTCCCGTTTGTCAGGGCGGCCAGCGGCGGAACGAAGCGCATCACGGTTCCCGCCAAACCGCAGTCAATCCGGGCGTCGGAGACACTCCCCGTTTCCAGCGGGCGCACCTCCAGATCCGGGCCGAAGGCACCGTCGCCGTCGACCTCCCTCACCTCGGCGCCCAGCGCCCTCAGGGAAGCGACCATGAGGGCGGTGTCACGCGAGTGCAGGGGGGCCCGGAGCCTGCTGGGCCCGTCGGCCAGCGCCGCGAGGACCAAATACCTGTTGGTCAGGGATTTGGAACCCGGGATGCGGACCTCGGCGTCCAGCGGAGCGTTAACCCGGGGCGCGGGCCAGGGAGAGACTGTCTGCGGTTCGGCGGGGTAGGACATGTGGCTAGGAACCCACAATGCCGGCTGCAGTGGTGCGGACGGTGCGGTTGGCCTTCTTCAGCTGCTTGGCAGCATCCTTCTTCACGGACCGCGACTTGCGGCCGGCGTCCCGGCCCAGGGACGACACGCTGCGGCGGGTGTCGTCAGCCAGGTGGCCGGCCCGCCAGGCGAGGCCCGGACGGCCGTTGGTGTCAACTGCAACCAGCAGGACCGCACCGATAAGGGAGAGGTTCTTCAGCAGGGCTGCGCGGCGTGCTTTGCGCTCGTCGGAGGTGTCGGTTTCCGCGTTCTTGTACTCCACCACTGCGTTCAGGACAGCGGTGCCCGTCAGCAGCAGGCCGGACAGGCGGGGCAGTTTTCCGAGGGCCAGGAGGGCGCCGGCAGCTACCTGCGTGGCTCCGAGGGCCTTGGCCACGAGCTGGGGGTTTCCGGTGACGGAGGCTGCGGAAGGAACCATGCCGCCAACGCGGTTCAGGGTGGGACGCAGCTGTTCAGCGGTCTGATCGGCATCCCGCAGGCGGTCAACCCCGGCTGCAATGAACCCGGTGGCGAGCAGCGGGCGGGCGAGCAAACGGACAACGGACATATTGACCTCCTGGTTGCTGTCCGGACTCGGAATAGCCGGGCAGAATACTCCTAGTTTGGCACTTTTACGGAGCGGGCACATCTTAGGTGACCGGCGGGTTCCGTAACGTCCGGACGGAATAAGCTCCCCGGTCGACGCGTTCAGAGGATAGACGGCATTTACGCCGGCTACTTCAATGCCGTCCCCGGGACACCGGAGGCAGGGCCTTCGGAGTCCGTAAACCAGTGAGGAGACTAAACGTGCCAGTTACCCTGGTCATGCCGGCTGCAGCCGCAGTTGCTTCACCCCCGGTATCTTCGGTTCAGCTAAGAGTGGAGACGGCGCCGCGCACCGTAGACTTGAAACTGATGAGAACTGATGCGCCGGAAGGCAGCCCCCAGGTGGAAGACTCCGAGCTGGATGTCGCTTCCGAATCGGAAGAGGCCCGCAAGATACGTTTCGAGCGTGATGCCATGCAGTATGTGGATCAGCTCTACTCTGCGGCCATGCGCATGGCCCGCAACCCCTCCGACGCCGAGGACCTGGTGCAGGAGGCCTATACCAAGGCATTCTCTGCCTTTCACCAGTATCGTCCGGGCACCAATCTGAAGGCCTGGCTGTACCGCATCCTGACGAATACGTACATCAACCTGTACCGAAAGCGCCAGCGCGAGCCGCTGCAGGCCAATTCGGACGGCGTGGAGGACTGGCAGCTGGCGCGTGCCGCCGAGCACAGCTCCACCGGGCTGCGTTCGGCAGAAGCCGTGGCGCTGGACCACCTTCCGGATTCGGATGTAAAGGATGCGCTGCAGTCCATTCCGGAGGAATTCCGGTTGGCCGTCTATTTCTCCGATGTGGAGGGATTTGCGTACAAGGAAATCTCGGAAATCATGAATACGCCCATCGGAACCGTTATGTCACGCCTTCACCGGGGCAGGAAAATGCTCCGCGAATTGCTTGCTGAATATGCGCATGAACGCGGTATCCGCGGCAAGTCGGCTCCTGCTGCTGCAGGTGCCTCACAGAACAAGAAACAGGGGAACACGCTATGAGCGATTGCCAAAGCCTGGGCGATTGCGAGGATGCCCGCATCGAACGGCTCTATGAATACTTGGACGGCGCGCTGTCCCACAAAGACATCGTTGAGATCCAGGAGCATCTGGACGGATGCCCCGAATGCGCCGAGGAACACGACCTCGAGTGCGTCATCCGGTCCGTCGTCAAGCGTTCCTGCACAGAAGCCGCCCCGGAAACTCTCAAGGCCAGCATCCTGGACCGGATCAGCCAGATCCAGACCGCCGACCACTAGGCCGCTGTACCAGAAGACAACGCAGTACCAGGAAACAAAAAGAACCCCCGGCAGCCGCGAGGCTCCGGGGGTTCTTTCCTAGTGGCGATGGGCCACACGGTTCGTTCCAAGACTTACGTGTTGGGACGCTTACCGTGGTTGGCGCCGCCGCGCTTACGATCACGACGCTTGCGTGCACGCTTGCTCATAGCTGCCTCCTTCGTTTTGCTGAAAGTTCTGCCCTCCAGTGTCCCACAGGGTGAGCCCGACAACCTAAACCGGGGCCCGGGCACGCGGGGGTTACTCGACGGAACTGCCGGCGGCCATGAGGGCGTTGCGCTGTTCCCTGCGCAGCGCCTGCTCGGCGGGATCCGGCACCGGCGCTGCGGCCAGCAGCCGGCGCGTGTACGGGTCCTGCGGGTACTTCAGCACCTGTTCCGTTGACCCCTGCTCCACCATGATCCCCTTGTTCAGCACTGCGATGTGACTGGCCAGAATTTCCACCACGGCCAGGTCATGGCTGACAAAGAGGCAGGCAAAGCCGTACTGCTGCTGCAGGTCCTGGAGCAGGGCCAGCACGCGTGCCTGGACCGAGACGTCCAGCGCGGACGTGGGTTCATCGGCAACCAGCAGCGACGGGCGCAGCGAGAGGGCACGTGCAATGCCGACGCGCTGGCGCTGCCCGCCGGAGAGCTCGTGCGGGTAACGGTTGCGGAAGCTGGTCGGCAGCTGGACATCGTCCAGCAGGCCTTCCACGCGGCGGTCCAGGTCAGCGCGGGAGAGCTTCTCGTGGAGGAACAGCGGCTCACCGATGGATTCGCCAATGGACATGCGCGGGTTCAGCGAAGCAGCGGGATCCTGGAACACGATGGCGAATTTGCGCCGCAGGGGACGCATCTCCTTGGGGGAGAGGCCCGCGATGTTGGTGCCGTTGATGTCCACGCTGCCGGCGCTGACCGGAAGTAGTCCCGTGACGGCGCGCGCAATGGTTGACTTGCCGGATCCTGATTCACCCACCAGGCCCATGACCTCGCCGGGGTTGATGACGAAGGAGACGTCCGAGACGGCTTTGAAGCCCGGCTGGCGGAAGCGGCCGGGGTATTCAATGGAAACACCGGTCAGCTGCAGGGCAGGAACCACTCCCGCGTCGGGGGTGGCAAGGTCCGCCGACTCCCTCATCACAGCCCGCGGGGCATCGGAGATTTGCAGCGAACCGTCGTCTTCCACCTCCACGGCGGACAGCACTCCGCCGACTTTGGAACCCAGGTGGGGGACGGCAGCCAGCAGCTGCCGGGTGTAGTCCTCACGCGGATTATTGAAGAGCTCGGCCACGGGGGCGGCCTCCACGATGCGGCCCTTCTCCATCACCACTACCTTGTCGGCAAGGTCGGCGACCACCCCCATGTCATGGGTGATCAGCATGACGGCACTGTTCAGCCGCCGGTTCAGGTTCCGGAGCAGCTCCAGGACTTCTGCCTGGACCGTAACATCCAGAGCGGTGGTGGGTTCATCTGCCACGAGCAGGATGGGATCGTTGGCGATGGCGATGGCGATCATGGCCCGCTGGCGCTGGCCGCCGGAGAACTGGTGCGGGTAGGAATCGTAGCGCCGCTCCGGTTCGGGGATTTCCACCATGCGCAGCAGCTCAAGGGCCCGGACCTTTGCCTGGGCCGGCGAAGCATCAGTGTGCTGCTCAATAATTTCCTTGATCTGCTCGCCCACCGTGAGGACGGGATTAAGCGCCGTCATGGGTTCCTGGAAAATCATGGCGATATCGTTTCCGCGGATTTTCCGGAGGGTGGACTGCGGGGCCCCGATCAGTTCCTTGCCCTGCAGCTTGGCGCTGCCGCTGGAGCGGCCGTTGCCCGGCAGCAGACCCAGCAGGGCCATGGAAGACATGCTCTTTCCGGAACCCGACTCACCCACGATGGCCAGGATTTCGCCGGGGTGGACCGTGAAGGAGACGTCCTCCGCAGCCATCACCCACTTGTTGTCGACACTGAACTCGACCCCGAGGCCCGAGACCTCCAGAATCGGGGCCGCGGCTGCCGATGGCGTGACGTCGCTGTACAGGGGTGCCGAACTCATTGCTTGTTCCTTGTCTGTCGGGGATCAAACGCATCCCGGAGGCCGTCACCGATGAAGTTCACGGTGAGGGCAATGGCGACGATGAAGATGCCGGGCCAGAAGAAGAGCCACGGGCGCGTGGTCATGGCGGCCCGGTTCTCGTTGATGAGCTTGCCCAGAGAGGTGTCCGGCGGCTGGACGCCCAGTCCGAGGAAGCTCAGGGCCGTCTCCAGGAGGATGGCGCCTGAGATTGCCAGTGTCGCGGAAACGATGATGACGCCGACGGTGTTGGGCAGGATGTGCTTGAAGATGATGCGGCGGGAGCTGGCGCCAACGGATTTGGCCGCCTCGACAAATTCCTTTTCGCGCAGGGAGAGGAACTCGCCCCGGACGATGCGGGCCAGTCCGGTCCAGGTCAGCAGGCCCAGGAAGATCGCGAACACGACAATTCCGGCCTTGGAGACGATGCTGGCCAGCACTGCAGCCACGACGAGCAGGGGGATGGTGATGATGACGTCGGTGAAGCGCATCAGGACGGTTTCCGTGAAGCCGCGGAAGTAACCGGCCAAGGCGCCGATCACGGTGCCGACGACGGTCCCGACAATGCCGACGATGAACGCGATGGTCAGTGAAATCTGTGCCCCGCGCATGGTCATGGCGAAGTAGTCCCGACCGAGGGTGTCCTGCCCGAAGGGGTGGTTCCCCAGCCCGGTCCACGAGATGGTGGGCGCCCCGCCGTCTTCAAGGGGCATAACCGAGGAGAAGGTGTGCGGCCACCAGCCGGGGATGCGGACCGGGCCGACGGAGAGCCCGATCGAGGTGAAGGCCAGCAGGACGATGAAGATTAGTCCGCCCATGCCCGCGAGAGCGCCCTTGTGGCGGAGGAACCGTTCCCGGACCAGCTGGCCCTGGCTCTTCGCTGCGGTGATTTCCGGATCCGCAGTCACTGCCCGGGTTGCGGGCGAGTCTGCGATGTCCGTTCTCTGGCTTTCCAGAGTCATGCTCGTCAGTTCCGGGCTGCTGCCCTTGCTGCCGGACGGTATTTTCTCAGTCATGGTCTCCGCCTATCAATTCAGGCTAATGCGCGGGTCGAGGAACGCATACGCGATGTCGGCCAGCATGTTGAAGGTCACCGCGGCCACGCCGGTCACCAGGAAGAACGCCATGATGACGTTTGGATCGACGTTGTTCAGGCCTTCCGTGAACATTTTTCCCATTCCGCTCCAGCCGAACACGGCCTCGGTAATGACCGCGCCGCCGAGGACGCCGGCGAAGTCGAACGCCATCAAAGTGGTGATGGGGATCATCGCGTTGCGGAAGGCATGTTTGACGACCACGGACCGTTCGCTCAGGCCCTTGGCCCGTGCCGTCCGGACGTAGTCCTGGTTCATGACTTCAAGCATGCTGGCGCGCGTGTAACGGGTGTACGTAGCGAACGAGATCAGCATGATGGCAATGGTGGGCAGTACCAGGTAGAGCGCATAGTCCAGGTTGATTTCCCAGAAGGTGCCCTGCAGGTTGGGCGTCGATGATCCGGTGGTCGGGATCGGGCGGCCGCCGTTTTTGCGGGCCAGAGACGGATAGGCGCTGAGGAGCGCATCGATAAAGACGAAGAAACCGATGCTCAGCCCGATGACGGCCGTCAGGTTCCGGGTTTGCTTGGCGTACGGCCCGCCGACGAAATGTCCGATGGCGAGTGAGACGAGCAGCGTCAGGACGGTGAGGCCGGCGATGATCGCCCAGTTCGGATCCTGCATCAGCGGCTGGGTAACCAGGTACCCGATGTAGCCTGCGGCTGCGGTGGCAAGTGCCGCGTACAGGATCCGGCGGCGGCGGAACCCCGCCAGCATGGCGGTGATGCCCAGCGCCAGGCCGAAGGCTGTGATCAGGAGGCCCACAGGCCCCAGCCCCGGTGTCTTGAACCAGTTCGTGATGAGCAGCAGGTAGAACGTGAGCGAGGTGGCAACGGCAGCAATGGCGAAGACACGCAGGCGCCGACGCCGGTCGCCGCCGAGGACCACGGACCCGACGATTCCGGCGATGAGTCCTATGACGGCTATGCCCAGATACGACATTTGGGGATTGGCGAGCCAGGTGTTCAGGTCAATCGCCAGGTACTGCTTGAGCAGAGTGGAGAGCCAGAACAGCGGCATGGAGAAGAGCAGGAAAGCAACGAAGGTAATGGAGTAATCGAAGACGCTGTACTGGCGCAGAGCGGTGATCAGGCCGACCGCAACACCGAGCACAATGGCAACGAGGGTGGCGACGACAACGAGCCGGAACGTGGAGCCGATGGCTGTCTGCAGCTGGTCGATGACCGGAGACCCGGCGCGGTTCAGGCCCAGTGTGCATTCGGCGCCGCCGGGAATGATGCAGCGGCCCACTTCCTGCAGCCACAGCAGGTAGCGCACGGCCACGGGCTGGTCGAGGTGGAGCGCCGCAGTGGTCTGGGCGATGCGGGCGTCGCGTTCAGCGCTTTGCAGTTCGAAAAACTCTTGTAGGGGGTCGCCCGAGTTAACGGCCAGCACGAACATCAGCACGGTGGCTGCGAGCAGGATGAAGAACGAGGTCACCGCTCTTTTAAGGATGAAGAAGAACACCGAAGGCTCCTATGGGGATGGTACGAAAAGCCGTTGCGGCACAAAGCCGGGATGGGCAGACCAGTGGTCTGCCCATCCCGGTTTCTAACCGTTACGGCGCGATGCCTTGGTTAGGCCTTCTTGGTCCACTTGAAGGCGTTCCAGGTCACGCCGCTCTGGGTGGGGTTGTACTCCACGTTCTCCATGCCGGAGTTGTGGGCAACAATGTCGGCCTGGGTGTAGAGAACGACGTTGTAGACGTCCTTGGCCAGTTCCTCTTCGAGTTCCTTCTTCAGTTCCAGCACCTTGTCGGCTTCAGTGGTGCGGGCAATTTCGTCCCACAGCTCGTCAACCTTTTCGCTCTTGAACTTGCCGTAGTTCTGGACACCCTCGGAGTCATAGATCGACTGCGCGCTGGCTACCAGGCCTGAACCGGCCCAGCCGAAGATTGCTGCATCCCAGGAGCCGAGCTCGTCGAGCTTCTTGGTCCACTCGGCGTCGGGGGTGCCGATGATGTTGAAGCCGGCCTGGTCGCAGGAATCCTTGATCAGGGCAGTGATGTCGGCGCGCACCTGGCTTGCCGAGGAGTACAGCATGCGGACGTCAACGGGAGCGGTCTTGCCGGCCTCTTCCATCAGCGCCTTGGCGCCTTCGAGGTCAACCTCATCGTATTCGCTGGCGGCCGGGGCTGCTTCAAGAACTTCGTCGTACTCCGGCTGCGACTGCTGGAAATCGCGCAGGTTCAGCACGGTGGCCTCCGGGTCGACCGGCTTGACGAACTTGTCCACGATGTCCTGGCGCGGAACGCACTTGGAGAAGGCCTGGCGGACCTTGAGGTCCTTGAACACGCCGTTTTCGGACTGGTCAAGGTCAATGTGGGTGAACGTCATGCCCGTACCGGTGACCATGGAAACGGACTCACCGATGGCTTCGATCTGGTCCTTCGTGTCACCGGTGGGACCGGACGGTTCAATGACGTCCACGTCGCCGTTCTGCAGCGCCTGAACGGCTTCGGTGTCTTCGATGGTCTTGAAGACAATGCTGTCGGTGGCGCCCTGGCGCTCTTCGCCCCAGTACTCCTCGTTCTTGGTCAGCGTGAGGTTCCCGCCGGCCGCGTTGTCGAGCTTGTACGGGCCGGAGGAAGGAATCAGTGCTGCGTCGGGAAGCGAGGGGAGGCCCTCGGCATAACCCCAGCCGGTGTTCCAGAACTCGGCGACAGGCTTCAGGGAAGCAAGGTTGTTGTCCTGGATCGCAGCGACGAGTGCCTCGCCGTCGTTTTCAACGCTCAGGCCGCCCTGCTCCGCCGCAATATGGGCGGGCATGAGGGAGCCGATCATCAGGTTTTCCCAGTCGGCGTAAGGAGTCTCGTAGACGTACTCGAACTCCTTGGCCCCGGCTTCGCCCTCGGGCATCGTCAGGTATTCGTAGCCGTTGTTCGAGGAGGGCTCGAAGATTTCCGCTTCGCCCTCGAGGACCTTGCCGGAGAAAGCCGCCCAGTTCAGCAGGACGTCGTCGAAGTCGATCGGCGTGCCGTCGGACCATACGGCGTCCTCGTTGATGGTGTACTTCACGGTCAGGGGATCGTCACTGACCTTTTCGAAGGTGCCGAACTCCTCGTTGCGGATGACGCCTTCGGGGCTGTACTCCGAGAAGTTGCTGTGCACCAGGTTGTCCACGTAGGTGTTGTACACGCTGTTGGACTTGGACGTTCCGCCGTTGTAAAAGTCCGGTGCCTGGCTGATGGCTACGGAAATGGACGACGCGAGGTTGGCGTCCTCCGTGGTGTCGGATTCGGCGGTTTCGCCGCCTCCGGCTGAGCCGCAGGCGCCAAGGAAGAGGGCTCCCACGGAAAGTGCGGCAAGAGTTGCCGTGCGCTTAGTACGCATTCGTAGTCCTAACTGAGGATGAGTCGTCAGGAACCACCATCGGCGGCTCCCCCAAAGCGGCCGTGATGGCCGCCACATGTTCCGAAAGACTAGCCACTAATTGTTTCGAGTGTGCTAACTGTTAGCGGATGTTAACTGATCGTTACCTGAGGGGCCGGGGGAGCGTGGTGTGCAGGAGTGGTGTGCGAAAGCTCCGGAGGCGGTGAGATCCGCGCCGCGACGGGGGAGAAGGCGCTTTTGGGCCGCCGGCCCGGGGCTGCTCGGGGACCTGCGGGCTGGGACTGTTGCGCAATGTTTCCTCACGCAAAGCGGGTCCCGGTGGAACACCGGGACCCGCTTTTTTGTGATTATTCCGTGGTGCACAGCCGCAGGGGAGCAGCTGTTGCCCGGTTAGTTCATGTCGGGCAGGTCCAGCCAGCGGTACCAGCCGCGGTGCAGGACCAGCCATGCCATGAGGCCGTAGCCGGCCTGGCCGGGAGTGCCGCCGTTGGACGCGAGGTCGGTGCGCCACTGTTCGTGGTTCAGCAGCGGCGTGAGGGTATCCACGTATACGTGCTTGCGCCGCGTCGTCACGTCCCCGAAAGCTGCAGACAAATCCGAAAGCCGCCGGTTTCGCTCGGCGTCCAGTCCGGGAGGGGGTCCGACGACGAAGACCTTGATGCTCATTTGGGCCGCCCCGTCCAGGATGTTCGCCAGGTTGAGCCGGCTGCGGGCCGTTGACAGGCCAAGGTCCAGATCGCGGTCCGACAGGCCGATCACCAGCCGGTTTTCGCAGCGGTCGTCAAACCTGCGTCCCGCTTCCTGCAGCCAGCGGTTGGCCAGCGATTCGGTCCCCTCCTGGGGTGCAGCGAGGGTGTACGCCTGGACACTCACGTTTTCGGGGGTGGTACGGGCCAGCACGCGGCCCAGCCAGCCCAGGGCCCGCGGGTCTCCGTGCCCGGCCAGCAGCTCATCACCGACGGCTGCAAGCCTGATTCTGCGTTGTTCCACTAGTCACCTTCTCCGGTCACAAAAAAACGGGGTGGGGCGCCGCCGGCGCCCCACCCCAACTTAGCCTACTGACGTTCGAAGGCCTTCTTGACAAGGATGTCCTGCTCAACGGCGTGGCGCTTGGCCGAACCGGTGGCGGTGGACGCCGACGCCGGGCGCGAGACCAGGCGCAGCGGCCGGTCCAGCTGTGCCGGCAGGTTCAGGCCGATAAACGGCCACGGACCCTGGTTGGCGGGCTCATCCTGTGCCCAGACGACGTCGGCGTTCGGGTACTTGGCGACAGCGGCCTGGATCTCCGTGACGGGCAGCGGGTAAAGCTGCTCGACCCGGACAATGGCCGTCTTCTCGTCTCCGGTCTTCTGGCGGTTGGCCAGCAGATCGTAGTACAGGCGGCCGGACACCAGGAGCACGCGCTCGACGGCGTTCGCATCGAGTTCGGCATGTTCGGGAATGACCGGCTGGAACGAACCCTGCGTGAAGTCCTCCACCGAGGTGGCCGCCGCCTTCAGCCGCAGCAGCTGCTTCGGCGTGAAGACGATCAGCGGCTTCCGCGGCCTGCTGTAGGCCTGGCGGCGCAGCAGGTGGAAGTGCGAGGCACCCGTGGTGGGGTTGGCAACAATCATGTTGTCCTCGGCGCACATCTGCAGGAAGCGTTCGATCCGGGCGGACGAGTGGTCCGGGCCCTGGCCCTCGTAGCCGTGCGGCAGCATCAGCACCAGCGAGGAACGCTGGCCCCACTTCTGCTCGGCCGAGGAGATGAATTCATCAATGATCGTCTGGGCGCCGTTGACGAAGTCACCGAACTGGGCCTCCCAGAGCACGAGTGCGTCCGGGCGCTCCACGGAGTAGCCGTATTCGAAGCCCATGGCAGCGAATTCCGACAGCAGCGAATCGTAGATCCAAAGCTTCGCCTGGTTCGGATCCAGTTCCGCGAGCGGGGTCCACTCGGCACCTGTGGCGCGGTCGTGGAAGACGGCGTGGCGCTGGGTGAAGGTTCCGCGGCGCGAGTCCTGGCCGGCGAGGCGTACGGGGACGCCCTCCATGACCAGCGATCCGAACGCTGCAATTTCCGCAAAGCCCCAGTCGATGCCGCCTTCACGGGACATCTGCTCGCGCTTCTCCAGCAGTGCCTTGAGCTTCGGGTGCACGGTGAAGCCTTCGGGCACGGCCACGTGGGCCTTGCCGATGTGGGCCAGCACCTCGGCGGAAATCGCCGTGGATGCGGGCGACACGATCGTGGTGCCCTCCTGCTGGGACGAGGGGCGCTCCAGGTCGGAGACCGCCTCGGTGTCCTTCGTGATGACCGGCAGCGGGGAGGTCTGGGCGGCATGCGTTTCCGCGAAGACCCGCTCCAGGCGGCCCTGGTAGTCGCGCAGTGCCTGTTCGGCCTCTTCCTGGCTGATGTCGCCGCGTCCGATCAGGGACTCGGTGTACAGCTTGCGGACGGAGCGCTTGGCTTCGATCAGGCTGTACATCATCGGCTGCGTCATCGAGGGGTCGTCGCCCTCGTTGTGCCCGCGGCGGCGGTAGCAGACCATGTCGATGACGACGTCCTTGTGGAAGCGCTGACGGTAGTCGTAGGCCAGCTGCGCAATGCGCACGACCTGCTCCGGATCGTCGCCGTTCACGTGGAAGATCGGCGCCTGCACCATCTTGGCCACGTCGGTGGAGTACACCGAGGAGCGCGAGGACGTGGGCGAGGTGGTGAAGCCGACCTGGTTGTTGACCACGACGTGGATGGTTCCGCCGGTGCGGTAGCCGCGCAGCTGGGAAAGGTTCAGCGTTTCCGCCACCACGCCCTGGCCTGCAAAGGCGGCGTCACCGTGGATGAGGATCGGCAGGACGGGGAACTCGTCGCCCTGGTCCAGCCGGTCCTGCTTGGCACGCACGATGCCTTCGAGGACGGAGTCCCCGGCTTCGAGGTGCGAGGGGTTGGCGGCCAGGTACACCTTGGTCTGGTTGCCGTTGTCGGAGGTGAAGGTGCCTTCGGTGCCGAGGTGGTACTTCACGTCACCGGAGCCCTGCACGCTGCGCGGGTCCTGGGTGCCTTCGAATTCGCGGAAGACCTGGGCGTAGGTCTTGCCGGCAATATTCGTCAGCACGTTGAGGCGGCCGCGGTGGGCCATGCCGATGCCGACCTCTTCGAGGCCGTCGTCGGCTGCACCGGAAATCACGGCGTCCAGCAGGGGAATCAGGGATTCGCCGCCCTCGAGCGAGAAACGCTTCTGGCCGACGAACTTGGTCTGCAGGAAGGTTTCGAAAGCTTCGGCCGCGTTGAGCTTGCTCAGGATCCGCAGCTGCTCTTCACGGGTGGGCTTGCTGTACTTGGTTTCCAAGCGCTCCTGGAACCACTCGCGCTCCTCGGGGTCCTGGATGTGCATGTATTCGATGCCCGCGGTGCGGCAGTAGGCATCGCGGAGCACGCCGAGGATCTTGCGCAGCTTCAGCATCGGCTTGCCGCCGAAGCCGCCGGTGGGCCATTCACGGTCCAGGTCCCACAGGGTGAGGCCGTGGTTCAGGATGTCCAGGTCCGCGTGGCGGCGCTGGACGTACTCGAGCGGGTTGGTGTCCGCCATCAAGTGGCCGCGGACGCGGTAGGAGTGGATCAGCTGCTGGATGCGGGCAACCTTGTTGATCTGCTCTTCCGGGTTCACCTGGATGTCGGGGCTCCAGCGGACCGGCTCGTACGGAATCCGCAGCGACTCGAAGATGTCGTCGTAGAAGTTCTGTTCGCCGAGGAGTAGCTGGTGGATGATGCGCAGGAACTCGCCGCTGCCGGCACCCTGGATGACGCGGTGGTCATAGGTGGAGGTCAGCGTGATGATCTTGGAGATGGCGTTGCGGGCGAGGATCTTCTCGTTGGATCCCTGGAACTCCGCCGGGTAGTCAAGCGCGCCGGCACCGATGATGCAGGCCTGGCCCTTGGACAGGCGGGGCACGGAGTGAACCGTGCCGATGCCGCCCGGGTTGGTCAGCGAAATGGTGGTGCCCTTGTAGTCGTCCGCCGTGAGCTTGCCGTTGCGGGCCTTCTTCACGAGTTCTTCGTAGGCGTGCCAGAACTCCGAGAAGTTCAGTGTTTCGGCCTTCTTGATGTTCGGCACCACCAGCAGGCGGGTGCCGTCGGGCTTGGGCATGTCAATGGCCAGGCCGAAGTTTACGTGCGCCGGCTGGACGGCAACGGGCTTGCCGTCGACGACGTCGTAGTACACGTTCTGGGACGGGAACATGGCTGCTGCGCGGATGATGGCGTAACCAAGCAGGTGGGTGAAAGACACCTTGCCGCCGCGGGCACGCTCCAGGTGGCTGTTGATGACGATGCGGTTGTCGATCAGCAGCTTGGCCGGCACGGCGCGGACCGTGGTGGCGGTGGGAACGCTGAGGCTGAGGTCCATGTTGGTGGCGATGGCCTTGGCCGGGCCGCGCAGGACGTTGACCTTATCTTCCTCGGAAGCAGCGCTGGCCGGCTGCGTCTTCGGCAGCTGGGCCGGAATCGGGGGAGTCTTGCTCTTCGGGGACTCGGTCTTCGCCTCGGCGGGCTTGGAATCCTTGGCCGCGGAGTTGGAGAACGCTGCTTCCTTCGCAACCGGAGGCTTTCCGGACTGCTGGGTGGAAGCAGGCGATTCGCCTGAGGCCTTGGGCTTCGCAGCCTCGGCCTTTACAACGGGAAGCTGGCGGGTGGCCGGGTTCGCGCCCAGTTCGCTCGGGGCGGAGCCGTTTCCGTTGGAAGCGGCGCTGCTGGAGCTCTGTGCTTCCTCATCCTTGAAGGAGTCGAAGATGCTCCACCACTTCTTGTCAACCGAGTTTTTGTCCTTCAGGTACTGCTCGTAGAGTTCGTCGACAAGCCACTCGTTGCCGCCGAATTCTTCCGGCAGTCGGTGGTTGGATTGGTCTGGCACTGTTAATACGCCTCTTCCATGAGTTGCCTTTTGCCCTGATTGGCACCATGTCTGAGGGCTTAAAGCCTCAAAGCTCTCTGGTGCGGCCCGGCCGGTGCGCAGTGACCGAGACTTCATGCCAGTCTAGTGACAATGCGGGACAACTGGCCAATTCCCGTTTGACATCCGTCACGTCCGCGCGGTCCGGCCGGTGCCGCGGCGCCGGCTCGCCGCCTCCCGGGGGCGGCTGGCAGCATCAGGGCGAGTCCTTGCGGCGGAGGAATGGTGAACCTGTAAACTGGGGAGTCTATGGACAGTTTCTCTAGGCGCCGGCCTGCAACCCGGTCCGCAGCTCCTGCGGACCGCTCGCACAGAGCCGGCCACGCCCGAACCCAGACGCCCCGATCCACTCCTGCCGTATCGGAGCCTTCCAGACCGGCTTCGGCCGATCACCCTCCGCCTGCGCCCTGCAGCGACCAACCGCCGGGGCCCGCCCCGTTCGGCACCGGCGCATGTCCCTCCCGCCCCTGCGCCGAGGTGGAAGCTTAAATGGAATGGCTATACCTTGCCTTTGGCCTGGTGCTGATACTCGGCACCGGCTTTTTTGTGGCCGTTGAGTTCTCGCTGGTGGCCCTGGACCAGCCCACGGTGCGCCGGGCCGTTGAAAACGGCGACAAGGCGGCAGAGCCGCTGCTGCGGTGCCTGACCTCCCTCTCGACGCAGCTCTCCAGCTGCCAGCTCGGCATTACCCTGACCACTCTCCTGACCGGTTTCGTCATGGAGCCGTCGGTGGGCCGGCTGCTGAAGCCCCCGCTCGGAGCCCTGGGGCTGCCGCCGGTGGCGGTGGATTCCGTCTCCGTGGTGGCAGCCATGGTTCTCGCGACCTTCCTGTCCATGCTGCTCGGGGAGCTCATCCCCAAGAACATGTCCATCTCCCTGCCCTTCCGCATGGGACGCGCGCTGGCCCGGCCGCAGCTGGCTTTCACCGTACTGTTCAAGCCGGCCATCCTGCTGCTGAACGGCTTCTCGAACAAGGTGCTGCATCTCTTCGGGCTCGAAGCCAAGGAAGAGGTCTCCGGCGCCCGGACACCCGCGGAGCTGTCCTCCATGGTCCGCCGGTCCGCAGAGATGGGCACCCTGGACCAGGGCACCGCAAACTTCCTGTCCCGGACGTTCTCCTTTGCGGAACGGACCGCCGCAGACGTCATGACTCCCCGGATCCGGCTGGAGACCATCGACTCGGAGCAGTCGGTGGCTGACGTCATCGAGGCTGCCCGCCGCACCGGATATTCACGCTTTCCCGTCCTCGGGGATTCCCCGGACGACATCCGCGGCGTGGTCCATGTCAAGAAAGCCGTTGCCGTGCCCCGCAGCCGGCGGGCCGACCTGCCGGCCGGAGCCATCATGAGCGAGGTCCTGCGTGTTCCCGAGACGGTGCACTTGGACAGCCTGCTCTCCGAACTGCGCGGAGCAAACCTCCAGCTCGCCGTCGTCCTCGATGAGTGGGGCGGCACCGCAGGCGTTGCAACCCTTGAGGACCTCGTGGAGGAGATCGTCGGAGAAGTCTCTGACGAGCACGACAAGATCAAGCCCGGCGTGCTGCAAAGCGCCACCGGGGCCTGGTACTTTCCCGGCATCATGCGTCCCGATGAAGTCTCCCGGCTGGTGCCGCTGCTGAACGTACCGGACGAATCAGGGTATGAAACCGTGGGCGGCTACATTATGGCCGAGCTGGGCCGGATCGCCCGGCCCGGTGACTGCGTGAACGTCGACGGCGGTGTGCTGGAAGTTGAACGCATGGACGGCCGCCGCATCGACCGCGTCAGCTTCATTCCGCAGGACAATGACGACGACCCGGCCGCCGAGGACGAGGCACCGCCGGCGTCCGAACGGGAGTCGGCCGCAGATGAGGCAGTTCGCCGGGCTGCAGAGAGAAGGTCGGCGGAGAAGAACGCCGCCGGTACGGGGGAGCAGCGATGAGCGATGTCATGGGCATTTTCTGGCTGGTGGTGCTGCTGATTGGCAACGCCTTCTTTGTGGGCAGCGAGTTTGCCGTCATGTCCGCCCGCCGCAGCCAGATCGAGCCGCTGGCCGACGCCGGTTCCAAGCGGGCGAAAACCACGCTCTGGGCCATGGAAAACGTGTCCCTGATGCTGGCCTGCGCGCAGCTGGGCATCACCGTGTGTTCGCTGCTGATTCTCTCGGTGGCCGAACCGGCGATCCACCACCTGCTGGCAGCCCCGCTTCAGGCCGTTGGCCTGCCCGCGGAATTTGCCGACGGCGCCGGTTTCCTGGTGGCCCTGCTGATCGTTACCTTCCTGCACGTGACGTTCGGGGAAATGGTGCCGAAGAACATCTCGGTGTCCGTCGCCGACCGCGCGGCGCTGCTGCTGGCGCCGCCCCTGGTTCTCATTTCCCGGGTGGTGCGTCCGGTCATCTTCACCCTGAACTGGCTGGCGAACCACGCCCTGCGTGCCATGGGCATCACGCCGAAGGATGAAGTGGCCTCCGCGTTCACCCTCGAGGAGATGCAGTCCATCGTGGAGGAATCCACCAAGCACGGGACCGTCGCCGATGATTCAGGCGTCATTTCCGGTGCCCTGGAATTCTCCGGGCAGAGTGCCGGGACCATCATGGTCCCGCTCGATGAGCTGGTCACGCTGCGGACCGACACCACTGCGGCTGAGTTCGAAAAGGCTGTGGGCCGCACCGGGTTCTCCCGCTTTGTCCTGATGGACGAGCAGGGCAACCTGACCGGCTACATGCATCTGAAGGACATCATGGCCATTGAGGCCGATGCCTATGACCGGCCGCTCACCGAGAACAAAGTGCGGACCCTCGCCAACCTGCGGCTGGACGACGAAATCGAAGATGCCCTGGCCACCATGCAGCGGACAGGCTCCCACCTGGCCCGTGTGCTGGGGCCGGACAACCGGACGCGGGGAGTGCTCTTCCTGGAAGACATCATCGAGCAGCTGGTGGGAGAAATCCGGGATGCCACACAGGCCCAGGGATTCCGCCGCACCGGGGAAAGCTACTCGGAATAGGGCGGCCTGCCCCGCTGTCACACTCCCCGGCTTAGATGCGAACGATTCGCGTTTAGGTTATGCTGATGGAGTTCCGCTCCCAGCGGAGCTCCATCAGAGTTAACATCATCAAACCTTCTCAACGCCGGAACAGGGACACCACTACTTATGCGACGCTTTTCCGTCCGCCTTGCCGGAGTACTTCTGGCCGGCGGAGCCCTTGCCCTGACCGGCTGCACGGGGGATTCGGGATCCTCTTCCGACCAGGGCTCCGAAGAGGGAGTCCTGGACATTGTTGCTTCCACCAATGTGTACGGCAACATCATGGAGACAGTCGGAGCAGACGCCGTCACCGTGACCTCCATCATCGACCGGCCCAGCCAGGACCCGCACTCCTACGAGGCGACGGCGCGGGACAAGCTTGCGGTCAGCGATGCGGACCTGGTGGTGCTCAACGGCGGAGGCTACGACACCTTCATGGAACAGCTGGTTGACGAAGCCGGCATCGAGGGCGCGGACGTCCTCAACGCGGTGGAAATCTCCGGTCTGGAGCAGAGCGCCGAAACCCACACGGAGGACGGTGAAACGCACACCGGCGACGGCGAAGCCCACGGCCACGGCGAAGCCCACGGCGACGCCGACGCCCACGACGACGACGGCAGCCATGACGGACACTCCCACGGCTCCTTCAACGAGCACGTCTGGTACAGCCCCGAAGCGATGGGCCTTCTGGCCGAAGCAGCAGCGGAGCGGCTTGCCGTGCTGGACCCGGACAATGCCGATCAGTTCCGGGCGAACGCGGCGTCCTTCAGCAGCGGTATCGAGGAGCTCACGGCCGACCTGGCCGAGGACAAGGCCGCAGCCGGCGGACGCGACGTCGCCGTCACCGAGCCCGTTCCGGAATACCTCTTCGAAGCCGCCGGCCTGCACAACGTCACCCCTGCCGCCTTTACCTCCGCCGTCGAGGAAGGCTCCGACGTTCCTCCGGCAGCTCTGAACGAGATGCAGGAGCTCCTGAGCTCGCGGTCCGTCGCTTTCCTGGCGTTCAACACCCAGACCGCCTCGTCGCAGACGGAAACCGTGCGCGCCACTGCGGAGGAAGCCGGCGTGCCGGTCCTGGACTTCTCCGAAACCCTTCCCGAAGGCCAGGACTACCTGACCTGGATGGGTTCCAATGTGGCCGCCATCGACGATGTGCTGCGGTGACCGGTCAAGTAGTACGGCTGAGGAACGCCGGGCTGTCCTTCGGGCACCGGACCCTCTGGGACGGTTTGGACCTTGATATTAAGGCCGGCGAATTCCTCGCCGTCCTGGGCCCCAACGGCTCCGGCAAGACCAGCTTCCTGAAAGTCCTGCTGGGACTGCAGGAACTCACTCACGGCACCGTGGAAATCAACGGGCATCCGGCCCGGCGCGGCAGCCGCGACATCGGCTACATACCCCAGCAGAAGGCCTTCGGGCCGGGAACCCCGCTGCGGGCCCGGGACCTCGTTGGCCTGGGAGTCGACGGAAACAAGTGGGGACTGCGGCTGAACCGCGCCCCCGTACGGCGGCGCGTGGACCAGCTGCTGGACCAGGTGGGCGCCACCCGCTATGCCAATGAGCCCGTTGGCCTGCTGTCCGGCGGCGAGGTGCAGCGCCTGCGTGCGGCCCAGGCACTGGCCACCGATCCAGACCTGCTGCTCTGCGACGAACCGCTGCTCTCCCTGGATTTGCACCACCAGCAGGCCATCAGTGCCCTGATCGACCGGCGCTGCCACGAAGAAGGCTCCGCCGTGGTGTTCGTAACCCACGAGATCAATCCGGTCATCGATTACGTGGACCGCGTGCTCTACCTCGCCGGCGGCACCTTCCGCACCGGCACGCCGTCCGAGGTTCTTCGCTCCGATGTGCTGTCCGAAATGTACGGAAGCCGGGTGGAAGTACTTCGCAGCCACGGCCGCATCGTCGTCTTGGGCATCCCGGATGCCACCACCCACGTGCACGGAGAGAGCGAGGAAGAACATGGACTTGCGTGACTTCTTCTCCGCCGTGTTCAACTTCAGCGACTACGGGCAGCTGCTGCCCCTGGTCAGCAATTCGATCTGGGCCGCTGCGATCCTGGGGCTCGTGGGCGGGCTCATCGGAACCTTCGTCCTGATGCGCGACCTCGCCTTTGCCGTCCACGGGATTGCCGAGCTGTCCTTTGCCGGTGCCGCCTTTGCCCTGCTGATCGGCGCCAACGTGGTGTTCGGCTCGCTTATCGGTTCCGTGGCCGCAGCCGTGCTGCTGGCGGTGATGGGGCTGAAAGCCCGGGACCGGAACTCGGTCACCGGCGTCATCATGCCCTTCGGGCTCGGCCTGGGCATCCTGTTCCTCGGACTGTACGAAGGCCGCTCAGCCAACAAATTCGGGCTGCTCACCGGGCAGATCGTCGCCGTCGACACGGTTCAGCTGAACCTGCTCGCCGGCACGGCCGTCGTCGTCATGGCCGGCCTCGTCCTGATCTGGCGGCCGCTGACGTTCGCCAGCGCCGATCCCGAACTCGCCGAAGCCCGCGGTGTGCCCGTGCGGGTGCTGTCCATTGTCTTTATGGTGCTGCTGGGGCTGTCGGTCGCGCTGTCCATCCAAGTTGTCGGGGCACTGCTGGTGCTGTCGCTGCTGATTACGCCCTCAGCCGCCGCGCTGCTGGTGACGTCTTCCCCGCGCCTGGTGGTGCTGCTGAGCGTGCTGTTTGCGGTGACGTCGGCTGTGGGCGGCATTTTGCTGGCGCTCGGCGGCCGCATCTCGATCAGCCCGTACATCACAACCATCTCGTTCCTGATCTATGTGGTGTGCAGGCTCATCAAGCGGAGCCGGACCAGGGGACGGGTTCGGGCCGGAACGGTGTCCGCCGCGTAGCGGACCGGCTCCGGCGGGGCCGTCCTGGAATCAGGAGCGGCTGCACTCCGGACACAGCCCGAAGATCTCCACGGTGTGGGCCACCTCGGTAAAGCCGTACTGCGATCCCAGTCCGGCCGCCCACGCCTCGACGGCGGGAGCCTCCACTTCCACCGCCTTGCCGCAGTTGCGGCACACCAGGTGGTGGTGGTGGTGCTCGACGGCGCAGCGGCGGTACAGGGCTTCGCCCTCGCCGTTGCGCAGCACGTCCACCTGGTTTTCCTCCGCCATGGACTGCAGGATGCGGTAGGTGGTGGCCAGGGAGACGCTGTCACCGCGTTCATGCAGCAGGCGGTAGAGCTCCTGCGTGCTGATGAAGTCATCGAGTTCATCCAAGGTCCGGCCAACGGCCAGGCGCTGGCGCGTGACCCGCTGCTCCGGACCCCGCTTGGCGGGCTGGGACGTCTGCGCTGACATGCTCACTCCTTGGAACGGTGATGCCTGGCCCGGCCGGCCCCGGAAGGGGCGGTGCCTGGGCTGAACGGCCGGCCGGTACCGGCGCAGCTTCCAGATTATCGCACCCGACAGAAAACGGCTCCGAACCGCCCGTGCGCCGGGCACCGGTAAGCGCCCGTACGGCGGAGCCGCGGGGTACTGTGACCGTATGAAACTGACCAAGTACACCCATTCCTGCGTGCGCCTGGAGCGCGACGGCAACGTCCTGGTACTGGACCCCGGTTCGTTTTCCGAAGTAGAAGAAGCGCTGGACGGAGCCCGGGCCGTCCTGATCACCCATGAGCACCCCGACCATCTGGACCGGGAGCGGGTCCTGGCCCAGCTCAGGGCCAACACGTCCCTGGTGCTGCATGCACCGGAGCGGCTGGCCGCTGACCTGCGCGCTGCCGCGGCTGCTGACGGCAGCGGTGCGGAGGGGAAGGACGCCGCCGGACGGATCCTGTCGGTGGAACCGGACAGCACCTTTACCGCTGCCGGCTTTACAATCCGGTCCTTTGGCGGGCAGCACGCCCTGATCCACCCGCTGGTGCCGCTGGTGGCCAACATCGGCTACCTGATCGACGGGACGCTGTACCATCCCGGAGACTCGTTCGTGGTGCCGAACGGGCTCACCGTAAAAACCCTGCTGGTGCCAATCCACGCACCGTGGTCCAAAGTGGGGGAGGTTATCGACTTTGTTATCGCCTGCGGTGCCGAACGTGCCTACCCGATCCATGACGCCCTGCTGAACGAGCGCGGCCTGAACATCTCCGAAGGTCATGTCACCCGGTTCGGGGAACTGTACGGCACCGTGTACCAGCACCTGTCCGCCGGCGATACGGTCCAGGTATGAGCGGGCCCCTTATCGATGTTGCCGGGCTGCAGGAGCTGCTGGCCTCGGGGACATCCGTGGTCCTGCTTGATGTCCGGTGGGAGCTGGGCAGCACCGACGGGAACCGGCAGTACCAGCGCGGACACATACCCGGCGCCGTGTATGTGGACCTGGAAACCGAGCTGGCGGCTCCCGCAGGCAAGGGAAGCGAAGGGCGCCATCCCCTGCCGGACCCGCAGGAATTTGCGCGCACGGCCAGAGGCTGGGGGATCTCCCGCGGTGACACGGTGGTGGCCTATGACGCAGTCGGCGGCACCTCGGCTGCCCGGGCCTGGTGGCTGCTGCGGCACGCGGGACTGGATTCCGTGTACCTGCTCGACGGCGGCGTCGTCGCCTGGCACCGGGCCGGACTGGCGCTGGAAGGCGGAACCGCGGTGCCCCGGCCCGGTGATGCGGAGTTCTCCTGGGGAAAAATGCCGGTGCTCCAGATGTGGGATGTTCCCGCCGTCGTGGCCGGCGGGACACTGCTCGACGCCCGGGCCAAGGAACGGTACCGCGGTGACCGCGAGCCCGTTGACCCGCTGGCCGGGCACATCCCCGGGGCAGTCAACGCGCCCGCGGCCGGAAACCTGACCGACGAGGGAACGTTCCGCACTCCGGAAGAACTTCGCGCTTCCTTCGAAGCCCTCGGGGTGCGCCCGGACGCGCCGGTGGCGGTCTACTGCGGCTCCGGAGTGACCGCAGCCCACGACGTGGCGGCACTGGAAAGCGCCGGGTACCGGGCGGCCCTCTACCCGGGATCCTGGTCGCAGTGGTCAGCCACGAAGGGGTCCCCGGTCGCGGTGGGGCAGAAGCCGGGCGAATGGCCCGGGACCGCCCAAAGACGATAGCGTCGTCTCATGATAAGAGGCCGCCCCGTACCCCCGCCGCTGCACCTGGTGGTGCCCCGTGACGATGCGAAGGCATCCGGCAGTGCTGCAGCTTCCGCCCGTTCTTCTGAAGGAGCCACCATGCCCACCCTCTTCACCAAGATCATCAACGGCGAGATTCCGGGCCGTTTTGTGTGGAAGGACGACGACGTCGCGGCCTTCCTGAGCATCGGTCCGCTCAGCGACGGCCACACCCTGGTGGTGCCGCGGCAGGAGGTCGACAAATGGACCGACGCTCCGCCGGAACTGCTGCAGAAGCTGACGTCCGTGGCGCAGGCCATCGGCCGGGCGCAGGTGGAAGCCTTCGGTTCCGAACGCGCCGGGCTGAGCATTGCCGGGTTCGAGGTTGACCACCTTCACCTGCACGTCTGGCCGGTGAATTCCCTGGAAGATTTCGACTTCAGCCGCGCGGAGTCCAACCCGGATCCGGAACGCATGGAGGCCAACGCTGAAAAGCTCCGGGAGGCGCTGCGGGCCGCCGGACACGGCGCCGCCGTTCCCGAGCAGTAACCGCAGGGCCGCCGAAGCAACCGCCGTTCCCGCCCCGCCCCGGCCTCAGGCCGGGGCGAGTGCGGCGTTCAGTGCCGTGCGGATGCGCTTCTCCGACACCGAGCGCACCGTGCCGAGCTCCTGCGCGAAGAAACTGATCCGCAGTTCCTCGATCATCCAGCGGACCTCGGTCAGTGCCGGCGGTGTTCCGGCACCGGGCAGCAGCGCGGCAACGGCGTCGTCGTAGTCGTCCTCCAGGGCCTGGACCACCGCCATCTGCTGCGCGTCGCGCTGGACGTTCGTCGGCAGTTTCTCCAGCCGCCGCTCAATGCCGGCCAGGTACCGGGGCAGATGCGTCAGCTGGGCGTAGCCGGTGCGGGCGACGAACCCGGGGTAAACCAGCGAATCCAACTGTGCGCGGATGTCGTTCAGGGCGCTGATCAGGGCCAGTGACTGGGTGCCCTTCAGTGCCTTGGTAATGCGGCGGGTGCTGGAGAGGATTTTCTCCACCGTTGCGGTCACGGTGAAGACGGTGTCAATAAGTTCGGCCCGCACCTTCTCGTACAGTTCGTCGAATTCGGCACGGCTCCAGGGCAGCCGCTCCGGTGTCAGCTTGTCCACGGCCGCCAGGGTGCAGTCCTCGATCAGGGCAGCCACCGAACCGTGCGGATTCTGGCTGAAGGTGAGCTTCTCGGCATTGCTGAGATGCTCCAGCACGTACTTGGCAGGGCTGGGAACGCGGAGCACCAGCAGCCGGATCACGCCGCCGCGCATGGCGACGGCCTGTTCGCCGGCGTTCTGGAACATCCGCAGCCCTGCGGTTTTGCCTTCGTCCACGAGAGCGGGATAGCCGGTGACCATATGCCCGGCGACGAGCCGCTGCACCTGCTTCTCAACGGTGCCGACACTCCACTCGGTCAGCCCGGTCTGTTCCGCCAGCGACGGCCCGGCCCCCGGCTGTGCGCCCGAACCCGCGGGTGCGGCTTCCGGCTGGGCGCCCCCGGGGGAGCCCCTGCCCTTCCGCCCGGACTTGGGAGTCACGGTTTTCGGCGTGGCGCCGAGCGACTCGGCAATGGCGCGGCGGGTGGCCGGTGCCAGGGATTCCTGCAGCGCCGCCAGGTCCTTTCCCTCGTCCAGGACCTTTCCGGAGCCGTCCACCACGCAGAAACTCATCCGCAGGTGTTCGGGCACAGACTCCCAGTTCCAGGAACCGGGCGGAATGATGTGACCCTTGAGCCGCCGCAGGGCCAGCTCCAGGGAGGGTTCCAGGGCATCCTGCGCGGGGTCGAAGTCGGCTGCCAGGGCAGCCGCGGCGGCACGGGCCACATCCGGAGCCGGAATGAAGTTTTTGCGGACTGCCTTGGGCAGCGACTTGATCAGCGCGGTGATCAGCTCTGCCCGCAGGCCCGGAATCTGCCACTTGAACGGTTCCGGATCCAGCTGGTTCAGGAACAGCACGGGCACCTCAACGCTCACGCCGTCGCCCGCTCCCGCCACGCCCGGGGAAAACTCGTAGGTCAGCGGCAGCTCAAAGTCGCCGTAGGTGAACGCCTTGGGGAAGTCGTTCTCGTCAAGCCCGGCGGCGTCGTCGGTCCGCAGCGCGTCAGGGTCGAAGTCCAGCAGCGCCGGATTCTCGTGCCGGGCGCTCTTCCACCACTTGTCGAAGTGCCGTTCGGAAACGACCTCCCTGCCGACGCGCTCGTCATAGAACTCAAAGAGGGTTTCGTCGTCCACCCGCAGGCCGCGGCGGCGGACCCGGTTCTCCAGTTCCTCCACTTCGGCCAGCAGCGCCTGGTTGCGGTGGAAGAACTTGTGGTGGGTGCGCCAGTCGCCCTCCACCAGGGCATGGCGGATGAACATTTCCCGGGACAGCTCGGGATCGACCCGGCCGTAGTTGATGCTGCGCTGCGGGATGACCGGCACCCCGTAGAGCGTGACCTTTTCATAGGCCATCACCGACCCGCGGCTCTTGGACCAGTGCGGTTCGCTGTAGCTGCGCTTGATCAGGTGCGGAGCCACGTCCTCGACCCAGAGCGGATCGAACTTCGCGGCAACCCGGGCCCACAGCCGGGAGGTTTCCACCAGTTCTGCGGCCATTACCCAGTCAGGGGTTTTCTTGAACAGCGCGGAACCGGGGAAGACGGCAAACCGGGTGCCGCGGGCTCCGGCGTACTCCCGCTTGCGCTGGTCGTACAGCCCGATGTGGCTGAGCAGGCCGGAGAGCAGGCTCATGTGGATTTCTTTGTCGTGCGCCACCGGATCCACCGGGCCCGGGCTGAGCGTGATGCCCAGCGGCTTGGCGATCTGGCGCAGCTGGGCAAAGAGATCCTGCCACTCCCGGATCCGGACATAGTTCAGGAACTCGTTTTTGCACAGCCGGCGGAACGCGGAGGAGGAGAGCTCCTTCTGCTTGTCCTGCAGGTAGCGCCACAGGTTCAGGTAGCCGGTGAAGTCGGAGTTCTCGTCCACGAACCGCTTGTGCATCTCGGCGGCCTTCTGGGCCCGCGCGGCGTCGTCCTTGGACGGCCGTTCCCTCGGGTCCTGGATGGTCAGGGCCGCAGTGAGCACCATGACTTCCTTGGCGCAGCCGCGGGCTCCGGCCTCCACGATCATCCGGCCCATCCGGGGATCCACGGGCAGCTGCGAGAGCTTGCGGCCCACCGGGGTGATTCCGCCGGAGGCTTCCAGTGCGCCGAGCTCCTTGAGCAGGGTGGCGCCGTCGTTGATGGCCTTGGAATCCGGCGGCTGGACGAACGGGAAGTCCGCTACGTCCTTGGGGCCCTTGGCCACGCCCATGGCGGCCATCTGCAGGATGACGGCGGCAAGGTTGGTGCGCAGGATTTCCGGATCCGTGAATTCGGGCCGCGCCTGAAAGTCCTCTTCGGAGTACAGTCGGATGGCGATCCCGTCGGACACGCGGCCACAGCGGCCCGAGCGCTGGTTGGCGGAAGCCTGGGAAATGCGTTCAATGGGCAGCCGCTGGACCTTGGTGCGGTGCGAGTAGCGGGAGATGCGCGCCGTTCCGGTGTCGATGACGTACTTGATGCCGGGAACGGTCAGCGAGGTCTCGGCAACGTTAGTGGCCAGGATGATGCGGCGGTGCTTGCCGGGGTTGAAGACCTTGTGCTGGTCCGCCAGGGACAGCCGGGCGAACAGGGGCAGGACTTCGGTGCCCTGCAGCCGGGGGACCCGCTGCACGGAGGAGCGCAGTGCATCTGCGGCGTCACGGATTTCCCGTTCCCCGGAGAAGAAGATGAGGATGTCGCCGGGGGCTTCGCGGGAGAGCTCCTCGACGGCGTCGCACACCGCGTCCACCGGGTCGCGGTCCTCCTCCAGCTCGTCGTCGGAGTCCTCCTCGCCGGAGCCGCCGCCGGCCGGCTGGTTCAGCGGACGGTAACGGATCTCCACGGGGAAGGTCCGCCCTGACACCTCGATGATCGGCGCGGGTTTGCCGTTCGTCGCGAAGTGCTCGGCAAAGCGTCCCGGATCGATGGTGGCGGAGGTGATGATGACCTTCAGGTCCGGACGTTCCGGCAGGAGCCTGCGCAGGTAGCCCAGGATGAAGTCGATGTTCAGGCTGCGCTCGTGGGCCTCATCAATGATGATGGTGCTGTATTTTTTCAGCTTGCGGTCATGCTGGATCTCGGCCAGCAGGATGCCGTCGGTCATCAGCTTGACCTTGGTCGAGCGGCTGGTTTCGCCGGTAAAGCGCACCTGGTAGCCCACCTCGGCGCCGAGTTCGACGTCCAGCTCCTCCGCGATGCGTTCGGCCACCGTCCGGGCGGCAAGCCGGCGCGGCTGGGTGTGGCCGATCAGCCCCTTCTCGGCGAGCCCGAGCTCCAGGCACATTTTGGGGATCTGCGTGGTCTTGCCCGAGCCGGTTTCGCCCGCGATGATCGTCACCTGGTTGGCCGCGATGGCAGCCATGATGTCTTCGCGGCGCTCGGAAACGGGTAGAAGCGCGGGGTAGGAAATAGTCAGTGCCATGATTGCTCCCAGTCTAGTGGCTGGAACCGGGAGCGTTTCCTGATTTCGCCGAGGGCCGGGCATCTGCGGCCCGCTGGAGCAGGGCGGCCGCGGAGCGGGCCCGGTCCCGCATTTCCGCGGGGGCGAGGATCTCGAATTCCAGCCCCAGGCCCGCCAGGTGCATCAGCGGCAGGTCCAGGGAGTCCCAGCCGCCGCGCAGGATGGTGAATCCCGGCCCGTCGTCCTCGAGCGTGGCCGCTTCAGGCGGGATCCGGTCCGCCAGTTCGGCCAGCGGTGCCGCCAGCCGCAGCACGACGTCGTACCGGTACGGGAAGCGCGTGATGGAGTCCTGGACGTACGCCGCCATGTCCTTTGCCGGCAGGGGGCGGGGGAAGTAGCGCTCGCGGATGGACGGGATGCTTTGGCAGCGGTCCATCCGGAAGGTGCGCCAGTCCCGGCGCTCCAGGTCCCAGGCCGCCAGGTACCAGCGGCGGCCGGTGCTGACGAGTTTGTACGGCTCGACGAGGCGCCGTCCGGGGGCGGCACCGGAGGGGGTGTACCGGAAGGCGACCACCCGCTGCTCGGCGATGGCCCCCGAAAGGGCGGTCAGGGTCTGCGGGTCCACGCTGGCGGCATTCCCGGCCAGGACGCTGACCGATTGGCGCAGGGCGGAGAACTTGGGCCGCAGCCGGCCGGGCAAAACCTGTTCAAGCTTGGCCAGGGCGCGCACGGATGCCTCCCCGATGCCCGCAACCGGTCCGGTGGCGACGGCGGCCAGCCCGAGGGCGACGGCGAGCGCTTCGTCGTCGTCCAGCAGCAGCGGCGGAAGCTGTGCGCCGGATCCGAGCTGGTAACCGCCGGCGATGCCCGGTGAGGCTGAGATCGGGTAGCCGAGGCTGCGCAGCTTGCTGATGTCGCGGCGCACCGTGCGCTCGGTGACGGTCATGCGGTCGGCCAGCGCCGCCCCGGTCCATTCACGCCGCATCTGCAGCAGTGACAGCAGATGGAGCAGGCGTGCTGAGGTTTCCAACATGGACACCAAGGTACTCCTGCCTGAGGACAGAAGCTGTCCTTATTCCCTTTTTGGTTGGAGCGGGAGCGACCCGGACACCGTTGCGTCCGTACCGCCCGGTCGGTACGCTCGGCGGACAGCATGATCCAGCTCACATTCAAGCTGACGTCCAAAGGAGAGACATGACCGAGGTTCCGGCACCATTTGAACAGCGCACCGCCGTCGTCACCGGGGCAGGGCGCGGCATCGGCGCCGCCGTTGCTTCCCGGCTCGCGGCAGACGGCCACCGCGTGGCCGTCCTTGACCTCCGCGAGGAAGACACCGCGGCCACGGTTGAGGCCATCAACAACTCGGGCGGCAAAGCGGTGGGGGTGGGTGCCGACGTGTCCGATGCCGGCGCCGTCGATGCCGCAGTGGCGCGCATAACCGAGGACCTCGGCGCCCCCGCCATCCTCGTCAACAATGCGGGCATCCTGCGCGACAACCTGCTGTTCAAAATGACCGAGACGGACTGGGACGCCGTCATGGGCGTGCACCTGCGCGGGGCATTCCTGATGAGCCGTGCGGTGCAGGTCCACCAGGTGCGGGAGAAGTGGGGGCGCATCGTCAACCTTTCCAGCACCTCGGCCCTGGGCAACCGGGGGCAGGCCAACTATGCGGCCGCCAAGGCGGGGCTGCAGGGTTTCACCAAGACCCTGGCCATTGAACTGGGACGGTACAACGTCACGGTCAACGCCATTGCGCCGGGCCTGATCGAAACCGATATGACCCGGGCGACGGCGGAGCGGATGGGCGTGGCTTACGAGGAGTTCATTTCGCACGCAGCCGCCGAGATTCCGGTGGGGCGGACGGGAAAGCCGGCCGACATTGCAGCGGCGGCATCATTTTTCATCCGGGAGGAAGCATCTTTCATCTCCGGACAGGTGCTCTACGTTGCCGGCGGACCGAGGGGCTAGGAATGGCACACTTCGCCTCAGTGGAAGAGCTGGAAGCCGCCGTCGGGCAGCGGGAAACCAGCGAATGGATCACCATCGACCAGGAACGCATCAACAGCTTCGCGGATGCCACCGACGACCATCAGTGGATCCACCTTGACCCGGAGCGGGCTGCCGCCGGTCCCTTCGGCAGCACCATCGCCCACGGCTTTCTCGTTCTGTCGCTGCTGCCGGCACTGACGTCCGGGCGGATGAGCGTGGACGGAACGGTGATGGGCATCAATTACGGGCTGGACCATGTGCGGTTTCCCCACCCGGTTCCGGTGAACAGCCGGGTGCGTGCGGTGTCCGAGCTGGCCGAGGTCGAAACCACGCGCCAGGGCATCAGGATTGTCACCGGCATCACGATTGAACTGGAAGGGGCGGACAAGCCGGCGGCGGTTGCGGACTGGATCACCCTCTACGTGCTGGCCCCGGCTGCTTAGCCGCCGGGGCCGCGCACAGGCTCCGGTCCGGGCGGTTTAACCACACTGAAGGGCCCTGCCCGTCCTCCTTGGACGGGCAGGGCCCTTTGCACAAGTTCCGGGCACCCGGCGGCTTCCGGACCGGCTACTGCGGAATGCCGTTCTCCGGCATTGCCGCGCGTTCCTCGGTGTAGGGGCTGACCGAGTCGCCCTCGGCCGTGTACGGCGTGCCGACGTAGGACTGCACGCCGCCGGAGACGACCGTGATCATGCCCCCGGAGTAACCGGTATGGCTGTCTGTGCTGAAGTCCAGGGGAACGTGTCCGTTGCCCTTGACGTCGCCCGATTCCAGGGCCGTCAGC
The DNA here is from genome assembly GCF_054792395.1 of Arthrobacter sp. Z1-15. Taxonomy (NCBI): domain Bacteria; kingdom Bacillati; phylum Actinomycetota; class Actinomycetes; order Micrococcales; family Micrococcaceae; genus Arthrobacter; species Arthrobacter sp. Z1-15. Next base: position 2,798,155 of record NZ_CP096454.1, on the reverse strand, counting down.
AGCGACTCCCGTGTCGGGTTCTCGCCGGCTTCCTGCAGCGCCTCAACGAAGAGATAGGCAATGGACATCCCGAAGATGGTGTTGCCGTCGAACTCCGCCCCCTGGTTGTACTCCTCGTTGATCTCGGCGAACTTCGCGGTCCACTCATCCTCGGTGTCGGAAGCCGCCGGCAGGTAGTTGGCGCTGATGAAGCCCTCGAGCAGCTTCTCCGTGTTCTCGCCGAGGTAGCTGGAGAGGGTGTTGTAGTCTCCGCCGGCGGAGGACGCCGCCCACTTGGGGAAGTAGCCCAGCTTGGCCGCCGTTCCGATGGCCTGGGCGCTGAAGCCGTTGATCGAGGCGAGGAAGTTCACTTCACACCCTGCCGCCTGCATGGCGCTGATCTGTGCGGCCACGTCGGTGTTGGCAGTCGAGTAGACCTGAGAGCTGGCCAGCGCCCCGCTGCCCAGGGCCGACTCGAGTCCGGTCTTGAAGTCTGCCCCGAAGTCGTCGTCCTGCCCGAAGAGGCAGTAGGCGGCATCCGGGAATTCCTCCTGCACATACGTGGCCAGGCCCTTGGCCTCCGTGTCGTAGTCCTGCATGAAGCCATAGGTGTACGGGTAGTCTTCGGGCTGGTTCCAGGTGGGGCTGCCGGAGGCCACGAACAGGTCGGGAACTTCGTTGTCGTTCAGGAAATCCAGCACGGAGCTGTGCGGCGGGGTGCCCAGTCCGCCGAGGATGGCGAAGACCTCGTCCTGGAGGACCATTTCGCGGACCACGCTCTGCGTGGTGGCCGGGTTGTAGCCGTCGTCCTTCACGGTGTACTCGATGGTCCGCCCGTTCACTCCGCCGTTGGCATTGACGTAGTCGAAGTAGGCCTTGGTGGCCGGCGAGATGGTGGCATAGCCCGAGGCTGCGGGGCCGGTGAGCGGTTGGTGGGTGCCGATGCTGACGGTGGTGTCGGTGATGCCGGGGACGTCTTCGGCGGCAGCCGGGGAATCACCGCCCCCTGATGACCCGCAGCCCGCGAGGGCAAGGGTTGCCGCCGTTGCTGCGGCGGCAAGGACGGAGAACTTGGTAGCGGAGTACCTGGAACTAGTCATCGCTGACCTTTCGTGGTGGTTAGTTGCGGTTGCAGGGGAAGCGGGGAGGGTGCCGCGACGGCGGGGGAGTGCCTGCCGCGGAGGCGGCGGATCACGGAGGAGAGCAGGCCCTGGATGCCGCGGGGAGCGAGCAGGATCACGAGCACCAGCACGGTGCCGAACACCGCGATGGCCAGGTTCCCGTCCAGCCGGGAGGCGACGTCGGCGGAGACCGGCAGGCCGGCGGTAAGGGAATTGATGCTGTAGGGCAGGAAGACCATGATCAGCGCACCCCACACCGCACCGGCCAGGGAACCGATGCCGCCGATGACCGCGGCCATGAGCAGATAGAGGGAGAGCACCAGCGAGTAGGCCCCCGGACTGGCGCTTTGGGTGACGTAGGCCAGCAGGCCTCCGCCGAGGCCGGCCGCAGCGGCGCTGACGGTGAACGAGATGATCTTTGTCGCGGCGATGTTGACTCCGGACAGTGCCGCAGCGGCGTCGTTGTCCCGCACCGCCCGCAGCTGGCGGCCGAAGCGGCCGCGCAGCAGGTTGTTCAGGACCACCATCACCGCCACGGCGCAGAGAATGGCCAGCCAGGCCTGCCACTGTTCGTTGCTGACCGTGCCGCGCAGCGCGGCTGGACGTTTCTCGATGGTGATCCACAGTCCCTGGTCACCGCCCAGGACGGCGGAGAAGGTGCTCGTGACCGCCGGGATCGCGACCACCAGGGCCAGGGTGAAGCCGGCCAGATAGGGTCCGTGCAGCCGGCCGGCCGCGCAGCCGATCACCAGTCCCAGCGCTGCGGAGCCCAGCACGGCCACGGCCAGGGGCCCCAGCAGCAGCAGCGGCCCCTCGACGCCCGCCTCGGACATGGCATTGGCGCTGAGTGCGTAGCAGTACGCCCCGCAGGCCATGAGCGCTGCCTGTCCCAGGGAGAGCTGGCCGCCGGTGCCGGTCAGGACGGTCAGGCCGGCGACGGCGCAAAGGTAGGCGCAGACAGTGGCCAGCTGATACGAGGTGAACGGTGTGACGGCAAAAGTCAGGCCGATCAGCACTGCAGCGGCAGCGGCGGCCGCGAGCAGGGATCTCAGGGGGTTCATACCGTTCGCTCCTTCGTCAACGAGAACAGTCCGGCCGGGCGCAGCAGCAGTACCGCCAGCAGGAGCACCAGGACGGCGATCGGCGCCAGGGTGGCGCCGAGGTAGCCGCTGACCCAGCTGAGGATCACGCCCACGGCGAGGCCGCCGGCCACGGCACCGCCGGAGGAGTCCAGCCCCCCGACCACGGCAACGGTGAAGGCGTAGACGAACACCGTGTCCAGGGCATGGGGATTCAGGCCGAGCTCGGTGGGGATGACCAGCAGCGCCGCCAGGGCCCCGACGGCGGAGGACAGCGCCCAGCCCAGCGTCAGCATCCGGGAGGACCGCACCCCGAGCAGCCGGGCGAGATCGGGGGCGAAGGCCGCCGCCCGCAGCCGCAGCCCCAGGGCGGTCCTGGTGAAGAGCAGGGCCAGGCCGGCCACGATCACCGCAATGCAGACGAAGATGAACAGGTCATAGGGGGAAATTGCGCTGATGCCGCCGATGTCCAGCGGAGAAGTGCTGAACGGTGTGGCCATGGCCTGGTACCCGTTGCCGAAGATCATGCCCAGGACAGCTTGGATCACCAGCAGCAGCCCCAGTCCGGCGATGACCGAGTTCAGCGGAGAGGTATTCCCCACGAAGCGCATGACGGTCCTCTCGGCCAGGGCGCCGATCACCAGACCGGCCACAATGGCGGAGGCCAGTCCCAGCCAGTAGCTCCCGGTGGCGGCGGTGACGGTGAAGGCGACATAGGTGGTGGCCACGGCCATCGCGCCCTGGGCGAAGTTCACGATGCGGGCGGCACGCCAGATAATGACGAGCGAGAGCGCAAAGGCGGCCAGCACGGCGCCCCGGGCGAGCCCGTCCACGGTAAGGAAGAGAAATCTGTCCATCAGAACCCCAGATAGGTGTGGCGGAGATCGTCGTCCGCAGCCAGGTCGGTTGCGGGACGGGAGGCGACGACGGAGCCCAGGCTGAGGACGACGCCGTCGTCGGCCACAGCGAGTGCGCTGCGGACGTTCTGCTCAATCAGGAGGACCGTCAGCCCCGTGTCATCGCGCAGGCTGCGCAGCATGCCCAGGATCTGGGCGGTGACGCGCGGAGCCAGGCCCAGCGACGGCTCGTCCAGCAGCAGCAGCCGCGGGCCGGCCATGAGCGCCCGGCCCAGGGCGAGCATCTGCCGCTCACCGCCGGAGAGCTGGTGCCCGGAGGCCTTCCGCCGGCGGGCCAGGGGCTCGAAGAGCTCATACATCCGCTCCAGCAGGACCTGGGCGGCGGCCCGGTCACGGCGCCACAATCCGCCCAGCCGCAGGTTTTCGTCCACGGTGAGCTCGGTGATGACGCCGCGGCCTTCGGGAACCAGCGAGATGCCGCGGCGCACCATGTCCTCCACCTTGGTGGAGCCCAGGTCGGTGCCGTCATAGCGGATGCTTCCGCCGGTGGGGCGCAGCTGCCCGATGATGGTTCGCAGCAGCGTGGTCTTGCCGGCACCGTTGGCGCCGACGACGGCGGTGATGCTGCCTGCCGCGACCTCGAGGCTGACGCCGTGCAGGACGGGAACCGGGCCGTAGCCGGCACTAACCGAGTCCAGGACCAGAAGGGCGCTCATACCGGCTCAACTCCCAGGTAGGCGTCGGTGACCGCGGAGTCGGCACTGATCTCAGCCGGGGTGCCTTCGGCGATCAGCTTGCCGAAGTCCAGCACCGCAATGCGCTCGCAGACGCTCATGACCAGGTCCACATGGTGCTCCACCAGCACTACCGAGCAGCCGGTGGCGGGAACAGCGCGGATAATCTCCGCCAGTTCGTCGATGTCGTCGTGCGCGAGTCCGCCGGCAGGTTCATCCAGCAGCAGCAGCCGGGGATCGCCGGCCAGCGCCCGGGCCAACGCCGCCTTTTTGCGGATTCCGTAGGGCAGGGTGTCCGGCAGGGCCGCGGCGTGAGTGACGATGCCGAGCTCGTCCAGGGCCTGCAGGGCGCGTTCGCGCAGCCGTGCCTCGCCGCGCCGGGACCGGGGCAGCAGCAGTGCGTCCTCGATCACGGTGTGCGCGGCGCTGCCCTCCATCCCGAGCATGACGTTCTCCAGCACGGTCAGTCCGGGAAACAGGCCCAGGCCCTGGAGAGTACGGGCCACCCCGTGCCGGGCCAGCATGCGGGGCCGGGGGCGGAACGTTTCGCCGTCGAGCTCCAGGGAACCGGAACCGGGCGACGTGAAGCCGCAGACAACGTTGAACAGTGTCGTCTTTCCGGCGCCGTTGGGGCCGATGATGCCGACTACGGCGCCTGCCGGAACGGTGAAGGACACAGCATCCAGCGCGGTGAGGCCGCCGAACCGCACACTGATATCGCGAAAGCGCAGCCGGTGAAGAACCGACCGGTCGGTATGTTGCACTGCCATAAGGACTCCGTTGTCTCGTTAATGGTGCGGTTGGTGCGGGGTTCGTAGTCTGCAGCGGTTAGAGGGTGAGCACCACCCGGCCTGCGGTCAGCCCGTCGCCCAGGCGCTGCACGGCGTCGGGCGCGGAAGCGAACGGAACCGATTCGGTGACCACCGGGCGTACCAGTCCCTTGTCCGCCAGGAGGGTGAGCTGCTCGTGCACCTCCCGGACCAGTTCCGGCGCCTTCTTGGTGTAGAGCGCCCAGTGCAGGCCCAACAGGGAGTAGTTCTTGACGAGGGCGTGGTTCATGCGTGCGGTTTGCAGGGTTCCGCCGGCAAAACCGACCACGACTATCCGGCCTTCGAAAGCGATGCAGCGGGTGGAGCGGTCAAAGGTCTCCCCTCCCACCGGATCGTAAATGACGTCGGCGCCGCGGCCGCCGGTGGCTGCATTGACCACCTCAACAAAGTCTTCAGTGGTGCGGTTGACCACAAGGTCTGCGCCTGCCTCTTCAGCGACGCGGCGCTTGGCTTCATTGCCCACAACCCCGATCACCGTGGCCCCGGCGGCCTTTCCCAGCTGCACGGCTGCCGTTCCGACACCGCCGGCGGCGGCATGCACCAGCAGCGTCTCGCCCGGGGCAATCCGTGCCCGGCGGTGAAGGCCGAAGTATCCGGTCTGGTAGCCGATGCACAGGGCCGCTGCCTCGGCATCGGAAAGGGATTCCGGTGCGGAAAAGACTGACGCCGCCGGAACCTGCACCTCCTCGGCCATGACGCCCAGGTGTGATGCAATGACCCGGTCGCCGAGCTGAAAGCCGGCAACGCCGTCGCCGAGTGCCGTGACGGTGCCGCACAGCTCAATGCCCGGAGTGAAGGGCAGCGGGGGTTTTTCCTGGTACAGCCCCCGGCACAGCAGAACGTCGGGAAAATTCAGGGCCACGGCGCGGGTGGCCAGCACCACGGTGCCCGGAGCGGCAGCGGGCGTGGGCTGTTCGGCCAGGCGCAGGGCATCGCGCGGCTCGGCATTGGTGACAACGTTCCAGGCTTTCATGCGGATGGTCCTTCCGGTGGGGCAGGGCGCAGCCCGGCGAGGTAAAGGTCGGTCAGTTGGGTGGCTACCTGGTGCTTGGTCAGCGGCCCGGATGGCTGGTACCAGAACGAGAGGTAGTGGGGGTTGGCGAAAAAGTTGGCGACGAGGACGGCCGTGGGGATGTCGTTGCGGAAGATGCCCTCTTCGCGGCCGCGGGTGATCAGTGCGCCGAAAACCTCGTTGTAGCGGCGGCGGCGGTCCTTTACGGCTTCCATGCGGTCGGGGCTGAGCATGTGCTGGGACCGGAAGAAAACGGTGCCTTCGCGGATCCAGTCGATCGAGGTGACGATGACGTCTTCGCAGACCAGCCGGACGGTCTGCTCCACCGGGAGCCCGCGGGCCGCGATTTCGTTGAGGTTGCCGTGCTGCAGGGTAAGGATCCGGTCATAGATGTCGAACAGCAGGTCGTCTTTGGAATTGAAGTAGTGGTAAAGGGCGCCCTTGGTGACCCCGGCGGCGTCGACGATCTGCTGCACGCTGGTCCTGGCGTAGCCTTGGCTGGAAAAGAGCTCGACGGAAACGCGGGCCAGTTCTTCCTTGATGTTCATGGTCTTCATGCAGGTGTTCCGTGTTTCTGTGGGATCTCGTACCGTGCGGATCACTGCCAGTAATTGCGGGATGCGAGCAACTGCGGAACCGACCGGTTGGTATGTGGGATCACCATACCGTCACCGTGCCGGTTGTCCACAAGGGTTTTGCAAAAGAATTCCCGCGGCTTCGGTATCCCCTGCCGTGTCACGCCGCCGCAGCGGGGTAGGGCTGGTAGCGTCCCGTTGCAATCGGTGCTGCATACTGCCCGGGGGAGAATGCTTCGACGGGGGAACCGATGGTTGCGCGCCGCTATGTCTTTCCAGTCCTGTGGCTGGTGGTTTTTGCCGTGATAGCTGCGGCACTCTTCAAGCTCGCGTTTATCAACGGCATGAGGTCCGACGCCGCCGTCGGAGGTGAGCAGGCGGGCGCGCAGCTGAGCACCCCGCTCGTACCCGCAGCGCTGGGAACGGTGACCAACCTGGTCCAGGTGCAGGGATCCGTGGTGGGCGATCCGGCGGTCACGGTGAAGAGCACCGGAGAGGGAACCGTGGACTTCATCTATGTTCAGGCCGGCGACCGGGTCATAGCGGGCGCGCCCCTGTTCCAGGTGAAAACCCTCGTGGAGCCTGAGGTTCCCGCAGTGCTGGAGGAACCGGCCGGAACGGATGACACCGACGAAGAGTCCCCGGGCCGGGCAGCCTCTCCTCCGGCGCCCGTATATTCCTACGCCGATGTCCTTGCCACCGCAGACGGAACCGTCGCGGAGCTGTCGGTTCTGCCCAAGCAGCAGGTATCGGTTGGCGCCGAGGTTGCCTCCCTGGACCCGGGCACCTTCTCGGTTTCGGGCACCCTCACCTCTGATCAGCAGTTCCGCATCCTGGGCCGGGCCAACACCGCCCTGGTCACCGTCAACGGAGGCCCGGCTCCCTTCCCGTGCAGCGACGTCACCATGGGCAGGACACCGGCCGCGGAGACAGGCATCAGCACCCAGGCACAGCAGGCGGGGCCCGGGCAACCGGCACCGGAGGCTCCGGCAGCCGGCAGCGTGAGCTGCAGCATTCCGGCGGACGTTCCGGTCTTTGCCGGACTCGGTGCGGCCATTGACATCACCGCCGGGCAGGCGGACGGCGTGATTACGCTGCCGACGACGGCGGTGCAGGGCACCGTGCAGACCGGCATTGTCTGGGTCATGCCCGGCGGTGCGGCAGCACCTGAAGGCACGGGTGCCGAAGGCGCAGCAGCAGCGGGCCCGGGGCCGGAAAGTGCAGGGTTCGGAGGTACGGGGGCCGCAGAGGCCGTGGAACGGGAAGTGTCCCTCGGGCTGAACGACGGACAGCTGGTGGAAATCACCTCCGGGCTGACTGAAGGCGAAATGGTGCTGCAGTTTGTTCCCGGCGCCCCTGCCGCCGAGGATCAGATGAACGGCATGCCGGGAGTGATGGGCGGATGAGCCTGCAGGCCGAGCAGGCACGGGAGGTTCAGGCGCCCGCGCAGGAGCCGCTGGTGGTGCTCTCACAGGTCACCCGTGCCGTCAGCCTTCCCGGCCGTGAAACGCTGCAGATCCTCTCCGGTGTGGACCTTACCGTGTATCCGGGGGACCACCTCTCCATTGTGGGGCGGTCCGGTTCGGGCAAATCAACGCTGCTGAACATCCTGGGCCTGCTGGATCTGCCCACGTCCGGAACGATGACTTTTGACGGTACTCCGGTGGAGCGGATGAACGAGAAACGCCGCGCTGTCGCCCGGGGAGGCGCCGTCGGCTTCATCTTCCAGCAGTTCAACCTGCTGGCGGAGCGCACGGCGCTGGAAAACGTCATGACCCCGCTGCTGTACGCGCGCGGCAGGCAGTTCTGGCAGCGTGAGCGCCTCGCTTCCCGGATGCTGGAGCGGGTGGGGCTGGGCAACCGGCTCCAGGACCGGCCCCGGAAACTCTCCGGCGGGGAACAGCAGCGCGTGGCAATTGCCCGTGCGCTGGTCCGCTCGCCCCGGCTGATCCTGGCGGACGAGCCGACCGGCGCCCTGGACATCGCAACCGGACAGTCCGTCATGGCTCTCCTGGCCGAGGTGGCAGCGGAATCCGGTGCTGCCCTGGTGACCATCACCCACGATCCCCATGTTGCAGCCCTGGCCCGGGAACACTTCCTGCTGCAGGAGGGCCGGCTGGTGCCGGGGCCGGCGGTGGCGGCGTGAGCCTCTCCGGAATCGCGGGCCCCCTGGTGGAGGCCTGGGATGAGCTGCGCATCCACAAGACAAGGGTGCTGCTGGCGCTGATCGGCGTGGCCCTGTCAGTGGCCGCACTGACCACGGTGGTGGGACTGGGCAATATGGTCCGCGAATCCATTGCCCAGGGCAGCGAAGTGCAGTCGGGCCGGCCGGCGACGCTGTCGGTAATGATGTACAGCAACGACGGAAGCATGCCCGATCCCGCTGCCGCCGCCTCGGCCTACCGGGGCGTGGCCGAACGCTACTCCGTCACCTATTCGTCCGTGACCGCGCAGACGGAGGTGCCTTTCCAGCTTCCGGACGGCGTTGCGCGCGTAAACACCATCGTTGTCGACCCGGACTACAAGGTCATGCGACGGGTGCCGATGGTTGAAGGGGCGTGGTTTTCCGCGGTTGACGCGCAACGGCTCGCTCCCGCCGTCGTCGTCAACCAGGCCATGTACGACCGCATGGGACGGCCAAGCCTGGCGTCCGACCCGGTGCTGCCTGTCTCCGGCGAGCACACCGTTGACACCGTGGTTGTGGGCGTAACCCGGGAACAGTACGAGGGGGAGTATCCCCAGGCAATGATGCTCGCGGATTCCTACAACAGGCTGGGGCTGGGAGCGGCTGCAAACCTGTATCTGGAACTGTGGGTACCGGAGGACCTCAGCGACCCGCTGCAGGCCGCCGTCACCGCCGATCTGCAGGCGCAGTTTCCCGCCATGCAGGTTGACACGCACCGTTCCGACTACGCCGCCTGGGGAGATCCCTTCGGCGGGCTGCAGTGGGCAGTGGCCGGGATTGCCGCGCTGGTGATGCTGCTCGGCGCCGTGGGTCTGTTGAACATTTCGATGGTCACGGTGAAGTACCGGGTGCGCGAAATCGGTATCCGCCGCAGCTTCGGCGCGACGTCGGGGCGCATCTTCTTCGGCGTCATGCTGGAATCCGTGGTGGCGACGTTCGTGGCCGGGGTGCTGGGGGTCATGGCCGCCGTCGCCGTGGTCAAGCTGCCGGTGATCCAGCGTGCGGTGGCCTCCGGAATCAGTGAGCTGCCGCCGTTTCCGCTGGAGGCGGCTTTGATCGGTTTGGGGGCAGCCACCCTTGTGGGCGCCCTGGCCGGACTCATTCCGGCGCTGGTGGCGGTGCGGGTGAAGGTGATCGACGCGATCCGCTTCTGAGCGCATGAGCCGGAGAACGCGGCAAACAGAAGAACCCGGGAAACAGGAGAACCCCGGAAACAGAAGAACCCCGCAGCCGGAAACCGGTGCGGGGTTCTTCTGTGTCTCAAAGTGCCCTCGATAGGATTCGAACCTACGGCCTGTTGCTCCGGAGGCAACCGCTCTATCCCCTGAGCTACGAGGGCAAGGACACCGGTAAACCGGCAGGTCCTGTGGGACTCAAGAAGCTTAGCAGGTCCGGCGCGCCGTGTGAAAACGTCCCCGGAGCCGGCAGCGGAAGCGGCCGGTCCGGGGCGCATCCCGGCGGAGGAAAGTCAGTAGCCCAGGAAGGCGTCCGTCCGCACCGAGCGGCCGCCGGCACCCCGGACGGCAGCCCGCGCAGCGGCCACGGCGGCGGGGGATCCGGACACATACGCGGCCCGCTTTGCGGCATCGGGAACTGCCCGGGCGAGCGTCTGCCCGTCCGGCAAGCCGGGGCCGAGGTACGTCCACCCGCTGATCTGCGGATCGGTGGGCGTGCAGACCAGGACGCGGATGCCCAGACGGTGCAGTTCCGCAGCGTAGGCCAGCTCATCCACCGAAGCGGCAGCGTAGACGAGGACGACGTCGCGCGCCACGGTACCGTCGCCGGCGGCGGCGGCAAGCGAGCGCAGCTGGCTCATGAACGGGGTAATGCCCACCCCTGAGGCGATCAGCAGCAGCGGGACCGAGCGGTCCCGGGGCAGCAGGAAATCACCGGCCACCGACGTCGCGGACACCACGGCGCCGGGCTTCAGCTTCAGCAGGGCGGTCTTGAACGAACTTGCCGGTTCGACGGCGCGCAGCCCCACGGCAACCGTTCCGGAATCTTCCGGAGCCGTGGTGAGGCTGAAAATCCGCCGGGTTCCCCGCGCGTCGGCCGTGCCGTGCGGGAGGCTCAGTTCCACATACTGGCCCGGCTGGAAGCGCAGCGGGCGGGTCGGTTCAAACACGAGCTCGCGCGCCGTGGGGGTCAGCGCGCGGTTCTCGCGCAGCCGCAGCCGGATCCCGGTGCGCGGTGCCAGCGCAAAGGCCAGCAGGTTGCCGGCCAGCAGGGCCAGTTCGGGGGACATAAAGACCGGGCCCACATGCAGCGGCACTGCGAACAGGACACCGACGACGGCGGCCTCCAGCAGCCGCTGCCAGCGCCGCGGGGGCAGGGTCAGCGGCTCGGACAGCATGAAGCCGGCAAAAAACACCACCGGATAGGAAGCGAGCAGGATTCCCAGTGCGGCCGGCAGGGCTTCCCCGGCCAAAACCATCCGCACGGTGATGATGACGCCGGCGGCGAGCAGGAACACCCCGGCCATCGGCAGCAGCCGGTTCCGGTACAGGATGACGGCAGCCGCCGGAAGCACGGCAACCAGCATCAGCGGCGCCGCCACCCACCACACAGCGGCGCCCAGGCCGGTCAGCGCCAGGACAGCAGCACCGAGGGCTGCGGGGTTGAAGATGTGCCGCCCGCGCCACACCAGCAGGTACTTCGACGCGGTTGCGGCCCCGGCTGCCAGCGCCACGGTGAGCAGCGCGGTGCCTTCCGTGCTCGGCCACATCAGGAAATAGAGCAGCAGCCCGGTGATCAGCGAGGAATCCGTCTGCGGCCGGGTGCGGAAAAGCAGCCCCATGACCCGGCTCGCCACGAGGGCGGAAACGACGGCGGCGGCTGCCGTCGCGGCCAGCTCGGCCGGAGTGTAGGCAAGCGCCCCGGCGAAGGAGAGCACAAACGACCAGGCGGTGACAGCCAGCAGCAGGATCACCGTCAGCCGGTACATCGTCCAGCGGCCGGTGAAGGCGTCCAGCCGGCGGGTAACCGGCGCGGGCAGGGAAAGGCTCATGAAAACAGGACTCCAGCCATGGCATCTGAGAAGGTGGCCCGGCCGTCCGAGAACATCCGCACATAGTCAAAGGCGAATTCCTCGGCAAGCCGGGCAGGATCGGTAAAAAATAACGCGGTGGCGAGCCCGTCCGCCGTCATGGCGTCAGCGGCGAGCACCCAGGTGGCGGCCACCCGCTGAACGGGCCGGCCGGTGGAAGCATCCAGAATGTGGTGCAGCCCCTCGCCCCAGGCCCGCCGGTTGCCGGCGGAAGCGCACAGGGCACGGTCCCGAAGGCGTACGACGCCGATGGCCCGCGTGGTGTCATACGGATGCTCCAGGGCCACCCGCAGGCCGGTTTCGCCGGCGTGGCGCAGGTCGGAGCCGGCATCCACCGTGAGGTGCCGGTGCCCTGCGGACTGCAGCAGTTCAAAGACCAGGTCCACGAGCTGGCCCTTGCCGGCGGCTCCGATGTCCAGGGTGACCGGCACCGCGGTGCTCAGCTGCACCTTCCCGCCGGCGGTGTGCCAGGAGGCGGCCGCGGGCCAGTCCGGGGCCGGCACCGGCCCGGAGGAGGCGAAGGAATATGCGGCGTCGTACCCGAGCTTTTCCAGGGAGTGGCCCACCAGTGGATTGACGGCCCCGCCGGAGAGCCGGTGCAGGCTGTCGAACAGGGACAGCAGCGGTGCTGCGGAGAGCGGAAGCTCCACCGTGGAAGCCGCGCGGGTCAGCGCGGTGATGACCGAGTCGGAACGGAACCGCGAATAGGTGCGGTCATAGTCCTCCACCAGATCAGCCACTGCGGCCCGGACCGGTGCTGCAAGCGGCTCAGCCGTGGTGATGGTCCACGCAGTGCCGATGGCATCGAATCTCAGGTCCGGCATGGGCGCGCAGGCTAGTTCGCGGCTTCGGACCGGATGGCGTCCAGGGCCTTGTTGAATCCGGAACTGGTGAGGGAGGAACCGCCCACCTTGTCCACGTCGAGCTCGTCGAGATTCCTGCCGACCACCTGCTCCTGCACCTTGGACGTGAAATCGCGCTGGTGCATCTTTGACGTGGGGTGGTTGCCGGAGGTGGTGACCTCCAGTGCCGTGACCACGCTGTCCTCGAGGGTCAGGGTGACGTCTACGTCCTCTGTCTGGTTGGACGGCGGGGTGTAGCTGCCCTGGGCCGAGTACTCGCCGTCGGCGTAGCTGCCGGCCGGAGCCGCATCCTGCGGCGCGGCGCTCTGGGGTGCCGCGCTTTGAGGTGCGGCGGGGGAAGCGGCGGAAGGCTCCTGCGCGGCAGGTGCTTCCTCGGCGGCTGGTCCCGTGCAGGCGGTGGAGGCCAGGGTCAGGGACGCGGCGGTGAACAGCAGTGTCTTGCGGGTGTGGTTCATTACTCTCCTGAAGATGGGGGCAGCAGGCAGGCCGGAGGAAGCCCGGCCGGGTGTCCGTATCCATTACAACCCATTCGGGCGGAACCGTGCCTGCGGGCATCCTGTTGGTTTGGCCACGGGGGAGATACGGAGGAGACCCGGGGGAGATACGGGGGAGGACACGGGGAAGGGGGCAGCAAGGCGCCGTACGGCGCAGCGGACGTTGTGGGGGGACGTCACAGTTCGCGGAACCGCTGGTGAGACGAGGCTATGCTTAACCGGTGACTCCTGAAGAACTTTCCTCCGCCGTAACCGCCTGCCTCCAAGACGCCATCGATGCCGGTGACTTCAGCATCGACGTGCCCCGGGAGGTGCGCGTGGAGCGGCCGAAAAACCGGGACCACGGTGACTGGGCCACCAACATCGCCCTGCAGCTCTCCAAGCAGGCCGGCATGAACCCGCGCCAGTTCGCGGAGATCCTCAAGGGGCGCCTCGAGAAGATCGACGGCGTCGCCAAGGTGGACATTGCCGGTCCCGGCTTCCTGAACATCACCCTCGACGCCGGTGCCGCCGGTGAGCTGGTCAAGACGATTGTTGACGCCGGTCCGGCGTACGGCACCTCCGAGATCCTCAAGGGAACCCGGATCAACCTCGAGTTTGTCTCCGCCAACCCCACCGGACCGATCCACCTGGGCGGAACCCGCTGGGCCGCCGTCGGCGACGCCCTGGCCCGGATCTTCCAGTCGCAGGGCGCAGAGGTGACCCGCGAATACTACTTCAATGACCACGGCGCACAGATTGACCGTTTCGCCCGGTCCCTGCTGGCCTCCGCCAAGGGCGAAGCCGCTCCCGAGGACGGCTACGCCGGCGCGTACATCGAAGACATCGCCAACCGGGTGCTGGCCGCCGAGCCGAACATCATGGAGCTTCCCGGCGCCGAGGCGCAGGAACGCTTCCGCGCAGTGGGCGTGGACTTCATGTTCAGTGACATCAAGGAATCGCTGCACAACTTCGGCGTGGACTTCGACGTCTTCTTCCATGAAGATTCCCTCCACGAAAACGGCCAGGTGGACAAGCTCCTGGAACAGCTCAAGGGCTCGAAGAACCTGTACGAGAAGGACGGCGCCTGGTGGCTGAACTCCACCGAGTTCGGCGACGACAAGGACCGCGTGGTCATCAAGTCCGACGGCAAGGCCGCCTACATTGCCGGTGACATTGCCTACATCCAGAACAAGCGCGACCGCGGATTTGACCTGAACTTCTACATGCTGGGCGCCGACCACCACGGCTATGTTGTCCGGCTCAAGGCTGCTGCCGCGGCACTGGGCCACGACCCGGCCTGCGTGGAGGTCCTCATCGGCCAGATGGTGAACCTGGTCAAGGACGGCAAGCCCGTGCGCATGTCCAAGCGCGCCGGCACCGTGGTGACCCTGGAGGACCTGGTGGACGCCGTGGGCGTGGACGCCGCCCGCTACACCCTGGCCCGCTTCTCCGCGGACTCCAACATTGACGTGGACCTGGACCTGCTGACCAGGCGCAGCAACGAGAACCCGGTGTTCTACGTGCAGTACGCCCACGCCCGCACCTATGCACTGGCCCGCAACGCCGAAGCTGCCGGCGTGGACGACTCCGCCTTCGACGCCTCCCTGCTTACGCACCCGACCGAGGGCGAACTGCTCGCCGCGCTGGGACAGTTCCCCGGCGTCGTCGCGCAGGCCAGCGCCTTCCGCGAACCGCACCGCGTGGCCCGCCATCTGGAGGTCATTGCCGGCACCTACCACCGCTGGTATGACGCCTGCCGGATCGCGCCGCAGGGCGATGAAGAGATCACCGATGTCAACCGCACGCGCCTGTGGCTGAACCTCGCCGCCCGGACGGTCCTGGCCAACGGCCTTGACCTGCTGGGAGTTTCCGCTCCGGAACGGATGTAATCCATGACTGTTTCCCCTCTCGCCCCCGGCTGGCTCAGCTACCCGGCGGACGCGAATGCCCTGCGCCCGCAGATGTGGGCCCGCGACGTGAGCCGGAACGGCAGCGGCGAACTGGAGATTGCCGGGATTCCGGTCTCCGCGCTGGCGAAGGACTTCGGTACGCCGCTGTTCGTGGTGTCCGAGGCCGACTTCCGCGCCCGGGCCCGTGACTTCAAGGACTCCTTCGACGCCGCGTTTGCCGACCTCTGCGGGGGAGTGGACGTCTACTACGCGGGCAAGGCCTTCCTGTGCACCGAAATTGCCCGCTGGGTCGCCTCGGAGGGGCTGCGCCTGGACACCTGCTCCGGCGGAGAACTCGCAGTGGCCCGCCGCGCCGGCATTCCCGGCGCGGCCCTGGGCCTGCACGGCAACAACAAGTCCGACGCCGAACTGACCCGGGCACTGGATATGGGCCTGGGCCGGATTGTCGTGGACAGCCTGGCCGAGCTTCAGCGGCTGGGCGCCCTGGCGGCCTCCCGCGGCGAACAGGCGAACGTCATGCTGCGGCTGACGCCGGGCGTGCACGCCTCCACCCATGAATTCATTGCCACCGCGCATGAGGACCAGAAGTTTGGGCTCTCCATGGCACCGGATCCGGAAGCCGGGGGAGTGTCGCCTGCGGAAACCGCCGTGGCTGCGGCCCTGGCGAACGAAGGCATCCGCCTGCTCGGGCTGCACTGCCACATCGGTTCCCAGATCTTTGAGTCCGAAGGCTTCGAGCTTGCCGCGCAGCGGCTGCTCGGTTTCCTGGCGGAGATTAAGACGGCGCACGGCGTGGAGCTGCCCGAGCTGGACCTCGGCGGCGGCTACGGCATTGCCTACACCGAGGCGGACACCCCGCGCCCGCCGGCCGAGATCGCCCGGGCCATGGCCGCCGTCGTCGGCTCCGCCTGCGCGGGACTGGGACTGGCCGTGCCGCGGATCTCCATCGAACCGGGCCGCGCCATCGTTGGGCCCACCACCTTTACCCTGTACCGCACCGGAACCGTCAAGACCGTCCGGGTGGACACGGCCGGCGGCGGCACCTCCGAACGCCGGTACGTTTCCGTGGACGGCGGAATGAGCGACAACGCCCGCCCGGTGCTTTATGACGCCGACTATTCGGCGGTGCTCGCCTCGCGTGCCTCCGAAGATGACGCGGTTATGTCACGCGTGGTTGGCAAACACTGCGAAAGCGGGGACATAGTGGTTCGGGACGTCTACCTGCCGGCGGACACCGCCGACGGCGATCTGTTGGCTGTTCCCGGCACCGGTGCGTACTGTTGGGCGCTGGCCAGCAACTACAACTACATTGCCCGGCCTCCCGTCGTCGCCGTTAGGGACGGCGCCGCCCGGCTGATTATCCGGGGCGAAACCGAAGACGACCTGCTGGCCAGGGATGTTTTCGCTTCCAACCCGCCCGAAACGCCAGAGGAGTAGGCACCACATGAAGACCCTGAAAGTTGCCCTGCTGGGATGCGGAAACGTTGGCTCCCAGGTTGCCCGGATCCTTCTCGAGGACGCCGAAGACCTGGCCTCGCGCACCGGGGCACGGCTGGAGCTGACCGGCATCGCCGTCCGCAACCCCGATGCTCCCCGTGACGTTGACCTGCCGAAGGATCTGTTCACCACCGACGCCGAGAAGCTGGCGGAGAACGCTGACATTGTCATTGAACTGATGGGCGGCCTGGAGCCGGCCCGCACGCTGATGCTCCACGCCATCGGCCACGGCGCGTCAGTGGTCACCGGCAACAAGGCCCTGCTGGCTGCCGACGGCGCCGCACTGTTCCAGAAGGCGGACGCCGCAGGCGTCCGGCTGGCCTACGAAGCAGCCGTGGCCGGTGCGATTCCCATTCTGCGCCCGATCCGGGACAGCCTCTCCGGCGACCGCATCACCCGCGTGCTCGGAATCGTCAACGGCACCACGAACTACATTCTTGACGCGATGGACACCACCGGGGCGCAGTTCGCCGACGCCCTGGCCGAGGCCCAGCGGCTGGGGTACGCCGAAGCCGATCCCACCGCCGACGTTGAGGGGCACGACGCCGCAGCAAAGGGCGCCATCCTCGCCTCGCTCGCGTTCCACACCAGCTTCGACCTGGCGAATGTCTCCTGCGAGGGGATTTCCGCAGTCACCGCCGACGACATCGCCGCGGCGAAGGACGCCGGGTTTGTCATCAAGCTGCTGGCCATCGCGGAAAAGCTGGAGAACGACGGCGAACCGGGCGTCAGCGTCCGGGTGCACCCGACGCTGCTGCCGCGCACCCATCCGCTGGCCGCCGTCCACGGCGCGTTCAATGCCGTGTTCGTGGAGGCGGAAAACGCCGGCGAGCTGATGTTCTACGGACAGGGCGCCGGCGGTGCCCCCACCGCCTCGGCAGTGATGGGCGACGTCGTCAGCACGGCCCGCCGGCTGGTGCTCGGCGGTCCGCTCGGTGCGGAAACCCCCACCGGCCACGTCCCGGCCCTGCCGTTCGAGAAGGTGACCACCAGCTACAGCATTGGCCTGGAGGTCAGCGACCAGCCGGGCGTGCTGGCAGCCGTGGCCCGGGTGTTCGCCGAGAACGGCGTATCCATCGAGACCATGCGCCAGACCATCCACAGCGACGGCGCCGGAACTGCCGCCGAGCTGCGCTTTGTCACGCACCGTGCCTCCGAGGCCGCCCTGGCAGCAACCGTCGAGGCCATCAAGGGCCTGGACGTCATCAATTCCGTCACATCCGTCCTGCGGGTAGAAGGGGTCTAACACAGTGGCTCACCAATGGCGCGGCGTTATCCGCGAGTACGCCGATCGTCTTCCCGTCACCGACAGCACCGAGATCATCACGCTGGGCGAGGGCGGCACACCCCTGGTCCGGGCTAAGGCCCTGTCCGAGCTCACCGGCAACGAGGTTTACCTCAAGGTCGAAGGCATGAACCCCACCGGTTCCTTCAAGGACCGCGGCATGACCATGGCCATGACGGCCGCCGTCGAATCCGGGGCCAAGGCTGTTGTCTGCGCCTCCACCGGCAACACCTCCGCCTCCGCCGCCGCATACGCAACACAGGCCGGCATCACCTGCGCCGTGCTGGTGCCGGACGGCAAGATCTCCATGGGCAAGCTCAGCCAGGCCATTGCCCACGGCGCCGAGCTGCTGCAGGTCAACGGCAACTTCGACAACTGCCTGGACGTTGCCCGCAAGCTCGCCGAGGCCTACCCGGTGTTCCTGGTGAACTCCGTGAACCCGGCGCGCATCGAAGGCCAGAAGACTGCCGCCTTTGAAGTTGTCGACGCCCTGGGCGACGCACCGGACCTGCACCTGCTGCCGGTGGGCAACGCCGGCAACATCACGGCGTACTGGAAGGGCTACAAGGAATACTCAGCCCCGTACACGAACCTCGCCGGAACCGAGCTGGCCCCGGTGGCCACCAAAACCCCCGCCATGTGGGGCTTCCAGGCCGAGGGCGCCTCACCCCTGGTTCAGGGCCACCCCGTCACGGAGCCCGACACCATCGCCACAGCCATCCGCATCGGCAACCCCGCGTCCTGGGACCAGGCCATTGCGGCGCGCGATGAATCCGGCGGCCTGATCGAAGCTGTCACCGACGCGGAGATCCTGGAAGCGCACCGCTGGCTGTCCTCCCGCGAGGGCGTTTTTGTGGAGCCGGCCTCCGCCGCCGGCGTGGCGGGACTGCTGAAGAAGCATGCCGCCGGCGACGTGCCCACCGGCAAGAAGATCGTCATCACCGTCACCGGCCACGGGCTGAAGGATCCGCAGTGGGCGCTGCGCACCGCCGACGGCTCCGACGTGGAACCCACCAAGGTGGAGTTCGACGTCGTCTCCGTTGCCGCCGCGCTGGGACTGGAAGCCCAGGCTGCGGGCTAGGACCATGCATGTGAGCGATTCCGCGGCACCTTCCCGCGCTGCAGTGGCGCACGGCCAGGACATCACCGTCCGGGTCCCGGCCACCAGCGCCAACCTGGGCCCGGGCTTCGACAGCCTGGGCCTGGCGGTTGGCCTGTACGACACCGTCCGGGTGCGCACTACCGGCGAGCCCGGCACCGCTGTCACCATTGCCGGTGAAGGTGCCGGGACGCTGCCCACCGACGGCAGCCACCTGGTGGTGCGGACCATCCGGCAGACAGTGGAGGCCGCCGGTTTTGTCCTGCCGGGCCTGCGCCTCGATGCGGACAACGTGATTCCGCACGGCCGCGGCCTGGGCTCCTCCGCCTCCGCCATTGTGTCCGGAGTGCTGGCGGGCAATGCCCTGCTGCCCCCGGAGCACCGCCTTGACGCTGCCGGGCTGCTCGATATGTGCTCCCGGCTGGAGGGACACCCGGACAACGTGGCACCTGCGCTGGCCGGCGGGCTGGCCATCTCCTGGGAAGAAGAGGGGGAGTTCCGCTCCGTTGCCGCACCGGTGCACTCAGACATCATTCCGGTGGCGGCCGTTCCGGCCAGCGAACTGTCCACGGAGAGCGCACGCGGGCTGCTTCCGGCGCAGGTGCCGCATCCCGCGGCAGCTGCCAACGCAGGCCGGGCCGCACTGCTCATCCATGCCCTCGCCGCCGAGCCGGCGCTTCTCCCGCAGGGAACCGTGGATTTCCTGCACCAGGAGTACCGGGCCGAGGCAATGGCACCCAGCGCCGCGCTGATGGCCCACCTGCGCAGGCACGGACTGGCCGCGGTCATCTCGGGGGCAGGGCCCACCGTGATGGTCCTGGCCAACGGAGCCGATCAGGCACGGGACGCGGAACGACTGATCGCCGGGTACCTCGCGGCCGCCGGAACTGCAGAATTTTGGCGTGTTTTGCGGCTCAGCGTCGACCGAGATGGTGCTAGAGTGGAAGAGCACCAGCGGTACTAACCGTCTTGTGTTCCCCGCACCCAGTTTGTGCTCCCGCATCCAGGCCGTCCTTTTCCGGACCGCCCTGAAGAATTGTTGAAAACTCGTTGCTCAGGGCATAGTGCCCAAACACCGTGTCGGAAGCTCTTGTTCAGCTGCGGACGTGCAATCCTCGGTGCAGCCTTCCGGGTACTGCCAAGAAACGGTCAGTCCCCTTGAATGCCGCATAGTTCGGCAGCGAAGCTGACCAAACTCCTGTGGATTTCTTTCCAAAGGCACCTTAAGTAGATTCGCCGATTCCCGGCTCCTGCCGGCAACCGGCGAACCCTGACCCCCATGTCTGACCATAGGGGGACCAGGGCCAAATCATCCGCGGCCGGCACTGCGCCGGACCGCCCGACGAGGGGGAAGGATCCTTCGTGACAGACACCACTGACCTGACAACAGGTGTGGACTCAGCTACCGCCGGAACAAACGGCGCAGCGACTTCAAAAAGCTCCGGTCTTGCGGGCCTCAAGCTTGCACAGCTGCAGGCGCTTGCCGGCCAGCTGGGCATTACCGGCGGGTCCCGCATGCGCAAGGGAGATCTCGTAACAGCGATCTCCAACCACCAGCGGGGCGGCGCAGTAGCAGACCGTCCGGTTCGCGGCGCGAAGACTGAAGCAGCCCAGGCCGACGGCGCGAAGGCCGGCACCGACCGCGCAGCCGCTCCGGCCGCCGCGGAGTCGCCCGCCGCAGAGCAGTCGGCGCCCGAGCGTCCGGCCCGGACCCGCAACCGCAACCGCCGCGCTGCCAGTGACGGAGTCGTCACTGCCCCCGCCGCGGAAGCACCGGTCCAGGCACCCGCAGCCGCAGAGGCACCCGCAGCCCAGGCTGAGGCTCCCCGCGAGGAAAACCAGCGCGAGGACAACCAGCGCGAGCGCGGCAACCGCCGTTCACGCAGCCGCCGTGCCGACAGCGATGCTTCGGACAACGGCCGCGCGGACAACAGGGCTGAGCAGAACAAGGCTGAGCAGAACACCAAGGCTGAGCAGAACGCCAAGGCCGAGCAGCAGAATACTGACTCTGCGCCCGCAAACGCCTCGGAGAACACCGGGTCCGAGCGCTCCACCGAGGACCGCAGCCGCGAGAACACCCGCGGCGAGCGTGAGAACAACAACCGCGGCGAGCGCGAGAACCGGCGCGAGAACAACCGCGGCGAGCGCGAGAACAACCGGGACAACAACCGCGGCGACCGTGAAAACAACCGCAGCGACCGCGACGACAGCGAAGAAAACGGCCGCGGCCGCAACCGCCGCAACCGCAACCGCAGCGACCGCAATGACCGCGGCGAGCGCAATGACCGCAGCGACCGGAACGACCGCAGCGATCGCAACGACCGCTTCCGCGACCGCAACGAGCGCCGCCGCAACCGGAACCAGAACCCGGACGTCGACGACGTTGAGGTCACCGAGGACGACGTCCTGCTGCCCGTAGCCGGCATCCTGGACGTCCTCGAGAACTACGCCTTTGTCCGGACCTCCGGCTACCTGCCGGGCCCGAACGATGTCTACGTATCCCTCGCCCAGGTGAAGAAGTACAACCTGCGCAAGGGCGACGCCGTCGTCGGCGCGATCCGCGCCCCCCGCGAAGGCGAAAACCAGGGCGGAAACCAGCGCCAGAAGTTCAACGCCCTGGTGCGTCTGACCTCCGTCAACGGCAAGCCGGCCGAGGACAACAAGGACCGCGTGGAGTTCTCCAAGCTCGTCCCGCTGTACCCCTCCGAGCGCCTGCGCCTGGAGACCTCCGCCAAGGTGATCGGCCCGCGCGTCATTGACCTCGTGGCTCCGATCGGCAAGGGCCAGCGCGGCCTCATCGTCTCCCCGCCGAAGGCCGGAAAGACGCTGATCCTGCAGGCAATTGCCAACGCGATCACGATCAACAATCCTGAGGTCCACCTCATGATGGTCCTCGTGGACGAGCGTCCCGAAGAAGTCACGGACATGCAGCGCACGGTCAAGGGCGAGGTCATCGCCTCCACCTTCGACCGCCCCGCCGATGACCACACCACCGTCGCGGAGCTCGCCATCGAGCGCGCCAAGCGCCTGGTGGAAATGGGCAACGACGTCGTCGTCCTCCTGGACTCCATGACCCGCCTGGGCCGCGCCTACAACCTGGCCGCTCCGGCGTCGGGCCGCATCCTCTCCGGCGGTGTGGATTCCTCCGCGCTGTACCCGCCCAAGCGTTTCTTCGGTGCTGCCCGCAACATCGAGAACGGCGGTTCGCTGACCATCCTGGCCACGGCCCTGGTGGAAACCGGATCCAAGATGGACGAGGTCATCTTCGAGGAGTTCAAGGGCACCGGCAACATGGAACTGCGCCTGTCCCGCAACCTTGCCGACAAGCGCATCTTCCCGGCCGTGGACGTCAACGCGTCCGGTACCCGCCGCGAAGAGAACCTGCTGTCCCCGGACGAGGTCAAGATCATGTGGAAGCTGCGCCGCGTGCTCTCCGGGCTGGACACCCAGCAGGCGCTGGAACTGCTCACCGGAAAGATCCGCGAGACGCAGTCCAACGTTGAATTCCTGATGCAGGTCCAGCAGACCACGCTGGGCACCAAGGACAACTAGCTGCCTTACCGAGCCGCTCATGCTCCGGTTCCTCCGCACTGCGGAGAAACCGGAGCCTGGGCGGTTTGGCAGTTAACGCGTGCACCTGAGTAAAGTTTTTTGAGATCCTCCCGAGTCCGGGCAAGGGTCCACCGTCGAAAGAGGAACGTACAACATGTTTGAGTCCATACAGGGTCTGCTGGATGAGCACGAAGAGCTGCAGCTGCGGCTTTCCGATCCGGCAGTGCACGCGGACCAGGGGCTCGCCCGCCGGCTTGGCCGGCGCTATGCCGAACTCAGCCGCATCGTGGACGCCTACAACAAGTGGCACGCCCTCGAAGATGACCTTGCGGCAGCGTCCGAAATGGCCGCCGAGGATCCCGAATTCGCCGCGGAAGTTCCGGTGCTGAAGGAAGCCCTCGACGACGCCCAGGAGAAGCTGCGCCGCCTGCTGATCCCGCGCGACCCCAACGACGGCCGCGATGTCATCATCGAGGTCAAGGGCGGTGAAGGCGGCGACGAAGCTGCCCTCTTCGCCGGCGACCTGCTGCGCATGTACACCCGGTACGCGGAGGCACGCGGCTGGCGGACGGAAATCATCTCGGCCACGGAGTCGGACCTGGGCGGCTACAAGGACGTTTCCATGGCCATCAAGGGAAACTCCAACGACCCGGCCGAGGGCGTCTACGCCCGCCTGAAGTACGAAGGCGGCGTCCACCGTGTGCAGCGGGTGCCCGTGACGGAATCCCAGGGCCGCATCCACACCTCGGCCGCCGGCGTGCTGGTGCTGCCCGAAGTGGACGAGCCCGAAGAGGTCGAGATCAGCCAGAACGACCTGAAGATCGACGTCTACCGTTCCTCCGGCCCCGGCGGCCAGTCGGTGAACACCACGGACTCCGCCGTGCGCATCACCCACCTGCCCACCGGGATTGTGGTGGCCATGCAGAACGAAAAGTCGCAGCTGCAGAACCGTGAAGCTGCCATGCGCGTGCTGCGCTCCCGCATCCTCGCGCACGAGCAGGAGAAGATCGACGCCGCGAACTCGGATATCCGCAAGTCCCAGATCCGCACCATGGACCGCTCCGAGCGCATCCGCACGTACAACTACCCGGAAAACCGGATTGTGGACCACCGCACCGGCTACAAGGCCTACAACCTGGACACCGTCATGAACGGCGACCTGGAAGCGGTGGTCCAGGCCGCCATCGAAATGGATGAGCAGGCCCGCCTGGACGCCATTGGTGACGAGAACTAACTTCGGCGATGGAATCCACCACACTGGCGGCGGCCCTGCGCGAGGCCGCCGCCATCCTGGCCGGGGCAGGGGTCCCCACACCGGGCGTTGATGCCGAGCTGCTGGCGGCCCATCTGCTGGGAGCCTCGCGCGGACGGGTCAAAGCGCTGGCCTTTACCGATGCACCGGTCCCGCCCGGTTATGCGGAGCTGGTAGCCGAGCGTGCGGCCCGCGTGCCGCTGCAGCACCTGACCGGCACGGCCTCGTTCCGCTATCTGGAACTTCGGGTGGGCCCCGGCGTATTTGTGCCGCGGCCGGAAACGGAGACGGTGGCCCAGCTGGCCATCGACGCCGCCCGCCGGTTCGCCGCCGCAGGCAGGGTGCCGGTGAAGGCCGTGGACCTGGGAACCGGTTCCGGGGCGATTGCCGCATCCCTGGCCACCGAGGTTCCCCAAGCCGAAGTCCACGCCGTCGAACTGAGCCCGCTGGCCCTGGCCTGGGCGCGGCGGAACCTGGAACCGCTGGGGGTGGCGCTGGTGCATGATGACCTGCGCACCGCGCTGGCCGATCTCAACGGAACCTTCGACGTCGTGGTTTCCAACCCGCCCTACGTTCCCGCCGACGCGGTGCCGAATGAACCCGAGGCCGCGGAGCATGATCCGGCGATGGCCCTCTACGGCGGCGGGCGCGACGGACTTGAGCTTCCGCTGGCCGCAGCCGGCACTGCTGCACGGCTGCTGCGCTCCGGCGGCTACTTTGTGATGGAACACGCCGAGGTCCAGGCCGAGCGGATCGCGGCCCTGCTGGCCGCGCAGCCCTGCTGGCAGGATGTCGCAACACATACCGACCTGAACGGCCGTCCGCGGGCAACGTCCGCGGTGCGGACCGCCTCCAACATCTCCGACGAAGGATAGAACCAGCCCGTGACTACCACCTATGACTGCACCGACCCGGACGGACTCAGCGAAGGCCTGGCGAAAGCCCACCAGGCCATCAGCGCGAAGCAGTGCGTGGTCCTGCCCACCGACACCGTCTACGGCATCGGCGCCGATGCCTTTTCGCCGCAGGCGGTTGCCACGCTGCTCGCCGCGAAGGGCCGCGGCCGGTCGATGCCGCCGCCCGTGCTGATTCCCCGGATGCAGACCATGGAAGGGCTGGCCGTGGATGTTTCAGCGGATGCCCGCGCCCTCGCCGAAGCGTTCTGGCCCGGCGGGCTGACGCTGATTTTCCACGCACAGCCGTCCCTGACCTGGGATCTGGGGGACACGCTGGGCACGGTGGCGCTGCGGATGCCCGACGATCCCATCTCGCTGGAGCTGCTGGCCCTGACGGGCCCGTTGGCGGTTTCCTCGGCCAACCGCACCGGAAACCCCGCCGCCCGGACCGCCGCCGAGGCGCGCGCACAGCTGGCTGAATCGGTGGAGGTCTACCTCGAAGCAGGCCCCCGGCCGGAGCACGGAGACGAGGGAGTGCCCTCAACCATTGTTGACGCCACCTCCGACGTGCTGCGGGTGGTCCGCCTGGGCGCGGTCAGCCTGGCGCAACTGCAGGAAGTGGTCCCGGGAGTCCAGGGACCGGACGAAGACTAGCGTCCCGCCGGTTCCCGGACCTGCAGGGAGCGCAGGACATCCTGCACCCGGGGTTCGGGAACGCTGCCGGTGGCCTCGGCCCAGCCGGAGACCTGCCGCTGGCCGAACCACATCATCTCCAGCCTGCGCAGCGGTCCGTGCAGGCGCTCACCCGCCAGTGCGGAGAGCCGGTAGCCGGCCCACAGGGCACTGCGGCACAGCCAGGCAGGCAGGCGCACCGGGCTCCGGCCGCCGGCCGCTTCCAGCACTCCCGCCACCGTGGCGCGTTCCCACGGCTGAAGGACGACGGCGGGAACCTCACCGGTGTACTGCCCCACCGTGATGATGAACTCCACCAGCGAATCCACGGAACTGACCGGCGACGGCGCCGTTCCCCGTCCCGCAACCGAGGCCAGCGGCGAGGCCGCCAGACGGGCGAGTTTCGCCGTCGTGGGCCGCTGCGGGCCCTGCACGGACGTGGCCCGGATGGTCACGGCGCTGCAGCCGCGGCCGGTGCGGGCGGCAAGGGCGCGTTCGCCCAACGCCTTGGACCGCGAGTAGGCGGAGAACGGCTGGACGTAGCTTGATTCGTCCAGGAACGGTCGGTGGCCCTGGACGGCGGCGCTGCTCAGGTGCACAAAACGCCGGAGCCCGGCGTCATCCGCGGCCTCGGCAATTACTGCCGGCAGCAGCGAGTTTGCGCCGCGCAGGGCGGGGGAGTCCGCCCCGCCGGGTGTGGCCAGACCTGCGGCGTTGACCACCACCGAGGCACCGGCGAAGGCGGCAGCGAGTTCCGCCCGCACAGCCGCCAGCCCGGCGGCCTCGCCCAGTATCCCGGCGGCGTCGCGGGCCGAGGACGAAAGCCGCGGCGCCGGAACGGTCCGCACCGTGATGCCGGCCGCCCGCAGGCCGGCGCACACGGCGCCGCCGATGAAACCCGAGGAACCCAGAACCACCCAGACACCGGACGGCTCCGAACTCGAAGATTCCTGCGGGGACGAGAGGTACTGCGTCAAACCTGGTTCCGTTCGTGGTGGGGATGTTCCTCCAGCGGAGGCATGGGCTGCCAGGATCCATCGTGCATGATCCTGCGGCTTTCACGCCAACCGCGCCAGAGGCTTGCCGCACCGGAAATGCGGTGCTCGACTGCGAGGAGCCGGAGGACTTCCTTGGCAGCCGTGAGCAGGGTGCCCAGGGCAAACCCCGCCCGGTGATACCTGCCGTGCGCGAGCAGGTACTGGGCCGTGTGGCCGCGGTTGCGCATGGAGTAGAAGCGGCTGAGGTCGCTGGAGTCGTTCAGGTGGCGGATGCCGAGGTCGATCTGCTTCTGCGGCCGGACCTTCTGGAGCACGAAGTCATTGACGTACACCACCTCCGTCAGCTGCGAGGCGAGCCAGCCGTAAATCTCGTCGTCGCCGTTGATGAAGTACCGCGCATCCGGCAGTCCGATCCGGCGGACCAGGTCCGCGGAGATCAGCATGCCTTCGAAACAGCCCACGTTCGTAGCGAAAACGGGGGAGTCCCGGAACACGTTGCCCTGGACGGGAAGGTGGATGCCCAGGAAGGGCCGGAAGCGGTGCTGCCAGAAGAACGGACGGCCGGCGTCGTCAAGCCGCCGCCCGTGAATGCACTCGTAGGTGCCGGTCCACTTGGCGAGGGCCGCCACGGCACCCGGGAGGATGACGACGTCGTCGTCCATCACCCACAGCCAGGAGGCGCCCTCGGCCAGGGCGCGTTCCACGCCGGCGGCGAATCCGCCGGCCCCGCCGGCGTTGACCGGCAGGCGCAGGTTGACCACGGGCACGGGAAGCCGGGAGGCGGCGTCGGCGATCGTTTCCTGCGTGTCGTCGGTGCTGGCGTTGTCCACCACGATGATCCGCTCCGGAGCCGGGTCCAGTGCGGCCACCGACTCCAGCAGCCCCCGCAGGTACCGGGACCGGTTGAACGTGGTGATGACAAGTGTCAGTGCGGCGCCCGGCCCGGCGGCTGAAGTGATCATCAGAACCCGAAGTCCGACGGCGGCCCGAACCGGCGTCCGCGCATGCCGGCAGCGTAGGCGCGCAGCCATGACGCAAAGCCGCGCAGGTCGCGGGTCCTGGCGAAGTGGACCGGGTAGCCCACGGCGTCGGCGGCGAAGGAGCGCAGGCGCTTGTATTTCCAGGTCAGGTGCCCGCGGTTGCGGTAGAAGTAGAACTGCTTGAAGGCGTTTTCCGGAACCAGCACGTGCAGCCGTTCACCGGCCACCTGCTGTACTTCGCCCCACGCCGCGGGATGCGTCAGGGCAACGGAGGTGACCGTGCCGAAACGCACACCGGCCCGGCGCAGGCGGATCATGAAGTCTGTTTCGTCACCCCGGATGAACAGGCGGAGGTCCGGCAGCCCCACCCGGAAGAAAACATCCGCGCGGATCAGCGCACCGTTGAAAAAGTGCCCGACGTCCGGGATGAAGCCCAGCTTTTCCACCTCCGCGCGGTCATGCGTGAGCTTGCCGTTCAGGCGGAAGTGGAAGGACAGCGTGTCGGGGTGCCCGGGGGCAACCACCAGGGGAAGGACCACGTCCATCTCGTGTTCCCGCGCAGCCTCCAGCAGCGCCGCCAGGCACTTCGGATCCTCCGGATGGGCGTCGTCGTCCATGATCCAGATCCAGTCCGCACCGGAAGCCATGGCCGAGAGAATGGCCAGCGAGAAACCGCCGGCACCGCCCAGATTGGTGTTGGAGCGGATGTACGTGACGGGCGCAGCGGACGACTCGGCGATATCCTGAACCGGAGTGTTCCCTGAATCCACCAAGGAAACTGACGTAATGTTGCCGGTCTGGGCAGCCAACGAGCCCAGGAGCACGGCAACGTCATCGGGACGGTCGAAGGTTACTGCTGCTACGGCCACTGAGTCCGGCAAAATGATCCTTTCGAGGCAACCCGGATGAGCGGCACAAGCCGAACGGAGAAGGGTGTGCAGTTAGAATGCTGATGAGTTTCCAGTCTATTACACCGGAATCTTCCGAACCGTGTTGCAACCACCGAGAAGAGAACCGGGGAATTACCCGTTGAGGATTATGAGGCAGACAAGCACGGACGAGCGCGGTCCTTCCCGCGACGAAAAACCTGCGCTGTGGCTGTGGTCCCAGTACGTTTTGGACTCGCTGGCATGGATAGTGGCCATAGTCCTGGCACTGGTCCTGCGCTACGAGCTCACAGTGGATCAGATCAACCCCGGCGGCGTGGCCGTCTTCTGCGGGGCCGCGGTGCTGGTGCAGCTGATCGTCGGCTATTCCTTCGCGCTGTACCGCGGCAGATACAGCTTCGGCAGCTTCCACGAGATGCGCCTGCTGGCAATCGTCACGCTGGTTGTCGCCGCCATCCTCGTCATGGTCAGCGCACTCTTCGGCCTGACCATCGACATTCCCCGCAGCACCGGGATGATCGCCTTCCCGTTCGCCTGCCTGTTCATGGCCGCCATCCGCTACCTCAAGCGCATGTACGTCGAGGGCAAGGCCCGGCCGGGCGACGAAGCCCAGCGGACCCTGGTGTACGGCGCCGGCTTCCTGGGCAGCTCCCTGGTCACGCGCATGATGAAAGACCCTGAATCCCCGTACTACCCGGTGGGACTGATCGACGACGACCCGGCCAAGAAACACCTGCGCCTGGCCACCGTGCCGGTGCTGGGCCGGCTCGAGGACCTGCGCGAGATCGTGCAGCGCACGCGCGCCACCGTCCTGGTCATCGCGATCGCCGACGTCGAAGCCCGCCAGGTGCGTGAAGTCACCGACCACGCCGACGGACTGAATCTGAGGGTGCTGGTCCTGCCTCCGCTGAAGGACATGCTGAGCAAGGGCGCGGGAGCCGGCCTGACCGACTTCCGCGAGGTGGCGGTGGAGGACCTGATCGGCCGGCGCCCCGTGGACATCCACGTGGAGGAAGTTGCCGGCTACCTGACCGGCCGCAAGGTGCTGGTCACCGGTGCCGGCGGCTCCATCGGATCGGAACTCTGCCGGCAGATCACCGCCTTCGATCCCGCCGAGCTGATCATGGTGGACCGTGACGAGACCGGCCTGCAGCTGACCCAGCTCTCCATCACCGGCCACGGGCTGCTCAACGGCAAGGACACCGTCCTGGCCGACATCAGGGACTCCGCGGCCCTGGAGGAGATCTTCGCCGAGCGCCGCCCCGACGTCGTGTTCCATGCCGCCGCGCTCAAGCACGTCTCCCTGCTGGAGCAGTATCCGCAGGAAGCCTGGAAGACCAATGTGCTGGGCACGGCGAATGTGCTGCGCGCCGCGAAGAAGGCTAACGTCAAGTACTTCGTGAACATCTCCACCGACAAGGCGGCGAACCCCACCACCGTGCTGGGCCACTCCAAGCGCGTAGCCGAGAAGCTCACCGCCTGGATGGCCGGAAGCACCGGAGAACGCTATGTCTCGGTCCGTTTCGGAAACGTCATCGGCAGCCGCGGCTCCATGCTGCCGCTGTTCACCGAACAGATCCGCCAGGGCGGTCCGCTGACCGTGACCGACCCGGAGGTTACCCGCTTCTTCATGACCATTCCCGAGGCCTGCCAGCTGGTCATCCAGGCCGGCGCGATCGGCCGCGGCGGCGAAGTGCTGATTTTGGACATGGGTGAACCGGTGAAGATCCTGGACGTGGCCCGGCGGATGATCGACATGTCCGGCAAGGACATCGAAATCGTGTTCACCGGGCTGAGGCAGGGCGAAAAACTGCATGAAATCCTGGTGGGCACGGGGGAAGACGATTCCCGTCCGCTGCACCCGAAGATTTCCCACACGGCAGTGGACGAGCTCAACCCCTCGGACCTGCGGTTCGAGGACTGGCTGCACAAGTGCGGCGTCGATTCCCACGGCGATCTCCTGCCGCCGGTCACCGGTATCGGCGACGCCCTGCCGCCGGTCACCGGCATCGGGGGAGCGGCACCGGGGGAGCGCGGCAACCTGCACCCGTTCAACGGCGGAGCTGCTGAACGGCGGACAGGCTGATGCTGCTGGCCCTGTGCGCGGGCGCCGCCTTCCTGGCGAGCCTGCTGCTGCCGTTCGCCTTCATTCCGCTGCTGCGCCGGCTGGGAGTCCTGGACATCCCGAATGAGCGCTCTTCCCACAGCAAGGTGGTGATCCGCGGCGTCGGGGTGACCATTGCCGCCGGTGTCCTGCTGGGACTCGCGCTGTCCCTGCTGACCGGTTTGGTCAGCGTGGACCGCTCCATCGTGCTCATTGTTGCGGTGCTGATCGCGGCGGCGTCCCTGCTCGGCTGGATCGAGGACTTCCGGGGACTCTCCGTCCGGGTGCGCGCCGGCCTCCAGCTGCTCCTTGGCATCCTGGCCACCACCGCCCTGGTGTGGACCATGGAGCAGAGCTACTGGTGGGTGCCCGTAGGGGCGCTGGCCATTGCCGGCTACATTAACGTGGCCAACTTCATGGACGGCGTCAACGGCATTTCGGGACTGCACGGCATCGCCGTCGGCGTCCTGTATGCCGTCGGCGGTGTCCTTGGGGACCAGGCCTGGATGACGGTGGCCGGAGCGGTGACCGCCGCCGCCTTCGCTGCCTTCCTGCCCTGGAACCTGGGCCGCGGCTCGGTGTTCATGGGTGACGTCGGCAGCTACCTGCTGGGAGCCTCGATCGCCGGAATAGCCGTGGCCGCCTTCCTGGCCGGGGTCAACGTGGAGTACCTGCTGTTTCCGGTCCTCATCTACCTGGCCGACACCTTCTCCACGCTCCTGATGCGTGTTAGCCGGGGCGAGCGCTGGTACGCAGCGCACCGCCAGCATGTGTACCAGCGGCTGACCGATGCGGGGCTGAGCCACCTGCAGTCGGCATCCGTGGTCACCGTCTGCACCGTCCTGACCGGTGCGGCCGGTCTTGTAGTTGCCGGAGCCGGCGATGTGCTGAAGGTCGCCGTAACCCTTTTCGCACTGGCCGTCGTCGTGTTTTACCTGCTGTCGCCGCGCATTTTCGGCCGGCTGCACACCACCGTGTGAGCCTGCATGACGCCTCGGGCCGGCGCCCACTTCTATGTGTTGTAGAATTTGTACGGTCGCGGATTCCCGCGCCGCCGCTTCCACCCGCTCCGGCCCGAAGGATGTTCGCAAAGTTATGAGCCCCGCAGACGGTGCCCTGACTGGACGTCCCGTTGCCGTATCCGGTCCCACCACCAATCCATGGCTCAGCATTTTCGGCACTTCGATGAAGTGGACGGGAATCCTGGCCGCGGCTCTTGCCGCGGCGTCCCTGGTCACTGCCGGTACCTCCGGCCTGGGCAGCGTGCTGTTCGGGTGGGGGCTGGTCATCGCCTTCAGCGGCGTGAGCCTGCTGATCGTCCATGTGGTGGGCCGCGACAATCCGCACGGCGCCATGGCCATGTTCGCTTTGATCTACATCGTCAAGGTGGTCCTGTTTGCCGCGGTGCTGCTGATGATCGGCAGGCCCGCCTGGCTGGACTCAACGTGGTTCCTGGCCAGCGCGGTGGCGACCGTCGTGGTGTGGCAGGTTGCCGAAATCCGTGGTTTCTCCCGAATCCGCTTCCAGTTGTATGACGACGACGGTCCCGGGGAAACACCATCAGTAAAAGGGGAAAAGGATGTCTGAAAAGCCTGGCTTCGACACCGAGTCCACTTACGACTCCGGCATGCGCGTCTTCAGCTACATCATTGGCGGGATCGTCGCCTGGGGTTTGGTAGGGTGGTTTTTGGACAATCTGTTCGAAACTCAGTGGTTGGTGCTAGTCGGTATTCTCTTCGGAGTTGCCGCCGGATTCTACCTGACCAAAGTGCACGGCCTGACCGGAAGCAAACCTGCGAAAGCCAGCGTCGGCCATCCAGCCCACGACCGTGAAGAAGCCGAACAGTAATGCCACAGATTTTAGACCGGGCAACTAGCTTTGCCCCGATTCACACGCCCGATGAAGGACACAGCAGAGAGGAAACGCGTTGATCGCGCTTGCACTCCCGGCCACTAATGAAGGTGGATTCGTTCCGCCGGCCATTGACGAAATGCACCTCCCTGAGATTTTCCCGTGGGGCGCCGAGTACGGAACCGGTGTTGGCAAGCAGATGCTGCTGGTCTTCATCTCGGTCATCATCATCGCCGTGTTCTTTATCCTCGCTTCCCGCAAGGGCAAGCTTGTACCGGGACGGCTGCAGTTCCTGGGCGAATTCGGTTACGGCTTTGTCCGTAACGGCATCGCCAAGGATGTGATCGGCGAGAAGGACTTCCTCAAGTTTGTTCCTTTCCTCTTCGCGCTGTTCTTCTTCATCATCGTCAACAACATTTACGGAGCCATTCCGTTTATCCAGTTGCCGAGCTTCTCCCATCCGGGCGGAGCCTACCTGCTGGCCGCGATCGTCTACTTCACGTGGATCGGTATCGGCATCAAGAAGCACGGCATGAAGTACTTCGTGAAGGCCACCGTTCCCTCGGGCGTGCCGTGGTACATCCTTCCGGTCCTGGTTCCGATCGAGATCATCTCCAACTTCCTGGTCCGTCCGATCACGCACAGCCTGCGTCTGTTCGCCACCATGATGTCCGGACACCTGATCATCATGCTCGCCGGCGCCGGCATTGAATACCTCCTGGTCCTCCAGGACAACATCCTGCTCCAGGCCTCTTCGGTACTGGTACTGGGCGGCGGTATCGCCATGTACATGCTTGAAGCGCTGATCATGGTGCTCCAGGCCTACGTTTTCACCCTGCTGACCGCCATTTACATCCAGGGCGCACTGGCAGACGATCACTAAGCTTTCCCTCCAGGGAAAACCAAAACTTCCCTTCGGGGAAACCCCAAGCAACCTGCCCTCAGGGCATCTTGAAAGGAAAATGAACATGGAAATCTCGGGTAGCCTCAACGCAATCGGCTATGGCCTCTCCGCTATCGGCGGCGCCATCGGTGTGGGCCTTGTCTTCTTCGCCTACATCAGCGGCGTTGCACGCCAGCCGGAGGCACAGCGCGTCCTCCAGCCGATCGCCTTCCTGGGTCTGGCACTGACCGAAGCACTCGCTATCCTTGGTCTGGTTCTCGCGTTCATTGTTGGCTAATCCCAGCCGACCGACCAACCAAGCAGATAGGACGGGTGAATTATGGATCAGGTAGTTCTGTTGGCAGCCTCTGAAGGCGCCAACCCCCTGATTCCCAACGTCTGGGAAATCCTGGTGACGGGAATCAGTTTCGCCATACTGATGTTCATCGTCGTCAAGTTTGTGGTGCCGGCCTTCGAGAAGACGTACGCAGAGCGCACGGAAGCCATCGAAGGCAACATCGCGAAGGCCGAAAAGGCCCAGGCCGAGGCCAGCGCAGCGCTGGACGAGTACAAGGCACAGCTTTCCGATGCCCGCGCAGAAGCTAACACCATCCGTGAAGAAGCACGCGCCGAAGGCGCCCAGATCCTCGCGGAACTGAAGGCCAAGGCAGCTGCGGAATCCGCACGGATCACCGAGCAGGCACAGGTGCAGATCGCCGCAGAGCGGCAGGCGGCCGTTACGTCGCTCCGCGCTGAGGTAGGCACGCTGGCTACCGAGCTGGCCGGACGCATCATCGGCGAAACGCTCGAGGATGACGCCCGCGCTGCACGCGTGGTTGACCGTTTCCTTGGGGAACTGGAAAACGAGAACGCAGGTGCAGCTAGGTAATGGCAGGAGTATCGAGCGAATCACTGGCCATGGCATATGAGCACCTGGAAGCCAAGCTTCCGTTTGCTTCGCTGTCACTGGCAGAGGAACTCTTTGGAATCCTGGGCGTTCTCGACAGCAGCGCCGGTATCCGGCGTGCGCTGACCGACCCCGCCCGTCAAAGCGATGACAAGGCGGCGCTGGTTTCACAGCTGGTACGCGGCAAGGTTTCGGCTGACGCTGAAGCCATTGTGGCTGATCTGGTCTCCTCGCGTTGGCGGTCTCCGCGTGACTTGGGTGATGCGCTCGAGGAACTGGCTGCCACTGTTGTTTCAGCAACGGCCGAAAACAGGGGATCGGGCCTTGCCGGCCTCGACGCCCTGGAAGACGACCTCATCCGGTTCAACCGGGCGGTAGCTTCCAGCCACGAGCTGCAGCGGGCATTGTCCGAGCCGCAGGCATCGCCTGAGGCGAAGATCCGTCTGGCAGAAGCGCTGGTGCCCGGGGCTACTCCCGAAGCACTGGTGCTGATCCGCCAGGCAGTCACGCATCCGCGTGGCCTGAAGCCCAGCGCCCTCGTGGCACGCTTCCTGGAGCTCGTCGCCGGGCGCCAGAAGCGCTGGATTGCCGAGGTTCGGGCCGCCCGTCCGTTGACCCAAGAGCAGCTTTCGCGTCTGCAGTCCTCTCTTAATGGACTCTACGGCCGTGAGTTGAAGATCAACGCCGACGTTGACCCGTCACTAATCGGCGGCGTGCGGATCGCAGTGGGAGACGAGATACTGGATTCATCAGTAGTTTCCCGTCTGTCCGACCTCCGTCGGAAGCTCGCGGTCTAGCCGTCTTCACGGACGGTATGAGACCAGATCACGAACACTTGAGAACTAATCACGGTCATCGGCACCAAGCGATGATCACAACACAGGAGAGCAGGGACTGCAGATGGCCGAATTGACCATCAACGCCGACGACGTCCGTAATGCGTTGAACGAATTCGCGGCGTCCTACGAACCCGGAAACGCAGAGCGCGTTGAAGTTGGCCGCGTAACAACCGCCAGCGACGGCATTGCCCGTGTGGAGGGCCTGCCCTCCGTCATGGCTAACGAGCTGCTTCGGTTCGAGGACGGCACACTGGGCCTCGCCCAGAACCTTGACACCCGTGAAATCGGTGTCGTTGTACTCGGCGACTTCGCCGGGATCGAAGAAGGCCAGGAAGTTCACCGCACCGGTGAAGTCCTGTCCGTACCCGTGGGCGACGCCTTCCTGGGCCGCGTTGTCGACCCGCTGGGCGAGCCGATGGACGACCTGGGCCCGATCGAGGCTGAAGGACGCCGTGCACTGGAACTCCAGGCACCCGGCGTCACCCAGCGCAAGTCGGTCCACGAACCGCTTCAGACCGGTCTCAAGGCTATCGACGCCATGATTCCGATCGGCCGCGGCCAGCGCCAGCTGATCATTGGTGACCGCAAGACGGGTAAGACCGCCATTGCCGTTGACGCCATCCTTAACCAGAAGGCCAACTGGGAATCCGGCGATGTCCAGAAGCAGGTGCGCTGCATTTACGTAGCCATCGGCCAGAAGGCATCCACGGTTGCTGAAATCAAGCGGACCCTCGAAGACCGCGGCGCAATGGAGTACACCACCATTGTTGCTTCCCCGGCTTCGGACCCCGCAGGCTTCAAGTACCTGGCACCCTACGCCGGTTCGGCCATTGGCCAGCACTGGATGTACGGCGGCAAGCACGTCCTGATCATCTTTGATGATCTGTCGAAGCAGGCCGAAGCCTACCGCGCCGTATCCCTGCTGCTCCGGCGCCCGCCGGGCCGCGAAGCCTACCCGGGCGATGTGTTCTACTTGCACTCCCGCCTGCTGGAGCGTTGCGCGAAGCTCTCCGATGACCTCGGTGCCGGTTCCATGACGGGTCTTCCCATCATCGAAACCAAGGCAAACGACGTCTCGGCGTACATTCCGACCAACGTCATCTCCATCACCGACGGCCAGATCTTCCTGCAGTCGGACCTCTTCAACGCCAACCAGCGCCCCGCCGTCGACGTCGGTATTTCCGTCTCGCGCGTCGGTGGTGCTGCACAGCAGAAGGCCATGAAGAAGGTCTCCGGTACGTTGAAGCTGGAACTGGCCCAGTACCGCGACATGCAGGCATTCTCCATGTTTGCTTCGGACCTGGACGCAGCCACCCGTCAGCAGCTCACCCGCGGTGCGCGCCTGATGGAACTCCTCAAGCAGGGTCAGTACGCTCCGTACCCCGTTGAAGAGCAGGTTGTTTCCATCTGGGCCGGCACGAACGGCTACCTGGACGATGTTCCCGTGGAAGATGTGCTCCGCTTTGAAGGCGAGTTCATTGACCACCTGAAGCACAGCACTTCAGTGCTGACCACCCTGGCACAGACGGGCAAGCTTGAGGACTCCACAGTGGATGAACTCAAGAAGCGCGTTGTCGCGTTCAAGGAAGGGTTCTTCGGCGAAGGCGACAACCACATGGTTGCTGCCGGCCACGAAGAACACTCCGCCCTGGGCGAAGACGCTGTTGACCAGGAAAAGATCGTCAAGCAGAAGCGCTAACGCCTTTGTAGTTCCGTGTCCGGGTCCTTGGGGATCCGGACGCGGAACCCTTGGCCTTTGCCTTAGCCCCTAGTAGAACGCTAGGAACTGAAAGGAAAAGTATGGGAGCCCAAATTCGGGTCTACCGTCAGAAGATCGCTTCGACGACGTCGATGCAGAAGATCTTCAAGGCGATGGAGCTGATTGCTGCCTCTCGCATTGGAAAGGCGCGCACCCGTGTGGCTGCGTCACTGCCGTATTCCAATGCGATCACCCGTGCCGTTTCTGCTGTGGCGTCCCAGTCGGAAATCGATCACCCGCTGACTACCGAGCCGGAGCAGATCCGCCGGGCAGCCATGGTGGTCCTGACTTCCGACCGTGGTCTTGCTGGTTCGTATTCCGCCAGTGTGCTCAAGCAAAGCGAATCCTTGGCCGAACTGCTCCGTGAAGAGGGCAAAGAGGTCAAGACCTACCTGGTGGGACGTAAGGCGCAGGCGTACTACGACTTCCGTGACCGCGAATCTGCGCGTGTCTGGACCGGAAATACCGATGCACCGGACTTTGAAACCGCCCGCGAAATCGGCCGGGCGCTCCTCGACGACTTCAACACCGACTACGAAGACGGCGGCGTGGATGAAATCCACATCGTCTACACGCGCTTCAAGTCGATGGTTGTCCAGGAACCCACGGTGATCCGCCTGCTTCCGCTGGAGGTAGTCGAGGAAGAAGCGAAGTCCGAGACTGAGCTGCTGCCTCTCTACGAGTACGAGCCCGAGCCCGAAAAGGTTCTTGACGCACTGCTGCCGCGCTACATCGAGTCGCGCATCTTCGCAGCCATGCTTCAGGCAGCCGCTTCCGAGCTTGCCGCCCGCCAGCGCGCAATGAAGTCCGCCGGGGACAACGCCAGCGACCTTATTAAGAAGTACACGCGACTTC
Source organism: Arthrobacter sp. Z1-15 (assembly GCF_054792395.1). NCBI lineage: Bacteria > Bacillati > Actinomycetota > Actinomycetes > Micrococcales > Micrococcaceae > Arthrobacter > Arthrobacter sp. Z1-15. Next base: position 2,761,171 of record NZ_CP096454.1, on the reverse strand, counting down.
GCAATAACGCCCGCCAGGCCGAGATCACCCAGGAACTGTCCGAGATTGTGGCCGGTGCCGACGCGCTCAGCGCGTCCTAGCTCCAGCTTCCAACAGGCGTAGTTCCACCAGAAGCAAACTTAGTCCACACGCCATCTAACTGAGTGAAGTGAGAGAGATGACTGCCCAAACTGTCGAGCACGGATCTGATTCCGTAGCCTCGGGTGCCACCGGCCGTATCGCCCGTGTCATCGGCCCGGTTGTCGACGTCGAATTCCCGGCTGACGCAATCCCCACCATCTACAACGCGCTGACCACCGAGCTGACGCTCAACGGTGAGACCCGCACCATTACGTTCGAAACGTCCCAGCACCTCGGCGACAACCTCGTGCGCGCCATCTCCATGCAGGCCACCGACGGCCTGGTCCGCGGCGCAGCCGTCGTGGATACCGGCGCGCCGATCTCCGTCCCCGTGGGCGACGGCGTCAAGGGCCACATCTTCAACGTCCTGGGCAAGCCCCTGGACGTCACCGAAGACCAGCTGGAAATCACGGAGCGCTGGCCGATCCACCGCAAGGCTCCGAACTTTGCGGACCTCGAAGGCTCCACCGAGATGCTGGAAACCGGCATCAAGGTCATCGACCTTCTCACCCCGTACATCAAGGGTGGAAAGATTGGCCTGTTCGGCGGCGCCGGTGTCGGCAAGACCGTTCTGATCCAGGAAATGATCACCCGTGTTGCCCGCAACTTCGGTGGTACCTCGGTATTCGCCGGTGTCGGCGAGCGTACCCGCGAGGGCAACGACCTCTGGGTTGAAATGGAAGAGGCAGGCGTCCTGAAGGACACCGCCCTTGTGTTCGGCCAGATGGATGAGCCGCCGGGAACGCGTCTGCGCGTGGCCCTGTCCGGCCTGACCATGGCGGAGTACTTCCGAGATGTGCAGAACCAGGACGTGCTGCTCTTCATCGACAACATCTTCCGCTTCACGCAGGCAGGTTCCGAAGTTTCAACGCTTCTGGGCCGCATGCCGTCCGCTGTGGGCTACCAGCCGAACCTGGCCGACGAGATGGGTCTCCTGCAGGAGCGCATCACGTCCACCAAGGGTCACTCGATTACGTCAATGCAGGCCATTTACGTGCCTGCTGATGACTACACCGACCCGGCCCCGGCCACCACGTTCGCGCACCTGGACGCCACCACGGAACTTTCCCGTGAAATCGCCTCGCGCGGCCTGTACCCGGCCGTGGATCCGCTGACCTCCACGTCGCGCATCCTCGACCCGCAGTACGTGGGCCAGGAGCACTACGACACGGCTGTCCGCGTCAAGCAGATCCTTCAGAAGAACAAGGAACTGCAGGACATCATCGCCATCCTCGGCATCGACGAGCTTGGTGAAGAGGACAAGATTGTTGTGGCACGTGCACGCCGCATCCAGCAGTTCCTGTCGCAGAACACCTACACCGCCAAGCAGTTCACCGGCGTCGAGGGCTCCACGGTTACCATCAAGGAAACCATTGAGGGCTTCAAGGCCATCTGCGACGGCGACGTGGACCACATCGCCGAGCAGGCCTTCTTCAACGTCGGCAGCATGGACGATGTCATGGCCAACTGGGCGAAGATCCAAGAGCAGACCGGGAAGTAAGCCCTATGGCGAACACTGCTGAACTCGAAGTTGAGATTGTCGCAGCGGACCACTTCGTGTGGTCCGGCGCGGCAAAGATGGTCAAGGCACGCACGTCCGAGGGTGACGTCGGGATCCTTCCCGGCCACACTCCGCTGCTGGCCATCCTGGCTGAAGGCGAAATGGCCATCGAGCCGGTCTCCGGTGCCCGCTTCACGGTGAACGTCGACGGCGGATTCTTTTCCGTCGACAGCAACCGCGTGGTGATTGTCGCTGACAATGCTCAGATGAACGACGCAGCCAACGCTGGGACTCGCTGACCCTTCCCAATGAGCAGCTCTTATTTGTTCATTGCGCTGGCAGGGCTGCTGTGCCTGCTGCTGCTGGCAGTAGTTCTGTTCGGGGTGCGCCGCAGCCAGCTGCGGCGCGCCCTCGGTACTTTCGACGCCTCCATTTGCCTCCCGCCCGGCGGGTGGCAGATGGGGGTTTGTCGTTATACGGATACCCACTTGGAGTGGCTGCGCCTCATTTCGCTCAGTCCCCGTCCGCCCCACCGTTTCCTGCGCAGCTCGCTGGAGATCGGCAGCTGGCGGCAGCCCACAGAGGCCGAGCGCGCCCGGATCCAGCCCGGAGCCATTATCGTAACGCTGAAGTACGAGGACCGCGAAGTTCTGATCGCCATGAACTATGACGTCTACACCGGTCTCTCCTCCTGGCTCGAAGCCGGTCCCGTCATCGGCATCGGCACCTGGCGCTGATCCGCGCTGACACCGGGCTGAACCGGCCCGGGCCGCCGCGCCCCGGTCCAGCGCCGCCGTTCATCCACCCTAGTATTGAGGGATGGAAGACGTCATAGTTGTTACCGGTCCCTCCACGCTCAACGGAGCGGTGAGCGTACCCGGAGCCAAAAACAGTGTCCTGAAACTCATGGCCGCCACGCTGCTGGCGCAGGGACCCTCCACCATCACCAACGTTCCCAATATCCAGGATGTCTGGATCATGGCCGAGCTTTTGCGCCGGCTGGGCTGTGATGTGGATTACGACGTCGAGGCGGCCGCGGTGACCGTTGACGTCCCCGAAGTGCCGGGTCACCAGGCCGACTATGACCTCGTACGGGCCATGCGTGCCTCCATCTCCGTCCTCGGCCCACTGGTGGCCCGCTGCCGGCAGGCGGAAGTAGCGCTGCCCGGCGGCGATGCCATCGGCTCCCGCGGCCTGGACATGCACCGTGCCGGACTTGAGCTGATGGGAACCACCATCACCATCGACCACGGTTATCTGATCGCCTCAGTGCCCGAAGGGCTGGTCGGTGCCCGGCACCTGCTGGACTTTCCCTCCGTGGGTGCGACCGAAAACCTCATGATGGCCGCCACGCTGGCCGCCGGCACCACAGTCATCGACAACGCGGCCCGCGAGCCGGAAATCACCGACATTGCCGAGATGCTCAACGAAATGGGCGCGCGTATCTCCGGGATCGGAACCAACACCCTGGTCATCGAAGGAGTGCAACGGCTGAACCCCGTTGTTCACCGGGTGGTTCCCGACCGCATCGTCGCCGGCACCTGGGCCTTCGCTGCCGCGGTGACGGGCGGCTGCATCGAGATCCGCAATGCGGACGCCTCAGCCCTCGCCGTCGTCCTGGACAAGCTCACCCAGTCCGGCTGCACCGTCACGGTGGGGGAGGACAGCTTCACCGTCAAGGGAACCGGCCGGCCCGAACCGATCAACGTGTCCACCCTGCCCTATCCGGGTTTCCCCACCGATCTGCAGCCTTTCGTCGTGGCGCTGAACGCCGTATCGACGGGCTCCGGCATGGTGACGGAGAACGTCTTCGAAGCACGCTGGGGGTTCACCTCGGAACTGGCGAGGCTGGGCGCGGTGATCCGCCTGGACGGCCACCACGCCCTCATCCAGGGGGTTCCCCGTCTCTCCGGTGCTCCGGTGGAGGCCAATGACATTCGCGCCGGAGCGGCACTGGTGATCGCCGGGCTGGCCGCCGAGGGCACCACCGAGGTGCGCGGCGTGGACCATATCGACCGCGGCTACGAACGGTTCATGGAGAACCTGCGCGGCCTGGGGGCACGCGTGGTCCGCCGGCGCAGCTGACCGCCGTTAACCAAGGAAGTCCCCGGCATGTGCCGGGGACTTCAGTGCTGTCCGGGCAGGCCCGGGCAAGAAACAGCTGCAGTAAAGAAACAGCTGCGGTGAAACTTAGAGGGCGGTGACGCCCGTTGCCTGGGGGCCCTTGGCGCCCTGGCCGATTTCAAACTCAACACGCTGGTTCTCGTCGAGCGTCTTGAAGCCACCGGTCTGAATCTCAGAGTAGTGAACAAAGACGTCGCCGTCTGAATCGTCGGGAGTAATGAAGCCGAAGCCCTTTTCAGCGTTAAACCATTTGACGGTACCCTGTGCCATTTTGTTTCTCCTCATAAGTGGAACTACCGACCGCCACACCCCGCGACGGCCTTATGTTACTGAAACGGGAAGGCTCAAGTTCCTTGCCATTCAGCAGTTCCTTGAGGAGCTTCACGCTCGCAACGGTCTTGCGAGCATGAATAACACCTACACAAAGACTGGTTATAGGATTACACACGCCTAATGGCTGGTCAACGAATTTGCCGAAAAACTTTCCAGGTAATGCGGAAGCCCACGGACTGCATCGGAAAAAGGTGCCGGGGTCCGGTTTTGGCCATATTGGCCGGGTGCCGCACCGGGGCCGGCAAGGAGCTAGAACAGCCGTGAGGCGGAGTCGTCCACCCCGCGCATGGCGTCGTAGTCGAGGGTCAGGCAGTCGATGCCGCGGTCGGCGGCCAGCACCCGGGCCTGCGGCTTGATCTGCTGTGCGGCGAAGACGCCGCGGACCGGTGCCAGCAGCGGATCGCGGTTCAGCAGTTCGAGGTAGCGGGTCAGCTGCTCCACGCCGTCAATGTCACCGCGCCGCTTGAGTTCCACGGCCACGGTGGCGCCGGAGGCATCACGGGCCAGGATGTCCACCGGACCGATCGCGGTCATGTACTCGCGCCGGATCAGCGTGAATCCTTCGCCGAGCTTGGTGATCTGCTCTGCCAGCAGCCGCTGCAGATCGGCCTCCACGCCGTCCTTGATCAGTCCCGGATCCACGCCCAGGTCATGGGACGTTTCGGAGAACCGCTCGTAGATGCTGATCACGAGCTTGTCATCGGTCTTGGCGCTCTGGACGTTCCAGGTTTCGATGACGCCCGTTGCGGCGTCGTCCTCTTCCGGAGCGGTGATGCGCAGGGTGGCCGGAGGGCTCATCCAGTTCAGGGGTTTGTAGGAGCCGCCGTCCGAGTGGATCAGGACGGAACCGTCGGCTTTCACCATCAGCAGACGGACGGCTAGCGGGAGATGGGCACGGAGGCGGCCGATGTAGTCAACAGAGCAGCGGGCAATTACTAAACGCACAGTTGCACTTTACCGGCTCCGCTGCGGCAAAATGACTTGTATGCCCCGTTCCAACCGTCCCCGCCGCCCGCCCGGCGCAGCCAACGCCAATCTGGGCCGCAGCGCCCGCAGCAAGTGGGCAACTCCCGCGGCCGAGCTGGACCTGGAGCGGACCCGTGCCGGAATACCGCAGCGGGAGAGCGCCGCGGACGGCGAATGGTCCGTGCGGCAAATCACGGCCCGCAACGCGGCAAAGGACTACAAGTGCCCCGGCTGCGGCATGGTGATACCTCCGGGCGTGCCGCACCTGGTGGTGTGGCAGGAGGACTCCCTGCTGGGCAGGGACACGGCAGTGGCGGACCGCAGGCACTGGCATGAGCGGTGCTGGCGCACCCGCAGGACCGGCGGCGGGCGCCTGGGGCGCCGCTAGCGCTGGTCCTGGCGGCTGATGAACACTTCCTTGAGGAGCAGCAGCACCGCTGCGGCGGTGGGAATGGCGATCAGTGCGCCGAGCACGCCCAGAAGGCTGCCTCCGGCGATGACTGCAATGACGGCGACTGCGCCGGGCACCGCCACGGCACGCTGCATGATGCGGGGGGAGACGAAGTAGGCCTCAAACTGCAGGTAGGCGACGTAGAACAGGGCAAAGACGACGGCGGTCTGCCAGCTTTCGGTAAGCGCAATCAGGGAGACCACGATGAGCGCAATGGGCGGACCGACCAGCGGGATAAAGGCCAGCAGCGCGACGACGAAGGCCAGCAGAACCGAAAAGGGCACGCCCGTGATTGACATGACAACAAAGGCGTAAGTGGCGTCGAGCACTGCCACGAGCCCCTGTCCGATCACGTAGTTGCCGACGCTGCTGGTGATTTCTTCCGACAGTGCCTCCACCCGGCGTCGCCGGCCCCGCGGAGCCAGCCGGTACGCCCACATCTTCATGGAGGGCAGCGATGAGAGGAAGTAGAGCGTCAGGACCAGGATGATGAGCGCACCGAAGAGACCGTTGGCAATGACCGTGCCGACCGACAGCACTCCGCCGAAGACCCCGCCCAGGGCGTCCGAATTCGTAAAGAACCTGTTCGCTTCTTCTTCAATCCGTTCGCGGACATGGAACTGTTCATCGACATTGACGAAGAAATCGGATTCAAGGAACGTGTTGACGTAGCCGGGGGCGTTATTAATGATCTCCGTTGTCTGGCGGACAATCGTGGGAATCAGTGTCGCGAAAAAGCCGATCACTATGCCCGCCAAGCCCAGCACGGTAATCGCGATTCCGGCCGGCCGCGGCACGCGCCGTGCACCGAGCCAGCGGACCACCGGGTCCAGGCCCAGGGCGATAAACAGTGCCGCGCCAATCCAGACCAGCAGTTCGCCCACATTGGTGAGGATGAAATAACCCAGCAGGGCGAAGCCCACTCCCACGGCAAACATGAAGCCGAAATGGATGGGATGGGCATTCATGCCGGCGGACGGAAGTTCGGCGGGGCCCGCCGGTGCGCCCTCTGAAGCGGTTTCGGCGGAGGGGACGCTGCGGGCGGCGGTTGCGCCGGCCGGCGCGTCGACGTCGGGCGGAAACTCGAACCGTCGCCGGGGGCGGGCTCCGGGCACATGGTGCGGAACTGACTGGCGGAGCCGCTCGGAAGCCGCCGCAAGGAATCCCCGCCGCGCCGCGCCGTCGGGCGGGGTCGGCTGCCGGGCCGTCCGCGGAGCCTCGCGGGGCTCGCCGGCCGGCTGGTCCTGGTTCTCGCCCATTTTTTTGCTTGTCTCCTGTATGTAGCGAACGCCCGGGATCGGAAGCGCCAGATTACCAGCCATGCTGCGCCCGGGTGCCGGCCCGGGGTGCGGGCAGGCACCGGAATGTGACCGTTCAGTGGATTTCGTTACCATTGGGTTATAAACCCGTTGACCGGCCCATAGCCAAGAGGGTCCACGTCCCGTTTTAGCCGCACCTACAGGTGATGCGAAGTACCGAGACTGAAGATAGGTAGCTTGTGCGAAACAAAATTGCAGTTCCGCTGATCGTGATCGGAGTGCTGCTGATGCTTGTGGGCATCGGGCAGCGCACCTTCTGGGCTCCGCCGGGCACCGTCACGGCCGAAGCCCCGTCCGCCGATCAGCAGGCACCGCTGACTGTCATCGGCACTGATGTCCTCACTGCCCACCCCGACGGCGTTGACCTCACCTTCTCGGGAGAGGGCCCCTTCCTGATGGCCGTGGGCCGGGCCGACGACGTCGATGCATGGGTTGGGGACGCCACCGTCCTGCGGGTCGCAGCCGACGGAGACAGCCTGGCCTCCGAGGTCACTGAAGGAACTCCCACCGTTCCCAATCCGGCCGGATCCGACCTGTGGGTCTCCGAGCAGGAGGTCGACGGTGAAACGACGTTCACCTGGGACGCCCCGGCTTCCGGCGACTGGCAGATCCTGCTTGCTTCAGACGGTACGGCCCCGGCGCCCGCAGGCGTTTCGGTCACCTACGCCAACGATGCGTCCACACCGTTTGCCGTGCCGCTGATTGTCGGCGGCGCGCTGCTTGCCGTTCTCGGCCTTGCCCTGGCCTTCGTTGCGGGCCGCGGCAACACCGGCCGCCGTTCGGGCGGCGGGGAACCGTCCGCCGAGGGCCCCGCCCGCAGCACGGCCGACGCTGCCCATCCGGTAACCGACAGCACCACCTCACTGCCCGCGGCTGAACCGGCGCCCGCTGCCGGACGGAAGCCCGGAGCCTCCGGCACCACGGCCTCGGGCACCACGGCCTTCGGGATCCTGCCGGTCCTGCGCCGTCGGGGGCCTGCCGCCGCGCTCAGCACCGCGCTTGCCGCTGCCCTGGCCTTCAGCGCCGCCCCCGCGCCCGCCCTGGCCGGACTTCCGCTCACCGCGGGTCCCACGGCCGAGCCGGCTGATGAAGCCACCCCGCCCGTGGTCCTGAAGTCGCAGCTGGAACGGATCCTCGTTGACGTCGCGGCCACCGTCCAGGAAGCGGATGCCGCCAAGGACCCTGCCCTGCTTACCGAGCGCGCCGCCGGTTCGGCCGCCACCCTCCGCGAGGCCGGGTATGCCACGGCAGCCAAAGTACCCACCCACCCGGCACCGGAACCGGTAGCTGCGGAGCCGCTGAAGACAGACCTGATCATGGGCGGAACGGAATTCCCGCGCAGCGTGGTTGCCGTTACCCAGGGCCCGGAGAACGAGGTTCCGCAGGCACTGCTGCTGGAACAGGCCTCGGCACGCGAGAACTACAAGCTGGTTTCTTCCATCCGGATGCTTCCCGGGACCACCTTCCCGCCGCGCCCGTCCACCGGCGCCGGTGTTAATCCCGCCCCGGCGGACTCCGCCGACGGCCTGACCGTCTCTCCGCAGATCGCCGTGCAGGCACTGGCCGATGCCCTGACCAACCCGGCCGGCGCCAACAAGGACACCTTCTCGGCCAACACCTTCGCCGACGCGGTGACCAAGTTCCAGTCTGACGTTACGGCGAGCCCGGACAACGAGTTCGCGAACATCACCTTCAACCACACGTCCGTGCCGGACGACACGCGCGCCCTGCGCACCGCCGACGGCGGAGCCATTGTGTTCGGCTACATGGACAGCAGCTACACGAGCGTTCCCAAGGAAACCGGCGACTCCATCAACCTTGAGGGCACCGTCTACCAGACGCTCACGGGTGAAACCAGCACCGAAGAAGGCATTGACGTCAAATACGGAGAGGGCGTCATGCTGTACGTTCCCCCGGCCGGAAGCACCGACCAGATCCAGGTCATCGGCGCCGTCCAGGAACTGCTCTCAGCAACCCTGAAGTAGCCCCACCCTCCATCAGGGGAAACCGGGTTGCCGGTGACCCGAGACCGCGTAATAAGGTGAAGCCATGAGCACTCCGAACCACCGTCCAGCACCGGCAGCTTCCACGATGAACCTGCGCGGCGCCGTCGACCTCTCCGGCCTGAAATCCAGGGCCACGGCCCCGCCCGCAGCCGGGGCACCGGCTCCGGGGCAGGGCGGGGCCGGCGCCCCGGCCGCCAGCCCGTACATCGTTGAGGTCTCCGAGCAGACCTTCCCCCAGCTGGTCCAGCTGTCCGAGCAGGTCCCGGTCATCATCGACCTCTACTCAGCGCGCAGTCCCGAATCCGTGCAGGTGAGCAACGTGCTGAAGAGCATTGTCACCGAGCACGACGGAAAGCTGCTGCTCGGCCGGGTGGACGTGGAAGCTTTCCCGCAGATTGCCCAGGCCTTCCAGGCCGTGGCTGTCCCCACGGTCGCCGCTGTCCTCAAGGGCCAGCCGGTGCCGCTGTTCGACCGGGCGGTCCCGGAGGAACAGATCCGCGCCCTGGTCGCCGAGCTGCTGCAGGTGGCAGCGGCCAACGGTGTTGCGGGGACCCTGAACGAGGGCGGTGCCGGGGAGCCGGCGGAGGAAGCTCCGCTGCCGCCGCTGCACCAGGAAGCCTACGACGCGATCGTGGCCGGGGATTACGACGGCGCTGCCGCCGCCTACCGCAAAGCGCTGGCCGAACAGCCGGCGGACGCGGAGGCCAAGGCGGGGCTGGCCCAGGTGGAACTGATGGCCCGGCTCAAGGGCGCGGACGCCGAGAAGCTGCGCACCGAGGCAGCGGCCAACCCGGACGACGTTGACGCACAGCTGGCCGTAGCGGACCTGGATGTCTCAGGCGGGCACGTCGAAGACGCGTTCAACCGCGTGGTTCGGCTGATCGCACGGGTCTTCGGCGATGACCGGGAAAAGGCACGGCTGCGTCTGCTGGACCTGTTCGAGGTGGTGGGCACCACGGACCCGCGGGTCACCAAGGCCCGCTCCGCCCTCGCCCGGGCACTCTTCTAGGCCCGCCCGGCATGAGCGAGAACGCAGCATCCCTGAATGCCGGCCTGTTCGACCCGCTGGTGCTCCGCGGACTGGAGCTCTCCCACCGCGGCTGGGTGGCGGCCATGTGCCAGTACTCGGCCGACGGCGTCAACGCTCCCGGGCTGCCCAATGACTGGCACCTGATGCACCTGGGCTCCTTCGCAGCCGGGGGAGCGGCACTGATCATCACCGAAGCGACGGCGGTCAGCCCCGAGGGCCGGATCAGTCCGGAGGACACCGGCATCTACACCGCCGAACAAGCCGCCGCCTGGCGCCGCATCGCGGACTTCGTCCACCGGTACGGGGCCGCCGATGCCCGGATCGGCGTTCAGCTGGCCCATGCCGGGCGCAAGGCCTCGACCTACTCTCCCTTCGGCCGGGGCAGCGGCAGCGTTGCGGAAGCCGACGGCGGCTGGCGCACTGTCGGTCCCACTGCGGATGCCTTCGGCCGCTATGCCGCCCCGCAGGCGCTGGATGAAGCCGGCATCCGGCGGGTCATCTCGGATTTCGCCCGGGCAGCGGAAAGGTCTGTGGAAGCCGGGTTCGACACCATCGAAATCCACGCCGCCCACGGATACCTGCTGCACCAGTTCATGACCCCGCTGGTCAACACCCGCACCGACGGCTGGGGCGGGTCGGAGGAGGGACGCAACCGGCTGACGCTGGAAGTCGTTGACGCCGTCCGGGCGGTTATCCCGGACTCGATGCCGCTGCTCCTGCGCATCTCCGCAACCGACTGGACCGACGGCGGCCTTGACGAGCGGTCCTCGGCCCGCCTGGCCGGCCAGGCGCGCGACCGCGGCGTCGACCTGGTGGACGTCTCCACCGGCGGAGCCGTGCCCGCAGCCAATATCCCCGTGGGCCCGGGATACCAGACCGGATTCGCCGAGCACATCCGCGCCGCCGCCGGTGTCCCCACAGCAGCCGTCGGCCTGATCAGCAGTGCGGCGGAGGCTGAGGAAGTCCTCCGTGCCGGGCGGGCGGATGCCGTGCTCATTGCGCGGGCCGCCCTGCGGGATCCGCACTGGTGGATGCGGGCAGCCGGGGAACTGGATGCCAAGCTTCCCTGGGCACCGCAGTACGAACGGGCCCGGCCCGCCTAGTCCCCGGGACGGGTGTACTCCGCCCGGCCGCACTTTCAGGGCGCCGATTTTGGTCCTTCCGGCTGATCCCGTCCGCCTGCTTGGCGGGTAGTTTGGTGGCATGACGAAAGTGGTGCTGACATGAGCGAACCCGTGTTCCCTGAAACTCCGGCCGTTCCGGCTGCCCCTGCCCTGGCTGTCCGGGGCCTCGGCAAGCGTTTCGGGGAGAAGATCGCCGTCAACGGGATCAGCCTTGATGTCCCGGCAGGCTCCTTCTACGGGCTGGTCGGCCCCAACGGAGCAGGCAAGACCACCCTGCTGTCCATGGCGACCGGCCTGCTGCGGCCCGAGCACGGACAGGTGTGGGTGCACGGCACGGATGTCTGGGCCGAGCCGCTGAAGGCCAAACGGCTGATGGGAGTGCTGCCCGACGGCGTCCGGCTGTTCGACCGGCTTACCGGCGAGCAGCTGGTTACCTATTCGGGGCTGCTGCGCGGCATGGACCGGGAGACCGTGGCAGGGCGTGTGCGGGACCTGCTCGAGGCCATGGACCTGACCAATGATGCGGGCACCCTCGTGGTGGACTACTCCGCGGGCATGACCAAGAAGATCGCCCTTGCCTCTGCGCTGATCCACGCGCCCCGGCTGCTGGTCCTCGACGAGCCCTTTGAAGCGGTGGACCCGGTGTCCGCCGCCAACATCCGGGACATCCTCTCCGGGTACGTGGACTCCGGCGGAACGGTGATCGTGTCCAGCCACGTCATGGACCTGGTCCAGCGGATGTGCGACCACGTCGCAGTGGTCTCCGGCGGCAACCTCCTTGCCTCCGGAACCGTGGACGAGGTCCGCGGCGGAGAGACCCTGGAAGAGCGTTTCGTGCAGCTGGTGGGCGGACGCACCCACTCGGAGGGACTGCCATGGTTGCGCACCTCCTAAGGCTCAAGCTTCTCCTGCTGCGCAACTCCCTGCGCCGCAGCCCGTGGCAGATCGTGGGAATCGTCTTCGGCGCCCTGTACGGACTGGGGATGCTCGGCCTGCTGTTTGCGGCCCTGTTCTTCCTGAGCTTCAACGACCCCGAACTGGCCCGCACCGCAACAGTCCTCGCCGGCAGCGCCGCCGTCCTGGGCTGGGCGCTGATTCCCGTGCTGGCCACCGGCGTGGACCTGACCCTGGACCCGGCGCGGTTCGTGACCTTTGCCGTGCCGCTGCCCCAGCTCCTCGCCGGGCTGGGGCTCGGCGGGCTCATCGGCATCCCGGGCGCCGTCACGCTGCTTGCCGCGCTGGGCTCCGCTGCCGTCTGGTGGCGCAGCCCGGCTGCCCTGGCCGCCGGGGTTCTGTCCGCGCTGATCGCCGTGTTCACCTGCATCATCGCCGCCCGCGTCACCGTCGCGGCAAGCACCTCGCTGGCCTCGTCCCGGCGGTTCAAGGACATCTCCGGCCTGGTGGCCATCATCCCGCTTATGCTCCTGGGGCCGATCATTGCCGGTATCAGCTCAGGCATCAGCAGTGCCCAGGGCTATCTTCCGTCACTGGCACGCACACTGTCCTGGACACCGCTGGGCGCAGCATGGGCCGTACCCGGCGATATTGCGCTGAACCAGCCGGGGCCGGCTGCCGCCAAGCTGGCGATCGCCGCCGTTTTCCTGGCCCTGCTGGTGTGGGCCTGGAAGGTGCTGCTGGTGCGCGCGCTTATCACCCCGCCGCACAGCTCCGGCGCCCGGCGCAAGGGCGGAAAGCTCGGGTTTTTTGCCCTTTTCCCGCCCACTCCCACCGGTGCCGTTGCTGCCCGCGCCCTGACCTACTGGATCCGGGATCCGCGGTACGGCGCCTCGCTGCTCATCATTCCGCTGATGGTGGTCCTGCTGGTGTTCCTGGGCACGCAGGAAGGCACCGGCCCCAGCCTGGTGCTGTTCGCGGGACCGCTGCTGGGCTTCCTGCTCGGCTACGGCATTTCAGCGGACGTTTCATACGACAACACCGCCTTTGCCCTGCACGTCAGCACCGGCGTTTCGGGTACGGCCGACCGCGCCGGCCGGGTCATCGCCTGCGCCGTATTTGCGCTGCCGGTCACCGTCCTGGCAGCGGTGCTGCCGTGCCTGCTGCTGGGGGAGGCGGACCTGATTCCGGTCCTGCTCGGGGTCTCCCTGGCTGTCCTGCTGGGCGGTCTCGGGCTCTCGTCCGTAGTTTCGGCCCGGTACACGTACAACGTTCCGCTGCCGGGGGAGAACGCCTTCAAGACTCCTCCGGGTTCCGCCGGGCGGACCGCGCTGGTGCAAAGCCTGGGCATGCTGAGCCAGATCGTGATTGTGCTTCCGGTACTGGCACTGGCCGTCGTGGCGCTGCTGAACGACAACCCGCTCTGGGACTGGCTGACCCTGGCTGGCGGCGTGCTGCTGGGTACCGGGCTGCTGGTGGGCGGGATCAGGATCGGGGGACGCTGGCTGGACCGCCGCGCCCCGGAAATGCTGGCGGCACTCTCGGTGCACAAATAAAACGCTCCGGTCAGTCGGCCGGGGCGGGGCCTCCTGCGGTACTAAGATGGGAACCATGAGTCTGCCTCCCGATCCTTTCGAAAATGACCCTGCCCGCCGCCTGGACGACGGCGGCGGTTCCACCGCCGTCATCGAGCGCGAAGAGCAGCGCGAGTACACAGAACCCGGTGACAGTGAGCGGTTTGCCCACTACGTCCGCAAGGAAAAGATCATGGAGTCGGCGCTTTCCGGCGAACCGGTGATCGCCCTGTGCGGCAAGGTCTGGACTCCGGGCCGGGATCCGAAAAAGTTCCCCGTCTGCCCCACCTGCAAGGAAATCTACGAAGGCCTGAGCGCGCCCAAGGACGGCGGCAAGTAGTTCCCGCGCGTCCATGAGCGGTCCATCCGCGGAGCCGCGTCCCGCCGGCCCGTTGTCGCCCGCCTACCGGGCCCTCACCCTGGGCATCCTCGCCATCATCACCTGCTCCGCCTTTGAAGCGATGGCGGTAACGACGGCGATGCCCGTGGTGGCCGCCGAGCTGTCCGCGGGGGCCGGGTACGGGCTGGCGTTCTCGATGTTCCTCACCGCCTCGCTGCTGGGCACGGTCGTGGCCGGCAGCAGGTGCGATGTCCAGGGGCCGGTGCCGTCGCTGGCGGCCGGCATGGCCCTGATGACCGCCGGCCTGGTGGTCTCGGCCCTGGCCGGCGAGTTCTGGGTTGTCACCGCAGGCCGTGCCGTCTCCGGGCTCGGCGGCGGGGCCATGATCGTTGCGGTGTACGTCATCATCGGCGAGATCTACCCGTCGTCCCTTCAGCCCGTGCTCTTCGGGTGGCTGGCCGCTGCCTGGATCCTGCCGTCGATGGTGGGGCCCCTGGCCGCCGGCCTCCTGGCCCAGTACGTGAGCTGGCGGTGGGTCTTTGCCGCGGTGATTCCCATCGTGCTGGTTGCCGGCCTCATGGTCTGGCCGCGGGTTCGCGGCCTCGGTCCGCCGGACAACCCTGCCCTGGACCGGGCACTGGGCCGCAGGCGGGCTCTATGGGGCAGCACGCTGGCCGCCGCAGTGTTTGTCGCCCAGTGGGCAGGCAATGAGGCGGCGGATGCGCCGTCGGCTCCGGCGGCTCTGTGGATTGCCGCAGCAGCCGCAGCCGGAACCGCCGGGGCGGCACTCGGGCGTCTGCTGCCGGCGGGCACCCTGCGCCTAGCCCGGGGACTGCCGAGCGTGATCGCCACCCGCGGCCTGCTCAGTGCCGGATTCGTGGCTGCGGAAGCTTTCCTGCCGCTCATGGTGCTGGCGACCCACGGTGTGGACCCGGCCACTGCAGGACTGGCGCTCACCGCAGGAGCGGTAGGCTGGGCTGTGGGTTCCTTCCTTCAGGCCCGCGCCGCCGGGCGCCGCCACCGGCTTTTGGTGACCGGCGCATCCATGCTGGCAGCAGCAATGGGAGGCATCGGGCTGCTGGCTTCACCGTCGGTGCCTTTTGGGGTGATCGTGGCGGTGTGGTCCCTGGCGGGAGCCGCGATGGGCCTGGCCCTTTCCAGCACCTCAGTGATGGTGCTGGCACTGTCCACCTCCGTGGACCGGGGACGCAATTCCGCGTCCCTTCAGATTTCCGACCAGGTCGGAGCCGTGGCGGGAACCACCGTGGCAGGGATTCTCTTTGCCCTGCTGCAGGATCCCGCGGCTTCCGGACAGACCGGCGCGTTCAGCGTCATGTGGCTTGTCCTGGCCGTTTTTGCGTGCCTGGGGATCCTCTCCGGTGCACGCAGTGCAATAGTTACCCCGAACACAGGAAAGGTGCCGTTCACAGCGTGAGCCCAGACACCCTCTTCGGCGGACCGGCCCTGCCGCCCGCCTATCCCGAACGAGCCGCCTGGGGCACCGCCCCCAAGCTGCGCCAGTGGCAGGCCGAAGCCCTCGAGAAGTTCTTCGCCAACGACGCTGACGACTTCCTCGCCGTCGCCACCCCCGGCGCCGGCAAGACGACGTTCGCCCTGCGTGTCGCCACGGAGCTGGTGGACCGCGGGATCGTCAAGCGGATCACCGTCGTGGCCCCCACGGACCACCTCAAGCGCCAGTGGGCCGATGCCGCCGCGAAGGTGGGGCTGGCGCTGGACCCCAATTTCAAGAACGCCGACGGGCGGCACGGCGACGGCTTCATCGGCGTGGCCGTCACCTACGCGCAGGTGGCCTCCAAGCCCATGCTGCACCGGGCCAAGACGGAGGCGGCCCGCACGCTGGTGATCCTGGACGAGATCCATCACGGCGGCGACGCGCTCTCCTGGGGCGACGGCATCCGGGAAGCCTTTGAACCGGCGGTCAAGCGGCTCTCCCTGACCGGTACGCCGTTCCGTTCGGACACGGCGGCGATTCCGTTTGTGGAGTATGAAGCGGACCGGGACGGCATCCGCCGCTCCAAGGCCGATTACACCTACGGCTACGGCGAGGCCCTGCGCGACCACGTGGTCCGCCCGGTGATGTTCATGGCCTACTCCGGGCAGATGCGCTGGCGCACCAGTGCCGGCGACGAGATGGCCGCCTCCCTGGGCGAGGCCGCGGTCACCAAGGACATCACGGCGCAGGCCTGGCGCACGGCGCTGAACCCCACCGGAGAGTGGATTCCGGCGGTCCTTGCCGCTGCCGACCGGCGGCTGTCCGAAGTGCGGCGCGCCGTCCCCGATGCCGGCGGGCTGGTGATTGCCACGGACCACGACGACGCGCGCGCCTACGCCGGCACGCTGAAGAAGATCACCGGGCAGTCCCCAACCGTCATCCTCTCCGATGATGCCAAGGCCTCGGACAAGATCGACGAATTCTCCGCGGGGGACCAGCGCTGGATGGTGGCGGTCCGCATGGTGTCTGAAGGCGTGGACGTACCGCGCCTGGCGGTGGGGGTCTACGCGACCTCCACCGCGACCCCGCTGTTCTTTGCCCAGGCGGTGGGGCGGTTTGTGCGTGCCCGCAAGCGCGGCGAGACGGCGTCGGTCTTCCTGCCCTCGGTCCCGAACCTGATGGCCCTGGCCAACCAGCTGGAAATGGAACGCGACCACGCCCTGGACCGGCCGGACAACCACCTCGAAGAGGAGGGCTTCGGGCTGGAAGACAGCCTCATGGAGGCAGCGAACCGTGAGGAGAAGGCCTCGGATTCGCTGACCAAGCAAAAGTTCGAGGCGCTGGAGTCCCAGGCGTCCTTTGACCGTGTGCTGTTCGACGGCGGCGAGTTCGGCACAGGCGGTGAACTGGGCAGCGAAGAGGAACAGGATTTCCTGGGGATTCCCGGGCTGCTGGATGCGGACCAGATGGGCGTGCTGCTGCGCCAGCGCCAGCACGAGCAGCTGTCCCGCCGCGGACGCAAGGCCCCGGCGGCGTCTGCTCCGGAGCCGGAGCCGTCCGTCATGGACCACCGGCGGCTGACCGAGCTGCGCGGCCAGCTGGCCAAGAACGTCTCCGCCTGGTCCGCGCGCTCGGGCATGCCGCACGGGATGGTGCACAGCGAGCTGCGCCGCATCTGCGGCGGCCCGCCGGTGGCGCAGGCCAACGAGGAGCAGCTCAACCAGCGGCTGAAGAAGCTGCAGGACTGGTTCATCGGCCGCAAATAGCCGCCTGATCCGCGGACGCGACATCCACGGATGCAAGGGCCCCCGGGCCCGGGTTCACTCGCCGGGTCCGGGGGCGTAAATCCCTGCCGTTCCGGGGCCTACAGGTCCAGCAGCTCCACGCCGGCGTCCTCGAGTTCGGCCAGCGCGGCCCGGGTTCCGGCGCGGTCGATTCCGCGGCAGAGGTCCGGGATGACAAAGGTGTCGTAGCCTGCGGCAATGGCGTCCAGGGCCGTGGCCCGGACGCAGTAATCGGCGGCCAAACCCACAATGACGACTTCCTCGACGTCGTTCTCGCGCAGCCAGTCGTCCAGGCTCACTGTCTCAGCCGGATCCGGCGGCACCGCTGCGGCATCAAGGTCACCCGTGGGGACCTCGTCTTCGGGGGCAAGCACGCCCTCAAAACCGGAGTACGCCGCCTCATACTGTCCCTTGCGGAAGAACGCATCAATGTGCTCGGTGTCCAGGTCGGGGTGGAGGCTGGCGCCGGTCGTCCCGGCAACGCAGTGCACCGGCCAGGATTCCTTGTAGTCCGGGGTTTCGGAGAAGTGCGGGCCGGGCTCAATGTGCCAGTCCTGCGTGGCGGCCACGACGTCATAGCGGCCAAGCGTCGTTTCAATGTAGTCGGTGATTTCCGAGGCGGTGTCGGTGCCGCCGGGAACGGCCAGTGATCCTCCTTCGCAGAAGTCGTTCTGGACGTCGACAACAATCAGGGCACGCGTCATTCTCACTCCTCGTATTCGGTGGGTATGGCCGGCTCGCCGCGCTGCAGGCGGTTGACCGAGGTTGGCAGTTCAGCCAGGGACTCTGTGTGCCGCTTGGCAGCCCGCTCCACGGCAGCGGCTCCGGTCCAGCCGGCAAGAATCTCGCCGTCGGCGACAAACTGCTCCAGCAGCGGGCGGTCGTTGCCGTCGTCCAGCGGGCGGTGGCCGATGCCGATGACCTCGGCAGTGGCCGTGCCGCGCTCATCCAGCCGGCGCAGCGCGTATTTGCGTCCGCCGCGGGAAGCTTTGTTCTTGGCGGCCTTGGCGACCGAGACAAACTCGTGGTTGTCGTCTTCGCGGCTGACCAGCTTGTACACCAGCCCGGCGGTCGGCGCACCGGAACCGGTGACCAGGGAAGTTCCGACGCCGTACGCATCCACGGGCGCGGAGGCCAGGGCCGCAATGGCATATTCGTCCAGGTCCGAGGTCACCATGATCCGGGTGTCCGTATTGCCCAGCTCATCCAGCAGCTCGCGCACCCACTTGGCCTGGGCGACCAGATCGCCGGAATCCAGCCGGACCCCGCCCAGCTGCCGCCCGGCAGCGGCGACGGCGTTGCGCACGCCCTGTTCGACGTCGTACGTGTCCACCAGCAGTGAGGTGCCGGCTCCGAGGGAACCAATCTGGGCCTCGAAGGCGTCCGTCTCGCTGTCATGCAGGAGGGTGAAGGAATGGGCGGCCGTGCCCACCGTCTTCAGACCGTAGCGGCGTCCTGCTTCAAGGTTTGAGGTCGAGTCGAAGCCGGCGATGATCGCCGCCCGGGCCGCTGCCACGGCAGATTCCTCATGGGTGCGCCGCGACCCCATCTCAATGCAGGGCCGCCCGCCGGCGGCGGTCACCATGCGGGAGGCCGCGGAGGCGATGGCGCTGTCATGGTTCAGGACCGACAGCAGGAGGGTTTCCAGGATGCAGGCCTCCGCAAAGGTCGACTCCACGGTGAGGATCGGCGAATTCGGGAAATAGGCTTCACCTTCGGCATAGCCGAAGATGTTTCCGGAGAACCTGAAATCGGCGAGCCACTTCAGGGTGGGGGCATCCACCACAGAGGTGCTCTCCAGGAAGGCAAGCTGATCGTCGTCGAACCGGAAGGCGGCAAGGGCCTCGAGGATCCGGCCGGTTCCGGCCACGATCCCGTACCGGCGCCCGTCGGGGAGCCGCCGGCCGAACACCTCGAAGACGGAGCGGCGGGAAGCTGTACCGGAGTGCAGGGCAGCCTGCAGCATCGTCAACTCATAATGGTCTGTATACAGGGCGGCATTGGGCTGGCGCCAAGCGTTGGTGCTGTTCACAATCAAAACTCTAACCCCCGTTCGCTTATTGAGTAGAAGGCTTCCGCTGGCGGTTCGGCAAGCGGCGCCAACCTACAATTGGAGTCATGACTTTGAGCACTGCGCCCGGCACCGACACCCTTGAGCGCGCTGAAACGGAGTCGCTGGTCAGCAGTGACGTGCCCTGGGTGGTGATTGTCTGGAACGATCCCGTGAACCTCATGAGCTACGTCAGCTATGTTTTCCGCAGTTATTTCGGATATTCGGAGGCCAAGGCCAACAAGCTCATGATGGAAGTGCATGAACAGGGGAAGTCGGTGGTGGCGACCGGCTCGCGTGAATCGGCGGAGCGGGACACCGTGGCAATGCACTCCTTTGGACTTTGGGCCACGTTCCAGAAAACCGACGAGCCGTGACTTCCGCGGCACCCGCTAAACGCGGCACCCGCTAAACACGGCACCCGCTAACCGCGGAAACAGCAGCACCAGCAGCAGTACACCGGCAGTACAGCCCGGCCCCGCCGGCGGATAGGACTTTTACGTGGCAACCGGATTCAAAACCACCCGCAAGGGAATCTCTGCATCACTGGACGCGGGGGAGCGGGAGCTGCTGCGCAGCCTGTTTAATGACGTGCTGGAAATGCTGGAACCGGACACGCCCGCGGACTCGGATCCGCTCGCCGCGATGGTGGGTTTGGACACCAGGGCCAGTGTTCCGTCCGACTCCGCGCTGCACCGCCTGCTGCCCGACGCGGTACAGGGGGACGACGACGAAGCGCTGGAATTCCGCCGCCTCACCGAGCGCTCGCTGCGGGAGACCAAGAGCGGTGCACTGCGGGCTGCGGCCCTGCTGCTGGAGACCAAGCCCCTGCTGCTCAACGCCGAGCAGGCCCAGTATTTTGCCCGCGCCCTCAACGATGTCCGCCTCGTTCTGGCCGACCGGCTCGGACTGGAAACCGATGAGGACACCGAGCGGCTGCACGGCATTACCGATCCGTCCCAGGCGCAGGACGTGGACGGGTACCTGGCCCTCGTCTACAACTTTGTCACCTGGCTCCAGGAGACCCTGATGCAGGCCATGACCCGATCCCTGCTGTGACCAAGCGCACGCCCCGATGAGTTCGCTGCGGGGGGCCGGGGGACTATTCTCGATACATTATGAGCTCTGACCCGGAAAGTTCCTCGCTGATGACGGAACCGCTGATGGACGCACCGCGCACTCAGGCGCCCGGGCGCACCACCGCCCCGCAGCCCAGCAGCGCGCCGCGGAAAAACAACGCGGATGCGCCCATCGGCATTTTCGACTCCGGAGTGGGCGGACTGACCGTGGCGCGGGCAGTCATTGACCAGCTGCCCAATGAGTCCATTCTTTACGTGGGGGACACCGCCCGCGGCCCCTACGGGCCCCTCCCCATTGCGGAGGTCCGCGCCAATGCGCTGGGCGTCATGGACGAACTGGTGGATTCCGGCGTCAAGCTGCTGGTCATTGCCTGCAATACGGCGTCCGCGGCCGTGCTTCGCGACGCCCGTGAGCGGTACACCCGCCGCTACGGCATCCCCGTCATCGAGGTCATCCAGCCCGCCGTGCGCCGGGCGGTTGCCGCCACCCGGTCCGGAAGGGTGGGGGTGATCGGCACCGAGGCCACGGTCGGCTCGCGTGCCTACAACGACACCTTCGCGGCCGCACCGCACCTGCAAATCGAGTCCGTGGCCTGCCCCGCGTTTGTGGATTACGTCGAGGCCGGCGTTACCGCCGGGCCGGAACTGCTGGCCACGGCCGAAGAATACCTGGCCCCGCTGAAAGCCGGCGATGTGGACACCGTAGTCCTGGGCTGCACCCACTATCCGCTGCTCACCGGCGTGATCTCCTACGTGATGGGCGACGGCGTGACGCTGGTGTCGAGCGCCGAGGAAACCGCCAAGGACGTGTACCGGGCGCTGATTTCCCACAACCTGCAGCGCACCGCTGCCACCGCACCCGACTACCGGTTCCTCGCCACGGGGGATTCGACGTCGTTCGAACTTCTGGCCCGGCGTTTCCTCGGACCCGAAGTCCTGAGCGTCGAACACGTGGACAACGTGGCGGCGCACTATCCCACCGGAAGCCTGGCCCGGATCACCCCGGACATGGCCGCCGCCGACCGCTCCGCACGCCTTCCGGCCCGCTCCATCCATGACGAGAACGGAAGGCCGCCAGGCGCCCTTCGGAACGGCACGCAATGAAACTGACCATCGTGGGCTGCAGCGGGTCTTTCCCCGGTCCGGCGTCACCCGCCTCCTGTTACCTCGTCACCGCCAACGACGGCGTCCGAGACTGGCGCATCCTGCTGGACCTGGGCAACGGCTCACTGGGCGCGCTGCAGCGCTACATGGACCTGCGGGACATCGACGCCGTCCTGCTGACCCACCTGCACCCGGACCACTGCATGGACCTGTGCGGACTGCACGTGGCAGTCCACTGGGACCCGGCGGGCTGGAACCGGGACCGGATCAAGGTCTGGGGACCGAAGGACACGGCGGACCGGATGGCCACGGCTTACGGGCTGCCCACCGACCCCGGCATGCACGAGGACTTCGAATTCATGAACTGGGACAGCCACCGCAGCGTGCACATCGGCCCGTTCACGGTCACGCCCTACCCGGTCCGGCATCCGGCGGACGAGGCCTACGCGCTGCGCGTCGAGGCCAGGTTCACCGACCCCGACGGCAATTCCCTGGTTCACACCCTGGCCTACTCCGGGGACACGGACTCCTGCGACGGGTTGGAGGAAGCCGCCCGCGACAGCGACGTCTTCCTCTGTGAAGCGGCGTTCCACGAGGGCCGCGATGACGCCATTGACGGCGTGCACCTGACCGGAAAACGTGCCGGCGCCGCGGCCTCGGCAGCCAACGCACGCCGCCTGCTCCTGACCCACCTGCCGGTCTGGAATGACGCCAACGCCTCGGTGGCTGAAGCCCGGGAAACCTACGCCGGAGACCTCGCGGTCGCCGTCGCCGGCGTCTCCTACGACGTCGGCAGTCCGTTCGCGGCCCCGCTGGCCGTTGAACCGGGGGTCCAGCCCGCCGGCTAACCGGAACCGGCCGATAGACTGGGCGCATGACTACCGCTGCAAACAGCCCTTCTTCTTCCACGCCTGCCGCCGGTTCCGCCGTCGTGCGGTCCGACGGCCGCACACCCGACCAGCTGCGCAGCATCACCATCACCCGCGGCTGGTCCAAGCAGGCCGAAGGGTCCGCGCTGATCGAGTTCGGCAACACCCGAGTGCTATGCACCGCCTCCCTCACCCCCGGCGTTCCGCGCTGGCTCAAGGGCGAAGGCAAGGGCTGGGTGACGGCTGAATACGCGATGCTGCCCCGTGCCACCAACACCCGCAACGACCGCGAATCGGTCAAGGGCAAGCTCGGCGGACGCACGCACGAGATTTCCCGGCTGATCGGCCGCTCGCTGCGCTCCATCATCGACACCAAGGCGCTGGGCGAAAACACCATCGTGCTGGACTGCGACGTCCTGCAGGCCGACGGCGGGACCCGCACCGCAGCTATCACCGGCGCCTATGTGGCACTGGCGGACGCCCTGGCCTGGGCCAAGGACAACAAGCTCATTGCCCGCAACGCTCAGCCCCTGCTGGACACCGTGGCCGCGATCAGCGTGGGCATCATTGACGGTGTTCCCATGCTGGACCTGCCGTACGTGGAGGACGTCCGCGCCGAAACGGACATGAACGTCGTAGTGACCGGCTCCGGAAAGTTCGTTGAGGTCCAGGGCACCGCTGAGGGCGCCCCCTTCGACCGCGACGAACTCAACGCGCTGCTGGACCTGGCCCTGCTCGGCACGTCCGAGCTGGCGGAAATCCAGCGCCGCACGCTGGGCGAAAGCGCGTGACGCAGATTCCTGCCGGAGCCCGGCTGGTCCTGGCCACCCGCAACCAGGGCAAGCTGCGGGAGCTGCGCGAGCTGCTGCGCGGACGGATTGAGGGGCTCGACGTCGACACCCAGGTGGTTGACGCAGCGGCCGCCGGTGTGCCGGACGTCCCCGAAACCGGAGTGACGTTCGAAGAGAATTCCCTCCTCAAGGCCCGTGCCGTCGCTGCAGCGACAGGCCTCGCCGCCATTGCCGACGATTCCGGCCTGGCCGTGGACGTCCTGGGCGGAGCTCCGGGCATCTTCTCCGCGCGCTGGTCCGGCCGACACGGAGACGACGCCGCGAACCTGGACCTGCTGCTGGCCCAGCTGGCGGACATCCCCGCCGAGCACCGGGGCGCAGCCTTCGTGTGCGCCGCGGCCCTGGCGCTGCCCGGCGGCGCTGCAGTGGTGGAGCGCGCCGAGCTGCGTGGGACGCTTCTCACAGAGCCCCGCGGGCACGGCGGCTTCGGGTATGACCCCGTGCTGCAGCCGATGGACCTGGACCGCAGCTGCGCCGAGCTGGCGCCGGAGGAAAAAAACGCCATCAGCCACCGCGGACAGGCGTTCCGCGCCCTGCTTCCGGCCATCACGGATGCCCTGGCCTGAGCGTTTCCCCAGGTGCCGGAACCCGCGGTGAACAGGAGGGTCGGCCGGCCGGTAAGCTGCCGCCGGCCCCCCGGTTTCCGGCCGGCGGCGGTGTCGGGTTTCCTCCCCGGGTGTTCCTTAGGGCAGAATTGAGGGCAATATGACTACACAGATTCTTTCCTCAGTTGCCACCGCCAGTACCGACGGATCGGCGCTGGGAGGGATCGCGCAGTGGGCCGTGGACATGATGGAGGCCATCGGGGCCCCCGGTGCCGGCCTGGCCATCGCCCTCGAGAACCTCTTTCCGCCGCTGCCCAGCGAAATCATCCTGCCGCTGGCCGGGTTCACCGCCAGCCAGGGCAACTTCTCCCTGGTCTCTGCCCTCGTCTGGACCACGCTGGGCTCCGTCGTCGGTGCCCTGGCTCTCTACGGACTGGGCGCCTGGCTGGGCCGCGACCGCATGCGCCGCCTCGTCTCGAAGGTGCCGCTGATCGAGCTCGAGGACGTGGACAAGGTTGAGGCGTGGTTCGACCGCCACGGCTACAAGGCAGTGTTCTTCGGCCGCATGATCCCGCTCTTCCGCAGCCTCATTTCCATTCCCGCGGGCATCGAACGCATGCCGGTCTGGAAGTTCCTGGGACTGACGACCGCGGGAAGCCTGATCTGGAACGCCATCTTCGTGTTCGCGGGCTTTTACCTCGGTGAGAGCTGGCACATCGTCGAGGAATACGCCGGAGTCTTCCAGAAGATCGTCATTGTCGTGGTGGCCGTTGCCGCCGTCTGGTACCTCGTGAGCAAGATCCGCTCGTACCGGCGCAGGAAGGCCGACCGTCCGGTTGAGCCGGCCGAGCCGGCCGAAGGCGAGTAACCCGCTCCACCTGTTTTACCCTGTCTGCCTGCTTCATCGTTTAAGGAACCGAACACCGCGTGGGAATTGAATTCACGGCCATCGACTTCGAAACGGCCAACGGATTCCGCGGCTCGCCCTGTTCGGTTGGACTGGTCAAGGTGCGGGACGGCGTCGTCGTCGACGAAGCCTCCTGGCTGATGCGTCCGCCGCCGGGACATGATTTTTTCGACCGCCGCAACATCCGCATCCACGGCATTGAAGCGGACATGGTGGCCGGAGCCCCGCGCTTTGGCGAGCTGTTTCCCGAAATCGGCGCCTTTATCGGCGCGGATCTGCTGGTGGCCCACAACGCGGCCTTCGACATGGGAGTGATCCGGTCCGCTCTGGAGGTCTCCGGACTGCCCGGGCCGGCCTACGACTACACCTGCTCGGTGGTGCACTCGCGCCGGACGTACAGCCTGGTCTCCCACTCCCTGCCGTTTGCGGCGGAGGCGGCCGGGGTGCCGCTGCAGAACCACCACGACGCCGTCGAGGACGCCCGCGCCTGCGCCGGGATCATGCTCGACATCGTCCGGCGCAGCGGTGCCGGAAACATGGCCGGTTTTTTTGCGCTCCAGGGCATGGTTCCGTCCCGGCTTGAGGCGTACGTTCCCGGTGTCGACCCGCTGTCCAAGGCGACCCGTGCCGCGCTGGAGCGGGGAACCGGCTCGGAGGCCAAGGCTGCTGCAACCGGCTGGTCCGGCTGGCCCTCGGAAGGGGAAAACCCGCTGCCCAACCCGCTGGCCGATTCCCGCCACCCCCTCTTTGGCCACACGGTGGTCTTCAGCGGAAACCTGGGCATGTCCCGCCAGACCGCCAAGAACTCAGCGGCGGAACTTGGTGCGCGTCCGGCCTCCAACGTCACCCGCGCCACCACCATGCTCGTGATGGGCGACGGTTTTGAAGCCGGAGACCTGCGCAACGGAGTCCTCACCGGCAAGGCCCGGCGGGTCCTGGACCTGCACGGAAAAGGCCAGCGCATCGAAGTTCTCTCCGAGGGGGAGTTCCTGCAGATGCTCGGCGGCACCTGGCAGGCCGGAGCCGGCCGGGAGAGCTAGCCGGCCGGGACAGCTAGGCGCCGGTGGCAGCGAGGAAGCGGCGCGCCATTTCCTCGATGACCTCCCGGCCCTCCAGCACGTCCAGCCAGTCGCCGGGGAGGGCCGCGGCGCCGTGCAGCGTGCCCACTATGTTTCCCGTGATCGATCCGGTGGAATCGCTGTCGCCGTCGTGGTTTACGGCCAGGGCCGCGGCTGCCCTGAAATGCTCCTGCGGGGTGGCCGCGCCGGAGGTTGCCAGCGCAGCGTACAGGCCGATGGCCAGGGCTTCTTCGGCAACCCATCCCTCGCCCAGGGCCGCGGTCAGCGCTTCGGGGGAGACGGGCCCGGAACGGCCCAGGTCGACGGCGGCGGCCAGACGGGCCGCCAGCTCCGGCACTCCGCTCTCCTGCGCCCGGACCACCGCGGCGTCAGCTGCCTCCTGAAGTGACGCCTCCGGCGGCAGCAGGTCATGGATCAGCACGCTGAACACGGCGGCGCTGTGCAGGGCCGAGGGATGCCCGTGCGTCAGGGCGGCGGCATCTTCGCTGAGCCGGTACACCATCTCCGGCTCCATATACGGCAGCAGGCCAAAGGGAGCCGAGCGCATGACAGTTCCGCATCCCTTGGACTCGGGGTTGACGGGGCGGTATTTGGTTCCCATGTCCGGTCCGGACAATCCCGAGAGGCAGGCGTTTCCGGGAGCACGCCGGTGGTGCAGCACGCTCTGCCCGTCGATCCAGCGCAGCGGAGGATTCGGCGCCCCGGGATCCAGCGGGACGCCCTGTGTTTTCAGCCAGCGCAGGTAGGCAAGCCAGAGGCAGGCTGTCTCATCCGCGCCAACCCCGGCGTTGGCCCACTCCAGGGCCTCGAGCAGTCCGTCGAGCGTGTACAGCGTCATCTGCGTGTCATCGGAGAACGGAACAGGCGCGGGCAGGTCCGTCAGGGACGAAAGCCCGCGCGCTCCGTGGCTGTGCCGGATGTCCGCCAGGCCGGAGAATTCGACGGCGTATCCAAGGGCATCTCCCAATGCCCCGCCCAGCAGGGCACCAAACACTTTTCCTGCCTGTCCCTGGCGGGGAAGATGGGGGAATGGGTCGTTTTCCTGCGGAGACGGGTCTGCTGCAGGCGGATTTTCAGGGTTAAGGCTCACCGCTCCAGCATATCGAGCCTCCCCGGCAGGGCGAGTCTTCAGTATCTTCCCAGCCTCCAATGGCAAGCTGGGTGAGTTTGCCCGACGCATGACGTACCGCTTCGGGCCTGCGGCGGGGTTCCCTGCAGGGAACGCCGCCGTGCCACAACACCTAGAAAGAGGACACTTTTTGCGAATGAATGCCGAGCCCATTTCCGCAGGCGGTGCGCGTGCAGCGCACCCCGCCGCAGGAACCGCACCCCGAAAGCGCCTGCACACCTACGGGCTGGTGGGACGCAGCGCCGCAGAGGCCGTGGGAGCGTTCTTCCTGGTCTTCGTCGGTGTCGGCCTGGCCTTCTTCAGCGCCACAGGCAGTGTCTCTTCCCCGATGGGTGTTGGCCTTGCCGCTGCCGCAGCCATGGTGGCCTTCGGCTACGTCTCCGGCGGGCACTTCAACCCGGCCATCAGCATTGCCAGCGCCGCAGCCGGCCGCACCGCGTGGAAGGCCCTCCCGGTCTACATCGTCGCGCAGTTCATCGGTGCCGTCCTGGCCGTCGCCATCCTGTGGGTCGTGATCCAGGGTGTGCCCCAGCTCGCTGATACCCGCATGGTCTTCACCGCCCTGTCCAACGGTTACGGCGAGCAGTCCGGCGGCCAGTTCCCGCTGGCCAGCGGACTGCTGAGCGAAGTCATCGGTGCCGTGCTGCTCACCGCGGTGTTCCTCGGCGCAACGTCCGGGCGCAGGGCTTTGGCCGGCGCTGCCTTTGCCGTAGGCGTGACCTATGCCATCCTGCTGACCTTCCTGGCTCCGATCACCGGGGGCTCGCTCAACCCCGCACGCTCCAGTGCTGTTGCCTTCTTCGCCGAGAGCACTGCCCTGGAGCAGCTCTGGCTGTTCTGGGCCGCTCCCGTCCTCGGTGCGCTGATAACGGGCCTGATCTACCGCAGCATCGACCTCAGCGCTGCTGATGCAGCAGCCGGGGACGAGTTAGATTCAGATTCAGAAGCGGATGTGGACGCAGGTGCCGCCGAGGGCGCCGAAGACCTGAACGCTGACGCGGAGACCGCCAAGGCTGCCGCTCCCGCTGCGGGTTCGGCCACCGGGCCGGCCGCCGAGCGGCCGGGAGCCCCGGCGCGCACCGCCGACACTCGCCGCGACGACGAAGCCCGCGGCTTCTTCGACGGGGACGACGAGACCGGCGGCGGCAAGCCGTCCGGCACGGTCTAACAACCGGCACCACCGACACGCGCCCACCCCCTTCTGCGGCCTCCGCCGCAGAAGGGGGTGGGCGTTGTCATGCCGGCGGTGGCCGGGGAGTGTCCGTGCCGGAAGGTAGCTTTAGGAGTATGCGAATACTGCACACCTCCGATTGGCATTTGGGCCGCTCCTTCCACGGCGTGGGGATGCTCAGCGCCCAGCAGCAGTTCATCGACCGGCTCGTGGAGACGGTCCGCCGCCGGGAAGTGGACGCCGTCCTGATCGCGGGCGATGTGTACGACCGCGCACTGCCGGGAGTCGACGTCGTCCGTCTGCTGGATTCGGCGCTGGAGAGAATTACGGCCGCGGGAGCCAAGGTCATCCTTTCCAGCGGAAACCACGATTCGGCGGCCCGGCTGGGCTTCGGCAGCCGCATCTTTGAACGCGGCGGCGTGTTCCTGAGGACCCGGATCAGCGAAATCGCGGAACCGGTCCTGCTTGAAACGGGCGGAACGCCCGTGGCCGTGTACGGCATTCCGTACCTGGAACCCCGGCTGGCCGCCCCGGAGCTCGGCGTCGATGTCCCGCACCATGCCGCTGTCGTGGCCGAAGCAGTCCGCAGGATCACCGCGGATGTGCAGCACCGGAGCGAAGCGGGCCGCCCGGTGCAGCCCGTGGCCATGGCCCATGTGTTTGCCAGCGGCGGGATCACCTCGGACAGCGAGCGGGACCTGACCGTCGGGGGAGTGGGCGCGGTTCCGCTGGATCTCTTTGACGGCTTCGCCTATACCGCGCTGGGCCATCTGCACGGCCGGCAGGAGCTGAGCCGTTCGGTTCGGTACAGCGGATCTCCGCTGCCGTATTCCTTCTCCGAAGCGCGCCAGGATAAGGGCGGGCTGCTGGTGGAATTCGACGGCGAAGGGCTGGTGTCGGTGGATCCGGTCCTGTGGCCGGCACCCCGCCGGCTTGCGGTCCTTCGGGGCCCACTGGCCGAACTGCTCGCGGACCCGGCACTGGCGGAGGCCGAAACCGCCTACTGCCAGGTGACGCTGACGGATGACGAGCGCCCGGCCAAGGCCATGGAAGCGGTGCGCAGCCGTTTTCCCGACACCCTCGTCCTGACCTTCGAACCGGCCTCGGGGCCGCGGGCCGCCGGCCAGACCTACAGCCAGCGGCTGGCCAAGGCCACTGACGACCTGGAGATCTGCTGCGGCTTCCTGGACCACGTGCGGTCCCGGCAGGCCGACGAGCAGGAGAAACAGCTGTTTGCCGATGTCCTGAGCAAAGTCCAGTCTGCGGAGGCGGCCCAGTGAGGATCCACCGGCTCGAAATCCAGGCCTTCGGTCCCTTTGCCGACCGGCAAATCATCGACTTTGACGAGCTCGGTGCCCATGGTCTTTTCCTTCTGAACGGGCCCACCGGCGCCGGCAAAACCAGCATCCTCGATGCCATCTGCTATGCCCTGTACGGCGGCGTTCCGGGTGCCCGGCAGTCGGCGAAGCGGCTGCGCAGCGACCACGCGGCACCGGACACGGCCCCTGAAGTACTGCTGGAATTCAGTTCCGGGGAGCGCCGCCTCGAAGTGGTGCGCAGCCCGGCGTGGGACCGGCCGGCCAAACGCGGCATCGGCAAAACGGTGCTCGAACAGGCGCACACCACCCTGCGTGAGCTTGTGAACGGGGAATGGGTAACAAAATCCGCCCGCAACGATGAAGCAGGCGCGGAGATCCTGGCCCTCATGGGCATGGACAAGGAACAGTTCACCCGCGTGGTCATGCTGCCCCAGGGTGATTTCGCCGCCTTCCTGCGGGCTGACGCGAAAACCCGGGCCGAGCTGCTGCAGAAGCTCTTCGGCACCACCAGGTTCGAAGAGATCGAGGACCAGCTCAAGGAGGATCTCGCCGTGGCGTCCCGCGAGCTGCAGGACGCCCGGGGCGAAGCGGAGCATGTGCTGCGCCGGGCCCGGGACGAGATGCAGCGCTGGGCTGAAGGTGACCCGGACGGCGGGGACGATGCCGAAGCTGCGGAGGGGGAGCCCGCGGAGGGCAGCGGGACGGCCGCCGACACCGCAGCTGTGGAGGAATTCCGCCGCACGCTGACGGCTCGGACCGCCGCTGCCCGCGAAGAACGCACGGCGCTGGCTGCCGCCCTGGCGGAAGCGGAGGCCGCCCGGCAGGATCTTGAACACCGCCGCGCCCGCGGCATCGCCCGGCAGCAGCTCGAACGCGACGAGCAGGCCCACGCACAGCGTCTGCCGGAGATCACACCCCTGCGCGCTGCCCTGGCGCGGCACAGCCAGGCGGAGGCGCTGGCCGGGTACGTCCGGGCTGCAGACACTGCCGACGCCAAGCTCCGGCTCCGGGAAGAGGCCGCAGGGCAGGCCCGCGCGAAGCTGGCTGCCCATCCGCGGGCTGAGGCCTACGGCCTTGCCGGGGTTGCTGAGACCGCAGGTGACGGCGGATCGGAGGGGCAGCAGGAAGAAGAGCGCGCTGTTGCCTCAGCCCTGGCTGCCGCAGACACCAGCCTCACCACCGAGCTGGGAGCAGCCGAAGCCGTACTCGCTGAGGAAAAACGCATCAGCGAGCTCGAGGAGGAACTTGCCTCCGCCGCCGAGCGCGCCCGCAGCCGGCGTTCCGCCGCGGCGGCCGCAGGATCCGCAGCCGCCCTGCTCCGTACCGAAGAGGCGAAACTCGCCCGGGATCTGGAATCCCTGCGGGAGCGGGCATCGCGCCGGGAAGCGGCAGCGGAAGAGCTGGACCGGGCACGCGCCCTGACCCGGGCCATCGGGGAGTACGCCGTGGCGGTCCGGGACGCGGAAGCCGCTGCGGCAACCGCTGCCGACCGGCGCGGAACCTACCAGGACCGGCGCCAGGAATGGCAGGAGAAACTCCAGCTCCGGCTGGAACAGGCTGCCGCCGAGCTGGCCGGGCGGCTTGAGGACGGGCAGGGCTGCCCTGTCTGCGGCAGCGCCGAACACCCTGCCCCCGCTGTCCTGCCCGACGGCGAGAGCGCCGTCACGAAGCAGGACGAGGACCGGGCCCGGCTGCTCACCGCGGAAGCCGAGCAGGAATATGAAGCTGCCCGTGAACAGTCGGAGGCAGCAAACCGCCGGCTGGCGGAGCTGCGGATCCAGGGCGGTGACGGAGATCCAGAAACTGCCGGCGCGGCGGAAGCCGCAGCGGCCGCGGCCCTGGACCTGGCAACAGAGGCCGGCCGGGAACTCGGAGAGGCACTGGCCCGCTGTTCGGAACTGTCCCTCAGGCTCGAGCAGCTGGCCGAGGAGGAGTCGGCTGCCCTGGTTGCCGCCGCACAGGCCGACGAACAGTGCGTCTCGGCGGAGCGCCGGATTGCCGATCTCAGCGGACGGGTTGAGGCAGCACGGGACGGCTTCGCCTCGCTGGCGGAACGGGTTGACTGCCTCGCCGGTCTCCGCACGCTGGTGGCAGCGGCGCAGCGTGCACTGGGGGACCTGGCGGGAGTGCGGGAGAACGCGGCAGAAGCGCACCGGGACCTTTCGGCACAGCTGGCCGGTTCGGAATTTGAGACCCGCCAGGCGCTGCAGGAGGCCCTGCTGGACGCCGGGACGGCCGCAGCATACAAGCTCACCGTGGCGGAATATGAGCAGGAAGGGCAGCGGCTTGCGCTGCGCCGCGAGAGCGAGGAGTCGGCGGCAACCCTGGACGGACGGGGCGAACCGCTTCCCGTCCCCGAGGAGGAAGACCTGGTGCTTGCCTCCGATGCGGCGTCGGCAGCCCAGACGAAACTCACGCAGTGTTCCGTGCAGCTGGGCCTCCTGGAAGCCTCCGCCCGTGCCCTGCAGTCCTACGGACAGGAGCTGGCCGAGGCAGCCGAACGCATCCGCCCGCTGGAGCAGCGCCATGAGCTGCTCCGCTCGGTCACCGAGACTGCCCGCGGGCTGGGGGAGAACGGCTACAAGATGACTCTGAGCACCTACGTACTGGCCGCGCGCCTGGAGCAGGTGGCGGCAGCGGCTACCGAACGGCTGTCGGCCATGACAGGGGGCCGGTATGCCCTGGTGCACAGCGATTCCACGTCCGGCAACAGGAAGGCGGGCCTTGGCCTGCACGTGACCGATGCCTGGACGGGCCAGCACCGCGACACCTCCACGCTCTCCGGCGGAGAGGGGTTCATGGCGTCGCTGGCACTGGCACTGGGCCTGGCCGACGTCGTCCAGCAGGAGGCAGGCGGAGTCAGCATCGAAACGCTCTTTGTTGATGAAGGCTTTGGAAGCCTGGACGAGACATCACTGGAGCAGGTCATGGACGCATTGGAAGGGCTCCGCGACGGCGGCCGGGTCGTCGGCCTCGTCAGCCATGTGGCCGAGATGAAACAGCGCATCGGGGCGCAGCTGCAGATCACCAAGGGACGCAACGGGTCCTCGGTGCGGTTCTCCGCCGGCGATCCGGTGGGCGTCTGACGGGCGGGTTACACGGCTTATACAGGAGGGGACTTCAGAAGAAAAGACTGCGGGCGGGAAGATTGACACATGCAAGTAGTCGGGTTTCACTTCGTTCACACCAGTTACACGCCACCCCTGGAGGAGACCGACCATGAGGACACCCAAATCCATCGCAGCACTCTCGCTTGCCGTGCTGCTGGCAACCGGGACAGCGGCAGCCCCCGCCTATGCTGTCGGAGAGGGGCCCAACTACGGCGGGAACGAGACCATCAACACCTCGATCCTGCGGACCTATGACGAAGTCGTTGCGGAGCTTCAAAAACAGGACGCCCGTCAAGCGGCGCTGGAGCTGGAAGTCATCGGCCAGTCCGTCAAGGGCCGGGACCTGTATCTCGCGAAGTACATCACCAACCCGGACAATCCCACGATCCTCTACCTGACCCAGCAGCACGGCAATGAGCAGCTGACCACCGAGGGGGCGCTGGAATTCATCAAGCACCTCGGCACCGGCAAAACCAAAGGGGTGTTGGACGGAGTGAACATCTTGGTTGTCCCCATGCTCAATCCCGACGGCGCGATGGGCGATGTCGACTTTCCCCTGGACGGCTACATCGCAGACGGCGGCCGGACCCTGACCCGGGCCAACGCGACCGGCACGGACCTGAACCGCGACCATGTGGCCAAACTCCAGCCGGAAACCCAGGCGCTGCACCGGAACGTCCTGCAGGCGTACAGCGTCGACTACATGATTGACCTGCACCACCAGGGCACCCAAAGCGAACGCGACGGCCGGCTGGTGTCCGGATCGATCCTCTATCCGACAACGCCCAATGCGGATCCGGCCGTGGTCGAGGGCTCCAAGCAGTTGGGCGCAGTGGTGTTCGGTGCCGTCGACCCGACCGGCTGGGGGCATCTCGGACGGTACGTCGGAGGGTCCGCTGAAACGATCAGCCGCAACGGGATTGCGGTCGAGTACGGAATCTCCACGCTGCTCTTCGAGATGCGCGGCATGTCGGACAACACCAATCCCTCCGCCGTCCTGGGCCAGAAGAGCAACGGATATCTGATCAAACAGACCGTCACCACGCTGGATGCAACCGCAAGGGCCATTGCGGACGGGTCAATCCGTTCCGCCGATACCTCATTCTGGGACACCCTCGCGGAACAGACCACGCGCGACAGCGAGTAGGTTCGGAACCACCGCCGGCCGGCAGCGCCGGCCGGCGGACAGTGCAAGGAACATCACTGCGGCGGGGGCCCGGAATCGGATAGAGTAGCGGGGTAGCCGGGTCGGGCGCATCGGGAGGGGGGACGATGCGCGTTGAAACACGTCTGGAACCGCATTGAGCAATATTCCCTCTGCCCCTTCAACCTCCCGGAACCCCGCTCCGGACAGCTCCGCCCCGGCGCAATCGCCGTCCACTGAGCTTTCTCCGGACGAGCCCGCCACCAACCGCCGGCCCGCCGAACCGCAGGACACCTCCGCGGCAGCAACCGGCGGACGGTACGCCCGCATCTTCTCCCTCGCCGGCCGCGGCTTTGTCCCGATTGCTTTCCTGGCCCGTCTTCCCCTGGCAATGCTGACAGTGGGAGCTCTGACGCTGGTCACCAGCGTCACCGGCTCCTATGCCACCGGCGGCCTGGCCGCCGGAGCCGTCGGAATCGGTTCGGCCCTGGGGGCGCCGGTGCTCGGATACATGGCCGACCGGATCGGCCAGCGCCCCGTGCTGCTGACCACCGCCGTCGTCAACCCGCTGGCCATCGCACTGACCCTGTACATGGCCTTTCAGCTGCCCGACGCAGCCACTCCCTACGCGGCGCTCGCCGCAGCTTTCCTGATGGGGGCCACCTGCCCCCAGGTGGGTCCACTGGCCCGCGTCCGGTGGATGTCGATGACCGAGCGCAAACAGTCCGGGGACTCTGCCGGCGCCCGCGACCTGGACACCGCGATGTCCTTTGAGAGCACCGCGGACGAACTCAGCTTCGTGCTGGGGCCGGCGCTGGTCGGTCTGCTGGCCGCCGCCGTCGCACCCTGGCTGCCGCTGGCCCTCGCCGCCGTCCTGACGCTGAGCATGGTCAGCGCATTCGCCGTGCATCCGACCGTCAGGGTTGTCGTGCCCGCCAGGGCCGCACGGGCTGCCCGTGCAGCACGAGACACAGACGCCGCAAAGGCCGGGATGCCGGCCGAGCAGGATGTCGTCCGCCCCCGTGCCGACTGGCTGCTGATCGCCCTGCCTGTCCTGGGCATGGTGGCCATGGGAACCTTCTTCGGCGGCACGCAGACGAGCCTCACCGCGTTCGGCGGGGTCTTCAACGTGTCCTCCGCAGCCGGTCTGCTGTATGCCGTTATGGGCATCAGCTCCGCGGCGGCGGCTCTGTCCGTTGCGTTCTGGCCGGAGCGCTTTACGCCCGCTGCGCGCTGGACGGTCTCGGCCGCGGCCATGGCAGCCTTCTCCGTGCTCCTGCTTTTCCCCGCCGACATTCCCACCATGCTGGTGGCGCTCTTCATCATGGGCATTCCCCTGGGGCCGACCATGGTCAGCATCTTCGGCATGGGAGCCGTTGTTGCTCCCCGGCATCTGATGGGAACGGTCATGACGATGCTCGCCAGCGGAGTAGTCACCGGTACCGCCATAGGCGCGGCACTGGCCGGCCGCCTCGCCGACAGCTCCGGCCACCAGGCGGCGTTCCTCGTGCCGGTGGGAGCGGCGGTCATGCTGCTCATCCTGAGCCTCTGCGTCCGGTGGGCAGTGGCTGCCCGCCGCGGGCGGAGCTGAACAGACGGCCCCTGCGGCCGGCCCGGCTGTCGGGTCGGCGCTCAGGTGGCTTAGTATCGAGTCAAGCGCCGGAGTATTCGGCGGAGCCGCAGCGGATGAGGAGACCCACCATGGGCAGCGAAAAGAACGCCAACGAGGACCACTCCAAGGACGGCGAAAACACCACGGGGCCCGAGGGCACCATTCCCGACACCAAGGACGGCGTGGCCGCGGCGTCCACTGATGAACCGTCGAACTTCGAGCCCGAAGAAGACCAGGAATCCGCCGAGGGCGGATCCAAGTAGCAGGCTCAGAACACAAAGAAGCCCGGACCGGAAACACCCGGTCCGGGCTTCTTTGTGTGTGGGGGCCTCTGTCGGAGAGCCCTAGCCCAGGCTCGGAGCGTGTGAGGGCGGCAGCGGGATGTAGATGTTGCCGGTCGTGACTCCGCCCGTCACGGCGTCGTCCGGGCCCGACTCGGCACCGGGGGCAGGGAGCACCGGCGCCTCCGCCTCCAATCCGAGTGAACGCAGCGCAGCGGCGGCCTCGTGAGCATCGGGACGGGCTTCGACGGTGCGGGCGGTCATGGCGCGCAGCAGCTCCACCCAGTCGGAGCCGAGGTCTGCGGGCACCTCGGGATCACGGACCAGGCGGGCGACGGCGGACTCCACGATCGGGCCGGGGAAGGCTTTTTCTCCGGTGAGGCATTCAAGGAGTACCAGACCGAGGGAATAGATGTCGGTCCTTGGATCGACGGCTCCGCCCAGCGCCTGTTCCGGGCTCAGGTAGTTGGCGGTCCCAATGGTGGCGCCGTGGGCCGTTGCGATAGTTGCCTCGGTCATGCGTGCGATGCCGAAGTCGGTGAGCTTGGGGTACAGGCGGGTATCGTTCTCCGCCTGCGGGTACAGGAGGATGTTCGCGGGCTTGACGTCGCGGTGGATCACTCCGTTGGAGTGCACATAGTTCAGGGCATCGGCGAGGTCTGCCCCCAGCGAAGCAGTGGCAGTGGGTCCCAGGGGTCCCGACTTCAGTGTCCGGCGCAGGTCGGGGCCGTCAACAAGCTCCATGACCAGGAAGGTGGAGGCAGGTCCGTCGTCGTCCTGCATCACGCCGGCGTCCAGCAGAGTGACCAGGCCGGGGTGGTTCAGCGTAGCCAGCAGGAGGGTTTCAGTCTGCTGGCGGCGGTTCTCGTCGTCGTCGCTGACGTTGGGCCGGAACAGCTTGACCGCCACTTCGCGGCCAAGGTTCTGATCCACTGCGCGGTAAACGGAGGCAGCGCCGCCCGTGCCGATGAGCTCGGTGGTCCGGTATCGGTTCCCAAGGAGTACATCCACGGGTGTCCTCCCTAGAGGGTGTGTCGAAAAACAGGAAACGGGCAGGGGTCCGGGTCTGTTGCTAACCACCGGACGCAGGAGCAGCGCAGTAAATCCAAATTAATCAGCAGCCTGATTAATTTGGTCCTACGCTGCTCACCTTCCCACCATATCCTGAGGCACCGGCACTTCCCTGCAGGCTGAGTCGCCTTTACCAAGACGTAATATGTGCCTTCTCACCAGGAGGTGCGCCGGGGGGTGTCCTGGTGCTGTGGGCTCCGGCCCCGGTACGGGCGCTACCCGAGGAAGCTGACGGCGGCCTGCTTGAAGGCACGGGAGGTGACGGCATTGACGTGCGTCCTGCCCGGGAGCCGGAGCAGCTCCGCCTGTCCGGACAGCTCGGCCAGTTCCGCGTTGCCGGCCGCAAAGGTGTCCAGGTCTCCGGCAACCAGCAGCACCGGCACGGCCGGCACCGCCTCGGCAGGAACAAACGGCTCCTGCCGGACAGCCTCAACCATGGACAGCAGGACCGGCAGGTTGTTGCCGGGCACAAGCGAGGCCATGCGCAGCAGCTCGGCAGTGGTGCCGTCGGTTATCTCCCCGGTCCCGGCGAGGTTCGCCCGGGCTGCGTCCAGATCGAACGCGGCCAGCGGGTCGTCGGTTCCGGGCCCGCCGCCGAGGGCCAAGCGGTGCACCAGCTCCGGCTGCGTTGCTCCAAACTCCCACGCCAGTCGGGAGCCCAGCGAATAACCGATAAGGTCCACGCCGCTTTCGGGATTGTCCGCGGCCAGCGGAAGCACTCCGGCGTCCATCAGCAGCTGCAGCAGGTCAGCACGGATCCGGCTGGGCCGGTAGGCGTCCAGGTCCTCGGGTGCGGCGCTCCTCCCGTGGCCGGGCAGATCCACGGTAAGTACAGTGCGGCCGGCGGCGGTCAGCGCGCCGACCCAGCCCGAATCGTGCCAGTTCAAGCGGGACGAGGAGGCGAAGCCGTGGAGCAGGAGCACCGGCCGGGAGGCGGAGCGGCCGCCCTCGGGCTGAATGATCTCTGCGAACAACCGGGGATCGGTGCCCTCGACGGTGCGGGTCCTGAGTTCCATGGCCTACTCCCCGTCCGGCGCGGCGGTGCCGCCTTCATCGAGCTCGGGCAGGGGGAGAGCGGGTTGTGCCACGTCGATACTCCAATACTCGCTGGATCCCGAAGACGACGCTGTCGACGTCCGGGGCAACCCCGTCTTCCGGGTCACCTGAAAGACACGGTACGTCGAATCCGGCGACCCGCTCAACCGGCGCACGCAGGGTGTCGGCAGTGCACTCCGTTTCCCGCCTTGTGCGCGGCTCCCGGAGGGAGCGGGGCTGAAGGT
The DNA here is from genome assembly GCF_054792395.1 of Arthrobacter sp. Z1-15. NCBI lineage: Bacteria > Bacillati > Actinomycetota > Actinomycetes > Micrococcales > Micrococcaceae > Arthrobacter > Arthrobacter sp. Z1-15. The sequence continues at coordinate 2,723,551 of NZ_CP096454.1, read as the reverse complement.
GCCAAGGGGGCGGGCGGGGAGGAAATTTTATGTTTTTGGGCCGGGACTGGCTTTTATTTTTTTACGGGGTATGGTCATGAGTCATCGATGTTGTTTCTTTAAGAGGAGCCTAAATTGTCAGGTAAATCCCCACAGGGTTCAAACGAGAAGAAGCCGGGCAAGTCCATCAAGGACAAGCGGGCAGAAAAAAGAGCCAAGAATTCCAGCGAAAACGAGCTGATTCCCAAGAAGCGCAAGGGCCAGTAGCCCCGGCGGGTTGCTGAGGCCGCCGGCGGGATCAGCAGAGCCGGCGGGCCCACTGCAGCGCCGGGGCCCGGAATACCTGTGGAAGCCCCGAGGGCTGGCGGGTTGTCCGGGCCCCGGCCTCGTATTTGCCTGAAAAAAACCCGGCGGATTTTATTGGGGCTGGCCCGCTGGAGTCTTCCCCCGAAAACCGGCTGTAATTTCGCAGGACAAAGGGGCCGCTTTTGGTGCCTAATAATGCAAAAAGTTTATTTATTTCCTGAGTGGACCGCGGGCGGGCAGGAAAACCCGGATAAAACCCGGATAAAACCCGGGCGCAAGGCAAAAAGCCTGGAGCAGGAAAACCCGGAAAGCCCAACGTCCCGAAACCGGGATCGGTAAAAGCGGCCGATAAAAAGACGTCCTGAAGCCGGGCGCACGCGCACCCTGATCCGGAAACAGAAAACAGGGAAAATCCCGGATACGCAACAGTGACCGGCTAAGCAACAGTGATCCGGCCGCCCGGCTCTGGCCGAGCCGCCCGGTTTTAGTCGAGCTGCCCGGGGCGTGACGTCCGGCGGTCCAGCAGCCACGCTGCCGTGCCCAGCACGCAGGTCAGGGCCAGTGTCGCCACCAGCTGGATACGCACCGCCGAATCCAGGAACCCGAGCACCACGATGCCGGCCAGCAGTGCCAGGGCGAAGTAGGACAGCCAGGGGAAGGCCCACATCTTGAAGGTGAGCTCCCTGCCGGCGGCCTCGGCGCGGCGGCGCAGGATGATCTGCGAAACGATCGACACGCCCCACACCACCAGGCAGGTGGACCCCACCAGGTTCAGCAGAAGCATCAGGACCTTCTCCGGGTACAAGTAGTTCAGCACCACGGCCAGGAACCCGAACGCGACGGAGGCAGCCACCGCCGCGCGGGGTACCCCGTTGGTGCTTTTGTGTCCCAGGGACCGGGGTGCCCGGCCCCGCTCGGCCAGCGAGAAGACCATCCGGGATGCCCCGTACAGGTTGGCGTTCAGCGCCGACAGCAGTGCCACAACTATGACTACGGCCATGACGGTGTCGGCGCCGGGAACCCGGGCGGCGGCCAGCGCCGCAACAAAGGGGCCGGTGCTGAGGGCTTCGCTGTCCCACGGCAGGATGGTGACAATCACCAGTACCGAACCAATGAACAAGACCAGGATGCGCCACACCACTGAGCTGATGGCTTTGGCGATGTTGGTCTCGGGGTTCTCGGTGTCGGCGGCGGCGACGGCGACGATCTCGGTGCCGCCGAAAGCAAAGACCACCAGCAGCAGCCCGGCGCCGACCCCGCTCCAGCCGTGGGGCATAAAGCCCCCGTTGCCGGTGAGGTTGCTCAGGCCGGGGGCCGGAACGTTGGGCAGCCAGCCGGCGATGAACGCGATGCCGATGCCCAGGAACGCCACGATGGCGAGCACCTTCAGCAGGGCGAACCAGTACTCGAACTCGCCGAAGCTCGCCACCCCTCCCAGATTGATGGCCGTGAACAGGGTCATGAAGGCCAAAGCCAGCACCCACTGCTCGGAGCCGGGCCACATGGAAGCAACAATGGCTGCCGCAGCAGTGGCCTCGGCTGCAATAACGATGACGAGCTGCAGCCACCACAGCCATCCGATGGTGGTGCCCGCCGGCCGGCCCAGCGCTTTCTCCGCATATACGGAGAAGGCGCCGCTGCTGGGATCCGCGGCAGCCATCTCGCCCATCATCCTCATGACCAGGATGACCATGGTGCCCGCAATAAGGAAGGACAGCAGGACTGCCGGTCCGGCGGCCTGGATGCCGGCTCCGGAGCCGACAAAAAGCCCGGTGCCGATGGCGCTGCCCAGGCTCATGAACACCAGATGGCGGGGGCGCATCTTCCGCACGTTGGGCGGTGCCGCCGGAAGCGGGGTGCCTGATCCGGAAGAACCGGCTGCGGACGTTCGGGTGGTCATGGAAATGGCGCCTTTGAAGTTGGGGGATTGCCATGAAGTGGCCTATCCATCCTATGCCGCGGGTGCCGACTAGAAGGAATGTAGAGCGTTAATGTCAGAATGCTTACAGTTTGCACAGCTGGGTGCTGTGCAGGAGAGGTTAAAAATGGCTACCGACGCTCTGGATGCCCGCATCATTGCACTGTTCACCGACGAACCCCGGATGTCGGTGCTGGAGGCATCGCGCACACTTCAGGTGGCGCGTGCCACGGTTCAGGCGCGGCTCGACCGGATGCAGCGGCTGGGGGTCATCTCGGGCTGGGGTCCGAGGGTGGACCCTGCCGCCCTGGGGTACGGGGTGGTGGCCTACTGTTCCCTGACGATCAGCCAGGATGCCGGGCACGCCGCCGTCGTCCGGGCACTGGAAGAGATCCCCGAAATCCAGGAAGTCCACACCGTCTCGGGTGAAAGTGACCTGCTGGCACGGGTGGCCGCCCGGTCCAACTCCGACCTGCAGCGCGTCATAGATGACATGGTTGCCACCCGCACCATTGTGCGGTCATCCTCGGTGATTGTGCTCAACACTCATTTTGAGGGCCGGACCCTGCCGCTGCTTCAGGCCGCCTCCGAATAATCCGCTGCGGGTAGAACCCCCGGTCCGGGCCGCCTTGTAACTCCGCCGCGGCCGAATGTGACGCAGACCGCAGTATTTCCGCCGATATGAGTTAGAGTCATCCTGACTTTTACTCGCTCCGCGTCCGCGGACGCAGCCGGGCCGGAGAGAGACGGACAACACCCACGTGGTTCACCAGCACAATGTCTACGGGAACGGCAACGTCTCAGAACGCGCCCGGCAGCCTCCCTCGCTCGCCATCTCCACCGTGATCTTCGCGCTCCGCCCGGACCCCGGCACCGGGCGGCCGGCGGTGTGGCTGCCTCTGGTGCGGCGCGTCCGTGAACCCTTCGGAGGATTATGGGCATTGCCGGGCGGGCCCTTCGGAGCACAGGAATCCCTGCAGGAAGCCGCCGCCGGCAACCTCGCGCAGACCACCGGTTTGGCCCCCCAGTACCTGGAGCAGCTGTACGCCTTCGGCGGGACCGGCCGGTCGCCGTCGCCCCGGGTGGTCTCCATTGTGTATTGGGCCCTTGTCCAGCCCGATGAGGCCGCCCTGAGGCCCCGGGACGAAAACGTGGCGTGGTTTCCGGCCGAACGCCCCGGGGACCTGGCCTTTGACCACAACGAGATCGTGGAATACGCCCTCTGGCGCCTCCGGAACCGGATGGAGTACGGCTCCATTGCCTACGCCTTCCTGGGGCGGACCTTTACGCTGGCCCAGCTGCGTGAGGTCTATGAAGCGGTGCTCGGGCGGGAGCTCGAACCCGCCAACTTCCGCCGCCAGCTGCGCTCGGCCCCCGACATCGAGGCGACGGACGACTACGTGCAGGGCGGCCGGCACCGGCCTCCGCGCCTCTATCGGTACACCGGAGCAACACCCCAGTCCCATCCCGCCGGCAGCAACGAAAGCAGTGAATCATGAGGCAAGAACCCGGAATCCCGTCTCCCAGCGTCGCCGCTTCGGTTGCGCTGATCACGGCCGGGGAGGCAGCACGCGGGCAGACGTCCACGGCGACCTGCGCGCCGGACCTGGTGCTCCCGCCCTGGGAATTCGACGGCGTCCCGCTGCCGGACTACGGGCCCGGCGCGTCCATGCATGATCCCGCGCCGCGGTCCACCCCGCGGCAGGGCGGCCTCCCGGAGGAATACCGGCTGGCCTCCGATGCCGAGCTGAATGCGCGGATCCTCGCCGCCAAGGAAAGGCTCGGCGACCGGGCGGTGATCCTGGGCCACTTCTACCAGCGTGATGAGGTCATCCGCTACGCCGACTTTGTCGGCGATTCCTTTCAGCTGGCGAAGGCGGCCAAAGCGAAGCCCGACGCCGAAGCCATCATCTTCTGCGGCGTCCACTTCATGGCCGAAACCGCAGACCTGCTCTCCGGCCCGGACCAGGCCGTGGTGCTGCCAAACCTTGCTGCGGGCTGCTCGATGGCGGACATGGCGGACATCGATTCGGTGGCGGCGTGCTGGGACCAGCTCACTGGGCTTTTTGGCTCGGAGCCGGACGACGACGGCCTGCTGCCGGTCATTCCGGTCACCTACATGAATTCCTCAGCCGCGCTGAAGGGGTTCTGCGGGGAAAACGGAGGGATTGTCTGCACCTCCTCGAACGCCGCCGCGGTTCTGGAGTGGGCCTTTGAACGCGGCCGGCGGGTGCTGTTCTTTCCCGACCAGCATCTGGGCCGGAACACGGCCAAGGCCATGGGGGTCCCCCTGGAAGCGATGCCGCTGTGGAATCCGCGCCTGCCGATGGGCGGCAACACGGCCGCCGAACTGCAGGAAGCCAGGGTGCTGCTGTGGAACGGCTTCTGCTCCGTCCACAAACGCTTCACCGTGGCGCAGATCGCCAAGGCGCGCGCGGATTTCCCGGATGTACGGGTGATTGTGCATCCTGAATGCCCCATGCCCGTGGTGGACGCCGCCGATGAAGCAGGCTCCACGGACTACATCCTCAAGGCCGTTGCCGCGGCCCCGCCCGGCAGCACCTTTGCGGTGGGTACCGAAATCAACATGGTCAACCGCCTGGCCGCGCAGTATCCGCAGCACAGGATCTTCTGCCTGGACCCCGTGATCTGCCCCTGTTCCACCATGTACCGGATCCACCCCGGCTATCTGGCCTGGGTCCTGGAAGGACTGGTGAGGGGAGAAGTGCTGAACCGGATCACGGTTCCCGCGGACGTCGCCGTGCCGGCCCGGACCGCGCTGGAACGGATGCTGGCGGCGCACCCTTGATCGTCGTCGTCGGCAGCGGGATCGCAGGCCTTGCGGCCGCGCTGGGTGCGGTCCAGGCTGATCCGGGGGTTACCGTGGCGGTGCTTGCCAAGGACGGGGTGGAGCAAACCAACACCTGGCTCGCGCAGGGCGGGATTGCTGCCGTGGTGCCCGGTTCGGCGGCGCCCGGAGACACCGTGCAGGCACATGTCGCGGACACGCTGGCTGCCGGGGCCGGCAGGGCCGACGCCGAAGCGGTGCGCGTGATGTGCGCGGCGGCCGGCGGGCAGATCAAGCATCTGCTGCGCCTGGGTACGCCCTTTGACCGCGGACCGGCCGGTGCGCCGGCGCTGGGCAGGGAGGCGGCACACTCGGCCCGCCGCATCCTGCACGTTAACGGAGACGCCACCGGCGCGGGGATCGCCGCTGTCCTGCTGCGGGCTGCGGCAGCGGAACCGCGGATCACCATTCTGGAACCGGCCGTTGCCACCGGGCTGCTGCAGGAGCAGGGCCGGATTACCGGGGTGCGTCTGCTGCGGCGGGGACGGGCCGGGAACCTGGCGGCCGATGCGGTGATTCTCGCTGCCGGAGGAGCCGGGGCCCTGTACGCACACACCACCAATCCGGACTCGGCAACCGGTGACGGCGTGGCGCTGGCGGTTCGGGTCGGAGCCGCAGTGCGGGATTTGGAGTTCTTCCAGTTCCATCCGACGTCCCTCGATGTGCCGGGAAACCCGCTGATCTCCGAAGCGGTGCGCGGGGAGGGAGCCGTACTGCGCAGCGCCGCCGGCAGCCGGTTCCTGACAGCGGTCCACCCCGATGCCGAGCTGGCTCCGCGCGACGTCGTGTCCCGGGCCGTGAGCGCCTACCTCCGGGAGAGCGGCGAATCCCGCGCCTGGCTGGATGCCACAGGCATTGCCGCTGAGCGGGGACCGGGATATCTGGCCCGGCGGTTTCCGGCCCTGGACGCGCTGACCCGGAGCCACGGCTTGGACTGGGAGCGTGACCTGCTGCCCGTGGTCCCGGCCGCGCATTACTGGATGGGAGGGGTGTCGACGGATCTCCGGGGCCGCACCTCGGTTCCCGGGCTGTACGCCGCCGGGGAATGTGCCTGCACCGGGGTGCACGGGGCAAACCGCCTGGCCTCGAATTCTTTGCTGGAGGGCCTGGTGTTTGGCGCCCGGGCGGGATCAGCCGCCGCGGCGGACGGCCGGACCGAAGGGTTTCCTGCGGCCCCCGGGAGGCCGGGTCCGCAGGCCGCCGCTGCCTGCCCGCCGGCGGCGCCGACCGGCGGTGCGGGGGAGGAGACCGCGGTACCGTTCAGCCGTGCGGCCCTGCAGGACCTGATGTCCAGGCATGCCGGAATCCTTCGCAGCGGCGGCGGACTGAGTGCGGCTGCCGCGTGCGTGGCCCGGTGGCAGCAGGAAATCTCTGCCCCTGCAACGGACCGCAGAACGGCGGAGGACGCAAACCTGCTCACCTGCGCCGGGCAGCTCCTGGCGGCAGCGGCCCGGCGCACCGAATCCGTGGGCGCGCACTACCGGACCGACGAACGGAGCGACGGACGGACCGACGAACGGACCGACGCGCGGACTGATGCGCAGGCCGCGCAGTCCGGGCTCCCCGCCGCCGGCGGATCGGCTGCCCGAGCGGCGGACCGCGCTCTGCACCCCACCCACTGAGCCCCACGAATGAGCCCCACGAACGGAACCGGATCCATGAAGAGTCCCAACACCGCACCCGATACCGAATATGACAGCACACCGGATGACAGCAGACAGGAAGGGAGCACACTGGATGACGACAGCACACCCGGCACTGCGCCGGCCCGGCACGCCGCAGATCCCGTGCCGGTGCCCGTGCCGCAGGAAGCGGTGGACCGCATCGTTGCCGCTGCGCTCGCCGAAGACGCACCGTGGGGTGACCTGACCTCCGAGCTGCTCGTTCCCCGGGACGCGCGGGCCTCGGCCGTCCTGACCGCGCGGGAAGCCGGCGTCTTCTGCGGAACGCAGGTGATCGAGGCCGCGTTCCGCCTGGTGTCACCGGAAACAGCAGTGCACTTCCGGGTCCGCGACGGGGAACCGTTCGACGCCGGACGCGTCCTGGCTGAGATCAGCGGCCCGGCCCGTGCCGTCCTGACGGCGGAACGGGTCGCGCTGAACCTGGCCCAGCGCCTGAGCGGCATCGCCACCCTGACGGCGGCCTTTGTCGCCCGGGCCGCCGGCACCGCCGCGCGGATTACCGATACCCGCAAGACCACTCCGGGCCTGAGAATCCTGGAACGGCACGCCGTGAGGTGCGGCGGCGGGCATAACCACCGCTTCAGCCTCTCGGACGCCGTCATGGCGAAAGACAACCATCTGGCGCTGCTTGCCGCCGGCGGACTGGACCTGGCGCAGGCGCTCGCGGCGGCCAAGGCGCGGCTTCCGCACACGGTGCACTTCGAAGTGGAGGTGGACCGTTTGGACCAGATCGAAGCAGCCCTCGCAGGCGGGGCCGACACCGTGCTGCTGGACAACTTCAGTCCGGAAGACCTCCGCCTGGGCGTGGAACTGGTTGCCGGCCGTGCCCTGACGGAGGCCAGCGGAAACGTGAACCTGGCAACGGTGGCGCAGATCGCCGCCACCGGAGTGGATCTTATTTCCGCCGGGGCCCTGACCCACAGTGTCCGCGCCCTGGACCTGGGGCTGGACCTGGTGTGATCTACCTGGACGCCGCCGCCACCGCCCCTCCGCGGCGAGAAGTGCTGGAAGCCATGTGGCCCCTCCTGACCGGCGGGTTCGGCAATCCGTCCAGCCGCCACTCGGTTGGGGAGGCCGCGGCACGGGCGCTGGAGTCGGCCCGGGAGGCGGCGGCGTCGGTGCTGGGGTGCCGGCCGGCGGAGATCATCTTCACCTCCGGGGGAACCGAAGCGGATAACCTGGCGGTGAAGGGCCTGGCCCTGGCCGGGCTCGACCGCCTGTCCGGGGCCGCCGGAAACGGCCGCGCGCCGCACGTCGTCTCCACCGCCGTCGAACATCCCGCGGTGCTGGAATCGCTGGAGTATCTGCGGCGCAGGCACGGCTTCACCGTGACCCTGCTGCCGGTGGATGCCGCCGGACGGGTGGATCCGGCGGAGGCTGCCGCCGCCCTGACCCCTGCCACGGTGCTGTGTTCCGTGATGTACGCGAACAACGAAGTGGGCACTGTCCAGCCCATCCGGGAGATCGCCGCGCACTGCCGTGCAGCCGCGGTGCCGTTCCACACCGACGCCGTCCAGGCAGGCGGATGGCTGGACCTGGACGTCACCGGCCTGGGCGTGGACGCGCTGAGCCTGTCCGGCCACAAGCTCGGTGCGCCCAAGGGCACCGGGCTGCTGTACCTTCGCGGAGCGACGGCCCTTGAACCGCTTCTGCACGGCGGAGGCCAGGAACGCGGCCGGCGATCCGGCACGGAGAACGTGGTGGCAGCGGTGGGAATGGCAACAGCGCTGGTCCTGGCGGCAGCGGAACGGGAGGGCGGCGCCGGCCGTGCGGCAGCGCTGCGGGACCGCCTGATCGACGCCGTGCTGCACCGGGTCCGCGGTGCCCGCCTCACCGGGCACCGGACTGAGCGGCTGCCCGGCCATGCATCCTTCTGTTTTCCGGGGACTTCGGGCGAAGCGGTGCTGCTGGAACTGGAACGGGCCGGGGTGCTGTGCTCCAGCGGCTCCGCCTGCGCCGCCGGTTCCGATGAACCCTCCGCTGTGCTGACCGCCATGGGACTGGACCGGGAAACCGCCCAGACCGCCGTGCGGTTTACCTTTACCGCAGCCCTCGGCGAGCGCGAGATTGATCAGGCGGCAGAGGCGGTGGCCGGTGCCGTTGCCGCAGTGGGACGCCTCGGCGGGTCTCACGCCGCCGGTGTGGCCCCCGTTACACTCGGGGCATGAAACCGAAGACCACCGGATCAGAGCGTGCCGGCGCGGCAGCGGAAGCCGGGGCGGCTGCCGCTCCGAAACTCTCCCGCCTCATCACGTACCGGACCGTATCTTCCCGGGAGCCGCAGGACATCGAGATCGGTGAGTTCGACGGCTTCATCCGGGCGCTGCCCGAGTTGTTTCCCCTGGTCCACCGGCACCTCGGCCTGGAACGGGTGAACGGCTACGGGCTGCTCTACCACTGGAAAGCCGAGCCCGGCCGCGGCGATGCCCCGGGCAGTTCCGGAACCGGTGCCGGGGCCGCGGGCGCTCCGCTGGTGCTGATGGCCCACTACGACGTCGTCCCCGTGGCCCACCCGGAGGCCTGGCAGCATCCGCCCTTCTCCGGAGAGATATCGGAGGGCATGATCCGGGGCCGCGGAACCCTGGATGACAAGGGCTCCCTGGCAGCAATCCTGCAGGCCGTTGAACTGTTGCTGGCGGAGGACTTCACGCCCGCACGGGACGTCTACCTCTCGTTCGGGAACAACGAGGAAGCATCAGGCACCACCGCGGGGGTAACCGCCGCGCTGCTGGAAGGCCGGGGCATCCGTCCGTGGATGGTCCTGGATGAAGGCGGAGCAGTGGCAACACAGGCCTTTCCCTTCGTGGACTGCCCGGTGGCAGTGGTGGGTGTCACCGAAAAGGGCATCCTTGACGTGGAACTGTCCACGGAGGACCCCGGGGGACACGCGTCCACGCCGCACCGCCGCGGTGCCACCGCCCGCCTGGCCCGGGCGATCGTTCGGCTTGACGAGAATCCGCTGCCCGCCGCCCTGCCCGGTCCGACGGTCGAAATGTTCGGACGGCTGGCACCCGCGGCCCGCTTTCCGGCGGGCCTGGTCTTCGGGAATATGGGTTTCTTCCGGGCTCCGCTCACCAGGATCCTGGCCCGCATGGGCGGAGAGTCGGAAGCGCTGACCCGCACCACGGTGGCGGTGACGCAGCTGCAGGGCAGCAGTGCCGCGAACGTCCTGGCGTCCCGGGCCACGGCCAACGCCAATATCCGGGTCGCCGTGGGGGACACGGTGGAGGGAACCATCAAGCGCCTGAGACGGATCATCCGCGACCCGTCCGTATCCCTGCGCGTGGTTGAAGGCAATGAACCCTCTCCGGTGTCCGCAACGGACAATGACCAGTTCGCCCTGCTGGCGCAGACCATTACGGACGTCTTTCCCGATGCCGTCCCGGCGCCCTACATCATGCTGGGCGGAACCGACTCGCGGCGCTTCACGGACATCTGCAACGCCGTGTACCGGTTCGCCCCGTTCCGGATGGACCGGCAGGCACGGGCCAGCGTCCACGGCGACAACGAATGCCTCGGGGTGAAGACGTTCGGGGAAGGCATCATCTTCTACACCCGGCTGCTGCGCAGCCTCGGGGCGGGGCAGTGACTGCCGCCGCCGACGTCGGCCGCCGCGGCCTCCGCTCGCTCGGGCCGGTGGTGTTTTTCCTGGCCCTGGTCGAGATCACCAGCGGCATTCTGCAGGGGTACTACACTCCCATCCTCACGGATATTGCCCGCAACCTGGACATCGCCGACGGCGACGTGAACTGGTTCGAAGCCGCCCAGCTGATGCTCAGCGCGCTCGCAGTCCCGGTCCTGGCGAAGCTCGGCGACATTTACGGGCACAAGCGAATCCTGCTGGTCTCCACCGTGCTGACCGCGGCTGCTTCCTGGGGCGTGGCCTTCGCCCCGGACTTCTGGACGTTTCTCGCGGCCTGGTCGCTGCAGGGCTTCTACGTTGTCTGGCTTCCGCTGGAAATTGCGCTGATCTTCAGCCGCTCCGCCGCACTCCCGGGACGGGCCGCGCTGACCCGCAAGGCGGCGGGCCTGCTGGTGGGAGCCCTGCAATTCGGCGTGATCGCGGGCGCACTGGCCGCCGGCGTGCTGGTGGAGCTCTTCGCCGACAGGCTGGAGCTCACCCTGATGGTCCCCGCGGCGGCAGTGACACTGTGCATCGCCGCCGTCCACTTCGGCGTGCCCGAGACCCGGGCGCAGGAGCGCGCCGGCGGCGTCCTGGACACCGGGGGATTCCTGCTGCTCGCCGTCGGACTGCTGCTGCTGACCTCAGGACTGAGCTTCCTGCGGATCAACGGCCCCGGCACCTGGTGGGTCTGGGCGGTCCTGCTGGCGGGGGCGGCTGCCTTTGTGCCGTTTGTGCGCTGGGAACTGGGCCGGCCGGACCCGCTGGTGGACTTCCGGATGCTGCGGGAGAAGACCATGTGGCCCGTCCAGCTCACCGCCGGCCTGTTCGGGATTTCCGTCCTGGGCGCCCAAGCCCCCATGTCCACGTTTGCGCGCACCGACAGCCAGGTGCACGGCTACGGGCTGGGGCTCGACGCCGGAAGCGTCTCCGTGATTATCGGGTCCTATGTCCTGTCGGTGCTCATCGGAGCGCTGCTCTTCCCCGTCGTTTCGCGGTTCACAACGCCGCGGCTTACCCTCAGCGGGGCGGCGGCACTGGTGGGAACCGGGTATCTGCTTTTCCTGCCCTTCCACGACTCGCTGGCGCAGACCCTGACCAACATGGTCGTTGCCGGCCTGGGATCGGGAGCCCTCGTCGCCGCGCTGCCCTCCGCCGCGGCAGCTGCGGCGCCGCTCAACCGCACCGGGATGGCGACCGGACTGACAAACACCACCAAAACCATCGGTGGGTCCTTTGCCTCGGCGGTGTTCGGGATAGCGCTGATGAGCGCGGCAACTGATGCCCTTGCCGGCGGTGCGGGGCTGCAGACGGCGGCTCCGCTCTCGGGCTACCTCACGGTGTGGGCCGTGTGCTCGGCAACAGGCTTCCTGGCCGCGGGCCTGCTGCTGCTGGTGCCGCGGCTGGCCTTTGCCGACGTTCCCCTGCCGGCCGCCGGCACCGGCACGACCGGTCCCTGAGCTAGTCCAGGCCTTCGAAGACCACGCCGGTGAGCTTGGTGCTGACGTCCCAGAGCCGCCGGGCTGCCAGGGCATCGCGGGCCTGCGGGGCCGGCGTCACCGGGGCGGGTTTGCCGCGCAGCTGGCCGGGACCGTCCGGCCCGTAAAAGTCTCCGCCCCGCACGCCGGGAGCAGTCGCGGCATAGAGGGCGGGGAGCGCCCCGCGGGCCCCGCTTTGGCCAAGCAGGCGGAAGAAGCCGCCGAGGAGATCCAGGGTGGCGGGGTGGTGCATGCCGGCGGTGAGGTTGGTGCTGGCGAATCCGGGGTGGGCTGCGGCGGCCACCAGGTTTTCGCCGCGGGCCTGGAGCCGGCGGTTCAGCTCGAAGGTGAACAGCAGGTTGGCCAGCTTGCTCTGGTTGTAGCGTGCCCACGGCCGGTAGCTCCGTTCGGCGGCCAGGTCGTCGAAGTCGATCTTTCCGCCGCGGTGGGCCAGGCTGGAGACGGTGACGACGCGCGGAGCAGGGGCGGCGCGCAGCGTCGGCAGCAGCAGCCCGGTCAGGGCGAAGTGCCCCAGATGATTTACCCCGAACTGGAGCTCGAAGCCGTCGGCGGTGGTGCGGTGCGGGGTTGCCATGACGCCGGCGTTGTTGATGAGCAGGTCCACGGGCCGCTCCTGCGCCGCGGCGAAGGCGCGGACGGACTCCAGCGAGCCCAGGTCCAGCTGCCGCACCCGCACGTCGTCGTTCCCTGTTTCGGCTCGGATGCGCTCCATTGCCGCTTCGCCGCGCTTGGCGTCCCGGCAGGCCAGCTCCACGCGTGCGCCCTTCGCCGCAAGAACGAGGGCGGTCTGCAGCCCCAGACCGCTGTTGGAGCCGGTGACGACGGCGGTTTTGCCGCTTTGGTCGGGAACGTCGCCGGCGCTGTAGGTTCTCACGGCCGCATGCTAGTCCGCGCTGGCGGCCAGGCTCGCCAGTACCTTGTCGGTGAGGGACTTCAGCTGCAGGAGCTCCTCGCTGCTGAGCGCCGGGGAGAGCAGCTCGTGAATGCCCTGGACATGCGCGCGGCCCAGCCGGCGCTGCAGGTCCCGGCCTGCGTCGGTCAGCGCCAGCTCGACGCCGCGCTGGTCATTCTCGGCCGGACGGCGCTGGAGCAGCCCCTTGGCTTCCATCCGCTCCACCATGCGGCTGAGGCTGGGCTGGCTGATCAGCAGGTGCTCATTCAGTTCATTCAGCCGGGTCCAGCCGGTCGGGCAGCGGGTGAGGTTGAACAGCACGTCATACTCGCGCATGGTCAGTTCCTTGAAGGCAGGATCCTTCTGGAGCCTCCGCATGACACCCACCTGGGTCCGGAAGAGGGACTCCCAGGTTTCGGCTGCCTGTCGAACGGGGACGCTGCTGGTATCCAGGGACATGTCTCTAGCCTACTGAAGAGAAGAGGCAGCGGATGTACGTGACGCCGCACTAAGGGCGGCTACCCGTGCGGCATGCGTGGGGCCGTCGGGGACATCGGCCGGGCGGCGGGCGTCAAATTCGCGGCGCAGTTCCGGCAGGACGTACTCCCCAAAGAGGTCCAGCTGCTCAAGCACCGTTTTCAGCGGCAGTCCGGCATGGTCAATAAGGAAGAGCTGGCGCTGGTAGTCGCCGAAGTACTCCTGGAAGGACAGGGTCTTCTCGATGACCTCCTGCGGACTGCCCACGGTGAGCGGAGTCTGCGCGGTGAAATCCTCCATCGAGGGGCCGTGGCCGTACACCGGCGCGTTGTCGAAGTAGGGGCGGAATTCGTTCACCGCGTCCTGCGAGTTCTTCCGCATGAAGAACTGGCCGCCCAGGCCCACCACCGCCTGGTCCGCGCGGCCGTGGCCATAGTGCTCGTAGCGTTCGCGGTACAGGCTGATGAGCTGAATGTAGTGCTCCTTCGGCCAGAAAATGTTGTTGGCAAAGAAGCCGTCCCCGAAGTAGGCGGCAATCTCCGCGACCTGCGGCGTGCGGATGGAGCCGTGCCAGACAAAGGGTGCGACGCCGTCGAGCGGCCGCGGCGTGGACGTGAAGTTGCGCAGCGGGGTGCGGAACTTCCCCTCCCAGTTCACCGTGTCCTTGTCCCAGAGCTGGCGGAGCAGGTTGTAGTTTTCCACGGTCAGCTCCACCGAGTCCTGCATGTTCTTGCCGAACCAGGGGTAGACGGGAGCAGTGTTGCCCCGGCCCAGGACCAGGTCCACCCTGCCGTCGGAGAGGTGCTGCAGCATGGCAAAGTCCTCGGCGATCTTCACCGGGTCGTTGGTGGTGATCAGCGTGGTGGCGGTCGAGAGGATGATCCGCTCGGTCTGGGCGGCAATGTAGCCCAGCAGTGTGGTGGGTGAGCTGGCGTAGAACGGCGGGTTGTGGTGCTCGCCGGTGGCGTAGACATCCATGCCGATCTCTTCGACCTTCTTGGCGATGGCAACGGCCGACTTGATGCGTTCACCTTCAGTGGGCGTCCGCCCGGTGACGGGGTCGCGGGTGATGTCGCTGACGCTGAATACGCCGATCTGCATGGTGTCCTCCAATGGTTGGCCGGCGGATGACAAATCTGCCTGCCCTAAGTATATGCATTTGCATGTACTACCCGTAACTCCGGCGGCCGGACAATCATTCCCGGCACCTCGTTCTGCGCCGACCGCCGGCTCAGGCCCGGGCCGGACCGGACTCGGCGGGTGTCCGGTCGGCGGAGTGGCGGTGCCGGTTTGCGCGCTTCTCCCGCGAGCCCTCCACCAGCCGGTAGAGCACCGGCACCAGGATCAGGGTCAGCACGGTGGAGGAGACCAGGCCGCCGATCACCACAATCGCCAGCGGCCGGGAGATGAAGCCGCCTTCGCCGGTAACGCCCAGTGCCATCGGAGTAAGCGCAAACACCGTCGCGAGCGCGGTCATCAGGATGGGCCGCAGGCGCTGCCGTGCCCCGCGCATGATGGCGTCGGACACGTTCATCCCCGGCCGGCCCTCGTGCGGGCGCCGGTACTGGTTGATCAGGTCCACCAGCACGATGGCGTTGGTGACCACAATTCCGACCAGCATCAGCATGCCCACCAGGGAGGGCAGGCCCAGCGGCACCCCGGTGACCAGCAGGAGCAGGATTGCTCCGGTGGCGGCAAACGGAACGGACACGAGCAAGATCAGCGGCTGGATCAGCGACTTGAACGTGGCCACCATGATGACGTACACAATGGCAATCGCTGCCAGCAGGGCCAGTCCCAGCTGCGTGAAGGACTCGTTCTGCTGGGTGGCGGCACCGGAGAGGGTGGCGGTGACGCTGGCCGGCAGCTCCATGTCCTCCAGCTGGGCCTGCACCTCGGTGATCGCCGCCCCCAGGTTGTCGCCCGCAGGGGCCACGGAGACGACCGCGGTGCGCTCGCCGCCGGAGGAGGAAATCGACGTCGGCACATCCACTTCCTCCACCGTGGCCAGGGAGCTCAGCGGCACGCTGCCCGAGCCGGCCGGCACCGGCACTGCACTGAGCTGCTCAACGCTCGTAATCGGGGTGCCCTCGCCGATAAGCACCGGGAAGTCATCGGTGCCGATCCGGACGGTTCCGCCCGGGAGCGGGCTGAGCGTGGAGGCCACAAGCCCTGCAATCTGCTGTTCGTTCAGCCCGGCCTCAACGGCCTTGGCCCGGTCAATCGAAATCTGCACCACGGGGGAGGACGAGGAAAGGTTGCTCGTGACCTCGCCCGCGGACGGCAGCTTGGACATGGCCTCCACCAGCTGCTCGGAGGCCGGCTGCAGCTCATTCGGGTCTCCGGCGGAGAGGCTGATGTCCACCGTGTTGGAGGTGCCGAAGCCGCCGCCGGTGGTTCCCAGCGTGACGTTCCCGGCGTCGTCGTCCAGGTTCTCCAGTTCATTGCTGACGGTTTCCCGCAGTGCCACCTGATCCACGCCCGGTTCGGTGATCACGGTGAAGGAGGCCACCGCGGACCCGCCGGCGGTGAAGGCGGCAAAGCCGGAGTTCGACGTACCCATGGTGACCTGGACGTCCCTGACGCCCTCGGTGCCGCTGAGCACCTCCTCCACCTCTTCGGCAGCAGCCGAGGTGGTTTCCAGCGAGGTGCCCGGCGGCATTTCCTGCCGCACGCTGAACGTGTTCTGCCCGGTGTCCCCGAGCAGATTGGTCTGCAGCAGCGGGGTCATGGCCGCGGTGCCGACCAGCACGACAAGGCCGGCGGCCAGGGTGTAGGCGGGGTGGCGCTGTGTGCCGCGCAGGATCGGCAGGTACCCGCGCTGCAGGAGGGTCCGGGACTCCTTGGCTTCCACTTCGGCGCGGTAGGCGGCAGGATCGGCGACCGGCCGGGAGGACTTCAGGAACCAGTACGCCAGCACCGGAACAATGGTCAGGGATACCAGCAGGGAGGCCAGCAGCGCCAGCGACGTGGTGATGGCGAACGGGCGGAACAGTTCACCGGACAGGCCGCCCACGAAGGCGATCGGCGCAAAAACGGCCACGGTGGTCAGGGTGGAGGCGGTGATGGCGCCGGCCACTTCACGGACGGCGGTCAGGATGGCGGTGCGCTTGTCCGTGCCGTATCCCAGGTGCCGCTTGATGTTTTCAATGACCACAATGGAGTCATCCACCACCCGGCCGATCGCGATGGTCAGGGCGCCCAGGGTCAGGATGTTCAGCGAGTACCCGAAGGCCAGCAGCCCAATGAACGTCACCAGCAGGGACAGCGGGATGGAGACGGCGGTGACCAGGGTGGAGCGCACCGACAGCAGGAAGACCAGGATCACCAGGACTGCAAACCCCAGGCCCAGGATGCCTTCGGTGGTGAGGTTGGAAATGGACTCCTCGATGAAGGGCGCCTGGTCGAAGACCACAGTGAACTTTGCCCCGTTGCCCAGCTCGTCCTGCAGCGACGGCAGCAGATCCAGCACCTCGTGCGAGATGCCCACCGTATCCCCGGCCGGTGTCTTGGTGATGGAGACGGCAAGCGTCGGCTCCCCGTTGGTGCGCGTGATCGAGGTGTTTTCATCTTCGGTGATGTCCACGGAGGCGACGTCGCCGATGGTCACGGGGGCGCCGTCGTCGTCGCTGCCGGAATCCCGGGTGGATTCAAGCGGCAGCGCGGAGATTTTCTCCAGGCTGTCCAGCGGGCTGCCGACCTGGATGGGCAGTGACCGGGTGTCTTCGGCAACGGTGCCGGCCGGCACCAGGGCCCCGCTGTTTTCCAGCGCCTCCGAGATGGCCGACGGCGAGACGCCCAGGGCGGCCAGCGCCGCCTGGTCGGGAAGGATGGCGATGCTGCGGGTGGACCCGCCGGTGACTTCGGCGGTCCGGACGCCTTCGATCTTCTGCAGCCGCGGTACGGTCAGCCGCTGCAGGTCTGCGTTGAGCTCGGCCAGCGGCTGGTCCGAGGAGACGGCCAGGTACACGATGGGGAAGTCGCTGATGCTGCCGGCCAGGGACTGCGGGTTGGTGTCCTCGGGCAGCAGCTGCCGGGCGTTGGAGATGGCCCGGTCCACCTGGCCGCGGGCGCGGTCCAGATCGGTGCCGTAGGCAAAGGTCAGATTGATGGTGGAGATTGAGGACCGCGAGGTGGCGGAGGAGGATTCAAGGCCCTCGACGGCGGTGAGGGCGCCTTCCAGCGGTTCGCTGACCTGCTTGTCCACCACCTCCGGGGACGCACCGGGCAGCGCCGTGATCACGGTGATCTGCGGAAACTCCAGGGACGGGATGAGCTCCTGTTTCAGGGAGCCCATGGAGATCACGCCGAAGACCACCGTGAAGACGGTGATCAGGGCAATGAGCGCCCGGTTGGAGAGGGAAAGCTTGGCCAAACGGTCCATGAGCCTGCCTTAGGGAGGACTGAACTAACGTAGATCGGCAAAACGTTCCGGGCAGGCGAACCGTTCCGGTGCAGAGTGTTCGAAGGACCGGGCCAACCGGATGGGTCGGCCCGGTCCCACGGGTAAAACGGGTGCGGCTAGCTCAGGCCGAGGACGCGGTTGGTGTCCTTGGTGATGTCCTCGAGCAGCGACTCATTCTCGTTGAGCTTGACGCCGTAGCCCGGGATCATGTCCTTGAGCTTGGGCTCCCAGCCGGGGAAGTCCGCGGGGAAGCAGCGCTTGAGCAGGTTCACCATGATCGGCGGGGCAGTGGACGCACCCGGGGACGCACCCAGCAGGGCGCCGATGGTGCCGTCGGCTCCGGTGATGAGCTCGGTGCCGAACTGCAGCACGCCGCCCTTCTTCGGGTCCTTCTTAATGACCTGGACGCGCTGGCCCGCGGTGATCAGGTCCCAGCCGTCGGTGACGGCGCCGGGCATGAATTCCTGAAGGGCCGCCGTCTTGCCTTCGCGGGTCTTCAGCACCTCGGTGATCAGGTACTTCACCAGCGACATGTTGTCCTTGGCAACGGCCAGCATCGGCACCAGGTTGTCCGGGCGCACGGAGCCGGGCAGATCCAGCAGCGAACCTCCCTTGAGGAACTTGGGGGAGAAGCCGCCGTACGGGCCGAACAGCAGCGAACGCTTGCCGTTGACGAACCGGGTGTCCAGGTGCGGAACGGACATGGGCGGGGCGCCCACCGAGGCCTGGCCGTAGACCTTGGCGTTGTGGCGGGCAATGATCGACTCATCCGTGGAGCGCAGGAACTGGCCGGAGACGGGGAAACCGCCGAAACCCTTGCCCTCGGGGATGCCGGAGGCCTGCAGCAGGTGCAGGGCGCCGCCGCCGCCGCCAATGAAGACGAAGCGGGCGGACACCGTGCGGGACTGGCCGGTGGCACGGTTCTTGACCTTGACGTCCCAGCCGCCGCTGGAGGAACGGGAAACGTTGTTGACCTCGTGGCCAAAATTCATTTCCACGCCGTTGTCGCCCAGGTACCCGGTCAGTTCACGGGTCAGGGCGCCGAAGTCGACGTCGGTGCCGCCGGCTACACGGGAGGCTGCAATCCGCTGCGAGGGATCCCGGCCTTCCATGATCAGCGGAGCCCATTCGGCCACCTTGGCGTGGTCTTCGGAGAATTCCATGGTCTTGAACAGCGGCTGCGCGCTCAGCGACTCGTGGCGGCGGCGCAGGTACTCGGAGTGCGCGTCACCCCAGACAAAGCTCATGTGGGGCAGCGGGTTGATGAAGTTGTTCGAGATATGGCCGGAAGAGACCATGTGGGACCAGAACTGGCGGGAAACCTGGAACTGTTCGTTAATCCCTACGGCCTTGGCCGGGTCAACGGAACCGTCGGCCGAGGCGGGGCTGTAGTTCAGTTCGCAGAGCGCGGCGTGGCCGGTCCCGGCATTGTTCCAGGGATCCGAGCTTTCCATGCCGGCGCGGTCGAGGCGCTCAAACAGGGAAATGTCCCAGTCCGGCGCCAGCTGCTTCAGGAACGCCCCGAGGGTCGCGCTCATGATGCCGCCGCCGATCAGCAGTACATCGGTCTTTGTTGCGGACGTGTCCGCGGGGCTATTAGCAGTCAACTTCGTATCTCCAGTCGCGAGGGCGCTAGCCCTAGAAGCGTATCGCTCCCGGGGCCCGTACTAAAATCACCCTCTTGCTTCCCGGAGTACGGGCGTCGGGGAGTTACTGCTCGCGCAGCTCGATCCGGTTGAAGACCTCGTTGAGGAGGGGAGAGGTGGGATAGACGGCAACCCGGGGGGAGCACGCCAGCGCGGAGATGGGGAAGGCCAGCGGCACGGCCGGAACCCGGGTGGAAATACGGTCGCTGATGGCCGTGTATGCCTCGGTCTGCTCCGGCCCCGAGTCCAGCGTCCGGGCCCGGTCGATCTTGCTCAGCAGCTGGGCGTCGTCGTAGGCGAATTCCTCGGTGTAGCTGCCGAAGAGGCTTCCCACGAAGTTGTCCGGATCGTCATAGGTGCCGCTGATGCCGAACAGGTGCAGGGCGCGGTCTCCGCTGCGCTGCACGCTCTGCACATAGTCATCGGACCATTCCACCGGAACCGGCTTGATGTTCAGTCCCGCGGCGGTGAGCTGGCGGCTAAGTTCCGCGTACACGCGTTCCGGCGTCGGCAGGTAGGCGCGCGTGACGTGGCGGGGGTAGTGGAACGGCAGCTCGGCGCCGTCGTATCCGGCTTCCTTGAGCAGCTCCGCCGCCCGTTCCGGATCGTAGCCGTAGGTGGTGACGGATCCCGAGCTGACGCCGAGTTTTTCGGGCACAAACTGGTTGGCCTGCTTGGTGCCGTTGAGGAACAGCCCGTCCAGCAGGGCATCCTTGTCGATGGCATGCGCAATGGCCTGGCGCATTTTGATGTTCTCCAGGCCCGGGAAGGCCTGGTTGATCCCCAGGTACATGACCGAGTAGGGGTCGCGCTGCAGGATCTGCATTCCGTTGCGGGCCAGATCGTCCACGTCGGAGACAGTCACCAGGTCGTAGCCGTCCACCTCGCCGGTTTTCAGTGCGCGCAGCCGGCTGGCCGGGCTGGTCATCGTCTTGAAGACAAGGGTGGCGATTTGGCCGCGTTCGCCCCAGTACTCCGGGTACGCTTCCAGACGCACTTCGTCTCCGTCCCAGGACTGAAGGGAGAAGGGCCCGGTGCCCACCGGGTGGGAGGCGTAGTCGGAAATTTTCTGGCCGTCTTTGTCGCTGGTCAGGGCATCGGCATTGAACTGCTGCAGGGCCTTCGGGGAAGACATGGCAAACTCGGGCGAGGCCAGCGCGGGAATGAACGCGGCAAGCCGGGTGGCCAGTTCAATGCTGACAGTGTATTCATCCACAGCGGTGCAGGATTTGTACACCGCCAGTGCCGGGCTGTCCGAATAGGCGTTGAAGACGGACTCATAGGCGAGGTGGCCGGAGCCGCGGGCGGATGCCGGCAGGTTGTACCAGCGGTCGAAGTTGGCGCACACGGCGTCGGCATTGAAGGGTTCACCGTCGTGGAAGGTGACGCCCCTGCGCAGCTTGAAGGTGTAGATGCGGCCGTCTTCGGACTGGGTCCAGCTCTCGGCCAGCAGCGGAGTGGGTGCCGAGGTCAGGGGATCCACCCCGACAAGGCCTTCCATGATCTGGCGGGTAATCCGGTGGCTTTCGGTGTCCGTGGCCAGGGCCGGGTCCAGGCCGGCGGGGCGGGCCGCGGTGGCGAACGTGAAGGTGGCATCGGGTGCGCCCGCCGCCGTGCCGGAGGCGGACGCTGACGCGGTGGCTTCGGCGTCGGGCGGGGCGGCGGTGCATCCGGCGAGGGCCAGGGCGCCGAGCAGGGCACCGGCCCTCAGGAAGGAGCGGCGGCCGATGCCGGGATCTGTCACAGCTGCTGTTCTCCTCCGGGACGCTCCATCCCTGGTTTTTCTCTAACGGTGATTGCCGGCGGCGTTGCCACATGGTGCGCCAAACGGTGGTTCCGCGCCAAGCGGCCCGGCACTTGCGGGAGCTTTTTGCGTGGATTGCCAGTCTAAATGATAAAAAACTGGTAAAAGGCTGTGAGACACGGCTCACACCGTCGCTTCAAGTAAGGCAGGATAGGGAAATGACTGAAATGAGCCCTGACATTCCCCTGCTTGAGGTGACCGATCTCGCGGTGAATTTCCGCACGACCGACGGCGAAGTCCAGGCGGTTAAGAATGCCTCGTTTTCGATCGGCAAGGGCCGGACACTGGCCATCGTCGGCGAATCCGGCTCGGGGAAGTCCACCACGGCAATGGCTGTCATTGGCTTGCTGCCGGGCAACGGCAAGGTAGCTGCCGGCAGTATCCGTTTCGACGGCACAGAATTGGTGGGAATGCCGGAGGCCAAAATGCGGGCCATCCGGGGCCGGTCCATTGGCCTGGTGCCGCAGGATCCCATGTCCAATCTGAATCCGGTCACGAAGATCGGCACCCAGGTGGCGGAGACCCTCCTGGTGCACGGCATGGCCACGTCCAAGGACCTGGACCGGAAAGTCATCGAGGTCCTCACCGCGGCGGGCCTGCCCGACGCCGCCGAACGCGCCAAGCAGTATCCCCACGAGTTCTCCGGCGGCATGCGCCAGCGCGCGCTGATCGCCATTGGTCTCGCCTGCCGTCCGCGGCTGCTGATTGCCGACGAGCCTACGTCGGCCCTTGACGTGACCGTCCAGCGGACCATTCTGGACCAGATCGGAAGGATGACCGATGAGCTGGGGACCTCGGTGCTGCTCATTACCCATGACCTGGGGCTGGCCGCCGAACGCGCCTCCGAGCTGGTGGTGATGCACCGGGGCCTGGTGGTGGAAACCGGCCCCGCCCGCCAGCTTCTCGAGGATCCGCAGCATCCCTACACGCAGGCCCTGGTGGCGGCCGCTCCCAGCGTGGCGGCGGTGCGGCTGAGCCCCGGGGCCTTCACTGTGCCGGCGGCCCAGCGGCTGAGACTGGCCGAAGAGGTTTTCACCGAGCACTCCGGAACTGCCGGGCTGGCGGACGACGGCGGCGCCGGCACCAATGCGGCCGGCATCGCGGCGCCTGATGCCGGTGCGGCCGTTGCTCCCGGCGGGACTGCCGAAGCCCCTGTGGCAGGAAAGGCCGCCCCGGACAACATCGTGGAGATCCGCGACCTGACGAAGGTGTTCAAGATCCGCGGACGGTCCGAGGACTTTTACGCGGCCCGCAACGTCACGCTCGACATCCCGCGCGGACGGACGGTGGCCATCGTGGGGGAGTCCGGCTCCGGTAAGACGACCACCGCCCGGATGCTGCTGAAACTGATTGAGCCCACCAGCGGCACCATGACCTTCGACGGAATTGATGTCGGCGGTCTGGAAAAGGGCAAGCTGCGCGAGTTCCGGCAGCGGGTCCAGCCGATTTTCCAGGACCCGTACTCCTCGCTGGACCCGATGTTCACGATCGAGCGGATTCTCGACGAACCGCTGAAAACATACAAGCGCGGGTCCAAGAGCGAGCGGGCCGCCAGAGTTCGGGAGCTGATGGACCAGGTGGCGCTGCCGCACGCGATGCTGGGCCGCTACCCCGCGGAGCTTTCCGGCGGGCAGCGCCAGCGCGTGGCCATCGCCAGGGCCCTGGCGCTGAAGCCGGAACTGATTGTCTGTGACGAGCCGGTCTCGGCGCTGGACGTGCTGGTCCAGGCCCAGATCCTGAAACTGCTGGGGGACCTGCAGGCCGAGCTAGGGCTGAGCTACCTCTTCATCTCCCATGACCTGGCCGTAGTGCGGCTGATCTCGGACTATGTCTGCGTCATGAAGGACGGGGAACTGGTGGAGGCGGCGTCCTCCGAGGAGGTCTTCTCCAATCCCCGGCACCCCTACACGCGCAAACTGCTCGCCTCCATCCCGGGCAACGAACTGAACATCGGCGAGGACGAGCTGGCCTCCTGAGCGGATTCCGGCAACCATTCCGGCAAGAAAAGAGGTGCCGCCCAGTTCAACTTGAACTGGGCGGCACCTCTTTTTGGTGCGTCTACTCTTGCCGGCAGATGTCGTTCCCGGGCTACTTCTTCCGTGTTTTCGGATCCAGTGCCTCGCGCAGGGACTCACCCAGCAGCGTGAAGCCCAGCGCCGTCACGGCGATGCAGATGCCCGGCAGGAACGCCAGCTGCGGCGCCACCGCCAGTTCACTCTGCGCGTAGGTGAGCATGCGTCCCCACTCGGCCGTCTGCGGCTTGCCGCCGCCGAGTCCAAGGAAGGACAGGGCCGCCGCGTCGATCACGGCGGTGGCCAGGGTCAGGGTCCCCTGCACAATGACCGGACCCATGCTGTTGGGCAGCAGATGGCTCATAGTGATGGTCCGCCGGCTCAGCCCCAGTGACTGCGCGGACAGGATGTAGTCGGCGCTGCGCTGGGAAATCATGGACGAGCGCAGGAGCCGGGCGAAGATGGGCACCTGCGACACCCCGATGGCGATCATGATCGCGTAGCTGTTCTGCCCCAGGATGGCGGCAATGCTCACGGCCAGCAGGAGGTTCGGTACGGAGAGCAGGATGTCCACGAAACGCATGATGACGTTGTCCACCCAGCCGCCCAGTCCGCCGGCGATGACTCCGAGGAGCATGCCGCCCGCGAGTCCCAGCGCCGTGGAGACAATCCCGATGATCAGCGAAGCCCGGGCGCCCCAGATCAGTTTGGAGAGGACATCACCGCCGAAACGGTCCAGTCCCAGCGGATAGTCGGCAATGGCGCCGGGCCCGGGGATGGACGTGGGGGTAATTTCGGTCCGTCCGGGCAGGTCGTCGCCGCCGAACGGTGCCAGCAGCGGTGCCAGCAGGGCGACCAGGATGAAGATCCCGACAATGACTGCTCCGGCGATGGCCGCAGGGTTGCGCCGCAGCCGGGCGAAGGCGGACCGCCACATGCCGCTGCCGCGGGTGTCCACCTGCACGGGCTCGTCGGGACGGACTGCGCCGCCGGGCGCCGGCGGGAGAATCGTACTCATTGAACCCTCACCCTCGGGTCGATAAAGCCGTAGGAAACGTCAACGATCAGGTTGATCAGTGAATAGGCTATGGCGATGAAAATGATGAACCCCTGCAGGACCGGATAGTCCAGGTTGAAGATGGCATCCCGCAGAAACCGCCCCACGCCGCTGAAAGCGAAGACCGTCTCGGTCAGCACGGCGCCGGAAATCAGCAGGCCGGTCTGCAAACCGATGGTCGTGGTTACGGGAAGCATGGCGTTGCGGAGCACAAAGCGGCCGCGGATGGTTTTTTCCATCAGGCCCTTGGCCCGTGCGGTGCGGACGTAATCCGCACCCTGGACTTCCAGTACGGACGCACGGGTAATGCGCACGATGATGGCAAGCGGAATGGTGCCCAGTGCTATGCCGGGCAGGATCAGGTGCATCACAGCGTCCCAGGAGGCGTCCCATTCGCGGGTCAGCAGCCCGTCCAGCACATAGAAGTCGGTGACGTGCGTGGCGTCGATGCGGGGATCCTGCCTGCCGTCCGGGGGAAAGACCGGCAGCTGGATGGCCAGCAGCCATTTCAGGATGAAGGCCAGGAAGAACACGGGGACGGTGATGCCGACCAGTGACAGCACCACCGAGGAGTGGTCCCAGAAGCGTCCGTAGTGCGTCGCTGCCAGGTAGCCGAGCGGAATGCCGATGCCGATGGCGAAGATCAGCGCCACCACGGCCAGTTCCAGGGTTGCCGGGAAGCGGGTGGCGAATTCCTCGAGGACCGGCCGCCCGGTCACGATCGAGGTGCCGAAATCGCCTTGGAGGAGCTTGCCGACGTAGGTGAAGTACTGCTCGATGAGCGGCCGGTCAAAGCCGTAGGCGGCGTTGATGCGGGCAATGGCTTCGGGCGTGGCCTTGTCTCCAAGGAGTGCGGTGGCCGGTCCGCCGGGAAGGCTGCGTACCCAAATGAACAACAGGATGGAGAGACCGATAAGTGTGGGGATCAGCATGAGAAGACGTTTGCCGATGACTTGCAGCACGGAAGTCCTTTCTCAGCAGGGAGCACCCGCTGGATGAAGGGAGTGGAAACAGTGAAGGGCCGGGGCCTCCGCAGAGACCCCGGCCGCGTGCTGCTTATTTGTTGAGTTTGATCTTGTTGAACACTTCATCGTTGACCGGGCTGGCGGGGTAGCTGTCCACCCGTTCGGCAAAGGCCAGCGAAGGTGCGGGGTGGGCCAGCGGGATGGCCGGCACGTAGGCCGCAATATCCTCATTGATCTGCTCGTACAGCGGAGTCTGCTCCTCCAGGCTGCTCACCTGGCGGGCTTCCTCCAGTGCGGTGAAGATTTCAGGATTGTTGAAGCCGAACTCCGGCTTTTCCTGTCCGAAGAACACGCCCACAAAGTTGTCGGTGTCGTTGTAGTCTCCGGTCCATCCCAGCAGGTGGATGCCGTGGTCCTCGGTGGCCTGGATCCGGTCCTGGTAATCGGGTGACCACTTGTTCGGCTGCGGGTTGACCGTAATGCCGACTTCTTCGAGCTGCGCTGTGATGTTTGTGTAGACCTGCTCCGGGGTGGGCATGTACGGGCGGGAGACGCCGGTGGGGTAATTGAAGTCCAGGGTGAAGCCGTCCGGGTAGCCCGCCTCGGCCAGCAGTTCCTTGGCCTTCTCCGGGTCGTATTCGTACTCGGTGACGTCCTCGTTGTAGCCGTTGACGACGTCGGGGATGAACTGGCTGGCCACCTTGGTGCCCTCCGGCAGGGTCTGGTCCACCAGTGCCTGCTTGTCAATCGCATGGGCGATGGCCTGGCGCACGAGCGGATCCGCCAGCTCCTCCACTTTCTGGTTCATGCCGAGGTAGAGGATGGTGAAGGGTTCACGGGCAACAACGTTGTAGCCGGCGTCTGCCAGCACCTGGGTGTCTGCCGGCGCCACCAGGTCATAGCCGTCGATCGTTCCGGCTTCCAGGGACTGGCGGCGGGAGTTGGGATCGTCAATGACGCGGAAGATGATGTCGGTGACCTGGCCCTGCTCGCCCCAGTAGTCGTCGTAGGCGGAGAGGGTGATCTGGTTGCCCACTTCCCACGTCCCGAATTTGAAGGGGCCGGTGCCGGTGGGATGTTCCTTGGCATAGGTGCTCAGGCTCGGGGCCTCGGCTGTGCCGGTGACGTCGTTGGCGGCGTACTCCTCCATGGCTGTCGGGCTCTGCATGGCGAAAGCGGGCAGGGACAGCGCCGCAATGAAGCCGGCAAACGGCTTGGCGAGGGTAACCACGGCCTCGGAGTCCCCGGTCGCTTCACAGGACTCGTAGGTAGCCGTTTCGGGGGAGTCGGAGAAGCCCTTGAACAGCTTGCCGTAATAGTAGGAGACACTGTCGGCCTGCTGGATGCCGGTGAAGTTGTACCACCGGTCAAAGTTTGCGCAGACAGCCTCGGCGTTGAACTCGGTGCCGTCATGGAAGGTGACGCCTTCTTCGAGCTCGAAGGTGTAGGTCAGGGCGTCTTCGGAGGTTTCCCAGGACTTCGCAAGCAGCGGTTCGGGGTCCGCGCTTCCCGGCTTAACACCAACCAGGCCTTCGAAAATCTGGCGGCTGACGCGGAAGGACTCTCCGTCAAAGGCGAAAGCCGGATCAAGGGACTTCGGGTCGGAGGACGCCGCGAACACGAAGGTTCCGTCCACCTCGGAGGCGGTGCCGCCGTCGTCGGTGCCTTCCTCGCGCTCGCTCTGGGCACAGCCGGAGAGGATCAGCGCGCTGAGCGCTATTCCTGCAGTGATCGCTGCGGCGCGCCGCTTGGGGCGGGCACCGTTCATGGGTCGGCCAGCAAATGACATGGTTCTAACTCCTCTGGGGCGAGTGTTACCCGTGCAAAAATGGCGGGCGCCGTGCGGTGCATGTGCCCAATGTGTGTCGTGGGACACAAACGTATGGACAGAGCCTAATGGGTTGCTCGGGATCTTGAGGTATTTCCTCTCCCGGCGCGGTCACAATTTGGACACGCAAAAGGCGGGCGCTCCCGGTGGGAGCGCCCGCCTTTTGCGGTGCGGTACTGCGGCCGGTGCCGGCCGGGGAATGCGGTGGGGCTACATCGCCGGCATCAGGACGGTGTCCAGAAGGTAAACCGTGGCGTTCTTGGTCTGGACTCCGCCGCAGACGACGGCGGATTCGTCAACCATCAGGCTGTCGCCTGATCCGGTGACGTCAACCTCGGCACCGTTGACCGTGGCATACATGCCCGAGAGCTCATCCGGGGTCATCTGGCCCGGGACCACGTGGTAGGTCAGGATGCTGGAGAGCAGGTCCGGATCGGTCTTCAGCGTTTCGAGGGTGGCCGCGTCGAGCTTGGCGAAGGCTTCATCCGTGGGGGCGAAGACCGTGAACTCGGAGCCGTTCAGCGTATCCACCAAATTGACGTCCGGATTCAGCTGTCCCGAGACTGCTGCCGTCAGGGTGGTGAGCATCGGATTGTTGGAGGCAGCCGTGGCAACGGGATCAAGGGACATTCCCTCAACCGAGCCCGGTCCTTCAGGAACGGCAGCCGCGTAGTCGGCGCAGCTGCCGCCCACGAGGTTGGCTGCGGGATCGGCGCTCATGGACTCGCCCGGGGTGGCATCCGGGCTCATGGTCTCCGACGCCGACGGCGACATGCTGGATTCCGAAGCCATCCCCGATTCGGAGGTCTCGGAGGAAGCGGTGTCGGAGGAGTCGGTGCTGCAGGCAGCCATGCCCAGCATGGAGACGGCGGCGATTCCGAGGATGGAAATGTTCCGGCGGGTCTTGAAAGCCATGGTTTTTCTCCTTCTGGCGGGGTCCCGCTCGGCGGGCTCCCGTGGTTGGTATGAACACCTCTTGGTGCGAGGTCTCAGAAGGTCTTCGGCCCGGGTCCGGGGCCGGATGGGTTGCGGGCCGGAAAAGTTTTGAGCCGCGTCACAGTGCACGCCCTGGAACAAAGTCACGGACGCGCCGGCAATAAAAAACACCCCGGTCCGAAGACCGGGGTGTTGTCTGTGCCGCGACTCATCCGTGAACGATGTCCGACTCATTCTTTGTGCGCGAGGAGGGACTTGAACCCACACGTCCGAAGACACTGGAACCTAAATCCAGCGCGTCTACCAATTCCGCCACTCGCGCTCAGGCTTTCACTGCCGCGCACATTCCGCGAAAAGGCACAAAACCAGCCTCCAGTGTACCCGAGGATCAGGCCAGTCCGAGATCACGCCCCAGCTTGGCGACGTGGCCGGTGGCCTTGACGTTGTACTGGGCAAGGGAAACGGTGCCTTCGGGGTCCACGACCACCGTCGAACGGATCAGTCCCTCATAAACTTTGCCGTAGTTCTTCTTCTCGCCCCAGGCGCCGAACGCCTCGGCCACGGCATGGTCGGGGTCGGAAAGCAGGGGGAAGTTGAGGTGTTCGGCTTCGGCGAACTTCTCCAGCTTGGGTACGGGGTCGGGGGAGATGCCGACGACGGCGTACCCGGCGTCCTGGAGCCTGTTCAGGTTGTCCCGGAAGTCACAGGCCTGGGTGGTGCAGCCCGGCGTTGCCGCTGCCGGGTAGAAGTACACGATCGTGCTGCGGCCCCGGAAATCGGAGAGGGAAACAGATGCTGAATCGGTGGCCGGAAGCGTGAAGTCCGGGGCTTTTTCGCCGGGGGACAGGCGGGGCATAGGTCTCTCCTTGGTATCAATGGGCGATACGGCTGTGTCACAGCGCGACAGCGCACCTCATAGGTGGCTATCCTAGTATGTGGTGGATTTGTAGGTTATCCGATCGGCCATCGAATCCTCACCCTGAAAGGAAGAGTTCTGTTTTATGCCCGATATGGAGCACTGGCCCACCGGTCGCCTGTTGTCGACGGCGGCGCGTCTGGTCGAGCACGCCTGGAATGAACGGCTGGTCCGCATTGGCGTGACCCACGCCGGAGTGATCGCGCTGGGAGTCCTCGACTCCCAGGGGCCCATGACACAGGCGCATCTCGCCCAGCTTGTCCGGGTCCAGGCCCAGACAATGGGTAAGACCCTCTCACGCCTTGAAGCGCACGGACATGTTGCCCGCGTCCGGAAT
The DNA here is from genome assembly GCF_054792395.1 of Arthrobacter sp. Z1-15. NCBI lineage: Bacteria > Bacillati > Actinomycetota > Actinomycetes > Micrococcales > Micrococcaceae > Arthrobacter > Arthrobacter sp. Z1-15. The sequence continues at coordinate 2,694,422 of NZ_CP096454.1, read as the reverse complement.
GATCTGGACAGACGCAGCCACATGGTCTCCATTACTCCGCAGGGAGTCGAAGCGCTGCGCGAGGCGCAGAACATTGAGCGCACGCTTATTGAAGGCGGCGAGCTGATGTCCGAGCAACTCCGCGGGCAGCTGCGCAACGTCATCAGGGAGCTCGGAAACCCGCGCTGGCAGCTTGCCGTGGACGTTCCGGGCCTGCCGATTCCGGTGGTGCCCGTTGAAGAAATTGCTGCGGATACCCTGCCGGGCGATGCGCCCGGCGCGGAGACGGAAGCTGCCGCCAAGACCGGCGAGACCGCTTAGCAGCACCACGATTCGTTGAGGCGCATCCCCTGCGGGGGGGTGCGCCTCTTTCGTACCTGTTGCGGGGCGGGGAGCATCCTCCCCCCGCCCGGGTTCGCAGCTCTCCTGCCGGCGGAACAACAAAAAAGAGCGGCTCTGCCGGTTTTCACCGAGCTGAGCCGCTCCCTGATTTGTGCACCCCCCGGGACTTGAACCCGGAACCCTCTGATTAAGAGTCAGATGCTCTGCCAATTGAGCTAGAGGTGCATCTGTCGCGGTGTCTGGCGCCGGTGTGAACCGGCGATTTGTCATCCGCAACGACAGACAACACTACCAGTGTTTCCGGGTCGCCGCGAACAGTTTGAGCATGAAAAGCCTGAGTGAGATGTAAGTCATGTCCGCTGGCCGTCCCGGCAGGGTGAAAGGCATCGAGTATGCGGGAATGCGGGGACCCAGGCTGCAGGGGGTGCGGGGCGGGCACGACGGGGCAGGTGCGGGGTGAGGGCGGGGGAGAAGGGGGGTGGCGTGGGGGATGATGTGGGGGCCGCGAAGCCGGGCGACGGAGTGCGCTGCAGATCAGGGCAGACAAAAAAGAACCCCGCCCGGCCAGGAATTGAATCCTGGCCGCGCGGGGTTTTCTGGTGCACCCCCCGGGACTTGAACCCGGAACCCTCTGATTAAGAGTCAGATGCTCTGCCAATTGAGCTAGAGGTGCCTTTTGTTTTGTCGAGTAAGCCGGACATTTCTGCTCGATTTGCTCGCCGCAACGACATGAAACATTACCAGCACTTTCAGGAAAAAGAAAAACCGGAGCTCCCAGCCCCGGCTTTCACGCCAAACCGGCGCCCGGCTGCCCTTTCAACAGCCGGGCGCGGGCCGGTGTAACCACCAGTTCCAGCGGATTTCCGTCCCAGTCGGAGCTGTTGTCCACCACCCAGGTTCTCGCCGGTTTCGGTTCTTCGGAGTCGGAGTCGGTTCCGGGCTCCCCGCCGCTGCCCCGCCCGTCGGCGGAGCGGGCAGCGGCGGCGGAGTTCCCGGTGCCGGCGGGCTCCGGCACCGTGGCTGTCACGGTGTTGGGCGGAACCGGCGTGACCGGCAGGCTCTCCCGCCATCCGGGAAGGGGGCTGGCCGGGGTGCCGCCGGCTTCCGGGACTACGGGAAGCTGCCCGGTGTCGGCGTCACCCGTGCTGGCCCGGAGCGCCTGTTCCACCGCACCGTGCCGCAGGATCCTGCGCAGCACTGCACCTGCGGCGGCGCTGAGACCCGCAGCGGAGAGGACGGCCGCTGACGTTAACAGGGAAGAGCGTTTCACCTCGATGCCTTTCCAATGGTGGGGGAACCGGAAACAGGGCAACACCGGCTGCTTCTCGACGTTACGGCCGGTTTCGGCCCGGTGTCCAGAGGTCCCCGGGGTCTTGGGGCCGGGGACTAGGCTGTCAGGCATGAATGAGGAATTCCGCCCTGTCCGGTCCATCACCCTGCCCACCCAAGAGCTCCTGGAAGCCATGAGTCCGCTGCCCGAAGGCATACGCGCGGGTGTCTGGGACGTAGCCGGCGAGCCGAAGGGGCTGGAGTACGGCGACATTGACGCCGTCGTCCTGCCCTACGCAACCGGCAGCGACTGGAAGGAGGCGCTGGACCGGGTGCCCAACCTGAAGATGCTCCAGGCCCAGTCCACGGGCTATGACGGTCTGCCCGAGCTGGTGGGACCCGACGTCGCCGTCGCCAGTGCCGCCGGAGTCCACGTAGCCGGAACCGCGGAGCTGGCCATAACCCTGATGCTGGCCTCGCTCCGCGGCGTCGACGCAGCCGTCCGCAATGCCGAAAGCGGAACCTGGGACAGCCGCCGCTACCCGGGGCTGGCGGACCGCAGGGTCCTGCTGGTGGGCGTCGGGGGGATCGGAGCGGCCATTGCGCAGCGGCTGGAGCCCTTCGAAGTCGAGCTGACCCGTGTTGGAAGCCGGGCGCGCACCGATGAACACGGAACCGTCCACGGCGCGGATGAGCTGGTGGAGCTCGCCGGTACCGCCGAGGTGGTGGTGGTAATCACCCCGCTGACCGAGCAGACCCGCCATCTCATCAATAAGGAGGTCCTCGCGGCGCTGCCGGACGGTGCGCTCGTCGTCAACGTGGCCCGCGGCCCCGTCGTGGACACCGATGCCCTCACCGCCGAAGTCCTGGCCGGCCGTCTCAGCGCCGCGCTCGACGTCGTCGACCCCGAACCGCTGCCGGCCGACCATCCGCTGTGGAAGGCACCGAACGCCATCATCACCCCGCACGTGGGCGGCAACACCGGGGCCTTTGTACCGCGCATCCGCAAACTGCTCAAGGAGCAGATCGGGCGGCTTGCCGGCGGCGAGGAACCCCTGAACCTGGTGCGCCGCGGCCCCTGGGCCTGAGGCTGCCCGGTCAGGCCAGCGTCAGGAAGTGGTTCACGAAGGACCCGAAGTCCTCCAGGTCCGCCGCCTGCTCAATGACCCGCAGGGAGTCCCCGTCCGGCAGTTGCGCGCTCTCCTGCACCCGGAAGCGGAAGATGCGGCCGGTGTTCGTCCCCACCTCATAGTCTCCGGCAGAGACTTCTTCAGTATGGGAAAGGTTGGTCGAGTTCACTGCCGTGGGAGGTTCGAGCCCGGCGAGGGTCGCGGTGTCGAACGGGGCGAAGACGAGTTCGGCCGGACGCCACCGGTAACCCACCACGTAGTAGGCCTCGGCCCCGTCCCCGCCCGGGACGGCACAGACCAGGTTGTAGTCCCCGTAGTTGGGAATCTGCGACTCAAACACATGCCGGAGCACAGCCTTGATGTCATCGCTGGAGGGCTGGTCGCGGAGTGCTGGTGCCGAAGTCATTCCCCCAGTCTATGAACACCGGCCCGGATCGATGGAAGGGGCGCCCGGCAACACACAGGAGGAAACAGAGCCGTCACCCACTCTTCATGCGCCGTAACAACCGGGGCGCCTGCCCGTCACATGCTCAGGAGGAGCAGCGCCCAGGTCCTAAGATCGGAATATGAGCATGGAGAATACCCCTGACATCAAACCCCGAAGCCGAGTAGTCACCGACGGGATCCACGCAGCTCCGGCCCGCGGCATGTTCCGGGCGGTGGGGATGGGAGATGACGACTTCGCCAAGCCGCAGATCGGCGTCGCCAGTTCCTGGAACGAAATTACTCCCTGCAACCTCTCCCTGAACCGGTTGGCCCAGGGCGCCAAGGAAGGCGTCCACGCCGGCGGCGGGTTCCCCATGCAGTTCGGCACCATTTCCGTTTCCGACGGCATCTCCATGGGACACGAGGGCATGCATTTCTCCCTCGTTTCCCGTGAAGTTATTGCCGACTCCGTGGAAACCGTGATGATGGCCGAACGGCTGGACGGCTCCATCCTGCTGGCCGGCTGCGACAAGTCCCTTCCCGGCATGCTGATGGCAGCGGCCCGCCTGGACCTGTCCAGCGTCTTCCTCTACGCCGGCTCGATCATGCCCGGCTTCGCCAAGATGGAGGACGGCACCGAGCGCGAAGTCACGCTCATTGACGCGTTCGAAGCAGTCGGCGCCTGCGCCGCGGGCAAAATGAGCCTCAAGGACCTGGACACCATCGAACGCGCCATCTGCCCGGGTGAAGGCGCCTGCGGCGGCATGTACACCGCCAACACCATGGCCTGCATCGGCGAGGCCCTGGGTATGTCCCTTCCCGGCTCCGCCGCGCCGCCCTCGGCCGACCGCCGCCGCGATGAGTTCGCCCGCAAATCCGGCGAAGCCGTGGTCAACCTGCTGCGCAAGGGCATCACCGCCCGGGACATCATGACCAAGAAGGCGTTCGAAAACGCGATCGCGGTGACCATGGCCTTCGGCGGTTCCACCAACGCAGTCCTGCACCTGCTGGCCATTGCCCGCGAGGCACACGTGGACCTGACGCTCGAGGACTTCAACCGCATCGGCGACAAGATCCCGCACCTGGGCGACCTGAAGCCGTTCGGCCGCTATGTCATGCACGACGTCGACAAGATCGGCGGCGTCCCCGTCATCATGAAGGCACTGCTCGACGCCGGCCTGATCCACGGCGACTGCCTCACCGTCACCGGCAAAACGGTGGCCGAGAACCTGGCCAAGATCGATCCGCCGGATCCCGACGGCAAGGTGCTCCGCGCCATGGACAACCCCATCCACAAGACCGGCGGCATCACCATCCTGCACGGCTCCATGGCTCCCGAGGGGGCCGTGGTGAAGAGTGCCGGCTTCGACGCCGACATCTTCGAGGGCACCGCCCGCGTGTTCGAGCGCGAGCAGGGCGCCCTGGACGCGCTCGACGCCGGAGCGATCCACGCCGGCGACGTCGTCGTCATCCGCTACGAAGGCCCCAAGGGCGGCCCGGGCATGCGCGAAATGCTGGCCATCACCGGCGCCATCAAGGGTGCGGGCCTGGGCAAGGACGTCCTGCTGCTGACCGACGGCCGGTTCTCCGGCGGCACCACGGGTCTGTGCATCGGCCATGTGGCGCCGGAAGCAGTCGACGGCGGTCCCATCGCCTTCGTCAAGGACGGCGACCGGATCCGCGTGGACATCGCAGCCCGCACCTTTGACCTGCTTGTTGACCCCGAAGAGCTCGAAGCACGCAAGGAGGGCTGGAAGCCCCTGCCTGCCAAGTTCACCACCGGTGTCCTGGGCAAGTACGCCAAGCTGGTGAACTCCGCTTCCACGGGTGCTTACTGCGGCTGAAAACCCTCCCCGCTGATATCCGCTGGCGCGGATATCAGCGGGGCCCCTAAGGGTTTTCAGCCTTATTAAGCCCTGCCGCCTTTTGTTGGAAGGGCGCTGAGCGCCTGACGCTTGGGGCCCCGGCGTCCACAAGCTGGGACCGGCGGTCCAGATAGTGAGACCGGAAGCGGTTCCAGTTGACAGTGCCGGAGGGGATGGGAAGGATGAACGGTATGCAGATCGTATCCGTCGTCCTTATCAAGCGCGTGGCCTAACCGCCGGCTTGTAAGAACGTCACGCGCGAACCCCTACGGAGCCAACCGGCACGAGGGGTTTTTTTATTGGCTTCAGACAAAGCACAAAAGCCGCACCGGGCTAACCGTCCGGACGGCCGCCGCAACAGATCACATGAATAAGTATCCGTAAGGAAGTCTTTATGAGTAAGGGATCGCCAATCAGCCCGTCGCTGATGGCCAATAAGGCCAGTGTTGCCGCCAAGGCGGCCGCGGCCAAGACGCGTGATGTTGCCTCCACCATTTCCGCCCCCTCCGACGTCGTGGACAACCGGGTCCAGGGCCCCAACAATGTGGTTCCTCCCACCGAAATGACCGGGTCCAAGGCGATTGTCCGGGCACTCGAGGAGCTCGGCGTCGACGACATTTTCGGTCTGCCCGGCGGCGCGATCCTCCCCACCTATGACCCGCTCATGGACTCCACGAAGATCAGGCACATCCTGGTCCGCCACGAACAGGGCGCCGGCCATGCCGCCGAGGGGTACGCCATGGTTACCGGCCGCGCCGGTGTCTGCATCGCGACGTCGGGCCCCGGGGCCACCAACCTGGTGACCGCCATCGCGGATGCCCATATGGACTCCGTTCCCATGGTCGCCATCACCGGGCAGGTTTCCAGCGCCTTCATCGGCACCGACGCCTTCCAGGAAGCGGACATCGTGGGCATCACCATGCCCATCACCAAGCACTCCTACCTGGTGACCAACGCTGACGACATCCCCCGGGTCCTGGCCGAAGCATTCCACATCGCCACCACGGGCCGTCCGGGCCCGGTGCTGGTGGACATCTCCAAGGACGCGCAGCAGGCCAAAACGACCTTCTCCTGGCCGCCGAAGATTGACCTCCCCGGCTACCGGACGGTGGTACGCGGACACTCCAAGCAGGTGCGTGAAGCCGCCCGCCTGATTGCTGCCTCGCATCGTCCCGTGTTCTACGTGGGCGGCGGCGTGCTGAAGGCCGATGCCTCGGCCGAGCTGCTGGAACTGGCCGAGCTGGTGGGCGCCCCGGTGGTCACCACGCTCCAGGCCCGCGGCGTTTTCCCCGATTCACACCGCCAGCACGCAGGAATGCCCGGGATGCACGGTTCCGTCTCGGCAGTCACGGCGCTGCAGCAGTCGGACCTGCTCATCACCCTGGGCGCCCGTTTTGACGACCGGGTCACCGGCGTCCTGTCCTCCTTTGCCCCCGGCGCCAAGGTCATCCACGCGGACATCGACCCCGCGGAGATCTCCAAGAACCGCCCGGCGGATGTACCCATCGTCGGATCGGTCAAGGAGATCATTCCGGAACTGACCGACGCCGTCCGGACCCAGTTCGCTGAAGAGCGCCCGGACATTGCTCCGTGGTGGGCCACAATCGACCGCCTCCGCGAGACCTACCCGATGGGCTTCGCCGAACCGGAGGACGGGCACATTGCTCCGCAAAAGGTCATTGAGCGCATCGGTGCGCTCACCGGACCCGAAGGCGTGTACGTTGCCGGCGTCGGCCAGCACCAGATGTGGGCCGCGCAGTTCATCAAGTACGAGCGCCCCCGCGCCTGGCTGAACTCCGGCGGACTGGGAACCATGGGCTACTCCGTTCCGGCGGCCATGGGCGCCAAGGTCGGCAACCCGGACCGCGTGGTCTGGGCAATCGACGGGGACGGCTGCTTCCAGATGACCAACCAGGAACTGGCCACCTGCCTGATCAACAAGATTCCGATCAAGGTTGCCATCATCAACAACTCGTCCCTGGGCATGGTGCGGCAGTGGCAGACGCTCTTCTACGAGTCCCGCTACTCCAACACGGACCTGAACACGGGCCATGACACCGTGCGCATCCCCGACTTCGTCAAGCTCGCCGACGCGTACGGCTGCGCCGGGCTGCGCTGCGAGCGGGACGAAGACATTGACGACACCATCCGCCAGGCGCTGGCCATCAACGACCGGCCCGTCGTCATCGACTTCGTGGTCAGCCGCGATTCCATGGTGTGGCCGATGGTCCCCTCGGGCGTGTCCAACGACCTGATCCAGATTGCCCGCAACATGACACCCCAATGGGAAGAGGAGGACTAGGGCCATGGCACGCCACACCCTTTCCGTACTGGTTGAAGACGTTCCCGGTGTCCTGACCCGCGTTGCGTCACTGTTTGCCCGCCGGGCATTCAACATCAATTCTTTGGCCGTGGGCCCCTCGGAGGTGCCGGGTCTGTCCCGCATCACCGTGGTGGTCGAGGCCGAGGGCGACCTGCTTGAACAGGTCACCAAACAACTGAACAAGCTCGTCAACGTCATCAAGATTGTCGAGCTGGTTCCCGAGTCTTCCGTGCAACGCGACCACATCTTGGTCAAGGTTCGCGCGGATGCCGCAACCCGGCTGCAGGTAACCCAGGCAGCCGAGCTGTTCCGTTCTTCAGTGGTTGACGTGTCCACCGACTCGCTGATTGTTGAAGCCACAGGCACCGCCGATAAGCTCAACGCACTCCTTGCAGTGCTTGAACCCTTTGGCATCCGCGAAATAGTCCAATCCGGAACCCTGGCCATCGGCCGCGGCGCGAAATCCATGGGCGACCGCGCCCTGCGCAGCGCCTAGGCTTCCGCCGGTTCCGCAAAAACCTTCATCCAAGAAACTTCAGTAGGAGACACACTGTGACTGACATGTATTACGACGACGACGCCGACCTGTCCATCATCCAGGGACGCACCGTCGCGGTCATCGGCTACGGCAGCCAGGGCCACGCCCACGCACTCAGCCTCCGCGACTCCGGCGTTGACGTCCGAGTCGGCCTCAAGGAAGGCTCGAAGTCCCGCGCCAAGGCAGAAGCCGAGGGGCTGCGCGTGCTGAACGTCGCCGACGCCGTCGCCGAAGCCGACCTGATCATGGTGCTGACCCCGGACCAGGTGCAGCGCTTCGTGTACGCCGAGGACATCGCCCCGAACCTGCAGGCCGGCGACGCCCTGTTCTTCGGACACGGCTTCAACATCCGCTACGGCTACATCCAGCCGCCGGCCGACGTCGACGTCGCATTGGTTGCACCCAAGGGGCCGGGCCACATTGTCCGCCGCGAATTTGAGGCCGGCCGCGGTGTCCCCGACCTGATCGCCGTCGAGCAGAACCCGTCCGGCAAGGCCAAGGAACTGGCCCTGTCCTATGCCAAGGCCATCGGCGGCACCCGCGCCGGCGTCATCGAAACGACCTTCACCGAAGAAACCGAAACGGATCTCTTCGGCGAGCAGGCGGTCCTCTGCGGCGGCGCTTCCCAGCTGATCCAGTACGGCTTCGAAACCCTGACCGAGGCCGGCTACAAGCCGGAGGTCGCGTACTTCGAGGTGCTGCACGAGCTCAAGCTGATCGTTGACCTGATGGTCGAAGGCGGCATCGCCAAGCAGCGTTGGAGCGTTTCCGACACCGCCGAATACGGCGACTACGTCTCCGGTCCGCGCGTCATCACCCCCGAGGTCAAGGACAACATGAAGGCTGTCCTGGCGGACATCCAGAACGGTGCCTTCGCCAAGCGGTTCATCGATGACCAGGATGCCAACGCACCGGAGTTCCAGGAACTGCGCAAGAAGGGCGAGGAGCACCCCATCGAGGCCACGGGCCGCGAACTGCGCAAGCTCTTCTCCTGGATCAAGTCCGACGACGACTACACCGAGGGCTCCGTCTCCCGCTAGCCGCCCCTCCGTGAAAGCGGTAACCCGTCCGTGAGGGCGGTAACACAGCGCGCGGATTAAGCGTGCCCATCAGCGAAACGATAAGCTCGAAAGAGCAAGCCGTTTCGGTAAAGAGGCCGGGCCCGGTTGAACGGGTCCGGCCTCTTTGCGCAGAAAAACGCTTCACCAAGAACCCCACCAGAATCCACCACAGCTAAAGAGGTCATCGGTGACAGCCACCAAGCCCGTCGTACTCATTGCGGAAGAACTTTCCCCGGCCACCGTCCAGGCCCTGGGCCCGGACTTCGAAATCCGGTCCACCAACGGAGCAGACCGTTCGCAGCTGCTTGCCGCAATCGCCGACGTCGACGCCATCCTCGTCCGTTCCGCCACGCAGGTGGACGCCGAGGCCATCGCGGCCGCTCCCAAGCTCAAGGTCATTGCCCGCGCCGGCGTCGGCCTGGACAACGTGGACATCAAGGCCGCCACCCAGGCCGGTGTCATGGTGGTGAACGCCCCCACCTCCAACATCATTTCGGCCGCGGAACTGACCGTCGGCCACATCCTGTCCCTGGCCCGCCACATTCCTCAGGCCAGCGCCGCACTCAAAGGCGGCGAGTGGAAGCGCTCCAAGTACTCCGGAATTGAACTGTTTGAAAAGAAGATCGGCATCATCGGCCTGGGTCGCATCGGCGCCCTCGTCGCGGCCCGGCTGCAGGGATTCGGCACCGAGATCCTTGCCTACGACCCGTACGTCACCTCGGCGCGCGCCGCGCAGCTGAACGTGAAACTGGTAACGCTGGATGAACTGCTGGAGCAGGCAGACTTCGTCACCATCCACATGCCCAAGACCCCCGAAACCCTGGGCATGCTCGGCACCGAGGCATTCGAGAAGATGAAGGACACCGCGTACGTGGTGAACGTGGCCCGCGGCGGTCTCGTTGATGAAGACGCCCTCTACACCGCGCTCACCGAGGGCAAAATTGCCGGTGCCGGCGTGGACGTCTTCGTGAAGGAACCTTCCACCGACCTGCCGTTCCAGTCCCTGGACAACGTCATCGTGACCCCGCACCTGGGCGCCTCCACCGAAGAGGCACAGGAAAAGGCGGGTGTCTCGGTGGCCAAGTCCGTCCGCCTGGCGCTGGCCGGGGAACTGGTGCCCGACGCCGTCAACGTTGCCGGCGGCGTCATCGCCGAGGACGTCCGCCCGGGCATCCCGCTGATCGAAAAGCTGGGCCGCATCTTCACCGCCCTGTCGCACGACTCGGTCACCGCGGTGGACATTGAAGTGGCCGGCGAAATTGCCTCCCTGGACGTCAAGGCCCTGGAACTGGCCGCGCTGAAGGGCATTTTCACCGACATCGTGTCCGAGCAGGTTTCCTACGTCAACGCTCCGGTGCTGGCCGAACAGCGCGGCATCGAGGTGCGCCTGCTGACCACCCCCGAGGTGGACGACTACCGCAACCTGCTCACCATCCGCGGCGCCCTTTCCGACGGCACCCGCCTGGAGGTCTCCGGAACCCTGACCGGCCCCAAGCAGATCCAGAAGCTGGTGGGCGTCAACGGCTATGACCTGGAAATCCCGATCAGCGAACACCTGATCGTGCTCATTTACCAGGACCGCCCCGGCGTCATCGGCTCCCTGGGCCGGATCCTGGGCGAGAAGGACATCAACATTGCCGGCATGCAGGTGGCCCGCAACAGCGAAGGCGGCCAGGCGCTGTCCCTGCTGACCGTTGATTCCTCCGTGCCGCAGGACGTGCTGGAAGCACTGAAACTCGAAATCGGAGCCTCGGTGGCCCGCGAGGTCGACCTGCAGGACTAACTCCGCAGGCAGAGCAGTACCAGGGGACCGGTTCCGCTTCGGCGGGCCGGTCCCTTCGCGCTTTCAGGCCCGTCTCTCCACCCGGGGTAGGAGGCAGCCGTCCGCGGGTTCATGCCCTCCTCCGAGGTGCCGGGCTACCCGGCCGGGACACCATGGAGATATGACTGCATCCATGCCCGGTGTGCCCCTGCTGGCAGCCGACAACCTCGTAAAGACCTACAACAGCGCTCCCGCCCTGGCCGGCGTCAGCCTTACCGTCCGGCCGGGTGAGGCCGTTGCCGTAATGGGCGCTTCCGGTTCAGGAAAAACCACCCTGCTGCACTGCTTGGCGGGCATCATCCAGCCGGATGCCGGCACCGTCCGGCTCTTCCGCGGCTCCGGCACTCCGGTTGAGGTCACGGCACTGGACGACGACGCCAGATCCGCCCTGCGCCGGAAGGACTTCGGTTTCGTGTTCCAGCAGGGACTGCTGATCCCCGAGCTCACCGCAGGGGAGAACGTTGCCCTGGCCCTCATGCTTGACGGTACGGACCGGGTCCGCGCAGAACAGGCTGCGGCAGGGGCACTGGCCGCCCTCGGACTGGCCGGCATGGAGGGCCGCAGAATCGGCGAGCTCTCGGGCGGCCAGGCGCAGCGCGTGGCGATTGCCCGGGCACAGGTCACCGGAGCCGTCGTGCTGTTCGCCGACGAACCCACCGGCGCCCTTGACTCCCGCACATCGGCGGACGTGATGAGGCTGCTGCTGGGCACGGTGGAGGGGACCGGCCGGGCGCTGATCGTTGTCACGCATGATCCGGAGGTGGCCCGCTGGTGCGGCCGGGTCATCACCCTGGCCGACGGCCGGGTCGTGGCCGATACGGCCGGCGCCGCGGGTGTCCGGCGATGACCGCCGCAGCCTCTTCCGCGTTTGTCCGCGCGGCTGAATCCTCCCCGTTGGCCGTCCCGCTGCGCATCGCGTGGCTCCTGAACCGTCCCGGGACCACAGGGCGGGCCGCCGCACTGCTGCCCGCGGCGTCATTTGCCGTGGTCACCACACTGCTGCTGACTGTCCTGGCCGGTGCCCTGTCCTTCCTGCAGTGGGGGGATCAGGAAGGCGACCTCTACCTGATGCTCGCCGGCTTCGCGCTCATCCTGCTGGTGCTTCCGCTGGTCACGCTTGGCGGCTCGGCCGCACGGCTTGCTGCCCGACGCCGGGATGAACACCTCTCAACGCTGCGTCTGCTCGGGGCTTCCGCGCGGACGGTCCGCCAAGTAACCGTCCTGGAAGCCAGCGCCCAGGCGCTCGCCGGCGCCCTGGCCGGCGTGGCCGGCTATCTGTTTCTCGCCCCGTTTGTCCAGCTGATCCACTTCCGCGGAGCGGCACTGGGAGCGGCCTACTGGCTGCACCCGGCCGCAGGGCTGTTCGCAGTGGCGGCTGTGGTGCTCCTGGCCGCGGTCAGCTCCGCCGTCGGCCTGCGGAAGGTCGTCGTTTCGCCGCTGGGGGTGAGGACGAGGGCAACGGCCCAGAAGGTGCACTGGAGCCGGGCAGGAATTGCAGCCGCGGTCATCGGAGTGGGCGTCCTGGCCCTGATGGTGCCCGGTGCCGGAGCGGCCCTGGGCATCATGGTCATCTTTGGTGTGTTCGCCGCCGGAATGTCCGTCCTGAACGTGGTCGGGCCATGGCTTGTGGCCCGTTCCGCCAAACGGCGGCTGCGCCGGGCACACACCCCGCAGGCGCTGATGGCCGCGCGGATCGTCCTGGATGCGCCGAAAGCGGCATGGCGGCAGGTGAGCGCCCTGTCGATGGTCTGTTTCACCGCTGTTGTTGCCGGCGCCGGTGCGGCGGCCCTGCAGGGAGCACAGTCCGAGGGGCCGGAGGACTTTCTCCTGCAGGACATTATGACGGGCGTGCTCATCACGGTCATCGCGGGTTTCCTCATGGTGGCCTGCTCGGCCGGAATCAACCAGGCAGCCACCGTACTGGACAGGGCGGATCTCTACCGCAGCCTCGATCGGATGGGTATGCCGCGCGAAGTGATTGACGCCGCCCGCATCGGAGCCGTCATGCAGCCGTTGCTGCTCGTCAGCATTGTGTCCACCGCTGTGCCTGCGGTCCTGCTCTTTCCGCTTACCGGAGCAGCGCTGCTGGTCTCGCCGGTGTCCGTGGCATTCCTGGCGGGATCCGTCGTCGTCGGGGTGGCCCTGGTACGGGCCGGGCTGGCCGCGACCGGCTCGGTGCTGACCGGGGTCCTGGAGGCCTAATCCGGGACGGGCGGACAAACTGCAACGCGTACACTGAGCCGAAACCGGTGCTTTCAGCCGCGGACGGGGGAACAAGTGGAGGAAACACAGGCGGGTAGCCGGACCGGGGAAACCAGCAGGTCCGAGGCTGAGAAAACTCCCCTGGAACGCAGCTGGTCCGCTGCAGCGGTGCTGGTGGTATGGCTTGGCGCCTTTGCCGCCTTCTCTTTCAGCGGTGGCGACGACGGCGGCGGCAACGGCCTCATCACCGGTTGGGACCTCGCGGGCCCTGCTGTGGTCCTCGCAGCAACCGCCGTACTGGTTGGACTCGCCGTCTTCCTCCCGGCACGGCCTTCCGCGGCGGGCATCCGTGGGGCGGTTTACGGGGTGCCGGTCGTTGTGGTGACTCTTCTGCTTCTGCTCACCGAGCCAGGCATCTACGTCGGGCTGGCTATCGCCCTCCTCCCGTTCTGGGCGCTCCTCACCGCGCTGTACGGCGTGCGGGGCGGCCTTCCCGCCGGCAGGCGCTACCTCTTCACGTATGCCGCAGCCGCCCTTGCTGCCGTCGGAGCGGGTTATGTTGCCGTCCGTGTTCTCGTGGCCCTGCCCTTTGCCGGGCTCCCCGCCGGAATATTCGGCTGGCTCCTGCCGCTGCTCCCGCTTCTTTTCCTGCTGCAGGCCCGTTACCGGCGGAACGGGCCGCGCACCGTCGTGGAGATCGCCCTTTCCGTGCTCGTCGCGTCGTGCGGCACGGCCTGGTTCGGGTTCCTAGGCTACGGACCCGGCTGGTCTCCTGATGTGGGCGCTGTGCTGGCCCTTCCGGCCTGGGTTGTCGCGGTTATCCCCGCCGCAGCAGCGCTGGGCCTGGGCTATGTTGAACGGTTTGATACCGCCGAATACCAATCGCGGGCTGAGAGGCTCAGCTCCGCCCGTTCAGGACAGCCATAGTCCTCAGCGGGGAGAGCCTTCTCCATGGCTGACGACGACGTCGCCCGGGACCCTGCCGGCCGGGCAGACGGCGCCCCTATGGCTCTCATGGCGGCCGGACTGCGCCGAAGCGACACCGAGGGGCAAAACAGGGTAATTTTCTTATGTGACTTCTTCCGATTCCAAGACCCCGTTCTACATCACCACGGCCATCTCCTATCCCAACGGAGTGCCCCATATCGGCCATGCTTACGAGGCCATCGCCACCGACGCAATGGCCCGTTTCAAGCGCCTGGACGGGTATGACGTCTTCTTCATGACCGGCACGGACGAGCACGGCCTGAAGATGCAGCAGTCCGCGGACAAGGAAGGCATCACCGCCAAGGAGCTGGCGGACCGGAATTCGGCCGCCTTCCAGCAGATGAGCCGGGACCTGAACATCTCCCATGACCGCTTCATCCGCACCACGGACAAGGACCACTACGCCGCGGCGCAGGCCATCTGGAAGCGGATGGAGGAGAAGGGCGACATCTACCTCTCCAAGTACGCCGGCTGGTACTCCGTACGGGACGAGGCGTACTACGCCGAAGATGAAACCGAGGTGCGCGAGGACGGCACCCGGTACTCCAAGGAGACGGAGACCGAGCTGACGTGGACCGAGGAGGAAAGCTACTTCTTCCGCCTCTCCGCCTACCAGGACAAGCTGCTGGCCCTGTATGAGGCCCAGCCGGCCTTCGCCGCGCCGCAGTCCAAGTTCAACGAGGTCATCAGCTTCGTCAAGGGCGGACTGGAAGACCTGTCGATTTCCCGCACCACCTTTGACTGGGGCGTTCCCGTCCCGGGCAACGCCGAGCACGTGATGTACGTGTGGGTGGATGCACTGACCAACTACCTCACCGGCGTCGGCTTCCCGGATATGGAGTCCGAGTCCTTCAAGAAGTACTGGCCGGCGGACGTGCACGTCATCGGCAAGGACATCTCCCGGTTCCACGCCATCTTCTGGCCTGCGTTCCTGATGTCCGCTGACCTGCCGCTGCCCAAGCGCGTGATGATCCACGGCTTCCTGCACAACAAGGGCGTCAAGATGTCCAAGTCCCTGGGCAATGTGGTCGCGCCCAAGGAATGGGCCGACCAGTACGGCCTGGACTCGGTCCGGTTCTTCCTGCTGCGCGAAGTTCCCTTCGGCGGCGACGGTTCCTACAGCCATGAGGCAGTGGTGGGGCGGATGAACTCCGACCTGGCCAACAACCTGGGCAACCTGGCCCAGCGCTCGCTGTCCATGGTCGCCAAGAACTGCGGCGCCGCTGTGCCGCAGCCGGGGGAGTTCACCGCCGAGGACACAGCCATTCTGGCGGCCGCCGGCGAACTGCTGGAGATCTCCCGGAAGGCCTACGACGTCCAGGACTTCCACGGCGCGCTCGAAGCCACGTGGAAGGTCCTCGGCGACACCAACGCCTACTTCGCCGAGCAGGCACCCTGGGTGCTGCGCAAGACCGACGTCGAGCGCATGAACACGGTGCTCTACGTGACGCTGGAGGTGCTGCGCATCGTGGCCATCCTGATCCAGCCGGTGATGCCGGACAGCGCCGCCAAGCTGCTGACGGTGCTGGGACAGAACGACGACGGCGCACGGCAGTTCAGCGCCATCGCCTCGCCGCTGGTGCCGGGTACTCCGCTGCCGGCGCCCGCACCGATCTTCCCGAAGTACGAGGAGCCCGCCGAGTAACATCGCGGCCCCGGTCCCTACCGGCCGAAACAGCCCCGCCGAAATAGCAGAAAGTGCCCTTCTGAACGCTCAGAAGGGCACTTTCTGCTATTTCGCGGGATCTTGGTTGGGGGGAGGAGGGAGAAGGACCCTAGGAGCCGGAGCGGATCTGCCCGGTCAGGAAACGTGCCGGAGCCGTCTCCTCCATGACGCGGGCGACGGCGTCCTGCTGCCGGCCGGCCATTGCGATCAGGTCCTTCAGCCGGGGGACGTTGAACCGGTGGTCGTGGGCGGCCAGCGCGAGCAGAGTCCGCCACAGGCATTCCTTGGCCCGCACGAGGGACTGCAGTGTTTCGAGTTCAAACTGCCCGGAGGTGCCGCCGCCGGTGCTCATCGGATTGAGCGGGCCCAGGCGCCCCGTGACCGCACCGGCCTTTGCCACCAGGAACTTGAACTTGCTGCGGCGGTAACCCAGGGTAATGATCAGCTGTTCCAGCTCATCGCGCTCACCGGCAATCTCGTGCTCCAGATCCGCGAAGGTCTGCTCGTAGGCGGACCCGGCCCAGGTCCGGCGGGCCGCACCGAAAAGCCGCACTCCGGTTTCCGCGCCCAGCAGATGGTCGTCCAGATAGGCGGACAGGGAGGCATGCTCGGGTTTCCAGGCGGCGTCGGACATGGTGTGCTCCTTCAACTAGTGCTGATCAGTCTGCTGAGTATCCTGTCAGATCCCTGCACCGGCCGCGAGTTCCCGGGCCGGCGGCCGGCCCGGGAACCCGCGGCTTCCGGTTAGTCGGCCGCCAGTCCTGCCACAGGGGAGAGCCGTGCGGCGCGGCGGGCCGGGAGGACCGAAGCGGCCAGGCCGGCCAGCAATGCCACGGCCAGGACGCCGAGCAGCTGCAGCCACGGCAGTGACGGTGCCACGGAGGCAAAGGAGCCCAGCGCCGATTGCGCTCCGAGCCAGCCGTAAACGGATCCCAGCACACTGCCCATCAGCGCCGCGACCCCTGCGATGAGGACGGCTTCCAGTGCCAGCATGCCGCGCAGCTGTCCGCGGGTTAGGCCCAGTGCCCGCAGCAGTGACGATTCACGGGTGCGTTCCAGGACGGACAGGGACAGCGTGTTGGCCACGCCCACCAGGGCAATCACCACGGCGACGCCCAGCAGGCCGGTAACCACCATCAGCAGGACATTGATGACCTGTTCGAACCCGGCCCGCTCAATAGCGGAGCCGGTCACGGTGTGCTCCTCCACGTCCAGCCTTTCAGCCAGCTCGGCGCGCAGGTCTATCAGGGCACTGGTCGTCAAACCGTCTTCCACGGACAGCCAGAGCTGCGGCATCGGAACGTAGTCCGCGGAAGCGGATACCGGTGCGGGGCCGCCCAGGTCCGCGGCCGTATCGGCAGTGATCAGCGGACGCAGCATTTTGTCGTTCGAGACCAGAACCTTCAGCTCCACGCTGGAGGTTGCCCCCGTAACCGTCAGGGTTTCGTCCTTGATGCCCTGCGGCATCAGGATGGTGTCATCCGCCAGGACCAGGTTGGAATCCTGCAGGACCTTCGCCGCGTCGGCGGGGTCCAGCGCGTAGACGTCGTACGCCCCCCAGTCCTTTGTATCGGTGGTGCCGGCCACGGGCACCTGCACGGCCTCCTGCACGCCGTCGACGGCACGTGCGGTCTCCGCATCAGCTGCGGTGAACGCACGGTCCTGGCCGGTAACGCTGACATCCACCGGGAACTCCCCGGCCAGCATACTGTCCAGTGACGTCCGTACGGTTGCGGCTCCGGTCATCATCATGGTGACCAGGGTGACGCCGATCAGCAGGGCGGACGCTGTGGCCGAGGTGCGCTGGGGATTCCGGATGGCGTTGACGGCGGCGAGTTTTCCGGGCACCCCCAGAGGTGCTGCCAGCGAACCGACGGTCCGCACCAGCGACGGGACAAACAGGGTGGCGCACATCAGGATGCCCACGAAGCTGAGGATGCCGCCGGGAAGCGCCACCAGGAGATCCGAGGACACCGCGCCGACTGCCAGGAGGGCGGCACCGCCGGCCAGCAGAACCAGCCCGATAATCAGCCGTACCCGGCCGCGTTTTGTTCCGGCCCGAACGTCTTCGGCAGGCCGCAGGGCAGCCAGAGGGGCAACCGCGGTGGCGGCCCGGGCAGGCACCAGTGCGGCGAGGACGGTCATCAGGATGCCGACCACCAGACCGGCTCCAACTGAGACGGGGGAGACCGCGAGTGTGGCAAAGCCGCTTTCGGGAATGGTCTGCAGGTAGGCTATGATGCCGCCCACCAGGGCAACGGCGGCCAGGACGCCGGCAACCGACGCCGCGATGCCCACAATCAAGGCTTCGACGATGACCGAACGGCGGATCTGTGAACGTTCCGCACCGATGCAGCGCAGCAGGGCAAGTTCCCGGGTGCGCTGGGCCACCAGCACGGAGAAGGTGTTGGAGACCACCAGGGCACAGACCAGCACGGCCACGGCGGCGAAGGCGAGCAGGATGATGGTCAGGGCATCGTCTCCGCCGGTGTACATGGCCACCACGGCGTCGGTCTGCTCCGGGGCGGTGCGGACCACAACCTCGTCCATGCCCGCGGTGGAAAGCTCCTGCTCCACGGCGGCCCGGACATCTTCTGCAGTGGCGCCGTCGGCCAGCGCCAGCTGGATGGTGTCGTAACCGTCTTCGGCGTTGGCGAACAACGCGGCGGTGGGGCCGGTGGCATACAGCTTGGGCGTGCCCATAGTGCGCGGATCGTTGGAGGGTGCTACCAGGGCAGTGACGGTCAGCTCTGCCGCAGCTTCATCGAAGCCGCCGGTGAGGTTCAGTTTCGAGCCTATCGACAGATCCTCTCGCTCGGCGGTGGCACTGTCCACGGCAACCTCGCTGTCGGACGCCGGCATCGAACCGTCGACGACTTCCCCGGGGAAGAGGCCCGTGTGCTCGGGAATGCTGTCCAGCTGGGCAAACACCGTGTCACGGCCCGTGCCGAAGCTGGCGTAGCCCTGCTGAACCGCGTAGCTGCCCTCCACTCCGGGAAGGTCGCGGACGACGTCGACAGTGTCTTCGTTCAGCACCACCGGGTCGGAACGGAACAGATTTCCGTTGAGGATCAGGTCCGCGTTGCGGAAACCTTCACCCACGCTCTGGGTCAGCGAGGCCTTGGACGAGGAATTGATGACCAGAGTGGCCGTCAGGAACCCGACGGCGATCATCACGGCAAGCGAGACGGCGATGAACCGGCGGGCATTGAGGCGCACCTGCGCCAGGGCTACCTGCAGCATGCTCAGGCTCCCAGTTTGGTCAGGGCAGCGAGGACGGTCTCCGGCGTCGGGTTGGCCAGTTCGCCCACCAGCGCTCCGTCATTCATCAGGACCACGCGGTCGGCGTAGGAGGCGGCCACCGGATCATGGGTGACCATGATGATGCTCTGGCCCATTTCCCTGGTGGAGCGGCGCAGCAGGGAGAGTACTTCGGCGCCGGACTTCGAATCCAGGTTGCCGGTGGGCTCGTCGCCGAAGACCACGTGCGGGCGGGTCAGCAGTGCCCGGGCTACGGCGACGCGCTGCTGCTGGCCGCCGGAGAGTTCGTGGGGGCGGTGCTTGAGCCGGCCGGTGAGACCCAGGGTCTCCGTGATGCTGTTCAGCCAGGCGGAGTCCACCTTGCCGTTGGCCAGCGCCACGGGCAGCGTGATGTTCTGTTCTGCGGTGAGGGTGGGCACCAGGTTGAAGGACTGGAAGACGAAGCCCACGCTGTCGCGGCGCAGGCGGGTCAGTTCAGCATCCTTCAGCGAGGTGATCTCCGTGTCCCCGATCCAGATCCGGCCCGAGTCAGCGGTATCCAGCCCGGCCAGGCAGTGCATGAGGGTGGACTTTCCGGATCCGGACGGCCCCATGATGGCGGTAAAGGTGCCGGCCTCGAAGGTCACGTCCACGTTGGACAGCGCGTGGACGGCGGTGTCCCCGGCGCCGTAGGTCTTGTTCAGGGATCGGGCGGCAGCGGCGGCCGTGGTGCCGCCGGGCACGGAAGATTTCTCAGTAAGGGTTGTCATACCCACTACGTTATGCGGCGGCCTGCTGCCGGAGCATCGGAGGAGGGGCGGGGATCAGCACTGCTCCTTCTCATACCGTGGGTGGAAGTGGACCGGCCAGCCGGTAGGACTCCAGGAGCAGTTCCTCCAGCTCGGCGGGCTCCACGCGGTTCAGATGCACCAGCACCAAAAGCGGGGAACGGTCGTGGTGCGGCGTCCAAAAGAAGGTGTCCGGGTCGGTGCCCGCAAGGGCTTCCCGTTCCGGAGACTTGACGGTCAGGACCCCGTTCTCCCAGATGCGGGCCATCAGGGTGCGGGCAAACCAGGCCGGTTGCTGCCAGCTGAGCCGCTCGGTAACTCCGGGCAGCGCCAGGCAGAAGGAGCGGACGTCGACTTCAGTGGACACGGCAGCCTCCCTGACTCCTGTGCGCCCGCGGCAGGACGACCCCTGTTTACGGTGCGACGATACCGGTCTCGTACGCGATCACAACAGCCTGCACCCGGTCGCGGGCGCCGAGCTTGGCGAGGATGTGGCCCACGTGGGTCTTGACCGTGGCATCGGAGAGGAACAGGTGCGCGGCTATTTCAGGATTCGACAGCCCCTGCGCAATCAGCCCGAACACTTCGCGCTCGCGGGGGGTGAGGCGTTCGACGTCGGCCGCGTGCCGGCTGACCTCGGCGGTGGGCTCGCGGAGCAGGGGAGCCACATGGTCCAGCAGCCGCCGGGTGGTCGACGGTGCAATGACGGCGTCCCCGCGGTATACGGTGCGGATGGCCTCGAGGAGTTCCTCCGGGGGAGCGTCCTTGAGCAGGAAGCCGCTGGCTCCGGCACGGATCGCGGAGAGGGCATACTCGTCCAGGTCGAAGGTGGTCAGCACCACCACCTTCAGGTCGACGTCGGTGGATCCCTTGGGCTGGGCGGCGGCGCGTTCCAGGAGCCGGGCGGTCGCCTCGATGCCGTCCATGCCGGGCATGCGCACGTCCATCAGGACAACGTCGGCGCGGACTGCGGACAGCGCCTGCAGGGCGTCTCCGCCGTTGCCGGCTTCGGCCACCACCGTGAGATCGGGCTGGGAGTTGATCAGCATCTTGAAGCCGCCGCGCACCAGCTGCTGGTCATCAACCAGGGCAACGCGGATGGGGCCGGCCTCGGGGACGTTGCTGTCGGAAGGGGCGGGCTGGGTGCCGGTCATGCTCAGGCCTCCGTGTAGGGAATGAAAGCGGAAACGCGGAATCCTCCGCCGGCCGCCGGAGCGGCAACCAGTGTTCCATCGTAAAGGGCCACCCGCTCGGTCATGCCGTTGATGCCCTGGCCGGTGCCGGCCGGCGTCTTTGATTCCGGTGCCGGGGGAGCGGGCGGCGGCGCATCCGCGCCGGCGCCCCGGCCGTCGTCGTGCACTGTGATCTCCAGTCCCCGGGGAGTCCACTGCAAATCGACGCCGGCCTGCACCGAGGGGCCGGCGTGCTTGAGGACGTTGGTGAGGGATTCCTGGATGACCCGGTACGCGGTCAGTTCGGCGCCTGCGGGAAGCGGGCGGCGCATCGTTCCCGTTTCGCTTACCGTCACGCTCAGTCCTGCCCGTTTGACCGCGTCCACCAGTTCGGAGACGTCCGCCAGCGACGGCAGCGGGCGGGTGGACGCGAGTTCGTCACCGCGGAGTACTCCCAGCAGGCGGCGCATTTCGCGCAGCGAGCCGCGGCCGGTTTCCGCGATGGTTCCCAGGGTCTTGGCCGCAATCTCCGGGTCCTGGGCGCTCGCATACCGGGCGCCGTCGGCCTGGGTGATGATGACCGAGAGGGAATGGGCCACGATGTCATGCATTTCCCGTGCGATGTGCGTGCGCTCGTCGGCGGCGGCAAGATCGCGCTCCTGCTGGCGTTCCACCTCGAGCCTGCGGGCGTGGTCCCGGAGCGCGTCCATCGCCAGTCGGCGGGTGCGGGCAAGGTCGCCGAAGGTCCAGCAGAGCAGGACCACCGCGTCAAGGGCAACCACAAGGGCAAGGTAGCGCCCGATCAAGCCGGCACTGTCATCGATCCAACCAGCGGTCCGCAGCGGAACGAAGTAGTACTGGAAGATGAACAGCATGCCGCCGACCAGAGCCAGGGCTAGTCCGCTCAGGCTTGCCCAGCGGGGAGCATAAACAGCGAGTGAATAAACCGTGACAAGGACAAAAATGTCAGCTGGCAGCCCGGTTTCCGGGACCAGGACCAGCTGCAGCAGGCAGGCTGCTGCCTGGATTGCTGCCGCGGCGACCGGGCGGGTTCTTTTCCAGGCCAGGGGCAGGCAGATGGCAGCGGAGAGGACAAATTCAACCTGTTGCCCCTGGAATGTCAGGAGGAACGGGACGGCAAAAATCAGAGTGGCGGTCAGCGCCTGGAAGAGATCGACCTTGAAGGGGTTCGCCTGCATCCAGGCCTGGATTCGACGGTGCACGAGCATGGACAACAACTCTAGGGCCACTAGGGATCCCGGCGCCTCATGCCACGGTCTGATCCCGGGCCGCCGGGCCGCCGTCGCCGTCGCACACCTGCCACTGGCCGCGCTTGTCCCTAACGTGCTTGTTCCTAACCGAGCCGGCCGTAACCGCTGTTGTCCAAGATGTGGGACGGACTGCCCGGAATGTGGACGCTTTTCCTAGACTGTCGATATGAGCGAACAGTCCTCCTCCGTTTCCCTGGCCGTCATTCCCGGCGACGGCATTGGCCCCGAAGTGACCGCAGAGGCCGTCAAGGTGCTGCTGGCGGTTACCCGCGACAGCCCCGTCCGGTTTGATCTGACGGAATACCCGCTGGGTGCAGAGCACTGGCTCGCAACGGGGGAAACCCTGCCGGAGGAAACCCTGTCGGCGCTCAAACGCCACGACGCCATTCTTTTCGGCGCGGTAGGCGGCGCCCCGGGGGACAAAAGCATCCCGTCCGGCCTGATTGAGCGGGAAATGCTGCTGAAGCTGCGGTTCAGCCTGGACCATTTCGTGAACCTGCGTCCGTCCCGGCTCTATCCCGGTGTTTCCAGCCCGCTGGCCAATCCGGGAACGGTGGATTTCCTGGTGGTCCGCGAAGGCACGGAGGGACCGTACACCGGCAACGGCGGCGTCCTGCGGGAAGGCACCCCGCAGGAGGTGGCCACCGAGGTCTCCCTGAACACCGCCTACGGCGTCGAGCGGGTTGTGCGGGATGCTTTCCGGCGGGCCAGCGAGAGGCCGCGGAAGAAGCTCACCCTCGTCCACAAACACAACGTCCTGGTCTACGCCGGACGGCTCTGGAAGCGCACGGTGGAGCAGGTGGCCGCCGAGTACCCGGACGTGACCCATGACTACCTCCACGTGGATGCCGCCACCATCTTCCTCGTGACGGATCCGTCACGCTTTGACGTGATTGTCACGGACAATCTGTTCGGCGACATCATCACCGACCTGGCCGCCGCGGTTACCGGCGGCATCGGGCTGGCCGCCTCCGGCAACATCAACATGGACGGCACTTTTCCCTCCATGTTTGAGCCGGTGCACGGTTCTGCGCCCGACATCGCGGGCCAGCAGAAGGCCGACCCCACCGCCGCCATCCTCTCCGCCGCACTGATGCTCCGCCATCTGGGCCTGGAGAAGGAGGCCGTACGCGTGGAAGAAGCCGTGGAAGCCGACGTCGCAGCCCGCACCGGAAAGCCGCGCACGACGGCGGAGATCGGCAATGCGATAACCACAGCGGTGTCATAAGCTCGGGAAGTACCAGTAACCATTTCGTCGGGCGGCCGCGCCGTCCACCGTGGAGGAAACAATGTCTGTCAGTGCTCTGGAATTCACCCAGGAGCTTTCCGCCCATCCGAAGCCGGCCGAGGAGCGTGCGGCTATTCTGGCCAACCCCGGCTTTGGCGACTACTTCACGGACCACACCGCGGTCATCGATTACAAGGTTGATGAGTCCGGTTCCGGCGTCTGGCAGAATGCCCGGATTGAACCCTATGGCCCCATCGCCATGGACCCGGCCGCTGCAGTGCTGCATTACGGCCAGGAGATCTTCGAGGGATTGAAGGCCTACCGTCACGCGGACGGTTCTGTCTGGAGCTTCCGGCCCGAGGCCAACGCGGCCCGGATGAACCTTTCCGCCCGCCGCCTGGCACTGCCGGAGCTGCCCGAGGAACTCTTTGTGGAGTCCCTGCGCCGCCTGGTGGCGCTGGACAAGGACTGGATCCCGGAAGGCGACGGCGCCGCCCTGTACCTGCGGCCGTTCATGATCGCCACCGAGGCCTTCCTGGGCGTCCGCCCGGCCCGCGAGGTCTCCTACCGCGTAATTGCTTCTCCGGCCGGCAACTACTTCGGCGGCGAGCTGAAGCCTGTGTCCATCTGGCTTTCCACCAAGTACGCCCGCGCCGGCATCGGCGGCACCGGCGAAGCCAAGTGCGGCGGCAACTATGCAGCGTCGCTGATCGCCCAGATGGAAGGCGAGGCGCACGGCTGCAAGCAGGTCCTGTTCCTGGACGAGTCCAATGACAACGCCGTGGAAGAGCTCGGCGGCATGAACGTGTTCTTCGTCTTTAAGGACGGCACGCTGGTGACCCCGGCTCTCTCCGGCACCATCCTGCACGGCATCACCCGTTCCTCCGTCCTGCAGCTCGGCCGGGACCGCGGCCTGAACGTCCAGGAACGCAAGATCACCCTGGATGAATGGCGCGACGGCGTAGCCTCCGGCGACATCACTGAGGTGTTCGCCTGCGGCACCGCCGCAGTGATCACGCCCGTCGGCGAGCTGAAGACCGAAACCGAGAGCATCGGTGCAGCAGATGCCGTTGCCGGCCCCGTGACCATGTCCATCCGCGAGCAGCTGCTCGGTATCCAGACCGGCACGGTCGAGGACACCCACGGCTGGCTCACCCGCCTGGTCTGACACCCAACGAAATGAGTCCGATGTCCACCACCGCCCTGATCCGCAGCAGCCCGCTGACCCGCTATGCCCTGGCGCCTAATCCCGGCCCCATGAGCCTGGAGGGGACCAACAGCTACATCATCGCTGCCGACGGATCCGACCGCGTGGCGGTGGTGGACCCCGGGCCGCTGGACGAGGGGCACCTGCAGCTCCTGGCATCGGCCGGAACTGTGGAGCTGATCCTGGTGACGCACCGCCATATCGACCACACGGAGGCGAGCCAACGCTTCGCCGAGATGACCGGCGCTCCCGTCCGGGCTCTGGACCCGGCCTTCTGCGTGGGCGGTTTGCCGCTGAACGACGGCGAGGTGCTGCACGCCGGGGGAGTGGAAGTCAACGTGGTGGCAACTCCCGGGCACACGTCTGATTCCGTGTGTTTTCATCTGCCCGCGGACGGGGACGGCGGCTCGGTTCTGACCGGAGACACCATTCTGGGGCGCGGCACCACCGTTCTGGACTTCCCGGATGGAACGCTGGGGGACTATCTGCTGAGCCTTGAGCGGCTGGCGGCTCTTGGACACGCAACGGTTCTGCCGGGACACGGCCCCGTGCTGCCGGATCTGAGCTCCGTGGTCCTGACGTACCGGGATCACCGTGAGGAGCGGCTGGCGCAGATCCGTGCCGCACTGGCAGAGGCGGGGCCGGATGCCACCGTTGCCCGGGTTGCGGACCTGGTCTACTCCGATGTGCCGGCGAACGTCCGCGGCGCCGCGGAACTCTCGGTAGCAGCCCAGCTGCAGTACTTAAGGGAAGCGGTGTGAGCACCTCCACCCTTCCGGGGCTTGCGCGCAGACGCTGATCCGCCGCACACTGGATGTGTTCTTTTCCGGAGGATCGGAACGGATCCGGGCGGTAGGGTGCAGCGTGCAGGAGGTCACACTCCGGGGGTTTGCACCGACCGCCGAGGATGTGTAAAGTTAAGTGAGTTGCCCCGGTGAGCGCCTGACAGACACTGCGAAGTGTATCTGCAAGTGAGACTCCCGGAACCGGCAGCAAAACCCCACCACACAGCAACGGACAAGATCCGGACGCTTCGTGACGGGTTCAGCCGGACAAAACAACGCAGGACGGGAATTATCCCGAATTGCTAAAACAGTCCGGATGAAATAGAATAAAGAAAAACTGCAGCGAAGAGAAAAGAAAAACAATCCATTGTTTTTCCGAGTATTTCGGATGCATCTGTTGTTTGAGAACTCAATAGTGTGCCAAGTTTATTGATACCAATTATTTTAATTGGTTGAACTGGTTCTTCCGCCCACCCCGTGGGCGCGGAGGACTTTTTTAGCTGGTTTCGAATTTAGTGCAGGACCGTGCAGCCAATTTTCCTTGGCTCCGGCCCTGTGTCTGTAACACATTTACGGAGAGTTTGATCCTGGCTCAGGATGAACGCTGGCGGCGTGCTTAACACATGCAAGTCGAACGATGACTTTTGTGCTTGCACAAAATGATTAGTGGCGAACGGGTGAGTAACACGTGAGTAACCTGCCCTTAACTTCGGGATAAGCCTGGGAAACCGGGTCTAATACCGGATACGACGGACCACCGCATGGCGGTCCGTGGAAAGCTTGATGCGGTTTTGGATGGACTCGCGGCCTATCAGCTAGTTGGTTGGGGTAATGGCCCACCAAGGCGACGACGGGTAGCCGGCCTGAGAGGGTGACCGGCCACACTGGGACTGAGACACGGCCCAGACTCCTACGGGAGGCAGCAGTGGGGAATATTGCACAATGGGCGAAAGCCTGATGCAGCGACGCCGCGTGAGGGACGAAGGCCTTCGGGTTGTAAACCTCTTTCAGCAGGGAAGAAGCGAAAGTGACGGTACCTGCAGAAGAAGCGCCGGCTAACTACGTGCCAGCAGCCGCGGTAATACGTAGGGCGCAAGCGTTATCCGGAATTATTGGGCGTAAAGAGCTCGTAGGCGGTTTGTCGCGTCTGCTGTGAAAGCCCGGGGCTCAACCCCGGGTCTGCAGTGGGTACGGGCAGACTAGAGTGCAGTAGGGGAGACTGGAATTCCTGGTGTAGCGGTGAAATGCGCAGATATCAGGAGGAACACCGATGGCGAAGGCAGGTCTCTGGGCTGTAACTGACGCTGAGGAGCGAAAGCATGGGGAGCGAACAGGATTAGATACCCTGGTAGTCCATGCCGTAAACGTTGGGCACTAGGTGTGGGGGACATTCCACGTTTTCCGCGCCGTAGCTAACGCATTAAGTGCCCCGCCTGGGGAGTACGGCCGCAAGGCTAAAACTCAAAGGAATTGACGGGGGCCCGCACAAGCGGCGGAGCATGCGGATTAATTCGATGCAACGCGAAGAACCTTACCAAGGCTTGACATGAACCGGAAAGGCCTGGAAACAGGTCCCCCACTTGTGGCCGGTTTACAGGTGGTGCATGGTTGTCGTCAGCTCGTGTCGTGAGATGTTGGGTTAAGTCCCGCAACGAGCGCAACCCTCGTTCTATGTTGCCAGCGCGTTATGGCGGGGACTCATAGGAGACTGCCGGGGTCAACTCGGAGGAAGGTGGGGACGACGTCAAATCATCATGCCCCTTATGTCTTGGGCTTCACGCATGCTACAATGGCCGGTACAAAGGGTTGCGATACTGTGAGGTGGAGCTAATCCCAAAAAGCCGGTCTCAGTTCGGATTGAGGTCTGCAACTCGACCTCATGAAGTTGGAGTCGCTAGTAATCGCAGATCAGCAACGCTGCGGTGAATACGTTCCCGGGCCTTGTACACACCGCCCGTCAAGTCACGAAAGTTGGTAACACCCGAAGCCGGTGGCCTAACCCCCTTGTGGGGAGGGAGCCGTCGAAGGTGGGACCGGCGATTGGGACTAAGTCGTAACAAGGTAGCCGTACCGGAAGGTGCGGCTGGATCACCTCCTTTCTAAGGAGCACCTCAAGGTTGCGTGTCCTTCCACTGTGTGGGATGCGTGCTTTGCAGGAGATGCCCATATCGAAGGCGTTTGTTCTTCGGTGGGTGCTCAAGGGTGGAATATCAATAGGCAGGTGCCCGGCGTTGAGCCCGGCAGCATGAGTACGCCGTTTCTTCCCCGCTTGCGGGGGTGGACCGGTTGGAAAGGGTTGCCGGTGTTTCGAGTACCGGGTTTTACCGTTTGGCACACTGTTGGGTCCTGAGACAACAGGACCGTATGAACTGACAATCGTTATGGTTGGAAGTGGCACGGGTTCGTGTTGTTTCTGGTTGTTCCTGCGCAGACCTAAGGCTTTCACGGTGAATACGTGGGGGGTGCGGGGTGTGACGGGGTTGTTGTTTGAGAACTACATAGTGGACGCGAGCATCTTAAAATTATTAAGTGCAATTTCAGATAAACCTGGTGGATCCGGGTGCTCTTCGGGGTGCCTGGTGAGATCGTGGTTTTCTCGATAGCGATAATATTTATTGATCTTTGTGGTCAAGTTTTTAAGGGCACACGGTGGATGCCTTGGCATCAGGAGCCGAAGAAGGACGTAGGAATCTGCGATAAGCCTGGGGGAGTTGATAACCGAGCGTCCGAATGGGGAAACCCCGCCCGGCGCGCGAGTGACCGGGTGACCCGCATCTGAACACATAGGGTGCGTGGAGGGAACGTGGGGAAGTGAAACATCTCAGTACCCACAGGAAGAGAAAACAACAGTGATTCCGTTAGTAGTGGCGAGCGAACGCGGAAGAGGCTAAACCAGTGGTGTGTGATAGCCGGCGGGCGTTGCATCACTGGGGTTGCGGGACTTTCCGTACCAGTTCTGCCGGATTGGTGAAGTGAGTGCAGGTGCATAGGTGAACCGGTTTGAAAGCCGGGCCGTAGAGGGTGTTAGCCCCGTAACCGGAATGTATGCTGCCGCTTGGAGAGGATCCCAAGTAGCACGGGGCCCGAGAAATCCCGTGCGAATCTGCCAGGACCACCTGGTAAGCCTAAATACTCCCTGATGACCGATAGCGGACAAGTACCGTGAGGGAAAGGTGAAAAGTACCCCGGGAGGGGAGTGAAACAGTACCTGAAACCGTGTGCCTACAATCCGTTGGAGCAGGGCGATGCCACTTGTGGTGTTGTGCTTGTGACAGCGTGCCTTTTGAAGAATGAGCCTGCGAGTTAGTGTTACGTCGCGAGGTTAACCCGTGAGGGGAAGCCGTAGCGAAAGCGAGTCTGAACAGGGCGATGCAGTGGCGTGATCTAGACCCGAAGCGGAGTGATCTACCCATGGCCAGGTTGAAGCGCGTGTAAGAGCGCGTGGAGGACCGAACCCACTTCAGTTGAAAATGGAGGGGATGAGCTGTGGGTAGGGGTGAAAGGCCAATCAAACTCCGTGATAGCTGGTTCTCCCCGAAATGCATTTAGGTGCAGCGTTGCGTGTTTCTTACCGGAGGTAGAGCTACTGGATGGCTAATGGGCCCTACAAGGTTACTGACGTCAGCCAAACTCCGAATGCCGGTAAGTGAGAGCGCAGCAGTGAGACTGTGGGGGATAAGCTTCATAGTCGAGAGGGAAACAGCCCAGACCACCAACTAAGGCCCCTAAGCGTGTGCTAAGTGGGAAAGGATGTGGAGTTGCGAAGACAACCAGGAGGTTGGCTTAGAAGCAGCCATCCTTGAAAGAGTGCGTAATAGCTCACTGGTCAAGTGATTCCGCGCCGACAATGTAGCGGGGCTCAAGTACACCGCCGAAGTTGTGGCATTCAAATATTAGCCAAGCGGATGGTTTATCCATTTTCGTTCAAGCGTTTGGATGGGTAGGGGAGCGTCGTGTGGGCAGTGAAGTCGCGGTGTAAACCAGCGGTGGAGCCTACACGAGTGAGAATGCAGGCATGAGTAGCGAAAGACGGGTGAGAAACCCGTCCGCCGAATGATCAAGGGTTCCAGGGTCAAGCTAATCTGCCCTGGGTAAGTCGGGACCTAAGGCGAGGCCGACAGGCGTAGTCGATGGACAACGGGTTGATATTCCCGTACCGGCGAAAAACCGCCAATACTGAACGGGGGACACTAACCGCCCGATACCTGACCGGCCGCCCTTGTGGCGACCCGGTTTTTGGTGGAGCGCGGGACCTGATCCCGGGAGGTAAGCGTATTAACAGGTGTGACGCAGGAAGGTAGCCGGGCCGGGCGATGGTTGTCCTGGTCTAAGGATGTAGGGTCAGCGATAGGTAAATCCGTTGCTGTGTCTTTGATGACGATCCTGAGATCTGACGGGACCCACTTTGGTGGGAATCCGGTGATCCTATGCTGCCTAGAAAAGCATCGGCGCGAGGTTTTAGCCGCCCGTACCCCAAACCGACACAGGTGATCAGGTAGAGAATACTAAGGCGATCGAGAGAATTATGGTTAAGGAACTCGGCAAAATGCCCCCGTAACTTCGGGAGAAGGGGGGCCCCAACCTTGATGGACACTTAGCTGTCCGGAGGGGATCGGGGCCGCAGAGACCAGGGGGAAGCGACTGTTTACTAAAAACACAGGTCCGTGCGAAGTCGCAAGACGATGTATACGGACTGACTCCTGCCCGGTGCTGGAAGGTTAAGAGGACCGGTTAGCCCTTGCGGGCGAAGCTGGGAATTTAAGCCCCAGTAAACGGCGGTGGTAACTATAACCATCCTAAGGTAGCGAAATTCCTTGTCGGGTAAGTTCCGACCTGCACGAATGGAGTAACGACTTCCCCGCTGTCTCAACCATAAACTCGGCGAAATTGCAGTACGAGTAAAGATGCTCGTTACGCGCAGCAGGACGGAAAGACCCCGAGACCTTTACTATAGTTTGGTATTGATATTCGGTGTGGCTTGTGTAGGATAGGTGGGAGACTGTGAGACCCGGACGCCAGTTCGGGTGGAGTCATCGTTGAAATACCACTCTGGTCATACTGGATATCTAACTTCGGCCCGTAATCCGGGTCAGGGACAGTGCCTGATGGGTAGTTTAACTGGGGCGGTTGCCTCCTAAAGAGTAACGGAGGCGCCCAAAGGTTCCCTCAGCCTGGTTGGCAATCAGGTGGCGAGTGTAAGTGCACAAGGGAGCTTGACTGTGAGAGAGACATCTCGAGCAGGGACGAAAGTCGGGACTAGTGATCCGGCGGTACATTGTGGAATGGCCGTCGCTCAACGGATAAAAGGTACCTCGGGGATAACAGGCTGATCTTGCCCAAGAGTCCATATCGACGGCATGGTTTGGCACCTCGATGTCGGCTCGTCGCATCCTGGGGCTGGAGTAGGTCCCAAGGGTTGGGCTGTTCGCCCATTAAAGCGGTACGCGAGCTGGGTTTAGAACGTCGTGAGACAGTTCGGTCCCTATCCGCTGCGCGCGCAGGAAATTTGAGAAGGGCTGTCCTTAGTACGAGAGGACCGGGACGGACGAACCTCTGGTGTGTCAGTTGTACTGCCAAGTGCACCGCTGATTAGCTACGTTCGGATGGGATAACCGCTGAAAGCATCTAAGCGGGAAGCCCGCTTCGAGATGAGATTTCCATACACCTTGTGTGTGAGAGGCCCCCAGCCAGACCACTGGGTTGATAGGCCGGATGTGGAAGCGGGGACTAAAGACCCGTGAAGCTGACCGGTACTAATAGGCCGATAACTTACACCACACCACAATCTGGGAGGACACGACTTCAAACGGTCCTCCAAATTATAAAGGGTTGTGTTAGATCATGTGCTGCTTGCGTCCACTATGTGGTTCCCGGATAACAAACCCGTGTGGTTTGTCACTCCTGGAACCGGCAC
The DNA here is from genome assembly GCF_054792395.1 of Arthrobacter sp. Z1-15. Lineage (NCBI taxonomy): Bacteria > Bacillati > Actinomycetota > Actinomycetes > Micrococcales > Micrococcaceae > Arthrobacter > Arthrobacter sp. Z1-15. The sequence continues at coordinate 2,663,207 of NZ_CP096454.1, read as the reverse complement.
CATCGCTCTCTTAACAGGGCGCGGGTGCCGTAGAATAAAGAATGTTGTATTCACCTATGGGGAATACACGCCTGACTGTTCGGCCTTTAGGGGTTGGTGGTTGGGGTGTGTTTCTTGTTGTGACCATTGTTTTCCCCTCACCCCGGGTTTGTTTGGGGGTGGTGCGGGTGGAAGGGTTACGGCGGTCATAGCGTGGGGGAAACGCCCGGTCCCATTCCGAACCCGGAAGCTAAGACCCACAGCGCCGATGGTACTGCATCCGGGAGGATGTGGGAGAGTAGGTCACCGCCGGACAAATTCTGGCAGAGAGGTTGAGGTCCGCACCGTGTGGTGCGGGCCTCAGCTGTTTACGCACCCGTTTGGGTGGGGCCCCGTCCTGGTTGGCGGGGCCTTACGTGTTTAAGTGCTCCCCGGTCCTCCGCCGAGATGGCAGTAACTGCGCTTCCCGGGCCTGGTACGTGCACTTGCTGCCATCTCGCGGGAGGATCTACCCGGAATCTGCACCGGAGGCGAGCTTTCGTCTACTAGGCTTGAGGGATGCGTATTGCTCGATTTGTACAAGACAGTGACCCAGCCTTCGGCGTCGTGGACGGCGACGAAGGACATGAAGAAATAGCCGTCATTAAGGGCGATCCGTTCTTCTCCGGCGTCCAGTTGACGGGGGAGCGGCACAAGCTTGAGGATGTCCGCCTCCTCGCGCCGATCATCCCGCGCAGCAAGGTCGTCGGCATCGGCAAAAACTACGCGGACCATGCAGCGGAAATGGGCGGTGAGGTTCCGCCGGCACCGCTGATGTTCCTCAAGCCCAACACCTCGGTTATCGGCCCGAACGATCCCGTGGTGCTGCCCTCCTTCTCCGACGAGGTCTCCTACGAGGCGGAACTCGCCGTCGTCATCGGCCGCATCTGCAAAGACGTTCCGCTGGACCGCGTGGACGAGGTCATCTTCGGTTACACCTGCGCCAACGACCTCACCGCCCGCGATGCCCAGCGCACCGACAACCAGTGGGCACGCGCCAAGGGCTTTGACACCTCCTGCCCGCTTGGCCCCTGGATCGAGACTGAGCTGGATACCGACGACTTGGCCATCCGCGGCTACCTCAACGGCCAGCTGGTCCAGGACGGCAACACATCGGAGATGATCTGGAGCGTCAAGGAACTCGTGTCCTACGTATCCCAGGCCTTCACTCTGCTGCCCGGCGACGTCATCCTTACCGGTACGCCGGCCGGCGTGGGCCTCATCTCCGACGGCCAGCGCTATGAGGTTGACATCGAAGGCATCGGCCGCCTCCTGAACACCGCCCGCAGCTAGGCATGAGCGTCCCCGGCGCCGGACCAAGGCGCAGCAGCGTCCAGGTCCGGCGCCTTTTGCTGCCCGGAGCGGTGTGGGCAGCAATTCTTTTCGCCGCCCCTTTCCTGAACGACGACGGCGGCGAGGCCCTGCTCTGGGGTGCCGGTGCCGCAGTGCTGGTCAGCCTGTTTCCCTGGGCGCTGGTCACTATTCTGGACCGGCGCGGGGATCTGCGCCGCGGGCTGGATCGGCTGGGTGCGCCTCCCGTCATCCTCGGCGCCGCCGGAGCGTGCTTCATGGTCCTGCGGGTTATCCGCTGGACCGACGGACCGCGGGCGCTGGCCGCCGTCGTTTTTGCCATGATTACCGCCTACGCCCTCACTTCAGTGTTCGCGAAGGTCATCCGGCTGGACTGGGCCGACGTCACCTATGCGGCGTCCGCCGTCGTGCTCCCGGTTCTGCTGTTCCTGCTGTTTTCCGGAGCTGCGGGTATAGCGGCGGCGCTTGCCGCTGCGGCACTGTTTATCGCAGCGCTGCTTAGCGGGAAAGCCCGGACCGCCCGCAATACGGCGGGGGCGGCGGCTGCGGGCGTGGTTTCCGCGGGCATCTTCGTCTGGTTGCTGCAGTACAGCGTCTGATCAGTACAGCGTCTGATCAGTCCGGCGTCTGACCGGCAGGGCCGCCAAACGTCGGGCCCCGCGGATCAAGAGACTAAACTGAAAGCATCATGACTAACCTGCCTTCACTTGCCGAACTGCCCACCGTCGATGACAGCACACCCGTGCGCGTGCGTTTCTGTCCTTCCCCCACAGGTACCCCGCACGTGGGCCTGATCCGGACCGCCCTGTTCAACTGGGCCTATGCCAAGCACACCGGCGGCACCATGGTGTTCCGCATCGAAGACACCGACACCGCCCGCGACAGCGAAGAAAGCTTCCTGCAGCTCCTCGACGCGCTCGACTGGCTGGGCATCACCTGGGATGAGGGCGTCAACGTGGGCGGCCCGCATGAGCCGTACCGCCAGTCCCAGCGCGGCGACATTTACCAGGACGTCATCACCAAGCTCAAGGACGCCGGCCACCTGTACGAGTCCTACTCGACACCCGAAGAGATCGAGGCCCGGCACCGCGCCGCCGGCCGCGACATCAAGCTCGGCTACGACAACTACGACCGGAACCTGACACCCGAGCAGATCGAAGCCTTCAAAGCCGAAGGCCGGCAGCCGGTGCTGCGCGTGCGCATGCCCGACGAAGACATCACGTTCAACGACCTGGTCCGCGGCGAGATCACCTTCAAGGCCGGGACGGTTCCTGACTTCGTCGTCGTCCGCGCCAACGGCGCCCCGCTCTACACGCTCGTTAACCCCGTGGACGACGCCCTCATGGGCATCACCCACGTGCTGCGCGGCGAGGACCTGCTGTCCTCCACCCCCCGCCAGATTGCGCTGTACCGCGCACTGATCGACGTCGGAGTGGCTCAGTACATGCCGCTCTTCGGACATCTGCCCTACGTGATGGGCGGCGGCAACAAGAAACTCTCCAAGCGTGATCCGGAGTCGAGCCTCTTCCTGCACCGCGAACGCGGCTTCATCCCCGAGGGCCTGCTGAACTACCTCTCGCTGCTGGGCTGGTCCATGTCCGCAGACGAGGACATCTTCACCGTTGAGCAGCTCGTGGAGAAGTTCGACATCCACGATGTGCTGGCCAACCCGGCACGCTTTGACCTGAAGAAGGCCGAGGCCATCAACGGCACCCACGTCCGGATGCTGGATGCCGAAGACTTCCGCAACCGCCTCGTGCCGTACCTGCAGCAGGCCGGACTGGTGGGGGAGACCCTGACCGCACGCGAGGAGGAAATCCTCACCGAGGCCGCCCCGCTGGTCCAGGAACGCATCACCCTGCTTGGCGAGGCGCCGGAGATGCTGGGCTTCCTGTTCAAGGCCGACGACGCCATTGACGTGGCCGACGACGCGCGGAAGGGGCTGCCCGCCAACCTCACCGAGGTGCTCGACGCCGCCCTGGCCGCACTGGAACCGATCGAGGACTGGACCGCGGAGAACATCCAGGCAGCACTTCGCACGGCACTGGTTGAGGAGATGGGGATCAAGCCGCGGCTGGCCTTCGGCCCGGTCCGCACTGCCGTTTCCGGCCGCCGGATTTCTCCGCCGCTGTTCGAGTCCATGGTCATCCTGGGCAAGGACTCCTCGCTGGCCCGCCTCCGCGCGTTCCGCAACGCGGGCTAACGCAGGCTAAGGAACAGCAACAATGCAGCGTACGCAGGTCCACGGAGTACTTTTCGACATCGACGAGACCCTCGTGGACCTGCGTGCCGCCATGGGCACCACACTTCAAGCCCTGGGCGGGCACGATCTCGCACATTTCACGGCCGATGACTGGACCGCATTCACTGCCCTCTTTACCGCTGACCCGCAGGGGTACTACGACCGGTATCTGGCCGGAGAGCTCTCCTTCGCGGACCAGCGGGTCCGCCGCGTGCAGCACGCCCGCGAAAGCACCGGCCGTCCGCTGCTCGACGACGACACGGCCAGGGCCTGGAACACCACCTATGAGGCAACGCTGCCGCTGCACTTCCGGGCGTTCGACGACGTGGTGCCGCTGCTGGACGAACTGGATGCCAGCGGCATCGCCTACGGCGCCGTCAGCAACAACGTCCATGACTACCAGCGGGCCAAGCTCGACGCCGCGGGGCTGGAACGGATCCGGATCCTGGTGGGCATCGACACCGTGGGAGCGGCAAAGCCCGATCCCGCTATCTTCCGTGAAGGTGTGCGGCTGCTGGGAACTGACGCGGACAGGACCCTCTACATTGGAGACAATCTCAGGGTGGACGCCGAGGGCGCAACCGCGGCAGGCCTGCGCGGCGTCTGGCTGGACCGCCCCGGAAACCCGCAGCCGGCACAACAGGATGCCGGGGGCCTGCCGGGAAAGGAAATCTCCGTGGTGAAGTCGCTGGCTGAAGTTCCGCGGCTCCTGGCCGAATGAGGGCTGCAGCGGGGCGCCCGGAACCGTTTTGTACTTCCTCCGGAACCGGTGTATAGTTATATCTCGTGCTGAGGGGTTGCAGCGGGGAAAAACTTCTCCTAAACGGCCCGAAAAGCGCAGTGGGATATGGTGTAATTGGCAACACATCGGTTTCTGGTACCGACATTCTAGGTTCGAGTCCTGGTATCCCAGCGGTTCTCAAATGATAAGAAATTATCAATTTGAAGATCAGCAGTAAGTGTGAAAAACTTATTGAGCTTAATTTCAGATTGAGCAAAAGGAAGCAAGACGCCTTTAGGGGCAGAATGCTTGTACCTGGCCCCATCGTATAGCGGCCTAGTACGCTGCCCTCTCACGGCGGTAACGCGGGTTCGAATCCCGCTGGGGTCACCAATATAGACCGGTTCCGGACACTGTCCGGGACCGGTTTTTTGTGCTCGTTTGTCGTTCTCCGGCACAGGGCCGGGCGGTTCCCGACCCGTGGCTCATCTTCGGTTCGTGATAAATTCGCGCTCGGAGCCGGAAAACGTTCCAAGACTTTGATCCAAAGGACACCACCAGTGCCCACGCACGCGCCCACAGTGGCGGACCTCGACGAAAAAGCCCTTCTCGCCCGTATCTTTCCCCGCCTGGGACAGCCCAACGCACTGCTCGGACCCGGCGATGATGCGGCGGTCATCGCTTCCCCCGACGGACGCACCGCCATCTCGATTGACACCCTGGTCCAGGACGCGGACTTTCGGCTGGTTTGGCCCTCCGGCTACCGCACCAGCGGATACGACGTGGGCTGGAAATGCGCCGCCCAGAACCTCTCGGACATCAACGCCATGGGAGGCATTGCCACCTCGCTGGTGGTAAGCCTGACCCTGCCCGGCAGCACTGCGGTGTCATGGGTGGAAGACCTCGCCGACGGACTCGCCGCTGCCATCCGGACACTCACCGCCGGCACAGGGCCGTGCTCTGTGGTCGGCGGGGATCTGGGCCGGGGACGGGAAATCGTGGTGACGGCAGCCGTCACCGGGAACCTGCAGGGCCGGGCCCCCGTGCTGCGCTCCGGCGCCCGCCCCGGGGACCAGCTCGCCCATGCCGGAGCGCTGGGGCTGGCCGCCGGCGGGCTCGCGGCGCTGGAGAGCAGCCTGGCGTATGCGCAGATGGATGAGGCGCTGCTTGCCCTCGCTGCGGCTCAGTGCCGTCCGCGGCCGCCGCTGCTGCAGGGCCCCGGGGCAGCAGCGGCCGAAGCCACCGCCATGCTGGACATTTCCGACGGACTGGTGCGCGACGCCGGGCGGATTGCGCGGGCTTCAGGCGTGGCGATCGATCTGGACCCCGCCCTTCTCGCTCCCCGGGCCGCCCGCCTGCAGCGCGAAGCGCAGCTGCTGGGCTCGGAAGCCCTGGACTGGGTGCTCGGCGGCGGCGAGGACCACGGACTGCTTGCCTCGTTCCCGGCCGGCGCTGTACTGCCGGAGGGTTTCCTGCCGGTGGGGACAGTGCACGACGGCGAGGGCGTCACCTACGGGGGAGAGGCACCGCGGACCTCGGGCTGGGACCACTTCGCGGGCTAGCGGCACGAGGCTGGCGGCACCGGGCCGGTACTACGGGGCTGGCGGCACCGTGCTGGTACTACGGGGACAGTATCGCCGGACCGGCCGGCCTGCTACCGCAGGATGTGCCGCCGCCGGATCCGCTCGGCCAGCGCGAGAAGGTCTTCCCGCGACAGCTCCGGCAGCTGCTCCAGTTCGCTGATGAGCTCATCCAGGCTGGTGTTCGCCCGGGCCCGCAGGATTTCGCTGTAGTACCCGACAATCACGCCGGTTCCCAGCGCCACCACCAGGATGCCGTACAGCGACACAACAACCGTAATGAGCCGGCCCGGCATGGTCACCGGAACAAAATCGCCGAAGCCGATGGTGGTAAAGGAGACAAACAGGAACCAGAGGGCATCGCCCAAGTTGTTGATGCCGGGTTCAAACCGCGCCAGCATCAGGGAACCGCCGGCAAGGACCAGCAAAAAACCGGTGAAAACCCCGTCGGCGCCGGTGGCACGGATGATGTTCCACAGCAAGCGCACCCGTTTCATGGCGACCCCTCGGCTCAGCCCCGTTCCCTGGATGGGAGTCCCAGAATAGGCCTAGTCTGCGGTCTTCCGCAGGGCCTCGGTGAGCGAGGCGGCTGCCCGGGTCACTACTTCGGCGTGAATGCGTCCGGGCTGGCGGGTCAGCCGCTCGATCGGCCCTGAGATGGAGACGGCGGCAATGACCCGGCCGGAGGGACCGCGCACCGGTGCCGAAACCGACGCCACTCCCGGTTCCCGTTCACCCAGGCTCTGCGCCCAGCCGCGGCGCCGCACGCCGGCCAGGACGGTGGGGGTGAACCGTGCATTGTGCAGCCCTTCGAACAGCCGGTCGTGGTCTTCCCAAGCCAGCAGGCACTGAGCAGCGGATCCGGCCTTCATGGACAGCTGCGTGCCGACGGGAATGGTGTCCCGCAACCCGATGGGACGCTCGGCGGAAGCCACGCAGACCCGCCATTCCCCCTGCCGGCGGAAAACCTGCGAGCTTTCTCCGGTCGCGTCGCGCAGGGACAGCAGCACCGGTCCGGCTGCCGCGATCAGGCGGTCCTCGCCGGCGGCCGATGCCAGTTCCACGAGCCGGCCGCCCAGGACAAACCGGCCCTGGATGTCCCGGCCCACCAGGCGGTGGTGAGCCAGCGCGACGGCGAGGCGGTGCACCGTGGGACGGGCCAGCCCGGTGGCCGCCACCAGCTGTGCCAGCGTGGTAGGTCCGGCTTCCAGTGCATCAAGCACCAGTGCCGCCTTATCAATGACTCCCACGCCGCTGGCGGCGTTTCCCAGTGTGTCCATGTGTTGATACTGCCGTCTCATTATTTGAGATGCAAATTGAAATAGTGGCGTGTCCGCGGCCGGGGCTGGTTGTCTTAACCCATCGACTTTGCGCGGCCGCGTTTTTCGGCCTGCGGGAGACACTTCACAAGGAGCATCGGGCATGGGTGAGCACGCAGCAGGCAGGACGCTTGCGGAGAAAGTGTGGGACGAGCACATAGTGGTCAAGGGCGAGGACGGAGCGCCCGACCTTCTGTACATCGACCTGCACCTTGTCCATGAGGTGACGTCCCCGCAGGCTTTCGAGGGGCTTCGCCTGGCCGGCCGGAAGCTGCGCCGCCCGGACCTGACCATCGCCACCGAGGACCACAACACTCCCACGCTGGAAATCGACAAGCCCATCGCCGATCCGGTGAGCCGGACCCAGATCGAAACCCTCCGCGCCAACTGTGCGGAATTCGGGGTGCGGCTGCATCCGCTCGGCGACGCCGAGCAGGGCATCGTGCACGTGGTCGGCCCGCAGCTGGGCCTGACCCAGCCGGGCCTGACCGTGGTCTGCGGGGACTCGCACACCTCCACCCACGGAGCCTTCGGCGCGCTGGCCATGGGCATCGGCACCTCTGAGGTGGAGCACGTCATGGCCACCCAGACGCTGTCGCTGAAGCCCTTCCGGACCATGGCCATCACCGTGGAAGGAACCCTGCGCCCCGGCGTCACGTCCAAGGACATTATCCTGGCCGTGATTGCCAAGATCGGCACCGGCGGCGGGCAGGGCTATGTCCTGGAGTACCGCGGATCCGCCATCCGCTCCCTGTCCATGGAAGCCCGGATGACCATCTGCAACATGTCCATCGAGGCCGGCGCCCGTGCCGGCATGGTGGCGCCGGACGAAACCACGTTCGCCTACCTCAAGGACAAGCCGCACGCGCCGCAGGGCGCGGACTGGGATGCCGCCGTCGAGCACTGGAAGTCACTGGTCACGGACGACGACGCCGTGTTCGACGCCGAGGTGTTCCTGGACGCCGACGAGCTGGAGCCTTTTGTCACCTGGGGAACCAACCCCGGCCAGGGTGTCTCGCTCTCGGGCTCCGTTCCGTTCCCCGAAGATTTCGCCGACGAGAATGCGAAGGCCGCCGCAGAGCGGGCGCTGACGTACATGGATCTCGCCGCGGGAACTCCCATGAAGGACATCCGCGTGGACACAGTCTTCCTGGGTTCCTGCACCAACAGCCGGATCGAGGACCTGCGCATTGCCGCGGACATCATCCGCGGCCGGCAGAAGGACCCGAACATCCGGATGATGGTTGTCCCCGGCTCGGCACGGGTCCGGCTCGAAGCCGAAGCCGAAGGCCTGGACCGGGTGTTCAAGGACTTCGGTGCGGAATGGCGCTTTGCCGGGTGCTCCATGTGCCTGGGCATGAACCCGGACCAGCTGGCACCGGGGGAGCGCTGCGCGTCCACGTCCAACCGGAACTTCGAAGGGCGCCAGGGCAAGGGCGGGCGCACGCACCTGGTCTCACCCGTGGTCGCCGCTGCCACGGCGGTCCGCGGCACCCTGAGTTCACCCTCGGACCTCGAGCCCCGCTCCGGTACGTCCGCGGCATCCGCCGACCACGCCGAACACGCCGCATCCGCCCAGTCTGCCGTTTAGGAGCCCGCCATGGAAAAGATCACCACGCACACCGGCATCGGCGTTCCGCTGCGCCAGAGCGACGTCGACACCGACCAGATCATCCCCGCCGTCTACCTCAAGCGGATCACGCGCACCGGATTCGAGGACGCCCTCTTCGCCGGCTGGCGCAAGGATGAGAACTTCATCCTGAACCGCGAGCCGTACGCCGCCGGCTCGGTACTGGTGGCCGGCCCCGACTTCGGCACCGGGTCCTCCCGCGAACACGCGGTCTGGGCGCTGAAGGACTACGGGTTCCGGGCCGTCCTGTCCTCCCGCTTCGCCGACATCTTCCGGGGCAACTCCGGCAAGCAGGGACTTGTCGCAGCGCAGGTGGCCCAGGATGACATTGAACTCATCTGGAAGGTGCTCGAAAACTCTCCGGGCACCGAGGTCACCGTGGACCTGGAATCACGCACCGTCATTTGCGGCGCCGTCACGGCTCCCTTCACCATTGACGAATACACCCGGTGGCGGCTGCTCGAAGGATTGGATGATATTTCCCTCACGCTGCGGCGTGAGTCGGATATCACAAAGTTTGAAGCACAGCGCCCCGCCTTCAAACCAACAACCCTTCCAGCGCGGGCCTAAACCGCATTTTTCTCCGGCGCGCCGGACTCCGGTGAGTTTCGTGTCGCACAGCGGCACTCAGTATTATTGATGGGCCCCCACACGGGGGCCCATCGGCATTTCTCCGCGTCCTCGGGCCGGTGAGCACCACCACGGCACCGGCACCGCTCCGGCGCCGGAAGCGGCGCGGAAACTCCGGCGGCGGGGTGCCGATATTTCAGTATGCGGACGCTAGCTCCTATGCTTGAGTGCAGTCTCTCTTTGCTGTTGGGGCATTATAGAAAAAAGAAATTAGGTGTTCATGGGTAGCGTTCTAACCATCCGTGGTGGAGTTCCTCTGACAGGAAAAGTCCCCGTCCGCGGAGCGAAGAACCTCGTTCCCAAAGCCATGGTTGCGGCACTGCTGGGCAATAGCCCGTCACTGCTCCGCAACGTCCCGGAAATCAAGGACGTTGAGGTTGTCACCTCGCTGTTGAAGCTCCACGGCGTTGAAGTCACCAAGGACCCGGTGACCGGCGACCTGACCATGGATCCCCAGAACGCCAAGACCGCGGCGTCCAAGGATATTGATGCGCACGCGGGCGATTCCCGGATCCCCATCCTGCTGTGCGGCCCGCTGATGCACAGCCTCGGCGAGGCCTTCATTCCTGACCTCGGCGGCTGCAAGATCGGTGACCGGCCCATCGACTTCCACCTGCAGATGCTGCGGAATTTCGGTGCCGTCGTGGAAAAGCGCCCGGGCGGCATCTCCATCTCCGCCCCCAAGGGCCTTACCGGCGCCAAGCTGGAACTGCCCTACCCGAGCGTCGGCGCCACCGAGCAGGTGCTGCTGACTGCGGTCAAGGCCGTGGGCATTACCGAGCTGCGCGGCGCTGCCGTGGAGCCGGAGATCCTGGACCTCATTGCCGTGCTGCAGAAAATGGGCGCGATCATCACGGTCCAGACGGACCGCGTCATCCGCATTGAGGGCGTCTCCGAGCTGTCCGGATACAACCACCGTGCGCTGCCCGACCGCAACGAGGCCGCATCCTGGGCCTCCGCAGCGCTGGTTACCAAGGGCGACATTTACGTTGAGGGTGCCTCCCAGCAGGACCTCACCGCCTTCCTGAACACTTACCGCAAGATCGGCGGCGCGTTCGACGTCGACGACGGCGGCATCCGTTTCTACCACCCGGGCGGCGCCCTGAACCCGCTGGTGCTGGAAACCGATGTGCACCCCGGGTTCATGACCGACTGGCAGCAGCCCCTGGTGGTTGCCCTGACCCAGGCCCAGGGCGTGTCCATCGTCCACGAAACCGTGTACGAGAACCGCTTTGGGTTCACCGATGCGCTCATCCGCATGGGAGCCAACATCCAGGTTCACCGCGAATGCCTCGGCAGTGTGCCGTGCCGGTTTGGCCAGCGGAACTTCCTCCATTCGGCCGTCATCTCCGGCCCCGTACAGCTGAAGGGTGCCGAAATCGACATCCCGGACCTGCGGGGCGGCTTCAGCCACCTCATTGCGGCCCTGGCGGCCGAAGGAACATCACGGGTGACGGGCATCGAACTCATCAACCGCGGGTACGAGCACTTCCTCGAGAAGCTCGAAGGCCTCGGCGCCGACTTTGACGTCACTGCCGTCGCTGCCGGAACGAAGTAGAGGCCGGCATGCCTGAGTCGGTCAAGTCACGGGTGGCGTTCGCCCTGCTGGCGAACACCATGCGGCCGGTAATGAACATCCTGCTGCGCAAGCAGTGGGAGGGAATGGAAAACCTTCCCCGGGACACCGGGTTCATTGCCTGCCCCAACCACGTGACTGAGATCGACCCGGTGGTGGTGGGGCACTTCTTCTACAACCAGAAGATCATGCCCCGCTACCTCGCGAAGGCGTCCCTCTTTAAGGTGCCCGTGCTGGGCCCGGCCCTCCGCGCCACCAATCAGGTGCCGGTGGAACGCATCACGGCCGGCGCTTCGGCGTCGCTGAAAGGCGCCCGGACGGTTATCGACGCCGGCGGCGCCCTGATTGTTTACCCGGAGGGAACGCTGACCCGCGACCCCGAGCTCTGGCCGATGCGCGGACGGACGGGCGCTGCCCGGCTTGCCCTGCAAACCGGAGCCCCCGTGGTTCCGATAGCCCACTGGGGCGCCGAAGCGGTACTGCCGCGCTACAGCAAGCGCCTTTCCCTTTTCCCGCGCAAGACGGTGCGGCTGCGGGTCGGGACTCCCGTGGACCTTTCGGACCTCCGCGGAAAGCCCATGACCAAATCAGTGCTGGACACCGCCACGGAACGCATCATGGACAGCCTGACGGTGCTTGTCGCGGAACTGCGGAATGAAAACCCCCCGGCAGTGCGCTGGGATCCGGCGCAGAAGGGCCAGTCGGCCATCGGCCGGAACTTTGACCCGGGCGCTGACACGCAACACAGCCACAACAAGAAAAAGAACGGGACCGACACTAATGAGCTTGCTTAACACGCCCCCGCAGGTAGTTGCTGTCCTGGGGGCAGGCAGCTGGGGAACCGTCTTCGCAAAGATCGTGGCCGACGCCGGCGCTTCCCGCCAGACGGACGTCCGCGTCTGGGCCCGGCGGCCCGAGGTCGCAGCGGAAATCAACGAGAGCCACCGCAACAGCCAGTACTTGAAGGACACTGTCCTTCCGGCCAACCTCACGGCCTCGGCGGACCCCGCCCAGGTTCTGGCCGGCGCCGAACTGGTGGTGCTGGCCGTCCCGGCACAGACCCTGCGCGCCCAGCTGCGCAGCGTCCGGGAGCTCATCCCGGAAGGCGCCGTCGTTGTCTCCCTGATGAAGGGCCTGGAAGTCGGCACCGACTCGCGCATGAGCCAGGTCATCGAGGAGGAACTGCACTGGCCCGAGGACCGGGTTGCCGTTGTCTCGGGCCCTAACCTGGCCATGGAGATTGCCGGCCGCCAGCCGACGGCGTCGGTGGTGGCCTGCTCGAACCTGGAGACCGCCGGCTGGATTGCCCGCGCCTGCACCGCACCCTATTTCCGGCCGTATACCAACACCGACGTGGTGGGCACGGAAATCGGCGGGATCGTCAAGAACGTCATTGCCCTGGCCGTGGGCATCTGCGAAGGCAAGGGCATGGGGGACAACACCAAGGCCTCGGTCATGACCCGCGGCCTGGCCGAGACCACGCGCCTGGCGCTGGCACTGGGCGGAAGCGCCGAAACCATGTCCGGCCTCGCCGGTATGGGCGACCTCATCGCCACCTGCTCCTCGCCGCTGTCGCGCAACCACACCGCAGGCCGGCTGCTGGCCCAGGGCTTGACGCTGGAGGAGGTCAACGCTTCCATGAAGCAGACAGCCGAAGGCATCAAGTCAGCCCAGGCCGTGCTGGACCGCGCCACTCAGCTAGGCGTCTACATGCCCATCACCGAAAATGTTGTTGCCGTTCTGCAGGGCGTTATTTCTGTGGACGAACTGGGACCGCGACTGCTGTCCCGCGAACTGAAATCCGAAGGTGTGCACACCCCGTGACCAATGAACCGCTGACTCCCGACTCGGTAACCGCCTCCGGCGACGCCGCTGAAACCGCCGGCACCGGTGCAGGCTCCAGCCGGCCGCGCGTGGCAGTGCTGTTCGGCGGACGCTCCAGCGAACACGCCGTGAGCTGCGTGACCGCAGCCGGCGTCCTGGACTCCATTGACCGCAGCAAGTACGACGTCGTTCCGGTGGGGATCACCCGCGACGGGCAGTGGACCCTGGTCTCCGCCGATCCGGCAAACTGGTCGCTGCGCTCCGAGTCCCTGCCGGAGGTCACTGCCGGTCTCGAAAGCGTCGTCCTGTCCGCCGACGGCTCCGGCTCCGATCTTGTGGCGCACGCCGAGGGCACACTGCCGCGCAGCCTGGGCCGCATCGACGTCGTGTTCCCCGTCCTGCACGGACCGTTCGGCGAGGACGGCACCCTGCAGGGAATGCTGGAAATGGCCGATATCCGTTACGTCGGTGCCGGTGTCCTGGCCTCCGCCGTGGGGATGGACAAGCACTACATGAAGGTCGTGTTTGCAGCGGCCGGCCTGACGGTGGGCCCCTACGAAGTCATCACCGACCGCCAGTGGCAGAAGGACGCCGGAGCGTGCCTGGAGCGCGCCGCGAAACTGCAGTTCCCGCTCTTCGTCAAGCCCGCACGGGCCGGCTCCTCCATGGGCATCACCCGGGTTGCCGAACCCTCCGCCCTCACCGCCGCCATTGAAGCAGCCCGCCTGCACGATCCCAAGGTGGTTGTGGAAGCCGGCATCATCGGCCGGGAAATCGAAGTGGCGGTGCTGCAGGGCCGCGGCACCGAGGATCCGCGCACCAGCCATCCGGGGGAAATCGCCGTGCAGAACGGTGACCACGAGTGGTACGACTTTGACGCCAAGTACGTTGACGGCGCGGCCGCCGAACTGAGCTGCCCCGCCGACCTTCCCGCCGCAGTCTCCGAACGGGTCCGCGTGCTGGCCGCCGCAGCCTTTGAAGCCGTCGGCGCCGAGGGCCTGTCCCGGGTGGACTTCTTCTACACCCCCGGCGGGGACCTGATCATCAACGAGATCAACACCATGCCCGGCTTCACGCCCGTGAGCATGTATCCGCAGATGTGGGCCAAATCCGGCCTGCCGTACACGGAGCTCATCGATGAACTGATTTCGCTGGCGCTGGAGCGCAAAACCGGCCTGCGCTAACGGCAGGCGGTCCGCTCGGCGCACCGAGCTGCCCGGCGCTACTGCGCGGGCAGCTCCAGGTCGTTGCTGCTGACGCATTCGCGGGTCGGCTGGATCCGGGACACCGAGTTCTCCAGCTGCACCAGGAGCGTGGAGGAGGAGACTTCCTCCGGGTTGAAGATCACTTCAATGGCCGGCTCCCGCCCGTATGTTGTAGCCGTCCAGGTGGTCTCATCCTCCTGCAGGATCCAGTCGATGCCGTTGACCGTGGCGCACTGCTCCGTGGTGGGGCCGGGCACCGGCACGCCGCAGCGCAGGATAATCTTCGACGGATCCCCCCACGCGGAGGAAGACTGGCTGTCCGTCTCACGCTGCTGCTCGCCGGCAAGCTCGGAAGGCAGGGCCACCATGACGGTGGCGCAGTCCGGATTGGCGGCGTCGGGGGCCGGTTCGACGTCGGCCACGGGAGTGCAGGCGGTCAGGCCGGCTGCAAGGGTAAGAACCGCTGCCGGAAGGGCAGCGCGGGATAGCAACATGCCTCCAAGGTTATCGGTCCAACCCGGCAGGGCCGGAATCGAAGCCGGGGCCCGGACCGCTAGGCTTCTGTCCAGCGAGAACAGGAGAAGATCTTGACGCAGTACTTCGAGGATTACGAACAGCCGGCCAGGCGCCGGCGGCGTCCGGTCCGTGCCTTCCTGACCGCGGTGCTGGTGCTCGTCCTTTTGGCGGCGCTGGTGGCCGGAGGCTATCTGTGGTCGCTGGCGCGGAGCTTCAACAACGGCACCACCACCATCGAGAACGCGCTGCCCGCGGACAGCCCCGCCAAGGATCCGGCGGCCGGCAACTCGCAGAACATCCTGCTGATCGGCACCGACAGCCGGGATCCCGGATCAGAGGCCTCCCGTTCCGACACCATGATGCTGGTGCACCTGCCCGGTGACCGAAGCACCGCCTACGTCATGTCCATCATGCGCGATACCTGGACCGAAATTCCCGGCTACGGGGAGGGCAAGATCAACTCGGCCATGGCCCGGGGCGGCGTACCGCTGGCCGTGGGTGCCGTGCAGACCCTGCTGGACGCTCCGATTGACCACGTGGCGATTGTGGACTTTGAAGGGTTCAGCGGATTGACCGACGCGCTCGGCGGCGTGGAGGTGAACAACCCGGCTGCGTTTTCCTCCAGCATCGCCGATGACCACTTCCCGGCCGGTGCCGTTTCCCTGGACGGGGACTCCGCGCTGAACTTTGTCCGCGAGCGGTACGCCTTCGCCGACGGCGACTACCAGCGGGTGCGCAACCAGCAGATCTTCCTGAGCGGACTGGTCTCCCAGGTGCTCTCCAGGGAAACGCTGCTGAATCCGGTCAAGGTCAGCAGGGCCGTCTCCGAGATCTCTCCCTACCTCAGCGTGGATGAGGAGCTGGATGCCGCTGCCGCTGGCAAGCTGGCCTTCTCCCTGCGCGGCCTGCGGGGGAACGACCTGACGATGTTTACGCTCCCGACACTGGGCGCGGGAACGTCAAGCGACGGACAGTCTATTGTGATCAAGGACGAAACGGCCATCGCAGAAATTGCGGAGGCCGTCGACAACGATGACATGGCCGGATATGCGGCTGCACATAACGGGGGAATATAACGTGGATTCAGGGCACTGGCGACGACGGGCGGTAACCGCCGCGGCGGTGGCCGTCCTCCTCTCATCCGCGGCCGTGGGACCGGCACTTGCGGTGGAGACGCCCCCGCCGGGGACCGAAAGCCCTGCCCCTCCCGTTCCCGTTCCGTCGGATCCGGCCCCGGTTCCCGATCCGCCCGTGGCGCCGCCCGTAGAACCACCGCCGGCCCCCGCGCCGCAGCCCGCCCCCGTGCCTGCTCCTGTGCCCCAGCCCGCACCCGCACCGCCCGCCCCCGTGATCGATCCGGCCACCGGCTACGCCATTGACCGCAGCACCGGTTTCCTGATCCATCCGGGCACCGGCTGGCTGATCGAGAGCGGAAGCGGCTACCTCATCGATGCCGCCAGCATGCTGTACACGGATTTCCGCTGGGACCCGGCCACGGGGCTGGTAACCGAGATTGCCGCGGACGAGGAAACGAGCAGCCCCTCGCCGTCGCCGTCGCCGTCGCCGTCTGAGTCTCCCTCGCCGTCGGCTTCCGCCACAGCAACACCCACCCCGTCACCCTCGGCAACCGCCGGCCCGACGGCGTCGGCAACACCCTCCGCCAGCGCTCTGGCCGCGGCACCCAGCGCCGACACGGGCGGCACCTCCGGAACCGGATGGCTGGTCCGCAGCCTGGTCATTCTGGGACTGATCGGAGCCGGTGCCCTCTATTACGTTAAGCTCCGCGGATCATCAGCCAAAGGCGCTTTGAACAGATAACAGGGCAGAGCGGTAGACTGTCACGGTCTTATCAAGATGCGCGGCCTGCCGCGCCATACCGGGGGGAAGTTCTTGCGAGTTCTGTTGCTCACCCATTCCTACTCGCCGGAGCACAGCCCCCCGCAGCGTCGGTGGACCCAGATCATCCGCTCCTTCCGGCAGCAGGGCTGGGACGTCGACGTCGTCGCACCCGTAGCGCACGCGCCCCACGGCCGGCGCACCCTTCCCAAAGCTGAAGCAGGCCGCGCCTTCCGCCGCGACACCGGCGTCTTCGGCGAACGCATTCGACGCGTCCCCTACCTCTGGCACCGCACCACCCGGCTGGGACGCCTGGCCGACCATCTGATATCAGCGGCCTGCAGCGTCCCGGCGGCACTGCTGGGGCCCACGCCCGACGCCGTCATCGTCACCGTCCCCAGCCTTCCGATCCTCGGCGCGGGATATGCGGCTGCGCGCCTGCTGCGTAAACCCCTGGTGG
Organism: Arthrobacter sp. Z1-15; assembly: GCF_054792395.1. Classification (NCBI taxonomy): domain Bacteria; kingdom Bacillati; phylum Actinomycetota; class Actinomycetes; order Micrococcales; family Micrococcaceae; genus Arthrobacter; species Arthrobacter sp. Z1-15. The sequence continues at coordinate 2,646,339 of NZ_CP096454.1, read as the reverse complement.
TTGACATGCGCGACGCGTGGCCTGACATCGCCCGGGATGCACGGCTGGTTCCGGGCAGTGCCAAAGGACTCGCCGAGCGCATCATCATCGCCATCCAGGACCGGGCTGATCTGGTGGTCACCGTCACCTACGGCTTCGCACAAACGCTGCGGGACCGGGGCCTGGGCAACGTCGCCACCATCAGCAACGGAGTGGACGTGTCCACCCGCGAACTGCTGATGCCCCCTCCCGCCGAGTCCGAGTTCCTGAACGTGCTGTACCTCGGCAACCACGGCGAGAGCCAGCGCCTGGACATCGTCATCCGTGCCGCCGCCCTGGCCAAAGACTGCGTGCGGCTGAGCCTGGTGGGGCACGGCGTCCAGCGCCGCGAACTGAAGGCCCTCGCCCTGGCGCTTGACGCGCCGGTGGTTTTCCACGACCCCGCCGTGGGCGCCGAGGTGATGGAGCACTACCGGAAGGCCGACACCTGCGTGGTGTCGCTGCGTGATGACTGGAAGTCCTTCGAGACCACCATTCCCTCCAAGACCTACGAGGTCCTCGCCGTGGGCCGGCACGTCACCGGGATTGTCCTGGGGGAAGCCCGCAAGATCATCGAAGAATCGGGGGCCGGCGACGTCGTGCCGGCCCACCCGGAAAAGGTTGCCGACCTCTGGCGGGAACTGGCCGCTGACCGCACCCGGCTGCTGACCGGAACCGCCGGCCGGGACTGGGTGCATGACAACGCCAACGTGGACGCCCTGGCTGACACCTACGCCGAACTGCTGACCACGCTGGTGGACGGTGTTTCCACTCCGTGAACCGTCTGCCCACACTCCTGCGCAACCTCTCCCTGGCCGGCGGAACCGCCGTCGAACACCTCGGTGACGACCCCGTGTTGCTGGCCCTGCAAATCTCCCGCCGCCTGCCCCCGCGTATCCTCCGCCCGCTGCTGAAGGCAGCTGCCCGCATCCCCGGCCAGGGAACCCCTGCCTCGCTGGTGGCCCTGCTCAGCGGAAACAAACACCGGCTGGAAGCCAACCTGCGCAGCTGTGCGCAGGGCAGCGCCTCTGACGGCCGGCGGCTGCGGATGGCGGACCTGGCCACGGCCGCGGGGCTGCCGGAAGCGGCGGCCGAACTGCTGGACGGCGTCCGCCCGGAAACCGCAGGCCGGCGGGGAACAGCAGCCCGCCTGCACTGGTACAACGGCGACATGGCGGGAGCGGTTGATGCCCTGGACGGCGGATCTGCCCGGGAATCCGCGCAACAGCGCCGGCTAGCAGCCGAAGCACGGGTCTTTGACGGCTGGCAGCCCGCACTGGCACCGGTGCCGGAGTACCGGCCCCAACCGCGGACCGTGCTCCATGTGCTCACAAACTCGCTGCCGCACACGCAGAGCGGATACGCGCAGCGCACCCACTCCATCCTCAAGGCCCAGCTCGAGCTCGGCTGGGACGTCCACGCCGTCACCCGCCTGGGTTATCCGGTGCAGGTGGGGAAACTCGCCGCCCGGGACACCGACGTGATCGACGGCGTTGCCTACCACCGGCTTCTGCCGGCCAAGATGCCGTTCGGCATGGACCGCCGGCTGCAGCGCCAGGCAGAAGACATGCTGGCGCTGGCCCTCACCCTCCGGCCGGCCGTGCTGCACACCACCACCCACTTCACCAACGGCCTGGTCACCGCCGCCGTGGCCGAAGCGCTGGGCATTCCCTGGGTGTATGAGGTCCGCGGACAGCTCGCCGACACCTGGGCTTCCACCCGGTCCGACGCCGCCCGCAGCAGCCGGCGCTACCTCGATTTCAAGGCCTGCGAAGCACGCGTCATGAAGCGCGCCTCGCTGGTTCCCACCCTGGGCACGGTCATGGCCGAAGAAATCGAGGCGGCCGGAGTGGACCCCGCCAAGCTGGTCCTCCTGCCCAACGCGGTGGGGGAGTACTACCTCAATGAACCCCTGGCACCGTCCGCGGCGCGGCGGGAACTGGGGCTGGCGGAGACGGGCCAGATTATTGGAACCGTGAGCAGTCTGGTTGACTATGAGGGCTTGGATGACCTGCTGCGGGCCTTTGCACTGCTCGCGCCGAAGTATCCACGGCTGACCTGCCTCATCGCCGGCGACGGCTCGTCCGCACCCGGGCTGAAGGCCCTTGCAGCCGAGCTGGGGATAGACCGCAGGGTCTTGTTTCCGGGCCGCGTATCCCGCGAGAGCGCACATTTGTATCATCAGGCACTCGATGTATTCGTTGTGCCCCGGAAGGATCTGAACGTGACACGAGCGGTAACCCCGCTGAAACCCGTGGAGGCCATGGCCTGCTGCACCCCCGTGGTCGCCAGCAGCCTGCCGGCGCTCCGGGAATTGGTGAACGACGGCGGCAACGGTGCCCTGGTACCGGCAGAGGACCCGGACGCCCTTGCGGCGTCGCTGGACCGCCTGCTCGGGGACCCGGACCTGCTGGAGCGGCTGGGCCGGAACGGACGCCGCTTTGTCCTGGACACCCGGACCTGGCAGGCAAATGCCCGGCTCTGCCTGGAGAAATACGACTCCCTGACGGTGGCTGCCTGATGGCCGGAACCAAGACGGGACCCGGAACCGACGTCCAGGTGAAGCCCGTGTCGGTGGACGTCCGCGGACTGCAGCGCGTCGGCGCGCGGCCCGGCTTTGTGGATTACGCCATCCAGGTCTGGAATTACCGCGAGTTTGTGTTCTATGACGCCAAGTCACGCGTCCAGAGCGGAAACCGCCGGGACCGGCTGGGCAGCATCTGGCTCATCCTGAACCCGGTGCTGAACGGACTGACCTACTTCCTGATCTTCGGATTGCTGCTGGGAACCGGCGGAGGCATCGAGAACTTCATCGGCTACCTGGTGATCGGAATTTTCCTGTTCCAGTACAGCTCCCGCGCCATCACCAACGGCGCACGCTCGATCCAGCAAAACCGGGCCGTGATTCAGGCCTTCAGCTTTCCGCGGGCCACCCTGCCCATTGCCGTGAACCTGCGCGAGCTGCTCGCGAACATCCCGGTGTTCATCGTGATGGTGCTGATTGTCCTGGTGATTCCACCCACCGAGGAAATCACCTGGCTGGGACTTCTGATCATTCCGGCGCTGCTGCTGCAGAGCATCTTCAACCTGGGCGTGGGCCTGATCCTGGCCCGGGTTATTTCCAAGGTGAATGACGTGGTCCACCTCCTGAGCTTCGCGCTCCGGGCCTGGATGTATGCCTCGGCCGTGTTCTACTCCTACGAGAAGTTCATCGACCAGCCGCTGCTGCTGGAAATCATCCAGTTGAATCCGCTGTTCAACGTCCTGGACATTGTCCGCGACGTCCTGCTGTACAGCACGGTGCCCGACTGGCAGTCCTGGGCGATCCTGAGCTGCTGGTCCCTCGGGGCCCTGGCGATCGGAGCCGTCTACTTCTGGCGGGCGGAGGAAACCTATGGACGCGGCTAAGGACCTGGAATACCTCCGGGAAGATCCCTGCATCGTCATTGACGATGTCAGCATGCGCTACCGCGTGCCCTCCAGCGAGGCACCGGCCGGCGACGACACCGCCGGCAAACCGGCGCGGCTCCTGCGCCGGGTCATGGCCAAGCCCAACCTGGTGACCGTCAACGCGCTGAACCCCATGTCGCTGGTGGCGGTGCGGGGTGAATCCATCGGCATCGTGGGCCGCAACGGTTCGGGCAAGAGCACCCTCATGAAGCTGATCAGCGGACAGGTCAAGCCAACCACCGGCGCCGTCTACGCGGTCAGCACCCCCGTCATGCTCGGCGTCAACGCCGCGCTGGTCCCGGAACTGCCGGGTGACCACAACGTGGTGCTGGGCTGCCTGGCCATGGGGATGACCCGGGCGGAGATCGCCGGGAAGTTTGACGAGATCGTGGAACTCTCCGGCCTGGAAAAGGCCATTCACCTGCCTATGAGGTCCTACTCCTCGGGCATGGCATCGAGGCTGCGGTTTGCCATCGCAGCCAGCATCGACCCCGAAATCCTCCTCATCGACGAGGCGCTCAACACGGGAGACGCCCAGTTCGCCGACCGCAGCAAGAAGCGCATGGACGAACTGCGCGCCAAGGCCGGCTGCGTTTTCCTGGTCAGCCACAGCCTCGACACCATTCTTGAGATGTGCACCCGCGTGGTGTGGATGGACAAGGGTGACCTGCTCATGGACGGCGACCCGAAAACCGTGGTCAAGGCCTATAAGGACTTCACCCGCGAGCTCTCCAAGGGCAACAACATTACGGCTGCGAGAAAGCGTGCCGAGGCCATGGACTCCCTCACGGTCACCCGGGTGCTGGAGCGCTCCACCGGACGCCGCAGCACGAGGGCCCAATAGATGGGAATGCTCGCAGACGTCCGCACCGGTCTTTGGCACCTGCGTGCCGGCGGCCCCGCCCAGGTCCGGGACTGGAAACTCCGGAGCCGCGCCGAACGCGGATTCGCCGACCCGGCCAACGCGCGCGGCGTCGAGGCCGGCTGGATCGGCCGCGGCTCCAACCGCCGGCTGTCCATCCCGGCAGCTGTCCTGCCGGCCCCGGAGCCCCGCCGGAAGGACCTCACGGTGGGCGTCATCCTGGACGAGTTCTCCGCCATGGCCTTTGCCCACGAGTGGAACACCGTTGCCCTCGATCCCGTCTCCTGGCAGCGCCAGATGAGCGAGGAGGCAGTGGAGCTGGTCTTCATCGAATCCGCTTGGGCCGGCAACAGCCGGCTCTGGCGCGGAAAGCTGGGCGGCCCCGCCGGTCCGGCACCCGAGCTGGTCAAGCTCCTGGAGTGGAGCCGCGGGCAGGGCATCCCCACGGTTTTTTGGAACAAGGAAGATCCGCCCCACTACGAGGACTTCCTGCCGGCGGCGGCGCTCTTTGACTACGTCTTCACCTCCGACGTGCGCAGGGTGCCGTTTTACCGCCGGGATCTCGGCCATGACAACGTAGGCGTTCTGCCCTTCGCGGCGCAGCCTGCCATCCACAACCCGGTCCGTCCGCGCCACGGCCGCCACTCGCGCGACATCGCGTTTGCCGGCATGTACTTTGCGCACAAGTATCCGGAGCGCCGGGAACAGATGGACCTGCTGCTGGGCGGGGCCATGGACGCCTCGGCGAAACTCCCCACCGGGCTGGAAATCTTCTCCCGGAAGCTGGGCGGCGACCCGAACTACCAGTTCCCGGCACCGCTGGACTCGCGCGTCGTCGGCTCCCTGAGCTATCCGCAGATGCTCTCCGCCTACAAGGCGTACAAAGTGTTCCTGAACGTCAATTCCGTGGTGGACTCGCCCAGCATGTGTGCCCGGCGGATCTTCGAAATCAGCGCCGCGGGCACCCCCGTGATCAGCACCCCCAGCGTTGCCGTGGAAGAGTTCTTTGCGCCCGCCGAGGTTCCGGTGGCCCGCACCCGGGAGGAAGCGGCAGCACTGAGCCGCGGACTGGCCGGCAACCCGGAGTACAACGACCGCACCGTCCACCTGGCCCAGCGCCGCATTTGGGACGAACACACCTATGCCCACCGAGCTGAAACCGTCCTGGCCGCGGCTCTCCCGGACCGCGCCCGTCCTCTTTCCCGGCCCACCGTCTCCGCCCTGGTGCCGACCATCCGGCCGCACCAGCTGGAGAACGTGTTTGCCACCCTTGCCCGGCAGCAGGGCGTCGACGTCGAACTGATCCTGCTGACCCACGGTTTTACGCTGGAACCGGAGGCGCTGGAGCAGCTGCAGGCCAAGCACGGGCTGGACAAGGTGCAGCTGCTGACTGCCGGCAGCGACGTTTCCCTGGGGGAGTGCCTAAACAGGTGCGCCGCCGCAGCCACCGGCGAGGTGGTGGCAAAAATGGACGACGACGACCACTACGGCCCGCACTACCTCAGCGACCAGCTGCACGCCCTGCACTACTCCGGTGCGGACATCGTGGGCAAGCAGGCGCACTACATGCACCTGCGCAGTTCCAACGCCACGGTGCTGCGCTTTGGCCACCGGGAACACCGGTACACCGACTTCGTCATGGGGCCCACCATCGTGGCCCGCCGGAGCCTGGTGCTGGAACTGCCCTTCCCGGAGCTGGGGCTGGGCGAGGACACCGGCTTCCTGCGGCAGGCAAGCGCCGCCGGCAAACGCATTTACTCGGCAGACCGTTTCAACTATTTTCAGGTCCGGGAATCAACCGGACATACCTGGCAGGTCGACGACGCCACCCTGGTGGCCTCCGGCGACGTGAAATTTTATGGGGGACCACGTGAACACACAGACATATAGCGCCGGAGAGGCAGCCACGGAGATCTCCACGGTCGCCGTCGTCGGCCTCGGCTACATCGGGCTCCCCACCGCGGCCATCCTGGCCGGGAAGGGCCTGAAGGTAGTGGGCGTTGACGTCAACCCCTCCACCGTAGAAGCCGTCAACGAAGGCCGGGTGCCGTTTGTCGAGCCGGATCTCGCCGTGCACGTGGCCGGGGCAGTCAGCCAGGGCTTCCTCCAAGCCCAGGGCGAGATGCCGGAGGCCGATGCCTACATCGTGGCGGTGCCTACTCCGTTCCAGGAGGACAAAACCGCTGACCTGATCTACGTGGAGCAGGCAGCGCGGAACATTGCCGCCCGGATCCGTCCCGGCAACCTGGTGATCCTGGAGTCCACCTCGCCTCCCGGCACCACGCGCCGGATGGCCGATGTCATCCTGGAACTGCGCCCCGATCTGGCTGCCGACGCCAACGGAGGCAAGGAAGCCGTACTGTTTGCGCACTGCCCGGAGCGGGTGCTGCCCGGACGGATCATGATCGAGCTGGTCACCAATGACCGCATCATCGGCGGGCTGACCCCGGAAGCGGCAAGCACCGCCGCCGGGCTGTACAGCACCTTCTGCCAGGGCAGCATCCACCTCACGGATGCGGCGACGGCGGAGATGGCCAAACTGGTGGAGAACGCGTACCGGGACGTGAACATCGCGTTCGCCAATGAGCTCTCGGTCATCAGCGACAACCTCGGCATTGACGTCTGGAACCTGATCGAGCTGGCCAACCACCATCCGCGGGTGAACATCCTGCAGCCCGGTCCCGGCGTGGGCGGGCACTGCATTGCCGTGGACCCCTGGTTCATTGTGTCCGCGGACCCGGAGAACTCCCGCCTGATCCGCACCGCCCGCGAGGTCAACGACGCCAAGCCCGGACACGTTGTCGCCGAGGTGAAGTCGGCTGTGGACGGCATCGACGCCCCGGTCATTGCCACCCTGGGGCTGGCGTTCAAGGCCAACATTGATGACACCCGGGAATCTCCCGCGGTGGAAATTGTCCGCCGGCTGGCCGTGGAAAACCCGGACGCCCGGATTGTGGTGGGGCGCTCCTTCCTGGGAACCACGCTGCCGGACGAGCTGAGCCCGCTGCCCAACGTGGAGACCATGGTGATTGATGACGCCGTAGCCGCCGCCGACGCCGTCGTCCTGCTCGTGGACCATGACTCGTTCCGGGAGATCCGTCCCGAGCAGCTGGCCGGGAAGGCCGTCATTGACACGAGGGGATTCTGGCGCGCCACAGCATGAACAGGATTGCCAAGAGGCTCTCGTCAGCCGGCGCTGACCTGCATCCGGCGCTGAAGGCGCGCGTCCGCCGGACGGTGCGCCGCGGACGTCCGCCTGCCACCGGGCTGCTGAGCGTGGTGGTCCCCATGTACAACGTGGCACCGTATCTCGAGCGCTGTTTGACCAGCCTGGTGAACCAGACCTACGCCAATCTGGAAATCCTTGTCGTGGATGACGGCTCCACAGATGAGTCAGCCGCGATCGCCGCCGGTTACGCCCGGTATGACCGGCGGATCCGTCTCCTCCAATTGCCGCACGGCGGCAACGGCCGGGCGCGGAACACCGCGATCGCTGCCGCCCGCGGCGAGTACCTCACCTTTGCCGACGCCGACGACGTCGTCCCCGCCGAGGCGTACGCGCTGATGATGGCGACACTGGCCCGGACGGAATCCGATTTCTGCGTGGGCTCGTACGGCAGGATCCGCGGCAGCAAGAGAACTCCGGTCCGTTTGGCGGAGGGCATCCACGCCCGGGAGCGGCTGCGGATCACCGCGGCGGACCATCCGGCCGTTATTGACGACGTGTTCCTCTGGAACAAGGTCTTCCGCCGGGAGTTCTGGGACCGGCAGGTGGGCGCCATGCCCGAGGGCATCCGCTACGAGGACCAGGAAACCACCGCACGGGCGTACCTGCGGGCGGCGTCCTTCGACGTCCTGTCCGAGGTGGTCTATTGGTGGCGGATCCGGGAAGACGGCTCCTCGATTACGCAGGCAAAATATCTGCTCCAGGATCTAAAGGACCGGCTGTCCGTGGCCCGCGATGTCACCGCGCTGTTCGAGGCGGAAGCGCCGACCTCGGTTACGGCCCACTGGTACCGGCGGCTGCTGGGAGCCGACCTGATTCCGTACATCGAACAGGTCCCCGATGTGCCCGAGGATTTCTGGCAGCTGCTCCGCGACGGCGTCGGCAGCATTTACGCCGCAGGGCAGCAGCATCTTTTGGAGGTTGATCCGCAGGCACGCGTGCTGCTGCAGCTGGCAGCGGAGGGCCGGCGGGAGGACATCCGGCGTGCCGTGGTGGACCGGATCAACAATGGCACCGCGAGCCCCCTTGTCTTTGACAGCGGCTGCATCTTCGCCGAGCCGCCCCTGCTGCAGGTGCTTTCCGCCCCCGTGGAGCGCCGGCTTTTGGAGATCCGCCCCGAACACCTTGAACTGGTGGCCGTGCTCGAACCGCCGGTGACAGGGAACAGCTCGGCAGCAGGGAACGACGGCGGTGCCACCGTGCGCGGGTATGCCTACCTGCGCAACGTCGACCTGCGCCGCACCGCCGTGCAGCTTTCCGCAGGTGTTGCCGGACCTGACGGTTTTGACCCTCTCGAGCTGCAGCGCAGGACGGACCCGGGGCTCGATCTGATTTCCGGGGACCGCAACTGCAGCTACGCGGATGCCGCCTTTAGTCTGCGGCTGGAAACGCCGCTGCCGGCCGAGATCACCCTGCGCGCCGAGGTGGACGGACATCTCGTTGAGCGGACGGTCCCGGTACCCGCGCCCCTGCACGTGCAGGCCAAGGCGCAGCCGGCCCGGATCAGCGGTCCGCACGTCACCGCTTTTGCCGCTGATCCTGACGCCAACAACCCTGACGCGGACGTCCTGGAACTGGTGCTGGCCGCTGCCCCGGCCGCGGCCGCTTATGCGCTGGTGACGTCTCGGTTCCGGCTTCCTGCCGCCCGCGTTATCCCGCTGCCCGACGGCGGACTGAGGCTGCGGTTCCCGCTGGCCGGCACGCGCTGGGGGAGGAAGCTGCCGGCACCGCCGTCGGGCTCCTACACCCTGCGCTGGAACTCCGGAGGGCAAGCGGCCGGCCCGCAGGATCCGGCTGTGCCGGTTTCTGCAGAAGCTGCCCGGGACTTCCCGTCAGTACTGCTGCCGGCAGCGCGCGTGCGCGGGGTGCGGACAGCCGCCGGAGCCATGGCTGTGAGCATTTCCGCTCCGCTGGCGCGGGATGAGACCGGCACCTTTCACCAGTACCGGCTGCGGCGCGAAGTGTTCGGTGCCTCAGCGGCTCCGGAGCTGACCCCCGGCATTCTTTTTGAGAGTTTCGGCGGGAAAAGCTGCACGGACAGTCCCCGGGCTATCTCGGATTACCTTGCCGCCGCCGGTTTTGATGAACCCCTCTACTGGTCCGTGGCGGACCGTTCCGTGTCCGTGCCCGAGTATGCGGTGCCGCTGCTGCAGGGATCGGAGGAGTGGTACCGGAAACTCGCGTCCACCCGGCGGCTGGTCAACAACAACAACTTCCCCTGGTATTTCCGCAAGTCACCGGGCCAGTTCTACCTGCAGACCTGGCATGGAACTCCGCTGAAGAAAATCGGGTTGGATGTGCCGCAGCGGGTGCTCTCGCTGTCCTACCGGGATCTGATGGCCCGGGAAGCGCAGTGGTGGGACCTGCTTCTGGCGCAGAATGACTTCGCGGCAAGCGTCCTGCCGGCCGCCCTGGGCTACACCGGGGAAGTGCTCACGGCGGGTTATCCCCGCAACGATGCCCTGCAGGTTCCGGCGGCCCGGCACCGGGTCCGCGGCCTGCTCGGTATACCGGCCGACCAGAAGGTGCTCCTCTACGCTCCCACCTGGCGCGACAGTGCCCGGGACAGCGCTGGCCGGTCTGACTGGGTCGGTTATCTGGACGTGGCTGAAGCCAGCCGCCGGTTGGGGCCGGGGTGGACCTTCCTGATCCGCGGCCATCACAACGTTGCCGGCCAGCGGCGGATTGAGAGCCATTCCGCTGCGATCGACGTGACCGACTATCCGGAAGTCAATGACCTGTATCTGGCGTCGGATATCCTTGTCACTGACTATTCCTCGGCCATGTTCGACTACGCGATGCTAAACCGGCCAATCTATTCTTTAGTGCCGGACTTAGAAGAATATGAGGTGTCTCGTGGCCTGTACCTGAATTACACCCTCACGGTTCCATCTCCAGTAGCCAAAGATACCGAAGAGCTAGTTGAACTCATTGAAATCGATCGAGATGATTTTCAGTATGCAGCACTGAATAAATTTCGCGCGGAGTTCTGTCCCTATGACGGAAGAGTTACTGAGCATTTAATCGATGTGCTTGCTTTAATATAGTAAACCACTCGCCTTGAAAGGATTGTCAAACAATACAATGAAGCACATATCGCCCAAAAAAATCCATGTGCATAATGGCATAGAAGTAGAGTATAAAACTCAAGCGCCAAGACAAGACCGACGCCACCTGGTCGTTGTTTTCTCTGGATTTTGCCCCATTGGAAAATATAACTTTGACGGCACGGTTGCTGACGGGTGTAGATTTGGTATTCTATGGATCAATGATGTTTTCGATGGAGATAATTGCTACTATTTGTGTAGCGGAATGAACTTCAGTGTTGAAGCAGCTGTCGTATCTCTAATTAATGACGAGTTAGAGCGTCTTGGTTTGACGAAGGATGAATGCACACTTTTTGGCTATTCTAAGGGTGGAAGTGCTGCCCTTTACTTCGGTCTTAAGTATAACTTCTCCAAAATCCTCGCATCCGCTCCACAGATGCACATCGGATCCTTCACAAAGGTCAATTTTCCCTCGAGCTACAGTCATATGATAGGGCCGACAGATAGCGTCCAATCCACAACACTTCTGGACCGGTTACTACCTGATGAATTGCAAAATGATCAAAATCTATATAAAAATATCTATCTCATCAGTTCCCTGGATGATCAGTTTCATCAAACTGAAGTTGTCCCGTATCTTCACATGTGGAAGAAATACAAAAACTTTAATTTGATAATGACAAGCTCGGAACTTGTACGCGAGCATAAGACTGTTGGGCAGTACAATACTCCGATTATTCTATCAATACTGTATGCTTTGGGGGAGGGCAGTATATTAAGCTTCGAGGAAGCAAGGACCGGTCAAAAGGAACATTATGCTTCAAAGGCTTCAGAGAGAGTTGACTCCTCTTCCTCGGGGGAATGGATAGTCACTTGCGACTCTATAGGTCTAGCTGGTAACAGGTTATTCTTAGACGGCGCTGCGCTCCTAGAAGGGGTTCCCCAGACCAAGTACGACGATAAAGCGATTGATCTGATTTTTTCTACTTCCGAGGAGGAGCACCGGAGTCCACTTGGGAGCTATATCGACGAGTCAAAGAGTAATCAGTTCTACAAGGGCGGATTTTGTGATTACAGGGCGGCCGGTTTCAAGACGATGCATGGAAATGGTATTGATTTATTGGATCTCAAACCAGGGTCATACCAACTTTCACTCTCCATTTTGATCAATGGCGTAAAGACGCATGTTCCTGTAGCTGCATCAAAACAAGTCTCAGCCCGCGGTTTCTGTGACGGCTATTATTACTCTTTGCAGGTGGACTCGTCAAGTGCAATACTTGCGAAGCGCCCACATCTTGGAGCGCAAGACTCACCACAGTCGGTCTCGTTCGTTGATCGATTTGCGTTTGTCAACTCCAGGCTCCATGTCGAGGGATGTTTCGCTATTCTAGGTGTCGATTATTCTAGGTATGATAATGGACTATTTAGTCTAGTGATTCAGTCCCGGTCTAATACGTACCGGTTTGCTCTCGGCCAAGGAAATCGCTCTAACCTCAGCCAGTTGGTCGACGGCGGCTTTGGAGACTATTCCAAGGCATACTTTGCAACACCGGGCTATCTCGGAATAAATCTCAGCAATGTGGCATTAGGTCGATATACAGTTTTTATCTCAACTTATATTGGTCCGACGGTGTTTACGATGGAGATTGAGCACCAATATGTTCTGGTATCAACCGAGGGCGTGTCTGTAATTGCGCACTAAGTCGTTGGGCTCAGATGAATAGTATGTTGCTGCAAATGAGTCTATAACGCATAATCAGTTTTAATTTGAGACATAAAAACGTGGTCAAGTTCTTGGTGCCGGTTGGCGGACGCGCTTATGCTGATGCAGGACATAGGGGTGTAAACCATCTGGTGCCTCAAGAAATAGTGCCGAGTCATAAGAGACTCTGTCTCGTGATGAGATCGGCGAACAGGGTATCCACTGCGACCTATCCGCCGCCGGGCTGAGCAGCATCTATTCTGACCCTGTGCCTGCCGCTAGGATTGTCCCAACCAGGGTTGAAACACTCGAGAAAACCTCTCTAAAGCGTGCTCTGACACCGCAAACCGTACGCCGCTCAGTGGGTGCGATCCGTGACGGTTAACACTCATGCGTGTAGGAACAGCACCGATACGGGGAAGATATAAGCATGTCTTGGTTTACACCGAGATCCTTGTTCACGTTCCTCGCCAGAACCTCAAGTATTCTTAGTCGACCAACGATTCCGTCTTGAATAAAATGCTCGGTCGTGGACCATGACATGGGGAGAGAGAGTGAGAATGCTCCGGCTATGGTTGATCCGACGGAAGTCAAGTCCGACGAATGCCAAGCACGGAGCTAGAGCGGGGCAGGCGGCACGCTATAGGTATGCTTTTGAACCAAGAGAATCGAGAGCGTCTAGAAGAGCCTCTGCCCACATTTCATGTTGTGTTATATCCTGTCATTAGCCCGCCACAATACACAACTAGTCTCGACGAGATAACAAGAAACCAAACTTGGTGCAGGTAAGTCCCGTTTTCTGGCGCCACAAATACATCCCTACCGTGTTTTGGCAGAAAGACCGCATTAGCACGACTCGAATAGGAAGCAAGCCTCGGCTGCGTAAAAGGCTGCCAAGTTTCTAATACGATTGTGCGGTTTATAAGCGCGAGTTTGGAGTCTGTGCAGAGGAATGGGAAGAATTAGTGGCCTGCTAACCTCCAGGAGAAGGAACCAGGCCGGCTGAACTATAGGAAAAGTAAGGGCTAACCGCAAGTGCCAGTTCTAGTACGAGATGCGCCTAACTTATCTTCCCGCTCGACAGCAGTACCGGTAGACAAATCAGCGGTCTATAATCGTTAGTATATGGATGCGGTAATATCCGCATGGTGACAGAGTGAGCCATGACCATAACCACGTGGTGGCACTTGCCCACAGAACGAGAAAGACAACTTATCCGCAATTCGCTGCGTAATCAGCGAAGACTAACGTCCGAGCGTCCCAATAGGCATCCTAGATCATTATGGACTTGTACTCTTCTTCTTGTCGGCGCACGTCTGCTGATGCCTCTGAGAGTTGATATGTTCCGCCTAGAGTGGTTTGCCGACCGAGACGCATTTCAACTGATCCTATGCGCCGGCTCACTTGAAGGGTAAGCGAATTGTTAGGACCAAAAGTTTCGCGATACGCCCTATGCGCAAGTCTGAAAAACTTTTCAGCTTCGAGGTATGTCTCGCTGCGAAAGTTTAATACCCCTATACGGTAACAGGCGTAAGCGAGCTCTTCATTTCTAACGTGGTGTTCCGACAGTAGGGTAGCAATTTCTTTCCACGCCGCTTCGGCGTCCGAGAACTGGCCTAGCATTTCGTAGCTTAAAGAAGCCATACGAAGCAACTTAAGCCTATTATCGAGACCGGAAGCAGTTAGAGCAAAAGTTGCGTTCAGCAGGGCCTCAAAAAGTACCGACGCGCGCTCATGCTTAAAATCAAGATAGAGGTTTTTCGCTTGTCGATAGCGAGGCAATCCTTCGATACTTCCATCGGCCGTTATAGTGGAAAAATGGCGGCGGGAGAGATCAGAAAACAAGCTGGCTGCCTTCCAGTGCTGCGCTGTCGCTTCATAGCAGTCCGCTATATAAAACCTGCACAGCTCGGCTTCATGAGATTTTTGTGGAAGATGTTTGAGAATCGCTTCTAACAGCCTTTGTGCGCTAGCGTAATTACCCTGCTCCGCAAGTAAGCGGGTCAAACCAAAAAACAAGGGCAAAAGTGCTGAGGCAATCGGCGGTGTGATTGCAAGGACCAGCGAGTCGAAATCGAATGACTCCTGCGTCCGACTTGTGAGGGTTCGAAGGAGCCCATAGCGCTGCCAGTCTAGAGGAGACGCTACCGCGTCGAAGGGCTCAAAGATGCGACCGAGTATGTCGGAAGCACTATCGATTTTACTTGATTCGTATAGTCGATGTGCTTTGTTGAGTAGATCCCTCCTGGTCTCCCCCTGCCCTTCTGGGGCAGCGCTCATAGACAACGGTACTGATTTCCGCGAGCACAGGGCCCAAGTACTTGCTACAGATATCAATTGCTCTTCCAGATGAATCGAGAGTATCCGCCCATCGATTCCTGACCTGTAGTCCACCGCATCAATAAGGGTTCCGGCTTCCCTCAATAGTCCGTTATCAACGAGATTCTCGAGTAGATATACGGCGTGTTCCATTACGACAGGGCAAGCCGCCAAGGCAATTTCATCCGTGGATATAAGCAGTTTGCAAATTAGATGGAGACGCTTCTGATCGTAGCTTCCGAAAGATGACACAAGAAGTCCGGCTTTGAAAATCTCAACGACATCGGTGGAAATACGCGATACCTTTCTCGGACCGGCGCCATCGACCTTGAGTAGACCCGCCTGCACATCATCAATGCTGTTTCTTGCAAGGGAGATTCCTATTCTTGCAAGCGACATTCTCGAACAAATGGGTAGAGCCCACGAAGATTCCATACCTACATTTGCAAGCATGGACGCTGTAATAGCAAGATTTCCTCTAGTCAGGTTAATAATGGCCAGACGGGCTCGGAGGCAGAGTGAGGAGTAGCCACGCGGGGCATCTTCAAAGCTTGTACACTTGACCATACGGATAAGAGCTTCTGGCTTCAACAACCCCTCCAGATCCAAATACTCACCAGCCAAGAAGTCCGACCCAGGCGGAACTTCTAGTTCTTCGAATCGATCCACCGGACTTTTTCCTAAAGTTACCCCGTGGATATACTGCGTCTGAATGACCCTAATGCTAACGAGACGTAGATAAGCACCAAAATATGCAGCTATAGGAGAAGGAACCTGGTCGGTGGCCGCTGGACTAAAATCTGGCGCGGAGTTTCGTTCCATTAACATCCATAAGCAGAAATCAATCGCGTGCTGGTGTAGCTCGGGTGCGGTCGAAAGAACGCCGCATTGCTCGTAGTCTTGCACTACGTCCTCGTACCGTTCATCAATCACAGCGCCAAAAATTTGCGCGAGCCGCAAACGTAGTTGCTCGGTTTTGTCCAATGAACATGCTTGTTCGGGTCTTATCTCGCCGATGCAGTGAAGGGATGATTCAACTCGCAGGCCTAGGGCAAGGCTTGCTTCTAACCGGCGTAAGGTCAAAGACTCGTTCGGGCCCGACTGCAAATGACCTCTTTTATCGGTCAGAAACTCGTTTACCTGCTCATGAGCCATTTCAAATTGCGCTGTGCTCATAAGCTGGTCAATATACTTGAGGCCGTCAGGACTGGTTAGCTGCTTATGGAAGGCTGATTTATGCATTTTCTCGGTACTATTACCCATATCTATATCCTGTTGTCTTCGTCGTCGCCAGCTTTCAATTTTTTCGAAACCTTGGGCCGCTAAATATTCATCTGCGTGTCCCATGTGCGACCGAGATTCTCGATTTCAGCGACGACGCGGGCTGAGCACTTTCCATCCCAATGCGGAAAACTTGCTTCCACTCGTTCAGCATATATTTTTGCCCTATCAAGCCCAGAATCGCACAAAACAGAGATCTCCCTTAGGAGTGCGTTGGGAGATGACACAACGGGTCCGAAGCCATCTGTTTTGTAGTCGAAGTAGCCTTTTCGATATACATGCCCTCCCCTGAATATCTCATCCCCATCAAAATGGAAGTAAATTACATTCGCACCAGCATACGCGGCATCAAATGTTATGGATGAAAAATCGGAGACTATGAGCGTAGTACTAACGAGCTCCTCTTGAACG
Source organism: Arthrobacter sp. Z1-15 (assembly GCF_054792395.1). Taxonomy (NCBI): domain Bacteria; kingdom Bacillati; phylum Actinomycetota; class Actinomycetes; order Micrococcales; family Micrococcaceae; genus Arthrobacter; species Arthrobacter sp. Z1-15. The sequence goes on along the minus strand of NZ_CP096454.1, from coordinate 2,630,023 downwards.
CTAATTTCGTCGTAAGTAACTACGTCTATGTGTTCAGGAAGATCTAGAAGTGGAAGAATAGACGAAATGTTTGGGTGACCAAGGAAGCGTACACTAAGACCAAATCGTGCCGATAGTTCCGCAAGCTTTGGGGAACGAAGTATTGAAAGCCAATTCGATCCGTATTCTGATTCTTCGAATGCTTCGAGCGCCGCCTGTGGTTTCTGGTCTTTTAACGCATCGGTGAGATATTGACGCCATGTAGGCGCGATCAGGATATTTCGGCGTTCATCGGATGAACTTCTATCGGCCAAGTGTCGTAGCCGGTCGTGTCGCGGGAACCCAGTGAGCTTAATTTCGTCACTTGTCCATTTATAGCTATTTTCAGTGCCTGCTATCGAATCGTATTCGCCTCTGGTTGCTGTAATCATTAGTGACAGCTGCTTAGGATTTATCCAACGCGAGAGGTCATCCTTAGTTACGCCATGCTGAAGAAATACAATCTTCGCCTCATCTTTTCCATATCTTGTTGTATCAATAGGGTATTGGACGTCCCGATCGGCGTGAGACGATATTTTATATGCTGCATTAAGAACGAGCTTCACTGATTCATCGGAACCATATGCGACCAGTTTGAAACCATCGTCTGCTAGCCGGCCCCAATCCTTACTGTCTGGGTGTAGTAAGAACCAAGCGTTAATATCGGGTCGCTCATCCCGTAGATAGCGGTATAGGTGTTCGCCGTTGTCGTCAGCACGGTCAATTCGGTCCATAATTACCCATGCACCGAAGTACTTGGAACTCTCGGCACTTCGGGCCGTTTTTACCAGTACTTCGTCATGGTTTCGAGTTTGAGCGTGTCGGCGTTTGGACATTGTGCGGCTTACCACCCGCATGGTCATTCGCCTGGCTGCTGCAGGTCGCGATAAATCGGCCATCAAGCTCTGGATGGACAGTTGGTCGCTAACCGTCTCAATTTTGCGCCACCAATTAGGGCTATTATTTGTGAAAGGTAATGCTGAAGACATTATTTTATCTGAAGGTTGGAGAACGAGCCAGAGTGGAGTGGCAGGTGCCTCTCTGTTTCTTTTAGGCAGGCCTGTTTTACCTGTTATGCGCGCCCTCGCCCGGTCAAGGTACACCACGATATCGCCAAGAGGAAGTGTGAATACGCGTTCTTTCACGAGCACGCGTCCGAAGAGGCTGTGCTCAACAGTCTTAGACGACAGTGGTGTGGATGACTCACCATTGATAACAATCTCCTCTTCGGGCAAATCGCCGGTGTACATGTAGCTCATCTTCGTGACTTGTCGCAGAGGATCGTTCTTCCAACGGATTACCACGGGTACCGTAGGAAGTGCGGCCTTGTAATGCCCCAAGAGCATGTTGGTAAGAGCCCACCCCATGCTAATCGCGGTAAATTCTTGGATAGTTTTTTCGTCGATGAGTGACATAACTCGATCCAAACTGGCATGGATTGACTGCCGCTGCTGGACCGTCATCGCGCCCGTTCCACCGTGCATGGATTTGTCTGAAATGTACGCCCATGTCAGATCATACAGCACCATAGTTTGTGCCCATCGAGGAACGTTTCCCAATCGCTTCTGGGATTCCCTAAGTAGACCATAATATCCAAGCATCGGAACTTCATAGTATGAACGAGTGTCTCCCCAAGCACCCTGTACGAGGGACGAACCATTTCGCCTTTGTTTGCGGTAAAGATATTTTGCGGATGGAATAATACCGATTATGGGTGTCTCGACGTGCGCCAGGTAGCGGCCGATAAAATTCGCATCCTCAAACTTGGGGCGAATTCTTTCATCAAATTCTAGGGAATACTCATTGATAACTTCTCGGCGTAGGAAGGCAGTACCTCCAGAGAGGTGCACGTACTCAGGATTAGCATTGAGATCGATAAGTCGCTCTCCTTGCCGGAATTTCCAATTCAGTGGATGGGTATGCGTCATTCGAATGTCGCCGTCACTGAATTCTACTAGGCGCGTTGTGAGCATTTGGGCGCGCGAGTTGACATCGCGCGAGAGGAAGGAGGCAACGGATGCAAAGTAGTTCGGGTCGAGGATATCGTCAGGATCACACATGGTAATCCAGTCGTTTCGACTCGCTTTCAAACCAACGTTTCTTGCAGAACCTGGTCCGCCATTTGATTTGGAAAAGGTCCGAATTACTTGGGGAAACTTTCTTTCCCAACGCTGTGCAATCGCCAGCGAACTGTCAGTTGACCCGTCGTCCACAATGATGATATCTAGGTTCGCGATGGGATAGTTTTGTCTTTGTATTGATCGCATAAACGCGTCAAGGTACTCTGCAGCGTTGTACAGCGCTACCACAATAGAAAATTGGCGAGACGCCACTTCAACTCCTACATACGGCTTGACGACTGATTACAGTCTGGTCACTTTGGTGGATCATCTGGCGGGACTAAAGTACTGATAGGATATATTTGTGGCTCACAGTCTCCTGATACATTCTCATGCAAAAGTATACGCGAGCATTTGGGGTAGTTTGAATCGTCGTGTGTTCGGCTAAGGTGCACCTGACCCTTATTTTATTGCACTGCAGGAAACCTCTCAATGTGATTATTCTCCCCGGGGTTTCGAAGATGATTTACATGAGACTGGGCGTCTGGCCGCGGTATACGTGGATCGTCATCAATTTTAAGACGCCGAAAAGCTGGTGCCAAAGCACTAAATCGTTCCTGCTGTTGACTTTCAACAGAAGAGATGGGATTAGCAGCCAGGGACATATCGTTGGCTCTGATCAAGTCTTCGGGGAAATCAATCTCAATCGCAAGATAAACGCTTGTATCCACCGGAATGTAGATGGCCTTGTCGCGTCTTATCGTCTTTTCGATTGCACGTTCAAAGTAGTCTTGTTCCTTAACTTGATGCAGACGTCTGATCAACATCTGTTTTTCGTGTTTTGAAACGTAATTGATCCCAATTGCTTCGCCTTGGGCTTCTGCGATAGGGATTTTTTTTGAGAGTTGGCAGACGTACCCATTATCATCGACGGTGTACTTCACTTCCTCGTCCGATACGGCTGCACCATTAACTGAGACGACGGATTGATTTCTGGCCATGTACGGTTTTATAAGGTCTAATAACCGAGGATCGAACACCACGTCTCCGTTGAGCCAAAGCACGCCACCTTTTGTCGTGTTTCTAAGCGCCTTTAGTAGGCTCTTCGATGTGTTTGTCTGATCAAAGGTCTCGTTATACACGAAGGACACATCAGGAATATGTTCCATTATCAAATCATGCTTGTACCCCACGACAATTGTTAGGCGCAGCTTTTTCCCGAAGGCTGCCTTGAGGTTTTCCACCTGTTGCTCGAGAATTGACCGTCCGTCTGCCAAGCGAGTGAGTGGTTTGGGATGGGGGCGAGCCAGTCTGGTACCAAGTCCTGCAGCTAGGATGACGACCTGAACTGTCATGAGTCGTGTCCATGAACAGACGCTATTGGAATTCCTGCGTGTGGTGCTCTTCCAGTAACGGCCAACAGATTCTCAAGCGCAGCTACACTCTGCACCGCAGCCGTCCCGTCCCCGTATGGATTCATCGCTTCGGCCATCGAGTTGAAGTGCTCCCGGTCGTGCAGCAGGTGGTCCACCTCGGACACGATCCGGTCCTCGTCTGTGCCGATCAGTTTCACCACGCCGGCATCGACGGCTTCCGGGCGTTCGGTATTCTCGCGCATGACGAGGACGGGCACGCCAAGACTGGGCGCCTCTTCCTGGACTCCGCCGGAGTCGGTCAGGATGATGTGGGCCAGGGACAGGAGGCGGGTGAACTCGCCGTACTCCAGCGGTTCGGTGATCAGCACATTCGCCAGACCCTCCAGATAGGGGAGCACTGCCTCCCGGACCAGCGGATTGGCATGAATCGGCAGCACAATGTTCAGGTCCGGCTCGGAGGCGGCAATGCGAGCCAGGGCCCGGCCGATTCCCTGCATTCCCTCGCCCTGGTTTTCCCTGCGGTGCGTTGTGACGAGGAGTACTTTCCGTCCGGAAGCTGCGAGGTCCTCCAAAACCGGGTCCACAAAGGGAATGTTCTTTTCCACCGTTGCCAGCAAGGCGTCAATGACCGTATTTCCGGTCACCACAATGGTTTCCGGTTTGATGTTCTCGGCCAGCAAGTTCTGACGGCTGCTTTCAGTCGGGGCCAGATGCAGCGAAGCAATCTGCGATGTGATCTTGCGGTTGCCCTCCTCTGGGAAGGGAGAGGACGGGTCGCCGCTGCGCAGGCCGGCCTCGAGGTGCACCACAGGGATCCCATGGTAGAAAGCTGCCATCGCGGCAGCGGTGGAGGTGGTGGTGTCGCCCTGGACAATCACTGCGTCCGGCCGGTTCACATTGAAGAGCTTTTCGAGACCGTCGATGGTGCGGGCAAGAATGCCGTTCAGGGACTGCCCCGGCTCAAAAATATTGAGGTCATGATCCGGTTCAATCCCGAAGAGATTGTTCACCTGGTCCAGCATGGATCGGTGCTGCCCGGTGACTGTGACGAAGCAGTCCAGAACGTCGGATTCCTTCAGTGCAGCCACAATCGGCGCCATCTTTATGGCCTCGGGACGCGTCCCGTATATGGGCATGATAACCGGCAAGATGCAACCCCCAACAGGCGAACAATGTGCAATGTAATCCCGCTAGCATAGCTGACTACTTGTTTCTGGGAGTTTCGGCCTGTGGCGGGGATTCTTTGACGCGGATTGCAGTGATGGGGAGCTGCGCGGATTATCCGTAAACGAGGAGCAGGACAGCGAGGGTGGGAACGGCAAGGATGACGAGCGATATTACGGTGACCGCTGCGGCCCTCTGCCTGCGGTGACGCGCGGACCGAACCGGCCGGGATGCCGGCGCCGGAGCAGCCGGGCGGCTGGCCGAAGGGGTGCCGGTTGGGGGAGTCGCGGGGGAGGTGGATTCGTCCGTCATGCGTGCGGTGCTCATGTGTCTCGCAGCGGCAATGTCCGGGTACTGCTTGTGCGCCATAGACTCAACCTTCCCACATTTGTGCAAATCGTTATCGGCGCAGCCAAGGTCACTGCGGTAGGCTTCCTACTGTCCAAACGGGCACGGAGGCGATGGCGCCTACTGCCTGAATGTCAGCGACAGCACGGAAACGGGATCACTTTGCAGACCAAAATCACCGCGAATGCACAGGCGCTGAAGCGATGGTTGAGCAACGCGGAAGTGTCTCTGGGCAACCACAGTGACCGGCTCAACGCGATCAACATCTTCCCGGTGGCCGACGGCGACACCGGCACCAACCTCTACCTCACCCTCCGTTCCGCCTCCCGAGCTATCGCCGACGCCGAGACCACGGACATCGGCGAACTGCTCGGAATCGCCGGCCGGGCCGCCATGGAGGACGCCAAGGGCAACTCCGGCACCCTGCTTTCGGTCTTCCTGACCGCCATGGCCGAACCGCTGCAGGGCAGCACCCGGCTCTCGGCACCCCTGCTGGCCACAGCCCTGAACCGGGCACAGCTGCGCTCCTGGTCCGTCCTCAGCGACCCGGTTCCCGGAACCATGCTCTCGGTGCTGGAGGAAGCAGCTCGCGCCGCCATGGACGAGCAGGCCGCCCAGACCGGCGATGATTCCAACGCGGGCCTGGCCACCACCCTGCGGGCGGTCATGAACGCCGCCCTGGCCGCCGTCGTACACACCGAACTGCAGCTGGACGCCCTCACCCAGGCCAAGGTGGTCGACGCCGGCGGGGTGGGCTTCCTACTCGTGCTGGATGCCCTGCGCGCGGCCGCACTGGGCGAGGAACTGCAGGAGGAACTCCTGGACGGGCTGCACGGCTACGACGTGCAGGCACCGCACATCCACAGCAACATGCCGCGGATGGAAGGGGTGGAGGTCATGTGCACCATCAACCTCAGCCCGCTGGATGCCGCCACCCTGCGCCTGCAGCTGGACGAGCTGGGGGACTCGGTCATCATGAGCGCCGTCAACGCGGTGGGGGACGGCTACCGCTGGCGCGTGCACGTCCACACGCCCGACGCCGGTTCCGCCATTGACCTGCTCCGCACCGTGGGCGAGCCCATGAACCTGACGATTACCGAGCTGTCCGCGGACGGCCACGAAACGAATGAAATTGCCGAGGGCAGCGAGATCCACGAGGCCCATGAAGTCTAACGTTCCCCCGGAACTCGATTTCCCGCTCGACCGGCGCATCGGCAAGCCGTCCGCCGCGAAGCTCGACAAGCAGCTGGGCCTGAAAACCGTGGGCGACCTGCTGCACCATTTCCCGCGGCGTTACATGGAGCGCGGCGAGCTGACTCCCATCGCGGACATCCCGTACGACGAGGACGTCACGCTGATTGCCCGGGTGCAGACCGCCAACTCCCGGCGGATGCAGACCCGCAAGGGCATGCTGCTGGAAGTCACCGTCACCGACGACGATTCCGGCGCCCTGGGCCTGCTGCACCTGACCTTCTTCAACGGCTGGAAAGCGCAGCAGGAACTCACCGTCGGCACCCGCGCCATGTTCTCCGGCAAGGTGAGCGTCTACCGGAACAACCTGACGCTGACCAACCCCAACTACGTGGTGCTCACCGAGGACGCCGACGACGAGGAAGAGGCCAGGCGGCCCATCCCCATCTACCCGGCCACCACCAAGCTCAACAGCTGGGACATCAAGAAGGCCGTCGACGCGCTGCTGGACACCATGCAGGCCGAAGAACTGCACGACCCCATTCCCGAGCCCATCCGGAAACGCGAAAACTTGCTGGGCCTGACCGAGGCGTACGAGAAAATCCACCGTCCGGCTGAAGTGGGGGAGGCCTACAAAGCCCGGCACCGGTTCCGCTACCAGGAAGCGCTGGTGCTGCAGACCGCTTTGGCCCGGCGGCGCAGCGCTGCGGCGCAGGAGGACGCCACCGCCCGTCCGCCCCGCACCGGGGGCTTGCTGGACCGCTTCGATGCCTCCCTGCCGTTCACGCTGACCAACGGCCAGTTCGACGTCGGGCGGGAACTGAGCGAGGACCTGGTCCGCCCGCATCCGATGAACCGGCTGCTGCAGGGTGAGGTGGGCTCGGGCAAAACCCTGGTGGCCCTGCGCGCCATGCTGCAGGTGATCGACGCCGGCGGGCAGGCCGCGCTGCTGGCCCCCACCGAGGTCCTCGCCGCCCAGCACTACGAATCCATCACCAGGACGCTGGGCCCGCTGGGCCAGGGCGGCCGGCTGGGCAGCGACGACGACGCCACGCAGGTGACGCTGCTGACCGGCTCCATGAACACCGCCCAGCGCCGCGCCGCCCTGCTGGACGCCGCGAGCGGCAGCGCGGGCATCGTCATCGGCACGCACGCCCTGCTCTCCGATCACGTGCAGTTTGCCGATCTGGGACTCGTCGTCGTCGACGAGCAGCACCGCTTCGGCGTCGAACAGCGTGACGTCCTGCGCACCAAGGGCCGCAGCACCCCGCACCTGCTGGTCATGACCGCCACCCCCATTCCACGGACCGTGGCGATGACCGTGTTCGGGGATCTGAATGTCTCCACGCTCTCCGAGCTGCCCGCCGGCCGCGCCCCCATTTCCACCTTCATGGCGCCGCTGTCGGAAAAGCCGGCCTGGAACCGCCGCATCTGGGAACGGGCCCGGGAAGAGATCGATGCCGGCCGGCAGGTGTACGTGGTCTGCCCCAAGATCGGGGACAAGGAGGAGGAACCGGGTTTTGACATGGCCTTCTTCGATGCCGGTCCGGGCCCGGGAAGCAAAGCGGACAAGCTGAACCTGGCGTCCGTTCTCGAAATGCACCAGCAGCTCTCCGAGGTCCCCGCGCTCGCCGGCGTGCGCATCGGCGTCCTGCACGGGCGGCTGGACCCGGCGGACAAGACCGAAACCATGGCCGCCTTCAACCGCGGCGAAATTGAGCTGCTCATCTCCACCACCGTCATCGAAGTGGGGGTGGACGTGCACAACGCAACGCTGATGATCATCGAGGACGCCGACCGCTTCGGCATGTCCCAGCTGCACCAGCTGCGCGGCCGCGTGGGCCGCGGCGGCCTGCCCGGCACCTGCCTGCTGGTAACCCGGCTGGAACCCGGACATCCCAGCCGGGAGCGGCTGGAGGCCGTGGCCTCGACCACCGACGGTTTCGAACTTTCCCGCCGGGACCTGGAGCTGCGGCGCGAAGGCGACATCCTCGGCGCCTCGCAGTCCGGCGGCCGCTCCACGCTGAAGCTGCTGCGGGCCATCCAGGATGAACCGCTGATCGAGAAGGCCCGCGCCGATGCCACCGCCCTGGTGGAGGAGAACCCGGACCTGACGCAGTACCCGGCCCTGAACGAGGCGATCGAGGACTACCTGAACCCGGAGAAGGAAGCTTTCCTGGACCGCGGCTGACTTTGTGCCTTGCGGGGCGGCTGGCTCTGCGGCCGACCCTGTGTCCGATCCCGTGGCCCGGGCAGCCGGACACAGCGAACAGTTAAAGCCCGATAAAGTAAAACCCATGAGCCGCATCATTGCCGGAACCGCCGGCGGAACCTCCCTGACCAGCGTTCCCGGAACGGGAACCCGCCCCACCACGGACCGGGTCAAGGAAGCATTGTTTTCCCGGCTCGAGTCCTACGACATCCTCTCCGGCGCCCGCGTACTGGACCTCTTTGCCGGGTCCGGCGCCCTCGGCGTCGAAAGCGCCAGCCGCGGCGCCGTCTCCGTGGACCTGGTGGAACTGGCCGACAAGGCCGCCGGCGCCTGCAAGCAGAACGCCAAGGTGATCAACGATGCCGCCGGCCGCAGCATCGTCAACGTGCACCGCGCCAAGGCCGACACCTACCTGCTGCGCGTCCCCGCCGACGTCACCTGGGATCTGGTGTTCCTGGATCCGCCCTACGACCTGGACGAGGAAGACCTCTCCGCCGTGCTCCGGGCGCTGCCCCGCCACCTGGCCGAGGGCGCCGTCGTCGTGCTGGAACGCTCCACCCGCTCACCGGAACCGGTCTGGCCCGGGGGCATGGAACGCTTCAGCGAACGCAAGTACGGGGAAACCACGCTCTGGTTCGCCGAACCGGCGCAGACCCAGGACGAGACCGACGACGACGCGGCGGCTGCCGGCTCCTAACCCGCTCAGCAGAGTACGCCGCTCAGCCGGCCAGCCGTTCAGCCGGCCGAGGCGAACACGTCCAGCCGCTCGCCGGTCAGGACCTCCGCCGGGTGCGGGCCGGCGGCCAGCAGCTGCGCGGTCCACTCCTCGGGCCATGGGAAGGCCGTGGCGGCCAGGACAATGTTGCCCGGAAAGCGGCCGGTGAACATCGATTTCTCGGCCAGCGCCGCGAAGCCGGCCTCCGGGATTCCCTGCAGGCCCTCCTGGAGGGCGCGGACCTGCCGCCGGCAGAAGGCCAGCCCCGGATCGTCGCCCACATTCACCAGCAGAACCCCGGAGGGGGAGAGCAGGGCAGCGGCCTCGGCATAGAACTCCGGCGTGGTCAGGTGTTCGGGGGCGTCTGCTCCGGCAAAGACATCGAGCACGATGGCGTCGAAGGTGCCGGGTTCATAGCGCGAGAGCGCATCCCGCGCGTCTCCGATGACCGTCTCCAGCACGGTGCCCTCGGGCAGCGGCAGGTGCGCCAGGACAAAGTCCAGCAGTTCACGCTCCAGCTCCACCGCGTGCTGCTCCGAGCCCGGGCGGGTGGCCTGCAGGTACCGGGTGAGGGTCAGCGCCCCGGCGCCCAGGTGCAGGGCCCGCAGCGGCTGCCCCGCCGGCGCCGCCAGGTCCAGGACGTTGCCGATTCGCCGCAGGTACTCGTAGAAAATCTCCTCGGGATGGGCCAGGTTCACGTGCGACTGCTCCGCGCCGCCGATGCTCAGCACCCAGGCCCCGGGACTGAACCCGTCTTCGGTGATGGTGGCGTGGGCGCCGATGCCGCGCAGCAGCCGTGACGGGGTGCGCCCGTCGTTCTTTGGCGTTTTGGCCGCCATCAGAGCACCTGTCCCAGCTTGGCGATGCGCTCGGCCGCTTCCTGCAGCACGTCGGTTTTTTTGCAGAACGCAAAACGCAGCAGCGTCCGGGTGCGCCTGGCACCCTCCTCATGGCAGAACACCGCCACCGGGATGGCGCCCACACCCACCAGCTCGGGCAGCCGGCGGGCCAGGGCGGTGGCGTCGGTAATGCCCAGGGGTGCGACGTCGGCGTTGACGAAGTAGGTTCCCTGCGGCTCGAAGACGGTCAGGCCGGCCGCACGCAGTCCCTCGCTCAGCACGTCGCGCTTGGCCTGCAGTGTCTTGGCGGCGCCGGTAAAGAATGCGTCCTCCATCCCGAGACCCAGGGCAATGGCGCCCTGGAACGGAGTGCCGGAGCTGTAGCTGAGGAAAGACTTCACGGCGCGCACAGCTGCCACCAGCTCCGCCGGTCCGGACAGCCAGCCAATCTTCCAGCCCGTGAAGGAGAACGTTTTGCCGGCGGAGGAAATGGTCAGGGTGCGCTCCGCGGCGCCGGGCAGCGTGGCCACGGGAACATGCCGGGGCCCGAAGGTGAGGTGTTCATACACTTCGTCGGTCACGATGAGCGCGTTGTACTTGGCGGCCAGCTCGACAATCCGCTGCAGTGTTTCAGCGGGGAACACCGCTCCGGTGGGGTTGTGCGGGTTGTTTACCAGCACCACCCGGGTGCGCTCCGAGAAAGAGTCTTCCAGAGTGGCCAGATCCGGCTGGAAGTCCGGTGCCAGCAGCGGCGCCGTGGTGTGGGTGGCTCCGCTGAGGCCGATGATCGCCCCGTAGGAGTCATAAAACGGTTCGAAGGTCAGGACTTCGTCGCCCGGTCCGGTCAGGGCCAGCAGGGTGGCGGCAATGGCCTCGGTGGCGCCGGTGCTGATGATGATCTGGGTGTCCGGATCCAGGGACAGCCCGTAGAAGCGTTCCTGGTGGGCGGCGACGGCGTTGCGCAGCACCGGCAGTCCCTGTCCGGGCGCGTACTGGTTTCTGCCATCGAGGATGGCGGCGCGTGCTGCCTCCATCACTTCAGCCGGACCGTCCTCATCGGGGAATCCCTGGCCCAGGTTGATGGCGTTGTGCCGGCCGGACAGGACGGTGATTTCCTCGAAGATGGTCACCCCCAGCGCTCCGTCTGCGCCGAGAAGGTTGGCGCCGGCGGCGGTGCGCTGCCAGGGCGGGGTTCCTCCGGCGGAGTCGGAGCGTAACAGCGATGCGGAATGGGGAGAGCTCATGCCTTCCAGTATTACCCGCTTTGACCGGGTAGATTCGACCTATGCGACGCGCTGTATGCCCCGGATCCTATGACCCCATCCACAACGGACACGTAGAGGTGATAGCCCGCGCGGCCAGCCTGTTCGATGAAGTGATTGTGGCGGTCTCCACCAACTACGCCAAGAAATACCGGTTTTCCGGCCCGGAACGGCTCGCGATGGCACGGGAAACCCTGGGCGCCCTGCGCGGGGTCTCGGTTGTTCCCATGGGCGACGGTCTGCTGGCCGACTTCTGCCGCGAGCACGGCGTGGACGCCATTGTGAAGGGGCTGCGCTCGGTCCAGGATTACCAGTACGAACTGCCCATGGCCGTCATGAACCGTCACCTGACCGGCGTCGAAACCGTGTTCCTGCCGGCCGAGAGCCGCTACACCCACCTGTCCTCAACGCTGATCAAGGAAGTCTCGGCGCTCGGCGGCGATGTCAAGGAGCTGGTGCCGCTGGCCGCGTTCCGGCGGCTGCAGCAGGACCAGGGCGCCTAAGCCGCGCTAAAGGAGCCTGAGCCGCTAGATCCGGCTCGCGCAGGCAGGCCGCAGCACCGACGCCGCCAGCCCGCCGGTCTCCTCGACAAACCGCCCCAGCCACTGGCCGGGGGAGAGGTCGGGGTCGGAGGGCACCATGGTGAGTGTCGCCGTCGAGCACTGGCTGATGTTGGTTTCAGCGCGCAGCAGGTGATAGCGGGACGTCACCACAATCAGGTTGTCCCAGCCGTTGTCCGCGGCCAGCCGGGCGACGGCGCGGGCCTCGCCGCGGGTGGTCAGCGGCTCCGGCAAGAAGCAGGTGACCGCGGGGCTGGAAATGTAGTCGCAGTACATGTCGGTGATCCTGTTGCCGGGGGTGTCCGTGGTGGAGAGCACCAGATCGCCGGCGTAGCCCTGGTAGGACAGGTCCCGGCCCACCGGCAGGCGTTCCGAGGCCGCACCGGCAAGGACCACAACGGCGTCGGCCCCGGCAGGTTCATGCACCTGCGGATAGTAGAAGAGCAGGACAGCCGCAAACAGCCAGATCAGCAGGGCGGAGACGACGGTGGCGACGGCGATATCGACACTGCGCGGTACTCCGCGCTGAAGCCGGACCACCAGGCGGTGCGGCAGGGCGCGGAGGGAGGGAAGCATCCCGACAGTTTATGCGAGCGGGGTCCTTTTGCGAGCCGGGAGGGCTGCGATGTAAACCGGCGGCGCTATGGGCTGTAAACTGGAATGAGCAGCCCGTGCCCTGCCTCGATCTGAGGCGAGGTGCGGCGCAGTTTGAGAGAATCGGCCGTATCAGGCTAAGATGATATGTCGGTCTATGTTCTACAGGAGTTCTCATTAGCGTTCAGTCGCGGATTAATCCGGGTTCGTCGCCCTTGGCCATTAGTGTCAAGGATCTCGGGCGCAGCCCGGGGGTTATGCGGACTATGCACGAACATGTTCCGGCACCGAAGGACTTCGGTGTTGCGCTTATCGGCGTGCCGGAAGGTGCAGATCTTGATCTGGACCTGAGGTTCGAGGCCGTGCACGAGGGGATTTTAGTATCCGGAACCGTCATCGCTCCTGTTCAGGGAGAATGCGGACGGTGCCTGAAGCCCATCGCGTACGACGAAGAAGTCGATGTGCAGGAACTCTTCTACTACGAGGACGCTGAGTCTTTCGGAACAGAAGAGGAAGAAGAGCAACACCGGATCGAGCGAGATGTCATCGATCTTGAGCCGGTTTTGCGGGACGCAGTGGTAACCACCCTGCCGTTCCAGCCGGTGTGCCGGGAGGACTGCGAAGGCCTTTGCTCCGAATGCGGAGCGCGCCTTGAGGAGGATCCGGGTCACCACCACCAAACAGTGGATCCTCGCTGGGCAGCCCTCTCCGGGCTGGCTGGCAGCGCCGCAGACAATTCTGCGGCAACAAGTACAGAGTCAGACGAGAGAGAAGAGAGTTAGTCGTGGCTGTTCCCAAGCGGAAAATGTCCCGCTCGAATACGCGTGCACGCCGGTCCCAGTGGAAGGCAACTGCCCCCAACCTGGTGAAAACCGTTGAGAACGGCCGCGTTACCTACAGCCTGCCTCACCAGGCCAAGGTCGTGACCGACTCAGCTGGTACCGCGCTGTTCCTTGAATACAAGGGCCGCAAGGTAGCGGACGTCTAAGACCAGTGTTCCTTCCCTGCACGGCAGTGTCGGACGGGGAAATGAATACTGCTTTTCGGGTCAATACCAAAAAGTGAAGAATACTGAAGAGCTTCTGAAGCGTCTCGGTGTCGATATCGACGCCGGGACGCTTCGTCTTGCCCTCACGCACCGCTCCTACGCTTACGAGCAGGGCGGCATCCCCACGAACGAACGCCTGGAGTTCCTGGGGGACTCCATCCTGGGGTTTTCCGTAACCGACGCGCTGTACCGGGACAACCCGGACCTGTCCGAGGGTGAGCTGGCCAAGCGCCGCTCCGCCGTCGTCAGCACCCGCGCGCTGGCCGGAGTCGCCCGGGAACTCGAACTGGGCCAGTACATTCTGCTAGGCCAGGGCGAGAAACTCACCAAGGGCCGGGACAAGTCCTCCATCCTGGCGGACACCACCGAAGCCCTGATCGGCGCCGTCTACCTGTGCCACGGGATCGAAACCGCCCGCGCCATGGTGATGCGGCTGATAGGTCCGCTGCTGCGCAACGCCGACGCCCTGGGCGCCGGCACCGACTGGAAAACCAGCATCCAGGAGATCGCGGCGAGCCGAAAGCTCGGCGACATCGAATACAAGGTCACCGGCTCCGGCCCCGACCATTCCCGCAGCTTTGTCGCCGTGCTCCACATCGGCGACAAGCCCTATGGAAGCGGCACCGGACACTCCAAGAAGGAAGCGGAGCAGGAAGCTGCGGCCGCGACCTGGAAGATGGTGTGCCCCGCGGGCAGCTCCGCGGCTTCCGGAGCCTAGCTCCCGTGCCCGAACTGCCTGAAGTGGAAGTGGTCCGCCGCGGACTGGCCTCATGGGTCCGCGGCCGGACCATTACCGGCGTCGAAATCCTTGATCCCCGCTCCGTGCGGCGCCATGCCGCCGGCCCCGAGGACCTGCGCGGCAACCTCGAGGGAGCCGTAGTCACCGACGTGGCCCGCCGCGGCAAATTCCTGTGGATGCCGCTGGTTGAGGCCGAACCGGCTGCGCAGTCGGGGGCTTCCGCTGATTCCTCCGCTTCCGCCGTCTCCTCTGTCACGGAGTCCGCTGCGCCGTCCCTTCCGTCGGCCGACGACGGCGTCCCCCGGCTGGCGCTGATGGCCCACTTGGGCATGAGCGGGCAGCTGCTGATGGAAGACCCGCACCTGCCTGACGAAAAACACCTCAAGGTCCGGCTCACCCTCAGCCCCGCGGTGTCCGCTGACGGAACGCCGATGCCGGCCGAGCTGCGGTTTGTGGATCAGCGTATTTTCGGCGGCGTGTTCCTCACCGACCTTCAGCCCACTCCCGACGGCGCTCCCGGCGGCCTGTCCGAGACCGGGCTGCCGCTGATTCCCGAGGAAGCCGCGCACATTGCGCGCGACCCGCTGGATCCGGCGTTCTCCTTTGAAGACTTCTACGTCCGGCTGCGCAAACGCAAAACCGGCATCAAGCGCGCACTGCTGGACCAGGGGCTGATCTCCGGCGTGGGAAACATCTACGCCGACGAAGCCCTCTGGGCCGCGAAACTGCATTTCGCCCGGCCGACCGACACAATGCGCCGGGCCGACGCCCTTCGCTTGGTGGAGTCCGCCCGCGACGTCATGACCCGAGCCCTGGCCGCCGGCGGCACCAGCTTCGATTCCCTGTACGTCAACGTCAACGGCGCCTCCGGATACTTTTCCCGGTCGCTGAACGCCTACGGCCGCGAGGGTGAACCGTGTCCGCGGTGTGCCGCCGTCGGGCTCTCCACCCTGATCAGGCGGGATTCCTTCATGAACCGCTCCTCGTACAGCTGTCCGGTGTGCCAGCCGAAGCCGCGCAACGGCCGCTGGTAGAGAGGACCTGCTCCGAAGTTCCTGTTCGGGCTTCGGGGCGTGGGGTCAGACTCTTGGTTCGGGCCATGAGGTTCGGGCTAGGGGCGCAGGAACGGCCTTCGCGGGCACCGGTAGTCCTCTCGCGGGCACCGGTAGTACAGATAACGGGCTTTTACCAGTCGGATAAGCCCGTTATGTGTACTACGGACTCTCCGCCGAACGGTTTCGGGTCACATCGATCTCGGCCGGGGCACTGGTTCCCACTCTTTGAGCGCTTCCGGGATCCCTGTGGTCACAGGAGCAACAGCAGTCCCAAACCGTGGGAACCAGTGCGCGGGCAGGGTCACCCTGGCTCGTCCAACCGTCCAACCGTCCAACCGCCCGACCGAGCGGCCTAACCGTGCACGGCCCGACCAACGAGCGTCAGGCGCGGCCGAGCTCCGCGAGAATACCGTCGGTGAACGGAGGCCAGACCTCGGCAGCCCAGGGCCCAAAATCGCGGTCCGTCAGAGCCACAGCCGCGGCACCGGCCTCCGGATCCACCCAGAGGAACGTACCGGACTGGCCGAAGTGGCCGAAGGTCCGCGGCGAGCTGTTGGCACCGGTCCAGTGCGGAGACTTGGAATTGCGGATCTCAAAGCCCAGGCCCCAGTCGTTCTCCTTCTGCCGGCCGAAACCGGGAAGGACACCGGACAGGCCGGGGAAGACGACGGCGGTTGCCTCGGCCAGGCGTCCCGGCGCGGTGAGTACGGGCTGCTGCAGCTCGGCGGCAAACCGGCTGAGGTCGGCCACCGTGGAGACGGCGCCGGCGGCGGGGGAGCCTTCCAGCGCGGTGGAGTTCATGCCGAGGGGAGCGAGAACACCGTCGCGCATGTAGTCGGCCATGGAAATGCCGGTGGCCTCCTCCAGAGTTTCCCCGAGCACCTCGAATCCGGCGTTGGAGTACAGGCGCCGGGTCCCCGGCTCGTAGCGGACGGTGCGTTCGCCGAAGTCATAGCCTGCACTGTGCGCCAGCAGGTGCCGCACCGTGGAACCCTCGGGCCCGGCGGGCTGGTCCAGCTCCAGTGCTCCTTCATCCAGCGCCACCAGCATGCTGTAGGCGGTCAGGAGCTTGGTCACCGAAGCCAGCGGATACCGCCGCCCGAGATCCCCGGCAGTGCCGGCCACGCTGCCGTCCGCCAGTACGACGGCGGCCGAGGCATTCTCGACCGGCCAGTTTTCAATACCCTTGACGCTGTCCATGAAGTTCCTCTGCTGTGATTCGAAGGGGGACGAAGTGGTGGGGGACCGCGGATGCGGGGCGCACGGCCTGGACACGAGCCCGTGGACCCCGAGGCTGCCCCGGACCGGCACCGATGCCCCGCACCGGCACCGATGCCCGGCAAACCCGCGGGGTCTAGGCCGCAGTGCCGCCGTAATGGGCTGCGAGCCGCCGCATGCCATCCTCCACGGTAACCGCCGGCGTCCAGTCCAGCACTTCACGGGTGCGGCGCTGGTCAAACCAGTGCGAGGTGGACAGCTGTTCGGCCAGGAACCGGGTCATCGGCGGCTCGTCGTGCACCAGTCCGCGGGTTCCGGCAGCCAGCCAGGCCCGCTCAATCACCGATCCGGCCCCGCGGGCCGCCCAGCCCGGAACACTCCACGCAGGAGCGGAAACTCCGGCCGCGGCGCAGATCCCGGCGATCAGCTCACCGACCGGACGGGGCTGCCCGTTGGTCACCACCAGTGCCTGCCCGTGGGCGGAGTCCATCCGCTCCAGCCCGCGGACAATGGCGGCGGCGGCGTTGCTGATGTACGTGGTGTCGATCAGGGCGGTGCCGCCGTCCAGCAGCGGCAGCCGTCCGGCACGGGCGCGCTCGATGACACGCTCCACCAGCTGCGTGTCGCCGGGTCCCCACACGATGTGCGGGCGGATGGCGCCCACCCGGAAGCCGGGGGAGTCCTCGGCCAGGGCGAGCAGCTCTGCGGCTGCCTTGGACCGGGCGTAGAAACCGCGGGCCCGGTCCGGATCGGCGGTGCCGGCGTCGGCTCCGGCGATCGGCTCGCCGAAGTGCGCCACCGACGGTGAGGACACAAAGACGAAGTCCCGGACACCGGCTGCCTTCGCCGCGTCAATCAGGGTCCGCGTTCCGGTGATGTTGGTGTCCACGAAGTCCTGCCACTGGCCGGTGAAGGACACCTTCGCCGCCAGGTGCACGACGGCGTCCATCCCCTCGACCGCGCGGGCGACGGCCGCCGGGTCGGAGACGGAGCCGGCGATGGACTCAAACGCCGAACCGACGTCGGGCTTTCCGGCGGACGGCCGGTCGGAGAACGACGGCGGCATGGGGGTGCGCTGCAGAGTGCGCACCTTGTGGCCTTTATCGGCCAGCAGCTGTGCAACGGCCCCACCGAGCAGCCCGCTGGCACCGGTCACCAGGACCCGGCGCGGCGCCTCAACCGCACTCAGCCCCGGGATTCCAACAGAACTCAACTCCGGCACTTCGGTAACCCCGGATCCGTCTGCCGCGCTCATTTACGTCCGCCCGTTCCGGGAACCCGCGCCCGTCCGCCGGCCAGGACCTGCTCGGCCCAGCCAGCCAGGGCAGTGCGGTCAATCTTGGAATTGTGCCGGATATCGGTGGGCATAGCGGGCAGAACCAGCACGGCGGCCAGGTCCAGCCCGGCTCCGGCAGCGACGGCCGTCCGAACAGCGGCGGTCAGCTCCGGCGCTGCGGTGCCGGCCCGGCGAACCGGTTCCTGAAGTTCCAGTACGGCCACCGGAACCTGGGTTCCGGCCGGGCCGACGCCCACAAGGGCGGCGCGCCCGACGCCGGCCACGGACTCCGCGGCCTGCTCGCCCGCCACGGGGGTGACCACGCCGTCGGGAGTGGTGAGGATGTGCCCGAGCCGGCCTTCGACCCAGAGCCTGCCCTCTTCGTCCAGATGCCCCACATCGCCCGTGCGGTGCCAGCCCGGCAGCGACCAGCTCTTGGCTTCGGTGATCCAGAGCCGGTCGTACCGGTCCTTGACGTGCGGCGCGGAGACCAGGATTTCCCCGGTCACGCCCGGGGCGTCCAGCGCGGTGTCACCGACGCTGCCGTTCGGAGCCAGCTCGGCGATCGCCACCAGGGCTCCGGAAACAGGTGTGCCGACGCAAACGCCGTTGCCGGCTCCCGCAGCGCGGATCCCGTCCAGGCTGATGTCGGTGATCGGCAGGGCCTCGGTCATCCCGTAGGGCGTGTGCAGCTCGGCGTTCGGCGCCAGGGCTGACACCCGGGCCAGCAGCGGCTCCGGAATCGGCGCGCCGGCCGACAGCAGCAGCTCCACCCGGGCCAGGGCCTTGCGCTGGTCCGGACCCAGCTCCGCGGAGGTGGCCAGGACGTTGACCAGGGCCGCCGGAGAGGCGAACACGGTGGTGGCGCCGACGGCGGCAGCCGCATCCGCCAGTGCCGCCGCGGTCAGGGTGCGGGGCGAGGTGACGTCCATGTCCGGAGTGACGGAGGTGGCGCCCAGCGCCGGTCCGAGCAGCGCAAACGGCGCGAAGCCGGCCACCAGCGACGTCCCGGCCTGCAGGTTGTAGGTGTTTTTGAGCGCATCGCGCATGGCGGTGAGCTGCCGGTGCGTGTAGACCACGCCCTTGGCCGGGCCGGTGGACCCGGAGGTGAACAGCACGGCGGCGTCGGCGTCGGGCTGCTCCGGCAGCCACGGAACGTCGGCGTCTTCTCCGGCGGCAATCAGCTCGGGCACCGAGTGCTTCACGCCCAGCAGCCGTGCCTTGAGCGGCGGCAGCGTCTGCGCGCTGATCCGAACCCCGGGCCAGCCGAACATCCGTGCGCCGGTCAGTGCCCGTTCAATGCCGATGATGTACTGCGGGCCGGCGCCCTTGATGGCGCGGCTCAGGCCCTTGGTGCCCAGCCCGGCGTCGGCAACGACGATCACGGCGCCCAGCCGCAGGCAGGCGTAAATCAGCGAGGTGAGTTCAATGCCCGGCGGCACGAGCAGGTTCACGCGGTCCCCGGGACGGACCCCGGCTGCGGACAGCCCGGCGGCAAGCCGGTTGACGCGGTGCGCCAGCTCGGTCCAGGACAGGGAGGCCGGGCCGCTGCCCGCGGGTGCGCCCAGCGGGGCCATGTCGACGACGGCGAGGGAGCTGTCGCCGTCGCGCTCGTCAAGCTCAGCCAGCATCGGCCGGAAGACGGAGAGGCCTGCGGCAGCGCGGCCGCGCAGCTCGGCATTCTCGGTGCCCGGGCCGCGGCGCAGCCAGTCGAAGACCGGCGCGGTGATGTCCACGTCTTCGGGCAGCAGGTGGCTGGCGCCTTCAAAGCGGTGCACGTCGGCGTGCGGCAGGCGGTCCATCAGGTCCCGCAGGTAGCGGTCCGAGAACACCGGATCCTTCGGTCCCCACAGCATCAGCGCTGGAACGTCCAGCCGGCGGATGCCCTCGGCCACCCGGGTCAGGGTGCGCCAGCTCGGGTGGGTGGACTCGGCCGGGATGTCGGCAACAAAGTTGGCGACGCCGTCGCGGCGGGCGGCGCTGCGGTAGGGGGCGGAGAACGCGGCACGGACATCCCCGGCCAGCGCGGGCTGCGCGAGGGAGTGGGTGACGCGGATGAAGGCGTCGGTGGCCCGGGTGCCCCAGCCGTGGACGGCCGGGTGCAGGGCCAGCCGCAGCGCCGGCGGAACATCGAAGCCGGCCGGGTGCACCGCGGTGTTGGTGAGGACGACGCCGGCGAGCTGGCTGCGGTGCCGCAGCGCCCAGCCCAGCGAAATGATTCCTCCCCAGTCATGCCCGACGGTGACTACCTTGCCGGTCAGGCCCAGCTCCTGCGTGAGGTCGCCGAGGTCGGTGATGCGGTCCTCGAGCCGGCGGAAGGCGCCGGTGCGGGCCGAGAAGCCCATGTCCAGCTGGTCCACGGCGATAACCCGCCACGGCTGCTCGGCAGCGGAGCCCGCGGCCAGCAGCGTGCGCCAGAGGTAGGACCAGGTGGGGTTGCCGTGCACGCAAAGCAGCGTGCCGGCCGGCTCGACGCCGCGGGCCTCAAGGTCGGCGGCGTTGTCGAGGAGGTGCCACTTGTGAACGGTTCCGGGACGGTCAACTGCCGCCGTCGAGGGCACCTGGACCAGGGAAGACCAGGATTCCGGGACGCCGGGCCACAGCTCGGTCACCAGGCAATCTCCATCATCATGGTGTTCAGCCCGGAGCCCACGCCCATGCACAGGACACGGTCGCCGGGGTTCAGGGTGCGGGATTCCTGGGCCAGGGTCATCGGCAGCGACGCCGGGCCCACGTTGCCCCAGCGCGGGAAGGTGATCGGCACGCGGTCCCGGACCAGGTCCACGGCCTTGATGATCGCATTGGTGTAGGAATTGGACACCTGGTGGGTGACGTAGCGGTCCATGGAGCGCCAGTTCCAGCCCTTTTCGTGCGCCTCGTCCCAGGCATTGACGACCAGTTCCAGGCCGCCGTCGAGCAGTCCCTTGGTGTCGGTGTACATGCCGTCGACGCCGCCCACGCACAGCTCGTGGTGCTCCGTGCCAGCCCGGGACACGCCGCCCATGATGCGGTGGGAACCGGGGTTCTCGTCGGCGCGGCCGATGACAGCTGCTGCGGCGCCGGAGCCCAGGGTCAGCGTGGCGAACTCGCGCAGGTAGTCCTCGCGGGTGGAATCGGGGCTGTTCAGGCGCGCAAAGGTGGCCTCCTGCGTGCCCTGCGCATCTTCGCCGGCAACGATCAGGGCGTACTTGATCTGCCCGGATTCGATCATGTTCGCGGCCAGGGTCATGCCGTTGACGAACCCGAGGCAGGCGTTGGCCAGGTCGAAGTTCAGGGCCGAAGACGGCAGACCCAGGGCGTTGTGGATCTTGACGGCGACGGACGGCTCAAGGTTGCGTCGCGTCACCGAGGTGTTGATCAGCAGGCCAATCTCGGAGGGTTCGACACCCGCTTCGGCAATCGCCTTCGCGCCGGCCTCGATGGCGGCGTCGTCGAAGTCCGTGCCCGGAGACCACCAGCGCCGCTCGCTCACCCCCGCCACGCGCTCCAGAAGCCGCTTGGAGAGCCTGAGCCGTTTGAGGGACGGCGCCAGCCGTTCATCGAATTCAGCTGAGGTCATAACTACCGGTGCTTCAACGCTGGTGACGCTGAGAAGGGCCGTGTTCTTATGCTGGAAGTTGAAGTTCCCGGTCAAAATGCCTGCCTTGTCTCCTGCTGAAGTGATCGCGCTGGCGGGCTGGGGGGAGCCTGCATCCACGTTCTGATTCACTTGTTCCTTAGAGAATCCTACGTTCCCTGTGGGGCCCAAGGGACGCGCGGGCCGCGATTACGCTCTGCGAGTACTGCAGTTAAGTCTCAGGCACCAAGTAGATTTAAGGAATCACCCGACCGCAGGAAAGATTGGCCCACGTGCATTTGAAGACGCTGACCATGCGTGGATTTAAATCCTTCGCATCAGCCACCACGTTCGAGTTCGAACCCGGGGTGACCGCGGTGGTGGGGCCCAATGGGTCAGGGAAGTCCAATGTGGTGGACGCACTGGCGTGGGTTATGGGCGAGCAGGGCGCCAAGACACTGCGCGGCGGGAAGATGGAGGACGTCATTTTCGCCGGCACCAGCGGCCGCCCGGCACTCGGGCGGGCCCAGGTGTCCCTGACGATTGACAACGCCGACGGCGCCCTGCCGATCGAATACTCCGAAGTCACCATTTCCCGGACCCTGTTCCGTGCCGGCGGCTCCGAGTACGCCATCAACGGTGCCCCCGCCCGGCTCCTGGACATCCAGGAACTGCTCTCCGATTCCGGACTGGGCCGTGAGATGCATGTCATAGTCGGGCAGGGCCAGCTGGACCGGATCCTGCACGCCGGCGCCGACGAGCGCCGCGGCTTCATTGAAGAGGCGGCCGGGATCCTCAAGCACCGCCGCCGCCGCGAAAAAACAGTGCGGAAGCTCGACGCGATGCAGGCCAACCTGGCCCGGCTGACGGACCTCACCTCGGAACTGCGCCGCCAGCTCGGACCGCTGGGCAAGCAGGCCGCCGTCGCGCGCCGCGCCCGCACCGTGCAGCAGGACGCCCGCGACGCCCGGGCCCGGCTGCTCGCCGATGACCTGGTGACGCTGACCGGGACACTGGCTCGGGATGCAGCCGAAGAAACCGCGCTCCTCGCCCGGCGCGACGAGGCCGCCGCGGTCCTGGCCGCCGCCCGGGCCCGCCAGGACGAGCTGGAAAAACTTGCCGCCTCCGCAACTCCCCGGGTCAACGCCGCGCGGGACACCTGGTACGGGCTGTCCTCGCTGCGGGAGCGGTACCTGTCCCTGGTGGCGCTGGCCGAGGAACGGCGGCGCCTGCTGGGCAGCTCGGAGCACCGGGAGGAAACCGGCTCCGACCCCGAACGGCTGCAGGCGCAGGCCGGCCGGGTCCGGGCTGAGGCTGCGGCACTGCAGGAAACCATCGAAGAACGCCGCGGTGCGCTGGAGGATGCCGAGGAAATCCGGGCCGCCGCGGAAGCCGAGGCCGCTGCCGAAGAGCAGCGTCTGGCTGCCGTGCAGCGGGCAGCAGCGGACCGCCGCGAAGGCCTTGCCCGGATCTCCGGTGCGGTGGGCGCTGCCCGCTCCCGGGTGGATGCCGCGGAGGCGGAGCTGGGCCGGCTGCGTGCGTCCATTACCGAAGGCGAGGAACGGCGCCGGCGGGCGCAGCAGGAATTCACTGCCCTGGAGAACTCCGCGGCCGGCGCCGAGGAAGGCGAAGAGGGACTGGACGCCGAGTATGAAGACGCCCTCGCCGAACTTGATGCCGCCGCGGCGGCCCTGGAGGAGCTGCGCCGCGCCAAACAGGATGCCGAGCGCGAACGCGAAACCCTGACCGCCCGCCGAGACGCCCTGCGCGTGGGCCTGGACCGGCGGGACGGTTCGGCGCTGCTCCTGGACTCAGGGCTCGACGGCGTGCTGGCACCGTTCGCGGCACTGCTCACCGTCCGTTCCGGCTGCGAACGGGCCGTGACGGCGGCCCTGGGATCGGCCGCCGCAGCCGTTGCGGTGGCCGATACCGGTGCTGCAGTGCGCGCCCTGGACCACCTGCGGGAGCACGAAGGCGGCCAGGTGGACCTGGTGCTGGCTGCCGGCGGCGGTACCGGCGGGAAAACTCACCGTCCCGCCCCGGCGGAAGGCGCGACCTGGGCGCTGGACGCCGTGCAGGCACCGGAGGAGCTGCAGCACACACTGGCGGAACTGCTGGACGGCGTTGTCATCGTGGAGTCGCTGGCCGCTGCCGCCCGCGTACTGTCCGGCCGGCCGGAGCTGAAAGCCGTCACCGCCGGGGGAGAGGTCCTCTCCCTTTACGCCGGACGCGGCGGCTCCGCTTCGGCTCCGGGCCTGCTTGAACTGCAGGCGGCAGTGGAAGAGACCGAAGAACGGATCCGTGCTGCTGCCGCCCGGTCCGAACAGGCAGGCTTTGCCCTCTCCGGTGCGGTTGCCCGCCGGGATGCCGCGCAGGCGAGGACCGATGCGGCGCTGGCCGCCCTGCACGACTCCGATGCCCGGCTCGCCGCCGTCGCCGAGCGGCTCGGGACGCTGGGTTCGGCGCTGCGCTCAGCCGTCGGGGAGTCCGAACGCCTGCAGCGGCTGGTGAGCGCGGCCGAGGAGAATCTTGCCGCGGAACAGGAAGCGCTGGCTGCAGCTGCGGCCCGGCTGGCCGCCGCGGGCGAGGCCCCGGCCGACGAGGAACCGTCTACCGAACACCGGGAAGCGCTCGCGCTCGCCGCCGCCGCAGCCCGCCGCGCAGAAACCGATGCCCGCCTCGCGCTGCGCAGTGCGGAGGAACAGCACAAGGCGGTGGCCGGCCGGGCCGCCGGACTCGAACGCGCCGCTGAGAGCGAACGACGGGCGCGTGCCGCAGCGGAAGTCCGCGCCCGTCGTCGTGCCCTGCAGGCAGCGAAGGCAACGGCCGTCGCGGCGGCGGCGCGTGAAGTGCTGCGCTTCCTCGAGGTGTCCCTGGAAGCGGCGGCCGCCGAGCGCGACCATGCCGAATCCGTGCGCACCGCGTGGGATGCCGAACTGGGAACCGTCCGGACCACGGCTGCTAATGCTGCCGCCGAAGTCGCCCGGCTCACCGATTCGGTGCACCGCGACGAACTGGTTCGGGCGCAGCAGCAGCTGCGCGTCGAGGCACTGGAGGCCCGCGCCGTCGAGGAGCTGGGTCTCACCCCTGATCATCTGGTGGCCGAGTTCGGCCCTGACCAGCCCGTTCCGGTTCCAGTTCCGGTTCCGGGTCCGGCGGAGGGCGGCGGCAGCGGCGACAAGTGGGCGGCGCTGCACGCTCCGGTGGATGAGGACGGAAACCCGCTGATGACCGGGGTGCCCTATGACCGGGCGGCGCAGGAGAAGCGCCTCAAGCAGGCGGAGCGGGACCTGGCCGCCCTGGGCCGGGTCAACCCGCTGGCGCTGGAGGAGTTCGCCGCGCTGGAGGAACGGCACACGTTCCTCAGCACCCAGCTGGAGGACCTCAAGGCAACCCGCCGTGACCTGCTGGACATCATCAAGGATGTGGACCGGCAGGTCGAACAGGTGTTCACCGCCGCCTACCGCGACACCGCCGAGCAGTTTGAACGCGTGTTTGCCACATTGTTCCCGGGCGGGGAGGGCCGGCTGGTGCTTACCGATCCGGACAACATGCTGACCACGGGGATCGAGATCCAGGCCCGGCCCGCGGGCAAGAAGATCAAGCGGCTCTCCCTGCTCTCCGGCGGGGAACGGTCGCTGACCGCCGTGGCGCTGCTGGTGGCGATCTTCAAGGCCCGGCCCTCGCCGTTCTACGTCATGGACGAGGTGGAAGCCGCACTGGATGACACCAACCTGGGCCGGCTCATCACCATCTTCGAAGAGCTGAAGGAATCCAGCCAGCTGATTGTCATCACTCACCAGAAACGGACCATGGAAGTCGCCGATGCGCTCTACGGCGTGACGATGCAGGGCGACGGCGTCTCCACGGTGATCAGCCAGCGGCTGGACAAAGCCGCCGGACCTGCCGCCTAGTACCCGGCCTGCGGTCTGAGGCCGGCCTGCAGGCGCCGGACCAAAAAGATGCCGCTACGCGGGTCACCAACGGCCGCGGCGGTGCAGGATAGGTGTATCAGACCGAGCCCTTGAGAGTGCGGGCCTCGGACCGTTGAGAGGAAGGCAGGATCATGGCAGATCTGGGCGGTATGGCAGACAAGGCCAAGGACGCGGCAAAGGACAACCCGGAGAAGGTTGACCAGGTCAAGGACAAGGCCAAGGACGCCGTTGACGGCAAGAAAGACGACCAGAAGTAGGAACAGGCAGAACCGAAGCCGGGCCGTCCCGCAGGGGACGGCCCGGCTTTCCGGTGCCCGGGACTAGTCGCCGGGGACTATTCAGCCGGGCTTCCCGGCACCGTCCGGCTTGTCCTAGCGGGAGTCCTCGCGTGCGTACCGGAGCACAAAGTTGCGCAGGATCAGCGGCGGAACGCTGACGTCCGCTCCGCGCACGGAGTCGCGGACGGCGTCGGCCTCCTCGGGCGGGAAGTACCCGGCGTGCCGGTAAACGGTGATCCGGGTGAGCAGCCCCGGAACGTCCAGTTCGGGATGGAACTGCGTGGCGTAGAGATTCTCCCGGATCCGGAACATCTGCACCGGGCAGGTGGCGGAGCCGGCCAGGTTCACGGCGTTGGGCGGCAGCGCCGAGATGGCCTCGCGGTGGCCCACAAAGGCCGTGAAGGAATCCGGCACACCCTGCAGCAGGGGATCGAGCCTGCCCTCGCCGGTGAGCTTGATGTCCACCGCGCCGATGGCCTCGCCGAATTGCCGGTCAACAATTCCGCCCTGGTGCCGGCCGAGCGTTCCTACGCCGTAGCAGGCACCCAGGAACGGAAAGTCCCGCTCCACCACCTCATCGAGCAGCTCACCCAATTCACTTTCCACCCGCAGCTGCAGCTCCGACTTGGTGCTGTCCGGGTCGCTGGCGTTGAACGGGCTGCCGCTGACAAAGATGCCGCTGTACCGGTCCAGATCGATGCGGGGCAGCGGTCCGGCCTCGAGCCGGATCCGGTGCAGCTGCTCGGGCAGCAGGTTGCCGAAGCGCAGGAACGCTTCATATTCTTCGACGGCGGCGTCGTCTTCGGCCCGGGAGGCCAGCAGCAGGAAAGGCTTCATTCTTCGATCGTAGTGCGGGACGGCCCGGCCTGCGCGTCCGGTGACGGGGCGGATGCGGGCTTGGCCGGCCGCTCGGTTCCCGGCGTTGGGTCGGGATCGGTTCCCGGCGCTGCGTGCTGGGCGGCTCCCCGTGCTGCCCCGGGGCCCGCGGGCGAATCGGGTGCCGTCTCCGGCGGAACACCCGGAGCCGGTGCGCTGGCTTCGGGTTCCAGTGTTTCCCGGGCGCCGATCCAGGCGAAGCACGCCATGATGACAATGGCTCCGGTGACACCGAAGGCCCAGCTGAAGCCCAGGTAATCCGCCAGCAGTCCGGCCAGGATGGGGCCAACAATGGCGCCGCTGTCGCTGGCCATCTGGAAGGTGGCCAGCACCTTTCCGCCGCTGCGGTCATTGCCCACCACGTCGGCGACGGCGGCCTGCTGCGCCGGGTTCAGCAGGCCGGTGCCCATGCCGGCGATGGCGGAAACCACCAGGAACATGGGCACATTGGTGCTGAAGCCGATGGCGGCGGTGGCCAGGGCGTTCACGGCAAGGCCGGTCAGCACCAGCGGGCGCCGGCCCCAGCTGTCTGCCAGCCGCCCGGAGAAGGTCAGGACGACGGCGGTGCCGGCGGCAAACGCGGTCAGCGAGATGCCGGCGATTTCCGGGCCGGCGGTCAGGGCGGCGGCCGCGAACAGCGGCAGCAGCGAGTTGCGCACGCCGAAGGAGGACCAGCCGTTGGCGAAGCTCGAGGCCAGCGCGGCCCGGTACGCGGAGTCGCCCAGCGCCTCGCGGACCGTCAGCACCGGACGGGGCGCGGGCTTGGTCTCGCCCTCGGCCAGCCGCGCGTCCTTGAGATGGACGGCGACGACGCCGGCGGCCAGCACCAGCGCTGCCGCGTACACCAGGAACGGCACCCGCAGGCCAAAGCCGGCCAGCAGGCCGCCGGCGAGCGGGCCGGCAATGTTGCCCAGCAGGAAGGAGGAGGCATAGGCGCTGGAGACCCGTCCGCGCACGGAGGGTTTGGCGAGCCGGATGATCAGGGCCATGGCCGAAATGGTGAACATGGTGGATCCGATGCCGCCGAGGCCGCGGAAGATCAGCAGCTGCCAGTAGCTGCCGGCAAAGGCGCAGGCCGCGGTGGACACGGCGACGATGAGCAGCCCGGCGATGTAGACCGGGCGCTCGCCGAACTTTTCCAGCAGGGCGCCGCCGGCCGGCGCAAAGACCAGCCGGGTGAAGGCGAAGGCACTGACAATGACGGAGGAAGCGGCAACACCGACGTTGAAGCTTTGGGCGAACTGCGGCAGCACCGGGGCCACGAGGCCGAAGCCCAGGGCGATCACGAAGGCGGCGGCAATGAGGACTTTGATTTCCCGCGGTATCGCGAGACGGGGAGCACGAACCATGATGCCTAGATTCTCTCAGACCGGCGCGGATTCCGGGGATCCCTGTCCGGGCCGCGGCGGACCGGCGGCAGGTGCCCGCCGGGTGCCCGGAAACACACCGGTGTGACATGCTGGAGAGCGTGAATGAGACTCTTTCGATTGTGATCTATGTGGTCCTTGCCCTTGCGGTAGTCGGTTCCGTGGCAGCGCTGCTGGTGCGGACCCGCCGAACCCCCAAGGGGATGTATCCCACCACCCGTGATGCCAATGATCCGGTGACCGGATCGGGCGCGCATGCGGCCGGCACCGATGTCCTGGATGCGCCGCCCGCGGGCACCGCGCCCCCGGCTGACACCGACGTCGTCGTCCCCGATGACCTGCGCGACCTGGAGGAAGCGGCTCCCGCTCCCGAAGCTCCGGCGGTGGAAACCCCGGAGCCGGTGCAGGGCCGGCTGGCCCGTCTGCGCGCACGGCTCGCCAAGTCCAACAACGCGCTGGGCAAGGCGCTGCTGGCGCTGCTGTCCAGCGACAAGATTGACGAGGACGTCTGGGACGAGATCGAGGAAACGCTGCTGCTGGCGGACCTCGGCACCGAACCGACCATGGAACTGGTGGACGCCCTGCGCGAGCGGGTCAAGATTTCCGGCAGCCGGGATCCGCAGGAAGTGCACCAGATGCTCCGCGAGGAGCTGATCAAGCTCGTGGATCCGACCATGGACCGTTCCCTGGCCGTCACCCGGCACGCGGACAAGCCCGCCGTCGTCATGGTGGTGGGCGTGAACGGCGTTGGCAAGACGACCACGGTCGGCAAGCTCGCCCGTGTCCTGGTCGCCGAGGACAAGGACGTCCTGCTGGGCGCCGCTGACACCTTCCGCGCGGCGGCCGCCGAGCAGCTGGCCACCTGGGGACAGCGCGTGGGCGTTCCCACCGTGAAGTCCGACGTCGACGGCGCCGATCCGGCCTCCGTCGCCTTTGAAGCCGTCAAGGCCGGGATCGACGGCGAAGTGGACGTGGTCCTGATCGACACCGCCGGGCGCCTGCAGAACAAGGTTGGCCTGATGGACGAGCTGGGCAAGGTCAAGCGCGTCATTGAAAAGCAGGCCGAGGTGGACGAGGTCCTGCTGGTTTTGGACGCCACCACCGGGCAGAACGGCCTGATGCAGGCGAAGGTCTTCTCCGAGGTCGTGAACATCACCGGCATCGTGCTGACCAAGCTGGACGGAACCGCCAAGGGCGGCATCGTCGTCGCCATCCAGCGCACCCTGGGTGTGCCGGTCAAGCTGATCGGCCTCGGTGAAGGCGCCGATGACCTGGCCGTGTTCGACGCCGAGGGCTTCGTGGACGCACTGCTGGGCTAGGACCCGCGGGGCGCGTGCCCCGGCACCACCGCAGGAACGACAAAGGGCTCCGCACTTCCCCTCGGAAGTGCGGAGCCCTTTGTCGTGTGCTGCAGGCTGCTTGTGCTGCAGGTTGTGGTCCCACCCCGTGGAACGTGTTGCAGCGCCCGGCTAGAACGTGAAGTTCAGGACCGTGACCGTTCCGGCAGTCAGCGGGAAGGACTGCGTGCTGGATCCGTACTCGAACCCGGGTAGGGTCAGCCGCTCGGCGGCCGGGGTGCCTTCGGCGGCGGCGCCGTCGATCAGCGTGCCGTCTTGGGCCGCGTAGGACGGGCCGGTCATCTGGGACATCGTGCCGGTCAGGGCCTTGCCCGGCAGGTCGAGGCTGACCTGGGTCTGGGCGTCGGTCTCGGGGTTGTTGTTGTTGACCACCACCACGCTGATGCTGCCGTCTGCGTGGCGCACCGCGTACGGGTAGGCCAGACCGGTGGCGGCGGTGTCCAGCTTCAGGAACTCGCCGGGCTCCAATTCGCCAACCATGGACAGGCCGTAGTAATTGGCCCGTTCGTCCACCACGCCGTTGGGCTGGAGGTATTCGCCGCCGGCGCAGATGGCGGACATGGGCGGGCCGCCCTTGCAGGTCAGCAGCGAGCTGTGGAAGCTGACCCGGGTTACCCCGAGCTGGGCCGCGCTCAGCGCGTAGTCGGCGCTCCAGAGCGCCGAGGCATGGGTCTTGGTGGTCTCGTTGGAGCCGGGGCAGGCGGAGACGCCGGTTTCCGGGATCCAGGTTTCGATGCCGGCCGCGACGGCCGGTTCCAGTGCCGCGCCGCGGAAATTGTTGGCATGGTCGTGAATGTGCCGGGTGACCAGCGCGCCCATGACGGGCTCTCCGAGCGGATCGGTGCCTTCGCAGGAGGAGAGCGGGTAGTGGTGGAAGGACAGGATCTTCTTCTGCGGCAGTTCCACTTCGGCAAACGGGCCCCACCAGGACTGCTCGTAGGTGCCCGGGCCCACGATCGGCACTGTGGGTGCGACGGCGTGCATGGCCGTCGCATAGGCCTGCAGTTCCGTCAGGTAGTCCTGAACGCCGTAGCCGGAGGGCCGCAGGCCGGTCTTGGCGAATCCGTTGGGTTCGTTGCCCACGGTGATGCCGACCAGGCGCTCGCCGAAGGTTGCTGCGGCGAACTTGGTCATGTCCGCGGCACGGGCCGGGTCGTAATTGCCCAGATCCACGGTGAGGGCGATCTGCCCGTCCACGGCTTCCAGCAGCGTGTTGACCCGTTCCAGGTCCGCCGGGGTCACGGCGCGCACGGGGTGTGCCTTGTCTCCGGAGAGATTGCCGGGAATGGCTTCGCCGGCGGAGGTCCAGAAGAACCGGCGGTCCACGGCATTTCCGCCGAAGCGCAGCATCGGCCGGCCCAGCCCGGAGATCGACTGCACCATTTCCGCGTTGTCGCCGCTCAATGACGGGTCCGCCAGGTCCGTGGCTTCCAGGGAGAGCCCGATCAGCCCGGCGGGCAGGGACGTGCCCGTGGTTTCCGGAATCACGCTGATGCTCAGCGGCTCCACGGGGTTCAGCGGTGAACCGGCCGGAGGGCCCGCCTGCTCGTAGTAGTTCACGGCGGGAGCCGGCGGCAGCGTGGGCTCCGGCTTCGGCGTCATCGTGAAGGGGGTGCCGGTGGGGGAGGGAGCTGCCGCGGGTGCAGCCTCATCGTCCAGGACCATGGGGGCGACGACGGCGCCTGCCGCCAGCACTATCGCCAGTGCCGCACCGGAGATAATCCACGGCTTCTTCCTGTTCCTGCCTGGTCGCTGATTGTTGCCGTCTTCGGCGGCCATGGAATCTGGACCGCCGGAGAAGGGAGACTGCTCGGGCATAAAGGTTGTACCTCCGGTAGTGAGACTTAGGGACCATCCTAGCCGCGGGCGGACGGTGGACCGTCCGGAGCCGGGGCTGCCTCCGGTCCTGTTTTCTGCCCCTCCGCCGGCCTCTGCCGCGTCCCGTGGAGACCGCTCGAAGGCCGGTATCCGACCAGGCGAGATGCCTGCTCATGCCCGGCGAAATGCTGCGGAAACATGGCCGACGCGGAGTTTTTACATCAGGGGGCGGTTTGTAATGTTCCGGCAATCATCCCGGGCGGAGCCCGAAATCTTGCCCCGGCACAGTTCATGGTGCGGGAAGGGCCCGCAGCAGGTGAAGGGACGTGAAGATGGATCTGTCAGCAGGTCACGTCTGGGTGATGGTTTCGGCGGCACTGGTGCTGCTCATGACGCCCGGAGTGGCATTCTTTTACGGCGGGATGACCCGCGCCAAGGCCGCACTGAACATGATGATGATGAGTTTCGTGTCCATCGGGCTGGTCGGAGTCGTCTGGGTTTTGTGGGGCTTCTCCATGACGGGCGGCGACGGTGTGGGCGGTCTGTTCGGCAATCCCTTTACCTCCTTCGGCCTTGAGTCCCTGATCGGCACCGAGGACCTCATCAGCGCCGGCTACGGTGCCACCTTCGCCATCATCACGGTGGCACTGATCAGCGGCGCCATTGCGGACCGCGCCAAATTCAGTGCCTGGGCCGTTTTCGTGCCGGTCTGGGTCACCCTGGTCTACTGCCCGGTGGCCTTCATGGTCTGGGGCGGCGGCCTGCTGGGCGAAGAGGGAGCTATCGGTTCAGTGGTGGGCGAGGCCATCGACTTCGCCGGCGGCACCGTGGTGCACATCAATGCAGGCGTCGCGGCGCTCGTCCTGGCCCTGATCATCGGCAAGCGCAAGGGCTTCGGCAAGGATCCGAGCCAGCGCCCCCACAACATTCCCTTCGTGATGCTCGGTGCCACGCTGCTCTGGTTCGGCTGGTTCGGTTTCAACGGCGGCGCCGCCGGCTCTGCCGAGGAAGCCGGACTGATCTGGATCAACACCATGGCGGCCCCGGCTGCGGCAATGGTCGGCTGGCTGCTGACCGAACGTTTCCGGGACGGACGCCCGACGTCGCTGGGTGCCGCTTCGGGCATCGTCGCCGGACTGGTGGCCATCACCCCGGCCTGCGCCAGCGTCAGCCCGCTCGGCGCCGTCGGCCTGGGCCTGGTGGCCGGAATCCTGTCAGCGCTCGCCGTCGGCCTGAAATACAAGCTGGGTTACGACGACTCCCTGGACGTGGTGGGCGTGCACCTGGTCGCCGGCATTGCCGGCACCCTGGCCCTGGGCTTCATTGCCCTCCCGGTTGAGGGCGAGGGCGGCGGCCTGTTCTACGGCGGCGGCTTTGCGCAGCTGGGCGCGCAGGTGGTGGCCGCCGTCGTCGCCATCATCTTCTCCGCAGTCCTGACACTCATCATTGGCCTGGCCATCCACAAGACCATTGGCTTCCGGGTGTCCGAGGATTCCGAAGTCAACGGCGTGGACCTGAGTGAACACGCCGAAACTGCCTACGAATTCGGCGGGCTGGGCGTGGGCGGATCCTTCCGGCCCTTCCCGGACTCCGCGCGCACCTCTACTAAGGAAACGGTGAACTCATGAAGCTGGTAACCGCCATTGTCCGCCCGGAAAAGCTCGACGCCGTCCGCGGATCCCTGGAAAGCTACGGGGTGCAGGGCCTGACCGTGAGCCAGGCCAACGGCTACGGACGCCAGCGCGGACACACCGAGGTTTACCGCGGAGCCGAATACACCGTGGACCTGCTGCCGAAGATCCGCATCGAGGTCCTGGTGGCCAACGAATGGCTCAACGACATCGTGGATGTGCTGGTTTCCACCGCCAACACCGGGCGGGCCGGGGACGGCAAGGTCTGGGTGGTCAACGTGGAGGAAGCGCTGCGGGTCCGCACCGGGGAACGAGGGGACTCCGCGCTCTAGGTCTCTGACCTCCGGGCCGGTCGGTGGTCTCTGGCCCCTTGGTCGGTCAGTGCCGCACAGCAAAACAGGAAGACCGAGTAGGACAGGTAGACCCCCGGAACTGCGGCTCGCCGCCGCAGCTCCGGGGGTCTTCCTGCGTTCACGCCGGGGTGGAGTCGCGTCCTCGGGCTGCCTTCCTGCCGTCGCCCCACGGATGTGCTGCGAGGGATGGCTATGCCGCCGCGACGGCCTGCTCCGTGCGCGCGTTCCCATTGTTTGGGGCGGTTGTAGCCTCTTGTGGTCCATCCCGCCGCGCAAGGCTACAGAGGGTGGGAACCTGTGCAGCTTGGTGCGACGGAAAGCCGTACTCCGTTACAGCTCCGCGCGGCTGCTCTCCCACTCCGGAGGGCCCATGGTTCCGGCGGGATACGTTTCCAGCGGAACCTCGCCGTCGGCCCAGGCTTTGAGCACCGGATCGACGATCCGCCAGCATTCCTCCGCAATATCAGCACGCACGGAGGCCAGCGGGTCACCGGAGAGGATCCCGGCCAGGACCTCGCCGTACGGGGTCAGTGCGGACTTGTGCATGGGAGCGCTGAGCCCGGTCCGCTCCAGGATGAAGACGTTCTCCGGTCCGTTCACATTCAGTTCCAGTTCCAGCCTGGCCGGAGCAAAAGAGATCCGGAGCCGGGATGCGTCCCCTGCCGTCCCGGTGAATCCGTTGGGCAGGTGGCTCACCGGTTTGAAGGTGATGACGGCCTCCTGCCGGTTTTTGCCCAGCGCCTTGCCCGAACGCAGGATGAACGGCACCCCGGCCCAGCGGTCGTTTTCGATCCGGATTTCGACTTCGGCCAGCGTTTCCGTTTCTCGGTCCGGGTCCACTCCGGGGGAGTCGGCGTACGCCTGGACCCCTTCGCCGTTGATCTCCCCGGCAGTCCAGCGGGCGCGGCGGGTGCTGTGCTGATAGTCCTGCGGCACCGAGGAGGCACGCAGTGTGGCCGCGATCAAATCCCGCACGTCCCGCTCACCCAGGGTTGCGGGGGCGCCCATCGCGATGACGGCCATGGTGTGCAGCAGGTGGCTCTGGATCATGTCCCGCAGGGCGCCGGCGCCGTCGTAGTACTTCGCCCGGTCCTCGAGTCCAAGTTCCTCGTCAAAGAGGATCTCCACGCGCTCAATGTGCAGGTTGTTCCACACCGGCTCCAGGATCCGGTTGGTGAACCGCAGCCCGAGGACGTTCATCACGGTGGCCATGCCCAGGAAATGGTCCACCCGGTACACGTGGCTCTCGGGGACCAGCTCCGCCAGCACCCGGTTCAACTCCCGCGCCGAGGCCTCGTCGCTGGCAAAGGGCTTTTCGAGCACCAGCCGGGTCTCCTCGGGCAGGTCCCCGGGCTTCAATGCCGCCACCGTGGACTGCGTAACCTCCGGCGGCAGCGCGAAGTACACGGCCAGCGGCGCGTCCAGGCTTTGGATGTCCCGGACCAGCCGCTCCGGATCCTTCAGATCCACCTGCAGGTAGCTGCCGTTCCGGACAGCGGCATCGAGCGCTTCCCGGCCGTCGTCGTCGGCCTCGCTGCGCGCAGCGGCGAAGGACTCCTTCAGCAGGTCCTGCCAGGTTTCATCGGTCCAGTCCCGGGAACCGGAGCCGACGACGCGCAGGTCATCGGGCGCCCGGCCGCTGCCGATCAGCTGGCCCAGTCCGGGCAGCAGCAGACGCTGCGCAAGGTCTCCGGTGCCGCCGAGAATCATGAGGGTGCGAAGAGGTGAAGTTTCAGTCATGTCTCCAGCCTGCCACCGGCGGCGCTGAACCGCTAAGAGTTTTGCGGCAAATACTCAACCTGCCTTGGTACCCTTAACAGCTGGGCCTGCCAAACATGGCGAAGATCTGACGAAAGAAGTGCGCGGCACGTGTTCAATTCACTGTCTGACCGGTTGACTACAACCTTCAAGAACCTTCGCGGCAAGGGCAAACTGACCGAAGCCGACGTCGACGCCACAGTCCGCGAGATCCGCCGCGCCCTGCTCGACGCCGACGTCGCGGTGCCCGTGGTCCGTGCCTTCACCGCCTCCGTCAAGGAGCGCGCCCTCGGTCTCGAGGTTTCCCAGGCCCTGAACCCGGGTCAGCAGGTCGTCAAGATCGTGAACGAGGAACTCGTCGGGATCCTCGGCGGGGAGACCCGCCGGCTGCGCCTGGCGAAGAACCCGCCCACGGTCATCATGCTCGCGGGCCTGCAGGGTGCCGGTAAGACCACCCTCGCCGGCAAGCTCTCCAAGCACCTCAAGAGCCAGGGCCACAGCCCCCTGCTTGTCGCGGCCGACCTTCAGCGCCCGAACGCCGTCAAGCAGCTGCAGGTCAACGGCGAACGCGCCGGCGTGCCGGTTTATGCACCGCACCCGGGTGTCTCCTCCGAGTTCGAGTCCGCCACCGGCGATCCGGTCGCCGTCGCCCGCCAGGGCATTGAGGAAGCGCGCACCAAGCTGCACGACGTCGTCATCGTTGACACCGCAGGCCGCCTGGGTGTGGACGCCGAACTGATGCAGCAGGCCGCGGACATCCGCGCCGCCATCAACCCTGACGAAGTCCTCTTCGTCATTGACGCCATGATCGGCCAGGACGCCGTCAACACAGCGCAGGCGTTCAACGAAGGCGTCAACTTCACCGGCGTGGTCCTGACCAAGCTCGACGGCGACGCCCGCGGCGGTGCCGCCCTGTCCGTCGCGTCGGTGACCGGCAAGCCCATCATGTTCGCCTCCACCGGTGAAGGCCTCACCGACTTCGAGGTTTTCCACCCGGACCGCATGGCCAGCCGCATCCTGGACCTCGGCGACGTCCTGACGCTGATCGAGCAGGCCGAGCAGAACTGGGACAAGGACGAAGCGTCCCGGATGGCGAAGAAGTTCGCCGACCAGGAAGACTTCACCCTGGATGACTTCCTGATGCAGATGCAGCAGCTGCGCAAGATGGGCTCCATGAAGAAGATGCTCATGATGATGCCCGGCGCCGCCGGCATGCGTGAGCAGCTGGAGAACTTTGACGAGCGTGAAATTGACCGCGTCGAGGCCATTGTCCGGTCCATGACGCCGCACGAGCGGGTGGCGCCGAAGATCATCAACGGTTCCCGCCGCGCCCGCATCGCCCGCGGTTCCGGCGTGCACGTGTCCGAGGTCAACGGCCTGCTGGAGCGTTTTGTGCAGGCCCAGAAGATGATGAAGAAGATGGCTGCCGGCGGCGGCATGCCGGGGATGCCGGGAATGGCCGGACCCGGCGGGTTCAGCGGTTCGCGCAAGAAGCAGCAGGCGTCCAAGGGCAAGAAGAAGGCCCGTTCCGGAAACCCGGCCAAGGCAGCCCAGGAGCTGGCCGAGGCCGAGGCCCGGCGCGCGGGGGCCCGCAAGGCGCTTCCCACGGGCAGCGCCTTCGGAGCCCAGGACACGGACTTCGACCCGTCGTCCCTGAACCTCCCCAAGGGCTTCGAGAAGTTCCTGGGCAAGTAACGGATTACGCTGGACACCGCCGGACCGCCCGTCCGGCGGTGTCTGTTTAAAAGCGGATTCAGCCGGGTCCGGCCGGTCCACCGGCGAGGCAATCCAGGGAAGAGGCCAGTGTGGCAGCACAGGGACTGAGCGGGTTCTACGGATCCGTGTTCAAGCGCAGCACCACTGCCGCCGCCCTGATCCGCAGCATCGACGGCCGCGTGCTGCTGCTGCGCTCCGGCTCCGGCAGCTGGGAGCTTCCCGGCGGCGTCGTCCTGGGCGGAGAGGATCCGCGCTCCGCGGCCCGGCGCATCATTGCCTCGACGCTGGGACTGGAGCTCGGCGTCGGCCGCGTTCTGGTGCTGGACTACATCCAGGCGGGAGCGCAGACCGGGGCACGTCCCGGCGCGGCGCGGCCCGGCAGTCAGGGCGACTCCATCGCGTTTGTGTACGACGGCGGGGCGCTGGCCACCTCGGTCGCCGGGTTCACTGCCGCCGGCGGTGAACGGGAAGCCCGCTTTGTATCGGTGCCGGACTGCGCCGAGGTGCTGGGCGTAGCGTCAGCCCGCAGGATTGCCGGCGCGCTGGAGGCGTTGGACCTTGGCACGGTGACCGAACTGGTGGACGGCAGGAGCACTGCCGGGGAACCGGCTGTACCGCCGTCGTCCCGTCGGATGATGCCGCCGGTGGCCGGCTTCTCCGAAATTCTTGGACGTTAGGAGTCCCGCATGCCTTCTGAACGAGTGGTGTTTGTGCACGGCGCCGGCAGCTTCGGCGCGGCGGCCTGGCCGCGGCAGCACGGACTGGCGCTGAACTACGACTGCCTGTTTATCAAGCGGCACGGATTCGACGCCGTCGAGGAGCCGCAGGCGCCGGATCTGGAGGCTGACATAGCCATAATCCGGGAGGCCCTGGGCGAGGGTGGCCATCTGGTGGCGCATTCCGCAGGCGCCATTCCGGCGATGCTGGCCGCGCTGCGGGATCCGGGCCGGGTGTATTCGCTGATCCTGTGCGAGCCGGCGGTGTTCTCGCTGACCCGTGACCTCCCGGCCACCGCTGCCCACCGGGAACTGCTGCAGCCGCTCTTTGACGCCGCGCCGGATATGAGCGACGAAGATTTTGAGCGCGAGTTTGTCCGCCGTGTCTTTGCCGTCGAGGCCGCCGCAGCGGGCCGTGCCGCCCGGCCGGGCCATACCGCTCCGGCCGATGAAGCCGCCAGGCGGTCGGCTGCCCGGCTGCGCCTGCAGACTCCGCCCTGGGAAGCGCCGCTCGACATTGTTCCCGGCGTGCCCACTCTTGTGCTCACCGGCGGATGGGAGCCGCTGTACGAGGAAGTCGCGGATTTCCTGGTGTCCACCGGGGCCGAGCACCGGCAGGTCGGCGGAAACCACCGCCCGCAGGACACCGGCGCGGGCCGGAAGGCCATCCGCGAGTTCCTGGCCGCTGCGCGGCGGACGGTAGCTGGCGAAGGTCGGATGGAAGCGGGGGACCGCTGATGCGCCGCGTGGTCCCTGTCATTCGGGAAGCTGCAGCGGAGGATCTGCTCCTGCTGCCTGCGCTGGAGGCGGCCTCCGATATCCTGCTGGCCGGGATGCCCGGCGTCGGGGTTTCCGGTGCCGGGCATCCCGGCAGCCGCGATTCCGGAGTCGATCCGCTGCCTCTGCCGCCTCCGGCCTCCGCAGCCGAACTGGGTTCCGCCCTGCACCTTCTGGTGGCGGGAACTCCGCCGGTGGGGTTTGCCAGGCTCGAAGAAGTGGACGGGCAGGCACATCTGGAGCAGCTCTCCGTGCACCCCGACGCGGCAGGCGGCGGAGTGGGCCGGGCCCTGGTGGAAGCAGCTCTGGCATGGGCGCGGACGCAGGGATATACCTCCATGACGCTGTGCACCTTTGCCGGGGTGCCGTTCAACGCTCCGTTCTACCGGAGCTGCGGTTTTACCGAAGTGCTCAGTCCCCGCGGTGAGCTGGGCGAACTGCGCGAGCACGAAAAGCAGCTCGGCTTGGACGCGCTGGGGGAGCGGGTTGCCATGCGCGTCGAACTCTCGCCGTCGAACTGACACGGCCGGCTGACTCTCCCCAGAACCAGAAGCCCGCCCACGGCTTGGCTTTACGTGAAGCTTCAACTAAACTCATTACATGAACCTTCAACTAAACACCTCCGATCTGCTGCCCTCCGAACTCGCCATGGGGACCGTGATGCTCAAGGTCGGTGACCTGACGAATATCTCGGCCTACTACCGCGGGGCTCTTGGGTTGGAGGTCGTCGCCGAGGCCGACGGCGGTCAGTACCTGGGCCGCGGAAACGTCCCCGTGGTTCATTTGGCCCCGGCGCCCGGACTCCAGGTGGCGTCCCGGGGTGAGGCGGGCCTCTTCCACACGGCCATCCTCTTTGACTCCCAGGCTGATTTGGCCGCCACCGTTGCCTCTGCCGCCCAGTACGACCCGTCAGCCTTTGTGGGTTCAGCCGACCACCTGGTCAGCGAGGCGTTCTACTTCACGGACCCCGAGGGCAACGGAATCGAGCTCTACTACGACAAGCCCCGGGAACTCTGGAACTGGGATGAGACGTCGACGGGCCGGGAAGTCCGGATGGCTTCGCTCGCACTGTCTCCGCAGGCCTACTTCCGCGAACACCTCACCGAGGAAGCGCTGAGCGGAGTGCGCACGGCCGGGGCCGGCGTCGGGCACGTCCATCTCCAGGTGGGGGACACGGACACCGCCGCTGCCTTCTATGTGGACACGCTCGGCTTTGAACGGACCGCCGGCTTCCACGGCCAGGCCCTGTTTGTGTCCGCCGGCGGCTACCACCACCACATGGCCATGAACGTCTGGAACAGCCGCGGTGCCGGCCCCCGCCGCGACACACTGGGGCTGGGCGAGGTGCTGATCACCGTTCCCGCAGCCGACGACGTCGCCGGGTTGGCTGACCGGCTGAAGGTCGCCGGCATCTCCAGTCACCACACCGGTGCCGAGCTCCGCTTCGAGGACCCCTGGCGCAACCGCCTGCGTGTCGCCGTCGCCTAACGGCGGTGCGTATTCTGGGCCGTTGGCACCGGGGCAACCCGGCCAAAACGTTCCCCGTCCGCCTGTGCCGCGCCGGAGCCGGCCCAAGTCGCCAAACATGGACTCATCTGGCACAATGGTCAGGTACTCGATCTGCGTGGACCCTCTCTCCGCGCATGCATCTTGTCCTTTTTGAACCCCAACGTTATGGCCCGCCCCACGGGAGCAGAAGTACGGGTTCGCCCCTTTTCAGATCAGGAGTGACCACAAAAGTGGCCGTAAAGATTCGCCTTAAGCGCCTCGGCAAGAAGTTCTCAGCACACTACCGCGTTGTTGTCATGGATTCCCGTGCCAAGCGCGATGGCCGTGCCATCGAGGAAATCGGACTGTACCGTCCGA
This sequence comes from Arthrobacter sp. Z1-15, assembly GCF_054792395.1. Classification (NCBI taxonomy): domain Bacteria; kingdom Bacillati; phylum Actinomycetota; class Actinomycetes; order Micrococcales; family Micrococcaceae; genus Arthrobacter; species Arthrobacter sp. Z1-15. The sequence continues at coordinate 2,590,343 of NZ_CP096454.1, read as the reverse complement.
CCGAGAACCCGTCGTACATCGACATCAAGTCGGACCGTGCCCAGTACTGGCTCGGCGTCGGCGCCCAGCCCACCGAGCAGGTCGCAGTTCTGCTGAAGATCACCGGTGACTGGCAGAAGTTCAAGAACATCGAGGGCCAGGAAGGCACCCTTCAGGTCAAGGCCCCGAAGGAAGCTTTCGTAGCTCCCGAAAAGAAGTCCGTGATCGTTCCCGAAGCCATCACCCCGAAGGCCAAGAAGGACGAGGCTCCCGAGGCTTCCGCAGAGGCTGAGGCTGAGTAACTTGCTGGCCGAAGCGCTGGAGCATCTCGTCCGCGGAATCGTTGACAGTCCTGAGGACGTCAAGGTTTCCGCCAAGAGCAACCGCCGCGGGGAAACCCTCGAGGTGCGAGTTCATCAGGATGATCTGGGCCGCGTCATCGGGCGCCAGGGACGGACCGCACGCGCACTGCGCACTGTGATCGCGGCCCTGGCAAACGGCGAACCGGTTCGCGTTGATGTAGTGGATACCGACCGCCGCCGCTGAACATCCGCGGCACGGCCGGACTGCATCGGCAGTTCACAGCACTTTTCACAGCAGTACCAGTTGAACGCAGTTCACGGCATCCGGCCCCTGCACCAGATAATGGTGAAGGGGCCGGATGTGTTTCCGGGCCCTAACCGGCCCACCCCCGGCTGCAGCACCCCGCCGCACCACAACAAGGAGAACTCCCCATGCAGTTACAGGTGGCACGAATCGGCAAGCCGCACGGCATCCGCGGCGAAGTGACCGTCCAGGTCATGACCGACGCCCCCGAAGACCGCTTTGTCTCCGGAACGGAACTCACCGTCGAGCCCGCGTCCAAGGGTCCGCTCACGGTCATCAGCGCACGGTGGAACAAGGACATCCTGCTGCTCGGGTTCGAAGAGGTTGCGGACCGCAACGGCGCCGAGGAACTGCGCGGCGCCGTGCTCTCCGTCGACACCGAGGAACTCGATGACGAGGACGACGACGAGGGCTGGTACGAGCACGAGCTGGTGGGCCTGGCGGCCAAGGTGGGCGACGACGTCGTCGGCACCGTCAGCGGGCTGCGCACCCTGACCGTCCAGGACCTTCTCGTGGTGGACGACACCCAGGGACGCGAAGTTCTGGTTCCGTTCGTGGAAGCCATCGTTCCCGAGGTCAACGTCGAGGGCGGGTACGTCCTGATCACCCCGCCGCCGGGACTCTTTGAACTGAACCTGCCCGAGGACAAGCCCGAGAAGCAGGACAAGCCGGCCAAGCAGAAGCCTGCCGACAAGCCGCAGAACGCAGCAGACAACGCCAATGCCCAGGACGGGGCCGGCAGCTAAAGTGCGCATCGATGTAGTCAGCATTTTCCCGGAGTACCTGGCCGCGCTGGACCTGTCGCTGATCGGCAAGGCCCGGCAGGACGGCCTGCTGGACCTCAACGTCCACGACCTGCGCGACTTCACAACGGACCGGCACCGCACCGTCGACGACACCCCCTACGGGGGCGGAGCCGGCATGGTCATGAAGGCCGAGCCGTGGGCGCAGGCGCTGACTTCGGTTGCCGGTGCGGAGGAAACGGCGCGCCCCGTGCTGATTGTTCCCTCGCCGGCCGGCGCGGTGTTTACCCAGGCCATGGCCTACGAACTCGCCGAGGAAAAGCACCTGGTATTCGCCTGCGGACGGTACGAAGGCATCGACGAACGTGTTCTCGAGTGGGCCGGGGATCGCTTCGACGTCCGCCCGGTCAGCCTCGGCGACTACGTGCTCAACGGGGGAGAGGTGGCGGTCCTGGCCATGGTGGAGGCCATCGGCCGCCTGGTGCCCGGCGTCGTCGGCAATCCAGAATCCCTGGTGGAGGAATCGCACTCGGACGGTCTGCTGGAATACCCCGTCTACACCAAGCCCTCGTCCTGGCGGGACCGGGATGTGCCGGAGATCCTGCTCAGCGGCAACCACGGCAAGATTGCGCAGTGGCGGCGCACCCAGCAGCTCAAGCGCACCGCCGCACGCCGTCCGGACCTGCTACAAAAGCTCGACGCCGCGCAGCTGACCAAAGCCGACAGGGCCGCCCTTGATGCGCTGGGTTACGACGTGACAGAGGGTCGGGTCCTTCCCCGCGGGTAATTGGTGGCGTTTGTCCGGGTATGGCAGAATAGATAACTGTGTCATCTGGGTCCGCACCTGCCACAGGGGGAGCGCGGCCAACAGACTGCACGCCGGCAGCCAATCCTCGGCTCGGCCGGTCTCTAGCTTCGGCGGCATCTGTGCAGTGTCAGAACTGCATCCTTGCCTGCCGTTACCAAAGTGGGTGACCTGTGGCGTCCACCAGGAGTGATACACAATGCACATCCTAGATTCTGTTGATGCAGCTTCGCTGCGTTCAGACATCCCCGAGTTCCGCGCCGGTGACACGGTCAAGGTTCACGTAAACATCATCGAAGGCAAGAACACCCGTGTTCAGGTCTTCCAGGGCTTCGTCATGAAGCGCCAGGGCGATGGCCTGCGCGAGACCTTCACGGTCCGCAAGGTCAGCTTCGGTGTCGGCGTGGAGCGTACCTTCCCGGTACACTCCCCGGTCATCGACAAGATCGAACTGGTCTCCAAGGGCGATGTCCGCCGCGCCAAGCTGTACTACATGCGCGATCTGCGCGGCAAGGCAGCCAAGATCAAGGAAAAGCGCGACGCACGTCCCGTCAAGTAAATTTCTTGATCCACGCATCATCCGCTTCGGGAGAGTCTCCGGACTCTCCCGTGAAGCACACGAAACGCCGGTCCAGGTTTGTGGGCTGGCGTTTCGTGTTATGCGCCCTGGCTGCCGCCGTCGTGCTGGCGGCCCTTGTCCGCGCGTTCGTCGTCGACGTCTACTACATTCCCTCCGAGTCGATGCAGCCGCTGCTGGAACCGGGGGACCGGGTGGCGGTCTCGCGCACGGACTACCGCTCCGGCGACATTCAGCGCGGCGACGTCGTGGTCTTCGACGGCAGGGGCTCCCTGGCGCCCCTGCACAACGGTGATCCGGCGCCGCTGACCGCGCTGAAGTCCGTTGCCCGCTGGGTGGGCCTGGCGGGAAGCGACACCGTCTATGTGAAAAGGGTCATCGGCATTCCCGGAGACCGCGTCAGCTGCTGCACCGACGAGGAGCCGAGGGTAACCGTTAATGGAACTCCGGTGGACGAGTCATACGTTTACCCGGGAGACGCTCCGAGCGAGCAGACCTTCGACGTCATTGTCCCCGAGGGCCGGCTGTGGCTGATGGGGGACCACCGGTCCGAATCGGCCGATTCGCGCTCCCTGCTGGGCGCGCCCGGCGGCGGACTCATTTCGAAGGAGCGCGTTATTGGCAGGGCCACGGCCATCTTATGGCCGCTGGAGCATAGTTCGGATATTGAGCGGCTAGAGTTAGGAGCCGAGTGGAACACGGCGAAGTAAGAGGAAAGCACATGGCTCAGAACGTCCCGGACGAGCCCGCCCAGAGCGCCGGATCCGGTATCCACGGAGCGCATTCAGCGCGTCCGCGTGCGGCTGCCCCCGGCAAGGGGAACGGCACCGGCAAGAAGCACAGTGAGAAAAACCGCGGCTTCGGCGGCTGGCTGCGCGAAGTGGCCACCATCGTCGTGATCGCGCTGCTGCTCTCCTTCCTCATCAAAACGTTCCTTTTCCGTGCGTTCTACATCCCCTCGGGTTCCATGGAGGAAACCCTGGAGATCAACGACCGTATTTTCGTGAACCTCCTGGTCCCGGAGCCCTTCGACCTGAACCGCGGCGACGTGGTGGTGTTCAAGGACACCAAGGAATGGCTTCCGGAACTTCCCGCGGCCACCGAGGGCCCGGGTACCTGGATCCGCGACGCGCTCATCTTTGTGGGTCTGGTTCCGGATACCTCCGAGCAGCACCTCGTCAAGCGCGTCATCGGGACCGAGGGTGACCGGGTGGTCTGCTGCGACGCCGACGGCAGGATTACGGTCAACGGCGAAGCGCTGAATGAGCCGTACATCTATCCCGGGGCATCGCCGTCGGACATTCCCTTTGACGTCGTGGTACCCGAAGGCAAGGTCTGGGTCATGGGCGACCACCGCAACGCTTCCGCGGACTCCCGTGAACACCTGCAGGATCCCAGCGGCGGCTTTGTCGACGTTGAGGACATCGAAGGCAAGGCCGCAGTGACCGCCTGGCCGCTGAACCGCGCCGGCTTTGTGGGCAGCTACCCGGAAGTGTTCGAAAACGTTCCCGATCCCTCGTCCTCCGAGCCGACCGAATCCAAATGACAGCAGCACCCGCCCGCCCGCGTCCCAAGACCGGAACCGGCAGCAAGGCACCGACGCTGCGCTTTGAGCGGTCCTTCGCCGCTGCCGGGCACAAGGTCCTCGCCGGGTGCGACGAGGTGGGCCGCGGCGCGCTGGCCGGGCCGGTCAGCGTCGGCCTGGTGGCCGTGGACCTGGCAACGGTCCGCTCCCTCAAAGGCGTGCGCGACAGCAAACTGCTCTCCGTCAGCGACCGGGAGACCCTGGTCCCGCTGATCAAGAAATGGTCCCTGGGCTGGGGTGTGGGTCATGCCAGTGCGGCTGAAATCGACCTGCACGGAATCATGGCGGCGCTGCGGCTGGCCGGTACCCGCGCCTGGGAGCAGGTGTGCGCGGACCTGACCCCCGACGTCGTACTCCTGGACGGGAACTACAACTGGCTCTCTCCCGCTCCGCAGGCCAGTCTTTTTGACCTGCCGAACGACGACGACGGCGGGTGCCTGGCGCCCGTGCACACCAAGATCAAGGCCGACATGCAGTGCCTGAGCGTGGCTGCCGCCAGCGTCCTTGCGAAAGTGGAGCGGGACGCGCTGATGGTGGACTACGCTGTGACACATCCTCAGTACGGCTGGGAAGTGAACAAGGGATACGCTACGGCGTCCCACCGGTCAGCGATTGACGAGCACGGGCCCACGCCCCTGCATCGGATGTCCTGGCAGCTGGGAACGCGTCCGGAACCGTATGCCGGGGACCAAGAGAGCGTCGTTGGGGGATGATGGATTTATGAGTGCGGAAGACCTTGAGAACTATGAAACGGACATGGAGCTCCAGCTCTACCGGGAATACCGCGACGTGGTGGGGCTCTTCAGCTACGTAGTCGAAACGGAGCGCCGGTTCTATCTGGCGAACCACGTGGACCTGCAGGCGCGGTCCGCGGACGGAGAGATTTACTTTGACCTCACCCTGCAGGATGCCTGGGTGTGGGACGTTTACAGATCCGCCCGGTTCGTGAAGAGCGTCCGCGTGATCACGTTCAAAGACGTGAACGTGGAGGAACTGACCCGCAACGACGACCTCACGATTCCAAAGGCCGACGAACTGGGCTGACCCCGGGATCCTGGCTAGTCCCCGGGAACCGTGCTGGCCCCGGGGCGATCCTGACTGACCCCGGGGAGCCGGGCGGCGACGTCGGCCCATTGTGCCCACCTTCCCGCGGGCACCCGCGGGTCGCCGGCGGCGAGGCTGGAGATCCAGCCCTCGACCATTTCGCCCCGGTGGGCCAGCAAATGGGGGACGGCTATCGGCGGCGGAAAACCGCTGCGCCACACCGTCTTGTAGCTCCCGGTGTTTCCGGCGTTGGCGCTCCACGTCACCACGTCCCAGCCCAGATCATCAAAGGCGTGGGCCACAGCCAGCGCAACTGCCCGGGACATCAAACCCCGGCCCCGGAAGGCCGGTGCCGTCACGAAGCCCAGGTTTCCCGAATTGGCCCCCTGGAAGCGCAGATCGAGCGAACCGGCATAGGCGCCGTCGCACTCCAGCGCCCAGGAGACGGCGTCCTCCTGTTCCCTGGAGATGGCTGCCACATACTCTGCGGCCATCGACTCCGTGTACTCCAGCGGAATGGTGGTCCACTCGCGGGTCAGCGGATCGATGGAGCGCGCATACACGGGCCCGACGTCGGAGGCACGGTGCGGACGCAGCGTGAGCGTGGCGTCGGACAGAATCGGGATCGGGAAAGGCATGGATCCACCCTAGCCGGAAGGGATGCCCGCCAGATGCGAATCTCCTAGACTGCTCCAATGGCACTCCCTGATTCTCCGCTGGCCGGATATCTGTCCGGGAACCGGCGCCTGTATGCCCAGCTTCGACCGGATTCCGAGTCGCTGGCGCACCTGATCGAACTGCAGCAGGAGCTGGCCGGGCTGCCGGAAATCAACGACGGCGGACAGCCGCGGTGGGTTCCCGAACGCCAGATGCACCTCACCCTGATCCACTTCGGCAAGGTCCGCGATGTCTACTCACTGGTTTCGGTGGCCACCGGTATTACCCGGGACCGCTACGAAGAGCTGCTCGCCGTCTACGTGGCGGCAACCGAGGCCGCGATGCCGCGGCAGCCGGTTGTGCTCGAGCCCGCCGTCCTGTCCAGATTCGGACGGCACGGGCGGACCCTGGTGCTTGAGTATTTCCCCTCCGCTGTGCTGATGCAGTCCCACGCCGCCGCCGTTGCCGCACTGGAGACATTCCTGCGCGGCTGCGGGATCGAGGACGTGGAAGCCTTCACCGCGGCTGATCCCAACTTCATGTTTGCGTCCCGGCTTCGTCCGCACATCACTCTGAGCCGCGGTTTCGCGGGGACGCTGCCGGCTCCGGCACACGCTTCCAGCCCCGAGGTGTTTCATCTGGAGAGTGTGCGGCTCGAATCAATGCCGGTGGTCTACTAGCGCCTTGCAGGCCGGGTGGGTACGGTCCCCGGATTCACGGTACGAGACTGCACCTTGATCTGCTTCGTAGTGACCGTTCCGGCCGGTAGGGAGTTATCTGCACGCTGGATCGACCGCCGCACGCCCACCATCATTGGTCCGCCTCCGTAAGCACGCTCCGTTCCTCCCCAGCGCTGGTGCAGTGAACGGGGCGGGCACCATCATCCACATCCGGCAGCAGAGGCACCTCGTTCCCCGTCCATGAGGCCCAGGGTGGAGCCATGAGAGCTAAAGATACCCTTGGGCGTCACGGAGAGGACCTCGCGGCAGGCTACCTCGCTGCGGCCGGAATCGAGGTCATTGACCGCAACTGGCGCTGCCCGGACGGGGAAATAGACCTCGTCGGGATAGAGAACGGCACGCTCGTCATCGTGGAGGTCAAAACCCGCTCCTCGCTGGACTACGGCCATCCGCTGGAAGCCATCACTCCGGCGAAGCTTGCCCGCCTCTACCTCTTGGCCAGCAGGTGGAGGACAGCGCAGGAGAGACGGTTTACCGGGTTCCGGGTGGACGCGGTGTCAGTGGTCGACGACGGCGCGGGCACACCGGTTATTGAGCACCTGCGTGAGGTGGCGCTGTGACGCTGGGAAGAACGTACGGTGTGGGCTTGGTCGGCCTGGACGGCCGGATGGTGGAGATCGAGGCGGACATTGGCCAGACACTTCCATCCTTTGTCCTGCTGGGGTTGCCCGACGCCTCACTGAACGAGGCTAAGGACCGGGTCAGGTCGGCAGCCAAGAACGCTGGCCTGCCGCTCAGCCGCCGGAGAATCACCGTCAATCTGATGCCGGCGGACGTGCACAAACGGGGCTCGGGATTCGACCTCGCCATAGTCACAGCCGCGCTGGCCGCTGCCGGTGACGTCCGGTGCAGCGGCCGCCGGGTGTTCATTGCCGAGCTGGGCCTGGACGGACGGCTGCGGCCCGTGCGCGGCATCCTGCCTGCAGTCATGGCGGCCGTGCAGGCAGGCTATCCGGAAATCACAGTTGCGGCAGCCAACGCAGCCGAAGCAGCTTTGGTGCCCGGAGCGGAGGTCACCGGATTCGAATCCCTGGCGGAAGTGGCAGCTTTTCTTGGTGCCGATCCTGACCGGTTGTCCTTTCCGCCCCAGGTCCCTGAGGAGACGCCGGAGGCTGCCGACGACGGCGGGAGTTCCGCCGCGGCCCCGCTTCGTGACATGTCGGACATCGCCGGCCAATCAGAGGCCAGGTTCGCGGTGGAGGTAGCGGCTGCGGGAGCGCACCACCTCCTGATGACCGGACCGCCTGGCGCAGGGAAGACCATGCTCGCTGAGCGTCTTCCGAGCCTGTTGCCGGATCTTCCGGATGCACACGCCATGGAAGTGACCGCGATTCATTCCTTGGTGTGGGGCGGCCGCCCGTGCTCCCAGCTCCTGCGTCGTCCGCCCTTTGAAAGCCCGCACCACACAGCATCCTCCGCTGCCATCATTGGCGGAGGGTCCGGCATTGCCCGGCCGGGAGCTGCGTCCCGGGCACACCGGGGCGTCCTTTTTCTGGATGAAGCTCCGGAGTATGACCGGCGAGTGCTTGACGCACTGCGGCAGCCGCTCGAGAGCGGAAAGCTCGAACTGCACCGCGCTGCCGGCACGGCCAGCTACCCGGCGCGCTTTCAGCTGGTGCTGGCTGCCAATCCCTGCCCCTGCGGATTGGCCGCCGGAAAGGGCATTGACTGCACCTGCACGCCGCAGCAGCGCCGGCGATACTTCAGCCGCCTCTCCGGCCCTCTGCTGGACCGGGTGGATCTGCAACTGACGGTCCAGCGGGTGTCGCTGCGGGAGCTGGCCGGAGACGGGCAAACGGAAGAAAGCAGCGCGATCGCCGGCCGGGTCGCTGCTGCCCGGGGTATCCAGCACGACCGGTTGAAAGGGTGGGGATACGAAACCAATGCGGAAGTGGCCGGGAACGTGCTGCGCGGCACCCTGAAACCCGCTCCGCGCGCCACTTCCGCACTCGACCGCGCGATGGACCGGCAAACCCTGACAGCGCGCGGGTACGACCGAGTGCTGCGTGTGGCGTGGAGCATCGCCGATCTGGCGGGCCACTCGTCGCCGGACGCCGACGACGTCGGTCAGGCCCTGGGGTTCCGCCAGCAGGGGGCAGCGGCATGAGCGGCGGACAGCCGGATCTGCTCCGGAGCCGGGCGGCGTTGTCCCGGTTGTTTGAACCGTCGGACAACGTGGGACTGGCTTTGGTGGCAGCGGCGGGGCCCGTAGACGCACTGCGGGTAGCGACGGGGAGCCTGCGCGCCGGGAACGCGCTGATACGTGAAGTGACGGAGGAGCTGGCCGGAGCGGGCATTTCGGGGCGCGGAAGCAGCCTCGCTGAAGCCCTCGCCAGGTGGGCACCCAGGGTGCCCGATCTGGCACCGGACCGGGATCTGGCAACCATCAGCCGCGCAGGCGGCGAACTGCTTACCCCTGAGGACCCGCGCTGGCCGGAAGCCCTGCGTGACCTGGGGCTGGGCATGCCGCTGTGTCTGTGGGCACGAGGGGACCTTAATCAGGGGATGCCCGCGCTGGGCAGGACGGCAGCGGTCGTTGGCTCACGGGACAGCACCGGATACGGCGCGTCTGTGGCCGGTGATCTCGCTGCGGGACTGGTGGTGCAGGGATGGAGCGTCGTCTCCGGCGGTGCGTACGGCATCGATGCACAGGCCCACCGTGCCGCGCTTGCAGCTGGCGGCGGCGCGGGGGCGGCACCCACCATTGCCGTCATGGCCTGCGGCGCCGACCGCTACTATCCGGCAGGCAATGAGGATCTTCTGCGGGAGGTGGTCCGCAGAGGAATCCTCATGTCGGAGGTGCCGCCCGGCTCGTCTCCTACGCGGTGGAGATTCTTGCAGCGAAACAGGATTATTGCCGCGCTCAGTGCTGTGACAGTCGTGGTCGAAGCACGCTGGCGCTCGGGAGCATTGAACACGGCACACCATGCCGCAGCACTGGGGCGGGAAGTCGGCGCCGTGCCGGGCTCGGTCTATTCAGCCAATTCCGCAGGATGCCACCGGCTACTGAGGGACGGCAGCGCCGTTTGTGTCACCGATGCCGCCGAGATTATTGAACTGGCCGGCCCCATCGGTGCGTCTGCAGACTCTGCGGAGCCTGGGCATGAGGAACCCGCAGCAGTTCATGACGGGCTCATGATCGAAGACCTGCTCCTGCTGGATGCTCTGCCGCTGCGCAGCGGCTCACCGGTAGAGAAGCTCGCCTCAGTCGCCGGTTTGTCGGTGCCGGCAGTCCGTGCAGGGCTGGCACGGCTGGAACTGGAAGACCTCGCCGTCCGCGACGGGCCGCAGCTCTGGAAAAGGAGCCGCCGATGAACGGAACTTTTACTATCCCTGGACCTGGAACCTCGAAACACAATCAACCGCATCACAACCAGCCGCAATAAACAACGCAAGCGCATGCGTGCAGGACACCGCGACAGCAGTTCACCGCAGCATCACCACATAACCACAGCACAACGCAACATTCACCACGAAGGGAACCATCATGCGCATCCATAAAAGTGTCGTCACCCCGTTGGGTATCCTCACCCTTGCTTCTGACGAGGGAGCCCTCCGGGCTGTCTTTCCCGGCGTACCCGATCCGGCCGCCGACCACGGCCTGGGCCGGATCGTCGAAGAGGGGTTCGAGGAAGCGGAACGCCAGCTCAGCCAGTACTTCGACGGGACACGCTGCTGTTTCGACCTTGACCTGGATACCCGGGGAACGGATTTCCAGCGGCGGGTCTGGGCCGAGGTCTCCGCAATCCCGTATGGCCAAACCTGCAGCTACAAGGAACTGGCCATCCGGCTCGGGGACGCGGCAAAGGCCCGCGGGGTGGGGGCGGCCCTGTCCCGGAACCCGTTGAACATCGTTATTCCCACCCACCGCGTGGTCGGTTCCCGCGGCGCACTCACCGGCTACTCCGCAGGCATCGACTCGAAACGGTTCCTCCTGGATCACGAGTCCTCGCAGACAACCGCGGCCCTGCGGATCCAATGCGCCGGTGCGGCCGGTGTGCCTGCTTGAGGTCGGGCACTGATACGAGGACAGTAAAGGGGTGACACCAGCTACCAACCAAGAGCGGCATTCCGCAGGCTCCGGGCCTGCCGCTGCATCCGGCGCGACCGCAGACTCGGACTCAACCCATGAGGCCCGTGAGACCCGTGGGACCCGCGCCGCCGGGACCGGGGCAGCAACCGGGGCAGCAGGGACAACCGGGGCAGCCAGGGAGACAAACGTACCGGCAGGGCCAGCCGATCCCGAGCGCTGGCCCGCGGAGTTCAGCAAGGCGCTGCGCGGGTTCAGCCGTTACCTGACCAGTGAACGGGGGCGCTCCGAGCACACGGTGCGCGCCTACGAAGGTGATGTGGCCCAGTTGCTGTCCTATGCGCTGGCTGGAGGAGTGCGGTCGCTGGACGGGATAGACCTGGCGATCCTGCGGGGTTGGCTGGGCGAGCTCAGCGGAGCTGGCCTGGCCCGTTCCACACTGGCCCGGCGCGCCGCCACCGCCCGCAGCTTCACCGGGTGGGCACTGCGGGAAGAACTCATCGATACTGATCCGGCACTTCGCCTGCGGGCTCCGAAACGGGAAAAGACCCTGCCTGCGGTGCTGCGTGCGGGACAGATCGGCGAGTTGTTCGCCGGGCTCGCCGACGCAGCGGTTGACGGCGGACCCGTGGCGATCCGGAACCGGGCCATCGTCGAGCTGCTCTACGCCACCGGCGTCCGGGTGGGCGAGCTGACCGGACTGGACATCGACGATTTGAATGCGGACCGGCGCACGCTCACCGTTATCGGCAAGGGCAACAAGGAACGCACCGTTCCCTATGGGCAGCCCGCGGCCGAAGCGGTTGACGACTGGCTCCGCCGCGGCCGGCCTGCTCTGGCCGCCGCTGACAGCGGCCCCGCACTATTCCTGGGCCGGCGCGGCCGCCGGGTGGACCAGCGGCAGGTCCGGTCAGTGGTGTCAGGCCTCTTTGAGGCTCTCGGGGACACCGGTGCAACGGGCCCCCACGCCCTTCGGCACTCGGCGGCGACCCATCTGCTCGACGGCGGCGCCGACCTCAGGGCGGTGCAGGAAATTCTGGGCCACTCCTCGCTGGCCACCACTCAGCTCTACACCCATGTGTCCGTGGACCGGTTGCGGGCCAGCTACCAGCAGGCCCACCCCCGGGCCTGAAGCCGGAGGACGCACAGGCCGGTGAACACCCCTGCTCAGCCTGAAATCATCATTGGCGCATTCCCGGAACTTGCGGCACAATAAGGCTAAGTCCGTACCGGATGAAAGTCTCAAAGGAATTGGAAGTCACCGCAGAGAAAACCAAGCGCAGTTCACAGTGTTTTTCAGGAACGCCGTTTTCAAACCGTCCCTGAATGAGCTAACAACAGAAATGTTCCGCCCGGGTTGAAGGTCGTTGGGGAAGACGTACCTACAGCTATGGAGGATGGAATGTCTGTTGTGATGGCCCACGGCGTGTTATTCATACACTCCGCCCCGTCTGCGTTGTGCCCCCACATTGAGTGGGCAATAGGATCCGTCGTGGAAAAGCGAACGGATCTAAAGTGGACCCCGCAGCCTGCTGCACCGGGCATGCTCCGCACCGAGGTGGAGTGGACCGGCCCTCAGGGCACCGGCTCGCTGCTGGCCTCGGCGCTGCGCGGATGGGCGCACCTGAGGTACGAAGTGACAGAAGACCAGAGCCCCGGCGCCGACGGGAGCCGCTGGTGCCACACGCCCGAACTGGGCATCTTCCACGCCGCAACCGACGTCCACGGCAACATCATGGTCTCCGAGGACCGGATCCGTTACGCCTACGAAAACGGTGCCGGAGATCCGTCAGCTGTTTACCACGAGCTTTCCCTGGCTCTGGGCGAGGCCTGGGACGATGAGCTGGAACCGTTCCGCCACGCAGGCGACGGAGCCAACGTCCGCTGGCTGCACCAGGTCGGGTAACTCGCCGGGCCGAACCACACAGGGCAAACCAACGGTGCAACAACTCACCGAAGCAAAAGCCACACGATAGCCAAAAGCCACAGCAAAGCAAAAAGCCACAGCAAAGCAAAAGCCGCGGCCGTTGTCCCGAGGGGAAACGGCCGCGGCTTTTTACTGACCGGGGAGCCGGCAGCTGCCGGTACCTAGCTGCTGCCGGTACTGAGCAGCTGAAGCAGCTGGGTACCGGTCTAACAGCTGCGCAGTGCGATGACGGCGTTGTGTCCGCCGAAACCAAATGAATTGCTCAGCACCACAATGTCGCCGCCGGGCAGCGAGCGGGCCGATGTCACCACGTCGAGCGGGATTTCCGGATCCTGGTTCTCCAGGTTGATGGTTGCCGGAGCCTGCCGGTCGTACACGGCCATGGCTGCCATGACGGCTTCCACTGCGCCGGAGGCACCGAGGAGGTGGCCGGTCTGGGACTTGGTGGCGGAAACCGCAACGTTGTCCACCTGCGAGCCCAGTGCCGCCTTAAGGGCTGCGTACTCGGGCTTGTCGCCGACGGGCGTGGACGTGGCATGCGCGTTGACGTGCACCACGTCCTCGGCCTGCGCACGGGCGTCGTAGAGTGCGGCCTTCAGCGCGCGGGTGGCGCCCAGACCCTCGGGATCGGGTGCGGTGATGTGGTACGCGTCGGCCGTCACTGCGGTTCCGGCGAGTTCGGCGTAAATCCGGGCGCCGCGGGCCAGGGCATGCTCCTCGGATTCCAGGACCAGCGCACCGGCACCTTCACCCATCACAAAGCCGTCGCGGTCCTTGTCGTAGGGGCGGGACGCACGTTCCGGGTCGTCGTTGCGCTTGGACAGGGCCTGCATGGAGGCGAAGGCAGCCAGCGGCATGGGGTGGATCGCGGCTTCGGCTCCGCCGCAGACGACGACGTCGGCCTTGCCGGAGCGGATCAGTTCCAGTCCCTGGTGCAGGGCCTCGGTGCCGGAAGCACAGGCGGAAACAGGGGTGTGGGCGCCGGCGCGGGCACCCAGGTCCAGGCTGACGGCGGCGGCGGGGCCGTTGGGCATCAGCATGGGAACGGTCATGGGAAGGACGCGGCGGGGGCCCTTTTCGCGCAGGGTGTCCCACGCGTCAAGAAGGGTCCACACTCCGCCGATACCGGTGGCAAAGGAGACACCCAGACGGTCATGGTCGATGTCCTCGATGCCCGAATCGGCCCAGGCCTCGCGTGCGGCAACCACGGCAAACTGCGTGGACGGGTCCATGCGCTTGGCTTCCACACGGGAGAGGACCTCGCTGGCCGGCGTGGAGACGCGTGCGGCAAAGGTGACGGGAAGGCTGTACTGCGCCACCCAGTCGTCCTCGAGGGTTTTGGCGCCGGCGACACCCTTGAGCGCGTTCTTCCACATGGTGGGAACATCGCCGCCGATGGGCGTCGTGGCGCCCAGACCGGTGATGACTACTTTGCGGGCCATGATTCACTCTCTCGAAGACGTTGGTGGTGCGGGAACTGCGGTGGTGCGTGGTGCAAAAGCGCTGACGCGGCGGCCGCCGCCGGCGAAGGCAGCGGCCGCCGGCAAAATTACGCCTGGGCTTTGGAAATGAAGTCCACGGCGTCGCCGACGGTCTTCAGGTTCTTGACCTCTTCGTCCGGGATGCGCACGCCGAACTTCTCTTCCGAGTTCACGACGATGGTCATCATGGAGATGGAATCGATGTCCAGGTCATCGGTGAAGGACTTGTCCAGCTCGACGGACTCGGGGGCCAGACCGGTTTCCTCGTTGACGATCTCGGCGAGGCCGGCCAGGATTTCTTCGTTGCTAGCCATGTTGGCTCCTTTTTCTCGTGGTGCCGGCAGGAGCCGGCGTGTTGTCCAACCGTGGAACGGCGGGGTGTTGGGGGACGGACAGGTTACGGAAGAACGATAACCTGCGCGCCGAAGACCAGGCCTGCGCCGAAGCCGATCTGGAGGGAGAGCTTGCCGCTGAGCTCGGGGTTTTCCTGCAGCAGCCGGTGGGTCGCGAGCGGGATCGAGGCCGCCGAGGTGTTGCCGGCGTCGGCGATGTCGCGGGCGATGACGACGGACTCGGGCAGTTTCAGCTGCTTGGCCATTTCATCGATGATGCGCATGTTCGCCTGGTGCGGGACGAAGGCGCCAAGATCCTCGGCGGTGACTCCGGCGGCGTCAAGGGCGCGCTGGGCGACCTTTGCCATTTCCCACACAGCCCAGCGGAAGACGCTCTGGCCGTCCTGGCGCAGCGTCGGCCACAGCTTGGTGTCGCGGGCGGCGACGTCCGAAACGGCGACGTCGGTGCCGTCGGCTTCGGCGGCCAGCGACAGTTCGCGGATGTCCAGCATGGAATGGGTCATCCCGATGGTGCTGGACTTGCTGCCGTCCGAACCCCAGACCGACGGGCCGATGCCCGCGGAATCGGAGGGACCGACGACGACGGCGCCGGCGCCGTCGCCGAGCAGGAAGGAGATGGTGCGCTCGGTGTTGTCGATGAAGTCGGAGAGCTTCTCCACCCCGATGACCAGCACGTATTCTGCTGCGCCCGAGCGAACCAGGGCATCCGCCTGGGCGATGCCGTAGCAGTAGCCGGCGCAGGCGGCGGACACATCGTAGGCCGGTGCCGGCGAGGCGCCGAGCAGATGCGCAATTTCAGCGGCGGCCGACGGCGTGGCGAAGGGGTGGGTGACGGTGGACACGATGACGGCGCCCAGCTGGGAACCCTCGATTCCCGCTGAGGCCAGGGCATCCCGGCCGGCGGCCTCGGCCATGTCGACCACCGAGGTGCCCTTGTCCGCGCGGTGCCGGGTGACGATCCCCGTGCGCTGGCGGATCCACTCGTCGGAGGAATCGATCCACTGGCAGACATCCTCGTTGCTCACGATGACGTCGGGCCGGAAGGCGCCGATGCCGTGGATCCGGCTGAACTGGTGGACGGGGGACTGTTTCAGGGTGGGCGTGCTCACGCGTTACCTTCTCCGGTGGTGGTTGCTGCTGTCACTGCGGCGGGCGAGGGGGAGTGTTCGGTGATGAACTCCCGCGCGGCGTCGAGGTCTTCGGGGGATTTCAGGGCCAGCGTGGGCAGGCCCTTGAGGCCGCGGCGGGCCAGCCCGGTGAGGGTGCCGGCCGGCGGCAGTTCCAGCATGCCGGTCACGCCCATGGCAGCCATGGTCTCCATGCACAGGTCCCAGCGGACGGGCCGGGACACCTGGGCAATGAGGCTGTCCAGGTTGCCCTCCCCGGAAACGACGGCGGCGCCGTCGTAGTTGGAAAGCAGGGTGGGCAGCGGTGCTGCGGGGCGAAGCTGAGGGCGCAGCGCCTCGAGCACGCTCACCGCGGGCGCCATGTGGGCGGTGTGGAAGGCGCCGGCCACCTTCAGCGGGATGACGCGGGCTTTGGCCGGAGGAGCGGCTGCAAAAGCGGCCAGCTGTTCCAGGGTTCCGGCGGCGACAGTCTGTCCGCCGCCGTTCACGTTCGCTGCCGTGAGTCCGGCAGCGGCCAGGGCTGCGGCAACCTCGTCCGGGTCACCGCCCAGAACGGCACTCATTCCGGTGGGGGTTTCAGCCGCGGCGCGGGCCATGGCGTTGGCGCGTTCCCGGACGAAGATCAGGGCGTCCGCTTCGGTCAGGGCACCGGAGAGGGCGGAGGCGGTGATCTCACCGACCGAATGTCCGGCGACCACGGTGGAAGCGGTCAGCGCCTGCGGCTGCACCAGCAGGCGGGCGGCCATCAGCCCGGCGGCCACAATCAGCGGCTGGGCCACGGCGGTGTCCTTGATGGTCTCTTCGTCGGAGACGGTGCCGTGGGCGATCAGGTCCAGACCGGCAAGGGCACTGAGTGATTCAAGATGTTCCCGGACTCCGGGCAGTTCCAGCCACGGAGAAAGGAAACCTGGCGTTTGGGACCCCTGGCCGGGGCAGACAATAGCGAGCACGTATCAAGCTTTCCAAAGAGAAGGGAAGATGCCGGGTGTTTGCGTAGACCAAGCTCCACGTGAGCCGTTGTAGGAAGTCTACAAGGGGAAGTGACGGATGCAACTCGCTTAGGAGCGCGCGGCGGGACGTTCCGGAACTGCTTTTCCGGGCGGCGCCAGCCGTCCCACCACGAGTGCGGTCTGCAGAACGAAGGCCTCACGCGGCAGCATCGGATCCCATCCCGTGACGTCGCAGACACGCCGCAGCCGGTACCGGACGGTGTTGGCGTGCACAAAGAGTTCACGGGCCGTGGCTTCCAGGGAATGCCCCAGGGAGAGGTAGGCGGAGAGGGTTTCCGCCAGGCCGTTGGACGCGCCCAGCAGCGGCCGGTAGATGCTGCGCACTAGGGCCTTGCGTGCGCTGTCGTCGCCGGACATCACCCGTTCGGGCCACAGATCGTCGGCTGCGACGGGACGCGGCGCTGCTGGCCAGGCACGGGCCGCGGTCAGGCCGGCAAAGGCGGCCTGCGCCGACGGACCGGCATCGACCAGGGACTCCGCCGGCGGGCCGTACACGACGGGTCCGGGGCCGAACAGTTCAGCGAGCCGGGCGTAGGAGCCCGGGCTGTCCTCCAGGCCTCCGAGCACCAGGATGAGCCGTTCGCCCTGGATTCCCACCAGGGCATCTTCGGTGAGCCGTGCGGTGGCGCGGCGAAGTTCATTGACGAAGGAGGCGTTGGTGTCCGACGGCGAGCTGCCCACCATGACGGTGATCCGGGCCGTGGAGGTCCAGCCGACGGCCGCAATGCGGGAACGCAGCGCATCTGAGCTTTCTCCGCGCAGAATGGCGTCCACCACCAGGGCCTCCAGCCGGGTGTCCCAGGCCCCGCGGGTTTCCGCAGCCCGGGCGTACACGTCCGCGGCGGCGAAGGCCACTTCCCGGGAATAGCGCAGCACCGCTTCGCGCAGCGGTCCCTGGACGTCGTCGTCGGCCAGTTCCGGAACGCGGTCCTCCACGACCTCCACCACTACCCGGATCAGCTGCAGGGCTTTCTGCAGGCTGATGGAGCGGGTCAGTTCGGTGGGGGCGGTGCCGAACACATCGCTGAGGACCCAGGCCGGCGAGGCCGGGCGCTCGTACCAGTTCACGAACGACGCGATGCCCTTTTGCGCCACCATCCCGAGCGCGGAGCGTTCGTCCGGGCGCAGGCCCCGGTACCAGGGCAGGGACACATCCAGCTGCTTAAGCGTGGCGGTGGAGAGCTTTCCGATATTGGCTTTGAGCCGCTCCACCGTGGAGGGGTCCGCCGGGTCGGCGCGCATCCCGGGTCCGGGTGCGGCTGTGCTGCGAGTCACTGGCATAAGCAGAGCTTACGGGGTCCGCCGATCAAGCACCATTTTGTGCGAAGGCTACAACTCGGGGTATGGGTTCAGCCCACCGACCCGAGTTTGCGGAACCGCTCGGTCCGCCGCGCCAGCCGCTCGGCCGCGGGTCCGGTGCGCAGCGAAGCCAGCTCGTATTCCACTGCCTTCGCCATCCGGCGGCAGAAGTCCGGGGCTTCCGCGGCGGCGTCGGGCTCCTCGGGAACTATGTGGTCCACAATGCCGTGGGCCGCCAGCGCGGACACCGTCACGCCCTGCGCCTGCGCCATTTCCGCTCCGTGCAGTGTGTCGCGATACACAATGGCGCTGGCACCTTCAGGGGGCAGCGAGGAGAGCCAGGCGTGCTGCGCGGCCACCGTTCGGTCGGCCGGCAGGAGGGCCAGCGCTCCGCCGCCGGCGCCCTGGCCAAGCAGGACCGAGACTGTTGGACAGTCCAGTCCCACCAGGTCGTTGAGGCTGCGGGCAATCTCACCCGCCAGGCCGCCTTCCTCCGCTTCCTTCGACAGTGCTGCGCCGGCGGTGTCGATCACGGTCAGCAGGGGAAGGTTGAGTTCTTCTGCCAGCCGCATGCCCCGGCGCGCTTCCCGGAGGGAAGCCGGCCCCAGCGCTGGCTGCTCCGCACCGCGCTGCCGGTCCTGGCCCAGCACCACGCAGGAGGTCTGTCCAAAGCGTGCCAGCGCCAGCAGCAGCCCCGGATCCTTCTCGCCCTGCCCGGTTCCGTTCAGCGGCAGGACGTCGGAGGCGCCGAAGTGCAGGAGCTGGCGCACCCCGGGCCGGTCCGGATTGCGCGAAATGGTGATGGACTCCCACGCCTGAACCGCCTCCGGCGCACTGCCCAGGGAAGGCGGCGCGGGTACGGTGCCGCCGTCGCCTGGCAGCAGCATGGACAGGGCGCGGTGCACGGTTTCGGCGAGTTCTTCAGGCCGCAGGACGGCGTCCACCAGGCCGCGGGCCTGCAGGTTCTCCGCGGTCTGCACTCCCTCGGGGAAGGGTTCTCCGTACAGGGCCTCGTAGACGCGCGGGCCGAGGAAGCCCAGCAGGGCTCCGGGTTCGGCCACCGTGATGTGCCCCAGTGACCCCCACGAGGCCATGACGCCTCCGGTGGTGGGATGGCGCAGGTAGACCAGGTACGGCAGGCCCGCTTCCTTGTGGGCCCGGACCGCCGCGGTGATCTTGACCATGGACAGGAAGGCGAGGGTTCCTTCCTGCATCCGGGTTCCGCCGGACGCGGGTCCGGCCAGCAGCGGCAGGCCTTCACGGGTGGCCCGCTCGACGGCGTCGGTCAGGCGGTCTGCGGCGGCCACTCCGATGGAGCCGCCCAGGAATCCAAACTCGCAGACAACCAGTGCCACCCGGCGGCCCCGCACCAGACCTTCGCCGGTCAGCACGGATTCGTCTTCGCCGGTCTTCTCCCGGGCTGCCGCGAGGTCCGCCTCATACGCGTCGCTGTGCCCGGTGTACGCCACCGGAGAGTCCCAGGAACGGAATGAACCCGGATCAACCACGAGGTCCAGCAGCCCGCGGGCGTTCAGCCGCTTAGGCCTGGTGCCGACACTCATGCCTGTGCTTTCCGGTCTGCGGCGGGCGCCGGGGTGCTGTCCAGCCAGCTGCGGATGTCGGCTCCGTGCTGGTTGAGCAGCGGCGGCGCCTGATGTTCCCGGTTGGTCGTTTCGGTGCCCTCGGCTGCGGAGAAGAACCGCAGCGGCGGGCCGGGGAGGGCGACTTTGCCCAGGACCGGATGTTCGACGTCGATCACCAGGCCCTGGGAGCGGACCTGCTCCCACTCGTACACCTCGTCCAAGCTGCGCACCTTGCCGGCCGGGATGCCTGCGGCCCGCAGCTTCTCCAGGAGCGGTTCGGCGTCGAAATCGGCGAAGGCTTCCTCCACGGCGTCGATCACGGCCTGCCGGTTGCGGACCCGCTGCGCGTTTCCGGCGAATTCCGGGCGGGACGTGTCAATGCCGAACGCCGCCGCAAAGGTCTCCCACAGCTTTTCGCTGCCCACGCTGATCTGGACCATGCCGCCCCGGCAGGAGAAGAGCCCGTAGGGGGCGATGGAGGGGTGATGGTTGCCCTGGGCTTCGGGAACCTCTCCGGCAACGGTGTGGCGCGTTCCCTGAAAGGCATGGACACCGACGACGGCGGCGAGCAGCGAGGTGCGGACGACCTGGCCCCTGCCGGTGCGTTCGCGTTCGAGCAGTGCCGCGAGCAGGCCGAACGCGCCGTACATTCCGGAAAGCAGGTCGGCAATGGGGACACCCACGCGCTGCGGGTCTTCGGGGCCGGAACCGGTCAGTGACATCAGTCCGGCTTCGCCCTGGACAATCTGGTCGTAGCCGCTGCGGGTGGCCTCCGGGCCGTCGTGGCCGAACCCGCTGATGGACAGGATGACAAGCCGGGGGTTGAGCTCATGCAGCTGCTCCGGGGAAAAGCCGAGCCGGTCCAGGACTCCGGGCCGGAAATTCTCCACCAGGACATCCGCCCGCCGGACCAGGTCGCTGAGCACCGCAACGCCGTCGTCGGACTTCAAATCCAGGCTGATGGATTCCTTGTTCCGGTTGCAGGAAAGGAAGTACGTGGCCTGCTGGTCGTCCTCGGGGCCGACAAAGGGCGGGCCCCAGCTGCGGGTGTCATCGCCCGTGCCGGGGGTCTCGACCTTGATCACGCGTGCGCCGAGGTCGGCGAGCATCATGCCGGCGTGGGGTCCGGCCAGGGCGCGGCTGAGGTCGACGACGAGGTATCCGTCCAGCGGTCCGCGGGAAGTGGATGTGGTGGTGGTGCTCATGGGAGTCTCTTTCTGTAGCGGTAGTGCGGTGTTGGCGGTGCCGGGAGGGTCGGGGGCCTAGAGCCAGCCGGGGACAACCATGATCAACCAGGCCACCAGGGGTCCGACAACAACAACGATTCCGCTGTAGCCAAGAATCTGCTTGTAGAAGCGGTCCTTGTCCATGCCTTCCGGTGCATTCGCCAGTACCAGTGCACCGTTGGTCGAGAACGGCGACACGTCAACGATTGTGGAGGACACGGCCAGTGCGCAGATGAGTCCGACGGCGCCGATCTCACCCGAGGCGAGGAAGGGCACGGCCAGCGGAATCAGCGCCGCAAGGATGGCAGTGGAGGAGGCGAAGGCTGAGACAACGGCACCGATGTAGCAGATGAGCAGGGCGGCCAGCAGGGGCATGCCCAGGCCGACCACGGCGTCGGACACATATTCCACGGTGCCCGCTTCCTGCAGCACGCCCACGAAGGTGAGCATGCCGCAGATGAGCAGGACCGTGGTCCAGCTGATCTTGTTGATTGCACCCTTCTGGGCCTGCGGCGAAACCAGGGCCAGGATCATGGCGATGGTGATGGAGACGAAGCCGACGTCGACCTTGAAACCGAGGGCGATCACGGCGAGGGCGATCAGGCCTGCGATCGTGACGATCTGCGGAAAGAGCTCGCTGCGGGTCTTGGTGGCCTGGATTCCGTCTCCGGCGGGGTCGCGCGGACCGTAGATGTCGGAGCCGAATCCCTTGAAGGCGACGTCGGTGCGGCCGGCGGAGCTGAGGTTCATCCGGGCCTGGGCAACCTCTTCCACGAAGCCGCCCACCGTGCCGCTGCGCAGTTTGCTGCCGCCCAGGACAAAGAACAGGATCAGGGCAATTAACGTGTTGAAGAGCAGGCTGGCGAGGAACACGGCCAGAGGACTGGACTCCAGGTCGGTTTCGCCAATGATGCCGTTGACCGTGACCCCGTATACGGCAATGGGGGAGAAGCCGCCGGCCTGCGCGCCGTGGATCACCATCATGCCCATCATCAGCGGGTTGATCTTGTGCTTCGCAGCGAAGCCGAGGGCGATCGGGGCAACGATTGCGACGGCGGCGGGAGACAGGGCGCCGACGGCGGTGATGATGGCCGTGATGGCAAACATGATCCACGGAATCAGTGCCACCCGGTTGCCGACCATCCGGACCGCTCCACGGACCAGCAGGTCAATGGTGCCGTTGTTCTGCGCTATGGCGAAGAGATAGGTAACGCCGACAATCGTCAGGAACAGGCCGCCCGGGAAGTTGGCGAGAATGTCGTCCGTGCTCATGCCTAGAAAGACAAAGCCCAGAAGGAAGGCCCCCACAAAGGCAAGCGCCCCCATATTGAGGGGCAGCACCGTGGCCAGGAGGAACATGGCCACCAATATCAGGATGGAGAGGATTGGAGCGGACATCTAAAGTTCCCTACGTCGTCGAAGGTGCCGGCACATCCCGGTGCCGGCGGCGGAGTGTGGCAGTGATGCACGCCACACTGGCACTGGACTAGCCTCTTAGACTCTGGGTCTCTTTGTCAATTGCTGGCTATACTCATGTCGGACCGCGCGGACGCCCGGTGGACGCTAGAGGGAGGTTGCCATGTCCGGCAGCGGTGACGGCAAAGGTTTTGTCCGGGTCTCCCGGCCCCGGCTGTACGAGCGGCTGGTGGAGCAGCTTCTGGGCTTTATCTCCTCGACCGGACTGGGGCCCGGCGATTTGCTTCCGGCCGAGAGGGACCTTGCCGAGCGCATGGGAGTCTCCCGTGCCACGCTGGCACAGGCTCTGGTGGCTCTGGAGGTGCTCGGCGTGATCGATGTCCAGCACGGGACCGGTGCCGTCCTGGTGTACCGGCCGAGTGTGGCGTCCGTATTGCGCGAATTGCGTGAACATCGTGACCGCATGCCGGAGATAGTCGAAGCCCGCAGCACCCTCGAAGTGAAGCTGGCGGCGCTCGCAGCAGAGCGCAGGACTCCGGAGGACCTGGCTGCCGTCGATGCCGCCCTAGAGGTGATGTCCGCTGAGATTGCCGAGGGCAGCCGGGGCACCGAGGGCGACGAACTCTTTCACCAGGCAGTGGCCGCAGCGGCCCATTCATCCATTCTCGCGTCGATGATGACGTTCATTTCCGAACTCGTTCGGGAAACACGGCTCGCTTCCCTGGGGCAGCCCGGCCGGCCGGAGCGTTCGCTGGAGTCGCACCGTGCCATCGCGGACGCTATCCGCGCGTCGGATCCGGAAGCCGCGGCAGAGGCCATGCAGGCCCATATCGATCTGGTCTCCGAAACCGCAATGTAGGTCATTGCGGCAGAAAGGGCGGCAGGAAAGCAGGTCATTGCGGCAGGCTGCCGACTGCTTGTTTCGCACTGATGCGGCATCAGTAGTTCCGCAGAAAAGACGGGTATTTGGCCGTCAACAATAGGGCCGGTTTGGGCCTGTTTTGGTCTGTTGTAGAGCTGGAAATGTCGGTGGCGGGTGAAATCCTGAGGTCATGGATCAGAACGGATCTTCGACGGGCCCCGGAACCGGCACTATTCCCGGCACTAGTCCCGGCACTAATAACGGACAGGCAGCAGCGTGCAGCCTGTCGGTCTTTGTTGCCGGGCCCGGTCCGGAGGCTTCTGATGACTCTGCTGAACAGTCCGGGCCTGGTTGCCGGGACGGGTTTACCGGGGCTCTGGCCCTTCGGAACGTGGAGTGCCTGAACGAGGAAGAAACCGGTGCCGTGTTGTCGCGGTTGAATGTGCTGGGCCGGTGGGTTCAGGCGCAGCAGGCGAAGGTCCTGTCCCGGATGCAGAACATTTACGAGTCCGAGAGCATGTTCGTTTCCGGCCGGCCGGATTCCGAGATGGCCTTCAGTCTTGCAGCCGAGGAAGCGGCTACGATTCTGGGGGTTCCCACCGGTACCGGAACGGCGTTGATGAGCCGGGCCGGTGATCTGTGCACCGCCAACACTGCCACGTTGGGGAGTCTGGAGGCCGGGGAGATCAGTTACGGGCATGCCGAGACGGTTTTGGAGCAGTGTGTGGGGATTGCTCCGGCGGATGTGCCCGTGTTTGAGGCGAAGCTGCTGGGTTTGGCTGCGGGACAGACGAAGGCGCAGTTCCGGGTGAAGGCTCGGCGGTTGAGGGAGAGTCAGTATCCGCAGACGATTGTTGAGCGGCAGCGGACGGCTTTTGATCGGCGGTCGGTGTGGGTGCGTCATGAGCCTGACGGTATGTCGTGGTTTTCGGCGATGCTGCCGGCGGAGACTGCGCAGGGGATTTATCACCGGCTCAGTGTTGCGGCCCGGGGTGAGCAGGCGGCCGGAGATACGGGGAGCGTGGATCAGTTGCGGGCGGATATCGTGGCGGACCTTTTGGGTGGTCATGAGCATGAGTGCAGTTGCGGTGGCCGCGACGGCAGCAAGGGCGGCAGGAATGGCGCCGCCGAAGACGGCAGGCGGGATGAGGTGGCCAGCTCCGGCAGGACCATCGGTGGAAAGCCCGGCTCCGGTTCCGGAACCGGCGAAAAGGATGGTGCCGGTTCCGGGTCGTGCCGTATAGGTCATGGTTCCAGGGCCCGGACGGAGATCCTGGTCCTGATCACCGCTGAAACTCTCTTCGGAGCCGATGACCAGTCTGCGGAACTGGTCGGGTATGGGCCGATCAGCCCCGAAAGAGCCCGGCGGATGGCCCGCGAGGCGGCGACGTGGACGCCGGCGGAGCGGGACCCGGAGACTGAGGAGATCCTGCGGGTGGGTAAGCGGCGGAAAGTACCGGACGGGTTGAAGCAGTTGCTGCGGGTCCGTGACGGGACGTGCCGGTTCCCGGGCTGCCGGACCAATGCGGTGATCTCCGAGATCGACCACACCAAACCCTGGGCGCAGGGCGGTCCCACCGATCACGACAACCTGGAGCATTTATGCCGGCGGCACCACATGTTCAAAACCAAAGGATTCTGGAAAGCCTGCCAGCCCAGTCCCGGGATTATTGAGTGGACCTCTCCGGGAGGACGAAAGTACCGCACCAAACCAGACCTCGCCCTTCCGCGGGGTGGGGCGGACCCGCAGGGGGAGCCCGGCGTTCCGGGAGTCAAAGACCCGGCAGCCCTGGCCGGTGCCGAACCATCAGTCGTGGATTCATCAGGTGCGGTTAATGAGGACGACTACGGTTCCGATCCGCCGCCCTTCTAACCGGGAAGGCGAAAAGTCAGGACAGGTCAACAGAAAGAGTCAGGCTCAACAGAAAAAGTCAGAACGCCTCAACAGGAGTGAGTCAGGACGCTTAAACAGAAGAGAACCGCCGCAAATGCGGCGGTTCTCTTCTGCGCTCCTACGAGCTCGTCCTCCTACGATGAGGAGACCGTGTAGCGCTTAGGCGTCGCCGCCGGCGTTGCCCGACGTTCCTGCATTCACGTTGAGCAGGTCGTACTTCTTGATCGCTTCGGTCGGCGCGCTGGCGTCAACCTCGCCGCGGCGGGCGAGCATTTCCAGGGTCCGAACGACCATGGAGTGCGAATCAATCTTGAAGTACCGGCGTGCAGCGGCACGGGTGTCCGCGAAACCGAAGTCGTCGGCGCCCAGGGTGGCAAATTCGTTCGGAACGAACTGCCGGATCTGGTCGGGAACGGCCTTCATGTAGTCCGTGCTGGCAACAATCGGTCCGGTGGCTCCGGCGAGCTGCTTGGTGACAAACGGCACGCGGGGTTCGGCATCGGGATGCAGGAATGATTCTTCCTCGGCGGCCAGGCCGTCGCGGCGGAGTTCATTCCAGGACGTCACGGACCAGACATCGGCAGATACGCCCCAGTCTTCGGCCAGGATCTTCTGGGCTTCCAGGGCCCACGGCACAGCAACGCCGGAGGCGAGAAGCTGGGCGCGGGGACCATCGATCTTTGCCGGAGCCAGCAGGTAGATGCCCTTGACGATGCCTTCGACGTCGAGATCCTCCGGAGCCTTGGGCTGCAGGATCGGCTCGTTGTAGACCATGAGGTTGTAGATGACGTTCGGATCCTTGGAATCCGGACCGTACATCTGCTCCAGGCCGTGGCGGACGATGTGCCCGATTTCGTACCCGTAGGCCGGATCGTAGGTCTTCACGGCCGGATTGGTCGAGGCCAGAATCGGGGAGTGGCCGTCAGCGTGCTGCAGGCCCTCACCGGTCAGGGTGGTCCGTCCCGCGGTAGCGGAAATCAGGAAGCCGCGCGCCATCTGGTCGGTGGCTGCCCAAATGTAGTCGCCCGTGCGCTGGAACCCGAACATCGAGTAGAACACGTAGACCGGAATGAGCGGCTCGCCGTGGGTGGCGTAGGACGTGCCGGCAGCGGTAAAGGCCGCAATGGAACCGGCTTCGTTGATGCCGACATGCACAATCTGGCCCTGCGGGGACTCCTTGTAGGCCAGGACGAGGTCCCGGTCCACGGACAGGTAGTTCTGACCCTTGGGGTTGTAGATCTTGGCCGTCGGGAAGAACGAGTCCATACCGAAGGTGCGGGCCTCATCCGGAATAATCGGCACAATCCGCTTGCCGAACTCCTTGTCCCGCATCAGGTCCTTGAGCAGACGGACAAAGGCCATGGTGGTGGCCGCCATCTGCTTGCCGGAACCGCGGTTGGCAACCTCGTAGGCCTTCTCGCCGGGCAGGTGCACCGGGTCATGCTTTACGCGGCGCTCGGGAACGTTGCCGCCCAGTTCGCGGCGGCGTTCCAGCATGTACTTGATCTCCGGAGCGTCAGCACCCGGGTTGAAGTACGGCGGCTTGTACGGATCAGCTTCGAGCTGCTCGTCCGTGATGGGGATGCGCAGGTGATCGCGGAAGGCCTTCAGGTCATCCAGGGTCAGCTTCTTCATCTGGTGCGTGGCGTTGCGGCCTTCGAAGTGCGTACCCAGGCCGTAGCCCTTGACGGTGTGGGCCAAGATAACGGTCGGCTTGCCCTTGAACTCCATGGCTGCCTTGTAGGCCGCGTAGACCTTGCGGTAGTCGTGTCCGCCGCGCTTCAGGTTCCAGATTTCTTCGTCGGTCAGCTTGGCGACCAGTTCCTTGGTCTCCGGAGTCTTGCCGAAGAAGTGCTCGCGGACAAACCCGCCGTTCTCGGCCTTGTAGGTCTGGTAATCGCCGTCGGGGGTGGAGTTCATGATCTCCACCAGCGAACCGTCCTGGTCCTTCTCGAGGAGCGAGTCCCACTCGCGGCCCCAGACGACCTTGATGACGTTCCAGCCGGCACCGCGGAAGAATGCTTCCAGTTCCTGCATGATCTTGCCGTTGCCCCGCACCGGGCCGTCGAGGCGCTGCAGGTTGCAGTTCACGACGAAGGTGAGGTTGTCCAGCTTGTCATTCGCGGCAAGCTGGAGCAGGCCGCGCGATTCGGGCTCGTCCATTTCGCCGTCGCCCAGGAAGGCCCAGACGTGCTGGTCAGAGGTGTCCTTGATGCCGCGGTTCTGCAGGTAGCGGTTGGACTGCGCCTGGTAAATGGCGTTCATCGGGCCGATGCCCATGGACACAGTGGGGAATTCCCAGAAGTCCGGCATCGACCGCGGGTGCGGGTACGAGGACAGCGCGTGTCCCTCGCGGGACTTTTCCTGCCGGAACCCGTCCATGTCTTCTTCGGACAGGCGGCCTTCCAGGAAAGCGCGGGCGTACATACCGGGGGAGGCGTGACCCTGGAAGTAAATCTGGTCTCCGCCGCCCGGATGGTCCTTGCCCCGGAAGAAGTGGTTCATGCCCACTTCGTACAGGGTGGCTGCACCGGCGTAGGTGGAAATGTGTCCGCCGACGCCGATTCCCGGACGCTGGGCGCGGTGCACCATAACGGCTGCATTCCAGCGCAGCCAGGCGCGGTAGCGACGCTCAACTTCCTCGTCGCCGGGGAACTCCGGTTCCTGGTCAACCGGGATGGTATTGACATAGTCAGTGGTGGTCACCATGGGTACGCCTACCGACTGCGCACCGGCGCGCTGGAGCAGCGAACGCATGATGTACTGGGCCCTTTCGGTGCCCTGGGAACGGATCAGTTCATCCAGTGACTGCATCCATTCCGCGGTCTCCTCGGGGTCACGGTCCGGGAGCTGGTTGGTCAACCCGCTCAGGATGTCCGTTGTGTCTTCTGCGGCCACGGCAAACCTCTCTCATGTACAGATTGTGTCTGCACGAATTACGTCTGTGGGGATCCGGTTTCGTCACCGGACGATCACGGTGGCTGCGCGGATGCTGGTGCCTCCGGAGCCTCTCTGATCCACTCTAGTCCCGCAGACCGGCAGTTGCGTAGCCCGTTCGCTAACGGCTGGCAGCCGCCGGGCCGCTCATTGCCGTCCATGCGCGGGACGCACCTGCACATGCGATAGCTTGCCCGCAGAACCTTGTAGGTTCCGGACAAAAGGTGTTGGCTTGTGTCCTAGACACCACATCTCGCCCAAATATGTGATTCCCTTGTATTTATGCAGTCAACCAGGAGGAGTGAAGTGAGCGAGGCCGAAGCCGTCACGGATAAGAACGTGGCGGAAAGATTGGGTTTCAAAGACCAAGACCTGATTCAGGAATTCGGTTACGACGAGGACGTCGATTTTGACCTCCGCGACGGCCTCGAGGACTTGGTAGGGAGCGAGCTCCTGACGGAAGAGGACCACGAAGTTGTAGACGGCGTAATCCTCTGGTGGCGGGCCGACGACGGGGACCTGGTGGACGCGCTTGTTGACTCCATCACCACCCTCGACGACGGCGGCGTTGTTTGGGTATTGACCCCCAAATCAGGACGGGTAGGGTACGTCCCGCCTGCAGACATCGAAGAGGCCGCTCCGACAGCAGGCCTGCACGTTACGACATCAGCGGCAGTAAGCAGTGACTGGGCCGCAACACGCCTGGTCGCCCGCCGCAAAAAGTAGCACCGGTTTGCCTCAAAGTCCGGAACCGGGAGCTGTTTGGCAGCACCCGGCTCCGGACTTTGTGCTTCCCAATCAGTTCGGCGAGCCCGTTGCTCTGTCGTCCCTTCGGGGAACGCCCGTCGTCGTAGTGTTTTATCCCTTCGCCTTTTCCGGGGTGTGCACCGGCGAGCTGGATGAATTGCAGGGGGCCGCGGAGGAGATTGCCCTTACCGGTGCCCGGATTCTGGCCGTCTCCTGCGACTCCAAGTACGCTTTGCGTGCCTATGCGCAGCAGCGCGGCTACACCTTTGACCTCTTGGCTGACTTCTGGCCGCACGGCGCAGTGTCGGACGCCTACGGAGCATTTGATGCCGACCTTGGCCGCCCGGTCCGAGCCTCGTTTATCATCGATGGCAGAGGCCTGATTCGTGCGGAGATCCGGTCGGATCCGGGGTCTCCCCGCCCGCTGCAGGCCTATCTGGACGCGCTCAAGGAGATGCTTTCGGAATGACCCACGCACCACAGCCCTACCCCGGCCCAACTTCCGGATCGTCCGCGCCGGGATCGCCCGCCCCCAGCCAATCGGCCTCGGGATCGCCTTCCGCACAGCAGACGCGGCCCGGCCTGGGGCTCACCGGCTTTGTCCGGTCCCAGCCCGCACCGCCCTCCGCTCCGGCGCCGACGCCCGAAGAAGAGCGGCAGCTGCACAGTGCCGTCGATCTGCTCAGCGGCCGCCGGATGGCTGTCCTGACCGGTGCCGGAATGAGCACGGACTCCGGAATCCCCGATTACCGGGGACCTGAAGCGCCGCCGCGCAAACCCATGACCTACCAGGAATTCGTGGGCGACAGCGAACTCCGCCGCCGCTACTGGGCCCGAAACCACGTTGGCTGGCACCATCTGCGGCACGCCGTACCCAACGCCGGACACGCCGCCGTCGCCCGCTTGGAACGCCGCGGACTAACCACCGGCCTGATTACCCAAAACGTGGACCGGCTGCATGCCGACGCCGGCAGTGCCTTGGCCGTTGACCTGCACGGGCGCTTCGACCGGGTGCTGTGCCTGGACTGCGGCACCCGCTATTCGCGCCAAACCGTGTCCCGGCTGCTCGAAGAGCTGAATCCCGGGTTTCTGGAGCGCACCCGGCTCGACGGCGACATCGCCCCCGATGCGGATGCTGACGTTGCGGACACCGAGGACTTCGTCGTGGCGGACTGTCCGGTCTGCGGAGGCATGCTCAAGCCGGACTTTGTGTATTTCGGCGAGAACGTGCCCCGGGACAGGGTGGCGGCTGCGTTCGCCATGCTGAACGCAGCTGACGCACTGCTGGTCGCAGGTTCGTCGCTGACCGTGATGAGCGGGCTGCGCTTCGTGAAGCATGCCCACAAAACCGGCAAACCGGTGGTCATCATCAATCGTGGATGGACCCGCGGAGACGACCTCGCCGATCTGAAAATTGAGGCGGGGGTGGCCACCGCGCTGGAATATCTGGCGTCCGAGCTGCCCGACCTGCCGGCTCAGCCCCGCAGGCAGGCAGGGCTTGGAAGCTCTGATTAGGTAATTTCCCAAAACGTCCGGTAAAGTAATTCCTCGTGATGCGGCGCTGATCAAGGAGAACTTGAAAGGCATAACGGTCACAAAGGGTCTTTAGCTCAGCTGGTAGAGCGCCACGTTTACACCGTGGATGTCATCGGTTCGATCCCGGTAGGACCCACCGCAATAAAGCGGTACAAAGAAAACCCCGCCCTCCGGCTCCGGAAGGCGGGGTTTTCTGCTGTCTGTACCCGGTTAGCGAATAGCCTGGATTTCCCGCGGAAGCTCCGAAACGGAAGCCGGTCCTGCATCCGGCGCGAGGTAGGCCTCCAAACTGTCATCCATCGCCCGGATCCAGGGCGTGTGGTGCGGCTGCGACATGGTGCCGGTGATGATCGATTGATGGACCCTGTCGCGGTAGCCCATGATGTCCTGCTTCTTTTCCTGCATCCAGGTCTTGAACAGCTCGGAGACGGCGTCCAGATCGAAGTTGGGGTAGTCGGTCCGGTCGATGAGATCCCGGACGTAGGCGCTTTGGAAATCGGCCTCGTCATCATGCGATTCAGGGGCATCCTGGGCAGAGAGCCATGCGGCGATGTCCGCGGCGCGCACCTCGGCGGAAGGTACCTCAATCCGGCCCATCATCACGTCACGGGCATACCAGGCCTGCACGTCGAACATATTGAACGTGTAGTACTGGTCCTGCATGCCCAGATAGATCAGGTTGGGGTTCTCCTGCCACAGGACGCCCTTGTACAGGCTCCCGGGGTAGAGGACGTTGCGCGAGACCAGGGACAGCTCCGAGGGCAGGAAGGGGTACGTGTGGCGGTACCCGGTGCACAGCACGACGGCGTCGAAGTCCCGCGTGGTGCCGTCCAGGAAAGAAACGGTGCGGCCGTTGAACCCGGTCACCAGAGGACGTTCCTCGATGCCCTCGGGCCAGTCGTAGCCGAGTTCATGGCTGCGGTAGCTGATGGTGACCGAGCTGGCGCCCATCTTGTAGGCCTGCGAGCCGATGTCCTCCGCGGAATAGCTGCTGCCGATCATCAGGACGCTGCGCCCGCCGAAGCGCTCGGCCCCGCGGAAGTCGTGGGCGTGCAGGACCTCGCCCGGGAACGTATTGATCCCGGCAAACTCCCGCACAACGGGGCTGGCGAAGTGCCCGGTGGCTACCACCAGTTTGTCGAAGACATGCGTCTCAGTGTTCCCTGTTTCCAGGTCTTCGACCTGCACTGTGAACTCGGCGGCGGCCTCGTTCCAGGTGACCCAGCGGGCCACGGTATTGAAGCGGACATACTTGCGCACGTCACTCTTTTCCACCCGGCCCTTGATGTAGTCGAAGAGGACCTCGCGCGGAGGGTAGGAGGAAATGGGGCGGCCGAAGTGCTCGTCAAAGGTGTAGTCGGCGAACTCCAGGCATTCCTTGGGCCCGTTGGACCACAAATGCCGGTACATGCTGGAGTGCACCGGTTCCCCGGCCCCGTCCAGCCCGGTACGCCAGGTGTAGTTCCACTGCCCGCCCCAGTCTGCCTGTTTCTCAAAGCAGATGATGTCCGGAATGTCCGCTCCGAGCTTCCGTGCCGACTCAAAGGCCCGCAGCTGCGCCATGCCGCTGGGACCGGCTCCAATGATTCCTACCCGTTGTGTCATTTGTCTCCTTGGTTCGGGGCCCCGGTGCCGCGGTGGCGTTCCCGGTCCGGAGGAGGGGGAGCAGCGGTGCGCGGACGCGCAAACATCAGCAGCACCGATGGTCGGTACTGCTGTTCAGCGAAGCGGAAGTGCAGCGCCCGGAATCAGATCCGTCAGGAGAAAAGGGCGGCAAGTCGTTCCGGCTGGAACCGGCAAGAGCGGGGTTCCGGCACAGGTTGCGTACGGCCAGCCCGGGGCCCGTGGCGCCGGCCGGCCGTCCTGCTACCGAATCAGTTCTACCCGGGCAAGTCAAAAGCGGCAGGGCTGAAGGACCCCGAATCAGTGTTGGCCGATGGAGCGGGTAGAGTTCTCCGGGCCCCAAATGGTGAAGTTGGCCACCGGTTGCTTGCGGCCGGCCGGGATATGAGCCGGATATCGGTGGGGCACACAGTTGGCGGACAGGCTCCGCTGCTATTCCTGAATAACGGCACGAAACCAGACAGGAACAGGGGGTGCAGGCTTTTTGCATACGGAAACGTCACGTACTTTTTTCCGCCGGCGTCCGGTCCTCCGGCGCACGCTGGCAGCTGCTGCTGCCCTGCTGCTTCCGCTTACCGCTGGCTGCGCCGGGGTATCGGCAACAGAACAGGTCAATGCCGCAGCTGAGCCGCCCGCGAAGGCAGCGCCGTCCAGCGAGCTGCCGGAGCAGGAAGCAGACCAGCTCAATGATGCTCTGAACGAGTACGCGTCCGGAACCGGTGCCGAGTTCTCCGCCGCAGTCTACGAGACCGACACCGGCAGGTCCTGGTACTACAACCGCGGGGCGAGCTATCTGGAAGCCAGCTTGGTCAAGGTCCCCATCCTGTTGACGCTGCTGAGGCAGGCAACGGAGGAACAGCGGGAACTGACGCTGGAAGAGGAATACCTCTCCGTGATGATGATCGAATACAGCGACAATGACGCCACCACTGCTCTCTATGAGTCGGTCGGCGGTGCCGGGGAGCTGTCTCTGACATACGAGCTGCTTGGCATATCGCAGACGCCCGCTACCGAGATCTGGGGTGCGAACGAGACCGGGGTGGAGGACCAGCTCAAGGTTGCCCGGGCGCTGCTCGACGGCGTGGACTGGATCAACAGCGACCTGCACGATTACGCCGTCGAACTGATGGAAAACGTGGAGGAGAGCCAGAACTGGGGAATCAACGCCGGACTATTGGAAAGCGGCGCCGAAATTGCCGTGAAGAACGGGTGGCTGCAGGACGATGACCGGTCCTGGAACGTGGGAAGCGCCGGCTTCGTGCGCGCGGGCGGTTCCGAATACGCGGTTGTGGTGCTGACCTCCGGGACCGCCGCGATGGAGGAGGGAGTGTCAGTGGTTGAAGACGTGGCCGCTGTCATCAACTCTTTTGAAACTACGGGTACCACCGACACGGGAACCACCAATCCAGGCATGGGAACCACCAACCCAGGCACGGACCCCAGCGGCACAGCCACGGGCGACACGGACAGCACCGTGTGGCGGGCCGGCGGCCCGGAAGCATAGGCTGGAGGGTGAAGACGGCGGGTGAGCGCCGATCGCCGCGCCCCTGGCTGGGGCCCCGAAGAATCCTGGAGAAAACTTGAGCGCACAAATTGGCGTCACCGGTCTGGCAGTAATGGGAGCAAACCTGGCCCGGAACCTGGCCCGGAACGGGTACACCGTGGCCCTTCACAACCGGTCCATCGAGAAGACGGATGCACTGCTGGCCGCCCATGGCGACGAGGGCGACTTCATCCGCACCGAATCCCTGCAGGAACTGGTCGATTCGCTGGAAAAGCCGCGCCGCGTCCTGATCATGGTCAAGGCCGGGGCACCGGTTGACTCTGTTATCGAGAAGCTGGTGCCGCTGCTGGAAGCAGGCGACATCGTCATCGACGCCGGCAACTCGCACTACGAGGACACCCGCCGCCGCGAGGCTGCGCTGGCCGAAAAGGACCTGCACTTTGTGGGCGTCGGCGTGTCCGGCGGCGAGGAAGGTGCCCTGCTGGGCCCGTCCATCATGCCCGGCGGCTCAAAGGAATCCTACGACTCCCTGGGTCCGATGCTGGAGAAGATTGCCGCCAAGTACGACGGCGATCCGTGCTGCACCTGGATCGGCACCGACGGCGCCGGCCACTTCGTCAAGATGGTGCACAACGGCATCGAATACGCCGACATGCAGGTCATTGGGGAAGCCTATGATCTGCTGCGCTCGGCTGCAGGCATCGAACCGGCCGAACAGGCCAAGATCTTCACCGAATGGAACACCGGCCAGCTGAGCTCGTTCCTGATCGAAATCACCGCCGAGGTCCTGGCCCACACCGACGCTCGCACCGGCAAGCCGTTTGTCGACGTCGTCGTGGATTCGGCGGGGCAGAAGGGGACCGGACGCTGGACCGTTGTCTCGGGCCTGGATCTGGGTTCGCCCGTATCCGCCATCGCCGAGTCGGTCTTTGCCCGTGCCCTGTCCTCGCAGCGCGGCCAGCGCGAAGAAGCCCAGGAAATCCTTGCCGGCGGCGAGTCCACCGTGGAACTGCCGGAAACCTTCGTGGAAGACGTCCGGCAGGCGCTGTACGCGTCCAAGCTCGTCAGCTACGCCCAGGGCATCGACATGCTCACGGCTGCCGCCAAGACCTACGGCTGGGACCTGAAGTTGGACGAGATTGCCTCGCTGTGGCGAGCCGGCTGCATCATCCGCGCCGAACTGCTGGACGACATCATGAAGGCCTACGCCGGCGATGCGGCTCCGGCAAACCTGCTGCTGGCACCGGCCTTCACCGAGTCCATAGCTGCCGCTCTGCCGGCCTGGCGCCGCGTGGTGTCCGTTGCAGTCCAGCTGGGCATCCCCGTGCCCGTCTTCTCCTCTTCCCTGGCCTACTACGACGGACTGCGCCGCAAGCGCCTGCCCGCCGCACTGACTCAGGGCCTGCGCGACCTCTTCGGTGCCCACACGTACCACCGCGTTGACGATGACGGCACGTTCCACACGCTCTGGGGTGCGGACCGCTCCGAAATTGCCGCTGTGGACACCCACTAAGCACGAATCGGGCACTACTCCTGCACAGCGCTAAAAAGCCGCCGGCACCCTCGGGTGCCGGCGGCCTTTTCATGCCCGGAGGCGGAAACCCAGCTCAGATATAGATTGCCGGATCGATGTATTCAGCCGGATCCACCGCGGGCTGCGTTTCCTTGACGTGGCGGTGGCGCCAGCGCGCGGGAATTCCGGTGATGATGGAATCGGCCGGAGCATCCTTGACCACAACGGCATTCGCACCGACCGCGCTGTTCTTGCCGATGGTCACCGGCCCCAGGATCTTTGCCCCGGCACCAACGGTCACGCCGTCGCAGATGGTGGGGTGCCGCTTTATCCGCGCCAGGGAACGCCCGCCGAGCGTTACCCCGTGGTAGAGCATGACGTCGTCGCCGATCTCGGCAGTTTCACCGATCACCACGCCCATGCCGTGGTCAATGAAGAAGCGCCGCCCGATGGTGGCCCCGGGGTGGATCTCGATGCCGGTAGCAAAGCGGGTCATCTGGGAGAGCACCCGGGCCGGGAAACGCAGTCCCGGACGCGCCCACATCTTGTGCGTGAGCCGGTGCATCCAGATGGCATGAAGCCCCGAGTAGACCACGATGTTCTCAAGGGAACCGCGCGCGGCCGGGTCGTGGGAAGCGGCGGCGTCGAGGTCTTCGCGCAGGCGGGCAATCAGGCTCACAGAGGACTTTCTGCTCAGGTGGATCCGGTCAGGACCCGGGCGGGTTGCGGGTCTCAGCCCCGGATGTCGTCGTACAGCACGGTGGAGATGTAACGCTCTCCAAAGTCGCAGACGACGGCGACAATCAGCTTACCGGCGTTCTCCGGCCGCTTTGCCAGCTCCAGGGCGGCCCAGACGATGGCTCCGGAGGAAATGCCGCCAAGGATGCCTTCCTGCGTACCCAGTGCGCGGGCGGTGGTGATGGAATCCTCGATCGAGGCATCGATGACCTCGTCGTAGATGTCCGTGTCCAGCACCTCGGGGACGAAGTTGGCGCCCAGGCCCTGGATCTTGTGCGGTCCGGGGGAGCCGCCGTTGAGGATGGCCGAGTCCTTGGGCTCCACAGCCACGATCTGAACGCCCGGCTTGCGCTTCTTCAGGACCTGCCCGACGCCGGTGACGGTTCCGCCGGTGCCGACGCCGGCAACAAAGATGTCCACCTTGCCGTCGGTGTCTTCCCAGATTTCCTCTGCAGTGGTCTGGCGGTGCACCTCGGGGTTGGCGGCGTTGGCGAACTGCTGGGCCCAGATGGCGTTCTCCGTGGTCGCAACAATTTCCTTGGCCTTGTCCACGGCGCCGCGCATGCCTTCAGAACCGGGCGTCAGGACAATCTCGGCACCGTAGGCGCGGAGCATGACGCGGCGTTCGGTCGACATGGTCTCCGGCATGGTCAGGATGACCTTGTAGCCGCGGGCTGCGCCAACCATGGCGAGGGCGATTCCGGTGTTGCCGGAGGTGCCTTCAACGATGGTGCCGCCGGGCTTCAGGGCGCCGGCCTTTTCAGCGGCATCCACAATGGCCACGCCGATGCGGTCCTTCACGCTGTTGGCGGGGTTGTAGAACTCCAGCTTGACGGCAACTTCAGCGTCAAGGCCCTTCGTCAGCCGATTCAGCCGCACCAGCGGCGTGCCGCCGACCAGCTGCGTCACGTCGTCGTAAATCCGTGCCATGGTTTGTCCTCAATCCGTTGGAGTGTCTGGAAGTCTTGCGGCTCGAACGCCGGTGGAAAATACCTGCAGCGGTGCCCGCTCCAGCCTATCGCCCACCACGGGGGAGTGTCAGTTGTCAAGCCATTCGGCGTAATATTTCCGCGCCTTGGCCAGCTTAGGGTTGATGATCACCTGGCAGTACCCCTGCTCCGGGTGCTTGGCATAGAAATCCTGGTGTTCCGCTTCCGCTACGTGGAACTCGGGCAGCGGGGAGATTTCCGTCACGATCGGATTGTCCCAGTGCTCGCTGGCGCGGTCCCGGGCCTTCTCGAATTCCTCCCGCTGGGTTTCGTCGGAGTAGAACATCGAGGACCGGTACTGGGTGCCGACGTCGTAGCCCTGACGGTTCAGAGTGGTCGGATCATGCGAGATGAAGAACATGTCCAGGATCACTTCAGTCGGAATGATGTCTTCGTCAAACGTGACGGCAACAACCTCGGCATGGCCCGTGGTTCCCGAGCAGACACTGTAATAGTCCGGGCGGGCGGTGTGCCCTCCGGTGTAGCCGGACACCACTTCGGTGACACCGCGGGTTTTCTGATAGAGGGCATCGAGGCACCAGAAGCAGCCTCCGCCAAGTACATAGGTCTTCATACCCTCTATCAATGCATGCGCGCCCGGAAGAATTCCCGGCCCGTCAATGCATGACCGGCCGGTCCGGCAGGCGGCGGAGCAGCCGGCAGCAGCCGGGCAGCAGCGGGGGAGCGGCGGGGGAGCGGGGAGGAAGGGAAGGCCGGGCGTACGGCGCGGCCGAATTGAGCAGGGATAGCCGAGCGGGTACAACTGAAACTATGGAAACAGACAAGCCCGCCGAAGGCAGCGAACCGGCGGCACCGGGAACGGACCCGGCAGTAACGGCCACGGCAGCACCGGACACCGCACCGGCGTCGGAGACTCCGGGGGAACCCGGAGCAGCAGCGCTCCACGCCGTTCCGACACTGGGCGACGTCCTGCTGGCGGCCGAAGAACTCTGGCCCGAATCCCTGGCCGAGGGCTGGGACGCCGTCGGCCTGGTGGCAGGACGGCCATCCCGCCCCGTGCAGCGCATTCTGTTTGCGGTGGACCCCACCACCGAGGTGATCGATGAGGCCCTCGAGTGGGGTGCGGACCTGCTGCTGACCCATCACCCTCTCTTCCTGAAGCCGGTTCACTCGGTGGCAGGGACGGGCTTCAAAGGCGACGCCGTCCACCGCCTGATCGAAGGCGGCTGCGCCCTGCTGACCGTGCACACCAACGGTGACAGCGCCGTCGGCGGAGTGTCCGACGTACTGGCGGACGCCTTCGGCCTCGGAAACGTTGAACCCCTGGTTCCGGCCGAGGACGGCCTGCCCGAGGAGGGCATTGGCCGCGTGGGCGACCTGAGCGACGCCACCACCCTCGCGGACTTTGCCAAACTGGTCTTCAGCATCATGCCCGCCGTTGCCGGCGGTGTCCGCGTGGCCGGCGATCCGCACGGCCTCGTCCGCCGCGTCGCCGTCTGCGGCGGCGCCGGTGACAGCCTTTTCGACGCCGTTCGGCGGCACCAGGCTGACGTTTACGTCACAGCTGACCTTCGCCACCACCCGGCATCCGAGGCCCGTGAAGCCGCCGTGAACGGACGGCCCTACCTCATTGACGTTTCCCATTTCGGCAGTGAATGGCTGTGGCTGACCCCCGCAGCCAATGCCCTGGAGAATGTCCTCAACGATCAGGGCTTCGCCGCCGAGATCCGGATCAGCGGCACCAACACCGATCCCTGGGACTTTGTGCTGACCCCCGGGCTGAACTGACCTGCGCCCTTGGCATAGGCTAGGGGGGAAGAACCGGCCAGGTTGGTCCGGTCATAGGTGGAGGTTTTTCGGTGGCAAAAGCATCGTCGGCGGAGCAGCTGCGGCTGCTCGATTTGCAGGCTCTGGACAGTAATATTCGCAAACTCCGGAATCGGGCTCGCAGCGTCAGCGACAACTCGGCCATTGCGGACCTCGGGCTGCAGCGGGCTGCGGCACAGAGCAAGCTTGTGGCCGCATCCACCGAGGCAGCGGATGTCACCCGTGAACTCACCCGTGCCGAAGCCGACGTCGCCTCCGTGGTGGCCCGGATCGACCGCAACCAGAACCACTTGGACAGCGGCAAGGGCAGCTCCAAGGAGCTCACCGCGCTGCAGAGCGAAATGGAGTCGCTGAAGCGCCGGCGTTCCGATCTGGAAGACGTGGAGCTGGAAGTCATGGAACGCCTGGAGGCGGCGAAGGCCGCCGAGGAACAGTTCCGGCAGGCGGCCCGGGCCCTGGACGCCGAGGTTGCCGTACTGGAGGAAGCCCGCGACGCCGAGCTGGCGGAAATCGAAGCCGAGCGTGTTGCCGCCGTCGCCGAACGTGCTGAACTGGCCGACACCTTTGACCCCGCACTGCTGGCGGTCTACGAGAAGACCCTGGCCAAGAACGGCATCGGCGCTGCCCGGCTGTTCAACGGAACCTCCGAAGGTTCAGGCATGCAGCTGAGCCCCGGAGACCTCGCCGACATCCGCCGCGCCGCCGAGGACGACATTGTGTTCTGCCCGGACTCCGGCTGCATCCTGGTGCGTTCCGCCGAGTGGGGCAGCTGATCCGTGACCCTGTTTGACCCGTCCGACGCTGCTGTTGACGCGCCTGAAGACACCGGTTCGGCCGGCCCGGGCGCCGGAAAGCCGCGGCGAACCCTGATTGTGGAGGCCGACGGCGGCTCCCGCGGCAACCCGGGACACGCCGGCTACGGCGCACTGGTGCGGGATCCGGACACCGGAGCCATCCTGGCCGAAAAGGCCGAGTACATCGGAAAGGCCTCGAACAACGTGGCCGAGTACTCCGGCCTGCTGGCCGCGCTGGAAATGGCCCACCAGATCGATCCCGACTGCTGGATCCTCGCCAAGATGGACTCCAAGCTCGTTGTGGAGCAGATGAGCGGGCGCTGGAAGATCAAGCATGAGGACATGCAGCGCCTGGCTGCCAAGGCACGCGGGATCGTCAACCCGCGCCGGGTGAAGTACCAGTGGATCCCGCGCGAACTGAACAAGGACGCCGACCGGCTCTCCAATGAGGCCATGGACGCCGGCATGGCGGGAGTCCCCTGGGTCCACAA
Source organism: Arthrobacter sp. Z1-15 (assembly GCF_054792395.1). Taxonomy (NCBI): domain Bacteria; kingdom Bacillati; phylum Actinomycetota; class Actinomycetes; order Micrococcales; family Micrococcaceae; genus Arthrobacter; species Arthrobacter sp. Z1-15. The sequence goes on along the minus strand of NZ_CP096454.1, from coordinate 2,550,739 downwards.
GGGCGGGCTGGCGCTGGACGGCGGGGCGGCCTTCGCCGGCGCTCCGAACGGATCCGCCGGTGCGGCAGCAGAAAAGCCCGGTGCCGCAGTTGCTGAGACAACAGCACAAGAAGCAGCCGGGGAAGCTCCGGTGCCAACCGGCCGGCTTCACCACACCGAAATCTGGGTCCGGGACTTTCCCGCAGCCGAAGCGTCGCTGGGCTGGCTGCTGGAACGGCTGGGCTACCGGCGCACCGACGCCTGGGACAGCGGAGCGAAGTGGCAGGGCGCTGACAGCTACGTCGTCGTGGAAGCCGGACCTGACGTGCTGGAGGCCGCGCATGAGCGCAGGCGTCCCGGCGTCAATCACCTCGCGTTCCGGGCCGGGGCCCCGGCTGAGGTGGACCTGCTGGTCCGCCGGGCAGCCAGCCACGGCTGGACGCTGCTCTTTGCCGATCAGCATCCGCACGCGGGCGGGCAGAACCACTACGCCGCCTATCTGGAAAACGCCGAAGGTTTCGAAGTGGAGCTGGTGGCGGACCAGGACCCGGACAGCTAGGGCAGGACGATGTTCAGCTGATACGGCTTGCGGGCCGTCGCCGGCACCAGTTCCGCCTCCCACTTTTCCCGGGCTGCAGCCAGCAGCTCTTCGGGGGTGGCGGGATCGCTGCCACTGCGGGTGAGCAGATGCCGTGCGAGCTCGCCGCGGGTGTGTTTGGCGAAGTGTGACACCACGGTGCGTTTGCCGTTGCGGACCTGGAAAACGTTCACCGCCGCGGCTTTGGCCGGTTCCGGCGCCCAGGCTGCCGCATAGGTACTGGACCGGCAGTCCACCACCAGATGTCCGGCGGCATAGTCGCCCAAGGCTTCACCCAGGTGCTTCTTCCAGAAAGACGCCAGTTTGCCGGTCTCCGGCAGTTTCACGGCCATGGAAAGCCGGTACGCCGGAATCGGGTCGCTGAAGCCGAGGGCGCCCCACAGCCCGGAGATGACGACGACGGCGGCGTCGGCCCTGCGCTGCTGGTCCGGTGTCAGGTCCGCGTACCCCAGGGCGTCGTACAGAACACCCGTGTAGATGCTGTGGGCCGGCGCGCACGGCTCCGCGTGAAGCACGGTGTTTCGCCGGACTTCCGCCGCCAGCGAGGGGCCGACCCCCAGGACGCCGTGGGCGTCGTCGGCGCTGCTGGCATCGGCCAGGGCGGCGAGCACCTGCTTTCGGGCATCCGTAAGCCCGGGGAAATGCAGCTTGTCGGGATCAAAGGCGGAACCGGTGATCGCCGGCGTTTTTCCTTCGGAGGGCGGTAGCAGAATCAGCACCGATTAATCCTACGCGAGGACGGGGCAGCCGCCGGCCGGAGTCCGCGGAACCGGGGGACCGGTGCGGAGGCGGTAGCATTGAGGCTGGACGGGTTGGCCAGGCGATCGCGTCGGTTCCTTTTTTCGAAAAGATTCCGCCGAGGAAAGTCCGGGCTCCGCAGAGCAGGGTGGTGGGTAACGCCCACTCGGGGAAACCCGCAGGCCAGTGCCACAGAAAAGAAACCGCCGCCGGCAGTGTTCCTTTTGCGGGAACACTGTCTTTCGGTAAGGGTGAAAAGGTGGTGTAAGAGACCACCAGCGTTCCGGGTGACCGGAACGGCTAGGTAAACCCCACCCGGAGCAAGGCCATACAGAACACGTTTGAGGGCTGCTCGCCCGATGTGTTCGGGTAGGCCGCTTGAGGGCGCCGGCAACGGCGTTCCTAGATGGATGATTGCCGCCTCCGGTCCGGTAACGGTCCGGGGACACAAAACCCGGCTTATCGGCCAGCCCGTCCCTAAACTTGCGCTAAGCGCGCCCTAGACAACGCGCTATACGAAGACAACGCACCATATACGAGCAGTCTGTGTACAGGCACGCTGTTCACCGACACGCGGTACCTGCAAAGCGCCGATATTGCCCGCAGATTCCTTCAGGGCAACAGTGCCGTCCCGTTGGGACCGGTTTTTCCACAGGATTAGCGAAAGACTGTCGCAATTAACGGATCGCAGCAGGCGCCCGGACTAGTCTGTGCACATGTCCAGACCGACAAAACGCAGACCGCTGGTGGTCCGCAACGCGAATTTCCGTGCCTTGTGGATTTCATCAACCGCGGGAATTTTCGGCACATCGGTGGCAGCAGTGGCCCTTCCCCTGATCGCGGCCGTGGAGCTGGACGCATCCGACTTTGCCGTGGCAGCCCTCTCCGGCATGGGTTTCCTCCCGTGGCTGCTGTTTGGACTGCCGATCGGCGCCCTGGTGGACCGCTACCGGCGCAAACCGGTAGTGATGGCCGCACTGGTGCTGAGGATCATTGTTCTCCTGTCCCTGCCGGTGGCGTTCTGGATGGACCGCCTGTCCGTAACCCAGTTGTTTGCGGTGTCCTTCCTCTCAGGACTGGCTGCCGTCTTCTCCATGCTGGCGGAGTCGGCGCTGCTCCCGCGGGCCGTACCGCGGGAAGAACTCATTGAAGGCAACGGGCTGATGACCGGTTCCGCGGCCTCGGCCGACGCCGTCGGGCGCAGCTTGGGCGGCTGGCTGACGGGAGCCTGGGGAGCCTCTAATTCGCTCCTGCTGCAGGTTGCGGCCTCCGGGGCGTCACTGGTTTCCGTGGCAACGCTGAAGGTTTCCGAACCGGCGACCGCACCGAACTCCCGAAACCGGATTTTCCGCGACATGGGCGACGGGCTGCGCTACAGCTTCAGCACGGCACCACTGCGGACCATCCTTCTGGCCGGTGCGCTGTGGAACCTGGGGGGCGCCATCGTCGTATCACTGATGGTGATCCTCGTGGTTCGCACACTGGGGGAGTCCGGAGCGGTGCTGGGGTTCCTGACGGCCTCCACCGCCCTGGGCGGCACCCTCGGCGGGCTCACGGTGAAACGGGCCACCCACCGCTGGGGATCGGGAACGGTCTGGCGTTTCTCCATGGTCCCCGCAGTGCTGGGCTATTCGTCGCTGCTGCTGATGACCCCCGGCTGGGGTCTGCTTCCGGGCTTTGCCGGCCTGTTCCTGGCCGGATTCGCCATCGCGATGAACGTGGTGGTCGCCACGAGCTTCCGCCAGCGGGTGTGCCCGCCGCAGATGCTGGGCCGGCTTGGGTCGGCTTCGCGGATGGTGACGTGGGGAATGCTCGCCGTTGCCGGCGTCATCGGCGGAGCGCTCGTGGGCCCGCTGGGTGTCCGGGGCGCCATCGCCGCCGGTCTCGCAGTCGCCGTCCTGGCTCCGCTGGTAGCCGCCTTCGGTCCGCTCCGCAGCATCAGGCACCTGGAGGAGCTGGAGCCCGTCCCGCTGGAAACCGCCGCCGAGAGCCGCTAGCAGTGTGACAAACATCTCCTGCAACGTGCGAATGGGTCACGTGTGTCCTAATACACTTGGAGGGACCGTGGCGCGGGATATCCGCAGCCACGGGACACACGTCGCACGCCGCGGCCCTGCAGCGACCAGCAGCAGCACCCCGGGGCGCAGCGGCCTGACCAACCGGCACAGAGCAGTGCCGGCTGAGATAAGGATGTGAAGATCTTTGAGCCAGTTCTCCGATACGTGCCTTGATACGTGGATGGACCGTGAGGCCATTGCCGAGGCAATGATTCCGCTGATCGGGCGGCTGTACCGGGAAAACAGCGTGGTCACTTCGGTCTACGGCCGGCCGCTGGTCAACCGGTCCGTCATCGATATCCTCAAGGCGCACCGCTTCGCGCGGCAGATTGACGAAGTGGAGCTGCCCGTCTCCGACACCTTCCCTCTGCTACAGGCACTGGCGGAGCTCGAACTCGGTGCGGCGTCCATTGACCTGGCCCGCCTGAGCCTGAAGTACAAGTCCGAGGGCAACGGAACCGACCTCGTCCAATTCCTCCGCGCGGAGCTGGCCGGGGTGGCCGGGAAGCACGGCGCCGACGACCGCACCAGCACCGACGTCGTCCTCTACGGCTTCGGCCGGATCGGAAGGCTGCTCGCCCGCATCCTCATTGACCACGCCGGCGGCGGACAGGGACTCCGCCTGCGCGCCATTGTGGTGCGCCGGGGCTCCGACAACGACCTGGTCAAGCGCGCGTCGCTGCTGCGCCGCGACTCCGTGCACGGTGCGTTCGACGGAACCATCACCGTGGACGAGGAAAACAACACCATCCTCGCCAACGGCACCCTGATCCAGGTCATTTACTCCAACGATCCCGCCAGCGTGGACTACACGGCCTACGGCATCAACAACGCCGTCGTCGTGGACAACACCGGCCGCTGGCGCGACGAAGAAGGACTGTCCCAGCACCTGGCCGCAAAGGGTGTGGCCCGCGTGCTGCTCACGGCTCCGGGCAAGGGCAACCTGAAGAACATCGTGCACGGGATCAACCACGAAGCCATCAGCGACGACGACAAAATCGTCACCGCGGCTTCCTGCACCACCAACGCCATCACCCCGGTGCTGAAAGTCCTCAACGACAAGTACGGGATTATCCACGGGCATGTGGAGACGGTGCACTCGTTCACGAATGACCAGAACCTCATTGACAACTTCCACAAGGGTGACCGACGCGGCCGTTCCGCCGCACTGAACATGGTCATCACCGAAACCGGTGCCGCCAAGGCCGTGGCCAAGGCGCTTCCGGAACTGGCGGGCAAGCTCAGCGGCAACGCCATCCGGGTGCCCACCCCCGACGTGTCGATGGCGATCCTGAACCTGAACTTCGAGACGTCCACCACCAAGGAAGAAATCAACGCCTTCCTGCGGGAAACGTCGCTGAACTCGGACCTGCACAAGCAGATCGACTACATCGATTCGCCCGAGGTTGTCTCCACCGACTTCGTTGGTTCCAAGCGCGCAGGCATCGTGGACGGCCTGGCCACGATCTCCAACGGCAAGAACGCCGTTCTCTATGTTTGGTACGACAACGAGTTCGGCTACAGCTGCCAGGTCATCCGTGTGCTGGAGGAAATGGCGCATGTGAACCCGCCGGCCTTCCCGCGGGTTGAGGAACTGGCGGCCTCGCTCTAAGCGGGGGCTGTTACGACAGAAGGTGCGCTTCCCGGTGGGGGAGCGCACCTTCTGCCGTTGTGGCCTCTTACCGGCTGTGAGGTGCCGGTGCTTGCCTGAGCTGCTGTCTAGTGGCCGAACGGATCGGGGTCCACGCCCGGCATCCAGGTCAGTCCCGGAACGTTCCAGCCGTTGGCTTTGATCGCCTTGCGGGCCTTGCGGCTCCACCGGTCGTTGAGCTTGTCCACGTAGAGCTTGCCGTCCAGGTGGTCGTACTCGTGCTGCAGGACGCGGGCGAACCAGCCGGTGGCCTCGAATTCCAGCGGCTTCCCGAACTCGTCAGAACCGGAAATCTTGACCCACTCGGCCCGGTTGACGGGGAAGTTCTCCCCGGGCACCGAGAGGCAGCCTTCAGCGTCTTCTTCCGGATCCGGGGCGGAACCGGGCACCTTGGAAGTGATGAGGACGGGATTGACGACGACGCCGCGGTCCGGTGCGTCGTCGTCGTTCTGGTACGCAAAGGTGAACAGCCGCAGTCCCACGCCAACCTGCGTGGCTGCCAGCCCCACGCCGTTCGCCACATCCATGGTTTCGTACATGTCGGCCACGAGAGTGCGCAGTTCGTCGTCGAACTTTTCCACCGGGAGGGCCCGGCGGTGCAGTACGGGTTCACCGTGGATGACTATGGGACGGACGGTCATTGCTGGTCTTTCTCTAGGACGGATGGAGTTGGGCGCAGTCAGCTAGGCGGTGATCTGCCGGCCGATGACTTCGCGCATAATTTCGGAGGTACCGCCGAAAATGGTCAACAGCCGGGCGGCGAGAAACGCCTGGGCCACCGGGTACTCCAGGATGTAGCCGTAACCGCCGTGCAGCTGCAGACAGCGGTCGGTGATGGACTTGACGCGTTCGCTGGCCCACAGCTTGGCCTTGGCAGCGGAAACGGCGTCCAGCTTGCCCTCGTTGAACGCCAGAATGGCCGAGTCCACGTAGGCCTCGGTCACCTCGACCTCGGTGAGGATGTCGGCCAGGACAAACCTGCTGTTCTGGAAGTCGGCAATGCGTTCACCGAAGGCGTTGCGTTCCTTGGTGTACTGCACTGTGGCTTCGTAGATCTGCCGGGCGACGGCGGAGGAGGCGACGGCGATGGCCAGGCGGCCCTGCGGGAGCTGGCCTGCGGCGTACTCCAGGCCCCGGCCCACTTCGCCCACCAGGTTGCCCTCGGGGACGTGGACGTTGTCGAAAAAGAGCTCGGCGGTGTCGGAGGCCTTCAGGCCCATCTTGTCCAGCTGGCCGCCGGTGGAGTACCCCTCGGTCTTTTCCACCATGAACATGCTGAAAGAGTCCCTCCCGCCGCGGCCGGAGCTTCCGTCCGTACGGGCCAGGACCAGCGAAGCGTCGCCGCTGATGCCGTTGCCGATAAAAGTCTTCTGGCCGCTCAGGCGCCATCCGCCGTCGTCGTCGCACACTGCCTTGGTGCGGATGCCGCGCAGGTCGCTGCCGGCGCCCGGTTCGGTCCAGGCCACGGAGGTGACTTTGTCGCCGCTGACCATGTCCGGCAGGAAACGGTGCTTCAGGTCATCGGAGCCGTAGGCCAGCAGGTGGGGGAGGACCATGTCATCGTGCAGGTGGAAGGCCAGGCCGACGGCGAGATGGTTGGCCTTGGCGAATTCCTCGTCCAGGACGGCGCGGAAACGGTAATCGGGCATGCCCGCGCCGCCGAATTCCTCCGGAACCGCAAGGCCCAGCAGGCCCTGTTCGCCGGCGGCCTTCCACAGCTGCCGGGGCATCATGTGCTCGGCGTCCCACTGCGGATACCCGGGAGCAACCTCGCGGGAGTTGAACTCCCGGGCGAGGTCGCGGAAAAGCTCATGGTCTTCTTCGAACAGTCTGCGCTCCACGGCGGCGTCTCCTCATTTGCTGGCCACACAACGTTTAGTGGCTGGGGTGTCTCAGTGGCTCTGTTTGCGCTGCGGGTATCCACGCAAGCCTGAACATACGCAGGCCTGAACAGCACCGGTTACAAGTCAAACACAGCAAAGGCCGCCCCGAATTATCCGGAGCGGCCTTTGGGAAGCTGGACCTGCCAACCTCATTGGGGTGAGTAACGGGGGTTGAACCCGCGACCTCCTGGACCACAACCAGGCGCTCTGCCAACTGAGCTATACCCACCATGTGCCTCGGATAACATATTCGCAAAGTCCAGGCGAGTGGTCTTTGCGAACTCATTTATCTGAGGCAGCGGAATCAAGCTTACACGGTTTTTCGGGTGGTCCTGACCAACTTCGGTTCGAGGGGCCCGAATGTGACCGAGCTAACCTTTCATGCCCTCCGCAATCTTCTTGGCCGTGGCTGAATCCGGGCCCGGTGCGGGAACGAAAACGGCCTCGCGGTAGTAGCGCAGCTCGTTAATGGAGTCCACGATGTCGCCCAGCGCACGGTGGTTGCCCGTCTTGGCAGGGGCCTGGAAGTACGCACGGGGGTACCAGCGGCGTGCCAGCTCCTTGATGGTGGAGACATCAATGATGCGGTAGTGCAGGTAGTCAATGACCTCGGGCATATCGCGGGCCAGGAACATTTTGTCCGTGCCCACCGAGTTTCCGGCGAGCTGGGCCTTCTTGGGCTCCGGGACCCACTTGGTGATGTATTCGATGACCTGGGCTTCAGCCTCCGCCATGGACATGCCGTGCGGCAGTTCGTCCAGCAGCTTCGAAGCGGTATGCATGTTCCGCACGAAGTCGCCCATCTGGGCCAGCGCGGCATCATCGGGGCGGATCACCACGTCCACGCCGTCACCGAGGATATTCAGCTCGGAGTCGGTCACCAGGACCGCAACCTCGATCAGGGCATCATTCTTGATGTCCAGGCCGGTCATTTCACAGTCGATCCATACAATGCGTTCATTAGTTATTGGCACAGAACCAATGTACCGCTTGGGTTCAGCTCAGAGGCTTGAGTGGCTGTGCTGCTGCCGCTCTGAGGATGTGCCGGATGTGCCGGATGTGCCGGCGGTGCCGGCGGTGTCGACGGCGGAGGCGGCGGCGACATATCGCTGAACCGGGAACTGGCCTGTCTCGGGAGGGCCGAAGACCCGGGTCCACCGGCTTTCCACGGCGCCCTCGGGCATGCTGCTGTCGGCTGCGGTGCCGGTGCCCGCACCGGAACCCGTGCCGGAACCCGCGCCGGCGCCTGCCGCGCGGCGTGCCCGGCGGCTTTCGGGCAGGGCGGTTCCGGTGTCGATGCCCTGCAGGACCTGACCTGCAGGGGCCTGCGGAACGGCAGAGACCTCGGGCGGCGAGGAAGTTGTCCGGGCCGGAGCCGCTCCGGAGGCCGCAGCGGGTTTGCGTGCGAAGACGGAAACCACCGGCAGGACCCCGGTTGTGGGGTCGGCTGCACGCATCTGCTTGCGGGTCATTGGCGCTGCTGTACTGGCGGATGCGGGGGAGACTGATGCGGGGGAGACGGCAGCGGGGGAGATTACAGCCGGGGTGAGCGCAGCCGCGGGGACCGCAGCCGAGGGTGCCTCGCCGGCGGGTTCAGGGGAGGACTCCCGGGAGACAGTCGGCGTGTCCGGTGTTTTTGCCGAAGCAGGGGAAGAGGACGAGACGTACCAGACAGCCGCGAAGGAGAGCAGGAGCAGGAACCCGCAGGCTGCGGTAACCGGCCAGGCGATGCCGGCCCAGATCATGGTCCCGGCTGCCGTGACAGCAAGGAAAAGGCCCCAGCCGAGCAGATCGGTGTTCCTGGGGGACGGCTTTGGCGCCTGGAGTTTTGCACCTGCCGGCGCTGCGCGTCCTCCGGAATTCCGGCGCGGCCGCAGCTCAGGCTCGGCCACGGCCGGAACGGCTTCTTTGACGCTGTCTCCGGAAACTTCTCCGGAAACTCCTCCGGAAACTTCTCCGGCTCCGTCTGCCGCCGCGTTGTCCGTCAGCGGGGACGGTTGCGGCGCCGTAAGGCGCGGCCCGTCGTCGTGCCGTTGTCTGTCTTCACTGTCTGCCCGGTGGCGCCCCACAGCCCATACCGCCTTGCCTTGATGATCCAAACCGATTTCAGTCTATGTGACGCTCCCCGCATCCCCGTGCTCCGGCTTCGGCGCGTCCGTGCGGTCCCTGCCGCCGTCCAGGCCGCGGGCTGCCTGCGGTGCTAATATTTGGGCTAACTGACGGTCGTCGCCGCTGCGTGCCGCAGCTCGTGAATTCGGCTGCGCCGTAACCCGGCCCGTGCCGCCACGCCGTCGGGCAACTGTACGAAACCAAAGATTGGAACCACGCAGATGGCCGCCCAGGTCCCCGCGACCGAGCCTTCGCCTCCGGGTACGGAGTCAGCGAAAGCCCAGAACCCCAACGTCGCGATTATCCAGGGGCTTGTTGGTTCCCTCATGATGCTCGCAGGTTCGCTTGGAGTCGGGTGGCTGTCACTGGCCTCCTACGACCTGCGCCGCAATCCGGTCATCATGTGGCTGCGCTTTGAACCCGAGGGCTCAGTGCTCTCGGTCTTCCTGCTGGCGCTGGGCGGCATGCTCCTCGTTAGGTCATGGCTGCGACTGGGCCAGCGCATCACGTCCTGGGGGCCGGAAAGCCGGCCGGTGGTGCTGAAAGCGATCATTGCGTGGGCGGCCCCCATGTGCGTCGCCCTGCCGCTCTTCAGCCGCGACGTCTTTGCCTACATTGCGCAGGGGCTGGTCATGGTCAGCGGGTTGAACCCGTACAAGGACGGCTATTCGCAGATTTCCAACTACCTGCAGATCGGCGCCGACGACCTCTGGGCACAGAGCCCGACGCCGTACGGTCCGGTCTTTCTGTGGATGGAGGAACTGGTCATCCGGGTCACGGACGGCCAGCCCGAATACTCCATCCTGCTCTTCCGGCTGATTTCCCTGATCGGGGTGGCACTGTGCGTGTACTACGTGCCCAAACTCGCCGAACTGCACAACATTAATCCCAACCGCGCCCTGTGGCTCACCGCAGCCAACCCGCTGTTCCTGACCACCTTCATTGCCAGCATCCACAATGACGCACTGATGATCGGGCTGGCACTGGCCGGTTTGTACCTGGCCGCCACCAAGCGCGCGATTCCGGGCATCCTGCTCATTACGCTCTCCGTGGGCATCAAGCCGATCACACTGATTCTGCTGCCCTTCGTAGGCCTCATGTGGGCCGGCAAGGGGGCCTCCTGGCCGCGCAAGTTCCTCTACTGGTTCATGACCGCCGGGATCGCCCTGGGCCTCCTGTGGATCATGGGCATCATCAACGGATTCGGCTTCGGCTGGGTAGGTGCGCTGAGCACCCCGGGCAGCGTGTGGATCTGGTATGCCCCCATCGGGTTCCTCGGCATGCTCGTCGCCACGCTGGGCAACGCCCTGGGCCTTCCCGGCTGGACGTTTGCGGACATCGTGCACACGCTGGGCCGCGTCACCTCGATCATCATCGTGCTCTGGCAGATGTTCGTGGGCGAGTACAGCAAGCTGGTGCGCCGCCTGACGCTGGCGTTTGCCGCCGTCGTCCTCCTCGCGCCGATGATCCAGTCCTGGTACGTGGTGTGGCTGATTCCGCTGTTCGCCGTCACCGGTATCCGCAACGACTGGCAGGTCAAGACGCTGTACCTGGTCGTCTCGTTCTTCATGGTCTACGCGATCAGCGACCAGCTGGATATCTGGCCCTACTTTGACTTCAGCCTCAGCGCCGCCCGGCAGATTGCTGCCGTGACGGCACTGGGCTTTGCGATGTACCTGATTTTCCTTGACCCCAAGACGAAGGTCCTGTTCCGCAAGAAGCTTACGGAGCCGTCTCCGGGCGAACTCCGGGTGCGCTGAGGCGGGCGCTGCCGCCGGCCTTCGTCAGGCGCACAATCCGCTGCAGCGACCAGGCAAAAAGCACCAGCAGCAGGATGTTGCGGACCGTCAGCAGCAGGGCAACAACCACGTTCAGGTCGTTGTACAGGGCGGCATAGAACATCGGGTACACCAGGGTGGTCAGCGGCGCAATCACCAGCATCAGGATTGCCGGAACCAGCCAGCTGCGGCCCTCCCACGCCACGCCGACAGCAACCACGGCACCGAGCCACAGCATGAACTGCGGCGAGCCCACCTTGTTGAAAACGATGAACGCCGAAACCAGGGCCAGCGACCCGGCAATCAGCAGCTGCCCGGCGTCGGCGCCCCGGCGCATCGCCCAGAACAGCAGGACGACGACGGCGAGGGCCGCCAGCGCCAGCAGCGGCATCATCAGCGCGGCCACCGGCTCGCCGAGGGCGCCGCGGACTTCGCGCGTATTGATGAGCTTGTCCTCGAAGATAAAGGCATCGGATCCGCCCAGGATCGCCTGCCACAGGCCCGGCGTCGTGAACGGAGCTTCCATCTGCATTCCGCGCGCGCCCTGGGCGCCGACGAATGACAGCAGATGGGAGAGGCCTCCGCCGGCAACGACGATTCCGGCCATGACCGCCGACACCGCTGCACCTGTCAGCAGCAGGGTGGCGCGGCGGCGCCAGGTGACCAGGACCGCCAGGATGACGGCGGCCGGCCAGACCTTCATCCACGTGGCGAAGGCCAGCAGGGCGGAGGCGATCACAGGGCGGCTGGCCAGCAGGAGCAAGGCGACGATGACCAGGGGCGCAGTGAGCCCGTCGATCCGGCCCACCGCCACCGGCCCCAGCAGCCCGGTGACAACCAGCCACCAGTAGGACGCGGCGTACCGGGCCGGGGTGCCCGGCTTGCTCATGACGGCGACGGCGGCACCGTTCAGTGCTGTGAAGAGAAGGAACCAGACGAGCTGGTACGGGCCCCAGCCCAGCACCGCAGCCAGCAGCATGGGAACGAGGGCCCCGATCGGGTAAACCCAGTCATTGCTGATTCCCTGCCAGACGCCGTCGTTAATCCCCTCAAAAGCCCACTGCCGGTAGAAGTTGATGTCGCTCAGGACCCCGCCGGAGAAAATAAGCGATGACAGTGCCGCGAAGAACACCAGATGGACCAGAGCGAAGCAAATCCATAACGATTTCCGGCGCATGAAGCGCTCCTGCAAAGGGGCCAGTTTCTGCGACATTCCGGGTGGTTCTCCTTAGGTAATGCAGGTGCTGTGCCCCGTTCGGACACAGCGATAAGGCTACCGGCGGCCGTGCCGCGGCATGCAATCCGCCGTCGGACACGGGATACTGGTGAAATGACCGACGGAACAGAACACGTAATCACGGCAGATTTTGATGTCTCGGAATGGGAACCGACCCCCTATCAAGTGGAAGGGACCAACAGTGAACTTTCCACCGTCCGCGCCATAAAAATCTTCGAGGGGGACATCGTCGGCACCAGCGTCGCGGACCTCATCATGGCTGGAAATGCCGTTGGTGCAGGGTATGTCTGCTCCGAGGTGTTCGCCGGTTCAATCGCCGGACGGGAGGGGACCATGGTCATCCAGCACTGGGGCGTGGCCGAAGGAATGGCTACCGCGAGCTCCGGCCACATCATTCCAGGCTCCGGCACCGACGGACTTGCCGGGATTTCCGGCAAAGCGATTTTCACGCAGGAACCCGACGGACAGCACCGGCTCGAACTGCGCGTGACCCTGCCGGAAGACTGATCTGCCGGAAGACTGATCCGCCGGCTCAGGCGCCCCGCCCGGCGGGAAATGCCAGCCAAAGGGCAGCAGCCACAGACGCCGCAATGACCGCGGCAAAGGCTGCCAGCCACAGCCCCGACGGAACACCCGTCCGCTGGTACAGGATGTAGGCGTCGGAGCTCTGCAGGGAACGCCGGCGCCGGGTATGCACGCCCAGGACCTTCAGCCAGTCCCGGACCGCCCCGGCGAGCAGCGCTGTTCCCACCGCCAGCGTGGTCCATGAGACGGCAACGGGCGACGCGAACCACACCAGCAGCACCGAAACGGCGGCACAGCCGCAGGCGATAACGAGTCCCTGCAGATTGCGGATGAAGAGCAGTGCCGCCAGCAGAACCAGCGCCCCGGCGGACAGTGCGGCTCCGGCCCAGCCGGAGAAGGCCGCCCACACCAGGACGGCGCCGGTCACAGCCGGAACGGGATAACCCCAGAAACCCGTCCACGCCGCAGCAAACCGGCTGCGCCCCATGCTGCGCATCTGCCCGGAATGATCAAACCTGAGCTGGATCCCTTTTACCACCTGCCCCGTCGTGAGCGCGGCAAATGCGTGCCCGAGCTCATGGACAAAGGTGACGAAGAGCCCGAACCACCGCCACACGGGCCGCGGAACGGTAAGTGCGGCGGCTGCGAGTGCAATCAGCAGCAAGACAGGCCAGGAGGTCTCCACAGGAGTGCCGCGCGAAAAACCCTCGAGGACCTTGGACCACCACTGCGATATGACGGCGCCGACACTGCCGGCGTCCACTACGAAACCACGTTCACTAAATAACCAAATTCCACTAAAGCGCTAAATCGTCTAGACAATCGATGCCGCAATCGACGCCGCGGGGCGGGGCACCTGCCGGGGTCACAGATCCAGCTGTCCGCGCAGGATCGAGTCGCCTGAGTGCGCGGGATCGCCGTCGTACGGCTCGTCGGAAATATCCACAACGGGATACCGGCTCAGATCCAGGTCCGCGGGCAGCTCAAAGCGTGCCTCGGTACCTTCCATTGTGCCGAGGCTGACCATGGACGCTGCATCCGGGGCCAAAAGCCACACCTCACGGAACCCTTGGGCGGCATCGCTGCTGGATCTCACCACGAGTTCACGGCTGCCGTCCGGCAGCTGATCGATGACGGCGTTCCCGGTATCCGAGTATGACGCCAGGGGAGCCAGCTCCGCCGACGCCACCAGCTCCGGGCCGGGAACCGGATCCACGGCGCGCAGCGCTCCCCATGTACCGGCTCCGGCGACAACGACGGCGGCTGCCGCGGCGGCCAGCCAGGTTCGGGTCCTCCTGCGGCGGGCAGCCGCAAGGGAGACCACCGAAGCGCCGGAGGCAGCGTGCTTATCGGCTGCAGATGAAGTTGCAGCTGCGGGGGTGGCGGGAGCGCCTGCTGTCAGCGGGTCCTGCCGAACGTCATCGCCCAGGTTCAGTTCGCGGTGGATGCCCGCCCAGACCGACGGGGCGGGAGCCGGCAGGCGAGAAGCAGGGCTGCTCCGCTCCGGAGCGGCGGTGCCCGCCGGCCCGGCGTCGTCGTACTCCCCGGCGCCTGCCCGCCGGGCGGCAGTGACAACCCGGGAAAAGGATCCGAGGTCCGCACGGCAGCGGGGACACTGCTCCAAATGGGCGGCTTCTTCATCGGTGGCTGTTTCGCCCAACGCCAGGAGAGTGAGCGCGTCATCATGCAGGTGCTGCATCACTTACCTCCAATCTTTGCCTCAGGTGAACGAGGCTTCGGCGTATATGGCTTTTAACGGTTCCGAGCGGCATTTCGAGCCGGTCGGCAATCTGTTGGTGGGTCAGGTCATCGTGGAAAGCCAGCCGGAGGATTGACCCCTGCGGTTCACCGAGCCGGTCGAGTTCCGCCTCGATTACCACCCTGTCGGCGACCCGGTCGGGATTGCCCGCGCCGTCGTCGGCCTCATCCCTCCGCTGGGAAGCGGCGGTTTCCCAGACACTCACTTCGCGGCCGCGGGAGGCACCCATCCCGGACGCGACATTGCGGGTGATCCCGACCAGCCAGGACAACAGACCGGACTGTTCCGGAGCATAGCTCGCCCGGTATTTCCAGGCCCGGATGAAGACTTCCTGTACGACGTCGTCTGCGGCAGCCGGATCAAACAGCCGCCGCAGAGCCAGCGACCGGATCAGGGGAGCAAACCGCCGGTACGCCTCCGCGAGGGCCGTCTCGCTGCCCGCAGCGAAGTCACGGTCAAGGACCGTGTCCTGCTCCACGGAACCGGGTGGCATCGGGTGCGGTCTCCTCATCTCGGGGCGCCGGCCGGTGAGGGCGCGGCCGGCAGGCCCGCCCGCCGGGTCGGCAGTTTTCCCTATGATAGCGGTGCCGCCGTCAGGACGACGTTATCTTCGTAGTCGTCCTGCGCCTCCAGCCATTCCCCGCCGCAGGTGACGAGTTTTAGCCGCGGTGATCCCGTGCGGTCGAACAGGCGGTGCCCGTCCAAACTTCTCTTGGCGATGTTCTCCACCCCTTCCGTTGCATACCGCAGGACGGAGCCGTCCTCCCGGGTAACGGTCAGGACAGTTCCCGGGGTTACATCCTTGAGCCGGGCAATCGGCAGCTTTTCGGTGCGCGAATCCACGTGGGCGGCCAGCACGCTGGAACCTTCCCCGGCGCCCGGGGCCGGACCGTAGCGGTACCAGGCCGCCTGATAGTGGTTGTCCGGCAGAGCCATCGCGCCGTTGGCTTCGACTCCTTCCGGAATCACTTCAAGGTCGATTCCGGTTCCCTCGACCTGGACCCGCACCGGTTGTGGAATGACGGCGGCGGCTTCCTGTACTGCGGGACGGAGGGGGATGGCAGCGGGATCCGGAGCGGGGCCGGGGACGGCAGCTGCCGGAGACGGGGCGGGGACGGCGGAAGTGGCTGCGGGACCGACGGCGCCGGGCGGAACGGATCCGTTCCCGTTTTCCTGCCCGCAGGCAGCGGAACCGGTGACCAGGGCGCCCGCCACAACAGCGGCGGCCAGCAGGCGGCGGGCAGGGGCTGGGCGGAACATGCGGTGGGCCTTTCAGGTAGTGCAGTTTGGATTTTGCAGTTCGCCGGCGCAGCGGGGCCGCCCTTCGGAGCAGGTGCTCGGGAAGGCGGCCCCGCTGCCGGTGAGTCCGGCACGGGATTCGGGCCGGGGTACGGACTTAGTCCGGACCGGGGTACGGACTTAGTCCGGACCTACCGGCGGGAAGCGGCGGCGGCGCTGTTGCGGCGCACCGCTACCGCAGCACCGGTCAGGAGCATTACCGCAAGACCGGCTCCGGCTGCCAGTACCTGCCCGTTGTCCTCCTGTGAGGAAACCAGGGCGCCGGGCACGGCATTCGGTGCCGATTCCATGCCTTCGATGGTATGGGTGGCCAGCGCGAGGTTTCCGGCCTCGAGCGAGCCCCACGCGTAAACGAAGGTATGGGTGCCTTCCGGCAGGGTGAGATCGGCCGGGCCGATAACCGGCTCGGTGGTTCCCGCTGCCGCCACCGAGGCGGACACGGTGCCGGCGTCGACAGCAAGAGTCTCCTCGCCGGGGTTCTCCAGTCCGGTGATCACCGGTGTGCCCCCGGCCAGGACGTCGACGGCGGGAGCCGCCGCAGTGTGCCGCACCGTCAGGTGCGACTTGCCCGGAGCCACGGTGGAGAGGTCGTTGGTGTAGAAGTTTGCGGTGGGTGCACCGGCGGCATCGAGATTCGCCACGGCGGTGTAGTTGCCTCCTGCAGCCATTTCCACGGTGACCGGGCCGATGATCGGTGCGGAGGCATCCGCGGCGTCCGGAGCGGTGATGGCCAGCTCGTAGCTGCCCGCCGGCAGGTCAAGCGGTCCGGCGAGCGTTCCGGGCGTGAAATCGTCCAGGGTCAGTGCTCCGTTGACGTACACATCAACCGTGGTGTCAGGCACGGCGTGAAGGACGGAGAGCTGGGCCGTGTCTGCGGCTGCCGCGGGGGTGAGGAACCCGACTCCGGCGGTCAAGCCTGCAGCTGCTGCGAGGGCGGTGACGGTCTTGCGCATGATGTCTCCTTGCTGGTCGCATCTCCACCGGCCGGTGAAAATGTGGTGTTGCTTACACCCCCTCTACTTCCGGCGGCCCGGGTTTGGATGCAGCTGCGGCGAAAATATTTGTCCGCGGGCACCTTGCACAACATTCGTCCCGCCCGGACAGGCCCCGTGCGCCATGCGCCGGTTCCCTGGCCTGACCGGGCCCGTAGTACTATCGACTGGTTGCCCCCCGTAGCTCAATGGATAGAGCAACGGCCTTCTAATCCGTAGGTTGCGCGTTCGAGTCGCGCCGGGGGGACTGCCGGCGCCGGCCCTCAGTACGCCTCGGCGGTCACCGCCCCGTCCGTAACCGTGAGGGCAAAGCGGACAGTGCCGCCGTTGGCTGCCGGCAGCACGAGGTCCGGGTGTTGTCCGTCCGTTACCTGGAAGGCGCGGAACTCCACATCCTCAGCCCACTCGTACTCCGGCCGGTCCGTGACTGTTCCCAGCGGCAGCACCGTCCCCGGCCGCACAAACAGGGCCGCGTCAAGAACCGAGAAGGTGCGCGTGTGCCACCGGCCGCCCGCTATCTGTTCTCCGGATTCGAGGTGCGTCCAGACGCCGTCGGGCAGGTAGAAAGAGACGGTGCCGCCGGCGCTGAAGACCGGCGCCACCAGCAGGTCCGGGCCCAGCATGTACTGCCGGTCCAGCTGGGCGCAGCCGGGATCGTCCGGGAACTCCAGGAACATCGGCCGCATGACCGGGGTTCCGGCGGTGTGGGCCGTTTCCGCAGCGTTCAGCAGATAGGGCATCAGCCGCATCTTCAGCCGGGTGAAATGGCGCAGGACATCGCTGGATTCGTCATCCACCAGCCACGGGACCCGATAGGAATTGGAGCCGTGCAGCCGGGAATGCGATGACAGCAGGCCGAAGGCAATCCACCGTTTGAACAGCTCCGGTTCCGGCGTTCCTTCAAAGCCCCCGATGTCATGGCTCCAGAACCCGAAGCCGGACGACGACAGCGAGAGGCCTCCGCGCAGTGATTCCGACATTGCGGTAAACGTGGATTCACAGTCCCCGCCCCAGTGCACCGGCATTTTCTGTCCACCGGCCGTCGCGGAGCGGGCGAAGAGTACTGCCTCTCCTTCCCCCAGTTCCTTGGTGAGCAGATCGAACACGCTCTGGTTGTAGAGCTGGGCGTAGTAGTTGTGCATGCGCTGCGGATCCGAGCCGTCATGCCAGACCACATCGGTGGGGATGCGCTCGCCGAAGTCGGTTTTGAAGGAATCCACGCCCTGGCCCAGCAGGTGCCGGAGCTGGTCCTGGAACCAGAGCACGGCATCGGGGTTGGTGAAGTCAACCAGCGCCATGCCGGCCTGCCACATGTCCCACTGCCAGAGGGAACCGTCCGCACGCTTGACCAGAAAGCCCTTTTCCCTGCCTTCTTCAAAGAGACGGGACCGCTGGGCGATGTAGGGGTTGATCCAGACGCAGACCTTCAGCCCGCGGTCATGAAGGCGGCGGATCATTCCTTCGGGGTCCGGGAAAGTGGCCGGATCCCACACGAAGTCGCTCCAGTGGAAGGCCCGCATCCAATGGCAATCAAAGTGGAAGACTGAAAGCGGAAGATTGCGCTCCTCCATGCCGTCGATGAAGGACATGACCGTTTTCTCGTCGTAATCCGTTGTGAAAGAGGTGGACAGCCACAACCCGTAGGACCACGCCGGCAGCCGTGCGGGCCGCCCGGTGAGTTCCGTGTACCGGCGCAGGATGTCCTTGGGCGTGGGGCCGTAAATCAGGAAGTACTGCAGCCGCTGGCCCTCGACGCTGAACTGCGTACGGGAGACCACCTCGGAGCCAATCTCGAAGGAGACCCTTTCCGGCTGGTTGACGAACACCCCGTAGCCGTCGTTGGTGAGATAGAAGGGCACATTCTTGTACGCCAGCTCACTCGAAGTTCCGCCGTCTTCGTTCCAGACATCGATGGACTGACCGTTCTTGACGAAGGCACCGAAGCGCTCCCCGAGACCATAGACGTTGGTGCCCACGCCCAGGCTCAGCTGCTCGTGCACAAAGGTGCGGCCGTCCTGGTCCGTGACGACGCCGATACTGCGGGGCACCGACGATGTCAGCAGGCGGTCGTCGGCGGAAAAGTCCACCTGCCAGTCTCCGGCGGTGCTGATCGCCGCGGAGAGCCGTCCCGAGGTGAACGTTACGCCGGAGTCCCCGCGGTCAATGCGCACCTGGGGCTGTGCGGCGCGGATCTCGAAGTCGGGACCGCGGTGCAGCCCGCCCTGGAAGTGTTCAATGGTTACTCCAATGACATCTTCAAGGGGCGATTCGAAGGTGACGGTGATTTGCGGACAGTTCAGTGCATCTCCGCGCCCGTTGATTTTCCGCGTCGGGGCATACACCACCAGCCGGTCGCCGTCGGCTTCCACCGCAGAGACATCGCGGGGCCGCAGGACACTCATGCCCTCGCGGGGGAGCCAGTAGCCGTCAGTGAATTTCATGTGTGTTCCTCGCGTGCTCGTGTGTCGTTGTTTTCAAGGGTGGCCGGGCTCTTCAGATCCAGTACAAAAGCCCCGTACGGTTCCAGCCGAAGGTCAGGTCCCGCGGGCAGCCCGGTCAGTACGTCCATGCCGGAGGATGAAACCCGGACCTCGTGCGTCCCGCCGCCGTGGTTGAGCAGGAACAGCCACTGTCCGCGGGTTACCGCCTCGACGCCGTCGGGCAGGCCGTCGGGAAAAGGGGGAGTGATGCCCGCAGCACGGACTGCTTCCATCACCACGTACGAAAGGGCTGACTCGTCCAGGTCTGCCCCCAGGTACCAGGCCTGGCCGCTGCCCCGGCTGTGGTGCGTGAGCGCCGGTTTTCCGGCCGCCGGACCGCTGGTAAAGGACGCGAGTGCGCGGGCCCCGTCCAGCTGCAGGTCCTCGGCCCAGAAGTCCGCAGTTCCGTCCGGGACGGCGGGATCCGTAAAACCGATGCCGGCCGGCTCGCCCAGGGGAACCCATTCCTCGCCGCTGACGCCCAGGCACTTGTGCAGGACGGCAGGGAACCGGCCCGTGGCGAGGCGGGCGTTCTCGTCAGCGACCGCGCTGAACGGACCCACGAGCAGGGAACCCCCGTTTCTGACATACCGGTCAATCGCTTCGGCATGGTCGGCTCTCAGCAGGAAGAGGTTTGGTGCGAGCACCAGGGAGAACCGGCTGAGATCCGACTCGGGATGCACCACTTCCACGGCTATCCCGTGCCGGAACAAGGGCCGGTAGAAGGACCTCAGCTGGTCCATGACCCGCAGCCGCTCAGACGGGCGCGCGCTTTCCTCGGCCGCCCACCAGCTGTCCCAGTCGAAGAGCACGGCGACGCTTGCCGGCACCTCCGTTCCGGAGACCGGTCCCAGGGCCTGCAGCGCCCGGCCAAGCGCCGCAGCCTCGCGGTACACCCGGGTGTCCGGGCCGGCAAGGGGGACAACGGCGGAGTGGAAGCGTTCCGCACCCGCGGCGGACTGGCGGAACTGGAAGAAGCACACGCCGTCGGCGCCCCGGGCTACTGCAGAGAGCGCATCAAGGCGGAGGGACCCTGCCGGCTTGGGCACATTGTGACGGCGCCAGTTCACCGCTGACGTTGCCGATTCAAGCAGGAGCCACGGACGTCCTCCGTTCAGTCCCCGGCAGAGGTCGTGGGTCAGTGCACCGAGTTCCCGTGACCCGGGATCGGCTGGATCGGTGTACCAGTCATTGGCCACTACATCCATTTCCTTGGCAAAGGAAAAGTAGTCGGCGCCGGGAAAGAAACCCATCAGGTTAGTGGTGACGGGCTTGCCCGGGTCATGCCTGCGGATGATGTCGCGCTGCAGGCGGTACAGGGAGAGCAGCTCATCCGACGTGAACCGCTTGAAGTCCAGGGCCTGGGCCGGATTGCCGATGTAGGGGGCCCGGCGCGGAGGCAGGATTTCCTCCCAGGAGGAATAGCGCTGGCTCCAGAATGCGGTGCCCCATGCCCGGTTGAGTTCCCCGAGGGACCCGTGCCGCTCCTGCAGCCAGCGGCGGAAGGAGGACGCGCTCTCGTCATCGAAGCTCACCTGGCCCAGTTCATTGCCCACATGCCACATGGCCACGGCCGGATGGGAGGCATAACGTGCAGCCAGGGCTTCGGTTACCGCAGCGGCGGCCCTGCGGTACACGGACGACGAAGGATTGAACTGGTTTCGGGAGCCGTACCAGAGGGTGCGGCCGTCCGCGTCCTCGGGCAGGGTGCCGGGATAACGGTGGCCGAGCCAGGGCGGGGGAGAAGCTGTCGGGGTTGCGAGGTCCACCCGGATGCCGCCGGCATGCAGCAGATCCAGGATCCGGTCGAGCCAGCCGAAATTCCAGCGGCCCTCCTCCGGTTCGAGCTGGGCCCAGCTGAAAACGCCCACGGTGACTAAATTGATGCCGGCAGCCTGCATCAGGGAGATGTCCTCGGGCCACAGCTCTTCCGGCCACTGCTCCGGGTTGTAGTCGGCGCCGAAGAGCAGGCCGTCCTGCTCGCGGATAATGGGAGGAAATGTCATCGAATCCTTTCGACTCCTCTGGTGATGTTGCGTGATTGGGTGGCGTTGGGAGCGTTGCGTATCCCGTCGAACGGGCTAGGATTTGGCTCAAGCTGCGTCGAAAACCATCGACAGCCGAGAAACAGCTGCCGTCGTGACGCGCCGTGCAGCCGGTCAAGGAGGTTTGGCGCTTTATGCCCACGATGAGTGATGTAGCCCGGGCAGCCGGCGTCTCCACGAGCACCGTTTCCTATGTCCTGAGTGGAAAACGCAGCATCTCCGGAGAGACCCGCAGACAGGTTCAGGAAGCGATTACCCGCCTGGGTTACAGCCCCCACGCCGGCGCCCGCTCCCTGGCGTCCAACCGGTCCAACGTCCTGGGCCTGATGGCTCCCCTGCGCGCCGACGTCAATGTGAGCGTCGTGATGCAGTTTGTTGCCGCGGTTGTTTCCGCTGCCCGGGAGTTCGACCACGACGTGCTGCTGCTGACCCAGGACGACGCCGGCGGCATTGAACGGGTGACTTCCCAGTCGATGGTGGACGGACTGATCATGATGGACATCGAGGCCGCAGATCCGAGGATTCCGCGCCTGGCCAAGCTCCGTAAGCCCGCTGTGCTGATCGGGCTCCCTGACGACGCGCAGGGCTTGAGCTGCGTGGATTTCGATTTTGCCTCAGCCTCCAAGATTGCTGTCCGCCATTTGGCGGACCTGGGTCATCAAAACATTGCCTTTATTGGATCTCCGCCGGCATCCCTGGCCCGGCATGCGACGTACGCAGACCGCGCCGCCGCCGGGTTTGAGCAGGCCTGCCGAAGCGCCGGCATCGGCTTCAGCCTGCACGCGAGCGGTGCCACCTCTTCGGACCTGACCGGTGTCCTGCACAGGATCTTCCAGTCCAACCGCAAGGCCGGGCCGGCGGTGACCGGGCTCGTGGTGCATAACGAGGGTCTGGTGCCGATGCTCCGCGAAGCACTGGCCGGGCTCAACCTGTCCGTCCCGGAGGATGTCTCCGTGGTGGCGGTGGCCCCCGCGGACGTTGCCACCGCTTCCGTCCATCCCTGGACTGCCGTCAGCATTCCTGCGCGGGATATCGGCCGCGCCGCCGTGGAAATGGTGATGGACCGGTTGAATCTGGACAAGCCCGTGGAAATGCGGTTGATCCTTCCTTCCCTGGATGTGCGTGCCACGACGGCGGCTGCTCCGGCCCGGTGAGTTGTGCCGCTGCGGCCGGGGTTCCTCCCGCCGCAACGGTCAGCCCTTGACCGCGCCGATCATGACGCCCTTGGTGAAGTGCTTCTGGACGAAGGGGTAGACGAAGAGGATGGGCACCATGGCAATGACGATGACCGCCATCTGCAGCGCCAGGGAAGCGGCCACGCCCTGCCCGATGTCTATCTGCCCCGGCACGGAAACGCCCTGGAGCACGTAGGAGCGCAGGACCACCTGGAGCGGATTCTTGGAGCTGTCATTGATGTAGAGGATGGCGTTGAAGAAGGCGTTCCAGTATCCGACGCCGTAAAACAGCGCAATCACCGCCGTCACCGCCTTCGACATCGGCAGGACAATCTGGCCCAAAATCCGCCACTCGCTCGCGCCGTCGATCCGTGCGCTGTCCAGGATGCCCTGGTCAATGCCCATGAAGAAGCCGCGCAGGATGATGATGTTGAAGACCGACACCGCTCCGGGGAGGATCAGCGCCCAGTAGGAGTTGATGAGCCCGAGACCCGAAACCAGCAGATAGGTCGGAATCATCCCGGCACCGAAGAACATGGTGATCAGCAGGATGAACAGGATCGGAGTGTGGGCGAAGGTGCCGGGACGGGAAAGTCCGTAGGCACAGAGGATCGACACGACAAGGCTCAGCAGTGTTCCAACGGTGGTCACGCCGACGCTGACCGCCACGGCACGGGTCACCACCCCGCCGTCGAGGATTTGCCGGTAAGCATCGAAAGTGATCCCGTCGGGAATCAGCACCAGCCCTCCGGCAGCGGTAATGGTGGCCTGCGAGGAGAGACTGGTCAGCAGGATCGTGTACAGCGGGCCGAGGACGGCCAGAACCACGATGGTCAGGACGGCGGCCTTTCCGATCTTCCCGGCGGTTGTGGGTTCTTCCTCCCACGCGGGCCTGCCCCTGGACGGTCGCTCAGGTTTGTCGGTATCCATGAGAACTGTCATGACTTTGAATACACCCCGTTTTCACCCATCAGGTGGGCAATCTTGTTGGCGCCCAGGATGAGTCCCAGGGACACCAGGCCTTTAATGAGTCCCGCTGCTGCTGCATAGCTCCAGTCGCCGTTCTGCACACCGGTGTAGTAGACAAAGGTGTCCAGGACTTCCGAAGCCCCGGCTCCGACCGCGGCGCGCTGCAGGATGAGCTGCTCGAAGCCGACGGACAGGGCATCTCCCAGCCGCAGGATCAGCAGCAGGATAATCACCGGGCGCAGCCCGGGGAGGGTGAC
Organism: Arthrobacter sp. Z1-15; assembly: GCF_054792395.1. Classification (NCBI taxonomy): domain Bacteria; kingdom Bacillati; phylum Actinomycetota; class Actinomycetes; order Micrococcales; family Micrococcaceae; genus Arthrobacter; species Arthrobacter sp. Z1-15. Next base: position 2,527,208 of record NZ_CP096454.1, on the reverse strand, counting down.
GTGCCACAACCGCTGGCGCCTGTTGGCGCCGTCCACCGCTGCTGCCTCATACTGGGCGGGATCAATGGCGTTCAATGCGGCCAGGAACACGATGATTCCCCAACCCGCATCCTTCCAAATGGACTGCGAGGTAATCAGGAAAAGGAAGGTGTCAGGGTTGGTCATGATGTCCATGCCGCCCCAGCCCCGCGAAGCAAGCAGCTGGTTGAGCAGGCCTGCGCCTCCGAAAATCTGCTGGAAGACGGACACCACCAGCACCCACGAGAAGAAGTGGGGCAGATACACGATGGCCTGGATCGTGGCCCGAACTCCCGGACGCACCAGGGAATTCAGCAACAGTGCCAAAGCAATGGGCACCGGGAAGAAGAAGACGAGCTGGAATCCCGTAATCACCAGGGTGTTTTGAACGGCGAGGTAAAAACTCGGATCCGTGAAAACACGGGTGAAGTTCTGCAGGCCCACCCAGGGGCTGTCCGCGATGCCGATAAACGGCGAATAGTCCTTGAACGCGACGACGTTGCCCAGGATCGGGACGTAGGCGAAGACCACCAGCAAAGCGACGGCCGGGAGTGTCATCAGCAGGACGGACCGGTCCCGCCGCAACCTCGTCCGGAGGCTGAGCTTGCGCCGGACCTGAGGCTGTCCGGTGCCCGGGCGGGCAGGGGTGCCGGACGAAGCGGGCGGAGCAGCTGAAGTAACAGGCCCGTCCTGCCGGGTTGCTGCCGCGGGAGTACCGTTTCCCATCAGGCGCTGAGGAAGCCGGCGTAGAAGTCGCGCAGCTCGTCGCCGCCGGACTTCTTCCAGGTCGCCAGGGCTGAGTCGAGGTCGGACAGGGACTTGCGGCCGCGGGCGATGTCCTTGGCCAGATCGTCAAACGGCTTGCCCAGGGACGCGTACTTGGTGTCTTCCTGGATCTGCATACCGAAGAAAAGGCTCTCCTGCACGTTGGGGGCCTGCCGCGCTTCCCAGTCGCTGCGTTCCTTCACATAGCCCGGGTACTGGACCATGGAGTTCACGATCGGGGGGCTGACCAGGAACGCGAACGTACTGGTCACTTCGGAGCGTCCCTTGTCCGTTGCCTGGGGAACATTCTGGTCGTCGCGGTTGTAATGCACGCCCTCCACGCCGTTGGTGATCAGCTGGTTTTCGACCGTACCGAACGGGGCCGCCATGTAGTTCGCCAGGGCCAGGATCTCCTCGATCTTCGCCTTGTCCTCGTTCTTCTTGATGAAGCTGAAGATGCTGGCGGGGGAAGCTTTGAACAGCACCGGCTTACCGCCGTCGGGTGCAAAGAAGTCCATGGCCTGCATGCGGAACTCCGGGTTGGTCGGCAGGACCCGGGCGAGCGCCTCGTGCCAGCTGCCCAGCCCGTCGCCGGTCATCAGCACGGCGCCGGATTCGAAGCGGGACTTGGCCATCTGGGTGTTCCCGGCCACCGCGTCCGGATGGACGGCTCCCGACGCGAAGAGCTTGGCGGTCCATTCCAGCGCAGCCCGGTACTGGTCGCTTTCAAGCTTGTGCTGGAGCTTTCCGTCCACCTCCTGCCACATGGGAGGCACTCCGTGCATGATCTGCGCGAGGTTCCATACGTCTTCGGAGCCCCACCGGCTCTTGGACTCGTCAGTGGCCTCCTTGGCGATTTCCAAATACTCTGCCGCCGACGTCGGCTGCTTCAGCCCCAATTCATCGAAGAGGTCGGCCCGGAAGAAGAAAGCGTCATTGAGCAGGGTGCCGGGATAGGGCAGGCCGTAGAGGCCACCGTTGAACACGCTGAACTTCCACGCATCGGTGGGCAGGTTTGCCAGGTTCGGGTACTTCTTGACCTTGTCCCCGGCCAGGTACTCGGACAGATCGGTGAACAGGTTCTCGGCTGCCTGACCGAAGCGAGGGGGCAGGTTCCAGGAGGGAATGACCACCCAGTCCGGCACATCCTTCGGTGAGGCCAGCACCGTCTGGATCTTGTCGTAGTAGGTATTGCCGTCGTTTACCTGGAAGTTGACGGTCGCCCCGAGCTCTTTGTTCACTGCCGCGTAGTAGCTGTTATCCGGCAGTGCCGGGGGAACAGTCCACCAGGCCGGCGACATGGCGGTGTAGGTGCCGCCCTTGCCGGGGGTGGAAGCAACGGAAGAGGTCAGCTCGGCGGGGAGGCTGGTGAACCCGGGGGTTGAACCGTTGACGCCCGGGATGTCCGGGGTGGCCAGACTGATCGGGTAGTGGTTGGGGATCAGTTTCGCGATGCTTGCCCCCAAGTCCGTTGAAGAGGTGATCTGGGAGGTGGCGCCGCCGGTGCCGCAGGAGGTCAGGGCTGCGGGAATGCTGGCAGCAACCGCGGCACCGCCCATCAGTCCGAGAAAGGACCGGCGGTTGACCGGGCGCTCGGCGAGTTGGCCGAGCAGGCCGGCTGCAGAGCCGGCGGCTGTGGTCTTCGGACGGTTGCGCAGGGCTTTGTCGCGGGGCATGTCCCACTCCTTTGTGGTTCGGTCATTGGCGTCAGGGTGACGCGGCGGAAACGGCGGCGGCGGTGTCCAATACTGCGGCGACAACGTCGAATCGATTCGATTCCTCTTGACCCTAAGGCAGCACCACGGGCGATGCAAGCATTTTTTGTGGCGTGCCTCACATCGTAGGATGGCAATGTTTGCAGGGTCCGGCCCGGCACACACACTGCTGAATGCCTTAGCAGGTTGACGGGACAGGTCTTCCTGATAGAGGGAAACGATTCGACAAAACGAACGATTGGAAAGACATGACGACGCTGCCGACGGTCCGCACCCCGGAAAACCTTTTGGCCGCCCTGAACGGCGCCGGGAAAGCCGCACTGCTCCATCAGCATTCCCCGGGGGTGGAGGAACTTGGCCTTGCTGAGTTCCGCACGGGCACCGAGGCGGCCCACGGAGTGGCGTGGCTCGGTACGGCCACCGTTTTCCCTCAAACCGTGGGCCTGGCCGCAACCTGGGATGAGGACCTGCTGCGGCGGGTTGGCAGGGCTGTGGGGCAGGAAGTGAGGGCCAAGAAGGCGGCAGACCCCGCGGTGAGCCTGAACGTGTGGGCTCCCGTGGTGAACCCCCTGCGCCATCCGTTGTGGGGACGCAACGAAGAGGGTTTTTCCGAGGATCCGCGGCTGACGGGGATCCTGGCAGCGGCCTTTTGCCGGGGCCTGCGCGGCGACGGAGAGCACTGGCTGACGGTGCCGACGCTGAAACATTTCCTGGGCTACAACAACGAGACTGACCGCAATGTCTCCTCCACGCAGCTGCGGCTGCGGGTCCTTCACGAGTACGAACTCCCCGCCTACCGCATTCCGGTGGAGGACGGAAACGTGGGAGCGGTCATGCTCTCCTACAACCTGGTCAACGGGCGGCCCGCACACGTCAGTGATTTGGTCCGGGAACACCTCAGGCGCTGGGACAACGGCGAGGACCTTGTGGTGGTCACCGATGCCGGAGCTCCCACCAGTCTGTACACGGCTGAGAAGTACTATCCCGACGCCGCCACAGCACACGCTGCGGCGATCCGGGCGGGCGTGGACAACTTCACTGATGACGGACCGGACTCAACACCTACCCTCACGCACCTGCAGCAGGCACTGGAGAGGGGACTCTTGTCTCCGGCCGATATCGACCGGAGCGTGCTGCGGCTGCTGCGGCTGCGCGAACGCACGGGGGAGTTCTCGGCAGCGGGTGACGGCGGCCCGCTTAAAGCGGAGTTTGAAGAAAAGCCTGAAGGGGACGCAGGCGGCCCGGACCGCCGGGCGCTGGCAGCGGAGGCGGCAGCCAAAGCGGTGGTCCTGCTGCGCAATGAACCGCGGGGGGATGCATCGGCTACGTCGGCAATCCTTCCCCTGGGGGCAAAGCCCGGCACGATCGCCGTCGTCGGAACGCTGGGCTCTCGGGTGCTGACCGACTGGTACAGCGGCACTCCGGAATACACGGTGAGCCTGGGCGAGGCGCTCGCGGAGCGGTACCCGCACGTCAGTGTCTTGGAGGGAAATGACACCGTAGCGCTGCGGAGCGTGCGCACCGGAAAGTATTTGGGGGCATCCTCCGCCGATGAGGCACTGACCGGTTCCGCTGCGGCGCCGGGAGAGCCGGAGCGTTTTGACCTCAAGGACTGGGGCAACGGAGACGTGACGCTGCGCAGCACTGCCACGGGGCTGCTGTTGACCGGTGCCGGAGGGGCCTACCTGTATCCCTCAGCGGAACGGGTGGGCGGCTGGGTGGTGCAGGAGAGTTTCCGGCTGCACCGGGCAGCTGATGCAACGGTGGCCATCCAGCATGCGGGAACGGGGAAGTGGGTGCATCTGGAAGCCCACACGGGCAGTGCCCTGCTGGTAGCGGGGTTGGAGGCCGACGCCGACCGCTTCGTCCTGCGGACGGTTACCGCGGGGATCCCGGCAGCGGCCGCAGCAGCAGCCGCAGCCGACGTCGTCGTTGTGGCTGTGGGAAACGACCCGCACCTGGGCGGGCGTGAAACCCTGGACCGCAGCACACTCGAGCTGTCCCACTCCGACCAGGAGCTCGTCCGAGCAGTGTCAGAGGCGAATCCGCGTACCGTTCTGGCCGTTATTTCCTCGTACCCGTACGCCCTGGGGGCACTGGCGGACCTGCCGGCCATTCTCTGGTCATCGCACGGCGGGCAGGAACTGGGGCACGCCCTCGCTGCCGTTCTCAGCGGCGATGCCGACCCCTCCGGGAGACTGCCGCAAACCTGGTATGCGGCGGATTCGGACCTGCCGGACCTTCTGGACTACGACATCATCAGCTCGAACGCGACCTACCAGTACAGCATCGCCGAGCCCCTGTATCCGTTCGGGCACGGGCTCTCCTACGGCTGCGTCCACTATGACGGCATCAGCGTGGCCGAGGCGACCGCGGGGACCGGTGACGGCGGTGACAGTTTCGTCGGAGTGGACGTCACTGTCTCGAACGACGGCGACCGTCCGGCCTGGGAGCTGGTCCAGCTGTATGTCACCGCTCCCGGGCATCCGGTGGAATTTCCCCGGCTTCGGCTGGCAGGCCACGCGCGGGTGCTGCTGCAGCCGGGACAGCAGCGGACCGAACGCATCAGCGTCAGCAGTGCGGCGTTCGAAACCTACAGCCTCACGGCCGGGCGGATGCTTGTTGAGCCCTGCCGCTACGTTCTGCTTGCAGGCTCCTCGGCGGGTCACCTGCCGCTGCAGATTTCCGTGGATGTCGACGGCAGCGGCAGCCCGCCGCGCCGGTTCGGGGATATCGTCCGTGCCGAGGCCTTCGATGAGAGCAGCAACCTGGACCTGGTGCCGGAAACCCGCGACGCCGGCACTGCCGTGGCGCCGAGGGACCCTTCACGGCCGGCCTGGGCCGTCTACCGGGGCTGGGACGAAGGGGGCTGGGACGAAGGGGGCCGGGAGGAAGGGGGCCGGGAGGAAGGGGGCCGGGAGGAAGGGAACCCGGAGGAACGGAGACCCGTTGCCGCGGAGGTGTACGTGGTCCGTTCCGGCGGAGGCCGAGTGGAACTGCAGCTGCAGGGCTCCGGCGGGCAGTGGATTCCGGCAGCCCATGGCGGAGCCACGGCTGCTGTTCCCGCCGGTGCCTGCGGTGCCGTGGAACTGACCCTCCCCGGGCTTGCCACTGACGGCCTTCGCCTTGTGGTGCGCGGACCGGTGACCCTCTCGTCCTTCAGGGCAGGCTGATATGACTGAACTTCCGGGGACTGTGCCGGATCTGTTCCATGTCCTGGGGTATTCGGAACCGGCGCAGGTCTTTACCGACGCGCTGCCCCTGGGGAACGGCAGGCTGGGAGCGATGTGTTTCGGCGGAGCGGGCGTGGATGTGATCCGCCTGAATGACGGCACTGCGTGGTCCGGCTCGCCGGCCAGTGAACTGGCGGTGCAGCCACAGGAGACTGCTGAAAACGCGCGGGACCTCCGACGGGCGAGGCAGCTCATCCGTGAAAGCCGGTATGCGGCGGCGGAGCGCTGGCTTGCCGGGCTGGCGCAGCCGTACTCGCAGGCCTACCTGCCGTTTGCCGACCTGGTGATCTCCGTGGGAAAGGGGTCCGGTTCATACGACGCCGGCAGCTACCGGCGTGCCCTTGACCTGAGGAGGGCTGTACACACCCACAGCTACCGCCGGCAGGGCAACGGAGTGACGCAGCGGGTGCTGGTGTCCGCCGTTCACGGCGTCCTGGTCGTGGAGCTGGAAGCCGAACAGCCCATAGACCTGGCCGTGGAACTGCGGAGCCAACTCCGGATACTGAAGCGGAGCTCCACGGTGCCCGAGTGTGCCCTGCACCTGCTGCTGCCCTCCGACGTCGCGCCCGTCCATGCCGGATCCGGGGCCGGCGTTACCTACGGGGGGCCGTCGCTTGAGGGCGCCGTCGTTCTGGGGTGGGAGCATGACGGAAGGGAAATTGCGGCGCCGGGCGGCAGCTTGCGTGCCGGGGGAGTCCGGAAAGCGCGCTTCTACCTGGCCACTGACACGACATTCACGGCCATCGGGACCGAGCCGCGGGGAACTGCCGCAGATGCCTGCGTGAAGGCTGCGCAACGGGTTCGGGACGCCCGGCGCGCGGGCATCCGCACCGTCCGGGCTGAGCATTTCGCCGCACACCACAGGCTGTACGGACGCGCTGCTCTTTCTCTGGGGCACCGGAGGGACACGGAAACTGAGGCCGGAGACCCGGAAGACGTGCCCTCCCTGATCACTGCCCCACAGGCGGCCCCGGAGCTCGCGGCGCTGCTGTTCAACTACGGGCGGTACCTGCTGCTGGCCAGCTCACGCCCGGGTTCGCTGCCGGCGACGCTGCAGGGCTTGTGGAATGAAGACCTGCAGCCGCCGTGGAGCTCGAACTACACGCTGAACATCAACACCGAGATGAATTACTGGGCAGCCGGGGCGGCAAACCTCTCAGAGTGCTTCGAGCCGTTTGCCGATCTTGCGGCCGCACTGGCTCGGAACGGGCAGGCCACCGCCGCCAGGATCTATGGACTGCCCGGTTGGGTGGCACATCACAATACGGACGCCTGGGCTTTCTCTTCCCCCGTCGCCGGGGATGCTGCGTGGTCCTTTTGGCCTATGGGCGCGGCCTGGCTGTCCACCGCGCTGGCTGAACAGCAAAGGTTCGGTGCGGTCCCCGAGGCTGCCCGTGAGCGGACCTGGACAATCATCCGCGATGCGTGCCGGTTCTATCTGGGCTGGCTGCAGCCCATGCCGAACGGTTCACTTGGAACCGTTCCCTCCACCTCTCCGGAAAACCATTTCGAAACGGAGGAGGGGCCGGCGGCAGCGGCGTGGTCCTCCACGGCCGACATCGCCATGATCCGCCAGCTTTTCCTGGACGCCGTGGAACTGGGGCCGGGGGAGGACACGGTTGTCCGGGAAGCGGCGGCTGCTCTCCGGCTGCTGCCGCCCGTTCCGCTGACACCTGCCGGACTTGTTGCGGAGTGGGCAGAGAAGGATTTCCGGCATCCTGAGCCGGACCACCGCCACCTGTCTCATCTCTGGTTCGCGTATCCGGGCCGTGAAACCCTGAGCCCCGCAGTCGCCTCCGCCGTCTCCCTCTCCCTGGACGGCCGAGGTGACGATTCCACCGGGTGGTCGCTGGTCTGGAAGATGGCGCTCCGGGCCCGTCTGGGGGAAGCAGAAGCCGTCGGACGGCTGCTTCCCCTGATACTGCGGAGCGCCGACAACGCGGGGGACAGCCGGCAGTGGGCCGGCGGGTTGTACCGGAATCTCTTCGCTGCCCATCCGCCGTTCCAAATAGACGGAAACCTGGGCTTCGTTGCCGCCGTTGCGGAATGCCTGATCCAGAGCCGAACACCGGCCGGGCAGCAGCGCACCATCCTGCTTCTTCCGGCACTTCCGCCGCAATGGCGCGGGGGAGGATCCGTTCACGGGCTGGTTGTGGTCCCCGGGGTAGTGGCCGGACTTGTCTGGGAGGCGGATGACACCGGGGCCCCGGATCTGGTGGCTGCCGAGTTCCAAGCCCGGACGGCACAGGCAGCGGGCAGCTACCTGCTGGTGTGGAACGGGGCTGAACATGCCGTCTTCATAGGTGCTGAGCAGGCAACGGTGGTTGTCTCGGCTGACTTTCACCGCCGGAGAGATTAGCGGCGACCGGGAACCAGCCGCGCTCCTCCACAGCTCCCGGGACCGCGCCGTCCATCCACAGTTTGCACTGCCGCCGCCCGCCGGTGTCCCCGCGCAGCCAGACTTTCTCGTGTCCGCATATCCGGCGGGCTCAGCACACCAACGAGAAAACCACCCACAACGAAAAAACGAGGCAGGCGGGCAGCACTATGAGCGACACCATCACCGTGCGGGGGTATGTGGCCACGGAAGTCCGGAGCACCACTGCAGACAGCGGACTGGCCATTGCCAGTTTCCGGATGTGCTCCACTGAGAGGCGCTATGACAGGGAAGCCGGAAGCTGGGTGGACGGCCAGACCAACTGGTACTCGGTCAGCCTGTTCCGGCAACTGGCCACCAACGCGGCCTTCAGCATCCACAAGGGCGATCGGGTCATCGTGGCCGGACGGCTGAAAGTTCGCCAGTGGGCACTGGACGACGGGCGCAGCGGTACCTCCGTTGACATCGATGCGGAGACCGTAGGGCACGACCTGATGTGGGGCACCGCCAATTACCGGCGCAACGTCCAGGACCGTGCTTCCGCCGGCGTCTCCGGCGGGGAAGAATCTGCGGCCGATGATCTCCCGGCGGATGTGGACCTGGAGACCGGTGAGCTGGTCGGCACGGACAGCAGCGGGGAAACCCTCACGGACACGCGCGACAGTACCGACGATCCATTTGCCGCTGCGGCTGCCGCCGCCGAGGCATCCGGGCGGGGGCATGGCACAATGGGCGGATGATTCGTGCACCGCGCAGCCGCCGGCCCCTGCTGACCCTGACCGTTCTGTTGGCTGGATCAGCGGCGCTGCTTGCCCCGGCGGCGGTGCCGGCAACTTCGGGCACGTCAACGCCGGTGGAGGCTGCCGCGCTTGCGGTGCCTGCCCTCCCGCCCGTTCCGGTGGCAGCGGAGGCGAGTGCTGACGCACTGACAACCACCCTGACGGCGCTCGCCGCATCGAAGCCCAGCCCCAACCGCGATGAGATCAGCCGGGCCTTCACCGACGCAGGTTTCGCTGCCGGCTCGGTGGAAGTCTCGCTGGACCGCACACCCACCGGGCTGGCCGTGGACTCCATCCGGGGAGCGGCCGCACAAGGGGACACCTGCCTCTTCGGGGAAGTGCGTGAGGGTCAGGTGTCGGTGACCGCCCTTCCGGTGCTCGAGTCGGGATACTGCTTTGTGGGGGACCAGCGGTAGACCCCGCGGCCCGGCGGGCCCCGTGCCAAATGGCACTTATCGCAGTTGACGCACTAGCCTTAGTTATATGGCGGAATTTATCTACACGATGACCAAGGCCCGCAAGGCCGTTGGCGACAAAGTTATCCTCGACGACGTAAGCATGTCCTTCTACCCCGGTGCCAAGATCGGCGTGGTGGGTCCCAACGGTGCGGGTAAGTCCACCATCCTCAAGATCATGGCCGGACTGGATACCCCTTCCAACGGTGAGGCCCGGCTCAGCGCCGGCTACACCGTGGGCATCCTGCTCCAGGAACCGCCGCTGAATGAGGAGAAAACCGTACTCGGCAACGTCCAGGAGGGCGTTGGCGAGATTTATGCAAAAATCCAGCGGTTCAATGAAATTTCAGAAGCAATGTCCGAGCCGGACGCTGACTTTGACAGCCTTCTCGACGAAATGGGCAAGCTGCAGGAGGCCATTGACGCCGCCGACGCCTGGGATATTGACTCCCAGCTCGAGCAGGCCATGGACGCACTGCGCTGCCCGCCGCCCGAAGCGGATGTCACGCTGCTTTCAGGTGGTGAGCGGCGCCGCGTAGCACTGTGCAAGCTGCTGCTGCAGAAGCCTGACCTGCTGCTCCTCGACGAGCCCACTAACCACTTGGATGCTGAGAGCGTGCTGTGGCTCGAGCAGCACCTGTCGGCGTACCACGGTGCCGTTCTGGCCGTAACCCACGACCGGTACTTCCTGGACCATGTGGCCCAGTGGATCGCCGAAGTGGACCGCGGACACCTCTACCCGTACGAAGGCAACTACTCCACGTACCTGGAAAAGAAGCGGGCACGCCTGGAGGTCCAGGGCAAAAAGGACCAGAAGCTGGCCAAGCGCCTGACGGAGGAACTGGACTGGGTCCGTTCCAACGCCAAGGGCCGCCAGACCAAGTCGAAGGCCCGTCTGGCCCGCTACGAGGAAATGGCTGCCGAGGCTGACCGCACGCGGAAGCTGGACTTCGAAGAAATCCAGATCCCGCCGGGCCCGCGCCTGGGTTCGCTCGTGCTGGAAGCCAAGGACCTGCAGAAGGGCTTCGGCGATCGCCAGCTCATCGAGGGTCTGTCCTTCTCGCTGCCGCGCAACGGCATCGTCGGAGTGATCGGCCCGAACGGTGTGGGTAAGTCCACGCTGTTCAAGACCATTGTCGGTTTGGAAGAGCTCGACGGCGGTGACCTGAAGATCGGTGACTCCGTCAAGATCTCCTACGTGGACCAGTCCCGCGGCGGCATTGATCCGGAGAAGAGCCTGTGGGAAGTCGTGTCCGAAGGACATGACTGGATCCAGGTCGGCCAGGTCGAAATGCCCTCGCGTGCCTATGTTTCCGCCTTCGGCTTCAAGGGACCTGACCAGCAGAAGAAGGCCGGTGTGCTCTCCGGTGGTGAGCGCAACCGCCTGAACCTCGCCATGACCCTGAAGCAGGGTGGCAACCTGCTCCTGCTCGATGAGCCTACTAACGACCTCGACGTCGAAACCCTCTCCAGCCTGGAGAATGCGCTGCTGGAATTCCCCGGCTGCGCCGTGGTGGTCTCGCACGACCGGTGGTTCCTGGACCGGGTGTCCACGCACATCCTGGCCTATGAGGGCACCGAGGAGAACCCGGCAAACTGGTACTGGTTTGAAGGCAACTTCGAGGCGTACGAGCAGAACAAGATCGAGCGCCTGGGACCGGATGCAGCTAAGCCGCACCGGGTGACCCACCGCCGTCTGACGCGCGACTAGGAAATACTGCGGCTCTCTTTGCCGCATCAAGCAAAGCATCAGGCAAAAGAACCCGCTCCGTGCACCGGAGCGGGTTCTTTTGTATGGGGTGAGCGGGGGCGTCCGGCGAAAGCCGGGGTGCCGGGGGTGTGCCTACGGCAGGTCCGGAACCCGCACCATGCCTTCCTGGGCCACGGTGGCAACGAGCTCGCCGGCGCGGTTGAAGATCCGGCCGCTGGCCAGACCGCGGGCTCCCGAAGCACTGGGGGACTCCTGGACGTACAGCAGCCAGTCGTCCACCCGCAGGGGCCGGTGCCACCACATGGCGTGGTCAAGGCTGGCGACGGACATGCCGCGGGTAGACCAGGCCAGCCCGTGGCGGCGCAGCACCGATTCGAGCAGGGTGTAATCGCTGGCATAGGCCAGCGCGGCACGCTGCAGGTTCTGGTCATCGGGCAGCGGACCGAAGGACTTCATCCAGACGGCGTTGCGGGCAACCTTGTCCGGTCCGGCCTCAAAGTACACCGGCTTTTCGACGTGCCGGATGTCCATCGGCCGCCGGTGCGACCAGGCCTTGGCAACCGGATGGTCAATTCCCCGGAGCAGCTCCGCGGTGGTTGGCAGGGATTCGGGATCGGGAATGCCCTCGGGCATCTCGACCTGGTGGTCCAAGCCCTCGCCGGGCTCCTGGAAGGACGCGATCATCGACAGGATGGGGACGCCGTTCTGGTAGGCATGGGTCCTGCGGGCAGAAAATGAGCGGCCGTCCCGCAGCCGCTGGACACCGAAGGTGATGGGAACCTCGGTGTCTCCGGGACGGAGGAAATATCCGTGCATGGAGTGCATCAGACGGCCGGGCTCCACAGTGTTTGCCGCAGCGACGAGCGACTGTCCCAGGACCTGGCCGCCGAAGACCCGCTTCTGCGGTTCCGGCTGCGAACCGCCAACGAAGATGTCCTCGTCCGTCTGGGCACCGTCCGCAGGGCTGAGGTTCAGCAGGTTCAGCAGTGACGTGGTGGGGTCGACGGTGTCGTCTAGGGCCATGAGTGGTTAGTCTCCTCGGGCAAACTCAGCGGTGGGGAAGGACGCCGGCTGCATGCCGGGCCCCTCTTCGAGATTAGACGCACCCGCAGGGAACCCCCAAGCCGGAGGTTTACGCGGTTGGCCCGCGGGTTTGAGAGGATGGGCTCATGCCTATCAATCGTTTTCCGGTCCAGCTGCGCTTCGGCGACGAGGATTCCAACGGACATGTGAACAACGTGCGCTTTGTCCAGTTCCTGGAGGAGGCGCGCGTGCGGCTCGGCCTGATGCCGCTGGGGGCTCTGCTGTCGCCCGGTGACGGAGAGCAAAACTTCCGTTCCCTCACTGCGCAGTCCGGGATGGCCGTCGTGGCACGGCAGGAAATCGAGTACCTGGCGCCGCTGGTTTACCGGCAGGCACCCGTTTGGGTTGAGATTTGGGTCACCGGCATCGGCAGCTCCAGCCTCACCTACGGCTTCCGGATCGCCGACGACGACGGCGGGCGGGTTTATGCCCTTGCGCAGAGCACACTGGTGATGGCCGACGCGCAGAGCGGCCGTCCGCTGCCGTTGTCCGATCTGCAGGTCAAGGTCCTGGAAAGCTGGCGCGGCGAGGCGGTTCCGTTCCGGAGCGGCGCCGCCGGGCGCACCCGGCCAACTGCTGCCGAGGCAACTGCTGCCGCCGAGCCGAGCGGAGCAGGCCGATGACCGCCGGGATCGAAGGGGTTCCTGCAGCTCCCGCCGGGCTCGCCCTGTCCGACCCGCAGGTCACAGCGGACCTGCGCACGTTCGTGATCCGCGCCCGGGCGGCAGATGACGGAGCTGTGCGGCTGCAGGCTGTCGGCTCCGTGCTCGCTGCCTACGTGTGCGTGCTGCGGCCGCGTGCGCTGGGGGAGGACATCCCCACCGTTCTGGGCATGCGCACCATGCCGTTGGCGGAGCCGGCGCAGCTCGACACCGTGGTCTCCCTCGCCTCCGTTGCCGACCGGCTGGCCCGCATGGAGGCGGCCGATACCGTGCTCCCGGTGCCGCCCATGACGGTCACCGAGAGCTGGACGGGGGTGGGCGCTCCCCGCAGCGGATGGGAGCGGGGAGCAGATGTTCCCTTCAAACTGCTGGAGCAGGCGGCCCACCGGGGCATCCGGGAAGTGGCGGCGCTGGTTCCGACCAGTTCCGGTGCACCCGTAGTCAGCACCGCGCGGGGGGCCGTCTGGGGCCAGCGGCTGCCGGACACTGAAGCGGTCATACCGGCGGGGGCGGCATTCGCGGCACTGACGCTTGGCTTCCTCCCCACGGCAGACGACAGCGAATTCGGCGGGAACGCCGCCACCTTCCGTTCAGGGCGGTGGACCCGCCTGAGCATGCCGCGCGGACACGTATTGGTCCGCTCGGCGTCCGTGCTGGGCTTCTGACTCGATCCAGGGGATCCGGTTTAATCTGGCGATTCCGGCGTGGTTCAGGCGGAGTTCACCATGGAGTGGGCCGCCCGTTCCAGATAGTCCCAGAGGGTTGCTTCGTGCAGCGGGGACAGCTCCAGGGAATCGACGGCGGCGCGCATGTGATGCAGCCAGGCGTCGCGGGCCTGGGGGCTGACGGTGAAAGGCATGTGACGCATCCGCAGCCTCGGATGCCCGCGCTGCTCCGAGTACGTCCGCGGACCGCCCCAGTACTGCTCCAGGAACAGCAGCAGGCGCTCCTTGGCATCCGTGAGGTCTTCCTCCGGGTACATGGGACGCATGAGGGGGTCCTCGGCGACGCCGTCGTAAAAGACGTTGACGAGCTTGACGAACGTCTCGTGCCCTCCGACTGCCTCGTAAAAGTTCTCGGTGTAGGCAGGCTGCGCAAATCCGGGCTGGCCGGAAAGCGGCAGCCGGGACGCTGCCGGCGGTACGGATGATACCGGCAGCGGAGGCCGGTTCTCGGAAGGTGTTGCCGGTGTGGTCACCGTGATTCTCCCTTACTGGAGGCTGCGGACTGGGAAACCGGGGCGGCCGGCGCTGCCGCGGGCGCGGCAGCGGCAGGTGCCGAACCGGCGTCGGCGGCCGGACCCTGCTCCGGCTCTCCGGCCGACTCGTGGAAGTTGCCCTGCGACCGGTTGCCAACCTTTGCCAGCTCGCCGTTGCGGATGTACCAAATGACGCCCCGGGCATCGACGATCCGCGTGATCCGGATGCCGACCGACTGGACGGTTCCAATGGTGTCGCCCACTTCAATCACGTCGCCGATGCCGTACTGGTCCTCGATGGTGATGAAGAACCCGGCCAGGGCGTCACGGATGAGCTCGCGTGCACCGAAACCGAGGGTAATGCCGACGATCCCCACACTGGCGATCAGCGGAGCAATATCCAAGCCAACGGCTCCGAGCACCATGATGATGACCACGGTCCAGATGCACAGGCTCACGGCACTGCGCAGGAGCGCGCCGATGGTGTCAGCACGCTGGGCACGGCGCTTCTTGTCCAGGTTGCGCATGACTGGCTGGGCCCATTTCAGCTTCGAGGAGCTGAAGAGGGCGTACCCCTTCTGCGCGCGCTGAACAACGCGGTTGATCAGGAATCTCGCGGCCGTCCAGGCGAGCATGCCAACAACAATGATGATGCCGGCCTGGATCAGGCCCGACCAGTCAAAGTCCTCGATCGTAATGGACGACGTGTCAATTTCAGCGGCGGTCAGCAACGGACGGATACCGTCCCTTTCGTTTTTGGGAAGCGAGCTGCCGTGTTGGGAAGCAAGCTGCGGGCACAGACAAGGCTACCGGGATAGGCTCCGAACATGCGCATCCTTATTCTTGGCGGAACCGTCTTTCTCTCCCGTGAGGTCGCCCGGCAGGCCGTTGCCCGGGGCCACGACGTCACCTGTCTGGCGCGGGGGGAATCAGGCCCGCCCGTGACCGGTGCCGCTTTCGTAACTGCCGACCGCGACGCCGGGCCCGGTGCCTACGAACAGCTCGACGGCGGCTGGGACGCAGTGATCGACGTCGCCCGCAGGCCGCAGCAGGTACGGGAGGCGCTGCAGGCGCTGCAGGCGCTGGCAGGTCAGAGCAGCCACTGGTCCTTCGTATCCAGTGCCTCCGTCTACGCCGCCCACGATGTTCCGGGTGCCGACGAAAGCGCTGGTTTGCTGGCACCGCTGGAGGCCGTCGACGGCGTTTACCCGGATCCGGCGGACAGCGAGTACGGCGAGGCGAAGGTCGCCTGCGAAAACCTGGTGAAGGAGCTGGGCCCGGCGAAGGTCCTGGTGACCCGCCCGGGCCTGATTGCAGGACCGGAAGATGACAGTGACCGCTTCGGGTACTGGCCGGCGCGGCTGGCCCAGGAACGCAGCCCGGTGCTGATCCCCTCCACCGCCGAAGTCATGACCCAGTGACGTGCGAGACCTGGCGTTGTGGCTCGTCACCGGAGCCGAGGAGGCCCGGACCGGCAGCTTCAACACCATGGGGCCGTCCGTGCCCTTTGGTGAGTTGCTGACACTGTCTGCCGACGCATCCGGCTTCCACGGCAGTTACCGCAGTGCCGATCCCCAGTGGCTCCATGAGCAGGGGGTGGCGTACTGGGCCGGGAATGACTCCCTGCCGCTGTGGCTGCCGGAAGACGGTTACGACGGGTTTTCCACGCGGTCGAATGAGGCAGCGCTGGCGGCCGGGCTTACCCTGCGCCCGGTGGAACAGACGGTCCGCGACGTGCTGGAGGACGAACAGGAACGCGGGCTGTTCCGTGAGCGGAAGTCAGGACTGTCGGCGGCCCGGGAAACAGTCCTCCTGCAGGCCCTGGACACGGTGTAGTTCCTGCTGCAGTCAGCTCCCGGCCACGATAATTTCAGGCTTGTGCAGCACCGGGAAGTTCACGCTGCGCGCAATGAAGCACATCCGGTTGGCCTCCGCGTGCAGCTCATCCGCCGTAGTTGCCGGGTTCCCCGCTGCAACCGTCACCTTGGGGCGAAGCACGGCGCCGGTGAACTCGCCGCTGCCGTCCCGGTTCAGCCGAAGGGTGCCCTCGGCGTCGTCTGTATAGGCCAGGACGGTGATGCCGTTCTTCACTGCGACATGCAGGTAGGAGAGCATGTGGCACTGGGAGAGCGCAGTGAGCAGCAGCTGTTCCGGGTTCCAGCGGTCGCGGTCGCCGTGGAACGTGGGGTCAGCCGTTCCGGCGAGATCCGGCAGCCCGTCCGCCCGCACAATGTGGTCGCGGCCGTAGCTTCGGTAGCCGGAAGTGCCGGTTCCGCGGTTGCCCGTCCATTCCAGGGAAACGGCGTAGCTGTGTTCGGAGAGATTCATGGCGGCTGACCCTCTTTCCTGTGTTTGCGTTCATGCCGGCGCTCACTGATGGACCTGCCGGCTGAAGGACCTGCTAACTGGAGGACCTGTTCAACCGTTCGGTCCTGTGCTCCGCGGCGTGCATGCTGCATGCCGCGGAGCACGGGACTGTGGTTTGCCGGTCCGGCCTACTTGTCGGCGGCCTGGGCCTTCAGGGCGCGGACCACGCCGTCGCGGCTTTCCAGAATGAGCCGGCGCAGCGAGGGCGCTTCGTCGCCCAGGGAATCCAGGAAGGCGTCCGTGGCATCCACTGTGGCCTGAGTCGTCAGCCGGGACGGGTAGAGGCCGGTGACGATCTGCTGCGCGATCTCGTGGGTCCGTGTGCTCCACACATCGCGTACGGCAGCGAAGTACTTCTCGGCGTACGGCTCGAGCAGTGACGTGTCATGGACCCGGCTGAAGCCCACGATTGCCGAACGCTGGGCGGCGTTGGGCATGTTCGTGCGCTCCACAATAGCTTCCCAGGCAGCTGCCTTGGCATCGGCGGAGGGAAGGGCAGCACGTGCCATGGCGGCGGCGAGCTGGCCGGTGGCCGTGGCATCCTTGTCAAGCTCGGCAGCGATGTCGGCTTCATCCATGCGACCGCCGGCCACTAGGCCTGTCAGCAGCTCCCACCGGAGGTCCGCGTCGATGTTCAGGCCTTCCAGCGTCTGGTCTCCGGACAGCAGCCCGGCCAGCGCGTCCAGATGTTCATCCGAGACGGCGTGGCCGGCGAAGGACTTCACAAACTGCAGCTGCGAATCGGATCCGGGTGCTGCCGCGCTGGCCAGTTCCCACAGGCTGTCCGCCGCAGCGGCGGTCATGGGCTCCCGGTCGGCCGGTGCAACGTAGAAGGCCAGAGTGGTTGCGAGCTGGCGCAGCAGGACCTGGACCACCGAGGAGTCGGACTCCGAGCCGATGTTCTGCAGCACCAGTTCCACATAGTTGCGGGCCGGGATCTCGCCGTCGCGCGTTGCGTCCCAGGCGGAGGCCCAGACCAGCGTACGGGGCAGGGACTCGGAGATGTCGCGCAGGCGGCGGACGGCTGTATGCTCCGACTTGTCGTCCAGACGGATCTTGGCGTAGGCCAGGTCATCGTCGTTCAGCAGCAGCAGGTCCGGACGCTGCCGGCCCACGAGCTCGGCGACCTCGGTCCGTTCGCCGTCAATATCCAGCTCCACCCGGTGCGTGCGGTGCAGCTTGCCGTCGTCGCCGCTGTCATAGAAGCCAATGGCGAGGCGGTGCGGGCGAAGCGTCGGGTACTCGGCCACGGCGCTCTGGAGCACGGCGAACGAGGTGATGGCGCCGTCGTCGTCCACTTCCAGCTCGGGGCGCAGCGTGTTCACGCCGGCGGTCTCCAGCCACAGCTCGGACCATTCCTTCAGATCGCGTCCGCTGGCCGCTTCCAGTTCCGAGAGCAGGTCCTTGAGCTCGGTGTTGCCCCAGGCATGCTTACCGAAGTACTCGCGCACGCCGGCCATGAACTGGTCCTGGCCTACCCAGGCGACAAGCTGCTTGAGGACCGAGGCGCCCTTGGCGTAGGTAATGCCGTCGAAGTTGACCTGCACGTCTTCCAAGTCGCGGATTTCGGCGACGATGGGGTGGGTCGTGGGCAGCTGATCCTGGCGGTAGGCCCAGGCCTTTTCCATGGAGGCGAAGGTGGTCCAGGACTGCTTGAATTCGGTGGCGTCGGCTGCGGCGAGCGTGGACATGAATTCGGCGAAGGACTCGTTCAGCCACAGGTCGTTCCACCAGCGCATGGTGACGAGGTCGCCGAACCACATGTGGGCCAGCTCGTGCAGGATGGTGACGGCGCGGCGTTCCACGGTGGCGTCGGGAACGCGGGAACGGAAGACGTAGCTTTCGAGGAACGTCACCGCTCCGGCGTTTTCCATGGCTCCGGCGTTGAACTCGGGGACGAAGAGCTGGTCATACTTCTCGAACGGGTACGGCGTGCCGAACTGCTTTTCGTAGAACTCGAAGCCCTGCCGGGTCAGTTCGAATACATTCTCCGCGTCCAGGTGCTGCATCAGCGACTTGCGGGCGAAAACGCCCAGCGGGATGACGCGGCCGTCAGAGCTGGTGAGTTCGCTGCGGACGGACTGGTACGGTCCGGCGATCAGCGCCGTGATGTAGGAGGAGATCCGCGGTGTCGGGTCGAAGGACCAGGTGGCGTTCTTTCCGGCTTCTTCCAAGGATCCGGCCGGAACCGGTTCCGGGGTGGGGGAGTTGGAAATGACGTCCCAGTGCGACGGCGCCGTCACCGTGAACCGGAAGGCGGCCTTCAGATCGGGCTGTTCAAAGACGGCGAACATGCGGCGGGAGTCAGGGACCTCGAACTGGGAGTAGAGGTACACCTCGTTGTCCACCGGGTCCACAAAGCGGTGCAGGCCCTCGCCCGTGTTCATGTAGAAGGCTTCGGCCTCGACAACGAGTTCGTTGGAAGCGGCGAGGTTGGGCAGCTGGATGCGTACGCCGTCGGACACTTCCCCGACATTCAGATCTACGCCGTTCAGCGTGATGCGGTGTACGGACGCGGTGACGGCGTCGATGAAGGTGGAAGCGCCCTGCCGCGCGGAGAACCGAACCACGGTGGTGCTTCCGAAGACCTCGTCTCCGCGCGTGAGGTCAAGATTCACGTCATAGGAATCGACACTGATCAGTTCTGCGCGTTCACGGGCTTCTGAGCGCGTGAGATTCATACCTGGCAAGGTGTTGCCTTTCCAATATGCGAAGGGGTGTCTGCCGTCCCGTGGAAATCGGCTTGACGACTTATAACAATTGCAACATTGTCTCACTGGTTGGTGCTTAGGAAAGAAAGGAACGGCAGATTTGCGGGAGAAAAATAGGGCCTTCTCCTGTGGCCGGCCGGTCCAGGCAGCTGTGTGACGCATTATTTATGCCTGCCGGACACCGGCTAGGCTGGAACCGCAGGATTTCCCCACCACACGAAACGGATGGAACATGCGCGTCCACATTGCTACCGACCACGCGGGCATGGAACTCAGTGCCCACCTTCTGGCCCACCTCCGCAACAAGGGCTACGACATGGTGGACCACGGTCCGCAGGTCTACGACGCAGAGGATGACTATCCCGCATTCTGCATCGCGGCTGCCGAGGCAGTGGTGGTCGATCAGCAGAGCGGTGTCGAGGCATTGGGCATTGTGCTGGGAGGCTCCGGCAACGGGGAGCAGATTGCTGCCAACAAGGTTCGCGGCGTCCGTGCGGCACTGGCCTGGAATCTGTCGACCGCGAAGCTGGCCCGTGAGCATAACAACGCCAACGTAGTCGCCGTTGGCGGCCGCCAGCACACTGTCGAAGAAGCCACGGAGATTATCGAGGCTTTCCTGGCCGAGCCTTACAGCAACGCCGAGCGCCACAACCGCCGGATCGCGAAGATCGCCGAATACGAAACCACCGGAACCATCGCGGTCCCGTGATGCCCGAGGTGTACTGATGCCGGAAGGGCATTCGATTCACCGGCTGGCCCGGCAGTTCAACTCGGTGTTTTCCGGCCGGCGGCTTGAAGTATCCAGTCCGCAGGGGCGCTTCGCTGCCGGAGCTGCGCGGCTGGACGGGCACGTCCTGGTCAACGCTGAGGCACATGGCAAGCAGCTGTTTCTTGCCTTCGACAACGATCTGTTCCTGCGCATCCACCTTGGGCTGTACGGAGCCTTCGATTTTGGCGGCGACTCTAGCTTCCTCGGTGCTTCCAGCATTGGTGCGCCCCGGAAAGTGGGGGAGCGGGAGATTGCCTCCGACGACGACGGCGTCGCGTATGCCGGTCCGCCCGTCCCCAAAGGTGCTGTCCGCGTAAGGATGGTTTCGCCGAACGGGTGGGCGGACCTTCGTGGACCCACGGCGTGCGAAGTGATAACCGAGGCCGAGAAGTCTGCCGTCGTTGCGCGCCTCGGGCCGGATCCGTTGCAGGACGGTGCAGACGAAGCCGAGTTCGTTGCCCGGCTGCGGCGGCGCGGCTCCCCGGTGGGCCTGCTGCTGATGAATCAGGAGATCCTGGCCGGAGTAGGAAACGTCTACCGCGCCGAGGTGCTTTTCCGGCAGCGGCTTTCTCCATGGAGGTTGGGAAAAGCCGTGGGCAAAGACGAGGCGGCAGCACTGTGGGCGGACATAGTTAAGGTCATGAACGACGGTGTGGCGCAGGGCCGGATCATCACGACTCTTCCCGCTGATCGGCAGAGCGACGACGAGCCCGTACCCCGGGAGGACGCCCATTACGTTTACCAGCGCACTGGCCTGCCCTGCAGGAAATGCGGAACGACGGTTGCCGGCACTGAGATGGGTGCCCGGAAGCTCTGCTGGTGTCCCGTCTGCCAGGCGCGCTGATCCAAGCATTCTTATGATGTCGGCAGATTCGGCAGATTCGGCGTTGCTGAACGGAGCTTCGGCGCGGTGGAGCGGTAGGTGTGTCCGGTGGGTGTCCTGGTGAGAACCGTGTGCCGTTCCGGCGGCGGTGTCCAGGCAGCGGCAACTTCAACGCCTGCTTCCCAGCCTGGTGCTTCCTTGGCCTGGTTGCAGGCCTGGCACAGGCCCTGGATGTTCTCCGCGCTGGTGGGCCCGCCTTCGCGGACGGGCTGAACGTGGTCGTAGTGTCGGATGGGTGCTCCGCACCACGGGGTCCGGCAAACCTGGTCCCGTGCGGCGATCAGCCGGGCCAGGCCGTGGGGTACCAGCTGGGCGCGGGAATCCATCGCGGTGAGCTGTCCGGTGTCCGGTGTGACGTAGAGGCGGCGGAGCCAGACTTCGGTGCGCGGATCCGGGCGGGCCGGAGGCGTACCCCAACAGGCGCCGGTGCTGCCGGTACTGCCGGTACTGTCAGGTGATCTATCCGGATGATCCGGCTCTGCTTCCGCTGGGTCGGGTCCGCGGATCAAGTCCCTGGCCCACTGCGCCGGAACGATCCCGTAGCCGGCCAGAATCGCCGGTTCCGCCCCGGCCGGGACAAAGGAGCCTGCGGCTTCTAATGACTCTCCGCTTTGGTACTGACGCTGACTCTGGTTCCGGCCCCGGTTCTGGCTGTGGCTTTGGTTCCGGCGGCTGCCCTGTTCAGGACCAAGGTTCTGCCACGGCGCCCGGCTTCGCCGCGGCCGCTCTCCCTGGAAGCTGCCCGGGTCCGATTCCGGCTGGCCCTGGTGCCGTTCCTGTTTCCGCGGGGCCTTGTCTTCCTGCGGCAAGATTCCGTCTTCCGGCGGCAGGATTCCGAGCAGCAGAGCCTGATCCGTCATTATCAGCTGCACCTCAACCCGAACATCCTCCGCCCGAGCCTGCCCGGTGGTGCGTTCCACGAACGTATCGGCCATGATCTGGCCCTTAGACCGCGGATCCCCGCTTGCCCGGAGCCGGTCCGCTTCCCGCGTCAACGCCGCATACACGCCCACCCCCTGGGATACCGGCAGCAGGGCCGTCACCCACGTCATGGTGTCCGGCGCCGGCCGGCAGGACACAAACCGCTCCGACACAGCATGCGCAGCACGTTTCACCACCGCATGCAGGTCCAGACCGTAGGACAGGGACTTGATCCTCGCGATCAGCTGCCGGTCCCCGAGCTGCTCCACCTCGCCCGGACTCCCGGCAACCAGCTCGTCAACCTTCTGCCGGTCGGCCAGGGACAGGCAGGCGGTCTCCCGGACCAGGATCGTGGCCCGCCACTCACTCATCACCCCAAGGGTCAGCGCGTGCAGGGTATGAGGCATTTCCGTGGTCAGGATCCGGGCCAGGCCCAGCAGCTTCGCCCCGTTATGCGGGGACTCCCTCCGGGCCAGGGCGATCTGCGCGGCAACACCCTTCCCCAGCTGATCAGCCTTCAGCCCGGCAGCGGCCTGGACGGTGCAGGTGGAAGCATCAAAGGCAGCAGCGGCACGGGCCTGCGCGGCAGTGATGACATTCTTGAGGTCCTCCAGAGCCCGGATCTCATCGATCAGCCGCACCCGCTCCGCCGCTTCCAACACCGCAAGGCTCCCTGCCGGTTCGAACGCTGCCGGGCACTTGGCGGGTTCCGAAGCTTTCGCCGATCCCGCTGTTGCCGGAGAGCCGGCAGTAGTGGCCGCTTCGCTTCGGGCGACTTCGTCCTCAACAGCTGGGGAGTAGTACATATCTTCCATTTTAGTGAGATAGACCACTGTTTTCGGGGAATCAGCCTACCGGTCACCTACTCGACTTGTCCGAGAAAATACTCCCGCATCGATTCGTATGGATCGGGGCTGTCCGGGTTGCTTGGAGCGACCCGGGCTGCTTGGAGCGGCGGCGGGAAGCTGGCGGTCGTCTGGCCTCAGAACCGCTTTGGACAGGGGAATGCGACAGGGGAGGGCTGAGTGCCGGTTCAGGGCTCAGCGCCGGTTCAAGGAGGCAAAAGAGGGAGGAGGTTACGGGACGCCGTCGTATGTATAAGCCAGACACACCGGGCCATAAGAGCCGATACAGCCGTTCTGCGTCAGGGAAGAGTTATGCGAAGAGCGCTTTAGGCCGGCAGCTTCAGGCAGCCGGCGCAGGTTCCCCGCAGCACCACCTGTGCGGAATCCACGCGCGCTCCGGGGATTTCGATATCCAGCAACGGCGGTACTTCGCTGCCTGAGGGAACGTCGGTAATGGTCCCGCACTCCCGGCAGAGGAAATGGTGGTGGTCTCCGCCGTTCAACTCGTACAGGGTGGTTCCGGGCCCGGCCTGCACCACCTGGACGAGTCCGGCGTCCACCAGTGCCCGCAGGGCGTTGTAGACGCTTGTGCGCTGAACACCCCCGCCATCCACTGCCAGCATTCCCGCCAGATCGTCCGCCGACCTGTGGCCGCCAGACGCTGCGAGGGCCCGGTAGACGTCCAGGCGGGGAATGGTGGCGCGGAGGCCTTCCCGGCGCAGTGCCGCACTCACCTGGTCCGCGGTCAGCGGCAACCCGGTGGAGCTTGTTGGGGCTTCGGGCTGGGGCATCTCGTTCACCTCCGCGGAGCTGGTGGGCTGGATCATGGGAAAGTCTAACGGTCCCGGGGGATCGGGAAGCGGAAGGCGCAGGGGGTGCAAGCAAGAGCGGACAAGGCCGGGCAAAGAAAAAGGCCCCCCGCAGAAGCGGAGGACCCTTTCGAAGCCGGCTGCTGCCGGATATATTTTGCAGAGGGGATGACGGGAATCGAACCCGCGTGATCAGTTTGGAAAACTGAGGCTCTACCATTGAGCTACATCCCCGGCGCCCTAAGGCAGGTTTTACCTTAGCACGGGAAATCAGCGGTTCGGTAATCCAATCCCGAACCACACCTGAGGGAGGGCCGGGCCACACTCAATTGTGCACAAGGCCCTGCATGCCGGTAGGCTGTCAGGTGCACTGACGGGGTGTAGCTCAGCTTGGAAGAGCGCCTGCTTTGGGAGCAGGAAGTCGCAGGTTCAAATCCTGTCACCCCGACTCTGTAGTACACATGGTGCAGACCCAATCCCAGAACCCTCAGGAGAACTACGCTGTGAAGAGCGCTGTAGAAAACCTCACACCCACGCGGGTAAAGCTCGTTGTCGAAGTTCCGTTTGAGGAATTGAAGCCGAGCATCGAAGAGGCCTACAAGACCATCGCCACCCAGGTGCAGGTGCCTGGCTTCCGCAAGGGCAAGGTCCCCAACAGGCTCATCGACCAGCGCGTCGGCCGCGGCTACGTTCTGGAAACCGCCATCAATGACGGCCTGAACGGTTTTTACCAGGAAGCTGTATCGGAAACGGGTATCCGTCCGATGAGCCGCCCCGAGGTTGAAATCAGCGAAGTTCCGGACCCGGCAACCGACGAGGGCCAGCTGGTCTTCAACGTCGAGCTGGACATCCGCCCGGAAATCGAACTCCCGGATTACTCCGGCCTCGAGGTCACCGTCGAGCCGGCTGAAGCCTCCGACGACGACGTCACCAAGGCACTGGACGAACTGCGCGGCCGCTTCGGCACGCTCAAGAGCGTTGACCGTCCCGCCGCCGACGGCGACTTCCTCACCATGGATCTCGTTGCCAAGGTTGGCGACGAGGAAATCGATTCCGCTGCAGACCTTTCCTACCAGGTAGGCGCAGGCACCATGCTCGAGGGCATGGACGAAGCAGTCACCGGCCTGTCCGCTGACGAATCGGCAACCTTCGAGACGAAGCTGGCCGGCGGCGAGCACGCCGGCGAAGACGCCACCGTCACGGTGACCGTCAAGGCTGTCAAGGAGCGCGAGCTTCCCGAGGCCGACGACGACTTCGCCCAGCTGGCCAGCGAATTCGACACCATCGAAGAACTTCGCGAAGACCTGACCAAGCGCGCAGCAGAGTCCAAGCTGATGGAGCAGGGCGTCGAGGCCCGCGACAAGGTCCTGGAGAAGCTGCTGGAAATGATCGAGGTTCCGGTTCCGGAGTCCGTCATCGAAGAGCAGCTGGAGCAGCACTTCAGCTCCGAGAGCGCGCAGTCCCAGGGTGAAGACCACGACACCGAAGAGCACCGCGCCGAAGTTCGCGAGAACACTGCAGCTGCCTTCAAGAACGAAATCATCCTTGACGCTGTTGCCGACAAGGAAGAGGTAGGCGTCAGCCAGAACGAGCTGATCGACTACATCGTCTCCGCTGCCGGCCAGTACGGCATGGATCCGAACCAGTTCGCCCAGCTGATTGACCAGAGCGGCCAGGTCCCCATGATGGTTGGCGAAGTCCGCCGCCGCAAGGCCCTTGCCAAGGTCCTCGAGCAGGCCAAGGTCACCGACACCGCAGGTGTCGAGATCGACCTCAGCGACTTCGTCCGCCCCGCCGGCGAAGAAGCACCCGCTGCAGAAGCCGAAGCCCCCGAGGCTGAGGTTGCCGAAGAGTCCAAGGGCGACAAGGCATAATTTCCCCTCCGGGAGAAAACTGTTCACCGATGTGCGCCGCTTGCCCGAAAGGGCGGGCGGCGCCGTCGTTTAACCGGTGCTGAACGGAGTGCACGCGGGGCACCGGCTGCCGCTGGCCCTGTGATTTGCCCTTCTGCAGGCTGTGACGGGCATCGTGCGCCGTCAGCGAACAGCCCGCAAATCGGGAGCAGATCGCTGCCCTGACAGGTTAGTGTCCTAGGAGAGATAAACGGCGGGACCAGCTGACGCGGTTAGCGGTTCTGTACCCCGCCAGAGCGAGAGGTCACTCAGTATGGCAATTGCACCCAACACACCCACAATGGCAACGGTGGACCCGGCGAGCCGGGACGACTACATCTACAATCGTCTGCTGCGCGAGCGGATCATTTGGTTGGGCTCGGAAGTGCGTGACGACAACGCCAACGCCATCTGCTCTCAGCTGCTGCTGCTCTCCGCAGAGGATCCCGACAAGGATATCTTCCTGTACATCAACTCTCCCGGCGGATCCGTGACGGCCGGCATGGCCATCTACGACACGATGCAGTTCATCCCGAACGACGTCGTCACCGTGGCAACGGGCCTGGCCGCCTCCATGGGACAGTTCCTGCTCTCCTCCGGCACCAAGGGCAAGCGCTACGCAACGCCCCACGCCCGCATCCTCATGCACCAGCCTTCCGGCGGCATCGGCGGCACCGCTTCCGATATCCGCATCCAGGCAGAACTGATTCTTCACATGAAGCAGGTCATGGCCGAACTGACGGCTGAGCAGACCGGCCAGACTGTCGAGACCATCCTGAAGGACAACGACCGCGACAAGTGGTTCACGGCCCAGGAAGCACTGGAGTACGGCTTCTTTGACAAGATCTCCGCACACGCCGGCGGCGTCACCGGCGGCGGCGGAACTGACCAGGACAAGGGCGCAGCCCCGGTCGAGGACTAACGCTTCCTCCCAAGCCAGCGCACCTTTTTAGACTTCAGGAGTATTCAATGAACACCAATTTCGGAACCGCAGGCGGATCCGCGCCGCAGATGCCGTCCAGCCGGTACGTGCTGCCGCAGTTCGAGGAGCGCACGCCCTACGGCTTCAAGCGCCAGGACCCCTACACCAAGCTGTTCGAGGACCGCATCATCTTCCTGGGTGTCCAGGTTGACGACGCCTCGGCAGACGATGTGATGGCCCAGCTGCTGGTGCTTGAGTCCAGTGACCCGGACCGCGACATCACCCTGTACATCAACTCCCCGGGCGGCTCGTTCACGGCCATGACGGCCATTTACGACACCATGCAGTACATCCGTCCCGAAATCCAGACGGTCTGCCTGGGCCAGGCTGCCAGTGCCGCAGCCGTGCTGCTGGCTGCAGGTACGCCGGGCAAGCGCCTGGCCCTGCCGAACGCCCGCGTCCTGATCCACCAGCCCGCCCTCGGCGGCGGCGAGCGTGGACAGGCATCGGACCTGGAAATCCAGGCCGCCGAGGTCATGCGCATGCGCACCTGGCTGGAAGACACGCTGGCACTGCACTCGAACCACACGTCCGAGGAAGTGAACCGGGACATCGAACGCGACAAGATTCTCACCGCGGCCAGTGCCCTGGAGTACGGACTGATCGACCAGGTCCTTGACTCCCGCAAGATCAAGACACCGGCGATCAACCGGATGTGACGCTTTCGAAAGGCCCGTGGCGCGGAAATACGCACCACGGGCCTTTCGGTGGCTGAATCGCCGGGCCAATTGTCCTAGAGTGGAGCATGGCTGACTGGCATCAGTTCGTCCCGCACGGGACGGATGCCGGCGCTGTTGGAACGATGGACCATTTAAGGGGACTGAATTATGGCTCGCATTGGTGAGAGCACCGATCTGCTCAAGTGCTCTTTCTGTGGAAAAAGCCAGAAGCAGGTCCGCAAGCTCATTGCCGGCCCCGGAGTCTACATCTGCGACGAGTGCATTGACCTGTGCAACGAGATCATCGAAGAGGAGCTCTCCGAGGTAGCGGATCTGGGCACGTTTGAGCTGCCCAAGCCGCGGGAGATCTTTGATTCCCTGCAGGAATACGTGATCGGCCAGGAACCTGCCAAGCGTTCCCTCGCCGTCGCCGTCTATAACCATTACAAGCGCATCCAGGCCGGCCACGCCCCGCGCAATACCGGAAACCTCTCCGACGCCGTCATGTCGGACGAAGTGGAGATCGGCAAGTCCAACATCCTGCTGATTGGACCCACGGGCTGCGGAAAGACCTACCTCGCCCAGACCCTGGCCCGCCGGCTGAACGTACCCTTCGCCGTCGCGGATGCCACTGCTCTCACGGAAGCCGGCTACGTCGGTGAGGACGTGGAGAACATCCTGCTCAAGCTCATCCAGGCCGCCGACTACGACGTCAAGAAGGCTGAGCAGGGCATCATCTACATCGACGAGATCGACAAGATCTCGCGCAAGAGTGAAAACCCGTCCATCACCCGCGACGTCTCCGGTGAAGGCGTGCAGCAGGCCCTGCTGAAGATCCTTGAAGGCACGGTGGCCTCCGTTCCGCCGCAGGGCGGCCGCAAGCATCCGCACCAGGAATTTATCCAGATCGACACCACCAACGTGCTGTTCATCGTGGCCGGCGCCTTTGCGGGGCTGGAAGAAATCATCGGCTCCCGGTCCGGCCGCAAGGGCATCGGTTTCGGCGCCCCGTTGAACGAGAACGCCAAGGAAGCCGACTCCTACGCCGACGTCATGCCCGAAGACCTGCTGAAGTTCGGCCTGATCCCGGAATTCATCGGCCGCCTTCCCGTCATCACCACCGTTTCCAGCCTGGACCGGACCGCGCTGATCCGGATCCTGACCGAGCCGAAGAACGCGCTGGTCAAGCAGTTCCAGAAGATGTTCCAACTCGACGGCGTTGAGCTCACCTTTGAGCCTGCCGCCCTGGACGCCATCGCCGACGCCGCGCTGTCCCGCGGCACCGGCGCCCGCGGGCTGCGAGCCATCCTCGAAGAAGTGCTGCTGCCGGTCATGTTCGACCTGCCCAGCCGTGACGACGTAGCCACCGTGGTCATCACCGAGGAAGTTGTCACGCAGAAGGCCGAGCCCACGCTGATCTCCCAGGCCGTCGCCACAAAACGGCGGAACAAATCAGCCTAAACCGCGGTTGGCTCCGGTAACTGCTGCTTGCACCGGCAAGCCCGCGGCGGGCTGCGGCCCGCATAACACTTGAAGGAGTTTGCCTTGACCTCACCCGACGCTGCGAAAGCCGATTTCTGGTTCGATCCGATGTGCCCGTTTGCCTGGGTCACGTCGCGCTGGATGGACGAAGTGGAGACGGTACGCGATGTCAGCACTGACTGGCACGTCATGAGCCTGTCCGTCCTGAATGAAGGCCGCGACCTGCCGGAGGCCTACCAGGAACGGATGAAGGCTGCTTGGGGCCCGGTCCGCGTCATCATCGCTGCCGCCGAACTGCACGGCGACGAGTACATCAAGAAGCTGTACGACGCGATGGGCACCCGGATTCACATCGGCGGATACGAGGATTTCTCCGTCGTCATCCGCGAGGCGCTGGAAGAGGTTGGCCTGCCCGCCGAGCTCGCCAAGTATGCAGACACGGACGAGTACGACGTCCAGCTCCGGGCCTCGCACCAGGAAGGCATCTCCAAGGTGGGCGACGACGTCGGAACCCCCGTGGTGGCCTTCAACGGGACCGCCTTCTTTGGGCCGGTGCTGACGCGGATCCCGCGGGGAGAGGAAGCGGGCCGGATGTTCGACGGCGCACTCATGCTGGCCTCGAACCCCGCCTTCTTCGAAATCAAGCGCAGTCGCACGGAGAGCCCGCAGTTCGACTAAGCGGTACCGCCAGACGCCGATAATTCAAATATTCACAGTTGTTAAAAGGGAGAACGCCCGGCCGGAACCCGGCCGGGCGTTCTCCCTTTAGCTGCTGCCTTCGGCTAGTTACTCAGCGGCCGGAACCGGCTCCACGGGTGCCAGCTCAACGCCGGAGACAGTGAGTTCGCCGTCGCCCGTTGCCAGGGAGAGCTCACGCACGTTGCCGGCTGCCTTCAGGTCGGCGAGCCCGGCCTGCAGCTGTGCCACCTGTGCGGCGGATGCTGTGACAGTTGCGGTGAGGACCTCGGTGCGCTGCTTGACCTTGGCTTCGGACTTCGCCTTGCGGATGCCGCCCAGTGCGGTGGCAACCGTGGCCAGGATGCCGGCGTCGGCCTCCGCCACGGCTGCGGACAGCGCATCGACGTTGGGCCACGGCGCGCGGTGCACCGAGCCGTGGCGCCACCAGCCCCAGACCTCTTCGGTGGCGAAGGGCAGGAACGGAGCGAACAGGCGCAGGAGGGTATCAAGCGTGGTGGCCAGTGTGGCCAGCACGGAGGCCTGCTCCTCGGGGCCGGAGGCACCGTAGGCGCGGTCCTTGATCAGTTCCACGTAGTCATCGGTGAAGGACCAGAAGAAGGACTCGGTCAGCTGCAGCGCCTTGGCGTAGTCATAGTTCTCGAAGGCCTTGGTGGAGGTCTTCACCACTTCGGCCAGCTGCTTGAGCAGCGCGGAGTCCAGGTCGTTGGTGATGACCGAGGTATCGGCGGTGACCACATTGGCCTCTGTGGCGCCCAGGTTCAGCACGAACTTGGAGGCATTGAGCAGCTTGATGGCCAGACGGCGGCCGATCTTCATCTGCGCAATCTCGTACGCCGTGTCGGCACCGAGCTTGGCCGATGCGGCCCAGTAACGGACCGCGTCGGAGCCGTAGTCGTTGAGCACGTCGGTGGGGACCACCACGTTGCCCTTGGACTTGGACATCTTCTTGCGGTCCGGGTCCAGGATCCAGCCGGAGATTGCTGCGTGCTTCCACGGCGCGGCGTGGTTCAGCGCATCGGCGCGGACCACGGAGGAAAACAGCCAGGTCCGGATGATGTCGTGCCCCTGCGGGCGCAGGTCAAACGGGAACACCTTGGCGAAGAGGTCCTCGTCGCGGCTCCAGCCGCCCACAATCTGCGGCGTCAGGGAGGAGGTGGCCCAGGTGTCCAGCACGTCGGCGTCGCCCACAAAGCCGCCCGGCTGGTTGCGCTGGGACTCTTCGTAGCCCGGAGCCGGTTCGGCAGCGGGGTCTACGGGCAGGGACTCGGATGCCGGCAGCACCGGGTTGTCGTAGTCCGGGTTGCCGGAGGCATCCAGCGGGTACCAGACCGGAACGGGGACGCCGAAGAAACGCTGGCGTGAAACGAGCCAGTCACCGTTCAGCCCTTCAATCCAGTTTTCGTAGCGTGAACGCATGAACGCGGGGTGGAAATCGATCTCCTTGCCGCGGGCGATCAGGCGTCCGCGGCGGTCCTCGTCGCGTCCGCCGTTGCGGATGTACCACTGGCGGCTGGTGACAACCTCAAGCGGCTTGTCACCCTTTTCAAAGAAGTTCACCGGGTGGGTGATCTTCTTCGGCTCGCCTTCGAGGTCTCCGCTTTCGCGCAGCATCCCGACGACGGCTTCCTTGGCGCTGAACACAGTCTTCGCGGCCACGGCGGCGTAGTTTTCCTTGGCCTTTTCCGTGGTGATCCACTCCGGGGTGTCCGCGAGCAGGCGGCCGTCACGACCGACGACGGCGCGGGTGGGCAGGTTCAGCTCCCGCCACCAGGTGACGTCGGTCTGGTCGCCGAAGGTGCAGATCATGGCGATGCCCGAGCCCTTGTCCGGCTTGGCCAGCGGATGCGCGCGGACCTCGACCTCGACGTCGAACAGGGGGGACTTCACCGTGGTGCCGAAGAGGCGCTGGTAGCGCTCGTCGTCGGGGTGGGCCACCAGGGCGACGCAGGCAGGCAGCAGTTCCGGGCGGGTGGTCTCGATGAAAATCTTCTCGCCGTCGGGGGCGTGGAAGCTGATCCGGTGGTAGGCGCCGGCCTGCTCGCGGTCCTCGACTTCGGCCTGGGCCACGGCGGTGCGGAAGGTGACGTCCCAGAGAGTGGGAGCCTCCGACATGTAGGCGTCGCCTGCCTTGAGGTTCTCTAGGAAGGCGCGCTGGCTGACGGCGCGCGAGTTGTCATCGATGGTGCGGTACGTGCGGGTCCAGTCCACGGACAGGCCGAGCGTGGAGAAGAGGTCCTCAAAGACCTTCTCATCCTCCACAGCCAGCTCTTCGCACAGCTCGATAAAGTTCCGGCGGGAGATGACGTCGAAGTCGCGCTGGTTCTTGGGCGCGGTGGCCGGCGGGCGATAGTCGGGATCGTACGGCTTGGTGGGATCGCAGCGGACGCCGTAGTAGTTCTGCACCCGGCGCTCGGTGGGCAGGCCGTTGTCGTCCCAGCCCATCGGGTAGAACACGTTCTTGCCGGTCATCCGCTGATAGCGGGCCATCACGTCGGTCTGGGTGTAGGAGAACATGTGTCCCACGTGCAGTGAGCCGGAGGCCGTGGGCGGGGGAGTGTCGATGGAGTAGACGTCCTCGCGGACCGTGTCTTCGTTGAACGCGTACGTTCCCTCTTCGCGCCAGCGGCGGCTCAGGGTTGCTTCAAGGCCCTCGAGGGCGGGCTTGTCGGGGACGGATACGGTCTTGGGTGCGTTGTCGGGCGTGTCTGTGCCCGGAAAGTTTTCAGCCATGGTTCCATTCTTCCACGCGGGAGGTATGGCCTGCGGCACGTGCCTGTCCTTTCACCACCGGGCCGCCGTAGCATCCGGATATGGCGACAGATAGGGAACAGCCGGAAAGGATCCGCACCCGGCGCATTTACGAGAAGCCCGACGGCGGATACCGGGTCCTGGTGGACCGGATGTGGCCGCGCGGGGTGTCCAAGGAGAAAGCCGACCTGGATGAGTGGCTGAAGGACCTGGCGCCAAGCACCGAGCTGCGGAAGTGGTTTGCGCACCGGGAGGACCGGTGGGCGGGGTTTCAGGAGCGGTACCGGCAGGAGCTGGCGGAGAATCCCGGGGTGGAGGACTTTTCCCGTGCCTGCCGCGACCGTGAGGACACCGTCCTGCTCTACGGTGCGCGCAGCGAGACGGAGAATGAGGCCGTGGTGCTGCGCGACTACCTGCTCGACGGCGGTTCCGGGACCGGCCCGTAAGGCCTTCGGCGTCGTCGTGGCCTCGCCTGGTGTCACCGGCGGGCCGAAGCCGCAGCGCACTGGTTCCCACTCTTTGTCGCCTGCCGAGGCCTCTGATGTAACTGCAGCCACACCTTTCACGAAGGGTGGGAACCAGTGCGGGGCTCGCAGCATCACTGGGTCCCCCCCACAGGTCCAGCAGCTTGCAGCGGTATCCACATTTTCTGCCCGGCCGTGGCGCGGGCACTTCCGCGGAACGATATTCGGGATATGCAGAGCATCGAAGTCTTCCTGAGGGTTCACCATGGCGCCGCTCGGTTCAGCACCTTGACGGCCAACGGCTTTAGCCGGACGCAAATCGAACGGGCGGTCGCGGGCGGAGCAGTGCACCGGCCCCGCCCGGGAACCTATGCCCTGCCCGATGCTCCTGCAGAGCTGCTGTTTGCGGCGGAACACGGGGTGTCACTCACGTGCGAAAGCGCTGCACGATTGCTGGGATGGTGGGTGCTTCCCGGCGCGCCGCTGGTGCACGTGGCGGCAGACCGGGCAACGAGGCTGCCGGGTGCCGTAATTCACCGAGGCCCCCGGACGGCGAAACGCCTGATCTCGTCTCCGCTGCAGATTATCGATTCGGCTTTCCGCTGTCTGCCGCCCCTGGCCGCACTGGTCCTCGCGGAGTATGCCGTTAGCAGACACTATGTGGGGGTGCGGACCCTCGAGCTGCACTTTTCCGGTCCCAAGGAC
Source organism: Arthrobacter sp. Z1-15 (assembly GCF_054792395.1). Classification (NCBI taxonomy): domain Bacteria; kingdom Bacillati; phylum Actinomycetota; class Actinomycetes; order Micrococcales; family Micrococcaceae; genus Arthrobacter; species Arthrobacter sp. Z1-15. The sequence continues at coordinate 2,494,276 of NZ_CP096454.1, read as the reverse complement.
TGGAGAATTAGGCAGCTCATCCGGGACATCCGACCCAAGACAGCATCGCCGCTGGAGGTCTGTGCACGCTTCCACCTCCAGGCGGCGGGGCTGTCGGTCGAGACCGAGGTCCAGATAGAGGTCCAGATAGCGGGAGTCGGCAGAGTGGACCTGGTTGTCGAAGGGCGGCTGCTGGTGGAAATCGACGGCTACGAGTTTCACAGCGGCAGAGAGCACTATCGGAGGGACAGAAGTCGTTGGAATGCGGCGACGGCGGCAGGATGGAGAACCCTGCGCATCACCACGGAAATGGTGCTTCACGACCCCGACGGATTTGTGCTGCTTGTTCGGAGTGCCCTGCTTGTTCGGAGTGCTCTGCGCTGAACCGGCGCTGCCGCAGCGCATGACGGCTAAACCTGAACCCGGAGGGAAACCAAGCCCCGGCCGTGGCTGCTGCCCCATGACTGCCGGTCTGGCCCGTACACGTCTCCTGCTCCCTGCCCGCTTTGCCCGGTTCGTACCAACTTGCACCACTGGCGCGCACTGGTTCCCACTGTCTGATCCCTCCTGTGGCTTGTGGTGCCACAGAGGCCACATCAGTAACGAAGAGTGGGAACCTGTGCGCAGGGGTTTGGCCGGGACCCTTTGGGGCGGGGCAGGACTACCTGGGTGAGGCAGGCCGGGGGATCCAGCCGGGGGGATCCAGTCCGGGTTGCCCTGGTGACGCAGGCCGGGGGATCCAGGCCGGGGGACAGACCATGGGTGTACACGGCGGCCGGAGAAGGCGGCACGATACCGCGGAGTAATACAGGGTCCGAAGCTGTGGCACGGGACGGCCCAATGGCTACAGTGGCTGCATGACTTCTCCCGTGCCCTCAGAGTCCGCATCCACCCCGGCCAGCCCGGCCAGCCGCGCCAGCCGTCCCAGACGCGCGGTCGTCACCGGAGCCAGCTCGGGAATCGGCGCGGCAGCCGTCCGGGCGCTGAGGGCCTCCGGATGGGATGTCGTGGCCGTCGCGCGCCGGGAAGAGAAACTGCAGGCGCTCGCTGAAGAAACCGGAGCCGTGGCACTCGCCGCCGACGTCACCAGCGACGACTCGGTGGCGCGGATGGCCGCAGAAGTCCTGGCCGGCGGGGGAGTGGACGCCGTGATCAACAACGCCGGCGGCGCATGGGGCGTGGACCCGGTGGGTACCGGCAGGATCAGCGACTGGGAGGCCATGTACAACGTGAACGTCCTGGGCGCACTGCGCGTCACCCAGGCGTTCCTGCCCGCACTGCGGGAGTCCGGACAGGGATCCATCCTCATGCTGACTTCCACTGCGGCGCTCGCAGCCTATGAGGGGGGAGCGGGCTACTGCGCCGCGAAGTCCGCCGAACAGGCGCTCGCCGAAACCCTCCGGCTGGAGGAGGCGGAGAACAACGTACGCGTCATCGAAATCCTCCCGGGCATGGTCAAGACGGAGGAGTTCTCCCTGAACCGCCTCGGGGACAAGAATGCAGCGGAGAAGGTCTATGCAGGCGTCGAGAAGCCGCTGACCGCCGAAGACGTTGCCGACGTCATGGCGTACTCCCTGAACCTCCCGCACCACGTCAACCTGGACAAAGTGGTGCTGCGGCCGGTGGCTCAGGCGGCCAACCACAAGGTGATCCGGCGCTAGCTGCGTCCCGGCAGGAAGGAACTTCGACATCGCCGGGGCCGTGGCCTAAACTGGCGGAAGCAGCTTTGACCCGGCCATCACCGGTGAGCTTCCGGAAGAACAGCCCTGGACTATCAGTACCGGGGCCCAGTAGAACCGGACGGGTAAGCCCGTCACAGCAGTCAACGAGCGGCAGCCCGGTTCGGCGGCACAGTGCACTGCAGGTTCTGCAGGGCACGGCGCGGACGACGACGGCGGCAAGCGAGGTGGTACCGCGGATCACCGCAGGCTTTGTGCCGGCAGCGATTCCGCCCTCGCATCCTGTAATTCACCAGAACTACTTGCCGCTATCAGGATGACGAATATGCCTTCTATCTATCCCAAGGCCACCACGGCCGCCGCACCGGCAGAAAATGCCGCCCCGTCCTCCCCTCGGTTTCCGGAACTTGAAGAACTCGTTCTGAAGTACTGGGATGAAGACGGCACCTTCCAGGCGTCCATCGACGCGCGCCCGGCCGGTAAAAACGGCGCCAACGAGTTTGTCTTCTACGACGGCCCGCCCTTCGCCAACGGCCTGCCCCACTACGGGCACCTGCTGACCGGCTACGCCAAGGATCTGGTGGCCCGCTACCAGACCCAGCGCGGCCGCCGCGTGGAGCGCCGGTTCGGCTGGGACACCCACGGCCTGCCCGCCGAGCTCGAGGCCATGAAGCAGCTGGGCATGAGCGACAAGGTCCAGATCGAGAAGATGGGTATCGACAAGTTCAACGATGCCTGCCGCGCCTCCGTGATGGAGTATGCCGGTGAGTGGCGGGACTACGTCACCCGCCAGGCCCGCTGGGTGGACTTCGAGAACGACTACAAGACGCTCAACGTCGACTACATGGAATCGGTCATCTGGGCGTTCAAGACGCTGCATGAGAAGGGCCTGACCTACAGCGGCTTCCGCGTTCTGCCGTACTGCTGGAAGGACGAGACGCCGCTGTCCAACCATGAGCTGCGCATGGACGACGACGTCTACAAGGACCGCCAGGACCAGACCGTTACGGTGACCTTCCCGATCACCGCCGGCGACAACGTGCTCTCCGCGGAGCTCGACGGCGTCCTCGCCATCGCCTGGACCACCACGCCGTGGACTCTTCCCACCAACATGGCCCTCGCCGTCGGGCCCTCCGTCCGCTACGCCGTGGTGCCCTCGGGCCCCAACGGAACGCCCCAGGAAAACCCCGATGCGCGTTACCTGCTGGCCGAAGACCTGGTGGGCGCGTACGCCAAGGACCTGGGGTACGACGACGCCGACGCCGCCCGCGCGGCCGTCACCTCCGTGCACACGGGCAAGGAACTCGCCGGACTGCGTTACGCACCGCTGTGGAACTACTACACGGACACCGAAAAGTGGGGTACGGCCAACGCCTGGCAGATCGTCACTGCCGATTACGTGACCACCACCGACGGCACCGGCATCGTCCACCAGGCTCCGGCCTACGGTGAAGACGACCAGAAGGTCTGCGAGCAGTACGGCATCCCCGTCATCCTATCCGTGGATGAGGGCGGCAAGTTCCTGCCCATGTTCAGCGAGGGCGAACTGTCCGAAATTGCCGGGCTGCAGGTCTTCGACGCCAACAAGCCCATCACCAAGGTGCTGCGCGCTGACGGCCGGCTGCTGCGCCAGGCCAGCTACGAGCACAGCTACCCGCACTGCTGGCGCTGCCGGAACCCGCTGATCTACAAGGCGGTCTCCTCGTGGTTCGTGGAGGTTACCAAGATCAAGGACCGCATGGTCGAGCTGAACCAGCAGATCAACTGGATCCCGGAGAACGTCAAGGACGGCCAGTTCGGCAAATGGCTGGAAAACGCCCGCGACTGGTCCATCAGCCGCAACCGCTACTGGGGCAGCCCCATCCCGGTCTGGGTCTCCGACGACCCCAACTACCCGCGCACCGACGTCTACGGTTCGCTGGAAGAAATGAAGGCCGACTTCGGCCGCCTGCCGGTAAACAAGGCCGGCGAGCCGGACCTGCACCGTCCCTTCATCGATGAGCTGACCCGCCCGAACCCGGACGATCCGCGCACGCCCGAAGAAGGCCAGTCCACCATGCGCCGCGTCGAGGACGTCCTGGACGTGTGGTTCGACTCCGGTTCCATGCCGTACGCCCAGGTCCACTACCCGCATGAGAACGCCGAGTGGTTCGAGAACCACAACCCGGGCGACTTCATCGTCGAGTACATCGGGCAGACCCGCGGTTGGTTCTACACGCTGCATGTCCTGGCCACCGCACTGTTTGACCGGCCGGCCTTCCGCAACGTGATCAGCCACGGCATTGTCCTGGGCTCGGACGGGCAGAAGATGTCCAAGTCCCTGCGCAACTACCCGGACGTTTCCGAGGTCCTGGACCGCGACGGATCCGACGCCATGCGCTGGTTCCTGATGGCGTCGCCGATCCTGCGCGGCGGAAACCTGGTGGTCACCGAGCAGGCCATCCGCGAAGCAGTGCGCCAGGTCATCCTGCCGCTGTGGAACGTCTGGCACTTCTTCACGCTTTACACCAACGCCGCTAACGGCGGCAACGGCTACGAGGCGAAGCCGCGCTACGAGTCCGGCGAACCGCTGGACAACTACATGCTGGCTGCCACCGGCGACCTGGTCCGGACCATGACCAGCCAGCTGGACAACTATGACGTGTCCGAGGCCTGCGAAACCCTGCGCCAGTACATGGACACGCTGACCAACTGGTACATCCGCCGCAGCCGCAACCGGTTCTTCGACGAAGACACCCAGGCCTTCGACGTGCTCTACACCTGCCTGGAAACGGTGTGCCGGGTTGCCGCTCCGCTGCTGCCGCTGATCTCCGAAGAGATTTGGCGCGGCCTGACGGGCGGGCGCTCCGTGCACCTGACCGACTGGCCGGACGCCTCCCTGTTCCCGGAGGACGAGGCACTGGTGGACCGGATGGACCGCACGCGCCGGATCGCTTCCGTGGGCTCCTCGCTGCGCAAGGCCGCGAACCTGCGGGTGCGCCTGCCGCTGTCGGAAATGACCGTCGTCGCGCCCGATGCCCAGGCCCTGCAGGGCCAGTTTGCGGCGATCATCGCCGATGAGCTGAACTTGAAGTCGGTCCGCCTGATGGAGGCCGCGGACGCTGATCCGGCCGAATTCGGCATCACGCAGAAGCTCGTGGTGAACGCCCGTGCCGCCGGCCCGCGCCTGGGCAAGAACGTCCAGACCGCCATCAAGGCTTCCAAATCGGGGGACTGGTCAGTGGACGACGCCGGTACGGTCACCGCCGGCGGCCTGGAACTGCAGCCGCAGGAATACACGCTGGAAACGGTGGTGGAAAGCGCCGACGGCGAATCGTCCAAGGCCGTTTCCGTACTGCCCGGCGGCGGCTTCCTGGTGCTGAACACCGAAGTCACCCCCGAACTGGCCGCCGAGGGCACTGCCCGCGACGGTATCCGCGCCATCCAGCAGGCCCGCCGCGACGCGGACCTGCACATCAGCGACCATATCCGCACCGAGGTGGCCACCTCGGCGTCGTCCGTTGCCGCCCTTGAGGCGAACGCGGAACTGATCAAGTCCGAAACCCTGACCGACGAGCTGGTTCTGACCGCCGTGGACGTTGCCGACGACGCTGAAGAATTCACCGTCACACTGGAGAAGATTTAATGAGCATGTCCGACGGACCCTCAGGCGCAATCGACGGATTCTCCGTGGAAAGCGTCTACGCGGAGCTGCTGAGCCGCGCCCCCGAAAACAAGATGGAGCCGCGCATGGCTCCGCTGTTCCGGGCGATGGAGGTGCTGGGGGAGCCGAACAAGGCGTTCCCGATCATCCACATCACCGGAACCAACGGCAAGACCTCCACCGCCCGGATGATCGAAGCCGGACTTCGGGCCTACGGGCTGCGCACCGGCCGGTACACCAGCCCGCACCTGAGCAAGGTCACCGAGCGGATCAGCATTGACGGCGAACCCGTCTCCGATGAGACGTTTGTCCGCATCTGGGACGAAATTCACCCGTACCTGGATATCGTCGACGGCGAACTCACGGCCGCCGGTGAACCGCGGCTGACCTACTTCGAGGCGGTGACCATCCTGGCGTTCGCCGTCTTTGCCGACGAACCCGTGGACGTTGCCGTCATTGAGGTGGGGCTGGGCGGCATCACCGACGCCACCAACGTGGGCGACGGCTCGGTTTCCGTGGTCACGCCCATCTCGCTGGACCACACCGAACTGCTCGGCGACGACGTTGCCGACATTGCGGCGGAGAAGGCCGGGATCATCAAGGAACACGGCTTCCTGATCAGCGCCGCGCAGCCGATGGAAGCGGCGCAGGTGCTGCTGGAGAAGGCCCGTGAAGTGGGCATCCCGTACCGCTTCGAGGGCGTGGAGTTCGGCGTCGAATCCCGGGTCATGGCAGTGGGCGGACAGATGCTCACCATCGCCGGCCTGGCCGGGCGTTACGAGGACCTGCTGCTTCCGCTGCACGGCAAGCACCAGGCGGAGAACGCCGCCGTCGCCGTGGCCGCGCTGGAGGCCTTCATCGGCGGCGGCACGAAGGAACTGGACGTGGAACTGCTGCGCACCGGTTTCTCCACCGTGAGCTCGCCCGGACGCCTGGAAGTCGTGCGCACCGCACCCACCATCGTGGTTGATGCCGCCCACAACCCCGCCGGGGCCAAGGCGGCCGCCGAAGCCGTGCTGGAAGCCTTCAGCTTCACCTCGCTGGTCCTGGTGGTGGGAATCCTGGCCGAGAAGGACGCCGTCGGTATCCTCACCGAACTGCGTGAGACGCTCGGCGACCAGATCACCGGAGTCTGCCTTACGCAGTCCAGCTCGCCGCGGGCGCTCTCCGCCGAGGACCTGGTCCAGGACGCGGTCGACGCCGGGTTTGCCGACGAAGACCTGCAGGTTGAGCCGGGCCTGGACAACGCCATTGAATGGGCAGTCGCCAAGGCCGAGGAGAACAACGACCTGGCCGGCGGGGTCCTGATCATTGGTTCCATCACGGTGGTGGCCGAAGCGCGCACCCTCCTCGGAAAGTAAGAGATATGGCAAAGCTGACCAAAGCCCAGCGCGAGTGGCGTCCGGGCATGCCCAAGAAGCGGCGCTCCATCCGCGTCATGTTCGCCTCCGTAGTCCTGACGCTGGAAGCGTTCCTGGTGCTCTTCGCAACCCTCGCTGTGTTTGGCCTGCAGCGTGACGAGCTGTCCCCGGTTCTCATCTTCGGCGTCGGACTGGCGCTCTCTGCGGCGCTGATCGGAACCTGTGCCTTCCTGTCCAAACCGGCGGGCCCGATCATTGGCTGGATCCTGCAGCTGGCCATCATCGCCACCGGGTTCCTGCAGCCGGAAATGTTCCTGGTGGGAGCAATCTTCGCCGCCACCTGGTGGTATGCGCTGAAAACAGGCATGCGCCTGGACCGGGAGAACCGGCAGCGGGACCGGGAACAGGCGGAATGGGAAAAGGCCCATCCGGAGGAAACCGGGGGTTCAGGGGCTCCCGGCGCTGCCGGGGAAGCCGCCACAGACTAGGCTTGGACGGGAAACCGCTACTTGGCAAGGAGATTTACCGTGAGCACCGAGCGCACACTTGTACTGATCAAACCCGACGGAGTGGAGCGCAACCTCTCCGGCGCCATCCTGGCGCGCGTGGAAGCCAAGGGCTACACGCTGGCCGAACTGAAGAAGGTGGATGCCACCCGCGCGGTGCTCGAGGAGCACTACGCCGAGCACGAGGGCAAGCCGTTCTACGAGCCGCTGGTGGAGTTCATGCTCAGCGGTCCCGTCGTTGCCGCCATCTTCGAAGGCGAACGGGTCATTGAAGGCTTCCGTTCCCTGGCTGGAACCACGGATCCGACCAAGGCGGCCCCGGGCACCATCCGCGGCGACTTTGGCCGCGACTGGGGCACGGCCGTGCAGCAGAACCTGGTCCACGGCTCGGATTCCCCGGAGTCCGCCGCCCGTGAGATCGGTATCTGGTTCGGCTAATACCGCGCCCTGAACCAAGCGAGCCCGCGAGGGCCCAAGCCCGGTGGTGAACCGGGCTTGGGCCCTCACTGGTTTTCCGGGGACGGCTAGAGCCCCAGGACCGCCGAGGCGATCAGGAAGTAGATGATCAGCCCCGCGGCATCGACAAACGTGGAAATGAAGGGGTTGGAAAAGACTGCCGGGTCCGCCTTGAGCGCCTTCCCCAGCAACGGCATCAGGGCGCCGACGCTGGCTGCCATGGTGCAGACCCCCAGCAGGGTCAGGCCGATCACCACGCCCAGGGGCACGGTGAAGATGATGGAGGCAACGGCAAACCCCAAGCTGCCCAGCAGCACGCCCAGCCAGGCGCCAACCCGTACTTCCCGGGCAAAGACCCTGAAGACGTCCCGCGGCCGCACGTCGCCCAGGGCCAGGGCACGGGTGATGGTGGTCGCAGCCTGGTTGCCGGTGTTGCCGCCGGTGCCTATGAGCAGGGGAATGAAGAGGGACAGCACCACCTGCTCGGCGAGGGTGGCCTCGAAGGCACCCATGACCTTGACCGTGAGCGTGGCGCCCAGGGCCAGCACCAGCAGCCACACCACGCGGGCGCGCACGATGCTGCGCACCGGCGTGGCCAGGTAGGGCCGGCGCAGCGGTTCAGCGCCGCCCGACCGTGCCGCGTCCTCGCTTTCGGCGTCCTCGAGGATTCCCAGTGCATCGTCAACGGTCAGGATTCCGACCAGCCTGCTTTCGGCGTCGACGATCGGCAGCACCAGCACCTTCGCGTCGGCGCAGTACCGTGCCGCCTCCTCTGCATCGAGCGTGGCCGGAGCGGAAAGCGGGTCCTTCATCAGCGACGAGACGGGATCTGAGTCCGCCGCACGCAGCAGATCCCGCAGCGACACGACGCCCATCAAGTGATGGGTCCCGTCAACAACGGGAATGGTGTAGACGCTCTCGGCGTCGTCCAGCCGGGTCCGTACCCGGGCCATGGCCTCGGCAGCGGTGAACCAGGGGTGCGCAGTGACGAACTGCGGGCTCATATAGCGGCCGACGGCGCCCTGGGGATAGCCGAGAACGGTGTTGGTGAGCGCACGTTCCTTGGCATCGAGGCCCAGGAGCAGGCGGTTGGCCACCGATGCCGGCAGCTCATCGAGCAGGGCCACCCGGTCATCCGGGCTCAGCCCGGCAAAGACCTCAGCCACCTGCGCATCCTGCAGCCCGGCCACCAGGTCCGCCTGCAGCAGGGCATCAAGCCGCTCGAGGACCTCCAGCGCCCGGTCCTTGGACAAGGTGCGGAAAGCCAGAGCCCGGTCGATGGTGTTCAGCCGTTCCAGCTGCTCCATGGTTTCGGCAACAGTCAGCGGCTCCAGGGCGCGGGCAACCCCGGCCAGGCTGTTGCTGTCCAGAGCGTCGGCCAGCAGCTGTGCGCGGGCATCGAAAGTCAGGGTGGGGGACTTGATCATGATCCGGTTTCCTCCGGTGGGGCGCACACAACAGACCAGCGGCGCGGCCGTGGTGTGTGCGGAAAATGAGCGGGAATGCGGAATACCGCTGCCGCACAAGCTCAGGCCCGTACGAGGAAGGTCCGAAAGTACTTTAGGGGACCTGGGGTCGAAGGCGAGGCTCACGCGGGGCGGTATATCGACTATGTCCGTCGTCCATGCGTGCGGTTCACCTCCTGCCGCTCTAAAGTTTCGCGGCCGGGCGCGCCGAAGCGGCGCACCTGGCCCGGATTATGCTCCGATCGTACTCCACCCAAGCGATCGGCCTGGGCCGGTGGTGTGCGGGAACACTTTACTTCTCAATCCGCCCGGCACCCTTCATCTCAGGAATCAGGCGCTCGGCCTGCAGCCGCGCAAAGAGCTCGGTGAAGGCGTCTTCCGTGCGGCGGTACCCGGTGAAACCGGCGAGCCGGCTCTTGCTCATGTCGGTCAGCACCTCAATGTTCCGCCCCAGGTCCGCATCGGTGTGCCACCACGAGGCCAGCCGGCCGAGGTCGGATTCGGCCAGCCCATAGCGCGCAGCCAGCTTCTCCCAGGCCTCGGAGGTGTCCGCCATTTGCTGCTCCAGCGGCCGGGGAACGGTGTCAAAGCCCTCGGGCTCGACGCCGAACCAGGCTGCCAGCCGCGGCCACAGGGAACGCCAGCGGAAGACATCGCCGTTGACGACGTTAAAGGCCTCGTTGGCGGTCTGCCCGTCCGTTGCGGCCCACAGCATGTGTTCGGCCAGCAGGCCGGCATCCGTCATGTCCGTGACTGAATTCCACTGGGTCTCGGAACCGGGGAAGACAAAGGGCAGCCCGAGTTCGCGGCACAGAGCGGCCTGGGCAGCCAGTGTTTGTCCCATGTTCATGGCGTTGCCGACGGCATGGCCGATCACGGTGTGCGCCCGGTGCACCGACCAGGCGAAGCCCTGCCTGGCGGCGGCGGCCATCAGCTCGTCTTCCTGCGCATAGTAGAAGTTGTCCACCGGCAGCCGGGGCTCGTCTTCGGAGAAGGGAGTGTCCGGCATGGGACCCTCGCCGTATGCCTCGAACGGACCCATGTAGTGCTTCAGGCCGGTCATCAGGGCAACGTGTTCCACCGGCGCGTGTGTCAGGGCGGTGAGCAGATTGCGGACCATGGCCGAGTTGACCGCGATGTTCTCCGCCTCGGTCTCCTGCCGGGACCAGGATGTGAAGAAGACATGTGTCGGGTGCACGTTTTCCAGTGCGGCCGCGAGGCTGTCCGGCGACGTCAGGTCGGCGGCGAGTGGGATGATTCCGGACTGGGATTCAGCGGCGGTTCCGGGAGCACCGGAGGAAGGCATTCCCTTTCGGGACAGGGCAAGGACTGTCCACCCCTGCCGGGAGAGAAGATCCACGAGAGCGGCACCGGCTATGCCGGTGGCACCTGCCACGAGGGCGGTGCGGTCGGACGCTGCGGGATGATGTGCGGGGGGATTTCGAAGCATGGTTCTCCTGGCGGGAAAGACTGGACCGGCGTCGGACGCATAAAGGCCGGTGAAGGCGGTAACCCGGGACCCTCCGGGGAAATTCCTGCCCGCTGCGGCCGCTGCCCCTTAGGCTGGGCGCATGGCACACATTTACCAAGCAGACCTGCAGCCCGGCAAGATGGAACTCATCTCCGGCTGGCTCCCCTCCACCGACTGGTTTCCGGGCACCGGCCGGCTGGCCGTTGAACACGTGGGATCCTTCCGCTTCGATGACCCCGACGGCGAGGTGGGCATTGAAACCCACCTCGTGGCGGCAGGGGCGAACGTCCTCCAGATTCCGCTGACCTACCGCGGTGCGCCCCTGGAAGGCGGGGACAAGTTCTTCATCACCACCATGGAACACTCCGTGCTGGGGCGGCGGTGGGTTTACGACGCCACCGGTGACCCGGTCTACGCACAGGCACTGGCCGCGTCCATCCTGTCCGGCCAGGGGCAGGCGGACCAGTACTTCGAGAACGACGGCGTCCGGGAAGAGATCCCGGCGACGCTCGGCATCCAGGCCAGCGGCCTGCCCGACGGCGAGGAACTGGCGGAGGGTCCCCAGGCGGGGCCGTCGGACCTGCCGGTCGTCCGGCTTCGGACCGGAGACTGGGAGCTGTGCGTCGTGAGAGTGCTGGACCTGGGGGGAGAGGCCACGGCGGATCCTGCCCTGACTGCAACCTGGAACGGACAGGATGTCCCGGTCCTTCTCGCCTGGGCCCTGCCGATGGACTGACGATCGCGGGCGCTCGGCAACCCGGGTGATCGAAAGGGTGATCGAAAGAAGGGGAGGCGGCGGGTGGTCAGCCGAGGAAGGAATTGATGAACCGGAAGAAGATGGAAGCAGCGGTGGCCACCCACAGCAGGGCGACGATCACCCAGGCCCACTCGGAGGTGAACTTCACCAGGCCTGCCGGCGCCGGCAGCACGCCGTGCGCCAAGTTGCGGACGGTGGTGAATACAAACATCGGAATCATGGCCGCCCACACCACGATGCAGTAAATGCAGAGGACGTAAATGTCGAAGAGTGCCTGGCTCCACAGCCAGACGACAAACACCATGCCCAGCGTGACACCGGCCTGGAGTCCCAGCCAGTACCAGCGCTTGAATGCGGCTCCGGCCAGCATGGCGACGGCGGTGGTGATGACGACGGCGAACGCCACGATCCCGATCAGCGGGTTCGGGAAGCCGAAGATGGCGGCCTGCGGGGTTTGGAAGACCGTGCCGCAGGAAACCCAGGGACTGATATCGCAGCTGGTGATGTAGTTGGCATCCGCATAGACGCGCAGCCGCTCCAGGACCAGGACGCCGGAGGCCAGCCAGCCTACGATGCCGGTGACCAGCAGAATCCAGGCAAAACCTCGTTCGGGCGCCTGCTGCTCGGCTGGCCGGCGGGTGGCTTGTGGATTGGCGGCGCTGGACGGCACGGGGGATCTCCTTCGGCAGGTGGCGATACGTGTCGAGTCTATGCGCTGCTGGAGGTCAAAAAGACGGGCGTGTGAGATAATGACTGTGGCTGACGGCGGAACCACATTCCGTCGCCGGTCCAGCGACAGGCTTCCGGTTCTGTCGGTGACGCTTCCCAAGCAGTTCGCCCATCAACCCGGATGGGAACCAGGGAATCCGCCGATCAGACCTACCCGTAACGGCAACGTCGTGAACGTGCCGACAGGTAGCAGGAAAAGCGCCGCTGGTCTTCGAGTGATACCGCGCCCTACAGCTGGCGCGACCTCGGATGACATCCAGACGACTTCCGGCTGGCGGCAGGCAACTGATGCCCCCGTACAGCCGACACATTGCCCGCTGGGCATTGGAATGTGGCCAGTGCCGCAGGGGCCGGAGCGTAGCCTTTTATGAGTGATGCACTGAATAATGATCTAGCAGCCAACAGCGGCCTAACAGCCGCTGACAACCTAACAGCAGGCGACACGGCGTCGGATTCCGCCCAGAGTGATTCCGCCCGGAGCGATTCTGCCCAGGCCAAAGAACCCGTAAAACGGGCCACCCGCAGCCGCCGCAAGTCGGTGGCTGCTTCTGCACCGGCAGGAACTCCGGAGGCCGGCGATGCCCCGGCTGCTCCTGAAACCGCAGCCCGCCGGCCGGCCCGCAAGGCGCCGGCTGCAAAAGACGCCGCACCTGCTGCACCTGCTGAGCAGGAGGCCGAAGCGCCTGCTGAAGGTGCGGCCGCCGAAAAGCCGAAGCGCGTGCGGGCCTCCCGCCGCAAGACCGTTCCGGCAGGCTCAGCCGAAGCAGCCCCCGAGGCAGTCGGAGCAGCAACGCCTGAAGCCGAAGCAGTAACGCCGGAAGCAGCAACCCCGGAAGCTGCAGCAGCCTCCGGCAACGAAGCGCCCGAGACTCCCGCACCGGTGAAGGCTGTGCGCCGTCGCCGTGCACCTGCCAAGAAGGCAGCGGACGCCGTGGAAACGCCGGCCGCTGCGCAAACACCGGATGCAGCAGCGGAAAGGCCGGAAGCCCCGGCCGCGGAGCCTGAAGCCCCGCAGCCTGCAGCCGAAGAGCTCCCGGAGGCGGCCGAAGCCAAGGCTGCACCGAAGCGCACCCGCCGCCGCCCTGCCAAGGCTGCCGAAAAGACGCCGGAGACACCGGAGACGCCGGAGACGCCGGTCACGGAGATTTCCGCTGCCGAAGCTGCCGCCGAAGCCGCAGCAGATGACACCGTGGCTGCCGCCGGAACGGCCGCTGCCGCCGAGGTCGTTCCCGAAGCAGACGAGACTGCGCAGGAGGAAACGGAAACAGACGCCGCTTCCAGCCTGAACCCCTTCGCCGTACCCGCCCTGCCGCTCTTCCACGCACCGGATCTGACCGCTGTTCGCACGGTCTCCGCACACGAGGCCGCAGACGACACCGACGAGGATGACGATTCAGCCGACGGCAACCGCAGCCGCCGCCGCAGCCGCCGCGGGCGTAACCGGGCGCGCAGCGAAGCCCCCGCACGGAGCGAAACTGCCGGTGCAGAGGGTACGGAGTCCGAGCAGGAGGCTTCCCCCGCAGACGGCGCAGCCGGCCCGGACACCGCCGAGGGCGTAACCTCCCGCCGTCGCCGCCGCCGCCGCCGCGGTGACGCCGACCTCGAACTCACCGGCGGAGCCGACGATGATCCGCCCAACACTGTGACCCGGGTCCGTGCACCGCGTGCCCACGCCGATGCGCCCGTCTCCGACCGCGTCACCAGCGTCAAGGGATCCACGCGCCTTGAAGCCAAGAAGCAGCGCCGCCGCGAATCCCGCGAGTCGGGACGCCGCCGCCACGTCATCACCGAGGCCGAATTCCTCGCCCGCCGCGAGTCGGTGGACCGGCAGATGATCGTCCGCCAGCGCGATGAGCGGATCCAGATCGGGGTGCTCGAAGACGGCGTCCTGGCCGAGCACTTTGTTTCCAATACCCAGCAGGACTCGCTGATCGGCAATGTCTATGTCGGCAAGGTCCAGAACGTGCTGCCGAGCATGGAAGCAGCCTTCGTGGACATCGGACGCGGCCGCAACGCCGTGCTGTACGCCGGTGAAGTCAATTGGGACGCGGCCGGGCTCGACGGCCAGCCGCGCCGCATCGAACTGGCCCTGAAGTCCGGGGACTCCGTCCTGGTGCAGGTCACCAAGGACCCGGTGGGCCACAAGGGTGCCCGCCTCACCAGCCAGATTTCGCTGCCGGGCCGCTACCTGGTGTACGTACCGGGCGGTTCCATGACGGGCATCTCCCGCAAGCTGCCCGACGTCGAGCGCAACCGGCTCAAGAAAATCCTCAAGGACCACCTGCCGGAGAACGCAGGCGTGATCGTCCGCACCGCGGCCGAGGGCGCCTCCGAAGAGGAGCTGATGAATGACATCAACCGGCTCCGCGCGCAGTGGGAAACGATTGAAGCCAAGGCCAAGTCCACCAAGACCCTGGCGCCGGAACTGCTCTACGGCGAACCGGACCTGACCATCAAGGTGGTCCGCGACGTCTTCAACGAGGACTTCTCCAAGCTGATCGTCTCCGGTGAGGAAGCCTGGGACACCATCGAGGCCTACGTCACCTACGTGGCACCGGACCTGGTGGGACGCCTGGAAAAGTGGACCAAGGACGAGGACATCTTCGCCGCCAGCCGCATTGACGAGCAGATCGCCAAGGCGCTGGACCGCAAGGTCTTCCTGCCCTCGGGCGGTTCGCTCGTCATTGACCGCACCGAAGCCATGACCGTGGTGGACGTCAACACCGGCAAGTTCACCGGCAGCGGCGGAAACCTCGAAGAGACGGTCACCAAAAACAACCTGGAGGCGGCCGAGGAAGTGGTCCGCCAGCTGCGGCTGCGGGACATCGGCGGCATCATCGTCATCGACTTCATCGACATGGTCCTTGAAGCCAACCGCGACCTGGTTCTGCGCCGCCTCGTCGAGTGCCTGGGCCGTGACCGGACCAAGCACCAGGTTGCCGAAGTAACGTCCCTGGGCCTGGTCCAGATGACCCGCAAGCGGATGGGCACCGGCCTGCTCGAGGTCTTCGGTGAAAACTGCGAGCACTGCGACGGCCGTGGTGTCATTACCCATGACATCCCCGTTGAGCACCGCCGCAGCACCAGCCACAACAGCAGCGGGACCGGCGCGGTTGCACACGCCGTGTCCGAGGACAACCACCAGCAGCACCTCCGGCAGGAAAAGCAGTCCCGCGGAGACCGCAAGCGCAGCCGCAGCCGCGGACAGGGCACTCCGCAGCAGGCGGCGGCAGCGGCCGCCGACGAGCCGGTAAAGACGGAGGACGCCGGCAACGCCGAGGCGGAGCGCCAGGCAAAGGCCAAGGCCGAAGCCGCCCGTGCGGCGCTGGCCACCATAGCGGCCGCAACTGCCGCCGCCGCGTCAACGGCACACGACGCCGACGGGCCGGGGGAGCGCACCGACGGCGGCAGGCAGGCCGAGGAGCCGAAGACGGTTTCCGCCGAGACGCCTTCCGCCGGCGACGCCGCGGCTGATGCCGGTGCCGTCCTGCAGATCCAGGGCGAGACCGTCGTTGTCCCGCGCCGGGAACGCCGCCAGCCGGCGCAGGAGGAATCACGCTTCACCCTGGAGAGCCTTACCGAGGCCTTCAACGAGGTTGCCGCCGCCGGCGTCCCGCAGGGCAGGAGCGCGGAAGGCCTGAAGGAGCAGCAGAAGGCCGATGACCCTGCTCACGGGCAGCCGGCCGGCAGGACCGCGCCCCGGCGTTCACGCCGAAGCAGTGCCGCTGCCCGGAACGTGCAGACAGCCCCTGCGCAGACCCGGGAAACTCCGGCCGCGGCACCTGCACCTGCGGCAGAGCCGAAGGAGCCCGCTGCACGGGTGCGTTCCGCAGCCCCTGACCGGGCACTGCAGGCCCCCGCGGCACCGGCGCGCACTCCGCGCCGCCGTCGTGCCGCCGGCAGCCCGCAGGGCGCCGCCGGAGCGGATGCCATCCGGACCGGCGGCACCCAGGCCCCTGCCGCTCCTGTGGCTGTCCGCCATGCTGCGGCACCGGCTGCTGAGAAGCAGGGCAAGCGCCGCGAGCCCGCCGGCAGTGCGCCCGTAATTCTGGGCGTCGGAGTTCCGGCCTCGGAGCTCTAGCCCGTCCGGCAGCACTGAGCAAATACACCGCGCAGAGGAGGCGGCCATCCCCCAAACCGGGGGTGGCCGCCTCCTCTTCTGCCCGGAGGCGGCAGCACCGCCGGAAATGCTATAAAGTAGAGCGAGAGCAGTGACGTCCGAAAAGGCGTTACGCACGGAACCCCCGCATTTGCGGGTTGTCGGTTGCGTAGCGTAACCTTGAACTTCGGTGCGAACGCCTTCCAACCGTTTATCGGATACAGGGCGTGACTGCATGGCGCAAGGCGGGCAAATTTTCAGCCCAGCTAAATGCGCATCCAAGTATTAAACGTCGAGAGAAGTGAGTTCCCAAGTGGTGTACGCGATTGTCCGCGCTGGCGGCCGCCAAGAAAAGGTTTCCGTCGGAGACCTCGTAACCCTGGACCGCGTCCCCGGTGGAGCCGGCAGCACCTTTGAGCTGCCCGCCCTGCTATTGGTTGATGGCGACCAGGTCACCTCTTCCGCACAGGACCTGGCCAAGGTCACCGTGACGGCAGAGATCGTTGAGAATTTTCGGGGTCCGAAGATTGTCATCCAGAAGTTCAAGAACAAGACCGGCTACAAGAAGCGTCAGGGCTACCGCTCCTCGCTGACCAAGGTCAAGGTTACGTCCATCAACTCCTGATTCTCGTGCCGGCTCCGTCAGGAGCCGGGAACGCGGGAAGCATCCCGCCCCTGAGTTTCATAATCAGTTAGCAAAGGCAGGCAGTAGAAAATGGCACATAAGAAAGGTGCGAGTTCCACTCGCAACGGTCGCGACTCCAACGCCCAGTACCTCGGCGTAAAGCGTTTCGGCGGCCAGGTTGTCAAGGCAGGCGAAATCATCGTCCGCCAGCGTGGCACCCACTTCCACCCGGGCGAGGGCGTTGGCCGCGGAGGCGACGACACCCTGTTCGCCCTCGAAGCAGGCGCAGTTGAATTCGGCAGCCGTCGTGGCCGCCGCGTCGTGAACATCGTGGCTGCTGCAGCCGCCGAGTAATCACCGGCATATAGCTTTTCCGACGGGGCGGGCCTGATGGCCCGCCCCGTCATCTTTTAAGCCGAGTAGAATTGGCATGATCCAAAAATTCCTTGAAGGAGAACCATGGCCAGCTTTGTAGACCGTGTAGTACTGCACATTTCTGGCGGTACAGGCGGCCATGGTTGCGTGTCCGTTAAGCGTGAAAAGTTCAAGCCCCTGGGCGGGCCCGACGGCGGCAACGGCGGCGACGGCGGCGACGTCATCCTGCGCGTTGACTCCAGCGCCACCACCCTGCTCGACTACCACCACCTCCCGCACCGCCACGCCACCAACGGCGGCAACGGCATGGGCGACTGGCGAAACGGCAAGACCGGCGAAACGCTGATCCTGCCGGTTCCGGACGGCACCGTGGTCAAGAACAAGGACGGCGAAGTGCTGGCCGACCTCGTGGGCGAAGGCACCGAGTACATTGCCGCAGCCGGCGGCCAGGGCGGCCTCGGCAACTCCTCGCTGTCCTCGCAGAAGCGCAAGGCCCCCGGCTTCGCCCTGCTGGGCGTGCCCGGGGACGAGCGGGACATTGTCCTGGAGCTCAAGTCGATCGCCGACATTGCCCTGGTGGGCTTCCCGTCCGCCGGCAAGTCCTCCCTGATTGCCGCCATGTCCGCGGCCCGGCCGAAGATCGCTGACTACCCCTTCACCACCCTGGTCCCGAACCTCGGCGTGGTTGAAGCCGGCGACGTCCGCTTCACCGTTGCCGACGTTCCGGGCCTGATTGAAGGCGCCTCCGAAGGCAAGGGCCTGGGCCACAACTTCCTGCGCCATGTGGAGCGCTGCGCCGCCCTGGTGCACGTTCTGGACTGCGCTGCACTGGAAACGGACCGCGACCCGCTCGGCGACCTGGACATCATTGAGCAGGAGCTGGACAAGTACACCGTGGACATGAGCTTCGCCGGCACCGACGGCGACGTCGTGCCGCTGAACCAGCGCCCGCGCCTGGTCGCACTGAACAAGGTGGACGTCCCCGACGGCCGCGACATGGCCGAGTTTGTGCGCCCGGAACTGGAGAAGCGCGGCTACCGCGTGTTCGAGGTCTCGGCCTCCAGCCACGAGGGCCTGAAGGCACTGGGATACGCCATGGCCGGAATCGTCCGCGATGCGCGCTCCGCCGTGCAGGCTGCCCCGCCGCGGGTCAAGACCCCCACGCTGCGCGTGCGCAATGTGGACGGCAAGGGCGGGTTCTCCATCCGCAAGGAAGAGCGGAACCTCGAGCCGCTGTTCCGCGTCCTCGGCGACAAGCCGGTGCGCTGGGTGCAGCAGACCGACTTCACCAACGATGAAGCGGTTGGCTACCTTGCCGACCGCCTGGCCAAGCTCGGTGTTGAAGACAAGCTCTTCAAGGCAGGCGCCAAGCCCGGCGACGCCGTGGTGATCGGCGAGGGCGACGGCGTCGTCTTCGACTGGGAGCCGACCATGATTGGCGGGGCCGAGCTGCTGGCAGCTTCGCCGCGCGGCTCGGACATCCGGATCGAGGAGTTCTCCCGGCCGACGCGTGAGGAAAAGCGCGAAGACCACCAGCAGCGCCGTGATGCCCGTGCGGCCGCACGCGCCGAGCTGGAAACAGAGCGCCGCGCAGGTATCTGGACCGAATCCGTGAACTACAAGCACAACAAGCCCGCAGAGCCTAAAGACGGCGAGTAACGGCTTAACACACCCCGCCCGGGTGCGGGGATACGCATAGGGTGGTGGGGACATGACTGAGAACACAACATCCCCCCACCCTGTCCCTGCACCCAGGCGGGCGCTCCGCTCACGCTCCGGGCTTGCCCGCGCACACCGGATTGTCGTGAAAGTAGGGTCGTCTTCTCTGACGTCCCTTGCCGGCGGCATTTCCGATGAAGCCCTCACCGGGCTCGCGGACGTCCTTGCCGCCCGCCGCGCACAGGGCACCGAGATCATCCTGGTGTCCTCCGGGGCCATTTCCGCCGGGCTGGCACCACTGGGGCTGACCAAGCGCCCCACTCAGCTTTCCTCGCAGCAGGCAGCCGCCTCCGTGGGCCAGGGCCTCCTGATGGCCCGGTACACGGAAGCCTTCGGCAAACACGGCGTGACCGTCAGCCAGGTTCTTTTGACCATCGAAGACCTGATGCGCCGAACCCACCATGCCAACGCCCACCGCGCCATGGAACGGCTCCTGAACTACGGCGTCGTACCCATCGTCAATGAAAATGACACCGTGGCCAGCCACGAAATCCGCTTCGGCGACAACGACCGCCTCGCCGCACTGGTGGCGCACCTGGTTAAAGCCGACGCGCTGATCCTGCTCTCCGACGTCGATGCCCTGTACGACGGTCCGCCCTCGGAAGGCGCCGTGCGCATCCCCGAAGTGACCGGGCAAAAAGACCTTGAGGACGTGCGTATCGGCAAGGTCGGCCGCGCCGGCGTCGGGACCGGCGGCATGGCCACCAAGGTCGAGGCCGCCACGATCGCCGCAGAATCCGGCATCCCCGCACTCGTGACCAGCACCGCCAACGCCGCCGCGGCACTGGCGGGGGAGGACGTGGGAACCTGGTTCACCGGCCGCGGCCGCCGCCAGTCGATGCGCCTGCTGTGGCTGGCCCATGTGGCACGCCTCCAGGGCACGCTTGTGGTCGACGACGGCGCTGCCAGGGCAGTCGGGGACCGCCGCCGGTCGCTGCTGCCGGCGGGCATTGTCTCCGTTGACGGGTATTTTGAGCCCGGGGACCCGGTGGCCGTCGCCCGCCTGGACGGCACGGTCATCGCCCACGGGCTGACCAACTACGGCTCGGACGAACTGCCGCAGATGCTCGGCCGGACCACCCGGGAACTCTCCAAGGAACTGGGACGTGCCTATGAGCGCGCCGTGGTGCACGTCAATGACCTGGTGGTCCTGCAGGACGGCGGCCATCCCGGGTCCTCCGGGGCCGCTGCCGCAGCCGGCTCCTCCATTGCACGCCCCGAGACCCTCAATACACTGGGAGCATGAACGCCGTGAAGACAACCGAAACATCGCTTACCGATATCTCAGCTGCCGGAACAGGCACAGCGGAGCAGGAGGCCGAGGCCGGCATCCATGCAGCTGCCGACCGGGCCCGGATTGCCTCCCGGCGCCTGGCCCGGGCCAACCGGGCCTGGAAGGACCTGGGCCTGCAGGAAATCGGTAAGAACCTCGTCGCCAAGCGCGACCTGATCCTGGCCGCCAACGCCGGAGATGTTGCCGCCGGCCGGGCCAAGGGAACCTCGGCGGCGATGCTGGACCGGCTCACCCTGACCCCGGAACGAATCGAAGGCCTGGCGGAGGCACTGGACAAGCTGGCCGGCCTGCCGGATCCCGTGGGTACCGTTGCCCGCGGGCAGACCCTGCCCAACGGGCTTCGCCTGCGGCAGGTGCACGTTCCCCTGGGCGTGGTGGCAGCGATTTACGAAGCACGGCCCAACGTCACGGTGGATATCGCCGGGCTTGCCCTGAAGAGCGGCAACGCCGTCATCCTGCGCGGCGGCAGCGCAGCGGCGCAGACCAATGCGGTGCTCGTGGACATTATCCGGGATTCGCTCGACGCCGTCGGGCTGCCTGCCGATGCGGTGCAGGGCGTGGACGCGTACGGCCGCGCCGGTGCCAACGCACTCATGAAGGCCCGGGGAAAGGTGGATGTCCTCATTCCGCGGGGAGGGCGGGACCTGATCCAGACAGTTGTTGCCAACGCCGCCGTGCCGGTCATCGAAACCGGCGAAGGCAACGTCCACATTTACCTGGACCGCAGCGCCCCGGTGGAGATGGCGGTGGATATCCTGCTGAACGCCAAGACCCAGCGGCCCAGCGTCTGCAATACCGTCGAAACCCTCCTGGTGCACCGCGATGCGGAGGCGGCGGCCGACGTCCTGGCTGCCCTGGCCGCTGCGGGCGTCCGGCTCCACACAGATGAACGGGTTCGTGCCGCCCTGCCTGCAGGGGTCGAGTCGCAGCCCGCAGGGGAGGATGACTGGGGCCGGGAATACATGGACCTGGACCTGGCCGTGGCGATGGTCGATGACATGGACGAGGCGCTGGACCACATTCGCCGCTGGACCACCGGCCATACCGAGGCGATCATCACCAATGACCTGGCCAACGCCGAACGCTTCATTGCCGAGACGGACTCGGCCGCCGTCATCGTCAACGCTTCCACCCGGTTTACCGACGGCGGAGAACTGGGACTGGGAGCAGAGGTTGGCATTTCAACCCAGAAGCTGCATGCGCGCGGGCCGATGGGGCTGCGTGAGCTGACCACCACCAAATGGATCGTTCAGGGTGACGGGCACATCCGGATCTGAGACGCGCCCGGCTCCCCGCCGGGCGGAGCCGGGGCGCGCGGGTGCAGCCCGTCTGCGCTTACGCGTAGACTTGAAGGAAACCACTACGCCGCCGGCTACGGCCGGCGGGTTATTACTCAAGCTTTCTGAGGGAGATCCATGCTGATCCAGCTTTCCAGCGCTGTACTTGCTGCCAGTGAGACGGCCGAAGCACACGTGTCGATTCCGATGCCGCCCGTCATGTACGCCGTGATCATCATGGGCGCACTGCTGGCCCTGATGCTCGCCACCGTCTCCTTCACCAGCGTGGGACACCGTCACGAAGCGACGTCGGAGCATGTCGACCCGCAGCGCCAGTTCCCGAACAAGCACGATCACGGCCAGGGCATCGAGGGCTGATTCCTCCGTGGAATCAGTAAAAACCTTCCTGGCGGCAGCGGCCCAGCCCCAGCAGGATCAGCGGCGGGTCCGGCTGGGCGTCATGGGCGGCACCTTTGACCCCATTCACCACGGGCACCTTGTCGCCGCCAGCGAAGTGGCGTCGGTCTTCGACCTGGATGAAGTTGTTTTTGTACCCACGGGGGAGCCGTGGCACAAATCCGCCAGAGAAGTCAGCCCGGCCGAGCACCGGTACCTGATGACGGTCATTGCGACCGCGTCGAACCCCAGGTTCACGGTCAGCCGCGTGGACATCGACCGTCCGGGACCGACATACACGATTGACACTCTCCGGGACCTGCGGGAAGCGCGTCCGGAAGCGGAGTTGTTCTTCATTACCGGTGCCGACGCCATGGCGCAGATCCTGTCCTGGAAGGACATCCAGGAACTGTGGTCGCTCGCTCACTTCGTGGGCGTCACGCGTCCGGGCCATGTGCTCGAGAACATGGGCCGGGACGATGTCAGCCTGCTGGAGGTGCCGGCCATGGCCATCTCCTCCACGGACTGCCGTGAACGGGTGGCCGACGGAGAACCCGTCTGGTACCTCGTGCCGGACGGAGTGGTCCAGTACATTGCCAAACACGGGCTGTATGAAGCCGCACCCGCGCATGCCGAGCAGCCATCGGCAGCCACCACAGAACCCGTAGCATAACCAAACGAAACCGGATGGGTAGGAAATGACAAACGGTCCAGAGTCCGCAGACGCACCGCGGCGCAGCCGCCGAGCGGCTGACGTACCGGTGGACGCCCCTGCCGGGCCCCGCGAAAGGGAGTCCCAGCAGCGGGCCAGGGACCGCGAGGCCCTGCGTGCGTACAAGGCGCTGGCAGATAAACAGGCTCGTTCCGACGATGCCGCAAATCCGCCAACCCGCCGGCAGTTGAGGCTTCAGCAGCAGCAGCAGCAACAGCAGCGTTCCGCTGCCGGCGCCCCGGGGGAGGCCAAGGCCGCTGCCCCCGCACTGCCGGACGCGAAGGCGGCAGTTCCCGCCGCGAAGGGTGCATCCGCTGCCAAGCCTGCGTCAGATGTGAAGCGCGCATCCGATGCTAAGGCGGCGTCAGATGTGAAGGCGGCGTCAGATGTGAAGTCTGGGCCGGATGTGAAGGCGGGTGCCGACGCAGGCGGGGCCGCCGTCATTGATGCACCGCCCGCCGCCCTGTCGCCGGTGAGGGAAGGCGGCCGCCGGGATCGGCGCCGCCGCGCGGAGGAAACTCCCGCTGAGGGAATCCCGGCCGCGGCATCGGGCAGCAAGGCTGCCGATCCGAATGCCGACGTTGCCGGGATGAGCGTGGAACAGGCCCTCGTGGCCCGTGAAGCGCTGCATGCACAGGCCCGCAACCAAGTGGCAGCCATGGAAGCGATGCAGGCGGAGGACCCCAACGCCGTCGACTTGGAGCTGCTGGCACAGCAGAAGGCGCTGGCGGAGCGGGCCGCAGTCCTGAACCGCCGCACGCAGAGCATGCAGCGGCTGTCCCAGGAAAACGAGCAGCGCAAGCCCTCGTCCAGCGATCCGTCCACGGCACACAATCTGGCCATGGTGACGCCGCTTGAATTTGTCCGGGTACCGGGAGTGGACCGGCCCGTCATGCGCCGGCCGCCGACGTCGCACGTTCCCGTCGTGACCTCGAACACCCCGCAGCAAAACACTCCGAAACAGCAAAACACTCCGAAGCAAACGGGCCGCGAGGTCCCTCCGCCGCCGCAGGGCACGCCCCGCGCCGGTGACAAACGCT
The DNA here is from genome assembly GCF_054792395.1 of Arthrobacter sp. Z1-15. NCBI lineage: Bacteria > Bacillati > Actinomycetota > Actinomycetes > Micrococcales > Micrococcaceae > Arthrobacter > Arthrobacter sp. Z1-15. Next base: position 2,470,692 of record NZ_CP096454.1, on the reverse strand, counting down.
TCGAAGTGCGCCGGCCGTCGGCTTCCACCGACGTGCGGCATTCGCGCATCCTGGCCCGGGCCGACGCCCTGGTCAACGCGCCCCTGGATCCTGCCGAGGGCGCCAAGCCCGTCGGTGCACGAAGCGCTTTCGGGCTTGACCCGTTGGACGTAAAAACGGCCGGACTCGGCCGAACCCGGCGACTGCGTTTTGTATCGCTGGGAATTGGTGGTCTGGGCATTCTTGCCCTGATCATTTCAGTAGCAATGATCGTCGGCGGCTTTGGCAGCTGATGTTAAACAAGGAGACACTTTGAGCGCCACCGAATCATCCATCGATATTGCACGGGTGGCCGCCCAGGCAGCCTCCGGCAAGCTGGCCAACGATATCGTTGCCATCGATGTCAGCGAACGACTCGCTATCACTGACGTGTTCCTGATTGCGTCGGCCTCGAACGAACGCCAGGTCAACGCCATCGTCGACGGCATCGAAGAAGAGCTGGCAAAGAAGGATCTCAAGCCGGTGCGCCGCGAAGGCCGCAGCGAAGGGCGCTGGGTCCTGCTCGACTACGCCAACGTCGTCGTGCATGTCCAGCACGAGGAAGACCGCGTCTTCTACGCGCTGGAGCGTCTTTGGAAGGACTGCCCGGCCGTCGACCTGCAGATTGAAAACGCAGCTGCCGCAGAGAATGCAGCGCCTGCAGCCCCGGCTGTTCCGGACGCCGAGTAGCATCTGCCGCCTGTGACTGCCTCCGCCTCCTGGGATCCCGCCCGCACGGGCAAGCGTGTCGTTTTTTGGCGTCACGGGCGCACCGAGTGGAACCGCACGGGAAGGTTCCAGGGCCAGCAGGACATCGCACTGGACCCTTCCGGGGTCCACCAGGCGGTGGAAGCAGCCGCCGTCCTGCGCCACCTGCATCCGGACGTCATTGTGTCCTCGGACCTCAGCCGCGCGCTGGCTACCGGCCAGGCGCTGGCGGAGGCCAGCGGGAAGCCGATTACCGCTGATGCGCGGCTTCGCGAGACATTTGCGGGTACGTGGGAAGGGCTGTACTTCGCCGACATCGCCGCCCGTTTCCCCAGGGAGCAGGCCGGCTGGGCCGCAGGCAACGGAGACGTCCGTGCCGGCGGCGGGGAAAGCCGCGTGGACGTCGGCCGCCGCGTGGCACAGGCGGTGACGGAAGCCGCCGATGCGCTGCCGCCGGGCGGAACCCTGGTGGCGGTCAGCCACGGCGGTGCCATCCGCGCCGGAATCTGTGCCCTGCTGGGCCTGCCCACCGAATCCTGGACCGTAATCAGCGGTGTCTCGAATTCCCACTGGTCCGTCCTGGAAGAGCGGGATGCAGCGGCCGGCGGTGTCCGGTGGAATCTGGCCCAGCACAATGTGGGGCTCGATGCCCTGCCCTCAGGCCCGCTGGAGGGCTAGCGCCGCGCGGAACCGGCCCTCCCGCGGACGGGAATTGCACCGGTGTAGTTCGATTTTGCACTCCGTTATTTCTGTACTAAAGTAGAGGAGTTGCTTCGGCCCGGGGGATACAAAAACCGCGGGTTGAGGCATAGTGGAAACAGTTTATTGGGGCTGTGGCGCAGCTGGTAGCGCACCTGCATGGCATGCAGGGGGTCAGGGGTTCGAATCCCCTCAGCTCCACCAATAAGCATCTGCGCAGGCAGGGTTTATGGTCATCTTTAGCCGCGGAATTATCGGTGGATTTTGATGATGGAATAACAAACTGAATTGGGGCTGTGGCGCAGCTGGTAGCGCACCTGCATGGCATGCAGGGGGTCAGGGGTTCGAATCCCCTCAGCTCCACCCATCAGAAGAGGCTCGAATCCTTCCCGCGTCAGCGGCGGGGGATTCGGGCCTTTTTGCTGTCCCCGCTTTGGGCACGGCTTAGTCTTTGCGGATGCAGCGGATCACAACGGCAATGACGACGATCAGGACAACGACGGCGAACGGGCCGGCGTCGAATGACCAGGGGCCGACGCCGACAGTATTCTGTGCGCGGTTCATCAGGATTCCTTTCCGGCGGCGGATACCGGTGGCAGTTCTGGTTTCATGCCACAAGGGTTGCAGATCCGGCCGGTGGTGCCATCGTCCGGATGCCGGACCCTGTCCCGGCGTCGTCCGCCCTTGGTAGTACTGCTGCGTCCGGCCGCCCCTAGCCAACGGAGCGGAACCTGCACCAGAATGCAGGGATGGCCGAGCCAACCCGCCCCTTCATTCATCTCCGCATCCGCCCCGGCGCCCGCCTCTTTCCGCGCCGTTTCGTGCTCTGATATGCGCAAGGACATGGATAAGACATCGGCGGGGCTGCTGCTGGCCTTTACCGTGCTGGCGCTGCTCTGGGCCAACCTCCCCTTCGGGGCGAGCTACGCGGAGTTCTGGGACACGGTCGTGGACCTCCGCGTCGGGGGTATGGAGCTGGAAATGAGCTTCCACGACATCGTGAACGACGCGCTCATGGCGTTCTTCTTCTTTACCGTGGGACTGGAGGTCAAGCGGGAGTTCACCGTGGGGGAGCTGACGGACCGGTCCCGGGCTGTGGTGCCGGTGGCCGCGGCGGTGGCCGGTTTGCTGGTGCCGGCCGGGATTTTCCTGCTGCTGAACCCGTCCGGAGAAAATGCGGCGGTGTGGGGCGCCGTCATCTCCACGGACACGGCGTTCCTGGTGGGGGCGCTGGCTGTCGCCGGACCGAAGTTCCCCGGCAGGCTCCGGGTCTTCCTGCTGACCCTGGCCGTGGTGGATGACATTGGGGCGCTGGCGGCCATCGCGGTGTTCTACACTTCCGACCTGGAGCTGCTGCCCCTGCTCGCGGCCGTTGTGCTGCTGGCACTCGTGGCGCTCGTCCGGTTCCTGCCGACCGGGCGGGGACCGGCCTACGCGGTCCTCAGCCTGCTCACCTGGGGTGCGACCTATGCCTCGGGAGTCCACGCGACGCTGGCCGGAGTGGCGATCGCACTGATGATTCCGGTGTTCCCGCCGCGGCGGCAGCATGTTGAACACACCGAGGAACTGGCGCGGGCCTTCAGACAGTCACCAACCCCCGAGTACGCGGCGGCAACAGCCCGGAGCCTGAAGGAATCCATCTCCATCAATGAAAGGTTGCAGGGCACCTACGCTCCGTACGTGTCGCTGCTCATCCTGCCGGTTTTTGCCCTCGCCAACGCCGGCGTGCGGCTGGACGGCCCCACTCTCGCTGCCGCCTCGCAGTCCCGGCTGACCTGGGGAATCATCATTGCCCTGGTGATCGGAAAAACCATTGGCATCACCGCTGCCACCGCCCTGATGCAACGGACGGGCGCCGGCCGGCTGGCGCCCGGGCTGACCCTGGCGCGGGTGGGCGGGGGAGCGGCGCTGTGCGGCATCGGGTTCACCATTTCCCTGTTCATTGTGGGCCTGGCCGTGGATGACGAACTGCTTCAGGCGCAAGCCCGCGTGGGAGTCCTCGCTGCGTCGGTGCTGGCCTTCCTGCTGGGCTGGGCCTGGTTCCGTCTTGTCGACCGGTTTCAGCCGGCCTCGACCGTGGGGCGGTTCCTGGTGCGGGACTTTGACCCGGAGCGCGACCACTACCGCGGCAATCCGCAGGCGCCCCTCCAGCTGGTTGAATACGGGGACTTTGAATGCCCGTTTTGCTCCCGGGCCACCGGATCCATCGATGACGTGCTGGAGCACTTTGGTCCCCGGCTGGTCTACGTGTGGCGCCACCTGCCGCTGACGCGGGTGCACCCTGAGGCGGTGGGGGCGGCCCGCGCCAGCGAGGCCGCGCACCTGCAGGGCGCCTTCCGCGAGTACGGCCGGATGCTCTTCGAGCGGCAGGACCATCTCCAGACCGACGATCTCCTTCGCTACGCGCTGGAACTCGGACTCGACGTCGAAAGGTTCCGCAGCGACCTGCTCTCAGGGGCGGTAATGAACAGGGTTGACGATGATGCGCTGGACGCCGAATTCATGGACCTGCACTCGACGCCTACCTTTTTTATCGGTTCCGTGCGGCATTTCGGACCCTATGATGCGCCATCCCTGATCCGCGCGCTCGAGGAGGCTGCGCGCTAGGCTTCGGCCGGACGGCGCACGGCCAGGGTCCGGAGGACACCGGCCGCAATGAGCCCCTGTCCGGCACAGTAGGTCAGCATGACGAGTGGATTGGTCCAGTCCGGCATGGCATCGGGCATAAAAATGCGCAGCGCCAGGACGGTGTCCGAAGCGAGAAAGAGCACGCCTCCGGCCGCCACCACCGGACTGCACCGGGCTGCTGTGGCCGCCGTTCCGGCGAGCACAACGCCGTAGACGGCGACGGCGGCGGTCAGGCTCCCGAGAGTGGGCCACAGCACCACCAGCATGAGCACCCACCACGCAGCAAAGACGAGTGTCCACCGGGGAAACGGGCCGGCGGCAGTGTACCGGGTGAACAGCCAGATATAGCAGAGGTGGGCGAGGCCGAAGGATCCGAGCATCACCGGAAGTTCCGGCGCAAACGGGAAAAACGCCCCGGCCCCGTCGCCCAGCCATGAAAAGAGGAGGGCCGCAACCAGCAGGGCTGCCGGCCGGCGCCGCAGGAAGCGGCGGCCTCCCCACAACGCAGCGGCGGCCAGCAGCGGCATCAGCAAAAGCTTTGTCGGTTCTGCGATCTCGGAAGCCCCGACGGCGCGGGCACCGATGTGCACCGCGGACACCGCGGCAAACGGAAGAAACCCCCACCACCTGGAACGGGGCAGAGCAGCGGTCAGGTCACAGGCGGGCGCGGTGGTCACGGCATTCCTTTGGTTGGCTGGAGCTCATCGTACGATGCCCGCTGTGTATTTCCGGCAGGACCTTCCGGCGAAACCTGAACGGCAAGACCCTGAACGGCGAAACCTGAGGATCCTGAGCAGCTACGGACCCAGGACGTGGTCCAGATAGCCGTTCGCAAACATCCGGTCGGGGTCCATGCGGTTCCGGAGGTCCAGGAAATCGGCAAACCGCGGATACCGGGGGGCCAGAGCGGCGGCGCCCAGATTGTGCAGCTTTCCCCAGTGCGGGCGTCCTTCGTGGGCAAGCATGATCTCCTCCACCGCCCCGAAGTACTCCGTCGGATCCTCCCGGCAGTACCGGTGCACCGCGATGTAGGCCGTGTCCCGGCCGTGGGCCGTGGAGAGCCAGCGGTCATCGGCGGCGGCCCAGCGGACCTCGACCGGAAAGGAAATGCGCCACGCCCGGTCTTCGATCAGCCGGCGGAGGGCATCGAACGCGGATCCCAGCCGCTCGGCGGGAAGACCGTATTCCATTTCCGTGAAGCGCACGGTGCGCCGCTGGGTAAAAACCCGGGCGGAGGAGTCCGTGTAATTCCGGCCGCCCAGCAGCCGGGCTGCGGCGCGGTTCACCGCGGGGATGACCGCCGGAACTGCGGTGCCGGCAGCGCAGGTTGCACGGAACACGGTGTTGGACAGGAGCGTTTCATCCGTCCAGCGGCCAGCCGGTGTCAGCGGCTTCAGCGGTGCCGTCCCGGGCAGCCGGGTGTTGGCCTTCGTTGCCGCGCGGTCGGTGTGGGGAAACCAGTAAAACTCAAAGTGGTCGGTGGACTCCACCCGCTCCTCCAGGGAGGCGAGCACGGAGGCCAGAGGTTCCGAGGCTTCCACCGCGTGCAGGGCGAACGCCGGGACGCATTGCAGGGTGACGTCGGCGATGATCCCCAGGGCGCCAAGGCCCAGCGCGGCGGCCGGCAGCAGGGGGTCCTCCTCATCCAGTGCCAGCAGGCCGCCGTCGGGCTGGACAAGGGTCATGCCGACCACCTGTGTGCAGAGCCCTCCGAAGCCGGCCCCGGTGCCGTGCGTACCTGTGGACAGGGCCCCCGCTACCGACTGCCGGTCAATATCGCCCAGATTGGGCATGGCCAGCTGAAACGGTGCCAGCAGTTCCGGGATGCGGTGCAGCCGGGTGCCCGCGAGCAGCCGGACCCGCCGGCGCGCGGTGTCCGCCTCCAGGATTCCCTGCAGGCGGCCCAGATCCAGCAGGACCCCCGGTGCTGCCGCGACTGCCGTGAAGCTGTGGCCGGCACCCACGGCTTTGACCTGCAGCCCGGCGGCGGCCGCCCGTTTGACACACTGCTGCAGTTCTTCAATGCGGGCGGGCTGCTCAACGCGCTGCGGCGTCACCGTCACCGTGCGTGCCCAGTTCCGCCAGGTGCCTCCGTCCGCGCTCACAGGAAGGCCTTCCCTTCGCCCCGATAGGTGGGCAGCACCGCCGTGACGCTGCCGCCGTCGACCACGGCGAAGCTGTTGACCCGCTCCGCCAGCTCGCCGCTCTTGGCATGCCGGAACCAGACGCGGTCACCAGCTGCCAGGCCGGCGGCGGCACGGCCCGCCAGCGGTGTCTGGACTTCTCCGGCGCCTTCACGCGGCAGCAGCTTCAGCCCGGGCGGCCAGACGGCCCGCGGTACGCGGTTCGCGCCGGGCGGCCCGGAGGCGATCCAGCCGCCGCCCAGGACCGTGGCGAAATCCGGTCCGGGACGGCGTACGACATCGAACGCGATGGCGGCTGCCGGCGCGGGGGAGAAGGACCGGTAGGTGTCGAACAGGTGCCCGGCAAAGAGGCCGGAGCCTGCAGTGATCTCGGTGACTGACGGATCCTGCGCTGTTGCTTCAATGGAACCCGTGCCGCCGCCGTTGACGAATTCCAGGTCCGCCAGTTCCCGCAGCCGGCCGGTTATGTTCCCGCGGCGCTGCTTCAGCTCCGCCATGGAACGGGACTGGACCCGGCGCATCAGCGCGTTCATCGCTGCAGCGCCCGGGACCGCATCGCCCACTCCCGCCACCTGCCCTTCGTACATCATCAGGCCCACGAGGGTGAAGCCGGGGCGGGCAGCGATTCTGCGGGCAAGGCCGACGGCGTCATCCGGAGAGTGCAGTGGAGAGCGGCGGGTGCCGATGAACCCGAGGAGCGGTGCCTGCCAGGAGGCATCGGCGTCCAGGCAGACCCGCACGGCGGGGCGGCTTCCGGGCGGGGCCAGAGAGTCGATAAGGTCAAGCTGGGCGTCGTCGTCGATCATCAGCGTTACCCGCGCAGCCAGCCGTTCGTCGGCCAGGAGGCGTGCCAGCGCCGCCCGGTCCGCGCTCGGGTAGCCGACCACGACGTCGTCGCACCCCTCCGCCAGCCAGAGCGCCTCGGCGAGGGTGAAGGCGAAAATGCCGCGGAAGCCCGGAAGTGCCAGCAGGGCTTCGATAACACCGCGGACGCGGAGCGACTTGCTGGCCACACGGAGCGGGGTTCCGCCGGCTCTCCGAAGAAGATCCTGCGCGTTCCAGCGGAGGGCATCAAGACTCAGCACGGCCACGGGTGCGCTTAAATGCGCCGCCGCGGCGCTGAGCCCGGTCCAGAATGACTCGGGATGACGCCAGGGTGCCCGAACCGCGGCGCCGCCGAGATCCAGGGGGAGGCCTGCCGGCCGCACGTTGCCGGGAACTGTCATGGTGGTTACCTTCCGTTTCCCGCTGCAGGTTTGGCCGCCGGGGCATGCCCGGATTGTAGCCTCCTGGGCCGCGGAACACCCGGCGAAACCGTCCCGGGGCGGCACGAATTCCGGGACCTGCGAGGGCGGTCACATGGTTTTGCCAGAGATAGGGGTTAGGCTGAAGTATCTACAGAGCAGAAATTGCTCGTTACGCCGGCTGGGAAGTCGAAGAGACCCAGAGGGCCGCATGAGCACAACTGCACAACCAGCTGCACCGAAGACCCGCACCAACTCCGTCGTCAGCAGCTATTCAGGGCTGCTGAAGGCCGTTCGCGATGAAGGGCTGCTGAAACGCCGCCGCTCCTTCTACATCACGACCTTCATTTTTCTCTGCGCCGGCCTTCTGGCCGCCGGAACCGGGTTCTTCCTGATCGGCGAAAGCTGGTTCCAGCTGCTGATCGCTGCCGCGCTGGGCGTGCTGCTGACGCAGATGGCGTTCATTGCCCATGAGGCCGCGCACCGCCAGGTCTTCGAATCCGGTCCCGCGAACGACCGCGCCGGGCGCTTCGTGGCCAATGCCGTCGTCGGCATCAGCTACCAGTGGTGGATGAACAAGCACAGCCGGCACCACGCCAACCCCAACACGGTGGGCAAGGATCCGGACATTGACATGGACACCATCTCGTTCCTGCCGGAGCAGGCCGCGCGGCAAAAGGGCTTCATGGCCTGGTTCGCCCGGCGCCAGGGCTGGCTGTTCTTCCCCCTGCTGATGCTTGAAGGCATCAACCTGCACGCCACCTCCATCAAGCACCTCTTTGCCAACAAGCAGGTCAAGGGACGCATCGGCGAGCTGGCCATGGTCTTCCTGCGCCTGGGTCTGTACCTGGGTGCCGTGTTCTTCTTCCTGCCGGTCGGCATGGCGTTCGCCTTCATCGGTGTCCAGCTGGCCGTCTTCGGTGTCTACATGGGAGCCTCCTTTGCCCCGAACCACAAGGGCATGCCGATCATCCCCAAGGATTCCAAGGTGGACTTCCTTTCCCGCCAGGTCCTGACTTCGCGGAACATCAAGGGCACCGGAATGAACACGCTGATGGGCGGACTCAACTACCAGATTGAGCACCACCTCTTCCCGAACATGCCGCGCCCGAACCTTGCCCGTGCCTCAGAGATCGTCAAGGCCTACTGCGCAGAGCACAAGATTCCCTACACGGAAACCACTTTGACCAAGTCCTACGGCATTGTGGTGCGGTACCTGAACGAGGTGGGGCTGTCGGCCCGCGACCCGTTCGACTGCCCCATGACGGCCCAGCGCCGCCGCTAGCCGCACCTTACCGGCCGCTGAAGCCGGCAGTACCGTCCCCGACGGTGCTGCCGGCTTTTTGCTGCCCGGGCCCGTGCGTCTGACAGACTGGAGTCATGTTGCCGACACCTTCCGATTCACCGTCCGGTCAGACCCGCCCCGCAGTTAAGGAAGTCAAGGAACAGGCCAGCCATATCGGCATGCGGCTTGAAGACTCCCTGCACAGCTACCGGGAGGGCCGTGCCCGCAAGCGCGGGGAGGTCCAAACGGTCCTGCCCTTCACCGGCTACGGCACCACGGAATGGGTCCGGGTACTGGGCCGCGTGATCCTTGCCAAGCCCGGATACGCCGCCGCCGGGGAGAACTCCGCCGGGGCCAAAGTCATCCGTGACGGCATCCGCGGCTGGCGCAACTTCATGAGCCCGCCGATCAACAAGGCCGAAGTTACCGTGGAGATCGGCGACGAGTGCTATCCGGTGACCGCGGACCGCGGCGGAGTTGTCGACGTGGTTCTTCCGGTGCAGCTGGCACCGGGCTGGACCACCGTCACGCTCCGCTCCGAGGATTCCGAGGCAGCCGTGGCTCCCGTTTACATCGTGGATCCCTCGGCCACCGTCGGCGTCGTTTCCGACATTGATGACACGGTCATGGTGACAGCACTGCCGCGGCCCTTCCTGGCCGCCTGGAACACCTTCGTACTGGATGAGCACGCCCGCACGCCCACCCCGGGCATGGCCGTAATGATGGACCGGCTCGCGCGGGAGAACCCCGGCAGTCCCGTCCTGTACCTGTCCACGGGTGCCTGGAACGTGGCCGCAACGCTGACGCGGTTCATCACCCGCAACCTCTATCCCGCCGGTCCGCTGCTGCTCACGGACTGGGGACCCACCCGCGACCGCTGGTTCCGCAGCGGGCCGGAGCACAAGAAGACGCAGCTGGAACGTTTGGCCAAGGAATTCCCCCACATCAAGTGGCTGCTCATCGGAGACAACGGGCAGCATGACGAAGCCATTTACGCTGCCTTCGCCCAGCAGTATCCGCAAAATGTGCGGGCCATCGCGATCCGGCAGCTGTCGGCGGGCGAGGCAGTGCTGGCCGGCGGCCGGTCCGCGTCACGGGCGGGGCAGACGCCGTCGGACATCCCGTGGATTTACGCGCCCGACGGCGCCGGGATGGCGCTGCAGCTGGCCGAGCTGGGACTGCTTCCCGACGCCGGGTAGTTACGGCTGGTCCTCTTCGGTCCGCACCGTGCGCAGGATCCGGCGCATGCTCATCGCCAGGGAGGCGGTGACGTCCACCGGGCTGTCGGGGGATGCGGCCGAGTTCATGTCGATCTGGAGCTGCCGGACGGCCTCGCGCGCGGTCTCGTATTCCTCGCCGCCGGCATCCCAGGCTTCCACGGCTTCCCCGGTGGCGGTCATCGCCTCGGAAAGCTGTTCGGCAAGTTCGCCCGGAACGGCCATATCCTCCGGGCTGGTCCAGATGGCGGTGGACAGGACCTCGGTCATGTCCTCCACATAGAGGGTTACCCGCTCCATGGCCCGCAGCGCCCGGTAGTCCGCATCAAGATCGTGCTGGTGGCGGTGCCGGCGCAGGTTGCCGCGGCGGCTGGTGTCAGCCAGCTGGACGGACTCGCGGACTTCCCGGCTGAAGGCGATGAGCTCGGTCCGTCGCTTGGACCAGTCCTCGTGCTCGGGCGGCCAGGATTCCGAGATGGCGGTGCCCATTTCCTTGAGCTGCCGGGCCAGGGAAAGCCGCAGGGAAGCGAGCCCGTCCACCGCACCGTTGAGGTGCAGGGGAGGGAAGATGGTGGCGTTGACGGTCAGCCCTACGCCCACGCCCACCAGCATCTGTACCGCGTAGCCGATGGAGTAGCCGTCCGGGTCGTCTCCGCCCATGACCAGTACGAAGAGGGCGGCCATGGGCAGGTATTCGCGCCCGGCGCCAAGCCGGGAGATGCCGGCAAACAGTACGCCCAGCCCCACGACCAGGGCGATGGTCCACACCGAGGGTCCGCCGAAGAGCAGGACGATAAGGGCCAGGGCCATTCCGGTGACCAGTCCGATCAGGACCTGGACGCCGACCTTCGCCGAGCCGGACACGGTTGGGTACATGCTGATCAGCGCGCCCAGCGGCGCGTAATACGGATACTGGGCGGCAACGCCGGGCACCAGCGGAGCCAGTGTCCAGGCGATGGCCACGGCCAGGGCGGCCTTAACGGCGAGCTGGACGCGCGTGTAGCGCAGTACGCCCTTGAAACGGTCGGAGACTGAGGACAGCGTAGTGCCCTGGAGAAGCCTGCCGGTGTTGCGAAAGAGATTTCCGGTTGTAGGCATCCAGCCAGTATTACCCGTGCTCCCTGCAGGACACGATTCCGGTACCCGCGGCAGCAGTGACAATTCGGCTCGGCGGGACGCCGGGCAAACCCTGCGGTTCCTGCCTAAGCGTCCGCAGTGGTGCGCGGGGCAATGCTCTGGGTGCGCAGAATTTCAGCCAGCTGGTCAAGGAAGAGCCGGACCCGGGGATTCTCGCGTTCGTTGATGACCAGTGCAAAGATGCTCCGTGCCAGCCGGATCTCGGGCACATCCAGGACAACGACGCCGTCGTGCCGGTTGAGCATGGCCAGTTCCGGAACCAGAGCAGCGCCGAGGCCTGCCGCCGCCATTTCCAGGCTTGCGTTGAAGTCATCGCAGTAGGCGGCCACATGGGGGTGGAGATTGCAGCCGGCAAAGAGCCGTTCAATCACGAGTGCATCCGGCGTTCCGGGGTGATGCATGATCCACGGCATGTCGGAGAGCTGCTCGGCGGAAATCCGGGAGCCTTCCCGGATGCCCCAGGAGCGGGGCAGGACCACGCGGAAATCGTCGTCGCCCAGCCACTGCCGGCTGATCGTGGACGGCCAGGCCAGCCCGCCCTGGCCCACCTGGTAGATGAGCGCGACGTCCAGCTCCCCGCCGCTGCGCAGGCCCTGGATGGTCTGGCCGGGCTCCGCGACGTGGATTTTCAGGTTGATGCCCAGGTCCTGCCAGCCCGGGGATCCGATCAGCAGGGGGAGGGCGAAGGTGGCCAGGCTGGGGAAAATGCCGAGCCGCAGTTCGTGCCTGGTGCCGGCTTCCACCCGGGCGGTGGCGGCCATCAGCGCGTCCATGTCGGTGAGGACCTTGGCCGCATGCCGTGCCATGACGACGGCGGCTTCCGTGGGCACGACCGTGCGCGCGGAGCGTTCAAACAAATGCGCTCCGGTAGCCCGCTCCAGGGCGGACATCTGCTGGGAGACCGCCGACGCCGTGTAGCCCAGCCGGAGGGCCGCAGCGGCAAAGGAGCCCACCCGGATGACTTCCAGGAGGGTCTTGAGGTGGATCGGGTTTACCACTGGTGCCGCCTTCCGTGACGCTGCGTTCACTGCCGCCGTCGACCACTGTATCCGGTTGGCCTCCGTGCCCGGGCTGTCCGGCAGCCAGGGCTGCCTGAAGGGCACGGAGGCCGGCCGTGGAGGCGCTCCGGTTCCTAGGCGGTCCTGGCAGCCATCGCCTGCAGCAGGGCCGCACCGGTTTCAGCGTCGTCCACGGTAACCACAAACTGGCGTCCGCTGCGGCGGTTCACCTGCAGGGCGGGGCCGGTGCGGACCACCACGCCGAACCGGCCCGGCACCCAGCGCAGGCCCCAGCCGCCGAACTCCGCCGCCGGCACCACGGCCACGGCTTCTGCGTCCCGGACTTCGTCAAGGGGGATGAAGAACCGGGGAAAGCCCGCTATGGAAGTGACGGTCAGGCCGCGCTCATCCACCCGGACCCGGTAGGCAGTGGTGGTAGCAGCGGCCGCCAGCAGTACTGCGGTGAGAGCGGTGAGCGTCCAGGCGACGGCGGGGTCGGCCCAGAGCCAGGCGATGAGGGCGCCGGCCGCCACGGCTGTGACGGCGCCCAGGATGAGCAGCAGGGCGGGCAGGGCAAGGCTGGTCTCGCGGAACCAGACAGCGCGTTCTGCCTCGGCCAGGGGCAGCGGTTTCCCGGGGACGGCAGCAGGAGCCGGTGCCGGCTTGGGCTGCACCAACCAGCACACGGCCCCCACGGCCAGGCCGGCCAGCAGGGACCACAGCACGGGCAGGCCTACCCCGGGGGCCAGCGCGGCGTCCGGCAGCCCGGACTGCATCAGCTGGCCCCAGGTCAGCATCAGGCACAGCATGGTGGTGATGCCCGGGATTATTGCCCCCAGGAAACGGTAGCCGGAGCCGTGGCCGGAGCCGCCACCGCGCAGGCCGGAGAAGCTGCTCCCCGCCATGAGGGCCGGGATGCCGGCTCCCAGCAGCACTGTCAGCAGCAGGGGAAGCCAGGGCGGAGCGAACCCGTCCGGTCCGTTGCTGCCCCAGTTCACGGCCACCGGATCCGGCAGCGACGGCAGCGCGATGAGCTGAAGCGCCACCGCAACGGCCACAACCACGGCGGGCACGGCCACGGCCACCAGCAGGAAGCGGCGGCGGACAAGGTCGGCGGAGTTAGGACTCACGGGCAATTTCCTTTACATAGGCGGACAGGGTTTCCGGTGAGAGACCCAGTTCTTTGGCCTTGGTGATCAGGGCCAGCACATCGGGATGCAGGGCTGCCAGCGGTGCGGCAGCTTCCGTGAGGATTGCACCGCGTCCGCGGCGCAGCTCGACGAGCCCTTCGGCCCGGAGCTCCTGGTAAGCGTGCAGCACGGTGTGCACGTTGATCCCCAGAGATTCCGCCACCTCGCGTGCCGACGGAAGGCGCTCGCCGGGCTTGAGCCGCCCGGCGGCGGCATCTGCACGGATGGAGGCGGCCAGCTGGGCGAACAGCGGCTGGTCGCTTGAGGAATCCACTTTCATGAGCATGTAGTTATTCTACTTCAACTATAACAATCGTGCCAGCTTGGCTGCCGGTGCGCCGTCCCCGCTCCTGCCGGTGCGGCGGCAGCAGCGGCGACACGCCAGCGTTTCGCGACACGCGCTGGAAATTGTGGCCTTGGCGACTCCCCGCAGGGTGTGCGTTCATTCTGCACAGCCTGTGGAGAACCCCGGGCCGACCAGCGAGAACTCACGGAATTTCCCGCCCCGCCCTGTGCATTAGCTGTGGACGACGGGACCGGCGAATGACATACTTGTAATACATCATCTTGGGGTTCCCGTTGCAGCTGCGCACTAGATGTAGTGTCTGGATGTAGTATCAATGGACAGACTTCAAGGCTTCACAAGGGGAGACCAACCATGACCGTTACGGTTTACACCAAGCCCTCCTGCGTTCAGTGCAACGCTACCTACCGGGCGCTGGACAAGAAGGGCATCACGTACCAGATCGTGGATATGTCACAGGATGCAGAGGCCCTGGAACGCGTCCGCGCACTGGGGTACATGCAGGCTCCCGTCGTCGTTACCGAGCAGGATTCTTGGTCGGGTTTCCGTCCGGACAAGATCGATGCGCTCGCCCAGGCGTCGGTTTCCTCTGTCGCCTAATCAGGCTTCCGCACACCGGCACCACACCCGTTAGACCCGCACCGTCAGGAGCGCAGGAACCATGGCACTGGGGATAGCACACCGCTCCGGGATGACCCCGGATCCGGAATCCGCAGCAGACGCGCAGCCCGTCACTGACGCACCCCTGATTTATTTTTCATCGGCGTCGGGATACACCGGCCGCTTTGTCGGAAAACTGGACACGGCCGCAGGAAAAATCCCGCTTCACACCTCAGAACCCACTCTGCTGGCGCAACGCCCGTACGTCCTGCTGCTGCCCACCTACGGCGGCACAGCGGAGCAGCCGGGAGCTGCAGCGCGGGGCGCAGTGCCCAAGCAGGTCATCAAGTTCCTGAATAACGAGCACAACCGCTCCCTGATCCGGGGAGTAATCGGCGCAGGCAACACCAACTTTGGGGACACCTATTGCCTGGCGGCGGACATCGTCGCCGTGAAATGCAAAGTCCCCGTTTTATATCGATTTGAACTCATGGGCACGTCCGAGGACGTCGTCAAAGTAAACGAAGGATTGGAAGAGTTTTGGACGCATCAGTCGCAGAAGCCGGCATGACGGACTCCAAGGAGCTGCCGGAGGCCTACAAGGACCTGGGCTACCACGAGCTCAACGCCATGCTGAACCTGTACGGCAAGAACGGCGAGATCCAGTTCGACGCCGACCGCGCTGCTGCGCGCCAGTACTTCCTCCAGCACGTGAACAACAACACCGTGTTCTTCCACGACCTGGAAGAGAAGCTGGAATACCTGGTCAAGAACGAATACTACGAGAGCGAAACGCTCGACCAGTACTCCATGGACTTCATCCGCGAGCTCTACCAGCGCGCCTACAAGAAGAAGTTCCGCTTCGAGACCTTCCTGGGCGCGTTCAAGTTCTACACCTCGTACACGCTGAAGACGTTTGACGGCAAGCGGTACCTGGAGCGCTATGAAGACCGCGTCTGCATGGTTGCCCTGCACCTTGCCCGCGGTGACGAGAAGCTTGCCATGCAGATGGTCGACGAGATCATCGGCGGCCGTTTCCAGCCCGCCACCCCCACCTTCCTGAACGCCGGCAAGGCCCAGCGCGGCGAGCTGGTCTCCTGCTTCCTGCTGCGTATCGAAGACAACATGGAGTCGATCGGCCGTTCCATCAACTCCGCACTGCAGCTGTCCAAGCGCGGCGGCGGCGTGGCCTTCGCGCTGACCAACATCCGCGAGGTCGGCGCGCCGATCAAGCAGATCGAGAACCAGTCCTCCGGCGTCATCCCCGTCATGAAGCTCCTTGAGGATTCCTTCTCCTACGCGAACCAGCTCGGTGCCCGCCAGGGTGCAGGTGCCGTGTACCTGCACGCCCACCACCCGGACATCAACCGGTTCCTGGACACCAAGCGCGAAAACGCCGACGAGAAGATCCGCATCAAGACCCTCTCCCTCGGCGTCGTCGTTCCCGACATCACCTTTGAACTGGCCAAGCGCGACGAGGACATGTACCTGTTCTCTCCGTACGACGTCGAAAAGGTCTACGGCGTGCCGTTCTCCGACATCTCGGTCACCGAGAAGTACTACGAGATGGTGGACGACGCCCGGATCAAGAAGACCAAGATCAAGGCCCGCGAGTTCTTCCAGACCCTCGCCGAGATCCAGTTCGAGTCCGGCTACCCGTACATCATGTTCGAGGACACGGTGAACCGGGAAAACCCGATCGAGGGCAAGATCATCATGTCCAACCTGTGCTCCGAAATCCTCCAGGTTTCCGAGCCCACCACGTACAACGATGACCTTTCCTACGCCGAGACCGGCAAGGACATTTCCTGCAACCTGGGTTCCCTGAACATCGCCAAGACGATGGATTCCCCGGACTTCGGCCGGACCATCGAAACTTCGATCCGCGCCCTGACCGCAGTTTCGGACATGAGCCACATCGGCTCCGTGCCGTCCATCGCCAAGGGCAACGACGCTTCCCACGCCATCGGCCTGGGCCAGATGAACCTGCACGGCTACCTGGCACGTGAGCGCGTGCACTACGGGTCCGAAGAGGGCATCGACTTCACCAACATTTACTTCTACTCCGTGGTTTACCACGCGGTGCGGGCATCGAACCTGCTCTCCATCGAAACCGGCCGCAAGTTCGCCGGCTTCGATAAGTCCAAGTACGCCACCGGCGAGTTCTTCGACAAGTACGTCAACTCCGAATGGGTTCCGAAGACGGAGCGCGTGCGCGAGCTGTTCGAAGGCATTCACATCCCGACCCAGGCTGACTGGGCCGCGCTGAAGGCCTCGGTCATGGAGCACGGCATCTACAACCAGAACCTGCAGGCTGTGCCGCCGACCGGCTCGATCTCCTACATCAACAACTCCACCTCCTCGATTCACCCGGTGGCTGCGAAGATTGAGATCCGCAAGGAAGGCAAGCTCGGGCGTGTGTACTACCCGGCGCCGTACCTGACGAACGACAACCTTGAGTACTACAAGGATGCCTACGAAATCGGCTACGAGAAGATCATCGACACCTACGCCGCTGCTACCCAGCACGTGGACCAGGGCCTGTCGCTGACGCTGTTCTTCAAGGACACCGCCACCACGCGCGACATCAACAGGGCGCAGATCTACGCATGGCGCAAGGGCATCAAGACCATCTACTACATCCGCCTGCGCCAGCTCGCGCTCGAGGGCACCGAGGTGGAAGGCTGCGTCAGCTGCATGCTGTGACATTTCCGCCTGCTGTGACTGCCTAACCCCTCGCACTCTTTTCAAGACAAGGAACCATTCATGACCGAGAAGCTGAAGCTGATCGACAGCGTCCAGGCGATCAACTGGAACAAGATCCAGGATGACAAGGACGTAGAAGTCTGGAACCGCCTGGTCAACAACTTCTGGCTGCCGGAGAAGGTGCCGCTGTCCAACGACGTCCAGTCGTGGAACACGCTCACCCCGGACGAGCAGCAGCTGACCATGCGCGTGTTCACCGGCCTGACCCTGCTGGACACCGTGCAGGCCACGGTTGGCGCCGTCTCGCTGATCCCCGATGCGATCACCCCGCACGAGGAAGCCGTCTACACGAACATTGCGTTCATGGAGTCGGTGCACGCCAAGAGCTACTCCTCGATCTTCTCCACGCTGGCCTCCACCAAGGAGATCGACGAGGCCTTCCGCTGGTCCACCGAGAACGAGAACCTGCAGAAGAAGGCCCACATCGTCACGGATTACTACCGCGGCGATGACCCCCTGAAGCGCAAGGTGGCCTCCACCCTGCTGGAGTCCTTCCTCTTCTACTCGGGCTTCTACCTGCCGATGTACTGGTCCTCGCGGGCCAAGCTGACAAACACGGCTGACCTGATCCGCCTGATCATCCGTGACGAGGCCGTGCACGGGTACTACATCGGCTACAAGTACCAGAAGGGCCTGGAAGGTGTGTCCGAGGCCCGCAAGCAGGAACTGAAGGACTACACGTACGAGCTGCTCTTCGAGCTGTACGAAAACGAAGTCCAGTACACGCACGACCTGTACGACGGCGTCGGCCTGGCCGAGGACGTCAAGAAGTTCCTGCACTACAACGCCAACAAGGCGCTGATGAACCTGGGCTACGAAGCCATGTTCCCGTCCGCCCTGACGGACGTGAACCCGGCCATCCTGTCCGCGCTCTCCCCGAATGCGGATGAGAACCACGACTTCTTCTCCGGATCCGGTTCCTCCTACGTCATCGGCAAGGCCGTAAACACGGAGGACGACGACTGGGACTTCTAGTTCCAGACAGACTTCGAGGCATCTGAGCACTGCAAGAACCCGCTGCCCCCTTTTGGGGCAGCGGGTTCTTTCGTATTCAGCACCGATCACGCTCCCGCGTCGCTGGTGCAGCTTATACCGCGGTTATGGGAAAGTTGCGGTGGAGGAAAAAATGCCGCGTCAGCACGTTAACACTCATATCGCGATGCTCGCGTCCGTATGCCTTTGTCTCCTCGCATACCTCTCCTGGACCGGCGACCTACCGGAGGCGGACTCTGCTGCAACTTCAGCGATCGCCGTGCCCGACTTTAATTCGCCACAGAGCATCACCGTTGTAGTCAACAAGGACCGGCCCTTGAGCACGGAATACGTTCCCCGGAACCTCATCGACGTTGGGGGAGTGTCACTGCGTGCCGAGGCAGGGGAAGCCTTCCTGCAGCTGCTTGCGGATGCTGCTGCATCCGAGGTTGCGATCACAGCCGTCAGTGGTTTCCGCCGGGCCAGTGAACAGGCAGATCTGCATTCGTCCTACACGGACAGCTACGGAGGCCCTGCCGCTGAATCCCTCTCGGCCCGTCCCGGACACAGTGAACACCAGACAGGACTGGCCGTGGATATTGCCAACCCCGACGGCACCTGCTCCCTCCAACCCTGCTTTGAGGGAACAGCGGCAGGGTCCTGGGCAGCCGCCAACGCCGACCGCTACGGGTTTGTGGTCCGCTATCCGGCGGGAGCAGAAGCCGTCACCGGGTATTCCTACGAGCCATGGCATCTGCGCTACATCGGGGTGGATTCCGCCCAACGGATAGTGGAAGCCGGAATCACACTGGAAGAATTCGCGAACCTGCCTGCCGCACCAGGGTACTGAATCAGGCTATAGCCATGTAGCCGGCGGAGGAAAAATCAATTGTCCGGTTCTTGAGCTAACTTTGACGTTTGAACCTAGTGAGGGAAGTTTCAGTGTCCGAATCGGGACGAAGGCTTCGACGCACAGCCATTAGTGGAAGTTGGGAGAACTAGAAACCCCTTCTGCCCGCTGATGGCGTTGTCGCCCAGAAACTCATGCCGACAAATTTGGGAGGGCTATGCCCAGAAGCAAGTCGATGAGCTGCTGGAAAAGACAGTCCTGGAAGTCCGGCGGCTGCAGGAAGAAAACGAACGCCTCCAGCTGGGAAGGGGCAACCCTCGAAGCGGATTCGTTTCGGTCACCGGCCCGGTTCTCACTCCTGAACAGGTCGTGAAACACGAATTCACTCCGACTAAATTCCGTGACGGCTATTCACAGGACGAGACGGACGACTTTCTCGACAAGGTCGTGGTGAACCTCCCGCTGTGGGCGTCGGAAAATGAGCAGCTCCGGGCCCAGATTGCGGGAAACGTGAGCTCGTAGAAGGAACACGGTTAGTCCTGAAACAGGTTCCACAGTTTCTGGGTGGTGTTCCAGCTGCGGATGGTCATGGACTTGTACATCGGTGACGCCGCAACAGCACTCAGCCGGCTCTTGGTCCGTTCCGCGCTGAGGCGCTGGGAATAGATGACGCCCTCACCCGGCCAGACAGCGTCCACTCCCTCCCGGGGATTGAAAGCTGACAGTGCTTCAGCCGGATCAATGCCCATGAGGAAGATCGCGTCGGAATGGTACTTGCCCGGCTGCTCACCAAAACCTTCGGGCTTGTGCGCGACGACGTCCTGCAGCTGCCCCCGGCTGAGCACCAGCACCCTGACCAGCTCGTCGTCGAGCTCGAACCTCTCAGCCAGGGCTTTTTCAATACACGGCCCGATCTCCCCGGCAGCATCGGCGGATTCGAGCAGCACGTTTCCGCTCGCTATGTAGGTCATCACGTGTTCGTATCCTAGGTCTTCCAGGTGTCCCTTCAGCAGCTTCATTGGGACCTTGTTCCTGCCGCCCACATTAATGCCGCGCAGCAGGACCAGATACGGGGTAGGTTCCACAATTCTCTCCGTCCATCAGCGGCCGCCAGCCGCGGGTCTGGGCGTCTTGCAGTGAATTTACCCCGGGGAGAGCAGAAGACCTAGGGTTCCGGCACCCATCTCCACCCGCCGGAGTCCACCTCGACGAGGACAGGCGGCCTGCCCGCCACGCCCCGCCGCCGCAACGCTTCCGCCAGGTCAGCCGGAGGAGCGGCCACCACAAACGTTTCGCCCCGAAAGAGGTCGGCCGTTTCATCAACCAGGGACAGAACATTGGCCCAGCCGGTGGCCTCGAACCGCTCGGCCACCCGCAGGTGGGCCAGCCATGGCGGCGGGGGAGCTCCGCAGCCGAGCAGCACGGCGCCGGCCGGGCACTGGAGATCGGTCACCGTTGCACCGGCGGCACCGGCCCCTGGAACAGCCGGTCGGTCGGCAGCAGGATTTCAATCGTCTTCGTCATATCCGCAGACTTGGCGATGGCGCCGGCGACCGACGGCGCGACCAGCACCCGGTCCCGCCGCACCTCCTGGATGAGGACCTGAACCTGATCGCCGTCGAGGTCCAGCCACCACTTGTCAACGAACATCCGCAGCCCGAGATCATCGAGCAGGCTCTCTGCCGTCTCCAGTTCCAGGGGCTCGGCCCGGCGCCGGTGGAGCAGGTCAAACGGCACGAACTCCCCGGCGTCGGTCATATGGATGTAACCGACATGTTCGCCGTCCAGCTTCCGCAGATGGTCGAACGTGTTCTCCACGGGCATCGGTCCGCTCATGGATCAGCCCGCCACTTTACTGCGCTGTCCCGTATCGACGCCGGCCACAGCCCCGCCGTCGACCAGCAGGTCCATGCCGGTGATAAAGCCGGCATCGGAGCTCAGCAGGAAGGCGACGGCGTTGGCGATGTCGCCCGGAGTGCCCACCCGCCCGGTCCCCGAGTTTTCAATCATGGCCCGCATATGGGCACCGGATTCACCGGCGAGTTCCTGCTGCCCCATGGGCGTGGAGATGACGCCGGGGCTAATGCTGTTCACGCGCGCCCCGCGGGCACCCCAGCGCAGGCTGGCCGTCTGCACGCGGACCTGGTTGGCGCGCTTGGCGATGAGGTAGGCGTAACCCGGGTTGTCGATTCCGGCGATGAACGGAATCAGGTGCAGGTCATCCACCGGCACCGTGGCCAGGCTGGCCAGCACATCAGCGGGAATGCTGCCGCCGGACATGTAGGCGGACATACTCGAAATAACGACGCCGGCACCGCCCGGCGCGATGACCTTCTCGAATTCCTCCAGCACCAGGGCGGCGCCGATCAGGTCGACCTTCCAGATGGCATCCACGGGGGCCTGGACGGGGGACAGCCCTGCTGTGTGGACCACCTGCGTGACTGCCCCAAGTTCTGCCGCGGCCGCAGCCAGGGCCGCCACCGAATCACGGGAGGACACGTCTACGCGCTGGGATACGACGTCGTATCCGTCACCGACAGCCCCGGCAACCACACTCTCGAGGAGGTCTTCATTGAAGTCGGCCAGGAGTACCTTCCGGCCCGCCCCCGAGCGGCGCAGGACGGCCTGGCCCATTCCGCCCAAACCGATAACTACCAGTACTTCAGTTGCCATGACGCTCCAATATCGCAGGGTCCGGGCAGGGAAGTCCCGGTAGCTACCGAGGATATCGTGTGCCGTGCCTTCTGTGGGTGGTATACGGGCCAGGTGACGGTGTCGATGCTGTGTTCTACCGCCGGAATGGGTGTGTAACGATTTACCTGTAAAATACTCGAGTCCGCTAGGTCGACCTGATGCATGGAAATATCGTGGCATACGGTAAAAGCAGCGCGACGGAACCGAATCGTGTTGCCGCCGCTGCAAACCCAAAAGTTACATCAAGCAAAAGTCCCGCAGTTCTTTCACTCGGTGCGGGAAACGCCAACGGCGAAGGTGCAGCTCTCTATGCACCCCGGCAAAAAAGGCAAAAAGGGACCGTGGGGGATCCCTCATTTCCCGCGGATACGCGGGATATCAACGACATCATCCAGGACATAAATGAAAACCACGACGCTTTCCACTGGTCTCACATCAGTTGCACTGGCCGCCTTGCTGGCTGTTTCCTGCCTCGCAGGTCCGGCCGCGGCCGCTGTCCCCGCCCTGGGGACAGACACGGATACCGCCGCCAGCGGCATCAGCGAAGCTGAACAGACGCAAATCATCGGCGAAAACGGCGCCTCAATGGGGCAGGGCCTGCACCGGCTGAACGTCACCGGAGACGCGCAGCTGCCTGCGCCGGATGAAGGTGCCGCGGCTATGCCGGAGGAGGGTGCCGGGACGACGGCGCCCGACGACGGCGCTGCTGGTGCCACTCCGGACGGAGACGGGAGCGCGGACGCCGACGTCGACGCCGACGCCGAAGGCGGAACGGCGGCACCCGAAGCGGCGGAACCGCTCGCGGGAAACTGGCGCCCGGCCGGGATCCAGGGCATGGACGTCTCCAGCCATCAGGGCAACGTTGACTGGAACCACGCATGGGCGCAGGGGGCGCGGTTTGCCTATGCCAAGGCCACTGAGGGGATGACCTACAAGAACCCCAATTTCAACCAGCAGTACGGCGGTTCCTATAACGTCGGCATGGTCCGCGGCGCGTACCACTTTGCCCTGCCCAACGTCTCTTCGGCCGTTGACCAGGCCAACTACTTTGTGAACAACGGAGGGGGATGGTCCGCAGACGGACGTACCCTGCCGCCGCTCCTGGACATTGAGTACAACCCCTACACTTCCCTGGGCAACACCTGCTACAACATGAGCGCCGGGCAGATGGTCAACTGGATCCGCGACTTCTCCAACACGGTCAAGGCCCGCACCGGACGTGCGCCCATGATCTACACGACCACTGACTGGTGGAAAACCTGCACCGGCAACAGTGCCGCTTTCCGGGACAATCCGCTGCACATTGCAAGTTACAACGAAGTTGGAGCCGGCACGCTGCCCGCGAGCTGGAGCGTCTACAGCTTGTGGCAGTACAGCAGCACCGGGCCTTTCGTGGGCGACTCCAACGTTTGGAACGGGACAGCCGCAGGGCTGACGGCGTTTGCCCGCGGCGCAGCCCCTGCCCCGGCCCCTGCGCCCGTTCCCGTGCCCGGACCCTACAGCGACGTTCCGGGCAACAGCCAGTTCGCCAAGGAGATCTCGTGGCTGAAGGCAAAGGCGATCACCACGGGGTACCCCGACGGCACCTACCGTCCGGCGGACCCGGTCAAACGCGACGCGATGGCAGCTTTCCTCTACCGCGTCCAGGGCAAACCCGCTTACACGGCGCCCAGGGTTTCGCGCTTCCGGGATGTGGCAACGAACAACCTCTTCTACAAGGAGATCCACTGGCTGGCAGCCAGCGGAGTGGCCACCGGATGGAACGGAACCACCTACCAGCCCGGCGCAGACATTAACCGCGATGCCATGGCGGCCTTCCTGTACCGCTTGGCCGGCAGCCCGCGCTACACACCGCCGGCGGTTTCCCCGTTCAGGGACGTTCCGGTCAGCAACATGTACTACAAGGAAATCAGCTGGCTGGCAGCGCAGGGCATCTCCACCGGCTGGAGCGACAAGACGTTCCGCCCGTACCAGCCCATTGCCCGGGATGCGATGGCGGCGTTCCTTTACCGGTACGACGCCAAGTTCTAGCGGGGTCCTTCAGGGCAACCGGCAGTGCACCACAGGCAGCACACCCCCGGTGTGCTGCCTGTGGTGTTCTCGGAGGTACACGGTCAGGGTGACGTAATGAACGCCGGAACGGTCGGGCGCGCCCGCAGACGCCGATACGATTTAACGCATGAACATTGAACTGCGGATTCCGCCGAAGCTGGGACGGGAATTGGAGGAGCTCGCCAAGGAGCAGGGGGTTTCCGTGGAAGTTCTCGTGGTTAACGGCGCGAGGCTGCTCCTTGAACACCGCAACCGCCGCAGCCACCTGGCGTAGCGGCTCCCCGGAGGGCAGGGCTGCGCGGGACTAAAGAATTCAGCAGATAATTGTCGAAATGACACAGATCAGCTGCCGCAGATAAGCGATATTGCTGCTCTTTGTTGGAGTGTCGAACAGATCCTCGATCCGGGGCGGTTACGATACTTCCAGCTATGAAGAAAAACACTACATTCCGGGCCGTTGCCGTTGCCGTCCCCGTTTCCTGCGCCCTTGTTTTTGCCTCCCTTGCAGTTCCCGGAGCAGCTGCTGCAGCTGATCCTTGGACAATGCTCCCGACAATCTCCACCGCCGATACCGCGGATACTGCCGATACTTCTGATATCGCCGATACGGGTGAGGTTCCGCCGGTCATGCCGGATACGCCCCGACCGGACCCGGCAGCCCTTTCCCCGGAGGCAGCCGACGCCTCGGTGAAGGCCGCTGCCGAGGAAGCCGGCCCGGGATACGGTCCGGAGGCCTTGCCGGAAGCCCTCCCGGAGGCCTTCCCGGAAGGGACCGGCGGCGGGCAGGTAGCTGCCCCGGATGCCTCCACCGAATCGGTCCGCAGCGACCGCTTCGCCGGACAGGTCTTTGACCTGATGAATGCCAAACGCAGCGCTGCCGGCGTTCCCGCCCTCATCTGGAACCAGCACATTGCCGATGTTTCCCAAGGGTGGGCAAACCACCTTCGGGTAGCCACCGCGGATCCAAACTTCGACTGGGCGGGCATCCACCGCCCCGACGCCGGCGGATCGCTGATTCCCGCCGGCGCGAACTGGTACGGCGAAATCATTGCCTTCAACTTCTCCGCCGCCCAGGTGGTGGACTGGTGGATGAACTCCCCGGCACACCGGGCCGCCATGCTGGATCCGAGGGAAACCCATACGGGCGTCGGCTACGTGGTGCCGACCAGCGGACCGTACAAGGGCTGGCACTTGGTGGTCTCCAACTTGGCCGGCTATCCGAAAACGACCAAGCCCGCAGTGGTGTCTCCGTTCAGCGACCTGGTGGGCGGACAGAAGTTCCTCGCCGAGATGAACTGGATGCACAAGCAGGGGGTTTCCACCGGATGGGCGGAAAAGAACGGCACGAGGACGTACCGGCCGTTCCAGCCGGTCAGCCGCGAGGCGATGGCCGCCTTCATGTACCGGTTGAAAGGGTCACCGAAGTTCGCGGCCCCGGCCAAATCGCCCTTTACCGATGTCTCCGTATCCAATCCGTATTACAAGGAAATTGCGTGGCTGGCCTCGACAAAGATTTCCACCGGCTGGGTCCAGAAAAACGGAAGCAAGGTATTTCTGCCGCATGATGCCGTCGACCGGGATGCGATGGCAGCTTTCCTTTACCGGTTGGCCGGTTCACCGAATTACACGCCGCCCAAGAGTTCCCCCTTTATTGATGTGCCTGTTTCGCATCAGTTCTACAAGCAGATTTCCTGGCTGGCTGCCAGCGGTGTCTCCACCGGCTGGCCGGTGGCCAACGGCAAAGCGTACAAACCCGGACAAACCGTCGCCCGGGATGCCATGGCCGCTTTCATGAAGCGCTGGGCTGCATAGGGGGCCAACAGCCTAAAGCCAGGCTCTGCTGCTGAAGCAGCGGCCGGACCGCGCCCCACCCCCCCCGGGGGCGGTCCGGTCAGCGGCCGGCGGCCAGGGCGTCCGAGAGCGCCATGAAATCCGGGTCGATCTTCTGCTCGTCGGGATGGGCGTCGTACCAGCTCAGAATCTCGGCGGCACCCTCCGCGAAGGGAATTTCGGCAGCGAACCCCGGCACCAGTGCCTTGATCTTTGAGTTGTCGAAAATGACCGAGTGGGACTTGTCGCCCAGCAGGCCCGGCCCCCGCCCGGGGTCCCGGGCGGCAATGGTCTCCGAAGCGACATGGACCAGCTCGGGTTCCGGCACGCCGGCGGCCGCTGCCAGGATCCGGTACACCTCGTTCCAGGGCAGGAACTCATCGGAAGTAATGGTGTAGCTGTCGCCGACCGCCTCGCCGCGGCCCAGCAGCCCGGTAAAGGCCCGGGCGAAGTCCCGGCTGTGGGTCAGCGTCCACAGCGAGGTTCCGTCGCCGTGCACCAGCACCGGAAGTCCGGCACGCATCCGGTGCAGGTCCGTCCATCCGCCCATGAGGGGGATCATCGTGCGGTCATAGGTGTGGGAAGGCCGGACCACGGTGCCCGGAAACCCCTCGTCGCGATAGGCGGAGACGAGGAGGTCCTCGCAGGCGATTTTGTCGCGGGAGTACTGCCAGAACGGGTTGCGCAGGGGAGTGGACTCCAGGATCGGAAGCCGGGCCGGGGGCTTCTGGTATGCCGAGGCGGAACTGATGAACACATAGTGGCCGGTGCGGCCGCGGAACAGGTCCATCCCGGCGGCCAGCTGCTCGGGAACAAAGGAAATAAAGTCGGCGACGGCGTCAAAGTCGCGGCCCCCGAGAGCTTCTGACGCGGCCGCGGCATCGCGGATGTCCGCGTGGAGGACTTCCACGCCGGGCGGTACCGGCCGGGTGGCGGAAACTCCGCGGTTCAGCAGTGTCACGCGGTGTCCAAGCCGGCTTGCGTGCTCGGCGACGGCGGAACTGATGACTCCCGTTCCGCCAATGAGAAGAATATCCATGTGCGTTCCCTGACCGGTCGTAAGGGCCGCGTCGGGGTGCACGCGCGGCACGGAGGAAAGTCCGCAGGCCCATTCTGCAGCACGATCCGGATTCTGTCCCGTTATTCTCCGGTGCGCTCCCCGGTGCGCTCCCCGGTGCGCTCGCCAAGGCCGGTCTTGCGGCCGCCGCTGGAGCGCCTGGTCACGGCCGATGCCCAGACCCAGGTGGCCCGGCGGATTCCGGCGTCGGTCCACAGCACCTGCACCGCCCTGGCGTTCCACGTGCAGGCTTCGCCCTTGACCTGCTCCGCAGCGTTCGGGAACCGGATCCAGGCCCAGACGGGGATGCCCGGCACGGAGGTAGTTGCCGGGTGATGCTCAAAATCCAGCTCTTCCGGGGTGAGTTCAATCGGCTCCGCGCGCCGGGCGTAGCGGGCGGCGAGCCGTGCCGCCGCTTCCTGATCCATGGTTAAAAGTAGAACACATATTCGAATGGTCGGATGCTGGGGAGTACTCCCCTCCTGCAGGCACAATGGGAACATGTGCGGACGTTACGTGATGGCAAAGGCAACATCGGACCTGGTGGCGGCGTTTTCCGCCGACCAAGCTGTGGGAGAGGACATTGCTCCCTCCTGGAACGTCGCACCAACGGACGACGTGCGGATTGTCACTGAGCGCGCCCGCCGCAGGGCAGGCGACGGCAGCGCCGCCGTCGACAGTTCCGCCGCAAGTGACGGTTCCGCGGCCGACGGCGGCGGGAGCGCAGGCGGTGATGCCGTGGTGCGGCGGCTGGCTACGGCCAAGTGGGGCCTGGTGCCCGTCTGGGCGAAGGATTCCAAAATCGGCGCACGGATGATTAATGCCCGCCGGGAAACCGTCCTCGAAAAGCCGGCGTTCCGGAAAGCAGCCCGGAAGCGCCGGGCACTGGTTCCGGCTGACGGTTATTACGAGTGGGAAAAATCCGGTTCCGCCAAGATCCCCACCTACCTGTATTCGCCGTCGGAGGATCCTTTGGCGTTCGCCGGTCTCTATGAATACTGGCCCGACCCTTCGCTGCCCGAGGACCACGAGCACAAGTGGCTGGTGAGCTTCACCATCATCACCACCGCAGCCAGTGATGCCCTGGGGCACATCCATGACCGGACGCCGCTGATTGTTCCGCAGGACCTGTACGGAGACTGGCTGGACCCGGGGCTGACGGAAACGGCCGAGGTCCAGCAGCTTTTGGACGCCGTGCCGGAACCGGTGCTGACTCCCCGGGTAGTGTCCAGCGAGGTGAACTCGGTCCGCAACAACGGCCCCCAGCTGATCCATCCGGTCGACGGCGCCGCAGAATAGGAACCGGCTACCAGGCGTAGTCCTCAGGGGCTGTGCGGTGGCCGGGGAAAATGCCGTCGAGCCGGCTGAGTGTGTCAGCGTCGAGTTCAACGTCCAGGGCCTTCAGCGCGTCGTCAAGCTGCGCCTGGATCCGCGGCCCCACGATCGGCGCGGTGACCGCCGGCTGGTGCAGCAGCCAGGCCAGGGCGAGGATTCCCGGCGCAACTCCGAGTTCGTCGGCGAGGTCCTCATACTGCGCCAGGGCGTCCCGGTGGGTTTCCAGGGCCGCTTTGGCGCGGCCCTCCGTCCGGCGCCCGCCCTGTTCCGTTTTCTTCAGCACCCCGCCCAGCAGGCCGCCCTCCAACGGTGACCACGGCAGCAAGCCCAGGCCGTAATGCTGCGCTGCCGGAATAACCTCGAGCTCAACCGTGCGGCTGATCAGGTTGTAGATGGACTGCTCACTGACCAGCCCGTTGAAGTTCCTGCGGCGTGCGGCTTCCTGGGCCTGGCCGATATGCCAGCCCGCAAAGTTCGAACTGCCGTTGTAGATGATTTTGCCCTGCTGCACGGCAACTTCCATGGCCTGCCAAATCTCGTCCCACGGCGTGTTCCGGTCCACATGGTGGAACTGGTAAAGATCGATGTAGTCGGTCTGCAGCCGCTTGAGGCTCGCGTCCAGGGCGCGGCGGATATTCAGTGCCGAAAGGAACGTGTCATTGGGACGCTCACTCATGGAGCCGTACAGCTTGGTGGCCAGCACGGTGTCTTCCCGCCGTCCGCCGCCCTTGGCGAACCAGCGGCCAACGATCTCTTCGGTCCAGCCCTTCTGCTCGCCCCAGCCGTAAACGTTGGCAGTATCAAAGAAGTTGATGCCTGCCTCGCGTGCGGAATCCATAATGGCGTGCGCATCGGCCTCTTCGGTCTTGGGTCCGAAGTTCATGGTGCCCAGGCACAGGCGGGAGACGTTCAGGCCGGAGCGGCCCAAATGGGTGTATTGCATGAAAACCCTCGCTTGGAGTAGGAAGCCGCTTTCTGTGCCGCCGGGCGGAGGCAAGCGGTGCAGGACTTATTCTGCGTGCTCAGGTGCGCTCCGGCTAGTGGGCGCCCGGCGCCTGAGGATGCTCGCCGACGCCGGCGGGCGTCCCTTCAGCTGCGGCGCACGGGCTGAGGTAGCCTGAACACACAAAACCTGAACCACAAGGAGGCTTCGTGCCCGAGTCGTACTACCGCGCCCTGGGCGAGGAAAGCTTTGAGTCCACTATCCACACCCAGGGTGCCTGGAATGACCACGAGCAGCACATGTCGCCGGTCTCGGGCCTGCTGGCCTACGCGCTGGAGAACTGCAGCCCGCGTGCCGATATGCGGCTGGCGCGGATTAGCTATGACATTCTCGGCGTCATTCCCCGCGGCACCTTCGATGTGCGGACGAAGATCCTCCGGCCGGGCCGCACCATTGAACTGCTCGAAGCCGAGTTGATCGCGGAAGGCCGGGCAGCGGTGCGGGCCACCGCCTGGCGGCTGGCCGTGGGCTCCACCGGAGAAGTCGCGGCCCTGGAGGACGCACGGATGCCGGGTCCGGAGGGCCTGGGCACCGCCTTCGATATGACGCAGTGGCCGGGCGACTTCATTAATTCCCTGGACTTCCGGGCGGTGGAGGGCCTGCGGCCGGGCCGCGGCCAGGTTTGGGTGCGGACCCCGTACGAGATGGTGGAAGGCGCACCCTCCAGTGACCTCGTGCGGCTGGTGGGTCTGGTGGACACCGCCAACGGTGTTGCCGCACGGGTCCCCCCGGGAGGGGACAGCTACATGTTTCCCAATGTTGACCTGCAGATCCACCTCCACCGTTCACCCCGGGGCGAGTGGCTGGGGCTGGACACCCGGGTGACGTTCGGAACCGACGGCATCGGCCTGACATCCTCCGTGCTGCATGACCTTGAGGGGCCCTTTGGCCGCAGTGAACAGATCCTGACCGTGCGCCGTCTCGGCGGCCGGTCCTAAGGCTGCAGCCCGTGTCGCAGGAAGCACTCCCAGCCTCCGCCGCCCCCGGCCCGGCACCCCTCGCCGTCGTGCGCCAGGACCGCACCCTGGGTGCCGCCGGTGACCTGGATTTTGCCCTGTCCATGCTGGACGCCGCCCGCACCGGGACCCTTGGTCCCGTGCTTCGCCTCTACCGCCCCGAGCCCACCGTGGCGCTGGGCCAGCGGGACGCCCGGCTGCCCGGGTTCGACGCCGCGGCCGAGGCCTGCAGGCAGCAGGGCTTCGAACCGCTGATCCGCAAGGCAGGCGGACGCGCCGCCGCCTACCACCGCGGCTGCCTGGTCCTGGACCATGTGGAACCCGGCGGTGACGGAGTGGCGGGGTCCCGGGCGCGGTTCGGGGACTTCGGTGAGTTGTACGCCTCGGCGCTGCGGCGGGCCGGCATCAACGCTGCGGTGGGGGAAATCCCTGGTGAATACTGCCCGGGGGAATTCACCGTTCACGGCACCACGGATGCCGGCCGGAAGATCAAGTTGGTTGGAACAGCTCAGCGGGTGGTCTCCGGTGCCTGGCTTTTCTCCTCGGTGGTGGTGGTCCGGGACGCCGCACCGCTGCGCCGGGTTCTGACTGCCTGCTACTCCGCCCTGGGGCTGGAATGGGACCCCGGTACCGCCGGCGCCGCGGAGGACGCAGGGGGAGGTGCCGCCGCCGACAGCTCCCTGATGGACACCGTTGAAGCGGCACTGCTTGAGGCCTACGGTGCCCGGCGGCCGCTTGCCGCGGGAAGTTTCGACGCACTCACAGCGTCTCTGGGCGGCGGCACCACCGTGCAAAACGCCGCGCGGATCCAGTAATCTGTGCATCGATCAGTAAGCTTGCTTTAGGCCCTGCCTTGCTGCACGAAGACTCCGCTGCACCAGGATTTAGTCGTATTAAGAACACCGCCGGATAAAGGAAAACCATTGGCCAAAAACACCACCCAAAACACCGTCGAAAACACCGCGCTGCGGCTCAAGGCAGTCCTGGAGGTCCTGGCTGCGGAGGATCCGTCCGCGCAGCGCCGGATCAGCCGCGGCGAAGTCCTCGCCGCTGCCATTACCCGGGTGCCGCTGAAAGACCGCGAGTCCGAGCTGCTGGCCAGCGGTGCGGCCCGCGGGGAGCGGGCCCTCGCCAATGCCACCAGCAAGCTGGTCAAGGCCGGATGGATCACCAAAGAAGGCCGGGCGGGCTGGAGCATTACGGTTCACGGGCGTCAGGCCCTGAAGGATTTTCCGGAGACGGCTGACCTGCTGGCTGCCATGGACGGTACGGTTCCGGCGGCAGCGGACAGCCCCGGAACTGCTGCGGACACTTCCGAAGCGGCCGCCGAGGCCGTCGTTGAAGAGGCACTGCAGGCGGCCGTCGCGGAGCCGGAACTCCCGCAGGAACAGCACGGGGCGCATCAGGGCGCGGAACTGCCCGAACCGTCCTTTCCGCAGCCGGGCTCCGTTGTGGTGGCCGGAAACCTGGGCGTGTTGGGCGGGGCAGACTGGGACCCGGCCGGAAAGGACCTGCAGCTTACCTTCGACCGCAGCGACGAGTTGTGGAAGCTCACCGCGGATCTTCCCGCGGGCCACTACGAATACAAGGTGGCGCTGAACGGTTCCTGGGAGGAGAACTACGGCAGGGACGGGCACCGGGACGGAGCGAACCTGGACATGGTGCACGACGGCGGCCCGCTGACCTTCCTTTACGACCACGCGACACACCTGGTCATCACGAAGCCGGACGTCAGCGGGTAGGCCCCGCCGTTCCGGCAGTCCGGAGCCGGCACTCCGGGGCTAGCGGTCCGCTGCTTCCGGGGCCAGGCCGTGCCTGGCCAAAAACCCCAGCACGGTGTCGGCTGCAATTCGCCAGCCGTGGTCAATCACCAGTGAGTGGCCGCTGCCGGCAATCTCCAGGTATTCGGTCGGTGACGCCGAGGACCGGTACCGGCGCGCCGCTGCCCGGACCACGGATGCCGGAACAATCCGGTCTTCGCTGGCTCCTGCCAGGAGCAGCGGGCCCCGTTTCGCCGCTGTGTCCACCCGCAACGGGGAACGCGGGTTGACGTTGGCTTCGGCAACCTGGAACAGCGGCCGTCCCGGAGCGGGCATGACGCATGTGGCATGCAGGTCATTGGACTCGCGTTCGGAAACCGCATTGGCGAAGGTTCTGTGGAAGCGCTGCGGAGACTGGCGGAGAACCCGGCGCCGGTTCAGCGGATTCCAGAGCACCGGCAGCGATGACCTCAGTTCGGTCGGAGACAGCCGCAGCACGCCCCGAAAGCGTGCCGGAGCCAGGGCTGCGGCTCCGGCAGCAGCTCCGCGGGCGAGCAGCTGCTGGGCCAGCAGCCCGCCAAACGAGTGGCCCACAACGACAGGGGGCCGCTGCAGTTCGCTGATAAAGCTCTCGTAATGGGCCAGGGCTTCGCGCGCGCCCGTCCCGGCCATCGGCCCCGGGAATGCGTTGGCTGCCGGCAGTGCCTCGGGCTCACCCGGCCAGCCTGGCGCCACCGGGTCATATCCGTGGTCACGGAAGAGGTCCAGCCACGCATCCCAGCTGCCGGCGTGCAGCCATAGTCCGTGGATGAACACCACGGGTGTCCGGTCCCCGGGACGCACCGAATCCGAATCCGTGGAGGGATAGGGAATCCGCAGGCTCCCGACAGGGGTCATGGTCAGTGCTCCTCGCATCGGAAAGGACCCGGTATCCGCGCCGGCCGGATCTGCTGGCCAGTCTGCCATTGGAGGCTCTTGGCGCGGTAGATGTCATGACCCGATCAGGCGAACCGGATGTGTGAGGAACCCGGCGGGTTCCCGGATCCACCACACGCCGTCGGCACGGCGTTCCGCCGGAGTGGAAAACCGGTACCGGTACACCCGGGCCCGCACCCAGCGCGGCGGCGTACCCTTGAAGGGATCATCGCGCAGCAGGGCAAGGGTCCGGCGGTCGCCGGCGAGCAGTTTTTGCAGCAGGACCTCAAACCAGGTGCTGCCGCCCGCGCCCAGGGCCAGGAACCACATCATCCAGTCCAGCCGCAGGTGGTACGGCGCGAACTGCCGCGGCATCCGCGACGGATCACCGGGCTTGCCCCTGAACCCGTACTCCAGCCATTGAGCGTCGGGACCCGGATTATCGAGCGTTCCCTCGATCACCACCTCGTTCCGGGACCGGGTAATGCTGCCAAAGGCTCCGTAGGCATTGGACAGGTGCCAGCGGTTGAAGCTGGCATTCATCAGCTGGTTTCTGCTGAACAGGTTCCGCAGCGGCGCCCACGCCCAGTACAGCATCAGTGCAGTGACGGCCAGGACGACGACGGCGAACCACAGCGGGGTGGCCGGGGGCTCCGGCGAGGCAAAGGCGGCCCCGGGCAGCAGCGCCTGCACCAGGGAGTCCGGCACCGCGCTGAAGGCGATCAGGATGGTGAGCACATTCAACCAGGCAAAGTTGCCGGAGAGCACCAGCCAGCCCTGGGTGATGATGACCACCGCGGCGGCAATCCCGGCCACGGGCTGCGGAAAAAACAGGAAGAACGGCACCACCAGCTGGGCAACGTGGTTGCCCAGGACTTCCGCCTTGTGAAGCGGTTTGGGCAGGTGGTGGAAGTACCAGCTGGCGGGGTTGGGCATGGGCTGGGTTTCGTGGTGGTAGTACAGGGCGGTGAGGTCCCGCCACGCCGGGTCCCCGCGCATCTTGATCAGCCCCGCCCCGAACTCCAGCCGGAAAACCAGCCAGCGGAAAAGGAACAGGACCGTGATCGGGGGCGCGACGTCGTTGGACCCCAGGAAGGCGGCGAGGAAGCCCGCCTCCAGCAGCAGGGATTCCCAGCCGAAACCGTAGAACATCTGGCCGATGTTGACGATCGACAGATACAGGAACCAGATCAGCAAAAAAGCGGCCATCGGCAGCCAGGGCGGGCCGGACTGCGGCACGCCGGCCACCAGCAATGCCGCGACGGCGGCACCGGTCCAGGCCACGGCGAGCAGGAACCGGTCGGAGTAATGCCAGCGGAAGAGGGTGGGAATGCCCCGGCCCCGGATGCGGGCCAGGAACCGCGGTGCGGGCAGTAGCCCGTTTTCCCCCAGCAGGGCAGGAAACTGGTTGGCGGCGGAGATAAAGGCGAGCAGATACACGGCGGCAATGCCGCGCTGCAGCACCTGCCGCCCAAATTCATACCCCTCGGCGCTGAACCACTCCATGGGACATCAGACTAGCCAAAGCCGGTGGCGCGCGCTGCCCCTGCTGCAGGAACCTTCCGGTCAATGAAACGCTCGGTGTTGTCGAGGGATTGAACTAAAACCGGAACAGGGAATTGATCTCCTGTTTGGCGTCATCCACATAAACCTCGGTGCGCTCGTCGAAGAATGAAACCCGGTCCTTCAGCTGCGCCGAATCGGGCAGCACCGACTCGTAGGACCAGGCCAGGTCCGCTCCCGCCGGATGCCCGGACACGGACCAGTAGTTTGCCGTTCCCTTGTACGGGCATTCCGACCGGGTCAGGGAAGCACCAAGGGCATCCCAGTCCACGTCCTCCCGGGGAAAATACGTGCGGGGTGGGAGCATCGTTTCATAAACGAACAGCGGCTGGCGGGTCTCCGCCAGCAGCCGGCCGCCCAGATGCACCCGCACGGCCCGCGAGGACTGCCGCGCGTCGACCCGGTGGAAGGGATCCCGGGGGTGCCCCCGGATTTCCTCGTCCTCTTCCAGCCACCGGTCAAAGGCGTCGAAGTCCAGCACCACATAGTCCGCCAGATCGGGATCATCGGGCCGGAAGCCGGCCCCCGGCAGCCCGTGCGACCCCGCCTGGAGGTCCAGGGGCTGCCCGGCGCCGTGTGGGCCGTAAACGGATAACGCGGGTCCATCAGGGCATTCGGCGGCACGTGGGCCAGCGGATCCTCCGGGTGCGGGCCGGCGTCGTGCGCCTTCAATTCGGCGCTGATGTCCCGCGCCGGCACCGCATAAACCGGTGTCACCCGCCGGGGCTCGTACACCAGGTACGCATGGTCGGAATCGACCACGGTGTTGTTCCCGAGCTGGGCGCGGATCCGGCGCGGCGTTGGTTCAAACCGCAGCTGGGGCAGCAATTCCCAGAAAGCAGGGCTGATCTGTTGGGCCATATGACCAGTGTCCGGCTGCTTCCGGCCGGATTCAAGGCTTTCGCGCCGGCGCTCTCCGCTGCCGGAAAGGGCTCATACGCGCCGGAAAGGGCTCTCCGCTGCCGGAAAGGGCTCATGCGCGCCGGAGAGCCGGCGCGCATGAGCAGATCCAACTGTCGTGCCGGGCGAACCCGGCAAAGCAGCGCGGAAGGGGCGTTCCCGCCGGCGGGGTCTAGTGGCCCCGGGCGATCCATTCCTCCAGCTGCGGGGCTTCGGCGCCGATGGTGGTGGAGTCACCGTGCCCGGTGTAAACCCGGGTCTCCGACGGCAGGGTCAGCAGCCGTTCCCGGATGGACTTGATGATGGTCGGAAAATCGCTGTAGGAGCGGCCCGTGGCGCCCGGGCCGCCGGCGAACAGCGTGTCACCGCTGAAGAGAACCGGGGCGCCGTCGCCGGGCGCACCGGACGCCAGCAGGAAGCATACCGATCCGGGGGAGTGCCCCGGAGTATGCAGTGCCTGCAGGGTGATGCCGGCCACCTCGAAGATGTCTCCGTCCTCGATCTCGTCGTCGGGCCCGTCCTCCGGGAACACGGCGTCCCAGAGCATCCGGTCCGCCGGATGCAGGAATACCGGGGCGCTGAAGCGGTCCCGGGCCTCTCCGACCGCGCGGATGTGATCATCGTGTCCGTGCGTGAGCAGGATCCCCTGGACTTCGCGGTCTCCGACGGCGGCGGCCACGGCATCAATGTCGTGGGCCGGGTCGATGATGATGACCTGGGCGTCGTCGCCGACGATCCAGACGTTGTTGTCCACATCCCAGGTTCCGCCGTCGAGCGAGAACGTTCCGGAAGTGATGACGTTGTCGATGTGCACGCCCATTTAGAGCACCACCACGGAACGCAGGACTGAGCCGTCATGCATCTTCTTGAAGGCTTCTTCGATGTCGCCCAGGCCAATGCGCTCGGACACAAACGCATCCAGGTCCAGGCGTCCGAGCTTGTACTGTTCCACCAGCATGGGGAAGTCACGCGAGGGCAGGCAGTCGCCGTACCAGGAGGACTTCAGTGATCCGCCGCGGCCGAAAACGTCAGCCAGCGGAAGCTCGATCTTCATTTCCGGGTTGGGTACGCCCACCAGGACCACGCGGCCGGCGAGGTCGCGTGCGTAAAAAGCCTGCTTGTAGGTTTCGGGGCGCCCGACGGCGTCAATCACCACGTCTGCGCCGTTGCCGCCGGTGAGGGCGCGGATGGCTTCCACCGGATCCTCATCCTTGGAATTGATGACGTGGGTGGCGCCCTGGGCCTTGGCCAGTTCCAGCTTCTTGGAGTCGATGTCCACGGCAATGATGGTGGTGGCTCCGGCCAGCACGGCACCGGCGACGGCGGCAATGCCCACGCCGCCGCAGCCGATAACGGCCACGGACTCTCCGCGCTTGACTTCGCCGGTGTTAATGGCGGCACCGATGCCGGCCATGACGCCGCAGCCGAGCAGGCCAACAGCGGCGGCGTCGACGTCGTCGTCCACCTTGGTGCACTGGCCCGCGGCCACCAGCGTCTTCTCGGCAAAGGCGCCGATGCCCAGGGCGGCCGTCAGCTCGGTGCCGTCTTCCAGGGTCATCTTCTGCGTGGCGTTGTGCGTGTTGAAGCAGTACTGCGGCTCCCCTTTGCGGCAGGCCCGGCATTCGCCGCAGACGGCACGCCAGTTCAGGACCACCCGGTCGCCCGGGGCCACCTCGGTGACGTCGGGGCCAACGGCGGAGACCACGCCCGTGGCTTCGTGGCCGAGCAGGAACGGGTAATCGTCGTTGATTGCACCCTGCTTGTAATGCAGGTCGGTGTGGCAGACACCGCAGGTGAGGATGTCCACCAGGGCCTCTCCGGGACCGGGGTCCGGAACCAGAATGGTTTCGAGTGAAACGGGTGCGTCCTTTTCCTTGACGACTACTGCCTGAACCTTGTGAACCATGTGCGTGTGCTGCCTCTCGAATGTCCGGGCGGGACGCCGATGCCCGGCGCCCCGCGTTCCATCCTATGAAGCAGGATGGCCGTGCGCGAAGTTGACGTGTCCCGGGGAGGGTACCCCGGACGCCTGCTGCGGGCTAGAGGCCCAGACGGGACTTTACCTCGGCGGCGGACGGATTGGTGGCGGAGGAGCCGTCCGGGAAGATGACGGTGGGCACTGTCTGGTTTCCGCCGTTGATCTCGGCGACCAGTTCCGCAGTGCCGTCCACGTCTTCGATGTTGACCTCGGTGTAGCCGATGCCGGCGGCGTCCAGCTGGGACTTCAAGCGACGGCAGTAGCCGCACCACGTGGTGGAGAACATGGTGATGGAACCGGCGTCGGGGGTAAAGGCTTCTGTTGTGGCGGCCATGGAAGGCTCCTTATCGTTCTGGACTGCAGGGACTGTGCGGTACAACCACGGCCGGCACGGTTCAATTCCCCGGGTGCCTCCCAAGCGTCTGCGGTCGGAACAAGGCAGACTGGAACCATGTGCGGACGTTACGTAATGGCGAAGACGACGGCGGACCTGGTGGCGGAGGCCGAAGCGGAGGCCGACGCGAACCTCGAGCTGCGCCGGTCCTGGAACGTGGCGCCGACGTCGGACGTTCCGGTGGTGCTCGAACGCTTCGTCGACGGATCTGCGCGGGCCGGCGCAGGCAGGCGCACCGTGCGCCAGGTGCATACGGCGAGGTGGGGGCTGGTACCCGGCTGGGCAAAGGACGCCTCCGCCGGAGCGCGTGCCTTTAACGCGCGCAGTGAGACGGTCCTGGAGAAGCCGACATTCCGAGACGCCGTCGCCGCCCGGCGCTGCGCAGTTCCGGTGCAGGGCTACTACGAGTGGAAAACCGGGCCGGGCCGGGCCAAGCGGCCGTTTTATGTCAGCCGGGCCGACGGCGCACTGACCTTCTTTGCGGGCCTGTACGAGTGGTGGCGGGACCCGGCCAAAGCACCGGGGGATCCCGGAAGCTGGCTGCTGTCCACGACGATCCTGACCGCCGCCGCCCCCGATCCCGCCGACACCCGCGGTGCCGGCCAGCCGCCGGTGCTGGCGGAGCTGGGCGAGCTGCATGACCGGATGCCGGTACCGCTGGCCCCGGAGTCAATGGCGGACTGGC
Source organism: Arthrobacter sp. Z1-15 (assembly GCF_054792395.1). Classification (NCBI taxonomy): domain Bacteria; kingdom Bacillati; phylum Actinomycetota; class Actinomycetes; order Micrococcales; family Micrococcaceae; genus Arthrobacter; species Arthrobacter sp. Z1-15. The sequence goes on along the minus strand of NZ_CP096454.1, from coordinate 2,432,810 downwards.
TGAATCCGTCAGCGCCGGACCCTGCAGCCCTGGTGCGCCGGGTTGTCGACGAAGCCTACGGTGCCGCGTCTTGCTGGACCCTGGCCGAAGTGGGGCCGGCAGTGGGCAGCGTCCGCAACGACGGACCGCAGCTGCTGGCTGCAGCGGGCCCGGAAACAGTTGCCGAACCCGCACTTTTCTAGCGGACCGGCTTTTTAGCGGGACTGGCTCTCTGCTTCGGGCCTGGCTGCTTCGGGTTTGCCTGCTTCGGGTTCCGGCCCGTCGCCGACGGACTCAATCACTTCAATGGCGACGTTGCCGTGTTCATCAATGCGCAGGCCGGGGTTGTAGCAAACTTCCCAGCGGTAGCCGTCGGGATCGGTGAAGTAGCCGGAATAGCCGCCCCAGCTCATCTGGGTGCCGGGTGCCGAGATGGATCCTCCGGCCGCGGCGGCCTCGGCCAGGACTTCCTCCACCTCCGCGGGCGATCCCACGTTGTGTCCCAGGGTCACCGGAGCTGCCTGTGCTTCGCCCATGGGTCCGGCTTCGGCGGCCAGATGGTCGCGCCGGAAGAAGGCCAGCAGGAGCCCCGGGCCCACCTGGTAAAAAATGACTTCTTCGGGCACGTACTGTGCCGCTTTCCAGCCCAGCCGGGAGGAATAGAACGCGTAGGTTACTTCGAGATCCCGCACGCCGACGGTCATCACGGAAAGGGAAGGCTTCACCCTCCTGATCCTGCCACTGACGGAGCTAAAAGCTCTTGTTTTACGCAAGTGATCCGCACGTCGTGCTTCCCGGCAGCGGCCGGACGGTTGACGCGGCTGAACGGGGCGGGCTGTCATGGACGTATCACCGGGCACGATTCCTGCCGCACACGCGGCCGGTTCCCGCAGAGCCCGATGCCAGAGACCGCGGCGCTCTGCGCTGCGGCCAGGCTTCAAGGCGAGAGGCCCAGCTGTCCATGAACGATTCGGATTCGACACCCCGCCCTCCCGCCGGCAGCCACCGGGGACCCCGGCGGACCGGTGCTTCCGGCGGGCAGCAGGAACGCGGGGGCAGCGCTAAGCGCACCGGATGGGCACGAATCCTGATTCCGGTGGTGCTGGTTGTGCTCTGGCTCGGCGTCGGCGGTATCGGCGGCCCCTACTTCGGCAAAATCAGCGAAGTGGCCGACAACGACCAGACGTCCTACCTGCCGTCCAGTTCCGCTTCCACCCAGGTGGCCAACCTGCAGGAAAAATTTACTGACAGCAATGCCATTCCCGCGGTGATTGTCTACGTGAACGACGGCGGGCTTACCCAGCAGGACCGAAGCTTCATCGACGGCCGCGTCTCGGCGCTCTCGGACGTCGCCGGCGTCGCCGGCGGGATTTCACCCCCGCAGACCTCCTCCGACGGCAAAGCGGCAGAGATTTTCGTTCCGGTCAGGGACGACGACGGCGCGTCAGCCACCGTGGACAGCCTCCGTACCGTCAGTGTGGAGGGACTGCCGCCCGGGCTCTCGGGATACGTCACGGGGCCGGCCGGACAGCTTGCGGATATCAGTGAGGCCTTTGGCGGCATCGACACGTCGCTGCTGCTGGTGGCGGCGCTGGCGGTTTTTGTGATCCTGGTGGTTGTCTACCGGTCCCCGCTGCTGCCGATCCTGGTGCTGCTGACCTCGATCCTGGCGCTTTCCGCTGCAATCCTGGTGGTTTTCTTCCTCGCCAGGGCGGGCACCCTCACCCTTAACGGGCAGGTGCAGGGCATCCTGTTCATTCTCGGGATCGGCGCGGCCACCGATTATTCGCTGTTGTACGTCTCCCGCTACCGGGAATCGCTGCGGGACCACGAGGGCAGGTGGGATGCCACCCGGGCAGCTCTGAAAGGCACCTTCGAACCCGTGCTTGCCTCGGCCGCAACCGTGACCGCCGGTTTGCTGTGCCTGCTGCTCAGCGACCTGAACTCCAATAAGGCGCTGGGCCCGGTGGCGGCCATCGGCATCGGCTTTGCCTTCCTGGCAGCGATGACCCTGCTGCCGGCGCTCCTGCTGCTCACCGGACGAGCCGCGTTCTGGCCCCGGCGCCCGCAGTTCGGGTCTCCCCACCCGGACCGCGACGGCAATTCGCCCAAGGGCATCTGGCCGCGGGTGGCGCGGACCATCAAGGCCCATCCGCGGCGGGTATGGGTCATCCCCTCAGTGATCCTGCTGGCGGCAGCGGCGGGAATGCTGCAGCTGCGCGCTTCCGGCGTGCCGCAGAGCGACTTTGTCCTGGGCGAGACGTCCACGAAGGAGGGGCAGCAGGTCCTGGGGGAGCACTTTCCCTCCGGATCAGGCAGCCCGGCGCTGATTGTGGCTCCGGAAGGCGAGCTTGACGACGTCGCGCGCGCCGTCCTGAACGTCTCCGGCGTTCAGTCGCTGGCAGTGGACGCCACGGGAACCCCCGCAGGCACCCTGCCGGTCACGGCCGGGGGCGTCCAGTCCCCGCCCATACCGGGAAGTTCCTCGGCCGCGCCGAAGGTGGTGGAGGGAAAAGTCCTGCTGGAGGCCACGCTGAATGAATCAGCGGAGTCGGACGCCGCTGAACGGACAGTGCAGACCATGCGCGATGACGTGTCCGGCATCGACGGCGTGCTGATCGGCGGAGTCACGGCCACCACCATTGATACCAACGCCGCAGCCGTCCACGACCGGGACCTGATCATCCCCGTGGTGCTGGCGGTAATCCTGTTGCTGCTGATGCTCCTGCTCCGGTCGGTTCTGGCGCCGGTGCTGCTGATCCTGACCGTGCTGCTGTCCTTCGGCGCCACCCTTGGAGTCTCGGCCCTGATGTTCAACCACGTCTTCGACTTTCCCGGGGCGGATCCGGCCGTGCCGCTGTACGGATTCATCTTCCTGGTGGCCCTGGGCGTGGACTACAACATCTTCCTCATGACCCGCGTGCGTGAGGAGAGCCTGGTGCACGGCACCCATGAGGGGGTTATCCGGGGGCTGATGATCACCGGCAGTGTTATTACCAGCGCCGGAATTGTCCTGGCTGCCACCTTCGCGGCGCTGGGGGTGATTCCGGTGCTGTTCCTGGCGCAGCTGGCGTTCATCGTGGCCTTCGGCGTCCTGCTGGATACCCTCGTGGTGCGCTCACTGCTGGTTCCGGCCCTCTCCTATGACATTGGCCGCAGGATCTGGTGGCCTTCAAAACTGTCCCGGCCGCAGCCGGGACAGCACCGGCCGGGTGCGCCGGCTCATGCCGGTGCGGGCTTCACCGCTCGGGACGGCGGGGGAGGCGGCGGGCGCAGCGAGCGGGGCTGACAGCGCCGCGGACGCTAGTCTAGTGGCATGGAAACCCATGATCACCAACGATCCACGACCTGTCAGCTCGATGACGTACGCACCGCCATAGACGAGATTGACGAGGAAATTGTGGCGCTGATCTGGCGTCGTGAGCGCCTGGTGCGCCTGGCCGGGCCGCTGAAGGACAACGATGCCCAGGTCAAGGCTCCGGAGCGGGTGGAAGAGGTCCTGGAGCACGTCCGCACTGCCGCCGAAGCGCAGGACGGGGACCCCACGGTAGTGGAGGCAACGTACCGCGCCATGATCGACGCCTTCATCGAGTACGAGCTCAAGGTACGGCACGACGCCGAAACGCAGGCCAAGCTGGACGCCTTCGCCCGCAGTTAGCCGTACCGGGAGCATTCCGTACCGGGACAGCTGCCGCGCCGGTCACCACTCGGCGGCGGCTGAACCCAGCGGGCCCGCGGGAATGTCCCAGTACAGGCGCGGTTGCGGACCCGTGCCTTCGAACCGCACGGGAGGTGCCAGGCGCAGCCCGGGACCCCAGAACGTCTCTTCCACTGTCCGGGCAAATTGTGTCCTGCCCGGCGCTGTCCTGCCCGGGTCTGTCCTGCCCGGGACCGTGCCCGGGCACGCGCCCGGGGCCGCGCCCTGCAGCTCAGCGGCCACGCGTGCCAGCGAGAGCCGGGCCGAGGACGCCCTTCCGTCGAGCCGCTGCTGCCAGCCCCGCAGGGCAGCCGCAGCCGTGAGGTATCCGGTTGCATAATCCAGGGCCTGCACCGGCAGCGGCCGGGGAATGTCAGCTCCGAAATGCGCCATGCCGGCATGGGCGATCCCGGTGCTCATCTGCACGAGGGAATCGAACCCGCGCCTGCCCGCCCAGGGCCCGGACCACCCGTAGGCATTGAGTGAAACCTCCACGAGGCCCGGACGGATCTGCTGCAGCACGGGAGAATCAAGCCCCAGCCCGGCGAGCGCCCCGGCCCGGTAGCCGGAAACGAGGATGTCGGCGCCGGCGATCAGTTCCCGGATGCGCTGCGCACCGGACGCCGACTTCAGGTCCAGCCTGGCGCAGCGCTTGCCCGGAGTCAGCTCCGCCTCCGCCGCGGGTTCAGCCCAGCCGGGCGGGTCAATGCGCAGGACTGCGGCTCCCAGCCCGGCCAAAAACCGAGTGGCCACCGGTCCGGCGATAATCCGGGTCAGATCCAGCACCCGGACTCCGGCCAGCGGGCGCTCCGGCGGGGACCGCGGGCTCAGCGGAGGCGCCGAGACCGGATTGGTCCAGCCGATCAGGGGCTCTTTCCCCACTGCCGCTCCCGCGGGGTGCTCCGCCCATTCTTCGGGACTCCGCATCCGCGCCGCACATCCTCCGGCGGAGATGACGGCCGTCTCCAATGCCTGGCCCTCCCAACGGGCGACGGCGGCCGCCACGGTCCCGCGGCTAGGCACAGTCCCGCGGTTAGGCACGGTCCCGCGGCTAGGCGCCATATCTGCCGGAAGCCCGAGAACAGCCAGGGCCGCACGCCGGTGATGCGGCGCGTTGGTGTGCAGGCGGATCCAGCCGTCGGCGCACGGGTAGTCTCCGGCCAGCGCATCCCAGGGCGGCGGGACGGTCCATCCCTGCGGGGTGAAAGACTCCGCGAACCAGGCCAGGGACAGGTCCTGGTCAACCACCGACGCCGTGCTTCCGCCCAGCCGGCGGGACAGGTCGGCGGCGGCTCCGCCTGCCTGCTCCACCGCCCACCCGGCAAAGGCGCGCACGGGGAAGGCGGACTCGATGCTCATATTCGGCTCCTTTCTGCGTGCCACCGAGGCACCGGTGGGGTACGGTACTCACACGCTAAGGGGCTGCTGTCCTTGCGGACAACAACGGGAACAGGAACGGGAAGACGGTACGGGGCGGGCTTCGCACAGCAGCGGCCGCTGCCGGACCCGGAGTGCGGGGCAGACAGGTGCGGGGGAGAGCAAGGTATGCAAATGGAGCAGGAACAGCCGGTGCCGCAGGAACAGTGGCGGGCCGTTGCGGCGGCGCTCGCCGACGAACGCAGGCTGCGGCTGTACGCCCGGGTGATCACCGCCGCCGAACGCGGCACTCCGCTGGACGGGCAGGATTTGGAGCCCAAGGAACGCAAATCGCTGGCGGCCCTGCAGAAGGCCGGGCTGGTCTCCTCCGGGGCCTGCGACGTGCAGCCGGTGGGCGGCGTGTTTGCCAGGCTGCTGGCGAGCGGCAAGGAGCCGCCGGAGACTTCCGCGGGGAGGTTCCTTGTGAAGGGAAAAATCTCGGCCTATCCGCGGCGGCAGGCGGACCGGCTGGAGCTTCTCCACTTCATTGCCGGGCACGTCTTTGAGTCCGTCCCCGCACCGCCCGGAGAGCTGCCCGTACTCAACGAACGCGCCATCACCGAGCGGCTTGCAGAATATTCCGATGACCCCGCCGCCATCCGCCGCTATCTGGTGGATGAAGGCATCGTCTCCCGCAACCCTGAGGGTTCGCGCTACTGGCTGTCCGCTCCGCGGCCGGCGGACGGGTGGGAATTCGCCTAGTAGGCGGACTGCAGTCGGAGCAGGGGCACAACCGTTGACTCCCTTGCCGGAGCGGGCGTCTGATGGAAGGAGCCGCGGGGACTGCGCCGGCTTCGGAGCGCAGCAGGCGACGGCTTCACAGGGAGGCGTTCATGGCCGCCAAGTTCACGGCCCACGGCGCAGAAGCCACCCATCCCGGTGCCCGTGCAGCAACGGATCTCGGATCACCGGCGTCGTCGTACCGGCTCAGTGCACCGCCGGCCGTCCTCCATCCGCAGGCCGGGCCGGTACACCCGGAAACCCCGGTGGACCCTTCCCCGGCTTCCGGCACCGGCGGGCATCCTCCGGCCAGGCACAGCCAGGAAGCCCCGTCACCGCATTCCCGGCGTCAAATGGCGCTGGTTTTCACCGGGCTGATCCTGGCCGTCCTGATTTCGTCGCTGGACCAGACCATCGTGGCAACGGCTTTGCCCACGATCGTGGGGGACCTGCAGGGGCTTGACCACCTGTCCTGGGTCATCACCGCCTACCTGCTGACGTCCACAATCGGTCTGCCGATCTACGGCAAGCTGGGGGACCTGCTGGGACGCAAGAATATCTTCGTCTTTGCCATAGCCGTGTTCCTGGCCGGATCCGCGCTGTCCGGACAGGCCCACAGCATGGCGGAGCTGATCGGTTACCGTGCGCTGCAGGGCGTGGGCGGCGGCGGGCTGATCATCGGTGCCCAGGCCATCATCGGAGACGTGGTATCCGCCCGTGACCGCGGGAGGTACATGGGGCTGATCGGTGCCGCGTTTGGAGTGGCGTCAGTCAGCGGCCCGCTGATCGGCGGCTACCTGACCGAATACTGGTCGTGGCGGTGGGTGTTCTACATCAACCTTCCCCTGGGAGCGGTGGCACTGGCGGTGATCATCACATCGCTGCACCTTCCCGCGCGCACCGGACCGCGGCCCAAACTGGACTATTCCGGCGCGGCCCTTTTGGCCGTGACCAGCGCGGCCCTGGTCATGCTGACCAGCTGGGGCGGAACCACCTATGCCTGGACGTCCCCGACCATTCTGGGACTGGGGGCGCTGGCCTCCGTCGGGGTGGCTGCGTTCATCCCGGTGGAGCTGCGGGCCGCCGAGCCGATCCTGCCGCTGCGGCTGTTCGGCAACCGCAACTTCCTGGTCTGCACCCTGGTGGGCCTGTCCGTGGGGCTGGCGATGTTCGGCAGCATTTCCTACCTGCCCACCTTCCTGCAAATGGTCAACGGCGCTTCGGCCACTATGTCAGGGCTGATGATGCTGCCCATGACGGCGGGCCTGCTGATTACGTCGATCGGCACCGGGCAGCTGATTTCCCGGACCGGAAAGTACAAGATCTATCCCGTCCTGGGTGCGGCCGTCATGATCGTTGGTCTGCTGCTGCTCTCCCGGATCTCCAACACCACGCCGTACTGGTTCACCGCCGCGGGCATGTTTGTGCTGGGGCTGGGCATCGGTGCGCTGATGCAGAACCTGGTGCTGATTGTGCAGAACAGTGTTCCGGGCCGGGACATGGGCACCGGTGTTTCCTCCGCGAACTATTTCCGCCAGATGGGCGGCTCGCTGGGAATCGCTGTGTTCGGATCGGTCTTCATCAGGCGGCTCAATGACCAGGTGGCCGAGGACGCCCCGGTGCAGGCCGCCGGGGTACTCCGCAACGGGGTGAACTCCATCAGCCCTGCGGAACTGAAGACGCTGCCGGAGCCGGTGCGGGAGTTTATTGCCCGGGCCTTCGGCGAGGCCCTGCCTCCGATTTTCCTGCTGGGCATTCCGGCCCTGGGCGCGGGCCTGGTCCTGGCCCTTTTCATCAAGCAGATTCCGCTCTCCGAGACTGCGAGGGTGCAGCCGGGGACGGCGGCGAAATGAACCGGCGGTGTTTGTCAGGAGCGCACCGTACACTGGTGTTATTCGAACATGTGTTCGAAGATGGTGATCTGGTAATTGATCCGGACAGGTGGTGTCCGGAGTCTGCAATCCGCTGCGGTGCAGCGGGCTGATCATGGATGCAGGCTCAACTCTGCAGTCCGCATCGGCGGGAGAGGGAACTGAAGTGGGTGTCTTCAGCGAAGCAGTAGAGGTGGTGTGTTCTCCGGGCGGACAGCCGCTGCGGTTGTCCTGGAAGGGGCGCACGTACAAGGTGGCCGCTGATCCGGTGCGCTGGTATGAACGCCGGAACTGGTGGGACGAAGAACCGCGGGCCGAGCGCGGACACGGCGCGGGGCTGGTGGATTCGGAGATCTGGCGCATCCAGGCCCGGCTGAACTCCAGCTCGCCGCTGCGGACCCTGGACATCTCCCATGACATCTCCACCGGTCGCTGGCGCCTGATCCGCATCCATGACGCCCTGCGGGAAAGTGCCTAAGCCACCCCATGAGCTTTACCCATCTGCACACCGCCAGCGCCTTCAGCGCCCATTACGGAGTGTCCTGGCCGCAGGACCTCGCCGCGGCCGCCGCCGCCGACGGCGCCGACGCCCTGGCCTGCACCGACCGGGACGGGCTGTACGGAACCGTCAAGCATCTGCGGGCCTGCATGGACGCCGGAATCGATCCCGTTGTGGGCGTGGACCTGGCGGTGCTCGGCGAGCCGGACAGAGACGGCAGCCCCGCCGTGACCGGGCGGGTGGTGGTCCTGGCCCACGGACACCGCGGCGGTGCGGGGTACCGAGCGTTGTGCCGGCTGATTTCCGACGCTCACGCGGGCACATCCGCATCAGCGGCACGCAGGGGCAGCAAGCCGGTCGGTGTCACGCTGCAGCAGCTGGCCGCCCGCGCGGCGGGGGACGGCGCGGGGGACAGCGGGGGACCCGGCCCGGTCCTGACCGTGCTGGTGGGCCCCTATTCCGACGTCGGAATCGCCATGCGCAGCCGCAGCTACGCCGTCGCCCGCACGCTCTTCTCCCGCTGGCTGGAGGTGCTGCCCCGCACGGCGCTCGCCGTGGAGGTGGTAACCCACCTCAGCGCGCCGGGAGGAAACCTCAGCCTCGCCCATGCTGTCCGCATGTTCCGGCTGGCCGATGAAATGCGGCTGCCGGCCATCCTGACCAACGCCGTTCGCTATGTCGATGCCGACGGCGCCGCCACCGCCGATGTCCTTGACGCCGCCCGCGCGCTGACGTCCATGGCCCGGCTCGGGGACCTGCAGCCCAACGGGCAGGGCTGGCTGAAAAGCGCAGATCAGATGAAGGCGCTGGCCCGGGAAATCAGCGCCGAGGCCGGTTACGGGGGTGCAGGGGCGGCGCGTCTGCTCCGCGACACCGAGGCGCTCGCCGATACCTGCCGGATGGATCCGCAGGCGGACATGGGATGGAAGCAGCCGGTGGTCCCGGAAGCCTCGGTCATCGGCATCACCAGCGCCCCCATGGCCGAGCTGGTGCGCCGCTGCGAAGCGGGAATCGGGCGCAGGTTTCCGTCCCGGGAGCTCGGCGGCTCCGCGGAAGCGCGGATGCGGACCCGGCTGGCCCATGAGCTGGGCATCATAGAGCGGCTTGGCTTTGCCTCCTATTTCCTGACCGTCGCAGAGGTTTCCTCGATGATCACCGGCATGGGGGTGCGCGCCGCGGCCCGGGGATCCGGAGCCTCCTCGCTGGTGAATTATCTGCTGGGAGTCAGCCACGTCAATCCGCTGGCCCATGACCTGATCTTCGAGCGTTTCCTCTCGCAGGACCGCTCAACACTGCCGGACATCGACATTGACGTCGAAAGCGCGCAGCGGCACAAGGTCTACCACCGCATCTTCGAACGCTTCGGCGCTGAACGGGTGACGCTGATGAGCATGCAGAACGGCTACCGCGCCCGCGGTGCGGTGCGCGACGCCGGCATGGCGCTGGGTCTGGCCGAGGAGGACATTGGGGCAGTGGCCAAACAGCTGTGGCGCTTTTCGGCCCGGAAATTCCGGGAGGCGCTCGCGGAAAAGCCCGAGCTGCGGGAGGTGGCCGAACGGGTGGAAGGCAACCGGCAGCTGGATTTGCTGGTGGACCTGACTGAACGCCTGGACCGGCTGCCCCGGCACATTTCGATGCATCCGTGCGGAGTGATCCTGGGAGACGCCTCCCTGCTGGACCGCACTCCGGTGCAGCCATCCGGCCTGGGCCTGCCCATGTCCCAGTTCGACAAACACGATATGGACCCCATGGGCATGCTCAAGCTCGATGTGCTGGGCGTGCGGATGCAAAGTGCCATGGCCTACGCCCTGCAGGAGGTCCGGCGGCTGCATCCGTCCAAGGCGGACACCGTTGCCGCCGGCGCCCATCCGCCCGGACCCGACGGACTGGGCCCGGACTATGTGCACGAGGACGGCTCCATAAACCTCGACGCCGTGCCGCTGGACGACAAACCCACCTATGACCTGATCTGCAGCACGCACACGCTGGGCTGTTTCCAGATTGAGTCCCCGGGTCAGCGGGAACTGATCGGCAAGCTCGCCCCGCGCGAGTTTAATGACCTGATCATCGACATCTCCCTGTTCCGCCCGGGACCGATGAAATCCGACATGGTCCGTCCGTTCCTGGAGCACCGGCACGGCTTCTCGCCGGAGGTGTATCCGCACGAAGCCCTGCGCCCGGTCCTGGCGGAAACGCACGGGGTAACGGTGTTCCATGAGCAGGTGCTGCGCACCTTCGACGTGTTTACCGGCTGCGGCCTGGCCAAAGCGGATGAACTGCGCCGGCTGCTGGGAAATGAAGACGCCGAAGGATCCGTGGAGGACTACTTCCGGACCGAAGCAGGTAAGCGCGGGTATTCGGCGGAGGTCATCGACAAGGTCTGGGACACGCTGAAGGCCTTTGGCAGCTTTGGTTTCTGCAAGGCGCACGGAGCCGCTTTTGCCGTTCCCACCTACCAGTCCGCCTGGCTGAAGGCCCATCACCCCGAGGCATTCCTGGCCGGCATCTTCGAACACGATCCGGGCATGTATCCGCGCCGGCTGCTGGTGGCCGAGGCCCGGCGGATGGGTATACCCATCCTGCCGCTGGACATCAACCGCAGCGGTGAACAGTACCGGGTGGAGCGGGTGCCGGCGGTCCCGGCGTCGCCCGGGCATCCGGCCCGGCCGGAAAAACTGGGAATCCGGCTGAGCCTTGCCGGAATTTACGGGCTGTCCGCAGCGGAACTGCGGCGCATCACCGGCGGCCAACCCTATGATTCACTGGCTGACCTGCGGGCCCGCGCCCGGGTTGGACGCAGGACCCTGATCCGCCTGGCCTCCCTGGGAGCCTTTGATTCCCTCGCCAGGGACACAGGCTCGGCAGCCTCCCGCGCGGATCTGCTGCACCATCTGGATACGTCACCGCCCCGTCCTGCCGGGCGGAAGTACGACCCCATCCCCGGCCAGCTGGCACTGCCGCTGGGGGACACCGAACTGGAGAACCTGCAGCCGGACCTGCCCGAACCCACGCTGCGCGAGAAGGTGCGCACCGAACTGGACCTCCTGTCAGTGGACGTCAGCGCCCACCTGATCGACAGCTACGGCCCGCTGCTCACGGACCTTGGGGTGACCAAGGCCCGGGAGCTGATGGATCTGCGCAACGGATCCGAGGTGCTGGTGGCCGGCATCAGGGTGGCCACCCAAACACCGCCGATGCGCGGCGGGCGGCGGGTGGTGTTCATCAGCCTTGACGACGGCACCGGCTGCGTGGACTGCACCTTCTTCACCGAAGCCCAGGAAAAGACCGGCCCGCTGCTCTTCGGCACCCAGCTGATGCTCGTCCGCGGCCTGACCCGCCGCACCGGACCGCGCGGCATCAGCATGCAGGCGCTGGAGGCATGGGACCTTAACGACACGGCCTCCCTGCCCCGCCTCCAGCGCGGCAGGTTGGTGGGGCCCAACTCCAGCGGATAACATCGAAGGGGCGCAGAAGGAGCCGGTCACGTCCTGACCGGTCCAGGACGCCGTACAACGAAATCTAGGAGACAACCGTGTCAGTGCCAGAGAAGTTCACCCTCATCGTCGACGGCGAAGAGACCACGGTGGATACTGGCACCACAGGTGCTCAGCTGTTCTTTGACCGCCGCGACGTCGTCGTCATGCGCGTTGGCGGGGTCCTGAAGGACCTCGACACAGAGCTCTCCGAGGGTGATTCCGTGGAGTCCGTCACCATTGACTCCGAAGACGGGCTCAACGTCCTGCGCCACTCCACCGCGCACGTTATGGCCCAGGCCGTGCAGCAGCTGCGCCCGGATGCCAAGCTCGGCATCGGCCCGTACATCAAGGACGGCTTCTACTTCGACTTCGACGTCGCCGAGCCGTTCACCCCGGAGGACCTGAAGACCCTCGAGAAGATGATGCAGAAGATCATCAACTCGAACCAGAAATTCGCCCGCCGCGTGGTCACCGAAGAAGAAGCCCGCGAAGCCATGGCCAACGAGCCGTACAAGCTGGAACTGCTGGGCACGAAGGACGGCGCCGAGGAAGCCGGCGAAGGTGCGAACATCGAGGTCGGCGCCGGCGAGATCACCATTTACGACAACGTGGACCGCAAATCCGGCGACACGGTCTGGTGCGACCTGTGCCGCGGCCCGCACTTGCCGAACACCAAGCTGATCTCCAACGCCTTCGCGCTGACCCGCTCCGCCGCCGCCTACTGGCTCGGCGACCAGAAGAACCAGCAGCTGCAGCGCATCTACGGCACCGCCTGGCCCACCAAGGATGCACTGAAGGCCTACCAGGAGCGCCTGGCCGAGGCCGAGCGCCGCGACCACCGCAAGCTGGGCACCGAACTGGACCTGTTCTCCTTCCCGGACGAACTGGGTTCGGGCCTGCCGGTGTTCCACCCCAAGGGCGGCATCATCCGCAAGGCCATGGAGGACTACTCCCGCCAGCGCCACACCGAGGCCGGCTACGAGTTCGTCTACACCCCGCACATCACCAAGGGCCACCTGTACGAGGTTTCCGGCCACCTGGACTGGTACCGCGACGGCATGTTCCCTCCCATGCACGTGGACGAGGTCACTGATCCGGAAACCGGCGCGGTCATCAAGCCCGGCCAGGACTACTACCTGAAGCCGATGAACTGCCCCATGCACAACCTGATCTTCCGCTCCCGCGGACGGTCCTACCGCGAACTGCCGCTGCGGCTGTTTGAATTCGGTTCCGTGTACCGCTACGAGAAGTCCGGCGTGATCCACGGCCTGACGCGCGTGCGGGGCATGACCCAGGACGACGCCCACATCTACTGCACCCGCGAGCAGATGAAGGACGAGCTGACCAGCACGCTGCAGTTTGTGCTGGACCTGCTCAAGGACTACGGCCTGGACGACTTCTACCTGGAACTCTCCACCAAGGACCCCGAAAAGTACGTCGGTTCCGACGAGGTCTGGGAAGAAGCCACCGCCACCCTGGCCGAGGTTGCCGAAGCTTCCGGCCTGGACCTGGTTCCGGATCCGGGCGGCGCCGCCTTCTACGGCCCGAAGATTTCCGTCCAGGCGCGCGACGCCATCGGCCGCACCTGGCAGATGTCCACCATCCAGCTGGACTTCAACCTGCCCGAGCGCTTTGAACTGGAATACCAGGCCGCCGACGGCACCCGCCAGCGTCCGGTCATGATCCACCGTGCCCTGTTCGGTTCCGTGGAACGCTTCATGGCCGTGCTCACCGAGCACTACGCCGGCGCGTTCCCGGCCTGGCTGGCACCGGTCCAGGTGGTCGGCATCCCCGTGGCCGAGGCTTTCAACGACTACATGTTCGACGTGGTCGACAAGCTCAAGGCCGAAGGCATCCGCGCCCAGGTGGACACCGGCACCGACCGCTTCCCGAAGAAGATCCGCACCGCGTCCAAGGACAAGATTCCGTTTGTCCTGATTGCCGGGGGTGACGACGCCGATGCCGGCGCCGTGTCCTTCCGCTTCCGCGACGGCAGCCAGGACAACGGCGTGCCGGTTGAAGAAGCAGTGAAGCGGATTGTCGAAGCTGTGCGCAACCGGGACAAGTAAGCGGAACTGAACAGGACGGGCGGGGAGCGCAGGAGTGCAGATGGAAAGCAGCAGCCAGGATGACGGCGGCAGTCCCTATCCGGGAGATGCCGGCGTTACGGATTCTTTCGAGCTTCCCGGGGTGCCGGATTCCTTTGCACGCCTGTGGACCCCGCACCGCCTCGCCTACATCAAGGGCGGACAGGAACAGGTTTCCTCGGAGCACAACTGCCCGTTCTGCGCGGCACCTTCACGGACGGACGAAGAGTCCCTGATCGTGCACCGCGGCAGGCATGCCTTTGTCATCCTGAACCTGTTCCCGTACAACGCCGGGCACCTGCTCGTCTGCCCGTACCGGCACGTTCCGGACTACACGGACATTGACGAGCAGGAAACAGCTGAGATTGCCTCCCTGACGCAGACCGCCATGCGCGTGCTGCGGAAGGTGTCCAACCCCAGCGGTTTCAACCTCGGCATGAACCAGGGCGTCACCGGGGGAGCGGGAATTGCCGCCCACCTGCACCAGCACATTGTGCCGCGCTGGGGCGGAGACGGGAACTTCCTGCCGATCATTGCCCAGACCAAGGCCATCACCCAGACACTGGGCGACGTCCGCCGGCAGGTGGCCGACGCCTGGCCGCAGGCCGCCGACTCCGCAGCAAGCGAGGACTGAGCGGTGCTGAATAAATACGCGCGGGGCTTCTTCACGGGCCTGTTCACGCCGCTGGCCGCCTGGCTGCTGAAACGGGGCGTCACCCCCGACGCCGTGACCATCCTTGGCACCCTGGGCGTGATGGTCGGCGGGCTGGTGTTCTACCCGCTGGGCGAGCTGTTCTGGGGAACCCTGTTCATCACGGCGTTTATCTTCTCCGATGTTATTGACGGCATCATGGCACGCCAGCAGGAACGCACCGGAAAATGGGGCGGTTTCCTGGACTCCACCCTGGACCGCTTTGCCGACGGCGCCCTGTTTGCCGGCGTCAGCATCTGGTTCTTCACCGGCGGCGGCAACGACGCGATCGGCATCGCCGCCATCATCTGCCTGGTCCTGGGGATGCTGGTCTCCTACATCCGCGCCAAGGCGGAATCCCTCGGGTTCACTGCCAACGTCGGAATCGCCGAACGCGCCGAACGGCTGGTGTCCCTGCTGGTTGCCACCGGTCTGGTGGGACTGGGCGTCCCCGAAGTGCTGCTGCTCGTGGTGCTGGCGGCGTTGTCCGCGGCCAGCTGCGTGACCATTGCGCAGCGGATGCGCACCGTTCACCGGCAGGCCACCTGAGCGCAGCGGCGCCCCGGCCGCTGCAAATTATGGTCATAAGGCCCGACACCGGAAGTAAACCGGTGCCGGGCCTTCGGCTTTCCGGGGGCAAGCCGTCTACGCTGGGACGGTACAGTTCCTGAACCCCCGCGACGATGAGAGCTTTTTCATGAATACCCCTGATTCCCAGCCCACCTCCGTGTCCGGTGTATCCGCCGGTTCCCCCTCTCCCGTGACCGGCAGCAGCCGGGTCAAGCGAGGCATTGCCGAAATGCTTAAGGGCGGGGTGATCATGGATGTGGTGACCGCCGAGCAGGCCCGGATTGCCGAAGACGCCGGAGCCGTGGCGGTCATGGCCCTTGAGCGGGTCCCCGCAGACATCCGCGCCCAGGGCGGGGTATCCCGCATGAGCGACCCCGACATGATCGACAGCATTATCGACGCCGTGTCCATCCCGGTCATGGCCAAGGCCCGGATCGGCCACTTCGTGGAAGCCCAGGTCCTCCAGTCACTCGGCGTCGACTACATCGATGAGTCCGAGGTGCTGACCCCGGCCGACTACACCAACCACATCGACAAGTGGAAGTTCACCGTCCCGTTTGTCTGCGGTGCCACCAATCTGGGCGAAGCGCTGCGCCGCATCAACGAAGGTGCCGCCATGATCCGTTCCAAGGGCGAAGCCGGCACGGGCGATGTCTCCAACGCAACCATGCACATGCGTGCCATCCGCTCCGAAGTGGCCCGCCTGTCCTCCCTGCCCGAGGACGAGCTCTACGTCGCGGCCAAGGAACTGCAGGCTCCGTACGAGCTCGTGAAGGAGGTTGCTGCTGCCGGGAAACTGCCGGTGGTGCTCTTCACCGCCGGCGGCATTGCCACGCCGGCGGACGCCGCCATGATGATGCAGCTTGGCGCCGACGGTGTGTTTGTGGGATCGGGAATCTTCAAGTCCGGAAACCCCGCCCAGCGTGCCGCGGCCATCGTGAAGGCTACGACCTTCTTTGACGACGCCGATGAAGTTGCCAAGGCATCACGCGGACTGGGCGAAGCCATGGTGGGCATCAACGTGGACGAACTCCCGCAGCCGCACCGGTTGTCCGAGCGCGGCTGGTAAGAGCGGAACCTGCGCTCCGACCCGCGCTGATTCCCCGCATCGGCAGGGAATCAGCGCAGGTCGAGCGTGAGCTGCTGGCCGCGGCCAATCAGCTCAAAGCCCCGTGCTGTACACAGCTCGGCGCCCAGGGGAGCGGCGTTGATGGCCAGCCGGTCGGCACCGGCGGCGGCTGCGACGGCGGCGGCCCGGCTCAGCAGTGCCGTTCCGTAACCCCGGCGCCGGCTGGAGGGCCCCACGGCCAAACCGAAAACGCCGCCGAGCGAACCGGACGCCGGCTTTCTGCGGGCGGGCGGTTCCTCCGGAGCTGCCCGTCCCGCTGCCGGGCGATCCGCGGCTGCGGCCGTACGGTCCCGCTGCCTTCGCTGTTCTGCTTCTTCCCTGAGCCGGCGCTGTTCCTGCTGTGCCTGCTGCGAGGGGACAAACACCCACGCCCGGCCGGTTAGCGTTCCTTCACTGCGGGTGGTCACATGCCAGCCGGTGCGGGGATGGCCCCGTCCGGCTGCCAGCTCCTCGGCGTCGGGGCCTGAGACTTCTGCAGGCTCGGGGTCGACGGCAGCAGGTGCTGCGCTGTACTGCATTGGTGCGGAAACGGGGGCGCTCATCCACATCGGCTGCGGGCCCCGCCGGAAACCGAACGCTTCCAGCGGAGCGTAGCTCACCGCGTTGTTCAGCCACACGGACACGCTCTGGGCGCCCAGCCGCATGCCCTCGGCCAGGCCCGGCCGGATCCCGGCCGGAGCGATCCGCTGCGGATACAGCAGCACCAGCTGCCGGCGTGCCGGCAGCCAGACCCACTCCGATTCATGCGTGGAGAAGGTCCGGCCCCCGGTGGCGCCGGCCAGGCTCTTCAGCCAGTCCTGGTGAAGCTCCTGGCATGCGGCAATAGTGACCATGAAGGATCAGTCCAGCCCGCGGCGGTGGAGCAGCGGTTCGATCGCCGCTTCGCGGCCGCGGAAGTTCCGGAAGGCCTCAAGCGGATCGATGCTGTTGCCCCGGGAGAGCAGCTCGCGCCGGAACCGCTCTCCGTTTTCGCGGGTGAGTCCGCCGTTGTCCTTGAACCACTCGACCGTGTCCGCGTCCAGGACCTCGCTCCAGATGTAGGCGTAGTACGCGGCTGCGTAGCCGCCGGCAAAAATGTGCTTGAAATAGCCGGTCCGGTACCGCGGCGGCACCAGGTCCAGGGCCACACCCGCCCGGGCCAGGGCATCGGCCTCGAACTGCTGCGGGTCGGCGACTGCCTCCCCGGGGGAGAGTTCGTGCCAGGCCAGGTCCAGCAGGGCGGCGCCGAGGTATTCGGTGGTGCCGAACCCCTCGCCCCAGGTTGACGCAGCTTCGATCCGGTCAATAATTTCCCCGGGCAGCGGCTCGCCGGTGACGTGGTGCCTGGCGAAGTTGGCCACCACCTCCGGCCACAGCATCCACATCTCGTTGACCTGCGAGGGGTACTCGACAAAGTCCCGGGGCACAGCGGTGCCCGAGAACTGCGGGTAGGTGACATCGGAGAACAAGCCGTGCAGGGCGTGGCCGAATTCATGGAACGCGGTCACCACCTCGTCGAAGGACAGCAGGGTCGGTTCACCGGCCGGCGGCTTGGGAATGTTCAGGTTATTGATGACCACCGCCTGGGTTCCCAGCAGGGCGGACTGGTGCACGAGGGAATTCATCCAGGCGCCGCCGGCCTTGGTGTCGCGGGTGTAGTAGTCACCCAGGAACAGGCCCAGGGCCGAGCCGTCCTCGTTTTTCACTTCCCAGACGCGTACGTCCGGATGGTAACCGGACAGATCCGGACGCTCCGTGAAGCTAATGCCGTAGAGCCGGTTGGCGGCGTAGAAGACACCGTCCGCCAGGACGCGCTCCAGTTCGAAGTACGGGCGCAGCGCGGAGCGGTCCACGCTGAACTTTTCGCGCCGTACCTGCTCCGAGTAATAGGACCAGTCCCAGGCGGCCAGCTCTTCGATGCCGTCCCGGCGGGCGGCGGCCCGCAGCAGTTCAGCTTCGGCGTTGGCGTTGCGGACCGCCGGCGGCGCCAGCTTTCCGAGCATGGCGTGGATGGCATCCAGGGACGGAGCGGTCTGGTTGTCGGTGGCGAACTCCGCGTGGCTGGCGAACCCCAGCAGGGCAGCGCGCTCGGCCCGGAGCGCCGCCATTTCGGCGGCGATGGCGAGCGTGTTGTCGTCATTGGCGCGGAAGCCGCGGTTCAGCGAAGCCTCAAGGAGGCGCCGGCGCGTTTCCCTGCTGGTCAGCGAGGCCAGAGCCGGCTGCGAGGTCGGCAGGATCAGCGGGAGCAGGTAGCTGCCCTCGGAACCGGCCTCTGCGGCGGCTGCGGCGGCAGAGGCAATGTCATCTGCGGACAGGCCGTCCAGGTCGGCCGCATCGGTCAGCAGCAGCGCCGAAGCGTTGGTGTCCCGAAGCAGCTTCTGGGCGTAGTCGGTCCCCAGGACGGACAACCGGGAATTCAGTTCGCGCATGCGCGCCTGGCCGTCGTCGTCGAGCCGGGCTCCGGCGCGGATGAAACTGCGGCGGTACTCGTCCACCAGCCGGGCGGACTCGGCGTCGAGCCCTTCCACCGAAACGGCTTCAACCCGCGCCCAGAGGGCCTTGTTCAAATGGATGCTGTCCTCGTGGGCAGCCAGCTGCGGGCCCACTTCCTGCTGGATGGCCTGAACCTGGTCCGTGGCATCCGCTGCGGTCAGGGTGAAAAAGGCGTAGGCCGTCCGCGCCAGTGTCTGTCCGGCAAGCTCCATCGCGGCGATCGTGTTGCCGAAATCCGGGGCCTGCGGATCCCTGGTAATGGCGTCGATTTCGGCAAGGTGTTCCTCGAAACCCGCCTTGAAGGCCGGCAGGTAGTCATCCGGGCTGATCTGTTCAAACGGCGGCAGCTGGTAAGGCAGCGGACTGGTACTCAGGAAAGGGTTGCTCATAAGCGTCAAGACTCGCACATGCAAAGTGAGGCGAACAACAGAAACGCCGTCGTAGGCTTGGCGCAGCTGCACCGGGCGGCGAAAGGACGGACGGTAACAATCATGGGTGCACGCAGGTTCGGATTCACGGCGGTCCTGGCACTGGCGCTTGCAGCCGGTGCGGTGGGCTGCTCCCCGGAATCCGGCCCGGATGCGGAGCCCACGGCGTCCATGTCACCGCGCGCGGCTGAGCTTCCGGTCCCGGAAAATACGTCCGGGCCGTCGTCGGCTGCTTCTGCGCAGCCGGTTCCCGAGCCGACTCCGGGACTGGGCCCGGGGTGTGCCGCCGTACGGTGTTTTTCCCTGATGGTGGCCGGTGACCTGCTGGTGCATCCGCAGCTGTGGACCCAGGCCGAAGCCGACGCCGCGGTGTCGGGGCGGGTGTCGATGGACTTCGGGCCGCTCCTGGAAGGCAAGCGCGCTTACCTGGACCGCGCCGACGCGGGCATCTGCCACATGGAGACGCCGGTGGCGGCCGCGGAGGGGCCGTACACCGGATATCCGCTCTTCAATGTGCCGCCCCAGATCCTCTCTGCCGCCAGGGACGCGGGATACGACGCCTGCACCACGGCCAGCAACCACACGGTGGATGCCGGGACCGAGGGACTGAACCGCACGCTGGCCGAGCTGGACGCCCTCGGACTGGCTCACACCGGTTCCTACGCCTCGGAAGCTGAAGCGGCGGTACCGATGATCCTGCAGACCCCGGCGGCGAAGGTGTCGGTGATCGAAGCAACCTACGGGCTGAACGGAATGACCGCCGAGTTTGACTGGCAGGTGGACCTGCTGGATCCGGCGGACATGATAGCCCGGGCACAGGCTGCGCGGGCCGCGGGCGCCGACGTTGTGGTGGGCGCCGTCCATGCCGGCGACGAATATGCCTCGGTGCCCAACGCCCAGCAGATGGAAACGGCGCACGCCCTGGCCGACAGCGGCGAGTTCGACTTCATCTACGGGCACCACAGCCACTCCGTGCTGCCGATCGAAAACTACAACGGCACCTGGATCGCGTACGGGCTGGGCAACTCCGTCACTGAGCTCTCGCCCTGGTACGACGTAAACAACGAGGGACTGATCCTGCGCGCCCAGTTCGGCCAGGACGACGGCGGCGCCTGGAGCGTCACGGACCTGGCCTGGGCGCCGTCGGTAATCGTCCGGGACCCTTACCGCTGGTGCTCCGTCGCGGCTGACCTGCCGCAGGGCGCCTGCGCCCCCGAGGCCCAGCAGGCCGCGGTCCGGGCGCGCACCATCGAGGTGGTCGAGTCGATGGGCGCGGCCGAAGCCGGCGCCCGCGAGTGGCTGGTGAGCGCCGAGAACTAAGTGCGGCTAGCGGGGGCGCTGGCCGGCGTGCTGCCGGGCCAGCTCGGAGAGCCGGGCCAGCTCGTCCAGGTCGCCGGGGGAGGGGGGAGCGGGCTCGAAGCTGCCGAACTTGCGCGTCACGGCATGCTGAATCAGGAAATCGGCAATGGCCGGGTTCTTGGGCAGCAATGAACCGTGCAGGTAGCTGGCCACCACGTTGCGGTAGCGGGCGCCCTCGTAATTGTCCTTGGAGTTGTTGCCCTCGCCCTTGCGGACCTCGGCCAGCGGCTTCACGCCCGGGCCCAGGAAGGTCTGGCCGGAATGGTTCTCGTAGCCGTGGATCTCGCCGAACTCCTCGCTGACGGAGAGCACGTTGCCGATCAGCCGCTCCGTTCCGCCGTGCGTTTCCAGGTCCAGCAGCCCGATGCCCGGAATGACCGTGCCGGTGTGTGTCTTGAAGAACCGGCCGAACAGCTGGTACAGCCCGCAGATCGCCAGCATCGGAACGTCATCCTCAGCCAGAGCCCGCAGCGTGGGGGCCAGCGACTGGAGGTCCTCCTGGATGACCACCTGCCCGCTGTCCTGTCCGCCGCCTCCCACCAGGAGATCGACGTCGGCGGGGAAATCATCACCCACGTTGTATTCCAGGACGTTTGCGGTGTAGCCGTTCCATTTCAGGCGCTGTTTCAGAACCAGGACGTTGCCCCAGTCGCCGTAAATGTTCATTTCCCGCGGGTACAGCTGCAGGATGTTGATGCTCCGGTTGCCGGCTGCGATTCGGTCCTCGCTCATGAGACCACCTCTACTGTCGTGATCTTGGATAGTTCGCGCCGCACGGCCAGCATGGCCGTGTAGGTGCAGAAAATGCGCATGGGACGCTGGCCGGAGCCGGAGATGAAGGCCTTCAGCGCATCGGTGATGTCCGGGTTGATGTCCGCCACCGGAACGTCGTCGTACTTCAGCCGCAGCGCCATGTCGTAGGCGCGCGCGCCGGTGACCATGTTCACGCCGTTTTCGGCCAGCGTCTCGAAGTCGACGTCCCACAGCCAGGACATGTCGCGCCCGTCGGCATAGTTGTCGTTGATGGCGATCATGGTCGAGTAGCCGTGGGCGGCAAAGGACTTCAGCCCGAGCCGGAAGCCGCTGGGATTCTTCACCAGCACCAGCTCCAGCGGCTGCCCGTTGACCACCAGGGACTCGCCGCGCCCGAACGCCGGCTCCACGTTGGACAGCGCCGTAAACAGGGCGTCGCTGTTGGCCGAAGGCCCGGCGATGACGCGGGCCAGGGCCAGTGCGGCCGCAGCGTTGAAAATGTTGTAGACCCCGCGCAGCTTCACCCCCGTGGTCACCACGGTGTCGTCGACGCGGAAGTCGGCGTCGGTTTCGGCCACGCGTTCGAGCACGACGTCGGCCGGCAGCACCGCTGCCAGCGCCTCCGCCTTGGAACCGCGCATCTCGTCGTCGTTCGGGAAGGTGCTGCGCAGGGACGCGTCCAACCCGAAGTAGCGCACTTCCTGCTTGTCCAGGGAAGCGGCAATCGAGGCGACGCGCGGATCCTCGCGGTTTAGGACCACGGTGCCGGTGGTGGCCTTGGCAATGGCCTCGAGCAGCCGGGTGGTCTTGTCGATCTCACCGAAGCGGTCCAGCTGGTCACGGAGCACATTCAGCAACAGCGAATACCGCGGCTGGATCAGCTTCACGAAGTGCACGGCATGCGCTTCGTCCAGCTCCAGGACCGCGACGTCGGCATCGAGGCGGCCGCGCCAGTCCACCTCGCCGAGCAGGGCCGCGGCGACGCCGCGGGTGAAATTGCTGCCGGTGCGGTTGGTGAACACCTTCAGGCCCTGGGATTCGAGCAGTTCCACCACCATTTTGGTGGTGGTTGTTTTCCCGTTGGTGCCCGAAACCACGGCGACGCCCAGCGGAAGGTCGGCCAGCGTGCGGCGGATGAAATCGGGATCGATTTTCTCCACCACCAGGCCGGGCAGTGCGGAGCCGCCGCCGCGCAGTTTGGAGGCACTGCGGACCAGCTTGCCTGTCAGGACGGAGAAAGAACTCATGGTTTATGAATATATCGTAAGGAGCCCCTGCGACCCTTGCCGGTGCGCGGCCGCAGGGATGCTGCATCGTAGACTGGCCTGATGACTGAAGCCGGCGCGTCTCCTTTCCGCCCGCCCGGGCGTCCCCTGCGGGTCGGTGTCCTGGCGCTGCAGGGCGGTGTCCGCGAACACGCGGCAAGCCTGGAAGCGGCGGGAGCGGCCGCTGTTCCCGTGCGCCGCCCCGGGGAGCTCGCCGGCCTGGACGGGCTGGTGCTGCCCGGCGGGGAATCCACCACCATGGACAAGCTCATGCGGGCCTTTGGCGTTTATGCCCCGCTGCAGGAGCGGATCCGGGCCGGGTTGCCGGTGTACGGCTCCTGCGCCGGAATGATCCTGCTGGCGGACCATCTTTCTGATCCGGCCCGCGACCTTTCGGGGGCGCCCCAGCAGACGCTGGGCGGGCTGGACATCGAGGTCCGGCGCAATGCCTTCGGCCGCCAGCGGGAGTCCTTCGAAACCCTCCTGGAGTTCCGCGGCCTTGCGACCCTGCCGTCCGCAGACCCGGCCGGGCAGTCCCCGCCGGTCCACGCCGTCTTTATCCGTGCGCCGTGGGTGGAAAAGGTTGGTGATTCAGTGGAAGTGCTGGCCCGGGTTCCGCCGCCGGAGCGGGGTCATGCGTCTGCTGACGATTTCGTCGCTAGAATTGTGGCAGTGCGTTCGGGAAATCTGCTGGCCACCTCGTTCCATCCGGAGGTAACGGGGGAGAGCCGCGTTCACGAACTTTTTATCCAGATGATCAGAGGAGAAGCGTAGAGCATGTCGGGCCACTCTAAATGGGCAACCACTAAGCACAAGAAGGCAGTCATTGACGCCAAGCGTGCAAAGTCGTTCGCCAAGCTGATCAAGAACATCGAAGTTGCGGCCCGCGCCGGAGGCGCAGACATGGCCGGAAACCCCGGCCTTGAACTCGCCGTCGCCAAGGCGAAAAAGACCTCGGTCCCCATCGACAACATCAACCGCGCCGTCAAGCGCGGTGCCGGCCTCCTGGGCGAAGCCGTCGATTACCAGACCATCATGTACGAAGGCTACGGCCCGCAGGGCACCGCCCTGCTGATCGAGTGCCTGACGGACAACAAGAACCGTGCCGCCTCGGAAGTTCGCCTTGCGGTCACCCGCAACGGCGGCAACATGGGCGATCCCGGCTCGGTGGCCTACATGTTCACCCGCAAGGGCGTCGTCACCCTGCCCAAGAAGGACCTCACCGAGGACGACCTCCTGATGGCCGTGCTAGACGCAGGCGCCGACGAGGTCAAGGAATCCGGAGACAATTTCGAGATCATCTCGGAAGCGGCGGACCTGCGTGCCGTTGTCGCCGCGCTGGAGGATGCCGACATCGAGTACGAGAGCGACGAAGCCGAATTCCTGCCGTCCATGCACGTGGAGCTGGACGCGGACAGCGCCCGGAAGTTCCTGAAGCTTGTGGACGCGGTGGAAGACCTGGACGACGTCCAGAACGTCTACTCCAATGCCGACATCCCCGCAGAGGTCTTCGCCCAGCTCGAAGACGACTGATAAGTGAGCCTGCGCGTCCTGGGTGTCGACCCGGGCCTGACCCGGTGCGGTCTGGGAGTGGTGGACGTCGAACGCAACCGCCGCGCCACCCTGGTGGCTGTGGGCGTGGTCGGCACCGAGGCGGGAACCGCCCTGGACGGCAGGCTGCTTGTCATCTCCAACGCCATTGACCTGTGGCTGGACACGCATAAACCGGATGTCCTTGCCGTGGAGCGCGTCTTCAGCCAGCTCAATGTCAGCACGGTGATGGGCACTGCCCAGGCCTCCGGCGTTGTCATCGCCGCCGCCGCGCGGCGGGGCATTCCCGTGGCGCTGCACACTCCCACCGAGGTCAAGGCCGCGGTCACCGGGTCCGGCGGAGCCAATAAGGACGCGGTGGGAAAAATGGTCACCAAGATCCTGCGCCTGGACGAGGCTCCCAAACCCGCCGATGCCGCAGACGCGCTGGCACTGGCCATCACCCACGCCTGGCGGCGCTCAGTTGCCGGCCCCGGGCAGACGACGGCGGGCTCCGCCTCCGGCGCCCGCGCGGTGCGCAGGCCCCCGACGGCCGGACTGACCCCTGCACAGCGGCTGTGGGCCGAGGCCGAGGCCCGTGCCCGGCGCTGACCCCGGGACCGGCCTTCGGAACCGCCGGTTGGGCCGCGGCAGCGCGCCGGAACCGGGCAACCGCCGCAGCACACAGTAGGGTATTCGTAGATATGTTCTACACAGCCTCTGGAGTTTCGTCATGATCGCATCCCTGCGCGGGACAGTAACGCACGTTGGCCTGCATTCGGCAGTGATCGATGTGAACGGCCTGGGAATGCTGGTGCAGGCCACGCCGCAGACGCTGGGTTCCCTGCACCCGGGCCGCGAAGCGGTGATCCAGACCGCCATGATTGTCCGCGAGGACTCGATGACCCTGTACGGCTTCACCGACGCCGACCAGCGGGAAGTCTTCGAGACGCTGCTGAGCGTCAGCGGGGTGGGTCCCCGCATTGCCCTGGCCGTCCTTGCCGTCCACACCCCCGAAGCCATCCGGGTGGCGGCCTCCTCCGGTGATGACAAGGCCTTCAGCAAGGTCTCGGGAATCGGCCCCAAGGGAGCCCGCAGGATCGTGCTGGAGCTGGCCGACAAACTGGTGCCGCTGGGCACTGCGGATGCCCCCGGCGCAGCACGCTGGCAGGACCAGGTCCTGGCTGCGATGACCGGCCTGGGCTGGACGGAAAAGGACGCCACCGCGGCCATCGACGCCGCCGTTGCCGAAGCCCCCGATGTGGCGGCCGCCGGCAACGTGGGCGAAATCCTGAAGCTGACCCTCCGCCGCCTGGGCACCGACGGTGCACGGGCACGGGCTCCCCGCCAGCAGGTGGGCTGAGGTGCCGGCACTGCCCGGAGACGGACTGGTTGCCCCCACCGGGGACCCCGATGACAAAGCCATCGAGGCAGCCCTGCGGCCGAAGAACCTCGACGACTTTGTGGGTCAGAAACGGGTGCGTGAGCAGTTGTCGCTGGTGCTGGAAGCCTCGCGGCTCCGGGGCCGCAGCGCCGACCACGTGCTGCTTTCGGGCCCTCCCGGACTGGGCAAGACCACCCTGTCGATGATTATCGCTGCCGAAATGAACGCACCGCTGCGCATTTCATCCGGGCCGGCGATCCAGCATGCCGGCGACCTGGCCGCGATCCTTTCTTCACTCACCGAGGGGGAGGTGCTGTTCCTCGACGAAATCCACCGCATGTCCCGGCCCGCGGAGGAAATGCTCTACATGGCCATGGAAGACTTCCGGGTGGACATCATCGTGGGCAAGGGGGCCGGCGCCACGGCCATCCCGCTGGACCTGCCGCCCTTCACCCTGGTGGGAGCCACCACGCGGGCCGGCCTGCTGCCTGGTCCGCTGCGCGACCGCTTCGGCTTCACCGGGCATCTGGAGTTCTATTCCACCGGAGAACTGGAACTTGTGCTGCGGCGCTCCGCAATGCTGATGGACATGAAGGTCAATTCCGCCGGGTTTGCCGAAGTCGCGGGACGCTCCCGCGGAACTCCCCGCATCGCCAACCGGCTGCTGCGCCGGGTCCGCGACTGGGCGCTGGTGCACGGCGTGGACCAGATTGACGCGCGCACCGCTTCAGCCGCCCTGGACATGTACGAGGTTGATTCCCGCGGCCTGGACCGGCTGGACCGTTCCGTGCTGCGGGCCCTGGTCACCAAGTTCAACGGCGGGCCGGTTGGCCTGTCCACCCTTGCCATCGCCGTCGGCGAAGAGCCTGAAACCGTGGAAACCGTTGCCGAACCGTACCTGGTCCGCGAAGGCCTGCTGGGCCGGACCCCGCGCGGACGCGTTGCCACGCGTGCCGCGTGGGAGCATCTGGGCCTGCAGATGCCCGACAACGTTGCCGCCGGCCTTCCGGAGAACATGTTTTCCGGTCCCGGCACCAACACGTCCTCCGCGGACACCTCCTCCGGCGACTGAGCTTAGAACGACGGAGCCTAGAACGACGGAGCCTAGAACGACGGAGCCTAGTCCGGACGGACTTGAGGGCGCCGCCGGCGGGAGGGAGAATTAGCAGGGAAGGTACGGGAAAAGTACAGCATCTTCTGCAACTTTTCCGCCGCGGCGAACGTTTTACCTTTAGACTGGTCATTCGTTGGGCGGGCTTCTGCGCCCGTTGCACCAACGGATCACTGTTGCACCAGCGGATCACGGCGGCGCCGAAGCAGGCGCCTGCCGTTCCGGAGACACCTGCACATCAATTTCCAACAGAAACGGAACCACTCTGTGTTCTTAAACGTCATGGCCCAAACCACCTCGGAACAGGCCCCCGGCGGCTTCTCGTTCTCTAGCCTCCTCCTGCCGATCCTGCTGGCGCTGTTCATCTTCATGATGTTCCGCAAGCAGAAGAAGACGCAGAAGACGGTCCAGGAGCAGCGGACCCAGATGGTTCCCGGAACCGAAGTCATGACCCAGTTCGGTCTGTTCGGAACGATCCTGTCGATCAACAACGAAGAAAACAAGGCCGTCCTGGAGCTTTCGCCCGGGAACACCGCCACCGTTCACCTGCAGGCGCTGACCAAGGTCGTTACCACGGAACCCGCCGCTGACGAAGAGGCCCCGGTTGTTCCGGACGACGCCTCCTCGATTACCTCCGCCGACCGCAGTGACGACGCCGCACGCGCCGCCGATACCGCACCCGCCGGCGATGACCTGCGCCGCGACGAGTCAGTGGCCCGCGCCGAGGAGACTCCCGAGGAAACACTTGATCGCCTGAACCGCGAAAACAAGAAAGAGAACTAGACTCTCCACGGGCCTGCGGAGGGAGACTCTCCGCAGGCTGGCCGGGGTCGACTACGCCCCCGGTGTCTCACCCCTGTAAGGACTATCCTCTATGCCTCGTACCGGCCCCGGCTCGGCCGCAAGAAAGACGCTCCTCTGGTTGGGCGTCATTTTTGCTGCTCTGGCCCTTTTGCTCGGCGGCGGCTCCATGTGGAGCAACGCCAGCTGGACCCCCAAACTTGCCCTGGACCTCGAGGGCGGAACAGAAATGATCCTCGCCCCGCAGGTGCAGGGCGGCGCTGAGATCACCCAGGAACAGCTGGACCAGGCCGTGGAAATCATCCGCCAGCGCGTGGACGGCAGCGGAGTCTCCGAAGCCGAGATCACCACCCAGTCCGGGCGCAACGTCGTGGTTTCGCTTCCCGGCGTTCCGTCGGCGGAAACCCGCGAACTGATCCAGGCCTCGGCCGCGATGGAGTTCCGTCCGGTCCTGACCGTGGGTGCAGCGTCCCCTGCGGAGCAGCCGGTCCCCGACGAGCAGCTTCCGGCCCCCGCCGCCGAGCCTGCCAACGCCTCCGACGACAACTGGATCACCCCGGAGCTGTACCGCGAGTTCGAGAGCACCGACTGCCTGGACCCGGCCACGCTTGAGGCCTCGGTGGAATCCGCACCGGCGGACCAGCCGATGATTGCCTGCGAGCCCTCGGCCGGCGCCAAGTACATCCTCGGGCCGGTCGAAGTGCCCGGAACCAATATCGACACCGCCACCTTCGGCCTGTCCCAGAGCGGACAGGGCGCCTCCATCAACGAATGGGGCGTGAACATCAAGTTCAACAGCGAAGGCACCGAGGTCTTCCGGGACGTCACCGAGCGTCTCTTCGCCTTCCAGCAGGGGGACCCGCACAACCAGTTCGCCATTGTGCTGGACGGACAGGTCATCTCCGCTCCCACCGTGCAGGGCGTCATCACCGACGGCGAGCCCCGCATCACCGGGCAGTTCACGCAGGAATCCGCAAAGGCCCTGTCAGAGCAGCTGAAGTACGGGGCACTGCCGATCAGCTTCGACATCCAGAGCGAACAGCAGGTGTCCGCAACGCTGGGCACCGACCAGCTCCGGATGGGCGTCATTGCCGGCCTGATCGGCCTGGCACTGGTGGCGGTCTACTCGCTGTTCCAGTACCGCGCCCTCGGATTTGTCACCATCATCTCGCTGGTGGTCGCAGGCGTACTGACCTACCTGGCCATCTGCCTGCTGGGCTGGTCGCAGAACTACCGGCTCTCCCTGGCCGGCGTTGCCGGTTTGATCGTCGCCATCGGCCAGACCGCCGACTCCTTCATCGTTTACTTCGAACGAATACGCGATGAGCTGCGCGACGGCCGCGGCTTGGTTGCCGCCGTGGACAACGGCTGGAAGCGCGCCAAGCGCACCGTCCTGGCCTCCAAGGCAGTCAACGTGCTGGCCGCCGTCGTGCTCTACTTCGTTGCCGTCGGCAACGTGCGCGGCTTCGCCTTCACGCTGGGCCTGACCGCGCTTGCCGACCTCATTGTGGTGTTCATGTTCACGCATCCCACCATGGTGCTGCTGGCGAGGACAAAGTTCTTCGGCGAGGGCCACAAGTGGTCCGGCCTGGATACGACCCGGCTGGGTGCGGTGCCGCTGTACCGCGGCGCCGGACGCATCCGCGAACCCGGTGAGGCACCGGTGCGGGCCAAGAACAAGGCTGCCACCAGGGAAGCAGAGCGACGCATGACCATTGCCGAACGCCGCCAGGCCGAAAAGCAGGAATCACTGGCCGGCTCCGGCCGCAGCACAGAGAAGGAGGGCTAGGAATGAGCAAGCTGCCCAGATTTGCCACGTTCGGCAACGAGCTTTACACCGGCAAGCGCTCCTACCCGTTTGTGCCCAAGGCCAAACTCTGGTTCCTGATCGCCGCCGTCGCCGTCCTCCTCTCCATCCTGATCCCCGTGGTCAAGGGCGGCTTCAACCTCGGCATCGATTTCCGCGGCGGTTCCGAGTTCACCGTTTCCGGCGCAGCCAACACTGAGGTCAGCACCGGCGAGGAGGCAGTGGGGGAGATCGCCAGCGAAGCGCGCATCATCAACATTGCCCCCGGCACCATGCGCGTGCAGACCGAGCAGCTCAGCGATGACCAGACGCTGGAGGTCAAGAACAACCTGGCCGAGGCCTACGGAGTCGAAGAGGAGCAGGTTACCTCCACGTTCATCGGCCCCCGCTGGGGCGAGGACGTCAGCCGGCAGGCACTGATCGGCCTGGTGGTCTTCGTGGCCCTGGCCGCTGTGCTTATGGCACTGTACTTCCGGACCTGGAAAATGTCCGTTGCCGCGATCACCGCGCTGCTTGTGGTCATGGTGACCACCGCCGGCCTGTATTCGCTCAGCGGATTCGAAGTCACGCCGTCGGCCATTATCGGGTTCCTCACGGTGCTCAGCTACTCGCTGTATGACACGGTGGTGGTTTTCGACAAGGTGCGGGAAAACACCAAGAACCTGGACAAGAGCACCAAGCGCACGTTCATGGAGCAGGTGAACCTGGCCGTGAACCAGACCCTGGTCCGGTCCATCAACACCTCGGTGGTCGCGGTTCTGCCGGTTGCCTCCGTGCTGTTCATCGGTGCCTTCCTGCTGGGAGCAGGCACGCTGAAGGACCTGTCCCTCGCGCTGTTCGTCGGCATCATTCTCGGCACCGTGGCCACCGTCTTCATTGCGGCTCCGATGTACGCCTGGCTGCGCCGCAACGAGCCGGAGATTGTCCGGCAGGCCAAGCGCGTGAAGGAACGCCGGGCACAGGAAGCCAAGGAAGCCGGTGCCGCGGCCGGCGCCGGAACTCCCTCGGGAGCAACGGCGGTTTCCGCCGGAAGCTGATTAGCAACCGGCATCAGGGCCCGGAACAATCGGTTCCGCAGGCCGGCCTGCACGGGGTTCGCCCTGACGCGGGCCGGGCTGCGGAACCGGTGGTTTAACCGTCGACCGGCACGGGCATAGACTTGAACGGAAGACCGGTTCGCCGGGCGCCCGTTCACGTGCGTGAACGGAAGCGTTTAGGGTGGACAAGGTCGAACACGTCACAGAGAGGGCAGCAGTGGGCGAGAGCGCGACACCGGCCGACAAGGCCGGCGCAGGAAGGGCCCCGGGAATACCTGCCGCGGCAGCCCCCGGAGCTCCGGTTCCCGCTGCGCCCCGGCCGGGCCGGACCGCCAAAACGGCGCGCCAGCCCCAACCGGGAAAGGCCGTGGAGAAGGCCCCGGACGCTGCCGCACCCCCCGTCGTCGTCCCTGCCGGAGATCGGAGTGCCCGTCCGGCCGCTGGCCGACGCACCTCCACGCGGGCGCGGCTGGCGCGGCTGGCCGGCCGCAGCAGCCCCGGCTACTCGCCCATGCTCGAGCCGCTGCTTCGCACTGTCCGCGTCAACAATCCCAAAGAGGACCTGGACCTTATCCAGCGTGCCTATCTGGTAGCCGAACGCAGCCACGACGGGCAGAAGCGCAAGAGCGGCGATCCCTACATCACGCACCCGGTGGCCGTCGCCACCATCCTTGCCGAGCTTGGCATGACCGGAACCACCCTTGCCGCCGCGCTGCTGCACGACACGGTGGAAGACACCAGCTACACCCTCGATGAGCTGCGGCGTGAATTCGGCCCCGAAGTGGCAATGCTCGTGGACGGCGTTACCAAGCTGGACAAGGTGACGTTCGGCGACGCGGCGCAGTCCGAAACAGTGCGCAAAATGGTTGTGGCCATGGCCAAGGACATCCGCGTCCTGGTCATCAAGCTCGCCGACAGGCTGCACAACGCCCGCACCTGGCGTTTTGTCTCGCAGGAGTCCTCGGCCCGCAAGGCGCGCGAGACCCTGGAGATTTTCGCCCCGCTCGCCCACCGCCTCGGCATGAACACCATTAAGTGGGAGCTGGAGGATCTCTCCTTTGCGGCGCTGCATCCGAAGGTGTACGACGAGATCGTCCGCATGGTTGGCGACCGCACTCCCGAACGCGAGAAGTATCTCTCCACCGTCCGGACGCAGATCGCCGATGACCTGCACGCGGTGAAGATCAAGGCCACCATCACCGGCCGCCCCAAGCACTACTACTCCATCTACCAGAAGATGATTGTCCGGGGCAAAGACTTCGACGACATCCACGACCTGATGGGCGTGCGCGTCCTGGTGGACTCGGTCCGCGACTGCTACGCAACGCTCGGCGCCCTTCATGCGCGCTGGAACCCCCTTCCGGGGCGGTTCAAGGACTACATCGCGATGCCGAAGTTCAACATGTACCAGTCGCTGCACACCACGGTGATCGGCCCGGGCGGCAAGCCGGTGGAAATCCAGATCCGCACGCATGACATGCACCGCCGGGCAGAATACGGCGTGGCTGCTCACTGGAAGTACAAGGACGGCTCCAAGACACCGGCCGGCTCGGAAAACAATGACATGGGCTGGCTGCGGTCGCTGGTTGACTGGCAGCAGGAAACATCGGATCCGGACGAGTTCCTGGATTCGCTGCGCTTTGAGATCAATGCCCGCGAAGTCTTCGTCTTCACTCCCAAGGGTGAGGTCATGGCGCTTCCGGCAGGGTCGACCCCGGTGGACTTTGCCTATGCCGTCCACACCGAAGTGGGCCACCGCACCATCGGCGCCCGCGTCAACGGAAAGCTGGTGCCGCTGAACAGCGAGCTCGAGCACGGTGACTGGGTTGAAATCTTCACCTCCAAGGCGGAAGGCGCCGGGCCGAGCCAGGACTGGCAGGGCTTCGTCAAGAGCCCGCGCGCCCGGAACAAGATCCGCCAGTGGTTCACCAAGGAACGCCGCGAAGAGGCCATCGACAAGGGCAAGGATCTCCTGACCCGCGGCATGCGGAAGCAGAACCTGCCGCTCCAGCGCCTGATGACCCACGACGCCCTTGTGGCGGTGGCCCAGGAGCTGCACCACCAGGACATTTCGGCGCTTTACGCAGCGGTCGGCGACGGGCACACCTCGGCGCAGAACGTGATCGAGCACCTGGTGTCGCTCATGGGCGGACACCAGGGCGCTGAAGAGGACCTGGCGGAAACGCCGGTTTCAACGGCCGCCCGCCGGCCCAAGTTCTCCGATTCGGGCGTCACGGTGCGCGGGGTGGGCGATGTCTGGGTCAAGCTGGCCCGCTGCTGCACCCCGGTCCCGCCGGATCCCATCATCGGCTTTGTCACCCGCGGCTCCGGCGTCTCAGTGCACCGCAGCGACTGCCGCAACGTCTCGGAACTGCGGGACCAGCCGGACCGCATTGTCCCGGTTGACTGGGCCCCGACACAGTCCTCGGTTTTCCTGGTGGAAATCCAGGTGGAGGCACTGGACCGCAAGAGCCTGCTTTCGGACGTCACACGGGTGCTTTCGGAGAACCATGTGAACATCCTTTCGGCCAGCGTCAACACCTCCAGCGACCGGGTCGCCATGTCCAAGTTCGTGTTCGAGATGGGCGATCCCAAGTACCTGGACCACATCCTGAGCGCCGTGCGGAAGATCGACGGCGTGTTTGACGTGTACCGCACCACCGGATCTCAGCGCCGGGTCTGACCGGCACCGGCTGCCGCGAGCAGCAGGGCGGCATCGATCCGCTGCAGGGCCGTCGATTTTCCCGGCAGCCGGCTGGCCGACTCCGGCTTGCTGCGGACAAACCCGAGCGGGCAGCGCAGTACCGGATCCGCCGCGATGGCCAGCAGCGCGCGGACTGCGGGCCCCTCCGGGCAGTGCCGGGCTATGTCCGTTGCTGTCCGCAGGGGAGTGGTCACGGTAACACCGGCGATCTCCATGCCCTCCGCCGGGTCCAGCTGCACCTCGTGCAGGACAGCGGTGCTGAAGGGCGGCAGCGCGGTGGTCCGGCGGCCGTGGTCGATCAGCAGCTGCAGCTGCCGCGGCGCCGGCGCACAGCTGCAGCTGCCGCGGCGCCGGCGCACAGCCGTAGATCCAGGCGGCGGTTAGCCGCCCCAGCATGGTCCGCTCCACCAGCCGCTCCGTCAGGCAGTTTCCCGCCGCCAGGGCCCGGCAGACCGGATCGGGTTCAATGTCCCACCGGACATACGTTTCGGCGTACACCCTTTTCAGCAGCCCGTCGGCGGCCATGGCCTGCAGCTCGACGCCGGAGAAATCCCCTCCCGCCGAAAAAATTGCGCCGCCGGTCGAAGTGACTGTCGGCAGCACACCGGGATAGGGGAACAGTGTTGCCGCCATGGATCAAGCGTGGCCCGGCCCCGGGCAAAACAAAAGGCCCTGCCGGCCCGTTGTGGAAAACGGGGCGGGCAGGGCCTCTGCTGTGCCGGTGCTAGGAGAAGTCCTGAGCGGATTTCTGCAGCATGGCCAGCCACTGCTGGCGCGCTTCGAGGGCTTCGCGGGCGTCCGCGATCTTCTTGGCGTTGCCGGCCTTCTCGGCCGCGGCCAGATCTTCCTCGAGGGAAGCGATGGTCGCTTCGAGCTGGCTCAGGGCACTGTTGGTGCGTGCCTTGGTTTCCGGGTTGCTCTTCTGCCAGTGCTCGTCCTCGGCCGCCTTGACGGCTTCCTCCACCTTGCGGATACCGGCTTCCATGCGACCCATGTCCGCACGGGGAACCTTGCCGGCTTCCTCCCAGCGGTCACGGATGGAGTTCAGCGCCTTGCGGGCTGCGGCAAGGTCACGGACGGGAAGGATGCCCTGCGCTTCCTTCAGCAGTTCCTCCTTGACCGTCAGGTTGGCGGCGAACTCTTCGTCGATGACCTCGTTGGCGGCCTGGCGGGCGGCAAAGAACGTGTCCTGGGCGGCGCGGAAACGCGCCCACAGGGCGTCATCATCCTTGCGGCTGGCACGCTTGGAGGCCTTCCACTCATCCATCAGCTGACGGTACTCGGCAGCGGTGTTGCCCCAGTCGGTG
The DNA here is from genome assembly GCF_054792395.1 of Arthrobacter sp. Z1-15. NCBI lineage: Bacteria > Bacillati > Actinomycetota > Actinomycetes > Micrococcales > Micrococcaceae > Arthrobacter > Arthrobacter sp. Z1-15. The sequence goes on along the minus strand of NZ_CP096454.1, from coordinate 2,398,717 downwards.
GACGTGGCCAGTTCTTCGGCACGCACGATGAGCGCTTCCTTGGCCCGCTTGGCCGCCGTATTCTCGCTGTCCAGCTGGGAGAAGTAGGCGCGGCGGTGGCGGTCAAAGACGGTGCGGGCGGAACGGAACCGCTTCCACAGGCTGTCTTCGTTGCTGCGGCCCAGGCGCGGCCCGTTCTTCTGCGCCGCCTTCCAGGCCTCGAACAGCTCGTTCATCCGGTTGCTGCTGGTCTTCCACTGAATGGTGGCGGGATCCTTGGCAGCGATTTCCTCGGCCTCGGCCACAATCGCTTCACGTGCGGCAAGCTCGCGGGCCTTGACGGCTTCAGCTTCGGCGCGCTCTGCGGCCTCGGCTTCCTTGATGCTCGTCCGCAGTGCTTCGATCTGCGCATCGAGGGCCAGCACATCCCCGACCATCTTGCGCTCGGCCACCTGCTCGCCGAGGTGCTTCAGGGTCTTGAGCATGTCCGTGGTGGGCGCCTTGGCCTGTACCCGGGCTTCCAGCAGCGCAAGCTGGCTGGCGACGTCGTCGTACTTGCGCACGAAATAGGCCAGGGCCTCGTCGCGGCTGGCGTCCGGATACTGGCCAACCGGGAATTCCTCCCCGTTGACGACGAGGAAAACGTGGCCGTCCTCCTCGACCCGGGCAAAGCGGGCAGCTTCCTCAAGCGATGTCGAATGCACCGGCGGAGCCGCAACTACGGGCTTGGGTGCTGCCTGTGCCGGGCTGCCGGCTGCAGGTGCCGGACGCCGGGCAGCGAAAGCCGCCGGGCTGGGCGCTGCGGGCCGTTGCGTGTCGGGAGCCTCCGGGACGGGCCTGGAAACTGTTTCGTCGGATTTCTGACTGTCTGTCACCGCTAAAAGTCTTTCACTCGAGGTTTGGCAGTGTGCGAGCCCGCGCTGCCATTTACTTCAGGGTAAACGAGTCTATCGTCACCGGGGTTTTCGGCTGGCCGTCCTGGCTTTCTGCACCGTCTTTCACAGCTCCCTGCGCGGCGACCGCTTCCAGAACATCCAGCCCTGAGGTTAGCTTACCCATGATCGTGTAGCCGCCCGCATCCTGCGGAAGAATCGAGTCCTTGTAAACAAGGAAGAACTGTGTGCCGTGGCTGTCCGTGGTATCCGCCCGCGCCACCGCCACCGTCCCGGCCGGATAGACGCCGTCGGACGGCGTGTTTTCAACCGGGCCCCACTGGTAGGCGGGGTCTCCGGCGCCGTCGCCCTTCTGCGAACCGCACTGCAGGATGCCCATGGTCTCCGCCGTGGTCAGGCGGTGGCAGGTTTTCCCGGCAAAGAACCCGGAATCGGCCAGTGACTTAAACACTGCCGCCGCCTGCGGGGCCGCGCTGCCGTCGAGCTCAACCCCGAGGTCCCCGGCGCTGGTGGCCAGCGTTCCGGAAAAGACGCGTCCTTCGGCGAGCGACTTGTCCGGGACCGGACCCGGCGTTACTCCGGACTCGGCAGCGGGCCGGTCCGCGGGGTCGGCGGAAGACTCCGCGGCGGACGCCTGCCGTTCGATGAGCCGGGTCTCCTCGGGGGTCGGATTGGAGGAGAACCACGCAACCTGGAGTGCCAGGGCAAGGGCGAGAACCAGGGCGGCTGCGGCACCGGCGAAGAGGTTGTCCCGTGCCCGGCGTTTGGCCTGGGCCTGCGCCAGGTCACGCCGGGCTTTGATCCTGGCGATGCGCCGGCGTGTTTCGCGGTCTTGGCGGGTCGCGGCCACGGATTCTCCTGTCGGAACGTACGGACTGTCGGATCATACGGACTGGCGCATCATACTTACGGACACCGGCGGACACCGGCGGACACCGGCGGACACCGGCGGACACCGGCGGGCGCGGAGGCGCCGGCACGGCGGCACAGCGGCGGCGGTGCGCCCGGTTCGCCAAGGCGAACGCGGAAGACCTAAAATGAGTGCCGCACTTAGTTTAGGCACGCCGGCAGGCGATTTCCCTGCAGCAGACTGCCCACATCCTTAGAAGGAGCTCGCCCGCATGGCACGCAAGGCCTCACTGTCCGGTTTCCCCGAATGGCTACCGCAGGAGCGCCTTGTCGAACTCCACGTCCTGGACGTCCTGCGGCGCACCTTTGAACTGCACGGCTTTACCAACATTGAAACGCGTGCCGTGGAAACCGTGGGACAGCTGCTGCGCAAGGGCGAAATCGACAAGGAAGTTTACGCACTGAGCCGGCTGCAGGCCGAAGAAGGGGAGGGCTCCGCCAAGGAGGACCCGAACCAGCTGGCGCTGCACTTCGACCTCACCGTTCCCTTTGCCCGGTACGTAGTGGAGAACGCCGGGCACCTGGCCTTCCCCTTCCGCCGCTACCAGATCCAGAAGGTATGGCGCGGCGAACGGCCGCAGGAAGGCCGGGCCCGCGAGTTCACCCAGGCGGACATCGACGTCGTCGGCGACGGCGACCTGCCGTTCAGGTACGACGTCGAACTGGCGCTGGTGATTGCCGAAGCCCTCGGCGCGCTGCCCATCCCGGACTTCACCATCCGCGTCAACAACCGCAAGCTGGCCGAGGGGTTCTACCGGGGCATTGGCCTGCAGGACACCGCCGGCGTGCTGCGTAGCATCGACAAGCTGGAAAAGATCGGTGCCGCCCGGGTATCGGAGCTGCTGCAGGAGGAACTGGGCGCGACAGCCGAGCAGGCTGACGCTGCCCTGAAGCTGGCTGCCATCCGTACCGGGGACATGTCCTTCGTGGAGCAGGTCAGGGCACTGGGCGTGTCCAACGACCTGCTGGAAGAAGGCCTGGACGAGCTGTCCCAGGTCATCGCCGAGGCCGTGAAGCGGGCTCCGGGCCGCGTTGTGGCGGACTTGAGCATCGCCCGCGGCCTGGATTACTACACCGGCACCGTGTACGAAACAGTGCTGGTGGGCCACGAATCGCTCGGATCGATCTGCTCCGGCGGGCGCTACGATTCCCTGGCGTCCAAGGGCAGCCGGACCTTCCCCGGCGTCGGGCTTTCCATCGGCGTGACCCGCCTGGTCATGCGCATCCTGAGCCAGAACTTTGCCGAAGCCAGCCGCAGCGTGCCCACGGCCGTCCTGGTGGCCCTGGCCAATGACGATTCCTGGTCTGCGGCCCAGGACATCGCAGGAGAACTGCGGGGCCGCGGGATTTCCGTGGAAGTTGCCGCTAAGGCCGAGAAGTTCGGCAAGCAGATCAAGTATGCGGACCGGCGCGGCATTCCGTTTGTCTGGTTCACCGGCGAAGACGGCAGCCACGAAGTGAAGGACATCCGCTCCGGAAACCAGGTCCCGGCCGATCCGCAGACGTGGACGCCGCCGGCCGAAGACCTTCTTCCTCAGGTCACCGCGGTGGAGGCAGCTCCCTCGGCGTAACCCTCCGTGGGGAGTCATATCCGCGGAACGCGATGGCCGCCTGGACCCGGGACTGCACGCCCAGTTTCGCCAGGACCCGGGACACGTGGGTCTTGACGGTGGTCTCGGCTATGGCCAGGCGGCGGGCGATCTGCTGGTTGGACAGACCCTCGCCCAGGCACGCCAGGACAGCCTCTTCGCGTGCCGTCAGCGCCTCGGCCGGCAGGACGGCGGAATCGCCGGACGCCCCCGGGTGCCCGGCGCCCGCCGGGGCAGCGGCACTCCGGGCTTCCCGGTCTGCGGGACCCGCGCCGTCGACATAGGCGGCGATCAGCGTTCCCGTCACTTCGGGCGAGAGGACGCTGTCGCCGTCGGCCACGGAGCGCACCGCCCGCACCAGTTCGCCCGGCTCCGCTGATTTCAGCAGGAAACCGGCAGCGCCGGCCCGCAGCGCACCGAACACGTAGTCGTCGAGGTCGAAGGTGGTCAGGACCAGTACGGCTGAAAGGGACTCGGTGACGATCCGTGCGGTCGCGGTGATCCCGTCGGTTCCCGGCATCCGGATATCCATGAGTGTCACGTCCGGCCGCAGTGCGCGGGCCATTGACACGGCCGTGCCGCCGTCCGCGGCTTCTCCCACAATGTGGAAGCCGCCCACCGTTTCCAGGATCATACGCAGACCGGTTCGGATGGCGGCGTGATCGTCAGCCAGCAGGATCCGCAGCGGTGCGTTCGGCGGCGGGCCTGAGGGGCCCGTGGGATCGGATGACGGGGTCACTGGTGTCCTTCCGAGGGCAGGCGGACCTGCACCTGCCAGATTGCGGCGGTACCGGCGGGACCGGCAGTCCGGCCGGCATGAAATGTTCCCGAGAGCTGCGCGGTCCGCAGTGCCATGTTCCGCAGGCCCGTGCCGTTGCCGGCCCTGGCCGCGGTTCCGGCGGGGTCCGCACCGGAAAGGCCGGCGCCGGCGCCGGGCGCTTCGGCGGGCAGGCTGTTGCTGACGGTCAGCAGTATTTCCCCGGCTCTTTGCTGCACTGCAACGTGCACCGGTTCGCCCGGCGCGTGCTTGACGGCGTTGGTCAGGGACTCCTGCACGATCCGAAAAATGCTGCTCTGCACAAGAACCGGAAGCTCCGGCCCGGCGTCTACCGCCAGGGTCGCGGGGTTGCCCGCCAGCCGCGCGGATTCGGTCAGCGTCTGCAGCTGCTCCAGTCCGCCCGCCATCGGCATCCGTTCTGCGGACCCGGCTGCGAACTCGGGAGCGGTGCCTCCGGCCGACGGTGCGCTGCCGCGGGATTCCAGGAGGTCGATCATGGCGCGCATCTCCTGGAGCGCGTGCACGCTTTCGCTGCGCACCTGCGCCAGCACCTGCCGGTCCAGCTCCCGGTCTTCGGCAGCAAGGGCGGCAGCGGACTGCAGCGCCACGGCGGACAGCCGGCCGGCGATCGCGTCGTGGAGTTCGCGGGCCATCGCAGCGCGTTCGGAGGCCAACGCCACCTGCAGGAACAGCTCGGCCATTTCCGCCGCGCGTTCCGCGTTCAGGCGTTCGGTATCGGCACGGATCCTTTCCTGCTCGGCGCGGTCGGCCTGCCGGCGCAGCGTCCCGGCCCACCACAGCGGGATGAGGCAGATGGCGGCCGCCTGGACAACACCGAAAAGGACAAAGGACCAGTCCCGGTACACTGCGCTGGTCCCGGCGATCAGGACGGCAGCCATGGCCAGGGAAGCCTTTTCCAGTGCACGGCTGAGCCGGGGAGAGCCGAACAGGATCCCCGAATAGAAGAACTCGAAGATCAGCAGGTAGTTGATCAGCCCTGAACCGGTCAGCACGCCCGCAACGATTGCGCTGCCGGTGACAGCCAGCATGAGGGGCACATGGCGGCGCCGAAACAGGGTTCCGGCGCAGCCGACCAGCAGGATGACAACCCAGAGCTGGCCGGGTGCCTGAACCACCGGGGGAAACAGGTCGGCGGAGTTTACGCCGGCAGCCTTGAGCAGGAGCCCCGCCGCGAAATAGGCGGCGGCAGTGGCAACCCCGGTGGGCCAGATTCCGCTGCCCCAGGAATCAAGGGCGCCGGAGGCCGGGCCTGCGCCGCCGGCCTGACCGGTAGCTGCCGCCGGACCCTTGGCGGTGTCAGGCGACGGGGGAGGCAGCATGAACCCAGCGTAGCGACCGTTCCGGGAGCCCGCACCGCAGCCGGCCCTCCGTCCTCCCAAAGGATGAGCCGCCTGCTCCGGGATGGGGGGTGGGGGATGGAGGGATGGGGATGGGGGATGGGGGATGGGGGATGGGGATGAGGGTTCAGGGATGAGCCCGCACCTCCGCCGGGTTTCCGTCCTCAGCAGTCCCCGGGGATCATCTAGGCTTAAAAACATGTCGACTTCCCCCGCCGCCGCCCTGCCCTGCGCCGAACTCCACCTGCACATTGAAGGAACCCTGGAACCGGAGCTCATCTTCGAGCTGGCCGCTCGCAACGGCATCACCCTGCCCTATGCGGACCTCGCCGAGCTGCGGGCCAGGTACGAGTTCACGGACCTTCAGTCCTTCCTGGACCTGTACTACGCCAACATGGAAGTGCTGCGGACCGAGGCCGACTTTGCCGACATGACCCGCGCCTACCTGCGCCGGGCTGCCGCGGCAGGGGTGCGGCACGTGGAAATGATGGTTGACCCGCAGGCGCACCTGCTCCGCGGTGTTCCCCTTTCCACGTGCATCAACGGCGTTGCCGGCGCGCTGGCGGGCAGTCTGGAGGAATTCGGTGTTTCCTCGGAACTGATCGCCGCGTTCCTGCGGGACCGTCCGGTGGAGGAAGCCGAAGATGTGCTCCGGCAGCTCCTGGCGCTGAATGCACCCATCGTCGGAATCGGACTGGATTCGGCGGAACTGGGTAACCCGCCGGAGGGCTTCATCGAGCTGTACCGGATGGCCCGGGAAGCGGGCCTGAAGTGCGTGGCCCACGCCGGGGAAGAAGGACCCTCACATTACATTGAGCAGGCTCTGGACCTGCTGCTGGTGGACCGGATAGACCATGGTGTCCGCTGCCTGGATGATTCCGAGCTCGTGGACCGGCTGGTGCGGGACCGTATTCCCCTGACCATCTGCCCGTTTTCCAACGTCCGGCTGCGTTCGGTGGACACCCTCGCCGATCATCCGCTGCCGCAGATGCTGGCCCGCGGGCTCAACGTATCGGTGAATTCGGATGACCCGGCCTACTTCGGCGGCTACGTTGACGACAACTTCCAGCTGCTGCAGTCCACCTTTGACCTGTCCGTGGACCAGCTTCAGGAACTGGCGGTCAATTCCGTGGAGGCGTCCTTCGCCCCGCCGGCCCGCCGCGCGGAACTGCTGGATGAGATCAGCTCCTGGCGGAGCGCACAGGACAAGGCGCGTTCCTAGCTCCCCGTGCGGCTGCGGCGCACCGTCAGCCGCACCACGAGCCCGAACGCCAGGATGATCAGCATGGGCAGGATGGCCGGCGGCGGCAGGCTCAGCGCCGTCACCAGTGCGCCGGCCAGGCCGGCCAGGTTTACGGCCCGGGGCGTGTACCAGCGGCGCTGTTCCAGGGCGTAGCCGCACAGGTTGGTGATGGCGGCATGCAGGAGCAGGCCAAAGCAGGCCAGGCCCAGCAGAGTTGTCAGCGACGTGGTCAGTACCAGGACGACGACGGCGGTGCCTGCCGCGGCGGCAGCCGGCCAGGGCACCTGCCGGGGACCTCCGGTGCGGCCGAAGACCCGGGGAAGGTCGCCGTCGCCCGCCATGGCCTCGGCTGTCCGGGCAGTTCCTTCAACCAGCACGCATGCGCCCGACAGGGCCGCTGCCCCGGCGGCGATCGCCACCGCTCCCGTGCCGATGCCCAGCCCCACCGCAGCCACCGGTTCGCGCAGCGGAGCGGGGGCCAGGGCCAGGGCTCCGGGCCCGGGCCCGGAGAACCAGGCAAGCAGCGACTGCCCCACCAGGATGTACAGGCCCAGGGCGAGAAGGACAGCGGCCGGAAGCACGCGGGGAATGAGACGGTCCGGCTCCCGGACCCGGAAGCCCATGGCGGCCAGCCGGGCGTATCCGGCAAACGCGAAGTAGGCGAATCCCGCCCCCTGCAGCAGTCCCGCCGTCGGCGTCGTATCCTCGAGGACACCGGGCTGCGGAGGCTGCCCGCCCGCTTCGTTGAACGCGACCACAACCCCGAATCCCAGTACCCCAAGGACGAAGGCCAAGATGAAACGGATCACCCAGGTGCCGCGCTGCAGGCCGAAGAGGTTCAGGGCAGTGGCCGCGGCCGCGGCGCCAACGGCCGCCGCCCGGGCATGCTCCGGCACTGTGTAGAGACCAAAGGCCAGGGCGAGCACCGCAGCCGCCGGCACCAGCGCACACAGCAGCGTCCATCCGGTGAAGAAGCCCATGTAAGGTCCCAGGAGGACCCGTGCGGCCGAACGGGTGGTGCCGCCTTCGTTGCGGTGCCCCGAGTTGCGCAGTCCGGCGCTCAGCAGGAACGTTGACGCCGCCGAGCAGTAGGCAACCAGCGCCGCCAGGGCCAGTGCGGCCGGGAGGGCGAAGCCCGCCGCCTGCGCAACCGGCGGCAGGACGATGAAGATGCCGCCCCCGACCATGCAGCCAACTCCCACGGTCACCGCGTCAAAACCGCCGAGCGGCTGTTTGCCTGAGGAGCTCCCGGACACGCGTCCCTCCGATCGGTCGGGCGGGGCGGTGCCTGCGCAGCCTGCGGCTGCCCGGCGGTGCCCTTGGCTGGGAAAGGATGTGAACACCGGTAAACTCATGAAGAGACCTTGTATTCACAATGAGCGGGAACAGTGTTTTCCGCAAGCAATCTTGAAAGGACTGCTGTGCTGCGCACTCATGCCCTTGGTTCCCTGAGGGCCGAGCATATTGGACAGACCGTCACTCTCGCTGGCTGGGTGGCCCGACGCCGGGACCACGGAGGGGTTGCCTTCCTGGACCTCCGCGATGCATCCGGATTCGCCCAGGTGGTCGTTCGCGAAGAGGACGTCTTCCACAGCCTGCGCAATGAATACGTCCTGCAGATCACCGGCACCGTGCAGAAGCGCCCCGAGGGCAACGAAAACCCCTCGCTGGCCACCGGTGAGGTGGAAGTGATCGCGGACAAGGTTGTTGTCCTGAACACTTCCGACCCGCTGCCGTTCCAGATTGACGAGCACGTTGAAGTGGGCGAGGAAGCCCGCCTGAAGCACCGCTACCTCGATCTGCGCCGCCCGGCGCCGTCCCGGAACATGCGCCTGCGCTCCGAGGCCAACCGCATTGCGCGCAACCTGCTGCATGACGAAGGCTTCGTTGAGATCGAAACCCCCACGCTGACCCGTTCCACACCCGAGGGTGCCCGCGACTTCGTGGTTCCCGCACGTCTTGCCCCGGGTTCCTGGTACGCGCTGCCGCAGTCCCCGCAGCTGTTCAAGCAGCTCCTGCAGGTGGGCGGCTTCGAGAAGTACTACCAGATTGCCCGCTGCTACCGCGATGAAGATTTCCGCGCGGACCGCCAGCCGGAGTTCACCCAGCTGGACATCGAGGCCAGCTTCGTCGAGGAAGACGACATCATCGCCCTCGGCGAGCAGATCGTGACCTCGCTCTGGAAGCTGATCGACGTCGAGATCCCGACGCCGATCCAGCGCATGACCTATGCCGACGCCATGGCGCGCTTCGGTTCCGACAAGCCGGACCTGCGGTTCGGCTTGGAGCTGACCGAGCTGACGGACTTCTTCAAGGACACCACGTTCCGCGTCTTCCAGGCCCCCTACGTGGGTGCCGTGGTCATGCCCAGCGGCGCCTCGCAGCCCCGCCGCACCCTGGACGCCTGGCAGGAATGGGCCAAGCAGCGCGGCGCCCGAGGCCTGGCCTACGTGCTCGTCCAGGAGGACGGCACGCTGACCGGACCCGTGGCCAAGAACCTGACCGACTTCGAGCGGGAGAACCTCGCGGAAAAGGTGGGCGCCAAGCCCGGCGACTGCATCTTCTTCGCCGCCGGCGAGACCACCACCGCCCGTGCGCTGCTCGGCGCCGCACGTGTTGAGATCGGCCACCGCACCGGCCTGATCGACCCGAACGACTGGGCCTTCGTCTGGGTTGTCGACGCACCCATGTTCGAGCCGGCCTCCGAGGCCGTTGCAGCCGGTGACGTTGCCGTGGGCGGCGGCGCCTGGACCGCTGTCCACCACGCCTTCACGTCGCCCAAGCCGGAATTCATGGACACGTTCGACACCGACCCGGGATCCGCTCTGGCCTACGCGTACGACATTGTCTGCAACGGCAACGAAATTGGCGGCGGTTCCATCCGTATCCACCAGCGCGACGTGCAGGAACGTGTCTTCAAGGTCATGGGCCTCTCGCAGGAGGACGCGCAGGAGAAGTTCGGCTTCCTGCTCGAAGGCTTCAAGTACGGTGCTCCGCCCCACGGCGGCATCGCCTTCGGCTGGGACCGCGTGGTGGCCCTGCTGGCCGGCACCGAGTCCATCCGCGACGTCATTGCCTTCCCGAAGACCGGCAACGGCTATGACCCGCTGACGGCCGCTCCGGCTCCGATCACCGCCCAGCAGCGCAAGGAAGCCGGTGTCGACTTCAGGCCTGAGGCCAAGAAGCCCGAGCCGAAGAAGGATGACTCCGCGAAGGACGACGCCTAGTTTTTTCGGAAGATTCATAAACGATGAAAGTGCCCGGCCGCTGATGCGGCCGGGCACTTTTGTTTCTGGCGGGTACGTTTATTTTTGATGAAATGTGCCGGCCGATGAAATGTGCTGACAGTTTGCTTAACCCGCGGCGGGCGCCGTAACGGGGGACGGCAAATGGTAGACAACAAGCCAGTAATCCCCGTCCGGTCCGTCTACGGTGATGGACGCCGGATTTTCACCCGGCATGATGACATGTTCGAAACCCATCAGCATCGGGACATTGCAGTGGTCACTGCCGACGGTGGAAAGGTGGTCCGACTCATCGTCCAGAACCTCGATGTCGTAGGCCCCCGGCTGGTTGCAGGTGAGATAAGAGGTGAAGCTGGTCCCCGGTTCCATAGCGGGCAGCTCGAAGGTGCCGGTTCCGCTGCCGGATTCCTCCAGCACGACGCTAGCGTTGGCGGGACGCCACTGCGGCTGCTGCTGAAAGAAAGTTTCCACGCTCACGGGATTGTCCGCCCGGAACAGAGCCTGCACAGCTGAATCATCCGGTGTCTGGGCGGCATTCGGCGAGGCCTCTGTGCCGGGTGCCTGGGTGGCATTCGGCGCGATCTCCAGACTGAGGCCGTTTGTGCCGGGCTCGCCGGCTGAAGAGGACGGCCGGGCCGGCTCCTCGGCAGAGGCTGAAGGCGAGGCCGGCTTACTGGAAGCGGTCTCCGGCTCCTCCTGCGCGGTGCACCCTGCCAGTAGAAGGCCCAGTACTGCTGCCGGAAGCAAAGCCTTCCGTGAAAGCGGCAAACCCGGCCGGCTGCCGGGCTTTCCCTTTTTGTGTGATGTGCCGTGGACATTTCTGTTTGTGCTCATCTCCGCTACTTCCTTTCGAAGTAATCCGAAGAACAATAGTCCGTCCATGGCATGATGTAAAGGTTTGGTAACGGAGGCCGTGCCGGCAAGGAATGTGCCGCGGAAAATGAATTGACGCGGCTTCCAATTTCCAGTTCCCGGCGGCGCTTTCCGGTCAGGCGAATTCAGGGACGCTGAGCTGCCGGAACGCCGACCTGTGGAAGACCAGCGGCTCATGGGCGTCGTCGTGGGAGGTGTGGCCGTGAACCCGCAGCAGCACCACTGTGTGGTCGCCCGCGGGCACCTCGTTCTCCACTGAGCACTCCAGCCACAGGGCGGCACGGTCCAGGAACAGGGCACCGGACTCGTCGGTGTGCAGGTCAAGCCCGGCGAAACGGTCGCCGGTTTTGGATGCGATCTGTTTGCAGATTCCCTCGTGTTCGGAGCCCAGGATGGATACGCCGATCCGCGTTGCCGGCCGGAGCACCGGCCAGGTGCGGGACGTGTTCTGTACGGCAAACAGGACCAGGGGCGGGTCCATGGACACGCCCACGGTAAAGGACGAGGCAACAATTCCCTGCGGCTCTCCGTCGACCACCGCGCACAAAGCGGCAATGCCGGACGGGAAACGTGAAAAGGCGCGGCGCAGGGCTGCCGGCTGAAGGTCGCTAACAAGGGACATGGTGGAAAGATCCTCTGCCTTAAGCGCGGTGCCGGCGGCCATTACGGCCGCGGCGCCACCAGCGCGGTACTTGCCGCAGCCGGGAGAGTCTCGCCGGGCGGCCGAATCGTCACCTGGAGCACCCCGCTACGGCGAGAGGGTTGCCGTCCAGCCGGCCAGGGCCCGTGGCTGGAACTCTTGATTCTTCTCCCAAGGTAGGCGCGGCCGATGCAGGGTTGCAAACGGATGCCTTACTTCGTAAAACTCCGCTTCATAAAACTCCCGGCAGCCAGGGGATAGAGTTTGGCTATGAAACAGCGGTGGTTTAAACAGGTGGACGTCTTTGGCAGTGAACCGTATCTGGGCAATCCCCTTGCCGTGGTTCTGGAAGCCGAAGGCCTTTCGGACTCCGACATGGAGTCTTTTGCGCGGTGGACCAACTTGTCGGAAACCACGTTCGTGCTGCCGCCCACTAGGGACGGGGCTGACTACCGGGTCCGCATCTTCACCCCGGGCGGCGAGATTCCCTTTGCCGGGCACCCCACGCTGGGAACCTGCCACGCGTGGCTGGAGGCCGGGAACAAGCGGCGCTATCCCGACGTCGTCGTGCAGGAATGCGGAATCGGCCTCGTGACGCTGCACGCCAATGCCGGCATTGCCGCTTTCGCCGCACCGCCGCTGCTGCGCTCGGGACCGCTTGAAGACGAGGTCCTTGACCAGGCGCTGAAGGCCCTGAACCTGGACCGCACCCAGATCCTTGCCTCCAATTGGATCGACAACGGACCCGGCTGGCTGGGACTGCTGCTCCCGGATGCCGCAGCGGTGCTGGCACTGAAGCCGGATCCGGTTGTCATGGGAAGCCTGCGCGTGGGTGTCATCGGCGCGCAGCCTGCGGACGCTGAAACCGACTACGAGGTCCGCGCCTTTGTGCCCGGGCTCGGCATCACCGAAGATCCCGTCACCGGAAGCCTTAACGCCGGCCTGGCGCAGTGGCTGATTGGCGCTGAGCTGGCACCGGAGCGGTACATCGTCAGGCAGGGTACGGCGGTCAGGCGCGACGGCCGGGTCCGCGTTTTCACGCGCGACGGCAAAATCTGGGTGGGCGGATCCACGGTCACATCCATCGACGGCACCGTCACCCTGTAAAACCTGCTGAGGACCCGCATGTTCAATCTGCACTCCCTGCCGCTTCCCGTCCTCGGCGCGCCGATGGCGGGAGGCGTATCCACTCCCGAACTGGCGGCTGCGGTCAGCAACGCCGGGGGACTCGGATTCCTGGCGGCCGGCTACAAGAGCGCCGACGCTGTCCGTGAGCAGATTCTCCGGACCCGCAGCCTGACCGGTGCCGGGTTCGGTGTGAACCTCTTTGTGCCGGACCATGCCAATACCTACGCCGCCAATACCTGCGCCGCTGCCGAGGCAGGCGGCAAGCTTGCCGCGGCGCTGGCTTTCCGGGACCGGCTGGCGGCCGGCACCGGGCTGGAGCCCGGACACCCGAACCCGGACGACGACGACGGCTGGCCGGCCAAACTGGATCTGGTCCTGCAGGAGCAGCCGGCGGTCGTGTCTTTCACATTTGGGCTGCCGGATGCTGCCGTGCTGGCCGAGCTCGCCGGCCGGGACATCTGCACCGTCATCACGGTGACGGACCCGGATGAAGCCCGGGCAGCAGCCGGGGCCGGAGCCCGGGTTCTGTGCGTCCAGGGACCCGGGGCGGGAGGCCACCGCGGCACCCTGGACAGCGCCAAAGCGCCCGGCGACGTGCCGCTGGACGAACTCCTGCGCGGAATCGCGGAAGTATCCGACCTGCCGCTGGTCGCCGCCGGCGGAATAGCTGCTCCGTCGGACGCCGCCGCGGCGCTGGCCTGCGGGGCTGCAGCGGTGCAGGTGGGAACGCTCCTGCTGCTCAGCCCTGAAGCGGGGACCAATCCGGTGCACCGCCTGGCGCTGCGGGAAGCGGCGCTCGGCTCCCGCTGGCAGGAAACGTCACTGACCCGGGCCTTTTCCGGCCGGCCGGCCCGGGGACTGACCAACGAATTCATGCGCACTTACCCGGACGCGCCCGATGCGTACCCGTACATCAACCAGATCACCGGACCGCTGCGGGCCGCCGCAGCAGCGGAGGGCAACCCCGACGGGGTCAGCCTGTGGGCCGGCACCGGCTACCGGCAGGTGAGCGGCGATGCCGCCGGGATCATTGTCCGCCGGCTCGCCGGGGTCGGGGACCGGGAGTACTGAAACTGCCCGGGGGACTGAAGCTGCACGGCAGTTCGGACCGCTAGGGCACCGTAATCCGGATGAAAACAGAGGCCGCGTCCTTTGCGGCCCTGGCCAGCACGGCCAGCTTGGGATCCTGCACGTCCAGGGGACGCAGCCGGGCCAAGCCGCTCCACGGCTGGAAAATCCGCTCGTTCGCCAGCAGCTCGGTCAGTGCGCGGTCGCCGCCAAACACCAGGTACTCGGGCTGCTGATCGGTGAAGATCCGGGCCGCCTGTTCGGCAGCGGTCTGCACGAGGGCATCAGCCTGGTTGCTGCGCCGGCGTGCAAAGCGCTGCTGTGAGCCGCCGCCTGCTGCGGTGCGGGACTGGACGTACCGGTTGCCGGCCTTGGACGCGAGCAGCAGTCCGTCGCGGGCCACGCCCGCCGCATATCCGCCGCGGCGCAGCAAGACAATGCCGAGGGTGCGGGACTGACCGGCCAATGACACCAGGCGTTCGACGTCGTTGGTGCCCCGCCCCGGCCTGCCGTCGTCCGGCCAGGGGGCCAGGATTTCCGCCTCGGCGCCGTTGGCGGCCGCGAGGTGCAGCCCGCCGTGCTCGGGGGTCAGCGCCAGCTCACCGTTGCCTGCTGCAAACCGGTCCAGCCAGCCGGGCAGCCGCTCGGGCGATACATACGTGGTTCGGGTGGCGGGCATTCGACAATTCTTCCGGTGCGGCTGAGCCGGCGGTTGCCGGGCCTTCTCCACGCTACGGCACGAGTAGCCTTGGGATGTGAGTGATTTGTTCAGCAGCGACAGTGACAGCTACACCGACAGTGACAGCGGCAGCGGCACCGGCACGGACAACCGGTACGACGACGGCGGGTCGGACTCCGCCGCGGGCGACGACGGCCGGAAGCGTCCGCGCAGCCCCCTGGCTGTGCGGATGCGGCCGCGGACGCTGGACGAAGTCGTGGGACAGCAGCACCTGCTCGGCCCGGGATCCCCGCTGCGCTCCCTGGCCGAATCGGCCGACGACCGCGGCCCCGCCGGCCCGTCGTCGGTCATGCTCTGGGGACCTCCGGGCACGGGTAAAACCACGCTCGCCCATGTCGTTGCACGCGGTTCCGGACGCAAATTCGTGGAACTGTCCGCCATCACCGCCGGCGTGAAGGATGTCCGCCGGGTGATGGACGACGCCCTGACCAACCGCGACCTGCACCGCATCACCACCGTGCTGTTCCTGGACGAAATCCACCGGTTCAACAAGGCCCAGCAGGATGCGCTGCTGCCCGGCGTGGAGAACCGCTGGGTGGTGCTGGTGGCCGCCACCACCGAAAACCCGTCCTTTTCGGTGGTTTCGCCGCTGCTGTCCCGGTCCCTGCTGCTGACGCTGAAACCGCTGACCGAACAGGACATAGCCTCGCTGCTCCAGCGTGCCGTGGAGGACGAGCGCGGGCTGGCCGGACGCGTAACGCTGACCGAAGAGGCGCTGGAACACCTGGTGCGCCTGGCAGCGGGCGACGCGCGGCGCGGACTCACTGCGCTGGAAGCGGCCGCGGGCGTCGCCTACTCCGAACGGGCCGACGGCGAGGAGACCCCGGTGGTCACGCTCAGCGACGCGGAAAAGGCGCTGGACGTGGCAGCCCTGCGCTATGACCGCGCGGGAGACCAGCACTATGACGTCACCAGCGCCTTCATCAAATCCCTGCGCGGCTCGGACGTCGATGCCGCCCTGCACTACCTCGCCAAGATGGTCGAGGCAGGGGAGGACCCGCGGTTCATTGCCCGGCGGCTGGTGATTTCCGCCGCCGAAGACGTGGGCATGGCTGATCCCACGGCCCTGCAGACCGCGGTGGCCGCAGCGCAGGCGGTCCAGCTGATCGGCATGCCCGAAGGGCGGATTATCCTGGCCGAGGCCGTGGTGCATATTGCAACCGCCCCCAAATCCAACGCCGCCTACAACGGCATCAATGCCGCCATCGCCGATGTCCGCGCCGGACGCGGGCAGGGCATTCCCGCCCATCTGCGCGACGCCCACTATCCCGGAGCCAAGCAGCTCGGGCACGGCAAGGGCTACGTCTACTCTCACGACGAACCGCACGGCGTTGCCCGGCAGCAGTACCCGCCGGATGACCTGGTGGGCCGCAACTACTACGAGCCCACCGGCAACGGCGTGGAACGGGACATCACGGCGCGGCTTCAGCGGCTGCGCGGGATCATCCGCGGGAAGTAGCCGGGGGAGTCTCCGGGGGAGTCGGCGGGGGAGCCGCCGGAAGGAACTGCGTCCGGCCCCGTGCTAGGATTGATGGTTGACTGGCAAGCGCGACGCCGGACCCCCTTCCCCGCTGTAAGCGGGGAGCTGTGCCCGGTGCCGTGTCTGTAGCAGAAGGCAGCGGTTGGCCCGAGCTCTCCCTAATGGAGGCCAGTACTTACGAATCAGTCATCACGGTATCCCGGTGAGAACCAGGGCTGCGGTGGCCAAACCGCCAAAACAGTGAAAGGTGAACGTGGCTAACAACACACGTGCACGCCGTCAGGCCCGCGCTTCGCGCGCCCTCGGCATTGCTTTGACCCCCAAGGCAGCCAAGTACTTCGAGCGTCGTCCTTACCCGCCGGGTGAGCACGGCCGCGCACGTCGCAAGCAGGACAGCGACTACGCGGTACGCCTGCGTGAAAAGCAGCGTCTGCGCGCCCAGTACGGCATCCGTGAAGCACAGATGACCCGTGTCTTCGAGGAAGCCCGCCGCACCGCCGGTCTGACCGGTGAAAACCTGATCGAGCTGCTCGAGATGCGTCTTGACGCCCTCGTGCTGCGCGCCGGCTTTGCCCGCACGATCGCCCAGGCCCGCCAGCTTGTTGTGCACCGTCACATCATGGTTGACGGCGCCCGCGTGGACCGCCCGTCGTTCCGCGTTTCCGAAGGCCAGCTCATCCATGTGCACCAGCGCAGCGAGACCATGACGCCGTTCCAGGTTGCCGCTGCCGGCGCCCACCGCGACGTCCTGCCCGCCGTTCCGGGTTACCTGGATGTTTCCCTGGACAAGCTGCAGGCACGCCTCGTGCGCCGCCCGAAGCGCTCGGAAGTTCCCGTGACCTGCGAAGAGCAGCTCGTCGTGGAATACTACGCACGCTAATCTCGAGTCTTTCTCGATTTTTCGAACAGCCCGCGGCCCAAGCCGCGGGCTGTTTGGTTAAGCGGCACCTGCCGCTTGCCCTAGGGTCGGGCCGCCGCTGCCCGTCCCGCCGCTGCCGTTCCGCCGGCCGCCGGCTTCGCCTGTGCCCGGGGGGCACAAGTAAGTGCTGCGGCCGCGGAGTAGGTAAGGTACATAGCGGAAAGTCTTAGTTTTTCAACCCCAAGAGGAGTGCCATGTCGGGTGGAGATATTGCCGGTCTGATTGCTGCCGGTGTGTTCGCGGTGCTGGTAGTGCTGCTGGCCGTCCCGATCTGGAAGCTGGGCAAGGTCTTTGACGAGCTGCGCGGAGCCATCCGGAACATCAGCGACGAAACCACTCCGCTGATCGAGGAAGTCACCACCACGGTGTCCACCACCAACCTGCAGCTGCAGAAGGTGGACGGCATTTCCTCGAACGTCTCTGACGCAACCGCCAACATCTCCGCCCTGTCCTCGCTGGTGGCCGCCACTGTCGGGTCGCCGCTGATCAAGGTCTCAGCGTTCAGCTACGGAGTCCGTTCGGCCCTTTCCTCCCGCAGTAAGAGCCGCGGCCGCCGCAGCCGCTAACCCCGCCACCAGCACAGGAGCGAAACCCATGATCAAGCGAGTCTTTTGGATGTCCATCGGCGTCACCATCGGCGTCATCGCCGTCCGCCGGTTCTCGGACGCCAGGAACACCCTGGGTCCCGCCGGACTCAACCAGGCCGTCGGCACCGCCGCCGACGCCCTGCAGAACT
This sequence comes from Arthrobacter sp. Z1-15, assembly GCF_054792395.1. NCBI lineage: Bacteria > Bacillati > Actinomycetota > Actinomycetes > Micrococcales > Micrococcaceae > Arthrobacter > Arthrobacter sp. Z1-15. The sequence goes on along the minus strand of NZ_CP096454.1, from coordinate 2,381,140 downwards.
TCGCCGACGCGTTCCGCGACGGCATGAGCGAACGTGAGGGCGAGCTGCGCACCGCCCTGGGCATGGACACCGGCGACACCGTTGCCGAGACCATGGCTGCCGTACGCCGCTGACATCCACAACCGGCCATCCGGCACCTCGTGCCGGCAGCCTCAACTGAGCGAAACGCCTGAATTACCGGAAGGGTAAAAAGCACCATGAAGTCCCACGAGATTGCACGCCGCTGGCTGGATTTCTTCAGCGACAAGGGCCACACGGTGGTTCCCTCCGCGTCCCTCGTCACCAATGATCCGTCGCTGCTCTTCACCGTGGCCGGCATGGTGCCTTTCATTCCTTACCTCACGGCCCGCGAGAAGGCCCCGTACAAGCGCGTCACCAGCGTGCAGAAGTGCATCCGCACCGCGGACATCGAAGAAGTCGGCAAGACCGCCCGCCACGGCACGTTCTTCCAGATGGCCGGAAACTTCTCCTTCGGTGACTACTTCAAGGAAGAAGCCATCGGCTTCGCCTGGGAGCTGCTGACCAAGCCCGTTGCCGACGGCGGTTTCGGACTTCCGCCCGAGAAGCTGTGGATCACCGTCTACGAGGACGACGACGAAGCCCTGGCCATCTGGCGCGACAAGATCGGCGTTCCCGCCGGCCGCATCCAGAAGTTCGGCAAGAAGGACAACTACTGGTCCACCGGCCAGCCCGGCCCCGCCGGCCCCTGCTCCGAGATCTTCTACGACCGCGGACCGGCCTACGGCGTCGACGGCGGTCCGGCAGCCGATGACGACCGGTACGTTGAGATCTGGAACCTCGTGTTCATGCAGTACCAGCGCGGCGAAGGCACCGGCAAGGACAGCTTCGAAATCCTTGGCGAGCTGCCGCAGAAGAACATCGACACCGGCCTGGGCCTGGAACGCCTGGCCATGATTCTCCAGGGCGTGGAGAACATGTATGAGACGGACCAGGTCCGCCCGGTGCTGGACAAGGCCTCGGAACTCTCCGGCAAGGAATACACCTCCGCCGAGGACCCCTCCGACCCGCACCACACCGACGACGTCCGCATGCGCGTGGTCGCCGACCACGTCCGTTCGGCCCTGCTGCTCATCGCCGACGGTGTGAGCCCCTCCAATGAAGGCCGCGGCTACGTGCTGCGCCGCCTGATCCGCCGCGCGGTGCGCAGCATGCGCCTGCTGGGCGTGGAAACCGCCGTCCTGCCCGAACTGCTGCCGGTCTCCCGCGACGCCATGAAGGGCACCTACCCCGAGGTCGAGACGGATTTCGCCCGCATCAGCCGGATCGCCTATGCCGAGGAGAAGGCGTTCCTGCGCACCATCGCCTCCGGAACCGAGCGCCTCGAGGAAGCCGTCAAGGAGTCCAAGAGTGCCGGCAAGCCGCTCTCCGGCGAAGACGCCTTCACCCTGCACGACACGTACGGGTTCCCCATTGACCTCACGCTGGAAATGGCTGAAGAAGCCGGGCTGAAAGTTGATGAGGCCGGTTTCCGTTCGCTCATGCTCGAGCAGCGCCAGCGCGCCCAGGCCGATGCCCGCGGCAAGAAGCACGGCCACAACGACGTCTCGGTCTTCAACGAGCTGCTGGCAGCCGGCTCCACCGTCTTTACCGGGTACGACGAGCTGACCAGTGAATCCTCCGTCCGCGGCATCATCTCCGGCGGCTCGCGCGTCCCGCACGCCGGCCAGGGATCGGAAATCTCCCTGGTGCTGAACGAGACGCCGTTCTACGCGGAAGCCGGCGGCCAGGCTGCCGACACCGGCCTGATCACCGGCGACGGCTTTGTCCTGGAAGTGCAGGACGTCCAGCGTCCGGTCAAGGGCCTGAGCGTGCACAAGGCGATCGTCCGCGAAGGCGAAATCGCCGAGGGTTCGGCAGTGCTGGCTGCCGTTGACGCCCAGCGCCGCCACGAGGCCGAGCAGGCGCACTCCGGCACGCACATCGTGCACGCCGCACTGCACCAGATCCTCGGCCCGGAAGCGCTGCAGCGCGGCTCCTTCAACAAGGCCGGCTACCTGCGCTTTGACTTCGCTTGGGGCGAGGGCCTCTCCGATGCCGCAAAGTCGGAAATCGAAGAGGTGTCCAACCTGGCCATCCGCAGCAACTACCGGGTCGAGACCAAGGTCATGTCCCTGGCGGAAGCGAAAGCCCTGGGCGCCACCGCGCTGTTCGGCGAAGCCTACGGTGACACGGTGCGCGTCGTCGAAATGAACGGCGACTGGTCCCGCGAACTCTGCGGCGGCACGCACGTCGAATCCACGTCCCGCATCGGCAGCCTCACCCTGCTGGGGGAGCAGTCCGTCGGCTCGGGCAACCGCCGGGTCGAAGCGTTCGTGGGCATGGATGCCTTCCGCCACCTGGCCGCAGAGCGTGCCCTGGTCAACGAACTCTCCGAAATGCTCAAGGTTCCCTCCGTGCAGCTGCCGGACCGCCTGGCCGCCACGCTGGCCAAGCTGAAGGCAACCGAAAAGGAACTCGAACGGCTGCGCCGCGAGCAGCTGGCCGCGTCGGCCGCAGCTCTGGTGGGCAAGGCCGTGGACGTCGACGGCGTGCGTGTTCTTGCCCACGATGCCGGATCGGGAGCGGGCGCCGATGACCTCCGCACCCTCGCGCTGGATCTGCGGTCGCGGCTGGGAAGCGGAGCCGCCGTCGTCGCAGTTGCCGGTGTCTCCAATTCCCGTCCCGTGGTGATTGTTGCCACCAACGAGGAAGCCCGCGCCGCAGGAGTCAAGGCAGGTGCGCTGGTGAAGCTGGCCGCCGGAGTACTCGGCGGCGGCGGCGGCGGCAAGGACGACGTCGCCCAGGGCGGCGGCTCGGACGCCTCGAAGCTCGGCGAGGCACTCACTGCAATCCAAGCCGCAGTTGCCAATCGGGGCTGACATGGAGCCGCAGGACTACCCCCGCGGGGTTAAGTTGGGGGTAGACGTCGGCCTGGCCCGGGTGGGCCTGGCCGTGAGCGATCCGGACGGAATGCTGGCCATGCCCGTCAAGACCCTCAAACGCGACGCGAAAAAGAACAGCGACATCCGGGTCCTCGCGCGTGAAGCGGCAGACCGCAGCGCGGTCCAGATCTTTGTTGGCCTGCCGCGCAGCATGCGGGGTACCGAAACCGCTTCCACGCAGATGGCCCGGGACTACGCCGACCTGCTGCTTGCGGAACTGGACCGCGGCGGAATCAGCATTCCCGTTTGCCTTGTGGACGAGCGCCTCACAACGGTGAGTGCGCACCGTAACCTGCACGAGGCTGGCTTGAACAGCAAAGATCACCGTAGAGTGGTGGATCAAGCAGCCGCTGTAGCTATTTTGCAGCAGGCTATTGACATGCAGCGTTCACTTGGACGCGATGTGGGGGAGCCAGTCACATCATGCCGGCAGCAGCGCCAGACAGGCGCCCTGCCGGCCCCGACACAGGAGTCAATCATTTCCCAGGACAATAAGCGCGGAAACGGGGCCGCGCTGTGAGCCACAGGTATCCGGATTTCCCGCCCATGGGGGCTAAGCCGGACTATGAGCCGACAGCCCACCACGGCCGGGGCGACGAGCAGTATGCCGCCCTCCCTGAGGGCAAGCCGCCCGTGGAGGAGTTCTTCGACGAGGAACAGGGGACGCGCCGCAGCCTGCGCCCGTCGAGGGAGAAGCAGCGCCGCCGGCGCCGCCGCACCATCGTGATGCTCGTCGTGTTGGTCTTTTTTGCCGGCGTGGTTTTCGGACTGACCATGTTCCTCCGCGACCTGCTCGGGATGAACGAGATCAAGGACTATGAAGGAGCCGGAACCGGAAGCGTCAGTTTCACGGTGGCTGAAGGCGACGGACCGATGGTGATCGGGACCAAGCTGGAAACGGCGGACATCGTCGCTACCTCCAAGGAGTTCGTCAACGCGTTTGCGGAGGAGTCCGCCGGACGGGAAATCCAGCCCGGATCCTACGAAATGAAGCAGCAGATGTCCTCCTCTGCGGCTCTGGATGCGCTGCTGGGCGAACAGGGCGCCGCGGTGCACTACGCCGCCATTGCCCGCGACCTGCGCCAGAACGAAGTGTTTGACATCCTCACCGAGTCGACCGGAATTCCCCGGACCGAGTTCGAGGCTCTCGCCAAGGACCCCGCGGCCTTCGGACTACCGCCCGCGGCCGTAAGCCTCGAGGGCTACCTGCACCCGGGCGAGTACCGCTTCCCGCTGGAGCAGGACGCAACGTCCATCGTGACCGAAATGGTCGACAACACCTTTGCCACGCTCGAGGAAGCCGGCATCACCGACCCGGCCGAGCAGTACCGCATCCTGACCAAGGCCAGCATTATCCAGGCCGAGGCCGGCGAAGCCGACTATGCAACGGTGGCCGGCTCCATCCAGAACCGGCTGCGGGCGGACAACGTGGAAACCAGCGGCCTGATCCAGTCCGACGCCACGGTGACGTACGGACTGAACCGCAAGAGCTATGACCTGACGCCGGAGGAAAAGGCGGACAAGTCCAATCCGTACAACACGTACGCCAACCCCGGACTGCCGGTCGGCCCGATTGGTTCTCCCAGCAAGGAAGCCATCGACGCGGCCGCAAATCCCGCCGACGTGCCGTACTACTACTGGGTGACGGTCAACCTGGACACCGGCCAGACCGAGTTCTCCTCCACGCTGGCGGAGCATGCGAAGTACGTGCTCCAGTACCAGGAATGGTGCGGCAAGCAGGAACCGGGCAGGTGCGGGTAGTTGACGGCTAGCCCGCTGCGGGCAGCCGTGCTGGGGCATCCGATCGGCCACTCCAAATCGCCGCTGCTGCACCGTGCCGCGTACGGGTACCTCGGGTTTGAGTGTGCGTACGACAGGATCGACGTCCCCGAAGAGGACGCGGCAGCCTTTGCCGCGTCCCTCCGGCGGACGGATGCCGGGCAGCCCCGGTGGGCCGGCCTGTCGGTGACCATGCCGCTGAAGGCCGCACTGCTCCCCGCCATGGACCGTCTCACGTCCACGGCCGCAGACCTGCAGGTCCTGAACACGGTGACCTTCGACTACACGGACGGCGGCGTAGTCCTCACCGGGCACAACACCGATGTGACCGGCATCGTTAAGGCGCTGCTCCATGCCGGTGCCCAGGCCAACCCAAACGTGGTCATCCTCGGTGCCGGCGGCACAGCCTGCGCCGCCGTCGCAGCCGCGGCACGGCTCAACGCCGCATCCGTTTCGGTCTGTGCCCGCCGGTTCACCGCAGGGCCGGACGGACTTCCGCCGGTGGCCGAGGTCGGACGCCGCACCGGAACAGAGGTGCGGCTGCGCCCCTGGGACGAGGCGGCAGCGGCATGCGCGGAGGCCGACGTCGTCATCTCCACGCTTCCCCCGCACGGTGCCGATGCCCTCGCCGACCAGCTGGCCGCGGCGACCGGCGGGGCAGCTGCTCCGGGCGCGGTCCTCCTTGATGTTGCCTACGATCCCTGGCCCAGCCGGATCGCCCACGTCTGGACTGCCCGTGGCGGACGGATTGTCCCCGGGCTGGAAATGCTGCTGTACCAGGCGGTTGAACAGGTGCGCCTGTTTACCGGCGGGGCGTTCCGTGAAGAGAACGCCGTCACAAACGTGATGTGTGACGCTGTCGGGGCACCGCGGCGCTGAAGCCGGGTACGGGACATGGCAGTATTGAAACCATGTTGCGTTGGTTGACCGCCGGTGAGTCCCATGGGCCTGCACTGGTAGGAATAGTTGAGGGCGTCCCTGCAGGCGTCGAAGTGAATACTGCCATGATCCAGGAGGCGCTGGCGCGCCGTCGTCTCGGTTACGGCCGCGGCGCCCGGATGAAGTTTGAACAGGACGCCGTCCGGATCCTCGGGGGAGTCCGGCACGGACTGACCCAGGGCGGACCGGTAGTCATTGAGGTGGGCAACACCGAGTGGCCCAAGTGGCAGCAGGTCATGTCGCCGGACCCGGTGGATCCCGCCCTGCTCGCCGAATCCGCCCGCAACGCTCCGCTGACCCGCCCGCGTCCCGGACACGCCGATTTTACCGGCATGCAGAAGTACGGGTTTGATGAAGCCCGTCCCGTTCTGGAGCGTGCCAGTGCGCGGGAAACCGCGGCCCGCGTCGCGCTCGGGGCGGTGGCCTCCTCTTTCCTGAAGTCCCTGGGTGTGGAACTCGTCTCCCACACCGTCAGCATTGCCGGCGTGGGCAGCCCCGAAGGTTCGGCGATTCCCGGTGCCGGCGACGTCGCCGCCCTGGACGCGGACCCCATGCGCTGCTTCAACCCCGACGTTTCCGCCGCCATGGTCGCCGAGGTGGATGCCGCCCACAAGGACGGCGAAACCCTGGGCGGCGTGGTGGAAGTCGTGGCCTACGGACTGCCGCCGGGACTGGGCAGCTACACCCACTGGGACCGCCGGCTCGACGCCCGCATAGCCGGAGCCCTGATGGGCATCCAGGCCATCAAGGGCGTGGAGATCGGTGACGGCTTCCTGACCGCCGCACGCCGCGGCTCGGCAGCACACGATGAGATCCTCCAGGATTCCGAGGGACGGGCGGTCCGGTCCGGAAACCGGGCCGGCGGCATCGAAGGCGGCATGAGCATCGGCGAAGTCCTGCGGGTCCGCGCTGCCATGAAACCCATTGCCACCGTGCCGCACGCCCTGCAGACAGTGGACATCAGCACCGGAGAGCCCGCCCGTGCCCACCACCAGCGCTCGGACGTCTGCGCCGTGCCGGCCGCCGGCGTCGTGGCCGAGGCAATGGTCGCCCTGGTGCTGGCCGAAGCCGTCACCGAGAAGTTCGGCGGTGATTCCGTGGCCGAGACGGCCCGGAACCTGCGGTCCTACCTCCAGAGCATCCCCGGTGCCCTGGAATCGGCTGGCACCAGTGACCGGACAGACTGAAACCTGCCGCCACATTGTCCTGATCGGCTTCATGGCAGCCGGCAAGTCGGTGGTGGGACGCGAGTTCGCGTCCCGCCGCCAGCTGAAGTTTATTGACACGGACCAGCTCATCACCGAGCGCCACGGACCGATCCCTGAACTCTTTGCCGCACGCGGGGAATGCTACTTCCGGGAGGTTGAAGCGCGCACTGTCGCTGCCGCCCTGGCCGAACCGTCCCGCACCGTCATTTCCCTGGGCGGCGGAGCCGTGCTGGACACCGGTACGCAGCAGCTGCTGCGCGGCGCCACCGTGGTCTTTTTGGACACCGATCTGCAAACCGTCCTGCCCCGCATCACCCGCTCCGGCAACCGCCCCCTGCTGGCCGGCGACCCCGTGCGCCGCTGGCAGGAACTGGCAAAAGCCCGGCGCCCCGTTTACGAATCCCTGGCCGACATCACCATAGACACCAGGGGACTCAGCGTCACGGCCATCATCGACCGCCTGACGACAATCCTCAACGAAGGAGCTTAACCCCATGGCCTCCGATCCCACCGTCATCCCGGTGACCGGCGAAAGCCCCGCAAGCAATTACGACGTCGTGATCGGCAACGGACTGCTGGACCGCCTGCCCGCCATGCTGGGGGAGCGGGTCCGCCGGGTCCTGGTCATCCATCCGCGTGCGCTCCGGGCCACCGGTGACACTGTGCGCGACGAACTGGCCGCCACCGGACTCACCGCCGTCACGGCGGAAATCCCTGATGCCGAAGAGGGCAAGCACATCCAGGTTGCTTCCTTCTGCTGGCAGGTCCTGGGGCAGAACGACTTCACGCGCTCCGATGCGATCGTGGCAGTGGGCGGCGGCGCCGTCACCGACCTGGCCGGGTTTGTGGCGGCCACCTGGCTGCGCGGCATCAAGGTGGTTCACGTTCCCACCTCGCTGCTGGGCATGGTGGATGCGGCAGTGGGCGGCAAGACCGGCATCAACACCGCCGAAGGCAAGAACCTCGTGGGCGCCTTCCATCCGCCCGCCGGTGTGCTGGCCGACCTCGATGCCCTGGGCACCCTGCCCAAAAATGAGCTGCTCAGCGGCATGGCCGAAGTCATCAAGTGCGGTTTCATCGCCGACCCCGCGATCCTGGACCTGGTGGAGGCCAATCCCGAGGCCGTGGGCGACGGCGGCTCCGACGTCGTGCGCGAACTGGTGGAACGCTCCATCTCGGTCAAGGCCGAAATTGTGTCCTCGGACCTGCGCGAAGCGGGACGCCGGGAATTCCTCAACTACGGCCACACCCTGGGCCACTCCATTGAACTGGCCGAGCGCTACCAGTGGCGCCACGGCGCGGCAGTATCCGTGGGCCTGGTTTTCGCCGCCGAACTGGGCCGCATGGTCGGCCGCCTCGACGACGCCACGGCGGACCGGCACAAGGAAATCCTCACCTCGCTGGGACTGCCCGTCACTTACCGCAAGGATCGCTGGTCCGCCCTGCTGGACGGCATGCGCCGGGACAAGAAATCCCGCGGTGACCTGCTGCGATTCGTGGTCCTGGACGGCCTGGCCAAGCCCTCCATGCTCGAGGTTCCCGACACCTCGCTGCTGTTCGCGGCCTACCAGGAGATTGCCTCCGAGCCGCAGGGCGGCATCCGCCTCAGCCTGTAGCTGCCCGGAGCAGGTAGAATGGTCGACGGACTTAAAACGAAACCAGGCGAATCAACGAAAGAGAAACTGTGGCGACGACCAACGACATCAAGAACGGCACCGTGCTGAAGCTTGAAGGCAACCTTTGGAGCATCATCGAGTTCCAGCACGTGAAGCCGGGCAAGGGTGGTGCGTTTGTCCGTACCAAGATGCGCAACGTGCGTTCGGGCAAGGTTGTCGACAAGACGTTCAACGCCGGCATCAAGATCGAAACTGCCAGCGTTGACCGCCGTGATTACCAGTACCTGTACCAGGATGGCGACGACTACGTCTTCATGGACACCTCGGACTACGACCAGCTGACCGTGCCGGGCTCCATCGTGGGCGAAATGTCCAATTTCATGCTCGAATCCATGATGGTGACCATTGCCATCCACGAGGGTTCGCCGCTGTACATTGAGCTGCCGCCGTCAGTGGTCCTGGAGATCACCTACACGGAGCCGGGCCTGCAGGGCGACCGCTCCACCGGCGGCACCAAGCCCGCCACAGTGGAGACCGGCTACGAAATCCAGGTTCCGCTGTTCCTGGAACAGGGCACCAAGGTCAAGGTAGATACCCGCACCGGCGATTATTTGGGACGCGTTAACGAGTGAGTGCACGCACTAAAGCCCGGACCCGGGCACTGGAAGTTCTGTTTGAGGCTGAGCAGCGTTCAGCATCGGTCTTTGACATGATCAAGGCCCGCCGGGAACAGACCGATCAGACGATCAACCCCTACACGCTTGAACTGGTGGAGGGTGTGGTTTCCATGCAGGAGACCATCGACGAGTTCCTGGGCACATACTCCCAGGGCTGGCCGCTGGAACGCATGCCCTCCGTGGACCGCATCATCCTGCGGATCGGCGCCTGGGAACTGCTCTACAACGACGACGTACCGGACAAGGTGGCGATCAGCGAGGCCGTTGAGCTCGCCAAGACCCTGTCCACCGACGAATCGCCGTCATTCGTGAACGGACTGCTGAGCCGGCTTCACCAGCTCAAGCCGTCCCTGCTGGCCTGAAAAACCGCCTGCAGGCCTAGTTCGCACCCCGGCCCGTCCCCTGCCGCGCATCCGCGGCAGCGGGCGGGCTTTTGCGTTCGGCAGCATCAGCCGGCCGTCAGGCAACCCCGGCCCGGGTCAGCATCGCGCCGCGCGTGCGCGTCAGGGCCTGCAGGAGTGTCTGCTCCGCGGCCCGGTTGGCGGCCAGATTCCGGCCCGCCGCGATCTGCTGGCGGGTCAGTGCCAGCCTGGTGGCTTCCCGGATGAAGGTCTTCATGGTGCTCCGGGCACCGAAGCGCCCCGCCCAGGCCAGCGCCTGGTGCCGCCCGGCCCGGGTGGACAGCATGAGGACTTCCTGGGGTGTGAACCAGCCGGCGGCGGCGTATTCGCCCAGCCGGGCCCGGGTCAGCCGCTGCTCCGCCCGGCGCAGCAGGACGACGCCGGCCACCGCCAGGGCAAACAACGGCACCTGCAGCACGAAATAGAAGACAAAGAAGCCGCCGGAGACCAGCGCCGTTCCGCCGTTCCAGAACATGTGCCCCAGGATTGCCGCCGCCAGGCCCAGCAGGAAACCGGCGGTGATGCGCAGGGCGCCGCCGCGCCGGACGGCAATCCCCAGTCCAAGACCTATGGCTGAGGTGAACAGCACGTGGGCGAACGGCGAAAACAGCCCGCGAAGCACAAACACGAAGCCCAGTTCCACCCCGAGCCCCCCGCTGGAAATCAGGGCGGAGCCGAAGTACAGGATGTTCTCGGTAAAGGCGAAGCCCGCCGCGACGGTGCCGGCGTAAACAATCCCGTCCACCGGGCCGTCAAAGTGGCTCCGGCGCACCAGTACCAGAATCAGGACCCCGAGCCCCTTGGCGGTTTCCTCAACGAGCGGCGCTTCCAGGACCGGGCCCACAAACTCCGGCGCCAGCCCCGGCAGCATCAGGTACAGCGCCTGCGCCACATAGGGTCCGGCAAGCAGCGTGATGCCCACTGAAATTCCGGCACCCCACAGGAAGGCAAAGAGGAGCGCCGAGCGGGGTTCGGGTTCCCAGCGGTCCACCCAGCGCAGTCCCAGCAGGCAGATGCCCAGCGGCACCAGCGCAAGGATCCCGCAGAGGAGGAAGGCAACCGTTCCCAGCTGCCACCACAGGAACCAGGCCACCAGCAGCAGGGCGACGGAGGAGCCGATAATCAGCAGCACGGTTGCGGCGGTACCCGTGCGTCCGTGCGGCTGGGCGGTCCAGAGCGGCTGCACCGGCACGGGGCCGTGTCCCGGCGGCTGGAGGCGGGCGGGCCGGGGTTCGCCCGGAGGCGGGCTCCAGGGGACGGCCCCGTCTCGGCCGGCACGGTTGTCGGGGAGGTATCCGCTCATGAAGCTGCGCCTGTCATAGGGCAACACTATGAGCAAAAGCGGGCTGCGGGACAAAGGAGGCCGGACTGGGGATAGAAAAGACCCGAAGTTGTCCGCAGGGCCGGCGTCACAGAGGAAGCCGGCAGCCGCGGCTGTGGTAGCTTGAAACCGCATTCACCCTTTAAATTCCGTCCTGTGAGGCGGGGAAGGAGGAGGCAGAATATGGACTTGTCCAACCCGCCGGGCGCACCCGCACCCGCACGCACCGTTCTGGCTTCAGCTGACATTGACCGCGCGCTTACCCGGATTGCCCACGAAATCCTGGAAGCCAACAAAGGCTCCGCAGACCTCGTTCTTATGGGGATTCCGCGCCGGGGCTACCCGCTCGCCCGCCGGCTTGCCGACAAGATTGCAGCCGCCGATCCCTCCGTGGATCCCGCCGCCATCACCGGGCAGCTCGACGTCACCATGTTCCGTGACGACCTGGCCCGCCAGCCCACCCGCACACCCCACGCCACCGAAGTTCCGCTGTCCGGAATAGACGACAAAGTGGTGGTCCTCGTTGATGACGTCCTGTACTCCGGCCGGACCATCCGCGCCGCACTCGATGCGCTAGTGGACCTGGGCCGCCCGCGGGTTGTCCGGCTCGCCGTCCTGGTGGACCGTGGCCACCGGGAACTGCCCATCCGGGCAGACCATGTGGGCAAAAACCTGCCCACCGCGATCGTGGAAAAAGTCCGGGTGCATCTGCGCGAGACGGACGTGCCGGCGGTTGATGAAGTGGTCATCGAGGGCACTCTGTGAAGCATCTGCTCTCCACCCGCGACCTCAGCCGTACCGACGCCCTGGCCATCCTGGACACCGCCGAACAAATGGCGGCCGTGTCCCAGCGCGAAGTCAAAAACTGCCCGCCCTGCGCGGCCGGACCGTCGTCAACCTCTTTTTCGAAGATTCCACCCGGACCCGGATCTCCTTCGAAGCCGCCGCCAAGCGGCTTTCCGCGGACGTCATCAACTTTTCCGCCAAGGGATCCTCCGTGTCCAAGGGCGAGTCGCTGAAGGACACCGCCCAGACGCTGGCCGCCATCGGTGCGGACGCCGTCGTCATCCGGCACGGTTCCTCCGGTGCCCCGGCGCGGCTGGCCGGTTCCGGCTGGATTGACGCTTCAGTGCTGAACGCCGGCGACGGCACGCACGAGCATCCCACCCAGGCGCTGCTGGATGCGTTCACCATGCGCCGCCACTGGGCCCGCCTGCACGGCACGGCCTCCACCGGAACCGATCTCAGCGGCATGCACGTGGTGATTGTCGGCGACGTCCTGCATTCCCGGGTGGCGCGGTCCGACCTGTGGCTGCTGCGGACGCTGGGCGCCACCGTCACGCTGGTGGCACCGCCCACGCTGCTGCCGTTCGGCGTCGAGTCCTGGCCGTGCGAGGTCAGCTACGACCTCGACGACGCGCTGGAATCAGGTCCGGACGCGGTCATGATGCTGCGCGTGCAGGGGGAGCGGATGCAGTCGGCGTTCTTCCCCTCCGTGCGTGAATACTCGCGCCGGTGGGGGTTCGACGACGTCCGCCTGGACCGCCTGGACACGCTCGGCCTCAAAGACACCATCCTGCTGCATCCGGGCCCGATGAACCGCGGCCTCGAAATTTCCTCCCGCGCCGCCGATTCGCCGCGGGCCACCATCCTTGAGCAGGTCAGCAACGGAGTTTCCGTCCGCATGGCCGCCCTGTACCTTCTGCTGTCCGGTGACAACTCCCCGGCCGGCACCGCCACCCAGGAGTTAGCACTGTGACCCCCAGCGACTCAACCGCCGCACCGAACATCCCTGCAACCGCTGCCGGAACCTACCTGATCCGCGGCGCCTCCCTCCTCGGCCGGGAGACCGCCGACCTGCTGATCCGCGGCGGCCTGATCGCCGCCGTCGGGCCGGGCCTCGACGCGCCGGAGGACGCCGTCGTCATCGAGGCCGCGGGCCTGGTTGCCCTGCCCGGCATGGTCGACCTGCACACCCATCTGCGCGAGCCGGGCCGTGAGGACGCCGAGACCGTGGAGACGGGAACCCGCGCCGCCGCCCTGGGCGGATTCACCGCAGTGCACGCCATGGCCAACTCCAACCCCGTGGCGGACACGGCCGGAGTGGTGGAACAGGTCTACAGCCTGGGCCGCCGGTCCGGCTGGGTGGACGTGCGCCCGGTTGGCGCCGTGACCGTCGGGCTGGAAGGCGAACGGCTCGCCGAACTCGGAGCCATGGCCGATTCCCGGGCCCGCGTGCGGGTCTTTTCCGACGACGGCAAGTGCGTCTCGGACCCGGTGCTGATGCGCCGGGCGCTGGAGTACGTCAAGGCGTTCGACGGCGTGATTGCCCAGCACGCCCAGGAACCGCGGCTGACCGAAGGCGCGCAGATGAACGAGGGCGACGTCAGCGCCGTCCTGGGCCTGGCCGGCTGGCCGGCCGTGGCGGAGGAATCGATCATTGCCCGCGACGTGCTGCTGGCACAGCACACCCGGTCCCGGCTGCACGTGTGCCATGTGTCCACCGCCGGGTCCGTGGAAATCATCCGCTGGGCCAAGGAACGCGGCATCAACGTGACCGCCGAAGCCACCCCGCACCACCTGCTGCTCACCGATGACCTGGTCCGCAGCTATGACCCGGTCTACAAGGTCAACCCGCCGCTGCGCACCGCCGCCGACGTCGAGGCCCTCCGCAACGGCCTCGCGGACGGCACGATCGACATTGTCGGCACCGACCACGCGCCGCATCCGTCCGAGCACAAGGAGTGCGAGTGGGCGCAGGCGGCGATGGGCATGACCGGCCTGGAAACCGCCCTGTCGGTGGTCCAGCACGCCATGATCGACACCGGACTGATGGACTGGGAGGGCTTTGCCCGCGTGACGTCGCTCACTCCGGCGGCCATCGGGGCGCTCGAATCCCAGGGACGGCCGCTGGCGGCCGGTGAACCTGCCAACGTCATATTGGTGAACCCGTCTGCGCGACGCACGGTGGACCCGAATAAGATGGCCTCAAAGGGACGCAACTCACCGTTTGCCGGCCTGGAACTGCCCGGCGTGGTGCAGGCGACCTTCTTCGCCGGCCACCCCACGGTCCTGGATGGCGTCCTGAACACACCTCACCCCGTTTCCACAGAGGAGTCCGCATGGATCGCCTGATGTTCGCCCTGGGCACGCTTGCCCTGGTTATTGTGCTCCTGGGCCTGTTTGCCCTGGGCTGGCGCGGACGCCGGCAACGCCAGCAGGGCGTTCCGCGGCCCGTCCCGATGCCCGACGGCCTGGAGGAACCCCGGTTCCAGGCCCTGGGCCAGTACGTCTGCACCACCACCGCCGGCGACTGGCTGGACCGGATTGCCGTCTACGGACTGGGCGTAAAGTCCAACGCCACGGCCGCAGTCTTTGACGAGGGCCTGCTCCTGGTCCGCAGCGGCGCCCCCGACGTCTGGATCCCCGGGGCGGACCTGGAAGCCGTCCGCCTGGAACGGGGCATGGCCGGAAAATTCGTGGAAAAGGAAGGCCTGGTCATCGTGACCTGGAAGCTCGGCTCCACCGCCGTGGACACCGGGTTCCGCACCCGCTCCGCCGAAGACAAAACACCCCTGGTATCAGCCATCACCGAACTCCTGCCGGCCGAACCGGCGGAAACAAGCGAGGAACACCTGTGACCGTGCAGCCCACACCCACCCCGACCGCAGCCGTCCTGATGCTTGAAGACGGACGCACGTTCCGCGGCCGCAGCTACGGCGCCGAGGGCACTGCCCTGGGCGAGGCAGTCTTTGCCACCGGCATGACCGGCTACCAGGAAACGATCACCGATCCCTCCTATGCCCGCCAGCTGGTGGTGCAGACCGCGCCGCACATCGGCAATACGGGCGTGAACACCGACGACGCCGAGTCCCGCCGCATCTGGGTGGCCGGCTACATTGTCCGGGACGCCGCCCGGCGTCCGTCGAGCTGGCGCTCGGAGCGCACCCTGGACGAGGAGCTCGCGGCGCAGGGCGTCGTCGGCATTTCCGGCGTCGACACCCGGGCCGTGACCCGGCACCTGCGTGAGCGCGGTGCCATGAAGGCCGGCATTTTCTCCGGTGCCGCGGCGGACCGCCCCGATTCCGAACTGCTCGCAGACGTGCTGGCACAGGAGTCCATGGCCGGCGCCCGCCTGGCCGAAGAGGTCAGCGTGGAGGCGTCCTACGTCATTGAGCCGAAGGACCACGGCTGGGAGGGCGAGCCGCGCTTCACCGTGGCCGCCCTGGACCTGGGCATCAAGTCCATGACTCCGGTCCGCTTCGCCGAGCGCGGCGTGCGCGTGCATGTCCTGCCCGCGTCCGCCACCCTCGCGGACGTCACCGCGCTGAATCCCGACGGCGTGTTCATGTCCAACGGTCCGGGCGACCCCGCCACCGCCGACGTGCAGGTAAACCTGCTGCGGGACGTGCTGGACACCGGGATCCCGTTCTTCGGCATCTGCTTCGGCAACCAGATCCTCGGCCGCGCCCTGGGCTTCGGCACCTACAAGCTGCGCTACGGCCACCGCGGCATCAACCAGCCGGTGATGGACCGCCGCACCGGCAAGGTGGAAATCACCAGCCAGAACCACGGCTTCGCCGTCGACGCCCCGCTGGACGGCCCGGTTACCGCACCCGAGGCCCGCTACGGGCGCGTGGAAGTCAGCCACGTGTCCCTGAACGACGACGTCGTGGAAGGCCTCGCCTGCCTCGACATCCCGGCGTTCTCGGTCCAGTACCACCCCGAAGCCGCCGCCGGCCCGCATGACTCCGCGTACCTTTTCGACCGTTTCGTGGACCTCATGGACTCCAGCTCGACCGACGCCAGCAAGATCAAGGAATCCCTCTAATGCCCCGCAGAACCGACCTCAAGTCCGTCCTGGTCATCGGCTCCGGTCCGATCGTGATCGGCCAGGCCGCGGAATTCGACTACTCCGGCACCCAGGCGCTGCGCGTGCTGCGCGAGGAGGGCCTGCGGGTCATCCTGGTGAACTCCAACCCGGCCACCATCATGACCGATCCCGAGTTCGCCGACGCCACCTACGTGGAACCCATCACCCCCGAGGTGGTGGAGAAGATCATCGCCAAGGAACGCCCCGACGCGATCCTGCCCACCATGGGCGGCCAGACGGCGCTGAACACCGCCATTGCCCTGGACAAGAACGGCGTCCTGGACAAGTACAACGTGGAGCTGATCGGCGCCAACATTGCCGCCATCGAACTCGGCGAGGACCGCGAAAAGTTCAAGGGCGTCGTCGAGCGCTGCGGTGCCGAATCCGCCAAGTCCATCATTGTGCACAGCATGGACGAGGCCTTCGCCGCCGCCGAAGAACTGGGCTACCCGATGGTGGTGCGCCCCTCCTTCACCATGGGCGGCCTCGGCTCCGGCCTGGCCTACAACGAGAAGGACCTGCGCCGCATTGCCGGCGCCGGCATCCAGTACAGCCCCACCTCCGAGGTGCTGCTCGAAGAGAGCATCCTCGGCTGGAAGGAATACGAGCTGGAAATGATGCGGGACCGCAACGACAACGTGGTGGTCGTCTGCTCGATCGAGAACTTCGACCCGGTGGGCGTGCACACCGGCGACTCGATCACCGTGGCCCCGGCCATGACGCTGACGGACCGCGAGTACCAGAACCTGCGCAACATCGCGATCGCCGTGATCCGCGAAGTGGGCGTGGACACCGGCGGCTGCAACATCCAGTTCGCCATCGAACCGGACACCGGCCGCGTCGTCGTCATCGAAATGAACCCCCGCGTGTCGCGCTCCTCGGCGCTGGCGTCCAAGGCCACCGGCTTCGCCATCGCCAAGATCGCCACCAAGCTGGCACTGGGCTACACGCTGGACGAAATCCCGAACGACATCACCAAGCAGACCCCGGCGTCCTTCGAGCCCACCCTGGACTACGTAGTGGTCAAGGTCCCGCGGTTTGCCTTCGAGAAGTTCCCGGCCGCCGATCCCACCCTGACCACCACCATGAAGTCCGTCGGCGAAGCCATGGCCATCGGGCGCAACTTCACCGAGGCCCTGCAGAAGGCCCTGCGCTCCCTGGAACAGAAGGGTGCCTCGCTGTCCTTCGCACCGGTGGACGCCGACGCCGTGCCGGCCCTGGTCGAAGCGGCCAAGCGGCCGACGACGGACCGGCTCAAGCAGGTCCAGCAGGCGCTGCTCGGCGGGGCGTCAGTCGAGGACCTCTACGAGGCCACCGGGATTGACCCCTGGTACCTGGACCAGCTCGTGCTGATCAACGAAGTCGCCGAAGAAATCCGCGGCGCCGGCACCGTGAACGGGGAAATCCTGCGACTGGCCAAGCGGCACGGCTTCTCGGACGAGCAGATCGGCGCGCTGACCAACACGCCCGAGGCCGTGATCCGCGGTGTCCGGCACGCGCTGAACATCCGCCCGGTCTACAAGACCGTGGATACCTGCGCCGCGGAGTTCGCCGCCTACACCCCCTACCACTACTCCTCCTACGACGAGGAGGACGAGGTGGCGCAGCACGAGAAGCCGTCCATCATCATCCTGGGCTCCGGACCGAACCGGATCGGGCAGGGCATCGAGTTTGACTACTCCTGCGTGCACGCCACCATGGCCCTGCGCGAAGCGGGCTACGAGACCGTGATGATCAACTGCAACCCGGAGACGGTCTCCACCGACTACGACATCTCCGACCGCCTCTACTTCGAACCGCTGACCCTCGAAGATGTCCTCGAAGTCATCGCCGCGGAGCAGCGCACCGGGGGAGTCCTCGGCGTCTTTGTCCAGCTCGGCGGCCAGACCCCGCTGAAACTGGCACAGGCCCTGGCCGACTCGGGGGTCCCGATCCTGGGCACCTCGCCGGAAGCCATCGACCTCGCCGAACACCGCGGCGCCTTCCAGCGGGTGCTGGACGAGGGCGGGCTGATCGCCCCGAAGAACGGCACCGCCGTCTCCTTCGACGACGCCAAGAAGATCGCCGACGAAATCGGCTACCCCGTGCTGGTCCGCCCGTCCTACGTGCTCGGCGGCCGCGGCATGGAAATCGTCTACGACGAGGCGAACCTCTCGCGCTACATCGCCAACGCCAAGGAGATCACCCCGGACCATCCGGTGCTGGTGGACCGGTTCCTGGAGGACGCCATTGAGATCGACGTCGATGCACTCTTCGACGGCACCGACCTGTACGTGGGCGGCATCATGGAGCACATCGAGGAAGCCGGCATCCATTCCGGTGACTCCGCGTGCGTCCTGCCGCCGATCACCCTGGGCGCCGACGTCGTCGACCGCGTCCGGGAGGCCACCCGGGTTATCGCGTCCGGCGTCGGCGTGCGCGGCCTGATCAACATCCAGTTCGCCCTCGCCTCGGACGTCCTGTACGTGATCGAAGCCAACCCGCGCGCCTCCAGGACGGTGCCGTTCGTGTCCAAGGCCACCGGCGTGCAGCTGGCCAAGGCCGCTGCCCTGATCGGCACCGGGATGACCATTGCGCAGCTGCGCGCCGCCGGCAAGCTGTTTGCCGCGGGTGACGGCTCGGTGCTGCCGCTGGACGCCCCGGTGGCCGTGAAGGAAGCCGTGCTGCCGTTCAGCCGCTTCCGCACTCCCGAGGGCACCGTGGTGGATTCGCTGCTCGGCCCGGAAATGCGCTCCACGGGCGAAGTCATGGGAATCGACAAGTACTTTGACACGGCGTTTGCGAAGTCCCAGGCAGCGGCCAATTCCGCACTGCCGACCGAGGGGAAGATCTTCGTCTCGGTTGCCAACCGGGACAAGCGCTCCATCATTATGCCGGTGAAGCTGATGGTGGATTTGGGCTTTGAGATCCTCTCCACCGGCGGCACCGCCGAGGTCCTGCGTCGCAACGGCATCCAGGCCACCACCGTGCGCAAGGTCAGCGAGGGCACCGGCCCCAACGGTGAAGGCACCGTGGCCGACCTGATCACCGCGGGTGAGATCCACCTGGTGGTGAACACCCCCTCCGGCGGCCAGGCCCGCGGCGACGGTTATGAAATCCGTGCAGCCGCCACCTCCATCGGCTGCCCGGTGGTCACCACGGTCTCCGAGTTCGGTGCTGCCGTCCAGGCGATCGAGGCAATGCGCTCCTACGAGTGGGACGTCACGTCCCTGCAGGAACACGCCGCCAAGCTCAAGGCTTCATCCGATGCCTGAGGGGCGTCCCCCTTTCGGCGCCCGGCTGCGCGCAGCCATGGACGCCCGCGGCCAGCTCTGCGTCGGGATTGACCCGCACCCCGCACTGCTGGCCGCGTGGGGACTGAACGACGACGCCGCGGCCCTGGAGCGCTTCTCCCTCACCGTCCTGGAGGCGGTGGGGGAGCAGGCAGCCGCCGTCAAGCCGCAGGTGGCA
Source organism: Arthrobacter sp. Z1-15 (assembly GCF_054792395.1). NCBI lineage: Bacteria > Bacillati > Actinomycetota > Actinomycetes > Micrococcales > Micrococcaceae > Arthrobacter > Arthrobacter sp. Z1-15. The sequence goes on along the minus strand of NZ_CP096454.1, from coordinate 2,361,934 downwards.
CTGTTTGAACGCCACGGGTCCGCGGGACTCGCAGTCCTGGAACGGGTGCTGGCCGCCTGCACCGACGCCGGGATGCTCAGCATTGCGGACGCCAAACGCGGCGACATCGGCTCCACCATGGCCGCCTATGCGGACGCGTGGCTGCGGGACGGATCCGCCCTGGCGGCGGACTCCGTGACCCTGAGCCCGTACCTGGGATTCGAGTCGCTGCGTCCGGCCCTGGACCTGGCTGCCGTGACCGGCCGGGGCGTGTTTGTCCTGGCGCTGACCTCGAATCCGGAAGGCGCGTCCGTGCAGCATGCGGGCGGGGCCGCCTCCGTTGCCGGCCGCATCATGGAGGCAGCCGCCGCCGAAAACATCCGTGAACTGGGCGAGCCCGGCGGCGCTCCGGGTGCCGTGGCGCGGGGCGGGGCACTGGGGTCCACCGGGCTGGTGATCGGCGCAACCGTCGGTTCCGCCCTGACGGAGCTGGGCCTGGACCCCGCTGCAGCCGCCACGCCCATCCTTGCTCCCGGCCTCGGAGCGCAGGGAGCAACCGGTGCGGACCTGCGGTCCACCTTCGGGCCGGCCTGGCCCAACGTCCTGGCCACGTCCAGCCGGGGCATCCTGGCGGCAGGTCCGGCCCCCGCCGCGCTCAGGGACGCCGCACGGCGGACGCTGGGGGAGCTGGGCCCCGCCTGATCCCTGCCGCTTCACCCGGACAGGGGCGCGGATTCTGCGGGAAGGGGATCGGGTAGCGGTGCACGTTGCAATTGCGGCGGGGTTGCGGATAGGTTCAGACCGTACCCCCATACACCAGCACCGCCCCAGCACCGCCGCTGTGATTTGTGCGGCTGTGCCGGGCCAGTCCTTGCCCGGGAGGGTCTGTTGAACCTCAAGCCACTGACCGAAGACGAGCGCACCAGGGCCCGGGAGAAGGCAACCGCAGCCAGATCCGTCCGGGCTGACATCAAGGCCAAAATCAAGACCGGGGAATTGTCCGTGGAAGAGGTCATTCTGTCCCGGTCTTCCGAGGAAGCAGTAGGCCGCCTGAAGGTGGTGGATCTGCTCCGGGCACTGCCTGGCGTCGGAGAGCGCCGCGCAGCTGGAATAATGACTACCGTAGGTATCGCACCAACCCGCCGTGTACGCGGTTTGGGCGTCCACCAGCGCAAAGCGCTGATCGAACATTTGGAGTCCGACTAGGGGCCGCTCTCACTGCGGCCGCACCGTCGGGGCCGAGTCACAACGAGAGCAAATGAGGTCCCCAGTGTCGCAACCGCGGCTGACAGTTCTTGCAGGTCCAACCGCAGTTGGCAAAGGCACGGTGTCCACGTTCATTCGGGACAATTATCCGGAGGTGTGGCTGTCCGTTTCAGCCACCACCCGCCCGCCCCGCCCGGGCGAAGAAAACGGTGTGCATTACTTCTTCGTCTCAGCCGAGGAATTCGATTCACTCGTAGAAGAGGGCCAGATGCTCGAGTGGGCCGTAGTTCACGGCCGCAACCGCTACGGCACGCTGCGCAGCACCGTCGAGTCCGCCATGGCGGAGGGCCGCTCGGTACTCCTGGAGATCGATCTGCAGGGGGCACGCCAGGTCAAGGAATCCATGCCGGAGGCCAATTTCGTGTTCCTGGCCCCGCCGTCGTGGGACGAAATGGTGCGCCGATTGGTCGGACGCGGCACCGAAACGCCCGAAGAGCAGCAGCAAAGGCTGGAAACCGCTAAACTGGAACTTGCTGCCGAGCCCGAGTTCGATCACACCGTGGTAAATGATGACGTCCAGCGGGCAGCAGCTGAGCTTGTATCACTCATGGGAATCAGTCCGCGCCCGCGCTGACGCACCGCAACATCCCGTACAAAAGATTTTGGAGAATCTGTGTCTACTGTGTCTGAAGGCATCATCAACCCGCCGATCGACGACCTGCTGAACGTTGCAGACTCGAAGTACGCCCTGGTTATCTACGGCGCAAAGCGCGCACGCCAGATCAACGCCTACTACTCCCAGCTGCACGAGGGCCTGTTTGAATACGTCGGCCCGCTGGTGGAAACCAAGCTGAACGAGAAGCCGCTGTCCATCGCCCTGCGCGAGATCAACGAAGGCATGCTCGTCAGCCGTCCGGTCGAATCGGCCGAATAGTCCTACCTGCCGGATAAAGGCACCGCCGTCCTGAACCGGGCGGCCCTTTCGAAAAAGCCGGCCGCTTCGGCCGGGGTCAGGAGCAGCAGCGGTGCGCATTGTCTTGGGTGTGGGCGGCGGCATCGCCGCCTACAAGTCCGCGTCGCTGCTGCGTCTTTTCACGGAGGCCGGACACAATGTGTCGGTCATTCCCACCGAAGCCTCCACCCGGTTTGTCGGGGTGGCCACCTGGGAGGCCCTGTCCGGCAACACCGTCTCCAGTTCGGTTTTCGACGAGGTGGAGAAGGTCAACCATGTCCGTCTCGGCCACGAGGCGGACTTAATTGTTGTGGCACCGGCCACCGCCGATCTTCTGGCCCGTGCTGCCGCGGGGCAGGCCGATGACCTGCTCACCAATACGCTGCTGATGGCACGGGGGCCGGTCCTTTTTGCTCCCGCCATGCACACTGAAATGTGGTCCCATCCGGCTACCCGGGCCAACGTGGCGACGCTGCGCAGCCGGGGTGTCCTGGTGATGGAACCGGCAGTGGGGCGGCTGACCGGGAAGGACACCGGCGCCGGCCGCCTGCCGGACCCCGAAGACATCTTTGCGGCTGCCCTGGCCGCCGCCGGCCCGGTTCCGGACGCCGGCACCGCGCCTGCCCCCGCCGCCGGGAACCCGGCGGACGGCACCGCCCTCCCTTCCTCCGACCTTTCCGCTGCATTTGGGGTTTCCGGTGCACTTGAGGGCAGGACCGTGACCGTCACGGCCGGAGGCACCCGCGAACCGCTGGATCCGGTGCGGTTCCTCGGCAACCGGTCCTCCGGCAAACAGGGTGTCGCCCTGGCCCGCGCCGCCCTCGCGGCCGGCGCGCGTGTCCGCCTTATCGCCGCGCACATGGACGTTCCGGCTCCCGATGGGGTGGAACTGATCCGGGTCGAAACTGCGCTGGAGCTCCGCGAGGCCGTGCACGCCGCGGCGCCTGCATCCGATGTGCTGATCATGGCGGCAGCCGTGGCCGACTTCCGGCCGGACCGGAACTCCGACACCAAAATCAAGAAGCGCGACGACGGCGAAGACCCGGTCATCACCCTCGTCCGCAACCCGGACATCCTCGCCGAGGCCGTGCAGGAGCGGAACGCTTCGGGAACGCCCGGCGGCGGAGCCCTTCCCGCGGTCATCGTCGGATTCGCAGCGGAAACCGGCGACGGAACCGCCGAAGTGCTGGACTACGGGCGGCAGAAACTGGCCCGCAAGGGCTGCGAACTGCTGGTGCTCAACCGGGTGGGCGTGTCCCTGGTGTTCGGCCAGGACGTTACGGAAGTGACTTTGCTTTCACCCGCCGACTCCGAAACGGCGCCCGCCCCCACCTACACCGGAACCAAGACCGAGATTGCCGGACGGATTATCGCCCGGATATCGCAGGAGCTCTCCGCGGCGCTTCCCGTCCGCTGAGCCGGGTCCTGCCGGCGCGGGATCACGTCCACGGGCCGCCCCCGGCATTCGGGGCCCGGCCCAAGACCCAGTAGAGTAAAACACGTGACTTTCCCAGATGCTCCAGTACTTTCAGCTGCCCGCGACGGGCTGCGTCTTTTCACCTCGGAATCCGTCACTGAAGGTCACCCGGACAAAATCTGTGACCAGATCAGTGACGCAATCCTGGACGGCCTGCTCAAGGTGGACCCCGAGTCCCGCGTGGCGGTGGAGACCCTGGTCACCACCGGCCTGGTCCATGTGGCCGGGGAGGTCACGACCGAGGGCTATGTGGAGATCCCGCAGCTGGTCCGCGACACCATCCTCGGCATCGGGTACGACTCCTCGGCCAACGGATTCGACGGCGCCCGCTGCGGCGTCTCGGTGTCCATCGGCCAGCAGTCTCCGGAGATCGCCTCGGGAGTGTTCAACTCCGTGGAGAACCGTGCCGGCAAGAACGCCGATCCCTATGACGTGCAGGGCGCGGGGGACCAGGGCATCATGTTCGGCTATGCCTCGGATGAGACCTCCGTCCTCATGCCCACGCCCATCTGGCTGGCACACCGGCTGTCCGAGCGCCTGACGGCCGTCCGCAAGGACGGAACCCTGGACTACCTCCGCCCCGACGGCAAGACGCAGGTCACCATCGGATACGACGGCGACCGGCCGGTTTCCGTGGACTCCGTGGTTATCTCCTCGCAGCACGCGGTCGACGTCGAACTGGAGCAGCTCCGCGCGGACCTGGTCACCCATGTCATCAAGCCGGTCCTGGCCAACACCGAGCTCGACATTTCCAATGTCAAGCACATCCTGAACCCCGGCGGCCCCTTTGTCATCGGCGGTCCGGTTGGAGACGCCGGACTCACCGGGCGCAAGATCATCGTTGACACCTACGGCGGATTCGCCCGCCACGGCGGCGGCGCCTTCAGCGGCAAGGATCCGTCCAAGGTGGACCGCTCCGCCGCCTACGCCATGCGCTGGGTGGCCAAGAACGTCGTCGCCGCCGGGCTGGCCCGGCGCGCTGAAATCCAGATCGCCTACGCGATCGGCATGGCCCACCCGGTGGGAATCTACGTGGAGACGTTCGGCACCGAAACCGTGGACCCGGCCCGCATTGCCGATGCCATCCAGGAGGTCTTCGACCTCCGCCCGCTGGGCATCATCAACTCGCTTGACCTGAAGCGCCCGATCTACCAGAAGACTGCTGCCAACGGCCACTTCGGCCGCGAGGATGCGGAGTTCACCTGGGAGCGCAAGGACAAGGCCGAGGACCTCCGCCGCTACTTCAACGCCTAACCGGCACATGCAGCAGGAACCGGCAGGGAAGGCCGGGCAGCAGGAACCGGCCGGAGAAACCGGGCAACTGTCCCTGCTGCACGGCTTTGTCTCCCCGTCCCGCAACCTGGGCACCCAGCCGTCGGCACCGGAGCTGCCCATCGCACGGGTACTGCTGGATTCGCCGCTGCCGCACCTGGACCGGGCGTTTGACTACCTGGTGCCGGCAAACCTCGACGCCGACGCCGTCCCCGGCGCGCGCGTCCGGGTCCGGTTCGGCGGGCAGGAGCTGTCGGGCTTCATTACCGCCCGCAGCGCCGAGGCGGACACCTCGGCCCGCCTCATGCCGCTGGGAAAGGTCGTTTCGCCGCAGCCGGTCCTCGCGCCGCAGATCCTGCGCCTGGCCGAGGCAGTGGCGGCCCGCTACTCCGGCACCGTCCATGACGTGCTCCGAGTGGCGGTGCCGCCGCGCGCCGCCCGGGTGGACAAGGAGTTTACGCCGCAGGCCCGGGAAGCCGCCGCTGCGGCTGCAAACCCCGGCACCGATGCCCCCTCCGATGATCAGCCAGCCGCGGGCGAGCTGCCGTCACCCGAGACTGTCCTGTCCGGTCCCGAAGGCTCCGGCCCCAACCCCTGGACGCGTTATCCGCACGGGCCGCGGTTCCTGACCCACCTGGCCGCGGGGCACAGCCCCCGGGCCGTGTTTTCGTCGCTGGGCGGATACGGCGCCGGGGCCTGGCCGGCGGAAATCGCAGCTGCAGTAAAGGCAACCCTGCTCTCCGGGCGCGGCGCCGTCGTCGTCGTGCCCGATGCAAAGGACCTTGCCCGCGTTGAGGCCGCACTGGCGGAGCGCATCGGTGCGGCGTCGTTTGTCCGCCTCACCGCCGACGACGGCCCCACCCCCCGCTACCGCAGCTTCCTGCAGGTGCTGCACGGCGACGTGCAGGTGGTTATCGGGACCCGGTCCGCGGCCTACGCGCCGGTGCGCAACCTCGGACTGGCGGTGCTGTGGGACGACGCCGATGACCTGCATGCCGAACAGCGGGCGCCCTACCAGCACGTCCGCGACGTGCTGCTGCTGCGGGCCGCCGCCGAGGACACGGCGCTGCTGCTGGCCTCGCACTCACGCAGCACCGAGGCGCAGCGCCTGGTCGCCAGCGGATGGGCGGCCAGCATTTCCGCCGAGCGCAGTACTGTGCGGTCGCTGGCGCCGCGCGTCGTCAGCACCGTGGATTCCTTCAACCTGGAACGGGATCCGCTGGCCGCCCGGGCGCGGATTCCGCATGCCGCGTGGAAGGCGGCGCAGGACGGACTAACCCGGGGCCCCGTGCTGGTGCAGGTGGCGCGGACGGGGTTTTCGCCGGCGCTGTCCTGCCAGGACTGCCGCGAGCCGGCACGCTGCCGCGCCTGCTCCGGCCCGCTGGGGCTGGCCAGCCGGAACGGCATTCCTGCCTGCCGCTGGTGCGGGCGGCCGGAACCGGTGTGGAGCTGCGGCAACTGCGGCGGCACCCACCTGCGCGGATCCGCCGCCGGCGCCGGACGCACCGCCGAGGAACTGGGCCGGGCTTTTCCCTCGGTGACGGTCATTTCCTCGGCAGGGGACCACGTACGGTCCGAGGTTCCGGACTCCCCGGCCCTGGTGGTGGCAACACCGGGTGCGGAACCGGTGGCGGCAGGCGGCTATGCCGCTGCCATTCTGCTGGACGGAAACGCGATGATGTCGCGGGAGTCGCTGCGGGCGGGGGAGGAGACCCTGCGGCGGTGGTTCAGTGCCGCGGCCCTGGTGCGCCCGGCCGGAGACAAGGGCCTGGTGGTGGTTACCGCTGACGACACGTCAACCGTCGGGCACCTGCTGCGCTGGGATCCGGCCGGCGCCGCTGAACGCGAACTGGCGCTGCGCGGCGAGCTGGGCCTGCCGCCGGCCGTCCGGTACGCCGAACTTACCGGGTCGCGGGAAGCGCTGGCGGCCTTCCTGCCCCGGCTGGACCTGCCGGCCGAGACCCGGGTGGTGGGGCCGGCGCCCCTGGAGGATCCGCCCGGCCCGGTTCCGGTGCACCGCGACGGTCAGCTGGGCGGCACCGGCGGCCGCTACCGCACACTGCTGTTCTTTTCCTACGCCGCAGCTCCGGCAGTGACCGCAGCAATGCGGTCCGCCAAGGCTGCAGTGTCCGCCAAGCGCACCGGTGATCCGGTGTATGTGCGGGTTGACGGCACCGACGTCCTGTAGGCGGGCCCGGCGGGCCCGGCGCGGAGGAACGGTGTCAGGACGCCCCGGCTGCCCCGGTGTCGTGCCGGACGTCGATCTTCCGCCGCCGGCGGGCCGGATCCACCGGCAGGAAGACGCTGAGGACGCCGCAGCTGTACTGCGCGCTGATGTTGGCGGCGTCGACCTCCGGACCCAGAAGCACCTGCCGTTCGATGAGTCCGCGGCGGCGGTCGCGAACCAGCCAGTCCGATCCGGCGAGATCCCGCAGGGTGCGGTGCCCGCTGACCGTCAGGACCCGGCCCCGGACGCCGACATGCAGGGAGCCGGGGTCCAGGCCCGGGAGGTCGGCGTTCAAAATGTAGTGGTCCTCCCCGTGGTACAGATCCACGGGGATGCCGCTGGCTTCCGCAGGCCCTTCAAGGCCGGAAAGCTGCGGGTCGGGCAGGTCCAATCCCGGTGCCGGATCGAACCGAGAATTCATCGGTATCAACTCCCTTGTTCCATGCGGAATCCATGCCGGAGAGCGCCGCCGCACTCGAATACCAGCAGTTTAGGACGCCGTCGGGTCCGTCTCAAAAACCCAGAACGCCCAGCTTCGGTTGTGCACAACTCAATTGTGCGTTAGGTTCGGGGAATGAACGATTCCCTCCACCGCCAGGTCTGCTTCTCGCTGCACTCGGCCTCCCGGGCGGCCACGGCCGTGTACCGCCCGCTGTTGGAGCAGCTGGGCCTGACCTACCCGCAGTACCTGGTGCTGACGGTCCTGTGGGAGAACGACGGCGTGACCGTCCGGGATCTCGGGCGGTCCCTGGAGCTGGATTCGGGCACGCTCTCACCCCTGCTCAAGCGGCTCGAAGCCGCAGGGCTGCTGCACCGCCGCCGCTCCACCGCCGACGAGCGCCGGGTCGAGGTTCACCTGACCGAAAACGGCCGTGCCCTGCAGGAGAAAGCCCTGCACCTGCCGCAGCGGGTTGCCGAAGCCGCCGGCCTTGAGCCCGGAGAACTGCGCGCGCTGCAGGAAACCCTCGCGAAGGTGACGGCGGCCCTGCGCGCAGCGGCACGCTGAGAACGACATTTTTCCGCATATCCCCACCGGGCCCCGTGCCCAGCAAAGGAAGGCATTCCATGACCAACTATCCCGAGACCGGCCGCGAAATCCAGCTGGCGTCCCGCCCCGAAGGCTGGCCCGCCGAGGAGAACTTCCGGCTCGCCGAAGTCCCCGTGCAGAAACTGGAGGACGGGCAGGTCCTGGTCCGCAACCGCTACATGTCCGTGGACCCCTACATGCGCGGACGCATGAATGACGTCAAGTCCTACGTTCCGCCCTTCCAGCTTGATGCCCCGCTGGACGGCGGCGCGATCGGTGAGGTCATTGAATCCCGCTCCGAAAACCACAAGGCGGGAGACTTCGTGCTGCACGGCCTGGGCTGGCGCGACTACGCCGTCCTCGACGGCAGGCGTGCCCGCATCATCGACACCGCGCTGGCTCCTGCCACGGCCTACCTGGGGGTGCTGGGCATGACCGGCCTGACCGCCTATGCCGGCCTGACGAAGGTTGCAGAGTTCAAGGAAGGCGACGTCGTCTTCGTTTCCGGTGCCGCGGGCGCCGTCGGGTCCCTGGTCGGCCAGATCGCCAAGGCTCTGGGAGCAAAGAAGGTCATTGGCAGCGCCGGTTCCGCAGAGAAGGTCCAGCGCCTGCTTGACCTCGGCTTTGACGCCGCGTTCAACTACCACGACGGCCCGGTCAAGGCGCAGCTGAAGGAAGCCGCCGGCGAGGACGGCATCGACGTCTACTTCGACAACGTGGGCGGCGAGCACCTCGAAGCCGCGATTGCGGTGCTGAACAAGTACGGACGGATCGCCATGTGCGGCGCCATCTCGCAGTACAACACCACCGATGCGCCCACCGGGCCCCGGAACCTGGCACTGGCCATCGGCAAGGAACTCACCCTGCGCGGCTTCATTGTCGGCAGCTACAACCAGTACGCCGACGAGTTTGCGGAACTGATGTCCGGCTGGCTGCGTGACGGCAGGGTGAGCTATGACGAGACCTTCGTGGAGGGCCTCGAGAACGCCCCGCAGGCCTTCATCGACCTGATGAAGGGCGCCAACAAGGGCAAGATGATCGTCACGCTCGAGGGCTAGGAGGGGGCCGTTCCGCCGCGGAGGCGCATCGCCTCTGCGGCGGCCTCCAGCAGCTGGCGGGCCGAGGTCTCCCAAGAGTATTCGGCGGCCCGGCGCAGGCCGGCCTCCGAAACCCGGGCCCAGCGGTCCGGATCGGACAGTTCCCGGACAGCGGCGGCGAACGCCTCGGGACTGTCCGGGTCCGTCAGCAGGGCGGCGCCGCCGGATACTTCCCGGAAAATGGGGATGTCGCTGGCGACCACCGGTGTTCCGGCGGCCATGGCCTCGATCATCGGAAGTCCGTAGCCCTCGGCCCGTGACAGGGTGATCAGGGCGGTCGCTGAGCGGAGCAGCTTCCCGTATTCCTCGTCGCTCACGCCGTTGTGGAAAACCAGGCCGGTGCCTGCCGGGGCCAGCGCCTGGAGTTCACTGCGCCGGGCCGGGGAAATGCGGCTCAGCAGGTGCAGCGTGTAGCCGGGCAGGTGCGCCATTCCGCGCACCGCGGTTTCAACGTTTTTGTACGGCATGAACGAGCCCATGTAGAGCAGGACCTTTTCCGGCGGGTCCTCCGGATTCCGCACCGGAGCGCCCGGCTGCGGTGCATTGCCGACGATGCGCACCGGCCGCTTCGTGAGCCGGTGCCGGGCCATCAGGGAACGCGTGGTGTCGCTGATGGTGGCGACGACGTCGGCCCGGTTCAGCAGCAGCCGCTGCGGCCAGTACGCCAGATGATAGAGGCGCCACAGCAGGCGCACGGGCAGCGGCAGGAAGCCGGGCGGCGTCGGGTTGGAGTAGTAGATCAGGTCATGCAGGGTCAGGATCAGCGGATACTTCCGGCCCCAGCTGCCCATCGTCTGCATGGGGGAGACGACGACGTCGGCGCCCAGCCGGTTGAGGCGGAAGGCGACCAGCAGCTCGGCAGGGGAGAGCGGGCTGTTGATCTTCACCCAGGGCAGATCCGGCAGCAGCGCCAGCTGGCGCTCGTCCGAGATGAGCATGAGCACCTCGGCATGCCGGGCGGTTGCCTCGATCAGGGAGGCGCCGTAGCGGCTGATTCCGTCATGGTGGTCGGTCCGCGTGAACCGGGCATCAACGGCAATACGCAGGCTCACGGGTGCCTCCTGGCCAGGAAATCGGTGATCAGGGCCGCGGCCTCTGCAGGGGCCTCGTAATGCACCAGGTGCCCGACGCCGGGCAGCACGTGCAGCTCGGCGTCCGGGATCAGCGCGGCGAGCCTGCGCTGGCCGGCCACTGAGCCGAGGTCATCGCGCTCGGCGGCAATCAGGAGGACCGGCATCCCCAGCCGCTCTGCCGTGTCCCGGACGGTGGAGGAAATGGAGGCCCGGAAGGCGTCCAGGACCACGTTCCGGTTGGCGAAAGCACTGAAGTAGGCCCGGTGCTGGCCGTGGATCCAGCGGCGCAGCCCGGGGTCGCGGGTCTTGGCCATGAAGATGCTCATGCCGCGCACGATCACCGGGTGCTGCAGCAGGGCCATGCCTAGGCGCTCCGGCAGGCGTGCCGCTGCCAGGTAGTACAGTTCGGCTGCCTTGCTCGTGATGCCTTTGGGTCCCTCGAGTGCCGGTTCGCAGATGGGATTCACCAGCACCAGTTCACTGATCAGCCTGGGCTGGTCCGCCGCCACCCGGGAAGCGATGATCGAACCAAAGGAATGGCCCAGCAGGACGGTGTCCGGCCCAAGTCCCGGCACTCCGCCGTCCAGCGCGGCCGCCACAAAGCCGGCATACGCGTCGACGTCGTGCGTCCCGGGCAGCGGCTCGGCGGAACCGAAGCCGGGAAGGTCGGGAACCAGGACGCGGTGCCGCGGCAGCGCCTCGACAATGCGCAGCAGGCCGTGGTGGTCGCCGCGGAAGCCGTGGACCATGAAAATCGGGGGCAGCGCGGCTGAAGCGCCGTCGCCGTCGCCGTCGGGCAGGGCGGGAAAATCCCAGCAGCGCTGGAGCGTGCCGCGCACCGGAAAAGTGCGGACCTCAGCGCGGCGCTGCAGCCTGATGCCGTCGGTGCTGCTGTTTCCGGCTGCGGTCCGCATTAGTTCACCTCGTCCGGGTGCGATCCGGAGCGCTGGTTCCGGTCCATGCCCGCAATGGCGGTCCGCTGGTCCGGGGTCAGCTCGAACGAGAAGAGATCCAGGTTTTCCGCGATCCGCTCCGGGGAGCTGGCCTTGGGGATGGCGATGTTCCCCTGTTCCATGTGCCACCGCAGGATGACCTGTGCCGGCGACACCTTGAGTTCGGCGGCCGCCGCGGTGATGACCGGATCGGCCAGGACGGCGCCGCGCCCCAGCGGGCTCCACGCGACAGTGCGGATGTCCAGCTCGTCGTGCAGGCCACGCAGTTCGCGCTGCTGCAGCCAGGGGTGCAGCTCAATCTGGTTCACGGCCGGGACAACGTCGGCGGCGTCCAGCAGCTGCCGCAGGTGGGACGGCTGGAAGTTTGAGACGCCGATGGCCCGGACGCGGCCGGAGCGGTACAGCTCCTGCAGCGCGCGGTAGGTTTCCACAAACAGGCCGCGCTCCGGACAGGGCCAGTGGATGAGGTACAGGTCAAGGATGTCCAGGCCCAGCCGGTCCATTGAGGCATCGAAAGCACGCAGCGTCCGGTCGTAGCCCTGGTCCGAGTTCCACACTTTGGACGTGAGAAATATCTCGTCCCGGGACACGCCGCGGGCGGCTGTAAAGGTGCCGATGGCCTCGCCCACGCCTTCTTCATTGCCGTACAGGGCTGCCGTATCGATATGCCGGTATCCGGCGTCGAGCGCCTCGGAAACGAGCCGGGGGGCGTCCGCTGCCGGGACCTTGTAGGTGCCGAAGCCCACCTGGTCCAGGTGGACGCCGTTATTGAGGGTCTGTGCGGGGGCCGGTTCCATGCTCAAGACTCTACCGAGTGTGGCCGCTGCCGGCGGAATTGCCCGTGGGCTCGGCGGGGGTTCCGACCCGGCCCAGCCGGCCCCGGCGCGCGCCGCGGAGCACGGGTATACCCGGTTATGGTGGAGTCCTTGCTTGCATAGTGCAAGATCGAGATACTGCGCAAGTGGAAATACCGCGCGCGTGGTACCTGCGTGCCTGGGTGGGGGCAGAGTCATGACAGAGTTATTCCAGGCCGGTTGAGCATCAGCCGGTAAATCTGATCAGAAGGATGGAGAAGTCAATGGTGACTCTCGGTGAGGTATTCCTCAGTGAGTTGGCGGGAACGGCAATACTGATACTGCTTGGTTGCGGTGTGGTGGCGAACGTGGCGCTGAGTAAAACGAAGGGCAATGGGGGCGGAACCCTCATGGTGAACTTCGGCTGGGGTCTCGGCGTGTTCGCGGGTGTGTTTGTGGCGGTGCAGTCCGGCGCGCACCTGAACCCCGCTGTGACTTTCGGATTGATTTTCAACGGTTCAGACCTGGCTCCCGGCGTGGAAACCAGTTTTGTGTCCGTCCTCGTCTACCTGGCGGGTCAGCTGCTGGGTGCGATGCTCGGCGCCGTGCTGGCCTGGCTGGCGTACAAGAAGCAGTTCGACGACGAGCCGGATGCGGCAAACATCCTGGGCGTTTTCTCCACCGGTCCAACCATCCGGTCCTACGGATGGAACGTTGTCACTGAAGTGATCGGAACTTTCGTTCTGGTTTTCGTCATTCTCTCGTTCGGCGGAACCCCGAATGAGCTCGGCCCCCTGGCCGTTGGCCTGCTGGTGGTCGCCATCGGCGCCTCCCTCGGCGGACCCACCGGTTACGCCATCAACCCGGCGCGTGACCTCGGCCCCCGCATCGTGCACGCCCTGCTGCCCATTGCCAACAAGGGCAAGAGCGACTGGTCCTACTCCTGGGTTCCGGTTGTCGGTCCCATCCTCGGCGGTTCACTCGCCGGCCTGGTCTTCAACGGCATCCCCATGCCGGTCGTCTAAGCTCTCCGGCACCTGCGGCCTGTTCCGCGTGCCATCCCAACCATCAGCAGTAAAAGGAGTTAACCATGCCTGATCCGACCTACATCATTGCCATTGACCAGGGGACCACGAGCAGCCGCGCCATTGTGTTTGACCACGACGGCAACATCGTCTCTACCGGCCAGAAGGAACACGAGCAGATTTTCCCGCGGGCCGGCTGGGTGGAGCACGATCCCGAGGAAATCTGGACCAATGTCCGCGAGGTTGTCGGTACCGCGCTGTCGAAGGCGAACCTGACGCGCCACGACATCGCCGCGGTGGGCATTACCAACCAGCGCGAGACCGCCGTGGTCTGGGACAAGACCACGGGCAAGCCGGTGTACAACGCGATCGTGTGGCAGGACACCCGCACGCAGCCGACCGTCAACGAGCTGTCCAAGGACGGCGGCCTGGACCGGTACAAGGAGCAGGTTGGCCTGCCGCTGGCCACATACTTCTCCGGCACCAAGATCAAGTGGATCCTGGACAACGTTGAGGGTGCACGGGAACGTGCCGAAGCCGGAGACCTGCTCTTCGGCAACACCGACTCCTGGATCGTCTGGAACCTGACCGGCGGAACCGACGGCGGCGTGCACATCACCGATGTCACCAACGCGTCCCGCACGCTGTTCATGAACCTGGACAGCCTGACCTGGAACGAAGACATCCTCAGGGACTTCGGCGTTCCGCTGTCCATGATGCCGGAAATCAAGTCCTCCTCCGAGGTCTACGGCACCGTGCACACCTCGCAGCTGCTCCGCGAAACGCCGGTTGCCGGCATCCTCGGTGACCAGCAGGCAGCCACCTTCGGCCAGGCCGCCTTCGGGCAGGGCGCCGCCAAGAACACGTACGGCACCGGCTGCTTCCTCATCTTCAACACCGGCGAAGAGATTGTCCGTTCCGAGAACGGCCTGATCACCACCGTGGCGTACCAGATCGGCGACGCCAAGCCGGTCTACGCCCTTGAGGGTTCCATTGCCGTCACGGGCTCGCTGGTCCAGTGGCTCCGCGACAACCTGGGCATGATCCAGAGCGCTCCGGAGGTCGAAGCCCTCGCCAACGAGGTCACCGACAACGGCGGCGTTTACATTGTGCCGGCCTTCTCCGGACTCTTCGCTCCGCACTGGCGTTCCGACGCCCGCGGCGCGATTGTTGGCCTGACCCGCTTCGTGAACAAGAACCACATCGCCCGTGCGGCGCTGGAGGCCACGGCCTTCCAGACGCGCGAGGTGCTCGACGCCGTCAACGCCGACTCCGGCGTGCCGCTCACCGAACTGCGGGTTGACGGCGGCATGGTGGCCAACGAGGCGCTCATGCAGTTCCAGGCCGACATCCTCGGCGTCGACGTCGTCCGGCCCAAGATCGTGGAAACCACCGCGCTCGGTGCGGCCTATGCCGCAGGTCTGGCCGTCGGATACTGGAATGACACGGACGAGCTGGCCACCAAGTGGGCGGAAGACAAGCGCTGGACTCCGCAGATGGAGGACAGCGAGCGGGACCGCCAGATGCGCCTGTGGTCCAAGGCCGTCACCCGGACCTTCGACTGGGTCGACGAGGACGTGCTGTAACCGGTTCCCGGATGATCCAGCGGCAGGACCGCTGGTTTAGCAGCAGGACCGAAGGGCCCCGGCGGATTTCCGCCGGGGCCCTTCCTGCGCTTATGCCTGCCGGTTAGAAGTAACTGACTCCGTTGGTCTTGAACGGCAGGCCCAAGCCCCCGGCAACCTCACTGATGAGCTCGGGGCAGAAAAAGTACCAGTGAAGCCGGGCGATCAGCGGTTCACCCTCGACGCAGTAGACCCGCAGGACGTCGGCAACCACCTCGGGGGAGTCCGGGGCGTCCTTCGGACGCTCCCACAGGAGGATGACTTCCTCGCCGTCGAACCAGTGGATGCTCGGCCGGTACAGTTCAGCGGCGTCCGGGCCGAAGGTGTGGTTCATCGATCCGGTGCGGATCTGCTCGTGCCCGGTTTCGCTGACGTTGCCCACGACGTCGGTGCCTCCCGTCGCCAGGAACAGGCGCACCATTGCGTCGATGTCATAGGCGGCAAACGCATCGGCCAGCTGGCGCAGCACTGCCGCATGGGCGGCGGGCCGGACGGCCTGTGCAGCGTCCAGCCGGGCGGCTTCAGCCGTGCCCCCGGCCTGCTGCGCTGCCTGCAGCGAGGCCCGCCCGCGGTGCAGGGCACTCTTCACGGCTCCGGCGGTGGTGTCGAGAATGCCGGCTATTTCAGCCAGCGGATAGGAGAAAACATCCTTGAGGACCACACAGGCCCGCTCCCGCGGCGGCAGCGTCAACAGCAACTGCCGCAGCGCGTCCTCCACCGCCGCATAAACCAGGGGGTCCGCTGCGGTGTCGTCGGGAAGGTCGATGCCCGGATCGGTCCAGTCCGCAGGGGTCATCCTGCCGCTGCGCCGAAGCGAGTCCAGCCACGTGTTCGTAGCGATACGGATCAGCCAGGCCTGGGTGTTCGCAATCGGCTCATGGCGCCGGGACGCGTCGGCCAGTGCCTTTGTGAGGGTTTCCTGCAGCAGGTCCTCGGCGTCCCACACATTGGAGGTGAGGCTGCGGCAGTAACGGTAGACCGAGGCCCGGACCGGTTCAAGGGCCACGAGGAAGTCCCGCCGTGCCTGCCGCAGCTCGCCGCGAAGCCGCCCGTCCAGCTCCGGTGTATCCAGCTCAGTTGTCATCTCTACCCCTTTTCCGGGACCCTGTGCGCAGTGCGCTTCACGGTCGGCTCGTTGAAAGCATGACACTGTGCCATGTTCCTATCCGGTAGACGCACGGACGCCCCGAAAAGATACGCAAGGCGCTTCCATGCGGCAGAATCGGCACATGGAACTGCCGAAGCCGCTGGAGCTGCACACACCCCGTTTGACCCTGCGCCCGTACACCCCGGGGGACCTGGCCGCCGTGCACCGCTTCGCCTCCGATCCGCGGTTGACCGGGTTCGTGGAATGGGGACCGAACACGCTGCAGGACAGCCGTGATTTCCTCGCCGCCTGCCTGGCCGAGGAAGCCACCGTGCCCCGGAGGGCCTATACCTTCGCGCTCACCCTGAAGGACGGCGGCTCCCCGTTCGGTTCCGCGGGCCTGACGCTGGACCCGGAAACGGCCGACGCGGAACGGGTGGAGCACGAAGGCCCCGGCAGGGAAGGCCGCACCGGTGAAACCGGCTATGTGGTCGCCGCCGAACACTGGAACCGCGGCTACGCGAGCGAGGCCGCCGCCGCCGTCGTACATTTTGGCTTCACCGTACTGGGGCTGGACCGGATTTCCGCGACCTGCCGCCCCGGCAACGCCGCGTCTGCCCGTGTTCTCGAAAAGACCGGCATGGTTTTGCTCCGGCGGCTTCCGGCACACAAGCTCATCCGCGGCATGCGGGAGGATTCGCTGGTGTACTCAATGGCCCGCCCGGCGCTTCGTCAACCGCCGCCCGCCGCCTCACCGGCCCGCGGTTCGGCTGGTGTACGGGCGGTGCTGTTGTAAAGTGGAAAGATGAACGCTTCCCTCCTCCTTAGGTAGCCGCGCACCGTCCGTGCGCGGCCAAGCCCCTTGCCTGTCGAGGGGCTTTTGTGTGTCTGGGGGAGAGCGTGACGGAACTTGAGTTTTAAGCGGCGGAACCGGCATGGACCGGGAACCGCGGATCAACAAAATTTCTTTGAGGACAGAGGCGACAACAGTGAGTACGCAGTCACAGACGGATGAGTCTGAAGAGGCCGTCTACAGTTTTGCGGACATCGAGCAGAAGTGGCCGGCGGTCTGGGATGAGCTCGGCGTGTTCAAGCCCGCCGACGACGGCTCCAAGGAACGCCGCTACGTGCTGGACATGTTCCCGTACCCGTCCGGCGACCTGCACATGGGCCACGCTGAAGCGTTTGCCATGGGCGACGTCGTCGCGCGTTACTGGCGCCAGCTGGGTTATGACGTGCTGCACCCGATCGGCTGGGACTCCTTCGGCCTTCCCGCCGAAAATGCCGCCATCAAGAACAACGCGCACCCCAGCGACTGGACCTACCGCAACATTGACACCCAGGCGGCGTCGTTCAAGCGCTACGCCATCAGTGTTGACTGGTCGCGCCGGATCCAGACCTCGGATCCCGAGTACTACCGCTGGACGCAGTGGCTGTTCAAGCGCTTCTACGAGCGAGGCCTGGCGTACCGCAAGAACTCCCCGGTCAACTGGTGCCCCAAGGACCAGACCGTGCTGGCCAACGAACAGGTTGTCAACGGCGCCTGCGAACGCTGCGGCACGCAGGTCACCAAGAAGTCGCTGAACCAGTGGTACTTCAAGATCACCGATTACGCCGACCGCCTGCTGGATGACATGGACCAGCTCAAGGGTCACTGGCCCGAGCGCGTGCTGGCCATGCAGAAGAACTGGATCGGCCGCTCCGAAGGCGCGCACGTCCGGTTCAAGATCGAAGCCGACGGCGACAAGCCGGCCGAGCAGGTCACCGTTTTCACCACCCGCCCGGACACCCTCGCCGGGGCAACGTTCTTCGTCGTCGCCGCAGACGCGCCCCTGGCCGTGGAGCTGACCACCGACGAAAACATGGACGCCCTGCTGGACTACCGCGAGCAGGTCAAGGCCCTCTCAGACATCGAGCGCCAGTCCACCGAACGGGTCAAGACGGGCGTGTTCACCGGCCGCTACGCCGTTAACCCGCTCAACGGCGAGAAGCTGCCGGTCTGGGCCGCGGACTACGTACTGGCCGACTACGGCACCGGAGCCATCATGGCCGTGCCCGCCCACGACCAGCGCGACCTGGATTTCGCCAAGACCTTCGACCTGCCCGTCCGCGCTGTCCTGGACACCGGAGAAGAGGACCCGGCCGTGTCCGGCACCGCCACCACCGGCGAGGGCACCCTGATCAATTCCGGCTCCCTGGACGGCCTGCCGAAGTCCGAAGCCATCCCGGCCGCGATCGGGATGCTCGAGGAACAGGGCACCGGCGAGAAGTTCGTGAACTTCCGGCTGCGCGACTGGCTGCTCTCCCGCCAGCGGTTCTGGGGCACCCCCATCCCGATCATCCACTGCGAAAACTGCGGCGAGGTTCCGGTTCCCGATGACCAGCTGCCGGTCACGCTGCCCACCGGGCTGCGCGGCGAGGCGCTGGCGCCGAAGGGCACCTCGCCGCTGGCCTCGGTGGATGACTGGGTCAACGTCTCCTGCCCAAAGTGTGACGGCCCGGCCAAGCGCGACACCGACACCATGGACACCTTCGTGGACTCGTCCTGGTACTTCATGCGCTTTGTCTCCCCGCACTACACCGACGGACCGTTTGATCCCGAAGCGGCGAAGAACTGGATGCCGGTCGGCCAGTACGTGGGCGGCGTGGAGCACGCCATCCTGCACCTGCTCTACGCACGCTTCTTCACCAAGGTGGTCCACGACATGGGCCTGCTGGAAACCAGCGAGCCGTTCAGCTCGCTGCTGAACCAGGGCCAGGTCCTCAACGGCGGCAAGGCCATGTCCAAGTCCCTGGGCAACGGTGTGGACCTGGGTCAGCAGCTGGACAAGTTCGGCGTCGACGCCGTGCGCCTGACCATGATCTTCGCGTCCCCGCCGGAGGACGACGTCGACTGGGCGGACGTTTCGCCGTCGGGCTCCGCGAAGTTCCTGGCCCGCGCCTGGCGCCTGGGGCAGGCCGTCACCAGCGAACCCGGCGTGGACTTTTCCACCGGAGACAAGAAGCTGCGCGCGCTGACGCACCGCACCGTTGCCGACGCCACCGAACTGCTGGAGAACAACAAGTTCAACGTGGTGGTGGCCCGGACCATGGAACTGGTCAACGCCACCCGCAAGGCGATCGACTCCGGCGTCGGCGGAGCGGACCCCGCGGTCCGCGAAGCTGCCGAGACAGTGGCGATCATCCTGAGCCTGTTCGCGCCCTACACCGCCGAAGACCTGTGGTCCCTGCTGGGCCGCCCGGCTTCGGTGGCGAACGCCGGCTGGCCGGCCGTGGACGAAAAGCTGCTCGTCCAGGACACGGTTACCGCCGTCGTCCAGGTGCAGGGCAAGGTCCGCGACCGCCTCGAGGTGCCCGCCGACATCAGCGAGGAAGACCTGCGCGAACTGGCACTGGCTTCCGCGCCGGTGCAGAAGGCCCTGGACGGGCGGGACATCCGCACCGTCATCGTGCGCGCCCCGAAGCTCGTCAACGTCGTTCCGGCGTAGGCTGGCGCACGGACGGCAACAGGCCAGGCAGGCAACAACGGGTAAGCGGCACGGGGGACGGATGAACGCGGACTGGCTGGAAAAGCTGAGCCAGCGAGCGAAACGGGGGCGGCTCCGCGAAGCCGGAGCCGCCCCCGCGCCCCGGGTCGGCGTGGTCACCGACTCCGCCGCCGCGCTGCCCGAAAACTGGGCAGCCTCCGCAGCAGTCACGGACCTGGTGCGGGTGGTTTCCATGCCGGTCATGATCGGCGACCAGATTTACGGCGAGGGCACCGACCGCATGATCGGCGCCCTCGCCTTGGCATTGGCGCAGGGCTCCGAAGTGCGGACCTCGCGCCCGTCGCCGGGGCAGTTTGAGGCGGCGTACGCGGAACTGGCCGCCGCCGGCTGCTCGTCGGTGGTCTCGCTGCATTTGTCCGGCCAGCTCTCCGGAACGGTGGATGCAGCCCGGCTCGCCGCCCGGAGTGCCTCCATTCCCGTTACCGTGATCGATACCGCCAGCGTGGCCATGGGCCTGGGTTTTGCCGTTGTTGCGGCGGCGGAAGCTGCGCGCGACGGCGGTTCGGGGGAGTCGGTTGCGGAAGCGGCCCGGGCGGCCGCCCGCTCCGTCAGCATCCTCTTTTACGTTCCCAGCCTGGAGCAGCTGCGCCGCGGCGGGCGTGTCAGCGCTGCTGCGGGCTGGTTTGGCACCCTGTTTGCCGTGAAGCCCATCCTGGTGGTGCGGGAGGGCAAAATAGTGCCGCTGGAACGGGTGCGCTCCGCCCCGCGTGCCCTCCTGAGGCTGACCGAACTGGTGCAGCAGAACATTGCCGCCCGGTCCGGACGGGTGCGCGTTGCCGTGCATCACTTCGGAAACGAGGGCGAGGCTGAGCGTCTGGCCGGGACCATCGCCGAAGCTTCCCCCGATGTGGAACTGATGATCTGCTCGCTGCCTGCGGTGCTGGCCGCCCATGCGGGTCTCGGTGTCCTGGCGGTGGCGGTTGCCGGTGAAGCAGCTGCACCGCCGCAGGTTCCGGGCGCCCCGAATGACCGTTCGGGGACGGGGACGGATTCCACCGCGGGAAGCGGGCCGGCAGGCGGATAACCGCCGCCGGAGTGCAGGGCCAACACCCAGGCGGCAGGACCAGAAGCGCAGGGGCGTCCTGCACAGGTGACGCCGATGCCACTGTGCCGGGCGCCTTCCCCTCAGGCGGATCGCCGGCAGCACCGCGGGCTCCTTCCCCGGGCTAGATTCCTGGCATGGCAGACCACCGTTGGGACACGTCCCCGTCCGCGCCGCGGCTTTCCCGCTCCCGGGCCCCGGCGTCCGTTGAAGAACCAGGGACGGCTGCCGGAGAATACGGTGACGGGGCTGCGCCCGATAACGAGTGGGGCGGGGCGCCGCCCGAACGGCAGAGGCGCCGCTGGCTGATCTCTTTTCGTGCTTCTGTCCTGGCGGTCTGTCTGCTGGTGGGCACGGTGGCCGCGCTGGTGGTTTTCAAGGGCGGGGGGCCGCCGGCCGAGGTTACGAGCGTTGAACTGGATCCCGCTCCCTCGGCTTCCCCGGCGGGAGACGGATCCGGGAGCGGCACCGGGGTTGGGGCCGGGCCCGGGGACGATAATCCTTCCGACCACATCCAGGATCAGGACCACAACCAGGGTCAGGGCAACAGCCGGGACTCCGGCCCGGACCAGGGCAGCGGCACCGGTGCTCCCGGCGAGCCGGCAGGTCCGTCCGTTCTGGTCGTTCATGTTGCCGGGGCCGTCACCAGTCCCGGCGTAGTCCGGATTCCGTCCGGAAGCCGGGCCGGCGATGCCGTGGAGGCCGCCGGGGGAGCAGTGCCCGAGGCAGACCTGACGGCCGTCAACCTCGCGGCTCCGCTGCAGGACGGAGCAATGGTTATTGTGCCCAGGATGGGAGAGCAGGCACCCGCGCCGGCCGATGGCGGCGCAGGAACCGGCGCGGTCTCGGGCGCAGACACGGGTACCGGAGCGGCCGGCGGCTCCGGAGCCGCGTCGGGTACCGGTGCCGCCCCGGGATCAGGTGCACAAGCGCTGGTCAACATCAACACTGCCTCGGTGCAGGACCTGGATGCACTGCCCCGGGTTGGGCCCGTGATCGCCGAACGAATCATTGCCTGGCGCAGTGAACACGGGCGCTTTGGACGTCCCGAGGATATTGATGCGGTGCCGGGCATCGGCGAAGCCATGCTGGCTGCACTCCTGCCGCTCATCACGGTCTGACTGGGGCCCGGCCATGCCTGAGCAGGAGAACACCCGGACTCCGGACGCGGCAGCTCACGGCAGCGGCAGCGGCAGCCGCAGCCGCTGGCACCGGTATTCGGCGGCCGCACTTCGCGGTCCGGCCCAGCTGCCTTTCCCCCGGGATTCGCCCGGAGCGGGCGGTAGCGCAGCCGATGGAGCTGAACGCAGGCGTGCCGGATCCGCGTTTGCCGCCCGGATCGTGCAGCGGACACGTGAGCGCGCGACGGAAACTCCACCGGAAATCCAGCTGCACCCCCTGCTGGAGCTGCGGCTTGTTCCGGTGGCAGCGGCTGCCTGGTGTGCCGCCGTCCTTGCAGTGCGGGGCGACGGGGGTGCAGTCACCACGGCCGGCGTCGCCCTGGCCGTAGCAGCGGCCGTCCTGCTGGTTGTCACTATGCCGGGCTCGGCCCGGCGGCGGGGGCGGCAACGGCCGCGGCGGCCGGCTGCACCTTTGCTGCTGAGGACTCTTGCACGCGCCACAGCCGTTCCCGCGGCAGCTGCCGCCCTGGTGTGCGTCTGTGCCGGAACGTCCCTGACTGAACGGACCGCCGGGCCCGTCAGTACCGCCATCGCTGCGGGGGCAACCATCACCGGGCAGTTCCGGGCAGCGACCGATGCACGGGCCGCAGCTGCGGACGGGTTCAGCGGAACCCCCCGCTATCTGGTGGAGGCAGTGCTTGAGGAAGCAACCAGTGCAGGGCAGCGCTTCAGTTCAGCAGCAACCGTCCTGATCATTGGCGGGAGCGGCTTCGGGAGCATCCACCTGGGTGACACGTTCAGTGCGTCAGGGCCGCTGCAGGCTGCCGACCCGGGCGAGCGTTCGGTCGCTGTCCTGTATGCAAACGGAGAGCCGCACGTTGTGCCGGCTGATGGCTGGGTCGGGGAGACCGCCCGTATCCGCACTGCCTTTGCAGCTGCCGCAAACCACCACTCGGGCGTCTACGGAAAGGATGCGGCCGGACTTCTGCCGGGCATGGCACTCGGGGACCGCAGCACGCTTGACCCGACGCTGGAAGCGGCCATGAAGAATACCGGCCTCACCCATATCGTTGCCGTGTCCGGTGCCAACTGCGGGTTTCTCCTGGCCTTCGTTTTCCTTCTTGCCCGCGCGGCACGGCTGCCGCGCAGTGCTGCCGCCGCCGCAGGCATCCTGGCGCTGCTCGGATTTGTCCTCGTGGTCCGGCCTGACGCGAGCGTTCTGAGGGCCGCTGTCATGGGCAGCCTGGGAACGCTGGCGATTCTGTCCGGACGGGGAAAGCTGCCGGCATCGCTGCTGTGCCTGTCAATCGCCGTCCTGCTGGCTGTGGACCCCTGGCTCAGCGGCAGCTACGCATTCATTCTCTCGGTCCTGGCCACGGCCGGGTTGATACTGCTCGGGCCCCGCCTGACCAAGGTGCTTTCCCGCTTCCTGCCGTGGCCCCTGGCAGCGGCTCTGGCGGTACCGCTGGCCGCGCAGTTCTTCTGCTCTCCGGTCCTGGTACTGCTCCAGCCGCAGGTCCCGCTCTTCTCACTGGCTGCGAACGTTGCGGTTGCGCCCGTCATACCCCTGGTGACAATTGCCGGAATGGCAGCAGCAGTCCTGGCGTCCACTGCCCCGGTGCTGGCCGGTCCGCTCCTGCTGGCGGCAGGTGCCGGAGCAGCCTGGACGGCATTCGTCGCGCGGTCCTTCGCCGGCCTGCCCGGATCGTTGCTACCGTGGCCCGGGGGAGCCCCGGGCGCCGTCCTCATGGCTGCCGCCGCAGCTGCAGGAGTCACTCTGCTGTGGCGGCTGGAGAGGGGCGGCATAGAAAGGCGGTCCGGGCCGGACAGGCCTGAAGCAGGGGCTGGACGGCGGGAAAACGGCGGCCGGCCAAAGCAGCAGACGGCCCCGGGATCGGCTGTACCGTCGTTGTTCTCCGACCTGGCAAGGCCGGGGTGGCGCAGGACGGCGGCGGCAGCCGCTGCACTCCTGCTCCTTCCCTCCGGAGCCGTTGCGGCCTGGGACCGGCTGGGGTCCGGCGGGCCGGCACCTGGCCAGTGGGTCGCTGCTGCCTGCGATGTGGGTCAGGGCGACGGGCTGGTGGTGAGTACCGGGCCGCACAGCGCCGTCGTTATCGATGCGGGCCCCGATCCGGATGCAATTGACCGGTGCCTGCGCCGGCTGGGGGTCGAGACGATAGACCTTTTCATCCTGTCCCACGCGCATCTTGACCACTACGGCGGAGCCGCCGGCGTACTCAGGGGACGCCGGGTGGAGCACATCGCGTACTCCACTGCCGAGCAGCAGCTTGCCGGGCCGCTGCGGGAGGTGCTTGACGAGACCGGAGCTGAGACGGTGCGGCTTAGCGAAGGAATGGCTTCGCGCAGTGGAACGGTCCAATGGGAGGTCCTGTGGCCGCCAGGGGAGGGCGCGGTGCAGGCGACCGAGAACGACGCCAGTGCGGTTGTGCTGATCACGGTTGATCAGGACAGCGGTCCGGCCGGGTCCGTCTTCACGCTTTTACTCACCGGGGACATTGAAGAGGATGCCTCGGCCCGGATGCTGTCCCGCAACACGCGGCTGGTGAACGAAGGAGTGGACGTGCTGAAGGTGCCGCATCACGGGGCGCGGAACGGAGGCACTCAGCTGATCGAAGAACTCCGGCCGGAGCTGGCGCTGATCTCCGTGGGCGCGGACAACGACTACGGCCACCCGGGCCCGGTGATCCTCCAGGCACTGGAGGATGCCGGCACCGCAGTGGTTCGCACCGACCTGCTCGGCTCAGTCACCCTTGGCCTGGAGGGCAGGGGACTGCGGATCCGGCAACTGGATGGGCCCTGATCTGGATGGACTCCGATCGGGATGGGCCCTGATCCGGATGGCTCCGGTCCTGAGAGATAACAAAGGCGGCACGTGCCTGCAGGCACGCGCCGCCCGGTTTCCGCAACGGAGATGAGTGTTACGGAGGATCAGCGCTACGGCTGGACAGCCTCGCCGAAGTACAGCTTTTCGTCGTGGTCCCAGCTCGGGCTCGTGGTCACAAGCAGGTCCAGCGGGCCATCGATCGGGACCGCAAAGGCCATGGTCACCTTCTGGGTGCCGCCGGGGAGGACCTTGCCCTGGAACTGGCCGTCGAGACCGCTGCCGCTGTCGAAGACCCGCTTGGCGGCAGTGCCTTCGGCGCCGTAATTCACGTCAACGTTGAACATGGCCGGGTCGAAGACCTCTTTGCTGTTGTTGGTGACGCTCACATCAAACAGCCGTACCTGGTTGGCGGTTGCCTCTGCCCCGGAGGCATACTGGCTGGCCGTCTTGCCGCCGGTGTAGGCGATGTTCACTGAGATTCCATCGTCGTAGGTCCACTCCTCGCCGAACTCCGCTACTTCGTCCGATGCGTCCGATGCGTCCGATGACGCCGACGGCGACTGGCTCGGAGTGGCGGAAGCAGATTTCTTGGGGTCGCTGGTGGCAGTGGCGGATTCCTTCGCCTCACTCGTGGCCGCGGGCGGGGAACTTGGGGCCGACGCTTCCTTGGTCGCGTCCGTGGAGCAGGCGGTCATGCCCAACAACCCTGCCAGGGCCAGCATGGTCAGGGATTTCTTCATGGCGTTCATTACGGTGTGTTCCTTCGATTTGAGACTGACACAGAGATGGCCGTGTGTCCGGAGACACACGGCCTGTATGGAGTGTAGTGCCCCGCCGGCCGGTGAAAATCCCCTGCCAGGGCCAGCAGGTGCCGGGAGAATCACCGGCAGGCATCCGGGGAGCCCCGGCAGGTAATGTTGGAGAGTCGCCTTACCGTTTGTTGTTTCCATCCCAGGAGTCTGTTCGCTGTGAATCCGGCCGTCCCCTCTGCAAAGCGCAGCACGTCCAAGCCCGCGGGAAAGTCCGCAGGGAAGACGGTGTCCTGGCGCGAGGTCGAACCGGCGCCGGTGGTGCTGCTCACCGGTCCCGAAGACTATCTGGCGGGCCGGGCGATGGAACGGATCCGGACCACCCTGCGCCAAAACCAGCCGGACACGGAACTGGTCCGTATGGACGCGTCCACGTATGCGTCCGGAGAGCTGACCCTGCAGTCCAGCCCGTCATTGTTCGGCGAGGCCAAACTCATCGAAGCTTCCAACCTGGCCACCATGAATGAGGATTTCCTCACTGACACGCTCGCTTACCTGGCCGATCCCGCCCCGGACACCGTGCTGGTCATGCACCACGGCGGCGGTAACCGCGGCAAGAAGCTGCTGGATGCGGTGAAGGGCGCGGGAGCTACCGTGGTGGACTGCCAGCCGTTCAAGAAGGACACCGAAAAGCTGGAATTCGTAGCGGTGGAATTCAAGGCTGCGCGTCGCCGGATCGATCCGTCCGCCTCCCGTGCCCTGGTGGCTGCCGTAGGTTCGAAGCTGGCGGACCTTGCAGCCGCCTGCCGGCAGCTGATCGATGACTCAACCGGGGAGATCAGCGAAGAACTTGTCGAGAAGTACTACGGCGGCCGGGTGGAAGCCACGGCGTTCAAGGTGGCTGACGCCGCTTTGGCCGGACGCGGCGGGCAGGCACTGTCCATGCTGCGGCACGCGCTCGACACCGGCGTCGACCCTGTGCCGCTGGTCGGTGCCCTGGCCATGAAGGTGCGTGCGGTTGCCAAGGTGGCGAACCTGCGCGGCTCGTCGGCCTCGATGGCTAAGGAGTTGGGGATGGCGCCGTGGCAGGTGGACCAGGCCCGCCGGGATGCCCAGCACTGGTCGCAGGAGTCCCTGATCAAGGCCGTCCAGGTGCTGGCCGAAGCTGACGCGCAGGTGAAGGGCGCCGGCCGGGACCCGGTCTACGCCGTCGAGCACGCGGTCACCGTCATTTCCCTCGCTGCCGCGGGGCGCTGACCCGCGGGGAGTTTGAAGGGCGGGAGGCGCTAACCCGGAGTGGGGTTGCAGGGCGGCGCCAACCCGCGGGCTTCGGGCATCCGCTGGTAACTTCCGCTGGTTAAAGCAGTCCGGCCGGCCCCCGAAGGGACCGGCCGGACTGATAAGACTAAAGCAAAAACAGCTGCTTAGAGCGCGCTGACCTTCTTGGAGATGGCCGACTTGCGGTTTGCAGCGTTGTTCTTGTGGATAACACCCTTGCTGACGGCCTTGTCCAGCTTGCGGCTGGCGTTGGCCACCGCTGCGACTGCTGCATCCTTGTCGCTGGCCTTCAGGGCAGCGTCAACGGAGCGGATTGCGGTCTTCAGCTCGGACTTCACCGAGTTGTTACGCATGCGCGCCTTCTCGTTGGTGAGGATGCGCTTCTTCTGGGACTTAATATTGGCCACTTATATAAACTCTCTTTGTATTGCGGACTTGGTCGGTGAGGGAATTTCAGCCCAGACATTGACTGAGCGGCGTGGGGATACCGTAATGGCGCCTGAACTGAAGTGCCCGTCGACCTGCGCGGACACACAGCAATAAATGTTAGCAGAACTTGGGCTTAACCGCCCGTTGAGGTGCCGCGGCGCGGCGGCGTCGGGCTTTCGCCCCGGCCCGGGGATTCTTAGGCCCGGGCCGCAAAAGCCTTCCGGACCCGTTCGAAGGCGGCCGGAGACAGGACGGCTCCCTGCCGACGGACGGACGCGGGATCCAGCTGCAGCACGCGGTCGACCTTCACTTCACTCGGCCGGCCCTGCGGGTCCCAGGGACCGGTGCCCACGTCCACATAATCCGGGTCCGACTCCCGGCCGTTGTTGCGGTCCCTGGTTGTCATCATCAGGGCCAGGAGGCGGGACCCGTTGCGGCCGATCAGCAGTACCGGCCGGTCCTTGCCCTGCGAATAGTCGTCCTCATAGGGAACCCACGCCCACACAACCTCGCCCGGGTCCGGCGAGCCGTCAGGCGAGGGAGCGTAAAGCGGGGTGACGCTGCCGCGGTAGTCGCCGGGGTAGGAGGACGACGCCTTCCCCGCTGAGGGAGACTTCGCAGACGCCTGGCTTTTCCCCGGCGACGACGACGGCTTCTTCGGTGCCGGTGCCGGTGCCGGTGCCCGGCCCTTCGGCCTGGAGCGTGTTCCTCCGCGCGCCGGGGAGGAGTTGGGAGCCGGGGAGGATTTGGGAGAGGAACGGGTTGAAGCGGAGGGGCCCGGGCCGCCGGTGCCGGCACGCGAGAGCAGGCGAAGGGCGGAGCGGGCGAGGGAAAGCAGGGAACGGCTGGAGAAGGACATGACCCCACGCTATTACGTTCCGCAGTTCCAGCACGGGCGGGCAAACGTGGGAGACTGTTAATTCAGTAGTTAAACCACCAGGAAAAACCGACGAACCGCGCCCAGACCGGTTCCGGCCTGCGGCCTTGAGCCCGCAGCCGCCGTGAAGTCCTGTGAACAGTAAAGGAACCGCCACAGTGTCACCTATGGCCCGCTTCTCACCGGTGCCTGCCGCGACGGATCCGGCGATCATCAGAAACTTCTGCATCATCGCCCACATCGACCACGGCAAGTCCACCCTGGCCGACCGCATGCTCCAGTCCACCGGCGTCGTTGAGCATCGGAACATGAAGGCCCAGTACCTGGACCGGATGGATATCGAGCGTGAGCGCGGCATCACCATCAAGTCCCAGGCGGTTCGCATGCCGTGGGAACTCGACGGCGAGTCCTACGCCCTGAACATGATCGACACCCCGGGCCACGTTGACTTCACCTACGAGGTCTCCCGCTCCCTGGCCGCCTGCGAAGGTGCAGTGCTCCTGGTGGACGCCGCCCAGGGGATCGAGGCGCAGACACTGGCCAACCTGTACCTGGCGATGGAAAACGATCTGACGATCATCCCCGTCCTGAACAAGATCGACCTTCCGGCAGCGCAGCCCGAGAAGTACGCCGAGGAACTGGCGAAGCTGATCGGCGGCGATCCGGCGGACGTCCTGAGGGTCTCCGGCAAGACCGGCGTGGGCGTTGAAGCCCTGCTGGACCAGATTGTCCGCGAGATTCCGGCACCGGTGGGCGACCCCGACGCTCCCGCCCGGGCCATGATCTTCGACTCCGTGTATGACACCTACCGCGGCGTCGTTACCTACGTGCGCGTGGTGGACGGCAAGCTCTCGCCCCGGGAACGCATCCAGATGATGTCCACCCGGGCCAGCCACGAACTCCTGGAAATCGGGGTCAGCTCGCCGGAGCCCACCCCCTCCAAGGGCCTGGGAGTCGGCGAAGTCGGCTATCTCATCACCGGTGTGAAGGACGTGCGCCTGTCCAAGGTTGGCGACACCGTCACCAACCTGGCCAAGCCGGCAGAGAAGTCCCTCGAAGGCTACGCCGATCCGAAACCGATGGTGTTCTCCGGGCTGTACCCCATCGACGGCGCCGACTATCCGGTACTGCGCGACGCGCTGGAAAAGCTGATGCTCAATGACGCCGCGCTGGTGTACGAACCCGAGACGTCCGCTGCGCTGGGCTTCGGCTTCCGGGTGGGTTTCCTGGGCCTGCTGCACCTGGAAATCACCCGCGAACGGCTCGAGCGCGAGTACAACCTTGACCTGATCTCCACCGCACCCAACGTGGAGTACGAGGTGACGCTCGAGGACAAGAAGGTGGTCACGGTGACCAACCCCAGCGAGTACCCCGAAGGCAAGATCAAAGAGGTCCGCGAGCCGATGGTCTCGGCCACGATCCTGGCGCCGAACGAGTTTGTGGGCGCCATCATGGAGCTGTGCCAGGCCCGCCGCGGAGTCCTGGGCGGCATGGACTATCTCTCCGAGGACCGGGTGGAAATCCGGTACCGCCTGCCGCTGGCCGAGATTGTTTTCGACTTCTTCGACATCCTCAAATCCAAGACCCGCGGCTACGCCTCGCTGGACTGGAAGGCCGACGGCGAACAGGTTGCCGACCTGGTCAAGGTGGACATCCTGCTCCAGGGCGAACAGGTGGACGCGTTCAGCTCCATCACGCACAAGGACAAGGCGTACTCCTACGGCGTGATGATGACCGGCAAGCTCCGCGAGCTGATTCCGCGCCAGCAGTTCGAGGTGCCCATCCAGGCGGCCATCGGCTCCCGCATCATTGCCCGCGAATCCATCCGCGCCATCCGCAAGGACGTGCTGGCCAAGTGCTACGGCGGCGACATCAGCCGCAAGCGCAAGCTGCTCGAAAAGCAAAAGGAAGGCAAGAAGCGCATGAAGATGGTGGGCCGCGTTGAGGTCCCCCAGGAAGCCTTCGTGGCAGCGCTTTCCTCCGACGAATCCAAGGACAAATCCAAGAAGTGACACCCAGTGCACTGCCCCTCGGGGATCCGGCCCCCGCTGACGGACTGCTGCCCGCCCAGGCGGCGGAAGGAGCGGAGAACCGGAAGTTCGGGCTCTACGTCCACATTCCGTTCTGCTCCGTCCGCTGCGGGTACTGCGACTTCAACACCTACACCGCCACCGAGCTCGGCGGCGGCGCCTCCCAGGCGGCCTACGGCGGCACGGCGGAGCAGGAAGTGCGCTTCGCTGCCCGCGCGCTGAAGGCCTCGGGGCTCCCGGACCGGAAGATGGGCACCGTCTTTTTCGGCGGCGGCACCCCCACCCTGCTGCCCGCGGAGGATCTTGCCGGGATCCTGAAAACCGCCGTGGACATGTGGGGGCTGGAGCCGGGAGCCGAGGTCACCACCGAGGCCAACCCCGATTCGGTTACCCCGGCCTCGCTGCAGCTGCTGGCCGACGCCGGCTTCACCCGCGTCTCCTTCGGCATGCAGTCGGCCGTTCCGCACGTGCTGGCGGTCCTGGACCGCACCCACACGCCGTCGCGCGTTCCCGAAGCCGTGAAATGGGCGCGCGACGCCGGCCTGAAGGTGAGCGTTGACCTCATCTACGGCACGCCGGGGGAGTCCCTGGCGGACTGGGAAGTCTCCGTCCGCGAGGCGCTGAGCTACGAACCGGACCACATCTCGGCGTACGCGCTGATCATCGAGGACGGCACCAAGCTGGCAGCGCGCATGCGGCGCGGCGAAGTGCCGCCGATCGACGACGACGACCACGCGGACAAATACCTCATGGCCGACGAAATGATGACGGCGGCCGGACTGTCCTGGTACGAGGTGAGCAACTGGTCCCGGACCCCCGCCGACCAGTGCCGGCACAACTTGGCCTACTGGCGCAGCGACGACTGGTGGGGCATCGGCCCCGGCGCGCATTCGCATGCCGGCGGCGTGCGCTGGTGGAACGCCAAGCACCCCACCGCCTATGCCCAGCGGCTTGCGGCGGGGGAATCACCGGCGGTGGGACGCGAGACGCTCGACGCCGAAACCCGGTACGTGGAAGATGTCATGCTGCGCACCCGGCTGGCCGAGGGGCTGGAGCTGTCCCGGCTGAAGGACTCCGGCCGGCTCGCCGTCGCCGGGCTCATGGCTGACGGACTGGTGGACCCGAAGGCTGCACTCACCGGCCGTGTGCTGCTCACGACGAAGGGCCGCCTGCTCGCAGACGCCGTCGTGCGCCGCCTGCTCCCGGACTAGACGGATCCGGCGGGAGCTGAAGGCAACCGCTTAGCCAGGCAACAACCAGGGATAATGCAGAACAAAGGACCCCGGGCGGCAGCAGTGCCGGCCCGGGGTCCTTTGTGTGTCTGCGGAGGGTTACTGGATGCGGCGCAGGTTCAGCCGGTACCGGTAGGGGCGCCCGCGGTTGACCTCGATGCCGGCGACAACCGAGGAAACGGCAATGGCAACCCAGAGCAGGGCGTTCAGGATGGCGAAGACCCAGCCGATTCCGGGAATGAAGGACAGCAGCCAGGCCACCAGGGCAATGATGGTGGGAGGGAGGGTGAAGTTCAGCGCTTCCTTGGATTCCTGCGCGGTGAACGGGCCGCGGTCACGGAAGACCAGGTAAATGATCAGGGACGGAATGAACCCCAGGATGCCGCCGAAGTGGGCCATCGTGGCCCACTGCCGGTCCTCGGAGGCAGTCAGGGGCAGGGCAGTGGCCGGAGCGCCCTGATAGGCGGGACGAGCGCCGGAACCCCGGTCGTCGGACTGGGGGTGGTGGTTCTGACGTATGTTCGACACTGCTGTTTCCTTTGTGACTCTGGACGCCTGGTCGGTTCGGTTTACTGCCCTACATCTCATCTAGGTTACTGGCAACCGGGCTCCGTCCCGGCACGCGGGGCCGTGCGCGGGTCGCTACGGAACGGTCAGGAAGTCGATCACTTCCTCCACCCGGCCCAGCAGGGAGGGCTCGAGATCGGCGTATGAGGTGACTGCGCCCAGCAGTTTCTTCCACCCCACGGCCACGTCCGTGTGGTCCCGGTGCGGCCAGCCCAGGCCTTTCAGGATGCCCGTTTTCCAGTCTTCGTTCCGGGGGACAACCGGCCAGGCGGAGAGGCCGATGGTCTGCGGTTTGATGGCCTGCCACACGTCCACGTACGGGTGCCCCACGATGAGCACGTTTCCGCGTGCACCCGGATGCTTCATGGCCTCGGCGGCAATGCGGGACTCCTTGGAACCGGCCACCAGATGGTCCACCAGTATTCCCAGCCGTCGCCCCGGGCCCGGATTGAAGTCCCGGACGGCAGCGTACAGGTCATCCACCCCGTGCAGGGGTTCGACGACGATGCCCTCCACACGGAGGTCGTCGCCCCACACCTTCTCCACCAGTTCGGCGTCGTGCTTGCCTTCCACCCAGATGCGGCTCGCCCGTGCCGTGCGCGCCCGCACGTTGTCCACCCGAAGGGAACCCGACGCCGTTCGCCGCGACGCAGGTGCCGCGGCCTTGACGGCGGGCACCACTTCCACCGGTTCGCCGTCGAGCAGGAAGCCGAAACCCAGTTCGAAGGACTTGGTTTTCCCCCGGCGGTCCTCCAGCACCATCAGATGCAGTCCGCCGGACTTCTCCACCCGCACCACCGCTCCGACCCAGCCGCTCTGCACGTCTTCGAGCACCAGGCCCGCCTCGGCTCCGACTTTGGGAAGTGTTTTCCGGGCCGGAGCACTGATGTCCTGCGGCCCCCACGAAAAGTTGGACACTGGTGTTTTCCTCGCTTTGGTTGGTCCGCTGCAGCCGGCAAGTGCACGTCCGGCAGCAGTGCGGCACGGGCCACTCAATGCTAGCAACGACCCCGATCCGTATTAGACTTAGCACTTAGGCATGGTGAGTGCTAACCGGGAACGCTCCGGGCACACAGAACATACGGCCATCAGCGAGGGAGGGAAAACCATGAGTGAACCACGCAGACTCGAGGTGCTCCGGGCCATTGTTGAGGACTATGTCCATTCGCGCGAACCCGTTGGCTCCAAGGCCCTCGTGGAGAGGCACCAGCTCGGCGTCTCCAGCGCAACCATCCGCAACGACATGGCGGCCCTTGAAGAAGAGGGGCTGATTGTTGCTCCCCACACTTCAGCCGGCCGCATCCCCACCGACAAGGGCTACCGGCTGTTTGTCGACCGGATTTCGGACGTGAAGCCGCTCTCGGCGGCCGAGCGAAGGGCAATCCAGACCCTGCTGGAGGGCGCCGAAGACCTCGACGACGTGATGGAACGGACCGTCCGCCTGCTGTCGCAGCTGACCAACCAGGTGGCCGTTGTGCAGTATCCGCATCTGGGGAACGCACGCGTGCGGCACATCGAGTTTGTCCTGCTCGCACCTGCCCAGGTGCTGGTCGTCCTGATCTCAACCACCGGCCGGGTGGAGCAGCGCGTCATCACGATGCCGGACCAGGTCGCGGAACAGGACCTCCTGGAGCTGCGGCAGCATTTCCTCGCCGCGCTGGGCGGGACCCCGCTGACCCGTATCACCGGGCAGCTCGCCGAGTGCCTGGCAACGGTTCCGGCGCAGAAGCGGCGCAACGCCGGGGCACTGGCCCGCTGCCTCGAGCAGCTGGCCGGAATTAACCGCGAGGACCGCATGGTGATGGCGGGAACCGCCAACCTGGCCCGGTCCACCGTAGACTTTCCCCTGACGATCGGCCCGATCCTCGAGGCACTTGAGGAACAAGTGGTCATGCTTCGGTTGTTGTCCGAAATGGAGCAGGACGCCCGGGGTGTTTCCGTCCGGATCGGACGCGAAAACCCCCACGGTTCCTTGTCGGAGGCATCAGTGGTGGCCACCGGCTACGGACCGGATTCCTCGGCGAAGGTGGGTGTGCTGGGTCCAACCCGCATGGACTATCCCAACACCATGGCGACTGTCCGTGCCGTGGCCCGCTACCTTTCCCGGATACTGAACAACTAGAAAAACGTTAGACAATACAGCAGCAGTCGCCGGTGGCCGGCCCGCCTGAGGGCGGCCGGCCACCGGCGGAAGTCTTCGAAGCGAAGAGAACACCGCAGAAGCGGAAACTGCAATTACAGGAAGCGATGTGCACGAGTGAGCGATCACTACCAGGTCCTGGGCGTTGGACGCGACGCCACGGGCGAAGAAATCAAGAAGGCGTACCGGAAGCTGGCCCGAAAGCTGCACCCGGACGTCAACTCCGCTCCCGGAGCGCAGGACGAATTCAAGGCTGTGACCCACGCCTACGAGGTGCTGGCGGACCCGCAGAAACGCCGCATCTACGACACCACCGGCAATGAAAACGGCAACGACAACGGCTTCGGCGGCGGTGCCGGGTTCGGCGGCCAGGGCTTTGGCTTCCAGGACATTTTCGACACCTTCTTCGGCGGAGCCGGAGCGGGCGGCGGCCGGGGACCGGCCTCGCGCACCCGCCGCGGCCAGGACGCCCTGATCAACGTGCGGATCGACCTCAAGGATGCCGTTTTCGGCACCAACAAGAAGATCGACGTCGACACCGCCGTCACCTGCCCGACCTGCGACGGCAGCTGCTGCCAGCCCGGCACCTCCCCGCGGACCTGCGACATCTGCCACGGCACCGGCCAGGTGCAGCGCGCCGTCCGGTCCATCCTGGGCCAGGTCATGACCAGCGCTCCCTGCGGCTCCTGCCAGGGCTTCGGCTCGGTCATTCCGGACCCCTGCCACGAGTGCGCCGGCGAGGGCCGCGTCCGCAGCCGCCGCACCCTGAACATCAAGATCCCCGCCGGAGTTGCCACCGGCACGCGGATCCAGCTCAGCGGCCAGGGCGAAGCCGGAACCGCCGGCGGGCCCCAGGGCGATTTGTACGTGGAGATCCGGGTCAATGCAGATCCCACCTTCGTCCGCGAAGGTGATGACCTGCATGCCACTCTGACGGTTCCCATGACCGCAGCCGCCCTGGGCTCCTCGATCAACTTCGAGACGTTCGACGGCGACCGCGAGATCACCGTTAAGGCCGGCACCCAGTCGGGCGAGATCACCACCCTCAAGGGGCTGGGCGTCACTCACCTGCGCGGCTACGGCCGCGGAGACCTGCTGGTTCATCTGCACGTTGAAACCCCGCAGAAGCTGGACGCAGAGCAGGAAGAGCTCCTCCGCAAGCTGGCCCAGCTGCGCGGCGAGGAATACGCAGAGGGACGCCTGGCCGGCAGCGGTTCCGGTGTCTTCGCCAGGCTGCGGGACCGCCTGGGCAACCTCTAGCCATGACCAACCCCATCTTCTTCGGTGATCCGGGGGCCGTGCGCGCCGCGGTGCCCGGATCCGTGCTGGTAATCGAGGGGCCGGAGGCCCACCACGCTGTTGCCGTGAAACGCCTCGCCCCGGGCGAGCCGGTGGACATCGTGGACGGCGCGGGGCTGCGGCTAACTGGAACTGTGTCAGCTGCCTCGCCTGCGCGGCTGGAAGTTAGCGTGGAAGCCGTCACCGAAGAGGACGGAGCGGCCGAAACCCTGATACTGGTCCAGGCCCTGGCGAAGGGCGGCCGCGACGAGCAGGCCGTCGAAGCGGCAACGGAGCTCGGCGTGGACAGGGTCATCCCCTGGCAGTCCGAGCGCAGCATTGTCCGCTGGCGTGCGGACAAGGCCGCCAAGGGGCAGGCGAAATGGCAGGGCATTGTCACCGCCGCCGCCAAGCAGTCCCGGCGTTCAGCCGTGCCTTCGGTGGAAGAGCTGGCGGAGTCGAAGGCGCTGGCGCGCCGGCTTGCCGGGATTGACCTGGTGCTGGTGCTGCATGAGGAGGCCGACGGCGCCCTGGTTCCGGCGGTCACCGAGGCGCGCCGGCGCGCAGGGGACCGGCCGCTGAGCATTGCGGTGGTCGTGGGGCCGGAGGGCGGAATCAGCGCTTCGGAAGTGGAGCTGCTGCGCGGCGGCGGAGCCGTGGCTGTTCGCCTGGGCCTGCACGTGATGCGTTCTTCAACCGCGGGGCCTGCTGCCCTTGCCGTCCTGAATTCCGCGCTGGGCCGCTGGTAGGGCCGGGCAGCCGCTGGTAGGACGGGGCCCGGTGCTACTGGGCCGCTGAAGTGACGGTCACGCGCTTGGAATCTTCGTTGGCACGCTCCGTGCCGTGGAAGACGCTCACGCTGTACTCGCCGGCGGGCAGCTCAACGGTAAAGCGGAAGAGCGAGGGTCCGCCGGTGGAGGCCTCGAGTTCGGCGTAGCCCCGAGCCACGGCCTCTCCCGCGGGCCGGCCGTCAACGATGGGCTCCACCCGCCAGGACAGCTGCCCGCCTTCGGGCACGGCCGTACCCTGGACCGTGAGGCTGGGCTGCGTGCTGTCGCCCTCCTGCGGGTCGATGATCCAGATGGGTGCCATGAGTGCCGGGTCCCGCTGCTGAGGGCCCTCCAGGACTTCATGGCCGAAGGCCGTGTATCCCGCCTTGCCGTCCACCAGCAGCACTACTGAGGACTGGTGGCCAACGGTGGTGAGCCCGGCGTTGGAAGCTGCTGCGGTGGCGGTGTAGACCAGCTGCTGGACCGCGCGGTGCGCCATTCCTGCATCCATGGACGTTCCAAAAGCATCCTCGGAGATATCCACGGTGATGACGTTCTTGCCCGAGATTGAGGCGGAAACGCTGCCGGCCTTCTTCCACGGATTGAAGTAGTCGGGGTCCGACGGCGCGCCCGAGGTCATGGCCAGAACTGCTTCCCCGATGGGGTCGCCGTCCTTCTCTGCAGGCTGGAACTCCCGGTAGAGGTGTACGTCAGACCCGTTCAGGCCCAGCCAGTACACCGGGATGCGGCCCGGGGCGGGCTTGCCCTCGGCCGGAGGAGGGGCGCTCAGCGGAGCGGCAACAGTGCTCCCCGCAGCATCTCCGAAGGAGATGGGCATCGTAGTGGTGGGGGTAGCGGCGACCACTCCGCAGCCGCTGAGGAGGAGCGAAGAGACGGCCAGCAGTCCGAGGTATCCACGGCGGCCCGGCTGCGCCAACCGGCGTTTTAATCCCATTCAGTCCTCCTTTCGCAAAACGGTCGCTTCCCAGCTTGGCACATGCCAAACGCCGGATCCGCGGTCTTGACCTTCCTGCGACCGGACTGAGACCCGATTGATACCGGGCAGGGGAAGCGTGTTCCCGGCCGCACTGCCTCCCGGTTCACCGAAGGCGGAAATCAGGGCGGGCGCAGCGGGGCAGCATCAAGTAATATTGGACTGTCTGTCTTAACACCGGCGGGCACGCTGGCCAGGAACACGTGCAGGCCGCATGCTCGTTCACAACATTCTGCAAACAACACACTCTCCAAAAGGGGCGATGAAAGGCCTGCGAAGGCCGAATATATGACTGAATCCTCAGGAATTGGCACCATCGGGCTGGATCAGCAGACCATTGTCTTTGATTCCACTGAACACATGGTCCAGTCACTGGGTGCCAATGACGAGGCACTCAAAATCATCGAGGCCGCTTATCCGGAAGTCAGCCTGCACGTGCGGGGCAATGAGCTTTCGATCTCCGGTCCGGCACCCGCGGTGGAGCGTACCCACCGGCTGGTCACCGAGGTACGGACACTGGCACGCAGCCAGACCAAGGTCACCCCGCAGCTCCTTGAACAGCTCATCACCATGCTCAGGGACCAGAGTGCGTCGCGTCCGGCGGAAGTCCTGACCCAGAACATCCTGTCCACCCGCGGCCGCACCATCCGGCCCAAGACGCTGAACCAGAAGAACTACGTTGATGCGATCGACCGGAACACCATCGTGTTCGGGATCGGGCCGGCCGGCACCGGCAAGACCTACCTCGCCATGGCGAAGGCGGTCCAGGCGCTGCAGCAGAAGGAAGTCAGCAGGATCATCCTGACCCGCCCCGCGGTTGAGGCCGGAGAGCGCCTGGGCTTCCTGCCCGGAACGCTCAGCGACAAGATCGATCCTTACCTGCGCCCGCTTTACGACGCGCTGCACGACATGATGGACCCGGACTCGATTCCGCGGCTGATGGCCGCCGGAACCATCGAAGTGGCTCCGCTGGCGTACATGCGCGGACGTACCCTCAACGACGCCTTCATCATCCTGGACGAAGCGCAGAACACCACCCCCGAGCAGATGAAGATGTTCCTGACCCGGCTGGGGTTCGGCTCCAAGATGGTGGTGACGGGCGACGTCACCCAGGTGGACCTCCCCGGCGGGACGGCCTCCGGCCTGCGGATCGTCCACGACATCCTCGGCGACATCGACGACGTGTCCTTCTCTGAACTTCACGCCTCGGACGTGGTCCGGCATTCGCTGGTCAGCAGCATTGTCACCGCTTACAGCGAATGGGACGAGTCCAGGCGCAGCAGTGATGCTGCCGCCGGAAACCGCCGCACCT
Source organism: Arthrobacter sp. Z1-15 (assembly GCF_054792395.1). Lineage (NCBI taxonomy): Bacteria > Bacillati > Actinomycetota > Actinomycetes > Micrococcales > Micrococcaceae > Arthrobacter > Arthrobacter sp. Z1-15. The sequence goes on along the minus strand of NZ_CP096454.1, from coordinate 2,323,928 downwards.
CGGGGCGGGGGAACGCCAAATGAGCATCGAGGTTAACAACGAGTCGGCCGTCGCGGTGGATGAAGAGGAACTCTCCCTGCTGGGACGGTACCTGCTGGAAAATCTGTACGTGCACCCGGAAGCGGAACTCTCCATTATTTTGGTGGACGAGGAAGCCATGGAGAAGCTGCACATTGAATGGATGGACATCCCCGGGGCCACCGACGTCCTCTCCTTCCCGATGGATGAACTGCGCCCCGGCGTCCCCGGACGCGTGACGCCGGCGGGAGTCCTCGGCGATATCGTGCTGTGTCCGCAGGTCGCCGCCGAACAGGCGGAGACGGCAGGGCACAGCATGCAGGAGGAGCTGCTGCTGCTGACCACGCACGGCGTGCTGCACCTGCTCGGCTATGACCACGCCGAACCCGAAGAAGAACGGGAAATGTTCGGACTGCAGCGCGAGCTCCTCTCCTCCTACCTGGGCCGGGAAGCCCCGAAGGAGACGCGCAGTTGAGTTTTGCCCTGCTGATTTTCATGGCCGTGGCCTTCATGGTCCTGGCCGGGCTGCTCACAGCCGCTGAATCCGCGTACGGCTACCTGCCGCGGCACGAGGCCGAGGCACTGCTGCACGGCAAGGCCGGCAAGCCGCTGCGCAGAATCCTGCAGCACCCCGTGGCGCACATGCACGCACTGCGGTTCTGGCGTGTCTGGTTCGAAATGGCCACGGCCGTTTCCGTGGCAACGCTGTTCCAGATGCTCCTGGACAACATCTGGCTGGCCGGTCTGCTCGCCACGGTGGTGATGGCCGGAATCGGTTTCGTACTGGTGGGCGTTTCGCCCCGCCAGATCGGCCGCAAGCACGTCACCGGCGTCGTCGTCCTGACCGCCGGAATGGTACGGTTCCTGCGCGTGGTGCTGGGGCCGGTGCCGGGCTGGCTCGTCCGCCTGGGCACCGCCGTCGCGCCGGGCACGCAGGGGCCCGATGCCGCCTTCTTCACGGAGGAGGAATTCCGTGAACTGCTGGACCGTGCGTCCGAAGCGGACATGATCGAAAATACGGAGGCCGAGCTCATCCACTCCGTCTTCGAACTGGGAGACACGAAGGTCCGTTCCGTGATGGTGCCCCGCACCGACATGGTCTGCATCGACGCCGGGTCCAACCTGCGGCAGGCGATGTCCCTGTTCCTGCGCTCCGGCTACTCCCGCGTTCCCGTGATCGAGGACAGCGCCGACCAGATTCTGGGCATCCTCTACCTGAAGGACGTGGCCGCGCAGATGCACTCCAATCCTTCAGAGGCCACGGTCCGCCGTGTGGAGGAGTTTGCGCGCGGCGTGCGGTACGTTCCCGAATCCAAGGCAGTCAGCGAACTGCTGCAGGAGCTGCAGCGCGAATCCACCCATGTGGCGGTGGTGATCGACGAATACGGCGGAACCGCCGGCCTGGTCACCCTGGAGGACCTGATCGAAGAGATCGTGGGCGAGATCGTGGACGAGTACGACTCCGAGCGCCCGGAGATCGAGAACCTCGGCGGGGGACGCTACCGCATCAGCTCCCGCGCCGGCATTGATGATCTCGGCGAACTGTTCGACGTCGACCTCGAAGACGACGAGGTGGACACCGTGGGCGGCCTGCTGGCCAAGGCCCTGGGCCGCGTGCCGATTGTCGGCAGCGAGGTGGTGGTCGACGGCGTCGTGCTCCATGCCGAGCGCCTGGAAGGCCGCCGCAACCGCGTGTCCCACATCATCGCCTGGAAACAGCACCGCGACGCTGACACAGACGCACAATACGACGACGGCAGGGAACCCTCCCGCGTCCATTCAACAGAATTGGTACCCCGCAATGACTGATCCACAATTCCGCGCCGGCTTTGTCTCGCTCGTGGGCCGGCCCAACGCCGGAAAATCCACGCTGACCAACGCCCTGGTGGGCCAGAAGGTGGCCATCACCTCCTCCAAGCCCCAGACCACGCGCCACACCATCCGCGGGATTGTGCACCGCGAGGACTCCCAGCTGATCCTCGTGGACACTCCGGGACTGCACCGGCCCCGGACGCTGCTGGGCAAGCGGCTGAACGACCTGGTGGCCGACACCCTCTCCGAGGTGGATGCCATCGGTTTCTGCCTCCCGGCCAATGAAGCAGTGGGCCCCGGCGACCGGTACATCGCAAAGCAGCTTGCTGCGCTGAAGAAAAAGCCGGTGGTGGCGCTGGTCACCAAGACCGACCTCGTGGACCGGGCGGCCCTGGCCAAGCAGCTCATGGCTGTGACGGCCCTGGGCAATGAGGTCCTGGGCGAGGCCGGATGGGCCGACATCGTGCCGGTATCCGCAGCGGACGGTTTCCAGGTGGACACCGTCGCCGAGGTCCTCTCCGGCTACATGCCGTCCTCGCCGCCGCTATACCCGGACGGCGAACTGACCGATGAGCCGGAAGCGGTCATGGTCGCCGAACTGATCCGTGAAGCCGCGCTGGAAGGCGTCCGCGATGAGCTTCCCCACTCCCTGGCCGTTGTGGTGGACGAGATTGTTCCCCGCGAGGGACGCTCCGATGACAACCAGCTGCTGGACATCCGGGTAAACCTGTACGTGGAAAGGTCTTCCCAGAAGGCCATCATCATCGGCAAGGGCGGCGCCCGGCTGCGGGAAGTCGGCACCAACGCACGGCTGGCCATCGAAGCGCTCCTTGGCACCCGCATCTACCTTGACCTGCACGTCAAGATCGCGAAGGACTGGCAGCGGGATCCCAAGCAGCTGGTGAAGCTGGGCTTCTAACCCCGGCGGAATGCGGGTACCCTGAATTTTCTTTTCAGGGTCGCCGCGTACACTTTGAACATTCAGGTGCAAGTCACCGTCGTTGACCACGAATCAGAACACGAATCATTGAAGGGGACCGGCTCATGTCATCTCGCCGTGCCGTAACGGGTGCCGGTCCCTCCGGAAACTCAGTGTCCGGAGCCTCCGGATCGCAAAACCCCGGCGGCCGGCATCTGGGGCGCCGCGGCGCTCCGCACCCCGTGCTGCGGGCCGCGGCCATGATTCTGTCCCTGACCCTGGTTTCGGGTCTGGTCTTTGTGGGTGTGCAGGTTATCCGCCTGCAGAACAACCTGGACACCAAACCGCTGAACCTCGGCTCCGGTCAGGAGTCCGCGCCGCCGGTGGACTCCAACACGGATCCGCTGCAGATTCTGATCTTGGGTACGGATAACCGCGACGGCCAGGAAAGCAACAACTCCGACGTCATGATGCTGGCCAACATGTCAGCGGACCGGTCCCATGTCACGGTGGTCAGTTTCCCCCGCGACCTGCTGGTCCCGCTGCCTGCCTGCACCGATCCGGAAACCGGAACCACCTACCCGGCCATGGACCTCGCTCAGATCAACGGCGCCCTGGGCAACGGCGGGCCGGGCTGTACCGTGGCCGCCATCAACGAGCTCACGGGCCTGAGCATCGACCACTTCATGATGGCCGACTTTGACGCGGTGAAGGAACTCTCCAACACCCTGGGCGGCGTTGAGGTCTGTGTTAACCAGCCGGTGGAGGACGAACTCTCCGGACTGAGCCTTCCCGCCGGCGTCAGCAGTGTGCAGGGCGACCAGGCCCTGGCCTTCCTGCGGACCCGCCACGGTTTCGGCAACGGCGGCGATGAGGGCCGGATCCGGGCGCAGCAGAGTTTCCTGGCCTCCATGGTCCGGAAGGTCCAGGACGAGGGCACGCTCAATAACCTGCCCAAGCTCTATTCCATCGCCGAGACGGTCACCCGGAACCTGACCGTCGATAAGGAACTGACCAACCCGACGTCGCTGATTGCCCTCGCCGGCCGGCTGAAGGATGTTGACCTCAGCCGGGTGGCCTTTGTTACCGCCCCGGTGGTGCCGTACGAATACGACAACAACCGGCTGGTCCTGGACGAAGCAGTCTCCGAGCCGCTCTTTACCGCTCTGGTGGAGGACCGGGACATTACCGAGCCCGCTCCCGAACCGGAGCCGGACGCTACGACCCCCGCTGACGGCACCCCGTCCGTCCCGGCGGAGGAAGCACCGCTGTTTGATCCCGCGACCATTCCGGTCCGGATCCTCGATGCCACCGGCAGCACCGCGGGCGCGGGCACGGAATCGCGCGACCAGGTCCTGGCCGCCCACCTGCTCTCGCAGGGCTACGCGCTGGCGGATGCCGCCGGCCGGATCGACGCCTCCAGCCCGGCGACCCAGATTTTCTATGGCCCCGGTTACCTTGAAATGGCCGAACAGGTGGCCGCAGCACTCGGCGTTCCGGCCGTGCAGGTCATGGCCAGCAACCTGGTCAACGGCGTGAGCGTGCAGGTGGGAGAGGACTTCACCACCGGGACCACCATGCCCGACGCCGGCGACGTGGGCGGACTGAGCGGCCAGACCGCGGCCCAGGTTACGTGCCAGACGGCGTTTGGCAATTAACAATTGGGCAGCCCCACAGGCTGCTGTTAGGGTGGTCACGTGCGCGCAGAGCTTCTTCTCCTTAGCTGCCGCGGCGGGGCCATAACCACCAAATAGGCCGCCCCTCGCTGCGGAGTTTGTGTTGCCCGGCCGCTCTTCTGAACTCCTAGAAAAGGCCCCACCAGACATGCGAAATGCACAGCAGCCCTCGGGAATGCCCATCTCCAAGTACGTTCCCTTCCAGGACCAGATCAGTTTTGAACTCCCGGACCGGACGTGGCCGGAAAAGCTCATCACCAAGGCGCCGCGCTGGTGCGCGGTGGACCTGCGGGACGGCAACCAGGCCCTGATCGACCCCATGAGTCCTGAGCGCAAGCACAAAATGTTCGATCTGCTGGTGAAGATGGGCTACAAGGAAATCGAGGTCGGGTTCCCCTCCGCCTCCCAGCTCGATTTCGACTTCGTCCGCCAGCTGATCGAAGGCGACCGGATCCCGGACGACGTCACCATCCAGGTGCTCACCCAGTCCCGCGAGCATCTGATCGAGCGCACCTATGACTCGCTCGAAGGAGCGGACCGGGCCATCGTGCACCTGTACAACTCCACCTCGGTGCTGCAGCGCAAGGTCGTCTTCAACACCGACCAGGACGGCATCGTGGACATCGCGCTCTCGGGCGCCCGGCTGTGCAGAAAGTATGAGGAGCAGCTGCGCGGGGTCGAGGTAACCTACGAGTACTCGCCCGAGTCCTACACCGGCACGGAACTGGACTTCGCCCTGCGCATCTCCAACGCCGTCGCCGGGGTGCTGGACGCCTCCCCGGACCGGCAGATGATCCTGAACCTGCCGGCAACGGTGGAGATGGCCACCCCCAACGTGTACGCCGACTCCATCGAGTGGATGCACCGCAACCTCGCCAACCGGGACTCCATCATCCTCTCCCTGCACCCGCACAATGACCGGGGAACCGGGGTCGCCGCCGCCGAACTGGGCTACCTGGCCGGCGCCGACCGCATTGAGGGCTGCCTCTTCGGCAACGGGGAACGGACCGGGAACGTGGACCTGGTCACCCTCGGCATGAACATGTTCAGCCAGGGCGTGGACCCGGAGATCGATTTCTCGGACATTGACCACGTCCGCCGCACCGTCGAATACTGCAACCAGCTGCCCGTTCCCGAGCGTTCCCCCTACGGCGGAGACCTGGTGTTCACCGCGTTCTCCGGATCGCACCAGGACGCCATCAAGAAGGGCTTCGAGTCCATGGAGAAGGACGCCGCTGCTGCCGGCACCACCGTGGACGACATTCCCTGGGCAGTTCCGTACCTGCCCATCGACCCCAAGGACATCGGCCGCAGCTACGAAGCCGTCATCAGGGTCAACAGCCAGTCCGGCAAGGGCGGCGTGGCCTACCTGCTCAAGAACGAGCACAACATGGACCTGCCGCGGCGTGCCCAGATCGAGTTTTCCGGCGTCGTCCAGCGCAGGACCGACACCGCCGGCGGCGAGGTTACCGGTGCCGAGCTGTGGAAGGTCTTCCAGGACGAGTACCTGCCGAACACGCCGGAGTCCGGCGGCGAACCGTGGGGACACTACGCACTCACCTCGGTGAACGCGGACACCGCCGAAGACGGCACCTTCAAGCTGACCGCATCGTTGATGAACGGCGGCGTCCAGCAGAAACGCACGGCGACCGGCACCGGCCCCATCGCCGCGCTGCTGGAAATCCTGGGCGAAGACGGCATCGACGTCCGGCTGCTGGACTACACCGAGCATGCCCTCTCCGCGAGCGGAAACGCCGCTGCGGCCGCGTACGTGGAACTGGCCGTGGGGGAGCGGGTGCTCTGGGGCGTAGGGATTGATTCCAACACCACCATGTCGGCGCTCAAGGCCGTGATTTCCGCGGTGAACCGGGCAATCCGCGACCGGTCCTGATCCGGAATACCGCCGCGGCGGGCGCACCCGGACACCCTCGGTGCCCGGGTGCGCCGCACTTCCGGCCGAACGTGGGAAAATAAGACGGTGGCAGGAAAATCATTTGCTTCCCGGACCTATCGGGACGAGGGCGTCATCCTGCGCACCCACAAGCTGGGTGAGGCGGACCGCATTCTGGTGCTGCTGACACGCAGCCATGGACAGGTGCGCGCCGTGGCCAAGGGGGTGCGCCGAACTTCGAGCAAGTTCGGTGCCCGGCTGGAGCCGTTCATGGTGGCGGATCTGATGCTCTCCTCGGGGCGGAACCTGGACATCGTTACCCAGGCCACGACCCTGGGCGCCTACGGGCACGGAATCGTGTCGGATTATGCCCGCTACACCGCGGCCGCAGCCATTGCGGAGACCGCGGAGCGGCTCACCGACGTCGACGGCGAATCGGCCAATGCCCACTACCACCTGGTGATCGGCGCACTGGCGGCCCTGAACCGCGGAGCCCACGCTCCGGAGCTGATCCTGGACTCGTACCTGCTGCGCGCCCTGGCCACCGCAGGCTGGGCGCCGAGCTTCACGGCGTGCGCCCGCTGCGGGGCTCCGGGACCGCATTCGGCGTTTTCCCCGGCCCTGGGCGGTGCGGTTTGTTCGGCATGCCGTCCCCCGGGTGCAGCCTCGCCCTCGCCCGAAACCATGGTCCTCCTGGCAGCCCTGCTCTCCGGCGACTGGAAAACCGCCGACGACGCCGGGCAGCAGCCGCGGCGGGAATCGGCCGGCCTGGTGGCCAGCTACCTTCAATGGCACCTGGAACGGGTCGTCAAATCACTTCAACATGTGGAGCGTGTCTAAGCTTGCGTTCAAAGTCCCCTTCCGTGGGTTCCCCTCCGGCAGCCCGTCCTGCGCCGCACCCCTCCGGGGCAGTGCCGCCGCCGGTTCCCGCCGACCTGGTGCCGCAGCACGTTGCCATCGTCATGGATGGCAACGGACGCTGGGCCAACCAGCGCGGACTGCCCCGCACCGAAGGCCACCGTGCCGGTGAAGCCGCGCTCCTGGACGTCATGGCCGGCGCGGTCGAGATGGGGATCAGGCACGTCTCCGTTTATGCCTTCTCCACGGAGAACTGGAAGCGTTCCCCGGAAGAGGTCCGCTTCCTGATGGGGTTCAGCCGGGACGTGCTGCGCCGCCAGCGCGACCAGCTCAGCGAGTGGGGCGTCCGCATTCGCTGGTCCGGCCGCCGCCCGCGGCTCTGGCAGTCGGTGGTCAAGGAACTGGAGATCGCCGAAGAAGCCACCCGGGACAACACCGTGTGCACCCTGAACATGTGCGTGAATTACGGTGGCCGGGCCGAGATCACGGACGCAGTGTCCGCCATCGCCGCCGACGTCGCCCGCGGCAAGCTGCGCCCGGGATCCATAACGGAAAAAACCATCCAGAAATACCTGGACGAACCGGACCTGCCGGACGTGGATCTTTTCCTGCGGACCTCCGGCGAACAGCGGCTGTCCAACTTCATGCTCTGGCAGTCCGCGTACGCGGAGATGGTCTTCATGAACACCCTGTGGCCCGACGTGGACCGTCGCACGCTCTGGGAAGCCGTGGAGATCTACGCACGGCGCGACCGGCGGTACGGGGGAGCGGTGGACCAGGCCTCCCCGGCCTAGCTGGGCCGAGGTCGCGGCGTCTGTCCAGACCCGCGCCGAACAGCTCGACGCCGGGGGCGGAGGGGGGAGCGGGAACCGCGCGCCTCACTCCGGGGTGTCTCTCGGCCACGGCTGAATCCTGTAGCGTCGCTGAGATGGAGCGCTCCGAGATCTTCGACATTGCCCACCTGCGCCATCCAATCGCGGCGCCGGTGGCGCCCGGGCGGCTGCGCGAACTGGTCAGCTGGCTGAGCCCAGGCGAGGGCGCCCGCGCCGTTGACCTCGGGTGCGGCGAGGGGGAGTGGCTGCAGGAGCTGCTACTCACCCACCCCGGAATCACCGGCGTAGGGATCGACCAGATGGTCCCGGCCTCTGCCGCCCGGCGTGCCGACGAGCGGAAGCTGAGCGACCGGGTGCGCTGGATCGAGACGGATGCCGCCGCCTGGAACGACGGGGTCTTCGACGTGGTGCTGTGTGTCGGTGCGAGCCACGCCTTCGGCCGGCTGGAGGACATGCTGGGCGCTGTCCGGCGGCACCTGCGCCCCGGTGGCCAGGCGCTGATCGGCGACAGCATCTGGGAGAGCACCCCGTCGGCTTCTGCGCTGGCAGCGCTTGGGGTTTCCGCCGACGCCTATCCCAACCTTGCCGGCCTCGTGCGAGCCTTCCATGAGTACGGGTTTGAGCCGTCGTACGGGCACGTCAGCACGTTGGCCGAGTGGGACGACTACCAGTTCAGCTGGACCGGATCGCTCGTCGACTGGGCCGTACGGGAGGCCTCGACGACCGAGGATCGTGATCAGGCATTCGCCGCTGCACGTGAGAATCGCGACGCCTGGCTGAGCGGCGCCTGGCGCGAGCTGGGGTTTGCAACCTTCGTCCTGCACGACGCCGCCGTTGGCGTGCGTGACTGACCGGCGTTCATTCGGTGCAGGGCCGGGCAGCTAGCTTTTCAGCATGAAGGCCCGCGCCCACTGCTCGAGCTTTCCATAGACCCGGCGCCGCACCGGTCCCGCCGACAGCAGGACATCGTGCAGAGCATTCTCGAACCGGTATACGGTGACCTGCGGACCCAGCAGCAGCCCGCGCTGCACCATCAGGTTCACGTCCAGAATGCTGTCCGCGGTTTTCATGTTCTCGTTCCAGAGCCCGGCCATGACCGAGCTGGTTGAGGCCATCAGCAGGATGGGCACCCGAATATCCAGGCCGCGCGCCACCTGGGCGTGGCCGCTGAGCACCGCGGTGATCCACCCGGCCCGGATCGGCCAGCTCCCCGGCGGTTTCAGCTCCGGGTCCGGATCCCATTCGCCGTCCGCTTCACGGCTGATGCTGCGCCAGTAGTAGTCCATTTCGGGGACCTTCAGCCGGGCCTTGGGCCGCAGCCGGGCGAGCGGTTCCAGCAGTGAGGCCGTTGCGTTGCGCACCATCCAGGAGCCGCGCAGCTCCAGCCACGGGCTGTTCAGGATCAGGGCTTCGATGCGGCCGGGGTTCCGGTGCGCCCACAGTGAGGCCACCAGGCCGCCGGTGGAGTGCGCCATCAGGGATATCCGCACCGGGGTGTCCGGACCGCGGTGTTCCCTGATGTGTGCCGTCAGGGCTGCCAGCGCAGCCTCAATGTCGGCGTCGTACTCCTGCAGGTCCAGAGTGAAGCCTTCGGACTGGCCCGGCAGCAGGCTCCGGCCGTACTTGCGCAGGTCCAGTGCATAAAAGGCGGCACCGAGGCCGCTCCAGAAGTGGGCCAGCTCCGTCTGGAAGAAGTAGTCGCTCCAGCCGTGGATATAGAGGACGGCGTGAACCGGCTCCGCTGCCACGGGTGCCCGGAGACCGTGCAGCATCTGCCGCACCCGGCCGGAGAAGGTGGGCGGAACCGGAGGTTCGGGGGTGTAGGACACCAGCGTGGCCACCACGGGCCCTTCGTCATCTTCCCCCAGATCCAGGGTCAGGCACTGGTAACCGTCGCCGAGGATGTCCGGTTTCCACTGCATGCCGCCGGTCCCCGTGCCTGTGTAGCTACCCATACATCGAGAGTAGCCGCCCTTCTGCAGCGAACCGGACAGCACCGAACCGGACAGGCCCGGGCCGGCTGCGCGGGAACCGGCGCAGCGAGCGTGCGGAGCAGCGAAGTCGTCCATCGGATTTGGCGGAGGCCCGCGGCAGTGCAAGCATAAAACCATGCGCGTCTACCCCGCCTTCTTTCGTGCCGTCTTTGCCGGCATGGACCCCGAAAAGGCACACCGAATTGGCTTTGACCTGATCAAGCTTTCCGCAGCGACCCCCGCCGGTGCGTTGATGCGCCGGCTGATGCGTCCCTCACCGGGCCTTCGGGTCCGGGCCTTCGGCCTGGACTTCCCGTCTCCGTTCGGCCTGGCCGCCGGATTCGACAAGGAAGGATCCGGCATTGTGGCCCTGACCAACATGGGCTTTGGCCACGTGGAAGTGGGAACCGTGACGGGGCGGGCGCAGCCGGGGAACCCCAAGCCGCGGCTCTTCCGTCTCGTGGAGGACCGCGCCGTCATTAACCGGATGGGCTTCAACAACGACGGCGCTGCTGCCGTGGCTCCCCGTGTGGCCGCCGCCCGCAAGGCCCTAGCCGCGGCCTACGGGAGCCACCGGCCGGTGATCGGCATCAACATCGGCAAAACCAAGTCCGTGGACCTGGCCGACGCGGTGAACGATTACCTCATCAGCACCCGCGAACTGGCGCCGCAGGCGGATTACCTCGTGGTGAACGTTTCCTCGCCCAATACGCCCGGGCTGCGCCGGCTCCAGAACATTGAGTCCCTGCGCCCGCTGCTCTCGGCCGTCGCAGCCGCCGCCGACGAAGCGGCCGGACGGCATGTGCCGCTGCTGGTAAAGATTGCGCCCGACCTCAGCGATGACGACGTCGACGACGTCGCCCGCCTGGCGCTGGACCTCGGACTCGACGGCGTGATTGCAACCAACACGACCATCACCCGCGAAGGCCTGGTGACCGACCCGGAAAAGGTGATTGCCTGCGGAGTGGGCGGTCTGAGCGGAGCTCCCCTGCGCCGCCGTTCCCTGGAAGTGCTGAAGCGGCTGCGTGCCGGCCTGGGCGACGGGGGACCGGCCATCATTTCTGTTGGCGGCGTCGAATCAGCCCGCGACGTGCACGAGCGGCTCAAGGCCGGCGCAACCCTGGTGCAGGGGTACACCGCCTTCCTGTATCAGGGGCCGTTCTGGGCCGCGCGCATCAACCGCCGCCTGGCCCGGCTGCTGAAATAGCGACTGGCTCCTAGTGACACCTGCTGATAGTCACACCTGCCGGATGAGCCCTGCCTGCTGAACCGGCCTCAGGACACGGACGCAAAAATGAAGGGCCGCTCTTCGGAGCGGCCCTTCATCATCTGGTAAAGAATGCGGTTATTCGGGCTTTTCGCCGCGCTTGACCAAAGCCTTGGGCAGGCGGAAACGGCGCAGCTGAAGCGCACGGGATACGCCGTACCAAACGTCGCCGGAGTTGGGGCCGCCGAACTTCTCGGTCAGGCGGCGGCGGAGGAGGGCGCGCAGGATAAAGGAATCGAGGATGACGGCCAGGATCAGGACCCAGAAAGCCAGCATGACAATGCTCTGCACGGTGAGGTTCTGGATGAAGCTGACCACCACGAAGACGAGGGCTGCGATCATGACAAACTCGCCCAGGTTCCAGCGGGAGTCCACCACGTCGCGGATGAACCGGCGCTGCGGTCCCTTGTCGCGCAGGGGAAGGTAGCGCTCGTCTCCGGTATCCAGTGCCGCGCGGGTCTTCAGGCGCTCTTCACGCAGGGCCTCGCGGTTCGCGTTTTTCGCCGCTTTGCGGTCGGTGGGAACCAGCGGGCGCTGGCGCGCAGCCACCTGGTCCCGGCGCCTGGGCGTGGGTGCTCCCTTCCCCGCGGCCGTGCGGGCTGAGCTGGTCTGGGCTGCCGCAGCAGCCTGGTCCACAGTTTCCTGCGCGGTGGGCGCTTCATTCTTTCGTCCGAACACCCCTCTAGGATACCTTGACGGCGGCACCGGCGGACCGGGGGCCCGCATGTACTGTTTTGTTATGACTGTGAATCCAGAATCTTCTTCTTCATCAGTGGACATCGACGCACTCCGCTCCGCCGTGGCCGCTGATTTTCCCCGCACTGTTGAGCAGCTGAAGTCGCTCGTGTCCATTCCCGGCATTGCCTGGGATTCGTTTGACCCGGAGCGCCTCAACGAGAGCGCCGAGGCGGTGGCGTCGCTGATCCGCGGTGCCGGGCTGTCCGACGTGCAGATCCTGCGCGTTGACAACAACGGCAAACCGGGCGGGCCCGCCGTCGTCGCCCGCCGTCCCGCACGGGACGGCAAGCCCACCGTGCTGCTCTACGCGCACCACGATGTCCAGCCGCCGGGAGACCTGGCGCTGTGGGAGTCCGAGCCCTTCACCGCCACTGAGCGCAACGGCCGCCTTTACGGACGCGGTGCCGCGGATGACAAAGCCGGGATCATGGCGCACATCGGAGCCCTCCGCGCGCTTGACGAGGTGCTGGGGGAGGACTCCGGCGTCGGCATCACCCTGTTCATCGAGGGCGAGGAAGAGGCCGGCTCGCCCACCTTCCGCACGTTCCTGGAAACCTACCGCAGCCTGCTCGAAGCCGACGTCATCGTCGTGGCGGATTCGGGAAACTGGAAGGTGGGCGTTCCGGCGCTGACCACCAGCCTGCGCGGACTGGTGGACGGCACGGTCGAGGTGCAGGTCCTGGACCACGCCGTCCATTCGGGAATGTTCGGCGGCCCGGTGCTGGATGCGCCCACGCTGCTGGCTCGCCTGATCGCCACCTTCCACGACGACGCCGGAGACGTCGCCATTGAGGGCCTCGCCTCCTCGGACACGGCAGCCGTGGAATACGTCGAGGCGGACTTCCGCGAGGATTCCTCGGTGCTCGACGGCGTGCAGCTGGCGGGCACCGGATCGATTGCCTCGCGGTTGTGGACCAAGCCGGCCCTGTCCATCATCGGCATCGACGTTCCGACGGTGGCACTGTCCTCGAACACCATCCAGCCCAAGGCGCGCGCCAAGTTCAGTCTGCGGCTTGCCCCGGGGCAGAGCCCGGCCGAGGCCATGGCCGCCGTTGAGCGTCATGTGCAGTCCCATGCACCGTTCGGTGCGAAGGTGACGTTCACGCCGGGGGAACAGGGGCAGGCGTTCGCCACGGACACCTCGGCTGCTGCCGCGCGGACCGCCCTGTGGGCGCTGCGGGAAGCCTGGGACGGGGTGGAGCCGGTGGAGTCCGGAATGGGCGGATCCATTCCGTTCATTGCCGACCTCACCGAACTGTTCCCCGCTGCGCAGATCCTGATCACCGGCGTCGAGGACCCGGATTCACGGGCCCACAGCGCCAACGAGTCCCTGGATCTCGGTGACTTCCGCAACGCGGTGCTGGCCGAAGCGCTGCTGCTGGCCAAGCTGGCCCGCGAAGGCTTGTAGGCAGCACGGCCCGAAAGGGGCGTAGGCAGCACGGCGCGGCCGGGTGCGGAAATCTTTTCCGGCCCGGCCGCGTTGCCTCTGTGTGCATGCACCGACGTACCATGGAGAATGAACTGGCCCGGAGCCCGGGGAGCGCAACTGCCCTTCCGTGCACGGACCACGTGAAGAAAGAGAGAAGCAATGAGTACTTCCACCAGCGAAACCGGCACCAGCGTGGATGCGGCAGCCGCCGCTGCCCCGGAAACGGAGCTGCCGACCCATGAAGTTGCCCTCTCCGATGTTGCCGCCGGCAAGGTGCGCAGCCTGTTGGAGCAGGAAGGCCGGACCGACCTGCGGCTTCGCGTGGCTGTCCAGCCCGGCGGCTGCTCGGGCCTGATCTATCAGCTGTACTTCGACGAGCGGGTCCTCGACGGCGACGCCGTCCGGGACTTCGACGGCGTTGAGGTCATCGTGGACAAGATGAGCGTGCCGTACCTGTCCGGTGCGTCCATCGACTTCGAGGACACCATCTCCAAGCAGGGGTTCACCATCGACAACCCCAACGCCGGCGGATCGTGCGCCTGCGGCGACTCGTTCCACTAAGCTTCGCCACGGGTACCCCGTTTCACTAACGGGGAGCCCGCGGCCGCAGGTGCCGTAATACACGGTATTTTGCGTCCAACGCGGTGCGGTCTGTCACTGGATGGCCACGCGTGCGGGTAAGCTCTACACGTAGTAGTAAAACTGATCGTGCGCAGTCGGGGGATTTTGTCTGCCTGCTGTGCCGCACTTGCACGTAACAAGAGGAAGGGCCGTCTGTGAGTTCGCAGGACCGAACCAGCAGCCGACGCGCCAGGATCTTAAAGATCTCAGCCGTAACGTCGGCCGGCGCGTTGTTTTTATCGGGTTGTTCGTCAGAAGTCCAAAGAGGCTGGTTGCCCACGGAACGCGACATGACCAACCACACCGGCCGAATCATGGACCTTTGGGTCAATTCATGGATCGCGGCACTGGCAGTTGGTGTGCTCACCTGGGCACTGATCATTTGGTGCATCGTCGCCTACCGCCGCCGGAAGAACGAAACCGGCTACCCGCGGCAGATGAGCTACAACCTTCCCTTGGAGATCTTCTACACGGCGATCCCGTTGTTCATGGTCCTGGTGTTGTTCTACTTCACCGACCAGGACATCCGCGCCATCAGTGAGCGCGTAGATGACCCCGACGTCGTCGTCGACGTCCGCGGTAAGCAGTGGTCCTGGGACTTCAACTATGTCAATGAGGACAAGTACGACCTCAATGTCCAGGTGAACCTGGACGGCACGGAGAAGGCAGAGTCGGAAATGCCGACACTCTACCTGCCGGTCAACCAGACGGTTGAGCTCCAGCTGAACTCCCGCGACGTGCAGCACTCCTTCTGGGTTCCCGCCTTCCTGCAGAAGATGGACCTTTACCCGGGCCGCACCAACTACATCAACATCACTCCCGGCATCGAGGGCACCTACGAAGGTAAGTGCGCCGAGCTCTGCGGCGAGTACCACTCGGAAATGCTCTTCAACGTCAAGGTAGTTTCGGAGGCCGAGTACGACGAGTACCTGGCAACCCTGCCCGACGGCCAGGTCGGCTCCGAGTACGACCGCGTGTACAACTCAGAATCAAGCGAAGTAAGGAGGTAGGAGGAAAGCTGTGACTACTCTCGAATACACTTCGGAAGATACTCAAGTTGCACCGC
The DNA here is from genome assembly GCF_054792395.1 of Arthrobacter sp. Z1-15. Classification (NCBI taxonomy): domain Bacteria; kingdom Bacillati; phylum Actinomycetota; class Actinomycetes; order Micrococcales; family Micrococcaceae; genus Arthrobacter; species Arthrobacter sp. Z1-15. The sequence goes on along the minus strand of NZ_CP096454.1, from coordinate 2,308,827 downwards.
GCGTCGTCCCCGTCTCCAAGGGACGCATCATCGTCAGTTGGATCACCTCCACTGACCACAAGACGATCGGGTTCATGTACCTGATCGCGTCATTCATTTTCTTCTGTCTCGCAGGCGTGATGGCCCTGGTCATCCGCGCGGAACTGTTTGAACCCGGTATGCAGATCCTGCAGACCAAGGAGCAGTACAACCAGCTCTTCACCATGCACGGCACGGTGATGCTGCTGATGTTCGCAACGCCGCTGTTCTCCGGCTTTGCCAACGTCATGATGCCGCTTCAGATCGGCGCCCCCGACGTTGCCTTCCCCCGCCTGAACGCCCTGGCCTTCTGGTTCTTCCTCTTCGGCAGCACCATCGCCGTTGCCGGCTTCATCACCCCGCAGGGTGCCGCCTCCTTCGGCTGGTTCGCCTATGCCCCGCTGTCCAACACCACGTTCTCTCCGGGCGTGGGCGGAGACTTGTGGGTGTTCGGCCTTGCCCTCTCGGGCTTCGGAACCATCCTGGGTGCGGTCAACTTCATCACCACGATCATCTGCATGCGTGCCCCGGGCATGACCATGTGGCGCATGCCGATCTTCACCTGGAACACCCTGGTGACCGGTATCCTCATCCTGATGGCGTTCCCGCCGCTGGCAGCCGCCCTGTTCGCACTGGGTGCGGACCGGCGCTTCGGAGCCCACATCTTCGACCCGGAACGCGGGGGAGCAATCCTCTGGCAGCACCTGTTCTGGTTCTTCGGACACCCCGAGGTTTACATCATCGCCCTGCCGTTCTTCGGCATTGTCTCCGAGATCTTCCCGGTCTTCAGCCGCAAGCCGATCTTCGGTTACAAGGGTCTGGTGTACGCCACGATCGCCATTGCAGCGCTTTCCGTCACCGTGTGGGCACACCACATGTACGTCACCGGCGCAGTCATGCTGCCGTTCTTCTCCTTCATGACGATGCTGATCGCGGTGCCAACCGGCGTGAAGTTCTTCAACTGGATAGGCACGATGTGGCGGGGCTCGATTACGTTCGAGACGCCCATGCTCTGGAGCATCGGCTTCCTGATCACCTTCCTGTTCGGCGGACTCACCGGCATCATCCTGGCCTCGCCGCCGCTCGACTTCCACGTCTCCGACACGTACTTCGTGGTTGCCCACTTCCACTACGTGGTCTTCGGAACCGTTGTCTTCGCGATGTTCGCAGGCTTCTACTTCTGGTGGCCGAAGTGGACCGGCAAGATGCTCAACGAGCGCCTGGGCAAGATCCACTTCTGGATGCTGTTTGTCGGCTTCCACGCAACGTTCCTGATCCAGCACTGGCTGGGCGTGCTCGGCATGCCGCGCCGCTACGCCGACTACCTGCCGGAGGACAACTTCACACTGATGAACCAGTTCTCCACCGTGGGTTCCTTCCTTCTGGGCGCCTCCATGATTCCGTTCTTCTGGAACGTATACATCACCTGGCGCCACGGCAAGAAGGTTGAAGTTGACGATCCGTGGGGCTTCGGCGGATCGCTGGAGTGGGCCACCTCGTGCCCGCCTCCGCGCCACAACTTCACGTCCCTGCCGCGCATCCGTTCGGAGCGCCCGGCACTGGACCTGCACCACCCTGAACTGCAGCAGACGGTGACCGACACGTCGGCCGCCGGCAAGGTCTTCGGACCCGGTGACCGTAAGGAGACAGTCAATTGAAGGTAGAGACTAAGCTCTTCGCTTACATGGCGCCGTTCTTCCTGGTTGTCGGCGTCGTCTACGGCTACCTCGTCGAGTGGATGGAACCGGTGGGCTATCTGGCACTGTTCCTGACAGCCGGCATGTCGGCCATGATCGCCTTTTACATCGGCTTCACGGGCAAGCGCATCGGCCCCCGTCCGGAAGACCGGCTCGACGCCGAAATCCACGAGGGTTCCGGTGAGCAGGGCTTCTTCAGCCCCTGGAGCTGGTGGCCCCTGCTGCTCGGCCTCTCCGCCGCCGGCGGATTCCTGGGCATGGCCGTTGGCTGGTGGGTCCTGTACATCAGTGCAGGCCTGTCACTGATCGCCCTGGTCGGCTGGGTATTCGAATACAGCCGCGGAGCCCACGCACACTAGGGTCCGGCACTTTCCTTCCGGGCATGGCCTGGATTCAACAGAGGATCCGCTCGAGAGAGCGGGTCCTCTGTTTGTTTAACAGGCCCTGGTTTAACCTGTACTGGTTTAACCTGTACTGGTTTAACCTGCACTGATTCAACCTGCACTGATTCAACCTGCACTGGGCACACGCAGCGCCGTTACTGGCCCGGGTCCGCGGCCGGTATCCTTGAGGGAGCACCATCGCCGAGGAAAGGAACCGTATGAGCAGGGCAGCGGACTCCGGAAATCGGCGTATCTAGTGCACCAGGCCTTCAAGAACTTCCCTGAGCTGCTCGACCCTCTGTCGGAGGTGTCCAAACACCAGCAGCTGCAGGACATCCTTCGGCGGTTCGTGGATCAGCACGCTGCGGCCGGCACTGCCATCCCCTCGGAGCGGGTGCTGGCCGATCACTTCGGCGTGGCACGGATGACGGTGCGGCAGGCCATCGATGCACTGGTCGCCGACGAAGTGCTCGAACGCGTGGTGGGACTGGGAACCTTCGTTGCACGTCCCAAGATGGACCTGCAGGTGAAATTGACGTCCTACAGCGAGGAAATGCACCGGCGCGGCATGGTGCCGGATGCCCGCGTCCTCAGCTTTGAACAGATTGGCGCGTCCCATCTCGTGGCACGGGAGCTGCAGATCGACCCCGGCCAGCCGGTCATCCGGTTCCGCCGCCAGCTCCTGGCCGACGGCGAGCCGATGAGCGTTGACGAGAACTTCATTCCGGCCTCGCATGTTCCCGGAATGCTCGATGAAGAGCCGCCCACCTCCCTCTACCGCGTGCTTAGTGAGCGCTACGGCATGCTGATCGAGTGGGGGGAGGACACCATCGAGGCAACCGCCGCGTCGGCGTCGACCGCCCGCCTGCTCAATGTCGAGCTCGGTGCTCCGCTGCTGAAGATCCAGCGGCATGCGTACGTGGCCCGTTCGATGGTGGACTATTCCGTGTCTTACTACCGTGCGGACCGGTACAAGCTCTGGGTGCCCCTGCAGCGGCCCGGCATGCGCACGCCGCGTTCCTACCACCCGGGCAGGCATACGGGCTCCTGACGCCGTACAGGCGCCTGCGGAGCGGCAGTGCCGCTGCTGCCGGCGAAGCCCGCATGTCCTTATTCCTTTTCGACCAGGTTGAACCCCACAAACCGCGTTACCCAGCCAGGAAGGCTTCTGCACTATGAACAACATCACCGTGATGTATCACCGGGACGGCAAGGGGGTCCTGCACTTCCGCGAAGCGATGTACGACGCCGAGTCCAAAGAGTTCATGATCAACCAGGGACCCGTCGGGTACATGGGAACCAGCAGTGTTGTTGCCGATATCGATGAAGCCGCAGCTGAAAAGAAGTTCGCTGCCTTTGCCGCCAAGTCCGCCGAGCTGGGCTACACGGAGCTGGCTCCGGAGGAACAGCACTGGGTCGTGGCCCAGTACGCCCTGAAGTCCGCCGAAGGCACGGAACGGGACCGCTACCTCGAGTACAAGGCCAGCACCGCACTGGCGTCCTACTTCTCGTGGCGGGGGCTGGGATCGGTCGAGGAGAGTGAATTCGTCCCCGGCAAGCTGAACATCTTCTGCCTGGTCCCGGACGTCCCCAAGGCAGTCAAGGGCATGCTGGTGGTGCTGCGCGACGCGAATCTGGACTTCACGAAGCTGAGCATCGGATCTTCGCCCTTCACGGAGCCGGGCAAGTGGAAGCGGCGGCACCCGCTTCCGGCGAAGAAGCCTTTTGTCCTGGACTAGCAGGCGGGTGGCCTGACGAGGGGCCTGAATCGGGGCCTGAACCAAGGCCCAAGCCGAGGCTTGGGCCAAGACCCGGACCAGGCCCGCGGCCTCAGCACATAACCTCAACGCAAAGGGAGCCGGTCAGCAAATGCTGACCGGCTCCCTTTGGTATATCCGTCATGCTGTCCGCGGAGGACTACCGGTTCGTGATCGAAGCCTGGTCTTCCGCTTCCGCTTCAATTTCAGCGGGGGACTCGTGGTGGTGCGCTGCTTCAAGCTCTCTCGGAGTCACCGGGGCGACCCGGTCCTCGAAGAAGAACCGCGACAGGCGTCCGCGCAGTTTCTCCTTGCCGGAGATCTTGCCGCGGGCGTCCGGCTGGGCCGGGGACACCTCGGGGGACTCGAAGTCGACGAGCTTGTAGCGCTTGTACTCGTCAACGGGCTCGTGGACCTCGATGTATTCACCGTGCGGAAGACGGACGATGCGTCCGCTTTCCACGCCGTGGAGCACAATCTCGCGGTCCTTGCGCTGCAGGGCCAGGGCAATGCGGCGGGCGACGGCGAAGCCGATCAGCGGGCCGAAGATGACCAGGAAGCGCAGCCAGTAGGTCACGTCGTTCAGCGACACCATGAAGTGCGTGGCGATGAGGTCGGAGCTGGCTGCAGCCCACATGACGCAGTAGAAGATGATGCCGGCTACGCCGACGCCGGTGCGGAACGGGGCGTTGCGCGGGCGGTCCAGGAGGTTGTGGACTGCCTTGTCCTTGGTCAGCCAGGCTTCGATCCACGGCCAGGCGAACAGCAGGGTGAAGACAATGCCGGCGGGAATCAGGGCGGGGAACAGCACGTTCAGGGAGAGCGTGTTGGTGCCCCACGGGAACGGAATGTTCCATTCCATCGGGATGTTCCCGATCCAGCCCGGCATCAGGCGCAGGGCACCGTCAACCCAGCCGATGTACCAGTCAGGCTGGGTACCGGCGGAAACGGGGGAGGGGTCGTACGGTCCGTAGTTCCAGATCGGGTTGATCGTGAACAGGCCGGCGATGACAGCGATGATGCCGAAGACGATGAAGAAGAATCCACCGGCCTTGGCAGCGTAGACCGGACCAACCGGGTAGCCCACAACGTTGTTGTTCGTACGGCCGGGGCCGCGGAACTGGGTGTGCTTGTGAACAACCACCATGAAGAGGTGGATGGCAATCATCAGCAGGATCAGGGCCGGCACCAGCAGGATGTGCAGCATGTACAGGCGGCCGACGATATCCATTCCGGGGAATTCTCCGCCGAAGAGGAAGAAGCTGATGTACGTTCCGACAACCGGAACAGACTTGATCACGCCGTCGATAATCCGCAGGCCGTTGCCGGAAAGCAGGTCATCGGGGAGGGAGTAGCCGGTGAAGCCGGCTGCGAGGGACAGGATCAGCAGGACGCCGCCCACCACCCAGTTCAGCTCGCGGGGCTTGCGGAAGGCGCCGGTGAAGAACACGCGGAGCATGTGCACGGATACGGCTGCAACGAACAGCAGCGCGGACCAGTGGTGCACCTGGCGCATGAAGAGGCCGCCGCGGACATCGAAGGAGATGTTCAGGGAGGACTCGTACGCCACGGACATGCCCACGCCCTTGAGCGGGACATAGCTGCCGTTGTACGTGGTGTGCGCCATCGACGGGTCGAAGAAGAACGTCAGGAACGTTCCGGACAGCAGCAGGATGACGAAGCAGTACAGCGCCACTTCGCCGAACATGAATGACCAGTGGTCGGGAAAGACCTTGCGGCCGAACTCCTTGACCATGGCAGAGCCGCCGACCCGGGAGTCGACGAAGTTGGTGACGCGGCCCAAACGGGTTTTGGCCTCGTAAGGGGTAGCAGAGGGAACACTCATGGTTAGCCACGCTCCCAGTAGCTCGGTCCAACGGGTTCATGGAAATCGCTCTGGGCGACGAGGTAGCCGTCGCTGTCAACTGCGATGGGCAGCTGCGGCAGCGGGCGGACAGCCGGTCCGAAGATGACCTTGCATTCCTGCGTCAGGTCGAAGGTGGACTGGTGGCACGGGCACAGCAGATGGTGGGTGTGCTGTTCGTACAGCGCAACCGGGCAACCGACGTGTGTGCAGATCTTGGAGTACGCGACAATGCCGTCCACGCCCCAGTCTTCGCGGCCGGGGGAGGCGTTCAGGGAATCCGGGTCCAGGCGCATGAGCAGGACGACGGCCTTGGCCTTCTCCTCCAGCATGTTCTCGGCTTCGTTCAGGCCCTCGGGGATGACGTGGAACGCCGAACCGAGGGTGACGTCGGAGGCCTTGATCCGGGTGCCGCTGGGATCGCGCGTCAGGTGTACGCCTTCGTCCCACATGGTGTGGCGCAGAACGTTGCCGGGCAGCGGACCCAGGTCGCGGAAGATGGCGATGGCGGGAAGCGGTGCCAGGACCATGGCGCCGAGGAGGGTGTTGCGGATCAGCGGCCGGCGCTTGATCCCGGTTTCCTCGACAATGTCCCCGAGCATCTTCTCGGCGACGGCACGGTCCTCTTCGGGACGGATTTCATGCCGTTCCTCAATGACTTCGTGGTCCGGCATGAGCGTCTTGGCCCAGTGGACAATGCCGACGCCGATGCCGAGCATCGCAAATGCGGTGCCGAGCCCCAGGAGCAGGTTCTGCACCCTGATGTCGGCAATGGTGTGGCCGCCTTCGAGCTTGATGCCGAAGTAGCCGACAAAGAACACGAGCGTACCGATGATGGAGATGACGAACAGTGCCGCCACCTGCCGTTCGGCCCGCTTCTCAGCGTGGGGATTCGTATCGGCCAGGCGAGGACGGTGCGGAGGAAGACCGGGATTCCGGAACTTCTCTTCGTCGCCCTGGCCAGCCGTAGCGACGGTGCCCGAGGTGTTCGGACTGCCGTGACTATGGTCGCCCATGATCCCCCTCATCCTTCTCTTGAAACTGCATTTATAGACCTATGTGTAACTGTGATGTCACCCCGAGAGGTGAGCGCGGGTGATGTCTAGGAAGACCGGGCGGTCAACCAAATGGTGAAAGCGATGACAAGGCCAAGGCCGGCCGTCCAGATGAACAGGCCTTCGGACACGGGGCCCAGCGAGCCGAGTTCCGCACCGCCCGGGGAGCCGTTGGCTTCGATGTTCTTGAGGAAGGCGATGATGCTCTGCTTGTCTTCCGGGGAGATGTTGGCGTCGTTGAAGACCGGCATGTTCTGCGGGCCGGTGACCATGGCTTCGTAGATGTGCTTCTCCGAGACGCCTTCGAGGGACGGAGCGAACTTGCCCTCGGTCAGGGCGCCGCCGGCGCCGGCGGCGTTGTGGCACATGGCGCAGTTGACGCGGAAGAGCTCGCCGCCTTCGGCAGCGTTGCCTGCGGCGGCATTGACCGTCTCGGCGTCCGGAACAGCGGGACCGGCGCCGAGGCTGGCGACGTAGGCAGCAAGCTGGCTGGTCTGTTCCTCGGTGAACTGAACGGGCTTCTGCTGCGCCTGCGGGCCCTGCATTGCCATCGGCATACGGCCGGTGCCGACCTGGAAGTCGACGGAGGCTGCGCCCACACCTACAAGGGAGGGGCCGTTGGCGGATCCGGAAGCGTCCATGCCGTGGCAGGTGGCGCAGTTGGCGATGAAGAGCTTCTCGCCCTGGTTTTCGTCATCAGCCGTGTAGGCGGTGCTGCTCGCAGCCTTGGCCTCGTTGGCGCCGCTGACTGCTGCGTAGAGCCCACCTGTAACGAGGAGTCCCAGCAGCAGCAGCGCAACTGCTGCTAGGGGATGACGTCGCCTTTGCGATAGTGCCTTCACTTGGTGGTTCCTAACTTGTGTGGTCTTTGGTGTGCTGGTGCCACTTTGGGTTTCTTAAGGGTTGCCGGCTCAAGCAGGTGTTACTTGAGGAAGTAGATGATGACGAACAGGGCAATCCAGACTACGTCCACGAAGTGCCAGTAGTACGACGTCACGATCGCGGAGGTAGCTTCAAAGTGGCCGAAGCGCTTCGCTGCGTAGGCCCGTCCAATGATGAACAGGAACGCGATCAGCCCACCGGTGACGTGGAGGCCGTGGAAGCCGGTGGTCAGGTAGAAGGCCGAACCGTAGGAGTTCGAGGAAAGCGAAACTCCTTCAGTAACGAGCATCGCGTATTCGTAGGCCTGGACGGATACGAACACCGCGCCCATGACGAAGGTGAGGAGGAACCACTCGACCATGCCCCAGCGGGAGACTTGGAACAGTCCTCCCGTGCGGCGCGGCTGGAGGCGTTCTGCGGCGAAGACGCCGAACTGGCAGGTAACGGAACTAAGAACAAGGATCACCGTGTTCGCGAACGCAAACGGAACGTTGAGCTTCTCCGTCTCCATGGCCCACAGGTCGCTCGAGGTGGAGCGAAGAGTGAAATACATGGCAAAAAGGGCGGCGAAAAACATCAGTTCGCTGGCCAGCCACACTACGGTTCCGACGGAAACCATGTTGGGGCGGTTCAGCGTGGGGTGAGCCGGGGTACTGGGGGCATGGGTCGCTGTTGTCACATAGACATTATGGACGTAAAACGCTCCAGTTCTCCAACAGATATAGACGGGCGGCGAGTCTAAATAGTGCCGAAACCCCGCAGATCCCAGTAACGGCGCGGAACTGGCTCTCCAGAAACAAATCAGTATTTTCTACGAAACGTAGATAACCTAGGGGATGTGACTACGAATCCGAGCTCCGAACACGCCTGGCCGCAGCTTCTCCACGCCCTGATTTCGCGTCAGGACCTGCGCGCGGACCAGACCCGCTGGGCCATGAACACGATCATGGCCGGAGAGGCCTCCGATGCCCAGGTGGCGGGCTTCCTGGTGGCGCTGCGGGCCAAGGGGGAGACCGTGGAGGAGCTGACCGGCCTGGTGGAGGCCATGCTGGAAAATGCCAGGCCCATCGAGATCCCCGGGGAGACGCTGGACATCGTGGGGACCGGAGGCGACCGCCACAACACAGTCAATATCTCCTCAATGGCTGCGCTTGTCTGCGCCGGCGCCGGCGCGAAGGTGGTTAAGCACGGCAACCGTGCGTCGTCGTCGGCCTCCGGTTCGGCTGATGTCATCGAAGCTCTCGGAGTACGGCTGGACCTGACCGTTGACCGCGTGGCCGAGGCTGCGCTTACCGCAGGAATCACGTTCTGCTTTGCCCAGGTGTTCCACCCGTCCATGCGCCACGCAGCCGTCCCCCGGCGCGAGATGGGCGTGCCCACCGCCTTCAACTTCATGGGCCCGCTGACCAACCCGGCCCGTCCGGCCGCCTCCGCCATCGGCGTCGCCGATGCCCGGCTGGCTCCGCTCATTGCCGGCGTCCTGGCTGCGCGCGGCGTGCGCGCCCTGGTGTTCCGGGGCGAGGACGGGCTCGATGAGATGACGACGACGGGCGTGTCCACCGTCTGGGAGGTCCGTGACGGGGCCGTGGAGACGTCAACAGTGGATCCGTTGGACCTCGGGATACCCCGGGCCACTCTGGAGGATCTGAGGGGCGGAGACGCCGCTGCCAACGCCGCGGTGGTTCGCAGCGTGCTGGCCGGTGACCGCGGTCCGGTGCGCGACGCGGTGGTCCTCAACGCCGCTGCCGCCCTGGTGGCGCTCGATACCGATGCCGCAGGCAGCCTTACCAAGCGTCTTGCCGCAGGAATCGTCCGTGCGGAAGCTGCCATTGACGGCGGCAGCGCCCAGGCAGCGCTGGACCGCTGGATCGAGGTCACGCACTGAACCGGGGCGCTTAAGCCCGCCCCGCAGGCTGCAGAACCAGGCCCGCAGAAGCAGGCAGGCAAATCAGGGTGCCGGGGTGAGGCCGGGGTGAGACCGGGGTGAATCCGGGGCGGTGCCGGGGTGAGTCCGGGGTAAATCCGGGTAAAAAGGGCAGAAAAATGAGGCCGCGTTCCCGATCCGGGACGGCCTCATTTTTTGTTTCCGGGGACGTTTGAGCGACAGTCCCGGGGCCCGGAATGCCGCAAAAACCGTAAAAACCCGACCGGAAAAGTTATAGCTTCTTAACCCGAATGTTGCAAAACCGTGATAAGGGCGGCAGGATCAGTCCGGCAGTTGCGGGTGAGTTGCGGGTGGCTCGGCTGCTGTCAGCTGTCAAACCCCAGGGAGAACGCGGCGTCCAGGTCATGCTGCGAGTAGGCACGGAACGCGATCTGCGTGGTGGTTCCGATGACGCCCTCCACCTTGGAGAGGCGGTTGGCGATGGCATCTGCCAGGTCTTCGTGGCGGCGCACCCGCGCAATGGCAATGAGATCCCACTCACCGGTCACGGAGTAGACCTCGCTGATGCCTTCTATCTCAGAGATCTCCTCGGCGCATTCGGGGATGCGTGCCGAGTCGGTCTGGATGAGTACAAAAGCGGTGATCATGATGGGCCCTTTCGTGGTGCTGCCATGGGGCGGAGACATTACGCCCTGGTGTCGAGCCTATCGGACGGCCCGGCGGACCGCGGCGGACCGGCGGGCCCGGCCAACCAGTGCTGCCGCGGTCCGGGGGAGCAGCAGGAAGGCGGCCAGGACGCAGAACGTCACCAGCGCAAAGCTGGGGGCCACACCGCCGCCGGCCAGGGCGCGGATTCCCAGCCCGGCTCCCGCGGTGAAGACCCACAGAAGGACACCGGCGGGCCACAGCGAGGCGGGGGAGAGCCACCGGCCAAGAAGTGCCCAGCCGCCCAGGCAGGCGGCAAGGAACGGTGAAGCGGTGATGAGGATCCCCGCCGGGTCCAGACCGTGCTCATGGGTGTCGCGCCCCAGGGCGGCAAACAGGATGATGAGGACGACGTCGAGTGCCAGGAACAGCCAGAGGCTGCGTCCGGTGCGGGGAGGGGTGCTGTGCAGGGCGGTCATGAGTGCTGCTCTCCGGGAGTGCCGCGGCGGTGCTCCCGTACGTAGGGTTCCAGGAGTTCGGTGACGCGTGCCTCGACGTCTGCCTGCGTTCTGTCGCCCTCCAGCAGTTTGGTAGCTGTGTGGACAATCCCGTTGATCAGCTCGGCAGTGGCGGCCGGGTCCGGGGAACCCATTTCCTGGAGGGTGCCCACCAGCGGATACAGCAGCTGCGAATGCATCATCGCGCTCTGCGTGTTGAGTTCCTCGCTGGGGGCAACGGCGGCCAGGGCATTGCCGACGGCGTGCTCGCCTTCTGCAACCAGGGCAATGTTGGTCAGCACGTAGGCGAGAATCCGGTCGGCTGGTTCGGGTTCGGCACGCATGGCCTCCTCGACCCGCTGCGCCCACCGCGGAAAGACGTCCAGCACCAGGGCGTGGAGCAGGTCCTGGCGCGACTTGTAATACTGATAGGCGCTCGGGCGGGCGAGGCCGGCCAGTGCGGCCACTTCGGCCATGCTGGGGGCCTCGCCCGTCTGGGCCAGCAGAGTCCGTGCCGCATCCAGAAGCGCCCGTTGCTGGGCCGCGCGGTGTTCTGCGACCGTTGGGGCGGTAATGCGGGGCACAAGCCCTCCTGTTCGCTGCGGTTACGGGTTGATGAGCCGTCCGTCGACCATCTCCACTACCCGGTGGCAGTGGTGCAGTACGTCGTGATCGTGCGTCACCATAACTGTAGCAACGCCGCGCTCGGCTGTTTCCCGCGCCGGTCGAGTGCGGCTGTTGGCTCGTCGACGAGCAGCAGGCGCGGCCTCGTGACCAGGGCGCGGGCAATGCCCACCCGCTGGCGTTCTCCGCCGGAAAGCTGGTCCGGCCGGCTCTTCAGCTTATGGTCCATGCCCACCGCCGCGAGCAGCTCCCGTGGATCGAAGCGCTCCTTGCCGTGGGCCAGGCGGTGCACCAGTTCCAGCTGCTCCGCGGCGGTCAGCGCCGGAATCAGGTTGCCTGACTGAAACACGAATCCGATGTTGTGCAGGCGGAAGCGGGCGCGTGCGGCGCTGTTCAGGGTCGCCAGGTCCGTGCCGTTGACCGCAACGGTTCCGCTGTCCGGGGAGGTGAGAGCGCCGGCTGCCGCCAGCAGGCTGGATTTGCCGGCGCCCGAGGGGCCGACCACGGCAACAAGTTCTCCGTGGCGGACGGTGAGGGATACATTGTCCAGGGCCTGTACCGTGCTGTCTCCGTCGCCCAGCGCCAGGCTGGCGCCTTCGATGACGAGTCCGAGGGCGGTGTCCGTCGGGGTTTCGGTTCTGGTGCTCATCGCTGTCCTCCAAGTGCAGCCAGGGGGTCAACCCGGGAGATCCGTATGATGGCGGCCGCCGCGCCGATGAGGCCCAGGAGGATCGTCAGGGCCGTGGCAAGGCCGATCGGGGCTGCCTCCAGGGCGAACGGCATCGCTGTGCCGGAGAGGGCGGATCCCATTCCCAGGCCCGCCAGTACGCCCAGGGCAGTGAAGCCGATGAGGATCACTGCGGCCTGCGCCAGGCCGTCGCGCAGCAGATAGGCCGTGGAGGCGCCGATGGCGCGCAGAACCGCCAGTTCGTGCTTTCGCTGGACGGTCCACACCGTGAAGAACGCGCCGACAACCAGCGCGCAGATGGCGTAGAGGAACACCTGGATCATCTGCAGCGTCAGTGTTTCGGCAGAGTATCCGGGCGAGGCGTTGAAGGATTCTTTGAGCGAGGAGGTGACGGTGCCTGCGGCTTCGTCGCCGGCGGCGAAGTCGATGTCTGCGCCGTCCTCGGCCAGAAGTGCCACGGTGCTGGCCGTGTCACGGTGCTCGGCGGCGACGTCGGCGGCAGTGGGCATTCCCGGTGCCGCATCGCCGGCTGCGATGTACTGCCAGGTCGGAAGCGGAAGGTAGGCAATGGTGACGTGCCCGAAGGTTGCCTGGCCGGGGGTATAGCCGACGACGGTCAGCTCCGTGCCGATCCGGTCCAGGGTAACGACCGAGCCCAGTTCCAGGCCTTCGTCGGCTCCGGTGCTGGAGACAACAATTTCATGGGGGGCCGAGGAAGCGCGGCCTTCACCGATCTCCGGGGCCAGGAAGGAATCGGATTCGACGCCGAAGAGTGAGAGGTCCACCTGGGTGCCGTCATCGGTGGCACCGTTCATCATGGTGGCACCCATGAGGGCGACATCCTCGACGCCGGGCTGGCCGCGCCACGCTTCGGCCTGGGATTCATCGACAACGCTTCGGGAAAACGCGTTGTCGGTCTTGGTGCCCTCGTTGAAGGCGAAAGCCGTGGCAGGCATGGCCTTCAAGCCGGAAACGCCGTCATTGACCAGTCCGGACGACAGGCCTGACAGCAGGACCATCAGTATGGCGATCAGGGCGATGACGCCGCCCATCAAGCCAAACCGCGCCCGGGCGAAGCGCAGTTCGCGCAGCGCTAGAAACATGGGGAATCTCCAGGAGTTGTGGGATACATATGCCAACACCTTGTCAGCATCATGCCAACATCGTGTCAGGAAGACTCCCTTCGGTGCAAGTCGAAACCGCCTTCGCGCCGGCCGGGTGATCCGCCGGCGTTCCTCTGGCCCAACTCCGGCGGTTCTGCTGTCCTTGGAGCATGACCTTGCACCTGCGTTCGGCCTGGGGCCGGATTCGCGGCTCCCGACTGCTCCGGTGGGTGGCGGCCCTGCTCGCCGTCGTGCTGGTTATCGAATACATAGTCCTGCCCCAGCTGGTGGGCTCGGGCAACGTGTTTACCGCGCTGCTGCGGCTGCCGCCGGTGCTCGTGTTGTTTGCCCTGGCCCTTCAGGCTGCGTCACAGGCCAGCTACAGCCTGCTGACGCGCGCCGTACTCCTGGGCGATCGTCGTCCCGGCTTTTTTACCCTGCTGCGCATCGACCTGTGCGACCTGGCCGTCAACAACACGGTGCCGGGCGGCGGTGCGACTGCGGCTGCGGTCAGGTTCCGGCTGCTGACACGGTGCGGAGTGCAGTCGCAAAACGCCCTGAGCGCCGCCACCATCCAAGTGGTGGGCTCAAACCTGGTGCTGGCAGCACTTTTTGCCGCCGGGCTGCTGGCCGGGCACGGCGGCGGCGCCGGCGGCAGGTACCTCAGCGTTGCTGGGGCTGTTGTGCTGGTGCTGCTGGGGCTTTCGCTGATCGCGCTGATCGTCCTGGACCGGCATCTGGATGCGGCCGTCCGTGCGGCGCGGGCAGCAGCGCGCGCCGTGCGGGTGGTTAAGCAGGATTCCGCGGAGCAGTTTGTGCGGACGATCGCCGCGGAGGTGCACCTGTTCCGCACCGAACCGCGCCGGCTGGGTGCAGCAGTGCTCCTTGCGGCCATGCGGTACCTGCTGAGCGCCGCCTGTCTCTGGCTGTTTGTTGCCGCGTATGGACATGTCCTCAATCCGGGAGAACTGCTCCTGGCCTACTCGCTGGCCAACCTGGCGGCACTGGCGCCGCTCACGCCGGGCGGCCTTGGTCTTGTCGAAGGGATCCTGGTGCCCATGCTCACGGCATTCGGTGCACCCGGCCATGTGGCGGTTCTGGGCGTCCTGTCCTGGCGGATTGCGCAGTTTTGGCTGCCGATACCGCTGGGCGGCCTGGCCTATGTCTCGCTGCGGCTGGGAATCCTCCGGCGGACGGCGGCCGGGCGGACGGCGGCACGAAAGGCGGCCCCGGAACCTGGGTCCCGGGGCCGCCGCCGTGCTTCATAGTTGCTTCGCAGTTCTTAGTTCAAACTGCTCTGCAGTTCTTGGTTCAGACTTCCTGTTTCGCTAGGCCGGAAGGCTCTGGCCGGCTCCGCCCCAGATGTCATCACCGCGCAGCGTGGCGTCGGCCCCGCCGTCGGTGTAGATGGTCTGGCCGGTGGTGTGGGTGTTTTCCTCGCTCGTCAGCCAGGCCAGCAGTCGGGCAATGACCACGGGCTCGGAGTGTCCGTTCAGCGGCATCGGCACCGAGGAGTCCACCATCTGGCGGCCTTCCGGCGTGGACAGCAGGTCCTTGGTCATGGCGGAGAGGACGGTGCCCGGAGCGACGGCGTTCAGCGGAATGCCGGCCCCTGCCCACTGGTCGCTGATGCTGGCGCGGCGAACCCAGCGGCTGAGGGCGCGCTTGGAGGAGGGGTAGTTGAGGTATCCGACGCGCGGTCCCTGCTCGGCAAGCGCAGCGCCGATTTCCAGTGCACGGGCTTCGTCGCCGGCGAGCATTGCTTCCACCAGTTCAGGTGAGTTCGGCTGGAGGGACGCCATGGAGCTGACGACGGCGGCGCGGGGAGCGTCGCTCTTGGCCAGGTCCGGCGCCAGAAGTTCCAGGAATTCCGTTACCCCGAAGTAATTCACGGCGACGGTGATCGGAGCCGGTGCTGAAATGCCGGCGCAGGCGATGACTGCATCGATCCGGCCGTTGGCCAGTTCGCGGGCCTTGTCTGCGGCTGCGCGCCGGCCCTCCGGCGTGCTGAGGTCGGCTTCGACCTCGGCGCCGCGCAGGTCCACGCCCACCACGTTATAGCCGCGTTCGCGCAGCAGTTCGGCAGTAGCGGCGCCGATTCCCGATCCTGATCCGGTAACAACATATGTACGAGTCATGACTCCAGCTTACGCTGTAAACATCGGTCGCGGTAGCGTCGTCCGGTTCGGGTATCCACGGGGCAGCCCCCGCCGGCCGGCGGGGGCTGTCAGCGTCTTTTCCGGTGCCGATGCAGGTGTCTGTGCAGGTGCCTGCCCCGGTGTCCGTGCCGGTGCGGAGTCTGCACGGGTGTCGGCGCGCCGCGTTCCGGTCAGCCTGCCAGCCTGCCAGCCTGCATGCCTGCCGGTCAGCCTGCCAGCCTGGCTTCCCAGTCCGGCGGAACGTGGCCGGCCGGCCCCGGGACGCTCTGGTCGAGGGGATGTGATTGGGGCGGAGCCAGTTCCGGGCCGGCGAAGACCGATCCGCTCCGGTAGTCCCAGAACCAGTTCTCGCCCGGTTCGTAGCTGCGGATGACGGGATGGCCGGTTGACGCTTCATGGGCCGTGGCGTGCCGGTTCGGAGACGAGTCACAGCAGCCGATGTGGCCGCATTCGGCGCAGCGGCGCAAATGAAACCACCAGCTGCCTTCGGCTGTGCACTCCACGCAGCCGGGACCGGACGGCGGAACGGAAACGTTGATGCCGGTTGAGTCGTACATGGATCCTCACTCCCTGCGGCGGGCCACCCCGATCTTTCAGCGTATCCAGCGGCCCGGTGCCCGAACAGGCCTTCCGGCTGGCCGGGGCGTCAGGCGGGAGAGCTGGAGGGGGAAGCCAGGGAGGAGAGTTGGAGGGGGAAGCCAGAGGAGAGCTGGCTGGGGAAGCCAGCCGGGCCGGGTTAGGCCGAGGCCGCTGAAGGTCCGGTGCTCTGGCGCGCCACCAGTTCGGGCGTGAACCTCACCTGCCGGGGCGGGGACGGGGTGTCACCGAGTTGTTCCTGCAGAAGCTGCACGGCGGTGCGGCCGATCTCCTCGGCGGGCTGGCGGATGGAAGACAGGGGCACCACTGTGGACTGGGCAAAATCAATGTCGTCGTAGCCCATCAGCGCCACGTCCTGCGGCACCCGCAGGCCGTTGATCAGCAGCAGGGACTGCAGGACGCCGACTGCCAGGAGGTCATTGGCGCAGAAGATGGCCTCGGGCAGTTCACTCCGTCCCCGTTCCACAAGGTCCTGGCCGACGGCCCGTCCCGCGAGGACGGTCATATCCGCGGCCTGGAGGACTTCGAGGCGGGCACCGGGAACGCGGTCGACGGCGCTGCGGGCCCCGGCCAGCCGGTCGGCGACCTGGCGGATGCCGGGAGAGCCGCCCACAAACGCCAACCGGCGCCGTCCGGTCTCCAGCAGATGTTCCGCGGCCATGAAGCCGCCCGCAGTGTCATCCACCGAGACGGAACTGTGGACCGCAGGCTCGGATTCGCTGTCCACGAGGACGGCGGCCACTCCGCGGTCCCGCAGTGAGCGGAGCCGGCTGCTGATGTTGCCGGAGGGCGAGATCAGCACGCCCTGCACCCGCTGCTCCTCGAACAGCGTCACGTAGCGGGCTTCACGCTCGGGGTCGCTGCCGCTGTTGCCGAGGATGATGTCCGCGCCGTGCCGGGTGGCCTCATTCTCTGCGGCGCGGGCGACGGCGGCGAAGAACGGGTTGGAGGAATCAAGGACGATCATTCCGATGGTCCGGCTCTGGCCCGCGCGCAGCTGCCGTGCGGCGTCGTTGCGGACGAAGCCCAGCGCTTCCACGGCGTTCATGACCCGCTCCAGGGTGGGCGGGGACACCCGGTCCGGATGGTTGAGGACGTTTGAGACTGTTCCCACGGCCACGCCGGCCCGCGCGGCCACCTCTTTTATGCTCGCTGCCACTGTGACCCCCAATGTTTGTGTCGGCACCTGTCTTGACAGCGTATCGCGAAAACCCTAGGTTTGAATCGTATAAATGAAACGATTCAACAGATCAGCTATCCAGCAGATCGGTTCAGCACAACGATTCAACACACCGTGGGCCTGCGGGCCCAGCGCCTTTGCATTCAGCACCTTCGGGTGCTGCACCGCGGGTCCGGTGGCGGTCCGGGAACGACGGCGGCCGCAGGGATCGCTTTCCACCTTCCGCCAGCTTGGAGTACAGCCAATGACGTCACTGACAGACATCCTTCCCGCCCTGGAGGGCCTGGGAATCGAGGTCCCCTCATGGGCCTACGGAAATTCCGGCACCCGTTTCAAGGTCTTCGCAACCCCGGGCACGCCGCGCACAATCCAGGAAAAGATCGTCGATGCCGCGAAGGTCAACGAATTGACCGGGCTCGCCCCCGCCGTTGCCCTGCACATCCCGTGGGACAAAGTTGACGACTACGCGGAGCTGGGCGCCTATGCCAAGGAACACAACATCGCCCTCGGAACGGTCAACAGCAATACGTTCCAGGACGACGTGTACAAGTTCGGCAGCCTTACGCACAGCAACCCCGCCGTCCGGCAAAAGGCCGTTGACCACATGTACGAGTGCATCGATGTCATGCACCAGACCGGGTCGCAGGACCTGAAGATCTGGCTTGCCGACGGCACCAACTATCCGGGCCAGGGCAACATGCGCTCCCGCCAGGACTGGCTGGGGGAGTCGCTGCGAAAGGTCTACGACCGCCTCGGCGAGAACCAGCGCATGGTCCTCGAATACAAGTTCTTCGAGCCGGCATTCTACCACACCGATGTTCCCGACTGGGGAACCTCCTACGCCCACACCCTCGCCCTGGGCGAGAAGGCGCTGGTCTGCCTGGACACCGGCCACCACGCGCCGGGCACCAACATCGAGTTCATCGTGGCCCAGCTGCTGCGGCTGGGCAAGCTTGGCTCCTTCGACTTCAACTCCCGCTTCTATGCGGATGATGACCTGATTGTCGGCTCGGCCGACCCGTTCCAGCTCTTCCGGATCCTGTTTGAAGTTGTTCGCGGCGGAGGTTTCGGCCCTGAGTCGGGAGTCTCCCTGATGCTGGACCAGTGCCACAACCTCGAAGAGAAGATTCCGGGACAGATCCGGTCCGTGCTCAATGTCCAGGAAATGATGGCGCGGGCTCTGCTGGTCGATGCCGAGGCGCTCGACGCCGCGCAGACTGCCGGAGATGTGCTGGGCGCCAACGCCGTCTTCATGGACGCCTTCTACACCGACGTCCGCCCGGGCCTTGCGCAGTGGCGCGAATCCCGCGGACTGCCTGCCGACCCGCTGGCCGCCTACGCGGCCAGCGGCTACCAGGACAAAATCAACACTGAACGCCAGGGCGGCCAGCAGGCCGGATGGGGAGCATAAACAGATGACCAACGAAACCGTCAGCGCGCTGATTGCCCGCTCGAACCGTCTAGGCGCGGATAAGCGCAACACCAACTACGCCGGCGGCAACACCTCCGCCAAGGGCTTTGACCGGGACCCCGTCACCGGGGAGAACGTTGAACTGCTCTGGGTCAAGGGCTCCGGCGGAGACCTCGGCACCCTGAAGGAATCCGGCCTGGCCGTGCTGCGGCTGGACCGCATGCGCGCCATGGTGAACACCTACCCCGGGGTGGACCGCGAAGATGAGATGGTGGCTGCTTTCGACTACTGCCTCCACGGCAGGGGCGGCGCCGCACCGTCGATCGACACCGCCATGCACGGCCTGGTTGACGCAGCCCACGTGGACCACCTGCACCCGGACTCCGGCATCGCCGTCGCCACGGCTGCCGACGGAGAAGCCCTGACGCAGAAAATCTTCGGTTCCAGGGTTGTCTGGGTGCCCTGGCGCCGCCCGGGCTTCCAGCTGGGCCTGGACATCGCCGCCATTAAGGAAGCGAACCCGCAGGCCATCGGCACCATCCTGGGCGGCCACGGCATCACCGCCTGGGGCGCCACGTCCGAAGAGGCCGAGGCCAACTCGCTCTGGATCATCGAAACCGCCGAGGCGTACATTGCAGCCAACGGCCGGAAGGATCCCTTTGGCGCCCTGCTGCCGGGCTACGCACCTCTGAGCGAAGCCGACCGCCGTGCCAAGGCCGCCGCCCTGGCACCGGTGATCCGGGGACTGGCCTCCACCGATAAACCGCAGGTGGGGCACTTCACCGACGACGCCGTCGTCCTGGACTTCCTGGCACGCGCCGAACACCCCCGCCTGGGCGCACTGGGCACTTCCTGCCCGGACCACTTCCTGCGCACCAAGGTCAAGCCGCTGATCCTTGACCTGCCCGCGGATGCCTCCGTCGAGGACAGTGTCGCCCGGCTGAAGGAACTGCACGAACAGTACCGCGCCGACTACCGGGCCTACTACGACCGCCACCGCAGCGAAGACTCCCCGGCGATGCGCGGCGCGGATCCCGCCGTCGTCCTCATTCCCGGCGTCGGCATGTTCACCTACGGTGCAAACAAGCAGACCGCCCGCGTAGCCGGCGAGTTCTACATCAATGCCATCAATGTCATGCGCGGGGCCGAAGCCATCTCCACCTACGCTCCGATCGAGGAGTCGGAGAAATTCCGGATTGAGTACTGGGCGCTGGAGGAAGCCAAGCTGGCACGCATGCCCAAGCCGAAGTCCCATGCCACCCGCATCGCGCTGGTGACCGGTGCGGCCTCGGGCATCGGCAAGGCCATCGCCACCCGGCTCGCTGCAGAAGGGGCATGCGTGGTCATCGCCGACCTCAACCTGGAGAACGCCCGGGCCGTGGCGGCGGAACTCGGCGGCCCCGACACCGCCGTCGGGGTGCAGGCGGACGTGACGGATGAAGCGCAGGTGCAGGCTGCGATCGACGCGACCGTGCTGGCCTTCGGCGGACTTGACCTGGTGGTCAACAACGCCGGCCTGTCGATCTCCAAGCCGCTGCTGGAAACCAGCGAAAAGGACTGGGACCTGCAGCACAACGTCATGGCCAAGGGCTCCTTCTTTGTCTCCAAGGCCGCGGCCAAGGTGCTGATCGACCAGGACATGGGCGGGGACATCATCTACATCTCCTCCAAGAACTCGGTCTTCGCCGGACCCAACAACATCGCCTACTCAGCCACCAAGGCCGACCAGGCGCACCAGGTGCGCCTGCTGGCCGCGGAACTGGGGGAGTACGGCGTGAAGGTCAACGGCATCAACCCCGACGGCGTGGTCCGCGGCTCGGGCATCTTTGCCGGCGGCTGGGGCGCCAAGCGCGCGGCCGTGTACGGGGTGCCCGAGGAGGAACTGGGCAAGTTCTACGCCCAGCGCACCCTGCTCAAGCGTGAAGTGCTGCCGGAGAACGTGGCCAATGCGGTGGCGGTCCTGACCGGCGAGGACCTCTCGCACACCACCGGCCTGCACATTCCGGTTGACGCCGGCGTAGCGGCGGCCTTCCTGCGATGAGCGCGGACACGCCGGACACGCAGGCCGGGGCCGGCGTGTTTGCCGCCGTCGACATCGGGGCCTCGTCCGGCCGGGTTATCCTCGGCCGGATTGGGCCCGGCGGAGTCGCGCTGGAAACCGTGCACCGGTTTCCCAACGGGGTCCGGGAGATCGACGGCGCGCTGCGCTGGGACCTGCCCGGGATCTTCGAGGAGGTGCTCAACGGACTCACGCGGGCCGCCGCGCGCGCCGCCGAGGAGTCGGAAACAATAGCCAGCATCGGGATCGACACCTGGGCGGTGGACTACGGACTGGTCGACGCCGACGGCGTGATGGCGGCGCTGCCGCACAGCTACCGCGACGGCCGGACTGCCGCCGCCGTGCCGCGGGTCCACGCGGTCCTGGATGAAGCCCGGCTGTATGCAACCACCGGCCTGCAGCACCTTCCCTTTAACACGCTGTACCAGCTGGCCTGCGAGCCGGACCTGGCCGGCAAACAGGCGCTGCTGATTCCGGACCTGCTGGCCTTCCGGCTGACCGGATCCCGGTGCACCGAGGAAACCAACGCCTCCACCACGGGCTTGTTTGACGCGGCGGCGGGGGAGTGGGCCGCCGCGTTCCCGGCCGCGCTGGGACTGCCGGAGGACTTGTTTCCCGAGCTGATCGCCCCGGACCGAACCGTGGGCGTCCTGCTGCCGGCCGTAGCCGAGCGGACCGGCCTGCCCGCCGGAACGCCGGTGGTGGCGGTCGGCTCGCACGACACCGCATCGGCGGTGGCGGCTGTCCCCGCTCTGGAGCCCGGTTTCGCGTATATCTCCTCGGGCACCTGGTCCCTGGCTGGAATCGAACTGACGGCGCCCGTGCTCAGCGAGGCCAGCCGCAGGGCCAACTTCACCAATGAACGGGGCGTGGACGGCACCATCCGGTACCTGCGCAACGTCGGCGGGCTGTGGCTGCTCAGCGAATCCATGCGTGAGTGGTCCGCGGCGGGCCCGGAACCGGAGCTCCCGGACCTGCTGGCATCGGCAGCGCTGCTGCCCCCGGGCGGGCCGCTGATCGACGTGGATGCCGATGAGTTCATTGCACCGGGGAACATGCCCGGGCGTATCCGCGCTGCGGCCGCCGCGGGCGGCTTCGTCCTGCCGGAGGACCCCGCCGCGGTGACCCGCTGCATTCTGGATTCCCTGGCTGACGCCTATGCCCGCACGCTGGCCCTGGCGGCGGAACTGTCGGGGCAGCGCATCGACGTCGTGCACATTGTGGGCGGCGGCTCGCAGAACACGCTGCTGTGCCAGCTCACGGCCGATGCCACGGGGCTGCCGGTGATCGCCGGGCCCGTTGAGGCGACGGCGCTGGGCAACGTGCTGGTGCAGGCGCGGGCGGCCGGCGCCGTCTCCGGCTCCCTGGCGGATCTGCGCAGGCTCGCGGCGCAGAGTTCACCGACCGTTACCTACCGTCCGGCGGGCAGTCCCACCATCCGTGCGCTTTCATCCCAGAGCCGGGCAGACAGCGCGGCGTCATAAGCATCCTTGTTGGCCGTGGAGATTTTGCACTTGTAGTAGTACTTGCCCGGCTGCCAGTCCGTTCCCGGTTCCGAAGTGGCCAGCCAGACCAGCGTCTGCGCCCCTTGTTCCGGCGAAATCAGGAACCGGTTCAGGGCCGTGCGGTAGAGCAGCCGCATCACGCTTGTGGAACCTGCGGCGAAGGATGAGGCCACAGCCCCGGGATGGAAGGCGGCAGCGGAAATTCCGTCGGCCCGGTACCTCGCGTCCAGTTCGCGCGTGAACAGGATGTTTGCCAGTTTGGTGTTGCCGTAGGCGAGATTCGGTGTGTACTTCCTGCGCGCTTCCAAGTCGTTGATGTCAAAGTGCGCAAAGAGGCTGTTGGCAACGCTGGAAGTGTTGATGACGCTGGCCCGGGACTCCGCCAGCCGGTCCAGCAGCAGGTTGGTGAGCAGGAACGGTGCCAAATGATTGACCTGCAGTGTCTTTTCGTGCCCGTCAACCGTTTCTTCGCGCCCGCGCATAATGCCTCCGGCATTGTTCACCAGGACGTCGATGCGCGGGTACCGTTCCCGCAGATCCGCTGCCAGGGCCCGGACGTCGTCGAGGCGTGAAAAGTCGGACAGCAGGTAGTCGCTGTCCAGTTCCCGGGCCACGGCAGCGGTTTTTTCCGGGGATCGCCCGACGACGACGATGCGGTTGCCCAGGCTGCGCAGGCTCCGCGCGGCTGCGGCCCCGATGCCGTCGCTGGCTCCGGTAATGACAATGGTTCGCTCTGACACTGGCGGCCTCTCGGGCGGGGACGGGGCTGGTGCGAAGACCCTCCCAGTATTGCCCCGGACAGCAGATCCGCCAATCAGTGTGCTCTCCGGAGTCGCGGGATTACTTCCCCAGGCCCGGGCCCTTGGGCTCCAGCAGCCGGCAGGCTGCGGCAACGGCCGCGTTCCGGCGCCGGCTCCTGAACTCATCCTTCGCTTCGGGTTCGCCCGTGAACAGCGTTTCGGGGGACTGCGCCCAGGCGGTGGCCAGGGACAGGAGCAGCGTTATCAGGTCCTCCGGGTCCCACCGGGAATCGATGATGCCCTGCTCCTGGGCCCGGACAACATCTTCGGTTGCCGGCCCGGGCCTGCCGCAGGGCGTTCGGGGAGCCAGCCCGGGTTCATTTTCCAGCCGGGCCCAGTCGAGCATGCGCAGGTGGTCGGGATTCTGCGTCGCATGATCGAACATGGCGCCCACGAAGCCCGGCAGGTCCAGGGCATCGCGCGGGATCCGATCCGTGGTCTCCTGCAGGTTCAGGGCGAGGACCGCGGCAAACAAAGCCTTCTTATCACCGAAATACGCGTAAAGACGCTCCTTGCTGGCCTTCGCCTCCGCGGCAATCCGGTCCACGCGTGAACCGGCGAGGCCGTAGCGGGCAAACTCGGTCCTGGCCGCCGCAAGGATCCTGGCTCTGGTGGCTTCGCCGTCGGTTCTCATACCTGTAGTCTAGCTAAGCCAACCAACTAGTTCGTTTTGAAGAAGGTTTTCCCCTACATGGACCGTACGACCACTGCCGGACTGCCTCCGGCCGTCGACCATTCCGCCCATCCGCACCGCTGGATGCTCCTCGGCGTCCTGGCCCTGGCCCAGCTGATGGTGGTCCTGGACGGAACCATCGTCAACATCGCCCTGCCCGATGCGCAGCGCGAGCTCGGCATGTCCGACGGCGACCGCACCTGGGTCGTCACCATTTACGCCCTGGCCTTCGGGTCGCTGCTGCTGCTCGGCGGCCGCATTGCGGACTACTGGGGCCGCAAGCGTACGTTCATGGTGGGAATGCTCGGCTTCGCCGTAGCCTCCGCGCTGGGCGGATTCGCTGAAAGCACCGAGGTCCTCCTGGCTGCCCGCGGACTGCAGGGTGCCTTCGCCGCGCTGCTGGCCCCGGCCTCGCTCGCTATCCTGACCATCACCTTTCCCTCGGGCAAGGACCGCATCAAGGCGTTTGCCGTGTACGGCGCGATCGGCGGCGGCGGTGCGGCAATCGGTCTGCTGCTCGGCGGCGTCCTGACCCAGTACGCGTCCTGGAACTGGTGCCTGCTGGTGAACGTGCCGATCGCCGTCGTTGCCATTGCGGCCGGCCTGCCCCTGATCCGGGAAAGCAAGGCGCACGGCAACACCCGCTACGACCTGCCCGGAGCCATCCTGGTGGTTGCCGGCCTCGCCGCGCTGGTCTACGGCTTTGCCCAGGCTGAAAACGGCTGGGCCCGCGCCCAGACGCTTGGCTTCCTGGCCGCCGGTGCCCTTATTCTTGCCCTGTTTGTCCTGGTGGAATCCAAGGTGTCCAACCCGCTGCTTCCGCTGCGCGTCCTGACCAACCGGGTCCGCGGCGGCGCCTTCCTGGTCTCCACCCTGACCGGTGCCGCGCTGCTGGGCGGCATCCTGTTCCTGGTGTTCTACTTCCAGATTGTGCTGGGCTACTCGCCGCTGAAGTCCGGCCTGGCGTCGCTGCCCATGACAGTGGCCATCACCGTCGGTGCGGGCGTGCTGTCCAAGTTCCTGCCGCGTACAGGGGTGCGCCTGCCGATGACGCTGGGCCCGGTGGTGGGCGCCGTCGGCCTCTTCTGGCTCTCCTTTATTACGGTGGAGGGAAACTACGCCCTGGAAGTCCTGCCGGGACTGGTCCTGCTGGGCTTCGGGCTCGCCATGATTTTTGTGCCGCTGCAGAACGTTGCGCTGGCCGGCATCGACGAGCACGACGCCGGTGTGGCCAGTGCCGCTGTTTCGGCGACCCAGCAGATCGGCGGCTCCATCGGTACCGCACTGTTCACTGCGATTTACACGGCAGCAGTGTCGGGTTACCTCAGCAACAGGGAAGTCCTGCCGCTCACGCAGCTTGAAGCCCTCGTCAGCGGTTATTCCTCGGCGTTCATGTGGGCCGGTGCCGCCATTGCCCTGGCAGCTCCGATCAGTTTCTTCATGATCCGCCTGTCCAAGAAGGATCTGATGGACGTTCCCGCCGTTCCCCACCTCGGCTAGGTTGCCTGACTGATACGCAACAGACCGCACGTCGCGGACCGGTTCCTGCTTTCGCGGGAGCCGGTCCGTGCGTGGTTAACCGCCGGCTTTTGTGCCCGCCCGGGACGCCGGTGTGAAAGTCCTGCGAACGATTCTGCTGAGGACCTCGCGGCGGCGTTGATGGTCCGCGGCCTCATCGGACTTCGCCGCGGTGAAGGTGGTGCTGGCAGGGGACCAGGTCATGGAGATTGCGATGACCGTGGTCAGGACCTCGAACGGCGTGAAGTACTCGTCGATGTATCCGGCATCCTGGGCTTTCGCGATGGCGGCAAGCTTGTCCGCATCGAGTCGGTCCGTGTGGGCGGTGAGGTGCCCGGTGGGTCGCCGTTCCAGCCGGGCCCAGGTCGCGAGGCGAACGAGCTCGGGGTGCTCGAGGTATTCGTCGTAGAGCCGCACCGCATATCCGGGAAGGTCCTCCCCATCTATGGGAACGGCGTTCACTATGCCGTCCAGGGACGCCTTGAAGACCGTTTCAAACAAGGCATCCTTGCTGCCGTAGAACGCGTAGAGCTGAGCTTTGTTCGCCCGGGCATTCGCCGCGATCCTGTCCACCCGGGCGCCGGCAATTCCGTATGCTGCGAACTCCTCGCCCGCGGCAGTGAGGATCCGTTCGCGGGTTGCGTCTCCTGGCTTCATTCTTCCACCGTAACAAACTAGTTGGTTGCTTTTCCTGTGCGCCCGGAGTAGCGTCGCTCCATCGAGTAACTAACTAGTTTGTTTCTTGATACCCATCACTCCTACACGGCGGAAAGAAACCCCATGAGAAAAACGACAGCACTCGTCGCTGCTGCAGACAATGAGCCCCTGACGACCGGGATTATCGAACGGAGGGACCTCCGCAGCAGGGATGCCGCCATCGATGTGACTTTCTGCGGTGTCTGCCATTCGGACCTCAACGAGATTCACCGCCACGGAAACAAACCCCTGGTCGCCGGCCACGAATTGGTCGGAATTGTCCGTGCCGTGGGACCGGACGTCACCCGGTTCCGCAGGGGGGACCAGGTGGCCGTCGGCAATATCGTGGACTCCTGCGGCAGTTGCATCATGTGCACCGCCGGCCAGGAAAACTATTGCGAGCAATTCCCCACCCTGACCTACGGCGGCACCGACCGCGTCGACGGATCCGCGACTCAGGGCGGCTTTGCCCGGGAATACATCGCCACGGAAAAGTTCGTTTATCCGCTTCCCGGAAACCTCGATCCCGCCGGAGTCGCTCCGCTGATGTGCGCCGGAATCACCGTATGGGAACCTCTTGTCCGCTGGAAGGCAGGACCTGGCAGAACGGTGGGAATCGTTGGCCTTGGCGGCCTGGGCCACCTCGCGGTGAAGTTCGCACATGCCCTCGGTGCCAGCGTGGTCCTGTTCACCACCTCGGAGGAAAAAGCTGCGGGGGCAAAGCGGCTGGGGGTCGACGAGGTGGTCGTGTCGAAAGAGCCGGCCGCCATGCAGGCTCAGTCAAACCGCTTCGATCTCATCATTGACACCGCCTCCGCTCCCCATGACCTCACCCCCTACGTCCGTGCGCTGGCACTTGACGGCACGCTCTGCGCCCTCGGCGCGCTCGGGTCCATGCAGTTCGATCCACTGGCATTGCTCATCGGCCGGAAGAGTATTGCCTCTGCCGGCAGTGGCGGTACTGCGGGAACGCAGGCCATGCTCGACTTTTGCAGCCGGCACGGAATCACCGCGGATGTGGAAGTGCTGCCGGCACGGGACATTAACACTGCCCTCGCCAGGCTCGAAGGCAATGACGTCCGGTTCCGCTTCGTGGTGGATATGACGCAAATCTGAGCGTCGCTGCCGTATTCCTAGTCGAGGTGGAAAACTTCCGGCAGTGCCACCATGGCCTCATCCGGGCGCCGGCCGTCCATGGGCTCAAAAAGGTCTCCCATGGAGGCCTGCCATGCCGCATTGATCTCGCGCTCCTCCATGGCGGCCTGGGCAGCAGCAAAATCCTCGGTTTCGAGATAGCCGATCAGCAGGCCGTCCGGCTTGAGGAAGAGGCTGTAGTTGTGCCAGCCGGTTTCCCGCAGGGCCTGCTGCATCTCGGGCCATACCTCCGAGTGGCGTCTCCGGTACTCGTCCAGGCAGTCCTGACGGACCTGAAGAGTGAAGCAAACCCGCTGCATTTAAGCCTCCGAAGTCATGACGTACGCCGGTTTCAGCTTCCGTCGGGGGTGTTGTAGTCTGTGTCGAGCCTAACATTGAATCGTTTTAATGAAACGTTCCAAAAGCGTTCGCCCGGACTGAAAACACCGGCGGACCGCAGAGATCAGGAGACACAACGGCGTGCGTATCGGCAGCAAGGAAACCAAGGGTTGGAAGGCCACGATCTCGGTGGCGATGTCCAACTACATCGAGGCGGGGTCAATCATTGCCATCGCCTCCAGCCTGTCCCTGTGGCAGGAATATCTGGGTATCGACAACTACCTCACCGGACTGCTGGCCGCACTGAGCGCCAATGCATTCGGTGCAGCTATCGGCGCGGCCATCGGCGGCCCGCTCTGTGACCGGTACGGCCGCAAATTCATCTACACCTATGACCTCATGCTCTACATGGCGGGCGTCCTCCTGGCCGCCTTTGCCGGCAACTTCTGGATGCTGCTTGCCGCGTTTGTCATGACGGGCATTGCAGTGGGCGCCGGCGTCCCGGCGTCATGGACCTACATTGCCGAGGAGGCACCGGCCGACAAGCGGGCCGCCCATGTGGGCACCGCCCAGCTGGCGTGGTCCATGGGCCCGGTTATCGGGTTCGCCCTTGCCGTCCTGGTGGGTCCGCTGGGACTGCTCGGCAGCCGGCTGATTTTCCTGCACCTGTTTGTGGTGGCCTTCGTGACCTGGTACATCCGCCAGGGCCTGAAGGAATCCGTCTTGTGGACTGAGGAAAAGGCGGAGGCCAAGCGCACTTCCGCTGCCGGACGCCGGCCCCGGATCAAGTACTCGGAACTCTTTACCAACCGGATCAATGTCAAGGCGCTGCTCTTCCTGTTCGGCGTCTACGCGTTCTGGAACACCGTGGCCGGAGCCATGGGCATCTTCATGCCGCGGATCTATGAAGCGGTTGGCGGGCTGGACGGCGTTCAGGCCAACATGCTGCAGGTGGTCCTCTGGGGTTTCACCGTGCTGGCCACGTACTTCGGCTTCATGCGTCTCGCGGACCGCTACAGCCGCCGGCTCCTGTACGGCATCGGTGCCGCGCTGGGCATCATTGCCTGGGTACTGCTCGTCTTCGCACCGCCGGTTCCCCTGGTGCTCGGTGCCTTCGTGGTCCTGTGGGGCGTTTCGGCCGGTATCGGTGCGCAGGCCTTCTACGGGCTGTGGGCGAGCGAGCTGTTCGCCACCCGCTACCGGGCCGGAGCCCAGGGCGTCCTGTTCTTCGCAGCCCGCACGGCCACCGGTATCCTCAGCTTCTTCTTCCCGACCATGCTGGCCACCGTGGGCTTCGTTCCGCTGGGCCTGACCATGATCGCGCTGCTCCTGGTCGCCGCCGTCGTGGGTGTGGCCTTCGCTCCCGACATGCAGGGCAAATCGCTGCAGGAGATCGAGGTTGAGCGTTACGGAGCACCTGTGGAAGCCGCCGGGGAGCCGGTGCGCGTCGCCTCCTAGAACGCCTCCTAGGAGTTGTATGCGTCCGCGCAGCCCGATTTGGTGAGAGGGTACTGCCGCCCTGCCCGGGTCCGCGCCTAACCTGAAAGGGGCGGGGAGGTTACCGGGCCGGCGGCCGGTACCGTAACCTCCCCGGCAGCCCGTCGGCAGTGTCACTTCGGGGTCTGCGGGCAGGGGAAGGTCCTCCAGCACTCCGCCTTAACCAGGGAGCATCAATATGTGCACAGGCATCAGGTTCACGGACGGCAGCGGCAACCTCTATTTCGCCCGCAACCTCGACTGGACGTCCGACTTCGGGGAACGGGTGGTGCTGACACCCACCGGGTACGCCACCAAGTCGCCCTTCGGAGCGGTGCCGAAGATTCAGTACGCCGTTATCGGCATGGGCATCGTGGAGGAGGACACCCCCCTCTACTTCGACTGCGGCAATGACGCAGGCCTGGCCGTGGGCGGCCTGAACTTCCCGGGGTACGCGCAGTACGCTCCGGCACCTGTCGAGGGCGCGACGAACGTCGCCGCGTTCGAGTTTCCGCTCTGGGTGGCCTCCCAGTTCTCCACCGTTGATGAGGTCGAGGCAGCGCTCGCTGATGTTGTGATTGTCGACAGGCCAATCAACGAGAAGTACCCCAGCTCGCTGCTGCACTGGTTAATCGGCGACTCGACGCGCTCGATCGTTGTGGAGTACACGGCCGACGGCATGCATGTCTTCCACGACGACGTTGACGTCCTGGCCAACCAGCCCGGTTTCGGCTGGCACCACGAGAACCTGCGCAACTACCTGAACACCTCGCCTGACTTCCCGGAGGAGGTAGTGCTCAACCAGGCGCACCTGACCCCGTTCGGTTCCGGGTCGCTCATGCGGGGCATCCCCGGGGACTACTACTCGCCGTCCCGGTTTGTACGGGCAGCGTACGTCCACGCGCACTACCCGCCCAAGACAACCGAAGAGGAGAACGTCAGCCGTGCGTTCCACACCCTGCAGGGGGTCGCGATGGTGGAGGGGAGCGCGGCCATGGGCTCGGGCGAGTTTGAGAAGACCACCTACACCGGGCTCTACTCGTCCCGGACCATGACCTACTACTGGAACACGTACGACGACCCGGCGGTCCGCAGCGTTGCCATGGCCGACCATGAGCCGAGCGGAACGGACCTGGTGGTTGTCTAGCCGTGCAGCACGGCCAGTACGCTTGACGGCGGGCTCGCTTAACGGCAGCTTCACTTGACGGCAGGTTCAACTCACGGCAGGTGTGCGGCCCTCACTTCACCTCACTTCACCTCGGTGAACCGGGTGCCGAGGGGTTCGGACAAAGCTGAGAGGTCCAGCGGTTCGGGATCTGCTGAGCCAACCCCCACCTCGTAGTAGTCGACAACAAACCAGTTTTTGCCCTCCGCGAAGTAGACGGAGCCTTCGGATTCCCCGGCGCCGGCCATCAGCGTGTAGGCCTCGTCCCGCGCATCAGGGGTGTCAAAGTGGAAGATTTCCACGGTTTGGGTGCACTTCACTGATTCGGCGGGTATTTGCCCGTTGCTTCCCATGACGGCCGTGGGCGGGGGCGGATTTTCCCGGCAGTCGAGCTGCCCGGACACGGCCTGCCGGGCTTCCTCCAGCGAGGCGTATGACGGAAGGCCGTCAGTGGAAGGCTCTGCCGGGGTGCCTGCCGAGCAGGCTCCGACAAGCAGTGTGAGAAGAACGGCGGCCACGGCACCCCGGTTTTTCAACATCGCGTCCCCCCTTGCACCAGCCAAAGTGTTGTGGGGCTCATAGTGGCACACGCGGCACCGGCGGGAAAGGTTCAGCGGAAGTGCTCCTTCCCCTTGCCCGGGGCATGTTCAGTGAGCCACATCGTTCAGGGCTCCCTATCGTTCAGTGCGCCATATCGTTCAGTGCGCCATATCGTTCAGGGCGCCGTATCGTTCAGGGCTCCCTATCGTTCAGGGCGTCCTAGTGAGCGCATGCCTGATTGACGGCCACAGACAGTTCAGGCGAGCCGCCCAGGGCGCGGCCATGGCACCCGCGGCCAGACGCCGAACGACCTCCTCCGGTGCCACCCACTCGGCAGTCATGACCTCGCTGGCCTGCAGTGTCACCTCCAAGGCGGGTCCCGCGCGCGCGACGTAGAAATCCAGGAGAGCCGAGGTCTCAGTGAATCTCCCGATCAACTCCAGCCCCGACGGCTCCGCATCCAGTCCCGTCTCCTCCCGCAGTTCCCTGCTCGCCGCATTACGGCTCGACTCGCCGGCCAGCGCACTGCCGCCCGGAAATTCCCATCCGAAGGCAAACTCCTTGCCGGCGGCACGCCGGGTCAGCAGAACCGTTCCGTCTTCGCGCTGCACACAGACCGCTGCAATCAGGTGGAAACCTCCGGCCGGCCACTGCGGCGCACCCCTGCGGAAGACGGCACCGGTCGGTGTCCCCCCGGCGTCCACGATGTCCCACCACTCGTCCCCGTCACTCATTGCGCCAGCCGCTCAGGCGCTCAGCGGAAACCGCCGTCGCTGGTCAGCACCTGGCCGACCATCCATCGGCCCTCATCGCTCACGAGCCAGGCAATCAGGCGCGCCGGATCGTCCGGTTCGCCGAACCGTCCGCCGGGAAAGCGGGACAGGACCTCCGCCAGAACCTCGGGAGGCCGGTCGGCAGTATCCAGGTCCAGATATCCGGTGTTCACGGGACCCGGGTTCACGGTATTGAGGACAATTCCGCTGCGGATCAGGTCGGCCGCCACGGACGGGGTGATGCCGGCGAGGGCAGCTTTAGAGGCGGCATAGGCGATTTCGTTCTCCATCACCCCGCCGTTGATCTGGCCGGACGTCATCCAGATGACCCTGCCGCCGGTTCGTCCGTCGTGCTGCATGGCGAAGCTTCGGGTCAGCAGCAGCGTTGAACGCGTATTAACCTGCCAGTGCGCATCCAGTTTTTCCGCGGTCATCTCCGCCAGCGGACCGTCACCGCCGCTGCGGGCGTGATTGCAGATCAGGATGTCCAGGTGCCCCAGGGCAGCCACGGCGGCGTCGATGACCCCGGCGGCGCCGTCGGCCGCCATCAGATCGGTGCTCCCGTGGGCCAGCCGCGCTCCGTCCGCCAGTTGTTCGCGCAGTGCAGCGACGACGTCGTCAACCGGGTCTGCGCCCCACGGCTGCTCAGCGTCGTGGGGCGAGTAGTGGGCCAGGTACAGGCTGGCACCCAGACGTGCCAGCCGGGAGGCAACGGCATAGCCGATGCCCTTCCTGCGGCTGACGCCGGTAATGACGGCGGTCCGGCCGGCCAGCGGAAGGGGAGTGGCCAAGGGCAAGCTCATGTGTGTTCCTCCGGGATGTGAGGCGTGTGTACGGGCAGGGCAGCACTTTTTGAACGCCGGTCCGCCCGTGCAGGTTCAGGCAATGGACACCGATCGCAGTGTCCGCGGTGAGAGACGGTCCTGCAGCACCAGCGTGGCAGCGCCGAGTGCGGCGGCATCGTTGCCGTTGACGGACATGCGCACCTCCACCGGGTGGATGGCACGGGCCATGGCACGCTTGTCCAGGGCGGAGGAAATGGTGTCGACGTAAAAGGATCCGGCGGTGGAGAAAGCGCTGCCGGCGAGGACGATGAGCTGCAGGTCCAGCAGATTGACCATGGAAATAACGGCGCTTGCCACGTACTCGGCCGACCGGGCGATCAGCCGCAGAGCCACCGGGTCGCCGTCGTTCGCTGCGGTACCCACGGCGGCGAAATCCTCGGAGACTATTCCGGTCAGCGGCAGCACGAGTTCACCGCGGGCGACGGCGTCCGCAGCCTGGGCAACAACTACCTGCGGGCTTGCGTACAGTTCCAGGCAGCCGATGTTTCCGCAGGGGCAGGGGAGCCCGTTGGCATCAACACTGACATGTCCGATTTCCCCGACATTGGAACTGACGCCCTGATAGATGGTGCCGTCCATGACAATCCCGGCGCCGATCCCGGAGCCCATGTACACCGAGGCGTAGCTGGTGTAGCCGGCCGTGGCTCCGAGCCAGAATTCCCCGATGGCAGCGGCGGTGGCGTCATTGTCGAACTCGCAGTGCAGCCCGGTGGTCGTGGACAGGGCCCGCCGCAGCGGGAAGTCGGTCCACTCCCGGAACGACGGCGCACCAATCATGGCTCCGGCTGTGCGGTCCAGGGGCCCGGGCGCGGCAAGCCCCATTCCGACCACGGTCCTGCGGTCCACGGACAGCGCGTCAAACAGGCGCTCAATGTCTTCGGTGATGCGGCTGACTACAGCCATGGGTGACGCATCACCGGGCCCGCTGACCCGGCGGCGGCCGACCACGCGCCCGCTCAGGTCCGCCACCACATAGGTGATGTAGTCCTGCCCGATGTGAACGCCAAGTCCCAGCCTGGAGACGGGGTTCAGCTCCAGGAGCATCCGCGGCTTACCTCCGGTGGACTCGCCGCGTCCGGCCTCGAGGACCACGCCGTCATTGAGCAGGGAACGTACTGCCGTGGAGATGGTGGCCTGCGTCAGGCCGGTCATGTCGGCGAGTTCCACGCGGCTGACCGGTCCGGAAACCCGGATAAGGTCGAGGATTTTCCCGCGTGATGATTCACGGGGGCGGGTTTGGTTCACGGTCTGGTCCTTTGTCAGGCGGATGGACAAACGGCGCGGCAGCGGCCGTTACCCTCTAGGGGCGGACACCGCTTCCAGCCAGGCACCGGCAATCGCTGCATGGCCCTGAGGCGTGGGATGAACGCCGTCGCGGGCAAGGGACTCGGGCGGCGCACCTGCCGCAACCATTGCAGTCAGGATCTCGTCGGTGCGGACAAGCGCCGCCCCGAATTCCTTGGCCAGCCGGCGGACGCAGGCAATTTTGGGGTCGAGGTCCTGCCGCCAGGCCTGCTGTTCGGCATTCACGGGCAGCAGGAACGGTTCCATGAGCACCAGTTCGGTGTCCGGTGCCAGCCGCTCCAGCAACGCCCGGTACCTGGCCAGGAAAGTGGCTTGATCCGTTTCCTGGCCGGCGTCGTATCGCCGCCATGTGTCATTGATTCCGATCATGACGGACACGGCGTGCGGGGATTCGCCAAGTACATCGGCATCCCAGCGCCTTGCGAGGTCCTCAACGCGGTCACCGCCGACGCCGCGGTTAACAACGGCCGTCCCGGAAAGATGTGCACTTTCGGCCAAGCTGCGGACATAACCGTCTCCCATGCCGCCTCCGGCCCCTTCACGCCTGCCGCAGTCGGTGACGCTGTCGCCCGCAAACACCAGGCGGCGCCCTTCAAAAAGCGGTGTCGCAGCTGTCATGGGTTTCTCCTCGGGATGGTGGTGTAACTCAGATCACTTACTTTAGTCTTCAAACTAACCCTTGCCTATCCCGCACCGAAATGAGCGCCCATGCCTGCTTCCTCCCGCATTGTCCACTTCCGCGCCAACGGCGTCAGCGTTGTCCTCGACTGTCCGGCCGACGGCCTGCCCGCCGTCATTCACTGGGGCGCGGACCTCGGTGAGTGTTCGACGGCGGAGCTTGGCGCACTG
Organism: Arthrobacter sp. Z1-15; assembly: GCF_054792395.1. Lineage (NCBI taxonomy): Bacteria > Bacillati > Actinomycetota > Actinomycetes > Micrococcales > Micrococcaceae > Arthrobacter > Arthrobacter sp. Z1-15. The sequence continues at coordinate 2,274,705 of NZ_CP096454.1, read as the reverse complement.
GCGCTTGAAATGGTGCCGCTGCCGGATAACACCACGGACCAGCCCGTGCGGCTCAGCGTCGTGCCTGAACATGCCGCCGGGTGGATGGGAGCTCCCGGCCTGCGGGGACACCGCAGCGGCGGCCGTTCCTGGTCTCCGGCCTTCGGCGGGATGGAATACGAGGTGGTGCACGGCGACGGCCCGGGACAGAACACCGTGCGCGGCGAGGTTCCGGGACATGACGTGCACGGCGACGGCCCGGGTGGAAGGGAGCACGCGGCCGGAGGACGCCTGACTGCCCGCGGTTCTGATCCGGATGCCGGCCTTGCCCTGGAGATCGAACTCCGGCTGACCCCGTCCGGAATGCTCAGGGCGAGGGCGGCCGTCACTAACCTGCACTCCGATGAGTATGAGCTCGAGCAGCTGGTCCTTGCCCTGCCGGTGCCCCCGGTGGCGGCTGAGGTCCTGGACCTCGCCGGCAGATGGGCCAAGGAGCGGGTTCCGCAGCGCCGCGCACTGACCGTCGGCACGCACCTGCGTGAATCCCGGCGGGGTCGCACCGGAGCCGACGCAGCAACTGTCCTGACCGCGGGAACCCGCGGATTCGGCTTCCGCAGCGGCGACACCTGGGGTCTGCACGTGGGCTTCAGCGGAAACCACGTCTCCTACCTGGAGCGGACGGCAAGCGGGCGGACGGTGCTGGCCGGGGGAGAACTGCTCCTGCCCGGGGAAATCAGCCTCGCGGCAGGGGAACGCTATGCCACCCCGTGGCTGTACTTCGCCTACGGGGACGGGCTGGACGCCCAGGCGGCACGCTTTCATGACTGGCTGCGCTCACGCCCCCACCATCCGGCTGCTCCGCGCCCGGTAACCCTGAACGTGTGGGAAGCCGTGTACTTCGACCACCGGCTGCCGCCGCTGCTGGAACTCGCTGAGCGGGCCGCCCGGGTGGGCGTCGAACGCTATGTGCTCGACGACGGGTGGTTCCGCGGCAGGCGCAGTGACAGCGCCGGGCTGGGGGACTGGACGGTGGATACCGGTGTATGGCCGCAGGGACTGCATCCCCTGGTTGCACGGGTGCGGGAACTGGGCCTGCAGTTCGGCCTGTGGGTTGAACCGGAAATGGTGAACCCGGACTCCGACCTGGCCCGGGCCCACCCGGAATGGATCCTCCAGACCGGGGGCAGGATGCCCATGGAGGCGCGCCGCCAGCAGGTGTTGAACCTCGCCGTGCCTCAGGCGTACGACTACATCTTCGGGTGCATCAGCGCCCTCGTCCGGGAGTACCGGCTCGATTACCTCAAATGGGACCACAACCGGGACCTGGTGGATGCCGGTTCCGCTTCCACCGGCGCTCCGCAGGTGCACCTGCAGACGGAAGCCGTCTACCGGCTGATCGATGCCCTGAAGCGTGAGCATCCGGGACTGGAAATCGAATCCTGCTCCTCCGGGGGAGCGCGGGTGGATCTGGGAATCCTGGAACGGACAGACCGGATTTGGGCCAGTGATTGCATTGACCCGCTGGAACGGCTGGGAATTATGCGCTGGACCGCCCAACTGGTTCCCCCGGAACTGACCGGCTCCCATGTGGGAAGCCCGCGCTCGCACACAACCGGGCGCACCCACGGCCTCTCCTTCCGTGCCGTGGCGGCAATGTTCGGCCACTTTGGCATCGAGTGGAACATCAATGACCTGCCGGAAGCGGATCTCGCGGAACTGGCAGCCTGGGTCCGCGTCCACAAGCAGCTTCGACCCCTGCTGCACAGCGGACGTACCGTCCGCAGCGATCATCCGGGAGACGAACTGTCCATCGCCGGGGTAATCGGCCCGGACCGCACCGAGGCGGTGTTCGCCCTGTCCCTGCTGTCCCGACCCGTCACCTGGCCGCCCGGCGCCGTGCGGCTCCCGGGCCTGGATCACGGCCTCCGGTACCGGCTCCGGCAGATCGGGCCGGGCCCGCTGCCCGGCAGCGGAGCGCCGCCCTGGCAGCAGGGAGACGGGACGGTGCTCAGCGGACGCGTCCTCGGAGAAGCGGGAATCCAAGTACCGGCGCTTCTTCCGGAACAGGCCGTGCTGCTCCACCTGGAGGCCGTCGCCAGCGGCTCAGCGGGCGGCGGCCAGTAGATAAGGCTGCGGCAAATAAATCAACGGCAAGGAAATAAACCGAGCAATCGCCCGGAGTTCCTTGACTCGCCTAATAAAGTCGCCTAAGAAAGTACCCAGCGGTTCAGTTTGTGGTGAACCTCACATCCCGGCGGCGCACCGGCCGTCCGAATCTCGAAAGGTACAACGATGTCCTTCAAATTTTCAGGCAGGCGTCCGGCGCGGAAACGGCTGGGGCTGGCTGCCGCTGCCATCGTGGGCTCCACGGCTCTGGTCCTGACCGGCTGCGCCTCCGGCGGCGGAGGATCCGCTGATGACGCGGTCTCCTCCATCACTGTGTTCAACGGCTCCACCGGCACCATCACGGAGAACTTCAATCCGTTCTCCACCACAGCCCTGCAGCCAACCCTGGGCGTCGTGTTTGAACCGCTGTTCTGGTTCAACGCCGCGGTCGAGGAAGATCCGACCCCGCTCCTGGGCACAGCCTACGAGTGGAACGAGGCGGGCACCGAGCTGACCATCACCACCCGCGAAGGAGTGAAGTGGTCCGACGGCGAAGACTTCACGGCCGAGGACGTCGCGTTCACCTTCAACCTGGTCAGTGAAACCCCCGAGCTGAACACGACGGGGCTCTCGGCCACCGCAGAGGCAACAGACACGAACACCGTTGTCCTGACGTTCCCTGAGAATTCATTCATGCAGGAGCCCAGCGTGCTGGGCAACCGCGGCATCGTGCCGGAACACATTTGGAAGGACGTGGCCGATCCGATCACTGAGATCAACTCGGATCCGGTGGGAACCGGGCCGTACAAGGTCAAGGACTTTACGGCGCAGAGCTATCTGATGGAAAAGAACGATCAGTACTGGGAAGAGGGGAAACCCGAAATCCAGGAAGTGCGGTACATCGCCCTCGAGTCGGCCGACGCCGCAACCGGTGCCCTCCTGGACGGGCAGATTGACTGGATGAGCTCCTTCCTGCCGGGTCTGGAAACCATCCTGAAGGACAATGAAAACCTCTCCTACGTGAACACTCCGGCAATGATGACGTCCATCTTTACCTGCGCCAATGAGGCCCTGGGATGCGAGGGGCCGCAGACCGACCAAGCCGTCCGTCAGGCGATCCACCTTGCCATGGACCGGGAACAGCTGAACCAGCTGGCAGGGGGCGGCTTCGCTGAGCCGGCATCTCCCGTCATGGTGCTGCCCGAGCGCGACGCCAAATGGATCTCCAATCCTGAACTGAAGGAAGTGCCGCAAAGCGCCAACGCGTCCGAAGCCGAGAAGGTCCTCGAGGCAGCGGGATGGGCCAAGGGCAGCGACGGAATTCGCACCAAGGACGGCGAGCGCCTGAGCCTGAGCATTCAAACCGTTTCCGGCTGGAGCGACTACATCTCCATCAATGATGCCCTGACCCAGCAGCTGGCCGAGGTTGGCATTGAACTGAAGCCCACCCAGGTGACCTACAACGAGTGGAACAGCAACCAGACGCTGGGACAGTTCCAGCTCTCGCTGGACTCGATTGGACTGCAGCCGTCCAACAACCCGTACTTCACGTACGAGAAGTGGTACAACGTCCAGAACACTACGCCTGTCGGCGAATCCGCCATTGCCGGCAATGCGGCCCGTTACGACAACCCGGTTGTCAACGAGGCCATCTCCGTAGCCCGGGCCACCAACGACGAGGCAGCCCAGAAAGAGCAGTACGCGCTCATCCAGGAGCAGATCGCCACGGACCTGCCCTACATCCCGATCTACGTGAACTCCATGCTGTCGGAGTTCAACACCGACCGGGCCACCGGCTGGCCCAGTGAAGAGGACACCTACGCTCTTCCCGCCTCCTGGAAGGCCTGGGACAACGGAATTGTTCTGAAGAACCTCACTCCTGCGCAGAAGTAACCCTCGGGCTGTTGCCGGTCCCTGACAGGACCGGCAACAGCACGGACCCTCCCTTCCTGCTGCAGAAAGTAGTGGTAATGCGATACATCCTTCAAAAGATCGGGTTCTACCTGGTGGCTTTCTGGGCCGCCCTCACCCTGAACTTCTTCCTTCCCCGCCTGATGCCCGGAAATCCCGTGGACATGATGCTGACCAAACTCGCCCAGCGGGGCCCGGTGAGCCCTGAAGCCCGGGAAGCCATCGAGCTGCTCCTCGGCACCAACTCCCAGGCTTCCCTGCCCGTGCAGTACTTCGAGTACCTGGGCAAGATTTTCTCCCTGGACCTGGGCGTCTCGGTGGCGTACTTCCCCGCCTCGGTTGCCGACGTCATCGGGCAGACGCTGCCCTGGACGATCGGGCTGATCGGCATCGCCACGCTCATTTCCTTTGTCATCGGCGTCGGCCTGGGAATGCTGGCCGGCTGGAAGCGCGGTTCGTGGCTGGATAATTTCATTCCCGTCACCACCATGTTCCAGTCCGTGCCCTACTTCTGGCTGGCCCTGATCCTGCTGTTCCTGCTGGGCAGCACCTGGCAGCTGTTCCCCCTCAACGGCGGCTACAACGTCTACACCACCTCGCCCGGATGGTCCTGGGAGTTCATCGGCAGCCTGATTTACTACGGCACGCTGCCGGCCCTGACCATCGTGATCTCCTCGGTGGGCGGCTGGATGCTGGGAATGCGCAACATGATGGTCTCCACCCTCTCCGATGACTACATCCTCACCGCCGAAGCCAAAGGACTGCGCCCGCGGCGGATCATGACGGCGTACGCGGCGCGGAACGCGGTCCTGCCGTCAGTGGCGGGCTTCGCGATCTCCCTGGGGTTCGTGGTTGCCGGATCCATCGTCACCGAAGCAGTGTTCTCCTACCCGGGCATTGGCTCGGCGCTGCTGAACGCCGTCAGCAGCAACGACTACTCCCTGATGCAGGGCGTCTTCCTCGTCATTACCCTCTCGGTGCTTGGAGCAAATCTGCTCGTCGACCTGCTCTACACCATCATTGATCCCCGCACCCGGGCGCGAAGCTGAAAGGCCGGCCATGACCAGCACCACGCAGGATCCTGACGTCGCAGCTGCCGCGGCACGCAGTACCCGGCCCAAGCGGGCCTTCCCTCCCATGACACCCAAGCTTGCCGCCGGGCTGATTATCGCCGGTGCCATCACAGCATTCGGGCTCTTCGGACCGATGCTGGTGGGCGACCCGTCCAGGGTCAACAACATCGGCCTCTCCGGTCCCGGCGACGGTTTTATCCTGGGCACCACGCAGACCGGGCAGGACGTTTTCGCCCAACTGGCGTATGCGACCCGCGGATCCCTGACCATCGGGCTGATCGTAGGCGTGCTCACAGTACTGCTGTCCGCAATTTTCGGAATTGTCGGTGCCTACGCCGGCGGATGGCTGGATGAATCATTCTCGCTGTTCAGCAACGTCATGCTGGTGATCCCGGGCCTTCCCCTGGTCATCATCATCTCCAGCTACGTCCCGGACAAAAGCATTTACCTGGTGGCAGTGGTCCTCGCCATCACCGGATGGGCCGGTTCGGCCCGTGTGCTGCGCGGGTTCACCCTCAGCGTCCGCAACCGCGACTACGTTGCTGCCGCCCGGGTCTCCGGTGAAAAGTTCTGGCGGATCCTGGGCGTCGAAATTCTGCCCAACCTGATTCCGCTGCTGGCGTCCCAAGCTGTTTTCGCCGTCATCTTCGCGATCCTGGGCGAAGCGGGCCTGTCCTTCCTCGGCCTCGGCGCATCCGGTTCCTTCACTTGGGGCACCATGCTGTTTTACGCCCAGAACGGGCTGGCCCTGCGGCTCGGGGCCTGGTGGTGGTTCGTGCCGCCGGGACTGCTGATCGCGGCGTTCGGGGCAGCCCTCTCGCTGATCAACTTCTCGATCGACGAGATCATCAATCCCAAGCTCCGGGCCCAAACGCGGGCCACCCGCCGCAAGTGGAACGTTTCCAAGGCCCAGCTCCGCCTGGCTGACAAGGAGGGTGCCCTGTGAGCATCGACCAGCCCGTGAATATAGCGGAAACCCGGCCAGGACCCGCCACCCGCACTGTCCGTGCCGCGGAAGCCCGCAGCCACCCGGTCCTCACGGTCGAGGACTTCAGCATTGAATACCAGGGTGAACGGACCGTCCGCGCCGTACGGAACGTGACCCTGACCCTCGGACGGGGCGAAATCCTGGGCCTCGCCGGCGAAAGCGGATGCGGCAAATCCACCCTCGCCTACGGAATCAACCGTCTCCTGAAGCCTCCGGCCGTCATCACCGGAGGCGGCGCGTCCTTCCATTCGCGGGAGGGCTACAGCATCGATCTGGCAGAACTGTCGGGCGAGGAGCTCCGGGCCTTTCGCTGGGACAAGATCTCGATGGTCTTCCAGGGGGCCATGAACTCCCTGAACCCGGTCATCTCCATCCGGGCACAGATGGAAGACATCTTCACCACGCATCGGCCTGACATGTCCAAAAAGGACCGCCGGGAGAAATGCGCGGAACTGCTCGAACGCGTGGGCGTGGACCGCTCGCGGCTTCTGTCCTATCCGCATGAGCTGTCCGGCGGGATGCGCCAGCGCGTCATGATTGCCATGGCAATGGCGCTGGATCCGCAGGTGATGATCATGGACGAGCCGACCACCGCCCTGGATGTCGTGGTCCAGCGGGAAATCCTGCGCGAGATCACCCGGCTGCGGGAAGAGCTGGGCTTCGCCGTCATTTTCATCACCCATGACCTGCCGCTGCTGCTGGAAATCAGCGACCGCATAGCGGTGATGCGTGAAGGCGAAATCGTGGAACTTGGTGATGCCGTGGAGCTCTACACCAATCCGCAGCACGACTACACGCGCACGCTGCTGGCGTCCTTTCCAAGCCTTACCGGCGAACGCGGCGGCTTTGTCCGCGGAACCGTCACCGACCATGAGAGCGGAGTGCAGCGATGAGCGTCCTCGAAGTCCGGGACCTGGTCAAGGAATACCGGCTGCGGGACGGGCGGCACTCCCGGGTGCTTACCGCCGTCAACCACGTCAGCTTTTCGATCGAAACCGGACGTACCGTGGCCCTGGTCGGCCAAAGCGGGAGCGGCAAGTCAACGCTCGCAAAACTGCTGATGCAGCTGGAAAAACCGACATCGGGGCAGATCGTTCTGGACGGAACCCCCGTTGTCCGCCGCGGTGCAGGGCTGAAGCAGTACCGCAGCGACGTCCAGATGGTTTTCCAGGACCCTTTTGCGTCGCTGAACCCGTATCACACCATTGCCCACCATCTGGGGCGACCCTTGATCCTGCACGGCAAGGCGTCAGGCCGCGAGGAGGTCATGGCCGGCGTGCACCGCCTGCTGGAACGGGTACGGCTCGAGCCGGATATGGCGGAGCGCAAACCGCATGAGCTCTCGGGCGGACAGCGCCAGCGCATTGCGATCGCCCGGGCCCTGGCACCTGAACCGCGCATCCTGGTGGCTGATGAACCGGTGTCGATGCTGGATGTCTCCATCCGGCTCGGCGTCCTGAATCTGCTGGCGGACCTGCAGCGCGAAGAGAACCTGGGCGTCTTCTACATCACGCACGATCTGGCAACCGCACGGCACTTCTCGGACGACATCCTGGTGATGTTCAAAGGCGAAATTGTCGAGCGGGGACCCGCGGACGACGTCATCCTCAATCCCCGTCACGAGTACACGCAGCTGCTGGCTGAAGCGGCACCCAACCCGGAAAAACGCCTGAACGCCTGATTCGGTCAGCCCTCTGCCCGCCTGATTCGGCCGGCCCTCTGCCCGTCTGAGTCGGCCGGCCCTCTGCATCCCATCCCTGAACACCGTTTGGAGCTTCGACCATGACACCCTCCCGCACCGCCCACCACGCATCCCTGGACCTCAGCGGTCCGTGGGACCTGATCTGGCAGGACGGCCCCGAGGACACCCCCGCCTATGCCCGCCGCGGAACGCCGCTGGCAGCCACCGTGCCCGGACAGGTCCACACCGACCTGATGGCGGCGGGCCTGCTCAAGGATCCGGATACCGGCTTCGGTGAGCTGGACCAGTACTGGATCGGGCACTCCACCTGGACATACAGCCGCACCTTCACCTGGCCCGGAACCCCTGAAATGCCCGGAACCCCGGAAACGGCCGGATCGCCGGAGCCCCGGACGGACCTGGTGGCGGAAGGGCTGGACACGTTCGCCGTCGTCCGCCTGAACGGACAGGAAATCGCCCGCACCTCGGACCAGCATGTCGGCTGGCGCTGGGATGTCAGTGACCGCCTGGTTGCCGGCGAGAATGTCCTGGCGATTACTTTCGGCTCCGCCTGGGATGCGGCGCACGAATGCCAGCGCGCGGTCGGCGAACTTCCGCGGCCCTACGACGAGCCCTACGCCTACGTCCGCAAGAGTGCCTGCAACTTCGGCTGGGACTGGGGACCGCACTACATCACCGCGGGAATCTGGCAGCCCATCCGGCTTGAGACCTGGTCCCGGGCCAGGATCGAGTCGGTGCGTCCCGCCGTCGAACTCGCCGTCGCTGAATCTGCGGACGGCAGCGGTGGCGCCGCTCCGGCGCACGTGCGGGTCACTGTCGGAATTGACCTTGCGGACATTCTTCCGGGCACCGCACCGTCCGGGCTGACCCTGGCCGCAGTGCTGACGGATCCCGACGGCAAGGAAGCCGCTCGCACCGCCGTCCCGGTGAACTCGGCCGGCGACACGTCACTTGAGCTGACCGTCGCCGAACCGCGCCTGTGGTGGCCGGCGGGACTCGGCGCGCAGCCCCTGTACGGGCTCAGCGTCAAGGTGGTGCACGACGACGGCGGCGTGCTGGCCGCGGACAGCCGGCGGGTGGGCCTGCGCACCGTTCAGATTGATGAGAGCCCAGCCGGGGGCGGCACCGGGTGGGCGATTGTGGTCAACGGCCGGCGGGTGCGGATCCGCGGCTACAACTGGATCCCGGAGGACCCGTTCATTGCCGAAGTGACGGATGAGAGGCTCGGCCGGCGGCTGGACCAGGCGGTCGACGGCGGCGCCAACCTGCTGCGCGTCTGGGGCGGCGGCTATTTCTCCACCGAGGCCTTCATGGACGGCTGCGATGAACGCGGCCTGATGGTCTGGCACGATTTCCTCTTCGCCTGCAGCGCCTATGACGAATCACCGGAGATGGTGGCCAGCGTTACCCTGGAAGCCGAACAGGCCGTGGCCCGGCTGGCGGCACATCCGAGCCTGGTGCTGTGGTGCGGCGGCAACGAGTGTGTCTGGGGCGACTACGACTGGGGATGGCGGGAGATCCTGCAGGGCCGGCCGTGGGGTGCAAGGTTTTACACCGAGATCCTCCCCGGCGTCATCGACCGGGTGGACCCCGGCCGGCCCTACCTGCCGAACAGTCCCTGGTCAGGGTCCCTTGACATCCATCCCAACGATCCGGCCAGCGGTCCGGTGCACATCTGGACCGTCTGGAATGACCAGGACTACGCTCACTACCGCGACGTCGACCCGGCCTTTGTCTCCGAAATGGGCTGGTGCGCACCTCCGGCATGGAGCACGCTGCGGGCCTCGGTGACGGAGGGGGAGCTGCTGCCGGACAACCCGCAGGTGGCCCACCATATGCGTGCCGACCGCGGCATGGAAAAGCTCGCCCGCGGGTTGGAGCCCTACTTCGGTACTCCGGACACGGCGGAGGACTGGCATTACCTGACCCAGGTGGTCCAGGCCCGGTCGCAGAGCGCGGGTGCGGAATGGCTGCGCTCCCGCGAGCGCTGCGCCGGCGTGGTGATCTGGCAGCTGAACGACTGCTGGCCCGTACTCAGCTGGTCCGCTGTGGACGGCGCCGGAATCGAAAAGCCGGTGTTCTACGGGCTGCGGCGTTCTTTCGCTCCGGAACTGGTGACCATTGTGCCCGTAACCCCGGGAGGCACGGACGATCCCGCCGGAACCGGCGGACTGGAACTCGTGGCCGTCAATGACGGCACCGGGCCCTGGCAGGCCGAGATACGCGTCCGGCGGCTGCGTGTCGACGGCACCGAAGTGGCGAGCGGACACTACCGGCTGGAGACGGCTGCCGATTCAACGTCCCGAGTGCAGCTTGACTCCGTGCTGGCGTCTTCCGGGAACGGGGGAGAAGAATTCCTGGTGGCCGACTATGGTTCTGCCGGACAGGAGCAGCGGGCTCTGTGGTTCTTTGTGCCGGATGCGGCCTTCGACACGAAAACTCCGCGCTTTGAGTCCTCGGTGGAGCTCTCCGGGGGTGCGCTGCAGGTGACGGTCCGGGCTGAAACGCTGCTGCGCGATCTCTGCCTCTTTGCTGACCGGCTGGCCGCTGACCTGGATGTTCCGGCTTCGCTGCTGCAGGTCGATGACATGATGCGCACCCTCCTGCCCGGAGAATCGGTAACCTTCACCGTCTCGCGGCGCGACGGCGGGGCGCTGCTCACTGCGCCGCCGTCGGCAGGTGCCTGGCCGGTGCTGCGCAGCATCGGAGACAGCGCCCCGGAGCCGGACGGGGTCGCCCACGGTGCAGGTGCGGATGCGGGTGCGGCAGTGCCGGCGGGTGCGGCAGTGCCGGCGGGATCCCTGGGACGGCCGCTGTGATCGCGGGGATCGAGACCGGGGGTACTAAAGTCATCTGCGCCGTTGCCGAGACCGGCGCACCCGGCACCATTGTGGACCGGCTTCGGATTCCCACTACCTCTCCGGCTGAGACCCTGGGCGCGGTGCGGTCCTTCCTGGACGGCTACGCCTCGGCAGGTGTGCTGGAGGCCGTCGGCCTGGCCGCGTTTGGCCCGGTCAACGTGGACAGCTCCTCGCCGTCCTACGGGTGGATCACGTCCACTCCCAAAGCTGGATGGCGCAACACCGACATTCCCCGTGCCCTGGGCCTGGGGGATGCCATGCCGCTGCAGGTGGTTACCGATGTGACAGGCTCCGCCGTGGGGGAGCAGCGGTCGGGGGCGGGAGCGGGTCTGCGGAACGTGGCGTACGTGACGGTCGGTACGGGGGTTGGCGCCGGTTTCGCTGCCGACGGAGTTCCGTTCCTGCAGCGCAGCCATCCTGAAATGGGGCATCTGCCGGTGCGCCGGTATCCCGGCGATGACTTCCCCGGAACCTGTCCGTTCCACGGTGACTGCCTCGAAGGACTGGCATCCGGACCGGCCGTCCGCGCCCGCTGGGGCCGCCCCGGGGAACAGCTCGGCGCCCTGCAGCGGGAAGCCGTGCCCCTGCTGAGCTTCTATCTGGCCCAGCTGCTGGCTGCCGTTACCTACACCGTTGCTCCCGACCGCATCATCCTCGGAGGCGGCGTCCTGAAGCTTCCCGGCCTGCTGCAGGCCTCCCGGGAGCAGCTTGCGGAAGTCGTGGGCGGGGCTTTGGAAGGGCATCCGCTGACCCGTCCCGACAGCGGCTACATCTGCAGTCCGGCGCTCGCGGATCTGGCCGGCGTGCACGGAGCCCTGTATCTTGCCCATGATTTGGCAGGAAACAGGGCTCCGCTGAGCGCAGTCTGAGAGCCGGGTCTGGAATCAAAGACCCGGCCCTCAGAGTAGTGAGCAGGATTTAGCAGCTAGGACGGACGGGACTCCGGCGACTGGGTCTTCGCCGGATCCCGTTCCGCAAGTTCCCCCACAGCCTCGTCGATGCGGGCCAGCACGTCCGGCTTGAGTTCAACGCCGGCGGCCAGCACGTTGGACGTGACCTGCTCCGGCCGGGACGCACCGATGATGGCGCCGGCCACATTGGGGTTCTGCAGAACCCAGGCCACAGCCAGCTGCCCCATGGTCAGGCCCGTCTCGTCGGCAATGGGCTGAAGCTTCTGCACCCCGGCCAGGACCTCGTCATCCATCCAGCGGCCGATCATCTTCGCCCCGCCCTTGGCGTCCGTGGCACGGCTGCCTTCGGGAAGCTCGGCGCCGGGCTTGTACTTGCCGCTGAGCACTCCCTGCGCCATCGGGGAGAAGACGATCTGGGAGATGCCCAGTTCCTCGGAGGCCGGCACGACGTCGGCTTCGATGACCCGCCACAGCATGTTGTACTGCGGCTGGTTGGAAATCAGCGCGAAGCCGAGCTGCCGGGCAAGGTCCTGGCCGGCGCGGAGCTGCTCGGCGTTCCATTCGCTGACGCCGATGTACAGGGCCTTGCCCTGGCGCACGACGTCGGCGAACGCCTGCATCGTTTCCTCCAGCGGCGTCTCGTAGTCGTACCGGTGGGCCTGGTACAGGTCGACGTAATCAGTCTGCAGCCGCTGCAGGGAGCCGTTGATGGACTCCATGATGTGCTTGCGGGACAGGCCGGAGTCATTGTGGCCGCCCGGACCGGTGGGCCAGTACACCTTGGTGAGAATCTCCAGGGACTCGCGGCGTTCATTCTTCAGCGCCGCGCCCAGGACTCCCTCCGCAATGGTGTTGGCGTAAGCGTCGGCGGTGTCGAAAGTGCTGATGCCGGCGTCGAGCGCCGCCCGCACACAGGAGGCAGCGACGTCGTTCTCCACCTGGGAGCCGTGGGTCAGCCAGTTGCCGTAAATGATTTCGGAGATTTTAAGTCCGCTGTTGCCGAGGTACCTGTGTTCCATCTGCTGCGCTCTCTCTTCGAATGACGTGTACGAGCAAAACTAAGGCAGCTTTGCAATTCGGTCAAAGGTTTCGGATCCTGTGTTCGCTACGCAGTGTCTGCAGGACTAAGCCGGTCAGGCAGATCTTTCCGCCATGCTGTACTGGAGCGGTGATAATCAACCTGCCCGTCCGGCAACCCTTTGACGCGCCGGGGATCTTCCGGTTCCTGGCGGTCCGCGCGGTACGCGGGGTGGAGACCGCGGAGCTCAGCGACCCGGAAGAACTGCGGTACGCCCGCACGCTTTCGCTTCCGCACGGGCCGGGAGCAATCAGCATCGCTGCTGCTGCCGCCGGCGGAGGCTGGGAGCTGAGCGTGCAGCTGGAACTGGCCTCGCCCGCCGATGCCGAGCACGCACTGCAGCGGGTGCGGCGCCTGCTGGACCTCGGCGCCGATCCCTCCGCCGTCGACACCGCACTGTCGGCCGATCCCGCGCTTGCCCCGCTGGTGGAGCGCACCCCGGGGATCCGGGTCCCCGGAGCCGTTGATCCGCACGAACTGGTGGTGCGCGCGCTCGTGGGCCAGCAAATCTCCGTGGCTGCCGCCCGGACCCACCTCAGCCGCCTCACGACGGAGGCCGGGGCTCCCTTCGCTTCCGCATTCCCCGGCCTGGACCGCCTGTTTCCCGCACCGGCTGACATCCTCGCCCGGGTGCCGGAGCCCGTCCCGGGCGGGCAGCCGGACCCGGACCGTCCGCTCCGGCTGCCCGGACAGGCAGTCCGTGCCGTGATCGCTGCGGCACGGGATCTGGCGAGCGGGGAACTGGATGTGCAGGCGGGGACGGATCCAGACATTCTGCGTGCCCGGCTGCTTTCCCGTCCGCGGATCGGCCCCTGGACCGCGGCCTACATAGCCATGCGCGTACTCGGCGATTCAGATGCGTGGCTCACCGGAGACGTTGCCCTTGTTGCGGGTGCGAAGGCGGCAGGGGTGCTGGAGGAAGGCATTGGCAAAGCGGCAGCACACCGGGTCCTTGCCGACCGCGCGGGGGACTGGGCGCCGTGGCGCTCCTACGCGGCGATGCACCTGTGGCAGGCTGCCTAGGCCGGGTCGTAGGCCACGGCAACGTCCAGTACCCAGACGACGCCGAAGCGGTCCGCCAGCATTCCGTAGGCGGGGGAGAACGCCGACGGCGCGAGGTCGGCCACGATGGTTGATCCTTCCGCCAGGCGGTCCCAGAGTTCCGAAACCTCCTGCTCCGAATCGGCCCGCACCGACACGAAGAAGGGCTTGTCGCCCCGGTCGAGGGGGACGCTTGCCGGCACATCGTAGGCCATGACCCGGAACCCGTTTACGCCGGTCACCTGGCCGAACTTAACCTGGTCCGCCTCCTCCGGGCGTTCCGTGCTGCCGGCATCCTGGTTGCTGATGACCAGGAGCTGCCCGCCGAACACGGAAGTGTAAAACTCGAGGGCCTCCCGGGCTTCGCCGCGGAAATTGAGATGGGGAGTGGTGGTGACGCTCATGGTTGTTCTCCTGAGTGCTTGCAGGCCGGGGAATTTCTCCGGCAACAGCCACTCTTCTCCCAGTAGAGGTCTATTTCCGTCCTCTATTCCGCCTAGTATCAAAAACATGCCGTCGACAACTTCGCGCCTGCTGATGCTGCTCTCCCTCCTGCAGGCGCGCCGCGAGTGGCCCGGCGAGGTCCTGGCCGAGCGTCTGGACATCAGCCACCGCACTGTCCGCCGTGACGTGGACCGGCTCCGGGAACTGGGGTATGCCATCCGGGCGGTGAAGGGACCGCACGGCGGCTACCGGCTCGATGCCGGAGCCGAGCTCCCGCCGCTTCTTTTCGACGATGACCAGGTGATCGCGCTGGCGGTCGCGCTGCGGAGCGCAACGTCTACGGGTGCGGGCATTGAGGAAGCAGCCGGCCGTGCGCTGGCGACAATTAGCCAGGTAATGCCCTCGCGCCTGCGTCGCCGCCTCGACTCGCTCCGTTTCACCACCCTTCCCGCCCGTCGGGAGGGAACCGCGCAGGCAGCGCCGGGGGTCCTGCTGGCCCTGTCCGCTTCCATCCGTGCACGCGAGGTGCTGCGGTTCGACTATGCGGAGCGGGCAGGTCCACTGCACCGCCGGCGGGTGGAACCGCACCACCTGGTGGCCTCCCGCGGACGCTGGTATCTCGTCGCCTGGGACCTCGAGCGCGGGAACTGGCGGATTTTCCGGGCTGACCGGGTCACTCCGCATGTCCCTACCGGTCCGCGCTTTGCCGAACGCACGGTTCCCGGCGGCAACGTGCATGATTTTGTCCGGGCAAGGTTTCGCGGGTCAGCTGAGGAAAACGCCTGGCCGTGCCGGGGCACCGTCATTCTGTTGCTTCCGGCCCACGAGGTGCTGCCGTTTGCCGGGGACGGGAGCGTTGAACCCCTGGGTGCGGACCGGTGCCGGCTGACGTCCGGATCCTGGTCCTGGGAGGCGCTCGCCGCGTCCCTCGGGCGGTTCGACGCCGACATCTACGTCGAGTCCCCGCCCGAGCTGACAGCAGCATTCAGCCGGCTGGCGGACCGTTTCGCGGCAGCTGCTGCCGGCACCCGGCCTGGTCTCTAGCCCCCGCAGGTCCCAGAGCCCACACGCTCCCAAACCCCGCTGGCCCTTCCCAAACCCCGCTGGCCCTTCCCTAACCCCGCTGGCCCTTCCCTAACCCCGCTGGCTCTTCCCTAAACCCCCGCTGGCCCTTCCCTAACCCCGCTGGCCCTTCCCTAAACCCCCGCCTGGCGCTTCCCTAACCCCGCTGGCCCTTCCCTAAACCCCCGCCTGGTTGGACGTGGCCGGCTGGCCGAGCCCGCTGTGCTCCTCCCGGAGTTGCCGCTTGACGATCTTTCCGCTGGGATTCTTGGGCAGGGAGTCGGCGATGACCACATATTTGGGCGTCTTATAGCCCGCCAACAGTCCCCGTGTGTGGGCCATCCCTGCTTCCGGCGTCAATGCGGCTCCGGACTTCGGAACCACCACAACGGCCACCGCCTCCACCCAGTGCGGATGGGGAACGCCGAACACCGCCGCCTCGGCCACGCCGTCAAGCAGGTAAACCGCTTCCTCCACCTCCCGGCTGGCAACGTTTTCCCCGCCAGTTTTGATCATGTCCTTCTTGCGGTCCACCACGGTGAGGTACCCGTCGTCGTCGAAGTACCCCAGGTCCCCGGAATGGAACCAGCCGCCCGCAAACGCGTCGGCAGTGCGCTCGGGGTCCCGGTAGTAGCCCAGGGTTGCATGCGGGCTGCGGTGCACGATCTCACCCACGCTCCCGGCCGGAAGCGGACTGCCGTCTTCGCCGACCACTGCGGTTTCCACGTTCAGGGAGGGCCGGCCGGCTGAACCGGCGTGCATCAATTGGTCCTCCGGGCCCAGGATGGTGGCCACCGGAGCCATCTCTGTTTGCCCGTAAAAGTTCCAGAAGCGGACGCCGGGCAGGCGCTGCTGCAGTTCCTTGAGGACCTGCACCGGCATGGCGGACGCTCCGTAATAGCCCTTGCGCAGGGAGGAGAGATCAGCGGCGTCAAAGTGCGGCGAGCGCAGGAGGGAAATCCACACTGTGGGCGGGGCAAAAAACTTGGTGACTTTCTCCCGCTCAATGGTTGCCAGGATGGCGGCGGGATCCGGTGCGGGCAGGATGATGCTGGTGGCCCCCAGATAAATGTCCGGTCCCAGGAAGCAGTCCAACTGGGCGCAGTGGTACAGCGGAAGGGTGTGCAGGTCGACGTCGTCGGAACTCATGTCACCGTCCACCACGGCCGAGACGTACTCCCACAGCAGCGACCGGCTGGACATCAGGGCACCTTTGGGGCGGGACTCCGTGCCTGAGGTGTACATGAGGCGCACCGGATCGTCGTCGCCCACGGGGGGCGCCACCCGGGAGAGCGTCAGGACCGGCGCTGTCGAACTCGAACCAGTCCTGCACATCGGTCCACCCGGCCGGCGGAGCGTCTGTCCCGCTGCAGACGCAGGAACGCACGACGACGGCGTCCGTTTCGGCAGCGGCCATGGCGGCCTGGGCTACCGGAAAGAGGGCGTCCTGAACAACGAAGGCGCTGGCTCCGCTGTGATCCAGGACGTAGGCGACCTCGTCCGGTCCGAGCATGAAGTTGATGGGAACCAGCACCACGCCGGCCCGTGCGGTTGCGAAGGCCAGGACTGCAAACTGCCAGGTATTGCGGCACAGCAGTGCCAGGCGGTCGCCGGGCTTTATGCCGCTGCTGTGCAGGGCGGATGCTGCTGCGGCCACGGACTGCTCGAATTCCGCGAAAGTCAGCCGGGTGCTTCCGTCAACGATGGCCGTGCGGCGCGGATACCGCTGTGCGCTGCGCCGCGGCAGGTCTCCGAGTGTCTGGCTGCGGGCTTGGCTGCCGGAAGGTGTGCTGACGGAGGGTGCGGCAACGGCAGACGTGGCGCCGGACTCTGACGTGCCGGGCGCCGGCTTGCCGGACTCTAGGTTGCCTAACGCTGACTTGCCGGACTCTAACGTGCCGGGCGCCGGCTTGCCGGACTCTGACGTGCCGGGCGCCCACGTGCCGGACTCTAGGTTGCCAAACGCTGACTTGCCGGACGTGGAAGACAGTGGAGCGGACACGCGGAACCCCTGGGGTAGACGTTTTCCGCTGCTGCACGTGGTGAGCGCGGATCTGTAGGCCCACAGTCTGTCCCACCCGGAGGCTCAGGGGAAGCACCACTGAGCCGGGCCGTCCTTAGGCTTTCTGTACCGTGATGGACCATTCCGCCGGACCGATTTTGGAAAAGTCGGTGACCGGGTAGCCGCTTTCGGCAGCCCAGCGCGGAATGGCGTCAGTGGCCTGGGTGCAGTCGAAGTGGATGACCAATTCATCGCCGGCTGCCAGCGTGGTCATTGCGTCCTTGGCTTCGACCAGGGGGAAGGGGCAGACCTGTCCGTTGGTTTCAAGGGTTACCTGTGCCATGTGGATTCTTCCTTTCGGGAAGGGATTCTTGAGGAGGGTTTTGAGGAGGGACTTGGGCTGGATGCCGGCGGGGATGCCGGGTTTGCAGGTAGGGTGCCTGCGAATTGGGAAGGGGCTCGGAAATTTAATAAGTCCGGTGTTGCGAACCTAGCTGCGGACGCCGGCGGCAGCGGAAGCCCCGGCGGCACCGGCTGCTCCGCTGCTCCCGGCACCCGTGCTGCCGGAACCGGTGCTGCCGGAACCGGTGCTCCCGGAAGCCGCAGGACGGCGTTTCATGATGGTCATCCTCGCGGCAAGGCCCGTACCCAGGATCATGCATACCAGGGCGGTCCAGCCCTGGAAGCTGAACTGGGCCGTCTCAACCATGGCATTTCCGATGGTGCAGCCGCCGGCAAGCGCGGCACCGACGCCCATCATTGCGCCGCCGCCAAGGCTCTTGAGGACGGTTGGCGCGTCGGGAATGCGGATCCGGAATTCACCGCTGCCCTTCGCCGCGATGAAGGAACCCACGAGAATTCCAAGGACGAGGAAGACACCCCAGTCGACCAGTTCCGGATCCCCGGTCACCAGGTAGTTAACCGCGTTAGAGGACGGCGTGGTGATGCCCAGGCCCGCTTCGCGGCCGGTGGCCCAGCTCAGCGGCCACGCGATGATGGCGATCAAACCGATGACCACCGCCGTGGCGAAGGCATTCCAGGGCTTCTCAAACAACAGATGTGCCAGCCCGGACTTCGAGGCCGGCGGGGTTGCCATGGTGAACTTCGGCTTGCTCAGGTGATGGCGTACCGCCAGGGCCACCGCCCCCGTCAGGATGGCCACGAACACCCACGGCGAGACATTCAGGACCGAGTGGAAGGTGCTTTGCTCCACGGTGACCGACCGCATGGATGCGGTGAACCCGGACAGCGGTCCGGTTTTCATCACGGCGGCAAACAGGGCGTACGTGATCAGGGCCAGCCAGCTGCCCACCAGCCCTTCACCGGCACGGTAATACGTTCCGGTGGCGCAGCCTCCGGCCAGGACAATGGCAAACCCGAAGATTAAACCGCCCACTACCGTGGCAAGCCACGGGAACGGTCCCGATTCCAGGGAAATGACACCGGCCGCATCGAGAGCGAAAACTCCGATGCTCTGTACGGCAACAACCACCATGAACGCGGTGAGCCACCGCGTATTGCGGGTCACCCAGATGTCACGGAAGGCACCCGTGACGCAAAAACGTCCGCGCTGCATCACGAAGCCAAGCGCCATGCCGACAAAGAGGCCGGAAATAAGCATGGAAGTGTCCCCTTCCGGGGTGAGTAAGGGTGGAAAATCCGCGATGGATAAGGGCGGAAATCCAGGAGGGCGGGTAAGCCGGGAGACATCAACGCTATTGGTCCGGGGTGAAGCCGGGCAAAGAATGTGGCGCCGCGTGAAGAGTAGTGAAGCCCGGTGACGCAAAGGGAATAAAATCTCTCCCAGCCTGCCCCTAGCAATTACTAGGTAGTCCAAGTAAATTGGCGTCCACGGTACCAATGAAGGGCGGGGCATGTTCGAACTCACGGAAGATCAACAAGCAATCAGGGACATGGTGCGCGACTTCGCCGCCGGGGCCCTGGCGCCCAACGCCGCCAAATGGGATGAAACCAAGCACTTTCCGGTGGGCGTCCTGGCGCAGGCCGGTGAGCTCGGCATGGGCGGAATCTACGCGGCGGAGGAACACGGCGGTGCCGGCCTTTCACGCACCGACGCCGTCGTGATCTTTGAGGAACTGTCCAAGGCGGATCCGTCCATCGCGGCCTACATTTCCATCCACAACATGGTGGTTTGGATGATCGACTCCTTCGGTACCGAGGACCAGCGTGCGCGCTGGGTTCCCGAACTCGCTTCCATGCAGTCGCTGGGCAGCTATTGCCTCACCGAGCCGGGCGCAGGCTCCGACGCCGCGGCCCTGACGACCAAGGCTGAACGGGACGGCGACCATTACGTGCTGAACGGCGTCAAGCAGTTCATCTCCGGCGCCGGCAGCTCCGCGTATTACATCGTCATGGCACGCACCAGTGGTGCCGGTGCCCGGGGCATCAGCGCCATTGTTGTTCCGGCGGACACCCCGGGACTGTCCTTTGGCCCTGCCGAGCGCAAGATGGGCTGGAATGCGCAGCCCACGGGCCAGGTAATCTTCACCGACCTGCGGGTTCCCGTGTCTAACCGGCTGGGGGACGAGGGCTCCGGTTTCGGGATTGCCATGAAGGGCCTGAACGGCGGACGCCTGAACATGGGAGCGTGCTCGCTGGGCGGTGCACAGGCTGCCCTGGACCAGACCGTGGCGCATCTGAAGCAGCGCACCGCTTTCGGCAAGCCGCTCATTGAGCAGTCCTCGCTCCTTTTCCGGCTCGCCGACATGGAAATGAAGCTCCAAGTAGCCCGGACGATGCTCCGGCGGGCCGCGGATGCGCTGGACCGGGGGGCGCCCGACGTCGTCACGCTCTGCGCCACTGCCAAGCGGGTGGCCACCGACAACGGTTTCGCGGTGGCGAACGAGGCGCTGCAGCTGCACGGCGGCTACGGCTACCTCTCGGAGTACGGCCTGGAAAAGATTGTCCGGGACCTGAGGGTCCACCAAATACTGGAAGGCTCCAACGAAATCATGCAGCTCATTGTGGGCCGGACGCTGGCGGAGGCCTGAGATGACGAAAAGCAGCGCACCCGAGCAGTCTCCGGCAGCGGCGACCTCTCCGGCGCCGGCGGAGAACGCCGAGCCCGAGGTCCTGATTGAACGCAGCGGTCACCTGGGCCGGATCATCCTGAACCGCCCGCGGGCCATCAACGCGCTCACGGCCAGCATGGTTGCCCTCATCCGCGGAGCACTGGACCAGTGGGAGCATGACGACGCCGTGGCGACCGTTCTGCTGTCCGGCGCCGGTGAGCGCGGACTCTGCGCCGGGGGTGACATCGTGGCCATCTACCGGGACGCGGGCAACGGCGGCGCTGAATCCGCCCGGTTCTGGGCAGAGGAATACGAACTCAACGCCCGCATCAGCAGCTATCCCAAGCCCTATGTGGCGCTGATGGACGGAATTGTCCTGGGCGGCGGCGTCGGCGTTTCCGCCCATGGCAGCCACCGGATCGTCACCGAGCGCACGAAGGTGGGCATGCCGGAAACCGGCATTGGTTTTGTTCCCGACGTCGGCGGCACCTACCTGCTCTCCCGTGCCCCCGGAGAGCTGGGCACGCATGCCGCCCTCACCGCCGGAATGATGACCGGCCCTGATGCCCTGCTCCTGGGGCTGGCGGATCTGTATATGGACAGCAGCCGCTTGGAGGACCTGGCCGCCGCGCTCGCGGAAAGGCCGGCCGGGGAGGTCCTGCAGGACTTTGCGCAGGAGGCTCCGGAGGCCCCGCTGGCGGCTGCGCAGCACTGGATCGACGAGTGCTACGGCCACGACGACGTCGAAACCATCATTGATGCCCTGCTCCGTTCCGGGGAGGCGGACGCCAACTCCGCCGCCGGAGCGATCAGCGCCAAATCCCCGACCGCGCTGAAAGTGACGCTGCAGTCGCTGCGCCGGGCGCGCGAGCTTCCGGACCTGGTCAGCGTCCTGGTGCAGGAATACCGCGTCTCCCTGCATGCCCTTGCCGCGCCCGACTTCGCCGAGGGCGTCCGGGCACAGGTGATCGACAAGGACCGTGAGCCGCGCTGGCAGCCGGCCGCCCTTGAGGATGTGCGCCAGGCCGACGTGGACGCATACTTCGAACCCGTCCAGGGCCGGCGCGACGTTTTCACTACCAGCCAGGAGCAGATATGACACAGGAACCGCAGCAGCAAGGCCCGGGCCGGGACACCAGGGTCGGCTTCATTGGGCTGGGCAACATGGGCGGGCCGATGGCTGCCAATCTGGTGGCCGCCGGGTACCCGGTGACCGGCTTCGACCCGGTTCCCGCTGCAGCGGAGCGGGCCGCAGCCAAGGGCATCCGCATGGCGGCCACTGCAGATCAGGCCGTGGCGGAGGCCGACGTCGTCATCACCATGCTGCCCACCGGCCAGCATGTGCTCAATGCCCTGTCCGGTGACGGTGACGCTTTGGGACTGCTCGCGGCCGCTGCGCCGGATGCCCTGTTCCTGGAGTGCTCGACCATCTCCGTTGACGATGCCCGCACAGCCCATGCACTGATGCTCGAGACCGGGCACCGCGGACTGGATGCTCCCGTCTCCGGGGGCGTGGTGGGCGCCGAAGCGGGCACCCTGACCTTCATGGCCGGCGGGGCCGCGGATGATTTCGCGGCAGCGCTGCCCCTGCTCGAAATCATGGGCGGACGCGTGGTGCACTGCGGCGATGCCGGGGCGGGACAGGCAGCCAAGATCTGCAACAACATGATCCTCGGCGTCTCCATGATTGCGGTCAGCGAGGCCTTTGTGCTCGGGGAAGAACTGGGCCTGACCCACGAGGCGCTGTTCGACGTCGCCTCCGCCGCATCAGGGCAGTGCTGGGCTCTAACCACCAACTGTCCGGTTCCCGGCCCGGTTCCTGCCAGTCCCGCCAACCGGGACTACCAGCCCGGCTTTGCCGCGGCGCTGATGGCCAAGGACCTGGGCCTTGCCGCGGACGCCTTGGATTCCACCGGAGTCCGCGCGGAACTGGGGCGGCGGGCCGGAGAAATCTACCGGGACCTCACGGCGTCCGGCGGCGGAGGACAGGACTTTTCCTCCGTCATCAATTCCATCCGGGCCGCTACCTCGGCCTCGGAAGCAGATGCCGGCCAGTACCGGCACCCCACGGACGGACACCACCCGGCGGAACAGCCGGCAGGGCAGACACAGCCGGCAGGACAGCTGTCGGCAGAACAGAGCGGAGCAGTATGAGCGAGTACGAGAACATCCTCCTGGAGCGCAGCGGACGGGTTGGCATCATCACGCTGAACCGCCCCAAAGCTCTGAATGCGCTGAACTACGGGCTGATGCAGGATGTGGTCTCGGCAGCAACGGAGCTGGACAGTGATCCGGAAATCGGAGCCATCATCATTACCGGTTCCGAACGGGCCTTCGCTGCCGGAGCCGATATCAAGGAAATGTCCGAAAAATCGTATATGGACATGTATCTCGGCAACTGGTTCCGCGGCTGGGACACCCTCGCTGCCGTCCGTACCCCGGTGATTGCAGCCGTCTCCGGCCACGCCCTGGGCGGCGGCTGTGAACTGGCGTTGCTGTGCGACTTCATCATTGCCTCCGATACGGCTACGTTCGGGCAGCCGGAAATCAAGCTCGGGGTCATACCCGGAATCGGCGGCTCACAGCGGTTGACCCGTGCAGTGGGCAAGGCCAAGGCCATGGAAATGATCCTCACCGGCCGGACCATCGGTGCCGAGGAAGCCGAAAGGGCAGGCATGGTGGCACGTGTTGTACCTGCTGCCGATCTGCTCGCCGACGCCCGTTCCACCGCAGAGACCATCGCCTCCATGTCCGCCCCGGTAGCAATGCTCGGCAAGGAACTCGTCAACGCCGCCTTCGAAACCACGCTGGAATCCGGCATCCGGTTCGAGCGCCGGGTTTTCCATTCCGTCTTTGGCCTGGAGGACCAGAAGGAAGGCATGGCGGCCTTCATCGAGAAGCGCAAGCCCGATTTCAAGCACCGCTGAGCCTGGACACCCAAGAATCCCGCGCCACCCCAGCAGCACCGCACCACCCCAGCAGCACCGCACCACCCGAGCAATCCGAGTACGACGACCGAGAAAACGAGGCATCATGACCCAGCTCAACATTCCCTCGGAAGCTGAGCGCAGCGCTGACAGCGCCGGCAGCAGCGCAGAGCGTTCCGATTACAGTTCCTTCCTGTCCGGGGTCGACCAGCCAATGTGGATCGGCGGCGAGCCGGTTCAGGCTGCGTCGGGGCAGTGGCGGGACGTCATGAATCCGGCACGCCGGGAAACCGTCATTGCCCGGGTCCCGGCCGGCGGTCCCGAAGACGTGGACCGCGCCGTTTCCGCTGCCCGGGCTGCATTTCCCGGCTGGCGCAGCGCCCACTTCACCGTCCGCTCCCGGGCGCTATCCCTCATCGCCGACGAGATCGAAGCCCGTGCCGAAGACTTCGCGCGGCTCACGGCCCTGGATACCGGGAACGCTCTGCGCACCCAGGCGCGGCCTGAAGTCACCACGCTGGTCTCCCTGTTCCGGTACTTCGCCGGAATTGCCGGTGAGGCCAAGGGCGTGACCCTGCCCGCCGGCGAGGGGCAGCTGCAGTACACGCGGCTGGAACCGCTTGGCGTGGTGGCCTGCATCCTGCCCTGGAACTCGCCGCTCATGATTGCCGGGTTCAAGCTTCCGGCAGCCCTGGCCGCGGGCAACACCGTCATCTTGAAGGCGGCCGACGACGCGCCGCTGACCATCCTGCTGCTGGCCGAAATCTGCGGAAAGCACCTGCCGGCCGGAACCGTGAATGCCCTGACCGGGCGGGGAAGCGTCATTGGTGCTGCTCTGGCCGAGCACCCCGGCGTTGACAAGGTCTCCTTCACCGGATCCACGGAAGTTGGCCGCGGTGTCGCCCGCACCGCCGGAGAGCGGCTGGCCCACGTGTCCCTGGAGCTGGGCGGAAAGAATCCTTCGATTGTCTTCCCGGACGCAGTCGACGAGGAACTGATTGACGGACTGCTGCTCGCCTCCCGGTTCACCCGGCAGGGCCAGAGCTGCACTGCCGGTTCCCGGCTGTTCCTGCACGAGGACATTTACGACGAGGTCCTCGAACGGCTCTCGGCAAAGCTCGGTGCCCTGACCGTGGGCGACCCGCTGGATGAGGCCACCGACATGGGTGCTGTCATTAACAACAGCCAGTTCTCCTCCATCAGCGGTTACCTTGAGGAGGGCCGCGGTTCCATGGCCACGATCCTCGGCGGCTCCGTTCCGGAGGAGGGTCCGCTGACGGAGGGCTACTTCCACCTGCCGACGGTGTTCGGCGGCGGCCGGAACGATTTCCGGCTGGCGCAGGAGGAGATTTTCGGCCCGGTCCTGGTTGCCATTCCGTGGCGGGACACCGAGGACGTCATCCGCATGGCGAACGAGTCCCACTACGGACTGGCCGCCTACGTTTGGTCACATAACCTGGACGATGCGCTGAACACCGCGCACCGCGTGGACGCCGGCTGGGTGCAGGTGAACCAGGGCGGAGGCCAGGTGGTGGGGCAGTCCTACGGCGGCTACAAGCAAAGCGGTATCGGCCGGGAGGTGTCGCTGGAGGGCATGCTCGCGGGGTTCACCCAGACAAAGCAGATTAACGTCAAGCTGCGCGGCTGAGGCCGCAAATGAGCAAAGGGTCCCTCAAGGTCACCCGGGACGGTCCGGTGGCAACTGTGCTGCTGGCCAATCCCGGGCGCCGCAACACGCTGACCGCTGCGATGTGGCGGGAGTTCGCCGTCGTACTCGCACCGCTGGAGCATGACGACAGCGTCAAGGTGGTGATTATCCGCGGCGACGGGGAGGATTTTTCCGCCGGTGCGGACATTTCCGACCTGCGGGCCATCCTGCACAATCCGGACAACGGACTGCACGACGGCGGTGACGTCACGGCGGGGGAGGAAGCGATAGCGGCCTTCCCCAAACCGGTGATTGCCGCCGTCGACGGGTACTGCCTCGGCGGTGCCTGGCAGGTCGCGGGAGCCTGCGATTTCCGCCTCGCTTCCGACCGTGCCGTCTTCGGCATCACTCCGGCCAAGATCGGCATTGTTTATCCGCTGTCCGGGATCAAGCGGCTGGTTCGGCTTGCAGGGCCCGGGGCTGCAAAATATCTGCTGTTCAGCGGGGATTTTGTTCCCGCCGAGCAGGCACTGCGCCTGGGACTCGTGGAACGGGTCATTCCGCAGGCGGACTTCTGGACCGACGTCGCGTCCTTCGCCCGGCGCCTTGCCGGACGCTCCCAGCTTTCGCTGCAGGCCATGAAGGAACTCGTCGACATCATTGCCTCCGTGGATTCCGGTAATGCTGCCGATGCCTCGGGCAGCGTGGAGCAGCACAGCGAGGAACAGGCCAGCGAGGAGCAGCGCAGCTTGGAACAGGCCAGCTACCGCTGGCAGCAGGAAATGGCTGCAGCTGCGGATCCCGTTATCGGTGTCCGCGCCTTTCTTGCGAAGGCAGAGCCGGCCTTCACCTGGACCGGCCCCGTCAGCCCGCGCAGGGCCGACGCTGCGCGCGGTTCGAGCACAGCCCCCAGGGCGCATGATTCGAAAGAGGAACAATGAACCAGGACAGCGCCACTACTATGTTCCGTGCCGCCCGCGATGAGCTGCTTGCCCTCGCCGGCAGCTACGAGAAAGCGGTGGACACCTTCACCTGGCCCCGGCTGGACGGCCGGTTCAACTGGGCCGTGGACTATTTCGACGCCATGGCGCGCGGCAATGATGGCTGCGCCCTGTGGATCGTGGAAGAGGACGGATCGGAGCGGAAGTACAGCTTCGACGACATGGTGCACCGTTCCGACCAGGTCGCCGCCTGGCTTGCTGCCTGTGGAGTCGGCCGGGGAGATCCCGTGATGCTGATGCTCGGCAACCAAGTGGAACTCTGGGAGAGCATGCTCGCCGCCATGAAGCTCGGCGCCGTCATTATGCCCACTGCTTCCGCTGCCGGCAGTGCGGACCTTGCCGACCGGATCAGCCGCGGAGGCGCCCGGTGGGTTATCGCCAATGCAGCCGATGCCGGAAAGTTCGACGACGTACCCGGCGGCTACGGCAGGATTCTGGTCGGCGGCCAACCGGGCGGCTCACCGGGCGGCTCAGACGTGCAGCCGGCTGCCGGATGGCTGGACTATGCGGACGCGTATGCGAGTGATCCGGTGCAGCAGCAGACGGTCACCGATGCCGCTGATCCGCTGCTGTTCTATTTCACGTCCGGCACCACCAGCCGGCCGAAGCTGGTGGAACACACCCAGGTGTCCTATCCGGTGGGGCACCTTTCCACGATGTACTTTCTCGGCCTGCAGCCGGGGGACGTCCATCTGAACATCAGTTCTCCGGGCTGGGCCAAGCACGCCTGGAGCAGTTTCTTTGCTCCGTGGAATGCGGAGGCGACAGTCTTCATCTACAACTACGCGCGGTTCCGGCCCGAGGCTTTGTTGGAGCAGCTGCATCGGGCGGGTGTCACCAGTCTGTGTGCGCCCCCGACTGTGTGGCGGATGATGATCCAGTCCAACCTCGGGGAACGGCCTGCCCTGCTGCGGGAACTCATCGGTGCCGGCGAACCGCTGAATCCGGAAGTGATTTCCAAGGTCGAGTCCGCGTGGGGGCTGTCCATCCGTGACGGTTTCGGGCAGACGGAAACTACGGCTCTGGTGGGGAACACCCCCGGTGCTGAGCTGCATCCGGGATCGATGGGCCGTCCGCTGCCCGGAGTTCCGGTGGTTCTGATTGATCCGGCAACCGGTCTGAGCGCTGACGAAGGCGAGATTTGCCTGGATCTGTCCCGCCGGCCGCTGAACCTGATGACCGGCTACCGCGGCGATCCCGAGCGTACGAAGGCAGCCATGGACGGCGGCTACTTCCATACCGGCGACATGGCGGTGCGGGACGAGGCCGGTTACATCACCTATATCGGCCGCACCGACGACGTCTTCAAGGCTTCCGACTACAAGATCAGTCCGTTTGAACTCGAGAGTGTCCTGATCGAACATCCTGCGGTGGCTGAGGCCGCCGTCGTGCCCGCTCCCGACGAGCTGAGGCTCGCAGTTCCCAAGGCCTATGTTGCCCTAGCCGAGGGATGGGAACCGAACCGCGAGACAGCGCTGTCCATCCTGACCTATGCACGGGAGCATTTGGCTCCGTACCTGCGGGTGCGGCGGCTGGAATTCCATGAGTTGCCCAAGACCATGTCCGGCAAAATCCGCAGGGTGCAGCTGCGGGCTCTGGAGACCGAGGCGGACGCCGGCGGGAACAGCAGACCGGTAGGAGATCGCGTGGAGTTTCGGGACGATGAATTTCCGGAGCTGCGCCGGTGACGTCTGTGCCGATGCCCGGGACTTCAAAGTCGGAGTCCGGGAAGCCGGAGTCCCAGGGCTCACAGCCCCTACCCCAGGATCCCATCGCGGAAGCCCGCAGACACTGGGAAGAACATGGATGGGGTGAAGCGGCCGCGGGCATGGCGGCTGTCACCGCGGTGATGCGGACCCATCAGATCCTGCTGACGCGAGTGGAGAATGTACTCAAGCCCTTTAGCCTGACATTCGCCCGGTTCGAGCTTCTGGCTCTGCTGAGCTTCACGGCCAGCGGTGCCTTGCCGATGGCTAAAGCCGGTGCGCGGCTTCAGGTGCATCCCACGTCAGTGACCAATGCTGTGGACCGTCTGGAGCAGGCGGGTCTGGTGGAGCGCCGGAAGCATCCCTCTGATGGTCGTACTGTTTTGGTGGAGATCACTCCGGCAGGTCGGAAGCTTGTCCCCCTTGCCGCGTCGGCTTTGAATAGCGAAGTTTTTTCCCGCTCCGGGTTTGCACCGAATGACTTGGCCGAGCTAACGGAAATTCTGACCCGGTTCCGTCGTGATGCCGGGGATTTCTCCGATTGATGCAGGCCACCCGGGTTCGGGCCTGGGACCGGAGTGATGGGTTCAGATACACATCAGACTCCGCACGCCAAGGGCTGGCAGGAAAGTCGGGCACGACCCGAACTGGGCCCGCCTAAACAGTGGTCATTATGCGATGACCATGAGCGGTTGGCTGTGTCTAGAAGGGTGGTGGGTCGTCTCCGTAGTCGTCCGGGTCGCCGAAACCCACAGCACCTGCGGCATGCTCCGCCCCCGACCCCGCAACATGCGCAGTACATGCCGCACTCTCCGTCCCGTTTTCCGCCGTGACAGCTGCAGGCTCCAGGGGCGCCTGGGTGGTCGGGGCTGGGGCTGTGTCCCGGATCAGGGCGAGGCGTGGTTCGGTGCGGTACTTTCGTCCTGCCGGTGAGGTCCACTCAATGATTCCGGGGTTGGGCTGGCAGGCTTTCCAGAATCCTTTGGTTTTGAACATGTGGTGCCGCCGGCATAAATGCTCCAGGTTGTCGTGATCTGTGGCGCCGCCCTGCGCGAAGGGTTTGGTGTGGTCGATTTCGGAGATCACCGCGTTGGTCCGGCAGCCCGGGAACCGGCACGTCCCGTCCCGGACCCGCAGCAGCTGCTTCAACCCGTCCGGTACTTTCCGTCGCTTTCCGACCCGCAGGACTTCCTCGGTGTCCGGGTTCCGTTCCACCGGTGTCCACTTCGCCGCTTCGCGGGCCATCCGCCGTGCCGTTTCGGGGCTGATGGGTCCGTAGCCGTGCAGTTCCGCGGGCTGGTCATCGGCGCCCAGGAGGGTTTCGGCGCTGATCAGGACCAGGATCTCGGTCCGGGCCCGGGAACCGTGGCCGCCGCACCCGGTGCCGGTCTTCGAACCCCCGCTTCTGCCCGCCCTGGAACGCTTACCCCCGGAACGTTTACCGGCACCGGCACCCTTACCGCCGTCACGCTTACCGGCACCGGAATTAGCGCCGGCACCAGAATCGGGACGACTACCAGAATCGCGGCCGGGGCCGGTTCCCGTACCGGCATCGTTGGCGAGGCCGGTGTCGGTGCAGTCGCACGCATGATGGTCGTGGTTTCCGCCGTCGAGGAGGTCGGTGAGGATGTCCGTGCGGAGCTGGTCCACGGTGCGCGGGTCTCCGTGGGCCTGCTCGCCGCGGGCTGCAATGCTGAGCCGGGTGAAGAACGCCTGGGCTTTCTCGGCCGGGAGCAGGGCCGAGAGCCAGGACATTCCGTCGCAGTCAGGCTGCAGGGCCACCCGCCGCTGTTCGAAGGCGCTGCGCTGACGCACGGTGATGGTTTCCGGGTAGGTGTTCTCCCGCAGCCGCCGGGCCCGGACCCGGAACTGGGTGTGGGTTTGTTCGGGTGCCAGGTCCAGCAGTTGTGTTTGGAAGGAGGGCAGTTCCTTGGCGGGGATGTTCTGGCATTGATCGATGACGGTCTGCGCGTGGGCGTAGCTGATGTTTCCGGTTTCCAGGGCGTGGAGGGTGGGGGTGTGGGTGGTGCACAGGGTTCCGGCTTCACTCATCAGCATCATGGCGGTGTTCGCGGGAAGGTGCAGGATCGCAGCTGCTTCCTCGGCGGCGAGGCTGAAGGCCATCGCGGGGTCCAGGGTGGCGGTGTCGTGGTGGTATTCGGTGCGGAACTGGGTGTGGATGCGGGTGAGGGTTTTGGCTTGCTGGGCCTGGGCCCAGCGGATGAGGTGATCGAGGCGGGAGAGGACGGTGGCGGCTTCGTCCTGGTTCAGGGACTGCAGGTTTTGCAGGGCCAGGGACCCGGTGAGCCCGTTTTGGTACACGGGGCCGGAGCATTCAGGAGCGGTCGGGGCTGGAACGGTACCGGGAGCGGCACCTCGAATACTCTGGACAGCCGCCGTTGTGGAAGCAGGATCCGTACCGGGAGCGGCAGCGTAAACCGACAGGCCGCACTCTGCAGCGTTGCAGCTGACGCTGCCGTTGCCGTTGCCGTTGCCAGCAGTCTCACCGGGGGAAGATCCGTTCTGATCCATGTCTTCAGGCTTTCACCCGGCACTGACATTTCCGGCCCCAAAAGAGCCCCAAAAGGCCCCTCAGGAGCCCTTTTCAGGTACTCCAAATACCCGACTTTTTCACCCGACTACCTACGAATAAGCCCGGCTACCTAGCCGCGAGCCAAAGACCGTCGAGAGCGGCAAGAAAGGCCGGAGAAAGGGGAGGGAGGCCGGAGAAAGGGGAGGAAGGCCGGTGGGGGGAAGGAAGAAGGGAGGCAACCGGGGTGAAAGGAGAGAACCCGTGCAAAGGGGGAGCGGGGACAGCTAACGCCGCTAAGACACCGACTCGTCAAGCGTCCAGGGGCTGCCGGAAGGCTCCTGCTTGAACCAGGACTCCTGCTTGAACCAGTATTCCGGGGCCGCCGCCGTCGTCCGCGCAGACTGAAGGGCACGAGCCGTGACGTACTCACGGCTCGTGCCCTTCAGGCCGCGGCAGGGTAGCCGGGGCTGTCGACAGATTGTCGCAACTCGCCGCCTGGAGACCGCTTTACCAAGAGCCCCGGCTATGCAAGCTTGCAGCGGATCAGATAGCCGCCGCCAGTCAGACCTGTCCCTGCTGTGCAGTGCCCGCCGCATGGGGCTGCAGGACCTGAACATCCATTTCGGCGGACATCTTTCCATCCAGAGCTGCAGTCAGAGCTTGGAAGGCCGGGCTGACGGAGTGCGCCTGCAGGTCTTCGGGACTGGCCCACTTCTCGATCATGACAAGCCGGTCACGGCCTTCATTGAGGCTGTACAACTCACAGCCGGCATCTTCGGCGTGGACCCGCGCGATCACCTCTTCGAGAGTTGCAATGACCTCATCCCTGTACTCGGGCTTGGGAAACATGGTGGCTACGATGACAAGGCTCATGCGTTCTGCCCCTTCAGTGCCTCAAGGGCATCCTGAACGGGGACTGAACCGTTGTTGAATTCGATCGTCTGCCCGATAGTCTCCGGGCGGTCCAGCACTGCAGCAGCCACCAGAGCCACGTCTTCGCGCGAAACCTGGGTGCCTTCAATGCCGGGACCGGTTTCGATCTTGCCGGTACCGGGATCAAGAGTGAGCGCACTGGGGCCGAGAATGGTCCAGTCGAGACCGCTGCGGCGCAGGTGTTCGTCAGCGGCAGCCTTGGCCTCGGCATAAGCGAAGAAGCCGTTGTCTTCAGGAACGCCGTGATCGGGACCTGCACCAAAGTACGAAACCATGACGTAGCGGCGTGCGCCCGCTTCCTTGGCGGCATCAATGGAACGGATTGCTGCATCACGGTCCACGGAATAGGTGCGTTCGGGCGCACCGCCACCGGCTCCGGCAGACCAGACCACGGCATCCTGCCCGGCAAGCTTCTCGGCAATTTCTTCCGTGGACAGGTTTTCGACGTCGGCGACGACGGCGGCCGCTCCCGTGGCTTCGACGTCGGCGGTGTGTTCCGGGTTGCGGAACAGCGACGTGACCTGATGGCCGTTTGCGGTCAGGTCCTTGGCTAAGTGCAGGGCAACTTTACCGTGGCCGCCGATAATGGCTACGCGTGACATGGTGAGTCCTTTCGATGGGGATCAGTGTCCCTGCCACCCTAAGCACGCTGATGGTTCCTGTGCCTACTTGTTCCGCTGATGGCAGACCCCCGTACTTTTGTCTCTGCAGCGGGAATAAACCGGCAGGCCTTTGGGCGGCACGCCGGGGAGGGCCAGCGGGCGGCAGGCCTAAGGACGGCGCACCGGAGTGGGCGAGCCAAGGCAGAGCCGGGGCAGAGCGGTGGGGGACAGATCGGGGCGCGGAGGCGGGAGGAGCTGGCAGAGGAGTTCAGACTGGCAGGTCGCGCAGCATCCGGGAGAGCCGCATGAGCTCCAACGGAAGGTGCTCGGTCAGGCTCAGGCCGACGATTTCCGCCGCGGCGGACAGGTCGCCGACGAGGGCCACCAGATCGGACACCCGCATCCCGTCCGACTGCCTTCCGGTGGAATTACTGAAGTCACGGGAATCAAGGACGTCCAGGTCAATGTGCACGGCCAGCCGCGTTGCCCCTGAGGCTTCGACCCAATCCAGTACCTTCCTGCTGTCTTCGGCCGTGTTCGTTATGCCCACACTTTGAATGCCCAGGCGTTCCTTTACCGCGATTCCCTCGTCATCCCAGTGGCGCAGCCCCACCTGCAGGATTTTCAACGGGGGCACAAGAGCCGGGAGCTCGGCGATGATCCCTGCGTCGCCTTCCCCGGCGAGCGTGGCCAGGGCCATGGAACGGAAGCCGGTATAAGACTGCCCCGGCACTCCGGTGTCCGGATGGGCGTCGATCCACAGAACAGCGAGATCGTCCCCGTAACGGTTGGCCAGGTAGCTGAAGGGCGCCACACTGACCGAACATTCCCCTCCAAAGGTGACCACCGAATCCGGTGCCGCGTCTTCCAGAATCCGCAGGGCCTCCGTGAGCTGACGGAGCACGGCTTCACGGGCATAGATCCCGTTGACGGTGGTCAGTGCCTCGTCTGCGGTGTCGGTGCTGACCGGAACGTAGGCGGTGGGTCCGTCGTGGTCCGGAGACATCAGGTTCAGCAGCGCCGGACCCAAATGATAGGAGAGCTGGCTGTCGTGGGCGTTCACGCCCGGCAGCAGCTGGTGGGTTTGCGGGCCGGCAGCCCCCTGCCACTGCGGAAAGAACAGGCGAAGTGCGCCGGGACCGGAGGGGTGAATCTGGCTCATGAGGCCAATTTACGCCGGGGCGCCGGCGCGGATAAGGGTACGGGCCCGGCGCCCGGGGCTGGATGGCAAAAAGGGCTGGACGGCAGAAAGGGGGAGAAGCCGGACGGCAGGAAGGCGAGACACAGCGGCCCACCCCGTAAGTCCCCGGGGATGAAACGTCCGCGCCCCCGGCAACCCAACCTCCCGCGCCAGACAACCGCGCCTACCCCACGGACCCGCCCCCCCCGCAGCGCCCACGCCCCATCCCAGTGCAAAGGACGAAAGCCGCACGCGCACAAAATAGGATGGAGGCATGACTGCAACACTCGTCGCCCGGGATCTTTCCGGCGGCTACGCCCACCGCACCCTTTTCTCCCATCTGAACCTGACTGTCGCCCCCGGCGACGTGGTGGGGGTCGTCGGCTCCAACGGGGCCGGAAAGTCGACTCTGCTGCGCCTGCTGGCAGGTGTGGACGAGCCGCTGGCCGGCTCCGTCTCCACTGCCCCGGCAGATGCGTTCATCGGTTGGCTGCCGCAGGAACACGAGCGGATTGACGGGGAAACTGTGGCGGCCTACATCGCCCGCCGCACCGGCGCAGCCGAGGCAACCGTGGCAATGGAAGCCACGGCCGAAGCACTGGGATCCGGAGCGAAAGGCGCCGACGACGCCTACGCCGTCGCGCTGGATCACTGGCTCGCGTGCGGCGCCGCCGACCTGGAGGACCGGATTCCGGCCGTGCTGGCCGAACTGGGCCTGGATGTGGGTGCTGATGCCTTGATGACGTCGCTTTCCGGCGGCCAGGCAGCACGGGTAGCGCTGGCAGCCCTCCTGCTGAGCCGCTTTGACATTGTGCTGCTGGACGAGCCCACCAATGACCTGGACCTGGCCGGCCTGGCCCGGCTGGAGGAGTTTGTGCAGGGGTTGCGCGGCGGCGTCGTCCTGGTTTCCCACGACCGCGAGTTCCTCGCCCGCTGCGTCACCACTGTGGTGGAACTGGATCTGGCGCAGAACAAGGTGGCAGTGTACGACGGCGGTTACGATGCCTTCCTGGAGGAGCGCGACGTCGCACGCCGGCACGCGCGGGAGGCATACGAGGAGTTCTCGGACAAGAAGGCAGACCTGGTGTCCCGGGCGCGGACCACACGGGAATGGAGCTCGCAGGGCGTCCGGAACGCCATGAAGAAGGCTCCGGACAATGACAAGATCCGCCGCCGGGCCTCGATGGAATCTTCGGAGAAGCAGGCGCAGAAGGTGCGCCAGATGGAATCCCGGATCGCACGCCTGGACGAGGTGGAAGAGCCGCGCAAGGAGTGGCAGCTGCAGTTCACGATCGGATCCGCTCCGCGCTCGAGCTCCGTCGTGGCCACCCTAAACTCTGCGGTGGCCAGGCGCGGTTCCTTCACGCTCGGCCCGGTCTCGGTGCAGATCAATGCCGGCGAGCGGATCGGCATCACCGGCCCGAACGGCGCCGGGAAGTCCACTCTGCTGGCTCTTCTCCTGGGCCGCCTCGAACCCGCCGACGGAACCGCGTCCCTGGGATCCTCCGTGGCGGTGGGGGAAATCGACCAGGCCCGCGGCCAGCTGGATCCTGACCTGCCGCTGGGTGAGGCCTTCGAAGCGGCGGTGCCGGAAATGAACAGTGCCGAAGTCCGCACCCTGCTGGCCAAGTTCGGGCTGAAGGCGGACCAGGTGAACAGCCAAGTCCGGGCGCTTTCGCCCGGTGAGCGCACCCGGGCCTCCCTGGCGCTGCTGCAGGCACGGGGCGTGAACCTGCTGGTGCTCGATGAGCCCACCAACCACCTGGACCTGCCCGCCATCGAACAGCTGGAAGAGGCGTTGGAGAGCTACGACGGGGCACTGCTGCTGGTCTCCCACGACCGGCGGATGCTGGAGAACGTTCAGCTGGACGCGCGCTGGGACGTTACCGGCGGCGTCGTCACCGTTTCCTGATGCCCGCCTAAGTACCGCAGGCAGGTCCGGATGTGGTAGAAGTTACGGACGGTCTGTGCTGGAACAGCCGGAGCGCGGGCGCAGGAGTCGCACGCGCAGGGTCTCGGTCTCTCGGGGGGAGTAGTCATCATGTCTTCACAGTTGCCTGCAAGGACCGGACCGTGAAGGGCCTGCGCGCGGACGCGCCGGTCCTGTTGACTGTCTGGGTCCTCTGTGTCACCACGGACTGGTCCACTGGGACAAAAATCGCGCTGAACATCGCTGCCGTCGCCGGTCTGTGCCTGAAGGAGTATCTGGTGCACCGGAACCTTCAGCACGCTCAGCGCACCTCGCGCGGTGCCGCCGAGGCGGCGGGAGCGGCCCGCAGCCGAGTCTTCGCCGCAGCCTGAGCCGGCCGTTCCCGCGGCGTAAAGCCCCGCCGCGGCGGGGGAGTAGTCTCGGTATCCCGGCGCAACGCCGGGATATAACACGGGGGTACGCATGAGCGGCACGGCTACGGATGGCACTTTGATGACGCTTGGCGTGATCGGAACCTCGAGGAAAACCGATGAGCGGCGCCTGCCGCTGCACCCGCGGCACTTGGAACGGATTGACGCGGACCTGCGGCAGCGGATCATCCTGGAGCAGGGGTACGGCGAGCGCTTCGGTTTCTCCGACGCCCAGCTGTCCCCCCTGGTGGCGGGGATGGCTCCGCGGAACGAGGTGCTCGCAGCCTCGGACGTGGTGCTGCTTCCCAAGCCGCAGGCCGGGGACCTCAGCGACCTCCCCGACGGAAAGGTCCTCTGGGGCTGGCCGCACTGTGTCCAGGATGCGGTCATCACCCAGCTTGCCGTCGATAAGTCCCTGACGCTGATCGCCTTTGAAGCCATGAACCACTGGACCTCCGACGGCGGTTTCGGGCTTCACGTGTTCCACAAGAACAATGAGCTCGCCGGATACAGTTCCGTGCTGCACGCCCTGGAGCTCGCCGGCTCCACCGGCGACTACGGACGCAGGCTCAGCGCCGTCGTCATCGGTTTCGGTGCCACCGCCCGCGGTGCGGTCACGGCACTGAAAGCGCTGGGCATCCACGACGTCGAGGTGCTCACCAACCGGGAAACCGCCGCCGTTGGCTCACCCATCCACTCCGCCCGCATCCTGCGCTTTGAGCGCGACGCCGACCAACCGCACCTCAGCCACGTGATCACTGATGACGGCACGCAGCCGCTGGCGCCCTACCTCGCCGGTTTTGACCTGGTGGTCAACTGCACCCTCCAGGATCCCAATGCCCCGCTGACCTATCTTCAGGAAGCGGATCTGGCGGCCTTCGCACCCGGCAGCCTGATCATCGACGTGTCCTGCGACGAAGGAATGGGTTTCTCCTGGGCCAAGCCGACATCCTTTGCCGAGCCCGCATTCGTCGTCGGGGACGGCATCCTCTACTACGCGGTGGACCACAGTCCGTCGCACCTGTGGGACTCCGCCACCTGGGAAATCAGTGAAGCCCTCCTGCCGTTCCTGCGCACGGTGATGTCCGGTCCTGCCGCCTGGGACGCGGAACCCAGCGTAGCCCGGGCCATCGAAATCCGTGCGGGGCACATCCTGAACCCCGCCGTCCTGGCCTTCCAGGACCGCTCCGCGGACTATCCGCACCCGGTGGCACACGCCTGACACGACCGCTGAACGGCTGCGGGCAGGCCGGTGTAATCGATTCGATGGGGCGGCCCGCCAAACGCGCCGGGAGGCTAGGACGCCGCAGCTGGCGGAGCCTATGGTTTTAACGCCGCACCGTGTTTAACGCCCGACCGTGTTTGATGCCGCTCCGTGTTTGATGCCGCTCCGTGGTTTTCAGGCCGACGGCGGTGTTCGGCCCCCGCCGTGACCGCTGACAGGAATCGAGCAGCCCATGAGAACCGACATGACACCCCTGCTCATTCCCACCGCCGGCGGCCAGGTCCGGGGGACCGTGGCCGACGGGGTCCGCACCTGGCGCGGCATCCCCTACGCTGCTCCGCCGGTGGGGGATCTGCGGCTGCGGGCGCCCCGGAAGCCGGAACCCTGGAGCGGTGTCCTGGACGGGTCTTCCTTTGGGGCGGCACCGCCGCAGTCCCGGAACCCGTCCCTGACCGGCTCCCGGCGGCGAGCGCCCATGAAGGAGGATTGCCTGACGCTGAATGTGTCGGCGCCGCTGGATCCGGCGTCGGACCGGCTGCCGGTGCTCGTGTACTTCTACGGCGGTGCGTTCAGTTCCGGTTCGTCCACCGTCAAGACCTACCGCGGGTCCAATCTGGTGCGGACCGGGGAGGCAGTGTACGTATCCCTGAACTACCGGATAGGTGCCCTGGGATTCACCGACTTCACCTCGTTCTCCACTCCGGGCCGGACCTTCGAGTCCAACCTCGGCCTGCGCGACCAGGTGGCGGCCCTGGAATGGGTGCGGGACAACATTGCCGCCTTTGGCGGGGACCCGGACAACGTGACCATTTTCGGAGAATCCGCCGGAGGCATTTCCGTCACCTCGCTGATGTGCATCCCCGCAGCGAGGGGGCTTTTCCACCGCGCCTACGCCCAGAGCGCGGCGCCTTCCAGCGCTTATTCGCTTGAGCTGCATGCCGCCTGGGCGCGGGACCTGCTGCAGATCCTGAACGTTCCCGTATCGGAGGCGGCGGAAGCCCTCTCCACCCTGCCGGCGGAAACGCTGGTCCGCGCCACCAACCGGCTGACCTCCAAGATCGGGCCGGCGGACAGGCCGGGATCGCTGAGCGTTTCCCCCGTCATCGACGGGGAATTCCTGCCCGATTACCCGATCGACATCTTCCGGCAGGGCAAGGCGGCGCCGGTGCCGCTGGTGCTGGGAACCATGGCGAGGGAAGGGGCGTTGTTCGCGAAAATCGTCGATATCCTTCCCTCCACGCCGGACCGGATCGAGAAGATGTTTGCCGGCACCGACCCGGAGGCCCAGGACCGCGTGCTTGCCGCCTATCCCGGCTATCCGTCCAAGGAGCGGTCGGTGGAAATCAGCGGCGACCTGGTGTTTTGGTATCCCTCCACCATGGTGGCCGAATCGCATTCGCTGGTGGCACCCACCTGGTCCTACCGCTATGACTTCGCCACACCCCTGATGAACCTGCTGGGGTTCGGCGCGACTCACGCCATGGACGTCCCCGTAATGTTCGGGGAAACCGGGGAGCCGATCACGCGGGCACTGTCCCTGTTCGGAGGCGGCGGCGCCCTGAAGGATCTGTCCGCCCGTTTCCAGGGCAGCCTGCTGAACCTGGCCCGGACCGGCAGCCCCGGGGAGGACTGGCCGCCGTATGATCCGGTGGAGCGCCGAACCAGGATTTTCGACCGGGAGGACCGGATCGAGTCGGACCCGTTCCCGGAGCGGCGCAGGGCCTGGGCCGGCTACCGCGGGTATCCGTAATGCTTCCTACTCTGTGATGGAGTCCGCAGACGGGCCGTGAGAGGGTTGACCCAGCTTGTGAGTTTCCGTATTGCTTGAACCCTTACCGCACTGCGCAAAGGAGAGTTGGCCAGCATGAGTGAACATTACGACGTCGTGGTCCTGGGAGCCGGTCCGGGCGGCTACGTGGCGGCCATCAGGGCGGCGCAGCTGGGGCTGCGTGTGGCGGTGGTGGAGGAGAAGTACTGGGGCGGAGTCTGCCTGAACGTTGGCTGTATTCCCTCCAAGGCCCTGCTGCGCAATGCCGAGCTGGCACAGATCTTCACCAATCAGGCGAAAACCTTCGGGATGAGCGGAGATGTCAGCTTCGACTTCGGCGCTGCCTTCGACCGCAGCCGCCAGGTGGCCGACGGCCGCGTCAAGGGCGTGCACTTCCTCATGAAGAAGAACAAGATCACCGAGTATGACGGCCACGGGGTGTTTACCGACGACCACACCCTGGAGGTCAGCCTCTCGAAGGGCGGCACGGAAACGGTCACCTTCGACAACGCCATCCTTGCCACCGGAACCTATGTGCGCCTTCTGCCCGGGGTGGAACTTTCCGACAACGTGGTGACCTATGAAGCGCAGATCATGGACCGGGACCTGCCCAAAAAAATCGTCATTGTGGGAGCCGGGGCCATCGGCATGGAGTTCGCGTACGTGCACCGGAGCTACGGGGTGGACGTGACCATCATCGAGTTCCTTGACCGTGCCCTGCCGAATGAAGATGCGGACGTCTCGAAGGAAATCACCAAGCAGTACAAGAAGATGGGCGTGCCGATCCTGACCTCCACCAAGGTGGAAACAGTCACGGACAACGGTTCGTCAGTGACCGTGACCTACACGGACAAGAATGGCAAGGAAGGCTCCATTGAGGCTGACCGGGTCATGCTCTCGATCGGTTTTGCGCCCCGGACCGAGGGCTACGGCCTGGACAAGACCGGTGTTGAGCTCACCGACCGCGGCGCCATCGCCATTGACGACTACATGCGGACCAACGTTCCGCACATTTACGCCATTGGGGATGTGACCGCCAAGCTGCAGCTCGCCCACGTGGCCGAAGCCATGGGCGTGGTGGCGGCCGAAACCATCGCAAAGGCCGAAACCATGATGCTGGGCGACTATCGGATGATGCCCCGGGCCACCTTCTGCCAGCCGCAGATTGCCAGTTTCGGACTCACCGAGCAGCAGGCCCGGGACCAAGGCCGCGACGTCGTGGTGAGCACTTTCCCGTTTACCGCCAACGGCAAGGCGCACGGCCTGGGTGAGCCCGTGGGTTTTGTGAAGCTGGTGGCAGACAAGGAACACCTGGAGCTCCTGGGCGGGCACCTGATCGGGCCGGACGTGTCGGAACTGCTTCCGGAGCTCACACTGGCCCAGAAATGGGACCTTACGGCATACGAACTGGCACGCAACGTGCACACCCACCCCACGCTCAGCGAGGCACTCCAGGAAGCGTTCCACGGCCTGAGCGGGCACATGATCAATTTCTGAGGCCCGCATGCTGAGGCCCGGGCCTCGGTAAGGGGGGCGGCACCGGAGAGTCCGGGTGCCGCCCCCGGCGCTGGGGCCTGTGAATCTTGACACTCACGGTGCAGGAGCGAACCCTGAGAACAGGGGTGGTTCGGGGTAGGGCTGTGCCGTGAGAACAAGCAGAATCATCATGCTCGTCATTGGAAGCCTGCTGATCCTGACGGGGCTGGGCCTGGCTGCGGGGGCGGCAACGGTGGGAGTGCTGAACGCCCGGCAGAACGATGACAGGTTCCTGTCCCTGCCGGAGGGCGTCTACGAAGTGGACACCTACGCGCTCATCACTCCGGAGATAGAGGTGGGCCCGGGCGTCCAGTCGGAGGAAGCCCTCGGAACGCTGCAGGTTGAAGGCCGGGCCGAGGATGCCGGGAAGGAGCTGTTCATCGGGATCGGTCCCGAAGAAGAGGTCGAGCGGTATCTTTTGGACGTGCAGCACAGCGAGCTGCAGGAGGTCACCTTCGACCCGTTCCGCGCCTCTTATGAGGAGCGGCAGGGGGGTGCTCCCAACGGACTCCCCGGAGATCAGGATTTCTGGGCGGCCAGCACCAGCGGCAGCGGTGAGCAGTCCCTGGAATGGAACCTGGGCGACGGCAGCTGGAACGTCGTGGTGATGAACGCCGACGGCAGCAGGCCGGTGTCGGCTGAGCTGCAGATTGGCGCCCGCACTGAGCTGCTGGGGCCGTTGACCTGGATACTGCTGATCAGCAGCATCGTCTTCCTTGTTGCCGGCATTGGCCTGGCCGTTGCCGGTGCGGCAGGACTGCGGCGGAGGTCGTCGGGAGCAGGCGGTCCCTACGGCAGCTACTCGTCGGCAGGTTTGCCCGGCCAGCCGGGAGGACCGGATCAGGTCGGCTCGGGGCAAGTGCCTTCCGGCCAGGCGGGACCCGGCCACACAGGACCGGGCCAGACAGGATCGGGCCAGGCAGGTTCGCGCGGCCAGGCGGGCCAGAGCCCGCCGACGGGACCACCCCAGACCTATGGACAGATGCAGGACCGCTACGGACGCGAACAACGGGCGACGGCGGGGGACAGCACCGGTTTGAGCGGCCGCGTTGGTGCCGCCGCTGCAGGGGCAGGCGCAGCCGGGGCCTCTGCAGCCAGTGCTTCGGCAGCCGCCGTCGGCGTCCGTGATCCGGGACTGGCGGGCCCACGCTACCCGGCACGGCTGTACGGGGAGCTGGACCCCGGCGTGTCCCGCTGGATGTGGCTCGTGAAATGGTTCCTCGCCATTCCGCACTACATTGTGCTCTTTTTCCTGTGGATCGCGTTCTTTGTCTCTACGGTGATTGCCGGGATCGTCATCCTGTTCACGGGACATTACCCGCGCGGCCTGTTCGACTTCAACGTGGGCGTGGTGCGCTGGAGCTGGCGGGTGACGTTCTATGCGACCCGGGTGCTGGGCACCGACAGGTACCCGCCGTTCACCTTGGAACGCACCGACTACCCCGCCGACTTCAGCGTCGACTATCCGCGCGAGCTCTCCCGCTGGCTGGTCCTGGTGAAGTGGTGGCTGCTGGTGATTCCGCAGGCGCTGGTGGTCAGTGCCATCACTGAAGCAACGGTTGTGGTCAACCGGTTCTGGAGCGCGGGCGGTCCCGACGACCTGCTCGACGGAGGCTGGACCCGGTGGGGCGGAAGCATGTGGCAGGACGGCTGGGATGAGGGGTGGACCGACGGCGTCTACACCACCGTGAGCAGGCAGGGTCTTTCCCTGCTGGGCCTGCTGGTCCTCATCGCCGCCGTCATCCTGCTCTGCACCGGACGGTATCCGCGGCAGCTGTTCAACCTGGTCATGGGACTGAACCGCTGGACCTACCGGGTCCTCGCCTACGGGGCCCTCATGCGTGATGAGTATCCGCCGTTCCGGCTCGATCAGGGTCCTGCGGACCGCAGGGATGAGGCCGCAGGCCTGGGGCGTCCCGGCCCGGACAAAGGCTAGGAGCCGGCCCAGGGCTCCGGACAGAGGTGAGCCCCGACAGGGGCCCGCCCGGACAGCGGTTAGGAGCCGGCCGCGCCGGAATCAGGTGCGGACGCGAGAATGCAGAATTCGTTACCCTCGGGATCGGCCAGCACAACCCAGGGAACCTCAGTGCCCTGCCCGACGTCGGCCCGTACCGCGCCCAGCGCGAGCAGGCGTTCAACTTCCTCCTCCTGGGTGCAGCCCACCGCGTGCAGATCCAGGTGCAGCCGGTTCTTTACGGACTTTGGCTCCGGCACCGGCAGGATATAGATCGGCAGGCCGAAGCCGTCAGGGGAGGCGAGTCTGATGAAGCTGTCCTCCTCCTCCGCGATCCGGTAATTCAGGGCCCGGGTCCAAAACTCCGCCAACCGGCGGGAGTCCACGGCATCAAAGGAAAGGGAGGAGAACGCGCTGGTCATGGCTAAGGCTCCTGGGGCAAAGGATGGAAAGTCCGCCAAAGCTAGCACCGGGCCGGAGCCGGGTCAAAGGTGCGGCACGCCGCCGAT
Source organism: Arthrobacter sp. Z1-15 (assembly GCF_054792395.1). Lineage (NCBI taxonomy): Bacteria > Bacillati > Actinomycetota > Actinomycetes > Micrococcales > Micrococcaceae > Arthrobacter > Arthrobacter sp. Z1-15. The sequence continues at coordinate 2,232,653 of NZ_CP096454.1, read as the reverse complement.
GCGGCAGCCGGAACCCGATGTGCCTCCGGGATGCGAGACTGCTTGCACCGAGGGGGAGGGGAACTATGGGCGCGGTAGGGGGAGAGCCGTCTGCTGCCAGTGTCCGCTTGCGGCAGAATCCCGGGTTTGTACGGTTCTGGCTGGCGTCGACCGTGTCCGATTTTGGCACCTACATCACCACCCTTGCGGTATCCGTCCTGATTCTGGTGACCATGGACGGCACGGCCCTGGACCAGGGCCTGGTCAATGCCGCGCGCTGGGCGCCGTATCTGCTCTTTGGCCTTGCGGCAGGGATATGGGTGGACCGGTTTTCCCGCCGAACCGTGCTGATAGCCGGGGACCTGGGCAGAGGACTGATCCTCGCCGGGATCTGCGCCGCCGCAGCCGCGGGATTCCTCACCGCGCCGTGGCTGATGATCCTCATGTTCGCCTTTGGAACACTTGCCGTGACCAGCGATGCCGCCTATCAGAGCTTCCTGCCGCGCCTGGTGCCCCGGCCGCTTCTCACACGGGCGAATGCCAGGCTCCAGCAGAGCGATACAGTCGCCCAGACCACCGGAAGCGCAGCCGCGGGAGGCCTGGTGGCACTGGTGAGCGCACCGTTCGCGCTGTTGGTGGACGCGGCGTCGTATCTGTTCTCGGCAGTGGTGCTGCTGACCCTTAAACGGGAGGCGAAGCAGGAATTGGAGGCGAAGCATAAGCCGGGATCGGAACTGGAGCCGGAAGCGAAGCAGAAACCGGAGGCGAGGCATAAGCCGGGATCGGAACAGGAGCCGGACGCCGGCCCGGGAATCGGTCCGGACGCTCAAGAAGGCTTTTTCCCGCGGATCGCCGAGGGGCTGCGGTGGGTTTACGGCCACCCGTTTCTGGCGCCCCTGGCCTTGAGCAGCCATGTGTGGTTCATCGGCTCCGCAGTTCTGGGCGCCGTCCTGCCCACTGTGGTCCTGAAGGACCTCGGAATGGGTCCGGCGGGGCTGGGGCTCGTCCTTGGCTGCGCCGGAGTTGGAGCAGTGATCGGCACAACTGTCTCCACCGGCCTGGGCCTGCGGTGGGGAACGGGCCGGACCATCATTGCCGCGCGGACCATCCAGCCGGCGGCGATTGCCCTGGTGGCCCTGGCGCCGCTGGCCGCCGGCGGGACGGGGCAGGGCTCCTCCCTGCCGGACTGGCCGGCCGGAACCTGGTGGGCCCTGGCGCTGGCGGGCGGCGGGCAGCTGTTGTTCGGGATGGCGATGGGCCTCGAGGGTCCGCTGGAAATGGGCTACCGGCAGGCTGTAACACCAGACCGGCTGCTGGCAAGGATGAGCGCCACCCTGCGGTCCGCGAACCGGGGGATGATCGTGGTGGGCGCACCGCTGGGCGGAATCATCGCTGCCGCTGCGGGCACTGGTGCGGCGCTGTGGACGTCCTGCGGCCTGCTGCTGCTGTCCGCCGTCGTGCTGGTGTTCTCCCGGTTCAGGGACGCCGGGGAAGGCCAGCACCTGACGGCCGACGAAAGCCCGGGCGCATACTGGAGGACATGAAAGGTCTGACTCTGCTGGGCATATTTCTCATGGTCGCGGGGCTGGTGGGCTGCGGCTTCTGCTTCATTTTCTGGGCCAATACCCCTGATCTGCAGCCGCCGCCGGGAACACGCCTGCTGTACGGCATCGCATCGGTGGGGTCGGTTTTGTGCATCGCCGCTTCCCTGCTGATCCGCAGGCGCATCGGGCCGGGAAACGGCGCCCGCAACTAGCAGGCCGGCCAGGTTCCGGCGGGTGTTTTCCCTCACGCATAAGCGCGCGAAAGGCGTTGCTGCACGGAAGAAAACGATGGAAGGTGTCTTGGGTGTGACCCCGGTCCGTCTGTTCGGTCACAACCGGCCCATTCCGCCCGGCGCAGCTGGATAGTCTTGAATTATGGACCTCGAAAACATTAATTTTCATACCCGAAAGTGGGTCCGTCCCGAAGATCTCAACGCCAACGGCACCCTGTTTGGCGGCAGTCTTCTGCGATGGATCGATGAAGAAGCAACCATCTACGCCATCCTCCAGATGGGCAACGGCCGCGTGGTCACCAAGTTCATGTCGGAGATCAACTTCGTCAGCTCCGCCCAGCAGGGCGACATGATCGAAATGGGCCTGCGCGCCACAAAGTTCGGCCGGACCTCGCTGACCATGCGCGCCGAAGTACGCAACATGATCACCCGCCGCAGCATCCTGACCATTGACCGGATCGTCTTCGTCAGCCTTGACGGCCACGGCCACCCGATGCCCCACGGCTTCACGGAAATTACCTATGACCGTGACCGGCTGCCCGACCACCACATTCCTCCGGTGACGTTCGACGCCTAGCAGGCAGCCGGCAGCAGGTAGCCGGCCCTCCGGGCTGACTTCCGTCCAACCGCCCGCGCGGCCTGCTTTCCCCTCCCAGGGGTCTTCTTTTTTCGACGCCGGGGCGCCCGCAGCGGGCCGCAGGGAGGTGAGGGGAAGGGCCGGTATGGGACACTCAAGGCAGCAACGCCCATGACGGAAGCCCGGTGACGACGGCGGTCCGGCACCGCGCAACGGAGCGGGCCGCCCGGAGATCCGGGTTGGAACGGAGCCTGCATGCCGGAACCCGCGCAGCATCTTGGAGTCGAATCGCTGATCGGCGAGTGGCTGGACCATCCCACCGGACGAACCGTCCTCATCGACGTGCTGGCGCGCCGCGGTCCCGATGCCCGGGCACTCTATGCCATGAGGATGCTGCCGCTTTCCGCCCTGGTGACCCTCAGCAACGGGGTGGTGACCCCGGAATACCTGAACCTCATGGCGCAGGCCGCCAACAAGCTGATCGACCTCCCAACGGTCCGCCCGGGAACGGCCCATCTCTTTCCCTCCGCTCCGCCCCCGGCGCCCAACGACTGGGAGGAGCCCCTCGTTGAGGGCCGGTTCCACGGCAAGACGGTGGTGGTCTCGGGGGCTGCATCGGGGATCGGCCGGGCCGTCGCGCTGCGCGTGGCCCGGGAAGGCGGCCACGTCCTTGCCATCGATCTCAGCACCCTGCGGATGGAAGCGCTTCTGGAGAAGAACCCGGATCTGGACATTACCGGCGTGGTGGCCGACATTTCCAGCCAGGAGGACGTCAACAAGATTGCGGTCCAGGCCCGGGGACGGGTGGACGGACTCGCCGTCGTCGCCGGGATTGCCGATGACATGGTTGCCCTTCACGAGGTGGAAGACGAGCTCTGGGAGAGCGTCTTCCGGATCAACGTCGACGGGCCGTTCCGTCTCTCCCGCGCCATCATTCCGCTGATGCTTGCCCGCGGCACCGGATCGATTGTGAATGTCTCCTCGCAGGCGGGCCTCCGCGGGTCCATCGCCGGCGCCGCGTACACCGCATCCAAGCATGCCGTGATCGGCCTGACCCGCAGCGCGGCCTTCATTTACAGTCCGCGCGGCCTCCGCGTTAATGCCGTCATTCCGCGGCCCACCCGCTCGGCCCTGGAATCTAACTACGGGTCGCTCGGCGGCGCCGGGCCGCTGCCGGCCCCAACCTTCACCGCTCCGGAGATTGAGTCGGCGCAGATCGCCTCGCCCATGGCCTACCTGCTCAGCGACGACGCCGCCAACGTCACCGGAGCCATCCTGCCCGCCGATGAGGGCTGGGGCGTGGCCTGAGGCGGCCGACGCCGCATCGGGCCGCGGCTACCTTCCGCGCCGTGCCCTCAGATCCTCTTCAAGCTGCTTCAGCAGCGCGGGCGTGACCGGGCTGCCGGGGAACCGCGCCAGCCGGTTCAGCGGCATACTGCCCACCAGTGCCAAAGACGCCGCGAGCTGAGCAGTGTCCGGCGCCGCACCGGCGTCTGCATCCGGCACCTCGGCGGAGTCCGGGTTCCCGCCGCCCGCGGCTGCGCCGCTTCCTGTCCCGCCGCTTCCCGCCCCGGAACCGGTCATCGCGGCAACCAGGGCGGCCGCGGCCTCCGGATCGGCCAGCCACTCTTCGAGGGACGATCCGATGCCCAGCGCCGGAGGGGGAACCGTGCCGTCCAGTGCAGCAACTCCCGCCAGACGGATATCCCGGGACGACGCACCCACCTCAAGGCGGTATTCCCCGGCGTCCGCCACCCAGCTTCCGGTGGTGGGCTCGTACCGCGACAGGGCACGGACGTCCAGTTGGAATTCCACCCGCCGAGCCTCACCCGGCTCCAGCCGCACCTTCTCGAAGCCCCGCAGTTCACGCTGCGGGCGCAGCGGGCGCTGGGGGCCGCCGTCGTCCTCTCCGGGTGCCCCGGAATACAGCTGCACCACCTCGCTGCCGCTGCGGCCGCCCGTATTGGTCAAGGTAAGCGCTGCCTGGACGTACTGGTCCGCTCCGGCGCCGACAGCGCGGATTTCCAGGTCCGAGTACTCGAAGGTGGTGTACGAGTATCCGTGCCCAAACGGATACGCCACTTCCATGCCGCGGGTGTCATACCAGCGGTATCCCACCAGGATCCGCTCCCCGTAGCGCACGGTGCCGCCTTCGCCGGGATAGTTGCCGTAAGCGGGGGTGTCCGACAACCGCAGCGGCACGGTTTCGGCCAGCCGGCCGCCGGGTTCCTCGCGGCCCAGCAGCACGTCGGCAAGAGCACTTCCGCCGGCCTCGCCCGGTAGCCAGGCCTCCAGGACCGCCGGGACCGCAGCCGCCCATCCCGTGGTCACGACCCCGCCGTTGGAAAGCACCACGACGGTCCGCGGATTCGCTTCGGTGACCGCGGTGAGCAGCTCCAGCTGGGAATCCGGCAGATCGAGGGTGGTCCGGTCAAAGCCCTCCGATTCCGCAGCGTCCGGCAGGCCCAGGAAGACGACGGCGGTGTCAGCTGCGGCCGCAGCTGCAGCTGCCGTTTCGACCAGGTCTTCCCCGGCCCAGGGCGAGTCCAGGGAGAGGGCATAACCGGGTTCGAACAGCAGCCCGGGTACCTGCTCCTGGAGTGCATCCAGGGGTGTGACCAGCTGCACGGGATTCACCCGGGAGGATCCGCTGCCCTGGTACCGGGGTGTGCGGGCCAGTTCGCCGATCACCGCCAGGGTGCCCGCGGGGGACAGGGGGAGAATGCCGCCGTCGTTCTGCAGCAGCACCATGGAGGCTGCCGCGGCCCGGCGGGCCAGCTCGTGGTGCGCGGCGTAATCCGCCGCCTCGCCGCCGGCGCCTGCGGAAGTGCCGGGCTGCACCGACGCACGGCGAACCAACGCCAGGATCCGTTCCACGGACTGGTTGACCTGGTCCTCCGTTACCATGCCCGCATCCAGCCCGGCGGCCAGCTCCTGCGTGCCCAGGCCTCCGCTGGAGGGCATTTCCAGATCAAGGCCGGCGGTGAGCGCGGCCGCCCGGTCGGTCACCGCCCCCCAGTCCGAAACCACAACGCCTTCGTAGCCCCAGGTGTCGCGCAGCACCGTTCCCAGCAGCCAGGGGTTCTCCGCGGCATGCAGCCCGTTCACCTTGTTGTAGGCAGCCATGACCGTCCACGGACCCGCGGTGCGGACCACCGTCTCGAAGGCGCGCAGGTAAATTTCTTGCAGGGTCCGCTGATCCACCACGGCATCCACCCGCATCCGGTCCGCTTCCTGGTTGTTCGCCGCGAAGTGCTTGGGGCTGGCACCGACGCCTTCCGCCTGGACCGCAGCCGTCCACGCCGCACCGAGTTCCCCCGCGAGCAGCGGGTCTTCCGAGAAGTATTCGAAATTGCGTCCGCACAGCGGGGTGCGCTTGATGTTCAGGCCCGGCCCCAGCAGGATGTCGACGCCCTGGGCGCGGGCCTCCTGCGCGACGGCGGTGCCCAGTTCCGAGAGCAGGCTGCGGTCCCAGGAACACGCCGTCGCGCATTCCGCCGGAAAACAGGTGGCGGGTACCGAATCGCCCAGCCCCGTCCCTCCGCCGTCGCCGGCCGGCCGCCGGACGCCGTGCGGCCCGTCGGCGAGGACCAGGGAGCGGATTCCGTGCGGGGGAAGGGACACTGTTTCCCAGAATCCGGCCCCCGACAACAGGCTGAGCTTCTCGTCCAGGCTTAGGTCCGGCAGGGCTGGGATCTCCACGTGCGCCTCCTCGTATGCGGGCTCCGAGTCTAAGCCGCCGCCGGGACCGGCGAAAGGGTGTCCGCCCCCTGTTCCCGCGTTCCCGGGGGCCGTAGGGTTCAGGTACGGCTGCAGTTGTTCACGGCCTGCCGCCGGGACGGGAGCCACGTGTGAAGAGCCACCTTGACCGCTACAAGCAGATGGCGGAAATCCTGTACCGCAACGGACTGGGGTACCTGGTAGCCGCCTCCGGCCTGGAAGCCCGGATTCCTTTCCGGCGGAAGGCCCAGCCGGGAGACCGCCCCGAACAGCGGGCAAGCAGCCCGGAATACCTGCGCCGGGCACTGGAAGAACTGGGACCCACCTTCGTGAAACTGGGCCAGCTGCTCTCGACCCGGCAGGACCTGCTGCCGCCGAAGTACCAGCAGGAACTGGCCAAGCTGCAGGACCATGCCGAGCCGGTGCCCTGGGAACAGATTCAGCGGGTGCTCCGGGAAGCACTGGGGGAGCAGGTACTCTCACGTTTCACCAGCTTCGACACCACGCCCCTGGCCAGCGCCTCCATCGGCCAGGTTTACGGGGCCAGGCTGCCGGGCAACAGGGACGTGGTGGTGAAAATCCGCAGACCCGGGATCGATGAGGAAGTGAATGAGGACCTGGACATCCTGCAGGGGCTGGCCGGGTATGCGGGCAGGCACTGGGAGGCCGCCCGGGACTATGACGTTCCCGGCTTGATGGACGAGTTCGCCGAGACGCTGCGGTCCGAACTGGACTACACGCAGGAGGCGCGCAACGCCCGCCGGTTTGCCCTGAATTTCGAAGACAACCCCGCCGTCCGGATTCCCGCCGTCTTCGATGACTTCAGCACGTCAACGGTCCTGACCCAGGAACGGCTGTACGGGCTGAAAGTCACCGACACCGCTGCCCTGGACGCGGCCGGGATCGACCGCAAGGCGCTCGCAGTGACGGCGGCGGACGCGGAAATGAAAATGGTTTTTGACGACGGCTTTTTCCATGCCGACCCGCACCCGGGAAATATCTTCGTGGAGCCCGGCGGGCTGATCGGGCTGATCGATTTCGGCATGGTGGGGGAGATCGACGACAAGTTCCGGACCCAGCTCTCGGCGCTGTTCGTCGCGGTCATCCGCAAGGACCCGGACCGGATGGCTTCTGCCCTAGTCCGCATGTGTGCCAGGACGCGCCGGGTCGACCGCCTCAAGCTGCGCCTTGACCTGCAGCAGCTCATCCGGCTGTATGAGGGGCGGACCCTGGGCAACGCGCCGGTGGGCCGCATCATCAACGGGGCGCTGGGCATCATCCGCAGCCATCATCTGCAGCTGCCGCGGGAGATGGCACTGCTGCTGCGGATGCTGATCATGACCGAAGGCATGGGAGAGGTGCTGGATCCGGATTTCAGCATGGGCAGCACGCTGGCTCCCTACGCACGGCGGATGGCGGTGCACCAGTTGAATCCGGTGGCGGTTGCCCGGCGGCTCGGACAGGTGGGAGCCGAAACGCTGGAGCTGGGAGCTGAGCTGCCGGACCAGTTGCGCCGGCTGCTGAACACGCTGGACTTTGAGGGGCTGGAGGTGCACCTGCGGGCCGAGGAACTCGCACCCCTGGTGGAGCGGCTGGAAAGGGTGGGCAACCGCATGGTGGCAGCCATCTTCGCGGCCGCCTTCATCCGCGGTGTCGGTGAGCTCACGCTGGGCGACACCGACCGCTGGAAGGGCTGGCAGGCCCCGCTGATGACCGCCGGGCTTGCCTCGACCGGTGCCCTGGGCGGGTATCTGGCCTGGACCGCGCGCCGGCAGCGCATCAGGGACTACTGATGGAGCTGTCGCTGGCCGGCCTGACAGTCCTGGTGGCAGGCGGCACCACGGGAATCGGCCGTGCCGTCGTGGAGGAATTCGCCCGCGAACGCGCCAACGTCTCCTTTTGTTCAGACAAGCCCTATGACGTGGGCGTTCTGGAGGAACAGCTGGCGGGATCCGTGGGGCGGGTCGAGGGATCCGTGGTGGACCCTGCCCACCCGGGTGCGCTGGCCCGGTGGGTCAGCGAAACAGCAGTGATTTTCGGCGGTGTCGACATAGTGGTTTCCGCAGCCAGCGCCCTGGCCCTGGATGACACGGACGAAAACTGGGAGGCATCCCTCGCCGTGGACCTGATGGGAAGCGTCCGGCTGGTCAAAGCCGCGCTTCCACACCTGGAACTGAGTACCGCACCGAGCATTGTTGTGGTGTCCAGCACCTCGGGGCGGGAGGTGGATTTTGCGGCCGGACCCTACGCCACGGCTAAGACGGCAGTGGCCGGCTACGTCGCGGGCCTCGCCTTCCGGCTTGCCGGCCGGGGCATTCGGGCCAATACGGTCAGCGCGGGCAACACCTACTACCCCGGCAGCTACTGGGCGTTGCTGGAGGAACACGACCCGGTCACGTTCGAGGCGGCAGTGGCGAGGAACCCCACCGGACGGATGGGTACGCCCGCGGAAGTGGCCGACGTCGTCGCCTTCATCGCCAGTCCGCACGCCTCACGGGTTACCGGAGCAAACATACTGGTTGACGGCGGACTTTCCCGGGCCGTCCAGCTGTGAGCGCGGACGCAGCGGGCCCTAGAAAACCACAGCACGCAGGACCGGACGGACCGCGGCGGGTGCCGCGATCCGTCCGGTCCTGCTGGTGAGCCAAATTTGACTGGTGCATTTTGCTGTCTCTGCTGCGCTCACACTCCCTACTGCGCGAAGTCCGTGGAGTTGTAGATGTTCAGGTTCAGTGCCGCCGCCACCTGGGCCACGGCGTGCTGCGCCCGGACACTGTTGCCCACCGGATCCAGCGGAGGAGAGAAGGCCGCGATGGCCAGCGTCCCCGGCATGATGGCAAGCACCCCGCCGCCCACGCCGCTCTTGGCGGGCAGGCCCACCTTGTAGGCCCAGTCACCGGACGCGGTGTACATGCCCTCCATGGTCATTTCCGCGAGGATCGGAGGAACCAGGGAAGCGTCAAACACCTGTTTGCCCGTCACCGGGTTCCGCCCGCGCGCAGCCACCGTTGCACCCATCGTGGCCAGGTCCCTGGTGGTGACCAGGGTTGAACACTGCCGGGTGTACACCTCGCAGGCTTCCATGGGGTCCGAGTACATTGTCCCGCCCGAGTACAACAGCCAGGCAATGGCACGGTTATGGAAGTTGGTGGACTGCTCGGAGTCGTTGACGGCGTCGCTGATCCTGATCTCCCGTCCGGCAAAGGCGCTCTGCATGTCCAGAATCTTCTTCCAGCGCTCATCCGGAGAATCAGCCGGAATCAGTGACACCGTGGACATGGCGCCGGCGTTCACCAGGGGCGACACCGGTTTGTCCCCGTGCAGGGCCACGGCGATGACGGAGTTGAACGGCTCCCCGGTTGGATCCGCCCCCACTTTGTCGTGGAATTCCGGCAGGCCCACACTCTGCATGGCCAGCGTCATCGAGAAGACCTTGGAAATGGACTCCAGGGCAAACTCGAAGCCCGCATCTCCGGCCTCGTAGATGTCGCCGTCCGCCGTCACGACACAAACACCGAACAGCGAGGGATCAACGGACGCCAGATACGGGATGTAGCTGGCATTCGCGCCGCCGGAGTCATTCACATGATCGGCGTGAGCCGTTTGAACAGCTTGGGTTATGGCCGATTTGTCGGGCATCATAGGGCTGCACTCCCGCCTACTGCAGGCCGGGGCCGCAGGTTCGATTTATCGGTGTCCCCTGTCGGAGAGGACTCACCGGCAGGGGCGCCGCCCGGTGCGGATTCCCCGGAACCTTCTCCGGAACCGGCACCTGATCCAACGGCTCCGGAGGCCAGCGCCTGCTCGGTAAGGACCGCAGTGGGTACCGAGGACTGGGTTTGGACGCCGGGATGGCTGTGCTCCAGCTGCCAGGTAAAGGGTACGAAGCTGCTGGACGGATCCCGCCAGTGCGGTTTGCGCACTGCGTAGATCACCAGGGGAAGGATGAAGAATACCGCTGCTCCGCCTGCCAGGATGCCCACGTACAGCTCCGGGGACCCAACGGCAATCTGGTCCGGAGGAATGAAGCTGAAGACAAAGGCCATCAGCGAACCGAGGAATCCGAGGCCGCCCACCAGCCACATGCCGATTTCTCCGCCGGGCACCCGGTACGGCCGGGGCCGGTTGGGCTGGGCGTACCGCAGATAGATGGCGGCGCCGAACATGAGCATGTACATGATCAGGTACAGGATGACGGTGAGCTGACTCAGGATCTGGTAGGCGGCCTGCACTGACGGCAGCACCACGTAGACCAGCCCCAGGGCCGTGACCACAAGCGCCTGGAAGAGCATGATGTGCGTGCCCATGCCGTGCTTGTTGGTGCGCTGCCAGAACCGGGGCAGATAGCCTGCCTTGGCCACGGCCAGCAGACCGCTGGACGGGCCGGCCACCCAGGTCACCACGCCGGCGAGGACCCCGATCAGCAGCATGGCCGCGATGATCGGGCCCGCCCAGCCGATACCCGCCCACTCGAACATGTCGTTGTAGGAGGTCAGCAGGGACTGGGTAAGGTTGATGTCCGCCTGCGGCACCACAAAGGCAATGGCCAGGGTGCCCAGGACAAAGATCACCACGGTGCCCAGTGCTGCGATCAGCACCGCGATCGGATAATCACGGGTGGGGTTCTTCACTTCCTTGACGTGGATGGCGTTCATTTCCATGCCGGCGTAAAACAGGAAGATACTCGCGGCCAGCACCACGTTGGAGAAGTTGGAGAAGTCCGGAACGAGTTCGCCCCAGCCCATCTGGATCTGCGGGGTGTTTCCGGCGAAGTAGTAGGAGAACCCCAGCACGATCAGGACGGCGGCCGGAATGATGGTGCCGACAATGCCGCCCCACTGGGCCACCTTGGAGAAGGCGGCGGCGCCCCGGAAGGCAATGAAGGTGGCCAGCCAGTAGACCACCAGCACCACCGCCAGGACAAAGGCCTTGTTGCCCGAGAGCTGCGCATCCAGGTTTTGGTTGGTTCCGGTGTACGCCAGGGATACCGCCCCGAAGGTCAGGACCGTCGGAAACCAGATGCTGACTTCGATGAACAGCATGAACATCGCAACGAAGGCCCAGCGCGGGCCGAACGCTTCACCCACCCAGCGGAACACGCCGCCCTGCTCCGGCCAGCCCGTGGCCAGTTCCGCAGCAACGAGCGACACCGGAATCAGGAAAACAACAGCGGCGAGCACGTAGTAAAAGATGGAGCTGAGGCCGTATTCGGCCTCGGCCGGCAAACCGCGGAGACTTACCACGGCCACGATGTTCATGACGGCCAGTGCGCCGATGGTGATTTTGGCTGTCTGCTTAGCCTTGGCCCGTGCCGCGTCCGAACCCGGTGCGGACGAACCCGACGACGACGAGCCGGTTGATGCGGACGAGCCGGTTGATGCAGTGGAATCACTCATCCCACTCACCTCCTCGAGTTAGTGGTGGAAACCGGGATGTGCTGCCTCCTGCGGCATGGGGGACTCAAGCCGGTTGAGGTAATCGGTTTCGGTCCGGATGTCGTTGAGGAGGCTGTCGGCCAGGTCCATGCTGAGCCCGTTGCGGACGACAATCCGTTCGACGGTCATATTTTCCAGATTGCTGGGCATGGGATAGGCGGGCACAAGCCAGCCCTTGGACCGCAGCCGTTCGGCCAGGTCGTACAGGCTCCACTTATCGGTGTGGCCTTCCTTGAGGCGCCACGCGAACACCGGGATGTCCGACCCGTCGTTCCACAGCTCGAAGGGGCCTATCTCGCTGATGCCGGAGGACAGGTAAAGTGCAACGTCCTGGCACGCCTGCTGGACCTTGGCATAACCGGAGCGGCCGAGCCGGAGGAACAAGTAGAACTGCAGGACGACCTGGGCGCCGGGACGGGAAAAGTTCAGCGCGAAGGTCGGCATGTCGCCGCCGAGGTAGCTGACATAGAAGATCAGGTCCTCGGGCAGCCACTGGCGCTCGCGCCAGACGACCCACCCCAGGCCGGGATAGACCAGACCGTACTTGTGGCCCGAGGTGCTGATGGAGTGCACCCGGGGGATCGAGAAGTCCCACTCAAGGTCCGGCTGGATGAACGGGGCGATCATGGCGCCCGAGGCCCCGTCCACGTGGATGGCGATGTCCAGTCCGGTGGAGGCCTGGATTTCGTCAAGCTTGTCTGCGATCTGCTTGACCGGTTCGTACATTCCCGTGTAGGTCACGCCCATGATGGCGACAACGCCGATCGTGTTTTCGTCAACGTACTTTTCCAGTTCGAAGCCGTCCAGGCACTTGTGCTCCTCGCTGATGGGAACCAGCCGGGCTTCGATGTCGAAATAGTTGCAGAACTTCTCCCAGCAGACCTGCACCGCGGAACTCATGACAAGGTTGGGCTTGTCTGTTGGTTTGCCGTCCGCCCTCCGGGAATGCTGCCACAGGCGTTTCAGGGCCAGACCGCCGAGCATGCAGGCTTCGGAGGAACCAACCGTCGAGGTGCCGATGGTGCCGCCGGGATCGGGGGAGTGCCACAGATCGGCAAGGATTTTCCAGCAGTTCTGCTCAATCTGGGCAGTCTGCGGGTACTCGTCCTTGTCAATCATGTTCTTGTCATACGTCTCGGCATACAGCTTGTTGGCGTGGTCGTCCATCCATGTGCTGACGAACGTGGCCAGGTTCAGACGGGCGTTTCCGTCCAGCATGGTCTCGTCATGAACGATCTGATAGGCCGTTTCCGGGAGCATCTCGCCGTCCGCCAGCTTGGTCTTGGAGGCAACGGTGTCTTCGCCCGGGCGGGCGAACAACGGATTTACGCTCAGTGAGTCTTTATCGCGTTCCTGCGGCATCATCTGGACCTTTCAGTAAGGGTGTGAACTGCACCGGACCGGTGTGATCGCCGGTCGTGAATCCTCATGAGGCTGCGCGCATCAAAAACTCTACGCGGGGCCAAAAACAGTGGCTAGGGTCACCGACCCCGGCAGCGCCGGGGCACCGGTATTGGTGCCGGTTCGGCTTCCCGGGCTGCCGGATGGGGCCTGGACCGTTGAGGCAGGGACTGCCCGCGCGTACTGTGAAACGCAAATCGAGTGAGGCCGCTGATCATCTGAAACCACTGATCAGGCGGATCCACTGATCATCTGAAACCACTGAGGGAACATCTGCGAGGAGGCATTCCATGGCGGGACTGGCGCGGCGTGATCGGTTCGAACTGCCCGAACCCGTACGTAAATTCTTTGAAGGCGACTGGGAGGTCCCGGCGTTCCCGGTCGAGGAGTACCGGGATGGTGCCACGATGGTGGTGAAGGCCGAGCTGCCCAACATTGATCCTGACAAAGACCTGGACGTTTCCGTGAGCGACGGCATCCTGCACATCAAGGGTGAGCGCCGCGAGGGCAGCGAGCACAAGGACAAAAACGGCTACCGGAGCGAGTTCCGCTACGGCTCGTTCACCCGCGACATACCGCTGCCCGCCGGTTCCAGCCAGGACAACGTGAGCGCATCCTACAACGACGGCGTCCTTGAAGTCCGCGTTCCGGTGCCCGAGGCAGGCTCCTCCTCCACCAAGGTGCCCATCTCCAGGGGCTGATTTTCCACGGGGTGATTCCAGGGGCTGATTGCGCTCCAAGGGGCTAGATCCGGTTCCAAGGAGCTGAGCCCGGTTCCAAGGGGGCGACAACCCGGGCCGCGGGAAACGCTGCGGCAAGGAGGTTCGATGAGCAGCCATGCTTCCGGCGTACCCAAAAGTGGAGGCGGCCCTAAAAGCGGAACCGGCGGTTCCGCTTCCACGGACCGGCAGGCCCGCAGGTACCCCGACTGGGTTGTCATCGCCACTCTGGCCAGCGGCGGCGTCGTCGTGTCCCTGGAGAAAACGGCGGTGGTTCCGCTGCTGCCCGAGTACCCCGGGATCTTCGGCGTCACGTCCGACGACGTGTCCTGGATGGTGACGGTCACGCTGCTGAGCGCGGCAGTGGCGACGCCGATCGTCTCCCGTCTGGCGGATATGTTCGGCAAGCGGCGGATGCTGCTGGTGGCCATGACCATGATGGTGGCGGGAGCCTTCACCGCGTCCATTGGCGGCACCTTCTTCTGGGCGCTTGTGGGAAGGGCACTGCAGGGATTTGCCGGAGCAGTGATCCCGGTGGGCATCAGCATTCTGCGCGATACCCTGCCGCAGCGGAAAATCGCCGGCGCGGTTTCGCTGATGAGCGCCAGTTTCGGCATCGGAAGTGCCCTCGGCCTGCCGATGGCGGGGCTGATCTATGAACGGCTGGGCTGGAGGGCCACCTTCTGGGTGGTCGGGGTCATTGCCGCCGTACTGATCGTTGCCGTCATCGTGTTCGTTCCCGAGTCCCGGGTACGCACGCCCGGCCGGTTCGACTACGAGGGCGCCCTGGTCCTTTCAGCCGCCATGACCGCCCTTCTCCTGGCCATCAGCAAAGGAGGGGTCTGGGGGTGGACCAGCGATCCGATCCTGGGCCTGTTCGCCGCCGCCGTCGTGCTCCTCGCTGTGTGGTTCCCGCTGGAGCTGCGCAAGGGCCAGCCGCTGGTGGACCTGCGCACCTCGGCGCGGCGCCCGGTGCTCCTGACCAATGCCGCCACCGTCCTGGTGGGGTTCTCCATGTATGCCAACATGCTGGTCACCACGCAGCAGCTGCAGCTGTCCAGGGAAACCGGGTACGGGTTTGGCCTGAGTGTCCTGGTTGCAGGCCTGACCATGATCCCCGCCGGCCTGGCCATGGTTGCCGCGGCCCCGCTGTCGGCCCGCATCACCAACACCTTCGGCGCGAAGGCAACCATGGTGGTCGGCTGCGCAGTGATGGCCGGCGGCTACCTATCGCGGGTCATGCTGGTCAACACGGTGACCGGCATCATCATCGGCGCCGTCATCGTGTCCGTCGGTACCGCGATCGCCATGGCAGCCATGCCCACGCTCATCATGAGCAACGTTCCCCTCACCGACACGGCTGCCGCCAACGGCGTCAACACGCTGCTGCGCTCGGTCGGCACGTCCACCTGCAGTGCGGCCGCCGCCAGCATCCTGGCTTCCATCACTGTCAGGGTCGGGGGAGAGACCTTCCCCGGGGTGGACGCCTTCCGTGCGATCTTCGCCCTGGCCTGTTTGGCAGCCCTGGCTGCGACCGGGATTTCCTGCCTCATTCCCAGGGCTCCGCGGCGCGAAGCCACCCACCCGGCGCTCCACGCCCGGCCCGGGCAGCGCCAGCCTCCTCCGGCGGACGCCAAGCGCGAGATCATGGTCACCGGCACCATGCTCGCCGCCGACAACAGCACGCCGGTGCCCGGCGGCGTGGTCACCGTGCTGGACCAGGACGGCGAACCCGTGGACTGGGACCGTGCCGACGACGGCGGGCGCTACGCCGTCGTACTCCCCGGCGACGGCCGCTACGTCCTGGTGGCTACTCAGCACCAATGGCGTCCGGTGTCCGAGGTGCTCGCTTTCCCCGGGGTGCCCAGCAGTCATGACATCCGCTTCCGCGAGCGGCTGACCCTGACCGGCCAGATTACCCATAACCGCCTTCCGGTGGCCGGAGCCCTGGTGATCCTGGTTCAGCCTGCGGGGGAGAACCGGGCCGCAGCGCGGTCGGACAGCGCCGGCCGCTACGTGCTGCCGCTGCCGCGTACGGGAACCTACATCCTGACTGTCGTTGAACCCGACGGCGCCACCACCCACACCCGGCGGGTTGCCCTGCCGGCGCCGAACACGGTGATAGACATGGAACTCGGCGGGGACCCGCCCACTACGGGCCTGCGGATCTAGGGCCGGCGGAAAGCCGAGACAAAGCGCACACTTCTGCCTTTGGTACCTGATTGGTTCAGCGCATAGGATCAATCTGGCGTAAATGGGGCGCGGTCCCTCCGGGACCCGCTGGACTGGTGTTTTCACTCCCCGGCTCCGCCGCTCCCTTTGCAACATTTCCGATGAACCGGAAAGCACCCTGCTGCCCCCGCCGGCTTCTGTCCGCGGGAGCTTCCGCGTGCCGACGGAACTCCTTTTGTCTTCAAGTTAGGGTACGTGGTGGATCTCACCCTCATGGTGGCGCTGGTGATCGCGCTCGCATTATTCTTCGACTTCACCAACGGCTTTCATGACACAGCCAACGCAATGGCAACTCCCATTGCCACAGGTGCAATCAAGCCGAAGAACGCTGTAGCCCTGGCTGCAGTCCTGAACCTGGTGGGCGCTTTCCTGTCCACTGAAGTTGCTAAGACCATTTCCGGCGGCATCATCAGGGAGGGCGAGGGCGGGATCCAGATCACCCCCGTCATGATTTTCGCCGGCCTGCTTGGCGCCGTGATCTGGAACCTGATTACCTGGCTGCTCGGCCTGCCCAGCAGTTCCTCGCACGCCCTGTTCGGCGGCCTGATCGGTGCCGCGATCGTGGGCGCCGGCTTTGGTTCCGTGGATTACTCCGTCCTCATGTCCAAGGTGATCCTGCCGGCCTTCATCGCACCTGCCATCGCCCTTTCCGTGGCTTTCCTGGCCACCCGGCTGGCGTACTCCATTACCCGCCGGCATGACCAGGAATCCGGAGACAAGCTGCCCCGCAAGCGCGGCGGCTTCCGGTATGCGCAGATCTTCTCCTCTTCGCTCGTGGCCCTGGCGCACGGCACCAACGACGCGCAGAAGACCATGGGTGTCATCACCCTGGTGCTGATCTCCGGCGGTTTCCAGATGGTCGGAACCGGTCCGGTCTTTTGGGTTGTCGCAGCCTGTGCAGTGGCGATCGCCGCGGGCACCTACGCCGGCGGCTGGCGCATTATCCGCACCATGGGCACCGGCCTGACCGACGTCAAGCCTGCCCAGGGATTCGCCGCCGAGACCAGCACCGCGGCAGCCATCCTGACCTCTACGCATCTCGGCATGGCACTGTCCACCACACAGGTTGCCTCGGGATCGGTCATTGGCTCCGGCCTGGGCCGCAAGGGAGCAGAGGTCCGCTGGGGAACCGCACGCCGGATCGCCGGAGGCTGGCTGCTGACCCTTCCCGCCGCCGCCGTCATGGGTGCCGCTGCCGCCTTCGTTGCAGGCACCGGCCCGATCGGCGTGACGATTGACGGCGTCCTGGGACTGGCAATCATCCTGTTCATCTTCTTCTGGTCCCGCCGCAACCGCGTCGGCCACGACAACGCAGTCAGCAACATCGACAACGCCGGGGGAGCCGTCAAGATCAACAAGCGCAAGGCCCGCTCCCAGGGCCGTGCCTCCGCCCGCACCACCAAGGTCAAGGAAACATCCAAATGAGCATCAACTGGGTCGCGTACCTCATAGTTGCCGGAATCACCCTGCTGGCCACGCTCGTCGTCGTCGGCCTGTATTCCACGGGTGTCCGCCTCTACGCCGTCGCTTCGGACCGCAACCCCGGTCCGGAAGCCAGGAGCCGGCTCCTGCTGGTCAAGGCCGGAGCCTATGCCTGCTTTGCGGTCTGCGCTGCAGCGGTACTGTTCGGGATCTACCTGATCGTGCCCGCCCTGCACGGCTAGAACCGGTACCTCTGAATCCTGACAGCCATATCCAAGGAGACACCGATGGTCATGCCCCGGAACCTTTTCCTTGTCCGTCACGGGCAAAGCGAAGCGAACGTCATGCAGCGCGCTTCCAGAGCCGGTGACCCGAGCCTGTACACCGAAGAGACCATGACCGTCCCTGACCGTTCCTGGCGCCTCACCGAGCTCGGGGTGGAGCAGGCCAAGGTTGCGGGAGCATGGATCACAGGGCAGAACATCCACTTCGACCGCGCCATGGTCTCCATTTACACCCGGACGCGCGAGACCGCAGCGCACCTCGGACTCGACGTGCGCTGGGAGGAGAACCGGGTCATCCGCGAACGCTCCTGGGGTGAGATCGGGTCCATGTCGAAGCAGGACTTCGCGCGGAAGTACTCGCAGAATGCGGCCTACCGCGACAGCGATCCGCTGTACTGGGCTCCGCCGGCCGGTGAATCCATTGCAAACGTCGCCGAGAACCGGGTCCGGAACATCCTGAGCACTCTGCACCGCGAAAACGCCCGGGAGAATGTCCTGATGGTGACCCACGGCGAATTCATGTGGGCGACGCGTCTGGTGCTGGAGCGCTGGAGCGACGAAGAGTTCCTTGAGCGGGATGCGGACAAGGAGCAGATGATTCACAACTGCACCGTCCTGCAGTACTCCAGCACGGATCCGAATGACCGGAACAACGTCCGCGACAAGCTCAGCTGGGTCCGCCGCTGCTGGCCCGTGCAGGTGGACGGCGAATGGACCATGTTTGTCGGTGAGTGGGAAGAGTTTGACCGGAAGTACTTCACCGGAGAGGAACTCCTGGAGCGGGCCGAGGCAAACCGGCATTTCCTGCAGGGGTCGTTCGGCAGCTGAGCGGCTCGGCACGCTGAACGTGCGGGGCTAGCTGAAGTGCTGCGGACGACGCACAAAAGCCCGGCGGCGGGAGCCTGTTTTGGCTCCTGCCGCCGGGCTTTTACGTGCCGCGGACACCGGCTTCCGCTGAGCGGCCTGCCGGGCCTGGCTGGACTAGGAAGCTTCGGCGTACTCCGGGTAGTCCGTGTAGCCGGCAGCACCGTAGGAGTAGAAGGTGGAGGGATCCGGCGTGTTCAGCGGGAGGTCTTCCTCCCAGCGGCGGACCAGGTCGGGGTTGGCGATCACGGGCCGGCCGACGACGACGCCGTCACCGAGCTCGTCCTCCATGAACTGGATGGCTTCTTCACGCGTGGTGAGGATGCCGAAGCCGGAGTTCAGCAGCACCGGCCCGCCGAAGGTTTTCCGCAGTTCCTGCACGAGGATGTCCGAGGGGTCCCGGTGCAGGATGCTGAGGAAGGCCGGCTTCAGCGGTGCGATGCCGGCCACAAGCGCGGTGTACGTCGCCAGGACGTCGGCCGGGTTGGTTTCCAGGACACCCTGGATGTTGTTCTCCGGAGAGATCCGCAGGCCGGTCCGGTCCGCGCCGATGGCCTCGGCCACTGCACGGTAGACCTCGGTGACAAGGCGGGCCCGGTTCTCGGGCGAGCCGCCGTACATGTCGGTGCGCTTGTTGGAATCAGGGGAGAGGAATTCGTGCAGCAGGTAACCGTTGGCGCTGTGCAGCTCAACGCCGTCGAACCCTGCCTTCATTGCTGCGCGTGAGGCGGCAACAAACTCGGCAATAATGACGGGCAGCTCAGCGGTGGTGAGTGCATGCGGAACCGGGTAGGGCTGCTTGCCCTCGTAGGTGTGGGTCAGGCCGTCGATAGCCAGGGCGCTGGGGGCCACGACCCTGCGGCCGCCGTTGATTGCGGGGGAGGTCACCCGTCCGGCGTTCATCACCTGGGCCACGATCCGGCCGCCGGCGGCGTGGACGGCGTCGGTCACCTTTTTCCAGCCGGCGATCTGCTCCTCGGTAACCAGCCCCGGCTGCCAGGTGAAGCCCTGTCCTTCGTAGGACGTGTAGGTACCCTCGCTGACGATCAGGCCCATCGAGGCGCGCTGCGCATAGTGCTCCGCCATGAGTTCGGTGGGAATCCCGTTGCGGCCGCTGCGGGTGCGGGTCAGCGGTGCCATGACCAGGCGGTTGGGCAATTCAAGGGAGCCGAGGGTAAGCGGTGAAAAGAGATTCAAGGGGAGGAAGTACTTTCTGTAGGGCCCGTCCGGTGCGGTTCTGCCGGCGCAGGTGGAAATGCTGTCTAATCCGGCCAACCGGGAATACGCCTGCAGTATTCCAAGGCGTGGGATACATCACCGCGGCGGCGCCGGTGCTTTTACCCGGCCCCCGGGCTAGCATGGCGGCATGGTCAGGACTGTCTACTGGGTGGCGGCGTCGCTGGACGGCTTCGTGGTCGACGGGCCGGCCCCCTTTGGGCCTCGCAGTCCGGGTGAGCCGTCTAGCCCGGGTGAGCCGCTGAGACCGGGGGCTCCGGCGGGAAGGTCCGGAGACCCGTGGCCGGAGGATCCGTCTGATCAGGAGTTTCTAAGCGGGGTTGGGGCCGTGGCAATGGGGGCCGGGACATACCGGACCCTGCTGGCAGTCCCGGAATCATGGCCGTACGGCAAAATCCCGGTCTGGGTTTTTACCCGCCATGAATTCCCGGGCATATCGGGTGCAGACATAACTTTTGTCCGCGGCGACGTCGAGGAATTCCATCCGGACATTGTGTACGACGCCGGTGAAAAGAATGTCCTCTTGGCTGGCGGCGCAAACCTCGCCGGCCAGTTCATGGACTGCGGACTTATCGATGAAATGTTCGTCACCGTTGTTCCCGTAGCCCTCGGCGCCGGCCGGCCCATGCTTCCGGTTGCGCGTGTTACCCAACCGGGCGCGCTGCTGGAAACCCGTTCCGAGAACACGGGGCTGGTGCAGCTGCACTACGGGTTCGGGGATGCCCGGGGGCGTCAGGCGCCTGCTTAGCGGGCGTCGCGGATCATGTTGGTCATCCGGGCCGTGCTGAGGCGGCGTCCCTGCTCGTCCGTCATGACGATCTCATGCGTCACCAGCGTCTTACCGCGGTGGATGGCCGTGGCGGTTCCGGTCACGGTGCCGGAGGAAACCGACCGGTGATGAGTTGCGCCTATTTCAATGCCCAGGGCCTGCCGCCCGGGACCGGCATGAATTGCGGCACCAAAGGAACCCAGCGTCTCGGCCAGGACAAGATGGGCACCGCCGTGCAGGATTCCGGCCACCTGTTCGTTGCCCTCCACGGGCATGGTCGCGACCATCCGCTCAGCCGTCATCTCGATGAAACGGATGCCCAGCTTCTCCACGAGCCGCCCGACGCCGTTGGAGCTAAGCCAGCCGTGCATCTCCTCAGGGACGCCCGCTTCGGTCAGCTGGTCAGTGAAGGGGTTGGGTGCCTCGGACCGGGCGCCGTTGTCCGGCGTGAAATTGTCGCTCATGCCAACTAGGCTTACATCTGTGAGTGAATCTACCAAACTGGCCGATATTCAAGCAGAAATCCCTGCCGAGACCGTACTTGAGGGGGTCGTGGAACCCGCACCCGAGGCACTCGGGACCGCTACGGCGGGAGGGCACAACCGGCTGCTGGTGATCGACGGCCATTCCATGGCATTCCGTGCTTTCTACGCGCTGCCGGCCGAGAACTTTTCCACGGACACCGGCCAGCACACCAACGCCGTGTACGGATTCACTTCCATGCTGATCAACCTCATCAAGGAAGAGAAGCCAACCCACCTCGCGGTTGCCTTTGACCTTGACACCCCGACCTTCCGCTCCGAGGAATATACGGAGTACAAAGGCGGCCGCAACAAGACGCCCGAGGAATTCCACGGCCAGGTGGACCTCATCATCAAGGTGATGGAAGCCATGCGCATCCCCACCCTGTCCATGGACGGCTACGAGGCCGACGACATCCTGGCAACGCTGGCGGAGAAGGCGTCCGCCAGGAACTGGGACGTCATGATCGTCTCGGGGGACCGGGATGCCTTCCAGCTCGTGGATGACCGCGTCACCGTCTTCTATCCCAAGAAGGGCGTCTCCGACCTGCCGCGCATGGACGCCGCCGCCGTCGAGGCGAAGTACCTGGTGCCGCCGGACAAGTATTCCGACCTGGCGGCCCTGGTCGGCGAGTCCGCAGACAACCTTCCGGGCGTGCCCGGCGTCGGCCCCAAAACGGCGGCCAAGTGGATCAAGCAGTACGGCGGCCTTGAGGGCATCCTGGAGAACCTGGACAGCATCAAGGGCAAGGTGGGGGATTCGCTCCGCGCCAACATCGAGGACGTCAAGCGCAACCGCCGCCTGAACCGGCTCCTGCGGGACCTGGACCTGCCGGTGGACCTGGAGGCCATGTCCGCGCGGCGCCCCGACCGTGAAGCCATTGAAGAGCTTTTCGATGCCCTGCAGTTCAATGCGCTGCGCAAGCGGCTGTTCGATATTTACGGCGAAGAGGAAACCGCCTCCGCGGGCCGGGAGCTCACCCCTCCGGAGCATGTGCTGATCGGCGGCGCGGCGGCGCTGAAGGACTGGATTGCGTCCACCAACCAGGCCAAGACAGCGGTTCAGCTGGTCACCGAGGGTGCGGCGGCGGGGCGCGACGTCGTCGGGCTGGCTTTGGTCACCAACACGGTGGCCGCCTATGTGCCGCTCACCGAGATCGACGCCGAAACGGAGCAGGTGCTCGCCGGTTGGCTGTCCGACCTTGATGCGCCGAAGGTGGTGCATGACTTCAAGGAGGCCTACAAGGCCCTGGCCGGACGGGGACTGCACCTGGCCGGAGTGGTGGATGACACCACCGTTTCGGGGTACCTGATCCAGCCGGACCGCCGCAGCTATGACCTCGCGGACCTGAGCCAGCACCATCTGCGGATGTCTCTGGCTCCGGCGGCTGCGGGGAGCAACCAGCTGCAGCTTCAGCTTGAAGAAGTGGATGTGGCCACGCCGGCCGTCATGGAAGCCTTCGCCGCGCTGCAGCTCAGCGACCACTTTGCCGGACAGCTGGTGGAGCGCGGGGCCAACCAGCTCCTCGGCGGGCTTGAACTGCCGCTGGCCGAGGTCCTGGCTGAAATGGAACTGGCCGGCATCGCCGTCGACACCGAAAAGCTGGACCGGCTGCTGGATGATTTCAGCGCCACGATTGCCCGGGCCAGCAGCGAAGCCTTCGCCATTATCGGCAAGGAAATCAACCTCGGTTCGCCCAAGCAGCTGCAGGTGGTCCTCTTCGATGAACTTGGCCTGCCCAAGACCAAGAAGATCAAGACCGGCTACTCCACCGACGCCGATGCCCTGGCGGACCTGATGGTCAAGACGGGAGGGCATCCGTTCCTCGCGAACCTGATGGCCTACCGTGACGCCACCAAGCTGCGCCAGACGGTGGAGGGGCTGCGCAAAGCAGTGTCCGACGACGGCCGCGTGCACACCACATATGTCCAGACAGCCGCGGCCACCGGACGGCTCTCCTCCACCAACCCGAACCTGCAGAACATTCCGATCCGCTCCGAAGAGGGCCGGCGCATCCGCGAAGTCTTCACCGTGGGCGAGGGTTACGAGACGCTGCTGACGGCCGACTACTCGCAGGTGGAAATGCGCATCATGGCCCACCTGTCCGGCGACGAGGGCCTCATCCAGGCGTTCCGCGACGGCGAGGACCTGCACCGGTTTGTCGGCGCGCACATC
The DNA here is from genome assembly GCF_054792395.1 of Arthrobacter sp. Z1-15. NCBI lineage: Bacteria > Bacillati > Actinomycetota > Actinomycetes > Micrococcales > Micrococcaceae > Arthrobacter > Arthrobacter sp. Z1-15. The sequence goes on along the minus strand of NZ_CP096454.1, from coordinate 2,209,541 downwards.
TTCGGTGTCCCGCCGGAGGAAGTCACCAGCGCCATGCGCTCCAAGGTCAAGGCCATGTCCTACGGCCTGGTTTACGGGCTAAGTTCCTTTGGCCTGTCCAAGCAGCTGGCCATTCCGGTGGACGAGGCCCGGACGCTGATGCGCGATTACTTCGACCGTTTCGGTGCCGTGCGGGACTACCTGCGCGGCGTCGTCGAACAGGCCCGCAAGGACGGATTCACCTCCACCATCGAAGGCCGCCGCCGCTACCTTCCGGATTTGTCCAGCGACAACCGGCAGCTGCGCGAGATGGCCGAACGCGCTGCCCTGAACGCCCCCATCCAGGGTTCCGCAGCGGACATCATCAAGAAGGCCATGCTTGGCGTGGACGCGGAGCTGAAGGCACAGGACCTGAAATCCCGCATGCTGCTGCAGGTCCATGATGAACTGGTGCTCGAAGTCGCCCCCGGGGAGCGGGACGCGGTGGAGAAGCTGGTCCGTGAACAGATGGGCGCAGCAGCGGACCTGTCCGTTCCGCTGGACGTCTCCGTGGGAATCGGTGTGAGCTGGCACGAAGCCGGGCACTAACACCGGAGCCCGCAACGGGCAGTACCTCAGCAACTCAGTAACTCAAACAACAGGGGGATCATGCAGACGGATACAGGACTGCGGCTGGAGTCATTCTCGCCGGGGTACGACGACGACGCTGATCCCCCTGCCGCTGATGCCAGGACCGCCAATTGGTTCGAAGCGGTGCGGCTCGGTTTCCACGAACCGCGTGCCGACGCGGCCCTCCTGCCCGCCATGGTGGACGCCTACCGGCGGGACGGGCGCGTCCTGACCGCCGTGTACGACGACGAGGCGCCGGACTTCGCGTGGGACCCGGCGATTCCCGTGGCCACCTACGCCACCATGGTCAATACCCTGAACGTCGGTGCCGGGCAGCTGCTGCCGGCCCACCTGGTGACCTGCGTGACGGTGCGTCCCACGCACCGCCGGCGCGGCATCCTGCGCCGGATGATCACCGCGGATCTCACCGGGGCCAAGGAGTCCGGCCTGGCAGTGGCGGCACTGACGGCGTCGGAAGCCACCATCTACGGCCGTTTCGGCTTCGGTGCGGCCACTGCCACGGCGGAGGTGGCTGTCGACACCCGCGGCGGACTCGCCTTCCGGTCTCCTTCCGCGGGGACCGCTGTGGTTGCCGACAACGCCAAGCTGCAGGAGCTGGCGCCGCAGATCTTCCGCGCACACCTGGAGCGGACCCCGGGCGCGCTCGGCCGGCAGTACGCGTACGCGCTGCGTGCCTCGGGGACCTGGAGCGAACACACCAGCGAACCCGACAAGGCGCTGCGTGCGGTTGTCCACTACGATGCCGCCGGCATCCCCGACGGCTATGCCACCTACAAGTTCAAGGGCTGGGATACGCAGCCGGAGACCATCAAGATCACGGACCTCATTGCGGCAAGCGACGAGGCCTACCGGGAACTGTGGCGCTTCCTCGGCTCGATCGACCTCGTGGACCGCCTCACCTACGGTGCGGCACCCCTGGCCGACCCGCTGCCCTGGATGCTCGCCGACCGGCGCCGGCACGAGGTATCCGGAGTCGAAGACGTGCTGTGGCTGCGGATCCTGGACACCCCGACGGCCCTTGAGGCCCGGCACTACACGGGCAGCGGCGCCGTCGTTCTTACCGTGGCCGACCCGCTGGGCCTTGCCGACGGCGTCTTCCATGTCAGTGCCGACGGCGGCCGCGGAACCGTGACGCGCCTTGACGGCAGCGCGGCTCCGGCCGGTAATGCCGTGCCGCCGGGCGTTCCCGCCGCAGAGGTCGACGCCGATGCCCTGGGATCGCTGTATCTGGGCGGCGTCAGCGCACTGACGCTGGCCGCCGCCGGGGGAATACGCGGCAGCCGGGAGGCGTTGGACACCCTTGATGCACTTTTTACCGCGGGTACTGCACCCTACTGCAACACGCATTTCTGATTACCCGCGTCAAAGTACTCCCGGTGCTTTGACCTGAGTTGCGCGCTGCGGCTAGACTGATCTGGCGCGTAATTGCGCAGTACGTAACCAATTCTGTCCATCTCCGGACAAACAAGCACTGTCTTGAGGCAGGCCCGAACGGCTGCTCTGAGTTCGGTGGGAGCGCATCCGGAATACAAAACAACTTCCACATCGGAGTCCCAACTACATGACCATCACCACCACCGAGAAGTCCGGTACCCCGCAGGTCGCTATCAACGACATCGGTACTGCCGAGGACTTCCTCGCCGCCATTGACGCAACGATCAAGTACTTCAACGACGGCGATCTCGTCGAAGGTACCGTCGTCAAGGTTGACCGCGACGAGGTCCTGCTCGACATCGGTTACAAGACCGAGGGTGTCATCCCTTCCCGTGAGCTTTCCATCAAGCACGACGTTGATCCCGGAGACGTAGTTTCCGTCGGCGATCTGGTCGAAGCTTTGGTTCTCACCAAGGAAGACAAAGAAGGCCGCCTGATTCTCTCCAAGAAGCGCGCACAGTACGAGCGCGCCTGGGGCGACATCGAGAAGGTCAAGGAAGAAGACGGCGTCGTTACCGGTACCGTCATCGAGGTTGTCAAGGGTGGCCTCATCCTGGACATCGGCCTGCGCGGCTTCCTGCCGGCCTCCCTCGTCGAGATGCGTCGTGTCCGCGACCTGGCTCCGTACATCGGCCAGCAGATCGAAGCCAAGATCATCGAACTGGACAAGAACCGCAACAACGTTGTTCTGTCCCGCCGTGCATGGCTCGAGCAGACGCAGTCCGAGGTTCGCTCCACGTTCCTCAACAAGCTGGAAAAGGGCCAGGTTCGTCCGGGCGTTGTTTCCTCCATCGTCAACTTCGGTGCATTCGTGGACCTGGGCGGCGTAGACGGTCTCGTCCACGTTTCCGAGCTGTCCTGGAAGCACATCGACCACCCCTCCGAGGTTGTTGAAGTTGGCCAGGAAGTCACCGTTGAGGTTCTGGAAGTTGACCTTGACCGCGAGCGTGTCTCCCTGTCGCTGAAGGCTACGCAGGAAGATCCGTGGCAGACCTTCGCCCGCACCCACGCCCTGGGCCAGGTTGTGCCGGGTAAGGTCACCAAGCTGGTTCCGTTCGGTGCGTTCGTTCGCGTCGAAGACGGCATCGAAGGCCTGGTCCACATCTCCGAGCTGGCAGTCCGCCACGTAGAGCTGGCCGAGCAGGTTGTCTCCGTTGGAGATGAACTGTTCGTCAAGGTCATCGACATCGACCTCGAGCGTCGCCGGATCTCCCTGTCGCTGAAGCAGGCCAACGAGGGTGTAGACCCCGAGGGCACCGAGTTCGACCCGGCTCTGTACGGCATGGCCGCAGAGTACGACGAAGCCGGCAACTACAAGTACCCGGAGGGCTTCGACCCCGAGTCCAACGAATGGCTCGAAGGCTACGAGACCCAGCGTGCAGCTTGGGAGCAGCAGTACGCTGACGCCCAGGCCCGCTGGGAAGCCCACAAGAAGCAGGTTGCACAGCACGCTTCCGAGGACATCGCAGCTGCTTCGGACACGTCCGAATCCGGCACCACGAGCTACTCCTCCGAGCCGGCCGTTGCTGAGACGGGTGCCGGCACGCTGGCTTCCGACGAAGCACTTGCCGCTCTGCGCGAGAAGCTCACGGGCAACTAATTTCCTTCGGTTGAACTAACCGGTTGAAATAGCCAAAAAAGCAGGCCCCCACTTCGGTGGGGGCCTGCTTTTTGTATGGGTTCTTCTTTAGGCGGCCGGGCACGGGCGGCTGACGCGCCCGGCGAGGGGACGGGCCTGATCCGGCTCCACGGGTGGGAACCCACGGACCCGTCATCGCCGCCGCGCGCCGACCCTTACTTTGACACCTTTCCCAGCCGGGAACATTGAGCCCCGGCCCGCTGTCAGGCCCGCGCGTCGTTGGCGTAGCGCAGGCCGAGCTGGGCCCGGGCGCCGTCGAGCAGTTCCATGGTCCGCAGAGTATCCGCGAGGGGCATGGTCGGGCTCTCCGTGAGGCCCTGCTGGATGCAGCGGGTCACTTCCCGCAGCTGGTAGGTGTAGCCCGCACCGGCGGGGTCGAAGGTCTCGACCCGCGCTCCGCCCGGGCCGTGCACGTGCAGTTCGGTGGGATTGGGGATCTGGCCGCCGCCGGTCCGCAGCCAGCCGCGGCTGCAGGCAATGGTGGCACTGCCCGGTCCCGACGCAGAGATCGACAATGAGAGCTGGGCGTGCCGGCCGTCGTCGTACCGCAGGGTCAGCGCGTTCTGGGTGTCAACACCGCTTTCATTGAGCACGCCTGATGCAGTGACGCTGTCCGGAAAACCCAGGGCGCCGAAGGCCCATGTCAGCGTATAGACGGAGAGATCCAGCAGGGCACCGCCGCCGGCGGCCGGATCCCACATTCGGCTGGTCGGATCCACAGGAGCGGCGAAACCGAGGTCGGCCTGCACCCAGGAAGGGATGCCGAGCTCGCCGGAGGCCAGGATGTCCCAGGCCCGGTTGGTGCTGGGCAGGAAGCGGGTCCACAGCGCTTCCATCAGGAACAGGTTCCGGCTGCGCGCCAGCTCGATGAGTTCGGCTGCTTCTGCCGCATTCACCGTGAACGGCTTCTCGCACAGGACGTGCTTGCCGTGCTCAAGGGCGCTTTTAGCGACGTCGTAGTGCTGGGCGTGCGGAGTAGTGATGTAAACAACGTCCACGGCAGGGTCCGCGAACATGGCCTCAAACCCGGACAGCCCGGACGTGTCGGAATACGTGGCCGCGAAACCGAAACGCTCGGCAAAGTCCGCCGCTTTGGCGGCACTGCGGGAGCTGACCGCATAGAGCACGGCGTCCTCGAGCAGGGCAATGTCGGCGGTGACTTTCCCGGCGATACCGCCGGTGGCAACCACGCCCCAGTTCAACGGGCGGCCGGTCGCGGCCAGGGGAGAGGGAGCGCCTTCTTCGGCGCAGGGCGGACGGACAAAGTGTCGTTGCTCGATGGTGCGGGTCATGCGGACGTAGCTCCTCTGCGGATGATGTGGACCAGGGGGTGAAAGTCTAGGCGGATTCCCGGACGACGAGGGACGTGGGCAGCCGGTGGACCCGTTCAGCCGGGCGGCCTTCGATCAGCTCCACCAGCAGCTCCGCCATTTTCTCGCCCAGTGCAGCAATCGGATGGTGGATGGTGGTGAGCGCGGGGCTGAGGCTGGTGGCGTAATAGTCGTCGTCGAAGCCGACGACGGCGATATCCTCCGGGATGCGCAGTCCGCGTTCCTTGATCACCGAGTAGGCGCCGGCAGCCATCTGGTCATTCGCAGCAAAAAGTCCGTCCAGCGGCTTGCCGCGGTCCAGCAGCCGGCGCATGGCGGCAGCGCCCGACGTCACGGTGAAGTCACCCGTTTCCACGAGGGCATCATCGAGGCCGGCCGCACGCAGGGACGACCTCCAGCCGGCGAGGCGGTCCACGCCCGGCGGCATGTCCTGCGGGCCGGCAATGGTGGCGATATGGCGGCGTCCGTCCTCGATGAGCCTGGTTGTGGCATCAAAGGCGCCCTCTTCGTTGTCCACCTCCACGAAGTAGCTGTCGGCCACCCCCATCAGGGGACGGCCGGCGAAAACGAGCGGAAGGGAGCCGTTTAGGTGCGCCCAGGAGTGGTCCCCGCTGTGGTGGGACACCACGAGGACGCCGTCCACGTTGCCGCCCAGCAGGTACCGGCGGGTTTTCTCCGGGTTCGCTTCCGAGGAGGTAACCATGTTCAGCATGTAATCAGTGGTGTTCAAATACCGGGCGACGCCCTCCACGACGGTGGCGAAAAACGGATCCGCGAAAACCTTGGACGTGGATTCCGGGACCAACAGCGTCACCGTATAGGTCCGCCGGCTGGCCAGGGTGCGTGCCGCCCGGTTCGGGACGTAGTTCAGCGTACGGACTGCCTGCTCCACGGAACGGGCCAGATGCGGGTCAACGGACGGGGCGCCGTTGACCACGCGCGAGACTGTTGCCCGGGATACCCCTGCCAGGGCCGCCACCATTTCGAGCGTGGGGGCGGGCCTGGCAGAGCCGGATTCGGTGCTCACTGTGTTCTCCCTGCACTGTCGGTCCGGGGGTGGGGCTGGCTTTCCACTGTACCGGCGGGCTTCACACAGCCGGCGCCGCGGCGCGGCTGGCAGCAATCATACGGCTGTAGGCCCGGCCGCTGTCCTTCACGGTGCGCTGCTGGGTATCGTAGTCAACCCGGACAATCCCGAAGCGCCTGCTGTAACCCCAGGACCATTCGAAGTTGTCCAGCAGCGACCAGACGAAGTAGCCGCGGACGTCGGCTCCGGCATGGATGGCCCGGCCGACCGCATCGATGTGGTCGAGGATATACTGCGTGCGCTCTGGGTCGGGCACGGTCCCGTCCGCGCTGACGGCGTCGTCGTACGCCGCACCGTTTTCGGTGACGTAGAGCGGCGGGAGGGACGGGTACTCCTCGCCGAGCCGCACCAGGAGCTTGCGCAGGCCGTCGGGGTTCACTTCCCAGTCCATGGCCGTGCGGGGCAGGCCGCGGCTGGGGAAGGTGATGTGTTCGGCGCCGATCCAGCACGAGGCGGCTTCCTTGCCGGCGCCCCCGCCATGGCCGTCAGCTCCGGTGGTGTCCGGATGGCCGCTGATCATGTCGTCGTGGTAGTGGTTCACGCCGAGGAAGTCGATGGGCGCTCCGATGACGTCCAGGTCTCCGGGCCGGATGACCTCGCCAAGTCCAAACCGTTCCAGGTCCGCCAGCGTGTCCTCCGGGTAGCTGGCCAGCAGGATCGGGTCGAGGAAAATGCGGTTCTGGAGGGAATCAAAGAGCCGGGCTGCTTCCAGGTCCACGGGATCATTCGGATCGCGGGGGATCGAATTGCTCAGGTTGAGGGTGATGCCCAGGTTCTGTGCACCGCGGTTCCTCAGTTCGGTTACTGCGAGGCCATGGGCCAGATGCTGGTGATGGACTGCCGCAACGGCAGCCCGGGGCTCCTGGCGGCCCGGAGCATGGACCCCGGACCCGTAGCCCAGCAGCGAGGAGCAGAAGGGCTCGTTAAACGTGGTCCAGTGCTGCACCCGGTCGCCCAGGGCGGAGTAGACGTCGTTGGCGTAGTCCACGAACCGGTAGGCCGTGTCCCGGTTGGCCCAGCCGCCCTTTTCTTCCAGCGCCTGCGGAAGGTCCCAGTGGTAGAGGGTGAGCCAGGGCAGGATGCCGGCCCCGAGGAGTTCATCCACCAGCCGGGAGTAGAAGTCCAGGCCCTTGGCATTGGCGCTGCGGCCGCCGGGCCGCACGCGGGCCCAGCTGGTGGAAAAACGGTAGGAGTCCAGTCCCAGGTCCTTCATGAGGGCCACGTCGGCGGGCATCCGGTGGTAATGGTCCACGGCAACTGCGGGGGTGTCTCCGTTGAGGATGTTTCCGGGAGCGGCGGCAAAGGCGTCCCAGACGGAGTCCTCCTTGCCGTCTTCGCGTGCCGCTCCCTCAACCTGGGCCGCGGCGGTTGCCGATCCCCAGATGAAACCGTCCGGCCAGGTGTTCTCCACCGGGATGTTGATTGTCATTAGCCCTTCACTGCTCCCTGCATAATTCCGGATATAAGTTGTTTGCCTGCCAGTACAAAGAGAACGAGCAGGGGGATGGTTGCCAGCACTGCGCCGGTCAGGACCACCGAGTAGTCCACATAGCGGGCGGACGACAGCTGGCTGAGCGCGGTTTGAAGCGTGGGATTGCCCGCATCAAGGACCAGCAGCGGCCAGAGGAAGTCGGTCCAGGCCATCATGAACGTGAACAGGCTCAGGATGGCCATGGCCGGCTTGGCCGCCGGCAGTGCCACATGCCAGAAGGTCCTGATCATGTTGGCGCCGTCCATGCGGGCGGATTCGATCAGCTCATCGGGGATGACGTCCACCAGGTACTGGCGCATGAAGAACACGCCGAACGCCGTGACGAGGCTCGGGATGATTACGGCCCCGATTTCACCCGTCCAGCCGAAGGTCCGCATCACCATGAAGAGCGGAATGATGCCCAGCTGGGTGGGGATGGCCATCGTGGCCACCACCGCCACCATCAGGGCGCCGCTTCCGCGGAACTTGAGCTTGGCGAAGGCGTAGCCTGCCAGCGTGGAGAATGTCACCACCGAAACCGTGATGATCGTGGAGATGAGAATACTGTTCCAGAGGGCGGTCCAGAACGGAATGGTGCCAAAAACCTCCGCGACGTTGGTCCAGAAGTTTCCGCCCGGAAGCAGCGGGGGCCACTCCAGCCCCAGTGCTTCATTTGTCCGGCTGCCGACGACAAAGGACCACCACAGCGGATAGGAGGAGCCCAGGAAGAAGGCCAGGAGCAGTCCGTAGGTCAGGTAGCCGGGCTTCAGTCCGTTGCCGAAGATCCGCTGGCGAAGCGGCCTGCCGGTGCGGGCGGGCGCGGAGGTTCTCCGCGCCGTGTTTTTTTCCAGGAGGCTCATTTGCGTTTCCCTTCGGCGCGGCGCTGTGCCCGGTTTCCCGGTTTCTTTGCATCGGCGGACGCAATCCGTTTGGAGATGGAGAAGTTGACGATGCCGATAATCACGATGAGCAGGAACAGCAGCCAGGCAATGGCCGAAGCCTTGCCGAAGTTCTGCCGCTGGAAGCCCATCTCCCACAGATAGAGCACGGTGGTTTGGAACTGGCGCTGGGCGCCGCCGGCGTCCGTGGGATCGAAGAGGCGCGGTTCGGCGAAGATCTGCAGACCGCCGATGGTGGAGGTGATGATGACAAAGATCATGGTGGGCCGGATGCTCGGCAGCGTGATGCTGAAGAAGCGTCGGAAAGCTCCGGCTCCGTCGATCGCCGCCGACTCATAGATGTCGCGGGGAACCGCCTGCATGGCGGCGAGGAGGATCAGCGCGTTGTAGCCGGTCCACCGCCAGTTGACCATCGTGGCGATCGCTATGTGGCTCGGCAGGGTGTCGGTCCGCCACATGATCGGATCAATGCCGAAGTTGCCCAGCAGGTTGTTGATCAGCCCCTGGTCCTCGCCGAACATGTTGGTGAAGATCATGGCGACCGCCACCGGGGTAACGACGTAGGGCAGGAGCACGCTCATCCGCCAGAACGTCTTGGCCCTCAGGTTCTGGTCCAGGACCGCGGCGATGAACAGGGCGGCGACGAGCTGCGGGATCGCGGAGAGCAGGAAGATGCTCATCGTGTTTCCCAGTGAGTTCCAGAAGAACCGGTCCTGCAGCACCTCGGTGAAGTTGGACAGTCCGACGAACTCGCCCTGCCCCTTGAGGAGGTGCCAGTCGTGCAGCGAGACGAAGAAGGTGTAGACCAGCGGAAAGAGGCCCACCAGCGCGAAGAGCAGAAAGAAAGGGGAGATGTACAGGTACGGGGAGTATTTGAGGTCCCAGCCGCTGAGGCGGTATTTGAACGGGGACTTGGTCTTGGGTGGCGCCGCAGCGGGTGCGGGGCGTTTCACGGTTACGGTCATGGCGATTCTCGCAGTCCATCCGGGGGCCTCCGGCACTGCCGGAGGCCCCGCGCTCGACGATTTGCTAGTTGTTGACTACGAGCTCGTTCAGGAGCTTCATGGCCTCATTCCAGGAGGCTTCACCGTCAGCAGCGCCTGCATCAAGCTGACCCAGTGCGGCGCTGAACACCTTGTCCTGGATGATTGAGTCCTGGGGACCCTTGAACTGCGCCTTCACGCCTTCCGCACGAGAAGCGAGGATGGAACCGGTGGGGGCGTTGTTGAACAGCTCGTTCGGGGCGGCTTCTGCAGCAAGCTGCTCCTGGGCCTCGACAGTGCTGGGGAAGTTGTTGGCCGCTGCACTCTGCTTGACCTGCTGCTCCGGTGCGGTCAGCCAGGCTGCCAGCTTGGCGGCTTCTTCCTTGTGCTCCGAAGTCTCCGGGACGGAGAGGAAAGCGCCGCCCCAGTTGGAGGCACCGCCGGGGAATACATCGGCGAAGTCCCAGCCGGCTTCCGCGCCGGCTCCGGCGGATTCGAGCTGGGTCTGGATGGTGCCCAGCATCCAGCCCGGGCAGACGAAGGTTGCGAAGGATCCGTCGGTGAAGGCTTTGCCCTTGCCCCAGTCCCACTTCTTCTCGTTGGCCGACAGGCCTGCCTCGGTGCTCGAAGCCAGCTGCATGAACTGTTCCTTCATCGCGGCATTGTCCTCGATGTTCAGTTCACCGTCGGCGGTGTAGTATCCCTCGTCCATCTGGTTCACCATGGAGTTCCAGACAAAGCCTGACTGGTCGTACCAGGCCAGGCCGGTCTTGTCGTGGTACTGCTGGCCGATCTCGAAGTACTTGTCCCAGGTGGCGTCGTCTCCGCCGAAGAGTTCAGCCACCGCTTCACGGTCACTGGGCAGCCCTGCGGCTTCGAAGAGCTTGCCGTTGTAGCAGAGGCCCTGCGGGCCGATGTCGGTTCCGTAGCCAATGACCCGGCCCTCGGAATCGGTGCCCTGCTCGTACTTCCAGTCGACCCAGTTGTCCTTGATGTCCTCCGCGCCGTATTCGTTGAGGTCAACGAACTGGTCGGACACTTCCATGATGGAACCGAGCCAGCCTTCTTCAATGGCTACAACGTCGCTGAGTCCGGACCCCGCCGACAGCTTGGTGAAGGCGTCGGTCCGGGCATTTTCGCCGCGGTCAATGTTGTTGTCATTGATTTCGATGCCGGGGTTGGCGTCTTCGTACTCGGCATACAGATCCTCGTATCCGAAGGTTCCGAACGTCGTGACGCTGAGCTCAATGGGGTTCTCGGCACTGGCGGCTTCCTGGTCGCCGCCGCCGCAGCCGACGGCGAGCAGTGCCACTGCGGCGGCACCTGCGATTGCCGCTGTGGGGTATCGGAAGTTCTTCACGGTCACTCCTTTGTGTGTGGGTGGAGCAGTTTGATATCCCGGGGCAGTGGACCGTGCGTCGTGGAACTGATGAGGCCTGATCGACGGAAGCGGGAAGGGGAACAGCTGGGATGTGGATTGCTGGAACAGAGTCGTACGCTCGGGCGGGATCCGGGGTAATGCGGAACCTTCAGCTCAGAGAGCGCTCTCTTGACTTCTCCATCACACTAGGAGTGATCGGCGTCACTGTCAAGAGAGCGCTCTCTGAAATGTTTTCAGAATGTTTCAGGGAGAAGTCAGGCCTGTGGCAGGCTGCGGCTCAGACCGGCTGAAGAATCGGATTGACGGCATGGGAGCGAAGTGCGTCCGCAGCGGCTAGGGTCGACAAGCACAGGCTGCATACTGCCGGCCCTTGGATCAGCGGGAGACGAATCGACTGGGAAATGGACTCACCCGACAGTGCGCCGCGGGACGATCTGGTGGACGATGCAGAGCATGGCTTTAGGAGTGCTCACCGTTGGGTTGGTGTTTATCGCCCTCTGGATGCCCTCCACCGGAGCGACTATCGCAGCCGTCGCAGCTCTGATCCTGGGGCCCCTTCTGATCTTCACGGCGATCAAACAGATCAAGAAGCTACGCCACGAGTATCGCTACTCCGATGAAGATCGGTAATTCGCCGGTTGCTCCAGCTACCAGGTGGTGCGTCGTGGAAGTGCTCCCAGGTCCAGCTCCCTCAGGAAAGGATGGACATGTTCGAAGACATGAAATGGCTGAACGAACCTCCCCGCTTCGAGATCGGCGCAGACAGGCTGACTCTGGAAACGGCCCCTGCAACAGATTTTTGGAGGGAAACACACTACGGGTTCACCCGGGACAGCGGGCATTTTCTCCACCGGGAAGTGGACGGAGATTTTGACGTTACTGTGACGGTGTCAGGGGACTTCACCTCACTGTACGACCAGGCCGGCCTCATGATCCGCTGCGATGAGGAAACGTGGTTGAAGGCAGGCGTCGAGTTCAGCGACGGTGCACTTCAGCTCAGCACGGTTATTACCAATGGGACCTCGGACTGGTCGCTAAGTCCCTTGGAAGCAGGCCGCGACAAGATAACCCTGAGACTGATCCGCCAGGCTAAGGCCATCCATGTGCAGTACCTCAGGCAGCCGGGTTTGGCAGGGCAATGGACGAGCCTGCGGCTCGGCTATCTGCAGATCGACGGTCCATGCCAAGTTGGCGTAATGGCCTGTTCACCTGAACGCGGAGGCCTGAATGTCGGTGCCACCGACTTCAGCATCCGCCCCTCGGCGGGCATCGCCCTGCATTCCTGAAAGCCGCACCCTCCGATGGGGTGAGTTTTTCGGGCTAGTATCCACCCATGTCGATTGCCAACACTTACCGGGGTTTCGCGGAACTCGAAGCGTTCCACCCAGACCAACGAGGCCGGCCGGTGCGCTGTCCTCCTTCCTCAACGCCGCCATTGAAGGGCTGGTTGCGCTGTTGGAAGTCGGAGCCTCCGCCGGGATCTGCCTCTACCCGGACCGGTACAGCTACAGCTACCAGCGGGAGGGCGGGCAGGTCCGGATAGATCCTCCGCAGGCCGCAGACGTGCTGCTCGAATGCGAACTGCGGGGTGACTCCGCCGTCCCGACCAGGATTCCCGAGGTGATCTGGCGTGCTGGGATCGATCTGAACCCGATCGACATCACTGACCGCGGGAACCTGCAGTGGTTGGAGGCCCTCATCTGGCCTGAACACGAGGCCCGGCGCCAACGCCTCCACGCCGCCGCGGCTGTGGTCGCCGCTGATCCGCCCCTGCTCGTGGCAGGTGACCTGGACCAGGAGATTGCCAGATTGCCCGGCTGGCCCCGTCGGAGGCCACATTGGTCATCTTCCACAGCGCCGTGCTCGTGTACCTCTCCCGCCCGGAGCGGGAGCAGTTCGTGGACCAGGTGAGTGCCCTCGACTGCGTGTGGTTGAGCAATGAAGGCCTGCAGGTCCTGCCCGGCATCGCCGCCCGGATCGCCAGCCGGACACCGCCACCGGACTGTGCCTTCGTCCTAGCGAGAAACGGAGAACCGGTCGCCCTCACCGGACCCCACGGACAGTACACCCAGTCCCTGACCTGACCCGATGCCTCAGTGGCATGATGGCGCCATGACGTTTTTTCCTTCCAGTGATTGGACCGCCGCGCAATGGATCGCGGCCAGCGAGGAGCACTGGTGGAACCTAGTGACGCTGGGTCCGCCGGGATTTCCGGCGTATGCGCGGTTGCGGTTTATTGGTGATCCGTCCTACGAGGGTCAGTCCGAAAACGATGCTGTACGCCCGGGCGGCGTCCTTCCGGATGATGATCAGGTCCGCATCGCGGTGGGAACGCTGCTGCGGCACGCGGGCTCACCCGACGAAGGATATCTGCTGATGTGGGACGGCTGGGGCGAAGAGGCGTTCCCCGAGCCCGTACTTCGGACACGCCGTGTGGTGGTCCCCAACCGTGAGTACTACCTGTGCGGGGTCCCGCTGCAGGACTTCGTCTCCGGGGCGGTCAGTAACTCATGGCTGGCGGAAACGGGCCGCCCCATGCCGCCCCCTGCCTTCATCTGGCCCTCGAACCGGACCTGGTGCATCACCTCCGACGTCGATCCTCACTGGGCCGGCATCGGAGCTGATCGGGAGCCGATCGACCAGTTACTGGCTGAACCACGTATCGACGTCGTTCCGGTCGATGCGGATCAAAAACTGCCCTTTTACTCCTAGCGGCCGGGCGGCAGGATCCACTGCGCACCCGGAAGTTGCTTCCGTGTGCCGCCGTAACACTCCGGATCAGGGGATCCCCAACCTCAGCGGCGGGTGCTGACGGTGACCGTGAACTTCGGGTTCCGGGCCACTTCCCGGGTGGGCCCCACCAGCCGGTTCAGTGCCGGCTTGTATTTGAGGTGGCTGTTCCAGACGGTCCACAGTTCGCCGCCGGGCCGCAGTACCCGGCCGGCATCGGCAAAGAGCTTCAGGGCAATCCCGGCATGCACGCTCGCACCGATGTGGAACGGAGGATTCAGCACTACGAGGTCCTCGGACGCGTCCGGAAGCCCGGCCAGGGCATCGTCGCGGCGCACCTGGACCCGGTCGGCGACACCGTTCGCAGCGGCGGTTAGCGCCGCGGACGACACTGCTGCAGCCGACTGATCCGAAGCAATCACCTGCAGCTGCGGGCGGGTCAGGGCCAGATACGCGGCGATGGCTCCGGTGCCGCAGCCCAGGTCAACGGCCCGTTCCGCGGGCCGAGCCTCCGCCAGACGGGGCAGCAGGAAGCGGGTGCCGATGTCCAGGGCGGGGCCTGCGAAAGCAGCCCCGTGGGCCCGCAGCTCCAGCGGCGCTGCCAGGCCGACGTCGTGCCGCCCGGACACCGGAAAGCGAGCCTCCGGCCGCGCCTCGGGAGGCAGGGGAAAGCCGGCCGTCAGGATCCGTGATTTCTGCCGCGCCAGTCCTGCCGTCACCGATCCGAAATACCGCCCGAGGACCTCGTTCATGGCCGTGGACATGTGCTTGACCCGGCCGCCCGCATAAACCCGGACCCCGGGAGCAGCGTGCGCGGCGATCAATGCGGCAATCTCCTCCAGCGCGTCGAGGGACCGGGGCAGGCGCAGCAGCACCACCCGGGCACCTTCCACCAGAGCCGGTTCCAGGCCGTGGTGGCCGTACGCGCCCTCCAGTCCCAGCAGCGAGGCATTCCGGTTCAGTGCCTGCTCGCCGCTCAGCGGATCCTGATGGACCCGGATATGGCTGATGCCGCGGTTGGCGGCTGCTCCCAGCGTCAGCGCACCGTAGGAATCACCGATGACGACGACGGCGCCGTCACCGCCGTCCGGGCCGGACGCCGCAACAGCCAGATCGGCGGCAGCGGTGTCCAGCAGGAGCAGGTCGGCGGCGTCCCACGCCTGCAGGTTGTCGGCTTCCACATCCGGCCACCGGCCCAGACGGGAGAAGTCGAAAGCTGCGGGGACGGCGGAATCCGCGCGGGAGTCAGTCAAGGTCAATCCATTTCGTTCCAAGGGGGACCGGATCGGAGGCTCCGGCGGTCAGGGCGGCCAGCCGGGCATGGAAGGAGTCCAGTGCGTCAGGCGTGTCCGGCAGGGCGACGTGAAGCAGTGCGCCGGCGGCGGTGTAATCGGTGCCCAGGACGCTGACACCGGCTGTGCGCAGGTCATTTTCCAGCCGGCCCGCGGCGGAATGTCCCGCGGGAATGCCGTAAAGCTGCATTCTGCGCCGTCTGACCAGCCGGGCGCCGGCCACCGCGGAGGATACCGATTCGGAATAGGCGCGCACCAGCCCGCCCGCACCGAGCAGGATGCCGCCGAAATAGCGCACGGTCACCGCAGCGACATCACTCAGGTCCGCTGCGCCGTCGAACGTTTCGCGTTTCGTCAGGGCTTCGAGCATCGGCAGGCCGGCAGTGCCGGAGGGCTCGCCGTCGTCGCTTGAGCGCCGCACACTCCGGTCCGGGCCCAGGACAAAAGCGCTGCAGTGGTGCCGGGCGTCGTGGAACTCGCGGCGCAGCCCGGCCACCAGGGCGCGGGCGGAGTCCTCGGTCTCAACCCGCCGCAGGACGGTGATGAAGCGTGAACGCTTGATCTCCAACTCGTGCCGGTGTTCGCCGGCAACGGTGGTGTACCGTCCCTTGGTTCCGACCTGTTCATCCACCTGTCCAGTTTAGGTGCTGGGCGCCGGCGTTCCTTCCTCCGGGCCGCGGCGGCCGGCGCCGGTGCGCAGGCCGCAGCGGCAGGCGGTAGCCTTGGCGCATGCTGAGAGTAGGACTGACCGGTGGAATCGCCGCGGGAAAATCGCTGGCCGCACGCACGCTGCAGGAGCTGGGGGCGCTCGTCATTGACAGTGATGCCCTGGCCCGGGAGGTGGTGGAGCCGGGAACCGACGGGCTGGCCGCCGTCGTCAAAGCCTTTGGCTCCGGCATGCTCGACGGCGAGGGCCGGCTGGACCGTCCGGCCCTGGCCGCCGTCGTCTTCAGTGACGCGGACAAGCGGAACACCCTGAACTCGATCGTCCACCCGCGGGTGCGGGCGCGGGCGGCGGAACTGGAGCAGCAGGCTCCGGCGGGCACCGTTGTGGTCCATGACATTCCGCTGCTCGTGGAGACCGGCCAGCACCGGAATTTCGACTTTGTGCTGGTGATTGATGCCCCGGAAGAGGAACGGATCCGTCGCATGGCGGCTGACCGGGGCATGAGCGAAGAGGCGGCCAGGGCCCGCATCGCCGCGCAGGCCGGAACCGCTGAACGCGCAGCGGCGGCCGACGTCGTCCTCGTTAATGACGGTACGGCGGAGCAGCTGGTGGCGGCCGTGCGCCAACTGTGGCAAAACCGTCTGGTGCCGTTGAACGAGGACCTGCTGCGGACCGGGAGGTGACGCCCTTTCAGGGGTTCAGCCCTCAGCTAACCGGGGGCACTGCGGACGTGTACTGACCGCAGTGCGGAGTAGCGTTTAAGCATGAGTCTTGCGCAGGACATCAAGAGAGTTGTCGCCCCCTTCGAAGTAATCAGCGATTACTCGCCCGCGGGCGACCAGCCCACCGCCATCAAGGAACTCGCCGAACGCATCAGGGCCGGCGAGAAGGACGTGGTCCTGCTCGGCGCCACCGGTACCGGTAAGAGTGCGACGGCGGCATGGCTGGTGGAGCAGGTGCAGCGTCCCACGCTGGTGATGGTGCAGAACAAGACCCTCGCCGCGCAGCTGGCCAACGAATTCCGCGAACTGCTGCCGAACAACGCCGTCGAGTACTTCGTCTCGTACTACGACTACTACCAGCCCGAGGCCTACGTGCCGCAGACGGACACCTTTATCGAGAAGGACTCCTCCGTCAACGAGGAGGTGGAACGGCTGCGGCACTCCGCCACCAACGCACTGCTGACCCGGCGCGATGTCATCGTGGTGGCCACCGTGTCCTGCATCTACGGCTTGGGAACGCCGGAAGAGTACATCGAGCAGATGGTGACTCTGCGCCGGGGACAGCAAATGAACCGCGATGACCTGCTGCGCCGGTTCGTGGCGATGCAGTACGCCCGCAACGACATGGACTTCCACCGCGGGACCTTCCGGGTCCGCGGGGACACCGTGGAGATCATCCCGATGTACGAGGAAAACGCGATCCGGATCGAGTTCTTCGGTGACGAGATCGAGAACATCTACACCCTGCACCCTCTGACCGGTGACGTGATCCGCGAGGAAGAGGAAATGTACGTCTTCCCGGCTTCCCACTATGTGGCGGGCGAGGACCGGATGCAGCGGGCCATCAAGCAGATTGAAGATGAGCTGCAGGTCCGGCTGGCCGAGCTGGAGTCCCAGAACAAGCTGGTCGAGGCGCAGCGGCTGCGGATGCGCACCACCTATGACCTGGAAATGATGCAGCAGATGGGCTTCTGCAACGGCATCGAGAACTACTCCCGGCACATCGACGGCCGCGGACCGGGCACCGCCCCGCACTGCCTGCTGGACTATTTCCCCGACGATTTCCTGCTGGTGGTGGACGAATCCCACGTCACCATTCCCCAGATCGGGGCCATGTACGAGGGCGACATGTCCCGCAAGCGCACCCTGGTGGACCACGGCTTCCGGCTGCCCTCGGCCATGGACAACCGGCCGCTGAAATGGGATGAGTTCCTGGAACGGATCGGCCAGACGGTTTACATGTCCGCCACGCCGGGCAAGTACGAGCTGTCCAAGTCGGACGGCTACGTGGAACAGATCATCCGGCCCACCGGCCTGGTGGACCCGGAGGTCATCGTCAAGCCGAGCAAGGGCCAGATTGATGACCTGCTGGGGGAGATCCGCACCCGCACCGAGCGCAATGAACGCGTGCTGGTCACCACCCTGACCAAGCGGATGGCCGAAGACCTGACGGGGTACCTGCTGGAGCACGGGGTCAAGGTGGAGTACCTGCACTCCGACGTCGACACCCTTCGCCGCGTGGAACTGCTGCGCGAGCTGCGGATGGGCACCTTCGACGTGCTGGTGGGCATCAACCTGCTCCGTGAAGGCCTGGACCTTCCCGAGGTGTCCCTCGTGTCGATTCTCGACGCCGACAAGGAAGGGTTCCTCCGTTCCTCCACCTCGCTGATCCAGACCATCGGCCGTGCCGCGCGCAACGTCTCCGGCGAGGTGCACATGTACGCGGACCGGATCACCGACTCGATGGCGAAAGCCATTGACGAAACCAACCGGCGGCGTGCCATCCAGGTGGCGTACAACAAGGACCACGGCGTGGATCCGCAGCCGCTGCGCAAGAAGATCGCCGACATCACCGATTCCCTGGCCCGGGAAGATGCAGACACCAAGGCGCTGCTGGCCCAGGCGGCGGAGAAGAAAAACCGCAAGACCGCAGGCAAGGGCAAGGGCGGCATCCGCAAGGACGGTCTCGCTGCTGCTCCGGCCGAGGATTTGGCCGGGCTGATCGCGTCCATGACGGAGCAGATGCACGCTGCAGCCGCCGAGCTGCAGTTCGAGCTGGCTGCCCGGCTGCGCGACGAGGTGGGGGACCTGAAGAAGGAACTGCGCCAGATGCAGAACGCCGGGCACGCCTAAAAGGGGCCCTTCCCGCCGCTGCCGCCGTAGTTGAGAACGGCGGCAGCGGGATGAGGGTCCGGGCGTGTCAGTGCCGGCCGGCGTGCAGGACTGCCCGGAAGCTAGGGGGTCAGGCTGTCGACCAGATCCCGGTTTTCGTCTACCCAGGTCTGCACGATCTCCGGGTATTCGCTGGCGTCGGCACCACTGCCGAACATGGCATTCTGCAGCGAATCGAGCGGGGCCGTTTCCATCGTGAAGTTCTCCAGCCAGCCTGCCAGTGTTGGATAGTCGTCGCTGAAGCCGGTGCGGGAGAAGGTGTGCAGTCCTTCGGCGCTGCCCAGTGCGCCGTCGGGGTCGGCGAGGTCCTTGATGGGAAACGCGTCGTACGCCCAGTGCGGGTGCCAGAGTGCAACGGCTATGTTCTCGCCGGCATTGGTTGCCGTAGTCAGCTCGCTTAGCATGGCTGCTGTTGAGGATTCGGGGAATTCAAAGCCGTCGAGTCCGTAGGCGGGGAAGACTTTGGCCTTGATGATGCTGTTGAGGCCCGATCCCGGTTCGATGCCGACGATGCGGTTGTCGAACAGGTCGCCGTTTTCCGCGAGTTCGGCGAGCGAGTCTATCGGGGCATCTTCATTCACCGCGATGTTCAGTGTCGCGTCCTCGTTCCAGGCCCCGATGTCGACAATGTCCTCGCCGTATTCGGCGACGTACTGTTCGTGGGTGGTGGGAAGCCAGACATCCATGTTGAAGTCGTAGTCTCCGGCGGAGAGGCCCACGAAACCGGGCAGGACATCGGTGTATTCCAGTTCGACGTTGTAGCCCTCTTCCTCGAGCACATTGGCCCACAGGTGGCTGACGGCTTCACCCTCCGGCCAGCCGTTGAAGACAGCGAGGCTAATGTCCTGCTGGTCGCCGTTGTCGAGCCCCTGGTCGGAGTCCGCGTCGGTTCCCGTGTTGTTCGTGCATCCGGTCAAAGCGAGGAGCCCGGCGGCTCCCGCTGCGGCGAGTTTAAATCTCAATCGCTTTTCCATGTCTATTCTTCCTTCGGTTGTTGCCGTGCGGGTCGGGGAGGGCGGGCCTGTCAGAGCGTTCCGGCGCGGATATCCTGAGGGTCGCCCGGGCCGCTCAGGGAACCGGGCGACGGCGCCCCTGCGGCCGGCGTTGCAGTGGCCGGCCGGGCTCGGCGGAACCGGAAGGGGGACCGCCCGGCGCCGCCGAGAGCGGCGGTAAGCCGGTCGAGGAAGATCGCGATGATGACCACCGAGAGTCCGGCTTCGGCGCCGAGTCCCACATCGATCCGGCTGAGCGCCTGCAGAACGTCACCGCCGAGGCCTCCGGCACCGACAATGCCCGCGATGACGACCATCGATAGCGAGAGCATAATCACCTGGTTCACGCCGGCCATGATGGTCTTTGCCGCGAGTGGCAGCTGGATCTGAAACAGGATGCGCCAGGGGGAGGAACCGAAAGCCTGGCCGGCTTCTACGACTTCGCGGTCAACGCCGCGGATGCCTAGCTCGGTGAGCCGAACACCCGGAGCCATCGCGAAGATGATCGTGGCGACCATCCCGGGCACGACTCCAATTCCGAAGAATAGGAGTGCCGGAACAAGGTATACGAAGGCCGGCAGGGTCTGCATGAAGTCCAGCACGGGACGGATGACCGCTGAGGCGATGTCCGATTGAGCCGCGAGTATTCCCAGTGGAATGCTGATGATGACGGCGACCGCACTGGCCACAAGTACGAGGGAGAGGCTTTCCATCGCGTTTTCCCACTGGTTCATGGCCACGATCGCCGTTAGCCCGACGACGGACCCGAGAGCGAATCTCCAGCCCTTGATGATGAGAGCGAGCAGTGCCGCGACGAGGATGACCACCCAGAACGGCGGGGTGATGAGCGCATATTCCACGGTCTCGTAGAGAGATCCGAAGACGAATTTAATCACATCGAAGATTGGGCTGAACGTCTCGGTGACCGCGTCGACCCCGGTCTCGACCCAGTTCCCCAGCGGTAAACGGAAGTCATTATTCATGGAAGCCGCCTTCCTGGTCGTAGGTGGGGCCGCCGCCGGCATCCGGACGCTTCGCGAGTACCGCGTCAAGTTCGCTGTCGGAAATGCGGGAAACCGGTTCGATGACGGGCGTGGATGAGAAGTTGGCGGGTACGTCGCCGAGCGCGGCGAGCAGGGTGACGCGCGGGATCATGCCGAGCAGGCGCCGTTTTCCGTCAGTGACGGCGATCGGCAGCGGGCTCTTGACTGCAAGTTCGAACAGGTCGACGAGCGCGGCGTCCGGGGATACGGCGGCCACCTCCGAATTGATGACCAGGGACAGGTTGGTCTCGTTGCTTTTCACCTGCCCTATGACGTGCCGGTCATGCGCCACGCCGAGCAGCGTTAGGTCAGGGCCGAGAACGAACACTGCGGCGGTCCGGAGGTCACGCATGACGCGAAGCGCGCCGCGGGGCCCGGCGGTTAGCGGCACTACCGCGACTGCGGGCTCCATGACACTGGCTGCCGTCAGCACGCGCGCGCGGTCGACGTCCTGAACAAACTGGGCCACGTAGTTGTCCGCCGGGTTCGTGAGGATTTCCTCCGGCGTGCCGATCTGCACAATGCGGCCCTCACGCATGACGGAGATGCGATCGCCGAGGAACATGGCTTCATTGAGGTCGTGCGTGATGAAAATGATGGTCTTGCCGAGCTCCGCTTGCAGCTCGAGCAACTGCTCCTGCATTTCCCGGCGGATGAGCGGGTCGAGGGCGGAAAACGCCTCATCCATGAGCAGGATATCGGTCTCGGAGGCGAGGGCGCGGGCCAGGCCCACGCGCTGCTGCATTCCGCCGGAGAGTTCCGACGGATACCTGTCAGCCCAGCCCTCGAGCCCCACGACGGAGACGATCCTGCGGGCACGATCGAGCCGTTCGGCGCGCGGTACACCCTGGACTTTAAGACCGTAGGCGGCATTTTCGAGCACGGTACGGTGCGGCAGCAGCGCAAAGTGCTGGAAGACCATGGACACGTGGCTCCGCCGCACCTCCCGCAACTTCGCGCCTGAGATGCCCGAAATATTGGTTCCGGCGATCGTTACGGAACCGCCGGACGGCTCGAGCAGGCCGTTAAGCATGCGAATCAGGGTCGACTTGCCGGAACCGGAAAGGCCCATGACGACGAAAATCTCGCCGCGCTGAACCTCGAACGAGACATCGATAACGGCCGCGGTGCCAAGCGGCGCAATGTCCTCCCGGGTCCCGCCGCTCTGCAGTTTTCTGACAGCATCCTTGTGCCGTTTTCCGAAGACCTTGTACAGGTTCTCCGCCGTGACGACGGACTCAGCGCTGTTACGCGTACCCACGCCGCGAGCGGAGGTGCGGTGGGAGCGCGGCGCGAACCTCGTGGTGTCATCCCCAGGGGTTTCCTTCATGGCGCATACCGTACTCGACTCTGGTGAGCGGGCACCCGAGTGGCCCTGCGCCGGGAAACCGGCTGCAGGCGACGGAATCGGAGCTGGCGGGGAATCGAGTGCAACGCCGGGCGGTGTCTGGGAATCGTCGGAAGCTGGCATATAGGTGTCCTTACGTGGAAGGGGTCCGGCACCGGCACCGCGGACAGGAATATACCCGCCTGCGCCAGGAAACGACTAGGCGTCAATCACTAAATCAGTCCGCGCGGTCGAGCAGCAGGGCAGGAACTTGCCCGCTTCGATTTCCCGTGTTCGGATCCCGCCCTGGTGGTTCATCTCCACCTCCCCGGAAAGCTTGACGACCTTGCAGGAGCCGCACATGCCTTCCTTGCAGTTTGCGCCGATGCGGACGCCCGCACGCCGGGCCGCCTCGAGGATGTGTTCGTCAGGGTCGATGAGAACGTTGATGCCGGTGCGCATGAAAGACACGGTGAGGCTTCCCGTTCCGACAGTGTCGAAGCTCGAGGCATCGGAGGACCCGTCCTCCGCCCCCGTATCGACGGTTTCCAGCGGCAGTCCCGCGCCCCCCAGGGTTCCCCCGGCGTCGTAACCGGGCTCGTAGAGCCCGAACGCGGTGGGCTGGCTTTCGTAGTACTCCTCGGCGGAACCGGCGATCTCCTCGGCGATTCCCTCCGCAATATCCACGGCCAGCGCGAGTTCCGCCCGGTATTCGAGGGTCGTCTGGCGGTCTCCGGAGAAAAACTCCATATGGATGGAGGTGCTGTCGACGCCGACCTTCCCGAGGAGCTCGGCGGCAGTGTTCAGGTAGCTTTCGGGGCCGCAGGCATAGACCTGGCGGCCGTTGGCATCGGGGGCCACCTCATCGAGCATGGCGGCAGTCAGTCTTCCGGTGAGCCATTCCCACCCCTCGGGCTGGCTGCGGTCACCCAGGGAGTAGAAGACTTTGACGCGCGAGTCCACCGAGGCGATGTACGCCAACTCCTGGTGGAACGCAAAGCCTCCGGCCGCCGCTCCATGGTAAAGCACCACGACGTCGGCCTGTCCGGGCAGGGAGTGGATGGTCCGCACCATCGACATAATGGGGGTGATGCCTGCTCCTGCGGCCAGCAGGAGGTACCGAGCCCGCCGGTCGGCGTCGGGCAGGTGGAATGCCCCAACCGGTCCGAGCATCTCGAGGACGGTGCCGGGCCTGACGTTCTCGTGCACCCACGGTGAGACCAGGCCCCTGGGGTCACGTTTCACCGTGATGTCAAAGGTCCAAGGCTTGGTGGGCGAACTGGACAGTGAGTAGCTGCGGTCCACGGAGTCCTGGCCCCCGCCGCTCACGGGAAAGGCGACGTTGACGTACTGGCCCGGGCGGAACGCCAGGGGCGCGCCGTCGCAGCGGCGGAACACGAAGGTCATCATGCCGCCCACCTCGGCGACGATCTCGACACACTCAGCCGTGAATTCCTGCGGATGCCAGGGACCCAGCGCGCGGGCGGCGCCGGCAGGGCCCCCGGTGCTGCCCATCACCCGGTTCCACGGCATCTCGAGACCGCGGATCCGCTGCGGGTCCCGGCCCGCCGTGACGGTGCCGAGTTCAATCATGGCAAGTGCTCCTGCACGCGCTGGACGTACCAGTTGATGAACGCCTCGACCTGGTATTCGCTCTTCATGTAGGGGCCGGGCTCGTAGGCCGGGCTGCCGGCGCCCTTTTGGCACAGCTCCACGAACGCCTTGTCCTGCAGATTGGTCTGCTTCCAGGTGTGGGTGAGTTTCTCCAGATCGAAGTCGATGCCTTCCTCGGCGTCGTCGGCCACCAGCCAGGTGGTGCGCACCAATGTCTGGTGTTCGTTGACGGGGAAGACGGCGAACGTGATGACGTGATCCCCGAGGAAATGGAACCAGCTGTTGGGCTGCAGGTGCATCGAGCAGCGGCCGAGGCGGAAGTCCCGCAAGTCGCCGAGCAGCTTCTTGGAGAGCCGGCGTCCGTCGGGGGAGAAGGATTCACCGTCACCGTCGAGCGGCTCCCGTGAGATGCGGATTCCCGCCACGCGGGTGTCCAGTTCCTCGACGATCCCGTAGGGAAGGCCATAGCGTCGGCAGCGGTCCTCGAGCAGGGACTGTGCTTCCTTGTTGCGGTCCCACACCTCCTCGAGATGATGGGGGATCACGCCCTCCGTCAGCCCCCAGGTGGGAAAGAGGGAACAGGCGAGTTCCGGGTGGCCGTCGCAGTGGTAGCACTCACGGTTGTTCTCCATGACGAGCTTCCAGTTGCCCTCTTCGATGATGTTCTGCTGGTAGGCGACTTTTGTCTTCGACAGCTCGTGGGGCGCGAGGTAGGGCTCGAAGATTTTTCCCGTTTCATCGAAATCCGTCGGTGGTTCGTCCGCAATGCAGACGAAGATCAGCCCCGCGATCACGCGGCTGTGGGCACTCTTGAGGCCGAAGCAGCCTTTGTCGAACTTTGTTTCCCCCGGTGCCGAGGCATGGATCAAATCGCCGCTGGGGGAGTAGGTCCAGGAGTGGTAGCCGCACACCAGGTTGCCCGTTGTGCCCGCGGGTTCGGTCAGGACACGGGCGCCGCGGTGGCGGCACACGTTGTGCAGGACGTTCACGCCGCCGACATCGTTGTGCAGCACGATCAGGGAGTGGGGCCCGTAGTCGAGGGTGACGTAGTCGCCCGGCTCCGGGAGCTCGGCGACGCTCGCGGCAAAAATCCAGTGCCGGCCAAAAATTGCCTGCATGTCGATGTTGAAGATCGTCGGGTCGGTGTAGAAGGGGGAGTCGAGGGAATATCCAACCCGCCGGGAATTGAACAGTTCGGTGATTTCCGCCAGCTGCTCGGGAGGCAGAGACGAAGCGAGTTTTCCGCGGGCAGGGAGGGGCAGGTTCACTGGAGCAGACATGGGTTTCCTCCGGAAGGGCTGGATCAGGGTTGCGATTGGTGGAGACCCCGGGCTCGTTGTATGTCGAATCGCTGTGGTCACGAGACTAGGGG
Organism: Arthrobacter sp. Z1-15; assembly: GCF_054792395.1. Lineage (NCBI taxonomy): Bacteria > Bacillati > Actinomycetota > Actinomycetes > Micrococcales > Micrococcaceae > Arthrobacter > Arthrobacter sp. Z1-15. The sequence goes on along the minus strand of NZ_CP096454.1, from coordinate 2,184,776 downwards.
GGAATCCTCCGCAGATAAAAGCGCAACATTCGGGAGATAAACGTGCACAATGGGTGCATGATCGATCCACGGCTCATAACACTTCGGGTGTTTGCCGTGTGCGGCACGGTTGGCGCAACCGCGGAGCTCACGGGCTATTCTCCCTCCGCCGTTTCCGCACAACTGCGGGAGCTGCAGCGCGTGCTGGGAATGCAGCTGTTGACGAAGGACGGCCGGGGTGTGCGGCTGACCTCCACCGGCCGTTTTCTTGTGGCGGGCTCGGACGCGCTCATTGCGGAATGGGAGAGCCTGCGCGCCGCGGCCCTGGCGGCCGGCGACCAGGTCCAGTCCCGTTTTGGCCTGGGAGGATTCTCCACCGCGGCTGCCCAGTTGCTCGCTCCGCTGGCCGCCACGCTGCGCTCAACGCACCCCTTGCTTCAAGTGCAGGTACTCGAGGCAAACCCGGCCCGCTGCTTCGACTTGTTGATTGCCGAGCGAATCGACCTCGCTGTCATCGTCGCTCTGCAGTCCCACACCACTGTCGAGGACGATCCACGCTTCGAGCAGACCGTCCTCCTGGACGACCCCCTGGACGTGATCATTTCTTCCGACCATCCGCTCGCATCGCGGGAAGCTGCGACGCTGGAAGAGCTGGCGTCGGAACCTTGGATCACCGACGCCGCCGGTTCCGCCTACCGTTCCCTGTTCACCGCGGCATTCACGGCAGTCGGGGTGACACCGCGGATTGCCCACGAGGCCGTTGAATGGGAAACCCAAATCGCCTTCGTTAGTGCAGGGCTGGGCGTGGGCCTGCTGCCGCGCCTGGCGCCCCTGCATAGCGGCGAAAACGTGGTCAGGCTGCGCATTGCCGGCAAAGGGAAACCCTCGCGCCGCATTGTGGCCGCGGTGCGTACGGGCAGCATCTCTTCCCCCCTGATCCAGGAGTCGCTGGGCATCCTGCAGGCCAGCGCCGATCGGATCCTGACGACCCGGCCCGAAGGCATCTCTGACACCGCATAGCCTGAAACTGCTGCCCGCGAGGCGGGCCGGCTGGTGTTGAGGCTGGCGATGAGATGAGACGCCATGGCCGCCAGATTAGCCGCGGAGCCTGGTCATCGAGGGATCGTAGAGCGGATCCGCGGTGACTGTGGCCGGGAAGCGCCGTCCGAAGTACTCAATCTCAACCGAATCCCCAACGCTGACGACGGCCGGAAGATACGCGTAGGCGATGGGCTTGCCGACGGTGTAGCCGTAGGCGGCACTGGTCACGTAGCCGACTGCCTGGTCCTTGTAGAAGACCGGTTCCTTCCCCAGCACCATGCTCCGGCCGTCGTCCACCGTGAGGCAGCGCAGGCGGCGGGCGGAGTTCTCCTCGGTGCGGCCTTCCAGAGCGGCCTTTCCGACGAAGTTCTCCTTGGCCGTCTTCACGGCAAACCCGAGGCCGGCTTCCAGGGGGTCGTGCTCAGTGGTCATGTCAGAACCCCATGAGCGGTAGCCCTTTTCCAGACGCAGCGAGCTGAAGGCGGCCCGGCCTGCGGCGATGACGCCCAGGGGCTGGCCGGCCTTCCACAGGGCATCCCAGAGACGCTGCCCGTTGTCTGCGCTTGTGTACAGCTCCCAGCCCAGCTCGCCGACGTAGGACAAGCGCATCGCGGTCACGGTGACGCCGCCTATGACAGCCTGCTTGGCCCGGAAGTAACGGAGGCCGTCGTTGGAGAAGTCATCGCTGCTGACTGTGCTCATCAGGTCCCGGGCGAGGGGGCCCCACAAGCCGATGCAGCAGGTGCCGCCCGTGGTGTCGCGCACCTGTACCCAGTCACCGGCGGTTCCGCTTTCGGTCTGGTGACGTGCGGCTCGCTCAAAGTAGACGGTGTCGATGTTCCCGTTGGCTCCGAGCTGGAAGGTGTCTTCGCTCAGCCGGGCCACGGTGATGTCGCTTCGGATGCCGCCGGCCGTATCCAGCAGGAGGGTGTAGGTAACGGCCCCGGGTTTCTTCGCAAGCTCCCCTGTGGTGAGTTCCTGCAGCAGCTTCAACGCTCCGGGGCCCGAGATTTCCAGGCGCTTAAGCGGGGTCATGTCGTACATGGCCACCGCCGTCCGGGTCTTCCATGCCTCGGCGGCTGCAATGGGCGAACTGAACATCCCGGACCAGGCATCCCGTGCCGGGGGCAGCCACTGCGCCGGCATCTCCTTCAACAGCTCCGCGTTGGCTTCAAACCAGTACGGGCGCTCCCAGCCGCCGGACTCCAGGAAGAACCCGCCCAGCGCCTTATGGCGGGCATGAAAAGGACTGACGCGAAGGTTGCGGGGAGAAAGCTTGGGCTGGAGCGGGTGCAGGACATCATAGATTTCCACGAAGTTCTGCTGGGACGTTTCGCTGACATACTCGGGGGTCAGCTGAACCTCTTCGAAACGGTGGATATCGCATTCACCAAGGTCAATTTGGGACTTGCCGGTGGTCAGGAGCTCGGCCACAGCCCGGGCGATACCGGCCGAGTGGGTCACCCAGACGGCTTCGGCCACGAAGAAGCCGTCGAGCTCCTTGGCCTCGCCCACCAGTGCCCCGCCGTCGGGCGTAAAGGAAAAAATGCCGTTAAAGCCGTCCTCGATGTCGCTGTCCCGCAGTGCTGGAAGCAGCTGTTTAGTGTCCTCCCACGCCGGAAGGAAGTCCTCCAGGGTGAAGTCGAGCCGGGAGGGCATGTTGTGATCGCTGATGCTGCCGGCGTCGTAAGAGCCCAGGTCAGCAAGGTCCACGGGCATGGGACGGTGCGCGTATGAACCGATGCCGTAGCGGTCGCCGTGTTCGCGGTAATAGAGGTCGCGGTCCTGGTGGCGCAGGATCGGAAGCGAAGCCCCGTTGGGGAGTTCGTTGCAGCCCTTCCGCGCCGGCACCGGAGTGGTCTTGACGTACTGGTGGGCCAGGGGGACAAGGGGAACGGACATGCCGATCATTTCGCCGATCCTGGCACCCCAAAAGCCTGCGCAGGAGACCACGATGTCGGCGGGGAAGACGCCTTCGGAGGTCTCGACGCCAGTGACGCGGCCGCCGGACCGAGCAATGCCCGTAACGGCGGTGTTGCCCAGGTAAGCAACGCCGGCAGCCTCCGTGCGCTTGATCAGCAGCTGGACGGCCCGGGCGGCGTGTGCCAGGCCGTCGCTGGGTACATGGAGCCCGCCCAGGATGTCTTCCTCGTTCAGGAGCGGGTACAGCTCCTTGCACTCGGCTTGGGAGAGGATCCTTCCGTCGATTCCCCAGGAAGCGGCGTATCCGAGCTTCCGCTTCAGGTCCGCCAGGCGGGTCTCCGTGGTGGCGACTTCGAGGCCGCCGACCTGGTCGAAGCAGCTGACGCCGTCCTCGGTCAGGGACAGGAATTTCTCAACGGTGTACTGGGCGAACGCGGACATGGTTTTTGAAGGATTTGTCTGGAAGACGAGACCCGGGGCGTGGGATGTGGAGCCACCGGGCAGGTTCAGCGGTCCCTGGTCCAGGACAGTAATGTTGTTCCAGCCCCGGGCGACGAGTTCATCGGCGAGGTTCGTGCCGACGATTCCAGCTCCGATAATGACAATGCTTGGCGTCGATGCCATGTGGCTTCTCCTGCTGATATCCGTGTGGTGTCTGGGCTGGGTTTGGGGTTGCTGCTTACCGGAACACGACGGTGCTGGTCCGATCCAGCAGTACGCGGTGCTCGCAGTGCCACCGAACGGCGCGTGAAAGTGCCAGAGCTTCGGCGTCCCTGCCAACCGTGGACAGGGCGGTCGGTCCGTAGCCGTGATCGACCCTGATGACTTCCTGCTCGATGATTGGCCCTTCATCCAGTTCCGCCGTGACGTAGTGTGCCGTTGCGCCTACCAGCTTGACGCCGCGGTCATAGGCCTGGTGATAGGGGCGTGCACCCTTGAACCCCGGGAGGAAGGAGTGGTGGATGTTGATCGCCCGGCCTTCCAAGGCGCGGCAGAGATCGTCGGACAGTACCTGCATGTAGCGGGCGAGAACTACGAGGTCGATGTTGTGCTCGTCCATCAGTTCCAGCAGTCGCTGTTCGGCATCCACCTTTGTTTCAGGGGTCACCGGGAGGTAGATGAAGGGGATGCCGGCGGCCTCGGCCATAGCCCGGTGGGTCTCATGGTTGGAAACGACAAGGGCGATGTCGCCTCCGAGGCTTCCGCCCCGCCACCGGAAGAGCAGGTCGTTCAGGCAGTGGCCGAACTTGGACACCATCACCAGCAGGCGCTGCTTTGTCTGGTCGTGAAAGCTGAACTTCATGCCGAACCGGTCAGCGATCGGACGAAATTCTTCCTGGAGCCTCTCCGGGCTGTACGCAGTGGTTCCCGAAAACGCGGAGCGCAGATGCAGCGTCTGGCGAAGGTGGTCATCGAACTGCTGATGTTCGTCGATGTTAAAGCCACGCTCGAAGAGGAAGGTGGTGACGGCCTGGACGATGCCCGCACGTTCAACGCAGGAGAGTGTAAGCACGAATCTCTGCGCCCGGGGTTCAACCTGCGGCTCCGGCCGGGCCTGCGAGCGGGTGGATGAGTCTGTCGCGACAAGGGCCATGTCGCCTCCTTTTAGATATATTCTGATGTTTGAACTGATATATCAGGACTGGTGTTTAGCGTATACTGGGCCTAGATCAGGGTCAATAGCCTTCTGGCTTGAGTGAAGAGGGGTCCGCGCCGTGGCGTTCGAAGTTCTGGCACGTGATGATGCAGCGAAGAGGTCTCTGGCTGACGTAGCTTACGAGCGCATCAGGGACCGGCTGCTGGTGCTCGATATTAGGCCCGGCGACCTCATCAACGACGGCGACCTCGCCAGGGACCTGGGTGTCGGCCGCACTCCGGTGCGTGAAGCGCTGAAGCGGCTGGAGCTGGATCGTCTGGTTGTCTCCTATCCGCGGAGGGGAACTTTCGCAACCGGGGTGGAGGTCACCGATCTCGCCTTCATTTCCGAAATCCGCCTCCAGCTTGAGCCCCTCGCCGCGTCCCGGGCCGCGCGCGCGGCGACGGAGCCGATGAGGGAGCAACTGCGCGGTGTTATGCGCGCTGTCGAGTCCTTCGATATGAGTGCGGCCTCTGTCGTTGAAACCCTGCGTCTGGATGCCAGGGTGCACCAGGGCATCTACGAGGCGGCGGGCAATCCCCACCTCGAAGACGTCCTGATTCGCTATGACAATCTCGCAACGCGGATCTGGTGCATGGTCCTGGACCGCCTGCCCGACCTGTCCCGTCACGTGCATGAGCATGTGGACCTGCTTCGTGCGGTTATCGACGGGGATGAAGCCCGGGCTGAAGAACTGGCGAAGATTCACGTCAGCGGCTTCGAGCACGCTGTGCGCGAGGCTCTTTTCGCGGCTTAGTCCGGGCCTCCGGTTCGGGTATGGAGTGCAGCCCGCAGGGGCTGTGCTCCATTTGCTTAGGCCTTCGTCTGCCCTTCGGCCGCTCTCCGGTCTTGGGGCAAGCCCTCAAAAAATCTGTTGACACCCGGGGAACTCAGTTGAATACTAGATTCACCAATCTAATATATCAATAAAATATTAGACGGCAGACTGAGGAGAAATGATGGCTGATGTCCTGACCCGCAGGCTTGCGGAGACCGGAGCCCTGGTCCATGCCGCGGTGCAGCAGGAAGTGCTGCGCCAACAGGACACCCGGGAGATGATCGCCTCCGAAAAGTTGGCGCCGGCCGCGAAGTCTCCCCTCTGCCCCAACCTCTCCTCCGACCCGATCGAGGCGGCATGATGGCCGATCTGCTTCCGGAGCACCCGGAGTTCCTCTGGCACAATCCCGAGCCGAAGTCCTCCTACGACGCCGTGATCGTCGGCGGCGGAGGACACGGCCTGGCCACCGCCTATTACCTTGCCAAGAACCACGGCATGACGAACATCGCGGTCCTGGAAAAGGGGTGGCTGGCCGGCGGGAACATGGCGCGCAACACCACCATCATCCGCTCGAACTATCTGTGGGACGAAAGCGCCGCGATCTACGAGCAGGCCCTGAAGCTGTGGGAGGTCCTGCCTGAGGAACTGGAATACGACTTTCTGTTCAGCCAGCGCGGAGTGATGAACCTGGCCCACACCCTGGGGGACGTCCGCGAGAGCGTCCGCCGGGTCGGTGCGAACAAGCTCAACGGCGTGGACGCCGAGTGGCTTGACCCGCAGCAGGTCAAGGAACTGTGTCCCATCCTGAACATCAGCGACAACATCCGCTACCCGGTGATGGGTGCCACGTACCAGCCCCGGGCCGGAATCGCGAAGCACGACCATGTGGCCTGGGCCTTCGCGCGCAAATGCGACGAGCTCGGCGTGGACATCATTCAAAACTGCGAGGTCACGGGTTTTCTGAAGGACGGAAACCGCGTGGTCGGCGTCACCACCAGCCAGGGGAGGATCGCCACCGAAAAAGTAGGACTGTGCGCCGCGGGCCACAGCTCGGTTCTTGCCGAAATGGCGGGGTTCCGCCTGCCTATCCAGTCCCACCCGCTGCAGGCCCTGGTCTCGGAACTGCACGAACCCGTCCACCCCACCGTGGTGATGTCCAACCACGTCCACGTGTACGTATCCCAGGCGCACAAGGGCGAGCTGGTCATGGGCGCCGGCGTCGATTCCTACAACGGGTACGGCCAGCGCGGTTCCTTCCACGTGATCGAACACCAGATGGCCGCCGCCGTCGAGCTGTTCCCCATTTTTGCTCGGGCACACGTGCTGCGGACCTGGGGCGGGATCGTGGACACCACCCTGGATGCTTCACCCATCGTGGGCACCACTCCGGTGGAGAACATGTTCGTTAACTGCGGCTGGGGCACCGGCGGATTCAAGGGCACTCCTGCTGCCGGACTTACCTTCGCCCACACCATTGCCACCGGAACCCCCCACGCACTGAACAAGCCGTTCGCACTGGAACGGTTCGAAACCGGCGCCCTGATCGATGAGCACGGCGCCGCAGCCGTGGCCCACTAGCCGCCGTCGTCGACCCCATTCCCGAAAGAGGACGCACATGCTGCTCATCTCCTGCCCCAACTGCGGCTCCCGCGATGAAACCGAGTTCCACTACGGCGGCCAGGCCCACGTGCCCTACCCGAAGAACCCTCACGAGCTGAGCGAGCGCGAGTGGGCTGAGTTCCTGTTCTACAGGGATAACACCAGGGGCACCTTCGCCGAACGCTGGCTGCACAGTACCGGTTGCCGGCAGTGGTTCAACATGCTCCGCGACACCGTCACCTATGACATCAAGGCTGTCTACCCCATGGGTGCGCCCCGGCCGGATCGGTCCTTCCCGCCCGCCGCCGAATCCGGCGCTGCCAGCACCGCAGCTGACAGCACCGCTGCCGCATCAACAACCGCCGACACAGCTTCGGAAGGAGCCCCCAAATGACTGCCCGGAGCTCGCGCCTTGCAGCCGGCGGACGCATCGACCGCACCATCTCCTGGCGTTTCACCGTCGACGGCGAAGAGTTCTCCGGCCACCCCGGGGACACCCTCGCCTCCGCCCTGCTCGCCAACGGCCGCATCGCCGTCGGCAACTCGCTGTACGAGGGCCGGCCCCGGGGTATCTTGTCCGCCGGAGTCGAGGAATCGAACGCCCTGGTCAAGGTGCAGCCGCGCTTCCCCGGTCAGGTGGCCGAGTCCATGCTGCCCGCCACTACGGTCACTCTCGTGGACGGCCTGGACGCGGAGCTGCTCAACGGCCTGGGCAGACTGGACCCGGAGGATGACCGCGCAGAGTATGACAAGAAGTACGTGCACACCGACGTCCTGGTCATCGGCGGAGGACCGGCGGGACTGGCAGCTGCCCGGGAAGCTGTCCGCACCGGCGCCCGGGTCATGCTCCTGGACGATCAGCCCGAGCTCGGCGGATCCCTGCTGTCCGGTTCCACTGCTTCCGGACTGGCCGAGAGCATCGAAGGCATGACAGCTCCAGAATGGGTGGCCGACGTCGAAGCGGAGCTCGTTTCAGCCCCCGAATCCACCGTTCTCAACCGGACCACCGCGTTCGGTGCCTACGACGCGAATTACGTCATCGCCGTCCAGAGCCGCACCGACCACCTTCCCTCCCCGGCCGCGCCCGGGGTGTCCCGGCAGCGCATCTGGCATATCCGTGCCGCGCAGGTGGTGCTGGCGCCCGGCGCACATGAGCGTCCGCTGGTCTTCGAGAACAACGACCGCCCCGGCATCATGCTGGCCTCCGCTGTCCGCAGCTACCTCAACCGCTACGCTGTGGCCGCGGGACAGCGCGTCGTCATCAGCACCACGAACGACAGCGCTTACGCTCTGGCGGGGGACCTGCGCGCCGCCGGAGTCGAGATTGCAGCTGTCGTGGACGCCCGTCCACACCTCACCGCTGTGGCTGCTGCCGCCGTCGAAGCCGGCACGCGGGTGCTGGCCGGAAGCGCAGTGGCCAACACTGCCGCGGACACCGGTACGGCCGGCGACGCCGGACGCCTGACCGGTGTGACTGTCCGCGGCATCGACGACGACGGCGAGCTTACCTCCAACATTGAGCACATCGCCTGTGACCTGCTGGCCGTCTCCGGCGGCTGGAGCCCCGTAGTTCATTTGCATTCCCAGCGGCAGGGCAAGCTGCGCTGGGACGATGGCCTGGCGGCTTTCGTGCCGGGCAGCAATGTCCCAAACCAGCAGATCGCAGGCTCCGGCCGTGGCAGCTTCGACCCCGCCGACTGTATTGCCGAAGGGATCTCAGCCGGAGCTGCGGCCGCCATCGCCGCAGGGTTCAGCGCCGCTGCCGCGCCTGTACCGCTCGGCGAACCGACGGCTTCCGCGCCCATCCGCCAGTTGTGGCTGGTTCCCGGTGAGGAAGGCACACCGGAAGACTGGCATCACCACTTCGTCGACTTCCAGCGCGACCAGTCCGTAGCCGACGTCCTGCGTTCCACCGGCGCGGGCATGCGCTCAGTGGAGCACATCAAGCGCTACACCTCCATCAGCACCGCCAACGACCAGGGAAAGACATCAGGCGTCAACGCGATCGGCGTCATCGCCGCCGCCCTCCGGGTTGCCGGCGAAGTAACCCGCGGCATCGGCGACATCGGCACGACCACCTACCGCGCGCCCTTCACCCCGGTGGCGTTCGCCGCCCTGGCCGGCCGCCAGCGCGGTGACCTCTTCGATCCCGCCCGGGTGACCTCCATTCACTCCTGGCATGTGAATCACGGGGCCCTGTTCGAGGATGTCGGGCAGTGGAAACGCCCTTGGTACTTCCCGCAGCCCGGTGAGGATATGGACGCCGCGGTTCTCCGCGAGTGCACCGCGGTCCGGGAGTCCGTGGGCTTTATGGACGCCACCACCCTGGGCAAGATCGAAATCCGGGGCAGGGACGCCGGCGAATTCCTGAACCGTATCTACACCAATGCGTTCAAGAAGCTCGCCCCGGGCTCTGCCCGGTACGGTGTGATGTGCACGGCGGACGGGATGATCCTGGACGACGGCGTGACCCTGCGTCTCGACGAGGACCGTTACTTGATGACCACCACGACCGGGGGAGCGGCGAGAATCCTCGACTGGCTCGAGGAATGGCTGCAGACCGAATGGCCGGACCTCGACGTGCACTGCACCTCGGCCACCGAACAGTGGACCACCATCGCCGTCGTCGGACCGAAATCCCGTGCCGTGCTGACGAAGGTCGCCCCCGCTCTGGCGGCGGACGGAGGACTCGAGCCCGGGGCCTTCCCGTTCATGGCCTTTCGGGAGACGACGCTTGCCTCCGGAGTGCCGGCCCGGGTCTGCCGGATCTCGTTTTCCGGCGAACTGGCCTACGAGATTAACGTTCCGTCCTGGTACGGGCTCGCCGCGTGGCAGGATGTGGCGGCGGCCGGTGCCGAATTCAACATCACCCCGTACGGCACGGAGACCATGCACGTGCTCCGGGCCGAAAAGGGGTACCCCATCGTCGGCCAGGACACCGACGGCACCGTCACTCCGCAGGATGCCGGCATGGACTGGGCGGTCTCCAAGGTCAAGGACTTCATCGGCAAGCGTTCCTACACCCGCGCGGACACCGCACGCACGGACCGCAGGCACCTGGTCAGCGTGCTGCCTGTGGACCGGACCCTGCGGCTGCCGGAGGGCACCCAGCTCGTCGAGAAAGGCATTCCGCTCGATCCCGCGCAGGGGCCCGTCCCGATGCAGGGTTTCGTCACCTCCAGCTACCACAGTGCCGCCCTGGGCCGGCCCTTCGCCCTGGCACTGATCAGGAACGGCCGCAACCGGATCGGGGAGACTCTGGTGTCCGCCGCCGGGAACCGGTTCGTTGACGTCATCGTCGCCGAAACCGTGCTTTTCGACCCCGAAGGGACCCGCAGGGATGGCTGACACAGCAGCACTGAACGGCATCAATATCAGACTCCGCGGCCTCCGGCGCAGCCCCGCCTCCCATCTGGCCGCCGCGCTGGAAGCCGGCTCCATCGAGGGGGTGGTGGTCCTCGATGAGCAACCGTTTCAGACGATGGCGGGCATCCGGGTGGACCCGCACTCAGAGGAAGGCGCACGGGTCGCCGCGGTGGCCGGCAGCCTGCCGGCCCGCTGCGGCGAGGTGGGCGGCGCCGACGGCGTCAGCGTCCTTTGGCTGGGGCCGTCCGAGTTCCTGGCGGTCGCACCGGAAGAAGCCCACGATTCGCTCGGCGGAAACCTTATCGGTTCCCTTACCGCCGCCGTGGGCGGAGCCCCGGGCCAGGTGGTGGACCTGTCCGCAAACCGCACTACGTTTGAACTCTCCGGCATCCGGGCCCGTGCCGTCCTCGAAAAAGGCTGCTCGCTGGACCTGCACCCCCGCAGTTTCCCCTTGGGAACAGCGCTGAGCACCGAGGTGGGCGGCATCCCCGTGATCCTTGAGAAGACCGGGGAAGAAAGCTACCGCCTCTTTCCCCGAGCCTCCTTCGCGGACTTCCTGGGCCGGTGGCTGCTGGACGCCATGCACGAGTACGCCTCGCCGGAGGTTCCGTGATGGCTGTAGGAGTTTTTGACCTCTTTTCCACCGGCATAGGATCTTCGAGCTCGCACACTGGTCGGATCGATGCGGGCTGCTGGAGGAAGACAAGGACCGAGACTCCAGATACTGGCAGCAACGGGTCAACCTGATTGCTCTTGCCGTCGAGGTGGAAAAAGCTTCCGGGGTCAGAGCAGCGACCGGAGCTCATCACTGCCATCGGGGAAACAGGCATGGACATGAGTTCCAAGTATAAGGAGACGGCCACGGGGGAGCCCGGGCGCCAATGTCGTGGAGCGCCGGGGGCCTGCTGAGATAGACTTCTTGGCGGCGCAGGGAGACCTGCGGCCCCACTGTCGCGCCCGAAAGGTCCATTTACATGCCCGAATTACCCGTGGTCTTTGAGGTCGGCACCTTTGTCGTCCTCGGGATCGTCCTGCTCTTCGACCTGCTCCTCGTCGTCAAACGTCCGCATGAGCCGTCGATGAAGGAGGCCGGCCTGTGGGTTGGCTTCTATGTCGGGCTCGCGCTGGCATTTGCCGGTGCCATGTTTGTATTCACCGGACCGGAATACGGCAGCCAGTTCGTTGCCGGCTGGGTCACCGAATACAGCCTGAGCATCGACAACCTGTTTGTCTTCATCATCATCATGGCCCGCTTCTCGGTACCGCGTAAGTACCAGCAGGAAGTGCTGATGTTCGGCATCATCATCGCGCTGATCCTGCGCGGCATCTTCATCATCATCGGTGCCGCCGTCATCGAAAACTTCAGCTGGGTGTTCTTCATCTTCGGCGCCTTCCTGCTCTGGACCGCCTACAAGCAGGCGACCGACAACGGCGAGGACGAAGAAGAAGGCAGCGACAACAAGCTGATCGGCAAGCTGCGCCGCGTCCTTCCCATGACGGACAAGTACGATCAGGGCAAGATCCGCACCGTGGTGGACGGCAAGAAGGTCTTCACCCCGATGCTGATCGTCTTCATCACCATCGGCGTCACCGACCTGATGTTCGCCGTGGACTCCATCCCGGCCATCTTCGGCCTGACGCAGAGTGCCTTCATTGTCTTCACCGCCAACATCTTCGCCCTGATGGGCCTGCGCCAGCTGTACTTCCTGCTGGGCGGCCTGATGGACCGGCTCATCTACCTCAAGCACGGCCTGTCCGTCATCCTGGCGTTCATCGGTGTGAAGCTGATCCTGCACGCGCTGCACGTCAACGAGCTGCCGTTCATCAACGGCGGCGAGCATGTTGCCTGGGCTCCCGAAATCCCCACCTTCGTGTCGCTGGCCGTGATTCTCGGCACCATCGTCATTGCCACGGTGGCATCGCTGCTCAGCCCCAAGGCGAAGGCCGTCCAGGCCGTTGCCACTCTGGAGAATGCGCTGAAGGTGTACCGCAACCTCGAGGAAGACGCCCCGCACGAGGAGCGGGTGGAAGCCTACGACAAGGTCGCCGAAAGCTACCGCACCGCATCCACGGTTGCCAAGGACCGCAACGACGTCGAAATGCCGGAAATCTCGGACCAGGCCAAGGAGGAGTTCCGGGCCAGCAACCCGCGCCTGCAGAACCCTGCGCCGGTGAAGGACCAGACCGAGCAGTAGCAGCACCGCACAACAATAAACCGCACCACAATAAACCGCACCACAATAAACGCAGTACAAACAGCAAGCGCCGCCCTCCCGAAGGAGGGCGGCGCTTTGTGGTTACGGCTCCGGCTGTTTACGGCTGCGGCTCGTCCCGCACCATCCCGAGCAGGCGGTTAAAGATGCCCTCGCCGTCGTCGGCGATCCCGTCGTGGTGGAAGTCGGCGCTTTCCCAGACCTGCAGACCGCGCACCGCTGCGGCCGTTTCCAGCGACAGGTCGCGGTCCACGTAAATGTCGTCGGTGTAGACGGCCGCTGCCACGGGAACACTGTTCCGGGCGAGCTGTTCGGTGTCGTACAGCGCCGGCCAGTCCCGGCGTACCGCCAGCAGCTCAGCCGTCTCCTTCAGCGGAGCCAGCGCCGGGTCCTCGTCAAAGTACCAGGGATAGACCATCTCACCGGTGTACAGCGGCTCCCCGGCGACGGGCTTGAACTCCGGAAACTCCTCCAGCACACGCGCGGCAGCCCAGTTGGTGGCAGCCCCCTGGCCGTAGATGGATTCGTGCATCACCGCGTACAGCGGGTTGGACGCCCGGCTCACCAGCCCGTGGACCGCTTCCAGGAAAGTGTCGCTGAGCCGTTCGCCGTCCGGTGTGGGAACAAACGCCTCCTGCAGCAGGTAGTGCAGCCCGTCCATGCGGGTGTTGCCGCCCAGGAAGGACCCGGCCATCTGGAAGCGCTGCACGGTCAGGCGCTCTCCGGAGGGCAGGAACTCCGGTGCCTCGCTCAGATGCCGGGCAATCCGGGTGGTCAGCACGCGGTCCTGCGGATACTTGGCGAAGTACTCGGCGTTGCGGGCAGCAACCCGCCGGAACGTCGCACGGTAGACGCGTTCCGCAGGTCCGGTGAGCGGCGCCAGCCCGCCGGTGATGAGGGATTCCCGGAGTCCGTGCGGAGCAAAGGACAAATAGGTCAGGGTGCAGAATCCGCCGTAGCTTTGACCGTAGGTGGTCCACGGACCTGAGCCCAGGGCTGCCCGGATCAGTTCTGCGTCAGCCACGATCGAGTCGGCCCGGAAACGGGCCAGATAATCAGCCTGCGCTGCGGCGTCTCCGCGCAGCGGCAGGGTTTGCCGGTTTGCCGGGGTGGATAGCCCCGTGCCGCGCTGGTCGAGCATCAGGATGCGGAAGTGCTTGGCTGCAGCCCTGGTCCAGCCGCCGAACTGCAGGAGCCGGTTGCCCTTCCCGCCGGGACCGCCCTGCAGGTACAGGAGCCAGGGCAGTTCCTCCGCCTCGGGCTGCGGCATCGCCGCGTCCGAGTATTCCCGGGCGAATACCGTGATGGTCTCGCCGCCGGGCCGGGCGTGATCCAGCGGAACGGTGAAGCGGTGGTCGGTGACCCGCATTCCGCGGACGGTGTACGGTGCCGAGGCGGTGTGCGGAACGCTCATGCCGGCTGTTCCGATGCGGCTTGTTCCGATGCCGCTTCCGCAGCGGCCGCAGCGCCGCCGAAGGACTCCAGGGCGGGGCCGGTGAGGCGGTACGTGGTCCACTCGTCCTGCGGACGGGCCCCCAGCGAGTCATAAAAACGGATGGACGGCTCGTTCCAGTTCAGCACGCACCATTCCACCCGGGCATACCCGCGCTCGACGGCGATTTCCGCCAGCGTGCGCAGCAGCGCCTTCCCGGCGCCCTTGCCCCGGGCCGCCGGGCGGACGTACAGGTCCTCCAGGTAGATGCCGTGCACGCCCTCCCAGGTGGAGTAGTTCAGGAACCAGAGTGCGAAACCCTGCACTTCTCCGGCTTCCTCGGCAACGTGGGCAAAGATGGCCGGATGCTCCCCGAACAGGTTCTTCTCCAGACCCTGCACCGTGTTCTTGACGGCATGCGGTTCTTTTTCGTAAATCGCCAGGTCGTGGATGAGTTCAAGGATGACAGGGACGTCTTCGGGGCGTGCGGGGCGGATCTGCATGGCTTCAGCCTAATCGAGGCGGCCCGCGTGGATCACCTTGATGACGGGAGCTCCGGCGTCGTCCGATGCCGCGAGGTCAACCTCGGCATTGATGCCCCAGTCCAAGTGGTTGGCCGGATCCTTGAAGATCTGCCGCACCTCCCATTTGCCCGGAAGCTCCTTGATGATCAACAGGTTTGGCCCGCGCCCGTCGGGGCCGTCGTCGATGTCCTCATGTTCCTCGAAGTAGGCATCGAGCACGTCGGCCCAGCGGTCGGCGTCCCAGCCGGCGTCGCCGTCGAGCTCGCCCAGGGCGCGGTCGTCCTCATCGGCGAAGAGCTTCACGCGCTGGAACATTTCGTTGCGGACCATGACCCGGAAGGCCCGCACATTGGCGGTGAGGCGATCCGGCACCGGAGGCAGGACCGGTTCAGCCGAGGCGTCCGGGTTAATGCCGTTGGTGAGCTCCTCCCATTCGTCCAGCAAGGAGGAGTCGGTCTGCCGGACCAGCTCGCCCAGCCACTCGATGATGTCTTCCAGATCTTCACGGAGCCGCTCCGGCGGCACTGTGTGCAGCAGCGCCTTGTAGGTGTCCGAGAGGTAGCGCAGCAGCACCCCTTCGGAGCGGGCCAGGGAGTAGAACTGGACGTACTCGCCGAAGCTCATGGCCCGCTCGTACATGTCCCGGACGATGGACTTGGGACTGAGCTCGAACTCGCCCAGCCAGGGCGCACCCGAGCGGTATACCTCGAAGGACTGCTCCAGCAGCTCCGCCAGCGGCTGCGGGTAGGTGACTTCCTCCAGCAGGGCCATCCGCTCGTCGTACTCGATGCCCTGGGACTTCATGGCGGCGATCGCCTCCCCGCGGGCCTTCTTCTCCTGCGCGGAGAGGACCTGCCGGGGCTTTTCCATGATCGCTTCGATCACGGACACCACGTCCAGGGCGTAGGACGGGCTGTCCGGGT
Organism: Arthrobacter sp. Z1-15; assembly: GCF_054792395.1. NCBI lineage: Bacteria > Bacillati > Actinomycetota > Actinomycetes > Micrococcales > Micrococcaceae > Arthrobacter > Arthrobacter sp. Z1-15. Next base: position 2,169,362 of record NZ_CP096454.1, on the reverse strand, counting down.
CCAGGATCTCCAGGGAGGCCATCGCAAACGGGGACAGCGGCTGGTTCAGGGCGAAGTTCGGCTGCAGATGCACTTTCAGGCGGACGGTGCGGCCGTCGGCGTCGGGTTCGGGCAGCACCTCCACAATGCCGGCGGTCTTCAGCTCGCGGTAGATGCTCAGCGCCTTTTTCATCAGCGCCAGCTGCGAGGACCGGGTCTCGTGGTTGTTGGTGAGCAGCTTCTTGGCAGCCGTGAACGGATCGCCCGGACGTTCCAGCAGGTTCAGCAGCATGGAGTGGGTGATGTTGAAGCTGGAGGTCAGCGGCTCCGGGGTGCCGTCCACCAGCTTCTCGAAGGTGGGCTTGCCCCAGGACACAAAGCCGGCCTGCGGCTTCTTCTTCACCACCTGGCGCAGTTTCTTCTGGTCGTCGCCGAACTTGGCGTGCGCCTTGGCCATCGCCTTCACGTTTTCAATGACGTGTTCCGGTGCCTGCACGACGACGGTGCCCGCCGTGTCGTAGCCGGCCCGCCCGGCGCGGCCCGCGATCTGGTGGAACTCGCGGACCTTCAGCGGCCGGGTCCGGGTGCCGTCGTACTTGGACAGCGCGGTGATCAGCACGGTGCGGATGGGTACATTGATGCCGACGCCGAGGGTGTCGGTGCCGCAGATGACCTTCAGCAGCCCGGCCTGGGCCAGCTGCTCCACCAGACGGCGGTACTTGGGCAGCATGCCGGCGTGGTGCACGCCGATGCCGTGCCGGACCAGCCGGTTCAGGGTCTTCCCGAATCCCGGGGCAAACCGGAACCCGGCAATCAGCTCGGCAATTTTGTCCTTTTCCTCGCGGGTGCAGACGTTGATGCTCATCAGGGCCTGGGCCCGGTCAATGGCTTCGATCTGGGAGAAGTGCACCACGTAGACCGGAACCTGCTTGGTGGCCAGCAGCTCCTCCAGGGACTCCTGCACCGGGGTTTCCACGTAGTAGTAGTGCAGCGGGATGGGGCGCTGCACCGAGGAGACCGTGACCGTGTCCCGGTTGGTGAGCTCGCTGAGTTCATTCGCGATCCGGGTCATGTCGCCCAGGGTGGCGGACATCAGCAGGAACTGTGCCTGCGGCAGCTCCAGCAGCGGCACCTGCCAGGCCCAGCCGCGCTGCGGGTCGGAGTAGAAATGGAATTCGTCCATGATCACGGTGCCGAGGTCCGCGTCGGGACCTTCGCGCAGGGCAATGTTGGCCAGGATCTCCGCGGTGCAGCAGATGATCGGGGCGTCCTTGTTCACGGAGGAGTCACCGGTGACCATCCCGACGTTCTCGGCACCGAAGATCTCGCACAGTGCGAAGAACTTCTCCGACACCAGGGCCTTGATGGGCGCGGTGTAGTAGCTGCGCTCGTCGTGCGCCATGGCGTGGAAGTGTGCCGCGATGGCCACCATGGACTTGCCCGAGCCGGTGGGGGTGGCCAGGATGACGTTGTTGCCCGTCACCAGCTCCATCACCGCTTCATCCTGCGCCGGGTACAGCGACATGCCCCGGCTCTCGACCCATTCCAGGAAGGACGTGTACGTCTCGTCGGGGTCGATGGTGCGGGTACTGGACGGGCCGGAGGCAAGCTGTTCAAGAAGTTTCATGTCCATACCAGACTATCGGGCGCGGCAGCGCACTGCAGACCGCCGGCAGCTGGGCCTGAGAGAAGCGGGGGCCGGTCGTTGCGTTCCGTGACAGCCGGCCCGCCCGGTGCGGGCAGCGCTGCTAGGCTCGGCGGCATGAAATGGGATCCTCGGAAGTACACACAGTTCTCCTCGCACCGCGACCGGCCGTTTTTCGACCTCACGGCCCGCATTGCCGCCGACAACCCGCGCAGGGTTGTTGATCTGGGCTGCGGTCCGGGGCCGTTGACGGCGGCGCTCGCCTCCCGCTGGCCCGGGGCACGGGTCACGGGCGTCGACTCCTCGCAGGACATGGTGGAGCAGGCCCGTGCACTGGAGCAGGCCCCGGACAATCTGGACTTTGTACAGGCGGGCATCGAGGACTGGGATCCGGAGCCCGGAACGGACGTGGTGGTCTCCAACGCCGCCCTGCAGTGGGTGCCGGGGCACCAGGATTTGATCCGCCGCTGGGCCAAGCAGCTCGACGGCGGTGCCTGGCTGGCGGTGCAGGTGCCGGGAAACTTTGGAGCTCCTTCCCACGCCCTGATGCGGGAGCTGGCAGCGGGCGCCGAGTGGGCGGACAAGCTGGACGGAGTCCTTCGCCACGCGGATGCCGTGGATGAGCCGGAAGACTACCTCGGGCTGCTGACGGAGGCCGGCTTTGAGGCCGATGTGTGGGAGACGAGCTACTCGCAGGTCCTGCAGGGCAGGGACCCGGTGCTGGAGTGGGTCCGCGGAACCGCCCTGCGTCCCGTCATCGCTGCTTTGGACCCGCAGGATTTCTCCCGCTTCGAAGAGCAGTATGCAGCGCTGCTGCGGAAGGCGTATCCCGAACGTTCATGGGGCACGGTCTTTCCGTTCCGCCGCATCTTCATGGTGGGGCACAAGAGAGGCTGAACGGGTCAACCACGGTACTCCCAGCGCCGGCGGGGCTAGGAGTACCGGCGGGAGCCGTGGCTGCGCCCCACCGGGGGACGGGAGCGTGCGGCTTTCATCAACGGAGTGTTCAGGGCGTCAATCTGCTCATTGGCGTGGTCCCGGCTGCCGGCACCTCCGCGGTCCCAGTGCCGGGCCAGATACAGCGCGCCGCCCAAGCCGGTGAGCAGGAACCCGGTAAGCAGCGCCGCCGGGCTTAGGGAGGGCAGCTGGCTTGCCGCCGCCAGCACCGCAAGGACGGGTATGACCGGGCCGAGAGGGAGCCTTGCTCCCTCACCGGGCCACTTGCGGAATCCGAGCACGGCGGCCGCAACGCTCACCACGATCATGGCCAGGATGGCGGCGACGTTGGCGATGGAGACCACAAAGGTGGTGTCGTTGAGCAATACCAGCAGGACCGTGATGGCGCCCAGCAGCAGAACACTGACATAGGGGTGCCCGCTGCGGCTGTGCCGCCCCAGCGCAGGGGGCACATCGCCGCGCGCCACCATGCGCAGGATAATTTCGGAGGCGCCCAGCACGTTGGCGTTGGCGCCGGAGAGCGTGGACAGGCAGGCGGCGAAAGCCACCAGGAGCCCGCCCCACGACCCCATGACGATTTCCGCAGCCTGTGACACTCCGGTGGCGGTAAAGACGGTAAGTCCGCTGGCCATCATGGCCAGCACTGTTCCCAGATAGATCAGGCCCGACACCAGCAGCGTCAGCAGGATGGCGCGCGGAACGGTTTTGCGGGGGTTCTTCACCGACCCGGCCATGTTTGTAATGACGTTGAAGCCGGTGTAGGCGGTGAACAGGAGGGCGGCGGCGGAGAACACCCCGCCGGTGCCCTGCGGCAGCGGGCGGTCCACTGCATCCGGCCGCAGCTCGGTCAGGCCCCAGACGGCAAACAGGACGAGCAGGGCAAGCTTGATACCCACGATCCACGTTTCAGCTTTGGCAACCAGCGCCGTCGGGCCCAGGTTCAGGGCCGTCACCAGTGCGGTGGCGGCGAGCGCGAGCGCCAGCGTCCCGATCGCCGGGAGGAAGTACTCGTGCAGATAGTCCCCGAAGGAATCCACCAGGTAGGCAACGATCGTGGCGCCGTTGAGATAGAAGGCCCACATCACAATGAACCGCCAGAAGGGGCTCAGAATGGTGCCGACCGGGCCGTATCCTGATTCGCCATCCGCGGCCCGGGTGGAAACCACTATGAAGGACAGTGCACACAGGACCATCACAACGCCCGCAATGATGTAACTCAGGACTGCGCCCGGCCCGGCAAGGTTCACTGCCGTTCCGGAAAGCGTGAAGACCCCGCCGCCCACAGTGGTGCCGACACCGAAGGCCACGCAGGCCAGCAGCCCGATCTGAGGTGTCGCGGCACCGGCCGGCCCGGACGTCGATGACTGTGAATTTGCCACGGGGCCACGCTCTCATCCGGTCCGAAGGGGTCCCTCTGGAGCGTAAGGCCGTCAAACAGCGGGGGTCAACGGAGCATCCGGCAAACGGGCTGCTACCAGCCGCGTTGCTTCCATTCCTGCAGGTGGGGGCGCTCCGCACCGAGGGTGGTGCCGGCCCCGTGCCCGGGGTGGACGACGGTGTCGTCCGGCAGGTATTCGAACACGCGTTCGAATACATCTGCGTAGAGGGACGCAAACCGCTCCGGATCCTTCTGCGTGTTGCCCAGGCCGCCGGGGAACAGGGAATCTCCGGTGAAGAGATGGGCCGGTCCGCTCGGGTCGCGGTACAGCAGTGCCACCGATCCGGGAGTATGCCCGCGCAGCTTGATCGCTTCCAGTTCGAAGCCGTTGAAGGCCCTGACGTCCCCGTGCTCCAGCGGCACGTCGGTGGGCACCTCGATGTCCGGGATGTCCTCGCTGCCGGCGGCGGTTCGCGCGCCGGTGGCAGCAGCGGCTTCGGCGAGGGCACGGACATGGTCCCAGTGGCTGTGCGTGGTGATGATCAGCTGCACTTCGGCGGGTGCGGCGGCATCTCCGGCGGCTTCGGCCAGGAGTTCCCGGATCGCGGCGAAATCATCGGCGGCGTCAATGAGCACCTGGGCTCCGGTGTCCTTGGCGGTAATGACGTAGACGTTGTTGTCCATGCTGCCCACGGACCGGCTGCGGATGGTGACTTTCTCCAAATCAATCATGCCGGTAAGTCTAGTTGCGGGGGGCGGCTCGCACAGGGCAGGGGTGTCCGCGCTCGCCGATGCCCCGGCGCCGCACCCGGTGCGCTCGCCGATGCAGGCGAGCCGGCCCGACTCACGATGGGGTCCTCCCGCCGCCTTCCCCGCACGCGTTCCCACTGCTTGTGGCTCTTGAGACAGCTGGGGTCACACCAGTCCCGTGAGGTAACAAAGAGTGGGAACCAGTGCGGGAATCACTGCCGCGCCCGTCCGGAGGCACAGGCGTCCGGAGGCACAGGCGCTCGCAGGTGCGGCCCGGCCCGGCCCGGCCTGTCGGCGCCCGGCTGCCAGCCCTGCCGGGGAACATCCGCCTTAGCGCGCCGGCAGCCGGGTATTGCCTGCCCGGGTGCGGCGGCGTACGTTCGGATGGTGCCGGTGCTGGAACCGGCCGGTCCGGGAGGAAAGCGTGCTCGTACGGCTTATCCGGCAGAACCTGGCTCCCTACAAGGGCGCGGTGGCCGCCGTCGTTATCCTGCAGTTTTTGCAGACCGCGGCAACGCTGTACCTGCCCACCCTGAATGCCGACATTATTGACCGCGGCGTCGTCGTGGCGGACACGGGCGTCATCCTGGGGCTGGGCGGCTGGATGCTGGCCATTACCGCCGGGCAGGTCCTCTGCGCGGTCACCGCCACGTACTTTGCCGCCCGGGTGGCCATGAGCGTGGGCCGGAACATCCGCGACAGCCTGTTCACCACGGTGGAATCCTTTTCCTCCCGGGAAGTAGGCGTCTTCGGTGCCCCGTCCCTGATCACCCGCACCACCAACGACGTGCAGCAGGTGCAGATGGCCCTGCTGATGACATTCACCGTGATGGTTTCCGCGCCGATCATGGGGATCGGCGGGGTGGTGCTGGCACTGAACCAGGATGTGCCGCTGTCCGGGATCCTGCTGCTGATCCTGCCGGTCCTTTTTGCGGTGATCGGGCTGGTGCTGCGCCGCCTGATTCCGCTGTTCCGCCGTGCCCAGAAGCAGATCGACCGGGTGAACTCGGTGCTGCGCGAACAGATCATGGGCATTGCGGTGATCCGGGCCTTTGTCCGGGAGCGCACCGAAGAGGCCCGCTTCGACACCGCCAACGCGGACCTGACCGGCACCCAGCTGCGGACGGCGCAGTACATGGCGCTGCTCTTCCCCGCCGCGATGCTCGTGGCGAACCTGGCTTCCGTTGCGGTGGTGTGGCTGGGCGCCTACCGCATTGACTCCGGCCAGATGCAGATCGGCGCGCTCACGGCATTCATTGCCTACATCATGCAGATCCTGATGGCCGTGATGATGTCCATGTTCATGATCATGATGCTCCCGCGCGCGGCCGTCTGTGCCGAACGCATTTACGAGGTCCTGGATACCGAGAGCACGGTCCATGATGCCCCGGCGGCCGTGCCGCTGGTGTTCGACGGCGGAACCCTGGTGTTCGACGGCGTCGGCTATACCTACCCGGGGGCGGAGGCGCCGGTGCTGCACGGGATCTCCTTCACTGCGGAGTCAGGCAGGACCACGGCGATCATCGGATCCACGGGGGCCGGCAAGTCCACACTGCTGAACCTGGTGCCCCGGCTGCTGGACGCCACGTCGGGGGGAATCAGCATCGACGGCCAGGACATCGAGGAAGTCACGCTGCACTCGCTGCGCAGCGGCATCGGCCTGGTGCCGCAGAAGGCCTACCTGTTTTCCGGGACCATCGGCTCCAACCTGCGCTTCGGCAAACCGGACGCCACCGACGCCGAACTCTGGGAAGCCCTCGAGATCGCCCAGGCGGCCGATTTTGTCCGTGCGTCCGAGGGGGCGCTGGAACACCGGGTGGAGCAGGGCGGCGGCAACTTCTCCGGAGGCCAGCGGCAGCGCCTGGCCATCGCCCGGGCGCTGGTGGTCCGGCCCTCCGTCTACCTGTTCGACGACAGCTTCTCCGCGCTGGACTTCGCGACGGACGCCCGGCTCCGGGCCGCACTCAAACAGCGCACCCGCAACTCCACCGTGCTGATCGTCGCCCAGCGGGTCAACACGATCACCGACGCCGGACGGATAGTCGTACTGGAGGAAGGACGGATTGCCGGGCAGGGGACGCACGCCGAGCTGATGGATTCCTCGCCCACCTACCGGGAAATCGTCGAATCACAGCTCACGGCGGAGGAAGTGCAGTGAGCGCCCCGGCACGCGGCGGCCCCCGCCCGGTAATGCGCGGGCATGGGGGAGGACGCGGGGGAGGACATGGGGGAGGACACGGCGGGCATGCTCCGGCGGCCAAACCGCTGAACTTCCGGGCCAGCGTGAAACGGATTCTGTCCCTGATGGCCCCGGACCGGCTCCGGCTGGCACTGGTGCTGGTTGCCGCCGTCGTCTCCGTGGCGCTCGCGGTCACCGCTCCGCGGATCCTGGGGGAAGCCACCAACGTCATCTTCGACGGCGTGATCGGCGCCGGGCTTGAGCCGGGAACCAGCAAGGACGAGCAGGTCCGGGAGCTGCGCAGCGCCGGGGAGAACCAGCTGGCGGACATGCTCGCCGCCATGGACGTGGTGCCCGGGGCAGGGGTGGACTTCGGCAGGCTGCGGGTACTGGTGCTGGGGGTGCTGGGCATCTATACTGCTGCGTTCTTCTTCGGCTGGCTGCAGGCACGCGTTACGGCGCGGGTGGTGCAGAACGCCATGTACCGGCTGCGGAAGGACGTGGACGGCAAGCTGTTCCGGCTGCCCATGTCCCACTTCCAGCGCGAATCCCGCGGGGACGTGCTCAGCCGGGTCACCAACGACATCGACAACCTGGCCCAGACGCTCTCCCAGACCCTGACCCAGATCATTACGTCGGTGCTGACCATCGTGGGGGTGCTGGGCATGATGCTGTGGCTGTCTCCGCTGCTGGCACTGATCGCCGTGGTCACGGTGCCGGTCTCCGCCGTCGTCACCGTGCTGATTGCCAAGCGCTCGCAGGTGCAGTTCATGCAGCAGTGGAAGTCCACGGGGGAGGTGAACGGGTACATCGAGGAAATGTTCAGCGCCCAGGACGTGGTGAAGGCCTTCGGACAGCAGGAACGGGTCGTGGCAGGCTTCCGCCCGGCCAACGAGGCCCTCTACCGCTCTTCCTTCAAGGCACAGTTCGTTTCCGGCGTCATCATGCCCACCATGCAGTTCATCTCGAATCTGAACTATGTGGCGGTTGCCGTGGTGGGCGGCATCCTGGTGGCCAACGGGCGGCTCTCAATCGGCGGCGTGCAGGCCTTCGTCCAGTACAGCCGCCAGTTCTCCCAGCCTCTGGGACAGATTGGCTCTCTGATCAACATGCTGCAGTCAGGCGTAGCCTCAGCCGAACGTGTGTTCGAACTTTTGGACGACCGCGAGCAGGAGCCTGATCCGGCAGATCCGCTGACTCTGCCCGCCGTCCGGGGCCGCGTGGCCTTTGAGCACGTGGATTTCAGCTACTCGCCCGACGCCCCGCTGATCCGGGACCTGTCCTTCGTGGCGGAACCCGGGCAGACGGTGGCCATTGTCGGTCCCACGGGGGCGGGGAAGACCACCCTGGTGAACCTGCTCATGCGTTTTTATGACATCGACGCGGGGCGGATCACCATAGACGGCGTCGACACGGCCCGGATGCGGCGGGACGATGTGCGGAAGAACATCGGCATGGTCCTCCAGGACGCCTGGCTCTTCGAAGGAACAATCCGGGAGAACCTTGCCTACGGCGCCCCCGGCGTCACGGACGAGCAGATAGTCCGGGCCGCTCGGGCAACCCACGTGGACCACTTTGTGCGCTCGCTGCCCGAGGGGTATGACACCGTCCTGGGGAACGACGGCGGCTCGCTGAGCCAGGGGCAGCGGCAGCTGATCACCATAGCCCGGGCCTGGCTGGCGAACCCGTCCATCCTGGTCCTGGACGAGGCCACCAGCTCGGTGGACACGCGGACGGAGATCTCCATCCGGCTGGCCATGAACGCCTTGCGGGAAGCCCGCACCAGCTTCGTCATCGCCCACCGGCTCTCCACCATCCGCGACGCGGACGTGATCCTGGTGGTGAGGAACGGTGAGATTGTCGAGCAGGGAACCCACGGGGCGCTGCTGGACGCCGAGGGATTCTACGCACAGCTGTACCGCTCCCAGTTCGCGGAGCCTGCGGATGTCGGTGATGCCGGTGATGCCGGTGATGCGGATGCCGGCACGGGGGAGGGGACAGGCTCCCCGCCGTGACCTGCCTCCCGGCGGAACAGGCACCGGCGTGGCAAAATGGAACTGCAGCAAGCGAGAACCCGCTGCACCAGACCTGCCGCCGTCATCCTCGAGGCGGCTCCAGCTCCCGAACATGAAGGCGGTCCCATGAGCGACGACGTCCTGTCCTGGGTCCGCATCGACGGCACAAGCACCGTTCCCCCCTTCGAACAGCTGCGGGTCCAGATCCTGGATGCTGCCAATGAGGGACGCCTCGCCGTCGGAACCCGTCTTCCGCCCGTGCGCGCGCTCGCCGCCCGGCTCGGCCTGGCGGTCAACACGGTCGCCCGTGCCTACCGCGAACTGGAACAGGCCGAAGTGGTCACCACGCGCTCGCGGGCAGGCACCGTCATTGCAGCAGCGGGGGACAACGGACGGCGCCGGGTGGCCGAGGCAGCGGCCGTCTTTGCTGACTCCGTCCGCGCCAACGGCCTCGATCCGCAGGAAGCCATGACCTATGTCGAGACGGCTCTTCGCCTGCGGTGAACACTGCGGCGTCGAATACATCTTCGAACCAAACGGTGAACTACAGTGGAAATTGTGTCTACAGCTACCTCTTTGATGGCCGATAGTGCCAACGAGCCGCACCGCGGCAATGATCTTTCCCGCCTGGTCGTCAAGGGCGCCCGGGAACACAACCTGCGCAACGTGGATCTGGATTTGCCGCGCGACGCGATGATTGTCTTCACCGGCCTGTCCGGGTCCGGAAAGTCCTCCCTGGCCTTCGACACGATCTTCGCCGAAGGGCAGCGCCGTTACGTCGAGTCGCTCTCCTCCTATGCACGCATGTTCCTCGGGCAGGTGGACAAGCCGGATGTGGACTTCATTGAAGGCCTCTCCCCGGCGGTGTCCATCGACCAGAAGTCCACCTCCAAGAACCCGCGCTCCACCGTTGGCACCATTACCGAGATCTACGACTACATGCGCCTGCTCTGGGCGCGCGTCGGGACCCCGTTCTGCCCGGTGTGCGGCGAGCCGGTCTCGCGCCAGACTCCGCAGCAGATTGTCGACCAGCTGCTCGAACTTCCCGAAGGCACCCGGTTCCAGATCCTGGCCCCGGTGGTGCGCGGCCGCAAGGGCGAATTCGTTGACCTCTTCCAGGGGCTCGCTGCCAAGGGCTACTCCCGCGCCAAAGTTGACGGCAAGCAGGTCCAGCTCTCCGACCCGCCGAAGCTGGGCAAGCAGTACAAGCACACCATCGAGGTGGTGGTGGACCGGCTCGTGGCCAAGGACGGTATCCGGCAGCGGCTGACCGACTCGGTGGAAACCGCGCTCGGCCTGGCCGACGGACGCATCCTGGCCGACTTCGTGGATGTCGACGAAAAGAGCGAGGACAGGATTCGGGCGTTCTCCGAACACCTGGCCTGCCCGAACGAGCACCCGCTGGCGATCGACGAAATCGAACCCCGGTCCTTCTCCTTCAACAACCCCTTTGGTGCCTGCCCGGTCTGCACCGGCATCGGCAGCCGGCTGGAGGTTGACGAGGAACTGGTGATCCCCAACCCCAACCTGAGCCTGGCCGCCGGGGCCGTGGCTCCCTGGGCCCTGGGCAACGCAACCCTGGAGTACTGGAACCGGCTGCTGGCCGGCCTGGCCAAGGAGATGGACTTCTCCATGGACGTGCCGTGGAAGAAGCTGCCGGCGAAGGCCCGCGAAGCGATCCTCAACGGCAAGGACCACAAGGTGGTGGTCCAGTACAAGAACCGCTTCGGCCGGGAGCGCAAGTACAGCACCGGCTTTGAAGGCGTCATCTCCTACATCCACCGCAAGCACCTGGAAACCGAATCCGACAGCGCCCGCGACCGGTACGAGGAGTACATGCGGGAAACCCCGTGCCCCGAGTGCGGCGGAGCGCGGCTGAACCCGGCGTCACTGTCCGTGCTGATCAACGGGAAGAACATCGCCCAGGTGGCAGCCCTGCCGCTGCGCGAGGCGGCGGAGTTCCTCGGCGGACTGGACCTCACCGCCCGTGAAGCCCGCATCGGCGACCAGGTGCTGAAGGAAATCCTGGCGCGCCTGACCTTCCTGCTCGACGTCGGGCTGGAGTACCTGAGCCTGGAGCGGGCAGCCGCCACGCTCTCCGGCGGCGAGGCGCAGCGGATCCGGCTGGCCACCCAGATCGGTTCCGGACTCGTGGGGGTGCTGTATGTCCTCGACGAGCCGTCCATCGGCCTGCACCAGAAGGACAACCGGCGGCTGATCGAAACTCTGGCCCGGCTGCGGAACCTCGGCAACACCCTGATTGTCGTGGAGCATGACGAAGACACCATTCACGAAGCCGACTGGGTTGTGGACATCGGACCGGGCGCCGGTGAACGCGGCGGCGAAGTGGTGCACTCGGGTTCCCTGGCGGACCTGCTCACCAACGAGCGGTCCCTGACCGGCGCGTACCTGTCCGGGCGCCGCAAAATCGAGATTCCGGCCAAGCGCCGCAAGGTGGACAAGTCACGCCAGCTGAAGATTGTCGGGGCGCGGGAGAACAACCTGCGCAACATCGATGTCTCCATTCCGCTGGGTGTTTTCACCGCGGTGACGGGGGTCAGCGGATCGGGTAAATCCACCCTGATCAACGACATCCTCTACAAGACGCTGGCCGCCAAGCTCAACGGCGCCAAGCACGTGGCAGGCCGGCACCTGCGCATCGACGGCCTGGAGAACCTCGACAAGGTCATCCATGTGGACCAGAGCCCCATCGGGCGCACGCCGCGGTCCAACCCGGCCACGTACACCGGCGTCTGGGACCACATCCGCAAGCTGTTCGCGGAGACCAACGAGTCCAAGGTCCGCGGCTACCTCCCGGGCCGGTTCTCCTTCAACGTCAAGGGCGGGCGCTGCGAAGCCTGCCACGGCGACGGAACGCTGAAGATCGAGATGAACTTCCTGCCGGACGTCTATGTGCCCTGCGAGGTGTGCCACGGCGGGCGGTTCAACCGCGAAACCCTCGAGGTGCACTACAAGGGCAAAAACATCGCCGAGGTCCTGGGCATGTCCATCGAGGAGGCAGCTGAGTTCTTTGCCGCGTTCTCGCCGATCGCCCGGCACCTGAACACGCTGGTTGACGTTGGCCTGGGCTACGTCCGGCTCGGGCAGCCGGCCACCACCCTCTCGGGCGGCGAGGCGCAGCGCGTGAAGCTTGCCGCCGAGCTGCAGAAGCGGTCCAACGGGCGCAGCGTGTACGTGCTGGATGAACCCACCACCGGACTGCATTTCGAAGACGTCCGCAAGCTGCTGCTGGTCCTGCAGGGACTGGTGGACAAGGGCAACACGGTGATCACCATCGAGCACAACCTTGACGTCATCAAGAGCGCCGACTGGATCATCGACATGGGTCCCGAAGGCGGAAACGGCGGCGGACAGGTGATTGCCACCGGAACACCGGAAAAGGTGGCTGCCTCCGAGGTCAGCCACACCGGCCGGTTCCTGGCCGAATTGTTCGAAAAGCAAAAGGGAGCGGCATAAACCCCGCACGCCTTATCAACCGGTAAATCTGCCGGACATTACGGAAAAAGGTATTCCCCGCCGGGAATGCCTTTTTCCGTACCCGGCCGCAGGTGTGGGAAACTGTCCCGGTGAAAGAATCCCGGCTCCTAGTACTCTTTGACCTGGACGGAACCCTTGTGGATCCGGCAGGCAGCATCACCGGCGGCATCAGCGCCGCCCTCGAAGCGTGCGGCCTGCCCGTACCCCCGGCGGCGGAACTGCAGCGGATGGTCGGGCCCGCGCTCGTCACGTCGCTGCGGGAGATTGCCGGCGTTCCCGAGGGGCTTGTCGACGACGTCGTTGCGCGCTACCGGGCCGGTTACCGGGAGACCGGAATGGCGCAGAGCCGCCCCTACCCCGGCATCGCCGAAGCTGTCGAAGCGCTGCGTGCCCGGGGCACCGCAGTGGCCGTTGCCACCCAGAAACCGGAGCCGCTGGCCCATGAGCTGCTCCGGGTGCAGGGACTTTCCGGGCTGTTCGACTCCGTGCACGGCTCGCCCGCCGACGAGCAGGCCGCCGCGGCCCTGGACGGCAAAGCCGCCATCATCCGCGCCGCGCTGGAACGGCAGTCCGGCCGCTACGACCGCGCCGTGATGGTGGGCGACCGCCGGCATGATGTCCACGGCGCGGCGGCCAACGGCCTGGAATGCATCGGGGTTTCCTGGGGCTTTGCCGCCGACGGCGAGCTTGCCGCGGCAGGCCCCGCCGCCGTCGTCGGATCGGCCGAAGAACTGCTGGCGGAGCTCGAGGGCTTCCGCCTGCAGGAAGGGGACATCGCGCATGGGCGTGTATGACCTGACCCGGGCCTCAACCCGGGGACTGATCGCCGGCCTGTGCCGGCCCACCGTCATCGGACTGGAGAACGTGCCCGCCGACGGAGCGTTCATCGTCGCCGCCAACCACCTCTCTTTCCTGGACAGCGTGCTTACGCAGGCGCTGATGCCCCGGCCGGTTGCGTTCTTCGCCAAGGCGGAATACTTCACCGGCACCGGCTTCAAGGGCGCGGCCATGCGGACCTTTTTCGAGGGCGTAGGGTCCATCCCCGTGGAACGCGGCCAGCAGGCCGCCTCCGTGGCAGCCCTGAAAACCCTCCTGGACCGGCTGGAAGAAGGAAGCGGCATCGGCATCTACCCGGAGGGGACCCGTTCCCGCGACGGCCTGCTGTACCGCGGCCGCACCGGCGTCGGCTGGCTGGCCCTCACCTCCGGCGCGCCGGTCGTTCCGGTGGGACTCATCGGCACCGAGAACCTGCAGCCTGCGGGCAGGAAATGGATCAAACCGCAGCACTTCACGATGAAGGTGGGCCGGCCGCTCTACTTCCAGAAAACCGGACCGGACCACGCGCTGCCGGCCCGCCGGCAGGCCACCGACCGGGTCATGGACGCCATCGCCGAGCTCTCCGGGCAGGAGCGCTCCGGCAGCTACAACCAGAGCAAGCCCGAAGGGTAAGCCCGGGGCAACCGGTTCAGCGTCCCGCGAAAGCGGCGCCGGCCTGCGCAGAGGCGTCCGGCGGCGACCGTAGGATGGAACAGTGGCAGATCCAGCAACATACCGGCCGAAGACGGGGGAGATCCCCACCGCTCCCGGCGTTTACCGTTTCCGAGACGAGCACGGCCGGGTCATCTACGTCGGCAAGGCCAAGAACCTCCGTTCCCGCCTGAACTCCTACTTCGCCAACCCCCGGGGCCTGCTGCCCAAGACCCGCGCCATGGTGCACACCGCCGCCAGCGTGGAATGGACAGTGGTCAGCACCGAGCTGGAAGCACTGCAGCTGGAGTACACCTGGATCAAGGAGTTCAATCCCCGGTTCAACATCATGTTCCGGGACGACAAGTCCTACCCCTACCTGGCGGTGACCATGGGGGAGAAGTACCCCCGGGCCCAGGTGATGCGCGGCGACCGGCGCAAGGACACCCGCTACTTCGGCCCGTTCTACCCCGCCAAGGCCATCCGCGAAACCCTGGACACCCTGCTGCGCGTCTTCCCGGTCCGCACCTGCAGCTCCGGGGTCTTCAAGCGCGCCGAACGCACCGGCCGGCCCTGCCTGCTGGGCTACATCGACAAATGCTCCGCTCCGTGCGTGGGCCGGATCAGCCCGGAAGACCACCGCAAGCTGGCCGCCGAACTCTGCGACTTCATGTCCGGGGAAGGCAAGCGCTTCATCGGCACCCTGGAAAAGGAAATGCAGGCTGCCGTGGCCGAGCTGGACTACGAAACCGCAGCCCGGCTGCGCGACGACATCGCGGCCCTGCGCAAGGTTTTTGAACGCAACAACGTGGTGCTCAGCGAAGACACCGATGCTGACATCTTTGCGCTCGAGGAAGACGAACTCGAAGCCTCGGCCCAGGTGTTCCATGTCCGCGCCGGCCGGATCCGCGGGCAGCGCGGCTGGGTGGTGGAAAAGGTCGAAGACACGGACACCGCGGACCTGGTGGAACACCTCATCCAGCAGGTTTACGGCGAGGCTGCCTCGACCGACCGCATTCCCCGCCAGGTGCTGGTTCCGGTGCTGCCGTCCAACGCGGATGAGCTGGGACAGTGGCTCTCCGGGCTGCGCGGCGCCCGCGTGGACATCCGGGTTCCGCAGCGCGGGGACAAGAAGGCGCTGATGGAGACCGTGGCACGCAATGCCTCCGACGCCCTGCGGCTGCACAAGAGCCGCCGGGCCGGGGACATCACCACCCGCTCCGCGGCCCTCCAGGAGCTGCAGGAAGCCCTGGACCTGCCCGTGGCATTGCTGCGGATCGAGTGCTACGACATCTCGCACGTCTCCGGCACCAACGTGGTGGCCTCCATGGTGGTGGCGGAGGACGGCCTGCCGAAAAAATCGGACTACCGCAAGTTCTCCATCACCGGCGACGCCGCCCGCGACGACACCTCGGCCATGTACGACGTGATCTCCCGGCGCTTCCGCAACTACCTCGCCGAGAATGCCGACCCGGCTGCCGACCCGCCGGCTGATCCCGCTGCGGGGCAGCTGCCGGCCGAACGCACCGGCACCGACGTCCAGCCGCTGACGGACACGCTGACCGCGGCTCCGCGGACCAAGTTCGCCTATCCGCCCAACCTGGTGGTGGTCGACGGCGGCCAGCCCCAGGTCGCCGCGGCCTCCCGCGCCCTGGCGGACCTGGGCATTACCGACATCTACGTTGTCGGCCTGGCCAAGCGCCTGGAGGAAGTATGGGTTCCGGACAGTGATTTCCCGGTGATCCTTCCGCGCGCCTCCGAAGCACTGTTCCTGCTCCAGCGAATCCGCGACGAGGCACACCGCTTCGCCATCACCTTCCACCGCCAGAAGCGGGCGAAGTCCATGACCGCCTCCCTGCTGGACGAAATTTCCGGCCTCGGTCCCGCCAAGCGGGCCGCCCTGCTCAAGGAATTCGGATCCGTCAAGAAGCTGCGGAAGGCGTCGGTCGAGGAACTGCAGCGCGTCCCGGGCATCGGCCCGGCCCTGGCTGCCTCGGTCCACGCCCAGCTCGCCGCAAAGGGCGGGCAGGCATCCGCTCCGGCCGTAAACATGACCACCGGCGAAATCGTGGAAACTTAGCTAGGCTGGGTAATCGGCTTCTTTCCCTGCAGCAGTTGACGTGCGGAGCCGGCCCGTCACCGCTGCGCAGGAACCACGGCAGAACAAACCAGTGCGGGACGCAGTGCCCTGCGCCGGACAAGATCTCAAGGATGGGACGACGGACATGAAGGAACAGGACGCGCTGACCCCGGTCAAGCCCGCCGAGTCTGAGCTGCTGGTGGTCACCGGCATGTCCGGCGCCGGACGCAGCACGGCCGCCAATGCCCTCGAGGACCACGGCTGGTACGTGGTGGAGAACCTGCCGCCGTTGATGCTCGGAACCCTGACCGAGCTGGTGTCCCGGATGCCGCATTCCATTCCCAAACTGGCGGTGGTCATCGACGTCCGCAGCAAGGAGCTCTTCCAGGACATCCGGGAGGCGCTCAGCGGACTCCGGGCTGCCGGGGTTTCCTACCGCCTGCTCTTCCTGGACGCCGAGGACGAAACCCTGGTGCGCCGCTTCGAACAGGGCCGGCGTCCGCACCCGCTGCAGGAAGACGGCAGCATCCTGGACGGCATCGCGGCCGAGCGGGATGTCCTGAAGGAGCTGCGCGAGTCCTCCGACGTCGTCGTGGACACCTCCAAGCTGAACGTGCATGCCCTGGCCACCACCATTACCGAGCTCTTCACCGAGTCCGGGCCCATCGTGCTCCGGCTGAACGTCATGAGCTTCGGCTTCAAATACGGGCTGCCGGTGGACGCCAACTATGTCGCCGATGTCCGCTTCATCCCCAACCCGCACTGGGTCCCGCAGCTGCGCCCGCACACCGGCCTGGACGAGGACGTGCGGGAATACGTCCTTGACGCCCACGGCACCCGGGATTTCCTGGACCGGTACGTTGATGCACTGGAGCCGGTGATTGACGGGTACCGGCGCGAGAACAAGCATTACGCCACCATCGCCGTCGGCTGCACCGGCGGCAAGCACCGCTCGGTGGCGGTCACCGAGGAACTGGCCAAGCGCCTGGCGCAGCTGCCGCACGTGACGGTCAGCGCGCACCACCGCGACCTTGGACGCGAATAGATGGCGTTTTTGACCGGCCCGCTCCCGATGATTCCGCAGACCGGAACGGCCCGCGAATCCGGGGGCAGCGACGGCTCGCCGGCCGTGGTGGCACTGGGCGGCGGGCACGGACTGTCCGCCTCGCTCTCCGCCCTCCGGCTGCTGACCACGGACCTGACCGCGGTTGTCACGGTGGCCGACGACGGCGGTTCCTCCGGACGCCTGCGCCACGAGCTGGATGTGCTTCCGCCCGGTGACCTGCGCATGGCGCTGGCGGCCCTGTGCGATGACACCGATTGGGGGCGGACGTGGCGCGATGTCATGCAGCACCGTTTCCAGTCCCGTCCCGGAGTCCGGGGTTCGCTGGACAACCATGCCCTGGGCAACCTGCTGATCGTCACCCTCTGGGAGCTGCTGGGCGACCCCGTTGCGGGGCTGCAGTGGGCCGGAGCGCTGCTCGGTGCCCGCGGCCAGGTCCTGCCCATGTCCACCCAGCCGCTGACCATCGAGGGCGACCTGCTGCGGCAGACGCCCGCCGGTGAGCACCTGGAACTGGTCACCGGCCAGGCCCGGCTGGCGACGGCCGGAGCGCGGGGCAAGGTTGCCGAAGTCCGGCTGACGCCCGCTGATGCCCCGGCCTGCCCGGAAGCCGTCGCGGCAATTGAGCGGGCCGACTGGGTCATCCTCGGCCCCGGGTCCTGGTACACGTCCGTGCTGCCGCACCTGATGCTGCCGGAGCTGCGTTCCGCCCTCTGCCGGACCAAGGCCAAGCGGTGCCTGACGATGAACCTGAGCAATGAAACCAAGGAAACTGCCGGAATGTCGGCACTGGACCATCTGGCCGAGGTGAGGCGGTACGCACCCGGGCTTCGGGTGGATGCCGTGCTTGCGGATCCGGCCGTCATCGAAGACCGGGACGCTTTCAGCGCCGCGGTGGCCGCGATGGGCGGGCGGCCCGTCTTCGGTAAGGTGGGGGCAGCGACCGGGCGGCCGATCCATGATCCGCTGCGCCTGGCCACCGCCTATCACGATATGTTTGGGGAGAACTAGGAGTGTATTTGTGGCGTTGACCGCAGCAGTAAAAGAGGAACTTTCACGGCTTGATGTGAAAAAGTCCTCCGTCCGCAAAGCGGAAGTATCGGCCTTGCTGCGATTTGCCGGAGGACTGCACATCATTTCCGGCCGCATTGTGATTGAAGCTGAAGTGGACCTGGCGTCCACGGCGAGGCGGCTGCGCGCCGCAATCGCCGAAGTGTACGGCCACGCCTCGGACATCGTTGTGGTGTCCGGCGGAGGCCTGCGGCGAGGCAACCGGTACGTGGTGCGCGTCGTCAAGGACGGGGAATCCCTGGCCCGCCAGACCGGGCTGCTGGATGCCCGCGGGCGGCCGGTCCGCGGACTGCCCTCCGTGGTGGTCAACGGCTCCGCCGCCGACGCCGAGGCCGTCTGGCGCGGTGCCTTCCTGGCCCACGGCTCACTGACCGAGCCGGGCCGGTCCTCCTCGCTGGAAGTGACCTGCCCCGGGCCCGAAGCAGCCCTGGCCCTGGTGGGTGCGGCCCGCCGGATCGGCATTGCCGCCAAGGCCCGCGAAGTCCGCGGCATCGACCGCGTGGTGATCCGCGACGGCGACACCATCGCCGCCCTGCTGACGCGCATGGGCGCCCATGACGCACTGATGGTCTGGGAGGAACGGCGCATGCGCAAGGAAGTCCGCGCCACCGCCAACCGGCTGGCCAACTTTGACGACGCCAATCTTCGCCGCTCGGCCCAGGCCGCGGTGGCAGCCGGCGCCCGGGTGGACAGGGCGCTGGACATCCTCGGTGACGACGTGCCCGAACACCTGCGCTACGCCGGCGAGCTGCGCGTGGCGCACAAGCAGGCCAGCCTTGACGAGCTCGGCCACCTTGCCGAACCGCCCATGACCAAGGACGCCATCGCCGGCCGCATCCGCCGCCTCCTGGCCATGGCCGACAAGCGCGCGGCCGAGTTGGGCATCCCCGGCACTGAGGCCAATGTGACTCCTGAGATGCTTGACGAGTAGCGTGGAAGCATAGGATGGACTAAGCATGCTGCCGTTTTCGGCAGCACCGGTGTTTCCGGATGGAAACACCGCCCGGATCACCGATCCGACCTATTTTCCGACTCTTACAGGAGGATTTTGTGAACGAATACACTCTGCCGGAACTGCCGTACGACTACGCGGCACTGGAGCCGAACATTTCGGCCCGCATCATGGAGCTGCACCACGACAAGCACCACGCAACGTACGTTGCCGGAGCCAACACCGCGCTGGCACAGATGGCCGAAGCCCGCGAAAAGGGTGACTTCGCAACCATCCCGAAGCTGTCCAAGGACCTGGCGTTCCACCTGGGCGGACACGTCAACCACAGCATCTTCTGGAACAACCTGTCTCCCGAAGGCGGCGACAAGCCCGTTGGCGAGCTCGCTGCAGCCATCGATGACTTCTTCGGATCCTTCGATGCGTTCCGCGGCCAGTTCACTGCTGCAGCCACCTCGCTGCAGGGTTCGGGCTGGGCGCTGCTGGCCTACGAGCCGCTGGGCCAGAACCTGGTCATCGAGCAGCTGTACGACCAGCAGGGCAACGTCCCCGTGGGCACCATTCCGCTGCTGATGCTGGACATGTGGGAGCACGCCTTCTACCTGGACTACGTCAACGTGAAGGCCGACTACGTCAAGGCTTTCTGGAACATCGTCAACTGGGCCGATGTGGCCACGCGCTTCGAGTCCGCCCGCACCGGCGCCCACACCCTGGTGCTCCCGGCCTAATCAGGCCTGCGGGCCCCAAAACGGGCCCCTACCGGTACCCGGGACAGGCCCGACGCGTAAGATGATTGCGAGGGTCCCCGCCGCGCCTCACGGCACGGCGGGGCCTCCCGGCGGGCGGCCGGCCCTGTTGTTGGCCGCCCCCGCCGGGAGGCGTCCCGGCCCGCACCAAACCCTGTCAGACCAGTGGCCTGATCTCACACAAGGTCACGTTTTCGGTACACCCGCAATCAAGGAGACAGAAAAGTGACTACTCGTGTTGGAATCAACGGCTTTGGACGCATCGGACGAAACTACTTCCGCGCAGCACTGGAGCAGAACGCCGACCTCGACATTGTGGCCGTCAACGACCTCACCAGCCCTGAAACCCTTGCCCACCTCCTGAAGTACGATTCCGTGACCGGCCGCATCGGCGCTGACGTGGAAGTACGCGGCGGCGACCTGATTGTCGGCGGGAAGACCATCAAGGTCCTCGCCGAACGGGATCCCGCCAACCTGCCCTGGAAGGACCTCGGCGTAGACGTCGTCATTGAGTCCACCGGGTTCTTCACGAAAGCCGAAGACGCCAAGAAACACCTCGACGCCGGCGCAAAGAAAGTCCTCATCTCGGCTCCGGGCAAGGGCGCCGACCGCACCATCGTCATGGGCGTCAACGACGGCGAGTACAACCCGGAGACCGACAACATTGTCTCCAACGCATCCTGCACCACCAACTGCCTGGGTCCGCTGGCCAAGGTTATCCATGAGGCGTTCGGCATCGAGCGCGGCCTGATGACCACCGTCCACGCCTACACCGCCGACCAGAACCTGCAGGACGGCCCGCACCGGGACCTCCGCCGGGCCCGTGCCGCAGCCCTGAACATCGTGCCCACCTCCACCGGTGCCGCCAAAGCCATCGGCCTGGTCCTTCCTGAACTGGACGGCAAGCTGGACGGTTTCGCCCTGCGCGTGCCCGTGCCCACAGGATCGATCACGGACCTCACCGTCACACTCAGCCGGGAAGCAACGGTCGAGGAAATCAACGACGCCTACAAGGCCGCATCGGACGGACCGCTGAACGGAATCCTGCGCTACACGGATGAGCCGCTTGTCTCCTCCGATATCGTCACCGATCCGGCGTCGTGCATCTTCGATTCGGGCCTGACCCGGGCCATGGGCACCGAGGTGAAGGTAGTGGGCTGGTACGACAACGAATGGGGCTACTCCTGCCGCCTGGTGGACCTGACCACACTGGTTGGCTCCAGCCTGTAGCAGCCGGGAATCCGGCACACCATCCACCCCGGGCTCCAAGCCCCAAACACCAAGCCCCCAATGCCCGAAAGGGACGCAAAGGTAAGACATGACAGTCAAGACTCTCGAGGAACTGATCAGCGACGGCGTTGACGGTCGGTATGTGCTGGTCCGGTCGGACCTGAATGTGCCGCTGGACAACGGCCAGGTGGCCGACGACGGACGCATCCGCGCGTCGATCCCCACCATCGGAAAACTGGTGGAGCACGGCGCCAAGGTGATCGTCATGGCGCACCTGGGGCGGCCCAAGGGCACCCCCGATGACAAGTACTCCCTGCAGCCCGCTGCGGACCGGCTGGACGAGCTCGCGCCGTTTGCGGTCGAGTTCGCCTCCGACGTGGTGGGGGAAAGTGCACACGAACTGGCGTCGTCGCTGGCCTCCGGCTCTGTCCTGGTGCTGCAGAACATTCGCTTTGATCCGCGGGAGACGTCCAAGAACGACGACGAGCGCCTGGCCCTTGCACGCGAACTTGCCGGACTGACCGGGGAGAACGGCGCGTACGTGGACGATGCGTTCGGTGCCGTCCACCGCAGGCACGCCAGCGTGTACGACATCGCCGAGGTGCTGCCGGCGTACCAGGGCGACCTGGTGCACACCGAGGTGGAGGTACTGAAGCGGCTGACGGAAAACCCCGAGCAGCCGTATGTGGTGGTGCTGGGCGGTTCAAAGGTTTCCGACAAGCTGGCCGTCATCGAGAACCTCATGGACCGTGCCGACTACCTGCTGGTGGGCGGCGGCATGGTGTTCACCTTCCTTGCCGCGCAGGGATATAACGTGGGCGCTTCCCTGCTGGAGGCGGACCAGATCGAGAACGTCAAGGGCTACCTCAGCCGGGCGAAGGAGGTTGGCTGCGAGTTCGTGCTGCCCACCGACATCGTGGTTGCCGACGCGTTCTCCGCCGATGCCGACGTGGACGTGGTTCCCGCGGACGCCATGGAGAGCAGCCGCTTCGGCGCCTCGGGCATCGGCCTGGACATCGGACCGGATTCCGCTGCCGCCTTCGCCGAGAAGATCCGCGCGGGGAAGACCATTTTCTGGAACGGCCCCATGGGCGTGTTCGAGTTTGATGCCTTCGCCAACGGAACCCGCACCATTGCGCAGGCGCTGAAGGACTCGAGCGGGTTCTCCGTGGTTGGCGGCGGCGATTCCGCCGCTGCCGTCCGGAAGCTCGGGTTCAGTGACAGTGACTTCGGTCATATCTCCACCGGCGGCGGCGCTTCCCTGGAATACCTCGAAGGCAAGAAACTCCCGGGACTGACCGTCCTGGACCAGTAGCACCGGGGTGCGGGCCTGCTGCCGGAAGGCGGCGGGCCCGCACTTCCATGTCCGCTCTTCCCCGCCCGGACACCCGTAACCATCCCTATAATCCCTAAGAAACCGGAGCGATGATGACCACCTCGACCAACGGCAAGTTTGACCGGAGACCGCTGATCGCGGGCAACTGGAAGATGAACATGGACCACGTCCAGGGCATCACCCTTCTGCAGAAGCTGGCCTGGACCCTCAAGGACGCCCAGCATGACTACAACCGCGTGGAGGCTGCCGTCTTCCCGCCGTTTACGGACCTGCGCAGCGTGCAGACCCTGGTTCGCGGAGACAAGCTTGACCTCGAATACGGCGCACAGGATCTGTCCCCGAAGGACTCCGGCGCCTACACGGGCGACATCTCCGGCGCCTTCCTGTCCAAGCTTGGCTGCAAGTATGTCCTGGTCGGCCACAGCGAACGCCGCACTGTGCACGGCGAAACCGATGAATTGCTGAACGAGAAGCTCAAGGCCGCCTACCGCAACGGCCTGGTGCCGGTGCTTTGCGTGGGCGAGGGCCTGGAGGTCCGCTCCTCCGGCAAGCACGTGGAGCACACCCTGGAGCAGGTCCGCCGGGACCTCGACGGCCTCGACGCCGAGCAGGTCTCCTCCCTCGTTATCGCTTACGAGCCGATTTGGGCCATTGGCACCGGTGAGGTTGCCGGCCCCGAAGATGCCCAGGAAATGTGCGCAGCGATCCGCAGTGAGATTGCGGATCTGTACGACGACGCCGTGGCTGCCAAGACCCGGCTGCTCTACGGAGGATCGGTGAAGGCAGCGAATGCCGCGAGCATTCTGAAGCAGCGCGACGTCGACGGCGTGCTGGTGGGCGGTGCCAGTTTGGATGTGGCCGAGTTTGCTAATATTGTCAGGTTCGAACAACACCTGGTGACCGACTGATTTGCAGCTGACCTGCACCGCAGTGCACGTCTCCAATCCATGAGTCACCCCCGAAAGGCCGTAAGTGGAAATTCTGAAGATTATCCTGCTGGTTCTTCTTGCCATCACCAGCCTGTTGCTGACACTGCTCATCCTGCTCCATAAGGGACGCGGCGGCGGCATGTCGGACATGTTCGGCGGCGGGATGACCAGCAGCATGGGTTCCTCCGGGGTTGCCGAAAAGAACCTGAACCGCTTCACCGTGATGCTCGGAATCTCCTGGGGCGCCGTGATTATTGCCCTGGGCCTGATCCAGCGTTTCTCCGGCGAAGCCTAGCCACGGCAGCAGAGGCCCGGCCTTCGGCGCAGTAAACCCGGACGCGGCAGCAGGAACCGCGCACAGCTCACGGCAAAGCCCCGGAGATCCGCAAGGATCTCCGGGGCTTTCGCGTGTCCGCCGGATGCGGCGGGTGTGCCGGCACCGGAAGGGTTAGTCCTCGGCGCCGGCTCCGGTTCCCTCCGGATCCAGAAGGCGTTCCGGCAGCTGGGAGGCCGCCGCCTGGTCAACCAGCCAGCGTGTCTTGGTCCGCCCGTGCGCACCGGCCGCGGGGACCTGCACCGGGCCGGCTCCGGCCAGGGCCAGGCCCACGGCGCCTGCTTTGTCTTCACCGGCCACGGTCAGCCAGACCTCCTCGGCGGTATTGATCGCTTCAAGGGTCAGGGACACCCGCTCCGGCGGAGGCTTGGGCGCGTTAAGGACGGAGACAACTGTCGTGCCCGTGGTGCGGATGCCCGCCATCTCCGGGAACAGGGAGGCGATGTGGGCGTCCGGGCCTACCCCCAGGAGCAGAAGATCAAAGCGGGGGAGCCGGGAGTCGCGGGACTCGAAACCCGGCGGCAGTTTCTCTTCGGCCGCGGCTGTGGCCAGGGCGAGGGCGTAGCCGGCAGCAGCTTCCTCCACGGAGGCGGCATCATCCGACGACGGCACGGGGTGCACCCGCGCGGGATCCACCGGAAGCCGGGACAAGAGGGCCTGCCGGGCCTGCACCGCGTTGCGGTCGGGGGAGCCGGCGGCCAGGAACCGCTCGTCGCCCCACCAGAAATTCACCTTCGACCAATCCACCGCGACGCGTGCCGGTGCCGTGGCGACGGCGTCGAGCACGGCTATTCCCACGGTTCCCCCGGTCAGCACCACGGTGGCAACGCCCCGGCGGCTCTGAACGTCCACCAGCTTGGTGATCAGCCGTGCGGCGGTCGCCGTCGTCAGGGCCTCCACGCTCGGGTGGATGCTGACTCCATTGGGTGAATAACTCATGCGTTGGCCCCTTCCCGGGACAGACAGGCTGCGAGGCCCTGGGTCAGTACTTCTCCGTACACCTCGTCCGGATCCAGCCGGCGGAGTTCCTCGGCCAGGCAGTCGCGCAGATTCCGGCGCGGCAGCGAGATCTGCTGCTCTGGCTGTCCGGGCTGGGTCAGGTGTGCGGTGATCTGGTCCGGACGCAGCAGTTCCACGTTACCGGCAGCACGTTCGAAAACCACCTGGTGGATGCCGGTTCCGGGCTCCCCTTCGATGATCTTCACGGGCACCTGCAGGGCATGCTTCAACCAGGCAGCCAGCAGGAACGTGCTGGCCGAGTCGGAAGCTCCGGCCACTGTGACGGAGTCGACGGGTTCCGCGCCTGCGCCGTCCAGCACCGCCGCCAGCTGGATCCTCCAGTTGGTCAGCCGGGTCCAGCTCAGGTCGGTGTCGCCGTCGGCGTAGTCCTCGGCCAGGGCAAGCAGCGTCTTTTTGGGATCGGCGCCGGTGGCGGCGTCGGTAATCCGGCGGTGGGCAATGCAGCCCAGCGGAGTCTGCGAAGGGTTCTCCGGAACACCGTGCGGCCACCAGACCACAATCGGTGCGTCCGGCAGAAGCAGGGCCGAGACCAGCGAGACGCTTTCGCCGGCGAGCTCACCGTGTCCGGACAGGACGATGACCTCGGAGGCACCGGCGTCACCGCCTACGCGGATCTCGGCGTCGAGCCGTGTTTCGTCCTCCCGGGAGCCTTCGGCGAGCACGATGATGCGGCAGGGGTGTTCCCTGCTGGCTTCGTTGGCGGCGGCAATGGCCTCTTCCACAAAATCGGGCTGCGTATCGACGACCAGGGTCAGCACACGGCCCAGGGTCACCACACCGCCCTTTTCCCGCATGGCGACAATTTCCTTGGATACCTTGGACGTTGTTGTGTCCGGCAGTTCTACAATCACGGCCTTCTCCAGGTCCTTCCGTCTTGGGCGAGCAGTTCATCGGCGGACTCCGGACCCCAGCTGCCCGGGGCGTACGGTTCCGGCTGGGTGCCCAGGGACGCCCAGTACTCTTCGAACGGATCGACGATCTTCCAGGACAGCTCCACTTCCTGGTGGCGGGGGAACAGCGGCGGCTCGCCCAGCAGCACATCGAGGATCAGGCGTTCGTACGCTTCCGGACTGGACTCCGTGAAGGAGTGGCCGTAGCCGAAGTCCATGGAGACGTCGCGGACCTCCATCTGGGTTCCCGGGACCTTGGACCCGAAGCGGATGGTGGCGCCTTCGTCCGGCTGGACCCTGATAACCACGGCGTTCTGGCCGAAGTCGTGGTCATTGTGGTCCCGGAAAAGCAGGTTCGGGGCCCGCTTGAACACCACCGCAATTTCCGTGACCCGGCGGCCCAGCCGCTTGCCGGCCCGGAGATAGAAGGGAACTCCGGCCCAGCGGCGCGTGTTGATGTCCAGGCGGACGGCGGCGAAGGTTTCCGTGGTGGAATCGGGGTTGAAGCCTTCTTCCTCCAGGAAACCGGTCACCTTTTCCCCGCCCTGCCAGCCGCCGGTGTACTGGCCGCGCGCCGAGTGCTTGGAGAGGTCCCGGGGCAGCCGGACAGCGGCGAGGACCTTTTCCTTTTCGGCGCGCAGGTGGTCGGCGTCGAAGGAAATGGGCTCCTCCATGGCCGTCAGCGCCAGCAGCTGCAGGAGATGGTTCTGGATGACGTCGCGGGCCGCGCCCACGCCGTCGTAGTAGCCGGCGCGCCCGCCGATGCCGATGTCCTCGGCCATGGTGATCTGGACGTGGTCCACGAAGTTCGCGTTCCAGATCGGTTCGAACATCTGGTTGGCAAAGCGCAGGGCCAGAATGTTCTGGACCGTTTCCTTGCCGAGGTAATGGTCAATCCGAAACACTGAATCGGCCGGGAACACGGACTCCACCACGTTGTTGAGTTCCCGGGCGGACTGCAGGTCGTGGCCGAAGGGCTTTTCGATGACCACCCGGCGCCATTTTCCTTCAGACGTTTGGGCGAGGCCGTGCCGGGAGAGCTGCTGGCAGACCTGCTCGAAGGACTTCGGGGGAACGGACAGGTAGAAGGCATGGTTGCCGCGGGTGCCGCGTTCGGAGTCCAGGGACTCGAGCGTCTCCTTGAGCTTGCCGAAGGCCTCGTCGCTGTCGAAGCCGCCCTCAACAAACCGGATGCCCTGTGCGAGCTGCTTCCAGACGTTCTCGTCGAAGTCGGTGCGGGCGAACGCCTGCACCGATTCCAGGACCTGGGCAGCGAAGTCCTCGTTGCTCCAGGGCCGGCGGCCGAAGCCGACCAGCGAAAAGCTTGGCGGCAGCAGGCCGCGGTTGGCAAGGTCGTACACGGCCGGAATGAGCTTCTTCCGGGCCAGGTCTCCGGTGACGCCGAAGATGACCAGCGATGACGGTCCTGCGATGCGGCTGAGCCGCCGGTCCCGGGGATCCCGCAGCGGGTTGGCGGATCCCTGCTTGTCCTCTGCCGCCATCTAGTTGCTGCCGCCTTCGGCGCCGAGTGAACGTACTGCCTCTTCGATCTCGCGGACGCCCTGTTCGCGGTTGAGCAGGTGCAGGCGCAGGACCGGGCGGCCCTGGTCGGCGAGGACCTGTGCGTCACCGGCGGCCTGGGCACTGATCAGTTCACCGAAGGTGAAGGGCCGTCCCGGGACGGGAAGGTCTTCCTGCGGCGCGCCGGTGATCTGCAGATAGACGCCCTGCGCCGGGCCGCCCTTGTGGAACTGGCCGGTGGAGTGCAGGAAGCGCGGTCCCCAGCCGAAGGTCACCGGGCGTCCGGTGGCCGCGGCGAGGCCGGGACGGATCCCGGCGAGCTCGGCCTGTCCGAACCGGTCCAGGTAGGCATGGATGCTCAGGTACCCGTCGCCGCCAAGCTCCGCGGTGAGCGCACTGAGCGCCTCGGCCAGCGTTCCGGCACTGCCCAGCAGCGCGGACGGGCCGCGGACCTCCACGGACCCGTCCGTGAAGGCGGGATCAGTGGGTTCCGGACGCGCGTCGAGCATGCCCCGTGCTGCCTTCTTGGCGGCCTCAACGTCCGGCTGGTCAAAGGGGTTGATGCCCAGGAGCCGGCCCGCGACGGCGGTGGCCACCTCCCACAGCATCATGGAGCCGCCGAGGGAGCCGGCAACAACTGCCTGGTCGCCCTCCGGTGCGGCGTCGGAGTCAACGGCCACCAGGCGCACCGTCAGGACGTCAGGGGCGCCCGAAGAGATTTCCGGTGCTCCGGGCTCGACGGCGACCGGCAGCAGACCGGTGCCGAGCTTGCCGGTGGATTCGGCAATAAGCTGTTCGGCCCAGTCGGGGAAACCGACCAGACCGGAGCCCTCATCGACAATGACCACCTTGTTGCGCAGCGGGTCGGTGCCGCCCAGCGCGGCACCTAGCTGCAGCCCGATGTTGTCGGCATCGTTGTCGCTGAGGATTTCGAGTGCATCTTCCGCATCGTCCAGGAGCGCCTCGATGTCGGCCCCGGCGAGGCCGGAGGGGACGAGTCCGAAGGCAGTCAGCGCGGAATAGCGTCCGCCGACGTTGGGATCAGCGTTGAAGACGGCGCGGTAGCCTGCTTCGCGGGCGGCACCGTCCAGCGGGGAGCCGGGGTCGGTGACAACCACGATGCGGGACTTGGCGTCGATTCCCGCATCTGTGAACGCCTGCTCAAAGGTGCGGCGCTGGGAATCGGTTTCCACCGTGGAGCCGGACTTGGAGGAGACCACAATAACGGTCTCCTCCAGCCGGTTCTCCAGAGCTGCCCGGACGGCATCCGGGTCGGTGGAGTCAAGCACCGTCAGCTCAACGCCGGCGGTGCGGGTAATGACCTCCGGGGCCAGGGAAGAACCGCCCATGCCGGCGAGGACCACGCGGGTCACTCCCTCGGCGGCCAGTTCTTCCCGGAGCCCGCGAATCTGTCCAACGAGCGGCCGGGAGGCCGCTGAAGGATTCAACCATCCCAGGCGGATGGAAGCTTCCGCTTCGGCGTCGGGACCCCACAGGGTGGGATCCTGGGCAAGGAGGCGGGCGGCGACGTCGTTCCGAACGAGTGAAGGTACGTTCTTTTCGACGGCGGCCAGCGCGGCTCCGGCTGCTTCGAAGGACAGTGTGGTCATTTTTTCTATGCCTCTTTTGCGTTGTCCAGTGCGGTCTTCACGGTCTCCAGGAGTTCTCCCCAGCTGACCACAAACTTGTCCAGGCCTTCAGTTTCCAGCTGCTCGACGACGTCGGAGTAGGAAACGCCCAGGGCCTCCAGCTTGTCCAGGAGTTCACCGGAGGCGGCGTAGGTGCCGCTGACGGTGTCTCCGGTGATGACGCCGTGGTCGGCCGTGGCGTCCAGGGTCTTCTCAGGCATGGTGTTCACGACGTTCGGAGCGACAAGTTCCGTGACGTACAGGGTGTCCGGCAGAGCCGGATCCTTCACGCCGGTGGAAGCCCACAGCGGGCGCTGCGCGTTGGCGCCGGCGGCAGCCAGCACCTGCCAGCGTTCGGTGGCGAACTGCTCTTCGAAGACCTGGTAGGCCAGGCGGGCGTTGGCCAGGCCGGCCTTGCCCTTGAGTGCCTTGGCTTCGTCGGTTCCGACGGCCTCGAGCCGCTTGTCGATTTCGCTGTCCACGCGGGAGACGAAGAAGGACGCCACGGAGTGGATCTTGGACAGGTCGTGTCCGTTTTCCTTCGCCTGCTCGATGCCCACCATGTAGGCGTTGATGACCTCGCGGTAGCGCTCCAGGGAGAAGATCAGCGTGACGTTGACGCTGATCCCGGCCGCCAGGGTCGCGGAGATGGCCGGGAGGCCCTCCTTGGTGGCGGGAATCTTGATCAGCACGTTGTAGCGGCCGACCTTGTCGAACAGCTCGCGGGCTTCCTTGATGGTGCCCTCGGTGTCGCGGGAGAGTCGGGGATCGACCTCGATGGAAACGCGGCCGTCGACGCCGTTCGTGGCTTCGGCAACCGGAGCGAAGACGTCGCAGGCCTGGATGACGTCGTCGGTGGTGATTTCGAAGACGGCCTTGTCGACGTCGGCGCCGGAGCGGGCGAGCTGCTGCACCTGGGCCGCGTAGGACTCGCCGTTGGCCAGGGCCGCGGCGAAAATGCTCGGGTTGGTGGTCACGCCAACCACGTTCTTGTTGTCAATGAGGTCCTTAAGGGAACCCGAGACGATGCGTTCGCGGGACAGGTCGTCCAGCCAGATGGAGACGCCGGCTTCGGAAAGCTGCGCCGTAGGGGTGGAAGTCATGAATTATCTCCTTGTTGCTGGAATTACTTCTGATCGCCGGTTTCGGTGGACTGTTCACCCGAGGGTGCGGCAGTGGTGCCGGCGGGCGGGGTGTCCGAACCGTTGGCTGCTGCCAGGGAATCCCGGGCTGCTTCGGCAACGGCCTCGGCGGTGATGCCGAATTCGCGGTACAGGGTCTTGTAATCGGCGGAGGCACCGAAGTGCTCGAGCGAGACGCTGCGGCCGGCGTCGCCGACCATCTCGCGCCAGCCCTGGGCAATCCCGGCTTCAACCGACACTCGGGCCTTGATGTCCTTGGGCAGGACGGCCTCGCGGTACTGTGCGTCCTGCTTGTTGAACCACTCGACGCTGGGCATCGAGACGACGCGGGCGGCGATTCCCTCGGCGGCCAGGGCTTCGCGGGCCGCAACGGCAAGCTGAACTTCCGAGCCGGTGCCGATGAGGATGACGTCGGGGGTCACCACGGAGCCGTCGCGGACGGCTTCGGCCAGCACGTAGCCGCCGCGGGAGACGCCGTCGGCCGATGCGAAGGATTCAGCCGTGGCTGCGCCGTCGCCGCGCTCGTACGTGGGGATGTTCTGGCGGGTCAGGACAATTCCGGCCGGGTTCTCGGTGTTCTCGAGGATTGCCTTCCACGCGGCTGCCACTTCGTTCGCATCGCCGGGGCGGACAACGTCCAGTCCCGGAATGGCGCGCAGCGAAGCCAGCTGCTCCACCGGCTGGTGAGTGGGTCCGTCTTCACCCAGGCCAATGGAGTCATGGGTCCAGACGTAGATGGACGGAACACCCATCAGCGCGCCGAGGCGGATGGCGGGCCGCTGGTAATCGCTGAAGATCAGGAACGTGCCGGAGAACGCGCGGGTGCCGCTGTGCATGGTGATGCCGTTGACGATCGCAGCGGCAGCGTGCTCGCGGATACCGAAGTGCAGCACCCGGCCGTACGGGCCGCCGGACCAGGCGCTGGTCTGCCGGGACTCGGGGATGAAGGAGGGGGAGCCCTCGATGGTGGTGTTGTTGGACTCGGCCAGGTCGGCGGAACCGCCCCACAGCTCGGGAAGTACCGGGCCGATGGCGGAGAGGACCTTGCCGGAGGCGGCGCGGGTGGACATGTCCTTGCCGGAGTCGAACTCGGGCAGGTTCTTTTCCCAGCCGGCGGGCAGCGTACCGGTGCTGATGCGTTCCAGCAGGGCGGCGCCGTCGGGGTTCGAAGCCTTCCAGGCCTCGAAGCGCTCGTCCCATTCGCGGTGGGCCTCGGACCCGCGGGCCACAACCTGGCGGGCGTGCTCCAGCACAGCGGCGTCGACGTCGAAGGATTTCTGCGGGTCAAAGCCCAGTGCTTCCTTCAGCGCGGCGACTTCGTCCTTGCCCAGGGCGGAGCCGTGGATCTTGCCGGTGTTCTGCTTGTTCGGCGCCGGGTATCCGATGATGGTGCGCAACGAGATGATGGACGGCTTGGACGTCTCTGCCTTGGCGGCGAGCAGTGCGTTGTACAGTTCGGCAACGTCTTCGACGTATTCGCCGGTCTTGGTCCAGTCCACGCGCTGGGTGTGCCAGCCGTAGGCTTCGTAGCGCTTCAGGACATCTTCGGTGAAGGAGATGTCGGTGTCGTCCTCGATGGAGATGTGGTTCTCGTCGTAAATGACGACGAGGTTGCCGAGTTCCTGGTGGCCGGCCAGCGACGATGCCTCGGACGTGACGCCCTCCTGCATGTCGCCGTCGGACGCGATGACCCAGGTGGTGTGGTCGAACGGGCTCTCACCCTGCGGGGCGTCGGCGTCGAGCAGGCCGCGGAGGCGGCGCTGGGCGAACGCGAAGCCCACGGAGGAGGCAAGGCCCTGGCCCAGCGGTCCGGTGGTGATTTCGACGCCGGCGGTGTGGCGGTACTCGGGGTGGCCGGGGGTCTTGGAGCCCCAGGTGCGCAGTGCCTCGAGGTCACCGATCTCCAGTCCGTAGCCGGAAAGGAAGAGCTGGATGTAGAGCGTCAGCGAGGTATGTCCGGGGGAGAGGATAAAACGGTCCCTGCCGGTCCACTGAGGATCCGACGGATCATGGCGCATCAGCTTCTGGAACAGCAGGTACGCTGCAGGTGCCAGGCTCATGGCGGTTCCCGGGTGTCCGTTGCCGACCTTTTCGACGGCGTCGGCGGCCAGCACGCGGGCAGTGTCCACGGCTTTCCGGTCCAGGTCTGTCCAGATCAGTTCTTGCTCTTCCATATGTGGCACGTTTACCGGGCCCCTCTCTACTACAGATGACCGGCGCGTAGAACGCCGGAGACTCCCGAACACACCGGCTCTTTTCCGGTGCATCCGGTTCCTTAACCACCACAACAGCCGAAGCCGGAGAATCCATACCGGAATGCGGCATCTTCCATCCTGCCCGGTGCTGCCCAGCGGCAATTTACCCGCCGCGGGAAAGGTCCGCTCCAACCTTATCCCGTAGGCGGGGCCAATGGGCGTATCGTTTCCCTGACCGGGACCGCCGCGGCGCGCCGAGGTTGTTCCGGGTGTCGTGCCGATGGCCGTGCCGAGGTTATTTCGGCGTCCGGCCGGTTATCCGGATGCACCGGGCGGGCACGGCAGCTGAGGGCTTCGTTTTCTACAGCCGATAGAGGCTATGATGATGGTGGACTTTTCCGGCCCAGATTGGATGATGTGATCGCCCCGTGACAACGCAGCAAGCCCCCGCCGACCTTCCGGTGTTTACCGGCAAGATGACGGCAGGCCGTAAGCTCCGGGCTTATGTGGCTCTCACCAAGCCGCGCGTCATCGAACTGCTGCTGGTGACAACGCTGCCGACCATGATCTTTGCGGAGCGCGGACTGCCCGGCCTGTGGCTGGTGGTGGCAACCATGGTGGGCGGTGCCCTCGCCGCCGGCAGCGCCGGCGCCTTCAACTGCTACAT
This sequence comes from Arthrobacter sp. Z1-15, assembly GCF_054792395.1. Classification (NCBI taxonomy): domain Bacteria; kingdom Bacillati; phylum Actinomycetota; class Actinomycetes; order Micrococcales; family Micrococcaceae; genus Arthrobacter; species Arthrobacter sp. Z1-15. The sequence continues at coordinate 2,136,693 of NZ_CP096454.1, read as the reverse complement.
CGACCGCGACATGGACAAGCTGATGAAGCGGACCAAGAACCGGCCGCTGGTTACCGGCGAGGTGTCTCCGCGCGAAGCACTGGTGTTTGCCTGGGTGCTGGGCATCGTCTCCATCGCCCTGCTCTGGTTCGGCGCCAACCCGCTCACCGGCCTGCTGGGCGTGGGTGCCATCCTGCTGTACGTCGTCTTCTACACGCTGATCCTCAAGCGCCGCACCACCCAGAACATTGTCTGGGGCGGCGCCGCCGGCTGCATGCCGGTGCTCATCGCCTGGGCCGCCGTCACGAACCGGGTGGAATGGCCGGCCTTCATCCTCTTCATGATCATCTTCCTCTGGACGCCGCCGCACTACTGGCCGCTGTCCATGAAGTACGGCGAGGACTACCGCAACGCTTCCGTGCCGATGCTGGGAGCCGTTGCCGGAGCCAAGCTCGTCTCTGTCCAGGTTGTCCTGTATGCGTACGCGACGGTTGCCTGCTCGCTGCTGCTGGTTCCCGTGGGCGGTGCCGGCTGGGTGTACACCCTGGCCGCCGTCCTGAGCGGAGTCTGGTTCCTTGCCGAGACGCACCGCCTGCACAACCGGGCGCAGCACGGCAACGTCACGGACAAGACCGCCATGAAGGTCTTCCACGGCTCAATCAGCTACCTGACGGTGCTGTTCCTGGCGCTGGCCATCGATCCGTTCGTGGGCGGCCCGCTGCTCTAGCGGCGGACAGCTTTTGAAGGACTAGCGGCACCCCTGAAGGACCGGAGGAAACTCCGGTCCTTTACTGTTTCCAGGGTCAGGGGCTTTGCCTGGATCTATCGTTGTGAGTTGCAACGATAAGCGGCACGGTTTTCCCGGAGTTTAGTGGCCGATGAGGAGGGCTTCTCGGGCTGCGTCGACGAGCTCGGGTGTGAGGGTTTCGAGGTTGTTGAGGCCCTGAATGCGTGCGATCTGGGTGAGGAGTCGGTCGACGAGACGGAAGTTGCCGCCGGTGATGCGGACGATGGCCGCGATGGCGGTGGCGTGAGCGATTCCGTCAGCCGCTGTGTTCGCTGCGGTGGGGTGTTGATGGGTGAGGCACAGGGCATACATCCGCGCCCGCAGGCCGATCCCCGGAACGGACGCCAGAGCGTCCGAGGATTCACAGGCTTACAGGCACGCTACCGCGCGATATTTTGTCTGGCGGTACTGTCGATGAATGCGAGCAGAGCTGATTGACCCACGGGACCAAACCCAGCAGATCGATGCTCCCTCCTACCGGGTGTACTTCTGGACCGAAGACGGAGCCAAAGAAGAGTGGGAGCTTTCAGGCGCGGACCTTTACGAGGTGCTCGAATGGACACGTTCCACGGCCGGCGGCCGGTCGTACAGCCTTTGGGTCACTACATGGTCTCCGGGCAATGTCTGCCTTGTCCGTCTCCAGGGGATTGATTTGGACGCAGATGCTGAATCCTGGCCAGCCTGGGCCGAAACGACCTATTAGATACGGCACCGTTGAGTTCAGCTGGTTTTCCCTGGCCTGTAGCAGCCGGCCCGTGCGGAGGTAGTGCCGTTGGCGTTCGACCCATACGGCTAAGACTTTCTCTAAAGGATCGACTTGCGGGACGGCTGGGCGCACCTGCCGATGGTGCTGATCGAGGCGGTGCTCATTACCGCCGTCAGGCTAGGTCAGGTGGGTATGCCACCATCTCCCGCGAATCGGTGATAACCGGGTCTATCATCCTCAATGCAGTCATCGGGTGCTGCACCGGTGGACACCTACCCTGCTGGCCGAAAGTTGAAGTTTCGGGCAACCAAAGAGATGTCGCGAATAGACCGGACAGCGGGTTCATGCAGCTGCTTTTTCGCTTGCTTTCAAGTGGCATGGCACCATGAGGCATGGGGCCATTTCAACGATTTCATGCAGGCTACGTGGGGCGGACAGGTGTACCCGTCGGCGTGTTCGTCGCGGTTGATCATCTTCGTCGAACCGGGAGACTGAGCCAAGAAGAGATAGTTCTCTATGCCCTCATCGATGACTGGTTTCAGGAGAACCTTCCCAATCCTCCGTTCTACGATGATGGGAACTCCATAGGTGCAGTCACCTGGTTTCGGGAGGGCACCGAAGGGATGACGAATCGCCTGCAGCCGCTCCTGTCGATTCTTAAGTTGAAAGGCGTTGCATGGGAGCGCACGGTTTCGCATGATCCCGGCCGGGTTGTTTATGAAGATCAATGGCAGGTCGGTGTCATCCCGTCGTCACGACTTGCCATGACACCTTTACCGTATCCGGGCAGCTTGGGGCCGAGCGATTGGTTTGCGGTACGGCAAGAGATCCTCTCTAATCATCAGCCGTGAGTTTACGATCAACAATCCGCAGGACTTCTTCCGCGCCGCATCTATCCGTCGCCGGTCTGTGACCGTTACTGCTGCACTGACACCGACACAGGTACGGACACTTTCAAGCTAGCTTCGCCGCCCGCGGAAACGAGCCGCATCGCCGTGGAGCCCACCTGTCTTGGTCCCAACCACCGGCACCCTCTTTATGCCGGGCGGCGCGATAACAGTCTGTACGACAACGAGCGAGCGACCGGTGCTTAGGGTTGTTACTCCAGATCTGAAAGGCTCCGGACACAATGACGCCCAGCCCTATGAGCATTGCGTACCACGGACCACCGTTCACCCACATATAGACAGACGGTTGCGAGGAAGACTATGGCTCCGATAACTGCCTGCGACCAGGCCCACTTAGGAGTCAGGCCGCAGGGGCCCCTGGGACGGGGGTACCTCTACCTCGGTGTCATCGGCACCGCCCCGGCCTGCACCCTCTGGTTCCGCGGGATACACCTTCTACCAGCATCAACCACGGCAATCCTGGGTCTTCTCAGCCCACTCGTCGCCACCTCGCAGGATGGACATTCCTCAGCCAAACCACTGACCCCCGGTCAACTTATCGGGGCGACTATCATCCTCGGCACCCTCGCCCTGAGCACGCTCCGACCAGCACCGAACACGACGGCCGGCCCATATCCCGCTTCCCTCCAAACCACTCCGGGAACAGAAAACGCACGGTGAACGATCCCTCACCGGGCCGTGCACTTAGGAGGACGGATTTCGAACCTGATCAACGTCACAACGTCTGGTTAGGATTAGGGGTGACCAGCCCAGCCACCTTGTGGCCACCCTTCGGATTAGTTCTCTCCACTCCACGTTTGGTTCTGCGACCGATCCAAGATGCAGACTTGCCCGCTGCCGTGGAAGCCGCGGAGGCTGGCATACATCCCCCCGGGCAGATGCCTTTTTCCCACCCGTGGACGGAGGCACGCCCTGAAGATCTTCCCGCAAACACTGCACGACGAATTTGGCGGGCACGTGCAGAATCGACACCGCAGAAGTGGGCACTCCACTTCGGAGTCTGGAGAGGCAACGACTTTGTCGGGTGTCAGGACTTGAGCGCCGAAGGGTTTGGCACGCTCAAGACCGTGTCAACGGGCTCCTGGCTCCGCCAAGATGCTCAGGGCCAAGGCCTCGGCAAGGAGATGCGAACAGCAGTCATCCTCTACGCATTTGATTGGTTGAAGGCGACCACCGCTGTCTCCGAGGCAGCAGTCTGGAACTCCGCATCTCTAGGTGTGTCAAAATCTTTGGGTTACGAGCCCAATGGGATTTTCAGGGAATCGTGGAAACCTGCGGAAGTAACAGAGGTTCAGTACCTGCGCCTTAGTTCGGAAAGGTTTATACGGCCCGCCTGGAACCTCGACGTCAGAGGACACATACGTTCCGCAGACTATCTTGGGATTCTTCTTAGCGACGGCTAGGTTCGGCCGCTGGGATTTTTTGAGAAACCACCCACACTCACAAGGCGATCCAAGTGCCCATAAGCCGGTCGGTAAGTTGGATGTTGAGCCACCCACTTACGGGCGCTCAGGGGACAATGCCGTCCTCTACAGTCTGATCGTGAATCGTCATGTCACTGGGGGACCGGCTCCGCCTACGAATTAGCTACCGTACGATTTCAAGAAGGACCATTAGACAGCCTCTTCAGGTGGCCAGGGTTGAGACTGGTGCTGTGTCTGTAGTAGCTGTAATCGGCTCATCATTCTGAAGGCGTCGGGTCGGTTCTGCGTAGTGGCCCGGAACTCCTCGAGAGTAAGGGGGGACCGAATGGTTGTTCGCACATCGGCGTCACAGAGAACGTCGATGACGTTGATAAGCCTCTGTTGCGCCTCCGGGTCAGTGTCGGCAAATGAGGGCAGATCCAATAGCACCCAGTGATTGAACTGCTGCGCCCAGCGCAGATACTCCACGGACGAAGTCTGTGCCCCGCATAACTGCTCGAAGGTGATCCACAGTTCGGTGCCACGATGTGCGACCACAGGGAATCGCCTGCTGCCCACTATCAACTCAACAGTGTCGGATGTTTGAGGGTCCTGCGGGGTGTGGCAGTCCTGCTGAACGCTGGGGTCCGGGCTGATCCATCGCCCACTCCTGAATCCAGTGACCGATGATTGCGGCCTGGCTCTATAGTCTTCCGTTCCCTGGAGCTTGATGATGTCCATGTTGGTCTGGATCAGTTCGATGCCTGGTTCGAACAGGTGATGCCAGATCGGATTGGGCAGCAAGGACGCGGGGGCGTAGTTAGAGCTTGCAACGAGGACGACGTTCGTGGCGAAGAGTTGTCTCAGGAGCCGTGTTAAAAGCGCGGCGTCTCCAGAGTCATGGACATGAAACTCGTCAAAGTACAGGAGTTTCACACCGTCGGTGAGCTCACGGACAGCACTCTCGACGGCGCTGGTTTCTCCTTGGTGTTCATGGATGCGGCGATGAAGTTGATCAAAGAATCCGTGGAAGTGGACTCGCCGTTTCGACTGGATTGGGAGCGCACGGAAGTAGGCGTCGAGCAGCCAGGATTTACCGCAGCCGGCATCACCCCACACATAGAGACCCCGGAGCTGGGCCCGTCTCCACCGGGACGCGAGCAGATCCCCACTGAGTCCGAGAAGCCTGTCCCGAACGAGGACTTGCGCATTGTCTAACCGAAAACCAGCGCTGGCAGCAGACTCGTCGATAGCTGCTGCCCAGTCAGTTCTTATGCTTTTGCTCCTCGCCACAGGGTTGATTATGCCCTTCAGCCACCTGAAACGTGGCCGGGGTGATTGGTCCCGGGATCTGCACACAGATGCAGTCACCGCTGCGGGCCTCGGGGACAAAAATGACCTCCGCCGTCTGCGCCTGGAGCTGGACACAGGCCCGGATCAGACCATTGGGCCCGCCCGTCCGGGTGCGGCCGCAGCCCCTCGCCCCTCGCCCCGCGTCCGGCAGGACGCCATGCCATCGACCTCCTGTCCGGCTCGGCCCCGCTCCACACCGAAGCACTCCTGTATTGCGCCCTGTTCATCAACGACGCGGCCGGCGGGAAAGCGGGCCGTTCACTTTGGCCGGCAGATAAAGAGCCGGGGGAGTCGGAGAGAGCCGGAGGGTAGAAGCAACATGGGCCGGACTCCCGAAGGAATCCGGCCCATGCTGCGTGCCCTTAAAGTCTGCGCCTTAAAGCCTGCGCCGCTAACGTGTCTGCATCCGGCGGCCGAGGTCGCAGCCTACCGCCGGACGCCCGTTTCCGAGGCTGCGGCACCGGAGCGGGCCGGGGCAGCGTCAACGGAACCCACAACGGGGTCGCTGCCGGGAACCCGGCGGGCAAAGCCCGTAAACACGGCATGGGCGGCAGCGGCGGTCAGCAGGGATGCGCCGAGCATGTGCAGCCCGACCAGGACGATCGGCAGGTGCAGGAAATGCTGTGCGTAGCCGATGGCTCCCTGTGCCAGGACGACGGCGGTGAGCAGCAGCAGGGCGCTGCGCAGCCGCCCGTCGGTGGCGTGCCGGAACACCAGGTAGAGCGCCACGGCCAGGGCGAAGACGAGCAGGTAGACGGGCACCACGTGGATCCGCGTCATCAGGTCCGGATCCAGGCCGTTGCGAGCAGCGCCGTGATCGCCGGCGTGGGGGCCTGAGCCGGTCACTATGACACCGAGCACCACGGACAGCCCCGAGAGGACGCCGAGCGCACCCAGCAGCGGACGCAGGGTGCGCGTGGCCAGCGGGCCGTTCACGGATGCCAGCTGCGCGGGAGTCAGCCAGGCCCGGTTGACCAGCACGGTCGCCAGCACAATGAGGACCATGGACAGGATGAAGTGTCCGCCCACAATCCAGGGGTTCAGGCCGGTCCAGACAGTGATGCCGCCCAGCAGAGCCTGTGCGGGAATGCCGGCAAGCAGGGCAACCGAAAGCCCGAACAGGTCACGGCGCTCCGCGCGGATCTTCCAGACACTGAAAACCATGGCAAAGGCGATGGCGGCCAGCACGAACGTCAGCAGCCGGTTGCCGAACTCGATGATCCCGTGCACGCCCATTTCAGGCGTGGTGGTCAGCGAATCCGGGGTGCACATCGGCCACTCGGGGCAGCCGAGGCCCGAGGCGGTCAGCCGCACGGCGCCGCCGGTCACAACAATGGCAATGTTGGCAGCCAGGGAGGCCACTGCGAAGGTGCGGACGGTCTTTCCCGCTGCCGGGGAGGAAATGGCCGGCTTGCCGGCGGATGTTGGGGACACTGAATCTAACTCCATTTGAACCATCGGACGGCAGCGAGGCCGCCCAGGACTGTCCACGCCAGCAGGATCAGCATGGCGGGGATATTGAAAGCTGCGTCAATCAGTGCTGACCGCATGGCCTCTCCCAGTGCAGCCGAGGGCAGGATCTCCACGAAGGGCTGCATCACCGGGGGCAGGTTTCCCGCCGGGATGATGATGCCGCCCACCGCTGCCAACAGTATCCACAGCAGGTTGGTCACGGCCAGTGTTGCCTCCGGCCTGGCGGTGCCGGCCACGAGAAGGCCCAGGGCCGTAAAGGCAGCGGCCCCCAGCAGCAGCGAGGCCACCGCCACGGGAATCCCGGCCCAGGCCGGCTGCCAGCCGAAGAACGCGGCAACAATGCTCACCACAGCCACCTGGATCACCAGGACGGCGACGACGGCGATTCCCTTGCCGGCGATCAGCCCGGTCTTGCCCAGGGGAGTGGTGGAAAGGAAGCGGAGGACCCCGTAGCGGCGGTCGAAGCCGGTTGCGATGCCCTGACCGGTGAAGGCGGTGGACATGGCGCAGAGGGCAAGGATGCCCGGAGTTGCCATGTTTACCCTGGACGTGCCGAAGCCGTCCAGGACGGGGGTGACGCACAGGGCCACCAGTGCCATCAGCGGCAGGAAGACCGCCAAAATCAGCTGTTCGCCGTTGCGGAGCATGGTGAGCGCTTCATAGCGCCCCTGGTTCAGGATGCGGACCGACAGGGAGGCGGGGGCACTCATCGGATTTCCCTTCCGGACAGGTCAAGGAAGACGTCTTCCAATGAACGCGAGGCCATGTGGACCGCCGTCGGAAGGAGGTCCCTGCGGGCCCACCAGGCGGCCAGGGCGGCGAGGTCGGCCGGCGTGAGCGCACCGCGGAGCGTGTAGTGGCCGGGCACTGGTTCGGCGGCGGTCAGGTGCGGGAGTCCGACGTCGGCCAGGTTGAGTCCCGGCACCGCGTCAAACGTGAGCAGCCGCTGGTCGGCAAGCTCCCCGGTCTGTGCCGTCAGCTCTGCGACGGTGCCCTGTGCAACGGTCCTGCCCGCATCGATGATGTAGACGTAGTCAGCAAGCTTTTGCGCGTCGTCCATCAAATGAGTGGTGAGGATGATTCCGAGGCCTTCGCCGCGAAGTTCCGCGATCAGGTCAAAGACAATCTGCCGCGACTGCGGATCCAGCCCCGCGCTGGGCTCGTCCAGGAACAGCACCTCCGGACGGCCGATCAGCGCGGCCGCCATGGCCAGGCGCTGTTTCTGCCCGCCGGACAGCCTGCGGATGTTGGAGTTGGCGAAGCTGCCGATGCCGAGCCGGGCCACCAGTTCATCAACGGGGCGCGGATCGGCGTACATGGAGGCGATGTGGTGCAGCAGGGGAACCGGCCGCGCGGACGGGGGCAGGCCGCCGTCCTGCAGCATGACGCCGACCCGGCTGCGCAGATCGGCGCCGGCACCGTAGGGGTCGCGGCCCAGCAGCCGCACTTCGCCGCCGTTGATCGGCTGCAGGCCCTGCGCGCACTCCAGAGTGGTGGTCTTGCCGGCACCGTTGGCGCCGAGCAGGGCAGTGACCGAGCCGCGGTGCGCAGTGAAATCCACGCCGGCGAGCACTCGGATCATTTTGCCGTCGAGACCGGCTACCGGACCGCAGTCCTTAATCAGGCCCTTTATGGTCAGGCAGGGTTCATCGTTAGGCACCGTCATATTCTACGTTAGGTAGTACAGCTGGATGCACCCCGGCTGCGAAGGCGGAAGTACGGCCGCGAAGTTCATCGCGCCGGTGGGTAGCCTGTCCTTAGTGGCATGCGGGAACAGATTAGGTCATGCTTGTGTTGTGTATTCTATGAGCAACTCTGAGCCGGAGGCAGTGGCCAAGCCGGCAGCAGCCCGCGAAGCGGAGGAACGTACCAGGGACCGTGTCCTGGGTGCGGTGCTGGAGCACGGCCCAGTCAGCGCGGCGGAACTCGGTGAACGGCTGGGCTTCACGCCCGCGGCCGTCCGCCGCCACCTGGACGCGCTTTCCGGCCAGGGCCTGATTGAGGTCAAGCGGGTCAGCAACCCGTCCTCGGGCGCCGGGCGCCCGGCACGCCGCTACGTGCTGAGCGCGCAGGGGCAGGCATATCTGGGGAACGACTACCTGGACATCGCCACCGAAGCCCTGCGCCAGCTTGGTCTGGCTGCCGGACCTGAAGCCATCGAAAAGTTCGCCGCAGACCGCTTTGCCCGCATGGAAGAGCGCTACCGCCCGGTGGTTGACGCTGCCGGACCCGCGGTTTCCGATAAGGCACAGGCACTGGCGGCGGAACTGACGAAGGACGGATTTGTCGGATCCACCACCATGATCGGCACCGCCAAGCAGCCCAGCACGCTGCTGAGCGTGCAGTTGTGCCAGGGGCACTGTCCCATTCAGGGACTAGCCAGTGCCTACACGGTCTTCTGCGACAAGGAAACCGAAGTTTTTGCCCGCCTGCTGGACGTCGACGTCCGTCGGTTGTCCACACTCTCCCGCGGGGGTCACGTATGTACGACCCACATCCCCGTGGGCCGAACCGGGTCAGCGGCGCACGTCCCCGTGCACGCCGCAAGCAACAAGTCCACATCCATTCATCAGCAAGAAAGGCCGTGATGACGGATCAAGTAACGCAGAAGTCAACGGCGCCCTCATCGGTGCCGGAGTCTGTGATTTCAGACATCCTGGAAAAGAACCCCGAACTTGAGGGCATTGGAACCTACGAGTACGGATGGGCGGACTCCGACGTCGCGGGCTCCAACGCGCGCCGCGGGCTCAGCGAGGAAGTCGTCCGGGACATCTCGGCGAAAAAGAGTGAACCCCAGTGGATGCTGGACCTTCGCCTGAAGGGCCTGAAGTACTTCGACCGCAAGCCCATGCCGACCTGGGGCGCAGACCTCTCCGGCATCGACTTCGACAACATCAAGTACTTTGTGCGCTCCACGGAGAAGCAGGCCAACACCTGGGAAGACCTGCCCGAGGACATCCGCAACACGTACGAGAAGCTCGGCATCCCCGAAGCCGAGCGCGGCCGCCTGGTTTCCGGCGTCGCAGCCCAGTACGAGTCCGAGGTTGTCTACCACCAGCTCCGCGAGGATCTGGAACGCCAGGGCGTCATCTTCCTGGACACCGACACCGCGCTGAAGGAACACCCGGAGATGTTCCAGGAATACTTCGGCACCGTCATCCCGGTCGGTGACAACAAGTTCGGCTCGCTGAACACTGCCGTGTGGTCCGGCGGCTCCTTCGTCTACGTCCCCAAGGGCGTTCACGTGGAAATCCCGCTGCAGGCCTACTTCCGCATCAACACGGAAAACATGGGTCAGTTCGAGCGCACGCTGATCATCGCCGACGAGGACTCCTACGTCCACTACATCGAAGGCTGCACCGCCCCGATCTACACCTCGGACTCGCTGCACTCCGCCGTCGTGGAAATCATCGTGAAGAAGGGCGCCCGCGTCCGCTACACGACCATCCAGAACTGGTCCAACAACGTGTACAACCTGGTGACCAAGCGCGCCATTGCACACGAGGGCGCCACCATGGAGTGGATCGACGGCAACATCGGTTCCAAGGTCACCATGAAGTACCCGGCGGTTTACCTGGTGGGCGAGCACGCCAAGGGTGAAACCCTGTCCATCGCCTTCGCCGGCGAAGGCCAGCACCAGGACACCGGATCCAAGATGGTCCACATCGCCCCCAACACCAAGAGTTCCATCATCTCCAAGTCTGTGGCCCGCGGCGGCGGCCGTGCTGCCTACCGCGGCCTGGTCCAGGTCCGCGAAGGCGCCAAGCACTCGGCCAACACCGTGCGCTGCGACGCCCTGCTGGTGGACACCATCTCGCGCTCGGACACGTACCCGTACGTGGACATCCGTGAAGATGACGTCACCATGGGCCACGAGGCAACCGTGTCGCGCGTGAGCGAAGAGCAGCTGTTCTACCTCATGTCCCGCGGCCTGCCCGAGGACGAGGCCATGGCCATGATCGTGCGCGGCTTCATCGAGCCGATCGCCCGCGAGCTGCCGATGGAATACGCCCTTGAACTCAACCGCCTCATCGAACTCCAGATGGAAGGAGCCGTCGGTTAATGTCGAAGCTTAACGACGTCGTCGAAACCGTGACCGAACAGGTCAGCAAAACCGTAGAGGGTGTCAAAGCCCGGATTGGTGCCCCCTCGGGGGACAGCCGCATCCGGATTGACGGATTCACCGAAGAGGGCGAGAACCTCTCTCCGCTGAATGAATCCTCCGCGGTTCTCGGCGGCGACAGCAGCAAGTCCCACAGCCACGGTGCAGGGGCGGGCATTCCGGACAGCTCACGCGCCGGACGCCTGACCTCCTACAACCGCGGCGACTTCGGCAAACTGACCGGACGTGAAGAAGACTGGCGGTTCACCCCGCTGAAGCGCCTGCGCGGCCTGCACACGGCCGAACTCACCGGCACCGCACCCGAGGTGGCAGTTGTAGCCCCCGACGGCGTGACCGTGGAGAACGTGGCACGCACCGATGCCCGCATCGGCTCCGCCGGCATCCCCGAGGACCTGGTGGCAGCCGCCGCCTGGGAAGCCTTCACCGAGGCAACGGCCGTTACCATCCCGGCCGAAACCGTGGTGGACGGCAGCATCACGCTCACCATGACCGGCGCCGGCAAGGATCCCGCGGCCCAGCACATCGTCATCACCGCGGAGAAGTTCTCCAAGGCAGTGGTGGTCCTGGACCACAAGGGCTCGGCAACGCTGTCCCAGAACGTGGAGATCCTCGTCGGCGACGGCGCGGAACTCACCGTGGTTTCGGTCCAGGACTGGGATGACGACGCCGTTCACGCGTCCGCCCAGTACGCCAAGGTGGGCCGCGACGCGAAGTTCAAGCACGTGGTGATCAGCCTCGGCGGCGATCTGGTGCGCATTACGCCGTCGTCCCGCTTCACCGCCGTTGGCGGAGACGTGCAGATGTTCGGTCTGTACTACGCGGATGCCGGCCAGCACCTGGAGCAGCGCCTGTTCGTGGACCACGCGGTTCCAAACTGCAAGTCCCGCGTCATGTACAAGGGTGCACTGCAGGGCCGCGACGCCCACACCGTGTGGGTGGGCGACGTCCTGATCCGCAAGGAAGCAGAAGGCACCGACACATACGAGGTCAACCGCAACCTGCTGCTGACCGACGGCGGCCGCGCTGATTCCGTGCCCAACCTGGAAATCGAAACCGGACTGATCGAGGGCGCCGGCCATGCCAGCGCCACCGGCCGGTTCGACGACGAGCACCTGTTCTACCTGATGGCCCGCGGCATCCCCGAGGATGTTGCCCGCCGCCTGGTGGTCCGCGGGTTCCTCAACGAGATCATCCAGCAGATCAAGGTTCCGGCACTGGAAGAGCGGCTCACCGAGGCCGTCGAGCGCGAGCTCGCAGCAGTCGAGAGCTAGCAGTGTTTCCCGGGAGCCGCTCGGCTCCCGGGGCACCGCGACCCCACACTTTTTGAAGCTTAAAAACGCACCAGAGCGTGCAAAGGAGAAAGCGTAACTCGTATGTCTACTCTTGAGATCAAAGATCTTCACGTCAGCATTGAGACCGAACAGGGTGTCAAGAAGCAGATCCTGAAGGGCGTCAGCCTGACCATCAACACCGGTGAGACGCACGCCATCATGGGCCCCAACGGCTCCGGCAAGTCCACTCTGGCCTCCACCATTGCCGGACACCCGCGCTACGTCGTCGACAGCGGTTCCATCACGCTCGACGGCGCCGACGTCCTGGACATGAGCGTGGACGAGCGTGCCCGCGCCGGCCTGTTCCTGGCCATGCAGTACCCGGTTGAGGTTCCCGGCGTCACCATGACCAACTTCCTGCGCACGGCCAAGACCGCGCTTGACGGCGAAGCCCCCTCGCTGCGCCACTGGACGAAGGACGTCAAGGCTGCCATGAGCCAGCTGCGCATCGACGCCGACTTCGCCTCGCGCAACGTCAACGAAGGCTTCTCCGGCGGCGAGAAGAAGCGCGTGGAGATCCTCCAGCTCGAGCTCTTCCACCCGAAGTTCGCGATCCTCGACGAGACCGACTCCGGCCTTGACGTTGACGCACTGAAGGTTGTGTCCGAGGGCGTCAACCGCGAGCACGCCAAGGGCGAAATGGGCACGCTGCTCATTACCCACTACACGCGGATCCTGCGCTACATCAAGCCGGACTTCGTCCACGTGTTTGTTGACGGCCGCATTGCCGAGCAGGGCGGCCCCGAGCTGGCCGACCGCCTGGAAGAAGAAGGCTACGACCGCTTCACGGGCGCCAACGCAACGGCGGCCACCGCCACCGCGAACGCGCTGAAGGCCTAGGCTGTACACCTGTCCGCTACAACTGCCAAGGAGCAGATGATGAGTGAGCCGAATCTGGCCCAGACATCCCTCGAGGATGTCGAAGAGGCCCTGAAGGACGTTATCGACCCCGAACTGGGCGTCAACGTCGTTGACCTTGGTCTGCTCTACGGGCTGCGGTACGCCGAGGACGGCGCACTGCTGATCGACATGACGCTGACCACCGCCGCCTGCCCGCTGACCGACGTGCTCGAGGAGCAGGTTGGCCAGGCGCTGGACGGCGTCGTGGACGACTGGCGCCTGAGCTGGGTCTGGATGCCGCCGTGGGGTCCGGAAAAGATCACGGACGACGGCCGCGACCAGATGCGCGCCCTGGGCTTCAATATCTAGCAGCGCTGCACCTTTGATGAGCAGAAGGGCCGCTTCCCCGACACGGGGAAGCGGCCCTTCTGCTTTTGTGCGGCTGCTCCGCCGGACAGGGGTGCTAGCCTGTGCGCCATGGGGACAACAGGGCATTTTCATGACGGGTATCTTGCGGCCTGGAACGAAGCCATGGCGTCGGGGGACAGCGGGCCCGTTGAGGCTTTCCTGTCTGCCGATTACCACGGGTGGCTGGGCCGGGACGCGTCCGCGGCGGAACCGTTCGACGTCGGGGTTGCGCGGGCGGGCTTCCGCGATGCCGTTTCCGGCATGCGCGGCAGTACGGTCCACACTGCGTTCCGGACAGTTGCCCCGCGCGGCCGGGACGAAGCCGTGGTGTTCCACGAAATGACGTACCGGACCGGGGACGCCGTCACTGCGCGGGCGTTGCTGATGGAGTCCTGGCGTCTCGAAGACGGGCGCTGGCTGCTGTGCCGCGACTTCACCGAAATAAACGTCGGGACGCCGGAGTAGCTCCTTCCGCGGTGACTAGGCTCCCGGGCTGCTCAGGTCCGCGGCGCTGAACGTGTCGCAGGCGCCGGTGCCGGCGTCGTTGTTCTCGTAACCCTGCATAAACCAGGCCTGGCGCTGGTCCCCGGAGCCGTGCGTCCAGCTTTCGGGGTTCACCTGGCCGGTGGCCATCGACTGGATCCGGTCATCGCCGATCGCCGAGGCTGCCGACAGGGCATCACGGACATCCGCCGGTGTCAGTTCCGCGAGAAAGGGTTCGGAGCTTCCCGGCGCCGGAACGGAGGCGGCAGCCCCGGCCCACTGCCCTGCGTAGCAGTCGGCCTGAAGCTCGGTGCGGACTGCAGCGGATTCCGCGCCCTGCGGATCCTGCGCGGAAGCGCCAAGAACCCCTGTCAGGTTCTGGATGTGGTGGCCGAATTCATGGGCCACCACATACTCCTGGGCGAGCGGCCCGCCGGAGGCGCCGTACTGCGCCACGAGGTCGTCAAAAAATGCGGTGTCGTAATAGGTCTGCTCGTCAGCCGGGCAGTAGAAGGGCCCGACGGCGGAGGTCGCGGACCCGCAGGCGGTGGACGTCCGGCCGGTGAACAGGGTAACGCCGGGCTCGGTGTAGGTGAGGCCTTCGGCTGCCAGCGCCGGCCCCCAGTAGCTGTCCAGGCTTTCGGCGGTCCCCACGATCCGGCAGTCCAGACGCTCGTTGGCGTCCGCTCCGTCCAGACACTCGGTAATACTTGGTGAGCTGCCGGATCCGGCTTCGGCACCGGCCCCGTCGGTGAGACCGAGGGTGTCCACAACGTCGGACCCAAAAATCAGGGACAGGATCAGGATCAGGCCGCCGCCGAGCCCTCCGCCTACGGCAATTCCCTTGCCTTTGCCCCGGCGGTCGCGGACCCGGGAGGAATCGAGGCGTGCATTTTCGTTAAAACTCATACCGGCAATTATCCCCGACGGTCAGCGGGCTTATGGTCGCATAATCGGCGGGCCGGGCGGCTCCGGCGGTGCCGCGCGAAGATCGAGTGACCCATCGCGGCCGTCCGTGAAGAGCCGGACCTCAGCGCGGGCTGCGTTCAGGCGCTTCCCCGATGCCGCGGGCCGCCAGGGCATCACCGGTCTGCTGCGCGTAGGCCACCGCCTTGATGACTACGGGAACCGTCAGCGCCCGCGGATTGCGCTCCAGGCCCCGGGCCATCGCCGACTGCCGGACATCGCGCGCCGAGCCCAGCAGGAAGGGGATGCTGCGCATCATGAGGGCCAGCGTCAGCCCGAAGCGCTCCGGATCCGCTCCAAGGACGCGGAACGGACGGGCCAGCGCCACCAGGCCGTCAAGCAGATCCTGGACCGGTGTGGTCAGGGTGAGCAGCCGCGCGGCAGCCACGCAGGCCACAATATTGCCGGTGACCAGTGCAGCCGTTCCAGGACCGGCGGCGAACGCCTGGAAAGCGCCGAGGAGGAGCAGCACAGGCCACATGAGCTTTAGGGGCTGCCAGGATTCGGACAGCAGGCCGGCCGCAGCGTACAGTCCGGCGAGCAGCACCAGTGCCAGTCCAAGCACCGGCAGCGAGGCTGCTGCCAGCACGGCAGCGGAGAGCGCGACGACGGCGCCGGCTTTGAGGGCCAGCGGCGTCCGGTGCACGGGGGATCGGCCGGGCCGGTAGCCGCCGAGCAGATCGGGGGAACTCCTCACGGCATTCTCACCGGGTGCCCAGTGCCAGCGCGCGGTAGGCGTCGAGGGCCTGGTCCGGGCCGCCGTCGTAGGCAATCCTGCCGCCGTCAACCACCAGGACACGCTGCGCATCCGCTGCGAAGTCGAGGTCGTGCGTGGTGTAGATAATCTGCTGGGGGAGTTCAGCGAAGATCCGCCGGAGCCGCGCGGTGTTGCGCAGATCAAGGAGCGTGCTCGGTTCATCGGCAACGAGGATGCCCGGGTCAACGGCCAGGACGGAGGTCAGGGCCATCAGCTGGCGTTCACCGCCGGAAAGGTCATAAATGCTGCGGTCTGCCAGTTCCAGCAGCCCCATGGCCGAGAGCCGGGATTCGGCCGCCGTTCGGCGTTCCTCCCGCGCCCGGACTTTGGCGCGCAGCGACAGCTCGACGTCGTCCCGTCCCGTGGGCATGACCAGCTGGGAGAGCGGATCGGTAAAGACAAAGCCAACCCGCCGCCGGACCCGGCTGCCGTGTTTCGCCGTGTCCAGGCCGTCCACAGTGACTGTTCCGGTATCGGGAAGCAGCAGGCCGTTGAGCAGCCTGAGCAGGGTGGATTTGCCGGAACCGTTGGCACCCACGACTGCTATCCGGGCCTCGGCCAGGTCAAGGGTGAGGCGGTGCAGGATGGGAACGGCCGGGGCCCCCGCAAAGGAGCCGTCCGGCAGCACCGAAACGTCCCGCAACTGGATCAAGGGCATCAGCGGGGCTTTGGCGCCAGGCGCGGAAAGGCTGTCAGGACGCTGACGCCCACTGCAGCGGCCAGCAGGTTCTTCAGGACGTCGCCGGGCCAGAACGCCATATCGGCAGCCAATGCCGCCGGGAATCCAAGCTTTGCGTTGACCATCAGGCCGGTGATGCCCAGCGGGTGGACGACGAGGAAGCTCGTGACCATTGCGGCGGCAAACAGGAGCGGGAAGCGGGCCCGGCGGGTACGCCGCAGGACCAGGCGGGCCAGCAGCCCGACAACAAACGCCGCGGGCAGGAAAGCCAGCAAATATCCGGCGGACGGTCCGGCCAGGACGCCCAGGCCCCCGCGGAACCCGCTGAACACCGGCAGGCCGGCCAGGCCAGCCAGCAGGAACAGGCCCACTGCAGCCGCCCCGCGCGCCGGACCCAGGATAATCCCGGTCAGCATGACAGCGAGCGTCTGCAGCGTGATGGGCACCCCGGGTCCCAGGGGTATGCCCGGGAGGACGGAAAATGCCGCGGTCAGGGCCGCGAAGACCGCAATGAGCGACAAATCCCGGGCAGTCCACCGGCTGTGCTGCCGAGGTGCGCGGCCGGCGGCGGCCGCCGGGGGAGCGGAAGGAGTACTCATCTGGCCTCATTTCATGGAAGTTCTACAAGGGTGAGGCATCTCACCCTGCGGGTGGCGCCACGGTCCCTGCCTGTCAGGGCGGGGGAGCGGGGCTGCTCTGCTCCCGACACTAGCCGGGACCGGCGCTTATTCCTTTGGAGCTTTTCTACAAATCCGCTATGGACGGTAGACTTGAGAGGCTGCTTCCGCAGTTCAGCCTCTACCCCCAACCCCCTCGAAAGGTCCACTGAGTGATTGCCGTATCTAATCTCGAGCTCCGTGCCGGCGCACGTTTGCTCATGGAAGCGGTTTCATTCCGTGTTGACAAAGGCGACAAAATTGGATTGGTGGGCCGCAACGGAGCGGGCAAAACCACCCTTACCAAGGTTCTGGCCGGCGAGGCGCTGCCCGCAAACGGCCATGTGAAGCGCGTCGGGGAAATCGGCTACCTGCCGCAGGATCCGCGCACTCCGGACATGGAGCAGCTGGGCAAGGACCGGATTCTTTCCGCCCGCGGCCTGGACGTGGTCACGGCGCAGCTGAAAAAGTGCCAGGACGAGATGGCCAGCGACGACGAAAAAATCTCGCGCAAGGCCATGAACCGCTATGACCGCCTCGAGGCGGACTTCCTCGCCGCCGGCGGTTATGCCGCCGAATCTGAAGCTGCCACCATCTGTGCGAACCTGGCCCTGCCGGACCGCCTGCTGAACCAGCCGCTGAGCACCCTCTCCGGCGGTCAGCGCCGCCGCGTGGAACTGGCCCGGATCCTCTACTCGGATGCCGAGACGATGCTCCTCGATGAGCCCACCAACCACCTTGATGCCGACTCCATCGCCTGGCTGCGCGAGTTCCTGAAGAACCACACCGGCGGCCTGATCGTGATCAGCCACGATACTGCTCTGCTTGAGGCCACCGTGAACAAGGTCTTCAGCCTGGACGCCAACCGCGCCACGATCGACATCTACAACATGGACTGGAAGCGCTACAAGATCCAGCGCGAGACCGACGAGCGCGCCCGCAAGCGCGAGCGTGCCAACACGGAGAAGAAGGCCGGCATCCTGCTGGCGCAGGCCAACAAGATGAAGGCCCGTGCCTCGGGTGCCTCCGCTGCGCAGAGCATGCTTAAGCGCGTGGACCGGCTCATGGGAGGACTGGACGCCGTCCGTGCAACCGACCGCGTTGCGGCCCTCCGTTTCCCGGATCCGGCACCCTGCGGCAAGACTCCGATGATGGCCGAGGGCCTGAGCAAGAGCTACGGCTCGCTGGAAATCTTCACGGACGTGGACCTGGCGATCGACCGCGGTTCCAAGGTGGTCATCCTGGGCCTGAACGGTGCCGGCAAGACCACGCTGCTGCGCATGCTGGCCGGCGTGGACACGCCGGACACCGGCAAAATCATCCCGGGTTTCGGCCTGAAGGTGGGTTACTACGCCCAGGAGCACGAAACCCTGGACACCGAGCGGACGGTGCTGGAAAACATGCGCTCCTCGGCTCCGGACATGGATGACGCCGAGGTCCGCAGTGTGCTGGGTTCGTTCATGTTCAGCGGCGATGACGTCGAGAAGAAGGCCGGTGTGCTCTCCGGCGGTGAGAAGACCCGCCTGGCCCTGGCGACCATCGTGGCCTCCTCGGCCAACGTCCTGCTTCTCGATGAGCCCACCAACAACCTGGACCCGGCTTCACGCGCGGAGATTCTGGGTGCACTGAGCACCTACTCCGGGGCAGTGGTCATGGTCAGCCACGACGAGGGAGCAGTGGCAGCGTTGAATCCCGAGCGGGTGGTGCTGCTGCCCGACGGCGACGAGGACCACTGGAACGACTCCTATCTGGACCTGGTCACGCTGGCCTAGCGCCCGCACCAGCAACACCCCGGGCCTCCCCGGGGTCCAACGGCGGCCGGACTCACGTTCCGGCCGCCGTTGGCATATCCGGGGGGCTTGTGCGCGGACATGACGCAGCCCGGCGGGGGAGTGTTTGCGCGTTTCCGGGGCGGGCAGCCGGATATGGGGGGAAGGGCAGCTGAGGCTGTCGCCGCGCTCAAGCGGACGGTGTTCAAGCGGACGGTGGACACTGCAGGCCGGTCCGCGGCAGTATCTCAGCGGCTGTCGTCGTCTAACTGAGTTCGGCCGGGACCACACTCCCCTCGTTTACCTCATTCATATCCATTTTTATCCATCGATATAAAGTTTTCCGGATATGACCGCTAGGATGGGTGGCATGCATAGTGCCACCAACCCGTACTCACCCGGCGCCGGCCGTACACCTTTCGCACTGGCCGGCCGAACAGCTTTGACGAATGATTTCGACCTTCTGGTTTCGCGTGCCTCCGCCGGCCGCACGGACCGGGGGATCGTGCTGCACGGCCTGCACGGAGTGGGTAAAACAGTGCTGCTCAACGACTTCCGCCGCCGGGCGGAGGAAGCCGGTTTCCTGGTTGTCTCGCTGGAAGGCAGGGACGCCGATGGCGGCCCCAGGGCTGTCCGGGCAAAGCTGGCCCGCGGGCTGCTGCAGGCAGGGCGCAAGGCGGCGTCCCGCGGCGGTACTGCTGCGCTCACGGCCGCGCTGGGGACCATTTCCTCGTTTGCCGACGGACTGCAGGTCGGCGGCATCGACGTGGGGGTCGGTTCGCGGGCGGGACGCGGAGATTCGGGTGCCTTCGCCGTCGACCTGGAGGAAACGGTGGAGGACACCGCCGTTGCCCTCGGCGGACGGAATTCCGCCCTCGTGATAGTGGTGGACGAGATGCAGAATCTTGACCCGGCGCTGCTTTCGGCGCTTCTGGGCGCCCAGCATCAGGCAGGACAGCGGGACTGGCCTTTCTATCTGGTGGCGGCCGGACTGCCGAACCTCCCGGCGGTCCTCAACCAGTCGCAGCGGTATGCCGAAGGCCTTTTTACCTACCGGAGCGTGGGAGCGCTGGACCGCGAGGATGCGGGTACGGCCCTGACTGCTCCGGCGCGGGAGCAGGGGGTCAGTTATGTTCCGGAGGCTCTGGACCTGCTGCTGAATGCGGCCGGGGGATACCCGTACTTCCTGCAGGAATACGCATCGGCGGCGTGGGAATCCGCTCCCCGCAAACGGATTACTGCGGAGGACGCGCGAGTGGCCGTGGAAATAGGCCGCGCACAGCTGGACCAGGGCTTCTTTCCCATGCGCTGGCGCCGGGCCACCAAGGCCGAGCGGGAATTCCTGCGGCTCATGGCCATGGACGGTGCCGCCGGGTCCGGCACGGCCACGCTGGCCGCCCGCGCCGGCAAGAAGATGACCTCCATGACAATGACGCGCGGATCCCTGATCCGCAAGGGCATCATCTACGCGCCGTCCCTGGGCCAGGTGGCCTTCACTGTGCCCGGCATGGCGGAGTACGTGCGCCGCGTGACCGGCTAGCGGCCGGGGAGAGGGTTCCCGGCGTTCCGGTGTTCCGGTGCGGGCTGATTCGGCCGCGTCCGGCAGGTTGGTATCATCGATACTAAGCAGACTGACAACCATCCCCTGATTGGTGCCCGACCAACAGTAAGGACGTCAATGAAACCAAAACCGACCTCACCTCCGGCACCGCAGGCGACACCTCGGCTGCGGGCTCCGGACAGCGCGCCGGCCTTTCTCCGCGAGGGATACACGTTTATCTCCTCGCGCTGCGACAGGCTCGGTGCCGATTTGTTCCGCACCCGGATCGCGGGCCGCCCCGTTGTGTGTATGCGGGGAGCGGATGCGGCCAGGGTTTTCTACGAAGGGGACAGGTTCACCCGCAGGGGTGCGCTGCCGCCCACTGTGGTGCACCTGCTGCAGGACCGGGGAAGTGTGCAGACCCTCGACGGCGCCGGGCACCGGCACCGCAAGGCAATGTTCCTGGACATCATGAACGAGGCCTCCGTTGCTGAGCTCGTACGCCTTTTTGAGAAGTACTGGCGTCAGCGGTCAGCCGGCTGGCAGGGACGGACCGTGGTCCTGCACCGCGAAGTCCGCATCATCCTCACGGCGGCAGCCTGCGAATGGGCGGTCGGCCTTCCGCTGCAGGAAGCGGAGGTCGAGGCAAGGGCTGCGGAATTTGGGCTGATGGTCGACCAGGCCGGGTCTTTTGGACCGGCCAACTGGTGGGCACAGCTGCGGCGCCGTCGGACGGAGCGGTGGGCCGGGAAGGTTATTTCACGGATCCGGAGCGGAGCAGCCGGCGTGCCGTCAGGTGCGCCCGCCGCAGTCATCGCCGGGCACCGCGAAGCCAACGGAGAGCTGTTGCCCGAGGATGTCGCCGCCGTGGAACTCCTCAACGTGATCCGCCCCGTGGTGGCGGTGGACCGTTTTATTGCCTTCGCCGGCACGGCACTCGTGGAACACCCTGAGTGGCGTGCCCGCTTTGCGGCCGCTGACGCAGCCGCTTCCACGGACCTTGGACCCTTCGCGCAGGAGGTGCGCCGCTACTATCCCTTTTTTCCGGCGGTCGGCGGCGTGGTCCGAAAGGAATTCACCTGGAACAACCACACCTTCACCCCCGGGAACTGGGTCCTGCTGGACATCTACGGCACCAATCACGACGCCGCACTCTGGCCGGACCCTGAAGCGTTCCAGCCCGAACGTTTCCGGACGTGGAACGGGGATCCCAACACACTGATTCCGCAGGGGGGAGGTCAAGCAGCAAACGGACACCGGTGCCCGGGGGAGGGGATAACCCTCGAACTGGTTAAATCCGCCGTCCTGCTGCTGGCGCGCTCCTCCTGGAAAATACCGGCCCAGGATCTGACGATATCCCTGTCCAAGCTGCCGTCGATTCCCCGCAGCGGGCTGCTCCTCACGCCGGCCGGCTCGACGGACGTCCGGCCGTGACCGTGCCGCAGGTTCGGGACCATGCCGATCCGTGGCCTGCCGGCCCGCCCGTCTCACCTCCTGTCCTCGTGGCGCAGTCGTGGTCGGATGCAGTGTTTCTGCACTGGCGGATCCCGGTGTCGACGGCGCAGCGGTACCTGCCGCCGCTGGTTGAACCGGATGTCTTCCTCGGCTCCACCTGGGTGGGGCTGATCGGATTCCGGCTGCATGGAACCAGGCTTGGCGGTGCAGTTCCAGTTCCGTGGATAGGCGACTTTACCGAGGTCAACGTGCGCCTCTACACACGGGGAGCGGACGGTTCACGGGGCGTGCTCTTCGTCTCCCTTGACGCGTCACGCCTCCCGGCCGTCATGGCGGCCCGAACGGCCGGCATCCCCTACGTGTTCTCACGCTGCCGGCCGCGGCGCCGGGGGGACACCTTCGGCTACGACGTCAAGCGCTTCCGCGGTCAGGGACAGTCAACTTTTGAGGTGCAGCCGGACTTTGGCCGCCAGGCTGCGGACCCGCTGTCCCTGGAGCTGACCGCCCGCTTCGGCGCCCATGCCGGAATTGCCGGCCGGACCCTCTTCGTGCCCAACTCTCACCGCCCCTGGCCGCTGCATCCCGCACGCCTTACGTCCTTCGACGACGAGCTGCTGCCTTCCGCCGGGTTTCCGGTCAGCGGCCCGCCCGAGTCGGTCCTCTTTTCACCGGGTGTGCGCACCATCTTCGGCATGCCGCGCACGGTGCGCGGCCCGGAGACCGGGTCCGCGGAAGGCTGAACCTGCCCGCTGCCAGGCGCACCCGCTTTTGAACGCCTCCGGGAGTCTCGGTAGGCTAAAGGTTTTGAGCCTGATTGAGGTTCAGTTTCCGGCACCAAGGACGGCACCGCTATTTCTCCCTTATCTTCCACTCCTTTTCGCCGCAGCCTGACCGTCGGCGTCCTGTCACTGGGCCTGGTGCTCGGCGGGTGCACAGGGCCGCCGGCGGGCACCGGGGGAACGGAGTCACCGGACATTCCGGCCGTGAGCCTGGCTGCGGATACCCCCGCATCGAGAACGGTTTTTGACGGGGGAGCGGAGCAGGCTTCCCTTGCCGCCAGTGCTGCGTTCTTCGAATCCAGCCCCTCTGCGGTGGTGCTGGGTGTTCCTTCTGCCCAGGACCCTGCCGTCACGGCGCTCACCGGGCGGGCTGCCGCGGCTGCTGCCGGACTGGGCATACCGCTCTTGGTGGCGGAGCCCGGCAGTGAAGAACCGGTGGCGGCCGAGCTTGACCGTCTGGGCTCCGAATCCGTAGTCCTGTTCGGCGCCGCACCGGCGGGAGGATGGCAGCAGGCGGTGGGCAATCGGACGCAGGTTCCGGGTCCCGCAGACGCCTCAGGCTTCGCGTCCGCTCTCGGCCTTGACGCGGAAGCCGCCGCTGTCGACGGGCTGGTGGCCGCAATAGCCGCCATGGAGCGCGGGGAGCGGCTGTCCGTTCCCGGCCTGGAGGCTCCCGCGGCTGCTCCGTCCGGCAGTCCTGCACCGTCCGGCAGTGCGTCTCCGTCAGGCAGCGCGTCTCCGTCCGAAAATACCGGCGAGCTGCCCGACTTCGACGCTTCCCCGACCCCGGTCGATGCGGTTGTCCTGACCACCGCGGATCCGGCGTCGGCTGCAGCCGTTGCCACCTCCCGGGCGGCCGGGGCCGAAGTGCACCTGGTCGAAACCGCTGATCCCCGAGCAGACGCGGAAACGATTGAATTCCTGCGCGGCCACCGTGACGACGGAATTTACGCCGTCGGCGCCGCCTTTGGCGGGACGGAGAACTTCCGTGCCCAAACCGCCGTAGCGCTGGACGGCGCCGAGCTGCCCGGCGGCGGGCAAACGGTATTTCCCGGCCGGCGGATGGTGGCCCTCTACGGACATCCGAGCGGCGGAAGCCTGGGAGTGCTGGGGGAGCAGGGGCTGGAGGAGTCCATCCGCCTGGCCCGGGAAACCGCGGCGCAGTACCAGCCCTACAGCGAAGAACCGGTGATCCCGGCCCTGGAGATCATTACCACCGTGGCCAGTTCGGAAGCAGGCGAGGACGGCAACTTCTCCGCCGAAACGCCTGTGGAGGAGCTGCGGCCGTGGGTGGAGGCTGCTCAGGAGGCCGGCGTTTACGTGGTGCTGGACCTGCAGCCGGGCCTGAGTACCTTCCTGGACCAGGCGGTCCGCTACGAGGAGCTGCTGAGGCTCCCGAATGTCGGGCTGGCCCTGGACTCGGAATGGCGCATTGAGCCCGGACAGCGGCACCTGGAGCAGATTGGTTCAGTGGACGCGGCCGAGGTGAACGAGGTCTCGGCCTGGCTGGCAGCCCTGACCCGCGAGCACGTCCTTCCGCAGAAGGTGTTCATGCTCCACCAGTTCAACCTGTCCATGATCCGCAACCGGGACCAGCTGGACGTCAGCCATCCGGAACTGGCCGTGAGCCTGCACGCCGACGGCCACGGAACTCCGGGCGAGAAACTGGACACCTGGAACGTCATGCGAGCCGGACTGCAGCCGGAAATCTGGCCGGGATGGAAGAACTTCCATGATGAGGACACCCCCATGCTGACACCCGAGCAGACGTTTACCCAGGTCAGCCCCAAACCCTGGTTCATCTCCTACCAGTAGGTTCGTTCCCTGCCGCCGGGCGGAAGGCCACGTCCTTGCCGCCCGGGCAACAGAACCGGGCTAGAAACCCTGGGCGTCCAGCAGTGCGTCTTCTTCGTCCTCCTGGGTACTCCCGCGCTTCTTTCGCGGGCGCCGCCGTGACGACGGAGCCGGATGCGCTGCGTACGTTTCGTCGTCGTCATCTTCGTACTCATCGTCGTCGTACCCGTCTTCGGCTGCGAAGCGCCGGGTCTGCGCTTCCTGCCACGCCGCATAGCCGAGTCCGATAAACAGCATGACGCCAAAGGCAAACCACTGCATGGCGTAGGAAAGGTGCGGGCCCTCATCCACCGACGGTTTGGGTGCGGCCTCCGGGACCACATCAGGCTGGGGGTTTTCGCTGGCCATCAGCCCGTAGGCGCCCTGTTCCAGTTTGTAGCCGACGTCGTCCTGGTACGCCGCCAGATCGATGGAGGCCAGCTGGCCCTCCGGTGCGCCCCGCTGCAGGGTGGGCTCCGGGGGTTTGATGCGCGCGACGACGGTGACCTCGCCGCCGGGCGCGGCAGGAACGTTGTCCGGGCGCCCGGCCTCGTCGTTGCCGATGGGCAGCCATCCGCGGTTAATGACGACGGCGGTTCCGTCGGAGAGCTTCAGCGGCACCACCACTTCATAACCGGCCCGTCCGCTCAGCGGGCGGTTGCGGACAATGCGCTGGTTCTCAGTGTCGTAAACGCCGGTCATCTCCACCGGCAGCCATTCCCGGGCCGGGTCGTAGCTCTCGAACAAATCTGCGGCGTCTTCGAACGGGACCGGGTCGGCGTCGTAGTTGTTGACCACATTGCCGATGTCTTCGCGGATGGCATCCCGCCGGTCCATCTGCCACATCCCCAAAGCGGTGCAGGCAGCCGAAAGAACGCAGACCAGGGCGAACCAGCCCAGCCAGCGGCTGGACAAAAGGAAGCGGTACATTACGCGCTCCCTGCGGCGTCCGGGGAGGCGGGCGCTCCGTCCAGCGGAAGCGTCTCCTTCCAGAGATCCCGTGTCTGCAGGTACTCTTCCAGCCAGCCGCGGTGGTCACCGCATGCCAGCCACGTCTTGCGGCGTTCCGGGGTGTGGATCCGCGGGTTGTTCCACAGCAGCCGCCAGGCAGCGGGCTGCCGGCATCCCTTCCGGGAGCACACGGCGGGGGCTCCGGAATCCGGGCCTGACGGCCCGGTTCCGGGGAGGGGCAGGCCGGCGCCGGTGGTCCGGGCCAGCTGATCGAGAAGGTTCATGCTGTGGGTGGTGCCTTATCTTGGTGGTGGCTGTCGGAGGGATAGTCGGGTGCCGGCCGGTCACCGGCAGCGGGTTCATCCTCAATGATCTCCCCGTGCAGCAGCGTGGTCTCCGGCGATTCGCGGTGTTCCTGCGGCCGGGGTGCCTCCAGGACCGGCGCCGGAAGCGTGTCGATCATGGATTCCGAGGCCGTCATGTTGCGGGTATCGGAACCGGCGTTGGCAATAATCACTGCGAAGTAGGGGAGCACGACGGCGCCGGCAATGACGACCCAGAGCATCCACCCGTGGACCACAAACAGGAGTCCCAGGCAGACGATGCGGATGCCCATGGACACCGAGTACTTGATCATGCGTGCGCGCATCTCATCGGTGTGCGCCGTGCGGGCGTCGGTAATCCTGGGGATTGGAGCGCCGCGGCTGGATTCCTTGTTCATCACTCTCCCAAACAGATTTCCCCATTCTCTCACTGGATCCCGTGATGGAGAAGTTTGATCCGGCCTTGGCTAGGATCAAGTTCAACCACCCCACTTCCAGCAAAGGAAATCTGTGCAGAACAACACCACCGCTCCGTCCACCGGCCGCAGTGTCCTGGTTACCGGCGGCAACCGCGGCATCGGCCTGGCCATCGCCCGTGCCTTCCTTGCCAACGGCGACCAGGTAGCAATTACCTACCGCAGCGGGGATGTGCCCGAGGGCGTCCTCGGGGTCAAGGCCGACGTGACCGACATGGCATCGGTTGACGCCGCATTCACCGAGGTGGAGGCAGCCCACGGACCCGTGGAGGTTCTGGTGGCCAACGCCGGCATTACCCGCGACACCCTGCTGCTGCGGATGAGCGAAGACGACTTCACCGATGTGGTGGACACCAACCTCACCGGTGCCTTCCGCGTCATCAAGCGCGCGTCCAAGGGCATGATCAAGCTGCGCCGGGGGCGCGTTGTCCTGATCTCGTCCGTGGTGGGCCTGTACGGCTCTCCGGGCCAGATCAACTACGCAGCGTCCAAGGCGGGCCTGATTGGCATTGCCCGGTCCCTGACCCGGGAACTGGGCTCGCGGAACATCACCGCCAATGTTGTCGCGCCGGGGTTCATCAACACGGACATGACCCTTTCCCTGCCGGAGGAAACGCAGCAGAGCTATCTCGCGTCCATCCCCGCCAAGCGGTTCGCCGAGCCGGAGGAGGTGGCCAACGTCGTGCGCTGGATCGCCGGCCCCGAAGCTGCATACATCTCCGGAGCGGTCATCCCCGTGGACGGCGGACTGGGCATGGGGCACTAGCCCCGAACCCCCCTGAAGCCAACGTCCCCCGGGGAATCCTTGGAGGTTTCCACCACTGTGCGGAGCCCCGGGGGCTGGCAGGATGGGATGAGTTGCGTCAAACGTTGGACACTTCCGACAAGAACTTCACGAAGGAGCACTCATGGGCCTGCTGGACGGCAAAGCCGCCATTGTCACCGGATCCTCACGCGGCATCGGAGCCGAGGTGGCCAAATACCTGGCCGCCGAGGGCGCCGGCGTGGTGGTCAACTACCGGCAGAAGGCCCCGCGGGCCAACAAGGTGGTCACCGGCATCGAAAACGACGGCGGCCGTGCCGTTGCCGTGGGCGCGGACCTGACCTCCGCCGAAGGGCCGGCGGCACTGGTGGCTGCTGCCACGGAGAATTTCGGCGGTCTGGACATCCTGGTGCTGAATGCCTCCGGCGGTATGGAGACCGGCGTCGAGGAGGACTACGCACTGAAGCTCAACCGTGACGCGCAGGTCAACATGCTTGCCGCCGCCCTCGAGGTGATGCCTGCCGGTTCACGCGTGGTGTTTGTCACCAGCCATCAGGCACACTTCATCAACACGGTGCCCACCATGCCCGAATACGAGCCGGTGGCGCGCAGCAAGCGGGCCGGCGAGGACGCACTGCGGGACATGCTGCCGCAGCTCGAGGAGAAGGGCATCACGCTGGTGGTGGTCTCCGGAGACATGATCGAAGGCACCGTTACGGCCACTCTGCTGGACCGGGCGAACCCCGGCGCGATCGAGGCGCGGCGCGTTGAAGCGGGGCGGCTCTACTCCGTACAGGAGTTCGGCGCCGAGGTGGCCCGCATGGCCACCGCCGACGTCCCGTCCGGCCACACCGAATACGTGGGCGGCTCGGACTACCTCGGAGTTGCCCGCTAGCACCGAACGGTGAACCGGCCTAGAGCTGGACGAAGTGCTGCACCACGTCCAGAGCGGGCAGGTTCAGCACAGCATCAGCGGCGGCCTGCACTGCCGGTTTGGCGTTGAACGCCACGCCCAGGGCGGCCGCCGCCAGCATGTCCAGATCATTGGCGCCGTCGCCCACGGCAAGGGTGTGCCGTTCCTCAATGCCCAGGCCCGCCGCCCACTCGCGCAGCGCCCGTGCCTTCGCCGCGCGGTCCACCACCGGACCTTCCACGGTGCCGGTCAGCACCCCGCCGTCGATGCCCAGCAGGTTGGCCCTGGCATGGGTCAGCTGCAGCCGAGCGGCCAGCGGATCGAGGACCTGGCTGAAGCCGCCGGAGACAACCGCCACCGCATGGCCCGCGCTCAGAAACTCCTTCACCAGCGCCTCCGCTCCGTCGGACATCTCGATACGGGCACCGACTTCGCCAATCACGGTTTCCGGCAGCCCCGCCAGCGCCTTGACGCGCTGATGCAGGCTCTGGGTGAAGTCGAGTTCGCCGCGCATTGCTGCCTCGGTTACCGCTGCCACCTCGGCTTCCCGCCCCGCGTGGGCCGCGAGCAGCTCAATGACCTCCTGCTTGATCAGGGTCGAATCCACATCCATGACCAGCAGCTTCCGGCCCGGCTCGAGCAGGGACGGGGGAACGACGGCGGTCTGCGCACCGCCCGCTGCATCCCCCAGCGCCGCTGCGGCCGCGGTGACCGCCATCCGCAGGGTCTGAATATCGCCGTCGTATCCCACCGCCAGTTTGGTCACTGCGTACCCGTCACCGGTGGCGTTCTCCAGTTCCAGGATTCGTCCGCCCACCGTGCCCACCGCCTGCTGGATGGTCGAAAGGTAGGCGTCGGGCAGCTCGCGGCCGTAGCTCACCACGCCGTATTCCGGAACGGCGCCGGCGGGCTCTGACGGGGTACTGGGTTCCGGGGTGTTCTGGGCGGGCATCGCTATCCGTTTCTCAAGGCGGGTTGGAACTGCTGAAACTGCTGGACGAGCTGGAACTGCTGGGGTGCCGGTACGTGCACCGGCGGCGGTCCGGACAGGTAGGGGTCCGGAAGGGCCGCGGCACCGCGTTTAGCCATCGGCCCTTTCTTTAGCCTAATGTCTAGTGCTATGAGTGATGTTCTTGAATTTGCTGCCGTAAGTGTCGTTCGCGGCGGCAAGACCCTGTTGGATGCCGTTGACTGGCAGGTCAAGGAGGGGGAGCGCTGGGTCATCATGGGACCCAACGGCGCCGGCAAGACCACTCTGCTGCAGATCGCCGGCGGACGCATGCACCCTACGCGCGGCGTGGCCGGAATCCTGGAGGAAGTCCTCGGAACCGTTGATGTTTTTGAACTGCGCCCGCGGATCGGCCTGGCCTCCGCCGCCCTCGCCAACCAGATTCCGGAGCACGAAACCGTGCTCAACGTGGTCCTCACCGCGTCCTACGGGATGACGGGCCGCTGGCGGGAAAAGTACGAGAAGCTCGATGAGCGCCGCGCCTTCCACCTGCTCCACGACTGGGGCATGTCCACCTTCATGAACCGCAGTTTTGCCTCCCTCAGCGAGGGCGAACGCAAGCGGGTGCAGATTGCCCGTGCGCTGATGACGGATCCGGAACTGCTGCTGCTGGACGAGCCGGCGGCAGGCCTGGACCTGGCCGGCCGCGAGGACCTGGTGGCCCGCCTCGCAGACCTGGCCCGCGACGAGGAAGCTCCCGCGATGGTCCTGGTGACCCACCACCTGGAGGAAGTTCCTCCGGGCTTCACGCATGCCCTGCTGCTGCGCGACGGCGGAGTGGTGGCTTCCGGACCTATCGAAGGTGTTTTCACCGAGGAGAACCTCAGCGCCGCTTTCGATCTGCCGCTGGACGTGCAGCACGACGGCGGACGCTGGTCCGCCACCGCGCGCCGCTGATTCCTGCCTGACCCAGCGGCCCGGTGGACCTTTTTCATGACGCCCTGGTGTTGGTCGCCGGACTGTGGGCGGGAACCATCAACGCCGTCGTCGGCTCCGGCACGCTGGTAACCTTCCCGGTTCTCGTGGCACTGGGGTATGCCCCGGTGGCCGCCACCATTTCCAACGCCATGGGCCTGATCGCCGGTAACCTGGCCGGATCCTGGGGCTACCGCAGAGAGCTGGCGGGGCTGAAGTCCACGCTGCTGAAACTGCTGCCAGCTTCAATTCTGGGCGGCATCACCGGTGCGGCGCTGCTGCTGCACCTGCCGGAGTCCGTCTTCGGCACGGTGGCCCCGTACCTGATTGTGGCGGCGCTGCTCTTTGTTGTCTTCCAGCCCGCGCTGCAGGCCTGGGTCCGCCGTCGGGCCGAAGCATCAGCACCGGCGCCGGCGGCGGGCGGTCCGGGTCTTCCCGCGGCTCCGGTAAAAGCACCGCGGCGCCAGAGCGTGATCCTGGTCATCCTGATCTACCTGGCCGGCGTCTACGGGGGCTACTTCGTGGCGGCGCAGGGAATCCTGCTGGTGGGGATCCTCGGCATCTTCCTTCACGGCACCATCCAGCACGCCAATGCGATGAAGAACATCCTGGTGCTGGGCGTAAACATCGTTGCCGCCGTGTCCTACCTGATTTTCGCCTACGACCGGATTGTGTGGCCCGTGGTGGCGCTCATCGCGGTGGGCTCGCTGATCGGCGGTTTTGCCGGGGCCGCCCTCGGCCGCAGGCTCTCTCCGGCGGTCCTTCGCGCAGTGATCGTGCTGCTGGGCCTGCTGGCCCTGTGGAATATGGTGTTCTAAGTGACCGTTTACCACCTGAGCACCGCGGCGGACCCGCGCGTCGCCGACTACACCAACCTGACCGACACAGCGCTTCGCCGCCGCCGGGAACCTGCCGAAGGCCTGTACATCGCCGAGTCCTCCAAGGTCCTGCGCCGGGCCCTGGACGCAGGACACCGGCCGCGGTCCTTTTTCCTGGCCGAGAAGTGGCTTCCCGACCTCCAGGACCTGCTGGAGAGGTATCCCGACGTACCCGCCTACGTGGGAACGGCGGATCTGCTGGAAGAGATCACCGGATTCCACCTGCACCGCGGAGCCCTGGCCGCGATGGAGCGGCCGGCACCGCTGGAACTGGCGCCGCTGCTCGCCTCGGCGCGGCGGGTGGCCGTGCTCGAAGACATCGTTGACCACACCAACATCGGCGCCATCTTCCGCTCCGCTGCAGCGTTGCAGGTCGACGCCGTCCTGGTCAGTCCCCGCTGCGCCGACCCCCTGTACCGCAGGGCGATCCGGGTCAGCATGGGAGCCGTCTTCCAGGTGCCCTGGGTGCGCCTGACTGATTGGCCGGGGCAGCTTGGAGCCCTGCGGAGTGCCGGATTTGTCACCGCCGCGCTGGCTTTGGCTGAGGACTCGCTTACGCTGGACGAGCTCAGCGGCCGCCGGGACGAGCGTCTGGCCCTGGTGCTGGGAACCGAAGGTGACGGCTTGGCGGCCGGCACCCTTGCCGCCGTCGACGTCTCCGTCCGGATCCCCATGAGCGCCGGAGTCGACTCGCTGAACGTGGCTGCGGCAAGTGCCGTGGCCTTTTGGGAATGCCGGCCGCGGCCGCACAGCAGCGAATAGTTCCGTTTCCCTTACCCTCGGGCGGCTTTAGTGCAACACTTGCGGCGTCACTGATAATCCTTCGCATTTCGTTCTGGGGTCGCCATGCGTACACGCCACTGCCGGATTTCACCGCTCGGGAGATATCGTGCCGCCGGCTCTTCAACCGGTGGCCGGCGGCTCCCGCTCGTCCCGGCGGCGATGCTGGCCGCAGCACTGATACTGCCGCTGGCGGCATGCGGTCCGACAGCCGAGCAGGTCAGCGCACGCCAAACCGCCCCCGGACCCGCCTCCGCCCCGGCAGCGCCGGCGCCGCGGCCTGCTCCGCCGGCACCCACAGTCCCGGCGGTGCCAACCACTGAACCCGCACCTGCCCCGGAACCGATGAAGGTAGGCGTCAGCGGCAGCCAGGCGGGCATGCCGCAGCCGGTGCAGGACGCCTGCCAGTTCCTGCTGCGGCGGGATCCTGCACCCCTTCCGGCCGACGACGCGGCAGTTTGCGTCCGGGCTGCCATGACGGCGGGCGGCGGAGCGACCCAGACCCTGGAGACAGCATCCAGCTGGCTGCCGCAGGGCACGCACACGGTGGAGTTCACCACCGGGCCGGAGTTCTCCCTGACACTGGCCAATGAGGACCTGAACCTACTGATCACCGCGGGCGCCGGCGGAGGCAGCGTTGACACCGGGGGAGGACGGATCACCGCCCTTCCCGACGGCACCCCGGAACAGGCCTATGCGGCTGTGCTGGCCTCGGCCGCAGAGCTGACCGTGAACCCGGAACGGGTGGCAGCGCTGCTCGGAGGGTCGGCTGCCCTGGAGGTCGACTACGCCGCCGTCCTCAACGGCGCCGTCCGGACCAAAATCAGCGGCATCAGGCCCGACGGCGCCGATACCGATGACATGATGCCCACCGGGGTGACCCTGTGGCTGGACGACTACTACCGCCCTATCCGGCTTGAGCTCACCGGACGCGCCCGGGGGATCACCTCCAGCATCACCGCAGTCAACAGCGGATGGGGACCCCGGCCCTAGGGCAGCTCCCCGGCTTTAACCCGCACCCCGGAATGCGGTATGCTGAATTGCTGATCCCCGAGGAAAGTGCTCAACCGCGAACCACGGGGACATTCCAAGCTTTCAACCACCAGTGCCTGGCAAAATCCAGGCACCAAAAGAAGGTAATACATTGAAGTCTGATACCCACCCCAAATACGGCCCGGTTGTCTTCCGCGATCTCGCGTCCGACACCGCGTTCCTGACCAACTCCACGGCTACGTCGTCCAAGACGATCGAGTGGGAAGACGGCAACACCTACCCCCTCATCGAGGTGGAAATCTCCTCCGCATCGCACCCGTTCTACACGGGCAAGCAGCGCATCATGGACTCCGCCGGCCGTGTCGAGCGCTTCAACGCACGCTTCAAGGGCTTCGGCGCCAAGAAGTAATTCGTTCGCAAAGAACAGCAGAGCTTCTAGACTAGGAAGGCCCGCCCGGACATCCGGGCGGGCCTTTTTACTTGCGGAAAAGGAAACCGAATGAGCAGCAGCACTGAACAGGACAACGGCCGCCGCCACGGCGAGTTCAAGGTGGCCGGCGGGAAGCTGGTGGTGGTGGACCTGGACGTCCGGGACGGGAAGCTGGCCAACGTTTCCCTGAGCGGCGACTTCTTCCTCGAACCCGACGACGCCCTGCTGAACATCAACCAGGCGCTGGAAGGGCTGCCGGAAGATGCGGCAGGGGCGGACATCGCGGCCGCAGTGCGGCAGAACCTGCCCGCCGACGCCGTACTGTTCGGCTTCTCGCCGGAGGCCATCGCCACGGCCGTGCGCCGCGCGCTGGCAAAGGCCACGGGATGGAACGACCACCAGTGGGAAATCATTGGTCCCACGCCGCTCTCCACGCCCATGCACGTGGCAATGGACGAAGTCCTCGCGGAAGAGGTCGGGGCGGGCCGGAGAAACCCCACCCTGCGTTTCTGGGAATGGGAAACCCCCTCCGTGGTCATTGGCAGCTTCCAGTCGCTGCGCAACGAGGTAGATGCACAGGGGGCGCAGAAGCACGGGGTGACGGTGGTACGGCGCATCAGCGGCGGCGGTGCCATGTTCATGGAGCACGGCAACGCCATTACGTACTCCATTTACGTCCCGCAGTCCCTGGTGGACGGACTCAGTTTTGCCGAGTCCTACCCGTTTCTTGACGCCTGGGTGATGGAGTCGCTGGAGAAGCTGGGCATCAAGGCCTGGTACCAGCCGCTGAACGACATCGCCACGGACCAGGGGAAGATCGGCGGTGCCGCCCAGAAACGCTTCAGCAACGGCGGCATGCTGCACCACGTCACCATGTCCTACAACATTGATGCGGACAAGATGCTGGAGGTCCTGCGGATCGGCAAGGAAAAGCTGTCCGACAAGGGCACCACGAGTGCCAAGAAGCGCGTGGATCCGCTGCGCCGCCAGACCGGCCTGACCCGCGAAGAGATCATTTCCACGATGATGGACACCTTCAGTGCGCGGTACGGTGCTGTTCCGGCAGGGATCAGCGACGAGGAGCTGGCCCGCGCCGGAGCCAAGGTGGCGGAGAAATTCGGCACCGCGGAATGGCTCAACCGCGTTCCGTAGCACCTGCGGGTACGACGACGGCGGCGGCGGCAGCGGCGGCGGTGTTGCTGCCGCTGCCGCTTCCGTCGTCCTAGTAGACTGCCCAGCATGGAAAAAAAGTCCCTGACCGCCCTGGTGCGGACCCAGATGCAAATTGCCGGCGGCGCTTCCAGCGGCCGCAGTGCCCAAACCGTTTACGGGGGCCACGAGCACGTGCTCCGGCAGACCCTGATCGCGTTGAATGCCGGCTTCATCCTGGACGAGCACGAGAATCCCGGCGAGGCGACTGTCTTCGTGCTGAAGGGCCGGGTTGCGCTGCTCTCGGAGGGCGACTCCTGGGAGGGCTCGGCGGGAGATCTGCTTATTGTGCCCCAGGCCAGGCACTCCCTGGAGGCCCTGGAGGACTCCGCCGTGCTGCTGACAGTGGCCAAGCGGGACCACTGGCCCTAGCCCCGGCCCCGCTCCCGGACCCTGCTCCCGGGGACCTGCTCCCGGGTAACCGCGGCACGGACACCCGCTCCGGCTGCGGTTACCTGCCGGCTGCCTGGGCCCGCAGTGCCCGCAGCAGCTGGTCCTGCTGCTCGAGGATAATCCTGCGCAGGGCTGCCGGAGCCTCCGGGTTCGCCTCCAGCCAGTCCATGCTGGCAACCAGCACGGGATGGTCCGCCGGCACCATGTGCTCGGGCAGGTCCTGGGCGCCGGGGAACAGGCCCGCAACAACGCGGCTGGCCAGCTCTATGCTGCGCGACCTCCACACCAGGGTCAGGGACGCGAAGTAGTCGGCGGAGAACACGGACAGCAGCTCGTGGCTGCCGATCGAGAACCCCTCGATGGTTGCTGACAGGAGCTGGTTGGACAGCTCATCCGAATGGACGGCATCCTGCCAGGCCGCCGCCTTGACGGCCGGATCCGGGAAGGCTGCTGCTGCGGTGGTGAAACCCACGCGCCCGGATGCGGTGGGGTCCAGCTCCAGCTCTGCTTCCAGTTCCGCCCGTGAGGCGTTTGACGTAGCTGCCAGTGCCTGCCAGAGCAGCCAGCGCAGGTCCGAGTCGACAGCGAGCCCGGGAACCTCCGCGGTCCCGTCCAGCAGGCCGCGCAGCAGCGGGGTCTGGGACGTGCTGCGGCGGCCCAGGGCTGCGGCGCTGCGCGCCCAAATCAGCTGCCGGTCACTTCCGGGCTCGGCAGCGTACAGCTGCTCGACCACCAGCGAGTACAGGGCCTCGCGCAGGGCGCCGCGGCGTTCAGCCGGGGCAAAGCGTTCCACGGCGAAGCGGGCGTTGTCGAGCAGAAGCTGCAGCACGCCGGCGCCGGTTTCGCAGGGGGCGGCATGCACAATGAGCCGGATGTAGTCCTGCGCGCTGAGGGCGCCGTCGCGGACGAGGTTCCACAGCGCGGAGAAGCACACTGCCCGGGCCAGCGGGTCGGGAATCCGGCCCACGTGGTGGAGCAGGGTCTGCAGGGAATCGTTGTCGAAGCGGATCTTGGCGTAGGTCAGGTCCTCGTCGTTCAGGAGCAGCAGTGCGGGGCGCTGCATTCCCGTCAGCTCGGGGATCGGGGTGCGGGGCCCGGCGACGTCGACCTCCACGCTTCCGGTCCGCACGAGCGCTCCGGAGCTGTCGGGGTTGTACAGCCCGATCCGCAGCCGGTGCGGACGCGGCACCTGCGCTCCGCTGACCGGGTCCGGGGCGTCCTGGACAACCGTGACCGAGGTGAAGACGCCGTCGTCGTCCGTTTCGACCAGCGGGGTCAGGGTGGGGACGCCGGCGGTCTCCAGCCACAGCCGGGACCACACACCCATGTCCCGCCCCGACGCCGAAGTCAGGGCGTTGAGGAGGTCCGCGAGGGTGGTGTTGCCGTAGGCATGGTCGCGGAAGTACCCGCGCGCCGCTTCAATAAAGGCATCGAAGCCCACATAGGCGACCAATTGTTTGAGCACCGAGGCGCCCTTGGCATAGGTGATGCCGTCGAAGTTCTGCTTGGCAGCTTCCAGATCGGTGATGTCAGCGACGATCGGATGCGTGGTGGGGAGCTGGTCCTGGACATACGCCCAGGCCTTGCGGCGGTTCGCGAAGGAGACCCAGGAGTTGGTGAAGTCCGTGGCGTTGTCCACGGCCAGGGCGCCCATGTAGTCGGCAAAGGATTCCTTCAGCCACAGGTCATCCCACCATGCCATGGTGACCAGGTCGCCGAACCACATATGCGCCATTTCGTGCAGGATGGTATTGGCCCGGGCTTCGTACTGTGCCTCGGTGGCCTTGGACCGGAACACGTAGGCCTCGGTAAAGGTGACCAGACCGGGATTCTCCATCGCACCGAGGTTGTACTCAGGGACAAAGGCGGAATCGTACTTGCCGAAGGGGTACGGGTACGCAAACAGTCCGTGGAAGTAGTCCAGCCCCCGTTTGGTGATGTCGAAGATGTTCTGCGGATCGAAGTACCGGGCCATCGAGGCACGGCAGTAGGCGCCGAGCGGGATCTCCAGGACTGAGCCGTCATCCATCGTTCCGGACCAGGCGTCGGCCGCTTTGTAGTAGGGTCCGGCCAGCACAGTGGTGATGTAGGTGGAGATGCGCTGCGTGGGGGCGAAGTCCCAGCGGCTCAGTCCGTCCGCAAGTTCCGTTCGGTTGGTTTCCACTGCGTTGGAGGCGACTTCCCAGCCCGACGGCGCGGTGACGTGGAACGTGAAGGCGGCTTTGAGGTCCGGCTGCTCAAAGTTCGCGAAGACCCGCCGCGCGTCGGCGGGCTCGTACTGCGTGTACAGATAGGTGCGCGAATCCGCCGGATCCGTGAAACGGTGCATTCCCTCGCCGCTGCGGCTGTACAGGGCGGTGCCGTCCACCGTGACGACGTTGACGAGGTCCAGGTCCGGAAGGTGGATGCGGGAACCGTCCACGGCACTGTCCAGCGGCAGTTCCCTGCCGTTCAGGACCACTGACGACACGCCGCCGTGGATGAAGTCCAGGAAGGTCTCGGCTCCGGCCTCGGTGCAGCTGAACCCGATGGTGCTGCGGGACCGGAATCCCGCAGCGTCCGGGTCTTCGGCGGTTCTCAGATCGAGCTCGACGTCGTAGGCGTCAACGGAGATGAGGGCTGAGCGGGCGGCGGCTTCAACACGGCGCAGATTCTGGTTCGACACTCCCTCATTCAATCACCTTCCGCCGCCGGCCGGGCCCGAAGTGCAAGGCCGGCAGGAACCTGTCCAGGAGTGCCTGGAGGGAAAGGGAGGCCAGCAGGATGAAATACGGCGTGTACAGATACAGGAACCGCGCGCGGGCTTCGGACAGCAGGAGAAAAAGCAGCAGTCCGAGCAGTGCAATGCGCAGGGCCGAGACTTCCGGGAGCATCAGGCGGGGAGTGCGCAGCACCAGCGGCACTGCCGCCAGCGCCAGCACTGTAAACCAGGCTCCCTGCCAGAGCGAGAGCAGCCAGGGGAAACCCGGG
The DNA here is from genome assembly GCF_054792395.1 of Arthrobacter sp. Z1-15. NCBI lineage: Bacteria > Bacillati > Actinomycetota > Actinomycetes > Micrococcales > Micrococcaceae > Arthrobacter > Arthrobacter sp. Z1-15. The sequence goes on along the minus strand of NZ_CP096454.1, from coordinate 2,099,462 downwards.
CGATTGTTGCCGAAGATGTCCTGGATGAACCGGTCGGCGGGATCCGTCGAGACGAAGTCGCTTCCCGTCCGCCGCCCCTCGCCCCAGGAGTAGAAGGACCCATCCCCTGTGATCCACAGCAGCTTGTGGTTCAGGAACGAGATGTAGCCGCCGGGTCCCATGGCGGACACCCGTTGGCCGTAGGCATCCAGGCCCTGTTGGAACTTCTCCTCGGGATCGGTGACGTTGACTGTACTTTGCAAATCGTCTTCGTTGTAGCGACCATACACCGGTCCATGTGGGCCCGGCGCGCTCTGGGCCCCGACTTTCAGGAAGTGCGTCGGAGGCATGGCCGCCGGGTTGTTGGCGACATCGAACCCAACGGCCGGAGTCTGCCGCTCGAAGTACCCGATCATCCGGTGGCCGGCGAAGAAACTTCCCCCCACCACGGCTATACCGAGCAGCAGGACACCGGCACCCTGTCCCCGGCGCCGCAGCTTCGGGGAGCAGACGGCTGTCCCCGCTGCGGCTAGCAGACAGATCAGGACAGTCGGTTTGATTCCGTAGCCTACCGCTCCCGCCGCCCCGGCCAGCACCCACAGGGGAATTCGGACGGCCAGCCTCTGGGTGCGCTGTGCTGCGAGCAGCAGGCACAGGATCAGGACCGGAAACATCAGGCCGACGGTGTCTGAATACAGCACGCCAAGCCACGGTGAGATCAGGATAAAAATGGTGCAGGGCAGCAGCGTGAGGGCAGCCATGGTCCGTCCGCCGATCATTCGGCCCGCTGCATAGGTCAGTGCTATCCCGAGAAATAGAACGATGGCATTCAGAAGGGCAGCGGCCTGTTCCAAGTTGGTCACTCCGAGCGAGAGGGCCAACTTGAAGTAGATGGACAGCAGCAATGTCAGAAGGATGTTGTTCGTATTCAGGGAAAAGTAGGCGGAATCTATTTCGGTTTGGGTTCCGAGGGCCAACCCCGTTGCGGACATGAATATCGCGTGTGAGTCCCAGTCAGCCGGCAGCCGGACGGCATAGGCCAGGCGCAGGTGGGCCGTGAACAGCAGGACCCACAGTCCCGCGGAGCCCAGCCCGGTGAGCAGGCGATGCCGGAGCAAAAAGGGCCCGGCTTTCCGCAGACCGAGGTAGAAGGCCGCCATCAGTGCCAGTACGACCGCGCATGCGGCGAGCGCCCACACCGTTTCGTAGCGGGAGTGGCCAAAATGCGGAAAGAGGACGTTGCCCAGCAAGGACCAGAGTGCTGCGCCGCAGAACACCAGCCCCGTACCGGTCACCAGCAAACGGTAGGTACGTGCACCGGACGAGGCGCGGGCTGATCCGTCTGTGTCGGTTTCCGCCCGCCCCGATCCCCCTCCATAAACCTGGCGTTGATGCATCGGCTCATCCCGTCCTTCGAAGGCAGGAGACAGTTACAGAGGCAGAGGGCCACGACAAGCAGGGCCGGGGCCGGGCGTCGAACAACTGCTCGCAACATTATGGGCGACGGAAAGGCGGGGCAAGGGTAGGCGGAGAAAGCCGGGCCCCGGGCAACACCTTTCGCTGGTACCCCCTGTGCAGGTACTGCTTCCGGCCGTTACCGGGAGAGCAGCAGCGCGAGTGCCAGCCCCAGGGCGCCGATAAGGAACCAGGAAACCAGTGCGGCGGCCAGGGCGCGGGCGCCGGAGACAAACAGCATCCGGAACCGCACTCCCGCACCGAGCGCAAACAGGGAGGCGGCGAAAAGGACTTCCTGTACCTCGGCGGCCACCGCGAGGACGCTTCCGGGGAGCACGCCCGTGGTGCGGACAACAATCAGCACCAGAAACCCCAGGACAAACAGGGGAACCAGCGGCGGGAGCTTCCCAGGAGTTTCCTCCCCGCGGGCCGCCCTCCGCCCCAGGAGCCCGGCGCCGGCGGCCAGGGGAGCAAGCAGGACCACCCGTGCCAGCTTGACGACGACGGCGGCGGCGAGCGCCGCAGTACCTGCGGTCTGTGCCGTGGCCACCACCTGGCCGACGTCGTGGACGGAGGCCCCGGCCCAGATCCCGAAGGTCTCGGCCGGCAGGTCCAGGAGCGAAGCCAGCAGCGGCAGCACCCCGATGGCCAGTGTTCCGCACAGCGTGACCAGTGCGATGGGCACCACCGTGTCTTCGTGCCGCACCCTGCGCGCTGCGGCCATTGCACCCACGGCGGAAACTCCGCAGATGGAGAAGCCGGAGGCAATCAGCAGCGGTTCCTCTCCCGGGAGGCGGAAAGCCCGGCAGATCAGGTACGTTCCGGCAAATGCCGCTGCCACGAGTACCACGATCAGGAGCAGGGCCGGCCCGCCGAGGCCGGCAATGTCGACCAGTGACACTTTCAGCCCCAGCAGTACGATTCCCGCCCGCATAAGTGTTTTGGCCGCTACGGACAGCCCCGGCTTCAGCGGTCCCGTGACGGCCGCCGAGATCCCCGGAAGGTTGGCCGCGAGCAGGCCGAGAACCACTGCAGCCGTCAGGACCGGCAGCCAGGGAAACAACCAGTGAAGCAGATACGCGGGAAGGACGGCAGCGGCGGCGGTAAGCAGGCCGGGGAGCACGGCAGTGCTCTTGCGGCGCAGGGGAGTGCTGTTCACGGTTCCACCCTGCACCACGATGGGAGTACAGCAAAACAGGCAGCCCCCCGCTGCGCCGTTTGGGTGCTGCGGCCCTGCGTTCGGGCACCGGGGGGAGCTCGGTGCGCGGTGCCTTTGTTAGAGTGAGGCACACCCCCTATCTCCCTGAGGCAGCCCATGCACGTGGATCAGATCCGGACGCCCGAACACCCATGGAATGATGCTCCTTCCCAGGTTGCGGCAGAGCTGGGGGTTACCCCGGACACCGGCCTCTCGTCCGACCAGGTGCGGGAGCGGCTGCAGCGCTACGGGCCCAACGAGCTGGCTGCTGGCCGTAAGGTGCCCGCCTGGCGGAAGATCCTGGGGCTGCTGGCGGACCGGCTGATCCTGGTGCTGATCGCTGCCGCCGTGATCAGTGCGGTTGTCTCCCGCGAGTGGGAGACCCCCGTGGTGATCCTGGCCGTCATTACCCTGAACACCGTCCTGAACTACGTCCAGGAACAACGGGCAGAAAACAGCTTGGAGGCGTTGCGCAGCAGCTCGGTTTCCGTTGCCACAGTGCGCCGCGGCGGCCGCACGGTGGACGTGCCCCGAACCGAGCTGGTGCCCGGAGACGTAGTCCTCCTGGAAGCGGGAGACACCATTCCCGCTGACGGCCGGCTGATCGAAGCAGTCCGGCTGCAGGTGGCGGAGGCGGCACTTACCGGAGAATCCCAGCCGGTGAACAAGAACACCGCACCCCTGGCCGACCCCGACCTTCCGGTCGCCGACCGCACCAACATGCTCTACATGGACACCGACGTGAGCCGCGGCCGCGCCGTGCTGCTCGTCACCGGCACCGGCATGCAGACGCAGATCGGCCGGATTGCACACCTGCTGGGCTCCACGTTCGAGGAAAAAACCACCCTCCAGCGCAGCATCGACCAGCTGGCCCGCCTGCTGACCTATGTGGCCCTTGTGGTGGTTGCCGTGGTCTTCGTCCTGGGCCTGCTGCGCGGCGACAGCTGGGAGGACCTGTTCCTGACTGCCGTTTCCCTCGCCGTGGCGACCATCCCCGAAGGGTTGACCGCGGTGGTTGCGTTCACCCTGGCCATGGGGGCCTCCCGGCTCGCTGCGCGCGGCGCGATCATCAAGCAGCTGGCAGCAGTGGAAACCCTGGGCAGCACGTCGCAGATCTGTACGGACAAGACCGGAACGCTCACCCTGAACGAAATGACGGTGCGCCGCGTGTACACGGCGTCCGGCCGGGTTTTCCGGGTTTCGGGCTCCGGGTATTCGACCGAGGGAACGCTGCTCAGTGCTGACGGCCGCCCGGCGCCGGCCCTGACACAGGCCTTTCTGGGTTTTGCCCTCTGCAACGATGCCTCGGTGCGTGACGGCGTGCTCACCGGGGATCCGACGGAGGGTGCCCTGGTGGTCCTGGCCGAGAAGGGCGGCATCGATGCCGACGGGGCCCGCGCCTCCCATCCACGCGTGGCCGAAGTTCCGTTCGATTCGGACTACAAGTTCATGGCGACGTTCAACCGTGAGCCTGCCGACGATGAGGAATCCCGGGGGCAGACTGCCGGGGAACAGGTGTTCTGCTACGCCAAGGGTGCCCCGGGCGTGCTGCTGGAGCGTTCCGAGTTCCTCGCCACCGCCGAGGGCCACCGGCCGCTGGGCACCGAAGACCGGCAGCGGATCCGGGACGAGGTGGAAGCCCTGGCCAGTCAGGGCCTGCGCACCATGGCGGTTGCCGGACGGCCGGTCGAGACGACGCTGCCGGCCGATCCGGATGAGCTGAGGCAGAGCGTGTCCGGGCTCATCCTGTACGCCGTCGTCGGCATCATGGACCCGCCCCGCGCTGAAGCCGCCGAAGCCATTGCCCGGGCCCGGCAGGCGGGGATCAGCGTCCATATGATCACCGGGGATCACCTGATCACGGCTTCCGCCATCGCAAAGGACCTCGGCATCGGAGGGGAGGCAGTCTCCGGCGCCGTACTGGACGGCCTGAGCGACGAGGAACTGCGCCGGCGTGCCCCGGGCTACGGCGTGCTTGCCCGGGTGTCTCCGGAACACAAGATCCGGATGGTCGAGGCGCTGCAGGCCGACGGCGCCGTGGTGGCCATGACCGGCGACGGCGTGAACGACGCCCCGGCACTGAAACGGGCCAACATCGGCATCGCCATGGGCATCACCGGCACCGACGTGTCCAAGGGCGCTGCGAAGATGATCCTGACGGACGACAACTTTGCCACCATCGTCACCGCGGTCCAGGAAGGACGCGGGATCTACGCGAACATCCTGAAGTTCGTGAGTTTCCAGCTCACCACGGCCTGGGGCTTCGTGCTGATCTTTCTGGCCGCCGCGGCGTTTGGCCTTGCCGGGGGAGCACCCTTCACCGCACTGCAGATCCTGTGGGTGAACATCATCATGGACGGCCCGCCCGCCCTGGCGCTGGGTGTTGATCCCGCCGATCCGGACCTGATGAAACAGCGGCCGCGTCCGGCGCGGGAACCCCTGCTGACCGGCAACCGCATCCTGCGGATCCTGTCGATGGGCGTCGTGATGGCTGCGGGCACGTGCGCCGTGCTCTACCTGGCGCCGGAGATGTATCCGGAAAGCGCAGGCGATCCGCTGTTCGCCACCACCCTGGCGTTCACCACCTTCGTGTTCTACCAGGCGTTCAACCTGCTCAACGTCCGCTCGGCAACCGGAAGCGTCTTCTCCCTGCAGACCTTCACCAACCGTGCCATCTGGGTGTCGCTGGCCGCCGTCGTCGTCCTGCAGGTACTGGTGGTGCAGCTGGGCGTGCTGCAGGGGCTCTTCGACACCACCGGCCTGACCTCGGGCCAGTGGTTCCTGGCCCTTGGCGTGGGATCAACGGTGCTGTGGATCTCCGAGATCCGCAAGGCGGCCTCCCGCTACCGGCTGCGGAAGGCGGCGCCGGCTTACCAGGGCGAGGGCTTGTAGTCCTTGAGGAAGACGCCGTACTGGTCCTCGCCGGCTTCGCCCGTGACGATGGGGTCGTAGACGCGGGCTGCGCCGTCCACCAGGTCCAGGGGAGCATGGAAGCCCTCCTCGGCCAGGCGGACCTTGGTCGGGTGCGGCCGCTCGTCGGTGATCCAGCCGGTGTCCACGGCAGTCATCAGGATCCCGTCGGTTTCCAGCATTTCCCCGGCACTGGTGCGGGTGAGCATGTTCAGGGAAGCCTTGGCCATGTTCGTGTGCGGGTGCCCGGGTCCCTTGTACCGGCGGGAGAACTGCCCTTCCATGGCGGAAACGTTCACGATGTACTTCCGGCGGGCTGCGGAGGCAGCCATGGCCGGGCGCAGCCGGTTGACCAGCAGGAACGGTGCGGTGACGTTGCAGAGCTGGACCTCAAGCATTTCGAGGGGCTCCACCTGGTCCACCACCTGGGTCCAGCTGTTGATCGGCGCCGTGTCCGGTACCAGACCGCCGGCGTCAATGGCCGTTCCGGCGCCCAGCTTCTCGAGCGAGGAGGAACCGGCGGTCAGCGCCAGGGAGGTGACGGCGTCCCCGGCCAGCACCGGGTGCTCGGCAATGGATCCGGCCAGCGCGGTGGGATGCGCGTTGTGGGTGTGGCCAAAGGTCACCAGTTCCGGCATCGGGCCGGCCGGCAGGGCCTCGAGTTCGGCGTCGACCAGCGGCTGGTAGGCATTGGAGCTCCGCCGCACCGTCTGCGCAGCGTTGTTGATCAGGATGTCCAGGGGCCCGGCGTCGGCCACCGAGTCAGCCAGGGAAATGACCTGGGCGGGGTCGCGCAGGTCGATGCCGACAATCCGCAGCCGGTGCAGCCAGTCCGCCGAATCCTCCATCGCGGCGAAGCGCCGGGCGGCGTCCTTCGGGAAGCGGGTGGTGATCGTAGTGTGCGCGCCGTCGCGCAGCAGCCGCAGGGCAATGTACATGCCGATCTTGGCGCGGCCGCCGGTGAGCAGGGCGCGCTTTCCGGTGAGGTCGGTGCGGGCGTCGCGCTTGGCATGGCTGAAGGCGGCACATTCGGGGCAGAGCTGGTGGTAGAACGCGTCCACCAGGGTGTAGGGCTGCTTGCAGATGTAGCAGTTGCGCGGCTTGAGCAGCGTCCCGGCGGACGGGCCGTGGGCCGAGGACTTCAGCTGGGCGCCGCGGGTCTCGTCGTCAATGCGGTCCGAGGCGCCGGTGGCGGTGCGGGCGACGACGGCGCGGTCGGCATCCGCTGCGGCGTCCCGCTTTTCGTTCTTCCGGTGCTTTTTCACCGATTTGAACATTTTGGCGGTCGCACGGCGGACGGCAATGTAATCCGGGTGTTCCTCGTCCAGGACGTGGATGGAGGACAGGACCCGCAGGCAGGCCTGCAGGTCTTCGGGGCTCAGGTCGGGGGTGCTCATGAAAGTCGTTTCTGCTGTGTTTCCCGCCGGTGAAAAACACGGCGAAGGCAAGATTGATGCCTTCCGACCTTACAACGAAACGCCGCGGTGCCCGGTATCCCGGGCACCGCGGCGGAGGAAGATCACAGCCGGGGTTTCACAATGAAGGCTGCGCTACACCGGCGCGGCCTCTGCCTCCGGCTCCGGCAGGGAGACCTTTTGCCCCTTGCTGAGCACCGTCAGCCCGGAGGCCGTGACGGTGAACCCCCGGGCCAGGTCAAGCTCCCGGTCCACGCCAATGGTGGCACCGGGCGGGATCTGCACGTTCTTATCGATAATGGCCCTCCGGACCACGGCCCCGGCGCCGACACGGATCCCGTCCATCAGCACCGAATCGGAGACCACCGCACCGTTGTCCACATAGACATCCGGTGCCAGCACCGAACCGGTGACGGTCCCGCCGGAGATCACCACACCGTTGGAAACAATGGAGTCGAACGCGGTCCCGGCCTGGTCGGCGGCACTGCGGACAAACTTCGCAGGCGGCGAGATGCTCTGGCGCGTGTAAATGGGCCACTGCAGGTTGTAGAGATTGAAGGCCGGCAGCGGAGAAATGAGGTCCATGTTGGCGTCATAGTAGGAGTCCAAGGTACCGACGTCGCGCCAGTACTGGTGGTCGCTGCCCGTGGCCCCGGGAATGACGTTGTGCGAGAAGTCGTACACGGCGGCATCTCCCCGGTCCACAAAATAGGGAATGATGTCACCGCCCATGTCGTGCTTGGTGATCAGCCGCTCGGCATCAACCTTCAATGCCTCCACCAGCGCATCGGTGTTGAACACGTAATTGCCCATGGAGGCCAGGAACATGTCCGGGTCATCGGGCAGCCCCGGCGTGGTGGCGGGCTTTTCCACGAAGGCCCCGATCCGGCCCGGGCTCTCGGGATCCGTTTCGATGACCCCGAACTGGTCCGCAAGGTGCAGCGGCTGGCGGACCGCGGCCACCGACACCGAGGCGCCGGAGGCAATGTGGGCCTCAACCATCTGCGAGAAGTCCATCCGGTACACGTGGTCGGCACCGATGACCACCACGATGTCTGGGCGGGCGTCGTCGATCAGGTTCATCGACTGATAGATGGCGTTTGCGCTGCCCAGGAACCAGCTCTTGCCCACCCGCTGCTGTGCGGGAACGGACGCGACATAGTTCTGCAGCTGGGTCGAGAGCCGCCACGTCTCCGAGATATGGCGGTCCAAGCTGTGGGACTTGTACTGGGTCAGGACAACAATCTGCAGGTATCCCGAATTCACCAGATTGGATAGTGCAAAGTCGATAAGCCGGTATCGCCCGGCAAATGGAACGGCAGGTTTTGCACGGTCCGCTGTCAGAGGCATGAGGCGCTTGCCTTCTCCGCCTGCAAGGACAACGGCCAGGACCTTCTTTGGCGCCATTTTGTGTTTCCCCTGTTTCCGCTTCTTGTCTAACGTTGCTTGCTTTGCGCTCATTTCTGCCGCGGCGCCAACCGCGCAGTAATAAGTCTGCTGTCCTTCACACTAGATCACCCGAGCGCCGGTGCACTACGTTGGTTTAGTGCGAGTAGATATTGTGTCCAAGGAATTCCCGCCCGAAATCTACGGCGGAGCAGGCGTCCACGTAGCCGAACTAAGCCGGGTGCTGGCTGCGGAAGTGGACCTTCGGGTCCATTGTTTCGGTGCCCCCCGGCCGGCCGATTACCACGGAGCCGCGGTCAGCACCTACGCGGTGCCCGCGGAACTGGACGACGCGAACCCGGCCGTCCAAACGCTGGGCACGGACTTGGAAATCCTGAAGGGTCTGGCGGGTGCAGATCTCGTGCATTCACACACCTGGTACGCGAACATGGCCGGCCACCTCGGCTCGCTGCTGTACGGCATTCCGCACGTGCTCAGCGCGCACAGCCTGGAGCCGCTGCGTCCGTGGAAGGCTGAACAGCTCGGCGGCGGCTACGCCCTGTCCTCCTGGGTGGAAAAAACAGCGTACGACGCCGCGGCCGCCATCATCGCTGTGTCCGAAGGCATGCGGCAGGACATCCTGCGCAGCTATCCCGAAGTGGACCCGGCGAAGGTCCGCGTGGTGCACAACGGCATTGATGTGGACCTGTGGCATCCGGACAACGACCCGGAGGGGATCCGTGCGCTGGGGATCGACCCCGAACGCCCCAGCGTCGTTTTTGTCGGACGCAACACCCGGCAGAAGGGCGTGCCCTACCTGCTGAGGGCCGCGGCACTGCTGCCTGCCGAGGTGCAGCTTGTCCTCTGCCTCGGCGCTGCGGATACGCCGGAGCTCGCCGCCGAAACCGGCATCCTGATCGACGAGCTCCGCCAAAAGCGCAGCGGCGTCGTGGTGATTGAACGGATGCTGCCCCGCGCCGAGCTCATCAAGGTGCTCAGCTCCGCAACCGTCTTCGCCTGCCCTTCCATCTACGAGCCGCTGGGAATCGTCAACCTGGAAGCCATGGCCTGCGGCACCGCCGTCGTCGCCTCAGCCACGGGCGGCATTCCCGAGGTGGTGGACTCCGGCGTCACCGGGCTGCTGGTGCCGCTGGAGCAGCTCTCGGACGGCACCGGAACCCCGCTGGACCCGGAAGCGTTTGTCCGGGACTTTGCCGCGGCGCTGACCGAAGTGGTGACCGATCCGGAACGCGCCGCAGAAATGGGCCGCGCCGGCCGGGTGCGTGCCACCGAGGAATTCTCCTGGGCATCGATTGCGGCCGCCACGCTGGAGGTTTACCGCTCCGTGCTTCCGCAGGCAGGCTGACCGCAGCCACGCTCCGCCGCTGCGCTTAACTGCGCGGGAGGCCCCGGCCGGTTACCCGGCCGGGGCCTCCCGCGTTTCAGGCGTGTCTGTCCCTAGCGCCTGGCTTTGGCTGCCTGCTTCTTCCGCTGGATCAGGATCTTCTCATCCACCGGAGCTGCGCCGCTGGCACGCATCAGGCGCTGGTACTCCGCGGCTTCGTCCTGCCGCGTTTTTTCCGCGCCCGAGGCGACGGAGGCCCGCAGGTGCTCCGCGCCGTAACCGAAGGCATCCACCAGATCCAGCGCGTGCGGCCGGATCTTGGCCAGCAGCCGGTTGATGTAAGGGCCCAGGGTGCGCGCCCGCTGCGAGGACAACCGGCCGTGCATCAGGTACCAGGACAGGTTCTTCTCGATCAGGCACAGGCCAAAAAGGTCCCGCATCCATGTCATGACCTGCCGGGTTCCGGCGTCTTCGATGCCGTCCAGGGCCCGGGTGAAGGCCTCCCACTGCAGCAGTTCGGAGTGGGCGCGCGCCGCCTCGATCAGGTCATGCTGATTGTTGTTGAAGACGGCCGCAGCCTTGTCCTTGGGCAGCTTGCGCGCTTCGCGCAGGGCGCCGGCCACTTCGGCCACCATCGTACCCACGCGGTCCGTCAGCAGGTCACGCTGGGTCCTGGGATCACGCAGCGCAATGGCGGACTTCTTTTCCGAGCCGGTGTCGGCAAAGGCCTGGACAATCTGCCGCAGACCGGTGCGGTGCATGGTCCGGTCGGTGGCCTGTCCCACGGCGTAGCGGGCCAGGACGCCAAAGTCCGCCCCCGCGAACTCCTTGGCGTAGTCGGCCAGCAGCCGCTTGGCCACCAGCTGCAGCAGGACGGTGTTGTCGCCTTCGAAGGTGACGTAGATGTCCAGGTCCGCGCGCAGAGCGGTCAGCCTGTTCTCCGCCAGGAAACCGGCGCCGCCGGTGGCCTCGCGGGCTTCCTGCAGCGTGTCCAGGGCATGCCAGGTGGAAAGCGACTTCAGGCCAGCGGCGAGGGTTTCCAGGTCCTGGCGGTCCTCATCGGTGTCATGCGCGCCGGAGAACACATCGTCAAACTTCTGCAGCAGTTCCTCGTGCGCAAAGGACGCAGCGTACGTCGTGGCCAGCCGCGGCAGCAGCCGGCGCTGGTGCTGCTGGTAGTCCATCAGGACTTCCTCGGTGATGTCCGAGGCACCGTTGAACTGCCGGCGCTCGGTGCCGTACTGGATAGCCGTCTTCAGGGCGAGCTTGCTGGCCGCCACAGCCGCGCCGTCCAGGGACACCCGGCCCTGGACCAGCGTGCCGATCATGGTGAAGAAACGCCGGCCCGGGCTTTCGATCGGCGAGGTGTAGGTGCCGTCCGCCGCCACATCGCCGTAGCGGTTGAGCAGGTTGGTGCGCGGAATACGGACGTTGGAAAAGTGCAGCCGGCCGTTGTCGATGCCGTTCAGGCCGCCCTTGACGCCGTCGTCCTCGCCGCCGATGCCGGGCAGGAAGCCGTTGTCGTCGCGCAGGTCAACGTAGAAGGCATGGACGCCGTGGTCCACGCCGGCGGTGATCAGGTGGGCGAAGACGACGGCGGCCCTGCCGTGCACGGCGGCGTTGCCGATGTAGTCCTTCCAGGCGGCGCGGAAGGGGGTGTTGATGATGAATTCTTCGGTACCGGCGTCATATTCGGCGGTGGTGGCAATGCTGGCGACGTCGGATCCGTGTCCGGTTTCGGTCATGGCGAAGCAGCCGGGGATCTCCAGGCTCATGATGCCGGGGAGCCACTTTTCATGGTGTTCCCGCGTGCCCAGGTGCATCACGGCGCCCCCGAACAGGCCCCACTGCACGCCGGCCTTGATCTGCAGGGACGGGTCCGCCACCACCAGCTCGTCGAATCCGGCAACGTTGCCGCCGTGGTTGTCTTCCCCGCCCACGTAGGCGGGGAAGGCCCGGTGCACCGCCTTGCTGTCCGCAAGGATCTTCATCTGGGTCATGACCCGTTCACGGTGCTCGGTGTACGGCAGGCCGGCAGGCGTGTGCAGGGCTTCCTCGGCGGCGAGCGCGCGGGCCTGGAGGCGGACGTCCGCCCATTTGCCCAGCAGCGCCCGGCTGAGGGCTTCCACGTTGACGACGGCGGTGTCGTCGTCGCGCACGGAGGTGCCGGCGGGGATCTGGCGTTCCGGTTTGGAGGCTACTTGCGTCATTGCGTGTCCTTCTCGTTGTGGCTGTGAGAGCGGTGGATGCTTCTGGTGGGGCGGATGGAACGGGTTCGCCGGGCTTTGCGGGCGCCGGCGAATAGCAGCAGGGGAGCGGGCCGGGGGCTCATCCGGGGCCCGGCTCGTAGCCGATGCCGTCAAAAAGCCAGACGGTGAGCTGTCGGGTCATCTCGGCCTCGCTGGGTTTGTCCGGCCCCGGTTCCGCGGCCAGCCACCTCTCACCGGCGGCGCGGACCATGCCCAGGGCCGCCGTCGGCCAGAAGTCGGCGGCGACGCCCAGCTTCGGGGCAGTGGAACCGCTGTCCAGGTAGGCCCGCATGGCGCGGTCCATCATGCCCGTGATGGCCTCGAAGAAGGAGGACAAGCTCTCCGCGAACCGGGGTTCGGTGGTGCCCGTTGCCTCTCCCGCGGTGACGAAGGCATAGACGTTGGGCGACGTCTGCGCCATTTGGAGATAGGCGGAGACCATTGCCTGCAGTCCGGCGCGGGGTGACTCGGCGGTGCGGCCCGCGGCCAGGATCTTGTCCTGCATCTGTGACAGCACAATGTCTCCCATGGCCTGCTGCAGCCCGGCTTTGTCCCCGAAGTAGCGGTAGTACACGGACTTCGAGGTTCCGGACGCAGCGGCAATCTCCTCCATGGAGGCACCCGCACCGAGGGTATGGACGGCGCGGCGGGCGGCTTTGATCAGGTCGACGCGGCGTTCCGTGCGGTGGGCCTCCCAGCGCAGGGACCGGCCGTCCGAGGGTGCGGGGGAGCGATCCGGGGAAGACGCCGGTGTTGAGGAGGAGGGGTCTTGCAGAGCAGTGTTCACGATACTCAGCGTATCAGGTACGCTGGGTTGCAGTAACTCCCCTCACATTTTGCATTTCTTCCAAGGAGAACAGAACCATGGCTGAACAGCCCCAGGCCGAACGCGCGGCAACCGGCGGAACCACCCCTGCTCCCGCCGTCCGCAAGGCCGTTGTTATCGGCGGAAACCGGATCCCCTTTGCCCGCTCCGGCGGAAAGTACACCTACAGCTCCAACCAGGACATGCTGACCGCAGCGCTTGACGGGCTCGTTGCCAGGTTCGGGCTGCAGGGCGAGCGCATCGGCGAAGTAGCCGGCGGCGCGGTCCTGAAGCACTCCCGGGACTTCAACCTCACCCGCGAGGCAGTGCTGGGATCGGCACTGTCGCCGGAGACCCCCGCCTACGACGTGCAGCAGGCCTGCGCCACCGGCCTGGAGACCGTCATCAGCCTGGCGAACAAGATCAAGCTCGGACAGCTCGAGTCGGCCGTCGCCGGCGGTGTCGATTCCGCCTCCGACGCCCCCATTGCCGTCAGCGAAGGCCTCCGCCGGGCACTGCTGGACCTGTCCCGGGCCAAGACGGCCAAGCAGAAGCTGGCCGCCGTCGCCAAGATCCGCCCCAAGGATCTGTCCCCGAACGCACCGTCCACCGGGGAGCCGCGCACCGGGCTGTCCATGGGCGAACACCAGGCCCTCACCACGGCCCAGTGGAAAATCACCCGTGAAGCGCAGGACGAACTGGCCCTGGCCAGCCACCGCAACATGGCCGCAGCCTACGACCGCGGCTTCTTCGATGATTTGGTCACCCCCTACCGCGGCCTGTCCCGCGACGCCAACCTGCGCCCGGACACCACCATGGAGAAGCTGGGCAAGCTGAAGCCCGCGTTCGGGCGCAGCCTCGGCGATGAAGCCACCATGACCGCAGGCAACTCCACGCCGCTCACCGACGGCGCCTCCGTGGTGCTGCTGGGCTCCGAAGACTATGCCCGGGAACACGACCTGCCGATGCTGGCGAACATCGTGGACGCTGAAGCCGGCGCCGTCGACTTCGTCCACGGGAAGGACGGGCTGCTCATGGCTCCGGCCTTCGCTGTTCCGCGCCTGCTGGCCCGCAACGGCCTCACCCTCGATGACTTTGATTTCTTCGAAATCCACGAAGCCTTCGCCGGCACCGTGCTCAGCACGCTGGCCGCCTGGGAGGACGACGAGTTCTGCCGCACCCGGCTGGGGCTGGAAGGTCCGCTCGGAACCGTCGACCGCTCCAAGCTCAACGTCAACGGCTCCTCGCTTGCCGCCGGCCACCCCTTTGCCGCCACGGGCGGGCGCATCGTCGCTTCGCTGGCGAAGATGCTGCACGAGAAGGGGTCGGGCCGCGGCCTGATCTCCATCTGCGCTGCCGGCGGCCAGGGCCTCGTTGCGATCCTCGAGGCGCGCTAATCATGAATGACGCGTACCTGAACCTCGTGAACACCGGCATCACCAAGGAAATCGCCAAGAAGCTGGGACTGCCGCGCCCGTCGATCCTGCGGCGCTTCGATCCGGCCAAGCCCCTGGTCCCCGGACCCGTCCTGGTCCTGGGCAAGGGCGAAGCAGCGGACGCGCTCTCCCAGCTGCTGCTGGGCTGGGACCAGGACGTCCGCAGGCACGCCACCCCCAAGGAGAAGCTCGGAGCGATCCTGCTGGTCCTTGATGCCGCAGCGGCCCCGGAGGACCTGGGGGACGCAACCCTGGCCGCGGGTGCGGCCCTGCGCGACCTCGCCCCGGGCGGACGCGTCGTCACGGTGTCCCGCCCCGCAGCCGAGGCACAGGAGCCCGAGGCTGCTGCGGCACGGCAGGGAGTGGACGGTCTGCTCCGTTCCATCGCCCACGAACTGCGCGGCGGTGCCACGGCTAACGGCATTGTCCTGGCCAACGGAGTGCAGGCCACGGCTCCGGGCGCGGCGGCGGCGCTGCGGTTCCTGCTGTCGGGCAAGAGCGCCTACGTCAGCGGACAGTTCATCACCGTCGGCTCCGACGCCGGCTCGCTGCCGGCGGACTGGAACGCGCCGCTGGCGGGCAAGGTGGCCGTAGTGACCGGTGCGGCACGGGGGATCGGCGCCGCGATCGCCAGGATCCTGCACCGCGACGGCGCCACCGTGATTGTGGTCGACGTACCTGCAGCGGGCGAGCAGCTCGCCCGGGTCGCCAACGAGATTTCCGGCACCGCCCTGCAGGTGGACATCACCCGCGACGACGCCGCCGACCGCATCCTGGCCCACGCCAAGGAACGCTACGGGCACCTGGACATCGTCATCCACAACGCCGGCATCACCCGCGACAAGCTGCTGGCGAACATGGATGAATCCCGGTGGCAGTCCGTCATTGCCGTCAATATCGCCTCCCAGCTGAAGATGAACCGGACCCTGCTCGCCTCGGACACCTTCAGCGCCGAGGGGCGGATCGTTTCGCTGGCTTCCACCAGCGGCATCGCCGGCAACCGCGGCCAGACCAACTACGCAGCATCCAAGGGCGGAGTCATCGGCATGGTCCGGGCAACGGCGCCGCTGATGGCACCGCGCGGCGGGTCCATCAACGCCGTCGCGCCCGGTTTTATTGAAACCGACATGACCGCGGCAATTCCGGCCCTGACCCGCCAGGTGGCCCGCCGCCTGAGCAGCCTGCAGCAGGGCGGACTGTCTGTCGACGTCGCCGAGACCATTTCCTTCCTGGCTTCGGATGCGGCCGCCGGGGTGAACGGACAGGTTGTCCGGGTCTGCGGACAGAACATGGTGGGGGCATGACCGACACCCAGCTCACCGAGATCCCCACGCTGGGAAAGCTCTATGTCGGCGCCCTCGGCTCGGCGGCCAAGGCGCGGCTTTCCTCCGCGCAGGCACCGCAGACGCTTCCTGCCGCCCGCCACACGGTGCTCGATGCCCGGGTCGACCTGGAACGGCTGGCGGACTTCCAGCGGCTGGTGCAGCACAGTGCCTCCGACTACCTGCCCTCCGGGTTTGTGCACACGTTTGCCTTTCCGGTGGCCATGAGCCTGATGTCCAGGGACGACTTTCCGCTGCCGCTGCTGGGGATGGTGCATCTGCGGAACAACACGGAGCATCTGAGGCCGATCCACTACACCGAACCGCTCACCGTCACCGCCTGGGCGGAGAACCTGGCGGGGCACCGCGCCGGCACTTCCGTGGAGCTGGTCGCGGAGGTCAGCGCGGGAGGCACCGTCGTGTGGCGCGGACGGTCCACCTACCTGGCCAAGGGTGTCTTCCTGCCGCGTTTTGACCGGCCCGATGCCCGCGCGCCCCGTCCCGACTTCGTGCCTCCCCAGCCCACCGCGCTGTGGCGCCTGGGGGCCGATTTCAACCCCATCCACCTCAGCCGGCTATCGGCCAAGGCGCTGGGCCAGAAACGGTCACTGGCACACGGCATGTATCTGGCCTCGCGGGTGGTTGCCGACATCGTACAGAACCGGCAGGAGCCCTACGAGTGGTCCATCGACTTCGACTCCCCGGTGTTCCTGCCGGCTGCCGTGTCGCTGTCAATTTCGGACACGGAGGGGGAGGACGGGTATTCGGGCTCCACGTTTGTGGGCTGGAACCAGCGTTCCCTTCGCCGCCACTTCGCCGGCGCCGTGCGGGCGCTGCCGGAGTAGGCCCTCAGCGGCTGTTAGGGTGCCCACATGACTGAACTGGACACGTTGCTGGACCCCTTGCTGGTCACCGCCCGGAACCTGGACGCAGCGGACCCGCTGGCGGGCTTCCGGGAACGCTTCCTGGAAGCCGAGGGGGTGAGTGCGTACCTGGACGGCAACTCGCTGGGCCGTCCCCTGCGCGCCACCGCTGAGCACCTGCAGGACTTTGTCCGGCAGCAGTGGGGCGGCAGGCTCATCCGCGGCTGGGACGAGCAGTGGCTCGAGCTGCCGCAGCGGCTCGGCGACGAGCTGGGCGCGGTGGCGCTGGGAGCCGCCGCCGGGCAGTGCATCGTGGCGGACTCGACGACTGTCCTGCTGTACAAGCTGGGCCGGGCTGCCGCTGCGGCCCGGCCCGGGCGGACGGAAATCCTCCTGGATGCGGATAACTTCCCCACCGACCGGTACGTCATGGAGGGCATTGCGCAGGAGTGCGGGCTGACGCTGCGCTGGGTTCCGGCCGACTACGACGGCGGCATCACCCCCGAGGCCGTGGCCGCCGCCGCGGGACCGGAGACTGCCCTGGCCGTCTTCAGCCATGTGGCCTACCGCTCGGGCTTTCTTGCCGATGTTCCCGCCGTTACCAAGGCGGTGCACGACGCCGGGGGACTGGTGCTGTGGGACCTGTGCCACTCCGCCGGCGCGGTTCCGGCGGAGCTTGATGCCTGGGGCGTGGACTACGCCGCAGGCTGCAGCTACAAGTACCTCAACGGCGGCCCCGGCGCGCCCGCCTGGGCTTACGTGGCCCGCCGCCACCAGGAGGATTTCTCCCAGCCGATCCAGGGCTGGCTGGGGAGCTCGGACCCCTTCGGCATGGCCCAGGGCTACACTCCGGCCCCCGGGATCCGCCGGCTGGTCTCCGGCACGCCCCCGGTGCTCGGAATGCTCCCCGTGCAGGACATGGTCTCCCTGATCGCCGAGGCCGGGATCGGAGCCGTCCGGGCAAAGTCGGAGGCGCTCACCGAGTTCGCCCTGGCCGCGGTGGACGCCCTGCTGGTGCCGCACGGCGTCGTCGTGGCGTCCCCGCGCCAGCCGCAGAGACGCGGCAGCCACATCACCGTTGACCATCCGGCGTTCAAGGCCGTCACCGCCGAACTCTGGAAACAGGGGGTCATCCCCGACTACCGGAACCCGTCGGGAATCAGGCTGGGCCTGTCACCGCTGTCCACCTCTTTCGAAGAAACGCTGACCGGGGTGGCCGCGATTCGCGCGGAACTGCTGCGCTAGCTCGGGCCCGGAACGCGGCCTCCCGGTCTCGGGAGGTCGCGGAATTGACAACCGGCATGCGGCAGGAGCCATAATGTTAGCGCTCACATGGCTATGTGATGCACTTCTCACCCTCGATCTTGCCGGTGCGCGGCGGGGCGGCACAGCGCGCGCGGACCGGCAGTTTCTCCGCTAGACAAAGATGTCCACCGAAAGGGCTCCTTCGTGAAAATCCGTAAACTCCTTCTCAGCGTGACTGCCGGTATCCTGGCCGTCTCCGTTGCAGGCTGCGGCTCCGGCTCGGGCCGCGGCGGCGCTGATTCCGATTCCGCCGAGTCCGGCGACAACGCAGGTGCGCTGGTGGGCATCGCAATGCCCACCAAGACTTCCGAGCGCTGGATCAAGGACGGCGACTCCATCAAGGCCGAGCTCGAAGACCTCGGGTACGACACCACGCTGGAATACGCCGACGACGACATTCCCACCCAGGTCCAGCAGGTCTCCAACATGATCACCAAGGGCGCCAAGGTCCTGGTTATCGCCGCCATCGACGGCACCGCGCTGAGTGACCAGCTGGACAACGCAGCAGCTGCCGGCATCAAGGTCATCGCTTACGACCGACTGATCACGGGCAACGAAAACGTGGACTACTACACGACCTTCGACAACTACACCGTGGGGGTCCAGCAGGCCACCTCGCTGCTGACCGGCCTGGGCATCCTCGACGCCGAGGGCAAGGACACCGGTGCCACCGAACCGAAGAACATTGAACTCTTCGCCGGCAGCCCGGACGACAACAACGCCAACTTCTTCTACGACGGCGCCATGGACACCCTGCAGCCTTACATCGACAAGGGCACCCTCGTGGTCCAGAGCGGACAGACCGGCTTCACGCAGATCGCGACTCTGCGCTGGGACCCGGCCACCGCCCAGAAGCGCATGCAGAACCTGATCGCCAGCACCTACTCGGGCGGCGAAAAGGTCGACGGCGTGCTGTCCCCGTACGACGGCATCTCGCTGGGCATCATCTCCGCCCTCACCGGATCCGGCTACTCCGCCGATGCCCTGCCGGTCATCACGGGCCAGGACGCCGAGGCCGCCTCGGTGAAGTCCATCATGGACAACCAGCAGTACTCCACCATCTTCAAGGACACCCGGGCGCTGGGCGAGCAGACCGTGGCGATGGTTGACGCCGTGCTCAAGGGCGAAGACCCCGAGGTGAACGACACGGAGACGTACGACAACAACGTCAAGATCGTCCCGACCTACCTGCTGGACCCGATGGTGGTCACCAAGGACAACTACGAGGAAGTCCTCGTCGACAGCGGTTACTACGAGGCCTCCGACCTCAAGTAACTCCCTACCACCGCGGTGTTCCCCGCCGGCAGCCGTACGCGGCTGCCGGCGGGGCGCCGCCGGCAAGGACATGAACGTGAACGCGAATATTCTTTCCATGCGGGGAATCACCAAGTCGTTCCCCGGGGTCAAGGCACTCCAGGACGTCTCCCTGGAGGTCCGCCAGGGCACCGTGCACGCCATCTGCGGAGAAAACGGCGCCGGGAAATCCACCCTGATGAAGGTCCTCTCCGGGGTCTACCCGGCCGGCACCTATGAGGGCGGGATCTACCTGGAGGGCGAGCTCCAGGAGTACAAGGACATCAAGGATTCCGAGGCCGCCGGTGTGGTGATCATCCACCAGGAACTGGCACTGAGCCCGTTCCTCTCCATTGCGGAGAACATCTATCTGGGCAACGAACAGGCCAGGGGCGGTTTCATCGACTGGCACCGCACCAACCTCGAAGCCGGGAAGCTCCTGGAACGGGTGGGCCTGGCCGAGAATCCCGCCACCAGAATCCAGGACATCGGCGTGGGCAAGCAGCAGCTGGTGGAAATCGCCAAGGCCCTGTCCAAGCGGGTCAAACTCCTGATCCTCGACGAGCCCACGGCCGCCCTGAACGATGAAGACTCCGAGCACCTGCTCGGGCTGATCAAGGACCTGCGCCGGGACGGCATCACCTGCATCATCATCAGCCACAAACTCAACGAGATTAAGTCGATCGCCGACGCCGTCACCATCATCCGCGACGGACGCACCATCGAGACGCTGGGCATGCAGGCGGACGAAATTTCCGAGGAGCGCATCATCCGCGGCATGGTGGGCCGCGACCTCGACAGCCGTTACCCGGAGCACACCCCGGTCATCGGCGAGGAAGTGCTGCGCATCGAGGACTGGACGGTGCATCACCCGCTGGACCGCTCCCGCAAGGTTGTCACCAACGCCAACCTGAACGTGCGGGCGGGCGAAATCGTAGGGATCGCCGGGCTGATGGGAGCCGGGCGCACCGAACTGGCCATGAGCGTCTTCGGCCGCAGCTACGGCCACAACATCAGCGGCCGCGTGTACAAGAACGGCCGCGAGATCACCATGAAGAACGTCGGCCAGGCCATCGCGCACGGACTGGCCTATGCCACGGAGGACCGCAAGCGGTACGGGCTGAACCTCATTGAGGACATTCGCCGCAACATCTCCGTTTCCAGCCTGAACAGGCTCTCCGTCCGCGGCTGGGTGGACCCGTACCGGGAACACCTGACGGCGGAAAAGTACCGGACCAGCATGAACATCAAGGCACCCTCGGTGCTGGCCCTGACCGGAAAGCTCTCCGGCGGAAACCAGCAGAAGGTGGTGCTGTCCAAATGGATCCACACCAATCCCGACGTGCTGATTCTCGACGAGCCCACCCGCGGGATCGACATCGGCGCCAAGTACGAGATCTACACCATCATCAATGAACTGGCGGACCAGGGTAAGGCGGTCATCGTGATCTCCTCCGAGCTGCCGGAGCTGCTGGGAATCTGCGACCGCATCTACACCCTGGCCGAAGGCCGCATCACCGCAGACGTCCCGCGGGAAAAAGCCAGCGCCGAATACCTCATGCAGTACATGACCCGCGACGCCAGGACTCCTGCCGACGCGACAGACAAGGAACGCCAATGAGCACTCTCACCGATAAGGGGCCGTCCACCGGCGCCCCCGCACCGAAGGAACGTCCGGCAGGGATTGTCGGCACCGCCCTGAACTACCTGACCGGGCAGCTGCGCCAGGTGGGGCTGTTCATCGCCCTGATCGCCATCATCATCTTCTTTCAGATCGCCACCAACGGGATCACCCTGGCACCGATCAACGTCTCGAACCTGATCATCCAGAACAGCTACATCCTGATCCTCGCCGTCGGCATGGTCCTGGTGATCATCGCCGGACACATCGACCTTTCGGTCGGCTCCGTCGTCGCCTTCACCGGTGCAGCCGCCGGCGTCATGATCACGCAGTGGGGGTTGCCCTGGTGGCTCGCCGCCGTCCTGTGCCTGGTCCTCGGCGCCGCCGTCGGAGCCTGGCAGGGTTTCTGGATCGCCTACTTCGGGATCCCGGCGTTCATCGTCACGCTGGCGGGCATGCTGACCTTCCGCGGACTGACCCAGATTGTCCTGCAGAACCAGCAGATCTCGCCCTTCCCGGACAAGTTCCGCGACCTGGGCAGCGGATTCCTGCCTGACCTCGGCGGAGGAACCAGTTTCCTGGAGCCGCTGACAGTCATCATCGGCGTCCTTTCGGCCGCAGCCCTGGTCGGCTCGGGCATCCGCCAGCGGATGATCCGCCGCCGCCACCAGCTGGTCGACGAGCCGATCCTCTGGTTCGCCGCCAAGCTCGTCTTCACTGCCGGCCTGCTCCTGTTCATCACGTACCTGCTCGCCAGCTACCGCGGCACTCCCATTGTCCTGGTCATCCTGGGGCTGCTGACGGTCGGTTACTCCGCCGTCATGAACCGCAGCGTCTGGGGACGCCACATCTACGCCATGGGCGGGAACCTGCACGCCGCGGACCTCTCCGGCATCAACACCAAGCGGACCACGTTCACCGTTTTCATCAACATGGGTGTCCTGGCCGCGCTGGCCGGTCTGGTCTTTACCGCGCAGCTGAACCTGGCCAGCCCCAAGGCCGGCGAGGGCTTTGAACTCGATGCGATTGCCGCCGTCTTTATCGGCGGAGCCGCAGTGACCGGGGGCATCGGCCGGGTCACCGGAGCCATCATCGGCGGGCTGATCATCGGCATCCTGAACAACGGCATGTCCATCATGGGCGTGGGCACCGAATACCAGCAGCTGATCAAGGGGCTGGTGCTCCTGGCAGCCGTGGCCTTCGACGTGTTCAACAAGCGCCGCGGAGCCGCCTCCATTACGTAGCGGACGGCTGTAAGCGGGAACCTGCAGAGCAGGAACCCTTCGGAAACGACAAAGTGGCCGGCACCCGTCATCGGGTGCCGGCCACTTTGGCGTTCTGCGCAGGTGCTGCCTGAGGCTAGTCGTTGGCCTTGACGGCCAGGACCGGGCAGTCGGACTGGAGCAGAACCCGCTGCGCGGTGCTGCCCAGCAGCATCTTGCCTACCGGGGTGCGGCGCCGCAGCCCCAGGACAATCAGCTCGACGCCGGAACCTTCGGCAGCCTTGAGGATCTCTTCGGCGGGATCGTAATCGCCCACCGGATGAACCAGCTTGTAGGAAGTCCCTGCTGAGCGCAGCTCTGCTTCAAGCTTTTCAAGCGCGGCGTTGTTGGCTTCTTCCTGCTCCTGGTGGTGCAGGCCGTGGCGGGGGAACGCCACGTTCACGATGACCAGCTGCGCTGAACGGGCACTGGCCTCCCGGCGGGCGGCGTCCAGCGCCGCCATCCCCTCGGGGGTGGGAAGAAATCCGACGACAATACTCATGGTGCTCCTGACCTAGGGATGGAAAAGCGGGGCGGAAAAGGGCCTAGCCCCGGAGTTCTTCGGCATCTGTGAAGCGCGTCTTCTTGGCGCGCACTGCCCGGTTCCAGAACCAGGTCAGCACCCACAGCACCAGGCCCAGCAGCAGCAGCAGGCCGGCAATGCGGTATTCGATCGGGTCCTGCGCCCACGGGCCCAGCAGGAAGGCGCAGGTGAAGACACCGACGTACGGGAGGAACCCGGGGGAGCGGAAGTGCTTGCCCTCGTGCGGGGTGCGGCGCAGCACCAGGCAGGCAACGTTCACCACGGTAAACACTGCCAGCAGCAGCAGTGCCGTGGTCCCGCCCAGGGCCGCGACGGTGTCCTTGCCCATGAAGTTGGTGACGATGATAATCAGTCCCAGCGCGATGGCGGTGGTGAAGATGATCGAGGCCCACGGCGTGCGGCGCCCGGGAAGAACCTTGGAGAGCGAACGGGGCAGGACGTCCTGCTTGGCCATGCCGTAGAGCAGGCGGCTGGCCATGAGCATGTTGATCAGGGCGGTGTTGGCCACCGCAAAAATGGACAGGAACGGGTAAATAACATCAACCGGCAGGTTGGGTGCTCCGGCCCGGACAACCTCGAGCAGGGGGGTTGCACTTGCGGAGAGCTGGCCGACGGGCACAATGGCCACGGCGGCAATGGACACCAGCAGGTAGACAATCAGCGTGATGCTCAGCCCGGTCAGCATGACCTTCGGGAAGATCTTGGCGGGATCCCGGGTTTCTTCGGCCATGTTAACCGAGTCCTCAAAGCCCACCATGGAGAAGAACGCCAGCGAGGTGGCGGCTGTCAGGGCCAGGAAAACGCTCTTGTTCTCTTCGGTTTCGAACACCATGACGCGGGAGAAATCTACATTGCCCTGGCTCATGGCCCAGAAGCCGATGAGGATGACAATCAGGAGGCCGGTCAGTTCGATAATCGTCAGGACCACGTTGAACTTGATGCTCTCGCCAACTCCGCGGAGGTTAATCACCGCGAGGACCAGCATGAAGATGACGGCCACCCAGGTGACGCCGGTCTGTCCCCACTCCAGGTTGAACCCGACAATGAAGTTCTCGGCCAGGAACTTGGCGGCAGTCGAAGCGGAGGTGATTCCCGAACTCAGCACCGCAAAAGTCACCAGGAACGTCACGAAGTGAATGCCGAAAGCCTTGTGTGCGTAAAGGGCGGCACCTGCGGCCTGCGGAAACTTGGTCACCAGTTCCAGATAGGACAAAGCGGTAATGGTGGCAACGCCGAACGCGATCAGGATGGGCGCCCAGGCGGCACCGCCGATTTCGCCGGCTACCTGGCCGGTCAGGGCATAGACTCCGGTGCCGAGAATGTCGCCGACGATGAAGAGCAGCAAAAGCTTGGTCCCCATCACCCGCTTGAGTTCGGGTTCCCCGGAGCTGATTTTTGTATCGCCCATGGCTGGTTTCCTGCTTTCTGTATATCTGCACTGCGGCCCGGGACGTGTACCGGGGAAAATCGGTCACGGCCCGCTGCCCGGTATTCTCTGCGCCATTAAGGGGCAAAGCAATGTTACGGGACTTGACGCCTGTCTGCGCACAGAACCCCGTCCTCCTCCCGGAGGCAGAACACGACGAAAGGAATCAGTGCTCGGGATCAGCGGAACGAATGACGCGCACGGCGCCGATGCGGCGGCGCTGAACGCTGAGCACCTCCAGTTCGCACCCCGGAGCGGCGACAATGTCTCCCGGACGGGCAATGCGTCCCAACCGCTCCATAATGTATCCGCCGACGGTTTCATATAAGCCTTCCGGCAGGTTTATGCCGGTCAGCCGTTCGAATTCCTGCAGAATCAGTGCTCCGTCAACCACCAGATCGCCCCGGACGCGCCGGTGCAGGTCCTCGGGATCCCGCGACGTGTCGTATTCGTCGTAGATCTCCCCGACCAGTTCCTCCACGAGATCCTCCAGGGTCACAATGCCGTCCGTTCCGCCGTACTCATCGGCCACGACGGCAATGTGGCTGCCGTCGCGGCGCATCCTGGACAGGGAAGGCACCACCGCTGCAGTGCCGGGAAGGAACAGGATGGGACGGACAATGTCACCGAGCCGCCGTTCGGGCCCGGTTCCGCCGTCGTCGCCACCGCGCAGGAGATCCCGGACGTGGATGAAGCCCAGGACATCGTCGGGGGAGTCCCCGATGACCGGATACCGCGAATACGGCAGCGTGTGCACCGCAGCGCGGGCCTCGGCTACGGTGAGGTCCGCGGAAAGGAACTGCACCTGGGGCCGCGGGCGCATCACCTCCTGAAGCAGCCGGTTCCCCGCCCCGAACACGTCCGAGAGGATCCGGCGGCTGTCCTCGGCCAGCACCGGGCTGGCCGCCACCATGTCCCACAGCTCCTGGGATGTCACCGGCGGCGTCTTTACCTTGGGATCACCGCCGAGGAGCCGGACCACAGCATCCGTGGAGACCGAAAGCAGCCGAATCACCGGCCGCATGACGACGGCGAACACGTTCAGGGGCGGGGCCAGGAGCCGCGTAAAGCCCTCGGCGTTCTGCATGGCGAGCCGTTTGGGCACCAGTTCGCCGAGGACCAGGGACAAGTAGGCGACGGCGAGGGTCATCAGGATGAAGGCGGCCGCGTCCGCGGCGGGCGGCGGAATACCGAGGGCGCGCAGCGCGGGGGTGACCGCCGGCGCCAGCGCGGACGCACCGTAGGCAGCGGAGAAGAATCCGCAGAGGGTGACGCCTATCTGGATGGACGAGAGAAAGAGGTTGGGGTTCCGGGCCAGCTCCGCGATCTTCCGGCCGCCCGCTCCGGAGTCCTCGATCTTCCTGATCTGACTCTCGCGAAGTGAGACCAGCGCCATTTCGGTTCCGGCGAAGATTCCCCCGAGCAGGACGAAAAAAACCACGAGCAGCAAATTAAGGAGTGTGGTGCCGTCCATAGACAGAGAGTACCGGGGAGGTGTGGAACATCACATGGGCGGCTCGCGGCAGCCCGCCGGGACACAAAAATACCCCCCGGAATCCGAAGATCCCGAGGGGTAGATATTGTGCGCGGAGGGGGACTTGAACCCCCACCCTCGTTAGAGGACTAGCACCTCAAGCTAGCGCGTCTGCCATTCCGCCACCCGCGCCTGGGTGTTTTCCGCAAGGCCTTCAGTCGTTCAAAAGCTGCGGAAGCAACGGGAAAAACTCTAACACGGTTTTGGCCCGGACCGTAAATCGGTGCTGGTCAGCCGTCCGGTGGCTAGGCTGGCAGCAAGCCATCCGAAGGAGAAACCATGTCTGAGACTGCTGCGTCCGAGCAAACCGCAGAAAACGAAGTGGCCCGGATCTGCCGGGAACTGATCCGCTTTGACACCTCCAACTTCGGCGACGGATCGGGTCCGGGTGAACGGGCCGCCGCCGAATACACTGCGGGCCTGATCGAAGAAGCCGGACTGCACGCCGACCTCTTCGAATCCGCGCCCGGCCGGGCATCGGTCGTCACCCGCATGGAGGGCTCCGACCCGAGCCTCCCGGCGCTCGTGGTGCACGGCCACCTCGACGTCGTTCCCGCCCAAAAGCAGGACTGGTCGGTGGACCCCTTCAGCGGAGAAGAGCGGGACGGGCTGATCTGGGGACGCGGCGCCGTCGACATGAAGGACATGGACGCGATGATCCTCTCGGTCATGCGCAGCATGGCGCGCACGGGGACCAAGCCCAAGCGGGACCTCATCTTCGCGTTCTTCGCCGACGAGGAGGCAGGCGGCAAGTACGGAGCAACCTGGGCGGTGGAAAACCGCCGCGAGCTTTTCGACGGCGCCACTGAAGCCATTTCCGAAGTGGGCGGCTTTTCCGCCACGATCGGCGGTAAGCGCACCTACCTGCTGCAGACCGCTGAAAAAGGCATCTCCTGGCTGCGTCTCGTTGCCCACGGCCGCGCCGGCCACGGTTCACAGATCAACACCGACAACGCGGTGAGCCGCCTCGCCCGCGCCGTCGCCACCATCGGGGAATACCCCTGGCCGATCGAACTCACCGACACGACACGCGCCTTCCTGGACGGCGTCACGGAACTGACCGGCGTCGAGTTCGATCCTGATAACCCGGAGCGGCTTCTGGCCGAGCTGGGCACCGTAGCCCGTTTCGTGGGGGCGACGCTGCAGAACACCGCCAATCCGACGGTCCTCAAGGCCGGCTACAAGCACAATGTCATTCCGGGCACCGCCGAAGCCCTCATTGACGTCCGCACCCTTCCCGGACAGGAAGAGCAGGTCCTCGCCGTCATCAAGGATCTGGCCGGGCCCGGCGTCGACGTCAGCTATGAGCACAAGGACGTCTCGCTGGAGGTGCCCTTCAAGGGCAACCTGGTGGATTCCATGGTCGGCGCCCTGCAGGCGGAGGACCCGGGCGCGCCCGTCCTGCCCTACACGCTCTCGGGCGGCACCGACAACAAGTCCCTGAGCCGCCTGGGCATCACCGGATACGGGTTCGCCCCGCTGCGCCTGCCCGAGGAGCTGGACTTCACCGGCATGTTCCACGGCGTGGACGAGCGGGTCCCGGTCGATTCGCTGAAGTTCGGCACCCGGGTGCTCTCCCGCCTGCTGACCGGATACTAGGAGGACGCCGCCGTGAATCCCGCCGACATCCTCACGCCCGAGCTCCTGGACCGCCTGCGCAACCGCGCCGCCGGGTACGACCGCGACAACACCTTCTTTACGGAGGACCTCGAAGACCTTCGCGCCGCCGGCTACCTCGCCCTCTTTGCACCCACTGCTGCGGGAGGAGCCGGCTTCGGCATTCCCCAGGTGGTCCAGGCCCAGCGGCTGCTGGCGACGGCGGCTCCCGCCACGGCGCTGGCCGTGAACATGCACCAGGTCTGGTGCGGGGTTGCGCACCTGTTGTCCCTTCGCGGCGACGACTCCCTGGCATTCGTGCTGGACGACGCCGCCCGGGGTGAGCTGTATGCGTTCGGGATCTCGGAGCCGGGCAACGCGGCCGTCCTCTTCGATTCCTTCACGGACGCCCGGCCGCAGGGCGACGGCTCGTATGCCTTCACGGGAACGAAAATCTTCACCAGCCTGTCTCCGGCGTGGACCAGGCTGGGCATCTTCGGCCGCGACGACTCCGATCCGGAGGAGCCGCGGCTGGTCTTCGGTTTTGCCCCGCGGGGAACCGAAGGCATCACGGTCAAGGATGACTGGAACACCATGGGCATGCGCGCGAGCCAGTCCTGCACCACCGTCCTGGACAACGCGGTGGTAGCGGCCGACCGGCTGGTGCGCACCACACCGGTGGGTCCGCACCGGGATGCCTTCGTTTTCGGCATCTTCAGCCTTTTCGAAACGCTGCTCTCGGCCGTCTACACCGGGGTGGGGGACCGCGCCGTCGAACTGGCGGTGGAAGCGGCGCAGGGACGGACGACGGCGGGAGGCAGCCCTGCGGCCCACGATCCCCATACCCGGTGGAAGGTCGCCGATGCCGCCATCCGGATGGACGGCATCCACCCGCAGCTCGAGGCGATCGCACGTGACCTGGAGGCCGGCACCGACCACGGCAACCTCTGGTTCCCCCGGCTGTCCTCGCTGAAGTACCGGGCCACCGAAACTGCCCGGTCCGTTGTTGAAACGGCCGTCCGGGTATCCGGAGGCAAAAGCTACTTCCGCGGGGCGGAGCTGGAACGCCTGTACCGGGACGTCCTGGCCGGCATGTTCCATCCGTCCAGCGAGGACTCGGTCCACGTTTCGGTGGCCAACGCCTGGCTGGGCCCGGTTCCGGACAAAGACTGAGTTCCGGACAAAGACCGAGCCTCAGGCTTCTGCGCTGCGTCAGGCCGTGCGCTGGACCCGCATGACGCGCCGGCGCAGCCAGAAGCGCCTGCCGCCGCCGCGGTAAATGCAGCTGCGGTGCAGCTCCCATTTGCCGTACTCGGCGTGCTCCCTGATGAGCCGCCGGGCCTCGGAGACTGAATCGCCGGGGTTAACGGAGACCACGAGATACTCGTAGTCCCGGAAGTTCTCGTCTGGCCGGCGCAGGCCGGGCCGAAGAATTTGTTCGCGCATATCCCTCCAATTTTGCCTGCTTTACCGCTAACGTCTAGGGCATGAGCATAGATCCGCACGTCGCGCTCCAATCACTCATGGCTGCCCTCGAAGAGCACCTGACGGCCGCTTCCCAGCGCCGCGGGGACAAGGACCCGCTGGTTGAGACAGCCTATCTGGCGGTGGCGGATGCCTTTGAGGTCTACGAAGAAGTCCTCTACGACGCGTACGGCGAGGTCACGCCGCTGGAAATCTACGAAGACGACGACGAGGAGTTCGACGGCGAGTTCGCCGACGACGAAGAACAGTCCTCGGGCGTTCAGCCCGGGACGTAGAACACCCCGCCGGAACGGCGGTCCACGCGGGAAAAGTCCGGTCCAAAGGGCCGTGCAGCACTCCTCCTGCGGCTGTGACCTGCGACGCATCGTGAAGCTGCCCGGGGCGGCCCCGCACGGCGGGCCGCCGGTCGTGGCCTAGAGTTCTATCTTGTGAATTGGTTTGAAGCGCTCTTCCTTGGCCTTATTCAGGGCTTGACTGAATTTCTCCCCATCTCTTCCAGCGCCCATCTGCGGATAGTCGGTGAGCTGCTGCCCGGTGCCCAGGATCCGGGTGCCGCGTTCACCGCGATCACCCAGCTCGGCACGGAAACCGCGGTGGCGGTCTACTTCTGGAAGGACATCGTCCGGATCGTGAAGGCCTGGATCGGGTCGCTGGCCGGACGTGTTCCGCGCAGCGATCCCGACGCACGCATGGGCTGGCTGATCATTATCGGCACGCTGCCGATCGTGGTGCTGGGCCTGCTGTTCCAGGACCAGATCGAAAGCACCTTCCGCAGCCTCTGGATCGTGGCAACCATGCTGATCGTCTTCGGCATCATCCTTGCGGTGGCCGACGCCGTGGGCAAGCAGCAGCGCACGCTGGACAAGCTCACCTACAAGCACGGCATCCTGTACGGCTTCGCGCAGGCGCTGGCACTGATTCCCGGTGTCAGCCGTTCCGGCGGAACCATCACCGCCGGGCTGTTTATGGGCTACACCAGGGAGGCCGCCGCCCGCTACGCCTTCCTCCTGGCCATCCCCGCCGTCTTCGGCAGCGGGCTCTTCCAGCTGGTGAAGTCACTGGATGAGCCCATGGTGTACGGCGGCTGGGAAACCGCCGGCGCCACCCTGGTTGCGTTTGTTGTGGGCTTCATCATCATCGGATGGTTCCTGAAATATGTCTCGACCCGCGGTTACGGCCTCTTTGTCTGGTACCGCATCCTCCTCGGAGTCGTGATTTACCTGCTTCTGGGCTTTGGCGTGCTGAATGCCTAGCAACGGAAAGTAGAGTTGAACCTGTGATTGCGTGGAAAAGCTCCCCCCTGCCCGTCCTGCCCGGTAAATCCCCGGAACTGGCCCTCTACGATTCGGCCCTGCGCCGGACTGTTCCCGTGCGAACGGATGGTGCTGCCAGCCTGTATGTCTGCGGCATCACTCCCTATGACGCCACGCATATGGGGCACGCCTCCACCTATGTGGCCTTTGACCTCCTGAACCGGCAGTGGCGGGATTCGGGCAACGAGGTCCGCTATGTGCAGAACGTCACGGACATCGACGATCCGCTCCTGGAGCGGGCCAATGACCGGGGCCTGGACTGGCGGGCTCTGGCGCAGGAGCAGACACAGCTGTTCCGTGATGACATGGAAGCCCTGAACGTCATCGCGCCGGACCACTACGTGGGCGCCGTGGAGTCCATCGAGTGGATTGTGCCGGTAGTGGAGGACCTCCTGCGCCGCGGCATTGCCTACCGCGTGCCCGGCGAGGGCAGCGAACCCGACGGCGACGTCTACTTCTCCGTCGACGCGGCTTCGGGCCTGGCTGCCGGTGATGACGCCTGGCAGCTCGGTGCAGTGTCCGGGCTCAGCCCGGAACAGATGCTGCCGCTCTTCGCCGAACGCGGCGGGGACCCGCTGCGTCCCGGCAAGCGCAACGCCCTGGATCCGCTGCTGTGGCGCGTCGAACGCGCCGGGGAGCCGTTCTGGGACGGCGCCTCGCTGGGATCCGGCCGTCCCGGGTGGCACATTGAGTGTTCCGTTATCGCCCAGCGGTTCCTGCCGGCACCCTTCACCGTGCAGGCCGGCGGCTCGGACCTGGTCTTCCCGCACCATGAGATGAGCGCGGGGCATGCCTATGCCTGCACCGGAACCCCGCTGGCCCGCCACTACGCCCACGCCGGAATGGTGGGCCTGGACGGCGAAAAGATGAGCAAGTCCCTGGGCAACCTCGTGCTGGTGTCCAGCCTGCGGGCCCGCGGCACCGATCCGGCCGCGATCCGCGCTGTCCTGCTGAGCCACCACTACCGCACCGACTGGTTCTGGACAGGCGAACAGCTGACCGCGGCCGAGGAGCGTCTGTCCCTCTGGCGGCAGGCACTTCCCGTCACCGGTCACGCGCAGGCTGAGCAGATGCTGACCGACGTGCGGACAGCCCTGGCCCGCGACCTGGACGCACCGGCAGCTCTGGCTGCGGTCGATGCCTGGGCCGCTTCAGCCCTTGAGGCTCCTGCCGCAGACCGGGACAGCGCCGCGGCTGATCTCGCCGGATCGACCGTCGACGCCTTGCTCGGAATCCGCCTCTAGCAGCAGCCCTAGTCGCGCCTGCGGCGTTTGAGGTAGCGTTCAAACTCGCGGGCGATCGACTCCCCGCTGGCCTCGGGCAGCTCCGCGGTGTCTTTGGCTTCTTCGAGCTGCCGCACATATGCAGCAATTTCGGGATCCTCAGTGGCGAGTTCGTCGACGCCGCGTTCCCAGGCATCCGCTTCATCCGTCAGCAGCCTGGTGTCCAGCGGAGCCTGCAGAAGCTCCTCGATGCGGTGCAGCAGCGACAGCTGGGCCTTGGGCGAGGGTGAATGGCCCACATAGTGGGGGACCGCCGCCCACAGGGATACGGCGGGGATGTCGGCGAGCCCCGCCATTTCGGCAAGCACCCCCACAATTCCGATCGGCCCCTCGTAGTGCGAGGACTCCACCTTCAGGTCATCCCGCAGGTCGCTGTCCTCGCAGGTGACCGTCACCGGAATGGGGCGGGTGTGCGGCACGTCCGCGAGCAGTGCGCCGGCCAGGACAATGCAGTCCACGCCCAGCTCCTTGGCAAGCGCAATCAGCTCCGCCGTGTAGGCACGCCACTTATAGGAGGGTTCAACTCCCGAAACGAAGATGATGTCCAGGTTGCTGCCCGGCACTTCCGCCCGGGAAATGCGGGTGGTGGGCCATTTGATCCTTCGCTCTCCGGACGCGAGCCGTTCAATGACCGGCCGGGTGAACTGGAAGTCGTAATATTCATCGGCGTTCAGGCTGGCGATCTTTTCGCTTTCCCAGAACATGCTGAGGAACTTCACGGCGTCGCTGGCGGCCTCTCCGGCGTCGTTCCATCCTTCGAAGGCGGCCAGCATCACCGTGGTGCGTTCCTGGGAACCGCCGAAAAAATCCTGGAGTCCAAGGGGCGGGGTTTTGTCGGTATTGCTCACAGACTCACCATAAGCCCAGGGCGCCGCGCTGTCAGGACCGGGGGAAGGCTTCGCGGGGAGCAAAGTAAACCCGGGGCCCGGCACGCCCAGTAGACTGGTAGGCATGTCTTCCACTGTCCCGGCACCCCTGCAAACAGAACCCGAAAACGGCCCGCTCCAGGCGGTGTTGTGGGACATGGACGGAACCATCGTGGACACGGAACCATATTGGATTCAGGCCGAGAAGGACCTCGTGCACTCGTATGGCGGTTCCTGGACCAATTCCGATGCCGAAGCAATGATCGGCCAGGCGCTGACCTACAGCGCCGGCCTCCTGCAGAACGCCGGCGTCCCCCTGAGCATCCGCGAGATCATTGACACCCTGATCGGCGCCGTTGTTAAGCAGGTGCGCCGCGAGGTCCCCTGGCGCCCC
Organism: Arthrobacter sp. Z1-15; assembly: GCF_054792395.1. Taxonomy (NCBI): domain Bacteria; kingdom Bacillati; phylum Actinomycetota; class Actinomycetes; order Micrococcales; family Micrococcaceae; genus Arthrobacter; species Arthrobacter sp. Z1-15. The sequence goes on along the minus strand of NZ_CP096454.1, from coordinate 2,067,177 downwards.
GGCGCGCGGGAGCTGCTCGCTGAACTCGCCGAAGCAGGCACTCCGTGTGTCCTGGTGACCATGTCCGAGGCCGTCCTGGCCGAGGAAGTCTGCAGCAGGCTTCCGGCCGGAACGTTCTCCTTCCTAGTCACCGGCGACATGGTCCGGCAGGGAAAACCCCATCCCGAGCCGTACCAGCTGGCCTTTGACCGGCTGGCCGCGCAGGTTCCGGGTCTGGCCAAGGACCGTGTCATCGCCATCGAAGATTCCTTCCCGGGCGTCACCTCGGCCCGCGCCGCGGGGCTCGTTACCCTGGGCGTTCCGCACTTCCTGCCGCTGCCGCCGGATGAGGGCCGGCATGAGTGGGACACCCTGGCCGGAAAAACGGCAGCCGACCTGGCCTCCCTGGTGCGCACTGCAGCTCCCGAGGCTGCCCGTTGAGCGCGGGCCGCGGTCCCGAAGCCACCGCCCCCGTCCGGAAGGACGGAATCCCGCTCGGGCGCATTGCCGGCGTTCCCGTGTATCTGGCGTATTCCTGGTTTGTCATCGTTGCCCTGATCGTTGTCTTTTTCGGACCGCTTGTCGGACGGAACTTTCCGTTCCTGGGTGCGGGGGCCTACGCCGTCGCCCTTGGCTACGCCCTGCTGCTCCTGGTCTCCGTCCTCGTCCACGAACTGGCCCATGCCCTCACAGCCAAGGCGTACCGCTGGCCGACGGCGAAAATCGTCCTCACGCTGTGGGGCGGGCACACCCAGTTCGGGCACGTCCGTTCCACTCCCGGGCCCTCACTGCTGGTGGCCCTGGCCGGTCCGGCCGCAAACTTCGTGCTGGCCGGCGTCGGGTGGCTGATCCTCGTGGCCGTTCCGCTCCACCCGGTGGCGGCTCTGCTGACGGAAATCCTCATCTGGGCCAACCTCCTGGTGGCCATCTTCAATGTCCTGCCCGGGCTGCCGCTGGACGGGGGACGAATTGTTGAATCGGCCGTGTGGAAAGCCACCGGATCCCAGGACAGGGGCACGGTGGCCGCCGGGTATGCCGGCCGGATCATCGCCGCCGCTCTCGCCGCAGCCGTCATCCTTCCGCCGTACCTGCGGCAGGAGGACCTGGATCTGCAGGTGGTTCTGCTCACGGCGCTTGTCTCGGGCTTCCTGTGGATGGGGGCCGGCGCCAGCATCAGCAACGCCCGCCTGCGGCTGCGGCTGCCCTCCATCAGCGCCGGGTCCCAGATGACGCCGGCAGTGTCGGTCCCCGCGTCCACCCCGGTGTCCGCGGCCCGGGATGTGCTGGCCGCCCACCCCGGCGCCGCACTCGTCATTACCGCGCCGACGGGGCAGCCGTGGGCCGTGGCGGACACCGGTGCGCTGGCTCAGGTGCCCGCGCACCTGGCCGCTTCCACACCGGTTGACGCAGCTGCCCGCCCGCTGGCTCCCGGCGCCTATGTTCCGGAAGCCGCTGCGGGTTCTGAACTCGTGGAGTACCTCGCTAAACTTCAGGGCAGCGAGTATGCCGTCATTAACCGCGACGGCGGCGTGGTGGGACTGCTGACTCAAGCAGCTGTCCTGGAGGCTATGAGCGCCAAACCGGCCAAACGGCGCACATCCTGACACGGAACTAAAAGCCGGATTCCGGCCTTCCCGGGGTTCCCGCCTTCCCGGGGTTCCCGCGGACCGGAACCAGGCCCCGATTGTTCCGGCCGGTCCCCGGCTGCCGCTGCAGGTACGGCCTCCGGGCGCTGCGCGGGCTGTGTCCCCGATCAGGCGGCCCGCTCCAAAACTCCATCGCCGCCCCAACTCCACCCCAGCTCCAAAACTTCACCCCAGCCCCAAAACTTCACCCCAGCCCCAAAACTTCACCCCGCGCCAAACTTCACCCCGCCCCAAACTTCATCCCAGCCAGCATCACCTAGATCCAAAGGAACGTTACCCATGAACTCGGAGACCCCGGGCCAGACTGCCGCCGCCACAGCCCCCCACGGCGCCGACCACCGCAGGGGACCGCTGCGTCCGGGGGAGCGCGTGCAGCTCACCGACGAGAAGGGCCGGCACAGCACCATCACCCTGACCGAGGGAGGCGCCTTCCACACCCACCGCGGCTACCTGTCCCATGACCTGATCATCGGCCTGCCCGAAGGCACCATTGTCACCAACACCACCGGGCAGCAGTACCAGGTGCTGAGGCCGCTGCTCTCGGACTTCGTGCTGTCCATGCCGCGCGGTGCCGCCGTCGTCTATCCCAAGGATGCCGGCCAGATCGTCACCATGGCCGATATCTACCCAGGTGCGCGCGTTGTCGAGGCGGGGGTCGGCTCAGGTGCCCTGAGCATCTCCCTGCTGCGCGCCGTCGGCGACTCCGGCTCGCTGCATTCCTTTGAACGGCGGGAAGAATTTGCCGACATTGCCCGCGGCAACGTGGAAACGTTCTTCGGCGGACCGCATCCGGCCTGGAACATCACGCTGGGGGACTTCCAGGAGGAAGTTGTCCGCACCGAAGAGCCCGGGAGTGTTGACCGGGTAGTCCTGGACATGCTGGCCCCCTGGGAGTGCACCGACGCCGTCGCCACCGTCCTGGCCCCGGGCGGGGTCTGGATTTCCTACGTCGCCACCGTTACCCAGCTTTCCCGCACAGCGGAGGCCATCCGTGCCGACGGCAGGTTCACCGAGCCCGACGGCTGGGAATCCATGGTCCGGGGCTGGCATCTGGAGGGCCTCGCGGTCCGGCCGGACCACCGCATGGTGGCCCACACCGGTTTCCTGCTGACCGCCCGCCGGCTCGCCGAGGGCGCCACCGGACTCGTGGCCAAGCGCCGCGCGTCGAAAACCAACTTCAGCCAGGAGGATCTGAACGCCTGGACTCCGGCAGCCGTGGGGGAGCGGGAAGTCTCTGCCCACAAGCTGCGCCGGGCCGCCAAGGATGCTGCCTCGAAGGTCCAGCGCGGTGCCCTGGAGAAGGCTGAAAAGTTCAGCGCGGATCAGGAAGGTACGCCGGAAACCCCCTAGCCGCAATCGGATTGCCTGATTACCGGGGGACGGGAAAGACAAGAGGTCCCAACCCGTGTGTTGCCTGCGTTGCTGGGCTATCGTCGAAGCGATAGACCCTGCGCAACGTGAAGGTGGTCGAGACCATGTCTGAAGCAGAGAACACCGTCGATTCCGGGGCCGAAGATCCCCGCGGGTACTTTCGCGGATCGCCGGTTCCCGGCGCTGATGCCCAGCAGCTGAGCGTACTGCGGGACAAGCTGCGGAACGTGGACCGGCAACTGTCGGCGCTGACGCACAACAACGCCCGGCTGGTGGCGATGCTGGAGACGGCCAAGGCGGAGATTATCCGCCTGAAGGATGCCCTCGAAAAGGAGGGCGCCACGCCCTTCAGCTTCGCCACCGTCATTTCGGTGAACCACCGGGTTCCGCCCAGCAGCGGCAGGACAACCACCGCTGCCGTGCAGGACAGCCTGGACATCATCCAGTCCGGGAGGAAGCTCCGCGTCTCGGTCAGTCCGCTGCTGGACATGAACCAGATTGTGGCGGGACAGGAAGTGCTGCTGAACGAATCCCTGGTGGCCGTGGCCTCACTGGGCTTCGAACGCAGCGGAGAGCTGTTCACGGTGAAGGAGCTCCTGGGCCGCGACCGCTGCCTGGTGATCGGGCGGGCCGACGACGAACGCGTGGTCCGGCTCAACGGCCCCCTGGAGGCTGAACGGGTGCGCGTCGGGGACGCCCTGACGGTCGATACCCGGATCGGCTATGCGCTGGAGAAAATACCGCGCAGCGAAGTGGAGAACCTTGTCCTGGAGGAAGTCCCGGACATCTCCTATTCCGACATCGGGGGACTGGGCCCGCAGATCGAGCAGATCCGCGACGCCGTGGAACTGCCTTTCCTGCATCCGGACCTGTACCGGGAACACGGCCTGAAGGCGCCCAAGGGCATCCTGCTGTACGGCCCTCCCGGCTGCGGCAAGACCCTGATCGCAAAGGCCGTGGCACACTCGCTGGCCGCCCGCGTGATGGAACAGACCGGAACGCTGGGCACCCGGAGCTATTTCCTGAACATCAAGGGGCCGGAGCTGCTGGACAAGTACGTGGGCGAGACCGAGCGGCACATCCGGCTGATCTTTGCCCGTGCCCGGGAAAAGGCATCCGGCGGAAGCCCGGTGGTGGTGTTCTTCGATGAAATGGACTCCCTGTTCCGCACCCGCGGAACCGGAATCTCGTCCGACGTCGAAACCACCATTGTTCCGCAGCTCCTGTCGGAGATCGACGGCGTGGAAAAGCTGGAAAACGTCATCGTCATCGGTGCCTCCAACCGTGAGGACATGATCGACCCGGCCATCCTGCGGCCGGGCCGCCTGGACGTGAAGATCAAGATCCTGCGGCCCGACGCCGAAGGTGCCGCGGAGATCTTCGCGAAGTACCTCACCCCTGACCTGCCCCTGCACCGGGAGGACCTAGCCGAGAACGGCTACGACCCGCAAATGACCGTCCGCGAGATGATCCGGCGGACGGTGGAGAAAATGTACGCCGAGGACAAGTCCAACGAGTACCTGGAGGTCACGTACGCCAACGGCGACACGGAAATGCTGTACTTCAAGGACTTCAACTCCGGCGCGGTCATCCAGAACGTGGTGGACCGGGCCAAGAAGTACGCCATCAAGGACCTGCTGACCCTGCACCAGCGCGGCCTGCGGATTGACCACCTGATGCGGGCGGTGGTGGACGAATTCCGCGAGCATGAGGACATGCCCAACACCACCAATCCGGACGACTGGGCGCGCATCTCCGGCAAGAAAGGCGAGCGCATCACCTACATCCGCACCATCATCCAGGGGAAGGCCGGGCAGGAACCCGGGCGCACCATCGAAACCACTGCCAACCCCGGACAGTATCTATGAGCGTGCGCCGTGTCATGGGCACGGAAACCGAGTACGGCGTGCTGGCGCCCGCCCTGCCGGCAGCCAACGCCACGGTCCTGTCCAGCCAGATCATCAACGCCTACGCGGCTAGCAGGCGCAGCGGCATGGGCAACTTTTCCGGGACGCGCTGGGACTATACGGACGAGGCGCCGCTGAACGATGCCCGGGGTTTCACCGTGCCCCGGACCGCAGCCGATCCGACCCAGCTGACGGATGCGCCCCCGGTGCTGGATGCGGAGCAGATCGCCATGGAAGGAGGCGGACCGGCGGCGCTTTACGGGGAGCAGTCCACCGACAACCCGGTTCTGATGAACATGGTGCTCTCCAACGGCGCCCGGCTGTACGTGGACCACGCCCACCCGGAGTACTCCTCGCCCGAGGTGACGACACCCCGGGACGCGGTGCTGTGGGACAAAGCCGGCGACGCCGTCGTACTGGCCGCCATGCGGCACATTGCCGCGGCGCCGGGTTTCTCGCCCGTAAACCTGTATAAGAACAACACCGACAGCAAAGGTGCCTCCTACGGATCCCACGAGAACTATCTGGTGCCGCGGAGCGTTCCGTTTGCCCAGCTGGTTCGGGGTCTGGTGCCCTTCTTCGTCAGCCGGCAGGTCATTGTCGGGTCCGGCCGGGTGGGAATGGGCACCAACAACCAGCGCCAGGGATATCAGCTGAGCCAGCGGGCCGATTTCTTCGAAGCCGAGGTGGGGCTGGAAACCACCATTCGGCGGCCCATCGTGAATACCCGCGACGAGCCCCACGCCGTGGCCGAAAAGTACCGGCGGCTGCATGTGATCATCGGCGACGCCAACCTCAGCGAGGTGTCGGCGCTCTTGAAGGTGGGCACCACATCCATTGTGCTGTCCATGATCGAGGCGGGCACCGGGCCCGATGTCGAGCTGCGGGATCCGGTGGGGTCCCTGCAGGCCATCAGCCACGACCCGACCCTGGAACAACTCGTGGAGCTCAAGGACGGCCGGATGGTCAGCGGGCTGAACCTGCAGGAGATGTATCTGGAGGCCGCCGCACGGCACTGCCGCAGCCGGGGGGCCGACGCCGAAACCGAGGACATCCTCACCCGCTGGACCTCCCTTGTGGGCACCCTCAAGCACGATCCGATGGAAGCTGCCGCCCAGGTGGACTGGGTAGCCAAGCTGCGGCTGCTGCAGGCCTACCGGGACCGCGACGGACTGGCGTGGTCCAATCCGAGGCTGCACCTGGTGGACCTGCAGTACTCGGACATGCGCCCCGAGAAGGGCCTCTACTACCGGCTGGCGGCCCGCGGACAGATGGAACGGATCCTCACCGACGAAGAGATCGCCCGGGCGGTCACCGAACCCCCGGACGACACGCGTGCGTATTTCCGCGGCAAATGCGTCAGCCGCTTTCCCCATGAAGTGGTGGGGGCAAGCTGGGATTCGATCATCTTCGAGCTGCCCTCGCACCGGCGCCTGCAGCGCATTCCGACGCGTGAACCGCTCCGGGGCACCCGGGCGCTGACGGAGGAATTGTTTGCAGCTTCGTCCGATGCGGAGGATTTTGTCGCCAGACTCCTGACCGGTCCCGAACATAGCGTGGCACCATAGGACTAGCAGTCAGCGTCAGGACCTGGGCAGCACCCGTCAGGACCAGTCAAACGGCCGGATTCCGGCCAGGAGAGGCAATGATCATGGCAACCCACGACCGTAAAAGCACCGCAGCACGCACCGAGGAAGAGGAATTGGAGGAGACACCCCCTCCCGCGGCCGACCCCGAAGCGGCAGCATCTCCCCAGACCGAGGGCGTGGATGACCTCCTGGACGAGATCGACGGCGTGCTGGAGAACAACGCCGAGGAATTTGTCCGGGGATTCATCCAGAAGGGCGGACAGTAGCGGATGACCCACGGGGACCCTGCAGCAGCGGTAAACGGGGCGCCGCCGCCCTCCTTCAGCGACCATTTGGCCCGGCACCACCCCGATCTGCTGCCCTCAGCCCGGCGGCTGGGGACTGCGGCACCCGGTTCAGCGTCAGCGGCAGCGCCGCAGGCGACCACCATCGTCTCCCTGACCTACGCCGGCGGGGTGCTGATGGCCGGCGACCGGCGGGCCACCATGGGCAACATGATTGCGAGCCGGCACATCAAGAAGGTCTTTCCGGCCGACACCTATTCGGTGGTGGGGATCGCGGGCACCGCGGGGCTTGCCCTGGACATGATCCGGCTCTTCCAGGTGGAGCTGGAGCACTACGACAAGATCGAGGGCACGCCCATGAGCCTGGACGGGAAGTCCAACCGCCTGGCGGCCATGGTGCGCTCCAACCTGCCCCTGGCGCTGCAGGGACTGGCGGTGGTTCCGCTGTTCGCCGGCTACGACACTGAACGCCATGTGGGCAGGCTCTTCTCCTACGACGTGACCGGAGGCCGCTATGAGGAATATGAGCACCACAGCGTGGGATCGGGGTCCGTGTTTGCCCGCGGAGCGCTAAAGAAGCTCTGGCGTCCGGGCCTGGACGAAGAGCAGGCCGTGGCCGTAGCTGTCGAGTCGCTCTATGACGCGGCCGACGACGACTCCGCCACCGGCGGCCCTGACCTTGTCCGGCAGCTGTGGCCCGTCGTCTACGTGGTCAACAGTGCCGGAAACCGGGAAATCCCCGAACGGGAATTGCAGATGATGGCACGGGAACTGGTTGACCGCCGCTCCGTTGCCGGGCGGGAGAGCTGACCATGACGCAGCAGTTCTACGTTTCGCCTGAGCAGCTGATGAAGGACCGGGCGGATTTCGCCCGGAAAGGCATTGCCAGAGGCCGCTCGGTGGTGGTGCTCACCTGCCGTGACGGCATCGCCCTCGTGGCCGAGAACCCGTCGCCGTCCCTGCACAAGCTCGGCGAAATTTACGACCGGATCGGATTTGCCGCCGTCGGCAAGTACAACGAATTCGAGAGCCTCCGCCAGGCCGGCGTGCGGTACGCCGACGTGCGGGGTTACTCCTATTCCCGGGAAGACGTCTCGGCCCGCGGGCTGGCCAGCGTCTATGCCCAAAGCCTTGGATCGGTGTTCACCACCGAGGGGAAGCCCTTCGAAGTGGAACTCGCCGTCGCCGAGGTGGGAGCCGAACCCTACGCCGACCACCTGTACCGCCTGACCTTTGACGGATCAATTGCAGACGAAAGCAATTTTGTGGTGATGGGCGGGCAGGCCGAGGTGGTCCGCGAAGCCCTCGCCAGGACCTGGAACCAGGACACGGGCTTTCCGGAAGCGGTGCGGACTGCAGTTTCCGCCCTCTCCGCAACCCGCAGCACCGAGTCCGGCTCCAACGGCAACGGAACGGGCTACGGCGGCGGCGACGGTGCGCCGGCGGAACCCGAGCGCCTCGGAGCAGGCCTGCTGGAGGTGGCAGTCCTGGACCGGGCTCCGCTGTCCTCCCGGGGGACGGTGCGGGCGTTCCGAAGAATCAACACTGTGGAGCTGGACCGCTTGCTGTCCGCCCCGGAGGGAGATTGATGGACCGCAGGATCTTTGGAATCGAAACCGAATTCGGCATTGCCTACTCCGGCCCCGACTCCCGGCCGCTCTCCCCGGAAGAGGTGGCACGCTACCTGTTCCGGAAGGTCGTCAGCTGGGGCAGGTCCTCCAACGTGTTCCTGACCAACGGATCCCGGCTCTATCTGGACGTCGGATCGCATCCGGAATACGCGACGGCCGAGTGTGATGACCTGGCACAGCTCGTAGCGCATGACCGGGCCGGCGAGCTGATCCTGGATGACCTCGTAGAGGAGGCGGAGGACCGGCTGCGCGCCGAGGGCTTCAACGGCAGCGTCTACCTGTTCAAGAACAACACCGATTCGGCCGGGAACTCCTACGGCAGCCATGAGAACTACCTGATTCCCCGGCGGCTGGAGTTCTCCCGCCTGGCCGACATCCTCATCCCGTTCCTGGTGACGCGCCAGCTGCTGGTGGGCGCGGGCAAGGTCCTCAAGACCCAGTCCGGTTCGCTGTACGCGTTCTCCCAGCGGGCGGACCACATCTGGGAAGGCGTTTCCTCCGCCACCACGCGGTCGCGTCCGATCATCAATACCCGCGACGAGCCCCATGCCGACGCCGAGCACTACCGCCGGCTGCACGTCATCGCGGGAGACTCCAATATGTCGGAGACCACTACGCTGCTCAAGGTCGGCACCGTTGACCTGATGCTCCGGCTCATTGAGTCCGGCGCCGTCATGCGGGACCTGCGGCTGGAAAACCCGATCCGGAGCATCCGTGAAATATCCCATGACCCGACCGGAAAGATGCCGCTGAAACTGGCCAACGGCTCCACCATCTCCGCCCTGGAACTGCAGCGCATCTATCTCGACCGGGTCCAGGAGTTCGTGGCGGTGAACGGAGCACACAACCGCCACGTCGCCCGGGTTCTTGACCTCTGGGAACGGACCCTGGACGCCATTGACACTTCGGATACCTCAGGCATCGACACCGAAGTGGACTGGGCGATCAAGAAGAAGCTCGTGGACCGGTACGCCGAGCGCCATTCCCTGGAACTGACCTCGCCCCGGCTGGCCCAGATCGATCTGACCTACCACGACATTTCACGCCGCCGCGGCCTGTTCTATCTGCTGCAGTCCCGCGGAGAAACAGCCCGCGTTGTCGAAGACAGCCAGGTCAAGGAGGCCGTGGACGTTCCGCCGCAGAGCACGCGCGCCAAGCTGCGCGGAGACTTCGTGCGCCGGGCCAAGGCCGCCAACCGCGACTTTACGGTGGACTGGGTTCATCTGAAGCTCAACGACCGGGCCCAGCAGACAGTGCTGTGCAAGGATCCGTTTGCCGCCGTGGACGAGCGCGTCGAGGCGCTGCTGGCCACACTGTAAAGGCAGCGGGTTCCAACATGACCCGTCCGGGACCGCGGACGGAGTTCCTGTTGACCGCCGCGCTAAGGCAGCACTCAGGCAGAAACGCTAGGCTGGATGCGACCGTCCGTGACGGTTCCCCGGGCAAGACCGGGGCTGCTGCGGGCCCATCTGTCCACCACTGAAAGAAGTACTGTGCGAAAAGTACTAGCCGTAAGCTTGTCCTCCCTGCTCTTAATCTCCGCCTGCTCCGGCGGAGACACGGGCGCTGCGGGCAAATCCGCAGGCCAGCCCGGGGTCTTTGATTCCGTGAAGGTCAAAGTCGAGGACCAGGAGACAGTCCCCGAGGTCGAGTTCGATGCTCCGCTGGACATCACCGAAACCGCTGCCAAGGTCGTCTATACGGGCGACGGTGACACGGTTGCCGAGGGCCAGAGCATCACGTTCCAGTTCGTGGCGCTCAACGCCGACGACGCAAGCGTTTCGGGCGACACCTATTCACAGGCCGCTGCAACGCTGCCCGTGAACGATCAGCTGAAGGAACAGGACCCCGTCCTGTATGAGGTCCTGCTCGGCGCCAAGGTGGGGTCGCACATTGCCTATGCCTTCCCCGAAGCGCAGGCCGCCGCAGCTGAAGGCGAAGAGGAGCAGCCAACCCAGATCATGGTGCTGAGCGTCCAGAGCGCGCAGGACACGGTGGAGATGCTCCCGCAGGATGAAGCCGCGGCACGCAACGCCGAGGGAAACCTGCTGATGAGCTCCGAGGACGTGGCCAAGCTTGAATCCGACGGCAAACTGCCCGAGGTCGCCTTCGGCGACGACGGCGTCCCCTCGATCACCGTCCCGGAGAACGCTGAAGAGCCCGACAAGCTGGTCGTCAAGGTCCTCGAAGAGGGCGACGGCGCCGTTGCGGGCGAAACCAGCACCGTGAAGGCGAACTACCTCGGCGTGTCGCTGCGTGACGGCACCACTTTCGATTCCAGCTACGAGGGCGGCGAAGCGCTCGAATTTGGCCTCGACGGAGTCATCTCGGGCTGGACCTACGGCCTGGCCGGCCAGAAGGCGGGATCCAAGCTCCTGCTGGTCCTGCCGGCAGAACTGGCCTACGGAGACCCCGCGGGCGGCAGCGCCCCCTCGGCCCCCTCGCGTTTGTCGTGGAGCTCGAAGAAGTCAAGTAGCGTTAGAACTGAAAACAGCGTTAATGCGGCACCGCCGCAGCGAGGAGCACCATGTCATTTGGAAAGCGTGAATACGACCGCCAGAAGCCGGAAATCGACTTCCCGGACCACGAAGCCCCCACGGAGCTTCGCATCGAAGACATTGTTGTGGGCGACGGACCCGAGGCCAAGGCCGGGGACACCGTTTCCACCCACTACGTCGGCGTTGCCTTCTCCACGGGCGAAGAGTTTGACGCATCGTGGAACCGCGGCACCCCGCTGGACTTCCGCGTCGGTGTCGGCCAGGTCATCGAAGGCTGGGACCAGGGCCTGCTGGGCATGAAGGTCGGCGGCCGCCGCCGGCTCGAGATCCCTGCCTCCATGGCGTACGGCGACCGCGGTGCCGGTTCCGCCGTTGCTCCGGGCGAGTCACTGATCTTCGTGGTTGACCTGCTGGGCGTCCGCTAGCTCCGCCGCAGCCACAGGCGGGTCCGCAGCTGCACTGCAGCCGCGGACCCGCCTTTTTGTGTTCCCGGTCCCTTCGCTGTCCCGCTCCCTTCCCTGCCCCGTTCCCTTCGCTGTCCCTGGGCCGGGCCAGGCCGTCGCCCGAGCCGCCCTGGGTACGGCACTGCGCTCCGGGCCGCCGGGGGCGGTAGATTGGCTTCCGTGTCCGCCAACAGAACCGAACGCCTCCTGACCCTCGTCATTGTCCTGCTGTCCACCGGCCGGGGCTTCACCAAACAGGAGCTTTTCGAAGAAATCGAGCTTTACGGGGAAGCGCCGTCCACGGCCGCGCGGGAAAAACTCTTCGACCGGGACAAGGCCTTCCTGCGCGAGCAGGGGATCCCCGTGGAGTCCTACAGCGAGGAAACCCTGTACGACCAGGACAACTCCGTGCGCCGGTACCGCATCCGGGCCGACGCCTACCGGCTTCCCGGGGTGCGCTTCACGCCCGAAGAATCCGCTGTCCTGGCACTGGCTGCCAGCATGTGGGAGCAGGCATCGCTTGGGTCTGCGGCGGCGCGGGCGCTGCGGAAGCTGCAGGCCCGCGGCGTGGTGGCCGACGCCTCCGCAGCCAGCCCCCTGCAGCCCCGCATCCGCACGAATGACCCCAATTTCGACACGGTATGGAAGGCAACCACCACCCGGACCCCCATCTCCTTCGGCTACCGGCCGGCGGCACGGGTCCGTTCCTCCGGCGGGGCGGGCAAACCGGCGCGCCGGCGGAGCACCCAACGGCACCTTCAGCCGTGGGGGATGGGCAGCAGGTTTGGACACTGGTACGTGGTGGGATGGGACCTGGACCGCAGGGCCGAACGGTTCTTCCGGCTGTCCCGGATCACGACACCGGTGGCGCTGGAAACAGGCAGCGGCTATGAGGTTCCGCCGGACTTCAGCATCGAGGAGTCACTGGCATCGCTGGACCGTGTTTTTGCACCGGTCACGGCCACGGTGGAAGTCCGGAAGGGGAGCGCCGCGGAGCTCAGGCTGCGCGCCGACGCGCCTCCCGTTCCTGCCGGCCGCGCCGGCTGGGAGGTGCTGACACTGACCGTCTCCGACCTGGACGCCCTGGCTGCGGACACCGCCGGGCTGGGAACCCACGCCGTCGCCGTCGACCCGCCCGAATTCCGCCAAACCGCCTCCGACCTTCTGCAGCTTGCCCTGGCCGCCCAGCTCAGGCCTCTGCCGTCCTTTGCCCTGTCCCGCCGGACTCCGGCACCGGCGTCCAGCTCAACGGCCGCGCAGAGCCATCTGGCCCGCCTGCTGGATCTGGTTCCCTACGTGCTGGGCAACCAGGGGGCGGACCTGGAACAAACTGCCCGCCGCTTCGGGGTCAGCCCGGCGCAGCTGGCCAGTGACCTGAACCTGCTTTTCGTCAGCGGCCCGCGACACTATCCCAACGGGCTGATGGACGTGAACTTCGAGAACGGCCAGATCTACATCGACAATGCCGAGGACCTCTCCGAACCGGTCCGCCTGGGCATGGATGAAGCCGCGGCGCTGATCGTCGGCCTGGAAACGCTGTCCACCCTGCCCGGCGTCGGAGACACTCCGGCCCTTGCCGGCGCCCTGGAAAAGCTCAGCGAGGCCGCCGGGGAATCCGGCCGGGCCGGCACCGCCGTCGCTGCCCGGCTCGCCGAGCCGGAGGTCACCGCCGGCGTCCTGGACGAGCTCCAGCGGGCGATCACCGGCCGCCGCCAGCTCCAGCTGCGGTACCTGGTTCCCAGCAGGGATGAGGTGACCGACCGGACCGTTGATCCGCGGCGGCTGTTCTCGGTCAACGACCGCTGGTATCTCGAGGCCTGGTGCCACCGCTCCGAGGCCGTGCGCAACTTCCGGGTGGACCGCATCCACCGCGTTGCGGATTCGGGCCCGGCGTCCTGGCAGGGGCCGGACCCCGACAGTTTTCCCTCCGGCCTGTTCCGGCCCGGCCCCGGGGACGAGCTGGTAACCCTGCTGCTGGAGCCTTCGGCCAGCTGGGTGGAGAGCGCGTACGACGCCGGCCGCCGGGCGGATCTGCCCCGAGGGCGCACCGCTGTGGAACTGAGGGCCGGCAACACGCGCTGGATCCCCGGCTTCGTCGCGCGGCAGGGCGGCAGCGTGGTGGTGGCTGCCCCCGAAAGCCTGCGCCGGGAGACCGGGGAATGGCTCCGCAGCGCCCTGGCGAATTACACGGGGCACGATTCGGCACCGCCGACGGACGCCGGGACCCGTACGGATTAGCCCGTCCGGGCTAACCCGCACGGCAGACGGCGCGGGCAGCCGGCGCGGGCAACCGGTCCGCGGCGATGCCGGCCCCTGCGTCCGGCCGCACTATGCTGGAGTCATGCCTTGGTGGTCCTGGATTTTGATATGGTCGGCGCTTGTTGTCGCCGCAGCAGCCTTCTACGCCCTTGTGGGGTGGCGGATTTTCCGTAAGCTCATGTCGGTGCTGAAAGAGGCCCAGGCTGCCGCATCGGCACTGGCAGTGTCAGCGCCGGGTCCGGCAGCCGCGGCTGTGGCAGAAGCTCCGGAACGGGAGCTCGGAATTTTTACGGATCCCGTCCTGGCGCGGGCCAGCTACGAAGATGGCAAAGAGGCGCGCAAGGAAGTTCGGCGGGAGCGGCGGGTCAACCGGCGGCTTGCGCAGGGCCAGCCGCGGGCTCTGCGCGACTTTCCAGAACTCTGACGTAAACTGATTTTCTCAACGAAAGGACACCGGCATGGGTAACATTCAAGGCTGGCAAATTCTTATTCTGGTCGTTTTGGCTCTTCTGCTGTTCGGGGCGCCTAAACTTCCCGGCCTGGCCCGAAGCCTGGGACAGTCCCTGCGTATTTTCAAGTCCGAGGTCCGGCAGATGAAGGACGAAAATCCGTCCGACACCGCCGCCGGCGACCCGGTCGAGGGGCGGATCGTCAACAACCCTCCGGCCGCCGGTACTCCCGGGGCACAGACGCCTCCGGCTGCACCGCACACTCCGGGTACCAGCGGCACGGATCAGCGCCCCGCTGGTAACCCGCCCACCAGCCTGTAACGGCCGTGGCGCTGACCCAAGGGCGCAAATCCAACCCTGAAGGGCGGATGGCCCTTAAGGAACACCTGCGGGAAGCCCGCAACCGCATCTTCAAAGCTGCAATTGCCGTAGCACTGGGAACGGTGGCGGGATTCTTCCTGTACATGCCGGTGTTCAACGCCCTGACGCGCCCCGTCCTCGACGTGGGCAACCAGGAGGGGCGTTTTGCCACGATCAACTTCGAGGGCGTGGTAACACCCTTCGACCAGATGGTCCAGGTTTCGGTATTCATCGGCGTGCTGATCTCGTGTCCGATCTGGCTCTACCAGCTGTGGGCCTTCATTACGCCCGGGCTCAAGAGCAAGGAACGGCGCATAGCCCTGGGGTTCATGGCTGCCTCGGTGCCGCTGTTCCTCGGCGGCGTGGCGCTGGCATGGATCCTTCTGCCCAGCGCCATCGAGGTCCTGACGGGCTTTACACCCGAGGGCAGCGCCAACGTCATTACGGCTACCGTCTACCTCGCCTTTGTGCTTCGGCTCCTGCTGGCCTTCGGCATTGCCTTCCTGATTCCCGTGGTGCTCGTGGGCCTGAACATGACGGGCATTCTCCCCGGCAAGGTCATCATCAAGTACTGGCGGATCACCATCTTTGTGATTTGCGTGTTCGCTGCCATGGCGGCTCCCGGCGGCGATGCCCTCACCATGTTCTACATGGCGGCTCCGCTGCTGCTGCTCTTCGCCGTCGCAGTGGGTATCTGCCTGCTGAACGACAAGCGCCGGGCGCGCAGGAATGCAGCCCGTGAGGCCGCGGTGGGCGAATCCGCCGACACAGCCACACCGCTGGAGAATCTCTAGCCTCCGGCCGGCCGGCCCTCCCTCTGAAGTTTCAGCCCACCGCGGACCAGTGCGGCTGAACGCGCAGGCGGGGCCGGTCAGAGTCTAGGCTAAGAACATGACTTCCCCGTCGGAGCGGTACCTGGCCGCGAAACAACTCGCCGAACATTCCAAGACCCAACTGGCTGTCTTCGAGCAGCAGCTGGGGTTTGAGCTGGATCCCTTCCAAACCGACGCCTGCCGGTCCGTTGAAGCCGGCCGCGGTGTCCTGGTTGCCGCCCCCACCGGTGCCGGGAAGACAGTGGTGGGGGAGTTCGCCGTCTACCTGGCACTGGAACGCGGGCTTAAGGCGTTCTACACCACGCCGATCAAGGCGCTGAGCAACCAGAAGTACCTGGAACTGTCGGCGTCGTACGGCGCTGAACGGGTCGGTCTGCTGACGGGTGACACCAGCATCAACCCGGACGCCGACGTCGTCGTCATGACCACTGAAGTGCTGCGGAACATGCTCTACTCCGACTCCTCCACGCTCGACGACCTGGGGTACGTCGTCATGGACGAAGTGCATTACCTCGCGGACCGCTTCCGGGGCGCTGTCTGGGAGGAGGTCATTATCCATCTCCGCTCCGACGTCCAGCTCGTTTCCCTGAGCGCCACCGTGTCCAACGCCGAGGAATTCGGGGCATGGCTGGACACCGTCCGGGGGGACACCGACGTCGTGGTTTCCGAACACCGTCCCGTGCCGCTGTGGCAGCACGTCATGGTGGGGCGGGAGATCATGGACCTCTTCGAGTCGGACGTATCGTTCGACGAAGCAGCCGCACCGGCGCAGCCTGCCGGGATCCAGGAGCGCTACCGGGTGAACCCCGAGCTGCTGGAGCTCGCCCGGGCGGAGTCCCGGATCAACCAGCGCGGCGGCGGCCACTGGGGCGGCTCCCGCGGATCAAGCCGCGGAGGACGCCGGGACGCACCGCGGCGCGGGCAGGGGGGACCGCCCATGAGCCGGATCCCGAAGGCATCCCGGCCTGCCGTCATCGCCCAGCTGGACAAGCGCGGGCTGCTCCCCGCCATCACCTTCATCTTTTCCCGCAACGGGTGCGACGGCGCCGTGCGGCAGTGCGTGGACTCCGGTTTGTGGCTCACCAGCGAGCCCGAGCGGGCGGAAATTGCGCGGATTGTGGATGAGGCCTGCCAGGACATCCCCGACGATGACCTGGAAGTCCTGGGCTTCTGGACCTGGCGGGAGGGCCTGGTCCGCGGGTTTGCCGCCCACCACGCCGGCATGCTGCCCACCTTCAAGGAAGTGGTGGAACGGCTGTTCACCGCCGGGCTGGTCCGCGCCGTGTTCGCCACCGAAACGCTGGCGCTGGGGATCAACATGCCCGCGCGCACCGTGGTCCTGGAAAAGCTGGACAAATTCAACGGCGAGGCGCACGTGGACATCACGGCGGGGGAGTACACCCAGCTCACCGGCCGGGCCGGCCGGCGGGGCATCGACGTCGAAGGCCACGCCGTGGTCCTGTGGCAGCCGGGAACCGACCCCGCCGCCGTCGCCGGCCTGGCGTCGCGCCGGACCTACCCGCTCAACTCCAGTTTCCGCCCCACCTACAACATGAGCATCAACCTCATGGCCCAGTTCGGCCGGGAACGTTCCCGGGAAATCCTCGAATCCTCATTCGCGCAGTTCCAAGCCGACCGCTCGGTTGTCGGCCTGGCGAAGCAGGTCCGGTCCCGGGAAGAATCCCTCGCGGGCTACGAGAAGGCCATGACCTGCCATCTGGGGGATTTCACGGAATACGCGGCGCTGCGCCGGGAGCTCTCCGACGTGGAAACGCAGGCCTCGAAGTCGCGTGCCAGGGACCGCAGGTCCGCCGTGGCTGCGTCGCTGGATGCCCTGGCTCCGGGCGACGTCATCCTGATTCCGGGCGGACGCAACTCCGGGTACGCCGTCGTCCTGCCGGCGGATGCGCAGCCCAGCCGGGAGGCCCGGACCACGGTGCTGACGGAGGACAAGCAAATCCGCCGGATCACCGCTTCGGAACTGGACGGAGCGGTGGAAGCCGTCTCGCACATCCGGATTCCCAAATCGTTCAATTCGCGGACCGCCAAGGACCGCCGTGACCTTGCCTCGTCCATGCGCAATGCCCTGCATGACCACCGGCCGCCCCGTGCCGCCGCCCAGCGCGGAGCCCTGCACCCCCAGGGCGCCGACAGGCGCGAGAAGGCCATCACCGAACTCCGCCGGAAACTGCGGGCACACCCGTGCCACGGCTGCAGCGAGCGGGAAGACCATGCCCGCTGGGCTGAACGGTGGTGGAAGCTGCGCCGGGAAACGGACAACCTCACGGCGCAGATCCGCGGCCGCACCAACACCATCGCCAAGACGTTCGACCGCGTCTGCGACGTGCTGGAGCACTACGGCTACGTAGCTCCGGACGAAACCGGCCGCTCGGCCGTGACGCCGGCGGGACAGAAGCTGCGGCGCATTTACGGGGAGAAGGACCTGCTGATCGCGCTGTCCCTCCAGCAGGGCGCCTTCAGCGACGTCGATCCCGCCGAGCTCGCAGCGCTGGCCACCGCACTGGTGTACCAGGCCAAGCGCGAGGAACGGGGCATCCGTCCGCGGCTGCCCAGCGTTTCCCTTGAGGTCGCTATGGATATCATCGTCCAGCAGTGGTCCAGGCTCACCGACATCGAGGAAGCCGAACGCCTGCCCCAGACCGGTGAACCGGAGCTGGGCCTGGTGTGGCCCATGTACAAGTGGGCCAAGGGCAAGCACCTTCAGCTCGCGCTGAACGGCACCGAACTCGCCGCCGGTGATTTTGTCCGCTGGGCCAAGCAGGTGATCGACCTGCTGGATCAACTGGCCAAAGTGCAGGATCTGCCCGGCGACCTGCGCCGGCGCTGCATAGATGCCATCGGCCTGATCCGCCGCGGCGTCGTCGCCTACTCCGCCGTCAGCGAGTAACCCGCTCCCGTCGTCCTCCCGCCGCCCGGCAGGGCGGCGGGAGAGTCTGCCATGAACCGTGTCCCAGACCGGACAGCGGAACCGGCAGCACCGAAACCAAACAGCACTACAGAAAACAGGTGAATCCTTGAACCCCCAGCCTCCTACCGCCGCCCCGCAGCTGACGCTTTACCGCAACGGGTCCGTTTACAGTGCGGCAGATCCCTTCGCCACAGCAATGCTGGTGGAGGGGGACACAGTGGCGTGGGTCGGTTCCGAACACGCTGCCACCTCCCTCCAGGATTCACGCATGACCGTGGTGGATCTGCAGGGTGCCCTTATCACTCCCGGGTTCGTGGACGCCCACGCCCATGTCACCGAGACCGGAGCTGCGCTTTCCTCGCTCGACCTCACGCGCGCCGCTTCGCTGGCCGAACTCCTGGACCTGGTGGCCCAGGCCGCCGAAGGCACGGAGGGGCTCATTGCGGGGTATGGATGGGACGAGTCGGCATGGCCCGAACGCCGGGTACCTACGGCGGCGGAACTCGACGCCGCCTCGGGCCACCGGCCGGTCTACCTGGCCCGCACCGACGTGCACTGCGCCGTGGTTTCCGGAACTTTGGCCGCCAACCTGAAACTGGCGGAGTACGACGGCTGGGACAACGGGTTTGTGGTGCGCGCAGCCCACACGCTGGCCCGCACCGCTTCCCGGTCCCTGGATCTGGCCCAGCGCTCCCGCTACCAGCAGGCTGCCCTGAAGCACGCCGCCGGGCAGGGCATCATCGCGGTAACGGAAATGGCAGCACCGCACATTTCTCCGGTTGAGGACCTGCGCCAGCTGATGGTTCTGGAGGGTTCGCTGGGTGAGTCCCCGCTCCCGCAGATTCTTCCCTACTGGGGGCAGCTGGTTCAGACCGAGGCGGAACTTGCCGAGGCCACGGCTCCCTTTGAGGGCCGCCTGATCGGGTTGGCGGGCGACTTGAACATGGACGGTTCCCTGGGCGCCCGTACGGCAGCCCTGCGCGCACCGTACACGGATGCCCCTGAATCCTGCGGCACCCTGTACCTGAGCGCGGAGCAGGCCGGCCGGCACCTGGAGCTTGCCACCCGCGCACGTCTGCAGGGCGGTTTCCATGTGATCGGCGACGCCGGCCTGGACACGGTCCTGGCCGGGTTGCGGATAGCAGCCGAGGCCGTGGGCGAGGAGCACATCCGGGCCGCTCATCACCGCATGGAACACTTGGAGCTGGCCGACGACGACGCCGTCGCCGAACTGGTGCGCTTCGGGGCCGTAGCCAGCATGCAGCCGGGTTTTGACAGCGCGTGGGGCGGCAGCGGCGGTCTCTACGAGCAGCGGCTGGGGGAGCGGGCCGGTTCCATGAACCGGTATGCGTCCCTGCTCTCAGCGGGCGTGATGGTGGCCCTGGGCTCCGATTCGCCGGTAATCCCCATGACGCCGTGGTCCGCCGTCCGTGCCGCTGTCTCTCATTCCAATCCTGCGGAGCGGATTTCCGCCCGTGCAGCTTTCATCGGCCACACGCGTGCCGGCTGGCGCGCTGCCGGCGCCGGAAACTTCATGCTGGGCCAGCTCGCTCCCGGCGCTCCCGCCTCCTACGCGGTCTGGGAAGTCGAGGAACTGATGGTGCAGACGCCCGACGCCAAGGGCGCCGCGTGGAGCACCGACCCCCGGGCGGGGACCCCGCTGCTTCCCGCGCTGGACACCGGTCACGAACCCCGCTGCCTGCTCACCGTTCACGACGGCACCGAACTGTACCGGGCAGTAGGTTTCTGAGCGGGGCCGGCACAAAAGCGCTGGACGTTTTGCCCGCCTGACCTGCAAAGACGAGCAAAGGCCCTAGTCAGAGGCTTGTTGACACATTCCCGACAGCACGTAGGCTAGGGGAATCGCAGGCGGTCTTCGGGACACCGAATCCGCTGCGCCGGAAAGAATCAGCACATCGCACGCTGAGCCGAGTGAGTACTCGGCGGCAAACGCCAGGTACGAACGCGGTATCAGGTTTAGCAGTGCGCACCAGGGGCAGGCTTGACCGTCAGTAGAAAACAGTTCCGGCTTCGACCGGTTCTGGCCCGAAGGCGGAAGGGCCTGCTCTTGTGTGTGCGCAGCTCTTGGGGGAGTGACGAGTGCTGGTTTCTGTGACTGCTGTGCATAGCCTCTGTGTACGGCGGTGTACACGGTGTACGCAGTGTATGCGGGGAAGATGTGACGGGCACGGCATCGAAGCTGGACGCCGTGCAAGAGCCGCTCCCATATACTGGGAAGTCTTGCCGGGGTACCCACCCCACGGGCTGCGCCTGAGCAGCCATCCCCAATGAAAGGCGAATGCGTGCGCGTCCTGACCATCATCCCGACCTACAACGAGATCGAATCCCTCCCCAAGACGCTTCAGCGGCTGCGGGCGGCGGTGCCCGACTCGGATGTACTGATCGCGGACGATAACAGCCCGGACGGCACCGGTGCGTACGCTGACGAGATTGCCGCCGCCGATCCCCGCGTTCATGTGCTGCACCGCAAAGGCAAGGAAGGGCTGGGAGCAGCCTATATTGCCGGATTCCGCTGGGGTCTGGAGCGGGACTACGACGTCCTGGTGGAGATGGACGCGGACGGCTCCCACAAGCCCGAGCAGCTGCCCCTGCTCCTGGAAGCAGCCGAAGCAGGAGCGGATCTGGTGATCGGGTCCCGGTGGGTGGCCGGCGGATCCGTCGTCAACTGGCCGCTGCACCGAAAGATCCTGTCCAGGGGCGGCAGCCTGTACTCCCGCCTGATGCTGGGCATCGGTGTCCGCGACATCACGGCAGGTTACCGTGCATTCCAGCGCGCCACGCTCGAGAAGCTGGACCTCAGCGCCGTTGAATCCGTGGGCTACGGATTCCAGGTCGACATGACCTTCCGCGTGGCCCGCCTCGGCCTCACTATCCGTGAAGTGCCCATTACCTTCGTCGAGCGGGAATTCGGTGCCTCGAAGATGAGCGGCAACATCGTGTTCGAAGCGATGGCCAACGTCACCAAGTGGGGACTGGGCGCCCGCTGGAAGAAGCTGACGGGCCGGGGCTAACCACGGCTGCAGGTCACTACCTGCGCCAAGCACTACCCGCGCCAAGCACAAAGGAGGGCGGCTGCCGTACGGCAGCCGCCCTCCTTTGTCGCCCGTGCCGCGCTCCCCGGACGGGGGAGCGCCGAAGCGTTGAGCGGTATTACTTGGAGGCCGGTATTACTTGGAGGCCGAAGTGCGCTCTCCGCGTCGTTCACGCAGGATGGTCAAACGGTCCTGCAGGATTGTCTCGAGCTCTTCGATGCTGCGGCGTTCCAGCAGCATGTCCCAGTGCGTGCGCACCGGCTTGTCGTTGCTGGTGTCCGGCTTTTCGCCGTCAACCAGGAGGGCTTCCTTGCCGGTCTTGGATACCCAAACCGGAGGAACGTCGGCCTCGGCGGCGAATGTCACGAAGACCCGTTCGCCGTCCTCGCAGCGGTATTCCACCCGCTGGCGGGGAGCCGGTTCGACACCGGATTCAGTCTCCATGCTCTGCGCGCCGAGGCGCATACCCCGCAGGCTGCGATCGCTCATCTTTTCTCCCTCTTCAGTCCGAAGGATCCCTGGGGGACCCATCTGTAGTGCTGGTGGTGCCGTTCCGCTCCGGCACCGTCACGTTTTGCTGCCGGCCGGCTTGGATGCATCAGCTGCATCCGGGCCGTGCGTTCCGTCCCGCCGGCGGTCCACTGATGTAAACGCCGATTCCGCGCCAAATGTTCCAACGCAGGGTCCGCGGCCGGTTTCAGGGGCCGGGCCGGGGGACAGACTCCGGCAAACAACCAATTATACCGGGCACGGACGCCTGCGCTGACCAGTGCTTCCTAGATCTGGGCCTCGGGGGAGTCAGCCAGAGTGGGGGCCGCCGGTGCAGCCGCGGCTGCGGGGGCGGAACCCTTGCCCGGTACCGATCCGTTGCCGGTTGGTGTCCCGGAAGAGCTGCCGTTGGCCGACGGCATATCGGGCGCGAAATTCCCCAGGGCACTTCCGACACCCTTGAGGGCTTCACCGAGTTCGCTGGGAATGATCCACAGCTTGTTCGACGTGCCTTCGGCCAGCTTCGGAAGCGTCTGGAGGTACTGGTACGCCAGCAGTTTCTGGTCCGGGTTGCCCTTGTGGATCGCCTCAAACACCTTGGCAATCGCCTGGGACTCACCGTCGGCGCGGAGGATGTCGGCCTTGGCGTCACCCTCTGCGGCGAGGATGGCTGCCTGGCGGCGGCCTTCGGCGTTCAGGATCTGGGCCTGCTTTGTTCCTTCAGCCGTCAGGATGGTTGCACGGCGTTCACGCTCGGCACGCATCTGCTTCTCCATGGAATCCTGGATCGACAGGGGCGGCTCAATAGCCTTGAGCTCCACGCGGGAGACGCGGATGCCCCAGCGGCCGGTGGCCTCGTCCAGGACTCCGCGCAGCTGGCCGTTGATGCGGTCACGGGAAGTCAGTGCTTCCTCGAGGTTCAACCCGCCCACCACGTTTCGCAGAGTGGTGGTGGTCAGCTGCTCCACGGCGTGGATGTAGTTCGCAATTTCGTAGGTGGCGGCACGGGGGTCGGTGACCTGGAAGTAGACCACAGTGTCGATGGAAACCACGAGGCTGTCTTCGGTAATCACCTGCTGCGGAGGGAAGGAGACCACCTGTTCGCGAAGGTCCAGCAACGGCAGCAGCCGGTCCACGAATGGAATGAGGATGGTCAGGCCCGGGTTGAGCGTGCGCTGGTACTTACCCAGCCGTTCGACGACGCCCGCGCGTGCCTGTGGAATGATCTTGACCGATTTCACCAGGATGACCAGGACAAAAATTATCAGGACAGCCAGAATGATGATGAGGCCGGTAGCTCCGGAACTCATATTCCCCCTTCAGGTTTTGGCGGGTCCGTCCGGACTCCGCCGTGTTCTCGTCCGGCGGCAGTCTGCCCCCGGATGGTGTTTCGCCGTCGCCGGCGGTGGTTCTGTTGAGCGGCGCACCGGTCCAGCGGCGGCTGTGCTCAGCGCTGGCCGCCGCCCTGCCCGTCCGTCAGCCCGTCAGAAGGGTGCTGGTCCGGGGAATGCGCACCGTTAGGTGCGGGAACGACGACGGCGGTGGCGCCCTCGATGCGCGTCACCAGAACCGGTGCGCCGGCGGTGAGGCTGGAGCCGTCCGGCGTCCGCGCCGTCCAGATGTCGCCGTTGATCTTCACGGTTCCCGTGGTGCCGGACACCGCTTCCAGGGTCAGCGCCGGTGAACCGATCAGCCGCTCAATGTTGGAGCGTTGGTCCCGTGGACCCCGTTCCAGGTGCTTCAGGGCAAGCGGGCGTACAAGCACGATCATGAGCAGTGACACGATGCAGAAGACCACCACCTGCAAAAACAGCGGCGCACCAAAAAGGGCCGCGAGCATGGCCCCGAGGGCCCCCACGGACAGCATTGCGAAGAATAGATCCAGCGTCAGCGTTTCGACGGCGGCCAGTCCCAGGAACAGCACGAGCCAAACGGCCCAGCCGTAGTCGAGCAGCCATTGGTATATGTCCTGCATATTGTCCCCTTCGGCTCCGCCGCAAGGACGGCGGTCGGTTGTGCGGGCGGTGTTGCCCATTCTGCCTGAAAATGAGCCGGTTTTGTCCCTTTGACACCGTTGCTGACTATAACGTTTGGGCGCCGCTTTTAGTGTCCGGCATCATACCCCGTGCCGTCCCCGGAAGTCAGGCAGCGCGGAACAGCTGCAGCGAGAACGCGGCCGTGACCGGAACGGTGCCGGTGATTGCCGCCAGGGCACGGTCGAGCGTTTCCGGATTGACGTGCCGGGCAGACGGTCCCATGAGTGCAGCGTTGCGGATGTCCGCGGCCGAGAGCTGCATGGGATATTCACAGTGCCGGGTGTGCTCCGGGCGGAAATGTGCCGCGAGGGCATCGGTGACCCGGGATTCTTTTTCCCCGCCGATGTCCAGCATCCCGGTCAGGGCACGGATCTCCTTCAGGTGCTCCGGCTGCGGCGTGACGACGGCGAGGAGGCCGTCGCGGTGCAGTACGCGCCGGAACTCGGCGGCATTACGGGGAGCAAACACATTCAGCACCGCGTCCACCGACGCGTCTGCCAGCGGCAGCGGACGCCAGACATCCCATACCAGGCAGGCGGCTCCGGGGAGTGCCCGGGCTGCACGCCGCAGCGCGAACTTGGAAATGTCCAGCGCCACGGCAGCGGTGTCCGGCAGTTCCCCGGCGAGGGCCTGCAGGTAGTAGCCGGTGCCGGCACCGGCGTCGAGCACGGTCCGGGCAGCGGGTGCCGCCGCTGCGACCAGCCGCGCCAGCTCCTGCGCCATGGGCAGGTAATGGCCGGCGGCGAGGAAGTCGACCCGTGCCTGCACCATGTCCGCGGTATCGGCCTGGAACTTGGTGCCGCTGCCGGTCAGAAGGTTGAAGTATCCCTGCCGGGCGGCGTCGTACCGGTGGCCCCGGCCGCAGGCGAGAGAGGGGGTGCCCGTTTCGGAGGGGGCCAGGGGGTCGCGGCAGACAGGGCACAGCAGCAGGGTCAGGGGAGCGGGGGGCATCTATCCATCTTAGGCGTGCCGTATCTGCGTCCGGGAATCGCCCCGGTAGTAGGCTCGGTCGGGTGAAACCATGTGATCTGAATCTCCTGCAGTCCGTCTCAGCTCCTACTATCCATCCGGACGGCACGCACGCCGTGGTGTCCGTGACCCGTCCCGACTTTGCCGCCGACGCCTATGTCGGCCAGCTCTGGACCGTCCCGCTTGCCGGCACAGCCGCTCCGCGCCGCCTGACCCTGGGCTTTGCGGACACCCGGCCGCGGTTCTCCCCGGACGGAACGGTCCTGGGGTTTCTGAGGTCCCTGCCCGGCGGCAAGCCGCAGCTGTACGCGGTGCCTGCTGCCGGCGGTGAGCCGGTGCAGCTGACCGGCTCCGCAATGGGAGTGAGCTGGTTCAACTTTTCCCCGGATTCCTCGCAGCTGGTGTTTTCCTCCCGAGTGCCGCAGCACGGGCGGTACGGAACGGTTGACGGCGTGGGTGCCGCTGCCGAGGACCCGAGACTGATCAGCACCTATAAATACCGGGCGAACGGTGCCGGGTACACCGCGGACAAACGTTCACAGGTATTCCTGCTGGACCTGCCGGCGCTGGACGCAGAGCCATGGATCGCTCCCGTAGGCCGGGCCAAAGCTGCGCAGGAGAAGGCTGCCGAAACCGGCGGCGGAAACGGCACGCCGGCGGGCGGGATGGCAGAGGGTGCCCGGGGACAGTTCCCCGAGGCCCGTCAGCTGACCCACGCCGATGCCGACGCCTCGGCTCCCGTCTTTTCCGCCAACGGCAAACAGATCCTGTTCACGGCTGCCCTGCACGCGGGCGCCGACGAGGACCTCGTGTCCGATGTGTATTCGCTTGACCTCACAGCAGGCTCGGCGCCGGAGCGCCTGACGAATACGGACGGCGGGGGTACGCTTGTGGGCGCATCTCTGCCGACACCGAGCATCGACGGCAACTGGCTGTATTTCCTGGGGCAGGAACTGTCCGCTTCCGGAACGGATTTTGTAGCCCGCAACGCAGCGCTCTACGTCCTTCCCGCCGATGCCGCCGGCCCCGTCCGGCGGCTGACCGATCCCGAACTCTTCGACCTGGCGGAAGGCGGCATTGTGCCCGCGGGGGATTCGTCGGTGCTGGTCTTCAACCGCACCCGGGGTTCGGTGGAACTGCTGCAGGTGGATCCCTCCGGCGAGCGGCAGGTGCTCGTCCCGGGACCGCGCGTGGTTCAGGGTGCAGCGGCGGCGGCCGGCGGCGCCGTCGTCGTCAGCTATGCCGACGGCACCACCATGGGCGAGGCTGCCCTGGCAGAGGCCGGCGGGCTGCGGCAGCTGACGGATTTCTCGGCGCCGCTGCGCGCTGAAACCCGTGTGGCCCCGGCGCTCGAGGAAACGCACCCTTCCCGGGACGGCTATCCCGTGCACGGCTGGGTGGTCCTGCCCGAGGGGCCCGGCCCGCACCCGGTGCTGCTGAACATCCACGGCGGCCCGTTCGCCCAGTTCGACTGCGCTTACTTCGACGAGGCACAGGCCTACGCCGCGGCCGGCTACGCCGTGGTGCAGTGCAATCCGCGCGGCTCAGCCGGTTACGGGCAGGAGCACGGCCGGATTATCAAGGAAGCAATGGGAATCAGGGACCTGGACGATGTCCTGTCCTTCCTGGACGGGGTGCTCCAGTCCCATCCCGAGCTCGACGGCGGCCGCCTGGGCGTCATGGGCGGCTCCTACGGCGGTTACCTCAGTGCCTGGACGACGGCGAATGACCACCGGTTCACTGCAGCGATCGTGGAGCGCGGGTTCCTGGATCCGCTGTCCTTTATCGGGTCCGCGGACATCGGCTGGTTCTTCAGCGCCGGATACACCGGAACCGATCAGAACAGGGTCCTCGCCCAGAGCCCGATGGCCCGCGTGGGCGATGTGCGGACACCCACTCTGGTGATCCACTCGGAAGAGGACCTGAGGTGCCCCGTGGAGCAGGCGCAGCGCTACTACACTTCGCTGAAGCAGAACGGTGTTCCGGCTGAACTGCTGCTGTTCCCGGGCGAGAATCACGAGTTGTCGCGGGCAGGATCCCCGTGGCACCGCCGGCAGCGCTTTGAGCACATCCTGCGCTGGTGGGCGCAGTGGCTGCCGACGCCGGCCAACCCGGAAACAAAACCCTAGAAGCCGAGCGCGCGCCGGGCCTCGTCCACCGACGGCGAGGCCCAGCGGTGCAGGTATTCACCGTTGCTGCACAGTGACCGGGTGAGGACCTTGTCCACGTATACGGTGCCGTGCAGGTGATCCGTTTCATGCTGCACAATCCGGGCCTGCCAGCCCTGAAAGCTCCGTTCCACCGATTCGCCGCCAGCGTCGGTGTACTGCAGGGATACAAAGCGGTACCGGGGCACAACACCCTGGTAGCCGTTAAATGACAGGCAGCCTTCGAAGAACTCCGCGGTTTCAGTGCCGATCGGAGTGTAAACGGGATTGACGGCCGTGAAGAACGGCAGGGGATGGCGTTCGCGGACATCGCTGATCTCGGGGTCGGCGTCGAACCGGTCTTCCAGCACCGCGATCTGCAGGGGAATTCCGAGCTGCGGCGCTGCCAGCCCAACCCCCGGCGCGGCGTGCATCACCCGGCGCATCAGCACGATGAAGGCGCTGAGTTCCTCGGGGCTGAGCTGCCCGTCATAGGGGAGTGCCGGCTGGCGGAGCGCCGGATGTCCGAGCTGGACGATCGGCGGCAGTTCCGTCTCCAGGAGGGGCAGGACGAGATCACGGATGCGGGAAGTTTCTGTGGGCACCGCCCCATCCTAATTGCCTTCGGCGGCCCGGTTGTCTCCGGCTGTTTTCAGGCGGCCGGCGGGGCGGTACGCTCAGCCCACCATGACAGAACAACAGCCGTATACGGTGCTGGAAGTTTTTCCGGGGTTCGAGCTGCGACTTTACCCCGCGCATCTCATTGTGCAGGTCACTGTCCACTCGACGCTGGAGGACGCGGGCAGCGCCGCGTTCGGCTACCTGTTCGGGTACATCAGCGGACAGAACACGCTGCGGGAGGACGCCTCAGGAGACGGTTTGCCGGGGCCCGGCGGGCTCCCGGCTGTTTCCGCCCGGCGCATTCCGATGACCGCCCCGGTGCTCCTGCAGCCGGAATCCTTAGCCGATGCCTACACCGTGGCGTTTGTGCTGCCCGGGTCGATATCGGCGGCAACCGCGCCCGAACCTGACGATCCGGCCGTATCACTGGTGCCGGTACCGGAGGCCCGGGGTGCTGCTGCAGGTTTTACCGGCCGCTGGACACCCCACAATTATCTGGATCATGCCTGGGCGCTGGGGGAGGCGGTGGCCGCGGCCGGCCTCACCCCCCGGGGCCGGCCGCGGTTTGCACTCTTCGATCCGCCCTATAAGCCGTGGTTTCTCCGCCGGAATGAAGTAGTCCAAACAGTGGACTAAATAAACAGCGGGCTAAACAAACAGCGGGCTGGCTAAACGGCGGCAACGTCAGCGGTGCCGGCAGCTGCAGCCGAAAAGCTGCAGGCAAAAAGCTGCAGGCAAAAAAATACCGGCTTGGATGCCACGGGTCAGCCGTGACATCCAAACCGGGAGGGCGTCGGGGTGCTTAGCCTTCGCAGTCCACGCAGTATTTGTCGCC
This sequence comes from Arthrobacter sp. Z1-15, assembly GCF_054792395.1. Taxonomy (NCBI): domain Bacteria; kingdom Bacillati; phylum Actinomycetota; class Actinomycetes; order Micrococcales; family Micrococcaceae; genus Arthrobacter; species Arthrobacter sp. Z1-15. Next base: position 2,038,849 of record NZ_CP096454.1, on the reverse strand, counting down.
GTTCTTTTCCTTGGCGATCTGCGAGCGGTGCCGAACCAGGAAGCAGGACATGCAGGTGAACTCGTCAGCCTGAGCCGGGACAACCTTGATCAGCAGTTCTTCACCGGACAGGTCAGCACCGGGAAGTTCGAAACCGTCGATGGCATCCGTTTCGTCAGCGACGTCCCGAACAGCCGTCATTGCGCCGCCGCGCTGCTGGGCTTTCAGTCCTTCAAGGGAGTCGCTGGGGCGGTCTTCTTCCTTGACGCGCGGAGCATCGTAATCAGTAGCCATGTGAAGTGCTTATCTCCTGAATTTTGGGGGGTTGAGCGTAGATCATATAGGCAGATGGGCCAATTTCACCAACTGGAACCGTGATGGCAAATCTTAGGGCCTGTTTGGCTCCCGGGGAAGTGATCAGCGTCCTATATTTTCAGCAATTTGTGCTCCAGGTCATGGATCTGCAGCACCCGGAGGGGGGTGGGGGGCACAGGCGTAAGGGGTGCTGTCCGGCAGGGTGAGTGTGCGGCAGGGTGAATGCGGCAGTGGAGTGTGCGCGTCCGACAGCGAATTATGTCGGGTGGCGGAATCGTCGGATTTCAGCCGCCGGGTACGTTATGACAAGCAGCGGCGGAGGGTCCAGCCGACGCCAGGAGGCCTTCGGCACTGCATCAATGGTTATGTCAACAAGGGGAAGTATGCCGCACATAGAGCTGTTCGGCTCCCGGGGGACGTTATGTCAACTGTTTCGCTCGATGGCACGGAAGGGGTTCGAGCTGCCGCGCATGCAACCTGTGTGTGCCTGCCGGGCCGCCGGCGCGCATGCCGTTTCCCGGGCCCGGCGAAGGCGGCTGGAGAGCTGCCCGCCGAAGAGCTGGGCGGAGGAGAATAAAAGTGCCGAAAATGCAGGGGATTGGCGCAAATGTCAGAACATCTGACGAGACCATGAAAACCCCTTTCGGCAGCCCTGCTTATAACGCCGATAATCTACATTATGTCAAGTAACGCTGAGGAGGGGTCCCCTGCGCCGGTCCCTGCAGGAGCTGCCCGCTGCCTGGAACTGGAGCGGCTTAGTATCCTGCAATGTCAGTCAAAGGCTCAAGCCCAACTTTGAATGCTAGGTCCGGCGAAGGTGCTCCCGAAGGCCGGGAATGGCAAAGTCCAGCAGCCCCCGGCCGGCCGGCTGGACCAGCCCGGCATCTATGAGGCGGGCGCGATAGTTGCCGATGGTGTTCTTCTGGTTCCCGAGCCGCTGTCCGATGTCGGCGGTTGTCGACGGGCCGTCGTCCTCGGCCATGGCCCGCAGAAAGTCGAGGTCCTTGGGTGAGGCAGTGGAAAGTGCGGCACCTATGACAACCCGGGTATTCCTCCGGTGGGCTGCGGCGAGAGCCAGCTCAACGGTCTCTTCGGTCAGGGGGCCGTCCGTGACCTCGGCCAGCTGCCACAGGTGGTAGCCGATGAGCTGGATGAGGAAGGGGTATCCCCCGGTGGACACCGCGGCGGCGCGAACCAGTCCGGGTTCCAGCGAATGCGTGAGTCCGGTGAAGGTCTCCCGATAGGATGCCTCCACTTCATCGACGGCCGCTGCATGCAGGTCGATCCGGTCCGCGCGACGGAGGAAGGTGGCTACTCCTTCATTGAGCAGGTCGGAGACGGCAGCCGGCAGGCCGGCGAAGACCAGCGCGATGGGCAAGCCTTCCCGGATGAAGTGCTGCACGGAAGCAGCCAGCTGCGCCAGTTCATCCCGGTCGGCGCCGTGGATCTCATCCAGGGTGATTGCCAGGCCGGTTCCCCGCTCTTCCAGCAGGTCCAGGAGATGCTCACCCACCTGGCGCCATCCCGTCTGCTGCTCGGGCGGGAGTTCGGTGGTCAGGGAGAAGCCTGCCGCGCTGATCCCGGTGATCCTGCGCCCGGGCGGCCCGCCGCCCAGTTCCTCGGCATGCGCGCGCATGGACTCTCCGATCCGGCCGAGGAAACCGCGTGTGGCCGTCTCGGAGACGACAACCCAGCCCTGGCCGCGCGCCGCATCCTCCGCTTCGCCCAGCATGACCGTCTTGCCGATTCCCCGGGCGCCGGTGAAGATGGTCAGGAGCCCGGGCGCGCCGGAGCGGATGCGCAGCCCGTAGGCAAACTCATCCAAAAGCCCCGCGCGGCCGATAAGCTGCGGCGGTTCAGCTCCCGCTGTGGGGCGAAACGGATTCCTTGCCGGATCAGGTGCCACTATGTCCTCCTGTGAACTCTTGTGTACACAGTGTACTCAGGTGAACTCACGCCCGGTGAACCTGTTTCCGGCGATCTTATGGGGCTGATCTCACTCGGCGGACGCCTGAAATCCTTCGCAGCTTTGACCGTGCGGACCCGTGAAGGCGTACGGAATGCCGTTCTGCGCCAGCACTGTTCTGCCGCCGGCGCTGCAGGGAAGCAGTGTGCTGATTTCCGGAAGCACCTGCTCCCCCTCATTGCTGATCCAGATGACGTCCAGGGACCGCACCAGATCGATGAACTGCCGCCGGCGCTCCGGCTCGAGGTAGACCAGCACGGCGCTGTGAAAGACGACAACGGCGGCGTTCGAAGGGGCTTCGGCAACCAGTCGCGGCAATTCGTCCACGATGTCGCCGCGGACCAGCCGGGGCGGATCTGCCGCAACGACGCCGGCAGCCGCGCGCAGGCGCTCCCGCCGGGCATCGTGTTCCGGCCAGACGAGGGTTTCGAGCCACCGGGCATCTGCGCGGTCCTGCAGGTCCAGGGGATTCAGGTCGATGCCGGCACGCGAGACAACTTCCGGCAGCCGTGAGGGCAGCGGCATGCCTTCCAGGAAGCACGGCAGCTCGACGGCGCCGGGACCGTCCTTTGGATGGAGTACGTACTCCCCTGCCGCGCTCCGGTACCGGTAGCTGTAACGGTCCGGATACAGGCAGAGCCCCGCTGATGCTCCCGCTTCTATCAGCGCCACCGGCCCCTCGATCCGGCTGAGGAGCGGCAGGAGGACCGCGCACCTGCCGGCTTCATTCGTCTGGGTCATCCGCGACCTGGCGATCGCTTCGACCCTGCCCCAGTTATCCGCAAGCCAGCGGAGAAAATTAGCGGAGGAACCCAAGGGTGCACCGGCAGAGCGGGCTGCGGCGAATATCAGGTTGGGCTGGCGTTTGGCCCGCGGGAGCGAAGCGATGAGTTCCAGCACCTCGTGGTCTTCGGCGACAGACGCCGCCCAGTCGGCGTAGATCGGTGAGGTGGGCTGCGCTTCAAGGCGGGCAAACCGCTGATAACTCTCCGCTGTGGCGTGGGTCATGGCTCCACTGTAGCCACCTGCCCTCCCGCTGCCCCGACTATCCTTCCCTGTCCCTGAACTGTTTCCGCGGCTGCTCCGCCAGTTTTTATTCCGGTGTCGATATCCAGCCGCCCCGATCGACGGGATAGTAGAAGACGCACCGGGCGTCCTCACACCCACCAAAGGAGCAGGCCATGCAGTACATGTTCATCATGCGTTCCACCGATGAGGCCAAGGAAGCCTTCAAGGACGTGCCCATGGAAGAGGTGATCAACCAAATGGGCGCCTACAACGAATCAATGATCAACGCCGGGGTGCTGCTGGCAGGTGAGGGGCTGGCCGACGTAACCCGCGACAGCGGCTTCGTGGTCGATTTTGCGGAGGAGCCACCCCTGATTACCGACGGCCCGTACGGAGAAACCCACGAGCTGTTCAACGGGTTCTGGATCATCCAGGCGGCCTCGCAGGAGGAGGCTGCAGGGTGGGCGGTCCGCTGTCCGCTGGGACCGGGGTCGAAGCTGGAGGTGCGCCGAGTGACGGACGCAGGCGACTTCGCCGATTTTGTAGACAACGAATACATCCTAAAAGAAGAGGGATGGCGCGATGCCGAAGGCAGGTTCCGGGCGGACAACCCGTAGCGGCTGCGGTGCCGGGTCTCGGAGCAGTGCCGTGACACAATCTGACGCCGTGACACAACCTGGCGCCGTGACGCAATCTGGCGGTGCGCCTTCCGGCCCGCGGCCGGGCTGCCCAGGCCCGCACAGATACCCTCGGGCGGGTCCGGGGAACTACGGGATCCGGGCAGCCATCACGCAGTGCCATGCCTGTGCCCCAGCCCGGTAGGGCAGCATCCCCAGGCCTGAGGAGGGCGGCTACTGCAGGCTGGTGGCCTCCTCTTCTGCGGTATGGGAAAGGCCGACGGCGGGCGGACGGTCACAGGTGCTCGAAACCTGCACCGAGCGGCCGGCTTCAGCGGACGTAAGGACCGCTTCCATGACCTCCAGTACGTGGAACCCCAGTTCTCCGCTGGCCCGCGGCAACTCGCCTGCCGGGGTCCGGGCAAGGTCCTGCAGCCCGATCCCCCGTGAGGCGCCGGTGTAGCCGGCGGATACCGGCAGGGTCTCCCAGTCCTCGCCGTCGAGCGCGCGGAGCTGGACGTCGCCGTCGAACCGGTTGGGGTCGGGAACCGTCAGCGAGCCCGTTTCACCATGGATTTCGATGTTCGCGGAGCGGGTGGCAACGGCATCAAAACTCATCACCAGCGTCGAGAGTGCGCCGGATTTGTGGGTCAGGACGCCGGTGACATGGGTGGGGGTACTGACCGGGATTACTTCGCCGGCACGGGATCCGGAACCGATGGTCCGCGTACTGCGCGTGCTGCTGGCGGCCCCGATCACCGACGTAACGGGTCCGAGCAGCGTGACCAGGGCGGAGACGTAGTACGGTCCCATGTCCAGCAGCGGTCCGCCGCCCGGGACATAGTAAAAGTCGGGGTTCGGATGCCACCGCTCGTGGCCCGGCGTGACCATGGTGGCCGTGGCGGAGACGGGTGTGCCGATGAGCCCATCATCAATGGCTTTGCGGGCGGTCTGGATGCCGGTGCCCAGCACGGTATCCGGTGCCGACCCCAGAACCAGTCCCGCGGCTTCCGCCGCGGCCAGCATGGTCTGCCCCTCCGCGGTGCTGGCCGCCAGCGGCTTTTCGCCGTACACATGCTTACCGGCCGCGAGGGCCTTGAGCGCGATTTCGGCGTGCGCGGCAGGGATGGTGAGGTTCAGGACCAGGTCAACCCCGTCGTCGGCCAGGAGCTCGTCCACCGTGAGGGCACGAACCCCGGGATACGCGGCGGCCACGGCACGCGCCCGGTCCATGTCCAGATCCGCGACGGCGGCAAGCGTCACCGCGTCCAGTCCGGGGAACGTCTCCAGGTACGCTGCGCTGATGTTTCCGCAGCCCACCATCCCGATGCGCAGTACTTCGGAAGGTGCGGTTTTCAGCGGCTCGCCCACAGCATGCCCCTTTCGATGATGGTGGTGACATTCGGATCCTGCAGGATGTCCACGGAGTGCCCGGGCGTGGCAACGAAGATTCGCCCTTCCCCCCATTGACGGGTCCACACGGCAGGGCAGGTGACGGGGCGCTGCCAGGCGTCCCATTCCCGCGCGGGAAGGGTGGTGGTAGCCAGGACGTCTATGTAGTCGTCAGCCAGCACCCAGTACTGTTCCGTGCGCAGGTTGAAGTCGGTGATTCCGGCGGTAATGGGATGGTCGGCAGCGGCCGGAAGCATATTTACGGTGTAGTCGATGAAGTTATCCGAGGCATCACCGATCCGCTCCTGGGGGTGCTTGCCCGGGTGGCAGGCGAACTGTCCGCCGATCAGGTGCAGGTAATCAGAATTGTTGCGGTAGGAATCCGCAATGCCGCCGTGCCAGCCGGCCATTCCGGTGCCGGCTTCGATGGCGGCCCGCAGGCCCTCGAACTCCTCCCGCTCAATGGTGTTCATGGTGTTGCACTGGACGATCAGGTCGACGCCGGCCATGTAATCTGCGTCGGCGTAGACCTTGGGTGATTCCTCGATCCGGACGTCAAACCCGCTGGCCTGCAGATGAGGCAGGAAGAGATCGGTGGCTTCGACGGGCTGGTGCCCGTCCCAGCCGCCCCGGACAACGAGTGCCTGGCGTGTGGTGCTCATGGGGTTCCTTTACTTGGTTGCAAAAGCTGAGTCGAAGGCGGCGTCCGGCGGAGTAATTTGTGCCAGCGATCTCACCAGTGCCAGGGCACCGGGACCGCCGACCAGCCGGTCCATGCCGGCGTCTTCCCATTCGACGCTGGTGGGGCCGTCGTAGCCGATGGCGTTCAGCATCCGGAAGATCCGCTCCCACGGGACATCGCCGTGACCGGCGGTGACAAAGTCCCAGCCGCGGCGCGGATCGCCCCACGGCAGGTGCGACCCGAGGCGGCCGTTTCGGCCGTCCAGCTGCTTGACCGATTCCTTGACATGGACGTGGTAGATCCGGTCCTGGAAGTCGTACAGGAAAGCGGCCGGATCGAGGTCCTGCCAGATGAAGTGCGAGGGGTCAAAGTTCAGCCCGAACCCTTCGCGGTGGCCGATTGCTTCCAGGGTGCGCTTCGCCGTCCAGTAGTCGTAGGCGATCTCGGACGGGTGGACTTCAAGTGCAAAACGCACCCCCACTTCGTCGAAGACGTCGATGATGGGGTTCCACCGGTCGGCGAAATCCTGGTAGCCGCGTTCGATCATGCCCTCCGGAACGGGCGGGAACATGGCCACCGTCTTCCAGATGGCCGAGCCGGTGAAACCGGTGACGGTTTTTATGCCAAGCCGGGCCGCTGCGCGGGCGGTCATTTTCAGCTCCTCGGCCGCACGGGTGCGGACGCCCTCGGGATCGCCGTCGCCCCAGACCCGGGTGGAGACTATCCCCTGGTGCCGTTCATCAATGGGGTCGTCGCAGACGGCCTGCCCGTTAAGGTGGTTGGAAATCGCATAGACCGAAAGGTTGTTGCGCTTGAGGATGTCCAGCCGGTCCTGCAGATACTCGTCGTCCTCCACCGCCCGCCACACATCCAAGTGGTCGCCCCAGCAGGCGATTTCCAGGCCGTCGTAGCCCCACTCTCCGGCGAGCCGGGCGACTTCTTCGAAGGGAAGGTCGGCCCACTGGCCGGTGAACAACGTAATTGGGCGGGTCATCGAATCTCCTCTGCTGCGGTTGTGAATGCTCTTGCTGCCGGGGCCGGGCCCGTGTCGACGGGCGTCCAGCGGCTCTCGTCTGCTGCGCTCTCCTCGACGGCACCGAGGACACGCTGCACCTGAAGGGCGTCGGCGAACGACGGCGTGGGCTGGCTTCCGGCCGCCAGTGCCGTGACAAGATCCACGACCTGGTGCGTAAATCCATGCTCGTAACCCAGCCCGTGCCCGGTGGGCCACCAATTGCCCGTGTAGGGGTGCTCGGGTTCGGTGACCATAATCCGGTGGAACCCCTGCTCGCCGCTGCGGTCGGCGGCGTCGTAGAACTGCAGGAAGTTCATGTCTTCGAAGTCGAAGGCGAGGGAGCCAAGGGTTCCGTTCACTTCCAGCCGCATCGCGTTTTTGCGGCCCAGCGCGGCGCGGGTGGCTTCGAAGACGCCGATTGGCCCGCCGTCGAACCGGGCGCTGAAAATGGCAGCGTCGTCCACGGTCACATCGCCCATTTCCTGGTCCGTTCCGGTGTCCCCATGGCCGCCGAGGCCGACAAAATCCCCGCCGACCGGACGGCGTCGGGTGAAGGTTTCGAGCAGGGCGGAAACGCCGGTGATCTGCTGTCCGGTGACGAATTGAGCTGCATCAATGATGTGGGCGCCAATATCTCCCAGGGCGCCGGATCCGGAGATGCTGCGGTCAAGACGCCAGGTCATCGGCGCGTTCTCGTCCGAGAGCCAGTCCTGCAGGTACTGGGCACGCACCTGGCGGATCTTGCCCAGCCGGCCGTCGTCGACCATCCGTTTGGCCAGCGCCAGCGCGGGCGTGCGGCGGTAGGAGTACCCGCACATGGCAAACACTCCGTTCCGTGCCGCCTCCTGGGCTGCCTCCGCCATTTCTTCGGCTTCGGCAACAGTGTTGGCCAGCGGTTTTTCGCAGAGGACGTGTTTTCCGGCGCGCAGCGCGGCGATGGCAATTTCGGCGTGGGTGTTGCCGGGCGAGCAGATGTCAATGAGATCTATGTCGTCGCGTTCGATCAGTGCCCGCCAGTCCGTCTCGGTGGAGGACCATCCCATCTTCCGGGCCGCCTCCCCCACTGCCGCGGCGTTGCGGCCGGCAAGAGCCGTCAGCTCGGGGGTCAGCGGAAGGTCGAAAAACCTGTGGGCGCTGCGCCATGCGTGTGAATGGGCGGCGCCCATAAAGGCGTACCCGACCATCCCGATCCGAAGCGGGGTGGTTTCTGCCTGCGGCATTGAAATTCCTTTCATTGGTAAAGCCTGGTGCTATTTGCTGAATCCGGCGGTAAGTCCGCTGAGCAGCTGCCGGCGGCCGATGATGTACAGCACGAGGATCGGCAGGGTGGTCAGGACCACCGAGGCCAGGACCGCCGGAATGTTGACGCTGTACTGGCCCTGGAAGGTCCACAGCGCCAAGGGCAGGACGCGCAGGTCCGGGCTCTGCGTGAGGATCAGCGGCAGCAGGAAGCCGTTCCAGACGCCAAGTGCGTTGTAGATGCCGACCGTGACGATGGCGGGTTTGGTCAGCGGAAGTGCCAGCCGCCACATAGTCTGCCACTCGCTGCAGCCGTCCAGGCGCATCGACTCGAACAATTCATTCGGCACGTCGCGGATGAAGTTCGACAGGATCAGGACGGTGAGAGGGATGGAGAAGGCAATGGAGGGAAGGACCAGTGCCAGGAGGCTGTCGTAGAGGTTCAGGCGGATGATCATCAGGTAAATCGGGATGATCGTGGCCTGCAGCGGGATGGCCAGGCCCAGCAGGAACAACCCGTTGGAGAACCTCAAAAAACGGCTGTTGCCGCGCACGATGGCAAAGGAAGCCATGAAAGATATCGCCACGGCGGGAATGACGGTGCCGAGGGTGATGATCGCGCTGTTCATGAAGTACTTGGCGAAGTCCGCCTCGAGCACCATCCGGTAGTTCTCCAGGGTGGGAGAAGCGGGAATGGCGAGGGGGTTCTGGGAGAAGTAACCGGCCGAGGTTTTCAGGCTGGTGATCACCACGTAGTAGACCGGGATGATGATAATGGCGAGCCAGATCCACCCTGCGAGTCCGCCGGCGTAGTTCAGCTTCTTCCACCGCTGTCCCCGGCGTGAGCGTGTCCCTGCGGCAGATGCGGCGGGAGGATCCGTCCTCTTGGTTGCTGTTGCAGTCATGTCACATGCCTTCCAGTTGGCTGCTGCTGGAGCCCTTGCCGCCCAGACGCTGCAGGGCCAGTGCCAGGGCCAGTCCGATCAGGACCAGGATCACGGCGAGGACGCTGGCCGGACCCATGAGGTTGGCACGGAAGCCGGTGAGGTACATGTCCAGGGCCAGGATGCGGGTTGAGTTGCCCGGGCCGCCGGCGGTCAGCACGAAGATGAGGTCGAAGTAGGTCAGGGATCCGACCACCATCAGGGTGGAGGAGGTGATGATCGTGTACTTCAGCTGGGGAAGGGTGATGTGGAAAAACTGCTTGACCTTGCCGGCGCCGTCGATCTCCGCTGCCTCGTAGAGGGACTTCGGTATCTGCCGCACGCCGCCTTGGTAGATCAATGTGTGGAAAGGCACGAACTGCCAGGCGATGACGAAGATCACCACAAAGAGCACCAGCTGGGGGTGTCCCAGCCAGTCCTGGGCAAGGGCGGGCAGGTTCAGGCCCTCGGCCAGTCCGAAGTTCGGATCCAGCAGTGCCTTGAAGGCAATGGCGATGGCGGCCGAAGACAGCAGCAGCGGCAGGAAGTACAGGACAGCGAGGAGGGCCCGGTACCGCTGGCTTCCGGCGGTAAAGACGCCCAGCAGGATACTGAGCGGCGTCTGAACCAGCCACGAGACGATCATGATGAGGAACGTCAGCCTCAGGGCGTTGTGCATCACGGGATCGCCCAGCACCGAGAGCCAGTTGCCGACGCCGGCCAGCGAGATGGCGCCGATGCCGTCCCAGTTCGCAAAACTCAGGACAAACACGCCGACCAGGGGAACAACGGCGAAGACCACAAAGAAGAACAGTGCGGGAATAACCAGCCACCAGAGGCTTCCGGTCTTGCCGCGGCTGGAACTCTGCCCCGGGGATTTGGTACCGCCGGCCGCGGCGGGGAGCGCGGCCGGCGGGACGGCTGCGATCATTTGCCCAGCGTCGCATTCATATTGGACGCGAACTGCTCAGGCGTAATGGACAGCAGGAACAACTGGTCGATGTTGCTCAGGAGCGCTTCGGCCGCGGTGGGGCTCAGGGCCTGGTCCCACGACTGCTGGAAGTTCGGTGCGTTCTTGGTCATCTCGTACTGGAAGCTCAGGAAGTCCTTGTCTGCGGACTGCGCCAGCTTGTCTTCGATGCCCGTGACGATCGGAACCGATCCGGACTTGATGTAGGCGTCAATTTCCTCGTCGGTGAGCAGGCCGTCCTTGAAGAATTTCTTGGCCGCTTCCTTTTCGGAGTCGGATGCCTTCGAAGAGATGGACTGGTAGCCGGCGGGGTTTCCCACGGTGTTGGCCGGATCGCCGGCTCCCCCGTCGACGGTGGGAAAGTTGATCCAGCCGAGCTTGCCGTCCTCGACAAAGCCGGCGCCGTCGTTCTTCATACCAGCGTAGGTCCAGCCGCCGTGAAGCATCATGGCAGCCTTGTTGGTGTACAGCAGGGCCTGGTCCGCATTGCTGTCGGCGGTGATGGAGGTGAACCCCTTGATGAAGCCGTCGGCCTTGACGAGGTCCTGGATCATGGTGTTGGCCTGGAGTGCAGCAGGCTGCGACCAGGAATCGGGCTCGCCGTTGTAGATGGCGGTGAAGACCTCGGGGCCGCCCACCCGGTCGTAGAGGTATTCGAGCCACATCATGGAGGTCCAGCGGGACTGTCCGCCCAGGGACAGCGGAGCTACGCCCATGTCGTTGAAGGTTTTTGTCAGGGCCATCAGGTCGTCCCAGGTTGCGGGCGGTTCGGCACCGGCCTGGTCGAAGAGCTCCTTGTTGTAGTAGAAGATAATCGGCGTCACGGTCTGCGTGGGGATCGCGTAGATCTTGCCGTCAACGGTTGCCGCGCCGAACGTCGACTCCAGCAGGCGGTCCTTCACATCAGAGTTTTCCTCGAACCACGAGGTCAGGTCATCAACCTGCCCGGCCTCGGCATAGGTGCGCAGCGTTCCGCCGCCCCAGCCGTAGATGATGGTCGGCGCCTGGCCGGCGCCGATGGCCGTCTTGATCTTCGTCTTGTACGCGTCGTTCTGGAAGAAGGTCGGCTTGATCTGCATGTCCGAGTTGGCCTCGTTGAAGGCGTCTATGGTGTCCTGCCGGATACCCTCGTCCGGCTGGCCGCTCAGGGCCCAGATGCTGGCTCCCCCGGCCGACGTGTCCCCCGGACCCGACGAGCCGCAGGCAGTCAGGGTGTAGGCGGCAACGGGTGCAAGCACCGCCAATGAGAGGAACGACCGACGGGAAGTAGACTTCTTTTCCATTCTTATCTCCATTGAAAAGAGCCGCATTGCTGCGGCGAGGGATTCGCTCGCCCATCCGGGGCAGGGAAAGTTTCGAAAGTTTTCGAAATAACTTCGGTGCTGCAATGAAAAGTACTGTGAGTTGCATCACTCGTCAAGTGTTTTTCTTACCCTATTGCCGCACCCTTGACCAGCGGCGCAGGTATCCGGCACACTTCAGAAATCGAAATATTTTCGCAAAGGAGCGTGGCAGTGAATCCGGGCCAAAAGGTCAAACCCACGCTAGCCAGCGTCGCCGAGCTTGCCGGGGTCTCCGTTCCGACTGTTTCCAAAGTCATCAACGGGCGCGACGACGTCGCCGAGTCAACCCGCGGGCGGGTACAGCTTGCCCTCGCCCGGCTGGGATACGAGTCCCCCGTCCAGCGCAGGCTCCGCACCAGCGCACCGGCCCTGGTTGACCTGGTCTTTGACGGGTTGAACACCTCGTACTCGCTGGCGATCCTCATGGGCATCACCAACTGTGCCTCCACTGAAAACGTCGAGGTGGTGCTCAGTACTGTCACCCCGGGAAAACTCAAGAGCACCAACCACCTGGAATGGTCCTCCCGGCTTGCCGACTCGGGAAGGCGGGGGCTGATTCTCGTAACCTCGGAAGTGACCACCGATCAGCTCGAAGCGTTTGCCCGGCGCAACATCCCCGTAGTCGTTATTGATCCGCTGAACCCGCCGCCGTCGGGGTTCGTCAGCATCGGCGCCACCAACTGGGCCGGCGGCAAGGCCGCCGTGGAGCACCTGATCGAACTCGGCCACCGGCGGATCGGTTTTATCGGCGGCCCTGATGCCGCCGAGTGCAGCATGGCCCGGCTCCACGGCTATCTGGCCGCGCTGCGGGCCAACGGCATCGACATCCGCAATGAGTACATCCGCAGCGGCAACTTCAACCTCCCGTCCGGAGTCCGGGGTGCGTCCGCGCTGCTGTCCCTGGCTGAGCCGCCCACGGCCATTTTTGCGGCCAGTGACCTGACGGCGCTCGGTGTGCTGGACGAGGCGCGCCGCCGGGGCCTTCGCGTTCCGGATGATTTGAGCCTGGTGGGGTTTGACGGAACGGACCTTGCCGAGCAGTCGGTGCCACGGCTGACGTCGGTCAGCCAGCCGCTGCAGGAAATGGGGCGTTCGGCGCTGCGCAGCGTCCTGCGCCTGGCCAACGGCGAACAGCTGGAATCCCTTCACGTTGAATTCGCCACCGCACTCGTCGTGCGCGATTCCACCGCTCCCCCGGCTTCCGCTTCCTGACTTTCCCGCCTGGTCCCGGGATTCGGGGACGCCGGACCCAGGTCTTCCGGAAGTGTTACTTCGCTGTCCGGGTTCGGCGATATCCAATCCGAGGAAACCTTTCCTGCGCCGGTGTGAATTTCTCCGCGGATGTGAACGTGGTGACAGCGAAGTAACAAATGGTTAGCGCTAACAATTTTGCTTGCCGCGGTGTTGTGCGGGGTCTAGGCTCGGGCCAGCGGAATACTCCTTCCGGAGTGGACCGGAAAATTGCATCCGACGTGCACAAAGGAGTGACGCGTGAAAATACCACTGTCAGGCGCCGGACCGGCGCTTAACCGCCGGCAACTGTTGATGGGTACCGGTGCGCTGTTTGGAGGTGCGCTCACGGCGGCTTCGCTCTCCGGATGCCAGGCTCCTGCAGCCGGTGCCGCGCAGGACCTGCGCTTCTGGCATCTCCTCTCCGGCGGCGACGGCATCAAGATGCAGGGAATGATCGACGCCGCCAATGCACAGAACGAGGGCTTCACCGTCACCCCGACCGTCCTGGCCTGGGGCGCCCCCTACTACACCAAACTCTCCATGGCATCGGCCGGAGGGCGGCCGCCAGAACTTGCCATCATGCACGCCAGCCGCGTTGTGGGCTACGCCCCCGGCGGCCTGCTGGATGAATGGGACCTGGACCTGCTGGCGGAAAACGGTGTGACGGAGGCAGACTTTGCCCCGCGCATCTGGGAGAACAGCAAAATTGACGGCAAGGTCTTCAGCATCGCCCTGGACTCACACCCCTTCATCATGATGTACAACACGGAGATTGCCGCGGAGGCCGGGGTGCTGGGCAGCGACCAGCAGCTGATCCCCGTCAGCTCCCCTGAACAGTTCCGCGATGTGGCTCTGGAAATGCAGAAAGTCACGGGCAGGCACGGGCTGTCCTACGGCTACCTGGGCGACGGTGCGCAGATGTGGAGACTCTTCTACACCTTCTACCGGCAGCACGGCGCTGAAATGGTCCTGACCCAGGGCGAGAGCGCCGTGGTGGACCGCGACGTCGCCATCTCCTGCCTGGAATTCATCCGATCGCTGCTCGATGATTCGATCACCACCCGCAGCGGGGACATCAACACGGCCATTGCAGAATTTGCCGGCGGTGATTCCGGCATGCTGTTCAGCGGGGTGTGGGAACTGCCCACCATGAAGAACGCCAACATTCCCCTTGGGGCCTCCCCCATACCCACGTTGTTCGGCACGCCGGCAGCCTACGCCGACTCCCACGCCTTTGTGCTGCCGCACCAGCTGAACCTCGACGACGGCCTGCGGCGGGACTCCTACAAGTTTGTGGCTGATGTGCTGAAGGGGTCCTCTGCCTGGGCTGAGGCGGGGCACATTCCCTCCTACCAGCCCATCATCACGTCAGCCGACTACGCAGCCCTTTCTCCGCAGGCCAACTACGCAGCTGCAGCGGACATCATCAACTACGATCCCCGGGCCTATTTCTCCGGCTCGGGGTCGGACTTCCAGACCTTCTTCGCGAACAGCGTCCAGAATGTCTTTCTCGGCCGGGACCAACCGAAAACCGGCTGGGACTCCTTCGTCGAACGGCTCAATATCCTCCTGGCCAAGCCCAACCCCGTATAAGGCCGGACCTGCAACGTCTTCTGCTGAAAGTGACAAAGGAGTCCTTCATGAGTACCGCAACCGCTTCACGGGGTGCCGGCAGCACCGCCGGGCAATCAGCTGCCGCGCCCAACACCCTGCGCAAGTCGCGCCGGGACAACCTGCAGGGCTGGGGATTCAGTGCCCCGTTCCTGGCCTTCTTCGCCCTGTTCCTGGTCTGGCCGATTGTCTACGGCTTCTACATGAGCCTGACCGGCAAGTCCCTCACCGGTGCCAACAACGAACTGATCGGTTTCGCGAACTACACCGAGGCGTTCCAGGACCCGGACCTCTGGCAGTCGCTCGGAAACACCCTGTACTTCACCGTCATCAGCACCGTTCCGCTGGTGGTCATTGCCCTGGCCATGGCAGCCCTGGTGAACATGGGGCTGCCGGCACAGTGGCTGTGGCGGCTGGCTTTCTTCTCCCCTTATCTGCTTGCCTCCACCGTGGTGTCCCTGTTCTTCACCTGGATGTACAACCCGCAGCTCGGCCTGATCAACGACATCCTCTCGAAGGTGGGGATTCCGCCGGTCGCCTGGCTCAACGACCCCAAGGTTGCCATGTGGGCCATTGTCATTGCCACCGTCTGGTGGACCGTGGGCTTCAACTTCCTGCTCTATCTGGCGGCCATGCAGAACATTCCGCAGCAGCACTACGAGGCGGCGTCACTGGACGGAGCGGGCGGCTGGCGGCAGTTCTTCTCGATTACGCTCCCCCAGCTGGGACCGACCACCGTCCTCATTATCATCCTCCAGGTGCTGGCGTCCCTGAAAATCTTCGACCAGGTGTACCAGATGACCCAAGGCGGACCCGCGGGCACCACCCGGACCATCGTGCAGTACATCTTTGAAACCGGGTTCACCGGGTACCGGTTCGGATACTCCGCCGCAATCTCCTACGTGTTCTTCGCCCTGATCATCGTGGTCTCGTGCGGGCAGTTCTTCATCAACCGGCGAAGGAGCCTCTGACATGGCAGCACCGGCACTTACCCGACCTCCGGCACCGGTACCTTCGGCCCCGAGGCAGAACCGCAAGCGCGCTGCAACCCCGGCACGCATCGCGGGAACCGCGGTTGTCTCCGTCCTGGCCGTTATCTGGCTGCTGCCCTATGCCTGGGCGGCGGTCACGGCATTCAAGCCCGAGACCGAGGCGGCAGCAACTCCGCTCACCTGGTTCCCTGAATCAGGTTTCACGCTGGACGCCTTCACCAAGGTGCTGGGCGAAGGAAACATTCCGCTCTGGACCTGGAATTCGCTGATCACCTCGGCAGCCATCACCGTCATCACCCTGGTGATCTCGGCGCTGTGCGCCTACGCCCTGTCCCGGATTGACTTCAAGGGCAAGCGGATCCTCATGTCCGTGATCATCGCCTCCATCATCATTCCGCCGCCCGTGCTGATCATCCCGCTGTTCTACCAGCTGCTTTCCATGCACTTGATTGACACGTACTGGGCGATCATCCTTCCGCAGGTGATTGCTCCGGCCATGGTATTTATCCTCAAGAAATTCTTCGACCAGATTCCGCGTGAACTCGAAGAAGCCGCCATTATGGACGGCGCCGGGAGGATGCGGGTGTTCCTGCAGATTGTCCTTCCGCTCTCCCGCCCGATCCTGTCGGCCGTGGCGATCTTTGTCTTCATCGGTGCGTGGAACAACTTCCTGTGGCCGTTCATCGCGACCAACGACCCTTCGCTGCTCACGCTTCCGGTGGGGCTGCAAACCATTAAGAGCGCCTACGGCATCCAGTACGCGCAAAACATGGCCTCGGCCCTGCTGGCTGCCCTGCCGCTGATCATCGTTTTCCTTTTCTTCCAGCGGCAGATCATCAAGGGCATTTCCACCACCGGCCTGGCCGGCACCTGATTATTCCGTCCCTTTCGAGCCGCACCACCCGCACCCGCACGATCCTTTTACCCGCACCACCACGTCAAGGAGCAATTACATATGTCCCGCGCCAAGATCAGCATTGACCGCAACTTCACCATCGGAGAGGTTCCCCGCCGCCTGTTTGGCTCCTTCGTGGAGCATATGGGCCGCTGTGTCTACACCGGAATCTACGAACCGGGCCACCCGGAAGCCGATGAGCAGGGCTACCGCCTGGACGTCTTGGGCCTGGTCCGGGAACTCGGCGCCACGGTTGTGCGCTATCCCGGCGGAAACTTTGTCTCCGGCTACAACTGGGAGGACGGCGTCGGGCCGGTTGAACAGCGTCCCACCCGGCTCGACGGCGCCTGGCACACCGTGGAAACCAACGCCTTTGGCCTGCACGAATTCGTGGACTGGTCCCGCAAGGCCGGGGTCGAAATCATGGAAGCAATCAACCTGGGAACGCGCGGCGTTGACGCTGCACGGGAACTGGTGGAGTACGCCAACCACCCCGGGGGCACCTATCTCTCGGACCTCAGGGCCAAAAACGGGCACAAGGAGCCGTTCGACATCAAGCTGTGGTGCCTGGGCAACGAACTGGACGGCCCGTGGCAAACCGGGCACAAGACGGCCGACGAGTATGGCCGCCTCGCCCAGGAAGCCGCCCGCGCCATGCGTTATGTGGATCCGGACCTGGAACTCGTCGCCTGCGGCAGCTCCAGCTCCTCCATGCCCACCTTCGGAGCCTGGGAGCAGACCGTGCTCGGGCATACTTACGACGAGGTGGACTACGTTTCGCTGCATGCCTACTACCAGGAGGAAGAGGGCGACGCCGAGAGCTTCCTGGCCAGCGCAGTGGACATGGACTATTTCATTGAGTCCGTTGTTGCCACAGCCGACGCCGTCAGGGCCCGGGGGAAGCATAAAAAGCACATCAACCTGTCCTTTGATGAATGGAACGTCTGGTATCAGCGCGGACTCAACACCGAGGATCAGCCGGCCGCCGTGGCGCGCGCGGGCTGGCGTGAGCACCCCCGCGTGATCGAGGACAAATACAACGTGACCGACGCCGTCGTCGTCGGAACCCTGCTGAATTCCCTGCTGCGCCACGGTGACCGCGTAACTATTGCCAACCAGGCCCAACTGGTAAACGTGATCGCCCCGATCATGGCCGAAGAGAACGGTCCCGCCTGGCGGCAGACCATCTTCCATCCCTTTGCCCGCATGGCTGCCCTGGCCAAGGGGCAGATCATGCGTACGGCGGTGGAGTCGGACAAATATGCCACCAGCCGCTTCGGCGATGCCGACCTCGTGGACGTCAGCGTCACGTGGGATGAAGAAACCGGCAAGCTCGCACTCTTCTTCGCCAACCGCGGCCTGGAGGAAGCGGCGGATGTGGAAGTTTCCCTGGGCGGATTCGACACCGGCCGGATCATCCGCGCAGAGGTCCTGCAGGTTCCCGAGGGCAGGGACCGTTTTGCGATCAACTCGCAGGCCGACGGCGAGCAGGTTGGGCTGACTCCCCTGTCGGACGTGAAGGCCGTGGGCAGCGAGCTGCGGCTCACCCTTCCCGCACTCTCCTGGGCCGTCGTGGAAGTTGAGGTCAGCAAGAACTAGGAAACCCCGAGCGGGCGTGGGCACCGGCGAGCGCCGGCCAATCCGGTGCCCACGTTGTGTCGCTGAGCCGGTGTCGGCCTGCGGCTGCTGCCGGGCAAGCATCGGAGTGTTCGGCGAGCGCCGGGGTGTTCGGCGAGCGCCGGGGTGTTCGAGGAACCCGATATCTTGTGGTTTCCGTTCCGTGGTTTCCGTTGCGGCTGCCCTGTGGCCGGCGCCTTCCCCTGATACTTCCGGTGCAGGTTGGTCCGTTATGGCCTAACGGGGCATAGAAGCGCCTCCCTTCGCGCGGAGCCCCGCCGTAAGTTCCCCGTCGTAAGTTCCCCGTTGTAGGTCCCCCGTGGCACTCCCCCCCCGCGACGGTCCCACCCACCGACCACCGATACCCTCACCGCGTTCCCCCACTGCTCCCCCACCGACAGCGTCACCAAAGGTCTTGTGCACCCGAGGTTCCCTGCTGAGGCGGGGCAGTTTCGGGCATGTAGTCCCGGCGCTCGGCCCCTTCCGGAAGTTCACCATCATGATGCTGGGCCCAACGGAGCATTCCATCGGCAAAGCGTCGAACTATGCAGCCTTCGAACATGTGTTCTATAAGCGGAAAGTGTGCAGCCCCAGGTCCTTTGCCCTCCCCCCCACCTGACGCCACTCAGGGCTTATCTGCCACCTCAGGTCTGGGCCGGCGCGGAGCCCAGGCAGATCTTGCGCCGGCAACGTCGCTCGGGCCACCCTTGACGGCCCTTGTCCGGAAAGGCAGGGTTGGAGATCATCAGTATGCTTTCTAAAAGGGGAGACAGATGCGGTCAATGGTGTACCGCGGACCGTACAAGGTCCGTGTCGAAGAGAAGGACATTCCACGGATTGAACACCCGAACGATGCCATCGTTCGCGTGACGGCGGCAGCCATCTGCGGCTCCGACCTGCACCTTTATCACGGAATGATGCCCGATACCCGGGTGGGAACCACCTTTGGGCACGAGTTTGTGGGCGTGGTGCATGAAGTGGGTTCCTCGGTGCAGAATCTGGCCGTGGGCGACCGGGTCATGGTTCCGTTCAACATTTACTGCGGGTCCTGCTGGTACTGCAGCCGCGGCCTCTACTCGAACTGCCACAATGTGAACGCCAACGCCACGGCGGTGGGGGGCATTTACGGTTACTCCCACACCTGCGGAGGTTACGACGGCGGGCAGGCGGAATTTGTCCGTGTTCCCTTTGCCGATGTGGGTCCCTCCATCATTCCGGAGTGGATGGATGAAGAAGATGCCGTCCTCCTCACTGACGCCGTCGCTACCGGCTACTTCGGTGCACAGCTGGGCGATATCCGCGAAGGCGACACCGTTATCGTGTTCGGGGCAGGGCCGGTGGGGCTGTATGCGGCCAAATCCTCCTGGCTCATGGGAGCGGGCCGGGTCATCGTGGTGGACCACCTCGAATACCGGCTGGAGAAAGCCCGGTCCTTTGCGCATGCTGAAACCTGGAACTTCGCCGAGTACGAGGACATCGTGGTGGAAATGAAGAAAACCACTGACTACCTCGGAGCTGACGTGGCCATTGATGCCGCGGGGGCGGAAGCGGACGGAAGCTTCATCCAGAATGTCAGCGCCGCCCAGCTCAAGCTGCAGGGCGGATCTCCGGTGGCATTGAACTGGGCCATCGACTCGGTCCGCAAGGCAGGAACCATATCCGTCATGGGCGCCTACGGCCCCATCTTCAGTGCCGTGAAATTCGGTGACGCCCTGAACAAGGGCCTCACACTGCAGATGAACCAGTGCCCGGTCAAGCGGCAGTGGCCCCGGCTCTTTGAACACATCCGCAACGGCTATCTCAAGCCCAGCGACATTGTCACGCACCGCATCCCCCTGGAACACATTGCCGAGGGATATCACATGTTCTCGGCCAAGCTCGATAACTGCATCAAACCCCTGATCATCCCCAGTGCCTCCTGAAAGCGAGGAAACCATGGCAGAAACACCAAGCACGCCGTATGTGGCAGGAGCACCTAAACGCAGGTTCACCAATGAGGAGCTGAGAGCCCGCATTCCGGGATGGGGGGCGGACCTGGACCCCGCCAACCGGCCCTCCGTCCCGAAGATGCAGACGGATGTGAACACGGGGGCGCATTGGGATTTCCCGGAGCGCCAGCAGGAACGGCAGCCGCGGGAACATTCCATTGAGCATCAGTTCGTGACGCCGGTTTTCGGCACCTCGGTTCCCCTGAAGGGGGTTTCGGGTGCGATGCGCCGCTACGCCTACAGGTACGGCGAGGCCCGGGCTGCGCATTGGCTCATCCTGATCGCCGCGGACAGGGTCGACGCCGGCGGCAGCCACCTGCGCTCCTTCCTGACCCTGCACCCCGACAATCCGGTCACCGAAACAGGGGTGATGAGTGAGTTCACCCGGCACGGCATTTCCTCGCGGTTCGGCAAGAAACGGGCCGACCTTAAGGAGCAGGCCCTGGTGCCCGTCTTCGCGGCGGGTCCCTGGATTCTGGCCGGGGGCGTTGCCTTCGCCGTTGTCCGCAGGCTGCTGCGCGCGGCCCGGAGCTGAGCGCCCCCGCACCGCGCTCAGGCAACCGGACTCAGGCAGCCGGCCCCAGCTCCCGGAGCAGCTCCGCCCGCACCCGGGCGGGGTCGCTTCCCAGCCCCCTGAGGGTGTGCCCCGCGGTACCGTTGTCCCCGGCCAGCAGGCCCAGCAGCAGATGCTCGGGGCCAATGGTCTTGTCGCCCAGTGCGAGGGCTTCACGCAGCGACTGCGTGAGCACTCCCTTGGCCGAAGCGGTAAACGGAATGTGGCCGCCGCTCCGGCCCTTGAGCAGGCTCCCGCGCCGGAGCGGCTGATCCAGCGCGCCGGGGCCGAAGCTCGCTTCAGCGCGTTCCCGGACAGCCTCCAGATCGACGCCGATCGCCTCCAGTGCCTGCGCATCCGCCCCGCCCAGTGCCTGCGTTTGCCGGGCTACCGCGTCGCGGTCGATCCCCAGCCGGTTGAGCACCCGCACAGCGGGGTTGTCGCCGCCGCGCAGGACCGCGAGCAGAAGGTGGTCCGCCGTTATTTCGCTGTCTCCCAGTAATCGGGCCTGCTCCTGCGCTTCGGTGACCACTGCACGGGCTGTTCCGGAAAAGCGCTCAAACATTTCTGTCTCCTTTGTCCGCGGAAGCTGTTACCCGCCCCGCATGCTTTTTGTGCACCGCCTGCTTGGACACTCCCA
Organism: Arthrobacter sp. Z1-15; assembly: GCF_054792395.1. Lineage (NCBI taxonomy): Bacteria > Bacillati > Actinomycetota > Actinomycetes > Micrococcales > Micrococcaceae > Arthrobacter > Arthrobacter sp. Z1-15. The sequence continues at coordinate 2,017,871 of NZ_CP096454.1, read as the reverse complement.
CCGCAGCGGCGATCTCCGCCCAGGACCATCCGAGCCTCCGGGCGTTCTGCACCTGCAAAAACTCCAGCTGATCCACCAGCCGCCGCAGTGCAGCCACGGCCCGCAGGCCAACGGCAGGGTCATTGCTCATACCGTCGCCAATGAGGTCCTTTTCTGTATCCATGGCGTCAGCCTAGGTTGACGCATCTTTCACAGTCAACACTTGTTGCCATTCGAATTCCGAGCTGCGGTCCTCCGCCTGCCAGAATGGGGAGATGCCACGTTTCCAGGGTTTTGACGATCCGCGGCTTGTCCGCGAAATCCGGCGGCGGCCGGACGCCGACGTTCCGCCGGACCGCTGGCCCGCGACGGTTCCTGCAGTGGCCTCGATTCTGGAGTCCGGTCTTCAACTTCCTGCCGGCGTGACATTCCTGGTCGGCGAAAACGGCAGCGGCAAATCCACCCTGGTCGAGGCGGTCGCGGCGGCCTACGGCCTCGGACCAGAGGGCGGCACGGTGCATTCGGCGCACAGCACGCATCACACCGAGTCTCCGCTGAGTAACTGGATCACCCTTGCCCGGCAGCCCGGGGCTCCGAAATGGGGTTTCTTCCTGCGGGCGGAAACGATGCACGGGTACTACACCTTCCAGGATCAGCTCGGCGGCGGCCGGGACTTCCACGCCATGAGCCACGGCGAGTCCTTCCTTGCCCTCGAGGAAACCTACCTCAACACCCGGGGGTTTTACTGCCTGGACGAGCCCGAGGCAGCCCTGTCCTTCAGCTCCACCCTGGCCCTGATCCGTGTGCTCAATGACCTCGCGGCCAACGGATCACAGATCCTGTGTGCCACCCACTCCCCCGTGCTGGCCTCTCTTCCCGGGGCCACCATCTATGAAACGGGCGCTCACGGGATAGCCCGCCGTGAGTGGGAGGACCTGGACCTGGTAACGAACTGGAGATCCTACCTGAACGAGCCCCGCCGTTACCTGCGGCATATCCTCGCGCCGTGACGCCGAAAACCAGCCGCATCAGGCAACGGCCCTCCCGCAGACCCGGTGCACGTCCCGGCGTCCCGGGCGCAGCCGCCGGAGCGCTGTGTGTTCTTGTGGCCTCCGTGCTGTGGGGCACCACCGGCACCGCCGCCACCTTCGCACCGAACGTCGGCCCGCTCGCCATTGGAGCAGCGGCGATGGGAATCGGCGGACTGCTCCAGGCCCTGACGGCTTTGCCGCTGCTGCGGACAGCCCGCCTGACCCTCATCCGCCACCGGTCCGCGGTGCTGCTCGGCGGGGCGGCCGTAGCGGTGTACCCGCTGGCCTTCTATTCCTCCATGCACCTTGCCGGCGTCACGGTGGGCACAGTGGTCAGCATCGGCTCGGCTCCGCTGGCCTCGGCGGTTCTTGAGCAATTCGCCGACGGCCGCCGGTTCAGCCTGCGCTGGGCCGCGGGAGCGGGCACGGCAATCGCCGGGACGGTGCTGCTGTGTGCGGCGGAAGCGGCCGCGGCAACGGGCGGCGACGGCGCACGCCAGCCCGGCGCCGTCGTCGCCGGTGTCCTGCTGGGACTGGCTGCCGGAACCACCTATGCGCTCTACTCCTGGACAGCCCACCGGCTGATGAACCACGGAATTCCGGCACGCGCCGCGATGGGTGCGACCTTTGGCCTAGGCGGTCTCCTGCTGATGCCGGTACTCGCGGCCACCGGCGCCCCGCTGCTGGCCTCGTGGCCCGCTGCGGCGGTGGGACTGTACATGGCGCTGGTTCCGATGTTCGCCGGCTATGTGCTCTTCGGCCGGGGACTGGCCCGAATCCTACCCAGCACGGCAACCACGCTTTCCCTGGTGGAGCCCGTGGTTGCGGCGGCGCTCGCAGTCGTGATTGTCGGCGAGCGCCTGCTGCCGGCCGGCTGGGCGGGTGCAGCTCTTGTCCTGGCCGGGCTCCTGGTCCTGACCCTCCCGGGGTCACCCGGGACGCTGAGACGCAGGCCAGGAAATCGCGCAACCCCGGAACGCCCCCGGTAGGAAACCGGCCGGGGGTTGTCCTTCCCCTCGATCCCGGCTCTTGGGCTTAGGCTGTGCGGATGCCGCACAACTCCGCTTCAGTCCCCGCCGTTCCGCTGCGTGCTGCCGCCGTTCCGCTGCGTGCTGCCGCCGTTCCGGATGTTCCCGACTACCGGCGCACGGCAGTCCGCCGAACCTGGGCCGAGTTGCCGACCCCTCTGCAGGAACGGGCCGCTGCGCACCTCGGAGGCCGCGTCACCGGGGTACGGCCGGCCGGCGGCGGTTTTACGCCGGGTTTCGCTGCTGTGCTGGAGAATGCCGGCGGAGACCGGATTTTCGCCAAGGCAGCACCGGAGTCGGACGCCTTCATCTATCCGTCCTACCTGCGGGAGGCCCGGGTGCTGCCGTTCATGCCCCCGGGTATGCCTCTTCCCGCGCTGCGCGCCGCCGAGCACCTGGCAGTGGACGGCGCCGGCTGGCAGCTGCTGGTTTACGAGGCCGTGGACGGCACCATGCCGGGCTACCCCTGGACGGACAGGGATCTGAGTGCAGTGGAACAGTCCTGCGCCGAAACCGTCCGCAGCCTGAAGGACTTCCCGCGGGAGCTCGCCGGCGATCCGCTGGCGGATGACATCGCCGCCGTACCCTCATCCTTCCCGGCGGTGGCGGAGGGAAAGCCCGCCCCGTGGTTCCTGCCCGGCTTGAGCGCCCAAGAGGCCGGGAACTTCCAGGCGCTGCTCGATCTCTGCCCGGAGGCACTGGCCGGTGACGCCGTCCTGCACGGTGACCTGCGTCCGGATAACATCCTGCCTGGCATATCGACGCTTTCCTGGCCGGTTTACTCAACTACATGATCCACTGGGGCAGCCAGCCCGAGGTTCCCTCCAGCCCCCGCCTGCGCGCCCACGGGCGGCATACTGCCCGGATCGTGTACGACTGGTGCCGTGCACGAGGTGCCGTGTAGCGAGGCTTCCCCCGCTTCCCCTTCTCTCCCCCCTACCCCCGGGATAACTTCCTACCGCCGGGATAAGAGGGTCACCAGGACGGCGCAGGCTGTAGCCGCGGCCTGCACTACCATCAGCGCCGGAGACGGCCCCAGGAACACCGCCAGCAGGAAAGGAAACAGAGCCAGAAACGCCGTGTCGAGCCCGCGACCCAAATCCCCCAGCTGGGCAGACGGAACCGGTCCAAAGGGTGTGTCGACGGGCGGGACGGACCAATCGGGTGCCTGCCGGTAGCCCCCTCGCACTGCTGCGGCGCCGAGGCCTGCCCCCGCTGCTGCTCCCAAACCGGCGATTGCGGGGTCCGCGGCTCCCACCGCAGACAACCCCGCCCCGAGCAGCGCCAGCCAGGCGGCCATGGCAAGGGCGGGCGCGAGCATCCTGCTGCCGCGGACCGCAGCGGGCGGCAGCGGCAGCAGCCGGTCCATTCCGGCAAGGAGTGCGGTCTGCCGTGCCACAGCACCCACGGCGGAACTCGAGGCGCATCCGGCCGCGGCGATCACGGCGAGCTGTGCGTATACCGGCAGCCCACCCTCCAGCAGGACGACGACGGCGCACACCAGCAGCGAGGCCGCGGGCAGGACCCAGACGCCCGGCAGCCGCAGGAAGGCAATCAGGTCTGCGCGGAGCAGTGCCACGAAAGGCCCCGCCCCGGGACGGTGGAAGAACTTCCGGCCGCGGACCGCTGCTGATGGTTTTCCGGGGGCGGCCAGGGCCCGGCTGAGCTCGTTGACGTCCATGAAGTACACGGCGGCACCGGCATGCCCCGACACGGCACCGCCGCGCACCAGCTCGGCGCCGGGAATATGCTCAAGCCGGTTCCGGAGCAGCAGCGACAAGGACGCCGCAGCGGCTGCGGCGAGCGCGGGCGACCACCGGTAACCGGCCGCTGCCGCTTCCGGAAGCAACGCCAGCACTGCGGCGGCCGGCAGCATGAGTGCTGCCGCAGGGCGGGACCGGCCGGACCTGCTTGCCTGGCGCAGTGCTGCCAGGAGCAGCATCACGGCTGCGGCCAGTCCGAACGCCGCGGCACCGGCTAGCCTGTCCGCGGTCCAGGGGTTTCCCGGTCCGGGGCGGGCAGTGAAGGATACCGCCAGCTGCAGGAGTGCTCCTCCTCCCGCCGTGAGTAGGGTTCGGCCCAGTATTCCCCGCACCACCATGGGCCGGCGTTTCAAGGGCAGGGGCAGCCACCAGTGTCCCTCCGCACGCGCAATGCTGACCGGCCCCAGCCGGCGCGCCAGTACGGCGACGGCGGCAAGGGCCGCGGCCGATGCACCGTAGAGCACCAGGTCCTGGGGAAGGACTAACCACCGCTGGTCGGCCAGGGTGCGCCCCGGGGCGGCGGCGGCAAGGAGCAGCTGCTCCCGGAAATAGACCATCAGCGACCCTGCGAGGACAGCTGCAAGGGCGGCAGCCAGCGCCGCCGTATACAGATCCACCAGGACATCCCGCACCCGAACGTGCCGGCGCCGGTGGGACCGGGATGCTGACCGGGTAAAGCGCACCGGGTTGAAGTGCCCCGCAGGGCCATAGTCCCCATCGGGCATGATGTGCTTTTCTGCTGTCACAGCTTCCTACCGCCCGGCAATATCTGAAGCCGCGCGTTCAGGCGTCAGCTCCTGCACCTGCTCGGCAATCAGCAGGCAATGGTCCGCCGTGCGGCGCAGCAGCCCCGGATCGTGCGTCACGAGGAACACGGCTCCGCCGGCACCGGCGAACTCCCGGATCCGGGAGCCGAGCCGGTCCCGCATGACCGGGTCCAGGCGTTGTTCAGGCTCATCCAGCAGCAGCAGCGAGGAAGGCCGGATGAAGGCCGCAGCCAGCAGCAGCCGGCGCCGCTGGCCCGAAGACAGCACGTCCGGGACGGCGTCGGCGCGTTCCTGCAGGGCAAAGAAGTCCAGTTCACGGTCAACGGCGTCCTCCGGCGCGGAAACACCGTGGCCGCGCGCGACCAGCAGCAGGTGCTCGCGGGCACTCAGGGCCGGAAAGAACACGTCTTCGTCAAAAACCGCAGCGGTCCGCCGCCGGAAGGGAAGACTGTCCTCATTCACCGGCAGCCCAAAGGCACGGACCTCCCCGGACAACGGCAGCAGCTGGCCCGCGGCCGTTCGGGCAACCGTTGACTTGCCCGCCCCGTTGAACCCGACCACTCCCAGAACGGAACCCGGGAAAAGCGATGCCGTGACGTTTCCGCAGACGGCGCTGCCGCCGTAGCCGACGCTCAGCTCCGTCATTTCCAGGACGGCGCCGGACACGGGTACAGCCCCCGGCCCGGGCCTTCCCCTGTTAGCCGCTGCCCCCATAGTGCTCATGGACTGAGAATCTACCGCAGGAGCTTCCGCCGGGGCCGGCCGCACCGCCGCTGCCCGCCCTTTGACTTTGCGGGCGCGTTACCGTGGGATGGCAGCATGACGAAGAGCTACCGCATTGCCCTGATCCCCGGTGACGGAATCGGCCACGAAGTCCTCCCGCCCGCCCGGGCCGTGCTCGATGCCGTGGCACCGCGCCACGGGATCAGCCTGACCTACGACGAATTTGACTGGTCCTGCCGCCGTTACCTCGAGAAGGGCGCGATGATGCCGGAGGACGGTCTGGACTCCATCCGGGGGCACGATTCCATCCTGCTGGGAGCCGTAGGCTGGCCCGGGGTGCCGGACCACATCAGCCTGTGGGGATTGCTGATTCCCATCCGGCGCGAGTTCCGCCAGTACGTTAATTTGCGCCCCATCAAGGTCCTGCAGGGTGTGCCCAGCCCGCTGCGGCAGGAACTGACCGATCCCGGGGTCGATTTTGTGGTGGTCCGCGAAAACAACGAGGGCGAGTATTCGGAGATCGGCGGCCGCCTCAACCGCGGGCTGCCGTCCGAGATGGCCATCCAGGAATCGGTGTTTACCAGGGAGGGCGTTACCCGAATCCTGGACTATGCCTTTGATCTGGCGGGACAGCGCCGGGGCGTCCTGACCTCGGCAACCAAGTCCAACGGCATCATCCACACCATGCCGTTCTGGGACGAACTGGTGCGCGAACGCGCCGCGGACTACCCGGGCGTGGCGTGGGACTCGGAGCACATTGACGCGTTGGCCGCGAAAGTGGTCCTGAACCCGTCCCGCTTTGACGTCATCGTGGGCTCCAACCTCTTTGGTGACATCCTCAGCGACCTTGCGGCGGCGATTGCCGGCAGCATCGGCATCGCGCCGTCGGCCAACCTCAACCCGGAGCGGGAGTACCCGTCGATGTTCGAGCCGGTGCACGGATCCGCCCCGGACATCTTCGGCCAGGGCGTCGCCAACCCGCTGGGCGCGATCTGGTCCGCCTCCATGATGCTGGACCACCTGGGCCACCCGGAGGCAGGCGCCGAGATCCTCGAAGCTGTGTTCGGTGTCCTGGCCCACTCTCCGGTCCGGACCCGGGATCTGGGCGGAACGGCCGGCACCGAGGAATTCACCCGGGAGATCCTGGCCCGGATCGGTTCCGGCGGGGCCTGACCTACGGGGCCTGAAGAGGCACGGAGGACAGTTTCAGCGCTTCGACCACGGCATCAGCCACCTCCCGGGTGCCGGCTGTCCCGCCGACGTCGCGGGTCCGGCAGCCGGCTGCAGTGACGGATTCGACGGCGCTTTCCAGGCGGTGGGCGGCGGCCGGCAGACCCAGGTGATCCAGCATCAGGGCGGCGCTGGCAATGGCACCGACCGGGTTGCAGATTCCTGCTCCGGCGATGTCCGGCGCGGAGCCGTGGACGGGTTCAAACATGGACGGAAACCTGCGTTCGGGGTTGAGGTTCGCGCTGGCGGCCAGGCCCAGGCTGCCGGCGAGCGCGGAGCCCAAATCGGAGAGGATGTCGGCGAACAGGTTGGAGGCAACCACTACCGAGAGGTCTTCCGGGTGCAGCACGAATTTGGCGCTCATGGCGTCCACCAGCACGCTTTCGGTCTGTACATCCGGGTAGTCGGCGGAGACGCGCTTGAACACGTCGTCCCACAGCACCGACCCGTACTGCTGCGCGTTGGACTTGGTGACGCTGGAGACCTTCCGGACAGCGCGCGTGCGGGCCAGATCGAAGGCAAACCGGATGATGCGCTCGCAGCCCTTTTCAGTGAACAATGCTGTCTGGACCGCCACTTCATTGCCCGGGCCGCGGCCTGAAAGGTTGCGGCCGCCGAGCCCGGCATATTCACCCTCGCTGTTCTCCCGCACCACCACCCAGTCCAGGGCAGTCCGGTCGGCCTTGCGCAGCGGGGATTCGATGCCGGGCAGGAAACGGACGGGCCGTACATTGGCCCACTGGTCAAAATTCTGCGTGATATTCAGCCGCAGCCCCCACAGGCTCACGTGATCCGGGACGTTTTTCCAGCCCACCGCTCCGAAGTAGATGGCGTCATAGCTGCGCAGCTGCTCCAGCCCGTCCGGGTCCATCATGACTCCGTGTTCGGCATAGTATTCCGATCCCCACGGAAAGTCCGTCCAGTCAAAGCCGAAGGGGCCGTCTCCGCCCGCGGCCGCCGGCGATAACTCCGCCAGCGCATCCAGCACCTGCCGGCCTGCCGCAATGACTTCTTTCCCCACCCCGTCGGCCGGTATGGACGCGATCCGGTAGATCTTCCGCTCAGGCATGCCTGTTCCCCTTTTCCGGCGGCACGCAGCTCCCCGACGGCGTGCGGTGAATGCGGTGTGCGCCCTGCTCACTACACAGGCTGAAGGCCGGTGGCGTCCAAGACGCAAAAAACATGCAACGCATAGGAGTTCTCTATCCGTGGGCAGCGGCGGGAACCCGGCTCAGTCCGGCAGCAGTGGCGAGAAATGCGCGGGCGGCCGGGGTCAGTTCGGCCGCGCGGCTCAGGGCCGAGATATGCAGACTGGTTTCGGGTTCCAGCCGCGCTGTCCGCAGCCCTGCCTGCCGCGCGAGCGGAACCCATGCCGACGGCAGGACGGCGTGGCCGATACCGGCCAGGACCAGGGGCAGGATCGAGGTCCGGTGAGCCACTTCCACGGCGATTTCCATGTCCACGCCGCCGGCCAGGGCTTCGTCCACCGCCCAACGCATCAGCGATCCCCGCTGGGAAGCAATGACGCGGTGCCCGGACAGCTCTTCCCACCGGATAACCGCATCGGCTTCCTCGCCTGTTCCCCGGAGCTCCGCCGCCGGGTTGAGGACCAGCATGAGCGGCTGCCGGCCAAGGTGCACCACGTCAATGTCGGCAGCGCGGAACGGCCGGTCGGAGCCCAGCAGCCCGATTTCGGAACTGCCGTCGCGGACGGCGGCCACGACCTCGTCGCGGGTGAAGGCAGCGGAAATGCTGACCGTGACCGTGGGGTTGGTCCGGGCGTAGGAGCCGATGATGGAGGTCAGCGGCTCAATGGCGGGTGAGGGCATGGCAATGACGTCCAGCCGGCCCCGGCGCAGGCCCTTGAGCTCGTCGATGGCTGCACGTGCGGCATCCAGGTCGCGGACGACGACGCGGGCCGGGCCCACCAGCTCCCGTCCGGCCTCGCTGAGGACTACGTTGCGTCCCACCCGGTGGAAAAGCGGCACCCCAAGATCCCGTTCCAGGGCCTTGATCGTCTGCGACAGCGAGGGCTGGGCAATCAGCAGCCGTTCCGCAGCACGGGTGAATCCCTGATGGTCCACCACGGCCAGGAAGTACTTCAGGTGCCTGACGTCCACGAAGGCTCCCTTGCATTCGGGCATACGGGGCGCGGCCGCCGCGTATTGGTATTTCCTATGGGTGAGTAGACAACAGGTTGTGGACGCGGCACAAGGCGCTGCTGCATAGTGAACGCATTCAACGAGGAAGGACCAGGATTGTGTACACGCAGCAGCCGGCTCCAACCGAAGACTCGGGCTCACCTCAACGCACCGACGTCCGCGCGGCACTCCTGGGCGGGACCACCTTCCGCAGCCTGAGTGAGCAGACACTCTCCCCCCGGGAGGAGAAATTCGAACGGGCGCGGCAAACGATCGGCCTGTTCCTGGCCCCCGCCGTCGCCGTCGTCTTCGCCCTTCTCCCCCTGAACCTTGACCCGCAGCAGCATATGCTGGCCGCCATCCTGCTGGGCGTGATTATCCTGTGGATCTGCGAACCGGTCCCCATCCCCATCGGCGGGCTGATCGGCGTCGCCGCCATCGTCATTCTCGGCGTCGCCCCCGCCAGCGCAGTCCTGGCGCCGTTCGGGTCCACCACCATCTTCACCTTCATCGGTGCCTTCATCCTTGCCCAGGCCATGCTGAAGCACGGCATAGCGCAGCGGCTCGCCTTTGCGGTCCTGTCCCTGCCGGGCGTGGGCAAATCCACGTACCGGGTGGTGATAGCTTTCGGCGTCATCACCTGCCTGCTGTCGGCGTTTGTATCCAACACCGCCACCGTTGCCATGCTGATGCCCACGGCCCTGGGCGTACTGGTGGTCATTGCCCAGCTGATGCAGGACCGCGGGGTCGTCAAAGCCGACTTTGACCCGCTGCGGATGAGGATCGGCGCGGCGCTGCTGCTGATGCTGGCCTACGGGGCGAGTGTGGGCGGCCTCCTCACCCCGGTCGGGTCACCGCCCAACCTGATCGGCCGCGGCCTGATCGAGGAAGCCACCGGCGTGCGCATTTCCTTTGCCCAGTGGATGGCCATTGCCGCTCCCGTCTGCCTCGCCATGTTCCTGGTCCTGGCCCTGGTCATGCTGCTGCTGAACAAGCCGGAGATCCGCCGCATCGAAGGCGTGGAAGAGTACGTGCGGGAACGCCGGGCTGAACAGGGCCGGATGTCCCGGGCCGAGATCAACACGCTCATTGCGTTCGGGGTGACGGTGACGCTGTGGCTGGCCCCCGCCGTGGCCAGCCTCATCGGGGGAACGGAGTCCGAGGCCTACATCTTCCTCGACGACCGCCTCGACGAGGGAATCGTGGCCGTGCTGGGTGCGTCCCTGCTGTTCATCCTTCCGGTCAATTGGAAGCAGCGGCAGGCCACCCTGACGTGGTCCGACGCAGCGAAGATCGACTGGGGCACCATCCTGCTCTTTGGAACCGGCATTATCTTCGGTGCCCTGCTGGCGGAGACCGGGCTTGCGGAAACCATTGGCCAGGGTGCTTCGGAGAACCTGAACATCACCAACATCGTGGCCATCACCGTCTTCTCGGCCATCCTTGCCATCCTGATCTCGGAAACCACCTCCAACACGGCGTCCGCTGCGGTGATTGTTCCGATCGTGATCCCCCTCTGCCAGGCCATCGGCGTCGATCCCTTCGTGCCCGCACTGGCCGCCACCTTCGCGGCGTCCTTCGGATTCATGCTTCCCGTCTCCACCCCGCAGAACGCCATTGTCTACGGAACCGGCGCCGTGCCCATCACTCGGATGATCCGCACCGGCCTGTTCTTCGATATCCTCGGTGCCGCCCTGATCATCACCATTGTCCCGGTCATGATCGCCGTGGTCGGGATCGGCGGCTAGAGGCTCGGGTCCTGGCGAACTGCCCAGCGGGTCAGCGCCAGGAGCCGGGCGGCGACGTCCGCGGCCGTGCGGCCGTCAGTGGGAAGCCGGTGGACCCAGTCCGGGGTGTGCAGGTCAAGTGCTGCTGCAGCTGCCCGGCTCCGCGACACATGCTGTGCCAGGGATGGTCCGGATTCGCGCCGGGAGAGCCGGGACCGGACCGAGCGCTCCGAACCTTGCAGCAGCACGGCATGAACGCGGGGGCTATCGCCCATGGCCGCCGCCAGCTCGGCCGTTTCGCGGACCGACGCGGTGTTTGTGTAGACCAGGCGGCGATAGCCCAAAGCGCGGTAGTTCTGCCACAGGGCGGCCAGATTCTGTGCCGCCAGGCCGTGCTTCCATGGCGAGGGGTGCTGCCAGGGTGCCGGGTGGGCCAAATCGAGGTTGTCACCCTCGATGACGGCGTGCCGCACGTCCAGGGCCGTGAGCAGAGCGTGCAGCTCCAGTGCCGCACTGGTTTTGCCCACCCCGGAGGGGCCGCCGATGAAAAGCACCTCTGCCGGTGTTTCGGTCTCCGTCCCTTCGGCCGATCCTCCGCTGCCGCCCGTACTTTCGCTGCCGTCCAATAGGTTCCCCGTCCCCGTCCCCCGCCTGCCTGCACAGGGCGCCGCCCTTGTGCTCAGCCTGCCCCGCCGCAAGAATCTCACCAGACTTCTGGTGTGAAGTGCACCAACCGTACCTGCTGAGAGGAAAAGCCATGCCCCGCATCGCTGTAGGCACCGAAAATTCCGGAACTGTTGAGCTTCACTATGAGGACCACGGGGCCGGCCAGCCGGTCCTGCTGATCCACGGCTATCCCCTGGACGGGGATTCCTGGGAACGGCAAACCCGGGCCCTGCTCGGCGGCGGCTACCGGGTGATTACTTATGACCGGCGCGGGTTTGGATCTTCAGGCCATCCTGCCTCGGGGTACGACTATGACACGTTTGCCGATGACCTGAATGTCATCCTTACCGAACTGAACCTGCGCGACGTCGTACTGGTTGGCTTCTCCATGGGCACCGGGGAGCTTGCCCGCTACGTGGGCCGGCACGGAACGGAGCGCATCAGCCGGTTGGCGTTCCTTGCCTCGCTGGAACCGTTCCTGCTGCAGACCGGCGACAATCCGGCGGGGGTTCCCGCAGAGGTCTTTGAGGGGATTGCCGCCGCAGCGCAGGCCGACCGCTACGCCTGGTTCACCAGCTTCTTTTCCGATTTCTACAACCTTCCGGAAAACCTGGGAAAGCGGATCAGCGAGGAGGCGGTGCGCGGAAGCTGGAACGTCGCCGCCCGCAGCGCCCCGATCGCTGCCTATTCCGTAGTGCCGTCCTGGCTCACGGACTTCCGCGCCGATGTCGCGAAGGTGCGGGAGTCGGGGGTTCCGGTGCTGATCCTGCACGGAACCGCCGACAACATCCTGCCCATCGACTCCACCGGAAGGCCATTTGCCGCGGCACTGCCGGATGCCCGGTACCTTGAGGTCGAAGGCGCGCCGCACGGTCTGCTGTGGACGCACGCGGACGAGGTTAATGCGGCACTGCTGGACTTCCTCCAGAGCTCCTGAGCCGGGATGCCCGCCCGCGGCTGCGCTCCGGCCGCCGCAGCCGGGCACAAGGTCTTGTGCTAGCCGGTGATCTTGTACTTTTCGCGGTCCTTCTCGTCCAGGATTAGCTGTTCCTCCACCGTCATGGCGCTGCCGCCGCGGCTGACCGGCATCCACCACGCGCCCGGCTCGGGGGTCTCCTGGTAGGTGTCCATGCAGTGATCCATGCCCGCCTGCAGGGTTTTCTGCAGCCGTTCCGTCTCTTCCACCACCGACGCATCCGGTTCAACCCGGATCATGGGGCTGACATGGATGCGGACCGGTGTCTTCCAGAGGGACTTCACGCTCAGGCCGTGACCGCCGCGGGTGAGCATACGGTGTGCGCCCCAGACGGAAACCGGAATAATCGGCACGCCGGCTTCGGCAGCCATGCGGACGGCTCCGGTCTTGAGCTTGCGGACGCTGAAGCTGCGGCTCACACCGGCCTCGGGCAGAACCGCAAGGTATTCTCCGCGCCGCAGGGCCTCCACCGATTCGGCGTAGGCCGCGGCGCCGTCGGACCGGTCCACGATGATGTGCTCGCACATCTCGCAGACGGCCTTCACGAACGGTTTCCGGGCGGCCTTCTTGGTGACCAGGAACCGCATGTGGGCCTTGAGCTTCCGCCAGACCAGGTACTCGGCAAACACGAAGTCGAGATAGCCGAAGTGGGTGATCGCCACGACGGCTCCCTTGCCCGGCACCACTTTGCGGTCCAGGCCGGAGATCTCTTCGTTGCCCGGAAGATTCTCCAGGCCGGATGGAAGGACGGGGACCCGGAACAGCTTGATCGACAGCGCACCCGTCAGGACGATGCTGCGGTAGACGTACTTGTTGGGGCGAAACTTCAACGTCATCTCCTGTATTCGTATCCGGCGGAACTCGATTCTATCCGGTAGCCGGGCCGTCAGTGGAACCGGGTATGCACGCCGGCGGCCCCTTTTGGGCCGTGCTCTGGCCCCGCTGGCACCCCACGCGGTTAGGGTGGGATATGGCATGGCGAATCCTGGCCCGGGCCCGCAACGGCGGCGGTCCGTCACCGGCCGTGCCGGCCGTGCCCGGGGCTGCGGATGAGGCGGAAGCCCTTGATGCGGGCTTGGGCGAAACAGACTGGGAGAGGCCTCCGGAAGGTTCTCGCCCCGGGTGGTTTCCCGCACCCAGCGGAGCGCTGGCGCTGCGCACCATGGGCGTGGAAACGGATCCGCCGGTTGTTCTTGTCCCGGGAGTGATGGGCTCCAAGGAGGACTTTTCGCTGATGATGCCCGTCCTGGCGGCTGCGGGCTATTACGTCCTCAGCTTCGACATGGCAGGGCAGTACGAGTCAGCGGCGGCGGGCCCGGAGCAGCTGACGCCCCCGCAGACCCGCTACGGATACGAGCTGTTCGTCAATGACCTGCTCGCGGTCCTGGAATCCCTGGGCGGTGCCGCGCACGTGCTGGGCTACTCCTTTGCGGGAATCGTCGCCCAAATTGCCTTTGCGGAACGCCCCGAGCTGTTCCGGTCACTGTGTCTGCTCAGCTGCCCGCCGGTTCCGGGACAGAGCTTCAGGACTGTCAGCCGGGTGGGCCGGTTCAGTCCCCTGGTCAACGACAAGATGCACGCCGGGCTAATCGTGTGGGGCATCCGCCGCAACTTTGTCCACACACCCGAGTCGCGCATGCGGTTCATCCGCCACCGGTTCGAGTACACGAGGAAGCAGTCGCTGCAGGACATCGTTGCCCTCATGAAGCAGTCCCCTGACCTGCGCGGCGTCCTTGCAGCGGCGCCGCAGCCCAAGCTGGTGGCTGTGGGGCGCGCTGATGTGTGGCCGCTGCACCTGCACCAGGCCTTTGCCGATTCGATCGGCGCGCGTTTCGCTGTCTACGGAACGGGACACGCGCCGTGTGAGGATGCCCCGCACCAGCTCAGCCGGGATCTTTTGGCGCTGTATGCGGCGGCGGGCTGAGCCTGCGCCCGGCCCGCATGCGGTACCGCTCGCGGAGCCGGCGTCCGGGAGGCTCAGCCCGAAAATCGACGTCGAACGTCTGATACGCGCGCACCACCCGGCTGCCCAACCCCCGCCAGCTGTAGAACGGGCGGGCCGATACGCCTACGCGCAGCCGCGGGTCGTAAACCACAGACATGTCGGCGCGGATCTGATAACTCAGCTCCAGGTCATCGTGCAGTTCGGGCCGGTCCCGGTGGACACGGCCCCGAAGGGCGGCCCACATGTCCGCAGGCATAGCGAAATTGGACCCGAACAGCGGCGGATGGCCCAGCAGCAGTCCGACCACCCTGATGTAGCCACCGATATAGATGTTCCGGGCGATCCAGCAAATAAGGCGGTTGGCTCCGTAGAAGTCACCCGGACCGGTCACCGCCGTCAGCGGGCCCGCTGCCGCCAGCAGCCGTTCCACCCGCTCAAGCCAGTCCGGCGGCGGAACCGAGTCCGCATCAAGCCGGGCCAGGATCCGGCCGGTGGCGGCATCGAACCCGGCGGCGGTTGCCCCGGTGATTCCCGGAACGTCCAGGGAGATGCGGCGCACCCCCGCCGCTGAACACACCGCGGCGGTGTCGTCGGTGCTGCCGTTGTCCACCACCACTACTTCATCCGGGGGCCGGGTCTGGCGCCCGAGCGCCGCCAGGCAGGCAGCGAGCATCGGCGCATCGTTCCGGGACGGGATAACCACCGAGATTGTTGGCATGGTGTCATGACTGTAGCGGCGCGCGGCCGGACGTGGCCATGACAGCGGCCGCGGTGCGGAACGGGCCCGGCAATTTACCCGGCGGAATCAGTTTCCCCGGTAAATTGCCGGACCGGATAAGCCGGACCGCGTTAGCCCGCCCGGCTTAGTCGTGGCGGGGAGAATGCACCGTCTTGGACTGCTGATACACGTCGGGAATACCGTCGCCGTCGTCGTCGATGTTCTCCTCCTCCTCAACCGCACGGTAATGGCGGTTGCGGCGGGACAGAACCACCGCTGCCAGCAGCGCGGCCAGGATCGAGGCCGTCAGGATTCCCACCTTGGCGTGGTCATTGGCCAGCGTGTCGAGGCCGAAGCTCAGGTCCGCGACCAGCAGAGAAACGGTAAAGCCGATTCCGGCCAGCAACGCGACGCCGAAGAGGTCGATCCACTTGAACGAGGCATCCAGGGAGGCACGGGTCACCTTGGTCAGCAGCCAGGTGGTTGCGAGGATGCCGATCGGCTTGCCCAGCACCAGGCCGGCGATGATGCCGACGGAAATGGGATCGGTCAGCGAGGAGACAAAACCGTCCCAGCCGCCCACCGCAACGCCGGCCGAGAAGAAGGCAAAAACGGGAACCGCAAAACCGGCGGACAGGGGGCGGAAGCGGTGTTCGAAAATCTCGGAGAGGCCGGGGCCGGCCTCGGGCCCGCCGCTGGCTTTGCTGCGGATCACGGGAACCGCGAAGCCCAGCAGCACTCCGGCAACGGTGGCGTGGATTCCGGAGGCGTGCACCAGGGCCCAGACGACGACGCCGATCGGCAGCAGGATGAACCAGGCGGCGGAGGCCTTCAGTCCGAAGAAGCGGCGGTATTTCTGGGCGAGGAAGGTGTAGACGGCAAGCCCGGCCAGGGCCAGCAACAGGGGCGTGAGCTGAAGGTCCTCGGTGTAGAAGACGGCAATGATCGTGATCGCCAGCAGGTCATCGACCACTGCAAGGGTCAGCAGGAAGATCCGCAGGGCGGACGGCAGGTGGGAGCCGATGATCGCGAGGACAGCCACGGCAAAGGCGATGTCGGTGGCTGTGGGGATGGCCCACCCGTTGAGGGTTTCCGGGCTGCTCAGGTTGATGACCGCATAAATGGCTGCGGGGACCACGACGCCGCCGACAGCAGCGGCCACCGGAACAATGGCCTTGCTGACGTTCCGCAGGTCACCGGCCACGAACTCACGTTTGAGCTCCAGGCCCACCAGGAAGAAGAAGACGGCGAGCAGGCCGTCTGCGGCCCAGGCGCCCAGGCTTAGCTGCAGATGCCAGGGCTCGTAGCCGATCTCGAAGTCCCGCAGGGCGAAGTAGCTGTCGGAAAGCGGTGAGTTGGCCCAGACCAGGGCGATCACTGCCGCTGCCACCAGCAGCAGGCCTCCGACGGTCTCCTTGCGCAGGATTTCGCCAATCCGGAGTTTCTCGCTGTAACTTCCCCGGCTGAAAAGGCGGGGGCGGTCGCTGGGGGCGGAAGCGGGTTCCGGAGAGTTGTTGGGGTGCTGCACGGGGACTCCTGAAAAAGCGGTCGACAATGTTATTGCCGACCAGACTTCCCGGCGCACCTTCGTTCCACCTTACGGGAAATTCAGCCTCTGTTCGAACCCGTTACCGCTGTCCGGCAGTGGGTCCCCCGGCACCCCGTGCGCTGTTGCCCGGCCGCCGGCCAGCAGAACACAGTGCTGTGCAGCCCGTGCCCTCGCGAGGTCATGGGTGGCTTCGACTACCGTCACTCCCCGTGCCGCTTCGGCCTGCAGTGCCTGGCCGATCAGCTCCCGTGCGTGCTCGTCCAAGCCCGCGTCCGGCTCATCAAGGAGGAGGACCTGCGCTTCCTGTGCCAGCCCCTGGGCCACCAGCGCCCGCTGCCGCTGACCCCCGGAGAGTTCCCCCAGCGGTTCAGCCGCCAGGGAACGGATATCCATTCGCTCCATTGCCCGTTCCACCGCCTGCCGGTCGCTGCGGGTCATCCGGCCCGCCAGCCCTGCCCTTCCCCAGCGGCCCATGGCCACGGCACCGCGAACGGTGACCGGAAACGCGCCTGCGGCCGCCGACTGCTGCACCACCAGGGCCGGGCGGCCCGGCAGGTGCGCCTGCACGCGGCCGGCGTGCGGCTTGCCGACTCCTGCCAGCAGGGACAGCAGGGTTGACTTCCCTGACCCGTTATCCCCCACGAGTGCGGTCAGCGCCGCGCGCTCGATCGTGATGGACAGATCCCGGAACACCTCACGTCCCGGATAGCGGAAGGCCACTGATTCAAGGGTGTACGCCTGCATATTTCTGCCTCCGAAGTCCACCAGATTGCCTTCTTGCAACTGATTCTCATTATCTATTGTAGGGTTTCATCCGTGATGACTTGGTTGCTTGAACCGTTCGCGGTCGTATTTGTCCAACGTGCCCTGCTCGCCGGACTGCTGGCCGCTGTGCTGTGCGCCGTGGCCGGCACCTGGATCGTCCTGCGCGGCATGGCGTTCCTCGGCGATGCGATGTCCCACGGGATGCTCCCCGGCGTGGCCGCCGCCGCCCTGCTGGGGTTCAACCCCCTGCTCGGCGCCGCCGCCAGCGCTGCTGTCATGGCAGCCGGAATCAGTGCAGCGGGCCGCAGCCGGCGTTTGTCCCAGGACACGGCGATCGGCCTGCTGTTTGCCGGAATGCTGGCGCTGGGAGTCATCATCATTTCCCGGTCCGGGTCCTTCGCCGTGGACCTGACGGGCATTCTCTTCGGCGACATCCTGGCAGTGCGCCCCCGCGACCTGGCTGTCCTGGCAGCCGCACTGCTGGTTACCTGCGTTCTGGCCGCGGCATTCCACCGGGCCTTTACCGCCGCTGCCTTTGACACCCGGAAAGCCGCGACGCTCGGCCTGCACCCCAAGCTTGCCCACGGGGTCCTGATGGCCATGATGATCATCGCCATCTCGGCGTCGTTCCAGGTGGTCGGAACCCTGCTGGTCTTCGGGCTGCTGATTGCGCCCGCGGCAGCGTCCCGGCTGTGGAGCAGCACCGTGCCGGCCATGATGCTCGGAGCTGCCGCCGTCGGATCCTTCAGCGTTGCCGCCGGCCTCCTGATCTCCTGGCATGCCGCCACGGCCGCCGGGGCGACCATCACCGCCGTCGCCGTCCTGGTGTTCTTTCTCGCCTGCGCACTGCAGCCGCTGCTACACGGGGTGCGTCGCCGTTCCCGTTGCCGCCGTTCACGCCGTCCGGCCCTGTCCGCCGATACGTCCCGCCTTTCCCCCAGCACAAGGAGCTAATACGCATGTCCCCTCCCACCGCCCCCTTCACCGCCACGGTCAGGCTGGCCTGCACCGTCTCGGCCGCTGTTTTGCTGCTCGCCGGCTGCGCCAGCGATCCCGCCGATGTCAGCCCTGCACCTGATTCCAGCCGCACTGCCGCTGCCGGCAGCGCGGAGGGGACGGAGCCGCACGGCTACGTCCCCGGCGCCGAAGAAGCTGCCGAACCCCAGGCGCGGCTCACTGCCGTCGGTCCCGGCGGCGAGATCACGGTCACCGATCCGGTCAGCGGAACCGTCAGCCCTGTGGGCACCTTTCCCGGTACTTCCGCTGCCACCGGTACGGACAGGTTCGTCTTCCTGAGCAACCCGCAGGAGGGGACGGTCCGGATTGTGGATTCCGGCGGTTGGACCGTGCCGCACGGAGACCACAAGCACTACTACTCGGCAGACCCCGGAGACGTCGGGAGCCTCACCGGAGACCGCCCGGGAGCCATTACCGGCAACAACGGACAGACGGCCGTCTTTTTTGGCGACGGCACGGTGACTGCCGTGGACCACGATGACCTGGCGGAGGGCACGGTGGACCCGGTGAGCTTCAAGGTCACCGCCCACCGCGGTGCAGCCGTCCCGTTTGAGGGCAGCTATCTGGTCTCGCAGGCAGAACCGGGCGCTGAGCTGGCCTCCGCCGTGGGGCTTTACTCGCCGGACGGCAGGGAGCTGCCCCTGCCCGGGGCCGGGTGCCCGGAGCTGGAAGGCCACGCGGTAACCCGCACGGGCGTCGTGTTCGGGTGTGCTGACGGTGCACTGCTCGTGACCGCCGAGGCCGGCAGGATCACGGCCACGCATCTTCCCTACCCGGCAGCCGGACTGCCTGCCGGCGCCGACCGGGCGCGCGCCTTTGATTCCAGGTCCGGATCCGATGAGCTGGCCGCCGTGGCCGGTACCGCCGGGGCCTGGCATTTGGACACTGCCGCGGGGACCTGGCGGCTGCTGGCCACGGAGGAACCGTTGGCGGCCGCTGCGGCAGCCGGCGACGGCGCACGCGTCCTGGCGCTTGGGGCCAGCGGATCGCTGCTGTCCCTGACAGTTGCTGACGGTGCGCTTGAAGCCAGCGCACCGTTGGCCGGCCCGCCCGCCGCCGGTTCCGCTCCGGCACTGGAAATTGATCCGGAACGTGCCTATGTCCTCAATGAAGCGGGCGCCGTCCTCGAGATCGACTATGCGGACGGGCTGCGCACGGCCCGGGAACTCGACACCGGACTGTCCGCGCGGCTGCTGGTGGAGACCGGAAGATGACGGCCGCGCAGGGCGTATCGCTGCCACCTTCCCGCCGCTCCCGGGTTTCTGCACGCGTTCGAGCGGCCGCCCTTGCCCTGGCCGCCGGAACGGTGCTCAGCGGATGCACCACGCTGGCGGAGTCCGCGGAATCCCGCGGCACCATCGTCGTCACCACCAACATCCTCGGCGACGTGGTGGAGAACATCGTCCGGGATGAGGCCAACGTCGTCGTGTTGATGGAAGCGGGAAGCGACCCCCATTCCTTTGGCATCTCCGCCCGGCAGGCGGCGGAGCTGGAATCTGCGGAATTGATCATCGCCAACGGGCTTGGACTGGAGGAGGGAGTGCTGCGCCATGTTGATGCTGCCGCGGACCAGGGCGTACCGGTGCTGGCCGTGGCCGATTCCCTGGACCCGCTGCCGTTCACTGCCGACGGCGCCGCCGACGGCGTTCCGGACCCGCACTTCTGGACGGATCCGCAGCGGATGGCCGGCGCCGCCGACCTTATTGCCGGGGCAGTGACCGAGAACGTGCCGTCGGCGGATGCGGCAGCGGTCCGCAGCCAGGCCGCTGCCTACCGTGCGCAAATCGAGGAACTCGAGGCCTGGATGGAAAGCGAGTTTGCGGCAATTCCCGCTGACCGGCGCAGCCTGGTCACCAACCACCACGTTTTTGGTTACCTGGCGTCCCGGTTCGGATTCACCCTGACGGGAGCCGTCATTCCCGGCGGCACCACGCTGGCCTCACCCAGCTCTTCGGATCTCGATGACCTGGCAGCAAAGATCCGGGCGGCGGCAGTTCCGGCCATCTTTACGGACTCTTCCCAGCCGGACCTCCTGGCCCGGGTGCTCGCGGAGGAAGCCGGGCTGAACGTTGCCGTCGTCGGGCTGTTCACCGAGTCCCTGGGAACTGGCGGTTCGGGCGCCGAGAGCTATCTGGAGATGATGCGCACCAACACTGAACGCATCGCCGCCGCCCTCAGCCGCTGAACGCCCCGCGCAAAAGTTTGTCCACCCGCCGGCGGCTTCCGCCGCTTTGGCATCCCTGTTATATCCCCACCGAAAGAAGGACCCTCATGACCCTGTCAGCCCCATCCCTCCGCCGCGCCGCAGCGCTCTCCGTCGCCGCGCTCCTGCTGGCCGGCTGCGGCACCGGTCAAACGCCGGCTGCCCCGGACCCGTCCCCGGCGGCCGCCTCCGCCGGCTCGCCGGATGCTTCCGGGCACGAATCGCCGGAAGCTTCGCCGCGCCTTGTCACCACCTACGACGGCGGGGTGCAGGTGCTCGACGGTGAAACCCTGCAGGTCCTGGCCGACTTCGAGATGAGCGGATTCAACCGCATCAATCCCGCCGGCGACGGCCGGCACGTCATCATTTCCACGGCGGATGCTTTCAAGGTTCTGGACACCGGCACCTGGACCGACGACGACGGCACGCACCGCACCTCCGACCCGGTGCTGACCGGCCTTGAATTCGACACCAGCAAGCCCGGCCACGTGGTGCACCACGCGGGACGCACCGTCCTGTTCAGCGACGGCACCGGAGCAGTGGAATCGTTCGAGACAGCGGACCTCGCCGGGCTGGCCCGCGGAGAGAAACCCGACACTGAAACCCACACCGCAGCCGAAGCCCACCACGGAGTAGCGGTTGAGCTCTCCAACGGGGAGCTGGTGCTGACCCTGGGTAATGACGAGGAGCGCCCCGGCATTACCGTCCTGGATTCCAACCGCGGGGAAATTGTCCGCAACGAGGACTGCCCCGGTGTGCACGGGGAAGCCACGGCCGCGGGGGAAGCGGTGGTCATCGGTTGCGAGACCGGCGTGCTGGTGTACGACGACGGCGCGATCACCAAGATTGACAGCCCGGACGCCTACGGCCGGATCGGCAACCAGGCCGGCAGTGAAGAGTCTCCGGTGACGCTGGGCGACTACAAGTCGGATCCGGATGCGGAGCTGGAACGGCCGGAACGGATTTCCCTGATCAACACCGCAACCAAGCAGCTGCAGCTCGTGGATCTGGGAACCAGCTACAGCTTCCGTTCGCTGGCCCGCGGACCCCACGGCGAAGCCCTGGTCCTGGGGACCGACGGTGCACTGCACACCATCGACCCCGAGACCGGAGAACTGGTTTCCAGCACGGCGGTGGTGGAGCCCTGGGAAGAGCCGCTGGAATGGCAGCAGCCGCGGCCCACGCTCACCGTCGTGGACCACACGGCCTACGTCACGGATCCGTCCGCGAACACCGTTATCGCCGTGGACATCGAGTCCGGAACCGTCACCGGAAGCGGCAAGCTGGAACAGACTCCCAATGAACTGACCGGGGCTGCCGGGCAGCTCCACTCGCACAGCTAGGAGGCGGCCGGGTCCGGTGCGGTCAGTCCTTTTTCCGGGCCCGGCTGGGCTGGACCCGCATCGGCTCGCCGGGCATCTTGGGATAGTCCGGCGGAAACGGCATTTCGCCCAGCCCGTTGTCCAGGTCCCGCTGCCACCACTGCAGCAGCACGTCGATGCTGCCGGGGTTGGTGCCCATGTCCGCCCACGGATCCCCCACGGTGCGCAGCCGCTCCGGCACGGTGAGGATGGTGAAGTCCCGCGGGTCCGCTGCTTCGAGTTCGTCCCAGGTCAGCGGGGCCGACACCGGTGCGTGCGGCAGCGCCCGCGGGCTGTACGCACCGGCAATGGTGCGGTCCCGGTTCGCCTGGTTAAAGTCCACAAAAATGTTCTGCCCGCGCTCCTCCTTCCACCACGCCGTGGTGACGCGGTCCGGCATCCGGCGTTCCAACTCGCGTGCGGCGGCGATGACGGCGTGCCGGACGTCGAGGAACTCGTGGTCCGGGATGATCGGTGCGTACACGTGCAGCCCGCGGTTGCCCGATGTCTTGATGAACGCCTCCAGCCCCGCCTCCGCCAGCACCCCGCGCAGCTCGATCGCCGCCGGTACGGCGTCGTCAAAATCCGTGCCGGGCTGGGGGTCCAGGTCGATGCGCAGCTGGTCGGGGTTGTCCGTGTCTTCGGTCCGGGACGGCCAGGGATGAAACACCACCGTGTTCATCTGGACGGCCCAGACCGCCGCAGCCGGTTCATCGAGGACCAGCTGCGGGTGGGCGCGCGCGCTGGGGTACGTGACGGTGACGGCGCGGATGAAGTCCGGGGCGCCCCTGGGCGGGTTTTTCGAGAAGAACTGTTCACCGTCGATTCCCTCCGGGAACCGCTGCAGCGAGACAGGGCGGTCACCGTTGGCAGCAATGAAGGCGCTGCCAACCTCGGCCACGTAGCGGGCCAGGTCAAGCTTGGTCAGGCCCAGCTCGGGCCAGAGGACCCGGTCGGGGCTGGAAATCCGCATCTCGCGCTCGCCGTGCGGACCGGGGACTGTCAGGGTGGTTGCTTTGCCGGCCATGGCGATAACCTACTCCGGATTCCGCGGAGGGTCACGGTGCGGTGTGTCGGTGCCGGCGGACCGGGTGTCGCCGGTGCGGTGACGGGAGGCCCGGTGTCAGTCAGCGGCGGCCGGTTCACCCGCCGCGCCCCGGCGGTACTTCTTGTGTCCGTGCACAAAGTGGTAGAGCACAGTGGTGGCCAGGATGCATCCGGCCAGCAGCCAGTACATGCCGTGGAAACCGGTCACGGGAACCAGGGCGCCAAGAACCAGCGGACCCAGGCCAACTCCGGCGTCCATCATGATGAAGTAGGTGGAGGTGGCCAGCCCGATCCGGTGCGGCGGAGCCATGGTGACAGCCACAGCCTGTGCGGTGGGGACCAGCGCGCCGAAGCCGATGCCGACAAACACGCCGGCTGCCGCCAGGACCAAACCGTTGGGGGCCCACGCCAGCAGGGCCAGGCCTGCGGCAAAGGACACCAGTGTCGGATAGATGACCGCGTTGTCGCCGTAGGTGTCCTGCAGCCGTCCCATGAAGAGCCGCGAGACCAGGACGACGGCGGCATACACGAGGAAGAAGGCGCTCGCGGCGGTCACGAGGTTTTCCGACTGTGCGTAGGAGTTGATGAAGGTGAGGATGCCGGCGTAGGAGGCTCCCGCAACAAACATGATGGAAGCGATGGGCAGCGCGGCCGGATCCAGGATGTCGCTGAACCGCAGCCGCCACTTGCGCGCCTGTTCCGCCGCCGTCGGCGTGCGCTCGGGCAGCTTCAGCATCAGTGCGGTCACCAGGGCAAGGCCCGCACAGCCGGCGCTGGCCAGGAAGAGGAAATCGTAGGTCATGCTGTCCACGATCAGCACGGCGAGGAAGGGCCCGACGGCGGTGGCCAGCGTCGTCGAGATGCCAAAGTAGCCGGTGCCCTCGCCGCGCCTGCGGACCGGGATGAGACCCATGACCGATGCCGAGATTGAGGTGCTGGCAGCACCGAACGCCGCTCCGTGAAGCAGCCGGATGGCGAGCAGCACAGCGAGGCTGTCAGCCAGGGGGTACAGCAGCGCAGCAGCCGCAAAGACAGCGAGACCGCAGAGCAGCAGTCTGCGCCGCCCGACGAAGTCCAGGAACTTGCCGCTGAAGACGCGGGCCACAAGCGCCCCGATGACGAAGGAACCCGACGCAAACCCTGCCGCGCTGTCCGATGCCGCGAACTGCTCCACGGCATACAGCGCCATGGTGGTCATCAGCAGGTAGAACACCAGGGACAGGAAAAAGTTGGTGATAATTGCGAGGACAAACCCCTTGGTCCACAGTTTCTGACCGCCGCGCGTCACCGATTGCTCCTCAAATAAAATTGCACAGGCCGAACCTTGAGCAGGCCCGGGACTTGTGCAGTGCGTGTTTCCGGCCCCGCTGGCCGCGGGGACCGGCGCCACTACGTTACGCCTCCTCAAGTTGTTGAACAAAATGCCCCGGTCGCCCGGCGCGCGGGCGGCGGGTTCCCATTTGTGATCCCTGGGGCTCCTGCACGGCTGCCGACCTGTCACTGACCCGCACCCGAACATAAGCTGGAAGCCGCCCGGTCCCACTCCCGGCCGTGCCGCGCCGTCCGTCCGGGCCTGCGAAAGGACCGCTGTTCGATGAGGAATCCTTACAAGCCGGCCTGGTGGACCAACGCCGTTGTCTACCAGATCTACACCCGCAGCTTTGCCGACAGCTCGGGCGACGGCGTCGGCGATCTGACCGGCATCATCAACAACCTGGACTATCTCAGTGAGCTCGGCGTGGATGTGCTCTGGCTCTCGCCCATCCACCAGTCCCCCCAGCACGACAACGGCTACGACATCAGCAACTACTGGCGGATTGACGCATTGTTCGGCACCGAGGAGGAATTCGACCGGCTGCTGGCCGAGGTTCACGGGCGCGGCATGAAGCTCATCATGGACCTCGTGGTGAACCACACCTCGGATGAGCACTCGGCTTTTCTCGTGTCATCGTCCTCCCGCAGCAACGTGTCGCGGGACTCCTACTTCTGGCGGGACCCCAGGCGCGGCTTTTCTCCCGATGAACCGGGAGCCGAACCCAATAACTGGGGTTCGGTTTTCGGCGGCAGCGTCTGGACCTACCACCCCGGAACGGAGCAGTACTACCTGCACCTCTTCAGCCCGCACCAGCCGGATCTGAACTGGGAGAGCACCCGGGTCCGCCACCGCGTCTACGAAATGATGAACTGGTGGCTGGACCGCGGCATCGACGGTTTCCGTATGGACGCCATCAACTTCATTTCCAAGCGGCCCTCCCTGCCGGACAGCCCGGTGTCCACGGGCGGTATGTATGCGGACGGCTCCCCCTTCTTTGTGTCCGGCCCCCGGGTCCACGAGTTCCTCCAGGAAATGATGCGGGCCGTCTTCAGCTATCGGGACACCGATTACCTGGTGGTGGGAGAAACCGACGGCGTGACGGTCGACGAGGCAGTGCTCTTCACCGACCCGCTGCGCGGGGAACTGGACATGGTCTTCCATTTCGAACACATGCGGCTGGACCAGGGCCCAGGCGGCAAATGGAACCATCTGCCTCTGAAGCTGCAGGACTTCAAAACCATCGCGAACCGATGGCAGCGTGCGCTGTCGGACCGCGGCTGGAACAGCCTCTACCTGGGCAACCATGACCAGCCGCGTTTGGTTTCGCGTTTCGGAAACGACGCCGAGTACCGCTACGAATCCGCCACGCTGTGGGCCACGATCCTGCACCTGCAGCGCGGCACGCCCTTCATCTATCAGGGCGAGGAGATCGGCATGACCAATGCCGACTTTACCTCGCTGGACCAGTACCGGAATGTTGAGTCGCTGGCCTTCTATGAATTTGCCGTCAGCCGCGGGATTGCCGCAGAGCACGTACTTGCCCTCATGAACCGGGTGAGCCGGGACAACGCGCGCACTCCCATGCAGTGGAATGACGGACCCAACGCCGGTTTTACCTCCGGCACACCCTGGATTGACGTCAACCCCAATTATCAAACCGTCAATGTCGAGGCGGACCGGAGCGCGGCGCAGTCGGTGTTCCGTTACTACCAGCGGCTGATCGCCCTGCGCCATGCCTCCCCCGTTGTCGCGCTGGGCGACTTCGAGCTGATGGACCCCAGCGACCCGGCGCTGTTTGCTTTCCGCCGCCGGCTGGGGAACGAGGAACTGGGCGTGATGTGCAACGTGTCCGATGACCCGCTGGCCGTGCCGGCCTATACCCGCCCGGCCCGGCTGGTGCTGGGCAACTACGCCAGGGCCGGTGATCCTGACATGCTCCGGCCCTGGGAAGCACGGATCCACCGGTTGTCCGGGAACAGCAGCCCTAGCGGCGGATAATCCGGCGCTTGCGTGCCTCGTTGACGGCCGCCGTCCTGTTGTCCACGCCGAGTTTCTCGTAAATGTGCACCAAATGGGTTTTGACGGTGGCTTCGGAAATGTAGAGAGCCCGGGCCATCGCGCGGTTGGCCATGCCGTCGGCAAGCAACTCCAGCAGTTCCAGCTCGCGCGGACTCAGGGTCGTTTCAGGGTTCCGCAGCTGGCCCAGCAGCCGCCCGGCGACCTGCGGAGCCAGCGCTGTCCGTCCTTCGGAAGCAGCGGCAACGGCGCTGCGGATCTCTTCGGGTGCTGCGTCCTTGAGCATGTAGCCGGCCGCTCCCGCATCGATGGCCGCGAGGATATCGGCGTCGCTGTCGTAGGTTGTCAGGATCAGCACCGGCGGGCCCTGGGCGGCGCGGATCTTCCTGGTGGCCGTGACTCCGTCCATGCCCTGGCCCATCTGCAGATCCATCAGGACTACGTCCGCCGGGGTTCCCAGTGCCTGCAGCCGATCGAGTTCCGTGAGGGCGGCAGCGCCGTCCGCGGCTTCAGCGGCCACTTCCACCCCCTCGAAGTCCCCCAGCATGGCGCGCAGTCCGGCCCGCACCACGGGATGGTCATCAACCAAAAGGATCCGGAGGGGATTCATGCGTTCTTCCCTGTTGCGTTCTTCTCTGGTCCAGTCAGCCCGTTGCCTAACGGCAGCCGCAGGGCCACTGCTGTCCCCTCGCCCGGGGCTGACTCGACGTTGAGGCTGCCGTGCAGGTCGGCAACCCGTTCGCGCAGCGACAGCAGTCCGAAACCGGAGCCGTCGGTCCGCGGTCCCGCGGGAAGATCTGCAGGGTCAAAGCCCGCGCCGTCGTCGAACACGTCAAGCGCCACCGAATCCCGCGAGTATTCCAGCGTGACGACGGCGGAGGAGGCATCAGCGTGGGAGAGGACGTTGGCCAGCAGCGACTGTGCCGCGCGCAGCAGTGTTGCCTCGTAGGCGGCGTGGAGCGGTACCGGCGTTCCGTCCACCCGGAAAACGCACTCGAGCCGCTTCCCTCCGGCCGCTGAACGCCGGGAAGTGTCGGAGCAGAGCGCAGCAAGGCGGGTATCGAGGGAACCGCGTTCCAGCGGCGCAGCGGCCAGGCCGCGGACAAACCTGCGGGCCTCGGCCAGGTTCTCGGCTGCCGTGCTCTGCACCAGGGTGATCCGTTCGCGCGCCAGGGCCGGGTCTCCGTTGTCCAGGGCGCTGCCGGCTGCACGGGCCAGCAGCACGATGCTGGACAGCCCCTGGGCCAGGGTGTCGTGAATTTCCCGGGCCAGCCGTTCGCGTTCGGCCAGCATGCCGGCGTCGTGCTGGGACGCAGCAAGCTCACCCCTGGTGCGCTGCAGCTCGGCAAGCGCCCGGCGCTGGTTGACGCTCTCCCGGTGCAGGGCAGAGTAGGCACTGCCCATGATCACGGCAAACAGTGCACCGATGGCCGGGCCCAGGAGGGCCGGTGCCGTCGGCTCGCCGGCACGTGAGAACTGCGCGGCGATGACGGCTGCCGTAGTCAGGGCAACGGCAGCGAGCGCCGGAGCGGTGCGCAGCAGGTGCAGGTCCAGAAAGAACAGCGGGAAGGCCACCCAGGAGAACTCGGGACTGATGATCAGCAGGCACAGCCACAGCGCAGTCACGAGAGCCAGCCAGACGGGACCGTAGCGGGTGGGGTCCGGGCCCCTGCCCGTGGTGGCGAACCGTTTCTCTGTGGCTGTCCCGGCCAGGTAGACCCCTGCCAGCACAACACTCAGGACGTACGCGCAGACCTGTGCCGGCAGGGCGGGCGGCGCCAGGGTCATTTGCACCACGGCCAGCAGCAGCAAACCGGCAAAGGCCGCATGCAGGGCGGTGCGCAGTGCGCGCAGCACCACGTCCCCCGATGATCCGCCTGCGGGCGGACCTGAAGCGGCCGCTGCACCCCTGCCGTCAGTCCACATCTCCGCGCCGTCAGGCTCCGCCACCTCTGGCAAGGGTCGGCGGAGGGCACGGGCATTCATTCCTCCAGCCTAGGGTGCCCGGGCCGGCGGCACATCAACCAAACGGTGGACCCGGCCCTCACCCCCATGGACGCGGCCAATCAACCGCGCTCCCGATGGTTTCTTCCCCTATCCGCGGAAGGCTGGAAAGCGTGGACATCACCGGCCGGAACCCCGGCTGTTATGAAAGGACCTTCCGTGTATCTCGCACTTCGTGACATTCGCTTCGCCAAGGGCCGCTTTGCCCTGATGGGCAGCGTCGTTGCGCTGATCTCCCTCCTGCTGGTGCTGCTCTCCGGGCTCACCGCGGGCCTTGGCAACCAGAACACCGCCGCCGTCGCCTCCCTTGCCGACAACGGAATCACGTCCGTGGCTTTCGGCGCCCCGGGTAACGGGGAAGCCAAGGCCTCCTACACCGAGTCCGTGGTGACCGACCAGCAGCTGCAGCAGTGGCGGGACACCGACGGGGTGGCGAACGCGCAGCCGCTGGGCATCACTCAAACCCGTGCCGTTGCCGGGTCCACCGCCAATGTGGCCGTCTTCGGCGTCGAACCGGGTTCTTCCCTGGCTCCCGGAACCGTTGACGACGGCGGCGTCATCCTGGGTGCCTCCACGGCGGAGGACCTCGGTGTCACCGTCGGCGGCACGGTGGCGCTGGGCGGGCGGGAGCTGACGGTCACGTCGATTTCCGAGGACTCCTGGTACAGCCACACGCCGGTGGCCTGGGCAGCACTGGATGTCTGGCAGCAGGTTGCACACACCAACGACGCCGGCCTGCCGAAGGCACCCATTGCCACAGTCATTGTCGCGGACGCCTCCAAAGACGCCGCCGGGCAGGCTGATGCCGCGGCAGGTACCGTCTCCACCGACGTCAGGGGCTCCTTCAGCGCCCTGGGGTCCTACACCTCCGAAAACGGCTCACTGCTGATGATGCAGGTTTTCCTCTACGGCATATCCGCACTGGTCATCGTGGCCTTCCTGACCGTCTGGACCGTGCAGCGCACCCGTGACATCGCGGTGCTCAAGGCCCTGGGCGGCTCAACTTCTTACCTGCTCCGCGATGCCCTGGCCCAGGCCGCAATTGTCCTGACCGGCGGGGCTGTTGCCGGCGGGCTGGCGGGAGTGGGCCTTGGCGCGGTGGCCGCCGGGGTGGCTCCGTTCCTGCTCAGCTTCACCACAACGGTGCTTCCCGTCGTCGGCATCGTCCTGCTGGGACTTGCCGGCGCCGCACTCGCGGTCCGCAGTGTCACCAAGGTGGATCCGCTCACCGCGCTGGGCGGGAACTGAGGGGTCAACCCGTGGGCTTGCCTCCCCGTTCCGCCATGCGTTCCCGTTCCGCCATGCGTTCCCGTACGTCTTCCCGAAAGGACTCTCCCATGCATTCCTCCCCCCTGCCCCTCGACATTACCCAGACCCCCGCAGGTCCGGTTCCCGCCCTGGCGCTCGCCGGCGTCACGCTCGAGTACCCGGACGGTGAAGGGACCCTCAAGGCCCTGGACGATGTCAGCCTGCAGGTGCCGGCCGGAGAAGTCCTGGCCCTGGTTGGCCCCTCCGGTTCCGGCAAGTCCTCGCTGCTGGCCGTGGCGGCGACCCTCATCCAGCCAACAGCGGGAAGTGTCTCCGTGGCCGGCACGGACACCGCCGCGCTTGACGACGCCGGGCGCACCACCCTGCGGCGCGGCAAGGTGGGCCTGATCTTCCAGCAGCCCAACCTGCTGCCCTCGCTCACCGCCGTGGAGCAGCTGGTCATTACCGACCGGCTGCGCGGCATCCGGTCCTCCTCCTCCGATGCGAGGGCACGCGAGCTGCTGGATCTGGTGGGTCTGGCGCCGGCCGCGGACAAACGGCCGCACCAGCTCTCCGGCGGGCAGCGGCAGCGCGTGAACATTGCCCGGGCACTGATGGGCAGCCCGGCGCTCATGCTGGTGGATGAACCCACCGCGGCCCTGGACCATGAACGGTCCGAGAGCATCGTCAAGCTGCTCGTGCAGCTGACCCGCGAATTCGGTTTCGGAACGGTTCTGGTCACGCACGACACCGAGTATGTGCCGCTGACCGACGCCGTCGCGGGCATGCGCGACGGCCGCCTCGCCCCCGGTTCGCTCGCGGACTTTGCCCGCTAGCGAACCGGAAGATTTACAGCCGTCGACTGCCGTCAGGACCACGAGGCTTCCGGCCAGCCATCCTTCCACTGCAATTGTGTGATGCCCAGCCGGAAGGCCCCGT
The DNA here is from genome assembly GCF_054792395.1 of Arthrobacter sp. Z1-15. Taxonomy (NCBI): domain Bacteria; kingdom Bacillati; phylum Actinomycetota; class Actinomycetes; order Micrococcales; family Micrococcaceae; genus Arthrobacter; species Arthrobacter sp. Z1-15. The sequence goes on along the minus strand of NZ_CP096454.1, from coordinate 1,987,713 downwards.
CAAGGCCCGCGTCGTAATAGTGGAACGCCAGGTAGTCCCCAAACACCGACTGTCCGCCCGGCCCCGCACCGTGGCCGTCGCGGGAGAGGACCGGGGTGCCGCCGTCCTCGGTCATGGGAACCCCTTCAGCATCCAGATACGGACCGGTTACGCTTTCCGAGCGGCCCACTGCGATGTTGTACGTGCTGTCGGTGCCCTGACAGCAGAAATCACGGGACACGAACAGATAGTAGAACCCGTCGCGGGGCAGGATGTACGGGGCCTCGATGGCGTTGGGCGGGGACCCGCGGCCGGCCAGGGTGAGCGGTTCGGCGTCGTCGGCGCGTTTCCCGTCCTCCCAGTCCAGCTCGACCATGCGGATACCGGACCAGAAGGAGCCGAAACTCATCCAGGGGGTTCCCTCGGCATCCTCCACTATCCCCGGGTCGATGGCGTTGAAGTCCTCGCCCAGCGAAGATATGACGGGCCCGCGGTCCACCCACTTGTAGCCGGGATCCGCAGGGTCCAGGGTGGTGTTGGTGGCCAGCCCGATTACCGAGAGGTTGCTGCCGAACGACGACGCGGAGTAGTAGAGGTACCACGTGCCTTCGTGCTCGTACAGTTCCGGAGCCCACAGGTTGTCCGTCTTCGGCACTGCCTCCGTGATCCATTCCGGTTTTTCCTGCCACACTTCGCCGGCATATTCCCACTCCACGCCGTCCTCGGATCGGCGGATCTGAATGTTGCCGTCAGCCACCTGCCCGTTGCCCGTGGAATAGACGAACCAAGGTTCGCCGTCCGTTCCCGCAACCAGGGCCGGGTCATGGGTGAAGAAGTCGCCGCCGGACTCCCGCAGGCCTGCCGGACCCGCACAGCTGGCCAGGCCCAGGGCAAGGGCAAGGCACGCCGCGAGGAAGGCAGCCGGCATCAGCCTGCTGCCTCCCCTGCGGTGCAGCCGCGCCGGGCGACGCCGCGGGGAAATCCCGCCGGTGCCCGGCGCCGCGCTCAGGCCAGGGCGAGCGCGGACCATGACACCGGAGCCAGCCGGACCGTTAGCACACCGTCCTGCAGCGATACTTCCTGAAGCTCCTTCAGTCCCACGCGTCCCTGGTCCGTACGGGTGTTTTTGGCATATACGTCCTCGTCGTGAAGCGTATGGGCTTCGGTCACCACGGTTGCATCCAGGTCACTGACATCGATTGACACCTCCAGCGTCTCGGTCTGACTGCGGTTCACCAGAAAAACGGCGGAGGCACCGGTTGCGCTGTCGGTGGTGGCAACAACGTCCACCAGCGGAGCCTCGCCGTACACGGCCGTGGAGTAGGTGCCGCAGGACACCCGCGGCAGCAGCACCTCGCCGCGGGCCAGCCGGGAGGTCACCGAAAACGGGAAGAAGGTAGTCTGCCGCCAGGCGTCCCCGCCGGGTTCGGTCATGATCGGAGCGATGACGTTTACCAGCTGTGCAAGCGACGCCGACCCCACGCGGTCGTGGTTCTTCAGCAGCGTCATCAGGAGGTTTCCGAACACGACGGCGTCTGCCACGGAATAGACGTCCTCCAGCTGCCGCGGTGCCACCCGCCACTCGTCATTGACCTCATCCGATGCACGGTGTTCGTCCAGGTACCAGATATTCCACTCGTCAAAGGAGAGTTTCAGCGTCTTGCTGCTGCGGAGCTTGTGTTTGACGTGGTCGGCGGTGGCCACCACCGTTTCGATGAAGTACTGCATGTCCAGGGAGGAGGCAAGGTAGGAACCGAGGTCGCCGTTGCGCTCCTGGTAGTAGGCGTGGCATGAGATGTAGTCCACGTGCTCGTAGCTGTGCTCCAGCACAACCCGTTCCCACTCGCCGAAGGTGGGCATGGCGGATCCCGATGAGCCGCAGGCCACCAGCTCCAGGCTGCTGTCGGCTGTCTTCATGGCCGACGCTGTGCGTGCGGCCAGCCGGCCATAATTCTCCGCGGACATGTGCCCTATCTGCCAGGGCCCGTCCATCTCGTTCCCGAGGCACCACATACGGATGTTGTGCGGTTCCGGCGTTCCGTCGGCGATCCGCTTCTCGCTCAGGGCTGTTCCCGACGGGTGGTTTGCATATTCCAGCAGGTCCAGCGCTTCCTCGATTCCGCGGGTGCCCAGATTGACCGCCATCATCAGTTCCGAGTTGGTCAGTTTGCACCACCGGGCGAATTCGTTCAGGCCCACCTGGTTGGTTTCAATAGCGTGCCAGGCGAGATCCCGGCGCACGGGCCGCTGCTCCCGCGGTCCCACACCGTCTTCCCAGCGGTATCCGGAGACGAAGTTTCCTCCGGGGTACCTGATGGTGGTTGAGCCGAGTTCCTTAACGAGTTCAACGACGTCCAGCCGGAAGCCGTCCTCGTTCGCCGTGGGATGCCCGGGTTCGTAGATGCCGTCATAGACGCAGCGGCCCAGGTGTTCCACAAAGGAACCGAAGATCCGCCGGTCAATGGGTGCCACCGCTGCCGCACGCGAGATGACGGCGGTGGCGGGGATGGTTGTTGGCGCAGCTGCGGTTTCAATTGCGGCAGTGCTGGTGGCGGTCATGGATCTTCCTTTTCTATACAACGTTGTAACAATGGGGTCTGAGTAACAATGGGGTCTGAGGGGCGGTGGAGATATCAGGGATGCTTGGACTCAGGCAGCGGAGGCGGCGTGCGAGCCCTTCATATCCGGGGCGGGGGCCGGGGCCGGCGCGGGAACTACAGCCAGCTCGCCCAGACGGCGGTCCAGCAGCCATCCGGTCAGCAGCAGGGGCAGGGATGCGCCGGCCAGCGGAATGAGCACCGGAACAGCGGTGAATACCGACCCCGCGGCGGCCAGGGTGAGAAGGACTCCCAGGCCTGCAACAGGCGAGGCAATGGGCAGGACCAGCGCCAGGCGCCATGTGCGGAGCACCGTGTCGCGGTAGCGGACACAGATCGATACGGCGGTGAAAGCCGCTGCAAGTGCGATCAGGCACACCGCGGCGAACAGCGAGAACAGGACCGCTCCGGCCGGGGACGGTCCGGACAGCGGGCTGATTCCGGGGGTACTGAATGACAGGATATTCAGCACCGCCAGTACTGCAGCGGCCCAGAAGATGCTCCCCACCCGGTTCATGTGCGCAAACTGCCTGCGGTAGACGGCGACAAAGTCCCGGACCAGCCGGTCCTCTGCCGTTCCGGCCCGCAGCCGGGCCAGCAGTGCGGAAGCCGCGGCAGCTGCCGGAAACAGGCCAAGGACTCCCAGCCCGGCAATCGTCCCTGCGAGGAACAGCACATTGATCAGGACCAGGCGCACGCCGAAGGCGAGCCATTGCATCAAACGCTCGGCCCAGCCCAATGACGTGGTCATAACTCTCCTTCCCTGGTACCGAACCAGGCGGTTCCGCCCGCGTCGATACCGCTGAAGCACAGGGAAATGCGTCCGCCGGCCCAGTCCTGTCCTGCAAACACCACAGCGTCGATTTCCGTTCCGTTGACCAGCACCCGTGCCGTCGAAGGTGTTCCGTCGCTGGCCCGCAGCTCCGGTGACGCCAGGGTCATTCTGCGGGCGGAGACCGGTTCGGTGCTCAGCGGATCCATTTGCGCCACCAACCAGGAGCCGTCAACGCCCGACGGATCGGGCAGCCGCTCTGTTTCCCGGCCGGCAAAGGGCTGCGGCGAGGCCACCGGCCACCCGCCTGCCGTGAAGTACAGCCGCCGCAGGTGGGCCGTGTGCTGGGACGGATCTTCGGCGAAACGCACGTGATGCACCATGAAGTATTCGTCCTCCTCCTGCCCGGCCGCGGAGAATGGAGTGTCAGTGAGCCCCGTGTCAATGAATACGGAGTTGTGCCCGGGGGCCAGCCACCGCGTGCCGCCGGGGAATCCATAACTGCCCAGGATCTTGGTTCCCGCGGCCCCGGGCTCCGGCTCTGCTTCGGTGAGGAGGTGCCCGTTCCAGTCGCGGTAGGGGCCGGTGATCTCCGCTGCCACGGCGGTCCGGATGTTGTAGGTGCCGAACAGCGAGTCGTAGGAAAGGAACAGCACGTAGCGGTCCTCCTGCGGCCGGTACAGGATGAAGGCGCCTTCCACCGCGCCGTCCACCGAGGGCGGGCGCCGGGCCAGGAGTGTGCCGGGACCGTCCTCGGCTGCCAAACCTGTCCGGGGATCAAGCTTCAGCGTGTAGATACCGTCAAAGAAGGAGCCGTAGGCCAGCCACGGATCACCGCTGCGGTCAAAGCTGACGGCGGCGTCGATGGCGTTGTGGCCCGATTCGCCCTGGGTGGTTTTCAGCACCAGCCCCCGGTCCGTCCACGGGCCGCCGGGGTGGGCGGCCACGGCCAGGCCAATCGCCGAGGTCCGGGAGCCGAAAGTGGAGGCGGAGTAGTACATGCGCCAGCTGCCGTCCGTCCAGCGAACGACGTCGGGGGCCCAGAGTCCTGCGGCTCCCGTCCACTGTGCTGCGGGCCCTGGTACGCCGTCGAGCGCCGTGCCGGCGTACTCCCAGGTCACGAGGTCCTGCGAGCGGCGGACGTGGACGCCTGCCGGAACATCGGCGGAATTGGCCAGGGCGTCGGTGGAGAACATCCAGTATGTGCCGTCATCGCTGCGCACCACGGTCGGGTCGTGGGCGTGCCTGAGCCCCTGGCTTTCAAGGGCCCCGCCGGGCTGTATGTGGCCGGTCGCCACGGTCAGCCCTTTGACCCGGTCAGTGCGATCGACTCGATGATCTGCCGCTGGAAAATGAGGAACACCACGAGTACCGGAAGCAGGGCGATAAATGAGGCGGCCATAATCAGCGGGTAATCGGTCTGGATGGCGTACTGGGCGTTGAAGCTGGCAATGACGAGCTGCAGCGTCTGGATGTCGGGAGAGTTCAGGTAAATGATGGGCGCCAGATAGTCATTCCAGACGGCCATGAACCACAGGATGAACTGTGCCGCCACGGCCGGCTTGATGATGGGCAGAATGAGCCGGATGAAAATCTGGAAGAAGGACGCGCCGTCAAGCCGCGCGGCTTCGACGATGGAGTCCGGGACGTTGTTCAGGTACTGCCGGAGGAAGAAGATCATCACGATATTGCCGAAGACAAACGGCACAATCAGCGGCAGGAGCGTGTCCACCCAGCCGAGCCCGGCAAACATCGTGAACTGCGGAATCATCAGGGTGGGGAACGGCACCATGAGGGCTGCGAGGAGGAACAGAAAGATGACGTTCTTGAACGGCATGCGCATCTTCGCGAAGGCGAAGGCAGCCAGGCCCGAAAACACGGTTCCGACAATGGTGACCGAACACGCCACGATCAGGCTGTTCTGGATGCCGCTCAGCAGCGGACCGGCTGTCCAGACGCGGATGTAGTTTTCCCACTGCACCGGATCGGGGATCCACTGCGGCGGAAGGGCAAACACATTGTCCCGGGTTTTGAGGGAGGTGGAGAAGGTCCAGGCCAGCGGGGCGACCATGATGACGGCGCCCAGCGAGAGGAAGATTCCGACAATGAGGTTGCCGGGCGAGAAGCGGCGGCCGGGGCCGGGACCGCCGCGGCGCTCGCGGGCCGCCCGACGGCCGGTGCCCGGTTTATCCGGGGCTCCCGGGATGGGATCGGCGGGATTGAGCGGTGGAGTGAGCAGATGTGACGATGACATAGTGGTCGCCCTCAATCGATGGAGAACTGGTTGCGGCGGTTAAGGCGGAACTGCAGGAAAGTAACGACGAAGACCAGCAGGCCCAGCACCACGGACATGGCGGAGGCGTATCCCATTTGCAGGTTGTCGAAGGCCTTCTGCCAGATGTACCAAACGATGGTTGCAGAGGAGAATTCCGGGCCGCCGGTGGGAGTCATGATGTTCACTTCGACGAAGATCTGCGAGCCGCCGATAATGCTGGTTACGAGCAGGAAGAACGTCACCGGGCTGACCATGGGCAGCGTGATGTGCAGGAACTGCTTCCAGGCGTTGGCTCCGTCCAGGGCAGCTGCTTCGTACAGGTGGCGCGGAACCGACTGCAGCGCCGCCAGGTAGAGGAGCATTGAGTAGCCCAGGCCCTTCCACACAGCCATGAGCATCAGGGCGGGCTTGACCGTGTCGGCGTTTTGCAGCCAGTTGGGGCCGTCGATGCCCACCAGCGCCAGAACCTGGTTGATAAGTCCGAAGTCTCCGTTGAAGGCCCACTGCCACAGAATGGCAACGGCTGCAATGGAGGAAATGACCGGCAGGTAGTACACGGTCCGGAAGAATGTGGTTCCCCGCATTTTCCGGTTCATTGCCAGTGCCAGGGCCAGCGACACCACCAGCCCGATCGGAATGGCGATCATCATGAAGACCGTGTTCCACAGGGATTTGAGGAAGTACGGGTCGTTGAACATCGTGACGTAGTTTTTCAGGCCGCTGAATTTCGGTGCGGATAAACCGTTCCAGTCGGTAAAAGATGCATATATCGAGTATCCGAGCGGATAAAGCGTGAAGAGCAGGAAGCCGAGGACGGGAATGGCAACAAAGGCCAGGGCGGCCCGGTGCTCCCCCCGGTGCAGCGTTGACCGGCGCATAGTCTGGGACATCAGTAATCCTCTTTGATTGTGCTGATCGATCCCACGGCACCTGGCCGTGGTGGGGCAGGTGCCGCGGCCGGGTAAGGGCCGCGGCACCTGCGGTCTGGAAGTGCTAGCCGATACCGGCCTGCTGATTCGCTGAATCCAGGAACTGCTGCATCTTGGGCTGGGCTTCCTTCAGATAGTCCGCTGCCGTCTGATCGCCGTCCAGGACCGGCTGGATGTTGGTAAAGAATTCGTCGTACCACTCGCCGTTGTAGGTGAAGCCGCCCGGCAGCGGACGGCCGTAGTCGTTCACAATGTCCAGGAATTCCTGCTTGTTCGCCGGCTTGGTGGTTGAGTCCGCAGCCCAGGTTTCGGCCATGTCCTTGAGATTGGGGATCTGCACCCCTGCGTCCACGAGGGTTTGCTGCGCTTCCACGTCGGTGGAGAGGTACTGGGCCAGCTTGACTGCCTCCTCCGGGAAGTCACTGCTTTCCGCGACGGCAATTCCCAGGGTGCCGATCCACGAGGCGGCCTCCCCGGTGGATCCTGCCGGATAGGGAATAACGTCGTAATCGAACGGCAGCTTCTCGTACGTCGACAGGTCCCAGGGCGCCACGGGGAAGAAGGCGATTTCACCCTGCATCCAGCGCTGGTAGGTGTCGAGGGTCTGGGCCTCGCTGGCAGAGGGAGTTACTCCGTGCACGTTCTGCAGATCCGCAAACCACTGCAGGGCTTCGGCGAACTCCGGAGTGTCCACCGTGACCTTGGTGCGGTCCTCGTTAAGGAAGTCCGCACCGTTGGACCAGGCAAACGCCTGGACGTTCCAGGAGACGTTTAGCCCGGTCCCCCACTGGTCCAGCGCGCCGTCGCCGTCTGTGTCCTTGGTCAGCTGCTTGGCTACGTCCACGAATTCGGCCAGCGAGTACGGCTTGTCCGCATCGGGAAGCGGAATGCCGGCTTCCTCGAACATCGTCTTGTTGTAGCCAAAGGAGAACGGGCCGATGTCCTTGGGCAGTGCATAGATGGGGCCCTGTCCCATGAGCTTGCCGTCGTAGCGGTAGCTGTCGATGCCGAAGTCCCAGATATTGTCCAGATCGATCGATTCCACGCCTTCAACATCGGCGGTGATGTCCTTGATGATGCCGTTGCCGACGTAGGACTGGACGTCGCCCGGGGCAACGTAAAAGACGTCAGGAATCTGCTTGCCTGCAATGGCAGCTTTCAGCTTCGTGTTGTACTCGTCGGCCGTAGTGACGATCATTTCGACGTCAACGCCGTTGGCTTCCTCGAAGCGGGCTACGGCGGCGTCGTACGCCGTCTTCTCGTCCGGTCCCCCGCGGAACATGAACGTCAGTTTTTTCTCGTCTGAATCAGCGCCCGAAGATTCGGAGCATCCGCTGAGTAAAAGGGCTGCGGCTGCGACCATTGCCGCGCCTGCAGTCAGTGAACGTGACCTCATTATCACGTAGTCGTTCCGGTGAATGGTGCCTGGGGTGCGGCCGCTGCCGCCTGAAGAATGTGAGCCAAACCACGTTTACAACGTTGCAAGAGCAATATTCCACGCGATTGCTCCGCCGTCAAGGCATCACTCGGGCATTTCCGGTATTGGAAATTGCGTGGTTGTGTTAGCGCTAACAGGTAAACTGGGCAAACAGCTCTTTGGCAGGGCCGGCGGGTGCTCCGCAGGCAGGGCCGCTGACCCCGGGACAGCTACTGCATCAGCACAGCCGACGAGAGGACCCGAATATGAACAGGCCGGCCATTAGCCCCAACGGACAGATCATCACTTTGGAGGCAGGCCCCTACAGCGCAGGGATAGCCACTGTGGGAGCAGGAATCCAAAGTCTGCGCCACGGTGGACGCGACCTGGTGCTCCCGTTCGACCCGGATCTCGTTCCGCACGCCTACGCGGGCAAAACGCTTGTTCCCTGGCCCAACCGCATCGACTCCGGCACGTATGTTTTCCGGGGTAAAACGTATGAGGTTCCCGTTAATGAAGCGTCCACGGGAACCGCGCTCCACGGTCTGGCGGTCTGGGTGGACTGGCAGGTTGCGTCCCGCTCGGAGCACGCCGTCGTGCTGGAGCACACACTGCACGGGCAGCCGGGCTACCCGCATCAGCTGCAGCTGCGGGCCGAGTTTGCGCTCACTGAGGAAGCAGGCCTAACCGTGACGGTCAGTGCCCGCAATGCAGGCCGCACGGCTGCGCCCTACGGCGTTTCCTGCCATCCGTACCTCACCGTCGGCCGGTCGGTGGACGACTGCGAAGTGGGCTTTGCCGCCTCACGGGTACTCATGACCGACGACCGCCTGCTGCCCCTGGAGCTGAAGGAAACGGCGGGCACGGACTACGATTTCTCGCAGCCCCGCGTCCTGGGCGCCATGAGCCTGGACCACGCCTTCACCGGCCTGCCCGACGGCGGATGGCAGGTGAGCCTGCGCGACCCCGCGACGGGTGACGCGTCGGTACTTTCCTCCCCGGCCGGGCCGGAGGGATCGGGCTGGCTGCAGGTGTACTCCGGAGAAGAGCTCGGACGCCTGGGCATGGCCGTTGAACCCATGTCCTGCCCGCCGAATGCCTTCAATACCGGCACTGACCTCATTGTGCTGGAACCCGGCGACGAGCATACATTTTCGTACACTGTCAGCGCCGGCTAGCCTTCCGGCCACCGGCACCCGCACAGACACACGTGAAGATCGACAGAAAGCAGCCCATGGCACCGTTACAGCGCAGGCTCTCCGGCGCGCCGCCCACCATGGAGGACGTAGCCCGCGTTGCCGGCGTGTCCCACCAGACGGTTTCCCGGGTCTTGAATGAACACCCCAACGTCAGCCAGGCCACGAGGGAAAGGGTTTCTGCAGCCATCGGGGAGCTCGGCTACCGGCGAAATGCTGCGGCCCGGTCCCTGGTGACGCGCTCTTCCAAGGTGATCGGCGTCATCATTACCGAACTTGAGCAGTACGGACCGGCGAGCACCCTGCTGGGCCTGCAGGAGGCAGCCTTTCGGGAGGGATACTTTGTCAGCGTGGCCGGCCTGCGGGAGCTATCCCCGGACGCCATGCTGGAGTCTGTCAACCATCTCCTCAACCAGGCGCCCGATGGAATCGTGGTGGTGGCACCCGTACAGGCCGGCGTCGACCTGTTCCGCGACCTGCAGCTGACCATTCCCCTGGAAGTCGTGGCCGGCGGACTGGCCCCGGAAGGAAGCCAGGAGCAGGCGGCACGGACAGCAGTGGCGCACTTGGCCGACCTTGGGCACCGGAGCATCGCACACCTTGCCGGACCCGAGCAATGGATCGATGCGCAGCGAAGGGCATCCGGGTGGCGAGCCGAGCTTGAGGCCCGCGGGTTGGCGGCTGCGCCGCCGATGACCGGTGACTGGGGTGCGGAATCCGGCTACCGCAACGGGCTGGAGTTCGACGCCGCCGCCCACAGCGCCGTATTTGTCGCCAACGACCAGATGGCCCTGGGGTTCATGCGTGCTCTGCATGAGCGCGGTATCAGTGTCCCCGGAGACATCAGTGTCATGGGTGTTGATGACCAGCCCGAAGCGGCCTACTTCCTTCCGCCGCTGACCACCATCCGCCAGGACTTCCGCAGCATGGGCAGGTACTGCATCGATCGGCTCCTGCTGCAGATTGCCGGCTCCGCCGCCGGTGCGGGCGGGGAATCAGGGGGAACTGCGGCCGGCACGCCCGAAGATCTGCCGGCACCGGAGCTGATGGTCCGCAGCAGCACCGCTCCCCGGGGGCAATAGGAGGCACCACCGGCGCGGCGGGGCGCGCTTCGTTTCGCTGAAATATCCTCGTCTTGACAATGAGACACAGCACACATCTAATTGTTAGCGCTAACAAGATCAACGACGATTCGTTCGGCCGGTCCCTCCGGCCGCCACAGGAGGACCCATGAGCAGGACCGATCCGGAAGAGCAGTACGTCATCGGGGTGGACTACGGCACCCTCTCCGGACGGGCCGTGGTGGTGCGGGTCTCCGACGGCACCGAGCTTGGCTCCGCCGTCCACCCGTATCCGCACGCCGTCATCACGGACAACGTTCCCGGCACCGGCGTCCGGCTGCCCCCGGACTGGGCTCTGCAGGTTCCGCAGGATTACGTGGAAGTCCTCAGCAAGGCCGTGCCCGCTGCGCTGGCAGAGGCCGGCATTAACCCGGAAGCCGTCATCGGTCTGGCCACCGACTTCACCGCCTGCACCATGGTCCCCGTCACCGGTGACGGCACCCCGCTGAATGAACTTCCAGAGTTCGCGGAACGCCCCCACGCCTATGTCAAGCTTTGGCGCCACCACGCCGCCCAGGGGCAGGCCGTCCGGATCAGCACGCTCGCGGCCGAGCGGGGAGAAGCCTGGCTGGGACGCTACGGCGGACTCATTTCCTCGGAATGGGAGTTCGCCAAGGCGCTTCAGATCCTGGAGGAAGACCCGGAAATTTACGCCGCCATGGACCATTGGGTGGAAGCGGCGGACTGGATTGTGTGGCAGCTGACCGATTCCTACGTCCGCAATGCCTGCACGGCCGGCTACAAGGGCATCTACCAGGACGGGGCTTACCCCTCAGCGGACTATCTCGCCGCCCTGAACCCCGATTTTGCCGGTTTTGTCACCGACAAACTGGAACACACCATCGGGCAGCTCGGCTCGGCCGCCGGCACGCTCTCGGCCCGTGCGGCTGCATGGACCGGGCTTCCCCAGGGCATTGCCGTTGCCGTCGGCAACGTGGACGCCCACGTAACAGCCCCGGCCGCCAATGCCGTTGAGCCCGGCCAGATGGTCGCCATCATGGGAACCTCCACCTGCCACGTCATGAACTCCGGTGAACTGCACGAGGTTCCCGGCATGTGCGGCGCCGTGCAGGGCGGCATCGTGGAAGGCCTCTGGGGCTACGAGGCCGGACAGAGCGGCGTGGGTGACATCTTCGGCTGGTTCGTGAACAACTGCGTTCCGCCGCGCTACGTCGACGCCGCGGCCGAGGCCGGCACCGGCGTCCACGAATACCTCACGGAACTGGCCTCCGCCCAGGCCATCGGCGAGCACGGCCTGGTGGCCCTGGACTGGCACAGCGGCAACCGGTCGGTGCTGGTGGACCATGAACTCTCGGGCGTGTTTGTCGGCCAGACCCTGGCCACCCGTCCCGAGGACATGTACCGCGCACTGCTGGAAGCCACGGCCTTCGGCACGCGGACCATCATCGAGGCCTTCAACGCCAGCGGCGTTCCCGTCACCGAATTTGTGGTGGCCGGCGGCCTGCTGAAGAACCCGCTGCTGATGCAGATCTACTCCGATGTCATCAACCTGCCCCTCTCTGTCATCGACTCGGATCAGGGGCCGGCCCTGGGTTCTGCGATCCACGCAGCAGTGGCGGCCGGAGCATACCCGGATGTGCGTTCGGCCGCGGCCGCCATGGGCCGGGTCCGGCGCGGAGTTTATCAGCCCGTTCCGGAAAACGTGGCCGCCTACAACGCCCTGTACGAGGAATACCGCACCCTGCACGACTACTTCGGCCGCGGCGCCAACGAAGTGATGCACCGGCTGAAGAAGATCCAGCGCGCAGCAGCGGCAGGCCTGCCCGCCGGAGCAGCGGAGGCCGCGCCGGAAACACGTTCACCCGAAGAAACTGCAGCAAAGGAACCGGCACTGTGACCCTTACCTCCGACGTCCTCGGCACCGTGGACAGGCTCCGCCGCCAGGTCAGCGACCTGCACGCCGAACTCACCCGCAACGAACTGGTGGCCTGGACCGCCGGCAACGTCTCGGCCCGCGTCCCGGAGCAGGACCTGATGATCATCAAGCCCTCCGGAGTTTCCTATGACGATCTCACTCCGGAGAACATGGTCCTGACCGACCTGTTCGGCACAGCGGTCGACGGCGGCGGCGCACCGTCGTCGGACACCGACGCTCACGCCTACGTGTACCGGCATATGCCGGACGTGTTCGGCGTTGTGCACACGCACTCCACCTACGCCACCGCCTGGGCGGCCCGCGGAGAAGCCATCCCCTGCGTCCTGACCATGATGGCGGACGAGTTCGGCGGGGAAATCCCGGTGGGTCCGTTCGCCCTGATCGGCGACGACTCCATCGGACGCGGCATCGTCGAGGTGCTCTCCGGGCACCGCTCCACCGCCGTCCTGATGCAGAACCACGGCGTGTTCACCATCGGCAAGGACGCCCGGTCGGCAGTGAAATCAGCGGTCCTCTGCGAGGAAGTTGCGCGCACCGTGCACATCAGCCGCCAGCTGGGGAACCTGCTGCCCATCGCACAGCCGCACATCGACAGCCTGTACGAGCGCTACCAGAACGTGTACGGCCAAAAGTAATTCGGAGCACCGCTCCCCCAACACTCTCGGAAAAAGGATTTCTTCATGACCATCAGCACTGCCCCCGCCCGCGAAATCTGGTTTCTCACCGGAAGCCAGGGACTCTACGGCGAAGACACCCTGGCCCAGGTCCGGGAGCAGGCAGGCGACATTGCCCGCCAGCTCGACGAGGCTGACGCCATTCCGTACCGCATTGTCTTCAAGCCTGTCCTGAAGGACTCCGATGCCATCCAGGAAGTGATCCTGGCGGCCAACTCCTCGGAGGCCTGCATTGGCCTGATCACTTGGATGCATACCTTCTCCCCCGCCAAGATGTGGATCCGCGGCCTCACCAAGCTGCAGCGCCCGCTGCTGCACCTGCACACGCAGCACAACGTTGAGCTGCCGTGGGCCGAGATCGACATGGACTTCATGAACCTTAACCAGGCCGCGCACGGCGACCGGGAGTTTGCCTACATTTCTTCCCGGCTCGGCATCAGCCGCAAAACCGTCGTCGGGCACGTCTCGAGCCCCCGAGTCCAGGCCAAGATCGATTCCTGGGCACGGGCAGCGGCCGGCTGGCATGAAATCCGCAGCCTGAAGATGGCACGGTTCGGTGACAACATGCGCAACGTCGCCGTCACCGAGGGCGACAAAACCGAGGCGGAGGTGAAGTTCGGGGTTTCCGTGAACACCTGGTCCGTGAACGAACTCGCGGAGGCAGTGGACGCAGTGTCCGAAGAGGCAGTGGATGCCCTGGTCGCCGAGTACGAAGAGCTGTACGACGTCGTTCCGGAGCTGCGGCGCGACGGCGGCCGGCACAAGTCGCTGCGCTACGGCGCGCGGCAGGAACTGGGCCTGCGGTCCTTCCTCGAAGCAGGAAACTTCGGCGCCTTCACCACCAATTTCGAAGACCTGGGCAGCCTGCAGCAGCTGCCCGGCCTGGCCGTCCAGCGGCTCATGGCCGACGGCTACGGGTTTGGCGCCGAGGGCGACTGGAAGACCGCCGTCCTGGTCCGCATCGCCAAGGTCATGGGCGAGGGCCTGCCCGGCGGGGCCTCCCTGATGGAGGACTACACCTACAACCTGGTACCGGGCAGCGAGGTGATCCTCGGGGCGCACATGCTCGAGGTCTGCCCGTCGCTGACCACGTCAAAGCCGGCGCTGGAAATCCATCCGCTGGGCATCGGCGGCAAGGATGACCCGGTGCGCCTGGTCTTCACTGCAGATCCAGGGCCCGCCGTCGTCGTTTCCCTGGCCGACATGCGCGAACGCTTCCGGCTCACCGCCAACATCGTGGAAAACGTGGTCCCCGAGCAGGATCTTCCCAACCTGCCCGTGGCCCGTGCGGTGTGGAAGCCCGCTCCGGACCTGGAAACCTCGGCGGAGTGCTGGCTTTCGGCCGGCGGCGCACACCACACGGTGATGTCCACCGCGCTGGGACGTGACGTCTGGGAGGACTTTGCCCGCATCGCCGGAGTGGAACTGGCACTGATCGACGGCGCCACCACCACTGCGTCGTTCGTTAACGAGCTGAAGCTGAACTCCGCGTATTATCGGCTGGCACAGGGCTTCTAGCCCCTGCACTCTCCGGATTGAACCCGATCCGACCACCTCACCTGAAGGGGCTACAACGTGCTCGAGGAATACAACTGGGCCGGCAACCTGCGCTACTCCGCCACGGACGTGGCGCAGCCGTCCACCCTGGACGAGCTGTCATCCCTGGTGTCGTCGGCCGGGTCCGTCCGCGCCGTCGGCACGAGGCACTCGTTCAACGACATCGCGGACTCCGGCGGGCTGATGGTGAATCTGGAGAAGCTGGACGGCGAGCCGGTCCTGGACCGGCTCGCCCGGACGGTGACGGTTACCGCGGGCACCCGCTACGGTGATCTGGCAGCGTTCCTGGTGCAGCACGGCTACGCGCTGCACAATCTGGCATCGCTGCCCCATATCTCGGTGGCCGGAGCCGTTGCCACCGCCACCCACGGCTCAGGGAACCGCAACGGGAACCTGGCTACCACCGTGGCGGCCCTGGAGCTGATGACGGCGGACGGCGAAGTCCTCCGGGTTGACCGGTCCTCCCCCGATTTCAACGGAATGGTGGTTTCCCTGGGTGCGCTGGGGATCTTCACCCGCATCACCCTGGAGGTTGAACCGGCCTTCGAGGTGCGCCAGGACGTGTTTACCGACGTCCCGTGGACTTCCGTTGAGGAGAACTTCGACGCCATCACCTCCGCGGCCTACAGTGTCAGTATCTTCAGCTCCCTGGCCGGCCCGGCGGCGTCACAGGTGTGGCTCAAGAGCCGGACCGACACGGAGATGCCGTACGCCGGAGCGGGCGCCTTCTTCGGGGGAACCGCCGCTGCGGAGCCGATGCACCCGCTGCCGGGCATGAGTGCCGTGAACTGTTCGCAGCAAATGGGTGTTCCGGGGTCCTGGTCGGACCGGCTCGCGCACTTCCGGCTGGCCTTCACACCGAGCAACGGCGATGAGCTTCAGAGCGAATACCTCGTGGAACGCGGCTCGGCCCTTGAAGCGCTGGGAATTCTGCGAGGCATGTCGGCGGACATCGCTCCCCTGCTCCAGGTCTGCGAAATCCGGACGATGGCCCGTGATGATCTGTGGCTGAGCAGCAGCTACGGGCAGGAAACTGTCGGGTTCCACTTCACGTGGAAACCCCTGCAGGCCGACGTCGAGGCTCTGCTGGCGAAGATGGAAGCGGCACTCGCTGCGCTGAAGCCCCGCCCGCACTGGGGAAAGCTGTTTACATTGGAGCGGGCCGAGCTGCAGGGGCTGTACCCCCGCTTCGGGGACTTCCAGGACCTTGCCCGCCGGCTGGATCCGGAACGAAAGTTCGCCAACGCCTTCCTGGCCCGGAAGGTCCTGGGCTAGGGCCCGTGTCCGGGGCCCCGGCCTTGAAGAAAGAGGAACGATAGAACATGGCAGTCACCCTGCATGATGTGGCCCGGCTTGCAGGGGTTTCCTTCAAGACGGTCTCCAACGTAATCAACAGCCATCCAAATGTGCGTCCGACAACCCGGGAAAAAGTTGAAAACGCCATCAGCGAACTGGGCTACCGGCCAAACCTGACCGCGCGAAGCCTCCGTTCGGGACACACGGGAGCGATCACTCTCGCTGTGCCGCAGCTGCGCCTGCCGTATTTCGCGGAACTGGCCGATTCCATCATCAGCTGCGCCGATGATCTGGGCCTGGTGGTCCTGATTGAGCAGACCGGCGGTCTGCGTGAACGCGAGCTGGAGCTGTTGGCCAGTCCGCGGCTGAGGATGTCCGACGGGCTGATTTTCAGTCCGCTCGGCATGGGCCAGGAAGATGCCGAGCTGGTGAAGTCACCGGTGCCGCTGGTGCTGCTGGGAGAGCGGGTCTTTTCCACCGGCAGCGACCACGTGGTCATGCAGAACGTGGAGGGTGCGCAGGCGGCCACCGAGCATCTGCTTGCGCAGGGACGACGGCGCATTGCCGTGGTGGGTGCCCATGAAAACGAGGAGATTGGAACCGCAGGCCTGCGTCTGCGCGGTTACCGGGAGGCCCTGCGGCGCCACGGCGTGCCGTACGACGACGACTTGGTGGCCTACATGTGGATGTGGCACCGGGCCAACGGAGCAGCGGCTATGCATGAGCTGTTGGAGAAGGGCGTGGAGTTCGACGCCGTCTTCGGCTTTAACGACACCCTTGCCCAGGGCGCCATGCGCGTACTCCAGGACGCGGGGCGCCGGGTGCCCGACGACGTTGCGGTGATCGGCTTCGATGACCTCGACGAAACCCGCTACACGCTGCCGACCCTGAGTACGGTGGATCCGGGCCGCGGCGAAATTGCACGGACGGCGTTGAAGCTCCTCGTGGACCGGATTAACGGAACGGCTCCTCCGGGGGCGCAGCAAGTGGAAACGAAATATCGGGTTGTGGCACGGGAATCAACGGCCCCCCGCTGATGTCCGGTTCCCGAAGTGCCCCGGTGCGCCGAACGGCCTTTCCGCTGAACGACGTGCGCCTGCTGCCTGGCCCGTTCGCCCGCGCTCAGGAGACTGCGCTCGAGTACCTGCTGGCTCTGGATGCGGACCGGCTCTGCGCACCTTATCTGGCAGAAGCAGGCCTTGCCGGCGCTGTTGGTGACCCCGGCGCAGCACCGTACGGCAGCTGGGAGTCGGACGGCATGGGCGGCCATATGGGCGGCCACTACCTGTCCTCCCTTGCCAGGTTTTTCGCCGCCACCGGGGACAGCCGGGTCCGCAGCCGTCTGGAGCATGTCCTTGACGCTTTCGAGCGGTGCCAGGGGGCAGCCGGCAACGGGTACCTGGGCGGCATTCCCCGGGGGCAGCAGCTGGGGAGGGAACTGGCCGCCGCCCGCATCGAGGCGGATCTTTTTATCCTGAACGGCCGCTGGGTTCCGCTGTACAGCCTTCACAAGACACTGGCCGGGCTCCTCGATGCCTTTGCATACGTTGGTTCGCAGCGGGCCTTGTCCATGGCTTCCGCCCTGGGCCAGTGGTGGGTGGACAGTACTTCAGGACTCCCGGACGCTGCCTTCGAATCCGTCCTGATTACCGAGTACGGAGGAATGAATGATGCCTTCGCACTGCTCTATACGGCCACCGGTCGGTCGTGTTTCCTGACGGCAGCCCATCGCTTTTCGCACCGCCGGATTCTGGAGCCGCTGGCAGCCGGCCGTGATGAACTGGACGGGCTGCACGCCAACACCCAGATTCCCAAGGTTGTTGGCTATGCGCGGCTCGCCGGACTCACGGGAAACCGGAGCTATGCCGCCGCTGCGGACACATTCTGGACCACAGTCCGCACCCGGCGCACGGTTTCCATCGGCGGCAACAGCGTCCGGGAACATTTCCACCCGTCCGGGGATTTCTCCCCTATGGTCACCGATGTGCAGGGGCCGGAAACCTGCAACACCTACAACATGCTTAAGCTCGCCCAGCTGCGGTTCGAGCAGACGGGAGATCCGGCAGCACTCGACTATTACGAACGGGCGCTCTACAACCACATCCTGTCCTCCCAGCGGCCTGGCACCGGCGGCTTTGCGTACTTCACGCCCATGCGGCCGGGCCATTACCGGGTCTACTCCCAGCCGCAGGAATCGATGTGGTGCTGCGCGGGGTCCGGGCTGGAAAACCACTCCCGCTACGGCGAACTGATTTTCAGCCGTTCGGCGGAAGCGCTGGAGGTGAACCTCTATATCGCCGCGGAACTGGAGTGCACGGAACTGGGCCTGCGGCTGCACCTTGAGGCTGACTTGATGGAGTCGGACACGGCTGTGCTGACGGTCCATGCGGACGAACCCCTGGACTGTACGCTGCGGCTCCGCCGCCCGGGCTGGGCGACGGACATGCAGGTGGAAATTGACGGCGTTCCCCTGGCTTTTAAGGACGAGACTGGTTGCGGGCCCGCATCCGGATCCGGCAATGACGCGCCCGGAGTCCGGATTCGCCGCCGATGGTCAGGCACCTCCGTTGTCACCGTACGGTTCGCTGCCGAAATACGCGCTGAGTACCTGCCGGACGGCTCGCCGTGGGTATCCTTCGTCTACGGGGCCACGGTCCTTGCCGCCCGAGTCCCGGACTCACCTGCTAAAACAGGAACCGCCGAAGCCCTGACCTTTGATGCGGAGGACACGAGGATGGGCCATGTAGCTTCCGGCCCGAAACGGCCTCTGGCATCGACACCCGTGGTTACCGCAGCCCGTCCCGCTGCTGCCGCCGTCGTCCGGACGCGTTCCCCGCTGACCGCAGAATTGTCCGCCTGGCTCAACGGCGCGTCCGTTGCCGTGGAACTGGTGCCTTTTGCAGGCCTGTCAGAGGACCGCTACACCGTCTACTTTCCGGCCGGGACTGATCCGCAGGCAATAAGGTCCGCGCTTCTTTCCGCCGACCGCGCAGAGGCTGCAGCATGCAACGTCATTGACGCAGTGGCGGCCGGCGAGCAGCAGCCCGAAGCAGATCACGGTTTTGCCGGCGAAGGAACAATCGCCGGCGGCGACGGCACAAGGCACTGGCGGTCGGCTTCGGGCTGGTTCTCCTACCTGCTCACCGATCCGGACGGCCGTGCCCAAACGCTGCGGCTCACCTTCCAGCCCGGATCAGCGGAGGGAGCCCGGGTGGAAATCAACGGCGTTCACACGTCCCCCGACGCCCTGCCGGGTGACAGCGTCCCTGACGCCGCGCACGAGTACCAGCTTCCCGCTGTACGTCCGGGAAACGGGGCATATAGGGTCCGGATAACTGCCCGGCCGGGCGGCGGGACCGGAAATCTCCTGCAGCTACAGCTCCTGGGTGCGCCCGCGGCGGAAGATTCTTAGCGTCGCACCGGGTTTTTCCGCATTTCGCACCTAGGATCAGCCCATGGATATCCCTTGGTTTGCACTTGTTGCTATTGCCGGAATGGCCGTTTACGGGCTCACGGAGATCGTCCGGATGGTGGTGAACCGTGAACGGGCCCCGGGGGTAGCCGCCTCCCGGGAGCTTCAGCAGGCGGTCGAAGCGAACAAAACGCTGCAGCGGCGGCTGGACTCCGTTGAACGAAAGGTCTTCGACCTTGAGCTGGCGAAAGCCGGGCGTCCTGTTCCCCCGGGTGCGTCACTGGCCGACGATTAGTCGCCGGGGCTAGTCCCGGCGACTAATCCCAGCGACTTATCCCAGCGGCGCAGCCGGTCCTGGCCTGCGCCCCCGCCTTAGCGGCGGACCTGGCCCTTGCCGCGGCCGGACATGCTTTCAGCCACGCCAATCAGCAGGACTGCGGCCACAACAGCCACAATGAAGCCGAAGATGTTGAGTTCCCAAATGTCGCCGCTTCCGACCAGGGAAGCAATGACGCCGCCGACGACGGACCCGGCCAGTCCGAGCAGGAGCGTGGCCAGCAGGCTCAGATTCTGCTTGCCGGGCTTGATTAGGCGGGCCAGTGCGCCAATAACGAGTCCTGCAACGATGAATCCGATCATGGTGTTCTCCTTCTGGAAGGGGCTGGTTTCCGCTGCGGACGCTGTCCACAGTTGTAAGCATCCTTATCATTCTAGGCGACGGCCTCGGACATCCCCACCCATTCTGGCACCGGAGGCTGCCCGGCACACGGTGCCGGCTCCAAACTTGGGAGCCGGCACCGAGGAAAACTATCGCTCAGCATGCCTAAGCCGGCTACTGCTCCCGGACCAGCCCGTCGGCAATCTCGAGCACTTCATCCAGGATTCCGAGCCCGGCCTCGGTGTCGGCGGCGCTGGTGTTGCACGGCGGGACGACGTGGATGCGGTTGAAGTTCGCGAACGGCAGCAGGCCTCGGGATTTGCAGGCGGCCAGCAGCTGGTTCATTTCCCCGCTGGAGCTGCCGTACGGTGCCAGCGGTTCCCTGGTCGCCCGGTCCTTCACCAGTTCAATGGCCCAGAACACGCCGGTGCCCCGGACTTCGCCCACCGACTCATGACGTTCGGTGAAGTCTTCCAGTGCCGGTCCGATGACCGTGCGCCCGAGCTCCGCTGCGTGCGCCACCATACCTTCGTCCTCCATGGCGTTGATGGTCGCAACCGCGGCCGCAGCAGCCAGCGGATGGCCGGAATAGGTCAACCCGCCAGGGTAGACCCGGGTGCCGAAGGTCGCGGCGATCTCCGGGCTGATGGCCACGCCGCCCATGGGGACATAGCCGGAGTTGACCCCCTTGGCGAAGGTCAGCAGGTCCGGCACCACGTCAAAGTGTTCGACGGCGAACCACTTGCCGGTGCGTCCGAACCCGGACATCACCTCGTCCGCGATGAGGACGATGCCGTAGCGGTTGCAGAGCTCGCGGACGCCCTGGAGGTATCCCGGCGGCGGGAGGTAGATGCCGGCCGTTCCGGGAATGGATTCGAGGATGATGCCTGCGATGGTTCCGGGACCTTCGTAGGCGATCAGCTGTTCCAGGTGTTCCAGCGCCCGTGAGCTTTCCTCTTCCTCCGTGGTTGAGTGGAACGCCGTGCGGTAAAGGTAGGGCGGGAAGAAATGGACGGTGCCGGTGCTGGCGGTGTCGTTGGCCCAGCGCCGGGGATCTCCGGTGAGGTTCACGGCCAGCTGGGTGCCGCCGTGGTAGGAACGGTAAGCCGACAGGACCTTCTGCCGGCCGGTGTGCAGGCGCGCCATCCGCACCGCGTGCTCGTTGGCGTCCGCACCGCCGTTGGTGAAGAAGATCTTGTTCAGCTCCCCCGGCGTCCGTTCACTGATGAGCCGGGCCGCTTCGGACCGTGCGTCGTTGACGTAGCTCGGCGCGATGGTGCAGAGTTTCGCTGCCTGCTCGGCGATGGCGGCAACGACGGCGGGGTGCTGGTGGCCGATGTTGGTGTTCACCAGCTGTGAGGAGAAGTCCAGATACTTGTTGCCCTCCCCGTCCCACACGTAGGAGCCCCGGGCCGCACTGATGACCATGGGATCGAGCAGGTCCTGCGCGGACCAGGAGTGGAAGACGTGCTTGCGGTCCAGGTCGTAGGCGCGCTGTGCACCCTCGGCGTCCAGCAGCGGCGGAGCTCCGCCGTCAATTGTGGAAGTCATATCCATAGCCTTTCAGTTGAGGCGCCGGTCAGGCGTTCTGCGGGAAGCCGAGATTGATTCCCCCGTGGCTCGGATCCAGCCAGCGGGTGGTGACCACTTTGCCCCTGGTGAAGAACCCGACGCCTTCCGTTCCGTGGGCGTGGGTGTCACCGAAAAGCGAGTTCTTCCACCCACCGAACGAATAGTAAGCCATGGGCACCGGCACGGGGACGTTGATGCCCACCATGCCAACTTCCACCTCATTTTCAAAGCGCCGCGCCGCGCCGCCGTCATTTGTGAAAATGGCCGTTCCATTGCCGTACGGGTTGGTGTTGATCAGGTGCAGGGCCTGCTCGTAGCTGTCCACGCGGACCACGGAGAGAACCGGGCCGAAGATTTCGTCCTGGTAGATCGACATGTCGGTTGTGACGTTGTCGAACAGGGTCGGTCCCACGAAGAATCCGTCGCCTTCTGCGTCCGGTGTGACGGTGCGGCCGTCCACGACCACTGTGGCGCCTGAGGCTTCTCCGGCGTCGATATAGCCCGCCACCCTGGTGAGGTGTGCTGCCGTGACGAGCGGGCCCATGTCGCAGCTGCGGCTTCCGTCACCGGTACGCAGCGCTCCGGTGCGCTCGGCGATTTTGTCCACCAGTTCATCGGCAATGTTCCCCACCGCAAGCAGCGCGGAGATGGCCATGCAGCGTTCCCCGGCGGAGCCGAAGCCGGCGTTCACCGCAGCGTCGGCGGCCAGGTCCAGGTCGGCGTCGGGCAGCACGATCATGTGGTTCTTGGCGCCGCCCAGGGCCTGGACGCGCTTGCCGTGTGCGGTTGCGGTTTCATAGACATACCTGGCGATCGGAGTCGAACCCACAAAGGACACGGCCCTGATGTCCGGATGGGTCAGGAGCGTATCCACCGCCACCTTGTCCCCGTGCAGGACGTTGAAAACGCCGTCGGGCAGGCCGGCTTCCTTCCACAGTTCGGCCAGCCAGTTTGCCGCGCTCGGGTCCTTCTCGCTCGGCTTCAGCACTACGGTGTTACCGGCGGCCAGCGCTATCGGGAAGAACCACATCGGGACCATGGCCGGGAAGTTGAAGGGACTGATGATCGCAACGGGCCCCAGCGCCTGGCGGACTGAATGCACGTCCACGCCGGTGGATGCGTTTTCGGTGAAGCTGCCCTTCAGCAGATGCGGTATGCCGCAGGCGAATTCCACCACTTCCTGGCCGCGGCTGACTTCCCCGAGGGCGTCGTCGAGCACCTTTCCGTGCTCGGCGGTGAGGATGGCGGCCAGTTCACCCTTGCGGGCGTTGAGCAGCTCGCGGAAGGCGAAGAGTATCTGCGTCCGCCGGGCAAGGGACGTATCCCGCCATGCGGGGAAGGCGGCAGCAGCCGCAGCGACGGCCGCCGCGCCCTCGTCCCCGGTGGCCAGGGACACCTGGCCGGTCACCTTGCCCGTGGCCGGGTTTGTCACCGGAGCGGTTCGCTCTCCTGCCGGAACGGAACGGCCGTTGATCCAGTGCTTGATGCTGTCCAAGGTTTCTCCTTGTGGAAAGGGCGCCCGGGGGCGGTGGTGTTCAGTCGGATCAAGTCTGCCGTTCCCGGGTCCGACTCATAAGTTGCAGTGTGTAAGAATTTGTCCACTTGGCTTTACGCTGTGTAAATGCTGCCCACTGTTCGCTCCGTCCTGGATCTTCCCGTGCTGCGCGAGGCCGAGCCGTGGCTCCTGGGCTCCGCCGACGGCCTGGATAACGCCGTGCGCTGGGTCCATGTCAGTGAGGTGCTCGACGTCTCTGGACTGCTGTCGGGCGGAGAACTGGTGCTCACGACGGGGCTGGAGCTTGAAAAGGATCCCAGCCGTACGGCTATGTTTGTCCGGTCGCTGCAGGACGCCGGAGCGGCCGGGCTGATTGTGGAAGTGATCGGGGACCGCCGTAACGCTCTGGACGCGCTGGCATTGGCAGCCGCCTCGGCAGCACTGCCCGTCGTCGTGGTCCGGCGCCGGGTGCGCTTTGTCCAGATCACCGAAATTGTGCACCGGCTGATTGTGGCCGAACAGCTGGAACGGGTGGAGCGTGCCCGTGCCGTCCACGAGGCGTTCACGGTCCTTAGCCTGGAAAGCGCGGGAACTGGACAGGTGGTGGAGCAGGCCGCAGCGATGATCGGCGCCCCGGTGGTTCTCGAGGACCTTTCCCACCTGGTGCTGGCCTACGCGGCTCAGCATATGGACACCACTGTGCTGCTGGATAACTGGGAGCGGCGTTCCCGGACCACGCCGTCAACAGCGCAAACGTCCCGCGCCGGCAACGGAGACTGGCTGCAGACACCTGTGGGAGTTCGGCGGCAGGTGTGGGGCCGGCTGGTGGTCCCGGCGGTGTTGAATGACGACGCCGGTGCGGCGATGGTGCTGGAACGGGCCGCCCAGACCCTTGCGATTAACCGGCTCGCGGAACGGGACAGACGCGACCTGAACCAACAGGCGCAGGCCGGTCTCCTGAATGACCTGCGCCAGCCTCGCGGGTTGGGTGAGGGCGAAGCGCAGACACGTGCGGCCGCCCTGGGCCTGCGGCCCTCGCCCTTCTACCTTCCCGTAGTTTTCCGGGGCGCATCGCCGTCAGCTGTCCCGGACGCCGTCGCTGCCGGCGGCGGCGACCCGCTGGCCGGACAGCAGGAGGAACGGTTACTCCTTGAGCAGCTGGCGCGGGCGCTGAAACCCCTCCCCTGCACTGCCGTCAGCGCCGTCATCCGTTCGGGTTCCGTGGGTACGCTCCTCGCCCTGTCATCCGGCCAGGCCGAAGATCAGGTGCTGCGAGCCCTGGCAGCAGGTGTGGCCCACGATTCGGAGCGCGACCCCGGCGGGGTGGCAGGGGGCTGGACGATCGGCGTCGGACGCCTTCAGGATTCCCTTCTCGAAGCAGCGGCGGGAATCGATGAGGCGGCCCATGTCGCCGAGACTGCCGCCACCCTTACCGGACAGGACCGGCCGTTCTACCGCGCCACCGACATCCGGCTGCGCGGCCTGCTGGCCCTGCTGCGCAAGGACCCGCGCGTGCAGCAGTTTGTTGAATCCGAACTGCAGGGACTCTTGGACGCCGAGGCCCGGGGCGAATCCGGCTATCTGGAGATGCTGGGCCAGTTCCTGGAATCCGGCGGCAACAAGGCTGCCCTGGCCAGGATCAGCTACCTGAGCCGGCCTACGCTGTACGCCAGACTGAGCCGGCTGGAGGAACTGCTGGCGGTGGATCTCGACGACGCCGAATCGCGCACGTCACTGCACGTGGCGCTGCTCGTCCACCGACTGCGGACCCTGTGATGCCGTGATGCCATGAAGAACCAGCCTGTCCACCGGAAATGCGAGCACTGAACCATGCCCAAACCCTTCACCCTGACCCAGCTGAGGTACTTCGCCGTGGTGGCGGAAGCCGAAAACGTGACGGCAGCTGCCGTGCGGCTGTGCATCACCCAGTCGGCCCTGTCCACGGCCGTGGCGCAGTTGGAGGCCAGCCTTGGAACCCAGCTGTTTGTGCGCCTGACCCGCGGGCTGCGGCTCACCCCGGCAGGCCGGCAGCTGGCCGGGGACATCAAGGTGGTGCTGGAACAGGCTGACGCCCTCTATGAGTCAGCGCGCGGACTCGCCGCCAGCGTCGTGGGCGAACTGACAGTCGGCGTATTCTCCCCGCTGGCACCCTTTCGCCTGCCGGCAATTCTGCAGTCCTTCGAGCGCCAGCATCCCGGGGTGGAGGTCTCCATCCTCGAAGCAGACCTTGCCGGACTGCAGGCTGCACTGCGGGAGGGATCCTGCGACGTTGCGCTGACCTACGGTCTGGGTCTCGGCGAGGGATTTACCTCCCGCGTCCTGGAACACATACCTCCGCATGTGCTGGTTCACGCCGGGCATCCGGCGGCGGAGGGGCCCGAGCGTACCGTGGCGCTTCGCGATTTGGCCGGTGAGCCGTCGGTGGTGCTGGATCTGCCGCATAGCAGGGAATATTACGAGCAGCTCTACGCTATGGCCGGAGTGGAGGCGAACGTCCGGCACCGTTTCTCGGGCTATGAAACAGTCCGCTCCTTCGTCGCGAAAGGACACGGCTACGCTGTGTTAAACCAGCGGCTGCACAGTGACCTGACGTACTCCGGCGGGCAGGTGGTGGTTCTAGCGCTGACTGACGATTTCCCGCCCATTGAGGTCATGCTGGTACGTCCCGGCGGGATAAAGCCCACTCGGCGTGTTCTGGCCTTTGAGGAAACGTGCCTCCGGCTCTACGGTGCCGCCGGCGACCCATCAAAAGAATCTATGGCCTTGGGCTAAACAACTCATTGG
Source organism: Arthrobacter sp. Z1-15 (assembly GCF_054792395.1). Lineage (NCBI taxonomy): Bacteria > Bacillati > Actinomycetota > Actinomycetes > Micrococcales > Micrococcaceae > Arthrobacter > Arthrobacter sp. Z1-15. Next base: position 1,962,082 of record NZ_CP096454.1, on the reverse strand, counting down.
ACACATGTGACCTAAGTCACCACAGTTGGTTCCGGTACTGAACCCGGATCCTGCAACATATGATGCGGCGGGTTCTCCATGATCGATCAAGGGAGATTCGATGCGTCCGTTCCCAGGAACGTGTGTCCGGAAGATGACCGGGCGGCCCGCTGCCGGCAACGCGGCGGTAATCTTGGCCCTTTTGCCGTTTCCGGCCCGTAACAGTGTTAACCGCAGCCGAAACATCAGCACATTAGCGTGGCTGTCATGACAACCCAGAACAGCGAAGCAAGGCGGCCCGGTTCAGCCCCGGCTCCCTCAGACCACTCCCCCGCGGGTGTTCCCGCCACGAAGATGCAAAAGCGTGTCCTGCTCGGCGGCAGCGTTGGGCAGTTCATCGAGTTTTATGACTTCACTCTCTATGGACTCACTGCCGTCACCTTGTCACAGTTGTTTTTCCCCGGCAGTAATCCCATCACCGCTCTGCTGGCCACGTTCGCGACGTTCGGCGTAGCGTTTGTGGTCCGCCCGCTCGGCGGCATCTTCTTTGGCGCCATTGGAGACCGGATCGGCCGCCGGCGGGTCCTCAGCATTACGCTGATCGCCATTGGCGGCGCAACGGCGCTGATGGGCATGCTCCCCACCTACGCACAGATCGGCGCATGGGCTCCTGCCCTGCTGGTGCTGTGCCGGCTCATCCAGGGGTTTTCCGCCGGCGGAGAGTCCGTTGGCGCTCCCTCTTTTGTCTTCGAACACGCTCCGGTCAATAAGCGCGGTTTCTGGATCAACATCACCATCGCCGCGACAGCGCTGCCGTCAGTGGTGGCCGGGACCATGATCCTGATCCTCAGTCAGTCGATGTCCGACGAATCCTTCACGTCCTGGGGCTGGCGGCTGCCGTTCCTGCTCGCTCTTCCGCTAGCACTTTTCGGTGTATGGATCCGCAGCCGCACGGTGGAAAGCGACGCCTTCAAGAATGCGAAAGCCGAGCAGCCGAAGGAATTCAGTCCCATTAGGGAGACACTCCGCGAGAACAAGCTCCGCATGGTTCAGGTCATCTTTGTCATGGGCCTGACAGCCATGGGGTTCTACTTCCTGTCCGCCTACTTTGTGTCCTATGTCCAGACCACCGGTGAACTCAGCCGGGAACAGTCACTTATGGTCAACGCCGCAGCACTGGCTCTGTACGCCGTCCTGCTTCCGGTGGGCGGCCGGCTCGGAGACCGCTTCGGCCGCAAGCCGCTGCTCATCGCGGGTTCCGCCGCCCTGGCTGTGCTGTCGGTCCCCAGCTTCATGCTGGTCACCAGCGGCAGTCTGCCGCTGGCCCTGGCCGGACAGTCCCTGTTTGTTGTGGCCCTCTGCCTTTACGGAGGTGGCTGCTACACGTTCTTTGTCGAGATTTTCACCACCCGCACCCGGTTCACCTCTGCGGCAATCAGTTACAACGGCGCCTACGCAATCTTTGGCGGCACCGCGCCTTTCGTCGGTACGGCGCTTGTCGGAAGCACCGGAGTGCCGCATGCACCCGGTTTCTACATGGCCGCGGCCGCCGCCGTCGTCTTCCTTCTGGTCGTCCTGACCAAGGTTCCCGAGACCCGCGGCCGGATGGGATAGGCCAGGCCTGAACCCCGGAACCACCGATCACCGATCACCGATGATCGAGCCGCATTACCAAAGGATTTTTCATGAGCGCAGCAACATTTCTTACCGATTTCCACGCGGTGGCCGCCATCGGCGCCACCCCCAATAATGGCGTTGACCGTCAGGCGGCAACTGCCGAGGACGCCCGAACCAGGGACTGGTTTTCCGCCTGGGTGCGGGACGCTGGCTGGGAACTGCGAACCGACAGCATCGGCAACATGTTTGCGCTCGTTGAGTGGACGCCCGGTGCTCCTTACATCATCATCGGCTCGCACCTGGACAGCCAGCCGCTCGGCGGACGTTTCGACGGAGCATACGGCGTCATCGCCGCGCTTCACGCCGCCCGGCGGATTAACGCCGACGTCGAGGCCGGCGAAGCGCCGCCCCGGTTCAACCTTGCGGTTGTGAACTGGTTCAACGAGGAAGGCGGCCGCTTTGCCCCCAGTATCATGGGCAGCTCGGTGTACGCCGGCCTGCTGTCCCGGGAAAAGATGCTTGCGGTTACCGACCTGCAGGGAATCACAGTGCGCGACGCGCTGAACGGCATCGGATATTTGGGAAACCAGGAAGCACCCGAAGCCGCCGGCTATGCGGAGATCCACATTGAGCAGGGCCGCATCCTGGAACGCGAGGAAACCGCCATTGGAGTGGTGGACAGCAGCTGGTACACCCAGAAGTTGGACATCGAGGTCCTCGGGGAACAGTCCCATACCGGGGCCACCGCAATGGCGGACCGGCACGATGCCCTGGTGGCCGCGTCGCGCATCATCCTCATGGTCCATGACGTCACCGAGGATTTTGCCGAAGGGGCCCTGGTCTCCTCCGTGGGGCAGATGACTCTTGAGCCCAACTCCCCCATTGTGGTGGCACGGCGTGTGCATCTTGTTGCCGATCTGCGCTCCGGCGATCCACAGATCGTGACGGCGGCCCGGGCCAAACTGATGAAGGACATTGATGATCTTGCGCGGAAGTACGACATCAAGGTCAACGTCACCGACTTCGACATCCGGCCCATCCGCCGTTTTCCGCAGGAGGGGCTGGAGCTCGCGGAGCGTGTGGCTGCCGATCTGGGACTGTCCTCGCGGCGCATCCAGACCATGGCCGGCCACGACTCCGTGGCCATGAACACCGTTGCGCCGTCGGTCATGCTGTTCATACCCAGCGTGGACGGCGTCTCCCACTGCGAACGCGAATTCTCCACCGATGAGGACATGGTTCGTGGCCTTGAGATGCTGACCGGCGTGACCCGCCGACTGGTCTCCGGCGCCCTTGAGGGCACTGCGACCGGCACCTCGGACGCACCGGAAGACACTGCCGCCCTGTCGGATGCCGTCCGCTCATGACCGACCTGCATTACCTGGATGCCACCACAGCCCTCCGGCTCTTCCGTTCCAAGGAACTCTCGCCCGTCGAACTGTTGACCGCGGTCATAAACCGGGTCGTGGAAGTGAACGGGTCCATGGCTTCCGGCGGGTCCATCAACGCCGTCACGGAAACGCTTTTCGATGAAGCGATGTCCGCCGCGCGCAGTGCTGCCGACAGCTACCGTTCGGGCCGCAACCTGAGTCCACTGCTCGGGCTGCCTGTGGCGGCGAAGGAAAAGCACGGGCTGAAGGGCCGCACGCTGTCCCAGGGGCTGATGGCCCGGCGGTCGGCCGTGTCACCGGCCGACCATCCCGTCATCGGGAGGATCCGCGGCGCCGGAGGAATCATCCATCTGCGCACGACGACGCCGGAGTTCAGCTGCGCCACCGTCACCCACAGCCCGTTGTGGGGCATCACCCGCAATCCCTGGAACCTCCGGCTGTCTCCGGGCGGTTCCTCCGGCGGCTCGGGCGCCGCACTGGCTGCCGGGTTTGCGCCCCTGGCCACAGCATCGGATATTGCCGGTTCAACCCGGCTTCCGGCGTCGTTTACCGGAACCGTGGGCTACAAGGCGCCGTACGGCCGGATCCCGGGACTGGCTCCGCTGTCCGCTGACCATTACCGCGGTGACGGCCCCATGGCCAGGACCGTCGCGGACGCCGCCCTGCTGGCCAATGTCATGGCGGGACGGCATCCGGGTGATCACGCGTCGCTACCTTTCGCGCCCGTTTCACTGCCCGACGGCGACGGCGACGCGGTTGCATCGGTTGCCGGCAAACGGATCGCGCTTTGTATCCGTTTAGGCAACTATCCTGTCGCGGCCGATGTGGAGGCCAACACCCGGGCTGTTGCCGCTGCGCTGCGTGAAGCAGGCGCACGGGTGGAGGAAGTCGAATTGCCGTGGACCACGGATGAGATTAGCAGGACGATGTTCACCCACTTCGGTTACCTGCTGGGCCCGGCAATGGAGGATGAAACGGCCGGCTCCGAGGAACTGCTCGCGGACTACACCGTGCGTTTCATGGCTGATGCACGCAGGGCTGCTGCGGCATTCCGCTTTCTGGACGGCATCAGCGCCGAAGCGCGGATTCAGCGGGAGCTTGCCGCGGTGATGGCTGGTTATGACGCTCTACTGTGCCCGGCGTCCGCTGTGGCGTCGCTCGACGCCGACGGCTCATACCTGGACGGCATCGCCACCGCTGGGGGCCGGCTGGAGCACTGCTGGCAGGGTCATATGACCGGCGTATTTAACATCGCAAACCGCTGCCCGGTGTTGGCCGTACCCAGCGGCATGGCAGACTGCGGGATTCCCACCGGAGTCCAGATAGTCGGCCACCCCTTTGACGAGGATGCCGTCTTCGCCGTCGGAGCAGCTGTGGAGGCACTGCTGCCCTGGCAAGACCGGCACCCGAATCCGGCACCTGTTCCGGCGCTGAACCTCTTCTAGTGCGGGTTCAGGGGCCGGTTGGTCGCACAAGCGTCACAGACAAAAATGCTCCCCGGCCCGGTCAGGGGTCGGGGAGCATTTTTTACATCCGCAAGTTTACAGCTACTCGCCGGGGGCTCCGGGGATGGCTGTTGCGGGCGGCTGTGTGGGTACCGGAACTGCAGTCGGAGCCGGGGCCGGAGCGGGAGCGGGAGCGGTCGGCGCGGGGACCTCGGGAACCTCGGGCTCTGCCGGCGGTGCGGGTTCCGGAACTTCGCCGGCACCTTCGCCCGCGCCGGGGGCAGATGAAGGCTCGGGTTCCGGCGTCGGATCCTCCCGGGGTGCTTCCGGTTCCGGCTCATTGTCCTGCTCGGGCACCGGTGACGGGGACGGTACCCGGTTCGGGTCCGTCAGGCCACCGGTTGCGTACAGCGGTGCGACGGCGCGCATGTAGTCGGTCCACTGCGCGCCGGCGACGGTGGAGCCGTCCACATAGCTGCGGGTCACGCCGTTGATCGGAAGGTCGTTCAGCGAAGAGTACGACGTCCAGTTACCCACCCAGGACGCAGTCGAGATGCCCTGCGTGTAGCCCACGGTCCAGGTCTGCTCGGAGACATCGGTAGTGCCGGTTTTCGCTGCTGCGGGAACACCCAGCGGCGAGATGCCTCCGGGACCGCTCTCCACGAGTTTCTGCAGCGGCTCCGAGACCTCTTTCGCGACTTCCTCGGACATTGCGCGGGAGCACTGCTCCTCGGGCACGGAATAGGAGCGGCCCCTGGCATCGGACACCTGCGTCAGCGCGATGGGTTCGCAGTACTCTCCGCCGCTGGCAAAGGTCGCGAACGCTGCTGCCATCGTCATGGGCGCCACTTCCTGGCCGCCCAGCACGAAGGAGGGGTTGTTGACCTCCAGCGGTTCGCCGTCGACGGCGCGGTGGACACCCATGCGGGTGGCCGCGTCACGAATGCCGCACAGGTCCAGCTGGGAAGCCTGCGCCACGGTGGCCGTATTGGCGGACCAGGTCAGCCCGTCCCCCACCGTCATCCTGCGCTCGTACCCTTCCTGGGCGTTTTTGAATTTCCACTCGTCAAAATACGCGTCTTCGGGCAGGCAGCTGGCAGTCCAGTCATATCCGGCGGGATAGGTGGTCCGGGAAGCGTCAATGACATCATCAATGCTTCCTCCGGCCTCGAGCCACGCCACGGTGGTGAAGGGCTTCATTGTTGATCCCGGCTGGAAGCCGTAGGCGGTTCCGCCCATTTCCGAGTCCACGTTGAAGTTCAGCTGCGTGTTGCCGGCGCCTTCTTCCGGCGTGTAATTCGTGTTCTGGGCCATGGCCAGGATCTTGCCGGTACCCGGCTCCACTGAAACCATTGCCGAACCTGCTCCGGAGGCGTCTCCGGTGGGGACCTGCGCCTCGATCTGGGCCTGGGCCTGCTCCTGGAGCCTGGAATCGAGTGTGGTGGTGATAGTCAGGCCGCCGCGGGCCAGCAGCTTGGCACGGGCCGTTTCATCGGCGCCAAACTCCTCGGAGGCAAGCACTACCTGCTCCACGTAGCTGCAGAAGTACTCCGCCATCTCGGCACCCACGCAGCCGGAGCGGGCCGCGGGCTGGGGGTTCAGCTGCAGATCGGAGGCGACGGCGTCGTCGTACTCCTGCTGCGTAATCTTGTCGTAGCGAAGCATCGCGGACAGCACCGCATCCCGGCGGTCGCGCGTGCCCTCGGGGTTTGTCAGCGGATTGAAGTTGTTCGGGGACTGCACCATGCCGGCGAGCATTGCCGACTGCGGGACGTTCAGCTGGGCTGCGGGGACGCCGAAGAAGGTCTGCGCCGCCGCCTCAACTCCGTAGGTGCGGCCGCTAAACAAAACGATGTTCAGGTAACCTTCAAGAATTTCTTCCTTGGAGTATTCCTTTTCGACGGCGAAGGACAGCTTCGCCTCCCGGATCTTGTCCGTAATGTTCTTGGTTCCGCTGACCGTGAGCTCGTCAGCGGTCTTGCCTTCGGCAACACCCTGGTCGATCAGCACGTTGTTCACGTACTGCATGGTCAGCGTGGAGGCGCCCTGCGTGCTGTCCTTCGTCAGGTTTGATGCCACTGCACGGGCCACGCCTTTGACGTCCACTCCCCCGTGCTCGTAAAAGCGGTTGTCTTCAATGGCAATAATCGCGTCCTGCATCGACGGCGAAATGTTCTCCAGCGTCACCGGTATCCGGTTCTCCGCGTAGAACGAAGCGATCAGCTGGCCGTCGGCCGAGTAGATCTTGGAACCCTCGTCCAGGGGGCCGGTTTCGAGCTCGTTCGGCAGGTCCTCCAGTGAATCGAGGACCTGGTTTGCACCGGAAGCTGCCACTGCCGTGGTGGGAATGAAGATGCCGGCGACGAGGGCACCGCAGAGGGCGCTCACCGCCAAAAACAACACAAGCCGGCCGGAGGTGCCGAGTCTGCCCAGCAAGGAGGAGTTGTTTTGTCGCATCCGCCTAAGATACAACCCGTTTCTGTGGAGCCATACTTGACGGCCTCTGTCACAGCGAGTAGAACCTTAGCCGCATCCCGCCGTCGGCGGCGGTTTCCTGCGGCTGGCCCGTCTGCCGCCGCCCTGTTCCATGAGAAGAAGATCACACCGGCGTGCCGGGTTTCGGTGGAGCCCTGACGCGTATACGCTGTATACATGAATTCTCGTCCCGATCCTGACCGCGGTCCCCTGTCTGCTGCTGCCATCGCGGCATGTGCACTGGAACTGGCGGACCGCGAGGGTCTCGAAGCGGTCTCCATGCGCAACGTTGCCGACATCCTCGGGGTCTCTGCCATGGCGTTGTACCGCCACGTTGAAAACCGTGAAGCCCTGCTGCTGGCTATGGCAGCCGAGGCCGGCCGTGAGTTTGTCCTTCTGCCGCCCACCCCGGCCTCGTGGCAGAAGATGCTTCAGCACATGGCCGCCGCACTCTGGGACGACTTCCACAAGCACCCCTGGCTGCTGCAGATTGTCCTGGGGCCGAGCCGGCTGCTGGACATGGCCTCCACCGAGGAACTCGAAGTGATCCTTCGGGCGCTCAATGCGGCAGGGCTTCCGGAGGACGACTGCTTTGACTGTGTCGTAGGACTTTCGGGTGTTGTGATCGGGACTGCAGTTCTGGCCCTGGCCGCGAATCCCGGACCGGGACGGCACCGCCCCACCCGGCCCAACGCCGTCGTACCCCTGGAATCCGGTGACGGTGCCCCTCACGGTTCCCTTACCGCCAAGTTCCGCGGACGAGGGATTACCTACGACGCCTCACGGAAGTCCCTGGACTTTGCCGTGGGCAGTTTTCTCCTCGGCGTGGAAGCACGAATCACATCAAGCATCCGGATGCGGCAGGAAAAGCACTCCGGCTTAGAGAAGGAACAACAGTGAAACTGAGCAACAAGACAGCCATTGTCACCGGCGGCGCCGGCGGTATTGGCCAGGGTATTGTCCGGCACTTCCTGTCCGAGGGCGCCAAGGTTGCCGTCGTCGACATTAGCCAGGAGCAGGGCGAGAAGCTCGTGGCCGACCTGGGCAGCCTGGGCGAACTGATTTTCATCTGCAAGGACATCTCCCTGCCTGAAAGCGCTGCCGAAATTGTCGCCGAGACGGTGGCACGCTTCGGCCAGTTGGATATCCTCGTCAACAACGCGCACGCCTCCAAGCAGGCACCGATTCTGGAAACGACGCCGGAGATCTGGAACCTGTCCTTCGGCACCGGAACGCTGGCCACCCTCTACCTGATGCAGGCGGCCCATCCGGAACTGAAAAAGACCCGCGGCAGCATCATCAACTTCGGTTCCGGCGCCGGCATCAAGGGCCTGCCAAACCAAGTGGCCTATGCCGCAGCCAAGGAAGCCATCCGTGCGATCACCCGTACGGCGGCAAACGAGTGGGCAGCGGACGGCATCCGCGCCAACGTCGTCAGTCCGGTCGCGCTGACTCCGGGAATTGTGGAGTGGAGCAAGGCTTACCCGGAGCAGTACCAGGAAGTGGTCGACGGCGTCCCGCTGGGCCGCCTGGGCGATCCGGAGACGGACATCGCGCCGATCGTGGCATTCCTTGCCAGCGATGAATCCCGCTACCTGACGGGCCAGACACTGATGGCCGACGGCGGCACCATCAAGCTCTACTAGAGCGGTTGTGCCTCTGGGGGAAGCGCTGTGCGGGTTGGGCAGTGCACCCCCGAGGTGCTGTTCACGACGCCGCAGCGGATGCGGCTGCCGTTGTCGTCCGCGTCTTGCTGTTGCGCGGCAGAAACAGCCGGGGCGCGGGCGACGCCGAGTGGCTGACGGGGTGTCGGTTCCCGAGGTCGTTGAGCCCACGACTGTGCAGGCTTGGACTAGTGGCCACCGGCGACTTGGGTGACTAGGTAGCCACTGGCAAAAGACGGGTATTTGGCCGTCAACAATAGGGCCGGTTTGGGCCTGTTTTGGTCTGTTTTAGAGCTGGAAATGTCGGTGGCGGGTGAAATCCTGAGGTCATGGATCAGAACGGATCTTCGACGGGCCCCGGAACCGGCACTAGTCCCGGCACTAATAACGGACAGGCAGCAGCGTGCAGCCTGTCGGTCTTTGTTGCCGGGCCCGGTCCGGAGGCTTCTGAGCCGGCCGGTGAAACTGATCCGGCTGTTGCCGCAGTAGCCCATTCCCCCAGTGGTTTTGTTGCTCCCGGTGGCGCTTTTGAACCGTCGGGGTCCGCTTACCGGGACGGGTTTACCGGAGCTTTGGCCCTCCGGAACGTGGAGTGCCTGAACGAGGAAGAAACCGGTGCCGTGTTGTCGCGGTTGAATGTGCTGGGCCGGTGGGTTCAGGCGCAGCAGGCGAAGGTTTTGTCCCGGATGCAGAACATTTACGAGTCCGAGAGCATGTTCGTTTCGGGCCGGCCGGATTCCGAGATGGCCTTCAGTCTGGCAGCCGAGGAAGCGGCTACGATTCTGGGGGTTCCCACCGGTACCGGAACGGCGTTGATGAGCCGGGCCGGTGATTTGTGCAGCGCCAACACTGCCACGTTGGGGAGTCTGGAGGCCGGGGATATCAGTTACGGGCATGCCGAGACGGTTCTGGAGCAGTGTGTGGGGATTGCTCCGGCGGATGTGCCCGTGTTTGAGGCGAAGCTGCTGGGTTTGGCTGCGGGACAGACGAAGGCGCAGTTCCGGGTGAAGGCTCGGCGGTTGAGGGAGAGTCAGTATCCGCAGACGATTGTTGAGCGGCAGCGGACGGCTTTTGATCGGCGGTCGGTATGGGTGCGTCATGAGCCTGACGGTATGTCGTGGTTTTCGGCGATGCTGCCGGCGGAGACTGCGCAGGGGATTTATCACCGGCTCAGTGTTGCGGCCCGGGGTGAGCAGGCGGCCGGAGATACGCGGAGCGTGGATCAGTTGCGGGCGGATATCGTGGCGGACCTTTTGGGCGGTCATGAGCATGAGCATGAGCATGAGTGCAGTTGCGGTGGCCGCGACGGCAGCAAGGGCGGCAGGAATGGCGCCGCCGAAGACGGCAGGCGGGATGAGGTGGCCAACTCCGGCAGGACCATCGGTGGAAAGCCCGGCTCCGGAACCGGAACCGGCGAAAAGGATGGTGCCGGTTCCGGGTCGTGCCGTATAGGTCATGGTTCTAGTGCCCGGACTGAGATTCTGGTGGTGATCACTGCTGAAACTCTCTTGGGAGCCGATGACCAGCCCGCGGAACTGGTCGGGTATGGGCCGATCAGCCCCGAAAGAGCCCGGCGGATGGCCCGCGAAGCAGCGAAGTGGACGCCGGCGGAGCGGGACCCGGAGACTGAGGAGATCCTGCGGGTGGGTAAGCGGCGGAAAGTACCGGACGGGTTGAAGCAGTTGCTGCGGGTCCGGGACGGGACGTGCCGGTTCCCGGGCTGCCGGACCAATGCGGTGATCTCCGAGATCGACCACACCAAACCCTGGGCGCAGGGCGGTCCCACCGATCACGACAATCTGGAGCATTTATGCCGGCGGCACCACATGTTCAAAACCAAAGGATTCTGGAAAGCCTGCCAGCCCAGTCCCGGAATTATTGAGTGGACCTCACCTGGAGGACGAAAGTACCGCACCAAACCAGACCTCGCCCTGGATACATCTGCGACCACAGCCACGTCGGACAGCACAGCCACGTCTGCGACTTCGGCCGTATCTGCGACTACGGCCTTGTCTACGGCCAGAGACACGGCCACGACTGCTGCGGAGGGCAGTGAGGTTGGAAGAGTTGAACTAGACCCAGATGATTATGGGGATGACCCGCCGCCCTTCTAGCGGGGCTGCCGGACGGGCGGCGCTTTGAGACTGGCATGCGTGCTGGCTGGCTGCGACACGAGCAGAGCGGCGGAACTGCGTGCGGCAGAACTGAGAGCTGTGGAATGAGTTCTCAGTTCAACAGCCAGCCCTTCTGATCAGTGGTGGGAACAGCCAGCCCTTCTGATCAGTGGTGGGAACAGCCAGCCCTTTTGAACAGTGGTGGGAACAGCCAGCCCTTCTGATCAGCGTAGGAACGGCTTCAGCCTCTCAGCCGCAGGACCCTCCGCCATCAGCGGTAAGCTCAGGGCATGGCACGATACTTTGACATCCACCCGGAGAACCCCCAGCAGCGCAGCATAGGTCAGATTGTTGCAATCCTGCGGTCAGGCGGATTGATCGCCTACCCGACGGACTCCTGTTACGCCCTCGGAGCGCAGCTCAGCAACAAGGATGCTTTGGACCGGATCCGCTCGATCCGCCAGCTGGACGACAAACACCACTTCACGCTTATGTGCAGGGACTTCGCGCAGCTCGGTCAATTCGTAAAGATGGACAACGACACCTTCCGCAGCATCAAGGCCGTTACCCCGGGCAGCTACACCTTCATCCTGCCCGCAGTGAAGGAGGTGCCGCGCTGGTTGTCTCAGCCCAAAAAGAAGACCGTAGGCGTCCGTATCCCGGATAACAAAGTTGTGCAGGCACTGCTGGAAGAACTGGGAGAGCCGATGATATCCAGCACCCTGCTGCTGCCCGGCGAAGAGGATCCCCTGACCGAAGGCTGGGAGATCAAGGAACGCCTGGACCACCAGGTAGACGCCGTTCTGGATGCCGGGTTCTGCCCGCCGGACCTCACCACCGTCGTCGACTTCTCCAGCGGAGAGCCGGAAGTGGTCCGGCATGGCACTGGAGATCCCTCCCGTTTCGAGTAAGGCACGCCGCCACTTCCGTTACACCGGCACCTCGAATAGGCACGCCGCCACTTCCTTTGCACCGGCACTTCGAATAAGCGCACAGCCATCCTTCCGTGGCAGGCTGGGGACATGGCACTGCACATCGGCACCTCCGGCTGGAGCTACAACCATTGGCGGAACGTGCTGTACCCGCCCGGTCTCCCGAACCGCCGCTGGCTCGAAACCTACGCAGCCGAATTCGACACCGTCGAGTACAACGGAAGCTTCTACAGGTGGCCGCGCGAACCCGCGTTTGCTGCTTACCGGGAGCGGCTGCCGGAGGGCTACCGGTTTTCCGTCAAAGCACCGCGCGGGCTGACGCATGCGCGCAAGCTGCGGGAGCCTGAAGAGTGGATCGGGCGCATTAGCCGCTGCTGGAAGGAACTCGGAGATAAAGCCGGTGTCCTCATCGTGCAGCTGCCGCCCAACTTGGAGCGCGACGACGCCCGGCTGGACTACTTCCTGTCCGCACTTCCCGGGGACATCAAAACTGCTGTCGAGTTCCGTCATCCCAGCTGGGAAACCGAAGACGTGTACAGCCTGCTTTCACGGCACGACGCCGCATACACCGTCATGAGCGGAGCCCGCCTGCCCTGTAACCTGCGTGCAACGGCGTCGTTTGTGTACGTACGCATGCACGGACCCGACCATGAACACCTCTACGCCGGCTCCTACAGCGATGCTGATTTGCGCTGGTGGGCGGAGCGGATAAGGGAATGGGAACGGTCGGGCAGGGATGTCTACGTGTACTTCAACAACGACGGCGAGGGGCACGCCGTCCGCAACGCCCGCACCCTGCACGCGCTGCTGGCTGGGGACAACTAGTTTCTGGCTGCTGGCTGCCCGGGCTGCACGGTGGCGCACCATTTCTGGCCCTCCTCCCGCGCCTCCCGTACCCGGGGTGTCTCGCGTACCCGCGGCGCCTCCCGTACCTCCCACGCCTTCCGTACCCGCGGCGCCTCGCAGCGCCAGGGAAACGCCTTGCAATGTTTATCGAATACCGTTATGTTAACGGTATTCGATATAACGACAGTCGTTAACCAGCGACGCATCTCCGTGGAGGAATCATGACAGCAGCACTATCAGATGTATCAACAGCGGTAGCCCGCCGGGGCGCCGCAACTGCCCGGAAAGCAGGACTGATCACGAGCATGGTTCTTTCCGGACTGATCATCCTGCTGTGCATTGGGGTGGGAATTGCTCACACCGTGTTTACCCTGCAGGGGGAAGTGGAGCTGTTGCTGCCGGCAGCCCCGGTCTCGGACGGCACTTGGTCCGAACTCAGCCCGAAGATTACGTCGGGAACTCCGGAGAGTTTCATTCTCACTCTGGAAGGGGTGGAGTCCGAAGGACTGGCGCAGTATGCAGCACTAATGGGTGTCGGCTTTGCCGCCATTGCCCTTTTCTTTGCCTTTGTGTATTACCTCTGCCACCGCCTCTACCGGGGAAAGCCGTTCGGCCGCCTGATGACGGTCGGATTCGCGGTTTCATCTGCTGTGATGATCATCGGAACAGTGGCTCTGCCTTCGGCCTGGACGAACATCAACGAACGCATCTTGGTTGACGCAGGCATTTCGCTCGCGGACGCACCGTTCACGGCAGGCTACGTCCTCGGTGCAGGTGATGCTCTCACCTTGGCGCTGGGAATCTTCCTTGCGCTTTTGGCCGCAGCCTTCCACATCGGCAGCAGGCTCCAGCGCGACGGCGAAGGGCTTGTGTAGTGCCTCCGGTTGATCTTGATTCTTCGGTGCACTGCAGGCTGGACGAACTGCTCGCTGCACGAAACCTGACACTGACTGAACTCAGCAAGCGGGTAGACGTCAGCATCGTAAATCTCTCCGTCCTCAAAAATGACCGGGCCAAGGCCATTCGGTTTTCCACCCTGACGGCAATCTGCCGGGCACTGGATTGTTCCATCGGAGAACTGCTGGTCCTCAAGGACCTGCCCCAGGGGCGGTAAGGCCTAGAGGCTCTTCACCACGCGTGCCGGATTGCCGACAACAACCACATTCGGCGGCACATCGCGCGTGACTACGGCACCGGCACCGATGACGGAGTTCTCCCCTACGGTAACTCCGGGAAGAACAATCGCTCCGCCTCCAATCCACACATTGTCACCGATGGTGATGGGCTGGGCTGCCTCCAGCTTGTCCCTCCGGGGCGCCGGCTCCACCGGATGCGTGGGCGTCAGCAGCTGCACATTGGGACCGATCTGGACGTCGTCGCCGATCGTTATCGCAGCAACGTCCAGGGCGGTGAAATTGTAATTGATGAAGGTGCGGGACCCTATTGTCAGGTACCTGCCGTAGTCCACATGGATCGGCGGCCGGATTTCCGACCCCTCACCCAAACCGCCCAGCAGCTCGGGAAGGATCTCCGCCGCTCCGCCCCGGTCCTGCGCCCAGGTTCGGTTATAGCGGTCGGCCAGCTCGATGGCACTGATGCTGAGCTGCGCCAGTTCCGGATCGTCAGCGATATAGAGGTCACCGGCCTCCATCCGCTCCCGCATCGAGCGGGGATCTCCGGCAAAGTAGTCTGTCATCGCAAGGCAGCCTTTCGGTCGGCAGCTTCCACCGTATCGGACGCCCCCGGATCAGCTTGGGCGGCGATGTCCCGGAGCGCGGCAAGATGGCCCCGGACGGCTTCGCGGCCCTCCGGGGTCAGGGCTACCCAGGCACGCGGGCGCGGCACACCCTTCTCGCGGGCGACGACGGCGATTCCGGCGTCCGCCAGAACCTTGAGTTGGCGGCTTAGGGCGGATTCGCTCAGACCGAGAGCATCACGCAGGACGGTGAAGGCGACCTCATCATTGGGCAGAAGAAAAGCACAAATCCGCATGCGCTGCTCCGGATGAATCAGGGAGCTGAACTGCGGCGCGGTCACCGCGCGGCACCGGCGTCGTATCCGGTACGGCGGCGGCGGCTGACGCTCCAGGTGCAGCCGGCGGTCACGATCCCCAGCAGAACAGCAGCAACGAGAACGAAAACCACATTGCCTGAAGTCTTGAGCAGGATAAGAGCCGACGCACACAGGCCGGCTCCGAGAACCACAAAGACCGCCGACGGAACCCGGAATCCGGGTGCGCAGTAGGTTTTTACGGGAGAGGCACCGGAACGGCGGCGCGCCATCGCCTCCAGAGCCAGGGGAAAGAGGATACCGCCCAGCACCACACCGGTAGTGGTCAGCCACGGAACTGCGAATGAGCCCAGGGCAAACGCGGCAGACAATCCGAGCCCAACCGGATACCACCAGGGGCGTGCACCGGCGCGTGCCCCCTGCTCGACAGCCTCGTTTGCCCTCCGAAGGGCGTCCCGGGCCTCCTGTGGTCCATGGATATTCATGGCATCTCCCCCGCCGGTGGTTTTCCGAAACAGCTGACGTTTTCAAAGCAGCTGACAGAGTTCGAAAACCGGTTCCCGAAGCCTATTTCAGAGTTTCCAACTCCGCAAGAGTGAAATTCAAGGCGGTCCCGGTACGTCAGCCGTGCACATCAGGGGTGGTTCCAGTGCCCGCCGCACTGGTTAGGATATCTGGGCGTGCCGCCTCCTCTCCGGCTCGAAAAGCAAGAGTCGAGAGGAAAACCGCTGCACAATTTCTGCAATCAGCTCTGTTGAACCCGTTTCCCTTGACTGCCGGCCCGTGGGTGAGAACTGTGGACGCCACGGGGGAAACACACGCCTCGCGAGGCTACTCACGTCACGGGGCATACCAGAAGGGCCGGGACACTGCCGGCCCCTCCACCGCACTCTGGGAGGAATGCCGCTGTGAAGTATCCACATGCAGGAAAAAACGCAAAACGGATGATAACGACGGCGGCTGTTGCCGCCGTCGTTATGTCAGGAACCGTCCCCGCTCCGGGGATGCAGGGAAACGGCCGCGGCGGAGGCAACGGCGACGAGGGCTCCCCCGCAGCGGAGAACGTGATCCTCATGGTGGGGGACGGCATGGGTCCGGGGCAGCGCGAGGCGATCCGTCTGGCGCTGGTGGGGCTGACGGGTGAACTGGAGATGGACTCGATGCCCGCCGTCGGACGGGTGCATACCAACTCCGCAGACCCGGAGACTTTTGTGACCGACTCAGCTGCGGCAGCCACATCGATGGCCACCGGGGTGAAAACCTACAACGGAGCCATCGGGGTGGACCTGAACCAGCAGCCGGTCACCACGGCACTGGAAGTGGCCGAGGAACTGGGAAAGTCCACCGGACTGGTCACCACGAGCAACGTCACTGACGCCACACCGGCAGCATTCGGCTCCCATGTGCTGGACCGGGACGAGCAAAGTGCCATTGCCCGGCAGTTCCTGGAGAGCAGCCGCCCTGAAGTCATCCTCGGCGGCGGAGAAGACCACTGGTATCCGGCCGGCGATCCGGGACGGTTCCCGGACAACCCGCCCGAGGATCCATCAGAGGAGAGCGCCGGAACCGAAGGGAACCTGGTGGAAGAGGCCCAGTCCCTCGGTTACGAATATGTCTGGGATCTGGAGGGCCTGCAGGAAGCGGATTCCTCCATGCTGCTGGGTCTGTTCGCAAATGAGGAAATGTTCCAGTACGGCGAAGACGTCGAGGAACTGTATGAGCCGACGGTGCCGCTGACGGAGATGACAGCGAAGGCGCTCGAGGTGCTCACCTCCGGCGGGACCGGCGACGGCTACGGCAACGGCGGCGCCGGTAAAGCCCAAGCCGGCGGCAGCGAAGCCCAAGGGGGCAAAGGGGGCGGCGGCAAGGGCGGTGGAGGTAAACGCGGCGGAGGCGGCGGCAGCAACGAAGACGCCGGCTTCTTCCTCATGGTGGAGGAAGAAGGCATCGATTCCTTCAGCCATGTCAATGACGCCGAACTTACCATCGACTCTGGAATTGAGTTTGACCGCTCCGTCGCCCTGGCGAAGGACTTCGCGGAGCAGGACGGAGACACCCTGCTGATTGTGGTGGGTGACCACCAGACCGGCGGCATGACCATTGAAGCCGTCGATGTGCCCGAGCCCGGAGAGGAACCGGACGAGTCCGGAGACGGCCTTTCAGCAGAAGACGGTCCGCTGCAGGTGGCCAACTCCGAACAGCAGTTCATGGTGGACTGGACCACGGACGGCCACACCGCCCTGGACGTTCCGCTGACCGCAATGGGACCGGGATCGGAGCTTCTGACCGGAGTCTATGAAAACACACGCATCTTTGACGTCATGGTCGAGGTGATGCGTGCCGGGGCGGGCGACGGCGACAACGGCGGCGGCACCCCTCCCCCGGGCTGGCACCATCCCAAAGGCCGCTTCGACCTGCAGTCCCACCGCGGCGGGCGGGGCGAATACACGGAGGAATCCCTCACTGCCTTTGCGCACTCGCTGGAACTGGGAGTCAGCACCCTGGAACTGGATACCCACCTGACCGAAGACGGCAAGGTGATTGTCTGGCATGACGACGTCATCATGCCGGAGAAGTGCCGCGACACCGCACCGGCCCGGCCCGCGGATCCCGAATTCCCGTATGTGGGTGACCGCGTCGCGCTCCTGGATCTGGCACAGATCAAAACCCTTGACTGCGGCTTCCAGCAGCTGCCGGGTTACCCGGAGCAGGAGGTGGTGCAGGGCAACCGCATTGCGGAACTGCGCGACGTCTACGCCCTGGCCGACGCTTACGATGCCCGGAAAATCCGCTTCAATGTTGAGACCAAGGTTGAAGAGGGACTGGAAGGCGGTCCGGGAATGGAAGCCCTGGCACGTGCCGTCGTCGCGGAGGTTGAAGCCTCGGGCCGGGAACGCCGCACCACCATCCAGTCCTTTGACTGGTCTGCCCTGAACCTGGTGGCCGCAATCGCTCCGGACCTAAAGCTTGTGGCCCTGGTCGAAGACGCCGTTGCCCTGCAGGTGGGCCAGCCCGGCGCAGCACCGCAGCTGGGCGGGCTAGATATCGACGACTACAACGGATCGCCGGCGCTGGCTGCGGCTGCGGCGGGATACGACGTCCTCTCCCCTCTCGCCACCACAGTCACAGCGCAGATGATCCGGGAGGCACATGACGCCGGCCTTCCGGTCATCCCGTGGACGGTCAACACCGCGGAGGCCATGAACGCCCTGATGGACCTGGGGGTGGACGGACTCATCACCGATTATCCAACTCTGCTGCGTTCAGTCATGGAGGAGCGCGGTTTGAAGCTGCCGAGGGCCTACAGCCGTTCTTAGACTGAGCCCACATCTCCGGAGCCGGATAGGAGCCCCGTGGAAGGGAACGCGAACACCCCGGATCCGGCTGCCCTGGCCGGACTGAGCCCGTTCGAGCTGAAGGACCGGCTGATCAGTCTTGCCTCCTCTGAGCGGGACCGGTTGATGCTGAATGCCGGCAGGGGAAACCCGAACTTTCTGGCAACCCTTCCACGGCGGGCGTTCCTGGCCCTTGGAGACTTTGCCGTCTCCGAGTCGGAGCGCTCGTACTCCTATCTGGACAGCGGCTTCGGCGGCCTGCCGGAGCGGGACGGAATGCTTGGACGGTTTAATGCCTTTGTCGTTCAGGATCCGCAGCGTGGTGGCCTCTCCTTCCTCCGGTCGGCACTCAGCTATGTCCATGACCAGCTCGGACTGGACCGGGAGGAGTTCCTGGCGGAAATGATCACCGCCTTCCTGGGCTGCTTCTATCCCACACCCCCTCGGGTGCTTCCCCGCACAGAGGAGGTACTGCGGGCCTATCTGACCCAGGAGCTGTTCGGACCCCGGACCTCTGCCGGAACCTTTGACGTGTTTCCCACCGAGGGCGGCACAGCCGCCATGACCTACCTCTTCTCCAGTCTGGCCGCGAACGGACTCATAGCTCCGGGTGACCGAATCGCGCTCGCGGCACCGATCTTCTCTCCGTACCTGGAGATCCCGGTGCTGCCGGAGTACGGGCTGGAAACAGTGCTGCTGCGGATGGACGAGGCGGAGGACTGGCGGCTTCCGGACTCCGAACTGGACAAGCTCCTCGATCCGGCAATTAAGGTGTTCTGCCTCGTCAATCCCAGCAATCCGCCGTCGTCCCGGCAGCCCGGGGAGGTGCTGGACCGGCTCGCCCGCCTGGTAGCGGAGGAACGCCGGGATCTGATCATCATCACCGACGACGTCTACGGCACGTTCGCGGACAACTATGTCTCGGTCTTTGCCTCCTGCCCCCGCAACACCGTGTGCGTGTATTCCTTTTCGAAGTACTTCGGAGCCACCGGGTGGCGGCTTGGAACCGTCGCCCTGCACCGGGAGAACGTGATTGATGCCCTGCTTCAGGACCTGCCCCCGGATGAGAAGCAGCGTCTGGACACGCGGTACGCCTCCCTGACGACCGACGCCGGGGATCTGGCGTTCATGGACCGGCTGGTGGCTGACAGCAGGACGGTGGCTTTGAACCACACGGCGGGTCTCTCGGGTCCGCAGCAGCTGCAAATGGTGCTCTTTGCCCTGCACGGACTCATGGACCGTCTGCACCGGTACCAGGATGCGGCAAAAGACCTGATCCGCGGCAGATACGACACCCTGTACCGGAGCATGGGGGTTCCATCGGTCCGCGGGCCCGACGACGTCGGGTACTACAGCGTGATTGACCTGGAAGAACTGGGCGGAAGGCTGTACGGCCCGCAGTTCCGGAACTGGCTTGCTTCCCGGACGGATCTGGGCCTGCACTTCCTGCTGCGGCTGGCTGCAGAAACGGGCGTGGTTTTGTTGCCGGGCAGCGGGTTCGATGTCAGTGTCCCCTCCGCACGGGTGTCGCTGGCCAACCTCACGGATCATGAGTACCGCGCCATTGGTACCGCCACCCGGCGGGTTGTGGAGGAGTACTACGGAATGTTCAGCCGCGGCGAACCGGCCGGTGCGGGACCTGCGGAAGGCAGCAACCCCTAGCTCCCGGGCAGGGGCGTAGAACCGGCAGGAACAAAGCGGTATCCCATGCCGTGTTCGGTCACGAAGTGCACCGGCACCGCCGGATCGGCTTCGAGCTTGCGGCGCAGCTGTCCCATGTAGAGGCGGAGATAGCCCGTATCGGTGGTTCCTGGACCCCAGACGTCGTTGAGCAGGGTGGGCTGGCTGATCAGCCTGCCCGGATGCTGGACCAGAGCCTCCAGCAGCCGCCACTCAGTGGGGGTCAGGTGGATGGAGGAACCGTCCGGGATGCGGACCACAGCCTTCGCCGCCAAATCCACCCGGACGTCCCCGAACACCACTTCGGACTGTTCCGGAGCTGCCGGCGTGCGGCGGGTCAGGGCACGGATCCGGGCCATTAGTTCTTCCGTGGAAAAGGGCTTGGTGACGTAGTCGTCGGCCCCGAGGTCGAGGGCGCGGACCTTGTCGGCCGAGTCCGTTCGGCCGGAGATGACCAGGATTGGAGCACGGCTCCAGCCCCGCACCGCCTCGATGACCTCCATGCCGCTGAGCCGGGGCATACCCAAATCCAGGACAATGAGGTCGGGGTGTTCCTCCACGGCCTTGCGGACCGCGGCAGCGCCGTCGGCGGCCGTGGCCACCTCGTAGCCGTAGGCAGACAGGGTGATCCGGAGGGCACGGAGAATCTGGACGTCATCGTCGGCAATGAGGACCTTCACCGGACACCCGGTGCTTCAGCCGGCACGGGTGCTTCTGCGGCAGGCAGGGACAACACCATGGTCAGCCCGCCTCCGGGTGTGTCCTCGGTTTCCAGCGTTCCCATCATGCCCTCCATGAAACCCTTGGCCAGGGCAAGTCCCAGACCAAGACCGGTCAGATTATCGGTATCCCCGAGCCGCTGGAACGGCACAAACACATCTTCGAGGCGTTCCGCCGGGATTCCCGGCCCACAGTCTATGACCCGCACTTCCACACGTCCGGCAAATGCGCTCCCCGCCAGCACCACTTTGCTGCCGGCCGGAGCAAACCGCACGGCGTTGGCCAGCAGGTTTACCAGGACGCGCTGGAGCAGCACCGAATCGGCGAGCACCGGCGGCAGGTCCGCGGGAAGCTCCAGCTCGACTTCAGCCGGACCAAGAGCCAGCTCCTCCAGCGCCGGCAGCACAGCTTCGGCAATCTCCAGAGGTGCCAGGCTCACACCGAGGACGCCGGCCTGCAGCCTGCTGACATCCAGCAGGCTCGTGACCAGGTCGGAGAGCGTGGCCAGGGATTCCTCCGCCGTGGCGAGCAGCTCCGCGCGGTCCGACTCGCTCCACTGCACATCCGGTGCCCGCAGGCCGGTGACAGCGGCGGTGGCTGCGGTCAGCGGGCGCCGGAGATCGTGCCCGACGGCGGCGAGCAGCGCAGTGCGGACCTTGTCCGCCGCTGCCAGTGAACCCAGTCCCTCAGCGGTCTGGGCCAGGTCGCCAAAGTCCAGGGCGGCCTCCAGCTGGGCAGTGATAACGGCCAGCAGCCTGCGGTCCGACGCCTCCAGATCCCGCCCGTACAGTTCCAGCACCGCCCGCTCCCCCACCGGGAGCTGCGTGGCAGCCGTACTTCCGGACGCCAGCCCGGCGGCGGCCAGCTCGGCGCCGTCGGCCAGCAACCGGACGCACCGGAGGTTGAAGGCCTCCCGGGTGCGGTTGACCAGTGCACCCAGGGCGTCCTCACCGCGCAGGACGCTTCCGGCCACTGAGGCCAGCAGCTCCGATTCGGCTGCGGCGCGGCGTGCCGTGCGCGAACGCCGGGCGGCACGGTCTACGACATAGCTGACCAAAACGGCGTTGACGACGTACAGGACCAGGGCGAGGACATGTTCCGGGGTGGCAACGGTGACTGTGTAGAGGGGCTGGATAAAGAAATAGTCCAGGGTGATGCCGGAGAGCAGTGCAGCAAACATCGCCGGCCAGATGCCGCCGGTCAGCGCCACCAGGATGACCAGCAGCTGGTAGCTGAGGACATCGCCGGTGATCGAGGCGGGAGTGCTCATGGCCACCAGCAGCCAGGTCAGCAGGGGCCCGCCGGCCAGCGCCAGGGCCAGGCCGGACAACCGCCGTCGAACCGTCAGTGCTCCGCCGAGCCGCGGCAGGACCGGCCGCCCGCCAGCTGCCGGGTGGTTCACGATGTGCACGTCGATGTCCCCCGACTCGCGCACCACGGTCGCACCGATGCCGGGGCCGGTGAGCAGCGCCCAGATGCGCGGGCGGCGGCTCACTCCGATCACCAGCTGGGTGGCGTTCACGCCGCGGGCAAATTCCACCAGGGCCTGCGGAACCTCGGTGCCGATCACCTGGTGGAAGGTGCCGCCCAGTTTTTCCACGAGTCCCCGCTGGGCTGCGAGTTCACCCGGGTGGGCTTCCCGCAGCCCGTCGGGACTGGTGATGTGCACGGCCAGCAGCTCACCGCCGGCGGAACGGGCGGCAATCCGGGCTCCGCGGCGCAGCAGTGTCTGCCCCTCGGGGCCGCCGGTCAGGGCCACCACCACTCGTTCCCGTGCCTCCCATTTGTTGCGGATGCCGTTCTCCGCCCGGTAGCGCTTCAGGGCGCTGTCCACTTCGTCCGCCAGCCACAGCAGCGCCAGCTCGCGAAGCGCGGTGAGGTTGCCGAGCCGGAAGTAGTTGGACAGCGCCGCATCCACCCGGCCGGAGGGGTAAATGATGCCGGAGGAGAGCCGGCCGCGCAGCAGTTGCGGAGCGATGTCCACCAGCTCCACCTGGTCCGCCGCCCGCAGCACCGAATCCGGCACTGTCTCGCGCTGCACGGTACCGGTGATCTGCTCAATGACGTCGTTCAGGGACTCGATGTGCTGGATGTTCACAGTGGACAGGACGTTGATCCCGGCGTCGAGCAGGGCCTGGACGTCCTGCCAGCGCTTGGCGTGCTCCAGGCCGGGGGCGTTCGTGTGGGCGAGCTCGTCCACCAGCGCATAGTCCGGCCGGCGGGCCAGGACCCCGCCCAGGTCCAGCTCGGAGAGCACCAGTCCCCGGTGGTTAACCATGACGGGCGGGACCGTTTCGAGGCCTTCGGCCATGGCGGCCGTGGCGGCACGGCCGTGGGTTTCCACCACCGCCACCGCCACGTCCCTGCCCTCGCCGGACAGCCGCCGGCCCTCTTCAAGCATGGTGTAGGTCTTGCCCACTCCGGGCGCAGCGCCCAGGAATACCCGGAGTTGTCCTCGTGTCATGTTCTAAGTGTCCAGCTCCGAGAGCGCGATGTTCAGCTTCAACACGTTGACCCGGCCCTGCCCCAGCACTCCTGCCTGCCTGCCCTCCACCGCAGCCTCGGCCAGCGCCCGCACTTCGCCGGTATCCAGGCCGCGTTCTGCAGCGACCCTATCCGCCTGCAGCAGCGCGTATTCGGGGCTGATGTGGGGATCCAGGCCCGACGACGACGCCGTCAGGGCGTCCGCCGGCACGTCATCCGGGTCCACTCCCTCCAGCTCGGCGACGGCGGTGCGCCGTTCCCGGATTGCTGCTGCCAGATCCGGGTTGGTGGGGCCCAGGTTCGAGCCGCCGGAGGCCCCGCCGTCGTACCCGTCTCCGGCAGCCGACGGCCGGGACTGGAACCACTGCGGCAGGGCTGCACCGTTTTCGTCCGTAAAGGACTGGCCGATCAGCTCGGAACCCACTGTTGTGCCGTCCACGGTAACCGGGGAACCGTTGGCCCGGTTGCCGGCCACCGCCTGGCCTAGGCCGGTGACCACCAGCGGATAGACGAGGCCCAGTGCGAGGGTTAGGACAGCGACGGCCCGAAGGGCCACTCCCAGCTGCCGGGCGGACGTGCGTGCGGTACTCATGATGCTCCCTGGGGATAAGTTGTGGTGTTTTGTCTGTCCGGGTGTGCTGCCCGCACCTGCCGCATCAGAACCCCGGAATCAGGCTGACGGCCAGGTCGATGAGCTTGATCCCGATGAAGGGTGCCACCACCCCGCCGACGCCGAAGACCAGCAGGTTGCGGGTCAGGATCCCCGAGGCGTTGGCGGCACGGTATTTCACGCCGCGCAGTGCCAGCGGAATCAGGGCGATGATCACCACCGCATTGAAGATGACGGCGGAGAGGATCGCTGAGGAGGGCGAGTGCAGGTTCATGACGTTCAGGACGGCCAGTCCCGGGAACACCCCCATGAACATGGCGGGAATGATCGCAAAGTACTTGGCCACGTCATTGGCGATCGAGAACGTGGTCAGGGCTCCGCGGGTGATCAGCAGCTGCTTGCCGATCCGGACAATATCGATCAGCTTGGTCGGATCCGAGTCCAGGTCCACCATGTTGCCGGCCTCCTTCGCCGCCGACGTTCCGGTATTCATGGCCACGCCGACGTCGGCCTGGGCCAGTGCCGGGGCATCATTGGTGCCGTCCCCGGTCATGGCCACCAGCTGGCCTTTGGCCTGCTCCCTGCGGATCAGTGCCATTTTGTCCTCCGGGGTGGCTTCGGCCAGGAAGTCATCCACCCCGGCTTCGGCGGCAATCGCCTTGGCGGTGCGGGGATTGTCGCCCGTGATCATGACCGTGCGGATGCCCATGGTGCGCAGCTGGGCGAAACGTTCCCGCAGGCCGTCCTTGACCACGTCCTTCAGGTGCACGACGCCGAGAATCCTGGCGCTGCTGTCGGCGTCGCGGACCGCCACCACCAGCGGCGTGCCGCCGCCCGAGGAGATCTTGTCCACCTGGTACGTCAGATCCGAGAGCACCTCAACCTCGATGCCGCCGGACTCCGCCGCCCAATCCATGACGGCCGAGCCGGCACCCTTGCGGATCCGGATTCCGTCGGCACTGTCCAGTCCGCTCATCCGGGTCTGGGCGGTGAAGGGAACGCTGACGGCGTCGGCGTCTTTGACATATGTCATGCCCATGCCTGCTGCCAGGTCCACGATCGATTTGCCTTCCGGCGTCGGGTCTTCCGCGGAGGACAGGACGGCGGCACGAATCAGTTCGTCCCGGTCAGCCCCGGCCACCGGGATGAAGCCCGCGGCCTGCCGGTTGCCGTAGGTAATGGTGCCGGTTTTATCCAGCAGCAGCGTGGTGACGTCACCGGCGGCCTCAACGGCCCGCCCGGACATGGCCAGCACATTGTGCTGGACCAGACGGTCCATGCCGGCGATGCCGATGGCCGAGAGCAGCGCACCAATGGTGGTGGGGATCAAACAGACCAGCAGCGCCACCAGCACCGGAATACTCACAGCGGCGCCGGCATACCCGGCCAGCGGGTTCAGTGTCACCACCACCACCAGGAAGATCAGGGACAGGGTGGCCAGCAGGATGTCCAGGGCGATCTCGTTCGGCGTTTTCTGCCGGGCTGCCCCTTCCACCAGGCGGATCATTCGGTCCACAAAGGTCTCCCCCGGCTTGCTGGTAATCCGCACGACGATCCGGTCCGAGAGGACCCGGGTGCCGCCGGTAACCGCTGAACGGTCGCCGCCGGACTCCCGGACCACGGGAGCGGATTCACCCGTAATCGCGGATTCGTCCACCGACGCGATGCCGTCAACAATGTCGCCGTCACCGGGGATGATTCCGCCCGCGGTGACCACCACGACGTCGTCGAGCACCAGATCGGCGGAGGCAACCTCCTCCACCGGGGTGCGGGACGCGGACGGATCACCGGAGGGATCGTAGCCGGAGACCCGCTGTGCAGGAGTGGTGGTGCGGGTGGCGCGCAGCGACGCGGCCTGGGCCTTGCCCCTGCCCTCGGCCACGGATTCGGCGAGGTTGGCGAAGATGACGGTTAGCCAGAGCCAGGCCGCAATCAGCCAGGTGAAGCTGCCCGGAACCGCGCTGCCCCCGGAGGTGCCGGCACTGCCGGTGACGGACTCCGCCACTGCAATGACGGTAATCAGCGCGGCGCCCGCCTCCACGATGAACATGACCGGCGTATGCCACATGATCCGCGGATCCAGCTTGCGCAGGGCCCCCGGAAAGGCAGCGGCAAGCTGGGCTACGGAAAAACCGCTTCCCTGGCCGCTTTTGCTTCCGGAGGCCGCTACCGGGCTGTCCGCAGCGGAGCCGGGATCTGACCCGGGCTGACGGGTACTGGAGTTTTTCGTCAAGGTGGTCATGGTCAGAGCAACCCTTCCGCCAGGGGACCCAGCGCGAGTACGGGAAAGAAGGTCAGTGCGGTCACGATGACGGTGACGCCGCACAGCATCACCACTGCCTGGGGCCGGTGGGTGGGCAGGGTTCCGGCGGATACCGGCACCCGGTCCTGTGCTGCAAGGGAACCGGCCAGTGCCAGGACAAAGAGCATCGGCAGGAACCGGCCCAGCAGCATGGCCAGGCCCAGGGCTGTGTTCAGCCACGGAGTGTTGGCGGTGAGCCCGGCAAATGCGGAACCGTTGTTGTTCGCGGCGGATGTGAAGGCGTAGAGCACTTCGCTGAAGCCGTGCAGTCCGGGGTTGAGGATCGAGGTGTCCTGCACATCCTCGCGGATGCCCGGGACGGCGAAGCTCAGTGCCGTGCCGGCCAGGACGACGGTGGGCATGGTCAGCAGGTAGAGGCTGGCCAGCTTGATTTCGCGCGGGCCGATCTTCTTGCCGAGATATTCAGGGGTGCGGCCCACGAGCAGGCCGGCGATGAAGGAGGTCACCAGGGCCAGGATCAGCATCCCGTACAGGCCCGATCCGACACCGCCCGGTGCCACCTCGCCGAGCATCATGTTCAGCATGGCCATCATGCCGCCCAGCGGGCTGAAGCTGTCATGCATGGAGTTCACCGCGCCGGTGGAAGTGGCCGTGCTGGTGGTGCCGAACAGGGTCGACGCTGCAATGCCGAAGCGCTGTTCCTTCCCTTCCATGGAACCGGCCTCCCCCGAGGCCGCGGAGAACTCGAGTGCCGTCATGGCAGCTGCTGAAACGGTGAAGATTCCCGCCATTGCCGCGAGGATCGCGTAGCCCTGCTTCCGGTCGCCCAGTATGGTGCCGAAAGTGCGGGGAAGGCTGAAGGGAATGGCGAGCATCAGCACAATCTGGACCAGATTGGTCCAGGCCGAGGGATTCTCGAACGGATGGGATGAGTTGGCGTTGAAGAAACCGCCGCCGTTGGTTCCCAGGAGCTTGATGGCCTCCTGCGAGGCCACCGGGCCGCCCGGAATGCTCTGGGTGCCGCCGCTGAGTGTCGCTGCGTCGGTGAAGCCGCTGAAGTTCTGGATCACGCCTCCAGCCAGCAGCACCAGCGCGCCGAGGAAGGCGCCGGGAAGCAGCAGGCGCAGGACGGAGCGGGTCATATCGGTCCAGAAATTGCCGATGGTGTCTTCTTTGCGGGAAGCGAAGGCACGGACCAGGGCCACGGCAACTGCCAGGCCGACGGCGGCGGAGAGGAAGTTCTGCACGGCAAGTCCGGTGAGCTGGACCGCATAGCCCATGGTCACTTCCGGCGAATAGGACTGCCAGTTGGTATTGGCTACAAAGGACGCCGCAGTGTTGAAGGCGAGGCCTTCCGGCACAGGGGGCAGCCCGAGGGATCCCGGCAGCAGATGCTGGGTGCGCTGCAGCACGTAGAGGAACAGCATGCCAATGGCCGAAAACGCCAGGACACTGCGCAGATATGACTGCCAGGATTGCCGGGCAGCGGAGTCGACCCCGATCAGGCGGTAAAAGCCGCGTTCAACCGCAAGATTCTTAGTGGAGGTGTAGAACCGGGCCATGTAGTCGCCCAGTGGACGGTAGAGTGCGGCGAGCAGCAGTGCCACCAGGAGGAACGAGGCGACAGCCGGCCAGACACCCATTAGAACCGCTCCGGCCGGATCAGTGCGGCCAGCAGATAAACCGCTGCGGCAGCAGCCAGGACCAGGGACAGGACGTCAAAGAAGATCACAGCTTCTCCACCGCCCGGATGCTCAGGAACAGGGCGGCAAAAAACGCCGCAATGCCCAGCACAATAACTGCGTCTAGCAAGGGGACCCCCAGGGATCAGATCGTTTTCTTCCACCAACACAGCAGCCGGCGGAGGCGTAAAGGCGCCTTAACGATTAGATGCCCGTCCCCGGGGGTATTTACGTTTCCTTACGGATTCCTAACGGACCCGGGCAGGACCATAACGGAAATTCAGCGGTCGGGGCACACAATGATGCACGGGCAGGGCAGGTCCCCGCCCGAGGCCGGAGCCGGACATTCACGGCAAAATGACAGCTTCTCGAATAACAGGTCCAGGAATTCGGGAATAGTCCCCTCGGTAAAACGCCCTTCCGGCCGGGCAAGCAGCGGCGGAGTGGGGTGGATTGCGTCCATGTCGAATTCTCCGATCCCCAGGGCGGAACCGAGCAGGCCGAGGATCTTCTCCTCTGCGTCGGGGCTCATGGTTCTCCGCTTGGAGATCCGGCAGGAGGAGAGTTCCTGTCCGTGGCCGATTTCCTCCCTGAGCCGGCGCATCGTTTGCCGCACGACGACGTCGGCGGCATACAGCGGCGGACCGTCTGCCCAGGCGACCTCAATGATGGAAGTGCCGTAGTCCGTTTCCGGGGTTACCTGGAACGCAACGCCGCCAAAGTAGCTGCGGAGTTCGTGGCGGAGGCATTCGGCAACCTTCCCGGCTATGGCGCCGCTCATGGGGCACCTGCCGGATAGCCGGCTGTACTCCCCGACGGCGTCACCCGATGGGCATAGGCAAGCATATTTAGCAAGTTCATCCACAATCTGTGAGGAATTGCTGTCCTGAATCAACCGGGCCGGTTGGTTAGGTGGAATCATAACTGCTTTGGGAACCCGGCCCCCATTCGCACGGCCGGTGCACTGACATGTTTCTGGGGGAAGAATGAGCCAAGTGAGTACGGCTGGTGCAGCAAATCCGCTAAATAACGACGTCGTGTGGTGGACACTGACAATTCAACCTACAAGGAAGGACTTTACTGACGCGGTTATTGGTCACATTGTGACACCCTTTGCGGCGCAGGCCAGAATATGGGGGGCGGAACGGTGGACGTACAGCCGTCACCTCGCCCCAACCAATCCCTCCGTTCAGGTCCGGGTCCTCGCGTCGCCGGGCGTTTTTGAACGGCTGCAGTCTTTTGCACTGGCACTGGTGCAGCTCTCTGCCCCCCATCTGGGCGAAGTGGAAATCAGCATCAGCGGGTCCGATCCTGCGCCCACGCGCTGGAATACGGAACCGGTTCCAGCCTACGTTGAAGCGGCCCTGGCTAAATTTGGCGGGCTGGAGGGTATCGCCCTCGCAGCTGAGGTCTCCGAACTGGGCTCTGACCTCGCCGTGTGGGCGGTTGCCCGATTCCCCGGGGCAAACAGCCGGTCCCCCCTTGCAGCCTTACTTCTGCATGATTCCTGCCATGCGATGATGCGCGGACCACGGTCTTCCACCTGGCCCGACCGTCGGGCCGTCTCCTGGGACTTTTACTGGGACGCGCATCTGCGCAGCTGCACCGCGTCCCTGGGCAGCGAAGCAGCACGCCGGCGCGACCTTCTGACAGGTCAGCTGGCACCCCGGGTACCGCCTGCACACCGGCTCATGGCAGCAACAGCCTCGGAGCCCGCAGTAGCCAACTGGCGCAGGCGCTGGTCCAAAGCCATCGACTCCTACTTGTACCGCGCTGACAAGGAAAAAGTCAGCCGCAGCGCCCTCCATCTCACCATGTACCAGACCAGTCAGTTGCTCAATCGCCTGGGCATCACCCTTTTGGATCAAGCCGCTCTCGGGTTGTTCGCCCGGACCTGGAGCAGGGACCGCGAAGCCGACCTCCTGGCCGGCCGCTCCGGAGGGCGGCGGAACGGCCGGCCAGCAGATGGAGAGCCGGCATCGCGTCAGCTGAAGCGCTGAAGCATCACAGTGCGGCTGCCCTCGCACGGTGATGCTCCACTGACGGTAGTCTCTCGTTCGTGATCACTTCATCAGCTCAGGATGCCTCCGCTTTCGCAGCACCGCTGGCTAGGCAATTCCAGCTGTTCCTCGACGAGCATCGAGCATTCATTCGGGACAGTCTGGAGGGGCTCACGGAAGCGGAGGTCCGCACACGGCTCGTTCCATCCGGAACAACGCTGCTGGGGCTGGTCAAGCACGCCGCCTTCGTGGAGCAGGTGTGGTTCAACGAAGCCGTCACGTGCCGCTCCCGGGAAGACATCGGGTGTCCTCCGGGTCCCGATGAGTCCTTTCAGCTCTACACGGCGGACACCATCCAGTCCGTGCAGGACGCCCATCGCCGGATCTGCGAGGAATCACGGGCCGCGTCTGCTCTGCTGGACCTTGACCACGTCGTGACGGGTAACAGGCGGGGTCCGCTGCCGATGCGCTGGATCTACCTTCACATGCTCCGCGAGCTTGCCCAGCACTGCGGGCATGCGGATATTCTGCGGGAACAGATTCTGGCCGGCAGGTCCATGCCGCCGGGCACTTTGCCGGTCCCGTCGGCCACCACGGGCTCGACCCGGTGAGAAGACCTCGTCCACAATCCCGGTAGTACCGGCAACAAGAGGAGGAGCCGGCGTCGTATTTCCGACGCCGGCTCCTCCTCTTGTGCCCCCAGCTGCTGCTTTAGGCAGGCACGGGTGCTTTAGGCATCCACAACAATGGCGGTGATCGCCGGAGTGCGGTTGTAGAAACGGCGCATCCAGTTGGCGGTGGCGCGTTCGATAACGGCCTCCGGGTCCTCGTTGCGTCCGCCGCGGCCGCGCCCGGCGGCATCGTTGATGGCCTTCTCGACGGCAGCTTCAGCCTTCTTGACGTCTCCCGGCGTGCAGGCGAAGCCCTTGATGAAGAACTCCGGCGGCTCAGCCACGGTGCCGGTATCGGGATCGATAAGCGCCAGGACGGTCACCGAGCCCTGCTCGGAGAGCTGCATGCGCTCCTTGAGGTCGTCCTCGGTGGTGTGTCCGACGCTGTCGCCGTCCACAAACACCAGGCCAACGGGAACCTTGCCCGAAATCGAGGCGCGGCCGCGGCGCAGGTCAACCGTCACGCCGTCTTCTGCAATGACGACGTCGCGGGGATCCATGCCGGTGGCGACGGCGATGGCTGCGTTGGCCTTCAGGTGGCGCCATTCGCCGTGGACCGGCATGACGTTGCGCGGCTTGACGATGTTGTAGCAGTACGCGAGCTCACCGGCACTGGCGTGACCCGAGACGTGCACCTTGGCGTTGCCCTTGTGGACCACGTTGGCGCCGAGCTGGGTCAGGGAGTTGATGACGCCGTAGATGGCGTTCTCATTGCCCGGGATCAGCGAGCTGGCCAGCAGAACGGTGTCATTCTCCTGGATGCGGATCGGGTGGTCCTTGTTGGCCATGCGGGACAGCGCGGCCAGCGGCTCGCCCTGCGAACCGGTGCAGATCAGCACCACCTTGGGGTCATCGGAGCGCTGGAGCGCCTTGAAGTCCACCAGGATGCCCTTGGGGATGTTCAGGTAGCCCAGTTCCTCGGCGATGGTCATGTTCCGGATCATCGACCGGCCCACGAAGGCGACCTTGCGCTTGTAGCGGTCGGCGGCGTCGATGACCTGCTGGATGCGGTGGATGTGGCTGGCGAAGCTGGAAACAATGATCCGGCGCGGCGCGGTGCGGAACACCGTGTCGATGGCGGGAGCAAGTTCCTTTTCGGACGCCATGAAGCCCGGAACGTCGGCGTTGGTGGAGTCCGTCAGGAACAGGTCCACGCCTTCGGCGCCGAGGCGGGCGAAACCGGCCAGGTCGGTGATGCGGCGGTCCAGGGGGAACTGGTCCATCTTGAAGTCACCGGTGTGCAGGATCATTCCGGCCTCGGTGCGGATGGCAACGGCAAGGCTGTCAGGGATGGAGTGGTTGACGGCCACGAACTCGAGGTCGAAACCGCCCATGGTCCGGCGGTCGCCTTCCTTGACCTGGATCAGCTTCGGGGTGATGCGGTGTTCCTTGAGCTTGGCTTCAACAAACGCGAGCGTCAGCTTGGAACCAATCAGGGGAATGTCCGCGCGTTCGCGCAGCAGGTAGGGAATGCCGCCAATGTGGTCCTCGTGGCCGTGGGTCAGCACAACACCGACGACGTCCTGCAGGCGGTCCCGGATGTAGGAGAAGTCAGGCAGGATCAGGTTGACGCCGGGGTGGATTTCCTCGGGGAAAAGGACACCGCAGTCAACGATCAGCAGCTTGCCGTCGAATTCGAATACGGTCATGTTTCTGCCGATTTCGCCGATGCCGCCCAGCGCAACAATGCGCATGGTTCCTTTGGCGAGTTCCCGGGGGGCTTTCAGTGCGGCAGCTGTTCTATTCACGGATGAAGTTTCTTTCGTCGGGTACGGGGTTACTACGGGGGTGCTGCAGCGCTTCGCCGCGGCACCAGGAGGTCAGTGGTCCGCCCTGGGGTCGACTCCCCCGGGCCCGCGCGCAGATACGCGCATCCTGGGCCGCAGGGCTGCCGCCGCTTTGATCGCCGTTGGATGCAAAGCAGTGATGAGCCCACACGGGCGGAGTCGTCCAAAACCTTTGGACTCTCTTATCTTCTCATTTTCTTCTGCTATTACCGCATCCGGGCTTTCACGGCTTGCGGGCGACCTCGGCATGGACTGCCCGAAGCCCCTGGTTCAGTGCCCGCAGGTCTGCCAGCGGCAGCCGCCGCAGCAGTTCGGCGTTCAGTTCCGGGCGGCCCGCCACGAGGCGCCGGACCAGTGCCCTGCCCAGCGGAGTGGCGCGGACCCGCCGTACCCGCCCGTCCCTCTCATCCTGGGACCGGGTAGCCGCACCCTGCGCCACAAGCCTGTCGATAAGCCCGGACATCGAGGCCAGTGAAACTCCAAAGGAGTCCGCCAGCCCGCGGCCGGTTGCACCGTCCTCGGTTGTCGCCAGCACTGCCAATACCTTCAACTGCTGGATGGTCAGTTCCGTCGTCAGGAGCGAATCAAGGAGAACCGGGAGTGTGGTGGCCTGATAGGAATCCGCCAGCGATTCCAGGCTTCGTAGTATTTTGTCGCGTTCCTGCTGCTCATCGGCTCCATCGGTCATGTCCTCACCGTAGTTGCCCCACATCAATCAGGAAACATACAGACGAGTTAGTTAGCCTGAGGTTAACTATTTTCGAATGGTTGGATCCACAGGCATCCCGGTGACCGGAAAGTGGGGGGACTCGCCGGGGCGCTTTTCGCGCGAAGTAAGGAACTACAGATGAGCAATAACCGTGCATCCGCAACCTCCGGCGGGCACAGCGAACCCACCCTTGACGGTGGTCTTGGCGGTGGTCTTGACACCGATATTGACGTTGAAGCGTTGAGGGCAAAGTACAAGGCGGAGCGGGACCGGCGGATCCGGCCCGACGGCGCCAGCCAGTACCAGCCGGCAACCGGAACCTTTGGCTATTACGCCACTGACCCTTATACCGAACGGACTGAGCGCGAGCCGCTCACGGACTCCGTTGAGGTCCTGGTCATCGGCGGCGGATTCGGCGGGCTCGTCACGGGCGCCCGGCTGCGGCAGGCCGGCATCGAGAATATCCGCATGATGGATGAAGCCGGCGATTTCGGCGGCACCTGGTACTGGAACCGCTACCCCGGCATCCGCTGCGACATTGAGTCTTACCTCTACCTGCCGCTGCTCGAAGAGGTTGGCGGCATGCCCAGTGAACGCTATGCCCCGGGCGAGGAAATCCGTCAGCATGCGGTCGCGATAGCGAAAACCTTCGATCTCTACCGCGACGCCGTCTTCCACACCCGGGTTACCGGCATGGTTTGGGATGAAGGGGCACTGGAGTGGGTCGTGGAGACGGATCGCGGGGACCGCATGCGTGCCCGGCAGGTCATCACGTCCTCGGGCACCCTGACGCAGCCCAAGCTTCCCGGCATTCCCGGCATTGATTCCTTCAAGGGACACACCTTCCATACCAGCCGCTGGGACTACGGCTACACGGGCGGGGACCAGTTTGGCGGGCTTTCAAAGCTGGCCGACAAAAAGGTGGCCGTGGTTGGCACCGGAGCCACGGGCATCCAGGTTATCCCCATGGTGGCGCGCGACGCCGAGCAGCTCCTGGTCTTCCAGCGCACCCCTTCCTCGGTGGACGTTCGGGACAACCGTCCCACCGACCCGGAATGGGCCGCGTCCCTGCAGCCGGGCTGGCAGCAGGAACGCATGGACAACTTCCTCGCTGTTCTCGCCGGGGAACCTGTGGAGGAAGACCTGGTCGGAGACGGCTGGACCTCCACGGCGCAGCTCCAGCGCAAGATGATCAGCGGCGCCGTCGATACGACTGTTTCGCCGGAGGAGCGGGAGCGGATTGACGAGCTGGTCGACTTTGCCAAGATGAACGAGATCCGGGCCCGGATTGCTGCAGTGGTGTCCGATCCAGCAACGGCGGAAGTCCTTCAGCCCTGGTACCGCTACATGTGCAAGCGGCCCACCTTCAGCGACTTCTATCTGGAAGCATTCAACCGCCCGAACGTCACGCTGGTCGACACGGCGGACTTCGGCGGCATCACCCGGATGACCGAGACGTCCATTGTGGTGGGCGACGTCGAATACGAGGTGGACTGCGTCATTTTCGCGACCGGATTCGAGGTGGGCGTCTCCGGCGTGACCTCCGGTGCAATGCCCGTCACGGGCCGCGGCGGACGCACGCTGCTCGAGGCCTGGAGCCGGGGACCGAGGACTCTTCACGGCTTCTACACCAACGGCTTCCCGAACCTCTTCCACCTGGGTCCGTTGCAGAATGCGAACTCAGTGAACTTTGTGCACATCCTGCTTGAACAGGCCAACCACATTGCGGCGGTCATCGCCAAGGGGCGGCAGGCCGGGGCGGATTACATTGAACCGACCGCGGAGGCCGAAGCCCAGTGGTGCCGGACCATCCAGGAAACGTCAAACGACAACAAGCAGTTCCAAGCTGAATGCACCCCCGGCTACTACAACCGGGAAGGCAACCCGCCGCCCGTCAGCTTTTCCTACGGACCCGGACCGGTGGCGTTCCACCGTCTGCTGAAGAAATGGCGCGAGGAAGAAATCCTCGACGTCCTGGCCGTGAAGGAAAGCCAGCAGGCCTAAGGACCCGGATCTAGGAACTCGGGCCCAGAAACCTCGGGCTCCGGGATTCAGACGCCCTTCCCGCACATGCAAAAGCACTCCGGACAGCGGCTGCTGTCCGGAGTGCTTTTCACTGGGCGCTCCTGCTAATCCTGCTAGCGCCCCACCTTGCCGAACAGCGAGGCGATGGGAGCCAGGATCAGCGGGCGGGCCGCAAACCAGGCACCGGCCATCACGAGCAGTGAGACGAAGAAGACCCAGAAGCCAAACCAGTTCGCTGCATCCTGTCCGCCGTACATGTGGTTCAGGTTACGCAGCGCACCGGTGGACAACACCAGGGCGACGTGCACGATGATGAAGCCGACAAAATAGAACATCACGGGCAGGTGGATCGCCCGCGCCACTTCGATGGGATAGGCGGCACTGAGCCGTTTGGCCTTTGAGGGCCACAGGTCCGACATCCGGAACCCGCTTGCAGCCGCGAGCGGAGCCGCGACGAAGATCGTCACGAAGTAGGCGAGCACCTGCAGGCTGTTGTAGTTGACCCACCCGTTCTCCGTGGGCCAGTCCAGTGACGCGTACTGCAGGGCAGCGGACAGGGCATTCGGGAAAACATCCCAGCTGGTGGGGACAACCCGCATCCACTGGCCCGTGAACGCGAGCAGGACGACAAAGAGCGCACCGTTGACCAGCCACAGCAGGTCCAGCGATTGATGCAGCCACAGGGTGATGCTGATCTTCTTGGGATTTTTGCCCCAGCGCGGCGTCCAGGACGCCGGAGGCTTTCGCTGCGTGCGGACCTGCCAGCCCGAGCGAATGATGAGCACCATGAAGAACGCGTTGAAGAAGTGCTGCCAGCCGAGCCAGCCGGGCAGACCCACAGGGGCGCCTTCCGGCAGATGGCTCTCGCCCGGATACTCGCTGATAAAGGCCTGCACTGATTCAAGCGTGACCAGCCACCGTGCCGCCAGCACGACAACCGCCATGAGCGCGAGAAGCACGGCTGCCACCATTCCGGCCCGCACCAGGCGGCTGCGGCCGGGACCGGCACCTGGTGCCGTTCCAGCCGGCTTCCCTGCGGGTTTTGCTGCAGTTTTCAGCGGTGCAGTCCGTCCGGTCTGAGACGGGCTCCGGACGCCGGACGCCGGAACCGATACGGCGGCCGCTTGTGGGGAAGCAGCTGCTCGCGGGGAGGCAGCAGCTTCGGGAGCGGCAGGAGCCCCGCCGCCGGCCGCCGGCCGCGGCATCCCCTGGCGCCGTCCTGCGGACGCGGCAGGTGCAGCAGCGGACTCCGAAGCAGGAGCCGGCGCGGTACTGCCGTCTGCGGACGGGCGCGGCAGACCGCGACGCCGGCCGGCCGGTGCTGCTGCAGCCGGCGCTGAAGCAACCGGCGCTGAAGCAGCACCGGACCCCGGAGCAGGAGCCTGTGCAGCTGGGGCAGCAGGCGGAACGGCGCCGCCGGAGGTTGGCCGGGGAAGCCCCTGACGCCGGCCGGCAGGCGCCGCAGGAGCGGTAGGAGCGGCAGCCGGCGGTGCGGTCGCTGCCTGGGCGTCCTGTCTCACTTCCCTTGTCTGGTCTGCGGCACCCGCGTCCGGGGTACCGACATCACCGGCGCCGCCGGGGACCCGGGGCAGCCCCTTTCTCACCATGGAACTACCCCCGCTTCGCTTCGATCGCGCTGACCAGCTGGGGCACTACGGTGAAGAGGTCGCCTACGACGCCGAAGTCCGCAATTTCAAAGATGGGCGCATCGGCGTCCTTGTTGATTGCAATGATGGTCTTGGCGGTCTGCATGCCGGCGCGGTGCTGGATGGCACCGGAAATGCCGAGCGCAATGTAGAGCTGCGGAGCAACGGTCACGCCGGTCTGGCCGACCTGCATCGCCTGCGGCACATATCCGGCGTCCACTGCTGCACGGGATGCTCCGATTGCTCCGCCGAGCGCGTCAGCGAGATTCTCCACGAGGACGAAGTTTTCGCCCGACCCCACGCCGCGCCCGCCGGCAACGACTACCTCGGCGCCGCGCAGTTCAGGCCGCAGCGAGGCCGCGACCGTCTCCTCGTAATGGGTGATCTGTGCGTCGGGCGTACCGGACGGAGCAACTGCCAGCAGCTCGAAGCCGCCGTTCTGCGCCTCGGCCCGGATACTCGAGGAGCCCTGGCGCAGCGTGATGACAAGTGTGCCGGTGGACGCGGCGGATTCCACGTTGTATGCACCGCCGTACACCGAGTGATGGGCCACAATGCCCTCTTCATCACGGGAAACACCTACGGCGTCTGCAGCGATCGGTGAGCCGGAGCGGGCCGCAAAACGCCCGGCGGCGTCCCTGCCCTGGACGGAGTTCGAGACGAGCACTGCTTCGGGCGAAAGCGCTGCGGCGGCTGCACCGAGGGCGTCCACGACCGGTGAAACCGACAACTCAGCCAGCTCGTCCGATTCACTGACCATGACAAAGCCTGCTCCGAGCGCTGCCAGCTCAGCACTGAGCCGGTCCACGTGACCCGGAGCGGCAACGGCGAGGGCCACGGGCGTACCCACCGCAGAAGCCGCGCCGATTACTTCTGCAGCGCTGGAGCGAAGCTGGCCCGACGGCGAAACATCGACGAGCACGAGAATGGGGTTCGAAGGGTAGGCGGTCATTATGAACGTCCTTTAATGAGTTGGTTCTGGATGAGGAAGTCGGCGATCTGCTGGCCGGCGTCGCCGTCGTCCTCAATGCGGATGCCCGCGGTGCGAGCCGGGCGCTGTGCAACTGCGATCACAATGGACCGGCCGGTCGACTCGTCAACGGTAATGCCGAGGTCCGCCAAGGACAGGGTTTCGAACGGCTTTTTCTTGGCCGCCATGATGCCCTTGAAGTTCGAGAAGCGCGCATCGGGAAGGGCTTCGGTAATCGAGATGACGGCAGGCAGGGCCGCGCTCAACTCGTAGGCTCCCGACTCGGTGTTGCGGCGTCCCGAGACTGCGGAGTCCGTGATCTCGACGGTGCTCAGCGAACTTGCTCCGGCAACACCCAGCAATTCGGCGAGCATGGAAGGAAGGACTCCGCCTCCCCCGTCTGTGGACAGATTGCCGGCTATGACGAGGTCAAAACCGATGGAACGAAGGGCCGCGGCGAGGACTTCGGCCGTCAGCGTCATGTCAGCGCCAAGCAGTGCGTCATCTTCGACGTGTACTGCGCGGTCCGCACCCATGGCCAGGCCCTTCCGCAGGCTGTTCGGCACGGTGGAGGGGCCGACGGCGAGCAGGACAACCTCGGTATCCGAGTGGCTGTCACGGTGCGTCAGCGCTACCTCGAGGGCACGTTCGGTAATCTCGTCGAGCACGAGATCAGTTCCGGCCCGGTTCAACAGACCGGTTTCCAAATCCAGCGTGCGGTCGCCCCAGGTATCCGGGACCTCTTTCATCAATACAACGATTTTCATCTTCTGCCCTCTCTTGTTGTCGTCAAAGACTCTGTGGTGATGGTCTTCACGACCTCGGTCACGGCTCGGCGGACCTCGCCGCGATCGTATCGCAGACCGGCCGATTCGTTGTGATTCATCTCATAACCCCCGTGCCGATCGGGCTCCGGGAACCGGAATGCCGCTGCTCCGTCCTGACCGGATGTTCGGTGAAATACCGGGTTCATTGAAGTACGGACGGTCATTGGAATACCGCCAGCCCCTCGGTGATCACGGGCCGGCCCGCCACGGTGGCGTCGAAGCGCCCGCCTTGCCAGGCCCGCACGGAGATCAGGTCTCCGGGAAACACGACGCCGGCGAAGCGGCCCTCAAGCTGCACCAGGTCCGCAGGATGCGCGCCGGCCAGGTCTGCCAGCGGCAGAGTGGCGGAAGTCAGCGAAGCCAGTCCGTGCAGAATGGGCCGGTCCTGCCCGATGCGGCGGGCTGCCTCCGGGTCCACATGTATGTGGTGCCGGTCGCCAAGCAGGCGGTACAGGACGGCCTGGTTTTGCAGCGTCTGGACGCTGACGGTGCCGTCAGGCTGCCCGCTCTCCGGCACCGGCCGGGACGGACCGCGGCTGCCGCCGAAGCCGCCGTAGCCGGGGGCGAAAAGGCTCCACGTCGCAATGAAATACTCACACTCGACAATGACGTTGAACACCGCGGCAGCGCCCTTGTCCCAGACCTCTCCAACGCGGGCACTCAGGCGGATCTCTCCGGCACGCGGCAGCGGCTTCAGGACCGTCAGCTCCTGGGATCCGTGCACGGCCCGGTTATCGAAGGCGCCCTGTTCCGCAAGGACGTCGGGGGCCCACTGTGCCAGTGTCAGACCAAAGGAAGGAAGTACGCGCAGCCGGTCTTCGAAGACGAGGTCCAGGTTGTTTGCCGGAGCACCGATGGCCAGGGCATAAAGGATGGCATCCGTCTCGCTGTAGCCGACGGTGCGCTCCCCCAGAGCCCGGCCGGCCCAGGCTCCTGCGCCCTCCATCCCGGTTCGGTCTGCACCGGTGTCCTCCATTCCGGTTCCCCCGGCGGCCCCCGTCAGTGTCCGGCTCATATGCCGTACACCGGCTCAGGAGCAGCAGCCTTGGCGAGCAGCTGCTGAATTGCTTCTCCCGCTGCAGCAGCCTCCCAGCGCCTGCCGGCATCTTCGGCCGGACCGTGGTTCCAGCCCTCCTCTATGCAGATGCGCCCGCCTTCAATCTCGATCACGCGGCCGGTCACTGCAGCGGAGGAGCCGCTGGCGAGCCAGGCAACGATGGGCGAAACATTGGCCGGATCCATGGCATCGAAGCCGCTCTCGGGAACAGCCATTGCGGCGGCAAATGCCCCCTCTGTCATGCGGGTGCGGGCAGAGGGAGCAATGGCATTAGCCGTCACGCCGTAACGGCCCAGTTCCTGGGCTGCGACCAGGGTCAGTGCGGCGATGCCTGCCTTGGCCGCCGAGTAGGTCGCCTGGCCGACGCTGCCCTGCAGGCCGGCGCCCGAGGAGGTGTTGATGACGCGGGCGTCGTGTGTGCGGCCGGCCTTGGCCTCGGAGCGCCAGTACTCGCTGGCATGACGGAGCGGCGCGAAGTGCCCCTTGAGATGTACCCGGATCACTGCATCCCACTCCTCTTCCGAGGTGTTCACCAGCATGCGGTCCCGGACGAAACCGGCATTATTCACCAGGACATCGAGTCGGCCGAAGGTGTCGATGGCCTGCCGGACAAGCCCGGCAGCCTGTTCAAAGTCGGCCACGTCCGCTCCGTTGGCCACTGCTTCTCCGCCCTCTGCACGGATCAGCTCCACGACGTCATGGGCGGGACCCGAGGCCTCGGCCACGCCGTTGAGTGTGGTTCCGAGATCATTGACAACCACCTTTGCACCCTGCCGCGCCAGCTCAAGCGCGTGTTCGCGCCCCAGTCCGCGACCTGCCCCGGTCACGATGGCGACTCGTCCTTCACAGATGCCGGTCATGTCGTTTCTCTCCTTTGAGTTGACTGCAATGTTCTGCAGTGTACCGTCTACCAAGCAAATGCTAGGGTATCAAGCAAACGTTAGGTAGGGTCACATTATGGCAATTACATCGAAGATGCACCACGACGGCGTGCGTGCGGTAACTATGGACTATCCGTCGGTCAATGCACTGCCGGTTGCAGGCTGGTTCGCCATCAGCGACGCCCTGAACGAGGCCGGACAGGACCCGGACACCCGCGTTGTCGTCCTGCGGGCGGAGGGGCGCGGCTTCAATGCAGGCGTCGATATTAAGGAAATGCAGGCAACCGACGGTTTCAGCGCCATTCTCGGCGCCAACCGCGGCTGCTATCTCGCGTTTAAATCGATCTACGAATGCCCGGTGCCTGTCATTGCCGCCGTGAACGGTTTCTGCCTGGGCGGCGGAGTCGGGCTGGCGGGAAGCGCGGACATTATTGTGGCGAGCGAGGACGCGTACTTTGGCGTCCCGGAGGTGGACCGCGGAGCGCTGGGTGCAGCAACCCACCTCTCCCGCCTGGTGCCGGCACACCTGCTGCGCACCCTGTACTACACCAGCCGGACGATTACCGCGCAGCGCCTGGCCGAGCTGGGAAGCGTGGCCGAGGTTGTCCCCGTCGGCCGGCTCGACGAGGCGGCCTTCGCGCTTGCGGATGAGATCGCGGCCAAGGACACCCGCGTCGTCCGCGCTGCCAAGGAAGCCCTGAACGGCATTGACCCCGTCGACGTCGTGAAGAGTTACCGCTTCGAACAGGGCTTCACCTTTGAACTCAACCTGGGCGGTGTCGCCGACGATCTGCGTGACGAATTTGTCGCCGCCGGACCTTCCTCGGCCAAATGACCGGCAAGGTCCTCGATGCCCATGCGGTCATCGATCAGTTCACCGATGGAATGACTATCGGTATTGGCGGCTGGGGATCCCGGCGCAAGCCCATGGCCCTGGTGCGGGCGCTCGTGCGCTCGGGCGTTCGCGACCTGACAGTGGTGAGTTTCGGCGGTCCCGACGTCGGCGTCCTCTGTGCCACCGGGCAGGTGAAGCGGGTGGTGTACGGGTTCGTGACCCTGGATTCGATCTCGGTCGAACCGCACTTTGCCGCGGCCCGCCAATCCGGGGCGGTCGACGTCACGGAGCTCGACGAATCCATGCTGGTCTCCGGCCTCCGTGCGGCTGGACGGCGCCTGCCTTTCGAAGCGACCCGCTCCGGCCTGGGCGCGGACACGCTTGCGGCAAATCCCGCCATCCGCACTATCACCTCACCCTACGACGACGGCGAAGTGCTCGTCGCGATGCCGGCGATCCCCCTCGATCTGGCCCTGGTGCACCTGAACCGTGCGGACGAGCTGGGCAATGCCCAGTGTCTGGGCCCCGATCCGTATTTCGACGATCTGTTTGCCCGAGCTGCGGCCACGACCATTCTCAGTGCCGAGCACATCGTTCCCACGGCCGAGCTCACCCGCAATGCCCACCCCTCCACCCTGCTGTTGAACCGAACCATGGTCGATCATGTGGTGGAGTCTCCGCTGGGTGCCCACTTCACGTCCTGCCTGCCGGACTACGGCCGGGACGAGGAATTCCAGCGCGAATATGCGAAGGCGGCAGCTTCGCCCGATGCGTGGAGAAGCTTCCGTGCGCGCTATCTGGACGTGGACGACGGCGCCTACCGGGCGACCCCGGCAGGTGTGCAGTGAGTGCAATGAGTGCGGTGGGTGCAGTGAACGGAATTACGCGCGCAGAAGTCGCTGTCACTGCGTGCAGCGACCTGTTCCGCGGCCAGCGCGAGATACTGGCTAGCCCCGCGGGGCTGGTGCCCGCCATCGGAGTTCGCCTGGCACTGCTGACCCATGCCCCGGATCTGATGATCAGCGACGGCGAGTCAACGATTCTCGGCGACGTGCCGGCGGTGGACCGGCCAAGCACCGTCTCCGCCGGGTACCTCCCGTACCGAGAGCTGTTCGAACTGATTGCCTCCGGACGCCGCCACGTCGTCATGGGCGGAGCCCAGATCGACCGCTTCGGCAACCAGAACCTCTCAGCCATTGGCGACCATGCCCGGCCCGCCCGGCAGCTGCTGGGCACCCGAGCCGCCGCCACCAATACCGTCAACCACATGACGAGTTACTGGATCCCGCGCCACACCCGGCGCACCTTTGTCGCCAAGGTGGACTTCGTGAGCGGCGTCGGCCGGGACCGGGTCCGCGCCGCCGGACCCGGAGCCTTCCCCTTCCACCGCCTGCACCGGGTGGTGACCAACCTGGGAGTCTTCAATTTCAGCGGTCCGGATTCCAGCATGGCGCTGGTATCGCTGCACCCCGGAGTTGCGCTCGACGAAGTCCGGGACGCAACCGGCTTCCCGCTTCATCTGACCGCTCCCATCCGCACCACCCGCCTGCCGGACGAGCGCGAACTGCAGCTCATCCGGGAGGTGCTCGACCCCCGTACGCTCAGAGAACACGAGGTCCCAGCATGAGTACCGCCAACCGCATCTCCACCCCTCTGACCACGCTTACCGGCGTCGACCATCCCATTGTCCAGACGGGCATGGGGTGGGTGGCCGGACCCAGGCTCGTGAGCGCCACGGCGGAGGCAGGAGCGCTGGGAATCCTGGCGTCAGCGACGATGACGCTCCCCCAGCTCGAAAACGCCATCGTCGCGGTCAAGAGCCGCACGGAAAAGCCCTTCGGCGTCAATCTCCGCGCCGATGCCGCCGATGCGCCTGCGCGGGCCAAGCTGCTGATCAAACACGGGGTCAAGGTTGCCTCCTTTGCGCTGGCGCCGAAGCGTGAGCTCATCGACAAGCTCAAGGAACACGGCGTCGTCGTGATTCCTTCGGTTGGCGCCGCCCGGCACGCTGAAAAGGTCGCAGCCTGGGGTGCGGACGCGGTCATGATCCAGGGCGGGGAAGGCGGCGGGCACACGGGTGCCATCCCCACGACGCTGCTGCTGCCGACCGTCGTCGATGCCGTCGACATTCCCGTCATAGCGGCAGGAGGCTTTTTTGACGGCCGCGGCCTGGCTGCTGCGCTGGCCTACGGCGCCGTCGGTATCGGCATGGGCACCAGGTTCCTGCTCACCTCCGACAGCTCGGTGCCCGAAGACATCAAGCAGCGTTACCTTTCCTTCGGTTTGGACGGCACCGTGGTGACCACCAAAGCGGACGGCATGCCGCACCGGCTGCTCCGCACCGAATTTGTGAATTCCCTCGAGGAAGCGGGGCGGCTGCGGCAGCTGCTGCCGACCCTGCGCCGGTCCCTGCAGTTCAAGGAACTCTCCGGGCAGTCCTGGCTGGAGATGGCACGGGACGGCCTGTCGATGAAGCGCAGCACGGGCAGGAGCTGGAGCCAGATGATGCTGGCCGCCAACACGCCCATGCTCCTGAAGGCAGGCCTCGTTGACGGCGACACCTCTGCGGGCATGCTGGCTGCCGGCCAGGTGGTTGGCGTGATCAATGAGCTGCCGTCCTGTGAAGTGCTGGTTGACCGCATCATCGACGAGGCGGTCCTGCGGCTGAGGGCTGCCGGGGAGGCGTGCGGCAGTACGACCCAACCCGCCCGCTAGCCTCAACACCCAAAAGGCGGCACGCGTCCGGAGACGCGTGCCGCCTTTTGGGCTCCCGGGGCCGGCACGTTCCCGTACCCGGGGCCGGGTGCGTCAGAGGCGCTCGATGATGGTGACGTTGGCCTGGCCGCCGCCCTCGCACATCACCTGCAGCCCGTACCGTCCGCCGCTGCGTTCGAGTTCGTTCAGCAGGGTTGCCATGATGCGGGTTCCGGTCGCACCGATCGGATGGCCCAGGGCAATTCCTCCTCCGTTGACGTTGATTTTCTCCCGATCAACACCCAATTCCTGCGCCCAGGCGAGCACTACGGAGGCGAAGGCCTCGTTGCACTCGAAGAGGTCGATGTCGTCCACGGTCATTCCTGCGCGTTCGAGTGCATATCCGGTGGCGCGGATCGGTCCGGTGAGCATCCAGACCGGATCATCGGCACGGACGGAAATGTGGTGGATGCGCGCACGCGGTGTCAGGGAGTGCGTGGCCAGGGCACTTTCCGAGGCAATCAGGAGCGCGCTGGAAGCGTCGGTGATCTGTGAGGCCATAGCTGCAGTTATGCGGCCGCCCTCCGTGAGCGGCTGAAGTGAAGCCATCTTTTCCAGTGACGTACCCCGCCGGGGCCCTTCATCCCGGCTCAATCCGGCGATCGGCACGATCTCCCCCGCAAATCGTCCTTCATCGGTGGCCAGAATCGCCCTGCGGTGGCTCTCCAGAGCAAACTCCTCCATGTCGCCGCGCGAAATGTTCCACTTTTCCGCAATCATTTCGGCCGAGCGGAACTGTGAAACCTCCTGGTCCCCGTAGCGGGCCAGCCAGCCCGGGGACTGGGCAAAGGGGGTGGTAAATCCGTACTGCTCCCCGAGCGTCATGGCTGCCGAAATCGGAATCGCCGACATGTTCTGGACGCCGCCGGCCACAATGAGGTCGGCCGTTCCGGACATCACGCCCTGGGCGGCAAAGTGCACGGCCTGCTGGCTCGATCCGCACTGCCGGTCTATCGTCACGCCCGGAACGTGGTCCGGCATCCCGGCAACCAGCCAGGCGGTCCGGGCGATGTCCCCCGCCTGGGAACCGAGCGTGTCGGTGCAGCCGAAGATGACGTCATCCACGGCCCCTGGGTCAATCCCGGTGCGCTCGACGAGCGCGGAAATCACGTGTGCGCCGAGGTCTGCCGAGTGGATGCCGGCAAGCGAACCGCCCCGGCGCCCTCCGGGAGTGCGTACGGCGTCGACAATGTATGCGGTGGTCATGGCTGTCCTCTCAGGCCTGCTGGCTGCTTACTGACACGACTTCGCCCGTCATATAGGACGAGTAGCCGCTGGCGAGAAACACCATGACGTTGGCGATTTCCCAGGGTTCGGCGGCGCGGCCGAAGGCCTCCCGCGAGGTGAGCTGCTCAAGCAGTTCGTCCGAGGTGACCTTGGCCAGGAACGGGTGCATGGCCAGGCTCGGTGACACGGCGTTGACCCTGATTCCGTACGGAGCGACGTCGAGCGCCGTTGAACGCGTCAGCGCCATGACTCCTGCCTTCGCGGCGGCATAGTGTGCCTGCCCCTCCTGGGCGCGCCAGCCAATGACCGAGGCGTTATTGATGATGACGCCTTTTGTC
Organism: Arthrobacter sp. Z1-15; assembly: GCF_054792395.1. Classification (NCBI taxonomy): domain Bacteria; kingdom Bacillati; phylum Actinomycetota; class Actinomycetes; order Micrococcales; family Micrococcaceae; genus Arthrobacter; species Arthrobacter sp. Z1-15. Next base: position 1,917,108 of record NZ_CP096454.1, on the reverse strand, counting down.
TCGTTGCGGACCATGCGCCGTGCAGCGCCGCGCACGCTGCGGAAGGTTCCGGTGAGCGTCACGTCAAGGACTTTGGACCACTGCTCATCGGTCATCTCCAGGATGGAGACGGTTCCGCCCAAGCCCGCATTGTTGATCATGACGTCGACGCCGCCCGCTTCCTCGGCAACGTCGAGAAGCGCTTCGATCTGCTCCTCGACGGTGACGTCGCAGACCGCCCAGCGGACCCGCTCGGCCCCAAATTCCGCGCCGAGTTCCGCGGCGGAAGTTTCCAGCCGTCCGGCGTGGGTGTCACCGAGGACCACCAGGGTCGCGCCTTCCTCCAGGCAGCGCCGTGCTGCCGCAGCACCGATGCCGGCACCGGCGGCCGCGGTCACAACAACGCGCCGTCCCGTGAGCAGTCCGTGGGCGGGAACGTAGGCGGGAACGGGCTGTGCAGAGCGTGCTTCGATCACGCGCGTGCCTCCTTGGGCAGGCCGAGCACACGCTCGGCGATGACATTGCGTTGGATTTCGTCCGAGCCGCCGTACAGCGTGTCCGCGCGGCTGAACAGGAAGAGGGTCTGCAGGGCGTCAAGCTCGTACGGCGCCTCGGAGACGGTGAGCCCGGCCGGTCCGGCCACGGCCATGGCCAGTTCGCCCAGCGAGCGGTGCCAGGGAGCCCAGAGCAGCTTGGTGATGGAGGCTTCGATGCCCTGCTCGCCGCTGAGCGTGCGCAGGCCGTGGAGCCGGAGCATCTCCAGCCCCATGTGGGCCGACACCAGCTTGTCCTGGATGATTGGATCGTTGATGGTGCCGTTGCTGCGGGCCAGGTCGACGACGGCGCCGAGCTCGCGCTGGAACGCGATCTGCTGGGCCAGGGTGGAGACGCCCCGCTCAAAGCCGAGGGTTCCCATCGCCACCGACCAGCCGGCTCCCGGTGCACCAACCACCAGGTCCTCCGCCGTGACGGCACTGTCGAAGAACACTTCATTAAACTCAGAGGTGCCCGTCAGCTGCAGGATGGGCCGGATCTCGACGCCCGGCTGATTCATGGGCACCAGCAGGTACGACAGACCGTCATGCTTGCGCGGCCCGGAACCGGTGCGTGCAATGACAAAACACCAGTCCGCGTGGTGTGCCAGCGAGGTCCAGACCTTTTGTCCGTCGATGACCCACTGGCCGTTGTCCAACCTGGCCTTGGTGGATACGGCGGCCAGGTCCGAGCCGGCCCCGGGTTCCGAGTAGCCCTGGCACCACAGTTCCTCGACCGCCACGATGCGGGGAAGGAAGCGCGCCTGCTGCTCCGGGGTGCCGAAGGCGATCAGTGTGGGTCCGAGCAGCTCTTCACCAAAGTGGTTCACCCGGGCCGGAGCATCAGCCCTGGCGTACTCCTCGTGAAAAATCACCTGCTGGAGCAGGCTCAGGCCCCGCCCGCCGTGTTCCCTGGGCCAGCTGACGCAGCTCCAGCCGTGCTCCGCGAGGTGGCGGTTCCACTCGAGGCGTTCCTCAAAGGCCTCGTGTTCCCGGCCGGAGCCGCCCAGGCCTTTAAGGTTCGCAAACCTGCCCACAAGATTGGATTCCAGCCAGTCCCGGATTTCCCGACGAAACTCGTCGTCTTCCGCTGAATAGTTCAGGTCCACGAAACACCTTTCATCGCCCACCGCCATTGGTCATAAAGTCGAGCTTCGCCTATGCTAGCAAACCAAGCACTTGTTTGGTGAACTACATCACAGCGGTGAGTGTCTCAGAGAGGAGCCACCATGAAGAATGACGATTCCGGCGAGGTTGTAACGTACGAGGTGCGCGGATCCGTGGCCGTCGTCCGTCTGAACCGGCCCGAATACCGCAATGCGCAAAACTCGAAGGTCACGTATGCCCTGGACGCAGCCTTCACCGCCGCCGTTGAGGACGACGTCGTGAAGGTCATTGTGCTCGCGGGCAACGGAAAGCATTTCTCGGCCGGGCATGACATCGGCACCCCGGGCCGCGACATCGACCAGAGCTTTGAGCGCAAGGCAGTGATGTGGTGGGACCACGTGGGCGCCGCGGGTGTCGACTCCCGTTTCGCGAGGGAGTCCGAGGTCTACCTCGGCATGTGCCGGCGCTGGCGGGAGATCCCCAAGCCCATGATCGCCATGGTGCAGGGCGCCTGCATCGCCGGCGGGCTGATGCTGGCCTGGTCGTGTGACTTCATCGTGGCCAGCGAGGACGCCTTCTTCTCCGACCCCGTGGTCCGGATGGGCATCCCGGGCGTGGAGTACTTTGCCCATCCCTGGGTCATGAACCCCCGGGCCGCCAAGGAGTTCCTGTTTACCGGTGACCGCTTCACGGCCCAGCGTGCCCGCGACCTGGGAATGGTGAACCATGTGGTGCCCCGGGAGGACCTGGAGGACACGGTCATGGCCATGGCCGAACGCATCAGCGCCATGCCCCGGCTGGGGCTCGCCCTTGCCAAGAAGGCAGTTAACCAGTCCGAAGACCTGCAGGGACTCCGCGCCGGCATGGACTCCGTCTTCGGGCTGCACCATGCGGCACATGCACACAATGCTGAGGTTGGTGCCGACTCGCTGGCCGGAATGGGAGCCAGGAGCATGCGCGACGCGGCGGTGACCAAGTGAACCTCGATCTCAGCGACGAGCAGCAGGCCTTTGCTGCGCAGGCGCGCGCCTGGCTCAAGGAACACGTACCTGCGCAGCCCCTGCCGTCCATGGATACGGCCGAGGGCTTTGCCGCCCACCGGAAGTGGGAGGCAACCCTGGCCGAAGGCCGCTGGTCGGCAGTGGCCTGGCCCGAGGAGTTCGGCGGCCGCAATGCAGGACTCGTGGAGTGGGTCATCTTCGAGGAGGAGTACTACCGCTCCGGAGCCCCCACGCGGGTGGCCCAGAACGGCATCTCGCTGCTGGCCCCGATCCTGTTTGAACACGGCACGGATGACCAGCGCTCGCGCTACCTTCGCCCCATGACCGACGGTTCGCTGATCTGGGCCCAGGCCTGGTCCGAGCCCGGCGCGGGCAGCGATCTGGCGGCCATCCGCAGCACTGCACGCCGCGACGAGGCACGGGGCGGTTGGCTGCTCAGCGGCCAGAAGACCTGGAGCTCGCGCGCAGTGTGGGCTGACCGGGGCTTCGGGCTTTTCCGCAGCGACCCCGCTGCGGACCGGCACCGGGGCCTGACCTATTTCCTCTTCCCGATGGATGCCCCGGGACTCACTGTGCGTCCCATCGCACAGCTTGACGGGTCAACGGGTTTCGCCGAACTGTTCTTTGAAGACGTGTTTGTTCCGGATGAAGACGTTCTCGGAGCTCCGGGGGACGGATGGCGGGTGGCCATGAGCACCGCCGGCAATGAGCGCGGACTCTCGCTGCGCGCCCCGGGCCGTTTCTGCGCGGCCACCGACCGCCTCATCGACCTGTGGAACGTGAGACAGCACGAAGACCCCTTCGCGCAGGACGCCGTCGTTGACGCCTGGATCAAGTCCGAGGCCTACCGGCTCTACACCTGGGGTACCGTCAGCACGCTCCAGGAGGGCGGGGACATCGGCGCCGAAGGCAGCGTGAACAAGGTCTTTTGGTCCGAGCTCGACATTGCCCTTCATGAGACGGCGCTGTCGCTCCTGGGGCCTGCGGCTGAACTGCGCGGCGCCGCCGGGATTGCCGGCGGACGCTGGGCTGACGACTATCTCTTCTCGATTGCCGGGCCCATTTACGCCGGCACCAACGAGATCCAGCGCAACATCATTGCAGAACGTCTACTCGGCCTCCCCCGCGGCGGCGACGGCAGGAGAGTGTCATGAAGTTTGTCTTGACCGAAGAACAGCAGGCGCTGGCGGAAGCCGTTGACGAGATTATCGAAAGCGCCGGCGGAACAAAGCCCGCACGGACCTGGGGGGCAGGTGACACAGCATCCGGCCGGGCCCTGTGGGCGCAGCTGGCCGAGCTCGGCCTGCTGGGGTTGTGCGTGTCCGAGGAGAACGGCGGAATGGGCGGCACCGCCGTCGACCTCGCTGTTGCCTTCGAACGGCTGGGCTACCACGCTGTTCCGGGCCCGTTCATCGAGTCCGCGGCGCTGCTGCCCGACCTCGTGGATGATGACGTGCGCAGCGGCATTGTTGACGGCTCGATCATCGCCACTGCCGCGGTCCCCGGGCTGGTTCCCTACGCCCTCGACGCCGCTGCAAGCAGCCACCATTTTGTCGTCGACACGGCGTCCCTCTCCGCGGCGTCGGCCGGACCCGGCACCGCATCAATCGACAGGACGCGCACGCTCAGCGAGCTGACCGCCGTCGGCGAGGCAGCCGCCCTGGACCCCGTTGCGGTATCTCTGGCTGTCGACCGGGCCACGCTCGCCTGCTCGGCGATGCTCCTCGGCGCCGGTGAGCGGTTGCTGGCGGAGGCGGTTTCCTATGCAAAAATTCGCGAACAGTTTGGCCGGGCGATCGGCGAATACCAGGCGCTCAAACATCAGCTCGCCGACGTGCGGATTGCACTGACCTTCGCGCGCCCGCTGATCTACGGGGCGGCGCTTGACCTCGGCGGCCCCGACGGCGCCCGCAGCGTCTCGGCCGCCAAGGTTTCCACGGGTGAAGCAGCAGACCTCGCCGCCCGGGTCGCCCTGCAGGTCCACGGGGCCATCGGATACACCGAAGAGCACGACCTGGGCCTGTGGATCACGCGCGTCCGTGCCCTCTTGGGCGTATGGGGAACCCCGCGCCATCACTACACCCGGATCGCGTCACTGCTGCTCTCCCCCGCCGGCTCACAGAACCACTGAGGACACCATGGACTTCTCGCTGACTGACGAACAGAACGACCTCGTAAAGACACTGCGTGCGGTGCTCAGCCGCCATGCGACCTCCGCTGCTGTCCGCAGCGCTGCGGACTCTGAACCCGGATTCGACCCCGGGCTCTGGCGGGTCCTGACTGAAGAGGTGGGGGTCGCTTCACTGGCAATTCCCGAAGAGTACGGCGGAGCGGGAGTGAGCTGGTTTGAAACCGGCCTCGCCCTGGAGGCCCTCGGGTACTATTTGGCGCCCAGCCCGCTGCTGGCCTCCGCCGTGCTGGCCGCCTCCGCGATCCTTGAGTCCGGCAACGAAGAGGCCAAGCAGCGGCTCCTGCCCGGAATCGCCGAAGGCAGCAGGATCGCCGCGCTGGCCTGGGCGGACGGCCGCGGCACCTGGAGCACCTCCGGTTCGGGCATCACCGCATCGGCCGCAGGCGCCGCCGGAAACCCCGGCGGTGACGCCGCCGCAGAACAGTGGACGCTCACCGGAACGGCAACCCTCATACTCGACGGCGGCAGTGCCGATACCCTCATCGCGGTGGCGGTGACGCCGGACGGCGTCGGACTGTTCGAGGTGCTCGACGCCGGTTCGGTCCAGCGGGTCAACACACCGGCGGTGGACACCACGCTGAACTTCACCACTATGACGTTCTCCGGAGTTCCGGCGCGTGCGCTCTTGCCGGACGCCGCAGCAGCGCTGGAAAAGATCCGCGACATCGCCGTGGTTGCCGTGAGCTGCCTGCAGGTCGGTACCGCCCAGCGCGGCCTGGACATGAGCGTGGAGTACTCCAAGCAGCGCGTACAGTTCGGCCGGCCCATCGGTTCCTTCCAGGCACTGAAGCACCGGATGGCGGACATGCTCCTGCAGGTGGAAACGGCGCGCACCACTGCGTGGGCCGCGGCCTGGTCGGCGGGAACGGAAGCTGCCGACCTGCCGGAGCGGGCCGCCGCCGCAGCTGCCTGGTGCTCGGACGCGCTCGATCACGTGGCGTCGGAAACCGTGCAGCTTCACGGCGGTATCGCGATCACCTGGGAGCATGACGCGCAGCTTGTCTTCAAGCGGGCCCATGCGACCGGGCAACTGTTCGGACAGGCGCGCGAGCACCGCCGCCGTCTGGGTGTGCTGCTGGGCATCATGCCGCAGCCCGCCGGTGCAGCGCCGGAACAGAGGGAACGGGTTTCCGCTGTGCTGTGACCCCCGCACGGCTCCGGGGCGACGCCTGGGCGCCGTGCTAGTCTGACTACCAAACAAGCGCTAGGTTTCGCAATGATGCGGGAAATGAGGACCGGATGCCCGATAAGAGGATTGGCCTGAGTGAGGCGGTTTCGTCCATTGAGTCAGGAATGACCGTTGGCATCGGGGGGTGGGGTTCCCGGCGCAAGCCCATGGCTTCGGTCCGCGAGCTGCTGCGCAGTGACGTGACGGACCTGACCGTCGTCGCCTTTGGCGGTCCCGACGTCGGCCTGCTGGTTGCCGCCGGCAAGGTCCGCAAGCTCATCTACGGCTTCGTGTCGCTGGACAGCATCGCCCTGGACCCGCTGTTTACCGCAGCCCGTGAACGCGGCGAGCTCGAGATCAATGAATATGACGAAGGCATGTTCGTCACCGGGCTGCGCGCCGCAGCCTCGCGGCTGTCCTTCCTGCCGACGCTGGCCGGCATCGGCTCCGATGTCATGGCGGCTAATCCGCATCTGAAGACCGTGGCATCCCCCTACTCCGACGACGAGTATGTTGCTGTGCCGGCGACGCCGCTGGACGTGGCCCTGATCCACGTGAACCGCTCCGACAGCGGCGGCAACGCGCAGTTCCTGGGCCCGGATCCGTATTTCGATGACCTGTTTGCCATGGCGGCAGCACGCACCTTCGTCACCACCGAGCGAATCGTGGAAACGGAGGACCTGCTGGATGAGGGCTCCTTCCACACCCTGATGCTCAGCCGCATGTACGTCACCGGCGTCATCGAGACGCCCCGCGGGGCGCACTTCACCACCTGCGAACCGGACTACGGCCGCGACGAGGCGTTCCAGAAGCGCTATGCCGCCTCCGCCAAGGACCCTGAAAGCTGGCGCGCCTTTGAAGACGAGTTCCTCGGCGGCGACGAAGCCGCCTACCACGAGGCGGTTGCCCGCTTCCACGCAGTACAGGAGAAGAAGTAATGACCGCAGACGCCACCATCGCCGAAATCTGCATCGCGGCGTGTTCCGACACCTACCGTGAATCCGGCGAGATCCTTGCGCATGCCGTCGGCACGATCCCGACCATCGGAGCCAGGCTCGCCAAGGTCACCCACTCCCCCGACCTGGTCCTCAGCGACGGGGAGGCCTTCATGATGAGCGAACCGCCGCCGCTGGGCAAAACGGCAGCCGGCGGAGGAGTCATCGAGGGGTGGGCCCCGTTCCGCCGCATCTTTGACATTGTGGCCAGCGGACGGCGGCAGAGCATGATGGGCGCCAGCCAGATTGACCGCTTCGGAAACCAGAACATTTCCCTGATCGGCGACTGGAACAAGCCCAAGCGCCAGCTCATTGGCGTGCGGGGAGCTCCGGGCAACACTGCCAACCACCGGGTGGATTACTGGGTGTCCCGGCACAGCGTGCGCCTGTTCGTCGAGGCGGTGGACATGGTTTCGGGTGTCGGAAACGATCGTGCGCGTGCGGCCGGCACCTCGATGCGGTTCCACCACCTGGGCGTGATTGTCACCAATCTGGCCGTCCTGGGTTACGACGGCGGCGGCCGGGTCACGGTTCTCTCCGTCCACCCCGGGGTCGATCCTCAGGAGGTCATCGACAACACCGGCTTTGCCCTCGAGGCGGAGGGTGCTCCGCTGACCCGTGTTCCCACCGATGAGGAGCTGCACCTGATCCGCGAGGTGCTGGATCCGCGCGGGAGCCGGTCCCGGGAAGTCCCGAACTAGACCGGCTCCTGACGCGGATTAGTCCTGCAGGAGGCCTGAGTGGATCAGCTCCAGGAAGTGGCGGCCGGCACTCTCGGCGGAGTGCCGGCCGCCCGGGCGGAACCAGCGCACCGTGGACCAGACGGCGTCACGGATGAACCGGTACGTCATGGCGGAATCCAGGTCCGCGCGGAAGACTCCCTCGCGCTGGCCTTCCTGAATCACTTCCTGCCAGATGGATTCAATGCGGGCACCTTCTTCGGCCACGAATTCGAAGCCGGGGAGGTTGGCCAGAAACGCTGCCTCATTCTGGTAAATGCCAACGGCGTCCGGTTGTTTCTCGATAGTGACAAAGGCGGTCCGGACGAGTTCGTCAAAGACATGCCGCGGTCCGCCTCCGGCGGCGGCAATCTCCTCCGACCGCTGCCGCAGTCCGCCCTGGAAGGACCGCAGGATTTCCTCGAGGATCGCTTCCTTGGAGGAGAAATGATGGTAGAGGCTGCCGGAGAGAATACCCGCTTCGTCGGCAATGTCGCGCACCGTCGTCGCGGAGTATCCGCGGGTGGCGATCAGGCGGGCGGAAATCGCCAGCAGCTGTTCCCGGCGGTCGGACCCCTGCTCGCCGGCCGCTGGTTCCGTCTTTTTGCGCGTTGCCATCATTTCTCCTCGTATATAAATTCACCCAAGCATTTGCTCAATTCTCCCGTATTTTAGGCACGTTACTGTATTAGCCGCGCCATTGCGTTTTTTGTCACACGGAATGAAAGGATTCCTCGATGCATCTCTCCGACGCACGGACCATTCCCCAGCTGCTTGCCGGCATGGCGCGGCTCGGCGACCACCCCGCCGTCGTCGCCGCGGGCACTGCCGTCTCTTACCGCGAACTCGGTGAACGCATCGCGGAGGCCGGGCGCGCCTACCTGGCCCAGGGGGTGAGGCCGGGTGACCGGGTGGGCCTGTGGGCCCCGAACCGACTGGACTTCATCCTGGCCATGCTGGGTGCACAGTCAGTCGGTGCGGCGGTGGTGCCCCTGAACACCCGGTACACCGGCCACGAAGCCGTAATGATCCTGCGGCGCTCCGGTGCGTCTGTCCTGGTGGTTGCCGACGATTTCCTCGGCCGCCGGCCGCTGGAAACGCTGCGTGCAGCGGCTGCGGAAGCCCTCGGTGACGGCGCTGCGGAGCCGGGTCATACAGTTCCGGTGCCGGGTCTGCCGAAGGTGCGGCTTGTTGTCCGGCTGGACGGTCCGGCGGACGAACCCGGGGAGAGCAGCTGGAAGTCCTTCCTCGCGGACGGCGCAGGCCAGGAGGCGCCTTTCGCTGCGGCGGCCGCCGCGGTACGGCCCGACGACGTCGTCGACATCCTGTACACCTCCGGAACCACAGGCCTTCCCAAAGGCGTCATGAGTGCGCACCGGCAGACACTGGGCGTGGCCCGGGCCTGGGCTGCGGGCGCTGAGCTGTCCGCCGGGGACCGCTACGCCGTGGTCAATCCGTTCTTCCACGGTTTCGGCTACAAAGCCGGAGTAATTGCAGCGCTCCTGGCCGGGGCCACCATCTATCCGGTGGAAATCTTTGATGCTTCCGCGTTGCTGGACCTGGTCCAGAAAGAACGCATCAGCGTCCTGCCCGGCGTGCCCACCATCTTCACCTCGCTGCTGAACCACCCGGATCTGAAGAGCTATGACACCTCGTCCCTGCGCTTCGCCATTGCCGGCGCTGCAACTGCCCCGGAAACACTGTTCCGGGACATGTCGGAGGTGCTCGGCTTCCGAACCGTGGCACAAGCGTACGGCATGACCGAATGTGTGGTGGCCACACTGTCCCGGCCCGGTGAATCCCTGGAACACGCCAAGCAGACCACGGGCCCCGCAGTTGAAGGCGTCGAGATCCGCGTTGTCGATGCAGCCGGAAACGATCTCCCCGTCGGTGAAGACGGCGAGATCCTGCTCCGCGGCGAGAACGTGATGCTGGGATACTTCGATGACCCGGAGGCCACTGCTAATGCCGTGGACGCCGGGGGCTGGTTCCACACCGGCGACATAGGCCGGCTGGACGAGCACGGGTGCCTGAAGATCACGGACCGTTTGAAGGACATGTTCATTGTGGGCGGCTTCAACGTCTACCCGGCGGAAATTGAGAACGTGCTGCGGCAGCACCCCGCCGTCAACGAATCCGCCGTGGTTGGCGTTGACGACGAACTGATGGGGTCGGTGGGCAGGGCTTACGTTGCCCTGCTGCACGACGCCGATCCGATGCCGTCGGCTGATGACCTGGCGGCCTTCTGCAAGACCAGGCTGGCCAATTACAAAGTGCCCCGCAGCTTCGTCATCGTCAACGATTTTCCGCGCAACAGCACCGGCAAGGTTCTGAAGTCAAAGCTGTGAGCCGATAACCCGGCACTGATCGTCAGCACACGCTAAAGGGCGGTTGCGGGGGAGTTCCCGCAACCGCCCTTTCGCGTCACTGCAGCCGGTCGAGGCAGCAGCTAGCTCAGCCGCTCCAGGATCATGGCCATGCCCTGGCCGCCTGCGACGCACATGGTTTCGACGGCGAACTGCTCGTCGCGCTCCTGCAGCGCGTGGATCGCCGTCGTGGTCATGCGTGCCCCGGTCATGCCGAAGGGGTGACCCAGGGCAATGGCCCCGCCGTTGACGTTGACCTTGTCCGGGTCGATGCCGATGTCGTCAATGGAGGGCAGCACCTGGGCGGCGAAGGCTTCATTGAGCTCCATAATGTCCATGTCGCCGATGGACATCCGGGCGTTGGCCAGTGCCTTGCCCACGGCGTCGACGGGGCCCAGTCCCATCAGTTCCGGCGTCATGGCTGCGACGCCGGTCGAAACGATCCGGGCCAGCGGCGTCAGGCCCAGTTCGGCCGCGCGGCGGTCACTCATGATGACCAGGGCGGCGGCGCCGTCGTTCAGCGGGCAGCAGTTGGCCGCCGTGACGGTGCCGTGTTCGCGGAACACCGGCTGCAGTGTCGAGAGTTTCTCGAGCGTGACGCCTGCGCGCGGGCCGTCATCAGTGGAGACAACGGTTCCGTCGGACAGGGTGACCGGGGTGATGTCGGTTTTCCAGAAACCGCGGACCGCGGCGGCCTCGGCGAGGTTCTGGCTTCGCACCGCCCACTCATCCTGAGCCGCGCGGGAGACACCGCGCAGCTGTGCCACGTTCTCGGCGGTGTCGCCCATGGCAATGTAGATGTCGGGGTGTTCTCCGCGTTCCCGCGGATCACTCCAGCGGGCCTCGGGGTCCTTGGCCATGGCCTTGGTGCGCTCCATGCCCTCGAAGTATGCGGGGTTCTTCGTATCGGGCATGCCGTCGGACTTGCCGAAGCCGAAGCGTGAAACGGTCTCTACGCCGGCTGAAATGAACACGTCGCCTTCGCCGGCCTTGATCGCGTGCAGCGCCATCCTGCTGGTCTGCAGGGACGAGGAACAGTAGCGGTGCACCGTGGTCCCCGGAACGGAATCCAGGCCGAGCTGCATGGCCACCATGCGGGCAATGTTGTAGCCCTGTTCCCCCGCCGGCTGGGCACAGCCCATCATCAGGTCATCGATGGTGGAAGGGTCGAGGCCGGGCACGGCGTCAAGGGCAGCCCGCACCATCTGCGCCGCGAGGTCGTCGCCGCGCATCCCGCGCAGTGAACCCTTATTCGCCCGGCCAATGGGTGAACGTACCGCAGAAACAATTACCGCTTCGGTCATCAGTGTGCTCCTTCTACTTCATGAGGTTTGAGAATGTCGGCGTGCGGGGTGTGCGCCAGGAAGGCGGGCCATTCGCCGCCGCCGTCGACGTCGAGCACTGCCCCGGTAATGTGGCTGGCCAGCGGCGAGGCCAGCATGACGCAGGCCGCACCGATCTCGCCGGGCAGGGCCAGCTGTCCGCGGGGAATGGTGGCTGCCACGCGGGCGTAGCTGTCGGCGTCCCCGTAATGATCTGCCGCGCCCTCGGTGGCCACCAGGCCGCAGCTCACGGCATTGATCCGGATCCGCGGCGCCCACTCAACCGCCAGGCTGCCGGTCAGGCTTTCGAGGGCGGCCTTGGCTGCCCCGTAGACCGCAGTGCCCGGACTCGGGCGGCGGGCGCTGATCGACGTGATGTTGATGATGGATCCGCCCTGCTCCTGCGCCATCATGACCGGGTGCACTGCGTTGGCCAGCTGTGCCGCAGAAAGGAAATTCAGCTCGGTTATCGCGCGCTGGTAGCGGGCCGAACCGGCTTCAAAGCGCCCGAACGGTGAACCTCCGGCATTGTTGACCACCACGTCGATCCGTCCGCGGCGCTGGACGACGTCGGCCACCCAGGCGCGCACCTGCGTATCATCGCGCACGTCCACGGCGCTGAAGTTCACCCCCTGCACTGCGGTTCCGGCTGCCGGTTCCGGTTCTGTCCGGCCGCAGATTTCGACGACGGCGCCGGCGTCAATGAACGCCTCGACAATGCCGGCACCCACACCGCGTGCACCTCCCGTGACGAGTACAACCCAGTCTGTGAGATCGATAGTTATCGACATCGGTTCCCTGTCCTTTCTTCGCGACGGCGCGAATGGTTCACACTGTACCAAGCAAACGCTAGGTTGTCGTTTCTCGACCTGCCCCTGTTGTCCTGCCGGTCGTTATTACCGGTGACACTGCTTGCCTTTGGTGGTCACGCCTGGCGCGACGGAGCACCAAAGTACGCCCGCTTCAGGTCTTCCAGATCGACTGAGGCAGCAGGCCCGGCGAGAACATTGCGGCCCATATCCACAACCACCACATCATCCGCGATGGCCACAGAAGCTTCGACTGCCTGTTCCACCAGCACTATGCCAATCCCGGTTTCTTTCAGTTCGGCAACCCGCTGCATCACTTCCTTGACGACAACCGGAGCGAGGCCGCCGGACGGCTCATCCAAAAGCAGCAGCCGCGGCTTCGCCATCAGTGCGGAACCAATCGCCAGCATTTGCTGCTGGCCGCCGGACATGCTGCCGGCCGGAAGGGAGCGTTTCTCTTTGAGGATCGGAAACAGTGAATAGATGCGCTCGATGTCCTCATGCAGCAGGGCACGCCGCACCTTGCGAATCCGGCCGCCGAGGAGAAGATTCTCCTCAACGGTTTGAGCGTGCAGGACGCGCTTGCCCTCCTGTACATAGGACATGCCCATGCGCACCCGATCCGCCACCGAGCGCCTGTCGATCGGCTCGCCATCGAACTCAATGCTGCCGCCTGCGAGTTTGTTCAACCCCGATACGGCGCGGAGCGTCGTGGTCTTGCCGGCACCGTTGCGGCCCAGCAGCACAGTCAGCCGTCCGGCCCGCACCTCAAACGACACATCGCGGACGACCGTCAGGTCCCCGTACCCCGTGACCATTCCTTCCACCTTGAGCAGTGGTGCCTGCGTCACTGCGTTCATCGCCGGCCCTCCGGTTCCATCATTGTTTCCTCATCTGCTTCAATGCCGAGGTACTCGTTGAGCACGCGCGGATTTGCCGCGATCTCGGACGGCGTACCTGCCGCCATGACCTCTCCGTGTGCCAGTACCGTGATGGTGTCCGCCAGGGAGAGCACCAGTTGGAAGTTGTGCTCGACCAAGACCACGGTCCCGCCGGCTGCTGTCACTTTGCGGACCACCTCAGAGAGCATCTCCACCTCGTGTTCATCCAAACCCGAGGCCACTTCGTCCAGGAGCAGCACTCCGGGGCGGGAGATCAGAGACCGGGCGACCTCGAGCATCCGGCGCATGCCAAGGGGCAGCGATACGGCCTCGACATCGCGGTACTTAGAGAGGCCCACCAGTCCCAAAACGCGCTCGGCCTCGCTTGCGTCCTCCCGTCGGACGCGGCGGAACCCGGGTAGCTGGAAGATTGCCGAGGCAATGGACGCGCGGTTGGACATATAGCGCCCTGAGATGACGGCCTCAAAGACCGTGATCCCTTCGGGAATGTTGGGAGTCTGGAAGGTGCGGGCCGCACCGGCCCGCGCCACGGTGTCTGGACCGGTGGAATCGAGCCGGTGGTCATCTATGGAGATGACCCCTGTGTCCGTTTTGTAGAATCCGCAGACCATGTTCAGCAGGGTTGTCTTGCCTGAACCGTTGGGGCCGATAATGGCCGTCACCCGGCCGGGCTCCGCTGCCAGTGAGACACCTTTTAGCGCTTTGTTCCCGCCGAAGGCCTTCGAGACGTTATCGATGATCAGCCTCTTGCCGGCAAACCCGGTGAGTGCACTGTCTGCGGGTGAAACCGCTGCCGCGTGCCCCGGTCCGGCCTGCCGTGCCCGGGTATCAAGCCGGGCGACCGTCGTGCGCAGCAGACCGGCGATGCCGCCGGTCAGGAACACGCCCCCCACAATGAGGAATACTCCGGTGAAAAGCAGGGAGTACTCCTGGAACTCACGGGAGCTGTTGGTTGCAAACTGGAGGATGGCGGCTCCCACCAGGGCGCCGTAGATGCTGGCCGAACCGCCCAGAATGGAAGCTGCCAGCACCGTGGTGGCAAATCCGAACGCGAAGGCCTCCGGGGACACGTAGAGGTCGACATTGGCGAACAGGACACCGGCCAGGCCTGCGGGAACAGCGCCGAGCGCGTAGGCCGTGAGCTTCATCCGGAAGACCGAAATTCCCAGCGACGCGGCGAGCACCGGACTCCGCTTCAAAACACGGAAGGCCACGCCGTGCCGGGAAACAATGATGTTGCGGACCACAACGAACCAGATGATGACGACCAGCGCCACCACCATGAACAGCGTGTCATCAGTGACGCGCTGTCCGAACAGCGTGGGCGGTGCGATGCCGGTGAGCCCGTTTCGACCTCCGGTCACATCTTTGAAGATTGCCAGCACGTCCGGCAGCAGGAGCACGAGGAAGAAGGAGGTCATGGCCAGAGACCAACCACCCAGCCGCAGGCCCGGGACACCGGTGAGAAGCCCAACGACGAGGGCGGCCAGCGCCCCGGCGGCCAGCTGAACCAGAATCTCGGTGTGTCCGGCCTTGGACATGAGCCCCGCTGTGTAGGCGCCGGCGGCATACACGGCAGGCTGGCCCAAAGCCAGCTCGCCGGCGTAGCCGAGGCTCAGGTTAAGGCCACTCACCACAAGAGCGAGAATGAGCGTGAGCTGCACCTGCCGCTGCGTGGAGTAAGGGATCCCCAACAGGGGAAGCAGAACGATGATGATTCCGATCAACAGTGGAAACACCCAGGCTGGCAGCGCGCGGAGTCGAACCCATAATGCCATGGCTAGACTGTCCTCTCTTTGGTGCGAACGAATAGTCCTGAAGGACGCAGGAGCAGGATGACAATCAGCAGGATGAAGACGGCCAAGACGGCAAACTCGCCCCCTAAATAGCGCGCGGCCAAAGCTTCGGTCAGCCCCACGATGACACCGCCAACGGCGGCACCGGGCATGGACCCAAACCCCCCGATAGCGAGCACGACAAAACCCTTCAGCGCCAGCGCGGTTCCCAGTGTGGCCACGGCAAAGGTTTTGGGCCCGACGATCACTCCGAGCAGTCCGGCGAGGGCCCCGGCGAAGATGAAGGTCATCAGTGCCAGGCGGCGCACGTTGACACCGCGGAGCTGGGCCGCTTCGCTGTCTTCCGACATACCGCGCAGGGCGAGCCCGGTCAGGGAAACGCGGCCATAGACAGCGAATCCGATCACGAGCACGGCAACCACAAGCACGAGGGCTATCTCCACCGGATATACCCGGCCGCCGAAAACGTCGATTGCAGCATCGCCGGCAAAGAAGGGAACCTTCAGCGGTTCACCACCCCACAGAAGCTGTGCTGAGCCATCCAGCAGCACCGCGGCGCCCAAGGTGGTGACCAGGACGTTGTGCTGGTCTTTGACCGGACGGATAGCGAGGACGAATTCGAGGTAGGCGATCCCGGCAACGATGATCATGGCCAGGATTGCAGCGATGATCGGGTTCAACCCAAAGACGGATACCCCGGTGTAGACGATAAAAGCCCCAAACATCATGAGTTGGGCCTGCGCGAAGTTGAAGGTCTTGGACGAGATGAAAATGATGTTGTAGCCGATTGCAACCAGGGCGTAAACGGCACCGAGCGCAAGGCCGCCGAGTATCACGGTCATGCTTCTACCTCTTCCAACATGTTGATTCCTTTGTGATGAGTCATGCCGCAGCCAGCTGCAGGAACAGCAGGGCACCGCGGACGGCAGCGACCGGGGTGGAGTGAGAGTGGACCTAGCCGTGCGGGGCAGCGGAACTGTGCCGCCCGGGCTCCTGTGGAATGCTGCGCCGGGTTAATTGCGTGCCGCGGGCGGCCATGATGGCGCCAACGGAGTCAGGTTGCGGCAGCAAGTAGAATTCTCCGGCCGCCGCTTGGTCAAAAACGGCCCGTGCGGCGTCCAGCGGATCCATAGCCACCGGAAGCAGGTTCAGCATGTCCTTCCGGGCTTGCTCTGCTGCCTCTACATCACCATCAGGGACGGATCCGGCACTCGAAAAGATTCGTGAGGAGACGGCAGCGGGGAGCAGCACCCCAACACCGATGTCATGGCCTGCGTGATCCACGTCCAGCTTGAGTGCCTCGGTGAGGCCAAGGACTGCGTGCTTGCTGGCAAGGTACGGCGCTTGCCGGCTGATGCCCGTAACCGCTCCCACCGATGCCGTGTTCCACACCCAGCCCCTGCCGCCTGACGAGATCATCTTCGGGACAAAGGAGCGTATGCCGTTGAAAACGCCGGTGACATTGATGTCCAGAATCTTGCGCCAATGTGCCACGGGTATATCCCAGAGGTAGCCGAATTGTTCAACGCCTGCATTGTTGACCAAAAGGTCCACCCGCTCGAAGATCCGATAGCTGGCTGCCGCAAGCGCCTCGACCTGTTCCGGTTCCCGCACATCGACAGTCCATGCGACGGCGCTTCCACCGGTGCGCACGATGTCGTCAGCGACGCGGCCGGCCGCAGTTCCGTCGATGTCGGCAACAACCACGTTCATCCCCAGTGCCGCGGCATGCCGGACCAGGCCTTCGCCCAGACCCGACCCACCGCCCGTGATCACTGCCGTTCTCCCGGCGAAGAAGTGCTCCGCACTGTTCATGGTGACTCCTTCACCTGTCGGTCCGATCCCTGCCGTGACTGCTACTTTTCGACGTGGAACTGACCGTCTTTGACGGCGGACGGCGGAATGAACTGGAACTCGTCACCGGATATGGCCGGCGAATGATCATCAGCGCTGAAGACGTACTCGTTCAGGATGGCCGTTTCCGCTGCCTTGGTAACCTCGGGGTCTTCCAGCGCGGCTGCAAGTGCCGTCGGATCATCGGTGCTTCCCACAGACTCGGCCGCTGCTTTGAGCAGCATCACCGCGTCATAGTTGTAGGCAAGGATCAGGGTGGCCTTAATGGGGGCGATGGAGAGCATGGCCTCCACTGCACGGTTGGTTACTTCCGCTTCGGGGTTGTAGACCGTGCTTCGGTATACCTCCATCACGAGGTTGTCCACTTGGTCCGTTCCCAGTACTCCGGACGGAGGCGGAGTGTTGACCAGTCCCGTGGCGGCAACTGAAACGTTGCCCGCAACCGGTACGTCCCACCCCAACTTCTCAAGCCCCTGCAACACATAGCCCAGCGGCGCTCCATAGGCGTCCAGAGCCAGAACATCCGGGTTCTTTGCACGGAGTGCCTCGAGCTGGGGCGTCATATCGAGTGAAGCAACGTCGTATTCTTCGTTGCCGACGAGTTCAAGACCGGCCTCCCCGAACCCGTCATCGGCCAGGTTGCCGTAGGACTCCCCGTAGGAGCTGCTGCCGTGAAGCACACCGACCGACGTGTACCCCATCTCCTCGAAATACGCGGCCTGCCCAGTGACGTGATGGCTCGGGCCTGCGGAAATGTCAAAATTCAGCGGAAAGACTGCCGGGTCAAGAGACGTCGTGGTGGGGCCGATGTTGAACGAGAGAATGCCTGCCTGGTTGATAATCGGCAGCGTCGCGTCCGCAACCTGTGAGGGCCCGGAGTTCAGGATCGCGTCCGGCGGTGTATCGGAGTTGATGGCTTCCCGAACCAGCGTCACTGCGGCTGTGGGGTCACCCTGGTCATCGGCAACCTCAACTTCAATGTTCCGGCCGAGGATTCCACCGTCTTCGTTCGCCACCTTGGCGCCGGCCTCGGCGGCAAGGACCGAGGTCGAAGCGTTAATGCCTAGTGCGCCCTCGGCGCTGAGCGCCCCCAGCACGAGAATGCGGAACGGGGCGTCTGCTTCGTCTCCAGCCCCGGCGTCGCCTCCGCAGCCGGGGAGCATCAGTGCGGCTGTTGTCGCCGCAGCGGCAACCATGAGTCCGCGGCGGCCGCGGAACGGCAAAACGTTCATTGAACTTCTCCCTTGAAGACAATCCGGATATGTGGGACGGAGCTTGAGCTTCAACAGGTCGTGCATAGCGCCCGACAGTTGACCTAGCATGCGTTTGCTTGGACGCTAACATAAGGACTGCTTTCAAACAGACACTTGCTTGGTGTCCGGAAAGTGCTAATGTCCCGCAGATGCACACTTCACCGGCAAATCCGTCCGCTGCACCACCGGATTTTGGCCAGAAGCCCGGCATCGCCTTGGTAGTGGGCGGATCCGGCGGAATCGGTGCCGCCATCGTCCGTATGCTCGCCGCCCGGGGCGCCGCGGTGGCCCTGACCTACAACAGCAATAGGCCCGGCAAGCTGCTCGCGGAGCTGGGGTCGGCCGTGTCCGCTTATCCCCTGGATGTCACAGACGCCACCGCTGTTGCCGGACTGGTTGCTCAGCTCCTGGAAAGCCACCGCTCAATTCACACCCTGATTCACGCTGCCGGGCCGCACGTACCCATGGTGCATCTCTCCCGGGTTTCGCCGGCGGAGTTTGCCTCTCAGGTGGAATCGGACCTCGTGGGCTTCTTCAGCGTGGCCAGGAGTGCGATCCCGGCGCTGCGCGCCTCGGCCGGTTCCATTACGGCGGTCACCACCGCCGCCACCAGGCGCTACCCGGTTCGCGACGGTCTCTCCGCAGCGCCCAAGGGCGGGGTTGAATCACTAGTGATGGCACTGGCTGCCGAGGAGGGCAGATTCGGCATCCGCGTTAATTGCGTCGGTCCCGGAATGCTGACCGACGGCATGTCGGCAAGGTTGATGGATTCGGGTGACCTCGACGATCGGGCCCTGGCCGCAGCGACGGCAAACATTCCGCTGGGCCGGTTTGGCAGTGCCGATGACGTTGCCGAAGCCGTCTGCTTTCTGGCGTCGGACCGCGCGGGCTTCATTTCCGGCCAGAAGCTCGACGTCGACGGCGGCTTCGGCGTCTAAGGTTCCGGCGTCTAAGATTCCGGCTTCTGAGGTTCCGCCTCGAGTTCGGCCAGGCGCTCGAGAATCCATTCGGCTCTGGCAGCTTCATCGCGGTAGTACCGCTCGGCCCATTCGAGAGCCAACGCAGGGAAACGCCATGCGGGCACTTTCTCCGCCGAATTTGCGTGCGCAGCAGCGCGCTCTGCGGTGTCGCGGGACTGGTCGGCGTAGTCCGCCCACTGCTCAGCCAGCCGCCCGGCTTCGCCGTTGTGTCCGGCCCAAAGCCGGAGCACCATCGATTGCTTGAGAACAACGGGATCCGGTGCCTGCCCGTCAATCCATTCCCTCATGCGGAAGCGGCCCTCGCCGGTAATGGAGTAGAGCCGCCGGCTTTTTGCGGCATGGGTTTGCTCAATCCGGGATGTGACGAGTCCCTGATCCTCGAGCCGGCGGAGTTCCGAATAGATCTGGCTCTGGGACGGCGCCCAGTAGTAAAACGCCAGGCTCTGCCCGGCCCAACGCTTCACGTCGTAGCCGGAGAGTTCCTCGCCGAAGGAGAGGATCCCCAGCACTGCCCGGCTCGTGGCCGGGAGTTCCGCCGGTGTGTGGGCGGCGGTTCTGCCGGCGTCATCCCTCATGGCTCTTGACCGCCTGTTGGTCCTGTGTCATATTTCACATCGTACTATGACTAATAGTCATAGTCTCCGCTTTGTCCCCTCGATCGAAGGAGATCAATGGACGAGACCCAACGCATGCTGGCAGCGCTGAACGCTTCCTTTCCCGATATTGCCCGCATGGACCCGCTGGCAGCCCGTGCGGCAGTCGATGCCCGGATCCCTGCGCCGCAGAATTTCGACGACAGCGCCGCGGCGGAGGACGTCCTCGTCCCCGCAGAGCACGGCGCTATTCCCGTTCGGATCTACCGTCCACGCGAGCCGTCGCCCTCCGTTCCCGCCACCCTTTATGCCCACGGCGGCGGATTCCTGCACGGATCCATAGCCAGCCACGACCGCTTCTGCCGGTTGTGGGCGGCCCGGACGGGTTCAACCGTGGCATCCGTGGACTACCGCCTGGCACCGGAACACGTGGCACCGGCCCCGGTAGCCGACGTCGTCGCCGTCGCTGAATGGCTGGCGGCCCGGGATATGGCGGACCACGGACTGGTCCTGGCGGGAGACAGCGCAGGCGCCAATATCGCTGCCGCTGCGGCGCTTGCTCTGCGGGACCAGGGAACGAGCTTGGTTGCAGGACAGGTCCTGATCTACCCGATGCTCGATCCGCACATGCAGTCCGAAAGTTACCGGCTGCGCGGTGAGGGGTATTTCATCACGGCCCGCGCCCTGCGCTTCTATTGGGAGAACTACCTTGGCGGACCGGCTGCAACAGCGGCCCCAGATTGGCGCTTCATGCCGCAAACCGCTGCAGACCTGTCATCGCTTCCGGCATCGATCACAGTCACCGCCGGCCTGGATCCGCTTGCCGATGAGGGGCGGAACTACTCGGCGCTTCTGCGGCGGTCTGGAAACACCGCGCTGCACCGCCACTACCCGGACCAGTTCCACGGGTTCCTCACCATGCCTGACTACGGGCCGGCTGGGTCCGCCCGGGAGATTTTGTGGGCCGATTTTACGCACATGTTCAGCAGCAGTCTCACCACCACGCCCACAGCGACCCGGGAGCACACCTCATGAGCAGCACCAGCACCAACAACTGCCTAGACGTCGTCGTCGTTGGTGCGGGCTTCGCCGGCCTGTACACGACCATCCATGCCGAGCGCGCCGGCCTCAACGTGTTCGGCTTCGAGGCCGGCAGCGATGTAGGGGGAACCTGGTACTGGAACCGCTATCCGGGCGCCCGCTGCGACGTCGAGAGCATCGACTACTCCTACTCCTTCGACGACGAGCTGCAGCAGCAGTGGCGCTGGAGCGAACGCTACGCCACCCAGCCCGAAATTCTGCGCTACCTCAGCCACGTCGCGGACAGGTTTGACGTACGCCGGCACTACCGGTTCGACACCAGAGTTGCCGGCGCCCAGTGGGACGAGGACGCCCACGTATGGCATATCTCGACCGACACCGGAGACACCGTAAGGGCCCGTTGGCTGGTCATGGCCACGGGCAGCCTCTCCCAGCCGAATCTTCCGGACATCCCCGGAAGGGATTCCTTTGCCGGTGCCGTCTATCTGACAGCCAACTGGCCGGCGGACAGCGTCGATTTCACCGGTCTGCGCGTCGGCGTGGTGGGAACGGGTTCGTCCGGTGTGCAGTCCATCCCGTTGATTGCCGATCAGTCCGAGGAACTGATCGTGTTCCAGCGCAGCGCCAATTACAGCGTTCCCGCCTACAACCGCCCCCTGAGCGACGAGGAATGGCAGCAGGTACTCGCGGAATACCCCCGCCGCCGCAAGGAGTCCTGGAACAGTGCGGCGGGAAGTCCCTGGGGATCTTATTCAGTCCCCTACGAGAACTTGTCCCCGGAGGAACGTGAACAGGTCCTGGCCGAGAGTTGGACACGCGGCGGGGTGCTCTACGGCAAGGCCTTTGAACGGCAAACAACCGACAGGGACATCAATGATGCGGCACGAATCTACTTTGAGCACCGGCTCCGCAGCATCGTGGCGAACGAAGATATAGCTAAAGACCTCACGCCGACGGATCATCCCATCGGCACAAAGCGCATTTGCACGGACTCTGGATACTTCGAGACCTACACACGGCCGAACGTGCAACTGGTGAATCTGCGCCGGGATCCCATCACCGGCATAACGCCCGGGGGGATACAGACTGAGTCCGGGTTCCATGCCTTGGATGCCATTGTCTACGCGACTGGTTTTGATGCACTCACGGGCGCGCTGACGGCTATCGACATTGTTGGGCAGCGCGGACTCACCGTGCGTGACGCTTGGAAGGACGGAGCGCAGACATATCTGGGTATCGGCGTTCCCGGCTTTCCGAACCTGCTCACCTTGAACGGACCCGGCAGCCCAAGCGTGCTCTCCAACATGGCGCTCGGTTCCGAGCAGCAGGGATCCTATGCCCTCCGGCTGATCCTGCATGCCGTCGAAAAGGGGTACTCGTCAGTGGAAGTCCGTACCGACGCGGCGACAGCGTGGACAGAGCATCTGGGGGAAGTCGCCGGCAGGACGCTGTTTGCCGATGCACCTTCCTGGTACGCCGGTGCGAACATTCCCGGGAAGCCCCGTAATTTCATGCCCTATCTCGGCGGCTTCCACACCTACACGGCTCGCCTGGATGACGTGGCGGACAACGGATACGCAGGATTTGTATTCAGCGAAAGCTGAAGGGTTGCGCCCTACTGCGTAATCGTCCATCCGCCGTCCACCGGAAGGAAGACGCCGTTAACGTAGGAAGCCAGGGGCGACAGGAGGAAGAGCACGGCGTAGGCGACATCGTCCGGATCGGCCATGCGGGCAAGCGGAATGCGGCCGAGGACAGCCTGCCCGCGCTCGCTGTCGGCGAATCCCTGCAGCCGGGGCGTGTCCGTCATTCCGGGTGCGACGGCGTTGGAGCGAAACTCCATGGCGCGGTGAGCCGCCGTGTGGCGGACGTACCCCATCAGCGCCGCCTTGGCTGCCGAATACCAGTCGACCTCGGTGCCCACCAGGTTGCCGGCGACTGAGCTGGTAACCACCATGGCGGCACCATGCGGGAGTGTGTCGTCTGCCCACGCCTCAGTGAGCCGGCGCACGCTGCCGACGCTGATCCTCAATGCATCATCGAAGCCCAATGAGGCCCCGGATGACGGGCCTGCATTGTTATGCAGGTACCTTAGACCGCCTAGTGCGCTGCGTGCTGAAGCGAGCCCTTCCATCACGATACCCTCCGACGTGACGTCTCCGACCACGGTGTGCACTTCGCCGCCGCGGGCGCGGATTGCATCTGACGTCTCCTCCAAGCCGCGGGCGTTCAGATCCCAGGCGCTCACCGCCAAGCCCAGTTCCGACGCCCGCAACGCGGTGGCGCGGCCGATGCCGCTCCCTGCCCCGGTAATGACGATGGCGTCGCCGCTGTGGAATCCGAAGTCCGGTGCTGTCATGACATGCTCCCTTGCAGTCTCCATAGAAAACAAGCAAATGCTTGTGTAGTCTTGCCAGCATAGCCGCGGCCAGAGGTCCGGGCGATTGGGCCTGGTCCCGGACGTCCGCAGCGGCTATCAGTGATGAGGGGGATCTTCAATGACGAATGTCAGGACTGAACAGGTCAGCGAACGGCACCCGCTGCTGCACGAGCACACACAGCGGCTGAGCTATGCGGACACAGATCCCGCCGGAATCCTGTATTACGCTGCATGGTTTCCGCGCATGGAGGCGCTGCAAACGGAATGGCTGTTCCTGCAGGGCCTGCGGCAGGATACGCTGCTCGAACGGTTCGGCTGGTGGACCGTGTCGAGAGCAACCCACTGCGACTACCTGCTTCCCGCCAAACTCTTTGACGAGATCACCATCGAGCTCCGCGTGGGAGATATCGGCACGTCCTCGGTGCGGTTCGACTTCGAAATGTGGCGCCGCACCGACAGCGCCCTGGTTGCCACAGCATCCAACTGGCTCGTGACCGTTTCTCCCGATCAACGGCCCATCCGACTGCCGGCCGTCCTGCGGGAGTGCCTAGTCAGCGGAGCCAGCTGAGGCAGCCTCCGGGGGCCTGAGCGCGGGAAAGGGAGCAATCAGCTCTGCCAAGTACGGGCTTCGCGCCAGGTCCAGATGCATTTTCGTTTGCCGCAGCGCTGCATGCAGGAAGAATCCGGAAAGGCGGGACCAACCCGGCCCGTGCAGCAGCCGCGCATAGTCCCACACCGGGGCGTCTCCCAGCTCCGGCAGCAGATCCGCAATACGCAGCGTGCGCCGCAGCTGGTGCACGGAGATTTCAGCTGCCCGTGCGTCGAGCCCGAGGAAGCGGAACTCATGCCCCGGCAGCACCTCATGTGCAGCGAACGGCCGCAGGGACTGCAGCGACGTCAGGTAATCAGGCAGCGGCTGATCTCCGGGGAGGGCGCCGAGCCCGAACCCGGAGTTAATCTGCGGCAGTATGTGGTCACCGCTGTAGAGGAGCCCCCGGTCATTGTCGGCAAAGCACAGATGGCCACCGGTGTGGCCGGGTGTCGCAACAGCGGTGAGGCTGTGTCCGTCCAGGTCCAGCACGTCTCCGTCCGCCAGCAGCATGTCAGGCTCGATGTCGGAAAAATCGGGTGTGCGGGCAAAGGCAGCAACAAGCTCGGCGCGGCGCGCCTTGGGCACCCCCCATGCTTCCAGGACCCTGGTGTACGACGCCGGGTTCCGCAGCCCGGGACTGAGCTGGTAGGTCAGGACGGCCCGCTCTTCGCGGGAGAGCACCACTCTGGCGCCGGTCATGGTTTTGAGCGTGGAGGCTATGCCGAGGTGGTCGGGGTGGTGATGGGTGGCGACGACGGTGGAGAGGTCTTCGAGGGCAAGCCCGATCAACGCCAGGGACCGGCGAAGGGAGCCAAGGTTCTCCGGCGAGTCCCACCCCGGATCCAGGATGGAGAACGAGGCCGAGTCAGCACTGACCAGGACGTAGCTGAGTGTGTAGGTGACGCTGCCTTCGGGGATGGGCGCGGCGATGGCCCACACCTTGTCCGCAACAGCTTCGGGCGGCGGCAGTTGTCCGGACTGCAGCGCGGCCAGCTGCCCGGCGCTCGTGGGGCGGACACGGCGCGTTTGATCGGCGTATGCTCCGGCGCCGCTCACGAGCGGAGCCCTGCAGGCACTTTATCCATGAGAGCCAAACCGCCTTCAGCCGCGCTCGCCGCGGAAATCCACCGGTTTCCGGGCCAGGAACCCTTTGCGGGCCCGCGCATACTCCTGTCTGCCGAGCAGGTCCGACTGGATCTCCAGCTCCCGGTCCAGGGCGGCCTGCAGGGCGGGAACCTCAGCGGCCCGCAGCAGGCGCTTGGTTTCAGATACGGCCGCGCGAGGCGCGGAGCACAGCCGGGCGACGACGTCGTCGACCCGGGAACCCAGTTGATCATCGGGAACCACTTCCCCCACCAGTCCCCATTCGGCGGCGAGGGCCGCGGGAATCCGTTCTCCGCCAAACGCCATGCGGGCGGCCCGAATCCGGCCGGCGCCGGTCACGACGGCGTGGGTTGCCCCGCCGTCGGGCACCAGGCCCAGGGGCAGGAAGGGAAGGAGGAAGAAGGCTGATTCCGCAGCCAGCACCAGGTCGCAGGCAAAGGCAAGGGAAGCGCCCACACCTGCAGCCGGCCCGTTCACGGCGGCGATCACCGGTGCGGGGATCTCCGCAATCAGGGAAACCGCGTCGGCAGCAGCGGCAACGGTGGCTCCCGTAACGTCCGTGCCAAGATCGGCGCCGGTACAGAAAGCGCGGCCCGCTCCGGTGATGACGACGGCGTCCGCATCCCGGGACGCTTCAAGGGCTGCGGCGAGTGCCGCAAGTGCTGCGGTAGACACCGCGTTGAGGGTGTCCGGCCGGTTGAAGCGCAGCCACACCACCCCCTGGCGCGATTCGGTGCTGACGAGGCTGTCGGTGGAATCTGTTAGCGCCATGTGCGCTCCCTTCGGTTGAGATGGCTGGTGATGGTGTCAGGTGGACGGGGACGGACGGGAAAGCTACCAGTCCTGCCACGGAATGATGGTCTGCAGCGGCGACGCGAACAGCACTTCGCCAGTGTTCCGCGGGGCGTCCGGTGCGGTGCTGAGGGCCTGTTCCGCCCGTGCGACGGCGCGGGAGACCGGGCCCGGATCTTCGTCCAAGTAGAGCATCCGGATCCGCAGGCCGCCGGGAGGCTCGGACACTGAACCTTTGAACGGCAGGGTGCCGTGCTGCTGCGGATGGCTGAATGAGAACGTCCAGGCCCCGGCCACTCCGTCTACGCTGAGCAGTTCCGGAATAAGGCGGGTATCTTCCCAGGCGAAGGCTGTGTGTGCCTCCCGGCTGTGGGGCTCGGGATGGCGCGTCAGGGTCAGGTGCAGTCCGCGGTTGGGACGGTAGGGCAGGACGTCCGGATCGACCAGCACCCTTGCCGCTGCATAGCCCTTGACCGGCCGGAAGAATCCGAGAAGCGGCCGCCGGACTCCCGGAATGATGGGGCCGCGCCCCCATTGGAACGAAGCTTCACCCAGACGGTCCCAGGCCGCAATGCTCTCCTCCACCGGTGGCCGGAACCAATACATTGCCACGTAGTCCGTGCCGTCCACGGCGGTTCCCCGAACGGGGTCCGCCTCCTTGCCGGTGCGCGCCCAGCGGTCCCCCCAGGCCACCCCGGGAAGGGCGAGGTTTTCCGGCCGGTGGTCGAGTTGATGCCAGCGGTTGTAGGCGCCGTGCGATGAGGCGTCCGTGAGTTCGACAAATGAAAAAAAGGCCATCTCGGCGAGCATGGGACTCCTTTGTCCGGCGCTTCTATGGCTAGCGCTTGTTTGGTTACGGTAACAGAGCTGCTGCCGGGACTTCACCGCGGCCCGCCCGCCGCCCCGTTGCCGAGCCCGGCACCGATGGCCGCGGCGGCCTGCAGTACCAGCGGCCCGGTGACCTGCTCCGGGATGGCTCCCCGGTGGGCAACGGACACTGCGCCGACCGGCCCCCCGGGACCCATGATTGCAGCGCCCACCGAGCTGACACCGCTGGCATGGCGGCTGCCGTCCCGGCAGGCCAGGCCCCCGCGCCGCCGAACAGCGGCAAGTTCCCGGTGGAGCTCGTCGCGGCCGCCCGGCCGGTTCACGCCGGCGAGCTCAATGACGGAGTCGACTTCCTCGCGGTCCAGCCAGGCAAGCATCGCCATGCCCGAGGTTGATTCCGGGGCATAAATCCTCGTTCCGATCCGGGTTGGCACGCTTGACCGCGCTCCAACGCCCGTTCTGTCCACGTAGTCCACAAATCCGCGGTGCATGATTCCCAGATGCGCGGTGAAGCCGGTGGCAGCCGCAAGCTCACCCAGCACCGGTGACGCGGCCTCGCGAAGTCCGTCAAAATCCGACAACACACCGCGGTATGCCAAACGCGGTCCGAGCACATAGCCCCCGGCGTCGTGGCTCACCCAGCCCAGGTCCGCCAGCTGGCGGAGCAAACGGAAAGTTGTGGACCGCGCCAGGCCGGTGATGGCGGCTACATCTTCAAGCACGAGATGGCCGGGGGCCTCGCCCAGGCAGTCCATGATCAGGGTGACGCGTTCCAGAACACCGCTGCGGGGTCCTGCGTCTTCCCGCAGGGCCTCATCAAACGGCTGTGCATCAGTCATGGGTACAGCCTGCCGCGCGGCAGGCCCGGTGCCGGTCCGATTCCACCCAGTGGGATTCCACTGGGTGGGACAGCGGCGGAGCGGGGCTGAAGTTCACCTAGCGTGGACCCAAACGCTGGGACAACAAGGAGAAGATGCGGTGCGAACGTACGCAGAAGTGGTGAGAACCCGCGCACAGGATGAGCATGAGGGGCTGCGTTTCGAAGGCCGGAGCTGGAGCTGGGCAGAGGTGATCAACGAGGCCTCGGCCCGGGCCGCCATTCTTGGAACGATCACGCCGGGTGCCGGACGGAGCCAGGTCCATGTTGGGATCCTGCTGCAGAACACCCCCGATTACGTTTTCTGGCTGCTTGCCGCAGCGCTGAGCGGCGACGTCGTCGTCGGCATTAATCCCACGCGGCGCGGCGCCGAGCTCACACACGACATGATGCACGCGGACTGCGATCTGCTGGTGAGCGAGCCCCTCTATCTGGCGGCAGATGACTGTCCCGAACTGCCGGTCCCCGCGGACCGTATCTTCGATGTGGAGTCCCGCGCATATGCAGAGCTGCTGGCGGGCCACTCCGGGGCTCCCCTCCCCGCGGTGATCCCTGACCCGTCCGCAATCTATCTCCTGCTGTTCAGCTCCGGGTCCACCGGAGCGCCCAAAGCCGTGATCTGCACCCAGGGCCGGCTTGGCACCGTGACGCCCAGCCTGAAGGACCGGATTTCGCTGCACCGCGGATCGGTCAGCTACCTGCACCTGCCGCTGTTCCACGGCCACGGCATCATGATGAACCTGGCAACCGCAGCCGAGGCCGGCGCCACCGTTGTCATGGTTCGCAAGTTTTCGGCCAGCCGGTTCTCCCGCGACATCCGGGAGAACAAAGTGACCTTCGTGAACTATGTCGGGCGCGTGCTGAGCTACATTCTCGCCCAGCCGGAAGACCCGGCCGATGCTGAGAACTCCCTCGAGTCAGTCTTCGGCTCCGAAGCGTCCCCGGCGGAAGCGGAAGCCTTCCGAAAGCGGTTCGGATGTGAGGTCCGTGAAGGGTTTGGATCCAGCGAGGGCATCATCCGCATCGTCCCCGTCCCGGGCACACCCAGCGGTGCGCTCGGACTTCCCGCTGCGGGCATGACGGTGGAGATCCGCTCCGACGACGGCGCCGAATGCCCCCGCGCGCAGTTCGACGGCACCGGGCGCCTGCTCAACGCCGAGGAAGCCACCGGTGAGATTGTGGTGGTCGGGGCCGGGCCACGCTTTGAGGGCTACTACAAGAACCCGGAGGCAATGGCCGACAGGCTGCGTTTCGGCGGTGACGACTTCTGGACCGGGGATCTGGGATACCGCGACGAGGAGGGCTACTTCTACTTCGGCGGCCGGACCTCGGACTGGCTCCGGGTGGACGGTGAGAACTTTGGCACCGCCCCCATTGAGCGCATCATTTCCCGGCACCCGTCAATCTCCGGTGTCCATGCCTATGCGGTCCCCGATCCCCGCACAGGCGATCAGCTCATGTGCACCGTGGTGCTCAACCCGGGTGCCGAATTCGATCCCGTTAATCTGGCAGACTTCCTGGCTGCCCAGCCTGATCTGGGCACCAAGTGGCGCCCAACTTTTGTGCGTGTGGTTGATGAGGCCCCCACAACGGCCAACGCCAAAATCGACAAGGCTCCGCTGCGCAGGGTGGCCTGGGAAGCAGAGAATGTCTGGTGGGCGCGGAACCGCAGCAGCGCCTTCATTCCCCTGGAGGAAGAACACCGCGAAGCCATTCGGGCCGAATTCATTGCCGCGGGCCGGATCAATTCCCTGCCGGCAGCATCGCAGGCACTCGTGGGGGCCGTTGGCTCCGTAGGGGCAGGTGCCCGATGACGACGGCGGAGCAGGTACTGAGCGCTGAGGCGCTGCAGCGATTTGTCGGAACCGTCGCCGAGCCGCCCCGGATGGCGCGGTACGGGGTCTCGGAAGCGATGATCCGGAACTGGGCCGAAGCCCTGGATGACCGCAACCCGGTCTACGTCGATGAGGCGGCGGCACGGGAAAGCGGCCGCAGCGGCATTATTGCTCCCCCGGCCATGGTGTCCACCTGGGTAATGTCCGGATACCGCCGGTGGCGCGAGGTGCAGCGTGCCCGCGCGGCAGGCATCATCGAGCAGACTCCGTACGCCGAGCTGCTGTCCCTGCTTGACCGGGCCGGCTACACCTCCGTGGTTGCCACCCGGATGGAGCAGGAGTACGAGCGGGAACTGACCGTGGGCCTGCAGGTCACCTGCCACATCACCATCGAGTCCATCACCGGACCGAAGCAGACGGGACTCGGCGAGGGCTACTTCATCATTCTCGGAAAACGCTACGAGGACGCCGACCAGGAAACCATCACCACCGAGCGCTTCACGCTGCTGCGGTTCCGGCCCAAGGAGGGCTCATGACAACCCCGGGTACTGCAGTTCCACCCATTGTGCGCACGCACGACAACGTGTTCTGGTTCGATGCCGCCGCCGAAGGGCGCCTGGTCGTCCAGCGCTGCACCGACTGCACCACGCTGCGCCATCCGCCGGCGCCGACATGCCCGAAGTGCCGTTCCTTCGAATGGGACTCAGTGGAGTCAAACCGGCAGGGAACCCTGCACAGCTGGACCGTTGTGCATCACCCCCAGGATCCCGCCTTCACCTATCCCCTGCTGGTTGGCCTTGTAGATCTCGACACCGGAACGCGTCTGGTGGCGGACTTCGAGCCCACCGACCATGACCTGCTGGCCGTCGGCTGCCCGGTGGAGGTCTTTTTTGCCGAGCATGCCCGCGGCGAGATGCTGCCGCGGCTGCGGCTCCGGCCACGGGGCAGCGAAGAAACAGCGGCAGAAGACGCCGCAGCACTAGAAGACGCACCAGACGCACAGCACCAAGGAGTGTCATGACCACGAACGGTTTCGCACCGGGAGACCTGCTCCCCGAGCTGGAGATTCCCGTTGACCGCGCCTTTATTGTTGCCGGCGCCATCGCCTCGCAGGACTTTGAGGATGTGCACCACGACCCGGATGCAGCCGTCCGCCGCGGTGCCCCCGATGTCTTCATCAGCATCAACACGTCCAACGGTGTTCTCAGCCGCTACATCACCGACTGGGCCGGACCCGCTGCACGGCTGCGCTCCGTGTCGCTGCGCCTGGGCATGCCGCTGCACCCGGGCGACGTCCTGCACCTCACCGGAGAGGTCACGGCCGGGGACGGCGACGCCGTCACCGTGAACGTGACGGGAAACCATGAGCGCGGAATGCACCTCGCGGCAACGGTCAGCCTTCAGCTGCGGACGGAGCGTGCGGCGTGAGCGGATTTTCCGGCCGCGCGGCGATCGCGGGCATTGGTGCCACTGAGTTTTCCAAGGACTCCGGCCGTAGCGAGTGGCGCCTCGCCTGTGAAGCGGTCCTCGCCGCATTGGCCGACGCCCAGATCGGAGTGGAGGAAGTTGACGGCTTTTCCCTGTTCTCCATGGAAAACAACCCGGAAATTGCCGTAGCCCGGGCCCTCGGCATCCCGGAGCTGAAGTTTTTCAGCCGCATCCCGCACGGCGGCGGCGGGGCCTGTGCGCCCGTGCAGCAGGCGGCGCTGGCAGTGGCCAGCGGCGTTGCCGACGTCGTCGTCGTTTACCGCGCCTTCAACGAGCGTTCCGGCCACCGTTTCGGCTCCGGCCCGCCCCAGTTCGCCTATGCCAGCACCACAGACCAGGAGTACCGCAACTGGATTAATCCCTACGGCCTGCTGACCCCGGCGGCGCAGGAGGCCTTCCTGGCCCGGCGGTACATGCAGGAGTTCGGGGTCACCAGTGCCGATTTCGGCCAGATCTCCGTGCTGTCGCGCAAGCATGCCGCCAGGAATCCTAAGGCCTGGTTCCACAACCGGCCCATCACGATCGAAGACCATCAGGCCTCGCGGTTTATCGCCGATCCGCTGCGTCTGCTGGACTGCTGCCAGGAAACCGACGGCGGGCAGGCGCTGGTCATCGTGAGTGCCGAGCGCGCCCGCGATCTGCCGCATCCGCCGGCCATCATCACCGCCGCAGCGCAGGGCGTCGGGCCGCAGCAGATCTCCATGTCCAGCTACTACCGGGACTCCATCGACGAAATGCCGGAAGTTGAGCTGGTCGCCCGGCAGCTGTGGCAGCAGGCCGGCCACGGGCCCGAGGGCATCGACGCCGCCATCCTGTACGACGCCTTTACGCCCATGGTCCTGCTTCAGCTCGAGGAATACGGGTTCTGCAAGCGAGGGGAAGCCAAGGGCATGATCGCCGACGGCGCACTCGAGCTCACCGGCAGCCTGCCCATCAACACCCACGGCGGCCAGCTGGGCGAAGGGTACCTGCACGGCGTGAACGGCATTGCCGAAGGCGTGCGCCTGATCCGCGGCACCTCGACCAACCAGCCGGAGAAGGCCCTCTCAAACGTGCTCGTTACCGGCGGATCCCCCGTGCCGCACAGCGCCCTCATACTTGCCACCGACCATTGAGCTACAGGAGTGAAAAATGAACCCCGACCTCTCACCGGCATCGAAGCAGCTGCGCGCTGACCTGCGCGCCTACTTTGCCGAGATCATCAGCGAGGAGGATGCCCGCGACCTCGTGCACCAAACGGAAGGCGGCCCGACCTTCACCCGGATCCTGAAGCAGATGGGCGCCGACGGCTGGCTCGGCCTGGGCTGGCCGAAGGAATACGGCGGCCGGGGCGAAGACCCCGAGGCACAGTTCGTGTTCTACGACGAGGTAATCCGCGCCAATGCGCCGCTGTCCCTGGTCAGCCTCAACACCGTTGCGCCGGCGCTGATGAAATACGGCACCCCGGAGCAGAAGGAGTTCTTCCTGCCGCCCATCCTTGCCGGGGAGCTGACCTTTGCGATCGGCTACTCCGAACCCGGAGCGGGCACCGACCTTGCGTCACTGCGCACCTCGGGCCGGATCGAGGGGGACGAAATGGTCATCAACGGCAACAAGCTCTTCACCAGCGCCGGTATCTTCGCGGACTGGATCTGGCTGGCCGTGCGGACCGACCCCGACGCTCCGCGCCACAAGGGCATCTCAGTGGTCATGGTGCCAACCTCGGCTCCGGGCTTTTCCGCCACCGAAATCCACACTGTCGGCGGCATCAGCACCGCAGCCACCTATTACCAGGACGTGCGGATTCCGCTTAGCAACGTTGTCGGCGAGTTGAACGGCGGCTGGCGGATGATCACGAACCAGCTCAACCATGAGCGGGTGGCGCTGGCAGCCCGCGGCGGCATTGCCAACGAGGTTTTCGGCCAGGTCGTTGAGTGGGCCCGCGCGGAACCGCTCGGCTCCGGGCGCGTCATAGACCTGCCGTGGGTCCGGTCAACGCTGGCCGAGGTGTATGCCCTGCTCTCGGCGGCGGAGCTGGTAAACCTGCGGCTGGTGGCCGACGTCGCGGCCGGCACCCTCGGCGGCGGCGATGCAGCGGCGGCGAAGGTGATCGGCACCGAAACCGTGGTGGAGGTCTACGGCAAGCTGCAGGAAGTCCTCGGCGTGGCGGGGCTGCTGCGGGCAGGCTCCCCGGGAGCTGCCATTTCCGGACGCGTAGAGACCCTGGCGCGCCGGGCACAGAACAACACCTTCGGCGGGGGCAGCAACGAGGTCCTGCGGGACATCGTTGCCGCCAAGGCACTCGGAATGACACTGGCGGCACGCCGCCAAGAGAAGAAAGAAGACGCGCATGCAGTTCGAACTCGATGAGGATCTGCGCGAAGCCGCGCAGCTAGCCGAAGAAATCTTCACCCAGCTGGCCGACCTCCAGCGCGTGCGGGACGTCGAGCGGGAGCTCGGCGGACATGACGGCAAGCTCTGGGCCGCTCTGGCCGAGAGCGGAATCCTTGGACTGGCGCTTCCCGAGGAACACGGCGGCTCCGGTCTGGGCATGCTGGCGCTGGCTGCGGTGCTCGAGCAGCAGGGACGCCGGGTCGCCCCGGTACCGCTGGCCGCCGCGGTGGCGATGGCGGCAATGCCGCTGGCGGCATGGGGCACGCAGGCGCAGTGCAATCGCTGGCTTCCCGCGTTCCTCGACGGCTCAGCGCTGATCGTCGGTGCCATTGATGCCGGTGTTGACGGAGACAACGCCGTTCGCGGTGAACGGGACGGCTCGGGATGGAAGCTTTCCGGAACACTGTCGGCGGTGCCGGGCGCCCCGGCAGCTGATGCGCTGCTCGTTCCGGTGACGACGGATTCCGGTGTGGTTGCCGTCCTGCTTCCCACGGACCGTGAAGGCGTTCACCGCGAGAGGATCGCCGTGACGAATCAGGGGGCTGCGGCGACAGTGGTGCTGAGCGCGGTGCACGTCGACGACGACGAGCTGCTTACCGGCGGCGGTGCAGCCATCCGGCAGGCGCGCCTGCTCGGGCGCATCGCGCTGGCGGCGGTCCAGGCGGGAGTCTGCGACGAAGCCATCGCCATCACGGCCGCCTACACGTCCGAACGCATCCAGTTCGACCGCCCGCTCTCCACCAACCAGGCTGTCTCGGCCCGTGCGGCTGATGCCCACCTGGATGCCGAACGGATTATGCTCACCACCCGCCGGGCTGCCTGGCTCGTGGACCGGGAGAGCGACGACGCCGAGTCGGCCTCGCTGGTGGCCTCCTGGTGGGCGGCCCAGGGCGGCCTGCGTGTTGTGCACACCACCCAGCACCTGCACGGCGGCATGGGTGCAGACATCGATTACTCGATCCACCGCTATTTCCTCTGGGGACGGCAGAACGCGTATTCGCTGGGCAGCGCCCCCGCGCTGCTGGCCGAACTGGGCTCGATGGTCGAAACCCTGCCGATAATTGGCGCTCCGGCGTAACCCTGCGGTATCGGTGGAAGAGCGGCCCCGCCTGCGGGGCTGCTCTTCCTGCCTGGGGGCAGCCCCAGTACCCTCGGCGCATGGCCGGACTGGATCTTCCACACCTGCTCGCCCTCGAGCACCGCGGCTGGGACGCGCTGTGCCGCTCGGAGGGCGGCACCTACTACGGTGAGCTCATGACGCCGGACGGGGTGATGGTCCTGGTCAACGGCATGGTGCTCGGCCGCGACGAGATTGCCGGCTCCCTCAATCAGGCCCCTCCCTGGGCGTCCTACACATTGACGGACGCACGGGTGGTGCCGGCGGGTGCGGAGACCGCTGCTCTGGTCTACCGGGCAGTTACTCACTGAGGCTTCCGCCGGGGATTAGCTGCCGGGGACGGAGCAGGTTGCCGTTCCGGCAACACCGCTTGCCCCTTCTGAATCCCGCCGGAGACGATGGATATATCCATCCATCGCGGCAACGGCCACCGGCAAAGAGGGTTTCAAGTGGAAAACGCAAGCGGGCACCAGCCCGGAGAGCACACGTTCGACAAGGACTACTGGGAACGCCATTGGCAGGAGTCCGGCGAGACTGCACCTGCCGCCGGCCCGGAAACAGCCCCGGAGCCGGCAGCAAATCCGTATGTAGTGCGCGAAACCGCAGATCTGGCCCCGGGCACGGCCCTGGACGCCGGATGCGGTGCCGGCGCTGAGGCACTCTGGCTTGCTGCCCGCGGCTGGCACGTGACAGGGGCCGACATTTCCGCCGCGGCTCTCGCACAGGCGGCGGGCCGTGCCCCGCAGCCGGCAGCCGGCAGCGTGACATGGGTTGAGGCGGATCTGGTGTCGTGGGAACCGCAACAGAAGTTTGACCTCGTGGTCACCAGCTACGCTCACCCCTCCATTCCCCAGCTGGCGTTCTACACCCGAATTTCCAACTGGGTGGCTCCCGGCGGCACACTGCTGATTGTGGGCCACCGGCACGGGCCCGCAGCCTCAGGACAGGACCAAGGACACCACCACGACCACGGCAACCGCCCTCCCGCCGAAGCGCAAGTGACGCTCGCAGACGTGGTGGGAACCCTGGACCCGGCGGTCTGGCAGATTGAAACCGCAGAGGAGCGGACCCGGGCGCTCCCCGGCCCGGGTGAGCTACTCGACGTCGTAGTGAAGGCCGCCCGCCGAATCTAGGCGGCCTCGCCGGCAGCTGGTTTACGCGACCCGGAGGTCGATCTCCCCGGGCGCGGCGCCGTCGGCACCGAACACCAGGTGCCGGTTGGCGATTTTGTCGGTAAAGAACCGGTCGTGGCTGACCACCACCACGGCTCCGGGGAAGTGCAGCAGCGCCCGTTCCATCACCTGGGTGCTGGAAAGGTCCAGGTGGTTGGTGGGCTCATCGAGCAGCAGCACTGACGCACCGGAGAGCAGGCACTGGGCCATTGCCACGCGGGCCTTCTGTCCGCCGGAGAGATTCCCGATCCTTTGCTTCAGATCCGCTTCGGAGAACTGGAACATGGTCAGGAACCGGTTGACTGACTTCTTGGTGGCGGTCAGCGCCAGGCTGTCCGGCATGGCGTTGACCGCGTGGGTGACGGTGTCCGCGTCGTCGAGCTCCGCGAGGACCTGGTTGTAGGAGACCATCCGGGCGCCGTTCGCCCAGACGACCTTCCCGGCGTCGGCCTTCTCCTCGCCCGTCAGCACCCGCAGCAGCGTCGTCTTGCCACTGCCGTTCGAGCCGAGAACCACCAAGCGGTCACCGCGCCGGATTTCAAAGCTCAGCCCGCTGAACAGCGTTTTGTCACCATAGGACTTCTCCAGGGATTCCACCCGGCAGAGGTTGTCCTTGACGTGCAGGCCGCCGTAAATCTCGGTGATGATCTGGTCCACCGGACGGGGTGCGCGGGCTTTCTTGATCTTGGCGAGCTTTCCGTCCAGGGCGCCGCTGCCGGATTTGGCCGCCTCGCGCCGGTCCGAAATGCCTTCGGCTTCGAAGGCGAGCAGTTCGGACTCATGCACAAACTGGGATTCCAGCGCCTTGAGGCGGAACTGCTTCTGGATGACGTACTCGGCAAAGTTTCCGGGATATTCGTGCAGGTGGTAGTTCTCCACCTCGATGATGCGGGTCACCACGGAATCCAGGAACTTCCGGTCGTGGGAGACCACGACGGCGGCACCGCGGAAGTCGCGGAACCAGCCTTCCAGCCACTCAACTCCGGCGACGTCGAGGTAGTTGGTGGGCTCGTCGAGAAGCAGCACATCCGGGGCTTCGAGCAGGATCTTGGCCAGGGCCGCACGGTTGCGCCAGCCGCCGGAGAGGGCGTCGATGGGGCAGGTGCGGTGGGCCTCACTGAAGCCGAGGGTGGTCAGCGCTGCGTCGATGCGTCGCGGGTAGTCCCAGCCGTCCAGCCGGTCCATTGACTCGAAGAGCTCGGCCTGCCGGCGGATCAGCCGGTCCATGACCTTCGGTTCCGGGTCCGCCCCGATGGTTTCGTCAATGGCGGCAAGCTCGGCCTCAACAGCCTTGATCTCCACGAACAGCGCGTCGAGCACTTCGGTGATCGTGGACTCGCCGTTCAGTTCGGAGAACTGCGAGAAGTACCCGATCTTCAGTCCCTGTTCCAGGGAGACCGTGCCGGAATCCGGCTCGATCTGTTCCAGGATCAGCTTCAAAAGGGTGGACTTCCCCGAGCCGTTCTTGCCGATCAGCCCCACCCGGTCCTTCGGATCCAGGCGGAAGAAGGCCTCACGCAGAATCTGCGTCTTATCGAAGCCAACATTGACGTCCTGCAGCCGGATCAGGCTCATACGGGGGTGTCCTTTCGGGGATGAAACTGGTGCCCGGCACCGGCGGTCCGGAGGGACCGGCCGGCAGTATTGTGCCCGTTGACCAGCCACTCATCTTATCCGGTGCGGCTGACCGCTGGTTCCGGTAGTCCTCCGCCCCTGTTCCCGGGTGGCGCGGCGGCTGCATACTGAAAACCAGTCCGAATCTCCAACCGCCCTTCTGCACTGAAACTTCCGCACTGAAACTTCCGCTGAAAGAGGTGTCCACGATGGTTGAAATGACAACGCTGGCATCCGGGCTGGGAATGGGGGAATCAGCCCGGTGGCATGGAAACGAGCTGTGGTTCGCTGACTGGATGGCCGGCACCATCTCTGCACTGGACGGGAACGGACACGTACGGCGGGTTACCGCAGTGCCGTCTTTTCCCATCAGCTTCGACTGGCTGCCGGACGGGCGGATGATCGTCGTCTCCGGTGCCGACGGCATGGTGCTGCTGGAAGTCCCGCACGCAGGCCTCGTTCCCGTTGCCGATCTGCGCGGCATTTCCGAATTTCCCTGGAACGAAATTGCCGTGCATCCAGCCGGAAATACCTACGTCAACGGCATCGGCTACGACTACTCCGGAGAGATGCAGGACACCGGTGTGATCGCGCTGATCCGGCAGGACGGGTCAGTCCAAAAAGTTGCGGACGGGCTGGCTTTTCCCAACGGCATGCTGGTGTCAGGCGACGGTGCCACGCTGGTGGTGGCTGAATCCAACGCGGGCCGGCTCACGTCCTTCCGGATCCGGGAGGACGGCGGGCTGGATCCGGAAGGAGTCTGGGCCGGACTGGAGGGCAGCGCGCCGGACGGCATCTGCTGGGACGGCAGCGGCGGCATCTGGTTTGCGGAAGTGCCGGGAGAACGTTGCGTGCGCATCCGGCAGGGCGGTGAGGTCCTGGAAACCGTGCAGTTGGAGCATGGATGCTTCTCCTGCGCCGCAGGAGGCGACGACGGCGGCCTCCTGTTCATGATGACGGCACAGTGGCCGGAGGCCATGGACCCGGGTGCGGACCATACCGGGAGAGTAATGGGCCTGCGGGTGAAATAGCCTCTGAGAAGCCGGTGGGACGCCGGCAGGACTGGCGTACCCGCCGCTGTTAGGCTGTTTGCTGATCGCTCAGTTAGCGACCGACAACCCGCCGAATGGAGCATGGCATGACCGACACCGCCCAGCGTCTGCTGGACTCTGCCACCGAGGCCTTCGCTGCCAAGGGGTTCCACGGAACAACGACGCGGGACATCGCGTCCGGGGCCGGCGTCACCTCCGGAGCTGTCTACGTGCACCACAAGTCCAAGGAAGACCTGCTGTACAGCATCTCCAAAGTCGGCCATGAACGGACCCTCGAACTGGTGCGCGCCAGCACAGCCTCCGCTGACGGACCCGTGGACCAGATGAGTGCTTTGGTGCGCAGCCTGGTGGAGTGGCAGGCTGCCAACCACACCAAGTCCCGGGTAGTGAACTTTGAGCTGCCGGCCCTGAGCGAAGAACACCTCCGTGACGTGCTGGGGATGCGCCACCAGGTGGAGGACGAATTCCGCCGGATTGTTGAGGACGGCCTGGCACAGGGCGTCTTCGATGTACCGGACGCCAACATGGCCGTTGTCACCCTGCTGTCCCTGTGCATCGACGTCGCGCGCTGGTACCGCAGCGACGGCCGGCTCAGTGCGGCGGAGATCGGTGAGCACCACAGCACTGTCGCCCTGCGCCTGCTGGGTGCCGGAGTGCCCGCAAGCCAGTAGGGCTCCGGGCTTACGCCCGGCCGGCCGCTCCCCCGCCGCCCGCTCCCGTGCCGCCCGCTCCCCTGCTGCCCACAGTCCGCCAGCCATGCGGACTCTGCCCGTACTCCTGCTTAAAGGCACTCGAGAAGGAAGCCGGGCTGCCGTAGCCTGCTTCCTCCCCCACGGCGGCCACCGTCCGGGCGGTTGCGCGCAGCTCGTCCGCCGCCCAGGCCAGGCGCAGCCGGCGCTGGTAGGCACCGGGTCCCAGCCCGGTGCGGCGGCTGAACCGCTGCGAAAACGCCGCCCGGGACAGGGCCCCGCTCCGAGCCATGGCTTCCACTGATATCGTCCTTCGGGGATTCGCGTGGAGTTGTTCAATAACCCGGTCGATCAGCGGATCCCCCTGCCGGGCGATTCCCGGTCTCGCCGCCCGCAGAGCGGCCACGAGCAGCGCATCCAGCAGCCGGTCCAGGACCACGGCCTGTCCCGGAGCTTCGGTGGCCGCCTCGGCCGCCAACAGGTCGGCGAAGGCACGCGTGGAGGAATCAGTGGCCTCCACCAACAGTTCGGGCAGCAGCTGCACCCAAAGCCGTCCGATTTCGAGAGGATCGGCATACGTGCCCACCAGAAACCTGTCCCTGCCCCGTTCCGTGGTGCCCCAGGTGCGCACACCCCGCTGCATGGACTCAACCAGACGGTTGCCGTGGACGTCGATGCAGGACTGATCCGGCGGGATGATGAAATCCGCAGAGCGCTCCGGATCCGAGGAGACGGAGTACGGTCCGGGACCGCGTACAACGACGACCTCGCCGGCCACCGCCCGGGCCACTCCGGAGGCAGTAGTGACGGAGCAGCTACCCTCCAGGACCGCCAGAACTGTCAGCATGGCCTCGTCCGCCACCCGAATGGACCACTCGCCGTCCATTTCAAGCCTCAGCACAAACGCGCCCCTGGCCCGCGGCCCCTCAACGAAGACTTCGAAGGACTCCACGCTTCCTTCCCCGATCGTTGTTTCCCGATGTGCGTTTCCCTGTGCATCTACCGTGCATTTCACCGGGCCCGGCTGGACGAATTCGAAACAACTCCAGCGGATTCATTATGGAGCACAGGCGCCGTCAGGGGTGGGATGGAGGCATGAACACATCAACGATTCTCCTGACCGGCGCAACAGGCCGTACCGGCCGCCGCCTCGTCTCCCGCCTGGGCAGCAACGCCCGCTGCAGTATCCGGCGGGCATCCCGCAGCGGCACTCCGTCCTTTTCCTGGACCGCGCCGGAATCCTGGCATCAGCACCTTTCCGGAGCTGACGCCGCCTTCCTTTGTTACGCCCCCGACGTTGCGGATCCGGAGGCACCGGAAATCCTCGGGGCGTTCTCCGCCGCGGCACGGGAGCACGGCGTCCGCCGTCTGGTGCTGCAGTCCGGCCGCGGTGATTCCGCCGCCAGCCCCAGCGAAGAGGCGGTCCGCACCGCCTTTCCCTCCGCCGTCGTCGTGCGTTCGGCCTGGTTCCAGCAGAACTTCTCCGAACACTTTCTGTATCCCCAGGTTCTGGACGGACGGCTGCGGGTGCCGGTGGACCAGGTCTCCGAACCCTTTGTGGACCTTGAAGACTCCGCAGAAGCACTGGAGGCCCTGCTGACGGACCCGGAAACCTATGCGGCCGCCGCCAGGGGGAACGCGGTTCTGGAGTTTACCGGGCCCCAATCCCTGACGTTCGGTGAAGCGGCCGGGCTCCTGACCTCCCGGCTGGGCCGGAGGGTTGTCCATGAGCCGACCGCGCCTGCGGATTTCGTCGCGGCCGCCGGGGAGTACGGGCTCAGCCCTGCAGAGGCCGGGGCATCGCCTGGCTATTCGCCGAAGTCATGAACGGTTCGGTCAGCAACGTCAGGCCCGACCTTGAACAGCTGCTGGGCCGCCCGGCCCGTGCCATGACCGATTACGTGGACCGAACTGCCTCTGCCGGAATCTGGAGCATCCCCCAAGAGCCCGGGGCGTAGCCCGCGGCACTTTCCCCGACGAATATGCGGGGTGCATACTGATCGCCATGCAACCGTCCCATGTGGTCCTGCTGGGTGACTCCATCTTTGACAATGGTGCCTACACCGGCGGCGGTCCGGATGTGGCCGCCCAGCTGCGCGGGGAGCTTTCCGCCCGCTGGACCACCACCCTGCTGGCCAGTGACGGTGACGTTGCAGCCGGCGTCATCCGCCAACTGCGCAAGCTGCCCGCGACCGCGAGCCACCTCGTCATCAGTGCGGGAGGCAACGACGCGCTGGGACATTCCGGGGTTTTGTCCGCGGGTGCAGTCACCGTTGCCGACGCAGTGGAGAAACTGGCCTCCGCACAGGATTCCTTCACCGTCGGTTATCTGGAAATGGTGAAAGCAGTGGCCGCAACTGGGCTGCCGGCCGCGGTCTGCACCATCTACGACACTCCTGCTTCCGAGCCTAACCAGAGGATTATCCGCACAGCCCTTGCCGTCTTCAACGACGTCATCACCCGGGCGGCATTCACGTCAGGGTTTTCAGTGATCGACCTGCGTCTGGTGTGCGACGACGACGGCGACTATGCCAACCCGATAGAACCGTCTGTCCAGGGCGGAGCGAAGATTGCCCGTGCCGTGGCGGCGTATCTGGAGCCCGCCCGTGCCGCGAGACGTACGGCGGTGGTAGCCGGCGCCCGGGCCCCGGAGCACCCCGGCTTCTTGGATTAGGTAGTGAAGTCTGTGGTTGAGCGCGTCGTGGTGCTGGGTTGCGTGTTCTGCGGCAGGCGGAGAGCTATATCCGAAATACTTTATATAAATAGATGGAGTTGGATACGAATTCTCTAAATGAAGAGGGCGCCCCCTAGTCCCTTCCGCTCCCCTCGAACGGCCCGGCGCATCCCTTTAGGTCAGTCTGGGACGGCGCGCTGCCCGGGCCGCCGGAATTTTCATTCCCCGCAGGGACGAGCCTGCAGTCTCGGGCATGGCGGCAACCGCGGCCAGCCCCACCAGGCAGGCCCCCATCATGTAGAAGGCAGGAACCAGGGGGGTGCCGGTCGCGTTGATCAGCAGTTCGTTTAGCACCGGCGCGGTGCCGCCAAAAAGAGCGGTGCTGACGTTATAGGTGACGGCGAAGCCGGCGTAGCGCACCTGGGTGGGGAACATGGCGGGAAAGGTGGCCGAGATCGTGGCCAGCTGCGGGATATACAGCAGGCCCAGCACCGCAAAGCCCAGCAATGCGAACCAGAAACCGCCGGCCATGATCAGATACATGGGCGCGGCGAGAACAAAGAGGCCAATCAGCGAGACCAGCCACATCGGCTTGCGGCCCACTGTGTCTGACAACCGCCCGGCAAACGGAATCAAAGCCATCATGGCCAGCTGCCCCACAAACATCAGGGTGAGAACGACGTCGGCATCCATGCCCACTGTTCCCTCAAGATAGGTGGGCATGAAGCTAAGCAGGGTGTAGTTCACAACGTTGAGCGCAACCACCAGGCCGGCCATGGTCAGCATCGGCCGCCAGTACTTCACCAGCAGGTCCTTTAGGGCCGATCCCGCGGCCGGTTCCACCTCGTGGCGGTTTTCGAGCTCCCGGAAGACAGGCGTATCCTCAAGCCTGGTCCGCAGATAGAGTCCGATAATTCCCAGCGGACCGGCAATCAGGAACGGAATTCGCCACCCCCAGTCGACCATGGCGTCGTTTCCCACCACGAGACTGCAGACAAGGACGATCAGGGACCCCAGGGCGAAACCGCCCAGGGTTCCAAACTCCAGGAAACTGCCGTAGAAGCCGCGCTTCTTGTCCGGTGCGTATTCGGCCATGAAGGTGGCCGCTCCCCCGTATTCACCGCCCGTGGAGAAGCCCTGGATCATCCGCAGCACGATCAGCAGCGCCGGAGCCAGGATCCCAACATTTTCGTGCGTGGGCAGGATGCCGATGGCGAAGGTGGCTCCGGCCATCAGGATGATTGTCAGCGCCAGGACGCGCTTGCGCCCGATCCGGTCTCCCAGCGGCCCCCAGAAAAGCCCGCCCAGGGGCCGAACCAGGAAGGACAGGGCAAAAGTGGCCAGGGTCCACACCGAGCCCGTTGCCGAGTCGCCAGGGAAAAAGTTGGCGGTGATATACGTGGCAGCCACCGCGTAGACCCCGTAATCGAACCACTCGGTGGCGTTTCCCATCGCCGAAGCGGCCACTGCCCGGCGGATGATTTTCCTGCCCTCCGGAGTAGCTGCATCGGGGGCGCGGAAATCCGGCCCGGGAGGAGGAACAGCGCTGGACGATGCTGGTTCGGACATTCCAACCTCCCCGGAACGAACGGCCCCCTTCAACCCCGGCCGCGGATGCCCCCTAGGTTACGCGCTCGTCTTTCTGTTGGTAATGACTTGTCGGTCATGGCGCACCGGCAAGGACAGAGGCCAGGGAATGATCTGCAGCGAGGGCCCTGTAGCCGAAGGGAGCATACGTCCGCAGGCCGCCGTCGTCGTCCGCAGTGACCATGAAGCAGCAGGTCTTCGCAGCAAAATGATCCACTGCGTCGGATACCGGCGCTTCAGGCGCCGGCGTCGGAGATGCGCAGGCCGAGGTTGTCCAGACCGGAGCGGATCATGGCACCGTAGCCGTCGTTGGAGAGGTGTTTGCTGCGCATCTGTCCGGCCTGCTGGTGCTCGCGCGCCAAGTCGAATTGACCGCGGCGAAGATATCCGTCGCCCAGGTTCAGGTGCAGCGAAGGAAGCATGCCCTTGACGGCAGGAATGCCCACCGGCGCGAGATCGCCGTCGGACAGGAAGCCGTGCTCCAGCAGTGCGGTCTCGTCCCAACCGATCTCGGCATCCAGATCATCCTGGACATCGGCAAGATAATGGGCCAGGACGCACCGCTGGCCGTGGTCTTCGGGCGCCGTGCTGTCCCAGCACTCCGTCAGCAAACGCCGGGCCCCCGGTTTGTCTCCCCCAAGCGCGGCTGCCACGGCCGCCAGCACATCATCCCATTCCGCCATGGGCCCATCCTAGGCGAAGGCGGAGAATCCGGTGATGTGCCGTCCCAGGATCAGTGACTGCATGGTGTCGGTGCCCTCATAGGTGAACACCACTTCCATGTCGGTCAGGTGGCGGGCCACGTGGTTCTCCAGGAGCAGACCGTTGCCGCCCATAATGTCGCGCGCCTCGGAGCAGATCCAGCGGCCCTGCCGGGCGGCAAACATCTTCGCCATGGACGCCATGGGACTGGTCATGACACCTTCT
Organism: Arthrobacter sp. Z1-15; assembly: GCF_054792395.1. Classification (NCBI taxonomy): domain Bacteria; kingdom Bacillati; phylum Actinomycetota; class Actinomycetes; order Micrococcales; family Micrococcaceae; genus Arthrobacter; species Arthrobacter sp. Z1-15. The sequence goes on along the minus strand of NZ_CP096454.1, from coordinate 1,873,398 downwards.
TCGGCGAGTTCGTTCAGGCGGAAGCAGGTCAGCTTGATGGCGGTGAGCTGGGCAAGCATGTTGGCCAGCTTGTTCTGCACGAGCTGGAACCGGCCGATTTCCTTGCCGAACTGCACACGGGTTTTCGCGTAGGCGACGGCAATCTCGTACGACGCGACCGCATGGCCGAGCGCTTCCCACGCCACTCCCCCGCGGGTAGCCGCCAGGACCCTGTTGACGTCCTTGAACGAGTTGCAGTTTTCCAGCCGGTTCTCCGCAGGAATCCGCAGGTTCTCAATCACGATATTGGGCTGCAGGACGGCCCGTTTGCCCATCTTTCCGGTAATGACCTCCGCGTTGTAGCCGGCCGGATGGCGGCCGTCGGCATCCTTCTCCATCACAAAAGCCTTCACTGCGGAGTCCGCTTCGTCACGGGCAAAGATGATGACGACGTCGGCGAAGCTCGCGTTGCCGATCCACCGCTTACTGCCGTTCAGGACGTAGCTGTCCCCCTCGCGGCGGGCGGACGTTTCCAGGGAAACGGAGTCCGATCCATGGCCCGGTTCGGTCAGGGCAAACGCCCCGATTTTGTCGAAGCGGGCCATGGAAGGCAGCCAGCGGTGTTTCTGTTCCTCGCTCCCGAGCATGTCGATGCTGCCCATGGCCAGGCCCGAGTGCACACCAAAGAAGGTATTGATGGAACCGTCGCCGCGCGCGAGCTCAGCAGCAGCCGTAGAGGCAGCGAGCCGGGTCATGCCGGGGCACCCGTAACCCTTGATCGTTCCGCCGGCAATGTTCAGTGCCGCCAGCTTGGGAATCAGTTCATACGGGACTTCCGCGCGCTCCCAGTATTCGTTGATCACCGGCAGCAGGTCATTGTCCACAAATTCCCTGACGCGGGCCTGTACATCCTTCGCCTGGTCATCGAGCAGGTTGTCCAGCAGATACAGGTCGCTGTCCACATCCTGCACCGCCGTGGGGTCAAAAGGGGCAGGAAGGGTCTCAGTGGTCGTCATAACGGCTCCATCGCATCGTTGGTCACTCATTCCGGCGAACTAACTAATCGCTTAGTGACCGAGTATGCGTGGACCGCAGCAGTCCGTCAAGGGTGCGGGTCCGACGGTCATCTGCCGCCCCGCACCCGCCGCGGTACAGCGCTCAGCGCACGGAAGATGCGCGGCGATAGAGACGCGCCGCCGCAATCTCGGCGCCGCGGCCCAGCGACTCCAGCTTGGCAACGGCAATGTCCGGGTGCAGCCGGCCGCCCAGACCGCAGTCGGTGCCGGCAATAACATTTTCCGGGCCTACGAGGGAGGCGAAGCGCTCTATCCGCTGGGCCGCAAGTTCCGGGTGTTCCACCACGTTGGTGGCATGCGAGACCACGCCCGGAACCAGAACCTTGCCGTCCGGAAGCTGCTTGTCCTGCCAGATGGTCCACTCGTGCTCGTGGCGGACGTTGGCAGCCTCAAAGGAATATGAGCCGGCGTTGATGCCCAGAACAAGATCCACGATGTCAGCGAAGGGAATGTCCGTGGTGTGGGGCCCGTGCCAGGATCCCCAGCAGACATGGAAGCGGATCTGCTCTTCGGGCAGCCCGCGGAGGGCGTAGTTCAGTGCCTCCACACGGATCTGCGTAAACCGCTGATAGTCCTCGACGCTGGGTTCGGGGTTGATCTGGTCCCAGTTTTCGGCAATTGAGGGATCATCGATCTGTACCGTGAGCCCCGCGTCAACGATGGCTTTGTATTCTTCCCGGAGGACATCCGCCCAGGCCCAGATGAATTCTTCCTCGCTCGCGTAGAACCCGTTCCCGATTCGGCTTGCCGACCCGGGTGACAATGCCGTAATAAACCCGGAGGGAAGGTCTGCGGCGGCCAGCCCGGCCTTGAGGTTGGCTATATCGCTGGACAGGGCCTCGTGGCCGGTGTAGCTGATGGGACCGGTGGCCGTGGGAAAAGCAGTGGCGTTCCGCCCGAGCTGAATCCCGCTTTCCGGATCCGAATAGGCTGCGGCAAATCTGGTCCAGTCCCGCCGGTCGGCAAATGAGGTCAGCCGAATGGTGCCCGGTTCACTGCGAATCGGCGCGGCGGTGATCGGATTGAATTCGGTAAGTTCCAGTCCCGCAGTGCGCTGGAAACTGTAGGTCCACCAGGCGCCGTAGTCCACGGCATTGGACATGGCCTTACCGTATTCACCATCGCCCGGAATGGTAATGCCGAGATCCTTCTGCCGCTGCACCAGGTCCAGAACGGCTGCGGCTAATAGCGATTCAAACTCAGGGGTTCGTTCGAGCGTGAAACCGTCGGCGGCGAAGGTGCGGGCCGCATTGGCGGCTATCAGTTCGGGGGTTCGGGGCAGTGAACCGGCGTGGCTGGTGGAAATGCGGTCAGGCGACATGGGTATTCCTTCCATCGTTCCTGCCGTTAGCACCCTTCCGGATGGAAATGTCCTTGGGGAAGCTGCAGCGTCGCGGAGGCAGGTCTCTCAGCTGCTCTGGATGGTGTGGACGCAGGCTCTCATCCACCGGCAACGCGGGTGCGTCCCCTCTCCGGCCGGTGCCGGGTGCCGTGCGGAGGGGCTGGAACCAGCATGCGGCAGGCCGCACTGAAACTCCAGAAGCGCGTTATATGACGCGGAGACGGGGAAATATGGCGGATTGTCACGCCATATGACCGGACCGGGCAAACCGGAACAAAGGTCTGCCGGGTGCGCCCGGGCGGGAACATTCCTGCCCCCGTGAAAGCATCCTGCCCGGGCCGCGGCAGGTGAACGCCGCGGAATCGCACTAATGAGCGGCGCTGTACGCCTCTCGAATTTCCTGGCTGATCCGTCCGCGGGCGCTGGGCTTATAGCCGTTGTCAATCGCCCATTCGCGGATCTTTCGGCTGTCATCGCTGCGCGGCGCAGATTCACGCCGGGCGCTGCGCCCGGAAGCTCCCCCGCGCAGGCGGCGCCCGCTGGAAAGATACGGACTCAACTTCTCGCGAAGTTCAGCAGCGTGCTCGGTCGTCAGGTCTATTTCGTATTGAGCGCCGTCCAGGGCGAACTTCACAGTTTCCTGTGCGTCATCACCGGTCAGGTCGTCAATCAGCAGAACTTGTCTTTTCTGAGCCACGTGGTCTTGTTCCTTATTCATATAATTCTGGACCACCCCTTCGAAACAGTTTAGCCGAAGGGTGCCAATGAAATAGTGCCCGGGGCACATTCCGCCGAGGGATTGCGAAACTAATCCGAGCTGCGGTCCCGGCCCCTTCATTTCCTGAGCCGGGACCGCAGCGGTGCGGTTAGTGGAGGGTTACGCCGTCGGGCAGTTCATTGGTGGGACGGCGCACCAGGAATGATGCCGCCACGGCCACCAGTGAAATGACCGCGCCCCAGAAGAAGGCCGTGTGAACTCCGGCGGCTGCGGCCGGTACAGCCGCCATGCCGCCGTTTACCGCTGCGGTGGTCCCCGTGGTCATCAGGGTGATGAACACGGCCGTGCCGGCGGCGCCGGCCAGCTGCTGCAGCGTGTTGATGATGGCGCTGCCGTGGGAGTACAGCGACTTGTGCAGGGAACCCAGAGCCGAGGTGAACAAAGGAGTGAAAATGAATCCGAGTCCGGTGTTCAGCAGGCAGTGAAGCACGATCACCAGGGCAACAGGGCTGTTTTCGTCCAGGGCAGTCATGCCCCACAGCGCGGCGCTGAGCACGATTGCTCCGGGGATGACCAGCGGACGCGGACCGAACTTATCGAACAGTCCGCCCACGATCGGTGACAGAACTGCCATGACAGCCCCGCCGGGCAGCAGCAGCAGTCCGGTGTTCAGCGTGGTGAGCCCGAGGACCGTCTGCAGGTACAGCGGCAGAACAATGAGGCATCCGAACAGGGCCATCATGCTGACAAGAACCAGGACGATGGCGACGACGAAGGGTTTGCTCGCAAAGGTCCGCAGGTCCATCAGCGCCCGGTCGGTGCGCTGAAGCACCAGTTGGCGGAGAATGAATCCGGCCATGGCCAGGACGCCGGCGGTTAGCGGAATCCACAGCGGCATCATTGCCTTGCCGGAGGCGGCTTCGCCAATGCTGCTCAGCCCGAAGATCAGTCCGCCGAAGGCAAAGGTGGACAGCACAATGGAGAGGATGTCGAAGGGGACGCGTTTGGACTCGGTCAGGTTCTGGACCTTCAGCGCTCCCACGATCAGGGACAGCACTGCGATCGGCAGGACCAGCCAGAACATCCAGCGCCAGTCAAGGACGCTGAGAATGATGCCCGAGACGGTGGGGCCGATGGCCGGAGCCACGGCAATGACGATCGAGATGGTTCCCATCATGCGTCCGCGCCGGTGGGCGGGGACGGCGTTGAGGACGGTGGTCATCAGCAGCGGGAGCATGATGGCGGTGCCGCCGGCCTGGATGACGCGTCCTGCCAGCAGCACTCCGAACCCCGGGGCCAGTGCGGCCAGCAGGGTTCCGGCGCTGAACAGCGACATGGCGGTCATAAACAGGCCGCGCATGGAGAAGCGCTGGAGCAGGAACCCGGTGGCGGGAATCACCACCGCCATGGTCAGCATAAAGCCGGTGGTCAGCCACTGCGCGGTTCCGGCGGTGATGTTCAGATCTGCCATGAGCCGCGGCAGGGCCACGCTCATGATGGTTTCGTTCAGGATCACCACGAAGGACGAGACCAGCAGGAGACCGATCACGGTCTTGGTGCGGGGATCCAGGGCATCCGGTGCCGGGACCCGTGCGCCGCGGGGCGTTTTGCCGGCTGCTTTTGCAGGTACCGCCCGGCCGGAGGCCGTTTGCGGCTGCGGGGACGACTGTTCGGAGGAGACTACGGAAGGGGGGTCAATGCTCAAAAGAGAGAAATCCTGTTCACGGTGGTGGAGGTGGGTGCCGGGTCTTGCCCGAGCTGCAATCTTAGCCGCGCCCCGGAAGGCCCTTGAACGCGCCCGGGCGGGGCAGCAGCCGCCGCTGCTGCCCCGCCCGGACCTCGATTGTCAGTCTGCCGGCCGACGCAGCGCGGCACGCGTGGCCACCGCTATGGAGCCCAGGCCCAGCAGCGCCGTCGTGCCGGCAAGCAGCAGATATGCCACCGGCTGAATTGTCGGCACCGGCTGGCCGGAGACGCTGAAGGCAATACCCATCAGCGGCGGCACGGCGAGCGCCGTGCCCAGCACGACGGCGGTCACGGCTACCAGCACCGATTCCAGCCGCGTCATGCGGCGCAGCTGCGCATCGGAGGCTCCCAGGGTGCGCAGCAGCAGCAGTTCGGGGCGGCGCCGTGCGGTCGCCATCACCAGGGTATTGACCACCGAGATACCCAGGTACCCCAGCAGCACCAGCATCGCCAGGACGGAGACCCACGACTCGGCGCTGCGCTCTGCTGCTCCGGCGGCGCCCAGCTCCTCCCTGTCCAGTACCGTCAGGCCCAACTCGCCCACCGCAGCGGTCAGCGCTGCCGGATCCGCATCATCTTCCGCGCTGACCAGCAGATGGTCGTTCAGACCCGTAGTGGTGTGGCCGCGCAGGGTGTCGTTGGCCACCGCGACGTCGCCGAATCCCAGGCCCCGTTCATAGGTGGCGACGACGACCGCTGTCGCCTCGGTTCCGTCACCGTAGTAGAAGGCGAACTCCTCCCCCGGCTCTGTACCGGTTTCCCGGGCCAGCGCCGTACTCAGCGCCACGGTGCCCGGCTCGGACAGCCGGTCCAGCGTCCCTTCGCTCACCCCAAGGTCCAGGGTTCCGGACAGGTCCTCCGGAGCCAGACCTTGGATGGCGTAGGGCTGCACTCCGTCCTCCATCCCCAGGAACGCGGCTTTCGCGAGGATTGCGGAGCGGGCCACGGGAGACGTGGCTTCCACGCCGGGCAGCGCGGCGACCTTGTCCGCCAGTTCCCCGGAGATTCCGGAGCCCGGGGCGCTGACCAGGTAACCGGCCACCACTCCGTCACGGGATTGCCGCTCGGCTTCCGCAGCCACGGTTGTCGGCATAAAGAACTGCACGGATCCAAGCGCGATGGCCAGCGCCAGCGGAATGATCCCCGAGGCCAGCCGGCGCGGGAACGCCGTGGCATTGGCCTCGGCCAGAATCAGCGATGCCGATGCGCTGCGGCGGACCAGCGGCTGCAGCAGTTTCAGCACCCCCGCCACCAGCCAGGGCCCGAGGACTCCGGCACCGATGATCAGGAGCAGGATGCTGGAGGCTGCGGCAGCGAGACCGGCAGTCCCGGGCACCGCCACCGGAACCAGCGCGGCGGCAAGGCCTGAGCCCAGCAGCGCCAGCCCGGTAATGACGCGGCCGCGGCCCAGCTGTGATTTCTCGGTGACCGACTCGCGCAGCGCGGTTGTCGGTGCTGTGCGGACGGTGCCGCGGGCGGCAACAAGCGAAGCGCCCACTGCGGCCGCAATACTGATCAGGACGGCGGCCAGCGCCGGAAGCGGGCTGAAGGCCAGCCGGAAACCTTCGGGAATGACCCCGGCGGCGGCAAACTGGCTGCCCAGGAACCCGGCGAGCAGGAATCCGGGCGCAGCGCCCAGCACTGCGGCCGTCCCTGAAACCAGCAGGACTTCGCGGACCACCAGGCCCAGGGTCTGGTTGGCTCCGGCTCCCACTGCACGCAGCATCGCGAATTCCCGCCGGCGGCCCAGAATAGACAGGGACAGGGTTCCGGCGGTCACAAACACCGCCGTCATTACCGCCACCCCGGCCAGGGACCCGCTGAACAGCAGCAGCGTGGAACGGGCGGCGGAACCGCCCAGGTTCTCCACATCGCCGCGCCGGTCCCCGGTGTAGCCAACGACTCCGGCCACCTGCGACTCGATATCCGCGGCGAGCTGCTCCGGACGGACATCCGCGCCGGCAATAACACCCACCGTGGCCACGGTGTCCCCGTGCGGCCAGAGAGCCGCCGCGCCGTCGGTGCTCAGGAAAACGGCGGGCCCCGCGGCACCGGCGTCGTTGGCCTCGGTGCCGGCCTCCGGCGAAACAATGCCGGTGACCGTGTACTCCGCCGGAACACCGCCGTGGCTCAGGACGAGCCTGCTGCCGGGATCCGCCCCGAAGCTCTCGTCCACCGCAACGTCCTTCTCACCCGCGGGAACTTCTCCCGACGACAGCGCGTACGGTGCCAGGGCGGCGCTTTCCCACCCGGCGGCGGACACGCTCGTGCCGTCTGCCGTGGCCAGGGGGATGTCAACGCTGCCGACAGCTTCCTCGACCCCCGGAACGGATGCGATCTGCGCGACGGCTTCGGCCGGAAGCAGGACACGCTCGGAGAAGGGAGCATCCATGTCCTCCACCACGGGGTGCGACTGAGGGGCGCCCACTACGACGTCGGCTCCCTTCAGCCGCTCGGCTGCGATGCCGCCGCGAAGTCCCGATTCAATGAGGATACCCATGGCGGTGATGAGCGCGGCGCAGAGGAAGACGGCCACAAATACTCCGGCGAAACCGCCGCGGTGGTGCCGGATCGAGGCTTTGGCAAGAGAAAACATGTCAGTGCTCCCCAAGGATGGCCATGCGTTCGCTGACGTCCAGCGCGGTTGCACCGGTCATGCTGCCGTCGAGGCGTCCGTCCGCAAGGAAAATGACGGTGTCGGCGTGGCCGGCGGCCACCGGATCATGGGTCACCATGACCACTGTCTGGCCCAGGACCGAAACCGTGTGCCGGAGCAGGTCCAGCACCTGGCGGGCCGTCCCGGAGTCGAGGGCTCCGGTGGGTTCGTCGGCGAAAACAGCGTCGGGCCGGGTTATGAGGGCCCGGGCAATTGCTGCCCGCTGCTGCTGGCCGCCGGAAAGCTCCTGCGGCTTCCGCTCGCCCAGCCCTGCCAGCCCCACGGACTCCAGTACGTAGTCGAGCCACGCGTCGTCGCTCCCCCGTCCGGCCAGCAGCAGCGGCAGCGTGACGTTCCGGGCCACGGTGAGCTGGGGCAGCAGGTTGTAGGACTGGAAGACAAAGCCCACGTGATCGCGGCGGAAGCGGGTCAATGCCTTGCTGCGCATTCCGGAAATCTCGGTGCTTCCCAGCAGCACGCGGCCGCTGTCGGGGGCGTCCAGCCCGGCTGCACACTGCAGCAGGGTGCTCTTGCCCGAACCGGAGGGGCCCATGACCGCGGTGAAGGTTCCGGCCGGTACGGCGAGGGATACGTCGCGGAGGGCCGGCACCGTGGTGCTGCCCGAGCGGTAGCTCTTCGAAACGCCCTGCAGCTGCAGGGCGGCGGGGACGTCCAGGTCTGGAAATTCGGAAGGATCGGAAAACATGGGGTTCATCCTTTGAGCGGTTTAGTGGCGGGGTCTTTGCTTCCACCGACGCTACGGATTGGTGAAACGCGATCCGATACAGCCAACAGCCCGGTTTGGGGTATAGCTGGCTATACCGACACTGTCCGGACGCTCGGGCATAATTCATCAGGTGAGACTCCCCAGCCGTGCCAGCCTGCAGACCCGCCTACGGGATGCGGCTTTCCTCCTGCGCGAGGCCGGCTACTGGCTGGGCTCGCTGGGAATCCTGGTTGCCGGGCTGGTGCTGCTTCCGTTCATCGCCCTCGGCGTCGGGCTGTATGCGGTTCCCGGCCTCTTGGAGGTCCTGGACCGGCTTGCCGCCCGGGCGCAGGGACGGGCCGCCGGATTCGCTGCGGCTGTGGTTCCCTTTGAACGGCGCCGGCTCACCGGCCGGTATTCCTTCGCCCAGTTGGCGGCCCTGCTCAGCGCTCCGGAGTCCAAACGCGACCTGTCCTGGCTTCTGTTCCACAGTGCCTTTGCCCTGCTGGCAGGCATCCTGGCCCTGGTGCTGCCCCTGGGCTCCGTGCTGTATATAGCGGCCGCCCCGTTCTGGCCCCTGTTCCCTCCGGACTCGCCGCTGGAGCTGACCATCGCCATTCACAGCTGGGGTGATGCCCTCCTGACCATGCTGCTTGGAGCGGCGTACGGGGTTGCCGCCTGGATTCTGCTTCCGTGGATGGCCCGGAGAATCAGCGAGGGAACTCTCGCCATCCTCTCGCCCCGCCGCTATGCCGACCTGTCGCAGCGCATTTCCGAGCTCTCCGCAGCCCGGGCCAGTGCTCTCACTGCGCACGCCGCGGAGCTGCGCCGCATTGAGCGGGAACTGCACGACGGCGCGCAGAACCGGCTGGTCGGCGTCGTCATGATGCTGGGGCTCGCGCAGCGTGCTGCCGAGACCGACCCGGCCGCCGCCGTGCCCTTCATTGGGCGCGCCCAGGATGCCGCGTCCGAAGCGCTGGCCGGCCTGCGTGCCGCCGTGCATGACATCTATCCGCCGGTCCTGGACGAGCTGGGCCTGGGCGGTGCGGCCTCGGCGCTGACCAGCCGCTCCCCCATCCCCTGCTCCCTGGACGTGCACGGGCTGGAGCGTGCCCCGGCGGCGGTGGAATCAGCTGCTTATTTTGTCCTCGCCGAGGCCCTGACCAATGCGGCGAAGCACTCCGACGCGTCACGGATCGACGTGGTGCTGCACACCGAATCAACTCCTCGGGAGGATGTCCTGGTGATACAGGTGAACGACGACGGGCGCGGCGGCGCGCGGGTGGGACCGGTTGATGCTGCCGAGGGCTCCGGAACCGGGCTTGCCGGGATTGCCCGGCGGGCCGCGGCGTTTGGCGGCAGGCTGGTGCTGGCCAGTCCGGGTGGCGGGCCCACGAAAGTCAGGGTGGAACTGCCGTGCGCCTTCTAATAGCTGAGGATGATGCGCTGCTGCGCGCCGGACTGGAGCTGCTGCTCCGGGGCGAAGGATTCGACGTCGTGGGTTCCTGGGACAACGCCGATGACCTGCTGGCAGCCTTCGAGCCGGGCGGGGCAGACGGTGCGGTGCTGGATGTGCGGATGCCGCCCACCTTCACGAACGAGGGACTAAAAGCAGCCCTGGAATTGCGGGCGCGGGTGCCCGGCTTTCCCGTTCTGGTCCTTTCCGCCTACGTAGAGGACCGCTACGCCAGCAGGCTGCTGGCCTCCGGGGCCCAGGGTGTGGGCTACCTGCTAAAGGAACGCGTGGGCAACGTCGGGGAATTTGTTGACGGCCTGCGGCGCGTATCCTCCGGGGGAACCGTGATGGATCCGGAAGTCATCGCCCAGCTGTTCAGCCGGCGCAGCACCCGGGACCCCATCAGGTCCCTGACTCCCCGGGAGTTCGAAGTTCTGGGGCTGGTTGCCGAGGGGCTGGGCAACACAGCCATTGCTTCGGCCATTTCCGTTTCGGAGACTGCTGTCAGCAAGCACATCGGCAATATCTTTGCGAAGCTGGGACTGGCCCCGTCAGACAGTGGCCACCGCCGGGTCCTCGCCACCCTGGCATATCTGCGGTCCTAGTTCAGCCTCCAGATCTCCTCACCGTCAGGATCAAGCAGCCCGGTGCGTAGGAGCCCAATACGGGCCGCTACCGCTGCGGAGGGAACGTTTGCGGGGTGGATGCCGGCGGAAAACCGGCCCACGCCCTGCCGGATGAGCCAGTCCACCATGGCCTGAGCTGCTTCCGTGGCATAGCCTCGACCCTGATGTTCCTCACCCACTACCCAGGCGAGATCCGCCGTCAAGCTGCCGGCATCGACCGTTGCCTGGACAAAACCCGCAGCGGATCCAGTATCCCGAGCCCGGATAACCCAGTTCAACCATATTTGCGCGCCCGATGGATCTCCGCCTGATTGGAGGATGTAGCGGTGAGTCAGCACTTCCAGTCCCGGCGGCAGCCCGCCGGTGAATTCATAAAGTCCCGGATGCGCCAGGACCTGCACCATTTCCGGAGCATGGTCCGGGTGCAGAGGTTCCAGAGTGAGTTGGGCGGTCTCCAAAACAGTCCCGGTGGCTCTTTGGCTCATCATGCGCGCATTCCTTACCCGTCCGGTAAATGTTTTTCCCGCTCCCATCATGGTGTATTAGGTCCTCAGCACGGTATGAGTCTGCTGTAAGAAATTTGCGCGCTACCTGCACTCCCCGGGCTTCCCGGGGCGGCGGCGCACGCGCAGGGGCGGGTAGGCTAGGAGTGCTCCCGGTTCCCGCTGATCTTTGCGTTCCGGCCAGATGACGAAGAAAGAGAAGAAGATGCCAGCTCCTCAGCGAACAGATGCCGACAGTATTCGCCAGGATTTTGGATTCCTCACCGTCGCGGAAGTTCTGCAGCTTTGTACTACGCAGCAGATCCTGGATCCGTCATCAACGCTGATTTCCGCAAAAGTACAGCTGGGCGAAGGAAATGTTTTTTATCCCGGCGTCGTACTTCAGGCCGACAATGAGAGCTCCTGCGTGATCGGCCACCGCAATGTCTTTTACCCGGGGGCTTATGTCTCCGCCGAACACGGCGGGATGATCCTTTTGGGATCCGACATTACGCTGGGCCCCGGCAGCGTGCAGCTCAAAGCCGGCCGGGCAGATGCGGTTGCGGTCGGCGACAGCGCCCGGCTGGCCAACGGCCCAGTGGTGACGGGGCGGTCCGTGCTCGGCTCCGGCTCGCAGATCCTGGGAGCTGTCGAGGCTGAATCCGTAGTCCTTGCCGACGGCGGGGATTACCGGTCCAGCCCGCCGGAGAAGCGCGGTGCAGTTCTGAAGGGCGCGGGAATGGTGCGCGACGTGAGGTTGGCGCCCGGCGACCTCCTGCAGGGATTCGGCAATTTCGCCGTTGCCAACGTGATCCGCCAGACGAACTAGCCGGACCGGAGAGGGGCAGGCGCGGCCCATAGTGTCACGGCCCACCCCTAGCATAAAGAGGCGCCACTCACACGGTACTGCGAGGTCCGTTACTAAATAGTTATCCTCCCGTAATCGTCTTGTAGCGTAGTGGTCGTGCCGTTATCTGAAGCGGCTCCCTTGGCTTGTTACCTAGCTCTGCCGCTGGCCAAGGTCCACAGATATTCACACTTCGGCAGAGGCGGGGGAACCACAAACGGGTTCCTTTGAATCCTTGGGGTTAAGTCAGCCAAAGGTTTCTACGGCTGACCGGGTGACTCCCATCCGCATCCGACAGCTCACCTCGCAGGTATCGGGAGAGGTAACTCAATGTCTTTCAACAACACTCGTGGACGCCACCGTGCCGAGACCGCCGGAATGTGGGCCGCAATTGCGAACTCCACCAGCGGCAAAGCACGCACCATCGGCAGCACCGCTGCCGTTGTGGCAGCAGGTTCCGGCCTGATGCTCGGCATGGCGGCTCCGGCCTCTGCCGGTGTCATTGCCAACGACTCAGCCGAGTCCTACAGCGCACCTGCCGCCGTTGCCGCTCCTGTTGCCGCTCCGGCAGCAGCTCCCGCGGCTTCGGGCTCCACCCACGTTGTTCAGGCCGGCGACACGCTCGGCAAGATTGCCGCCACGTACGGCGTCAACCTGAATGACATCCTGGCGCAGAACGGCCTTGCGCTGGAATCCATCATCTACCCCGGTGACGTCATCACGTACGCCGGCGGCGCCGCAGCAGCAGCTCCCGTTGCTGCAGCTGCACCGGCAGCTGCTTACGCCGCTCCGGCCGCCGCTGCAGAGACTGCAGACTTCGGCAGCATCAGCACCCAGGCCTCCTCGGTGACTCCTGCTCCCGCAGCCGGCGCAGCTGTTACCGGCACCAACCAGACCATGCTGAACTCCGCCTTCTCCCAGATGGGTGCCATGCAGGACTGCACCGTGCTGGTGGAAGTTGCCCTCCGGGCAGCAGGCCACTCAGTTGGCGACCTGGCCCCCGCGCAGCTTGCTGCCTACGGAACCCCGGTCTCTGACCCGATGCCCGGCGACATCATCTACTACGCCGACGGCGGCATGGGCTTTGCCCACATCGCTATCTACATCGGCGACGGCCAGGCCATCCACAGCGGATGGAACGGCAACCAGACTGTTCAGCAGAGCGCTAACGTCGGTTCCGGTGCCGCGTACTACCGCGTAGCGTAATCACGCAGCACTAGATTTACCGCAGGGGCGGGAAGCGAACGTCCCAAACCTTCGGTGAAACCAAAAGGAACGCCCGGCCATTGGCCGGGCGTTCCTTTTCTCGTCCCAGTTGGATTGTCCCAGTTGGAATATCTCAGTTGGAATGTCTCAGTTGAATTCTCGTTCAGCTGGCTTTTGTTCAGTTGGCGGTCTGGATGGAGTTGGCTGCCTTTGGGTCTGACGGTCCTTAGGCGGCAGGCTCGTCCTGTTCCCGGGCGTCGTCCTCCTCCGCGGGGCCGTCGTTATCGGAGCCTGGCCCGCCGTCGTCGTCCGGACCGTTGCCGCCGCCGCGGTGGCCGTCATGGTGTCCGTGCCGGCCCTGATCCGCGTCCTGGTCCTGGTCCGGGCGGCCCATCTCAGTGTCGCTGCCCCGGGAGCCCTTGTCCGGCTTCTCGCCGGAGTCAGGCTTCTCGCCGGACTTCTTATCACGGTCATCCGCATCCGGTTCGCTGTCGGCGTCCGCCTCAGAGTCCGAACCGCCGTTGTCGTCGTCGGAACGCGGACCGCGGTCGGGCCTGGCGTCCGAGTCTTCCGTCTCGGTGTTGTTCTCCGTGCCCTCGTTCTGCTGCTCGGTCACCGAGGCCTGTTCCTGATCCGCCGGGGAATCCGCGGTAGCCATGCCGGCGAAGAAAGAACCAACCAGCAGTGCCAGGGCCCCGACGACGCCGAGAATCCAGCCAAGCGGTCCCCTGGCCTTGTCCCGGATTGCCATAGTGGTTTTCACCTCCGAATAGTGGGTTGCTTACACATCCATTTTCGGATCAGATTCTTCGAGGATTCTTAGGGCCGCTTTCCGGCCAGCGGCAGCCGGACTTCCACCACTCCGCCCGCACCGCCCGCGGCAGGCAGCGCGCGGACGCTGCCGCCGTAACGGGCTGCTATTTCTGCGACCAGGGCCAAGCCCAACCCGTAGTGCCGCGGCTCTGCTGAAGTTTCTTCGCCGCGCGACGGTCCCGGTTCAGCGGTTCGGCCATCCTTTTCGGCGGGGTCCCCGGCCGGCTTCCGGGTCTGGTTCCGGGCCGGCTTCCGGGTCTGGTTCCCGGCAGGCTTCCGGGTCTGGTTCCGGGTAGAGGCGAACCGTTCGAAGGCATGCCGGCTGAATCCGGGCGGAAAGCCGGGACCGTCGTCCATAACCCTGATCACCGCTTCCCTGCCGCTGGGCCGCACGGAAACCCGCACGAGTGACCGGGCATAGTCCAGCGCGTTGGCCCCCAGAGCCGTGAAGATCCGCTGCAGGGCAAACTGACCGCCGAGAACAATAACCTCCGGCGCCGGAGTATCCAGCTCCAGGAACAGATTGCGGCGCCTGGCTTCGGGCTGCAGCGACGCCACCGCTGATTCCGCCAGCACAACCAGGTTCACCGGTTCCGCCGGGCCGGTCTGCCGGGGATCGGCAGCCATCAGCAGGTCCTCCAGAATCCCGGTCAGCACCTTGGTGTCGGCCACGACGTCGTCGGCCGCCTGCACCGCTTCCTGGTCCGGCCGGCCACTGCTGCCGTCAGCGTTGGATTGGGGCGCCGGCCCGGCGGCGTCGGACACGAGCCGGCGCCGCAGCAGCTGCGCCCGGGTGCTGAGCAGCGTCAGCGGAGTCCGCAGTTCATGGCTGGCGTCCGCAACAAAACGGCGCTGCAGCGCCAGCGCTTCAGCCATGGGACGCATAGCTGCGCGCGCCGCCAGGGCAGAGACCGCTCCGGCCACCAGGCCCGCCGCCGCCACGGAAACCACCAGTGCCAAGGCCAGGCGCCGGAGCTGTTCGGTGGATTCACGCGTGTCAACGGCCGCCTGGACTACGTCGCGGCCGCGGCGGGTGGTCAGGACCTCGTAGGTGCGGTCCCCGGCGGTCACGGTATCCCGGCGGGCGACGCCGGTCTCAGCCACTTCGGCCAGCGCCTCCTCGTCCGGCAGCCCCGAAGGCATGTTGCGGGAAACAGCCAGCCGTCCGTCGTCGTACACGGCCAGGAAGACATCCAGCGGAGCCTCCCGCGGAGAATCGGACTGTGCGGCCGAGGACAGTGTCTGTTCCACAGCTTCCCGGGTCTGCGTGGATACCAGTCCGTACACCAGCCCCGCGGCCAGGCCCAGCAGCACCACAACCAGGACCGTGAACTGGACGGCCAAGCGCAGCGACGCGCGCGTCAGCTCGGCATCTTCCGGGTTGCCCCCGGGGTGCTTCACGTCCGAGCTCCGAGCCGGTATCCGATGCCGCGCACCGTCAGCACGATGCCCTTGCCCAGCTTCCGCCGAAGGTAATGGACATACGTGTCCACCACGCCGTCGTCGTCCGCGTCCGGGAACACGGCGTCCAGGAGGTCAGCGCGCGGAAAGACCTGCGCGGGGCGGCGTGCCAGCTGTTCCAGGAGGGCACCTTCGCGGTCGGAGAGGACCACCACCTCGCCCGAGTCGGTGGTCACGGTACGTCCGGTGGTATCCAGGACTCCGCCGGGCACGGGCAGGGCAGGCGCGCGGGGAACATTCCGGCGCCGCAGCACCCGGAGCCGGGCCAGCAGTTCGTCAATGTCGAAGGGCTTGGCCAGATAGTCCTCGGCGCCGCGGTCCAGGCCTTCCACCCGGTCCGCCGGGTTTCCCAGAGCGGATAGCACCAGCGCGGGCACGTAGATGCCCCGGCTGCGCAGCCGGGCCAGGACATCGAGCCCCTCGATGGCCGGCAGTCCGCGGTCCAGCAGGAGGACATCGAACGGGTGGGTCAGCCCCTCGTGCAGGGCCCGCTGTCCGTCGAAGGCCACCGTCACTGCATAGCCTTCGGATTCCAGGAGCTCCGCCAGCATCCGCGCCAGGCTGCGGTCATCTTCCACGACCAGGATCCGGGGACGGTCCGTCATGCCCGAAAGTCTAGCCGCGGGCTCGCCCAAACACCCGGGCCCGCCGGCCGCAGGGAGCTCTCACGGCGGAATCAGCGGCTCGGCCGCCTACTGCCGATCCGGCGCGGCCGGGGCTGGCCGCCGCAACAGCTTCTTCACCCGTTCCGCGCCGCGGCCCGTCGTCAGCAGAATCACGACGACGGCGACCAGCGCGCCGATGGTGGTCTCAACGGCCCGGTCCACGGTCAGCTCCCAGACCGGCTGGACGGAGACGAAGCCGGTCATCAGCAGCGCCACGGGTGTCAGGAAGACCATGGCGAGCCCGTAGTGCCTGATGACATACACCTCGCCGCCGAACTGCAGCAGTGCCAGGAGGACTGCCAGTTGCACCGGACTCCATTCCGGCTGCAGCAGCAGGGCGGAGAGCAGAACGCCGCCGTACGTTCCCAGGATGAAGTGGCCGGCCCTGGCCGGAGCGTGCGCGGCATCTGCTGCGGCAATCGGTGCGCAGGCCGCGAGCATCGCCCAGTAGCTGTGTCCCGGCCCCAGAAGCAGTGCCAGTGAACCGGCGCCGGCGACGGCGGCGGCGTACCGTCCCGAGTGGGCGAGGATTCGTGCTGCTTCCGGCGGCGGAACCTGCTGGCGCAGCAGGGCCGGGGTGTGGCGGCGGGCATGGAGCCGGCCGGCAATCCCCAGCAGGACCGCGGTTGCGGCGCTTCCGGAGACGGCCAGGGCAGCTTCACCGACGGATCCCGCAAAAGGAGCGGCGGCGGTGGCGGTAAACGCGAAGATGTAGGTAAAGGGACCGGCGGGCCGGATGCGCAGGAAGTCCGCCGCCACCGAAATGACCATGGCGACAACGGTGGCGGCAGCAACCAGCTCCCAGTCGCCGTGCCCGGCAACGGACATGGAGACTCCGGCCACCACGGTCAGGCACATCAGCACACCGGACTGGGCCTGATGGCGCAGCCTCCGCCAGTGATGTTCCGAGCGGCCGAAAACTCCGGTGAGCGACCCGAAGATGGCACACATCGTGAGATCGGTGCGGCCCAGCAGAATCAGTACCAGCAGCGGAATCAGCATCCCTGCGGCCACCCGCACAGCGGGGAACCGGTGCCCGCGGCCGGCAGGGACCGCCAGGAAGCCACGGATGTCTTGCTTCACGGGGTAACGAGCCTTTCACTGCGGCAGGGAACAGGAAAATTGCCGCCTGTCCAGCCTATGAGCGCAGGCCCGCCCGCCAACGGAGCCACTCACGTGATTCATCTCCTACCGCTCCCGGCATCCGGCTCCCGGCATCCGTTCCGTCTCAGGCGCTACATCCGGGCCTTCGTTTTTGCCGTGGCCTTTGCCGCCCACGGGTCTTCCGGCCACGGGTGCTTGGGGTATTTGCCCCGCATTTGGGCACGTACCTGAAGATAGGGTCCTGACCAGAAGGATGCCAGATCGTCAGTGACGGCCAGCGGCGCCCGGGCCGGTGATAAGAGGTGGAACAGTACCGGCACCCGTCCCTGAACCAACCGCGGCGTCTCCGCCCAGCCGAAGCACTCCTGCAGCTTGACCGCCACTACCGGGCGGCCGCCGTCGTCGTCCACTGCAGGATAGGTAATCCGAACCTGGGATCCGCTGGGGACCTGCAGCCGTTCCGGCGCCAACTCCCCCAGCCGCGATGCCTCCGGCCAGGGCAGCAGCCGGCGCAGCGGTTCGGCGAGGTCGATTCCGTTCACTGACGCGCCGGAGGCCAGCGCCTGCAGTTCCGGTGCGAGCCAGTCATCAAGCCGGGCAAGCAGCGCAGGTTCGAAAACATCAGGCCAGGGCTCCCCCAGTTCGCGGTGCAGCAGTGCCATCCGGCGCCGAAGCGCGTCGGCCCCCGGGGAAAAGCCGATGACTCCCAGCCCTTCGCGGGCGAGGGCTCGGGCTACGGCTGCCCGGCCTTCTTCAGGTGACGGGCGGACCGGTGTGGAGGACAGCACAACAGCGCCCAGCCGCCGTTCACGCTTGGCAGTGACCCGGCCGCCGGTGAACGCCGCCTCCACGGTATCCGTAAGCAGATGCCGGGCAGCGGCTTCCGCCGTGTCCTGGCTCAGGGGTGCCGCCGAGCGGATCACGGCTCCCGTTCCGGCAGCATCCCGGCCCTGAGCCCGGGAAACCTCAGCAACAGCGAGCCACTCATACCCGGCCAGCGGGCTGCCCGCCGGCAGGCCTGCCCGGGTTCCGGTCGACAGTAGGTACCGTTCACCGGCACCGGCGCCGCCGGGGACGCGACGGGCAATGCGGTCCGGGAACGCCAGCGCGACGACGAACCCCAGGGCCTCGGCTCCCGGCACCGCCACGGCGGATGATTTCGCGGGGCCGTTACTTGCGCGGCGGGACAGTGACTGCAGCCGCCGCACATCCTCCGACCACCGCCGCTCTCCCGGTTCCCGTCCGGCGCGCAGGTTCACCAGCAGGCGGGACAGGTCAGCACCGGGGGCACGAAGGTCCCCGGACACCAGAGCCACGGCTTCTGCGGCCGTTCGGGCGCCGACGACGGGAGTTCCGTCCAGCAGGGCCCGCGCCAGCCGCGGATCCGCGGGGATCCCGGCCAGAGTTCGGCCAAGAGTTGTGACGGCCCCGCTGCCGTCGACGGCGCCCAGGTCATGCAACACCGATTGTGCATCTGCCAGGGCGGCACGCGGCGGGGCGTCGGGCAGTGCCAGCCCTTCGCCGCCCGGAGTTCCCCAGCAGGAAAGGACCAGTGCGGCGGCGGTGAGGTCCGCGACTGCCACCTCCGGGGTCTGGTGAGCCGGCGCAGCCCCGAAAGCGCGCTCGTCATAACAGCGGATGACGCGGCCGGGCCCCTGGCGCGCGGCGCGTCCGGCACGCTGCACCGCCGATGCCCGGGAGCAGGAAACCGTCACCAGTCCCGACATTCCGCGTGCGGCGTCCCGGCGGGGTTCACGGGCGAGGCCGGAATCGATCACCAGGCGAACCCCCGGAACGGTCAGCGACGACTCGGCGAGGCTGGTGGAGACGATGATCCGCGGCGGTTCACCGGGGCGCCGGCCCGAGACAGCCCGGTCCTGTTCCCGCGGATCGACCTGCCCGTGCAGCTCCAGCACCTCCGTTTCGGGTCCGCGTGCGGGCGGGCCTGCTGTGCCTGCTGCTACTCGGTTGCGGATTTGAGAGGCCACGTAGGACACTTCCCAAGCGCCGGGAACAAAAACCAGTGCGTCGGCCTGCGGGTTCTCGGTCAGCATGTCACCGTGGGCAGCAGCGGCCGTCTCGGCGATGTGGTTCAGGAAGGACCGGGTCACTCCGTGTTCGTCGATGCGAAGCGATTTGCCCGGCGCCCAGCGGACCTCAAGGGGGTACAGCGCCGACGGGCAGCCGATAACGGGTACCGGGCCGCCGTCGTCGTCATTTGCGATCAGCGCAGCGAACCGCGGCGCATCAACCGTTGCAGACATGGCCACGAGCGTAAGGTCTGCGCGCAGCTGGCGCACTTCAGTGAGCATGCCCAGAAGGAGGTCCGTTTCCAAGCCGCGTTCGTGGACCTCATCAAGGATGACAGCAGCAGTGCTTTCCAGTCCTGGATCTGCCAGCAGCCGGCGCAGGAGGATTCCCGGAGTGACAAACTCGATGACCGTATCCGTCCCGGTGTGGCTTTCGCCCCGGACGGTGTAGCCAATTCTGCCGCCGACCTTGGTGCCGTCCAGCTCGGCAAGCCGTCGAGCTGCGGAGCGTGCGGCGACCCGGCGTGGCTGGGTGACAACCACTCGCAAGGGTTTGTTGGTTGCGGTGGCCCGGGCAGCAATCAAGTTGGCGACCAGCGGCGGAACCAGCGTCGTTTTTCCGGTGCCGGGAGGGGCCTGAACGACTGCGGCGCCAGCTCCGGCTCCGGCGCTCGGGTCGAGCGCGGTTACCAGATTCGGAAGCGACTCCGCGAAAACCAATCCCGCGCCGATCACCTGAAGATCGAAGGGGTTCCGCAACCCGTAAGCCTGCGTGGTTTGGGCTGCGTCGTTAGGGCTGCACGGAGTAGTCACTTACCCATTGTCCCGCCTGATTCAGACTGCTTGTGTTGCCCACGTCCGGCCTGCCTCGCAGGCATGGGTTTA
The DNA here is from genome assembly GCF_054792395.1 of Arthrobacter sp. Z1-15. Lineage (NCBI taxonomy): Bacteria > Bacillati > Actinomycetota > Actinomycetes > Micrococcales > Micrococcaceae > Arthrobacter > Arthrobacter sp. Z1-15. Next base: position 1,853,600 of record NZ_CP096454.1, on the reverse strand, counting down.
CTCACTGATGAAACGCGGGAAGCGGTGGAGCCATTGACCTGTATACGTGTCCGGTGGGCGTCCTCGTGGTCACGCCGTGCCGGGTTGGCATTGGTTGGATCTTCCCGGAGGCTTCGTCGGCGGCCACTGGCTTAGACGTTCGTGCTTCCCAGCCTGGTGCTTCCTTGGCCTGGTTGCAGGCTTGGCACAGGCCCTGGATGTTCTCAGCACTGGTGGGTCCGCCTTCGCGGACGGGCTGAACGTGGTCGTAGTGGCGGATGGGTGCTCCGCACCACGGGGTCCGGCACACCTGGTCCCGTGCTGCGATCAGCCGGGCCAGGCCGCGGGGTACCAGCCGGGCCCGGGAATCCATCGCGGTGAGCTGTCCGGTGTCCGGTGTGACGTAGAGGCGGCGGAGCCAGACTTCGGTGCGCGGATCCGGGCGGCTAGGGGGCGTACCCCAACAGGCGCCGGTGCTGCCGGTACTGCCGGTACTGTCAGGTGATCTATCCGGATGATCCGGCTCTGCTTCCGCTGGGTCGGGTCCGCGGATCAAGTCCCTGGCCCACTGCGCCGGAACGATCCCGTAGCCGGCCAGAATCGCCGGTTCCGCCCCGGCCGGGACAAAGGAGCCTGCGGCTTCTAATGACTCTCCGCTTTGGTCCTGACGCTGACTCTGGTTCCGGCCCCGGTTCTGGCTGTGGCTTTGGTTCCGGCGGCTGCCCTGTTCAGGACCAAGGTTCTGCCACGGCGCCCGGCTTCGCCGCGGCCGCTCTCCCTGGAAGCTGCCCGGGTCCGATTCCGGCTGGCCCTGGTGCCGTTCCTGTTTCCGCGGGGCCTTGTCTTCCTGCGGCAGGATTCCGTCTTCCGGCGGCAGGATTCCGTGCAGCAGAGCCTGATCCGTCATGATCAGCTGCACCTCAACCCGAACATCCTCCGCCCGAGCCTGCCCCGTGGTGCGTTCCACAAACGTATCGGCCATGATCTGACCCTTCGACCGCGGATCCCCGGTTGCCCGGAGCCTGTCCGCTTCCCGCGTCAGGGCCGCATACACGCCCACCCCCTGGGATACCGGCAGCAGGGCCGTCACCCAGGTCATGGTGTCCGGTGCAGGCCGGCAGGACACAAACCGCTCCGAGACCGCATGCGCTGCACGCTTCACCACCGCATGCGGATCCAGACCGTAGGACAGGGACTTGATCCTCGCTATCAGCTGCCGGTCCCCGAGCTGCTCCAACTCACCCGGATTCCCGGCCACCAGTTCATCAACCCTTTGCCGGTCGGCCAGGGACAGGCACGCGGTCTCCCGGACCAGGATCGTGGCCCGCCACTCACTGATCACCCCAAGGGCCAGGGCGTGCAGGGTGTGGGGCATTTCGGTGGTGAGGATTCGTGCCAGGCCCAGCAGCTTCGCCCCGTTATGCGGGGACTCCCGCCGGGCCAGGGCGATCTGCGCGGCAACACCCTTCCCCAGCTGATCAGCCTTCAGCCCGGCAGCGGCCTGGGCGGTGCGGGTGGAAGCATCAAACGCAGCCGCGGCACGGGCCTGCGCGGCAGTGATGACATTCTTGAGGTCCTCCAAAGCCCGGATCTCATCGATCAGCCGCACCCGCTCCGCCGCTTCCAACACTGCATGGTTCCCTGCCGGTTCGAACGCTGCCGGGCACTTGGCGGGGTCCGAAGCTTTCGCCGATCCCGCTGTTGCCGGAGAGCCGGCAGTAGTGGCCGCTTCGCTTCGGGTGACCGGGGTCCTGTTTCGAGCGGCTGGGGTCAAGGTCTGCTTCCGAGCGGCTGGGTTCGAGGTCTGGTTCTGAGCGGTTGACGCCCGAGGCGAAGCACCGCGAGTAGAAGTGGGGACAGAAGCGGGAGTGGAAGCCAAAGGGGTACTCCTGCCTTCGTCTTCAACAGCTGGGGAGTAGTACATGTCTTCTATTTTAGTGAAATAGACCACTGTTTCCGGGAAATCCACATACTGGTCAGATACTCCAAATTAACGTCGGCCCACTCGCGCGGTCTTAGCTTTCCATCTGTTCCGAGCCTCTCTGTCCACTCCCGAGCCCGGTTGGTCGGCCTCGGACGCCTCGAGCGAACTGTAGCTCCTTGTATATCTGCGAGCGCGCCAGCCGGGGATTACAGTGGTTCCACGGCAGGCAGTGGCTCCCAGGGAAGGGGCTCCTCCAACGCACCGGCTCCGCAGGAGGAGGCTTCCCAGGCAACGGCCGGCCCCTCCCCCGGAAAGGTACCTCCGGAAGGGGGTTCTCTAGGAAAGGTGGCTCTCTAGGCAGGGGCTCTCTAGGAAGCCCACCCTTGGGAAACGAAGCGACGAGGGGCGACAAGACGAAAGGACCAGCATGAGTCAACGACATTCAGAGCAACAGACTCAACATCCGCTACAGACTCCTCATTCGGAACGGCAGAATCCGGAACAGCAGACATCAGAACAGCGGACACCGAAAAAGACGCCGGCAGAACAGCTAAGCACCCTGAGCCGTGGCACAACAGCAGCCGAAGCGCTGGCCTTCTTCGATTCACTTCCTCCAGTTCGCGTAGACGAAGTGATCGGCGACTGGCACGGCGCCGACGTTCCAACAGGTCACCGACTTGACGGTGTCCTGGGGCCGCTGGGTTGGCAGGGTAAGCGGTTCGAGGGCGCTGAGGCGGCTCGTCCGCTGATCTTCCGGACCGCGGCCGGTAAGGAGTTCGAGGTGAACCCGGGGCTCGTCCCACTCCGGCTGGCACTGCGGATCGGACCGCTGGTGCACAAACATCCCGGCGCGGGAAGGGCAGCCCGTCCACTTCTCCAGCTGACCAGAACGGGCCGGCCCCGTGCACGGCTTCGAATGATGGAGTACCGCGGCGTAGTCTCCGCAACCATGATTTACAATGCGCTGCCTGTCAACGACGCCTTCCGGAAGGTAGACGCGAACACACTGCTGGGAGCCATGGACATGCGCGGGCCCGCAGCCCCCTTCATGTTCTCGCTTCACAGAACGCTGTAATCGAGGCAGAACCCATATCGACGCAGCCCATTGCCCTACCGGACGTGACCTGTGACAGTGTGCCGGTGGACTCAACAGTAAATCCGGTACCGGAACTCATTGCACGGCTACGGGCAGCCGGCTGTGTCTTTGCCGAAGAGGAAGCGGCCCTGCTCGCCGCCGAACCAGAAAATACCGAGATTCTGGAAGACAGGGTCAGGCGCCGCTGCGCCGGAATACCGCTGGAGCAGATCCTTGGCTGGTCCGAATTCTATGGACTACGGGTTCCGGTTGCGCCGGGCGTATTTGTACCCCGGCGCCGAACCGAACTCCTTGCCGACCGTGCCATTGCCGCCATCAGCCAGTTCACCAGACTCGCCGACGCTGCCGAACTCGCCAAGATCGGGGAACGCTCCGGGCAAGCCGGGCATCCCCGTCCCCTGGTCGTAGAGCTCTGCTGCGGCTCAGGAGCCGTGACACTAGCGATATCCGCACATTCAGCTTCACCGCTTGAGGCGTATGCGGTGGACATCCACCCGGCCGCCGTACGGTGCGCCCGCCTGAATCTCACCGGCAAGGCCGCGGTTTTGGAGGGAGATCTGTTTTCGCCCCTCCCGCATAACCTGCGAGGCCGGGTCGACGTCGTCGTCGCCAACGCTCCGTATATTCCCACCGCGCAACTGAACACCATTCCGCGCGAGGCTCGGAACCATGAACCGGCAGCAACCCACGACGGCGGCAGCGACGGACTGGATGTCCTCCGGCGGATCATTGCCGGCGCCCCGGAATGGCTGAGCCGGGACGGCTGCCTGCTGCTGGAATGCAGTGAACGACAGGCCGAGGCTGTTGCACTGGTCATGGCTTCCCGCCGGTTGGCCCCGGAAATCGCCCGCAGGGAGGCCACCGACGCAACCGTTGTCATCGCCAAGAGGCAACTCTGCACTCCAGAGCCGCCGGAATAGGGAAGACTGGTAGTTCGCAATCTCCAAAGGTGGAACCACTTGATCAATCTTCAGCAGCGCAACGACGGCTTCATCCGCATGGACCGGCATTTCCCCCAGTCGGCCTCCGTCAGTATCACTTTCACCGACGGAACCACCGAGGTCATCACCGGCGCCCGGATCAACAAGGCATACGACGATGCCCTGGCGGTCTTCCGCGAAAAGAACGGCCTGGATGCCAAGGGATTCACCCGCATCGCGAAGAAGCGGGTCCTGGACAACAACAAGATTGACTTCGTTCCGGTGCACCCCGGCATGGGGCAGTAAGTCCGCTTCCTGAACCCGTAACGAGCTCACTGCCGCCGAGGCTGCAGTGCGCTTTTTGCGTTAACCTGCCGATGTGCAGCCAGATGCCCGGTAATGAGCCGCAGCAGCTCCGGCACGATGACCGGGTGGAAGTAGTGCCCCATCCCGCGAATGGTGACATGGCGGGACCCGGGCACCGCGGCGGCGGTTGCCGTTCCCCCGCTGGGATGGACTATGGGATCCCGGTCGCCGTGGATCACCAGAGTAGGAGCGATAATCCGGGCCAGATCACGCGTACGGTCCTGCGAGGCGTTGATAGCGCCGAGCTGGCGGGATCGTGCCGTCCCGCCGTCCGGGAAAGCGCCGCGGTCCCAGGCAAGGGCGGCCGCCGCGGTGTCGTTTGCTGTATCCGCAGGGTAGGTACGGCCGGCCAGATGCCGCATCATTCCCACTCGGGCCCGGATGAACTCTTCGCGTGACCGCGGAGGTCGGGCGACAAAACGCCGCTTGGTGGACAACGCCGCGGCACCGATCTTTCGCGCACCGGTGGTGGAAATGATGGAGGTCAGGGTCAGTGCCCGGTCCGGGTGATGGGCAGCCACCGATTGGGCAATCATTCCGCCCAGCGACATTCCCGCAAGGTGGGCACGCGGCACGTCCAGATGGTCCAGAAGCGCGACGACGTCGTCGGCCATGTCTTCCAGGCGGTAGGCGCCCGGGAGTGGACGGGCCAAGGCCTGATCCAGCAGGGTGGGCGTGGGCGTGTTCATCCTGCTGGAACGGCCGGCGTCGCGGTTGTCCGGCCGGATCACCCGGTATCCCGCAGCCGCCAGACCGTCTACAACCGATGCCGGCCAGGACGTGAGGTCCATCCCGAGCCCGGAGACGAGAACTACTGGTTCGCCGTCGGCAGGGCCGTCCACCCGGTAACACATCCGCACACCTGTCCGCAGGGTGGCGAAGCGGTCGGTTTCCGCATCGGCGGCCGTTTTCGCATCCCCCGCTGCTCCGGCCGCACCCGCCGCCGGCCCCTCAGACCCCGAAAAGTGCAGATGTTCGTCGACGAGGGCGCCCTTCTGCAGGTCTTTGCGGTCGGCAAGAAAGTTCATCGTCATTAGCCACGGGGCTTCCGTTCCCTGCCGGGGCAATGACTCCAGGCTCCGCTGCACGTAGCCTGCGCCGAAGTCCAGCAGCGGCCGTGTCTGCAGGCCTTCCGGCGTGACCGGCACCGCCGCGGAGTAGCCGTGGTGGTCCATGTGGGCGAGCAGCCGGGAAAACCAGCGGGTCAGAAGCCCGATTTTCAGGGTCCAGGACGCGTTGGTGTAGCCGATGGCGAACGCCATGTTGGGCACACCGCTGAGCATCACGCCCCGGTACGCCACATGGTCGGCGAGATTCACGGGAACGCCGTCAAGACGCAGTTCCATTCCGCCCAGAATCTGAAGGGTAAAGCCGGTGGCAGTGACGATGACGTCGGCCGCCACTTCCTCCCCCGAAACCATGGTGATGCCGCGCTCAGTGAGCTCGGCGATCCGACCGGTGACGATGCCGGCCGAACCGCTGCGCAGGGCACCGAAGAAGTCGCCGTCAGGTACGGCGCACAGCCGCTGGTCCCAGGGCGCGTACGGCGGGTTCAGGTGCGTGTCCAGATCGAAGCCCTCTGGCAGTGCCTTGCCCTGGATGACCCTGATGACCCTGCGGGATGCGCGCGGCCAGCGTTGGCAGACGGACCAGATAAGCCGCTGCCGACGCGCACTGACCTCGGCCATGATGCGCCCGGTGCGTTCGGGGCCGACGACGCCGCGCAGCCGCCGTGCGAGCGGATCCTCCGCCGGGATCGGAAGAATGTAGGTGGGGGTGCGCTGCACCATGGTCACGTGTGCACCCAAATCGGCCAGCGCGGGCACCAGCGTGACGGCTGTCGCTCCGCTGCCAATGACCGCTACCCGCTTTCCGCTCACCTTCAGGTCTTCGGGCCAGTGCTGCGGGTGCACGATGGTGCCGGGAAAGCGGTCAGCACCCGGGAGGTCCGGCAGATAGCCCTTGTCGTAGCGGTAATACCCGGCGGCATTGAAGATCCAGTTGGCCGTGAACTCCAGAAACTCCCCGGTGCCCACCGGTTCCGCCCGGGTTCCGTCCGGACCGGGCTCGGGAGTCCGGGTCACCTCTGCTCGGATGTTCCAGCGCGAATCCCTGCTGGACCAGTCCGCCGAGACCACACGGCGGTGGTAGCGGATGAGGCGGTCAACCCCGTACTCGGCCGCTGTTTCTTCCAGGTACCGCAGGATGCTTGGCCCGTCCGCAATGGCCTTCTCTTCGCGCCAGGGACGGAAGTCATACCCAAAGGTGTACAGGTCCGAGTCGGAGCGAATGCCCGGATACCGGAAGAGGTCCCAGGTGCCGCCCGCTCGGCCCCGCGTCTCCAGCAGGGTTATGGAGCGGTCCGGGTGGTCAGTACGAAGGCGGCAGGCAGCGCCGATGCCGCTCAGCCCGGCACCGATGATCAGCACGTCCAGGTGTTCCACGGTGTTTCCGGATGCCATGAGCACTCCCCCGTTGTTGGTGGCCGGCACGCCTTTATGCCGCTGAAACCGAGACTATCGGACCCCGCCGACATTCCCTGCGCATTCCGGGCAAGCCAACGGACAGGCTAGACCGGCGGCTCGGGATCGTACTGGATTCCGCGGCGCACCTCGCGGGCCCGATCCTCACCGGCGAGGCGGCGGACCAGATGCAGGGCCATGTCGATGCCGGCGCTGACGCCCGCGCTGGTGACGACGTCGCCGTCGTCGACCCAGCGCGCGTCCTGCCGCACGTCGATGCTGGGGTCCAGCTCAGCCAGCGTGGAGAGCGAGTCCCAGTAGCTGGTGGCCGGGCGTCCGGCGAGCAGGCCGGCGGCAGCGTACACAAGGCTTCCGGTGCAGACGCTGGTCATCAGCGGAACCTGCGAGCGCAGGCCGCGCATCCAGTCCAAATGGTCCTCGTCCTTGGCCAGGGCACGTGTTCCAAAACCGCCGGGATGAAGGAAAACGTCAAACTCCGGAGCGTCAGCACGGGACAGATGCGGGGTCAGGAGCATTCCCTTTGCCGCCATCACCGGTTTTCCGTCGGCTGAGAGCAGCGCGACGTCGTACCCGTCCTCCGGGTAATGCCGGGTCCAGTAGGCAAGCACCTCCCAGGGGCCGACGGCGTCGAGCTCTTCCACTCCGTCAAAAACCAGAATGCCGATGTGTTTCATTAGTTCATCCCCCGGGCGTCCACGGCCCACATAGTAGCGGCAGGATCCGGTGTGCCGGGGCCTGTAGATGACAGGACATAGTAGTTGTGCAGGTTCACCGCATTGCACGCATGGTTCGGCGCGACCAGCACCCGGGTGCCCAGTGCGGGCAGCGGGCCCGGGAGCTCCACCGTGGCGTGGTGCTCGGACGCGGCAACAATCCGGGCATCAGGATACTCGAGCAGCCGGCCGTATCCGGTGGTCCAGGCCGGCCGGTCGGCACCCAGTGTCTTCGTTCCCGAATCCAGAATGACCCGTCCCCCGGACTTGGAGACGACGGTGGCCGCCACGCTCAGGGCGATGTCCTCGGCAGCGCATGCTCCCAGTTCCAACTGCTGCGCATCATTAAAGACGTAGACTCCGGGCCGGATGTCGGTAAGCACCGGCTGAGCATGGGCGGCGGACGGGCTGGAGCCGCCGCTAACGGCGTCGGCAGCGGCACCGGCGGCCTTCGCTGCGGCGAGCGCCTCCGTCAGGGCAGCTGCCTCGTCGCCGGCAGCAGCGTTTCCCTGTCCCGGAGCGTAACTGTGGCCGGGAAAGGTGAAAACGCCCGCCACTTTCAGGCCAAGGTTTGCAGCCTGTGCGGCAAGTTCACCGGCTGCGGCTGGAGTAAGGCCGCTGCGGTGGTGGCCGGAGTCCACCTCGATCATGACGTCCGCCGGGATCTTGAACTGCGCGAGCTGTTCAGCTGCCGGCAGGGACTCGACGCCGATGCGCAGCTGCGTCCTCTCCGCCACGGCACGAAGCCGGCGTGCCCGCTCCTGGGTGACCCACAGCGGATACGCGATGAAAATACCGGGAACACCGAGCGCGGCAAAGACTTCAGCCTCCCCCACCGTTGCGACCGTCAGGCCAGCCGCACCGGCGTCGAGCTGCCGCCGCGCAACCTCTAGAGACTTATGCGTCTTTGCGTGCGGCCACAGGGCGAGCCCGCGGGCTTTGGCGGAACGCGCCATTCTGTCGATGTTGGCTGCCAGAATCACCGGGTCCAGCCTCAGATAGGGGGCATCTCCGTCGGGGTTCACTGAATTTTCCTTCCCTGCGGGCTCGGTTCGGATGTCCACTCGTCTTCGGTTACTTTCACCGCCGGCAGTTCCACCCCATTCAACACCAGCAACACCGGCGGTCCTGAAATGGCACGCGTAGCACCCACCCTCCCGCAGCATCCGGGCCCGCTCTACCGTTGAGGGATGGACAACAGCTCCGGCTCCCCTGCGGACGGCTGACATGCTGGCCTCCGAACTGGTCGTTATCCTTGCCGCGGCCGTGCTGCTCTGCACACTGGCAGCGCGGCGGTGGGGTCTGCCTGCACCGGTGTTCCTGCTGGGCTGCGGCATTGTGCTGGGTTTCATTCCGGCGCTGGCCCGGGTGGAGCTTCCGCCCGAGGCCGTGCTTTTCCTCTTCCTGCCGGCACTGCTGTTCTGGGAAAGCATCACCACTTCGCTGCGCGAGATTCGCAGCAACCAGCGCGGTATCGTCCTGATGGGAACCGCACTGGTGGTGGCCACGGCCGGGGCGGTCGCCGTCGCTGCGCATGCGCTCGGCCTGCCGTGGGGCCCCGCCTGGGTTCTGGGTGCTGCCATTGCCCCCACGGACGCCACCGCCGTCGGCGCCCTGGCGCGGGTCCTTCCGCACCGCTACGTCACGCTGCTGCGGGCGGAAAGCCTGATTAATGACGGCACGGCCCTGGTCATCTATGGGGTGGCGGTTGGGATCACGGCCGGAACGGAACAACTGAACACGCTCGAAATTTCCGGATTGTTCCTGCTGGCCTATCTGGGCGGCATCGCAGCAGGCCTGGTGACCGTCTGGTTGAGTTTCCGCGTCAGAAAGCGGGTTCAGGATCCCCTGCTGGGCAACGTTGTCACCATCCTGACTCCGTTCACCGCATTTGTCCTGGCCGAACTCATTAACGCCTCGGGGGTGCTCGCCGTCGTCGTTGTGGGGCTGGCGATGAGCCAGGCGGGTCCGCGGATTATCCGCGCCGACACGAGGCAGCAGGGGCAGGCGTTCTGGTCCCTGACCACCTTTCTTCTCAACGGAGCCCTGTTTGTCCTGGTGGGGCTGGAGCTGCCGCGCGCCGTCAGCGACCTGCCCGGGCGGCAGCTGGCGCAGGGCCTGTTCCTGGTGGCCGTGGTGACCGCGGTGATTGTTGCCGTCCGTCTGCTGTACCTGTTCATTGATGCGTACGTCTTCCGGCTGCTGGACCGGCGCGAACGCCGGCTGAAACCGCGCGTCAACAACCGGATCCGGGTGGTGAGCGGGATGGCGGGGTTCCGCGGTGCCGTATCGCTGGCCGCAGCCCTGGCGACCCCGCAGTACACCGCATCCGGTTCGCCCTTTCCCTACCGGGATCTGATCATCTTCGTGGCCACCGGCGTCATCATCCTGACACTGGTGGTCCAGGCCCCGCTGTTGCCGGTGATCGCACGGTGGGCCAGAATGCCGCTGGATGCGGCCCGGCGGAAGGAAGAGCAGCAGCTGGCGGAAACTTCAGCGGTCGCGAATGCGCTGGAGGCACTGCCGCAGGTCGCCGCTGAGCTGGGAACTGATCCGGATGTCGCCGACGAGGTCCGCACCGAATATGAAAGGCGCCTGGCCACGCTCAACGCGCTGCAGGACGAGGAGCAGGGGAACGACGACGGCGCCCGGCACCTTGCGCGTGCGGCGCAATACCGGGACCTGGGACTGGCGCTGCTGGCCCTCAAACGCGGCACCGTAATCCGGCTGCGGGACGAGCGGCGAATTGACGACGCCGTCCTGCTGCAGGTGCAGTCCTCCCTGGATGTGGAAGAACTCCGGCTGTCATCCCGCGGCGATCCGGGCGGCGGCGATTCCGGCGAAACCTCCCCTCCGGCGCCGGAGACCTAAGCCTCGGGGACACCGGGGAGCGGCTGGGAGCGGCGGGGAGCGGCGTCGACGCGCTCCACTCCAGGAACCCGATCCTTTCGGCCCTGACCTTCAGGCCCGCCCGCGGCGCACGAAGTAGGTAACCGTCAGTACGGCGAGCAACGGCCCCCAGGCCAAGAGGGGCGCGTAGCTCGGCCCCATCAACGGCAGGCCACTCGTGTCGGCCAGGTGCCACATGGACAGCTGACTGAACGTGATCAGAGTGATCAGGATGGCCCCGATTCCTGCCGGGATGACCGCCGCCAGTCGCGGCACCGGCTTTCCGCCGATAAAGGGGATCCACCGCGGAACCACCTCACCCCAGCGGTACACAAGGCCGAGGGCGAGCAGCGCGAGACACTCAAGCAGCGCCGCCAGACCGACGGTGTAAAGGGCGCCCCAACCGGGCAGATCGTAATCCTCACGGAGCACGGCCTCGCTGAAGCCGACGGGGATGCCGACGGTCATCGCGAGGCGCCACAGTCCAGAGGGCAGCACGCAGAGGGGAATAGCATGGGCAATCCACACAGCCCATCGTGGTGCGGGCAAGGTGGTGTCGAGGTGTTGTCCTTGATCGGTTGCGGCCCCCATGTGCTGAGACTAGCCGAACGCGACGGCGGCCGCCCCGGGCTCCCAGAGGTCCGGATTCGTGCTCGGCACGAGCCCTGCGTAGGCTCTCAACAGTTCAGCCGTTGCTGTATGGTCACTGTATGCTGACCATTTCTTCACGACTCGATGTGATGAACCGGATCGGTCGTGCGATGGCCGACCCGACCCGCTCGCGCATTCTCATGGCCCTGCTGAAGGGCCCGGCCTACCCAGCAGGGCTGGCCCGGGACCTGGGCCTGACCCGCTCCAACGTTTCCAACCACCTGGCCTGTCTGCGGGACTGCGGCATCGCAGTGGGGGAAATCGAGGGCCGACAAACCCGCTATGAAATCGCCGATCCCCATCTGGCCCACGCCCTGACTGTCCTGATCGATGTGACCCTGGCAGTCGATGAAAGCGCAGCCTGCCTGGACCGGGAATGCCCGGTTCCCGGTTGCTGCGAGGCCGGAGCCGGCGCATGAGCTCGTGCTGTGCACCTGACGAACCGAACCCGGACTTCGCCGAGCCCGAGCCCGAGGCCGGCACTGCATGGTGGCGTGACCGCGGAATCATGATTCCCCTCGCGTCCGGCCTTGCCTTTGCCGCCGGGGTGATCGCCCACTGGTCAGGGACGGAAGTGTTCGCCGCCGTGCTTTTCTGGGCGGGCTTGCTGCTGGGGGCGTCGACATTCGTTCCCGGCGCCATGCGCAACCTGGCCAAGGGCAGGCTCGGCATCGCCTTGCTGATGACCATGAGCGCCACCGGGGCAGTCATCCTGGGTTACCTCGAGGAAGCCGCAGCGCTGGCGTTTCTCTATTCGATCGCCGAAGCGTTGGAAGACAAGGCCATGGACCGGGCCCGCAGCGGACTGCGGGCACTGTTGAAACTCGTTCCCCAGACCGCGAACATCCTCACCAACGGCGAACCGCTTTCGGTCCGTGTCAGGGACCTCGAGGCCGGTCAGCTGATGCTCGTCAAACCCGGAGAGCGGATCGCAACCGACGGCATCATCCGCAGCGGACGCAGCTCCCTGGATACCTCGGCGATCACCGGTGAATCCATTTCCGTAGAGGTCCGGCCCGGCGACGACGTTTCCGCCGGCGTGATCAACACCTCCGGCGTCCTGGAAATCGAGACGACCGCCGCAGGGACCGACAACTCCCTCACGACGATCGTGCGTTTGGTCGAACAGGCGCAGACCGAAAAAGGCGAACGTGCCCGTTTGGCCGACCGCATCGCCCGCCCCCTGGTGCCCGGGGTGCTGATCCTCGCCGCATTGGTGGCCCTGATTGGCTCACTGCTGGGCGATCCTGAACTGTGGATCACCCGCGCCCTGATCGTTCTGGTCGCCGCTTCCCCCTGCGCCTTGGCTATCGCGGTGCCGATTACTGTCGTCTCGGCGGTCGGCTCGGCCAGCAAATTCGGTGTCATCATCAAAAGCGGCGCGGCCTTTGAGCGGTTCGGCTCAATCCGCCACCTAGCCATGGACAAGACCGGCACCCTGACGCGCAACCAGCCCACCGTCACCGAGGTGCTGGCTGTCGATGGAACCAGCGAGCGCCAGGTTCTGGCCTGGGCTGCTGCCCTGGAACAGCACAGCACCCATCCCCTCGCCACCGCCATCACCCGGGCAGCACCTGAAACAGCGGCCGCCACCGGCATTACGGAGGAAGCCGGGCACGGCATTTACGGCACGGTCGACGGCGCCGTCGTCGGTATCGGCAGTCCCCGCCGGTTCGATGCGGGGGATCTCGCCGGGGCGGTGGAGCGGTTGGAATCCTCGGGCATGACCGTCGTCGTCGTTCACCGCGGGGGAGCAACCGTCGGCGCTATTGGAGTGCGCGACGAGCTGCGCCCGGAAGTGCCCGATGTCGTGCGCACCCTCACCGCCGGAGGCATCGGCGTCACCATGCTGACCGGAGACAATGCCCGCACCGCACGTGCCCTCGCTGCCCTGGCCGGAATCGAGGATGTCCGTGCGGAATGCCGACCCGAAGACAAGTCCGATGCCATCCGCGAGCTGAACGCCGCAACGCCGACGGCGATGATTGGCGACGGCATCAATGACGCCCCGGCTCTCGCCGCCGCGGAGGTAGGGATCGCCATGGGAGCCGCCGGCTCCGATGCCGCCATTGAATCTGCCGACATCGCCTTCACGGGCCACGACCTGCGCCTGATTCCCGGAGCCATTGCCCATGCCCGGCAGGGCCAGCGGATCATGAACCAGAACATCGTGCTCTCGCTGCTGATCATCGCGGTGCTTCCGCCGCTGGCCGTTACGGGCGTCCTGGGCCTGGCCGCCGTAGTCCTGATCCACGAGGTGGCTGAGGTCATCGTCATCCTCAACGGGCTACGCGCAGCTCGAACAAAAACGCGCCCGGTTCAGTCCGGGGGTTCTCCTGCGGACCCGCAGGCTTCCCTTCGCAGCAACTCTCCCACCACCGCCTCATGAAGCTGAATCCCGGCACCGTCCTGACCGTCCAAGCTGCCTGGGCGCAGATCCTGGGTATCCCCCGGGGATCCCTGGCAGGGGCCGGCACGCGGATATACCGCGAGAAAAGCGACAGTCCCGTGCTCATGTTTGTTTCGCTGTTCGGAGTAGGCGTGGTGGTTGGGCCACAGTGGGCCACTGAAGCATGTCGTAGTTTCAGCGACACGGAACTTGCAAGCCACGCAGCACTCCTCAGAATCAGTGCTCCGCACGGTGGCCAGCCGCTGGGCGAAGCGCGTCTGTATTTTTGTGATTCCGCGCCAGGCCTCCCCGTCCGGGCCACTCCCGTAAGCCGTGATCCGGCCGATGCTGTTGCCTTAGAGCGCAGCTGTTCGCGCGAGGACGCCGCCGAAGTCGGCCTCAGCGAGATGGCAAAGACTTTCGTGCTGTTGGGCGACGAGCGGTCGGAGCCCCGCCCGCTGGCAGGAAGCGGATACGACGTGTGGAAGGATCACCTGGCGCATATGGGCGTCCTTACCGCAGACGGCAGCCGGCGGCAGGGACATGCAGCCACCGCTGTTTCGATTGCCGTTGATCACGCCACGAGAGCGGGGCTGATTCCGCAGTGGCGCGTCAGGACAGACAACACCGCTTCCATCCGCACAGCCCTCCGCGCCGGGTTTGCGCACGCCGGATCCCAGACAACCGTGCTCCTCGGCCCCTAGCGGCGCAGCCGGACCCGGACGGACGCCGCGGCACAGGCAATTACCGCCGCCCCGCCCAGCAGCGTGGGCCAGGTGAGCTGTTCATCCAGGAGCAGGGCCGCCCAGCAGATGGTCAGCACCGGCTGGACCAGTTGAATCTGGCTGACCTGGGCCATGGGACCGATGGCCAGTCCCCGGTACCACGCGAAGAATCCGAGGAACATGCTGACAACGCCGAGGTAGGCGAGCGCCGCCCACTCGCCGGGAGAGCCCGACGGCGGCTGCCGGACAGCCGCTACCGCCGTCAGCACCGCCATGAGCGGTGCCGCAAGGACGAGCGCCCAGGAAACGGTCTGCCAGGCGCCAAGTTCCCGGGCCAGCAGACCGCCCTCGGCATATCCCACCGCGCCCGCCGCTACGGCGCCGAAAAGCAGCAGGTCGGCCCACTGGAGCCCGCCCAGGCCCCCGCCGTGGAGGGCCGCAAACACCACAACCGCGGCTGCGCCCGCAGCTGCCATGATCCAGAAGAACAGAGGCGGACGCTCATGTCCGCGCAGCACGGCGGCAACGGCGGTGGCCGCCGGCAGCAGGCCGATGACGACGGCGCCGTGGCTGGCCGGAGCCGTTGTCAGCGCGAATGATGTCAGGAGGGGAAAACCGAGGACCACACCGCCGGCCACCAGGGCCAGGCGCACCCACTGCCGCCGCTGCGGAAAGTGCTGCTTGGTGAGTGCCAGGGCGGCCGCTGCCAGGAAGGCGGCTATAACGGCACGGGCGGAACCGATGAAGAGCGGAGAGAGACCGCCGTCCTCCACCGCGATCCGGGTCACCGGCAGGGTCAGGGAAAATGCGGCAACGCCCAGCAGACCCCACCCCAGCCCGGCCTTCAGGCCGGGGCCCGGCGTCGATAGCAGTGGTGCCTGACGGAGAGTAGCGCTACTATGCTGTGTCATGTCTCACGATAGCAGCAGTGCCCGCATCGCCACAGGGCTGCGCGCCTGGATTTCGACGGCGGCGCCCGGCGCCAGGATCCCCTCCACCCGGGCACTGGTTGAGCAGTACGGCGCAAGTCCGGTGACGGTGCAAAAGGCCCTGCGCACCCTGAGCGCACAGGGGATGGTCGAAAGCCGTCCCGGCGTCGGCACCTTTGTCCGTGCCGCCCGGCTGGCACGCCCGCACGACTACGGCTGGCAGACCGCGGCACTTGGGTCCCCGCAGGCACGCCTGCCGCAGCTGTCCGCAGCCCTGCGCACCGCACCCAACGACGTCATTGCCCTCCACTCGGGCTACCCCGACCGGGAGCTGCTGCCCGAACGGCTGGTCCGGGCGGCCTTCACGCGGGCCGCCCGCAGCGGTGCCGCGGTGAGCCGTTCCCCCGCCGCGGGCCTGCCCGAACTGCAGGCCTGGTTTGCCGCGGAGCTGGAAGCTGCCGCTCCGGCCGGCGCCGCTCCCCCGGCGGCGGGCGACGTCGTCGTCCTCCCCGGCAGCCAAAGCGGACTCAGCACCGCCTTCCGGGCACTGGTGGGTGCCGGCCGTCCGCTGCTGATGGAGTCGCCCACCTACTGGGGCGCCATTCTCGCCGCCGAGCAGGCCGGGGTGGAGGTCGTTCCGGTCCCCAGCGGCGTCAACGGTCCCGATCCCGCAGACCTGGTGCGCGCCTTCGAGCAGACCGGCGCCCGTGCCTTCTACGCCCAGCCCACCTTCGCCAACCCCACGGGCATCCAGTGGACGCCGGATCTTTCGGACGAGGTGCTCGGCGTGGTGCGCCGGTTCGGCGCGTTCCTGATCGAGGACGACTGGGCCCACGACTTCGGCATCAGCGCGGACCCTGCCCCTTTGGCGGCCCGCGACGACGGCGGGCACGTGGTCTACCTGCGGTCACTGACCAAGAGCGTGTCACCGGCGGTAAGGGTGGCCGGCATTGTGGCCCGCGGTCCGGCCCGGGAACGCATCCTGGCCGATACGCAGGCGCAGTCCATGTATGTCAGTCCGCTGCTGCAGGCGGTGGCGCTCGACGTCGTGACGCAGCCCGCGTGGAAAACCCACCTGCGCGGACTGCGCCGGCAGCTGGCCGGCCGCCGTGATCTGCTGGCTGCGGCGCTGCGCGAACATGTCCCGGGGGCGGAGCTGCCGGTGTTGCCGCGCGGCGGACTGAACCTGTGGCTGCGGCTGCCGGAGGGCACGGACCTGCTCCGGCTGGTCCGGGACTGCGAGAGCGACGGCGTGGTGGTCGGCACCGGGAACGAGTGGTTTCCAGCCGAGCCCACCGGACCGCATTTGAGACTGAATTATTCCGGGCAGAATCCGGGCGCATTCCCCGAGGGTGCCCGGATCATCGGCAGCGCGCTGGCACGCCAGCAGAGCGGGCCCTAGCCGTTGCCGCGGGAGACGTCCGGGTCGCGGGGTGCTTCCCGCCGGCGCTCGGCCAGCAGTTCCTTGGTCCGGACCAGCCGCAGGGCTGTGACCAGCACCAGGCCGCCCACCATATTGAAGAGCAGGGTGTAGGCGAACCAGACAAGCCATTCCAGGTAGGAAATTCCGGCACCGGACTGCATGGCGCCGAAGATCAGCAGCGAGTCCAGAATCGAGTGGAACAGCTGGAGCCCGGCCAGGAGGAAGCCGCCGATGACGGTGGCGACGATCTTGGCCGGGTCCGAGGACGTCCCCTGCTGCATGCGGCTCATCAGGGTAATCGTGCTGCCGCCCAGGATGGCCAGTGCAACCGTCTGCAGGGAGAACGGTGCGTCGGTGAAGTGTTTGGCCGATTCGGCCACCGTGGGTTCCCACTGCGGGAAGGCCTGCATGACAATCCACATGAACACCCAGCCGCCGGCGAGATTGGCCAGCAGCGTGCCGCCCCAGAGTTTGCCCAGCTGCTTCACGCTGCCTTCCTTCGCTACCACGGCGGCAACCGGCATCAGGAAGTTTTCGGTGAACAACTCGCTGTGCGCGAGGTACAGGGCAATCAACCCCACGCTGAAGGCAATTCCCGCCAGCAGGTGGTCTCCCGTTTCGTGCAGAACTGCCAGATAGGCCATCACGCCCAGCCCGACTTCCAGTCCGCCAAACACGCCGGTGACAAGGATGGTCCGGAACGTTCGGTGCAGCCGTTCAGCACCTTCCGTGACCGTGTTGTCAAAGGACTCCTGCAGTTCATCCTCAACGGGCGCTTCGGATTCTCCGATTTCCCTGCGGCGTTCCTCGCTCATGGTGTCCTTTCGGTGCCGGTGTCGGTGCCTGGTGCCGGTGCGCGGAGCCGCGTTTCCCGGTTGGGTTAAACAGTAAGCCTGCTGAGGAAAAGCGGAATTCCTGACATATCCCGATAAGTGATCTACTCTTCTAGATCAGTGAGTGATCCGGAACACCAGATCAACGGGGAGCGGGATATGCATCAGCGCATTGGTCAGCGGCACGGCAGCCCGCCCGGCAGTCCTCCCGGCACCGAGGCGGGCATCTCGCCGTCGTACTGGTGGTGGCTTTTCGGCACGGTCTGGACCCTTCTGGGAACCCAGATCCTGTCGTTTGGACTGAGCTGGGCTGCGTCGGCCAACGGAGGCGTAGCCGCCGGCCTGGTTCTGACAGCGGTCACCCTTCCGCGCGTGATCTTCTCCCTTCACGGAGGAGTGGCGGCGGACAGGTCGGGGCCGTGGAAAACGATGATCCGGACGGACGCGTTCATGTTCTGCGTTTCCGCCGCCGCCGCGGTACTGGTGTTCTCCCTGGGGACGCCGCTGTGGCTTCTGCTCTCCACAGCCGTACTCCTGGGAACGGCCGATGCCTTCTACCGGCCGGCGTCGGGCTCCTTCCCGCGCTTCCTGACGCCCGGGACGAGCCTGCTGCGGGCAACGGCGGCACGGCAGGCCCTGATCCAGCTCACCGCCGCGGCCGGGCCGGCAGCGGGAGGCTTCGTTGTGGCCTGGCTGACGCTGGCCGGCAGCGCCGCCGGGGCTGCGGTCGGTTACCTTTTCATGTTCCTGGTGCTCCTGTCGCTGCGCCGTGCCGCAACCGGCAACGCCGGAGACGCTGCCCCGGAGGCTGCCGGGCCGGGTACAGACGGGGCTCCCGGGCCCGGCGGCATGCCGAGGGTTCCCGCCCCGCGCCGCTCTGTGCTGGTTGAGGCAGCCGACGGCCTTCGGCTGGCCTGGAGCCTGCCGCAGGTGCGCGCCGTCCTTGGCCTGCTGGCCGCCGTCTCCGGCCTGGTGCTGCCGCTGACCACGCTGCTCGTTCCGCTGCTGGCGCGCAGCCGGGGTTGGGACGCCGCGGCGGCGGGCACCGTGTCAGGGGGTTATGCCGCGGGGATGGCGGTGGTTGTGCTCGTTATTGTGGCGCGCGGCCGGCGTGCTTTCGCCTGGTTTCCGCCGGTGGCCGGCCTGGTGCTGTGCGGCGGGGCCATGGTGGCAATGGCCTGCATCCCGGGGGTGGTGCTGTGCGGGGGGCTCTCCGTCGTCGCCGGTCTGGGCACCGGGATCTTCAGCGCCAAGGCAGCGCCGCTGCTGCTTCTGGCGGTTCCCGAGTCGTATCTGGGGCGGGTTCAGTCCGTTGCACTGCTTGCGCAGATGGTGCCGCTGCTCGCGGCCAACAATCTGCTGGGCTGGCTGAGCGATGTCATCGGTCCGGCACCGGTGATCGCCGGCTGCGGAGCCGCAACCGCGCTCATCGCGGCCTGCTTCCTGGGCCGGCCGGCGCTCCGCGGGCTGGGGCGGCACAACTAGACTGACAGGCATGGCATTATCGACGGCGGACCAGAGGTCCCGGCAGCACACCTTCACCCGGGCCAACCTCCTTTGGCTGCTCCTCGGACTGCCGGCGGCGCTGGCGCTGGTGGTCCTGGGCGCGCAGATCCACGGACTGGACTTCACCGTGTACCGGGAGGGCGCCCGGGCATTCCTGGGCATGGGCGAGCACCGGCTCTATGATCCGAGCCTGGTTCAGACCGACACCCGCGGGCTGCCGTTCACCTATCCCCCGTTCGCAGCCCTGCTGCTGACGCCGTTCGCGTTCCTGCCGGAGGCCGCGGGGCTGGTGCTGCTGACGGCCACCTCGTGCGTCTGCCTGGTCCTGACCGCGCTCCTGGCCGCCCGCTATCTCCGGAACAACAACGTCCTTCCGGAACGGTTCCGGACCGCGCTGGGCGGGACGGCCGGCGTCGTCGTGCTCGCCACCCTGCTGATCGGAGTGCTCGGACCGTGGCGCGAAGGCCTGGGTTTCGGGCAGATCAATCCGATGCTGATGGTGCTGATCGTGGCGGATCTGGTCCGGCCCGCGGGACGGATTCCCCGCGGTGCGCTGATCGGCCTGGCCGCCGGAATCAAGCTCACGCCGCTGGCGTTCGGGCTGATCTTCCTGGTCCGGCGCGACTGGCGGGCGATCCTGACTCTTGGCATCACGTTTGCGGCCACGGTGGCCGCGGGCTGGCTGGCCTCGTCGGAGCAGTCGCGGATCTTCTGGTTCGATTCGCTGTTCGATTCCAACCGCGTGGGCGACACGACGGACATGTACAACGTGTCGCTGAACTCGCTGATTGCGCATCTGGGCACGCCCGAGCAGCTGCAGCGTCCGCTGTGGCTGCTGGCCTCGATTGCCGTCGTCGTTCTGGGTTTCCTGGCGATCCGGCGTTCGGATGAGCGCGGAGACCTGCTCGCTGCGATCAGTGCCAATGCCGTGGTGATGCTGGCGATCTCACCGATTTCCTGGTTCCACCACTGGGTCTGGATCGCCCTGGTCCTGCCGGCGCTGTGGGTGGCGGTACGACGGCGGCGGGCCGGGGTCCGCGCCGCGGGCATCGTCCTGCTGGCGGCCATGATCCCGGTGTTCATGCTCTCCTCAATCACCATCACGATGATGCTGACCGGAACGGTGAGCGGGCAGGGGCCGGCGGCGCTGGAACTGTTCACCAGCCTGGGCGTGGTGCTGCCGGTCGCGGCGCTGGCGTTCTGGGCGACTGCCCCGGTGCCGGGGTCGGTGCCGGCGCCTGCCGGGGTGCGCGCCAACATCCAGTAAGGCCGCCCGGTCAGCCGCCGGATCCGGCGTTTGTCTCGCGGGAAGTCGCGCGGGAAGTCGACGGTGCCTGGGCAAGCAGCTCCCGGGAGTGCCGGTATTTCGCGGCGAGCCGTGTCCGCGTTTCCTCATCCAATTTCCCGACGCGTTCGGGGCTGGTGTTGTCGTCGAGGTCTGCTGCCTTGACGATGCGGGCAATGTCGTTGGCCCGGACACGTTCGAAGTAGCGTTCCGGCGCTTCACCCGTACGTTTTGTCATGGCGTCCACGCCCTCGATGACTGTTTCGGGGAACCCCTGCGCGCGCAGCGTCTCCAGCGTGGTTCCGGTGTCCTCGACGGCGTCGTGGAGCCATGCCACGGCTCCGGCCTCCTCGCGCAAATGGCCCGGTGCCGTTTCGGCCGCAGTCCGGGCCACCCGCTCGGGGTGGCTGATGTAGGGGGCTCCGGCTTTGTCCGTCTGTCCCTCGTGGGCTGCCCTGGCCACGCGTTCGGCGCGGGCTATGAGGTCTTCCATGTGTTCCCCCTGCTTGGCCGGCATCGGCCGCTGGTTCGATTCGAGTTCTGATGACGCGTTTGCCCTCATCCTAAACAACCCCTCCCCCAAAGAAACCCAGGAACTAGTCCAGCACCTCAGCGACATGCCGCAACCACCGGGCGACGACGGCGAGTTCCTCGGCGCTGAACCCGTCAGTGATCTTCCCGTTCAGCTCGCCCAGGACGAACTGCACCGCTCCGAGCGCTGCCTTCCCGTCGTCGGTGAGGTTCACCCGGATGGTCCGGCGATCCGCCGGATCCGGTGCCCGGGTGATGAGTCCGGACTTCTCGAGCCGGGACAGCAGTCCGCTCAGTCCCGCCGGGGAGGCATCCACTGCGTCGGCCACCTCTCCGGTGCTCGCGCCGGGACGGGTGGCCAGGTACAGCAGCACTCCGGAGGCTGCCGCGCTGAGGCCGCGGTCCTCGCCCCGGCGCCCGATCCACCGGCGCAGCCGCCGTTCGGCGGTCAGCGTGAGGAAGATCAGACGGGGCGGACGTCTCCGGCCGCCGTCGAGCGCCCGGCCGCCCGAGGTCGCCGCGCCGTCATCGTCCTGCTTCACCGCTGCGTCGCGATCCGTTCGTCCAGCCAGGCGAGGACCTCCGGCCACAGCT
This sequence comes from Arthrobacter sp. Z1-15, assembly GCF_054792395.1. Taxonomy (NCBI): domain Bacteria; kingdom Bacillati; phylum Actinomycetota; class Actinomycetes; order Micrococcales; family Micrococcaceae; genus Arthrobacter; species Arthrobacter sp. Z1-15. Next base: position 1,832,364 of record NZ_CP096454.1, on the reverse strand, counting down.
TCTCCTTGCCCCCGCGGCGGAAGAAGCCCATGTGTCCAATCGCAGGCATCCCGGCGTCGTCGGGCGTGTAGGTGCGCCGCTCCAGCGAAGCGTTGGGAAGCCGGCCGTAGATGGCGTTGATCTGCCCGGGGGTGGCCCAAAGGTCGTCGCTGAAACCGACGGACAGCACTTCGGCCCTGACCCGGGCGGCGCGTTCGGCGGCCTGCATGCTCGGATCGTCGAAAAAGTAGTTTGGCCGGCGGGACCAGCGGCTCCACTCGAGCATGGCGGCACCGGGCATATCCTCGCCCAGGCCCATCTTCCGGCCCGGCACAACGCCGAGCAGCCTGCCGGTGAGCGGGCCGAGGACCCGCAGGACCAGTCCCACGCGCAGCCGTTCCTTCGGATCCGAGATGGTTTTGGTGACGCCCGCGTGCGAGGCGATGGCCACGAACCCCAGCAGTCCGTCCGTGCCGTTGTTCAGTGCCATCGCGTGCCCGCCGATGCTGTGTCCGACGGCCAGCTGCGGCAGGCCCGGGAACCGCCCGGCCATCCATCCGGCGGCGGCCGGGACATCCTGGTTCATCCAGTCCCGCATCCGCAGGCTCCGGTTGGCCTTCGGGCTGCCGGACGCGCCCGTCCCCCGGTAGTCATAGGTGAGAACCGCGAACCCGTTCTCCGCCAGGTATTCCGAAAAGCCGGTGTACAGGCGTTCGGCCACCGCAGTTGCCGGATGGACGACGACGGCGGCCCGGGGCGCGACGTCGGCCGGCAGACGCAGGGTGCCGGCCAGCGCGCCGCCCGCAGGCACAGGAATACAGATTCGCTCGGACGTGACCGCTACCACACTGTTATTTCGCATGCGAAGCAATATACATGGGACCCGCGGTTTCAGGCAGCCCTGTGCCTGGCTCCCGTTATCCGGCACCTCCGTCTGAGGAGCCGTTCGGTGGTCACCGGGGTCCAGGCCTGGGGATTCTGGCGCATGCGCCCATCCTAAGCAGGAGATGTCCCCGGCTTCCGGAAGCGGACCGGGTCCGACCCGGCCAGTGCGGACCAGGTCAGGACCCGGCTGGCTCAGGACCGGTTGGGAATCCGCTCGCCGAGCCAGTCCCGGACTTCAGGCCACAGACTGTCCTTCACGCTGCGCCGGAAAAAACCCATGTGTCCGATGGCAGGGACGCCGCCGTCGTCGGGCGTGTAGTTGCGGCGTTCAACGCGCGCGTTCACCAGATGGCTAAAGAACGGGCCAATCTGGGCCGGAGTGGCCCACAGGTCGTCACTGAGTCCGACGGCGAGGACTTCGGCCTTTACCCGGGCTGCCCGCTTGGCGGCGTGCATGCTCGGGTCGTCGAAAAAATAACCGGGCTGCCGGGACCAGCCGCTCCATTCCAGCACCGCGGTTCCGGGCATGTCCTCCCCCAGTCCCAGCCGCCGCGCCGGAGCGAAACCCAGCACCCAGGCACACAGCGGGCCTACCACCCGCAGCACCAGGGTCACCCGAATCCGTTCCTTCCGGACCTCGACGGCGCGGGTGACCCCGCCGTGCGACCCCACGGCGACAAAGCCGGCAAGACCCTCTGTTCCGTTGTTAAGAACCAGGGCCTGCCCGCCGAGGGAGTGCCCGACGGCGAACTGCGGAAGGTCCGGGTACCGGCCGGCCATCCAATCCGCCGCTGCCGGAACGTCCTGTTCCATCCAGTCCCGCATCCGCAGGTTCCGGTTCGCTTTCGGGCTCCCGGAGGCTCCTATTCCGCGGTAGTCGTAGGTGAGTACGGCAAATCCGTTCTCGCACAGGTACTCGGCAAAGCCGGTGTACAGCCGCTGTGCCACTGCAGTTGCGGAATGGAGGACCACGGCAGCGGCCGGCAGGCTCCCGGAGGGCGTGCGCAGGATTCCGGCAACCGCTCCCCCGGCTGCCACGGGGATCGTGACCTGCTCAGAGGTGACCGGAGACGCGTTCTTGTTGGGCATGCGAACAATATACGCAGGACGCCGGGTTCCGCGTACCTGCGACGCGCAGCCGGTTGCCTGCCTCATCCGCCAGTTCGTCGCCTGTGGCTAGTTCGGCGCCTGCGGTTCGAGCGGTTGTGGCGCCCGCATCCTTGACCGGTAGCGCAACGGAGACTCACCCACGCTGCGCTTGAACGCCGTACTGAAAGCACTCTCGGACGCATAGCCAAGGTCCAGGGCCAGGGACCGGATCCGGACGTCACCCGATTGCAGTTCCCGCTGCGCCACCAGCATCCGCCACTGGTTCACGTAGGACCGGGGCGGCGTGCCCGCCGCTTCGCGGAACCGTTCGGTGAAGGCCGTGCGGGACATGGCGGCCGCACGGGCCAGCTCTTCCAGACTGGGCGGCGTGGAAATCCGGTCGTGGATCAGCGCAACGGCAGGCCGCAACCGTTCATCGGCAACCAGCTTCAGCCACCCCCGGGGCAGCTCCGAGTTCTGCATGAAGGCCCGAAGTACTTCCACCAGCAGCAGTTGTCCGTACTGGCGGACGGCAAAGGCGGAGCCGGCCCGGGGGCTCGACACCTCCGTGAACAGCCGGTCGATCAGGTCATGCAGGTGCGGTGCGGCATCCGTTCCCGATCTGATGTGCGCCACGGACGGAAGGGCCTGCAGCAGCAGCTCCCTGCCCGTGGCGTTCACGGCTATTCGACCGCCGATGACGATGTCCTCGGCGCCCGGGGCGCACCCGCCCAGTCGGACAAAGGTTCCGCTGGCCGGCGGCTCCAGGAGCAGCGGTTCGGCGTCGCCGCTTCCGCCCTCCAGCCTGAGCCAGCGGCGGCCATTGAGGACGGCGACATCGCCGCCCGCCAGGATCAGGGGTGTCGTCGACCCGTCTGTGGAGAGACGCACCGTGCCCTGCACCACTGCAAAGAACTTCAGGTCCTCATCGATGCTGCTTTCGGTTTCCCACCGTCCGGACACCGCGGTGCTGCCCGAAATAATGCTCCTCACCTCAATGAGGTCGAGCACCTCCGATAACCGGTCATCCATCACGTTTGTACTCTAGAGCAAAATATACGGACTTTTTGTTATTCCTCGTACGGGATCGGGTGGGCAGACTGGAGGTGTCTTCCCGATCGGGTCGGCTGCAATTTTTAGGAGTCCCATGAATGAGCACATGATTGCCCTCGTCACCGGCGCCAACAAGGGCATCGGCCGCCAGATTGCCGGCCAGCTGGCTGCCCTTGGCCACACGGTGGTGGTAGCGGCGCGGAACGCCGACGCCGGTGAGCACGCCGCGGCGGAACTGCGCGCCGGGGGCGGCAGCGCCGTCGCCGTCGTACTCGATGTCACCGATCCCGCCTCGGTGGCAGCCGCGGCGGATGCGGTCAAACGCCAATTCGGGCGGCTGGATGCGCTGGTGAACAATGCCGGGATTGTGGCGACACCGGGCGTCAGCTTCGCAGCCCAGCAGCCGGGTTCCGCCGAGGTGGACGAGATCCGCTCCGTCTTTGAAACCAACTTCTTCGGGGTCATTTCCGTGACCGCGGCCTTCCTGCCCCTGCTGCGTCTCTCTGCCGCACCACGCATCGTCAATGTCTCCAGTGTTGCCGGGTCCCTTGCCGCGGTTTCCGATCCGGCCACCACAGATCCGATCGCCGCCGGATACGCGCCCTCCAAAACGGCCCTGACTTCCCTGACGCTGCAGTACGCCAAGGGACTCGCACCCGAGGGCATCCTGGTCAATGCAGTCTGCCCGGGTTTCGTGGCCACGGACCTGAACGGTTTCCGCGGTACCCGCACTCCGGCCCAGGGCGCCCTTGCCGCCGTCCGGATGGCCACCATCCCCGCCGGCGGGCCCACCGGCACCTTTACCGACGAGGACGGCCCGCTCCCCTGGTAGCGGCGCGGGCGGCGCGGGCGGTTCCGGCCCGCGCCCGGCGCGGGCGGCGCGGGCGGCCGGGCGGTTCCGGCTCCGACCCGCGCCCCACCGGCTCCCGGCCTGCTGCGAGCAAGATCAGGGCGCTACGGTATAGAGAAACGGAGGGGAGCAAAGGATGACTGACGTACCCACTGTCCGGCATATCGATGACGCAGAGGAAGAAATCTGGTCCGACAACCGCGGGAAGATCTCGTTCCGGACCGTCATCGGAGACGGCGTCACGCCCACAAGAAACCTCTGCTCGGGCATCGCGCATCTTGAGCCCGGCGGATGGTTGAGCCTTCATCGCCACGCTGCTCCCGAGGTGTATCAGATTCTCACGGGGCAGGGGGTCGTGACGCTGGACGGCGTTGAGCACGCCGTGCGTGCAGGTTCCGGCGTCTATATTCCGTCGGGCCGGGAGCACGGTATCCGCAACACCGGGGATGCGCCCCTCGACTTCCTGTTCGTGTACGAGACGGACGAAATTGCAGACATCGAGTATGTCTGGTCCTAGGGAATTACCCTGCCGGAAGGCCTGGTGTACAAGGGAACCATGACGAGTGGCCAGGACCGGACCGTCCCGGTGTCCCTTCCCTTCGCCGGGAAGTGGAAAGTGGAAAACAGCCCGCTGCGCCGGGTGCCCAGCCACGGCACCCATCGGCTCGCCACCACCTATGCAATCGATTTTGTGGGGGTGGACGACGCCGGACGGACGGCTCCCGCGGTCAGCTGGCGGTCGGCGTTCGCCACGGAGCCGCCGGAGCTCTTCTTCGCCTTCGGGCGCCAGATCCTGGCCCCGGTCAGCGGAACAGTTGTTGCGGTGCACGACGGCGAGGACGACCACCGGGCCCGCCGGTCCCAGCTGGCCCTCATCCCGTACCTGCTGGGCCAGCCGGCCCGGCTGCGGAGCGGAATCGAAGCCATCGGGGGCAACTACATTCTCATCGCCGCGGAGGACGGCCGCGCCGTAGTGGGCGTCATGCACCTGCAGTTCGGTTCCGTCCGGGTTGCCGCAGGGTCCCGCGTGACCGAGGGCGAGCACATCGGTGCCTGCGGCAACTCCGGAAATTCCACCCAGCCCCACGTGCACCTGCAGGCGATGGACGCCGCAGACCCGCGGACGGCGCGGGGGCTTCCGCTGAGTTTCACGTCCTTCAGCGAAAAGCTCCCCCGCGCCGGTGCCTTCATTGACCGCCGGAACACGCTGCCGGAGGAGTCCTCGATTGTCGAGGCGCTCTAGCCGGAGCCGGCTAAGCCAACCGCGCCTACCGGGTCAGACCCGAGCGGCATCCGGCCGGACGGCGTCGTCGGTGGAGGCACCGCGGCGCTTGTCGAAGATGGTTGCTCCGACTTCCTGTTCGGCCTGGTTGCGGATGGACAGGTCGATGCCGGGACGGTCGCGCAGCATGATGGTGGCAGCCGTAGCGATGGCCACCATGAGCAGCAGGTAACCGGAGACCGCCAGCGTACTGCCGGTTGCCTGCACCAGCGCCTGGGCGATGGTGGGGGCAAAGGCGCCGCCGACAATCGCACCCAGCGCGTAGGACACCGAAACACCCGAGAACCGGATCGACGCCGGGAAAATCTCGCTGTACCAGGCGGCCTGCGGACCGTAGGTCAGGCCCAGTCCCACGGAGAACAGGGCCAGGCCCAGGAACATAAACGCGAGGTTGCCGGTGTTGATCAGCCAGAACAGCGGGAAAACCGTGAGCGCCAGGATGGCGAACCCGATCAGGTAGGTCTTCTTCCGCCCGATCAGGTCAGCCATGAGTCCGCTGATCAGGGTGAACAGGAACCAGACCGCAGCGGAGCCGGAGACGGCCAGAAGCACGTCCGTGCGGTCCATGGCCAGGGAACCTTCGGGGTTGGTCGAGTAGTTCAAGATGAACCCGCCGGTGGTCATGTACCCGGCAGCACTGTTGCCGGCGAAGACCAGGGCCGCCAGGACCACCAGCTTCCAGTGGTTTTTCATCAGCTCGACAATGGGCATCTTGGTCTGCTGCTTCTTCTCCGAGATCTCCTCGAACACCGGAGACTCGTTCACTGACATGCGCACCAGGAAGCCGACGCCGATCAGGACGATGCTGAGCAGGAACGGCAGCCGCCAGCCCCACTCGATGAACGCGTCGCCCGGGGAGATCACGCCGGTCATCAGCGCCGTGACGCCGGAGGCCAGCAGCATGCCCAGCGGCACTCCCAGCTGGGGGAAGGAACCAAAGAGCCCGCGCCGGTTCCGCGGTGCGTGCTCCACCGACATCAGCACGGCGCCGCCCCACTCACCGCCGGCGGAGATGCCCTGGATGATGCGCAGCAGCAGCAGCAGGATCGGTGCCCAGACGCCGGCCGTCTCGTAGGTGGGCAGGACGCCGATCAGCGTGGTGGCCCCGCCCATGAGCAGCAGCGTGATCACGAGCATGGCCTTGCGGCCGATCTTGTCGCCGTAGTGTCCGGCCAGGAAGGCGCCGAGAGGGCGGAAGAGGAAGCTCAGCCCCACCGAGGCGAAGGCGATCAGGGTGGCGATTTCCTTGCCGGCGGGTTCAAAGAAGAGGGTGGAAAACACCAGCCCGGCCGCGGTGGCGTAAATGAAGAAGTCATACCATTCGACGGTGGTGCCGATCAGGGTGGCAAAGGCGACCCGCCGGTTGTCTTTTGCGCTGGTGCGCGGCGCCGATGACGGGGGCGGGGAAATGCCGGAGACAGAAGCCATGGGGGGTCCTTATCAGTAACTGGCGCGGGCGTCGTCGTCCGCAGCTGGAATGTATTTTGCGGCCAGGGCCTCGCTGCCCCGGGCCAGGAGCGCGACGTCGGCGCCCACGAGGATGAAGTCGACACCGGCTTCGATGTAGCGCCGGGCGGTTGCTTCGGCGAAGGCGTTGACGCCCACCGGTTTTCCGGCCGCCTTCACCGCACGGATGCAGTGCTCAACGGCGGCCAGCACCTCGGGATGGTCCTGTTGGCCAAGGTGGCCCATGGAGGCGGCGAGGTCGGACGGGCCGATGAAGAGCCCGTCCACGCCGTCGACCGCGGCGATCTCCGCCACGTTTTCGACGGCGGCGGCGGACTCGATCTGCAGCAGCAGCGTGATGCTCTCCGCGGCGTTCTCGAGGTAGCCGTCAATGCGGTTCCACCGCGAGGCACGCGCCAGGGCGCTGCCCACGCCGCGGATGCCGTGCGGCGGATAGCGGACGGCGCGGACCATCTCTGCGGCCTGCTCCGCGGTGTCCACCATGGGGATCAGCAGGTTCTGCACGCCCAGGTCCAGGTACTGCTTCAGCAGCACCGCGTCCCCGGACGGCGGCCGGACCACCGGCACTACCGGGTAGCCGTGCACCGCCTGCAGCTGGGCCAGCAGTGATTCCAGGCCGTTGGGGCTGTGCTCGGCGTCGATCAGCAGCCAGTCCAGGCCCGAGCCGGCGCAGATTTCGGCCACCAGCGGACTGCCGGAGCAGACCCACATTCCGGTCTGCCGGCTCCCGCCGGCCAGCCGCGCGGAGAAGGGTTCTTCTACTCGAATCGGCATGTGATGGTTCCCAACGGTCCGTAGTCTGCGAGCACCGAGTCACCCTTGTAGACCCACATGGGGCGGGTGAAGGATCCGGCGAGGATGATCTCTCCGGCTTCCAGCGAGGTGCCGTGCGCGGAGAGCTTGTTGGCGAGCCAGTAGACGCCGGCGGCGGGATGGTTCAGCACGCCCGCGGCCACGCCGGTTTCCTCGATGGTCTGGTTGCGGTAGAGCAGGGCCGAGACCCAGCGCAGGTCGACGTCGGCCGGTTTCACCGGGTTCCCGCCCACCACCATGGCCCCCATTGCCGCGTTGTCGGAGATGGTGTCCACGATGGTCCGGCCCTGCATCTCGATCCGTGAATCCAGGATCTCCAGGGCGGGCACCACATAGTCCGTGGCATCCAGGACGTCGAAGATGGTGCAGCCCGGACCGGACAGCGGCTTGCCGAGCACAAAGGCCAGCTCCACTTCAATGCGGGGATGGGTGTAGGAGTCCCAGTCCAGGGTGCAGCCGTTCTCCAGCACCATGTCATCGAGAATGACGCCGTAGTCGGGCTCGGTGATGCCGGTGGCGGCCTGCATGGCCTTGGAGGTGAGGCCGATTTTGTGTCCGGCGAGGGACCGTCCGGAGGCAATGAGCCGCTCCCGCCACAGGTTCTGCACGGCGTAGGAGTCCTCGATGGTCATGTCGGGATAGCGTGCGGTCAGCAGCGGAACCGGGGTGCGGGTCTCTTTGGCTTCGAGCAGTTCATCGGCCACCGCTTGGATGGTCTGTTTATCTAGCACGGCACTACTTTCTGTTCGGTCCGGTTTCTCTTCGTCCGGGGCGGGTGCGACGACGGCGCCGGGCGGGCGCCGTCGTCGCACCTCACTGTCCTGCTCGGCTTAGAGCTGCGTGCCGATCTTGAAGCCCTTGGCTGCCTCGCCTGCGGAGGTGCCGCCGTCGTCGGCCGGGCGGGTGTAGGAGAAGCCGTCGGCGCCGATGGTTACGTCCATTTCGGAAGTGTCGGTGCGTGCGGTGACCGGCTGCGGGTTGCCGTCCAGGTCCAGCACCAGGGAAGCCTCGGTGTACCAGGACGGAACGACGGCGTTGCCCCACCAGTCGCGCCGCTGGTTGTCATGCACGTCCCAGGTGACGGTGGGGTTGTCCGGGTCGCCGGTGTAGTAGTCCTGCGTGTAGATCTCGATGCGGTGGTCGTCCGGATCCAGGATGTAGAGGTAGAAGGCGTTGGAGACGCCGTGCCGGCCGGGGCCGCGCTCAATCCGGTCGGAGATGCGCAGGGCGCCCATCTTGTCGCAGATCTGGATGATGTTGTGCTTTTCGTGGGTCGCGAAGGCCACGTGGTGCATCCGGGGGCCGTCGCCGCCGGTGAGGGCCGTGTCATGGACGGTGTCCTTGCGGTGCATCCAGGCTGCGTAGGTGACGCCGTCGGAATCCTTGATGTCCTCGGAGACGCGGAAGCCCAGGTCCTCCAGGTAGGCGCGGCCGCGCGGGACGTCGGGGGTGACCTGGTTGAAGTGGTCCAGGCGCACGAGTTCACCGGCGGAGTAGAGGTCGTAGCGCTGGGTCAGCCGCTCGACGTGCTCCACGGAGTAGAAGAATTCGTACGGGAAGCCCAGCGGATCCTCCACGCGGACCGAGTCGCCCACGCCCTTGGTGAAGCCGTTGGCGCGGCGTTCGGTGCGGCAGCCCAGTTCCTTGTAGTAGGCCTCGGCGGTGTCCACGTCTTCGGGAGTGCGCACCCGGTAGGCGAAGGAGGCGACGGCGGCAACCGGCCCCTTGCGCAGCACCAGGTTGTGGTGGATGAACTCCTCCAGGGACCGCAGGTAAATGACGTTCTCGTCCTCCTCGGTCACGTGCAGGCCCAGGACGTCCACGTAGAACTCGCGGGACTTGGCCAGGTCGGTGACGATGAGCTCCATGTAGGCGCAGCGGACAATGTCCGGCGGCTGGATGCCCGGCGTTGGGATCGGGTTGGGGTTGATGGCGGAAATGCTCATGGGAATGCTCCTTTGCAAACTGTAAAGATGTCGGGGACGCGGGCAGGCGGAGAGTGCCTAGCCGTCAACCTTGGCGGCGTCGTCGGTCCCGAACTTGGGGGTGTGGACCTTGCCCAGGGTGATGTGCACGGCCTGCTGGTCGGTGTAGAAGTCGATGGAGCGGTAGCCGCCCTCGTGGCCCAGGCCGGAGGACTTCACGCCGCCGAAGGGGGTGCGCAGGTCGCGGACGTTGTGGCTGTTCAGCCACACCATGCCGGCCTCGGTGTTCTGCGCGAAGTTGTGCGCCCGGGTCAGGTCCTGCGTCCAGATGTAGGCGGCCAGGCCGTACTTGGTGTTGTTGGCCAGTTCCAGCGCCTCGTCCTCGGTGTCGAACGGGGTGATGGCGACAACGGGGCCGAAGATTTCTTCCTGGAAGATCCGGGCGTCCGGGGCGACGTCGGCGAAGACCGTGGGGGCAATGTAGTTGCCCTCCTCCAGGCCTTCGGGGCGTCCGCCGCCGGCGAGCAGGCGGCCTTCGGTCTTGCCGATCTCCACGTAGGAGGCAACCTTCTTGAAGTGCTCGGGGTGCACCAGGGCGCCCACCTGGGTCTTGGGGTCATGCGGGTCGCCGACGACGATGGTCTTGGCGCGGGCGGCGAACCGCTCGCAGAACTCGTCGTAGACCGGGCGTTCCACCAGGATGCGCGAGCCGGCGGTGCAGCGTTCGCCGTTGAGGGAGAAGACGCCGAAGAGGGCCGAGTCGATGGCGGCGTTCAGGTCAGCATCCGCGAAGATGACGCAGGGGCTCTTGCCGCCGAGCTCCATGGACATGCCCTTGAGGTTCTCCGCGGCGTTGCGGAAGATCGTCTTGCCGGTGGTGGTTTCGCCGGTGAAGGAGATCAGCGGGACGTCCGGGTGCTTCACCAGGGCGTCGCCTGCTTCCTCGCCCAGGCCGTTGACCAGGTTGAACACACCTGCCGGGACGCCGGCTTCGGTGAAGATGTCGGCCCACAGGGAGGCGGAGAGCGGGGTGAACTCGGCGGGCTTGAGCACCACGGTGTTGCCGGTGGCCAGGGCCGGGGCAAGCTTCCAGGACTCGAGCATGAACGGGGTGTTCCACGGCGTGATGAGCCCGGCCACGCCGATGGGCTTGCGGTTCACGTAGTTGATCTGGGAGCCGGGAACCTTCATGGCGTCGTCGAACTGGGCCACGATCAGGTCCGCGAAGAAGCGGAAGTTCTCGGCAGCGCGCAGGGCCTGGCCCTTGGCCTGGGTGATGGGCAGGCCGGTGTCGAAGGTTTCCATTTCGGCCAGGCGTTCTTCCTGGGCTTCCACGGCGTCGGCGATCTTGTTGAGGATGCGCGCGCGTTCGCGCGGCTTCATCTTCGGCCAGGGGCCGTTGACGAAGGCGTCTCGGGCGGCAGCGACGGCGGCGTCGATGTCTTCCTTCTGGCCCGCGGCGGCGGTGGCGTAGGTCTTGTTGGTGACCGGATCCAGGACGTCAAAGGTGGCGCCGTTGACCGAGTCGACAAACTTGCCGTTGATGAAGTGCTGGATGTGCGAGGGAAGGTCCTCGGGGACGAAGTGCTGTGACATTGGTTTTTCTCTTTCGTCTTATCGGGAGGTTCTGAAGGGGAAGTCTGTGGACCGGGGTCTTGAGAACGGGGAGTCTCTAGATCGGGGAGTCTCTAGATCGGAGACGGGGGCTGGTTGTTCTGGGCCAGGAACGCATTCAGGGTGTTGGTGCGGTGCGCGCGGGAGGCGTGTTCGACGTCGGGCGCCGGCGCGCCGGATTCGATCAGGTCCAGCAGCGCGTCGTGTTCCGCCACCGACTCATGTGCCCGGCCGGGCACGTACCGGAAGGTGGAGGTGCGCATACTGCTGAGCCGGAACCAGCCGCGGTGGACCAGGTCCAGGATGTGCGGGTTGGGACAGCGGGCGTAAAGCAGGGCATGGAACTCGGTGTTCAACTTGGTGAAGCGGACCGGATCGAAGTCCTGCAGGACCTCGCGCATCTGCTCGTTCAGCGCACGGGCTTTTGCCAGTTCCTCACTGGTGACCACAGGCGCTGCCAGGGCGGTGGCCGCGCCTTCGATGATGCTCAGCGTCTGCATGGTGTGCAGGTACAGGTCCGGATCGATGCCGGCCACCGTGGCGCCAACGTTGCGTTCAAAGTGCACCAGTCCTTCGGCTTCAAGCCGGCGGATGGCTTCCCGCACCGGCACCACGCTGAAACCCAGATCGTTGGCGATGCTGCTGAGAACCAGCCGGTACCCGGAACTCATTTCACCGCCGAGGATCCGCCGCTTGAGCTGGACGTACGCCTGCTCCGACTTGGAGCCGGTGCCCGTGCCGGTGCCGGTCATGCCTGTTCCGCCGCCCAGGCCTCGTACTTTTCCTTCCAGGCGGCGTTCATCGGGTAGAGGCCGTCGACGCCGTGGCCGGCCTTGACCATTTCGGCGATGAACTCTTCCTGGTGTTCCTGCTTGATGCAGGCCTCCACCAGCTCCTCGGCGATGGCCGGCGGGATGACCAGGATGCCGTCGTCGTCGGCCACAATAATGTCGCCGGGCTGGATGGTGGCGCCTCCGCAGGCAATGGTGATGTCGGTGTCCCAGGGGACGTGCCTGCGGCCGAGGACCGCGGGGTGCGGGTTGGCGCAGTAGACGGGCAGGTCGATGCCGGCCACGGTGGAGTAGTCGCGGACGCCGCCGTCGGTGATGATGGCTGCGGCGCCGTTGTGCTTGGCGCGCAGGGCGAGGATGTCGCCCAAAGTGCCGGTGCCCTTTTCGCCGCGGGCTTCCATGACCAGGACTTCGCCGTCGCGGACGGAGTCGATGGCGCGCTTCTGTGCGTTGTAGCCGCCGCCGTGGGACTTGAAGAGGTCCTCGCGGTTGGGGACAAAGCGCAGGGTGCGCGCGGTGCCGACAACCTTGCGGCCGGTCTTGGTGCCGCTGAGTCCGTCGATGGAGACGTTGTTCAGGCCGCGGGCGCGCATCTGCGAGGACAGGGTGGCGGTGGCCACGGACTCCAGCTTGGCCTTCAGCTCGGGGGTAAGGGTTTTCTGCTCTTCTTCGGCCTTGAGGCCGGCCTTTTCGGCGGAGCCCCAGGCTTCTTCGCGCTGCTTGTCGTCGATCTTGGGCTGCGCTCCGAAGGCGGCCAGCGCCGTCGTGCCCTCGGTGACGGTGGTGGTGAGGCGGCCGGTAGTGGCTCCGGTGGCGGGGACGTCTACTTCGATTTCCATCACGTCGCCCGGGACGGCGACGGATGCGCCGGCGGGGGTTCCGGTGAGAATGATGTCGCCGGGTTCCAGGGTGAGCAGCTGGGAGAGGTCAGCAACCAGCTGCGCGAAGGGGAAGAGCAGGTCCGCGGTGGTGTCCTCCTGTGCCGGTTCGCCGTTGACCCAGGTGCGGATGCGCAGCGCTGCGGGGTCGACGTCGGCGGCGTCCAGGATGGCGGGGCCTACGGGGGTGAAACCGTCGCCGCCCTTGGAGCGCAGGTTGGAGCCCTTGTCGGCCCAGCGCAGGTCGTACACGCCGAGGTCATTGCTGGCGGTCACTCCCCCGACGTGGCTCCAGGCGTCCTCGATGCTGACGCGGCGGGCAGTCTTGCCGATGATCAGGGCGATTTCGCCTTCGAAGCCGAGCAGTTCGCAGCCGGCCGGGCGCTCGACGGTGCCGCCGGTCAGCGCCAGCGAGGTGCCGGGCTTGAGGAAGTAGGAGGGCTGCTCCGGGGTGCGTCCGCGTTCTGCTGCCCGCGAGGGGTAGTTGATGTGGACGGCGATGACCTTGCCGGCCTGCTTCACCGTGTCCGGGGTGGCTTCATTGCTCGGGGACATGTCTCTCCTGGATCAAGTACGAAATCGTATATCATCCAGAGTGCCATGTGGTCGGGATCACGTCAAGGGGCTTATGATTACTAGACACCGCAAGGTCCTGCAGCAAGAAGTCGCTCGCCCGACACAACCAGACCTGGCTATGAACCTGTGCATCGCGGGAACCGGCACTAGGATGACCAAAACGAGGGTGCTCCAGAGGGGGAGAAATGCAGCAACCACTTACTCGCGTTGAGCTTGCGCAGAAATACACAGACCGACAGTGGGTGGATCGACTGCTCCGCATATTTGAGATAGTCGCCCTTCTTCGCAACTGCATTATCGAACGTAACTACAAAATATCGGACGACCTGAACGCTGCCATCATGCTCAGCGATGCTGGCAAGAAGGTACGCGATCAAATGGCAACCAAAGAGTCTGTACCGACGAAGGAGGCAAACCTCCTCACACTCTTGGCGACGGTTCACATCGACCCTCTGGTAGATGTCGAGCGAATCGACCTCACTAAGCTTGTTCGTGCCATCTCGAAAGATGTGGAGTCCGGCGCGTTAAAATACCCTCTAGTCTTTGGCCGTAAGCTCTACGACAAAGCTGCGAAGCTCTTTCCTGAGGAACGCAGATATCTTCGCCACGAAGACACACTTAAGCTCCTACGAAACGAGACTCAGGGTGTGTTCCAGTCGGGCCACTATATAATTGGCCCATACGGCGTCATAGAAACATCGCACGAACGACCGCTGACGCCCACAACATTAATTCCCTTACAACACTGCTCGGATCATTCGTGTCGGTCAATCCATAGCGTACAACTCACGACGAGCATCGACGCCGCGATCAATCGACACCGACCCGCGCTAAACAAGGTTCTTGACGAGATTTCAGATGATCCGTCAGAGTGGACAGGTTTTATTTCGGATGTGGATGAGGCTGTCACAAACTCTTTTGACGAAAACGCCCTCCCCCCAGTGATCCACGTCCTTGGAGACTGCCTGGATGACGAGGAGCTCAAGCGTCTGTTTATCGAGACGCTCGATGCCACCCACGGCTCCCTAAGGGCTGTAGCGTCCACTTATGGACTCAACGGAAAAGCGGAGGAGATCGCTTCAAACTTGAGTCGACCCCAGATGCTGCAATTGTTGCTTACCGAAAGCGACATGACCATCATTGACGTACTCGATGCGACTATTCGAGAGGAAAAAATACTCGTACCCACGGGAGAGATAAGGCGCCCTCATGTAGCAGGGCGAGTCTCTTACGGCACCTGGGGATATTCAGGGCAGATCGGCCCGCGAGGATTCAGAGCTGTGGGCGATATCCCAGGCCTTCCTCTCCTCCGTTTGGCCCAGCTTTGCAGACAGCTTTTCGATGCACAACGCCCTGAGGAAATGGACGCCTTGGCGTGGGCGCTGAGGAACGTAGAGGGGGCGATCCCCACAGATCGCTTGGAAGAGTTCTTGAGAACTGAATCTCCGCACGTGATCATCCGCACCCTCGTTCTCTCAAGGCGGGAAAACGTTGAATCCTTTTGCGGCACGCTTCGCATTCCCACGGATCTTGGCGATGACCAACTAGTCGACTCAATTATGTGGAAGCTCGGTTTTTCCCCTCCACTTGTTGGAGACAAGAGGGACGACTACTGGAGCGAGCATGCAGCACTTGAAGGTGTATCCACGACGGCCGCGGTCAATTTAAGCCTCAATGCTAGCGTAATTCGCTCAACCGCCGCCAATTATTTTGTTGAGTTGGAACACTATCTAAATGACTCATTGATATTTACGACGTGGGCACTCTTGAACGACCATTATGCGAGCGAGCAACCCTTTGTCTTTCGTGAGACAGCAGTATACGGCTTTTCACAGACTAGACTTGGTTTGATACGTGCGGGGAGCGGCAGCGATGGAGATAGAACTCCGTTCACAGACAAGCCAACCCTTTCCGACCTTGTTCAAGGATTTAGTGATCTTTCACGGTTCATTGACGGGCTAAGAGGCGAGGAACCCAAGCATCTCCGCCCCGCCGACACTTATCCGAAGTTCTGGGCTAAAACCAGCCTACAAGGGTTTCCTTTTGCGCACACCTATCCATATTTGGACTTGACGGCCGAAGCGCAGAAAAGAATCGCCGAAACGTTGGCGGATGTTTCCGGAGGCCTAACAAGGTCCGGGATAATGCCCGTCCGTAATGCCTTGATGCATGCAAATCGCGAACACCCTCGGCCTCAGCAGCTGATTGATTCGCTGGAAACTGCTCGTCGCGCTCTCGAGAAGCTTGAAGGAATTGGATGCGTCAGGAGCACATACTCAGTAATCACTCGTGAATATGATCCCTGGAGCAGAGCTACAACTCGGCTTCGCTCATCCAGCGGACGTGAGATTTCATTTACATCCCCGTCCTTTTTCCAGTGGGTCGGCCTCCCGTCTTTCGAGCAAAACCAGTATTTAGTTCATGGAGCTGTATTTGCTAGTCCAAATGCAATGCTACGGTTCCGAAGAGGCTTCGATTCACCTTATGAGAACTATTGGCATGCTTACCCGAAGCGACGTGAACGCGGAAATAACGTCTTCTCAGGACCGGCTGAGGGACTCTCTACTCCACTGCAAACAGGTTCCTTCGTCGGTTCCAGAGCGGACTAGCTGGGCCAGCGTTAGGAGCTAATACGCCGACCCACTTGGCATCAGTAGACGCGTCCACGTCGGATAATTCTTCTTCCAGCGACGGCACTGTGACCTTATGCGCACTATGGAATTCTTATGCCTATCGCTGGGACGTCACTCGATGGTGGGGCCACGGCTCGGGCTCTGCCGCTCGGGGCGATCTTTACCTACACCGCCCTGGTGGACGGCATCGCCGATATGTTGCAGGCCTGCCTGCCCGTCTTGCACAAGGACCAGCCTGGCGACATGGTCCAAGCCTTGGGCCGCTTCGGCGGCCTGATGCAGCTGAACACCGGCTTCGGTACCGTCACCAGCCGTGACGAACGATCATGCTGCTAGAGGAGGACATGGCTGCGACAGGCCCGTCATTGCCAACCCGGACTTGGACCGCTGCTGGCAGGGAGATCACCTGCTGAACGAGGTTGACCAGGTTACCGCCTACACCGACCGTGCCACTGGCCACACCGACCGACTCCCCGGCTCTCGCTTCCTAGCCCATGCCGGCGGCTCCGGCCGTCGGCTCCGCGCCGGCGAGGTCGATGACGCGCTCGGCGGCCCGCACCATTGCAACGTCAATGAAGGTGCCGTCTTCCAGCACGAACGCTCCGGTGCCGTCGACTGCCGCGGCGCTCACTTGGTCGACAATGCTCTGTGCCCGGGCCACCTCCGAGGCATCAGGAGTAAAAACACGACGGATGATGTCCAGCTGCCGCGGGTGCACGGCGGTTCGTCCAGAAAAGCCCAGGGCGCGGCCGGCGCGGCAGCTGGCCTCCAAACCCTCAACGTCCACGACGTCGGCGTAAACCGCCATCAGCGGGGCGGGCAGGCCGGCAGCCGCGGCCGCATTGACGATGCGGCTGCGTGACCAGGCCAGACCCGCTTCCCCGCCGGGCCCGGCGGGAACCCCCAGTTCAGCCCGGAGGTCAGCTTCTCCAGTGGCAATGGTGGATACTCCCGAGGAGGCGATCTCAAAGGCACGCTCAATAGATAGAGCGGATTCCAGAAGTGCATGCACCTGACGCCCGGGCAGCGCGGCCCGAAGAGCCTCGACGTCGGCAGCTGACTGCGTCTTGGGCAACCGCACCCCGAAGGCAGCGGGAAGCGCGGCGACCGCTGTGACGTCGGCGTCATGAGCCGAGGATCCAGACGCATTAACCCGCACCTGCACGGCGGGGGCGCCCTCACCGCAAGCCTCCCATAACGCCGCGAAATCAGTCAGCGCCGCACGGGCATCCTCCTTGCGCGATGCGGTGACGGCGTCTTCGAGATCAACAATGACCGCATCCGCCCCGGCCCGCAGCGCCTTCTCGAAGCGCTCGGGCCGGTCAGCGGGTGCGTATAGCGCTACCACGATTGGCCGACTCATCCGATGCTTCCGTCGCCGTACAGCGCCGCCAACTCGTCGGGCGAGTACCCCAGCTCGGTCAGCACGGCCTCCGTGTCCGCACCATGCGCCCGCCCCGTGAACGCAATTGTTGCTGCATCCCTGGACATCCGAAACAGCGGTCCCTGCATGGCCATGTCGCCAAGGTCTGCGTCCTTAATGCGATGGATGGTACCGAGTGCATTGAACTGGGGATCGGCAACAATGTCCGAAGGGTCATAGATCGGTGCCACCGCGGCTTCCGCAGCCTCGAACGCGGCAATAACCTCCTCCCGCGAGTGCCGGACGATCCATGTCCCAACGGCATCATCGAGGAGGTCGGCGTGCTCGGCACGGGTTGCTCCGCTGGCAAACCATTCCTCATCAGCAAGCTCGGGGCGCCCGACCAGCGCGACCACGCGCTCAGCAATGGACTGCGCACTCGTGGACACCGCCACCCAGGAACCGTCGGCTGTGCGGTACGTGTTGCGGGGCGCGTTGTTGACGGAGCGGTTGCCGGTGCGCGGCTGCACGGTGCCCAACTGATCCCAGCGCGTGATCTGCGGGCCAAGCATGGCAAGGATCGGCTCGATGATGGCCACGTCGACTTCCTGGCCTTTGCCGTCCTTGTCACGCGAGTGCAGCGCGACCATGATCGCGTAAGCGGTTGCCAGTGATGCGACGCCGTCCGCGAGGCCGAACGGCGGAAGTGTCGGTGGCCCGTCCGGCTCGCCGGTGGATGATGCGAAGCCGCTCATCGCTTCGGCGAGGGTGCCGAACCCCGGCCGGTTCTTATAAGGTCCGATTTGCCCGAATCCGGTAACACGGGCAAGAACAAGCCCGGGGTTCTCCGCGGACAACGCGGCATAGTCCAGCCCCCAGCGTTCCAGCGTCCCGGGACGGAAGTTTTCGATGACAACATCCGCGGTACGGGCAAGGCGGATAAACGCGTCGCGCCCGCCTGCCGTATGCAGGTCGATGGCTACAGTGCGCTTATTGCGGCCGAGGGTCTTCCACCAGAGGTTCTGTCCATCCTTGCTCGGCCCGTGACCCCGCGCAGGATCCGGCCGGTTTGGATGTTCGACCTTGACGACGTCGGCGCCCATGTCACCCAAATGCATTGCTGCCATCGGGCCGGCAAAGAGCGTCGAAGCATCCACGACGCGAAGACCGTTGAGCGGGCTCATGCGGTTCCCTCCTCTTCAAGCGCCTGGTCATTGTGCTGCTCGGTGCAGATACGGAACCCGACAGAGCTGGAAGCATCCTGGCCGAGTCCGGGCAAAAGCAGCTTGGCGCTGAACTCCGGCGACTTCACACCGCCGTCGAAGTACCAGTCCGAGCCCTCACTCCGGTGTGCGCTGCCGCCCTTGAGCATGACAAAGCGGGTGCGGCCGTCCGAATGTTCGGACTCCGTCCAGTTCCACACTTCCGGCGTTCTGCGCAGAAAACCGGGGCGGGCTGCTGCAAGCTGCCATTCGTCCTCGGTGGGGAGCCGGCCGCCGGCCCAGGCCGCGTATTCGCGGGCCCGGGAGAACGTCACCTTCGTCGCGGGACGCTCCGGGTCACGGGCATCCGTATGCTCTCCGATCGCGTCGAGGAAACGGGCGTACTCGGCTTCGCTCACCTCTGCGGCGGCAACTGAAACCGGCCGCGGGAGGACAACATTCCGGTCCAGCGTGCGCTGGTCGTGGAGGCGGGGAGGCAGCGGCTTCCACTCGTCCACGTAGGGCGCTCCGTCATACATGCCCGTCTCACGCATCCGGGACCGCACGGTCAGGGTGTATTCGCCGGCCGCGACAGTGACGGTGGGGATAGCCCGGCTGGATGCCGGAGCAACGGGGCCGTTCCAGTCAGGCACGCTCATGCGGCGTACCGGGCGGTGCCGAAAGGACGTATCAGGCTGAGCGGTTTGCCCGGCGAGAGCGGCATGGACGACGTCGAGCTCATCGGGTACGTCGGCACCGGCACCAACGCGCGCCGCAGCGGCTATTCCGCCGGCCGGCACGGTGACCGTGCTCGCTGTGTCACCGGCGTGCAGCGGCCGCCAGCCGCTGCCGGGCATACGGTATTGGGCATCCACATTCGAGGTGTTCACCAGGAGCAGCAACGTGACACCGTCGAGTTCGAAAGCCGATCCCATCACCGGGCCGTCGGCTACCGAGAGCGGTGTCCACTCCCCCTCGACGAGCCAACGGTGGAATCCGCGCTGGACGGGAAGCATGCGGCGGAGCGTCGCGGCATCCCGGTCATTCCAGCCGACCCAGGCTCCAAAAACCACCTCCCACACCATGACTCCAACACCGTTGAGCCAGGCCGAGCGCAGCTCTTCAGCATGGTCTCGGTGCCAGCGGCGAATGTGGTGCTGCATATGCCGCCGCTCAAACCACCGTGCGCGGAGGACACCGGGCATCTCGGAGTCGGCGAACCACTGTGCCCAGGACAACGTATGGTCAGCGATCCGCTCGGTTGCGAGCTTCGATTCGCCTTCGAGGCCGATGCCGGGACGCGCCTCATCCAGCGCAGTGACCAGTCCGGGATCTGCCTTCTTCAGCGTGTCGAGGAATACTCCGTCCGCACCGAGGCGGCGCACTGCCGCCGCGAGCTCATCTGTATCGTCGCCTGCCCGGCGGGTCCCCGTATCCCAGGGGTTGTAGTCCAGGAACACTGCGACTCCGGCAGCGCGCAACGTCGCTGCAACTTCTGCAAGACCCGGGACATCGTAGAAGTCCCACTGGTTGCGGTCGTCAATACCGATGACCGGATAGGCGTGCCACAGGACGACGCCGTCAAGCCCGCCGAAACGCTCGTGCGCGTCAGCGAGGAAGCGCTCGGGCGTGAAACGCTGCGCCTCAAAATCGAAGAACAGCTCGTCCCACAACCAGACCTGCGCCACGGTAAAGCATCTGCTTGCCCAGGCGGAGGCGTCGTCGTCGTACCGGGTGGGCTCGCCATGGCGCTTTCGCGCACCATCCCGCCACACATTGAGCTGGGCGCGCCACTGAGCAAGGTCATCGGGGTCGGCAGGCGCCGCAAAAATCTTGGCGTCATCAAGCACGGCTGCCGCTTCCCCGCTCATCAGATCCAGCTCGAGCGGCACCCGGGTGGGTAGATCGAGTTCACGGGGCTGCAGGGGGTTGAAACCGCCGCTCATGATGTTCCCTCCGACAACCGGAAGGTGCGTTCTGCGAGTTCACGGATGGACCGCTCGGCGCCGCCCGGGAGAGAGGTCGCGACGGAGTCCTTGAGCGGATCGGTCCAGGCCTCCCCAATTCCGTCAGCGCCCAGAAGCCCGCCGACGACGGATCCAATGGTCGCGCCGATCGAGTCAGTGTCCCATCCACCCGAAACTCCGAGCGCGATGGCGGCACCGAAGTCCCCGCCGTAGGCCTGGATGGCGCATGCTGTGAGCGCCGCGTTGTTGAGAGTATGAACCCAATGCATACCGTCGAACTCCGCATGGAGCACGTCGAGTGCCGCGGCAGAGGTCAGCGATCCTTCAGCGAGGGCCGTACCTGTCTGCCGGCCGAGACGTACGGCGGCAGCCAGACGTGAATTTGGCGGTACGACCGTGTCTGCGGCGTCCAGCACAGCATCGGCAGAGGTCGCGGTGAGGGACGCTGAGCACATAGCAGCAGCCCACATCTCACCGTAGATGCCGTTGCGGGTGTGGCTTAACCGCGCGTCGGTCCAGGCCGATGCGGCAGCCGCGCGCACATCCCCGGGATGAGCCCAGCCATGCACGTCGGCCCGGATGAGCGCGCCGATCCATTCTCGGAACGGGTTGTGGTGCCGCGCCGTATCCGGGGCGGTGCGGGCATCGAGAATGTTCCGGTACGCCGCTCGTTCAGCGGTGAAGACCCTGCCCGCCGGCAGTGCCGCCAGCCAGGCTTCTGCAAAGTGCTCTGTGGAGAGATTGCGGCCGTGTGTCTCCATCAGCTCGAGGGTGAGGATGGGGAAATTCAGATCGTCGTCCTCGGGCATCCCGTCGATGTTCTCGACCAGCGAGGTGGGCGCGGAGCGGCGGTTCCAGGGCCAGCGCTCCGCTATCTCCCGTGGGAGCCCCACCGCAGTGAAGTAGGACCGGATCGGCCAGTTACCGGTTGCCCGGGCTATCTGCTTGATGCCCTCGCGGGGAATCTTCTCTACGGGCTTGCCGAGCAGGCATCCCGCCGCCCGGCCAAGCCATGCCCCGTGCATCCGTTCGAAGTTCAGGGGTGTCCTTATACCTGGAGCGGCCGGCGGGAGCAGGGCGACGATGTCCTCCCACTCGTCCGGTTCCCCGGCGCTCGGCGTCTGCAGGGTCTGCAGCTCATCGAGCACCCTGCGTGCGAGGGCACGGATCTCTTGGCTTGCGGGTTCAGCGCTCGCCCCTGATGGAGCGAGTTGCGTCGAGCCGCCGGCTTCCGCCCACCGGCGCTCAATCGGCGCAATTTCGGCTTCGGCGACCCCCTGCTCTCGGAGAGCTGCCAGCTCGGCGGCGACCAAGTCCTCCGGCTGGGACCATGTCAGCCTCACTTCGCGTATACCGGGTCGAGCAGCGATTCCAGGGCCGCGGCTCGTTGTGTGGCACGATCTGCGTCCGCCCGGGCGATATCACTCACCACCTCCGTCATCGCAGCCACCACGGAATCCAGATCGAGGCGGCTGGCGGCCGTAACATCAGTGACCCAGTCCGTGGGCACTGCTTCAATGCCGTGGAGACCACCGCAGATGGCACCGGCCATCGTGGCGATCGAGTCGGCGTCGCGACCGTAGTTGACGGCGTCGAGCACCGACGAGCGAAGGTCTCCGTTGCGGGCGATGACGAACCCGAGCGCCGCAGGCAGCTCTTCGATCGACTTCGTGCGCGACGGCAGGCGGGCATCCATCGCCGGGGCGCGGTACTGCTCCCCCACCGTGTCATACGGCGCAACAGCGGCGCGCACAACCCGGGCGAGATCCCGCGGGTCATCCGATCCGCCGTCGGCAAGGAAAGCATCGACGGCGTCAAAAACGGCACGGATGGCTGCGGCGGTCCCGTCGTGGGCGACATCCAGGACGGCCTGCCGTACGTCGGCGACGGTTGCGCCGGGAGCGGCGGATGCTGCCACTGCGGCCGCGAATACGCCTGCGGCCTCACGTCCGTAGGACGACTGGTGAGCTCCGGCAATGTCGATAGCCTCGGCATAGGCACCCTGTGGGTCGCCGATGTGCACGAGTCCGACCGGCGCCATGTACATGGAGGCTCCGCAGTTGACGATGTTTCCCACACCCGCTTCCCGCGGGTCGGCATGGCCGTAATGCAGTTTCGCGACGATCCACTTTTCGGCGAGGAAGACGCGCTGCAGGATCAGGGCATGGTCCTCGAGTTCTGGGACCCAGCGCCGTTCACCGATCATCAGCGGCACCAGATCGCTGGCGACGTCGTAGGCGTCAAGATGCCGGCGCTGCTTGGTGTAGACCTCCACGAGAGCATGGGTCATGAGCGTATCGTCGGTCACATGTCCGTCACCCTTGTGGTAGGGCGCAATCGGCCGCGCAGTTTTCCAATCGGCGAGGAAGGGCCCCACGATGCCCTCGACCCGGCCGCCGTGGCGCTCTTCGATTTGCTCGGGGGTCCAGCCCTCCGTCGCACCGCCCAAGGCGTCTCCCACGGCGGCCCCTGTCAGTACTCCGGCTACTTTGTTCTGCAACACGTTCATTCTCACTCCTTGTTTACCTCCGAAAACGACGACGGCGGGGGCGAGCCGGCGGCTCACCCCCGCGCGTCATCAGCCGGCGATGTCAGTCCAGCCGGTGGAAAGTTGGTTAGCCAGCTCGTCGCTGGTGATCTGATCAGCCAGGTACTGCTGGAAGGCCGGGGTGGCGATGGTGTCCTTCCACTCCGTGTACTTTTCGACCTTGAGGAACGGCGGTCCCTGCAGCCCTTCGCCCGATGCCAGCACCTGGGCCCAGGCGGGGTTGTCCGCGGCCAGTGTTTCCACCTCGGTCCTGGCCGAGCTGGATGACGGGATCAGTGCGTCGGCGTAGGCGATCGAGGCCAGATTCTCGGCACTCATGAAGAAGTTGAGGAAATCAGCCGACTCCTCCACGTACTCGGAATCGACGTTCACCGAGTAGGTCTGCGGATTTGCTGCCTGGATGGCGCCGGCTGAACCTTCGAGCGGAGGCAGCGCCACCCAGTTGAATCCTTCGGGGGCATCGTTGGCAATGTTCGTCGCCTGGAAGGACCCCTGAACGGTCATTGCGACCTTGCCGCCGTAGAACGAGGCCAGCACGTCCGATCCGGATTGTGTCAGTGACGTGGGCTCGATCGATTTGTCGGTGTAGGCCATTTCATGAATAAGTTCGGGTACCGCCAGCTCGGAGTCGCCGACTTCGATCGACGCGTCGGTGCCCTCTCCATCAAAGAAGCCACCGTCGAAACCGAGCGAGAGGCTCATCATCGTCGCCGTGGGCGACCCAAGACCCCATCCGATGCCGTAATTGCCATCGGTGGTTGTTGCCTGGGCAATCGTCTGCAGCTCCTCCCACGTCATTGTGTCGCCGCTGGGAATTTCAACCCCGGCAGCTTTGAGGAGATCAGCGTTGGCGAACACCATGTAGGACTGCAAAGTGGACGGATAGGCGATGATCTCTCCATCCTGTGTGACAGAGTCCCAAATCCCTTCGGAGATGTCCGATTTCAAGTCCTCGTCGATGTGGTCGGTCAGGTCAGCGAGGTAGCCGTCCGCCGCGAAGGAGGCAATGGAACTCGCCTCATAATGGATGATGTCCGGTGCCGTTCCGCCGGTGAAC
Organism: Arthrobacter sp. Z1-15; assembly: GCF_054792395.1. Classification (NCBI taxonomy): domain Bacteria; kingdom Bacillati; phylum Actinomycetota; class Actinomycetes; order Micrococcales; family Micrococcaceae; genus Arthrobacter; species Arthrobacter sp. Z1-15. The sequence goes on along the minus strand of NZ_CP096454.1, from coordinate 1,808,392 downwards.
TGGGTGATGAGTTTGTCGAAGGTCCCATCCCATCCGGCTTGGACAATCTTTACCTGAACGTCTTCGTTCTCGGTGTTCCACTCATCGACGATGGATTTCACGGCAGCCTGGGTTGTTGGCTGGTCGGACAGCGACTGGAACTGGAGGGTCACGGGGCCGCCTTCGGCGTTCTCCGATTCGTTATTGCTGGCACTGCCCTGCTGGCAACCGCTCAGGGCGAGGATGGTCACGCCCGCGAACGCGACGGCGCCAATGCCTCGTATTCTCTTCATGATGCTCGCTTTCTTGTTATGTTGTGGTCGATTTTCTTGGTCGGCAGGGTCAGCCTTTGACTGCTCCGGCGAGCATTCCGCCGGTCAGCTTCTTCTGCAGGATGGTGAAGATGATGAGCGAAGGAATTGTCGTGAGAATGGCCCCTGCTGCCAGCGGGCCCAGCTGGGTCTGCCCTTCCGCGCCCAGGAATGAACGCAGGGCGATGGGAAGTGTGTAGAGCTCCGGGCTCTGCAGCAGGACAAGGGCGAGGAAGAACTCATTCCAGGCTGAGACAAAGGTAAACATGGCCGTTGCCACCAGCCCCGGTGCGAGCAGCGGAAGGATGATCCTGCGCAGAATGGTGATGCGCGAAGCGCCGTCCATTTCACCGGCCTCCTCCAGCTCCGCGGGAATAGCGGAGACGTAACCCTGCAGCATCCACAGGGTGAACGGCAGGGTGAAGGTGACGTACACGAGGGTCAGTCCAAGCAGGGTGTCGTTGAGATTGATCGTGCGCAGCACCAGGAACAACGGGATGATGATGAGAATCGAGGGGAAGACCTGGCTGGTCAGTATCCACACCGTACCGGCGGCGCGAAGCCGTCCCTTGAGGCGGGCGAGGGCGTATGCCATCGGCATCGACAGCAGTACGGTGATCACCATCGTTGCGAGGGATACCAGCACCGAGTTGCCGGCGGCGGTCAGAAGGTTCTGGCGCTCGAGAGCGGAACCGTAGTTGCTGAAGTCCCATGTGGCCGGCAGCAGGTTGACGGCGAGCGAGTTCAGCTCTGCTGAGGATTTAAACGACGCCGACAGCAGCCACAGCAGCGGGAACCCGAGGAACAAGAGGAATGCGGTGAGCGCGACGTACATGAGCGCCGTCGCGTACCAGGGACGCCTGGAGATCATGAACGTGCTCCCTTTGTCTGACGGAACTGATTGACAAGGTACAGAGACAAAACCAGCAGGATCGCGATGACGAGCACGTCACCCATCGCCGAGGCGTACCCGATTTCGCGGTTGCGGAAGGCCTCCAGATAGGTGAACAGCGGGGGTATCATCGTCCGGCCGCCCGGGCCTCCTTCAGTAAGGACATAGATGAGCCCAAAGGAGTTGAACTGCCAGATGAAGTCCAGAGCTGTCACTGCGAAAACAACCGGGCGAAGGGCCGGGAGAGTGATGTGCCAGAACCGGCGGAACGCGCCGGCACCGTCGACTGCAGCTGCCTCATGCTGTTCCGCGGAGATGGACTGCATGCCGGCCAGCAGCAGGACAGTCGTCTGCGGAATTCCCGCCCAGACTCCCACCACAATGACGGCGGGCAGAGCGGTGGAAAAGTCCCCGAGCCAGTTGACGCCCGGAATGCCGAACACTTCGAGCATGCCGTTGAGCGGACCTGAGTTGGGGTTGTAGATCATCCGCCACACAATCGCAATGACCACGGGCGGCATCGCCCAGGGGATTAAGGCAAGCACCCGGGTCAGGCCCTTCAGCCGCAAATCACTGTTGAGCAACAGTGCCAGTCCCATGGCACATACGAGGGTGAGAAGTGCGACTGATCCGGCCCAGACAATGCCGATGCCGAAAGATCCCCAGAAACGGTGGTCGCCGAAGAGTTCAATAAAGTTTCCAAAACCGATGAAGTTGATCTCTGCATTCCGCTTCAGCGTGGCGTCGGTAAAGCCGAGTGCAACTCCGCTGACAAGCGGGATAACGGAAAAGATGATAATCGGCAGGAGCGCGGGGATCACCAGGGTGATGGCTTCTCGCCGCTGGGCGCGAACGCGGTGGCCGACCCGTCTCACGGGACGCGGTGCCTCCTTCACCTCGCGTGGAGTGCTTGTGGCTGCGGTACTCATCCGGCTTCCCTCTCCTCATTGAGATCGGTGTGTTCAGTGTGGTCACGCATAGGAGATGAGGCGGGGTCCGGCCTGCGTGCGAGGGAAGATCCGCGAACAACCAGCGAGGGCGCAACGGCAATGGTGTGCGCGGGACGTTCAGGGTCCATGATGCGTTGGAGCAGCAGTTCCGCTGCGGCACGGCCGCGCTCTTCTGCGCCAAGGTCCACGCTCGTGAGGCCCGGCCGGACGACTCCGGCGAGCTCCGTGTTATCGATACCGGTGACTGCGATGTCGCCGGGAATGGAAAGCCCAAAATCTTCGGCGGCCCGAATGGCACCAATCCCGATCAGATCGTTGGCAGCGGCGATGGCATCCGGGCGTGATTCATCGGACAGCACTAGGCGGGCCGCGGCGTAGCCGGCTGCGATCGTGAAGTCCTCAGCCTCGACGCTCCGCGCCGAAATCTCTGGGTGCGCAGCGACCGCCGCGGCGAATCCGTCACGCCGGAACGCACCAGGGGTCGTGTCGCTGGGTCCGTTCACAAAGGCAACGTCGTTTCGGCCCTCGGCAACGAGATGGTCAACGACAAGACGCATGGCCGTGAGCGAATCCGCACGCACGTTGTCGATACTCTGTCTGCCTGGCAAATGTCCTAGAACGACGACCGGTACCGGCGTCTTCGCCAGCACTGCAAGGAGCTCATCCGTGACGCGAAGTGGCGACAGAATCATGCCGTCGACATATCCCCGGCTCAGGTCGCGCACCACGTCGACCGAGGAGGACAACGTACCCATCGAGGACAGCACCAGCCGGTAGCCGGATGCCGAGACGACCCGTTCCACCGCTGTCATCATCTCGACGTAGACCGGGTTGCCGATGTCGGCAACGGCGTAGGCAAGTTGGTTTGTTCGGCCCCGCTTCAAGGACTGTGCCGTCGCATCAGCTACGTAACCGAGTTCCTCGGCTGCGTGTTGCACTTTCGCAACCGTCTGGGGGCTCGCTATGAGCCCGTTGAGCGCCCGTGAAGCAGACGCGACAGAAACGCCCGCGTGTGCCGCAACCTGAGTGATAGTGACCCGAGCCAACGCTCTCCTTCGAGTGTTGTAAACGTTTACAGTGGATGCACGAGACGATTCCATTGATGAGCTGTTGTGTCAAGCATGACTTTTGCGGAGGGATAGGGAGCCAGCAATGTGGAACTCGCTGCGCTAATAGGCGTCACGCCGCCAGCAGCTTCAGGCTTCGGCCGCGTTGCTTGCCCGCTTTCTGACGGAATGAAGAATTCCCGCCTCTGAGACGCCGCATTGCAAGACTCCCCTCTAGACGGAGATTGCCCTGTGCGCCAACCTGTGGTGGTAGGGGCCGCCGGGAAGAAGCAGCGGAACCCGGACTTTCGTCGTTCCCCGATAACTGTGAGGCCCCATGAGTGATCGTGAGCCGCCCGGGATACCCGGACTTGCAAGGCCAACACGGATTCTGCTGACTCTGGCGGCTGCGGGTGGTGCCTGCTGGACGGTATGGGCAGGCCGGTCGATCCTGGCGCCGCTGGTGCTGGCCGCTGCGCTCATCATTATCGCTCTGCCCGCACGAAGACCATTGGATCGGCGCGGCACCCCAAGCTGGGTAGGCACGCTCGTCGTCGTGGCAATCGCGTGGGGAATCCTGGTGGTTCTGGCAGTGCTGGTCCTTCTGGCTCTGGGGCAATTCGGGAGCATTCTGGCCACCTATGCAGGCCAGCTGGAAGAGAGCGCGGAGACACTTGATTCGTTTTTCCAAAGCCTCGGATTCAGCACCGTGTCGATGGACGAGGTTGCCGGGGCAATCCAGCCGTCAACCCTCCTGACGACCGTTTTCAACGCCGGCACGCAACTGTTGGGTCTGGGCACGGCCGTCTTTTTTGTCGTCGCCTACGCGATGTTTCTCGGTATGGATGCTGCACGGTGGCAGAACCCCCCGAAGGAGCTCGCGGAGGCGAGCAGCCGGAGACTGCACGCTTTCAACCGGTTCACCGCCGGAACCAACCGGTACTTCCTCGTCAACTCGATCTTCGGGCTGATCGTCGCGGTGATTGACGGCCTCGCCCTCTGGCTGCTCGGTGTACCCGGTCCATTCGTCTGGGCGGTGCTCGCGTTCGTTACCAACTACATCCCCAATATCGGTTTCGTCCTCGGCGTGGTGCCTCCCGTCGTGCTCGCTGTCGCGGTTGGCGGCTGGGGGCTGGGGCTGCTGGTGCTGGCCATATACTGCATCGTCAACGTCACTCTCCAAGTGCTGGTCCAGCCCCGGTTCGTGGGGGAAACAGTTCGGCTAAGCGTCACGCTGACCTTCGCCTCGGTGGTCCTCTGGACAACCCTGCTGGGAGCGGTCGGCTCCCTGCTGGCTGTGCCGCTCACTCTCTTTGCCCGCTTCCTGATCATTGGCGGAGATCCCGGTTCGCGCTTCGCACACTGGATCAGCGGCGACGACGACCCGGAGGACGCTCCGGCGCTTCCGGATAAACCTCGTAACCCGGAATGAGTGCGTGCGACTCGTCGACGGTGAAGCGATACAGCCACTGGGTAACTCTTCACAGAGAGGCCGGCTCGTCTTCACTACGGGTCGGAGACTGAGGGAAGGCCCCCGCCGTTGTCCCTCCGCTGTTCGACGCCAGAGACGCCGGAGACGCCGGAGACGCCGGTGACGCCGGAAGCGGGCGGTACGCGGCGCCAGGGACGACGGTCGTAGATTGCCAGCAGCTGCGCACCAAGTCCAAGGAACACCATGGCCAGCCATACGACGATGTTCAGCCACGGAATATGCAGCGCGACAATGAGGATCAGACCCCCGACCAGCGCTTTGATCACTGGATGCTGGTTGCCGCGGAAAATGAGCCTGCCAATGAAATAGGCGCCGAAGACGAAGGTGGCGAGCGTCAGCGTTATCCAGACCAACAGGACTGACAGCCCCAGGGGCGCCCCGATGACCGTGGCCAGAAGGAGCAGAACCACAAACGGAACGGCGATTGATGCCACGAAACCGACCAGCAGCGCCCGCCACGGCCGAGGCAGGAGCCGGTCGGTCACCCGGTGCAGCAGACGGGGGAAGAGCCAGCCCGCGAGCACCGTGATAAGGCTCAGCGCAACCAGCGCATACAGCAACCCGAGCAGCCACCCAACGAACTTCTCCCCCGCCGAGGGCTCCTGATCAGGCTCCGGGGCGATGCGCTCCACGGTGCCGCTGACAGCATCCGCGGAGATGTTTGCCTCCTCGTCGGAGTTGTACGTGAGGTTGCCCCCGACCGTCCCGCTGATGGTGAGGTTTGATGGTGACGCTCTGCCCGGAGGCGTACACGTCACCGGAAACGTCATCCTGGACATCGATGTTCAGTCCGGTGTAGAACTGCGGACCGGTGCCGTCGTTCACCACGGCAAAGGGCGCGGTCTGTGGGCTGGAAACCGGGGATGAGGCGAAGGCACCCGACCCCGTGGCCAGAAGCAGAATGCAGACGGTGAGAACTGCGGAGAAAGCCCGCCGGGCAGGAGAAGGAAGTCTCATCGGAATGCCTTTCCGCGGTCCCGGGGCCTGTGTCTTCAGTGTCCAGCAGATGTCCGCCGCGCAATAGAGGCGACGGCCCCGGCTGGACGGCACTGAGCATGATTTAGGGAGTCAGCAGTACCTTCACCGCCCGGCGTTCGTCCATGGCCCGGTATCCTTCCGCGGCGTCCTCGAGGGGAAGTGTGAGGTCGAAGACCTGGCCGGGATCGATGGTCCGGTTCCAGATCAGGTCGATCAGTTCGGGCAGGAACCGGCGGACAGGTGCCGGCCCGCCAAGCATGTTGATCTCGGCGAAGAACAATTCCAGCCCGGGCAGCGCCACATCGTGGGATACGCCCACGAATCCCATGTGCCCGCCTGGCCGGGTGGAGCGGACCGCCTGCATCATCGATTCCTGTGTCCCCACTGCCTCCACTACTGAGTGTGCTCCGAGCCCGTGCGTCATGTCCTTGATGACGGCCACGCCGTCGTCGCCGCGTTCGGCAACGATGTCGGTGGCGCCGAAGCGGCGGGCCAGTTCCTGCCGCTCGGGGTGCCGGCTCATGGCTATAACCCGCTCGGCGCCGAGCTGGCGGGCGGCCAGGACGGCAAGGAGTCCGACGGCGCCGTCGCCCACCACCGCCACGGTCTTGCCGGGACCAGCGGAGGCGGCCACGGCACCGAACCAGCCGGTGCCGAGCACATCGGAGGCGGCCATCAGCGATGGCAGCAGGTCGGCGTCGGGCTGGCCGGGCGTAGCAACCAGGGTGCCGTCGGCAAGCGGGATCCGGGCGAACTGCGCCTGGGTGCCGATCGCGCCCATCGGCTGCGCCTGGACGCAGCGGCTTTGGAAACCGGCCCGGCAAATCTCGCAGGTGTTGTCGGAGGCCCAGAAGGATCCGACGACGAAGTCTCCGGGTTTCACCGTGCGGACCTCGCTGCCAACCTCTGTCACGGTGCCTACGTATTCATGGCCCATCGGCGCCACGGCCGGAACATCTTCGATGCCGCGGTACGGCCAGAGATCAGAGCCGCAGATGCAGGTTGCGGCGAGCTGGATGACGGCGTCGGTTGGTTCAATGATCCGCGGGTCCCCGCGGTCCTCCACCCGGATGTCACCGGGGGCATGAATGACTACTCCGCGCATGGGGTTGCTCCCTTCAAGGATCCTGTGCAGTTCCTCATCCAGCAGACCATTGCCCTCCGCGCTCCGGAAGTCCCGGCCGGTGGCAGCGGACACCGGCCGGGCAATCCGGCGTCGCCATCATCAACGCCACACACGGATTTCCACCGGAACTGCGGGAGGGATGGTCCGCCGGTGGTTTGCTGATTAGTGAGCGCCAGTCAGCGCCATGGCCGCGTGCCGGACTTTTTCCAAGCGCGCGCGGAAGCTTGGTGGCACTTGAGCCGGCAATTCGTTGATCGGAAACCAACGGACATCCTCGCTTTCATCGCTCACGGACGTGACGACGGACGGCGCAACAACAGCGGCGAACCCGACATCCCAATGAGCGGCGCACGAGAATCCCGCATGCAGATCGTGCCGGTCAAGATCCATGATCGCGGGGCTAAGCAGGACAAGATCGCCAATTCCGGACTCCTCGCGGGCCTCCCTCTGTGCGGCATCTGCCACCGACGCGTCCGTCGACTCAACGTGACCGCCGAACTGTACCCAGAACTGCCCCTTGCGATGGAAACACAGGAGAACACGATCAAATCCAGGCGAAAAGACGAAGCATGACCCCGTGACATGCTCCGGGCCGCCATTCCTGTAGAGAGCGGCATCGCCGGCTGTGTTGAGGAACCGCAGATACGCGTCTCGCGATTCTGAACCAGGAAGTGCACTGAGGCTTGTGAGCAGGTGGTCAAGTGACATCCTTATATCTTGCCGCAGGCAGCACGCCCGTCTTTAACAAACGCGGCGTCGGGCCCTTCGGAAGCAAAGGGCCCGACGTCGTCGTTACCGGAAGCTAGACCTTCACCTTTGCCGCGAACTGCCGCCCGGGCGCCGTCCGGGCATGCGTCCCGTAGATCATCAACCCAACGAACGTCAGGCCGCCCACCAGGTTGCCGAGCACGGTCGGAATCTCGTTCCAGATCAAGTAGTCCATCAGGGTGAACTCACCGCCGAGCATCAGGCCGATCGGGAACAGGAACATGTTGACCACCGAGTGCTCAAAACCCATGTAAAAAAAGAGCATGATCGGCATCCACATGGCGATCACCTTGCCGGGCAGGCTGTCGCTCATCATCGCGCCGACGACACCGGTGGACACCATCCAATTGCAGAGGATGCCGCGGACAAAGAGGGTGAGCATGCCGGCTGCGCCGTGCTCGGCGTAGCCCACGGTGCGTCCTTCACCGAGGTGCCCGATCGCTTTTCCGACTTCGCTCACCTCGGCGGAGAAGCCGTACGTCCAGACAATGGCCATCAGCAGTGCGGTGGTCAGCGCGCCGGCGAAGTTGCCGACGAACACCAGCCCCCAGTTGCGGAGCATCGAGCGCCAGGTGACACCCGGGCGCTTGTCCAGCCAGGCCAGCGGCACCAAGGTGAACACGCCGGTCAGCAAATCAAACCCGAGCAGGTACAGCATGCAGAAGCCGACGGGGAACAGGACGGCGCCGAGCAGCGGCGAACCGGTCTGGGCGCTGATCGTGACGGCAAAGGCCGCGGCCAGCGCCAGGATGGCACCTGCCATGTAGCTGCGGATCAGGGTGTCGCGCGTGGACAGCGCAACTTTGGCCTGGCCGGCGTCGATCATACGGACTGCAAAGTCCTTCGGAATTACATAACTCATCGCCGGCCCCCTACCACTGGTACTTCAGGAACTTGCCGTCAATGATGACCCGCACGCGGTCACCCTCGGGATCCTCACGGCGGGTCAGCTCCACGTTGCAGTTAATTGCGCTCATGATGCCGTCGCCGAACTCCTCGTGGATGGCCTCCTTCAGCGCCGACCCATACACGGCCAGCAGTTCGTAGAACCGGTAAATCGTCGGATCTGCCTTCAGCTCATCGCCCATGATCCTGTATGGCTGCTCCTGCAGGGCCAGCACGGTTTCCTCATCCAGGCCCAGAAGCTCTCCGGCTTTCTCGGCGAGTTCAGCCGGAACGGGGTGGGAACCGAGCAAGGCTGCAATGGTCCACAGAAGCGGGCGGTCAAGCTGCTCGGCGAGGTCAGCCCAGGAGGAATCCGAACGGGCGACGGCGCTGCGCACGCTGCTCGTGGCCTGATCTCGTTTCGCGTTCCAGTTAGTCATTTCTGTTTCCTCCTGAGTAGTTCTGCCGGCACTTGCCGCAACAACAACGTAGGAGGCGGATGAGCGCCGGAAACAGGCTTTTTGCGAAGGGATACCTGCAAAAAACGCAGGCAGTTCACTCTTTACCTGCGCGAAACAAACCGGCAACTGCTCCGCCTTCCGCCGTTCGTAAGGTGTTACACCGGGGGCCGATGGAAAGCGCAGGAAAGGATTAAAAATGGATCTGCTGATACAAGTCATCCGTGAAGCACCGGTCCCCCTGTGGGTCATTGATAACCAGGGTCTGGTCTCTCTCGCGAACAAGGCCGCAGTTCGGTTCCTGGGCTACCGGGGAGACGACGACGTCGTTGGCGGTCCGAGCCACGACCTTCTGCACTGCCGCCGCCCGGACGGTTCCCTGTATCCGGGGCACGAGTGCCCGATTGTCGGATCTGCCGGCTCCGCCCCTGCGATGGAATGGTTCGTTACCCGCGCAGGGGACGCGCGCCCGGTGCAGTGGACCACCCGCAGCGTGGGATCCGAACGTAGCACGCTCCTGAGCTTCAACCCGTTGCCGCGGAGTCAGACAGAGAGGGTGCGCGACCTGCGCAGGCGCGGACCATCGCACCGGGCGCTTGCTGAGCAGGTGCGTGCCGAACTGCTCGAATCCATGCGGCGCACCATCGAGGCCAGGTTCACAGACCCGGACTTCACGACGGCGGAGCTCGCCTCCGGAGCGCACCTTTCCCTCCGTGCGGTGCAGGCAGTCTTTGCCGAGGCCGGGACGTCGCCGGCTGCCGAGATCCGCCGCGTGCGGCTGGAGCATGCGCGAGGACTGCTGGAGCAGGGGGCTGGGGTGCAGAGCGCATGCCTGGCTTCAGGGTTCCTGGATCCCGGGACGTTCGGGCGCGCCTTCCGGCAGCGTTACGGCATGGCTCCCAGCCGGGTTACTGCGTCACCGGCGGTGTGAGCTTTCGGGCTATTAAGCCCTCAGGCGACCCCGTCGAAAACCGGACCCGTCAGAACCTGAGCCCATTTCGCCGGCCCGGAATTCACCCCCTCAACACAGAACCACAGGGTGCAACTGCGTTCCTCGTCCGAAAGGACCATCAGGTCCCCGCCCCGGCCGTCTTTGGGTAACTGGACGACTCCCTCCCGTCCGGTGGGGAGTGCCGTGGGCGTCACCGTTGTGGGAGGAGGAAACGTCCCCCGGGAAAAACCGGGCACAAGCTGTACCTGGGCAGCATGATCAGACTGAAAAGTTCCGCCACGGTCTCCTGCCGAGGTGCCTTCGACACCGGGCCCGGCCAGGCCGCGGCCGTGCACACCAACCGGTCCGTGCCCCACCACTCCGAATCCCAGAGTTTGATTGCTGGAGGGGATGGGGACACCTCCGGCAAGCCCGACGACGCCGGAGGCGCTTCTTTCCCTGGGCTCGGTCGACTCGCCACCCCGGCCTAGCACTCCGGCTCCGGCTGCCCGGGGGCCGCTCGCGACGTTCGGGCCCGGAACCGTCCCGGCTTCATCCTGCGGAGGGACCATAGCCACGCTGAGCCCGGCCCCCTGCCCGTAGACACCGACGCCCCCGGTGTCCGAGAGCTGATGGGCCGGCAAAAGGTCCTTATTGTGCCCGGTTCCTCCGCCGATACCAATAACACCGGCCGCATGAGGGAGCCTCAGCCGGTTGTCGAGTTCTGGCTGTCGGCCGCCCTGCCCCACCAGCCCGGCACCGGGCGGCGTCGAATAATCCGCGAAGTAGTCGGCTTGCGGTCCGCCCAAACCGTGAACGCCGATGCCGCCTGCTCCGCCGTTTCCGGGTTCCGGTGTCCCGCCGCCCAGTCCGAACACACCGGTGCCCTGGTTGCGGCCTCCCCTGCCGACCACGCCCGTTCCTCCAGGAGTCCCGCCGAAGTTACTGGCGCTGCCTCCGCTCCAGCCCTTGCCCACGATGCCGTCGAAGGAGTTCGACGGTATGAACGAACCGCCGTCCTCATAATCGTCCGGATCGTTGGGATCCTTGGCTACCTCAACGATGAGGATCGCCGGTCCGTTGAAATTGGGCTGGCCCGGAGGAACCTGGGCCCAGAGAATTGTGCGCCCCTCTGCACGGTTTGTCCGCCCGGTTTGGAACTCCTCGCCGCTTCCGCTTGCACCTGACATGGGTCTCTCCTCGTCGCTTGGCCGCAGCCATCCCCATGCCCTGGTTCAAGAAGACGCGTCTGACGGTTTAAGTGTCAAGGCCTCCCCAAAGCATTTGCACACCTATTCCTGCGTGCCGAGCTCCTCCCAGAGGAAGGCCAGCGTCGCGGCGCCGGCTTTGAGGATGTCGATCCGGGCGCTCTCGTCACTGTCATGCCAGTTGTCCTCTACGAGGCCCGTCCCGAAAAAGACAACCGGAACATTCAAAGCCGAAGAGAGCAGGGCGGCAGGTCCGCCGCCGGCGTTGCCCATCCGCCCCACTTCCTGCACTTGAAAGCCCTTGGCCATCGCTGCGGAGAGGGCATCCAGGACCCCGCAGTCGGGAGTTTGGTACGGCTCCTGCGCCGTTTCAATATCGATGGACAACTCGTAGGCGTAGCCGTCGCTGATGGTTTCACCCACCCAGCTGCGGACCTGCTCTGCCACGTCGTCGACCTTCTGGCCGGCAACCGTGCGGATACTCAGGTCCGCCGCCGCCATGGAGGGAACGGCCGCACGCTTGGCCCCCACGGGGTCCCCCGCCGCCATGGCAACGACTTCCAGCGCCGGGCGCGCCCAGAGTCGTTCAAGAGGGGTGTAGCCCTCCTCACCCAGGATGATCCGGGTGTGGGACCGTTCCAGCCAGTCCTGCGGATCAAAGGGAAGTGCGGCCAGTTCAGCCCTGCGGCGCTGGGACATTTCCTCGACGTCGTCGTAGAAACCGGGAATAGTAATCCTGCCTTTTTGGTCGTGCAGCTGCCCGAGGAGCCGGCCGAGCTCAAGGGCGGGATTGGGGGCCGCGCCGGATACCGCACCGCTGTGGACGTCCGTCAGCGGGCCGTAAACCTCAATGCGCACGCCAAGCATGCCGCGGACGCTGGTGCAGAGGGCAGGATGCCCGGCTTGCCAGAGCAGAGTGTCGGAAAAGATCACCGCGTCCACGTCAAGGCGGTTCCGGTTTGCCTCGAGGAGGTCTTTCAGGCCGGGCGAACCGGCCTCCTCCTCCCCTTCGACGATGATCTTTAGGTTCACCGCCGGGGCAGTGCGTCCCGTCGCATCCAGATGGGCGCGCACCGCCATCAGGTGGGCCATCATCTGCCCTTTGGCGTCAGAACTTCCGCGCCCGTACAGCCGGCCGTCGCGGAGGACAGGCTCAAACGGGGAGGTTTGATCCCAGTTCTCGTCTTTCACGGCCCGCACGTCGTGGTGGCTGTAAACCAGAATGGTGGGGGCATCGACGGCGCCGGACCATTCGGCGAAGACTGCCGGACCGCCCGGACTCTCCCAGATCTCGGTCACCGGGAACCCGATGCCGCGCAGCTCCCCAGCCAGCCAGTTGGCCGATCGCGTCAGATGGTGTTTACGCTCGGGCACCCCGGCCACCGAAGGAATGCGGATCCATTCAGCGAGCCGGTCCACCAGAAGGGGCGTCTGGGCCTCGATGTAGTTCTGAATACTCTCGTTCGCAGTCATTTGTTACCCTTTCAAATCGGTCCGGTGCCCTGCAGACGCACGGGCCGGAAGTGTTGGGTTTTGGCTGTTCCATGCGTGGCCTCGACGGCGTCCGCCACCACCGCTGCCAGGGTCCGGCTGCTGGCCATGGTTTCGCGCTGTCGGCGAGATCCGGTGCCGGAAGTAAGGATTCGAGCAACGTCCCGGGTTACGCGGTCCTCGTCGCCGGTGCTGGCAAGGACCGGGCTGACATGTGCCAGGAGCGCCTGCACGGCTTCACCAGCCGGGCACGGCGTGTTCAGGAGAGGGTGCAGCAGCATCCCTTCCGCTCCCGACACGCTGGCCTGCCACGCCGCAAGACGCAATTGTGCGGCGGACTGGCGGGGTGCCCGGAGGCCTGCCCGCCAGTCCAGGGCTGCCTGTTCCACAAGCGCGCGTACCAGCGCCGCTAGTACTGCGGCGTGCCCGGGGTCCATGCACACGTCGGCGATGCGCACCTCCACTGTCGGGTGGTTGCGGGAGAGACGTGCGTCGAAGTAGACCATGCCCTCGTCAACGAGTACGCCCGTGGCCAGCAAGGAGCGGATGTAACGGCGGTACGCCTTTTCAGAGCCGAACCGTTCGCACGGTCCTGCCGTGGGCCACCGGTTCCACGCCTGGTAGCGGAAGCTCGCGTAGCCGCTGTCGCGTCCCTGCCAAAACGGGGAGTTGGCACTGAGCGCCAGCAGGACCGGCAACCAGACACGGATCCGGTCCAGGATCGCTACTCCTTCTTTTCCTGAAATCACCCCCACGTGAACGTGGAAGCCGCAGGTGAGCTGTTCCTTGGAAGTCAGCCCGAACCGGTCTGCTATGTCCTGGTAGCGCTGCCTGGGCACCAGGGACGGGGTGGCTGCTGTGGGACTGGTTGCCAAGGCCACCGCCCTTGCGCCAACCGATCGGGCAGCCTCATCGGCTATCCCGCGGCCCTCGCGGATTGCGGCCTCCATCTCCGGCAGGGTGGCGCAGACAGGGCCGACCACTTCGAGCTGTTCCTGCTGGACTTCCAGAGTCAGGGCAGGACCGAAAGTCGAGCCACCACGCTTTTTCCCCTGCTGTAGTGCCAGCTCCGCGACGGGTCTTGGCTCCCCTGTCGCCGGGTCTACCAGCAGGAATTCCTCCTCGATTCCGAAGGTCCGAGCAGGTCTGCCGGCGGAGCTGACACCCCGGGTATTCATCAACATGTTCAAGGCAGTTCCTCCGGGGAAGGCCTCACGCGCCATACTGCCCGGATCAACGGATCCGAAGGCAGGGCTGCGTTTGTGAACGATTCGGCGGCGCTTCTTGCTGCCGATTCTGCATAGGTTACCCATGTAACCGGGCCGGGGGAAGAACAACCTGACGAGCGTTCTCCTCCGGGTGTGGTTGGGTGGGCTGATGGATAACTACGTAGATTCAGGCATGTTCTGGTTCACCGTCGCCGTAGTCAATGCCGGGCTCGCGGAGCAGAAGAACCGCTCCCGCTGGATATGGTTCCTCGTTTCGCTGTTCCTGGGACCCATCGCCACCCTCCTGATTGTCATCTGGCGGGCGCCGGAACCTGTTGCCCCGTCGATGACGCACCGCGGAGGATGGACGGCTCCCGATCCGTCACCGGAATCCCGCGGATAGGTAACCTGCGGTTCCTGTTTATCAGCCCGACGGCGTGGCGCTCACGGCCGCGTGAAGGTGCATGTCGTGCCACCCGTCCTCATGCCGGAGTGCGCTGCGCTTGATGCCCTCGAAGGCAAAACCCGTCTTTGCCGCGATGCGGCACGAGGCCTTGTTGCGTGTGGAATGGGTCAGCTGCAGCCGCTTAAGCCCGACCGCATCGAATGCCCACTCCCGCAGCGCAGTCACCACCTGCGAAGCAATTCCCCGGCCTCGCGCCGTCGGGAGCGTCCAGTATCCGACTTCGCCGTCCCCTTCGAAGAGATTGATCCTGCTGAGTGCGGCCCGTCCGACCACCAAGCCCTTTCCATCACAGACGGCCCAGGACGCTCCGGACTCCTTCTCCCACTGCCCGGCCCACTGTGCAATCACGGCTTGGGACTCCTCGAGGCCCTCGATCCGGCGCCGGTGCCACAGGGCAATTGCCGGATCCTTGTGGGCTGCGAAGACAACAGGGGTATCGCCCGCGGTCCACGGCCGCAGGCTTAGGGTCTTCGCCGTGAGAACCGGCTGCGGGACGTTGTTGATTGTTCCGGGTGGTAAGAACGGACTGATCAGGGCCATGCCCACACACTGCCATGTGCACTGCTCCGTGCGATACAACCTCTTGCGCCTCGGGGTTGGCTGTGCGACCGTCGGCCAACGATTCTTTCCATCGCCTTTGTCGAAGCGGCACTGCTCTGCATCTGGCGGTTGTTTTCGATTGCCCGGCGCGGCACCTTCCTGACGACCCTGACGGTGCGCTGGGTGAATGCCCTGATCCTCTCGCTGGCTGACGGCACGGGGATGCTCGCCGCCATCTCCGCCGTTCTGAGCAGCGGCCCGCAGACGGGCGGCGGCGGCCCGGCAGTCGGCCTCGGCCTGATGGCGGGCATGTCCCTGGGAGTAGCACTGGTCCTTGGGGTGACGGCGTGGCGATACCGGGTACTGCAGGTCGTCCGCGAGACCGCAAAGCAGCAGCGGAGCATCCAACCTTAACGCGCGTCCTATTCACGAAACTGCGTCGTGATTTCTGTGCAGCGAAGCGTGTCGTTCGGTCAAAGAAATAGCCAGAAGCAATCCATCGGCTTCTGGCTATTTCTTGAAGGGACGGAGATTCCGCCGGATATGGCTGCTTTAGCTTCTCCCCCGTCATTTCTTACCCCGCTTTGACGACTGCGATGAGCGCCCCTCACCGCAATATTGCGCTTCAACATCCTTATTCCAAGCACTCGCGTAAAGGCCGAGGGCCCCCTGTTCCCGGAACGAAAATCCCAGCCGGTTGAGGGCTAGCTGGCTAGCCCCCATAGCCAGCTGCTGCGCACTGCGGCTGATGCGTTGCTTGTCCGCCCGGTACAAATACTCATCGATGGCCCTCGCCCAGCGCTTGCGCCAGATGTCCACCGCCGGCTCTGAGGCCAGGGCAGCCATCACCCTGTGTGCGGGCACAATCCGGGGTGCAATCCGGGCCCTCATTGCCCTGCGGGCCTGCGCCGCGTGCGGGCCAAAAGAAACTGTGCAGGCGTGCAGATGCGCGTTCCAGAAGTAGTCCCAGCTAGTGGTTCTGCGGTCGGACCAAACCGCGGACCGGGGCCCCCGCATCATGGCGTGGCCGGTGTCGGAGAGAAGCAGGGCGGCCAGCAACGAGCGCGTGTTGAGGCTGGGAAAGCGGTTGACTGCCCATAAGGCGAGGTCCGAGGACACCTCGCAATTGTCAGCCACCAGTTCCAAGCCCTTTGGTCCACCGAACCGTGCAAGCGTCGCTTCCACCATCTCAGGTACCGGTTCGCCCGGCGGCGGCGGATAAAGGATGTCCGGCGACTGGGAGATCTTCACGGTGCCCAGCGTGGCTGCACTTTCGTCCGCCAGCGCATGCGCAAACTGCCACTGGCGCTTCACAACATCCTCGGTCGCACGCAGATGCAGGAGCACGGCCGGATGATCAGATTCCAGGCTGCGGGAAAAACGAAACCGTCCCCCTTCCCCGACCCGCATTTGAGACGACAGCGGGGCTACAACAAGCCGGACGATCTCGTCACCCACATCCTTACGCTCCGGCTCTACGGTCAGGACGGACCACAGGGATGTGCCGGGGTGCTGCTGCACAGGACGGGTAGCTGCTCCTCGATGAACAGTGTTGGATTGCATTACGCGACTCTTTTCGTCCCCAAAAAATAATTGTCTTGACATCGGTACGGTTACTGCCTACACGGTGTGCCCCCGAAATGCGAATACTGATATGGACTCCGGAATTCACTGCCCATTTATGTCAAGAGCTCTTTTCCCGCATACAGATAGCGGGTAAGGGTTTTTGTGAACTGGCAGCCCACAGATGAGTCGGAATTCTCGAGCACAGCCTCGCAGCAGTCACGTCCAACGTGGCGGGGCGGGCCGGAGGGGATGGTTAGGCTGGGGGGATGGCAACAGTAATCCTCGTGCGGCACGGCCGCACCACAGCGAACGCCTCCGGACTGCTGGCAGGCCGGACCCCCGGCGTCGAACTCGACCAGGTGGGCCGGGACCAGGCGGCCGCGACCGGTGACCGGCTCGCCGTCGTGCCCGTGGTCGGAGTGGTGTCCAGTCCCCTCGAGCGCTGCCGGCAGACCGCGCAGTTCATCCTGGACCGCCAGGCCGGCGCGCCGCATGCGCCGGTCGACGACGATCTGACCGAGTGCGATTACGGCTCCTGGCAGGGCCGCACGCTCGGGGAACTCGCGAAGGAGAAGCTGTGGGCGACGGTTCAGTCGCAGCCCTCCGCGGTCACCTTTCCCGGCGGCGAGTCCATGGCCGCAATGCAGGCCCGCTCGGTGGCGGCGATCCGGCGCCATGACGCAGCCTTCGAGGCCGAGCACGGGCCGGGTGCCGTGTGGGTGGCGGTGAGCCACGGCGACATTATCAAGTCAGTCCTCGCCGACGCGCTCGGCATGCACCTCGATATGTTCCAGCGCCTCAACGTCGGCCCGGCCTCCGTGTCGATCGTGCACTACGGCACGGGCCGGCCCACCGTCCTGTCCACCAACACCGACGCCGGGGATCTGTCCTGGCTGGCGGCCGCCCCGACGCCGGACGACGCACCGGTCGGCGGTGGCGCAGGGCACACGGCGCCACCGGCGCAATGAGTCTAAAGTAGACCTATGCCTACTACCGTTCACGAGTTCGACTGGCCTGACCGCGTTATCGTCGGAACTGTCGGCGTCCCCGGCCAGCGCACGTTCTATCTGCAGGTGCGGACCGGGAAGCAGATCGTCAGCATTGCGCTGGAGAAGCAGCAGTCGGCCCAGCTCGCCGAGAAGATCGACGAGATCCTCGACCAGCTCAGCACCATCGATGGAAACCCCTTCAGCGTTCCCGCGAACACACCCCTTGAACTCGTCGACAACAACGACCTCGACCCGGTTGAGGAGCAGTTCCGCGCCGGCGTGATGAGCCTGGGCTGGGACCCCGCCACGGCGCAGATCGTCATCGAGGCCTACCCCCTGGAGGAGGTGGATCCGGACGACGACGGATTCCTCGAGGACGACGACGATGCCGACGCGTCCGAGGTGCTGCGGGTACGGATGCCGGTGGGCACCGCCCGGGCCTTCGCGAAGCGCACGCGGGAGATCGTGGGCGCCGGGCGTCCGATCTGCGTGATCTGCGGCCAGCCGATCGACGCCGACGGACACACCTGCACCTTCCCCGAGGCCTGATGCCGGCGCCCGACCTGGTGACCGCCGAGCTCACGCTCACCGGCCGCATCACGACGGCGTCCAACGCCACCTTCCTAGGCAGCATTGGCGACGCCGCCGTCGTCTACAAACCGATAGCCGGCGAGCAGCCGCTGTGGGACTTTCCCGACGGCTGCCTCGCACACCGCGAGGTGGCCGCCTACCTGGTGTCGCAGGCTCTGGGCTGGAACATTGTGCCGCGCACCTGGCTGCGGGACGGCCCGTTCGGCGAAGGAATGGTCCAGCTCTGGCAGGACACAGATCCTGACCAGGACCCCGTAGACCTGGTTCCGGCAGAGGATGTGCCGGAAACCGGCTGGAAAGGCGTCTTCGAAGGCCGGGACGACGACGGACGGATTGTCGCTCTCATTCACGAGGACACCCCGGCACTGCGGCGGATGGCGGTGTTCGACGTCGTCGTCAACAATGCCGACCGCAAGGGCGACCACATCCTCGCGATGGCTGACGGGCACCGGTACGGCGTGGACCACGGGCTGACGTTCCATAGCGACCACAAGCTGCGCACGGTGCTGTGGGGCTGGATCGGCGCGGAGCTCAGCCCCGAGGAGCTCGAGGGCATCGACCGGGTTCTCGCGGGGCTGGAGGGCGAGCTGGGCTCACAGCTGGCGAAGCTGCTCACCGCCGAGGAAATTGCGTCGCTCGCTGCTCGCTGTGCCCGGCTGCGCTCGGCCGGGCGGTTTCCGTCTC
This sequence comes from Arthrobacter sp. Z1-15, assembly GCF_054792395.1. NCBI lineage: Bacteria > Bacillati > Actinomycetota > Actinomycetes > Micrococcales > Micrococcaceae > Arthrobacter > Arthrobacter sp. Z1-15. The sequence continues at coordinate 1,789,833 of NZ_CP096454.1, read as the reverse complement.
CGAGCGGTCAGATGCCTGCGGTGCCCTGGCCGCTGTTCTAGGTTTCGGTTAGCTCCGGGGCCGCACATCCCAAAGGTTATGGACAGGGATGAAGTAGCGGGCCATGGAATCCCCTGCACCAGGGCTGCCGCTGTTTGCTCTGCTTCCGCGGCCACCTCGGTGGCAATCACTTGCGGGTTCTGTAAGCGAGCGGCTCTTGGTGAAGAGGTCTAGTCGAGGAAGTAGGCTCGGATCTTTTCGTCGGAGTCCAGGATGTCGCCTGTGGGAACACCTAGTTCTCGTGCGAGTACTGCTGATCCAAGGAGCGCGATCTGCATGTTCGGTGAGAAAGCTCGTTCGAGCAATCCGAGGTAGTCGGACATACCCTCGTCCAGCTTTTGGATGAGCTCCTGCTGCTCTGCAGTAAGTTGCCCGTCGAGAACTCGTTGCTCGTCCAGGTAGCGTTCAATCAGCTCGGCCTCTCGCTTTGAAAGGGACGAAGCGACGGCCCGGTACATCATGGTTCCGACCGTGTTGCCAATGACCGCGCCAATCACCGGGACGGGGATGAGTGCTTGGCCGATATAGGAGGACAGCGCGCTCACGGCGGCAGCCAGGGAGAGGAGCTCTGAGTTTTCGATGAACTCGGACTCGTCGATCTGTCCGCGACGGAGTTCGTTGGCCTGCTCAGCAATACCGAAGGCCGCGGAGACCATTGAGCTGGCGACCGCCGCAGATGTGGCAGTGAAATTCGTCATCACATAGCCGCTGGAGCCTCGGATCCCGCCTTTGCTTAAGCTCAGGCCGGTTTCTCCTGCGATGCCAAGCCAGTCCTCCTGGGTGAACTCCTTAAGTCGCTTGCCTTCCCGCTTCTTGGTGACCACCGCCAAAACGAAAGCAGTCCCACCCTCGAAAGCGGCGGCTGTAACGGTGGCTGACACCCCTTGCTGCAGAGACGGCCGGCTCTCTCGATATGCGTTGTCCCGCAAGCCCTGGTCAGTGATCCGGAGTCGGTCCTTCTCAGTTGCCATGGTGGATTCGTAGATGTCCCTTTGCACCTGACGGTACTCAAGGGTTGATGGTTCGAGCGATTCAAGGCCGATGGATCGCTGTTTAAGGAACGCTTCTATCCGTTGCCAATCAGTGAAGGACGGTCCACCACCGCTGCGAGACAGCTTTCCTGCTTCCTCGGGTGGCATGGAGTGCAGCTTCTGAATCACCTCGAAGTGATCACGAGGAATCTGGTACTTCCCGCCGTTCTTCACATAGTCGGGGTACTTCTGGAGGTGCTCGGCAATGGCTCCTAGTGAGAAGCGACCGCCCGCTGCGACAAATTTCTGCTGAATGTCTATGCCGCCGCGGATCAGGTCTACGGGTCCGTTGTCGTTGACCCACTGATAGACGGGCTCATCGCCGAAGATCTGCTTGCGGGCATTGCCGATGCCCACCTCAGCAAGCTCCGCGATGAAGCCGTGCATGCCGTGCTGGCCTCCGCGATTAGTGGCGACCACCTCGAGGCCGATCGTTCTGACAGCTTCGTTGACGCTGGTCAATGCGTTCAGGAGGTTTGCGTCCTGCTGTCTGAAGGAGCTAAGTAGCTGATCGATGCGGACCTGATTGAGATAGTTCACCCAGGACGCGACCGCTTGCTCTTGGTTGCTCCTGAGTAACTTCGCGAAGTCATTCATCTGGCGCGCCCCGCCCGACACGCCTGGCCAACAGAGCCGCGCAGGACTTCGTATTGTTCACGAGGATTGCCAGGTTGTGTCGCTCTGAGTCGGAGAGGGAAGGGAACTCGGCACCAAAGTACACCAGTGCTTGGCCGTAGCTGTTCATCAGCTCAACGCGAAGCGTGGTGGTCTTCTGGAGGAGGTCGGCAATCTGAGCATCGTCGCGCTTGACCGTTGCGACGTTCTGTTTCACCGCAGTCAGTGCTTCCTGTTTCGCCGCCCGAGTCTCCAACTTCTTCTTCGAAAGCAGGACGACGGAGGCGAGCAGAGAAGCTCCTGCTACGGTCCACCCAACGGGGCCAGCTAATGCCAGCAGGGCACTGCCCGCAGCAGTGCCCCCACCTCCAGCGGCCAGAGCGCCGCCTCCAAGCCAGGCAAGAGCGGCATTGCTCGCGGCAGCTCCAGAGAGCGTAGAGATCGCGGTACCGGTAGATGCAGTGCCGAAGGTGGTGGCGACCCATATGGCAGCAGTCGGGGCCACGCTCGCGACTGCAGCTCCCGTAACGAACCCGGTTCCGGCGCCGGCAGCAGAGTGCTTTGCAGCTTCTAGATCCTTGCGGGCGAACATCTCCGCATCCAAGAACTCGGCTTTTTGGGCGCTGATTTCACCCAGTAACGTGTCGAACGACTTGGGAGTGTTGGCGATACTATTCACCAACAGTTCGACGAACCCGATCAGATCCGCGGACCTTTCGCGCTGGCGCAGGAGGGAATGCCCCTTGTCGTTCATTGCGGTGAAGGCGACGTTGTACTCTGCCAGGACCTCCTCATAGGGGTCCGTCGCCTTCACAATAAGTTTTTCGACCTTGTCTTTGGAACCTTCCGTAGCATCTTTAGCGGCTTCCTTGACGCTTTCAACCTGCTCGGCGATGTGCGTTGAAGCACCTCGCAGGGCTTTGCCGAGTTTGTCCCTTGTGCGGCTCATGAGATGCCTACCTCAGTGTGGCTCCCATCAGACTGTTCGGTCATTTTTCTCCCCAAGTTCAGTTCGCTCTGCTCCTCGAGAAAAGAGTATCGGCTGCCAGTGACAAGGTCAGGCGGGCATTCAAAGTGGGTGCTGTTCTGCTTCCAGTTGGCGATGCCCGCTTTGATGCGCTCCGCTATCGGCTCCCGCACTTACCCGGCCAAAGCGGCAGGTATGTACACCATGACGCGGCCGATCGACCGTGCGGGGTGAGTGTCGCCCCTTAGGACAAGTCTCCGATGTGCTGGGAACGTCAATAAGTGAGCCGACGAGCCAGCCCGTCCTCCGGACGACGGCAGCAATGGATTCTGAAGTTAGCGCGCAGCTTTCACCAGGTAGTCCAGGGCCCGACAAGCCCTCCACCCAGTCCACAAGGCAAACAATAAAGATGCCAGCGCCGCGACCGCGCCGAAGACCGCTAGCAGCGACTGCTGCCCCACCAGTCCTGCGTTCGGGTCAATCCCGACTGTGAAAGCGACAAACAGTGTGCAGCCTATGGATACAAGCCACAGCACTAGGGTGGCGGCGAACATTCCGGCAACTGGGTGCGGACGCTTCATTTATTTCCCCCTGAAAATGACAACGGCTCAGCCTATCCCACCACCCAACACGTCATAACAAAGACGACATAACAACTGATTGGGCGCTCGGTGGCATCATTTCGCCCTTGCCGTACGCGAGGCCCGCCGATGGCCACTTCCCCGTCCAACCGGGTGAAGAACTCAGAGCAGCTGGCGCGCGTTTGCCCGGGCGAGATCGATCAGTTCGCGGCCGTTGCCGGCGAGCACCGTGCGCAGCGCGTAGACCGCGAAACCCGTGGCCTGCTTCGCGTCGATCTTCGGCGGGATGGAGAGCTCCTGCCGCTCCACCGCGACGGAGACAAGCGCCGGGCCGTCGTACTCGAACGCCCGGCGCAGCGCACCCTCGAGGTCCTCCGGGCGGCTCACGCTCTCGCCGTGCATCCCCACCGCCTGCGCCACCGCACCAAAATCCGGGTTTTCGAGCCCGGTGCCGAAATTGACGAGGCCCGCCGCCTTCATCTCCACCTCCACGAAGCTCAGCGCCGCGTTGTCAAACACCACGATCTTGATCGGCAGCTTGTGCTGTACCGCCGTCAGCAGCTCGCCGAGCATCATCGCGAGGCCGCCGTCGCCGGCGAGGACCACCACCTGCCGGTTCCGGTCCACAGCCTGGGCGCCCAGGCCGAGCGGGGTGGCCGCCGCCATGGTGCCGTGCCAGAAGGAGCCGATCAGGCGCCGCCGCGCGCCGATGTGCAGGTGCCGGCACGCCCAGATGACCGGGGTGCCGACGTCGGGCAGGAAGACCGCGTCGTCGTCCGCGAGCTCGTCGATCAGGTGGGTGAGGTGCTGCGGATGGATAGTCCCCGGGCCCTGCTTCTCCAGATCGTCGAGCTGCCGCCGGGTGCGGCGGTAGTGGTCCAGCGACTTTTCCAGGTGGGTGCGGTTCGGCTTGCGCTCAAGCAGCGGCACCAGCGCCGACGCCGTCTCGCGTACCCCGCCGACCAGGCCCTGGGTGAGCGGCACGCGGCGGCCGAGCTGCTCGCCCCGGATATCAACCTGCAGGATCTTCGCGTGCTTCGGGTAGAACTGCTGGTACGGGAAGTCGGTGCCGAGCATCAGCAGCGCGTCGCAGTCCTCCATCGCCCGGTAACCGGACGCGAAGCCCAGGAGCCCGGTCATGCCGACATCGAACGGGTTGTCGTACTCGATGAATTCCTTGCCGCGGAGGGCATGCACAATCGGCGCACCCAGCGCGTCGGCCAGGGCGAGGACCTCGTCGCGTGCCCCCTCAACGCCGGCGCCAGCCAGGATCGTCACGTTCCCGCAGGAGTTCAGCGTGGCGGCTGCCTCCTGCAGCTCCGCCGGGGAGGGCACCGTGACGGGGTCAGTGCGGCGGACCGTGAAAACGCGCTCGTCCACGGCATCCTCCAGCGCGGCGTCGCCCGCCATCACGAGGACGGCGACGCCCCGCTTTTCGATGGCAGTCCGCATGGCGATCTCCAGCAGCCGCGGCATCTGCTCAGGGCTCAGCACCATCTCGCAGAAGACAGTGCAGTCCCGGAACAGCTCCGTGGGCCGGGTCTCCTGGAAGTACTGGCTGCCGATCTCGTCGGTTGGTATGTGTGAGGCGATCGCGAGCACGGGAACCCGGCTTCGGTGCGCGTCGTAGAGCCCGTTGATAAGGTGCATGTTGCCGGGGCCGCAGCTGCCCGCGCACACCGCGAGCTCGCCCGTCAGCGCCGCCTCCCCGGCGGCAGCGAACGCGGCCTCCTCCTCGTGCCGGGTGAGCATCCATTCCATGCCCTTCTCCTGGCGGATGGCCTCAGTCACCGCATTCAGGGAGTCGCCGGGAACACCCCAAATCCGCTGGATCCCATTGGCGGCGAGGTTGTGGACGACGGTCTCGGCGATCGTGGCCATGCTGCTCCTCAGGTCGGCGCGCTCAGATGGCCGTCAGTCTAGGCGGCTGGATCGGGCAGTGCCAGAGGTGTGGCGGGTGCGTGCTTGGCGCCCCGGCGATCAGGGGAATAAGGCGAGAATGACGACATGTTGCCCCAACTGGCTGTCGGAGGCGAGGCGGGCGGTGCGCCACAGCGTCGCATTGCTCGTAATGTATTTATGGACGGATGGAGATCGGATGATGGGCGGGAAATTGGAGCATCGCGGGCGGAATTCCTGGTGACGCTCTCCGGGGCGCGGTTGCAGCAGATTGCCCGTGACACAGCGGCGTCGCTTGCGGACGTGAGCCGCGGGCGTCCGTTCACCCCGCACCTGGACGTGTGGAAAGTGCGCGGCAAGGTCTTCCTCATCGTCACCGATGACGACCCTGATCTGCAGATCATCACCGTGAAGGTCCACCCGGATTATGGAGACGCGCTGCGCCGCGGCCACGGGACAATTGCCCCCGGACACTACCTCGACAAACGGCACTGGATCTCGGTTGCACCCGGGACCGGGATCACGGCCGAGCTGATCGAGGACCTCGTCTGCACCTCCTATGACCTCGCCGGCGGCTCGGCCACGGAGCACTCGTGAACGACACCCCACCCCTGTTCGAAGCCGACGACGCCGCGCGGCCCCTGGCTGACCGGCTCCGACCCCGCACCCTGGCCGACGTCGTCGGGCAGGACCACCTGCTCGCCTCGGATGCTCCCATCGGCCGGATGGTGGATGCGCACCGGCTCGTGTCCATGGTGTTGTGGGGCCCGCCGGGGTGCGGGAAGACCACCATCGCCAGGCTTCTCGCCGAGCAGACCGATCTGGCGTTCGAACCGCTCTCCGCCACCTTCTCCGGCGTCGCTGACCTCCGCAAGGTGTTCTCTGCGGCGCAGCGCCGGCGGGAGGTCGGCCAGGGCACGATGCTGTTCGTTGACGAGATCCACCGGTTCAACCGCGCCCAGCAGGACTCGTTCCTGCCTTACGTCGAGGACGGCACCGTTGTCCTCGTCGGCGCGACGACGGAGAACCCGAGCTTTGAGCTCAACGGGGCACTCCTGTCCCGCACCCAGGTCTTCGTGCTGAAACGCCTCGACGACGCCGCGCTGGAGACCCTCATCGCCCGCGCCGAGGAGCTCCTCGGCGCACCGCTGCCGCTGACGGATGATGCCCGGCAGGCACTGATTGCGAGGGCGGACGGTGACGGCCGCTACCTGCTGAACATGATCGAGCAGTTCCAGGCCTTTCCGGCGCCCGTGGACACGGCGGCGCTTGCTGCGGCGGTGCAGAAACGGGCACCTCTCTATGACAAGGGGCAGGAAGGCCATTACAACCTGATCTCCGCCCTGCCGGAACAGATCAAACGGGCGCGGGAAACCAGACGCCCTTCCCGGGCGTGTCTCGCTACAGGCAGGGACATTCATGAAACCATCGTTTTTGTTCACCACCGCGCCGCAGCGTCGCCGGTACCACGCCGGTTCATTGAGGCCGTTCTATGCTGGCTATGTCACCTACGGGGTTCGGGCAACCACATAGCGCGAATCACCATCCGACCTAGTGAGTCGAGTGAGTTCGAGGATTACTTTTGATCGTCTTTGATACGAATGCCGTCCGCCTTCTCCCGCCAGACGGCCCTCGGGCTGACTTCATCCGGAAGCTGCGGGAATCTGGACATCATAAAGTTGCCGTGCCGTGGATCGTCTTGGAAGAGATGGCCGCACACCAGACGAAGTTCTACGTAGAGAGACACCAATCGGCGGTAAACGCCCTCCAGAAACTACAGGAAATGCTTCCGTGGGAAGTTGAGAGTTCGCTAGAGTCACTCGATGTGGAGCGGCTACTCGATCACTGGCGAAGTTCTTACGGTGAAATCTTTGAGGTGATCGAGACGAGTGGTGCTGTCGCCCTGAAGGCCTTGGCTCGGGAGGCAATGGCGCTTCCGCCTGCGAAGCGGGCAAAGGATCATTCTGAAGGTGCACGGGATGTAGCTATTTGGTTCTCTATCCTGGAATATCTCAGAGAAAACCCCGAAGAGCGCATCTGTTTCGTCACGAACAACACCAATGATTTCGGGGACGGAATCTCCTATAGCTACCCGATGGATCAGGACCTTAACGGCGTTGAGGACCGGCTCACACGTCTTAAGGATTTCGATCAGGTCATCTCCGAATTCGCCACAGAAGTCTCTGGGGCTGACGCGGAGCGAGCTGCATGGGAACTGCTCAGTTCACGGCTGGCACAGTCTCGCTTGATTCAGGCTGCTGTTGAGATCCTCACTCCACCCGCCGTGTTCGTAGGTTTAGGAGACACAGAGGCCGAAGCGCAGTGGACTTCATGGGTAATGCCGCCCGAAGCGGAACTCATCGGACTCGATGACGTCCTTGGCCACAAGATCGAGGGTGATATCTGGTACACCGCAACGACGCAATGGTTGCTCTACGGGGTCACGACGGATGGCGATGACGCGCGGAACATTGCTTGCGCCTGGAATGTGAAGCTGCTCTTCTCAGCAAACGAAGACGAGGACCAGACTCCAACACTCTTAACTGTTAGCGATCCCTCACTACCTGATATGACCGACGAACGGACCAAGGAAGCCCTAGAAGGGCTGAAAAAGAGGGCTATTGTCGCTGCTCGGCATACCCCTGGTGGTTACTCTGCCAATTCTTTCGTTACTGGAAGTGATCTGACACGGCAGGCCGCTGCTGCCATGCCCAAGTTCGACTTCTCAGGGATTGTGCCAGTACCTAGTGTGAATATGGCAGAGCATTTGAGAGTTGTGACGCCCGAGGTCCACTTCCCAGATTTATGGCAAGTACCTGGTCAGAATATTGCGCAGCAGTTGGCTGCTGAGATGCCTAGGTTCGACTTCTCGGGGATAATTCAAGTACCCAGTCAGACACAGGCCGCCATATCCCAGATTTCCCGGTTCTTCCTCTCGGGCAGCGCACAAACAAGTCTAAAGAAGGAAACTAGTTCGCCCTCTGACGATGAGGCACTGCCGAATGAAGATGAAGAAACCGGGGAAGGGACAGGAGCTTAAGAGGATAAAAATGCGAGCCGCACCACACGGCGACCCTACAACGTTCTCGGTGAGGCACTCAAAGAGAGCTGTTTACCGGCGATAAATGCGGTGTCTATTGAGTCGATGCCGATCATTGTCTTTGCGAAGGCCGTCTTCCATCCCGACTAGAGTTGCTATAGTAAACCGGCCCTACGCGAGGATAAGTAATGCTGCAGATCTCAACGGGCATGTATTTCGACGACGAAGAAACATTTGAAACCCGACACCGGCGTGTTTTCTATACCAATCTCACCCGGATCCACGCCGACGACGTCAATCTACCCGTCGGAACACTGCAATTCGCCTCAGCGAGTGACGCAGTCATGATCAGCGCGGTGGACCGATTACCGAAGAAAAACCCTGACGGCTCAGATGCATGGCATATAGCGACCGATGGTGAGGCACTGCTTAGTGACGTAGCCGATGTCGTCGCCTTCGCTTTGGATGGGATCCTTCTGGATAACCATGACGTGGCACAGCGGTTATTACGGTTTCACGAAGACTCTTCGGCTCACCCGCGACATCGTCTGCGCCGCACACTGACACCGCGGCGATTCGTTACTGATGTTGAAGTAGAAGATTTACGTGAATTATTCACTGCTCTCCTGGCACTCCGGCGCCCGTACTTTGAGAAGGCAATGCGAGCGATTCGACGTATTGTAGACGCCTCCGTCTTGGTACATACCGATGTGACCCTCGCCTATAGCTTGTATGTCGCCGCCCTTGAATCTCTTTCGGCTGACACTGACGTGCCCGCGCCGTCATGGAATGACTATGATAAGGCCCGTCGCGGAATCGTTGACGCCGCGATTCGGGGATTGCCCGAAAAACGCGCCGAGCAAATAAAAGTTGCAGTGTTGGAAATCGACCAATTGTCATTAAGACGGAAGTTTCAAGCATTCGTACTCGAACACATCGGGTTATCTTATTACCGAGGTGAAGCAGACGAGGTCATCCGTCCCATTCAAGCAGTGCACCTACCTCGAGCATTGGATTTCGCATACCGCACCCGTTCGGTCTCCCTGCACGAGATGAGGGAATTGGAACCGGAGTTGTGGGCGGCCTCGGGTGTCAGCGACACCACCGAAATCGACGGTCAGCATGTACTTACCGCCGAGGGCCTCAACCGGCTTAGCCGCCATGTCATTCGCTCTTTCATCCAGCGAGGCGCCACGGGCGTCGACCTCGACTTCAATTGGAAGCGGGCGCTCCCGGGTCAGGTACAGATGAAGCTGGATGCGACGATGTGGCTCCATTCATATAACGGATTCGCCGCATCAAAAGGTCCTAAGCTATTTGGAGTCACACTCGAGATGATGTGCGTCGCTCTAGGAGGCAGTGGCAAGGTTGCAGACATGAGCGTCCCGCTGGCACGTATTGAGAAGCTCTTGGCCGGTGAGGTACGAAGAACATCTCGGGTTCCACTGCTTGCTACATATGTTCTTTGGCACCGTATCACCCCGGATTCGATGCATCGTCCTGGTGCAGAGCGGATCATCGATAAGTACATCGGCGACCTCGACCAGCCGTCTATTCCCACCCTCACCCTTGGTATCCTCCTTGGTCGCCAGCATCCTTGGACAACGGAGGAGCTCGCAGACCTCATCGAGGTTCATACAGCCGACCTTGGTCGGCGGCGTGTCACCTTTGAACTGCTCCCGGCGATGGATGCTGCGCTGCAGCTAACACTCGCCCAGGCATGGTGGGTTAAGGGTGATTTAGCCAAAGCAACAGATTGCATAGCCGCGGCTGTCGAACTTGATCCCGGCAATAAGGATCTAATCGCCCTCGAAACATCCGTGCAGAGCGGGTGCTTCCCAGTTATCGAGCTATCGGCCTACGTCACAACCGGTTCGCTCTATCCAACGGAACAGCCTGACGGAACTGATTGACCGAATTGTTTCCTTAATCAACAACCCCGCTGCAACCCGTTATACATACATGAATCTTGGGTACTACCCGTGCCTTCGATATTCTGGATCAGTCAGTGATTTCAGAACAAGGCGGGGCAGGAAAACCGAATTAACGGTTTACCGAGTATTCACCCAGTCTCAGTGTTCACTTTTGCCGTCCTCCCATACAGGTTGGTCCGGACATGCCCAAACCCCATGCCACAAGGGGAGTGGTCTACTCGCCTGTCTCGGCCAGCCGTCCTGCGTTACAGATCAGCTGGCGCTTGACTGCTGCCGCCCGCTGAGGGACTTATCAGCAGCAGAACTCTAGTGGCCGAGTAGTGGGCGTTTGCGCCAGGGAGTAGATCTATGGGTGGTGGGCCTAGGTACTGAATGGGCCGGCCCATAGGAAGTGATGACGAGAGTGTCGCCCCCATGCAGCGCAGCCGCGTCTGCTCAGGAATCATGCCTGGACGCAACCAGTGTCGCCGTCACCTAGAAAGAGATAGTGACACACACTGACGAGATATTTGGAAGTCGGAGCACTGCGGCACTGCTACTGTCTCGTCCGGACGAATTCTTATCCCGCGAGTTCGAAGACTTCATAAATGCTTCCAAATCCCGCGTTCCTGACTAACGTGCGGGCCATGTGTCAGCGCCCAGTGGCGAAAGCAACCACGCAATAAAAGTTTAAGAAGTCAGAGTGCCACGGTCGATCACGGGTCTCACGGCGCGATGTCTCACTGGCGACCTCTGCAGCGAGCCTGCGCCTATTACCGAAATAGACGGGCGACCGAATCAAATGTGTACCACGACCGCGAAACGCTCATAAGAAGCAGGTCGTGGAGACTTCCTAGGTCTTCAACACCCTTGAGGCTGTCATCTGCCGAATAGCGTCCGGCCAGCCCCAACCCCTGCGGGGCACCTACTCCTTCTCCACCGCGTCGCCAAAAGGCTCGCTCAGGTGCCACAGCCAGCTCAATCGGCTGTACGTCGAGCGCGTCGAGGTTCTCCCGTAAGGCCTCGTGTAGCTCTCCAAAACCGAGAAGGTGTGTCAGATCAAGCACAGCCGTCGCTACAAAACTCTGTTGGCGATAAGTCAATTGGGTGGATTCCAAGGAACCGCCGAGGAGCCGTTCCACAACCACTTCTTCAGGATCCCCTATAGCACCCAGTCCAAGCCCTCCGGACTTGGACTCGTAACGATCTAGAATCCATTCAGCCACTGCGTGCAGATACCTCTGACACAGGATCAGGTCACTAGTCCGGAGAACAAGCACCGGTGCGAATAGTGAGATCGCGAACTCGTCGGATACCGGCCGACCTGAACCGGGATGCTTCCTAGCAAGAGTGACTACTGCTACCCGCGCTCGAGCAGCTACTTCCGCATACCCTTCAACTTCGGCCACTTTAACGAGCAAGCCAAAGATTTCAAATAGGCGCATGGTAACTACGGGATAAGTCACGATTGAAAAGGGTCCTGCAACGGATCGAGCGAAGGTGTAAGGGTCATCAAGCAATGGCTCCACCTGATGTAAGAGCTGCTCCGCGTAGGACACGAACAATCTTCGAGCGGAGACAGCGAGGCCATCTTTCCCTGGTTCGTGATCGGCAGTCACCACCGCCCGGAGCAGGTTGAGGGCGACAATGGACGCTAGGTCCAAACGCTGTTTTAGACGGAACTTATTCGAGATAATCGCAGCTTCGATGCAAGCGAGGCCCAAGTTGTTTGATGGGCCACCGCCTGTGCTGAGCCAACGCCTCGTATATTTTTCAACATCGCGCTCGCTAAGCTTGCCTGTAGCCACCCGGGCAACAATCTCTAAGAAGTGACGATTAGGACGCCCCATGAGCCCAGAATCAGGATTACTGGACAGCCAGTCTGTCAGTGTGAGCCTGTCCCAGAACTCGATACCCGTGCGCCCTCGGGCCTCAACAGTCTGCTTGTACTCCTGAGCGTCTACGGCCGCCGCGCCCTTCAATCGTCCGGTCGTGACGAGGACCGCAACTCTTTTTAGCGAAGCATCGTAGTTCGGATGTGCGCGTGTGTTGTACTCCGATTCTTCCAACTGGGGACGAACTTCACGCCACCCTGGGAGTCCAATGTCTCCCGCTTTGGACTGAATCGCATATTGCAACACCTCCCCCGTCTCTGGACAGACGCGTTTTGCAATAATGTCCTTCCCAAACTCAAATGAACCGTGAATAAAATGAATATCTGTGAACCCTTGACTTGATAACAAGGCAATGAGAGGTGCATCAAATTCGCGCTCAGTCAGGGATTCTAGGAAAGTTCCTACGACGTCTCTTAGCATTCCACTCTTCTCGTTTGCGTTGAACAATTTGGTCGAGGACCAACTGCTGCTCCGGCGTTATTGATGCAAAGAGCTTGGCATCATCTGGATTGAGCATAAGCCTTATATTGTGGTTGCCTTCATCGTCGAAGACAAACTCGAGCTTTTCTAGGGAATCGCAAATCACGTCGAAAAATGGTCTACCTTCGGCATTGACAACTTGCCCATACTCTTCCGACACAGCACTAATGTGATTGAGGATACTCTTCGTCAGCCGTGAAGCGTGTTCCTCAGACATAATATATAGGCGCGTAATGAACTGATCGAGATCGAAGTCAAGAGCTTCGTCCAATGGCACGATCCACTCAAATTTGTAGTGGCTTTCTTTGTATAATGGAACACCCTCGACCCCGCCCTCTGCACCGGCGATCACAGAGCCGTCCGGAAGTTCTTCCATGGTCTGACGTTCGATTGAAGCAAGAAATGGGTGAGAGGCACTCCCCAAAGATTGTGAGGCACGGCTAGCCCAGGCCAACGCTCCAAGTTCATATTCGTCTGGTGACGCGTGAATACTTGGTTCAGCAATGTGTTGACCCCTCGCGGCATGCTCGCCGAGCGTTTTGGGAGACTTTTCAGCCATGTTTTCCGCCCCCCTGTACAATCGCCTTCTTCCGCAAGTGTACGCGTGGAGAGGCGTCATCGGGGATATGCAAGGAGTGGCGTATGGGACTTCACGGGAGCTCAGGAACCACGCCCGGACGTTACGCAAACACCGATTACAGCTATAACCATTAACAGCGCACCATCTTTGTCCTTCAGGGCCTCCCAGACCACTAGGCGAGCTCCCTGCCCCACCCCACTCCCCCACCCAGCTAAAATCGAGGAGGCCCGTTTTTCCCCACCGCACGGGCGGAAAGCGCAGCATGTCCTTCATCGAGAACGCCGTTGCCCACTGGGCCGAACTGCAACGGCTCCAGGCCGCCCCGTTACCTTTTTCGTAGCCCGTTCCTGATGCAGGATATGGGTGTGTTGGCCGGTCGGTTCCGGCATGGTTTTTGCCCCCAGTCATCCATGATCCGGGGGGGGTGTTGCCACCGGAACCGGCTTGGCGGCGGGTCGATCGCTAATAGAGGCACGACGACGGGGTCCTTCGTAACGTGGATGCGACTTCCTGTCCGCTCCTGACCAGCCAACACGTCAGTCTCAGCGAATTGACGGGGGTAAAAGATGATTCTGGAGCAAGAGAGCATCGACGTTTTCCTTGGAAGACCGGCCACCACGCCGTGGCTCTGAACCGGCCGGGAAGAAGCTCTACGACAAGGCCCTGCCGCAGGACGAAACCAAAATCCGGGACGTCCTCACCAAGCTCGCCGGCTACGGGAAAGTCCTAGTCGTCGTGGACCAGCCGGCGACCATCGGGGCGCTGCCTGTCGCGGTCGCGCAGGCAGCCGGAGCAGCCGTGGGTTATCTGCCGGGCCTGGCGATGCGCAGAATCGCGGATCTGCACCCGGGCCAGGCGAAAACCGATGCCAGGGACGCGGCCATCATTGCCGAAGCCGCCCGGCCCATGCCCCATACTCTGCGGTCGGTGGAACTGGACGATGAAACCCTGGCCGAACTCGGGGTGCTCTGCGGATTCGATGATGACCTCGCCGGACAGATCACCGCCACCTCCAACCGGATCCGCGGGCTTCTCACCCAAATCCATCCCGCCCTGGAAAGGGCGCTGGGTCCGCATCTGGACCATCCGGCCGTCGCGGATCTGCTCACCCGCTATCCGACCCCGCAGGCGTTGAAGACCGCCGGCCGCGGACACGTCAGAGCACGGTTGAAGAAGCACGCGCCTCGGGCTGCTGAGCGGCTCACCGAGGCAGTATTCGATGCTCTCGGCGAGCAGACGGTGGTGGTCGTGGGCACCGGCGCGGCCGGGATCGTGCTGCCCAAACTGGCTGAGCAACTGCTCGCGCTCCGCCGGCAGCGCGACGAAATCGCCACCCAAGTCGAAGCTCTCGTGGAGGCCCACCCTCTTTACGAGGTCCTGACCTCGATGCCCGGCATCGGCGTCAGGACCTGCGCACGGATCCTCACCGAAGTCACCGGCATGCACTTTGCCTCCGCAGCCCATTTGGCCTCTTACGCCGGGATCGGCCCGGTCACCCGTCGCTCGGGAACTTCGATCCGCGGCGAGCATCCGAGCCGGCGGGGCAATAAGAAACTCAAGCGCGCCCTGTTCCTCTCGGCCTTCGCCGCGCTGCATCATCCACCGTCCAGAGCGTATTACGACCGCAAACGCGCGGAAGGTAAACGCCACAACCAAGCGATTATTGCTCTGGCCCGGCGTCGCTCCGACGTCCTCTTCGCGATGCTTCGCGACGGAACCCTTTATGAAGACCCGGCGCCTAAGAATCTGCCCTCAGCGGCTTGACGAAAACCATAGAGGCACCCCCCGGCTGGAAACTGACCAACGCCAACCCATGGGTGCTGGCGCTCTTCCGCGAGGCCTTTACCCGCACCCGCCCGCGGGTAGGCCTGGACGACTTCCACGCCATGACGGACTCCTTCCTCAACCGCCTCCGCATGGACGGCGTCACCCTGCGCGAGGACTGGACCGGCCGGAACTACGCCGATGACTGGGTGGCCCGCCGCTACCTCGCCCGCCCCCGCGCGGACGGGAAGTTTGTCTACGAGCTCACCGAGTCCTCCGTCCGCTTCCTCTCCTACCTGGAGGGCTACACCAGCGACAAAACCTCGCTGAACTCCTCCCGGCTGGCCACCCTGCTGGACCGGGTGGAGAACCTGGCCCAGGAATCCAACCCGGACCCCGCCGCGCGCATCGCCGTCCTGAAAGAAGAGGTCGCCCGGCGCGAGGAAATGATCCGCGCGCTGGAATCCGGCGAAACCCCTCCCCCGCTGCCGGACGACACCGCCGTGGAAGCCGCCCGCGTCATCCTGGACCTGGCCGCCGCCCTGCCCACCGACTCCGACTTCAAACAGATACGCGACGGCCTGAGAAAATGCCGCGTACCGTGCGCCAAGAAACGTGCGACCGGTTTCAGGCAACGAAAATGCAGAACGGGTGGCCGGACGGATCGGCGTACACGTACAACGGCTCATCCGGGTCGTCGGTCCGGTCAAAGAGCAGCTCCGCCCCCAGCTCCAGAGCCCGGGCATGCTGGTGCTCCAGCGCTTCCCGGTCCGGAACGGTCAGGTCAAGGTGCATCTGCATCGGCACATCGGGCGACGGCCAGGTGGTCCGCTCCAGACGCTCCACCAGCTGGAAAGCCAGCTTGGCACGGCCCCGCGCATCGGTGAGGACCAGCCAGTCGGCGTCCTCCGCCTCCCCTTCGGCCGCAGGTTCATCCCCCGGCCGGTACTGGAGCCCGAGAAGCCGGCGGTAAAACTCCGCCAGCCCCCGGACATCCGTGGTGTCCAGGACCGTATGGAGCAGCTCAGGGAATCCGGTCATGAGTCGAGACCTGGTTTGTTGATCGGCTGGTCCAGCGAAACGCTGATGGTCTGCCCGGCCGCCAGGTGACCGTCAATCGTCGAGTCGTACCAGACGCCGCGGGTGCCGGAGGTGGGGCGGTTGGCATCGGCCAGGACGGTGACGCCAAAGCGGGCAGCAACCTGAACTTCGGTGTCACCGGCAACGGTCGTATAGGTCAGCGGGATTCCGTCGGCGTCCGCGGTAAACGTGCCGCTGGCGCCTTCGAGGGGCAGATCCCCCGCGATCATCCACAGTTTAGTTCCGGCGGGAATTGGTTCCGTTTCGACGAGCGAGGGGTTGTACTGCAGGATTTCCGCTGTTCCGACGCGGAACTGGTAGCCCAGGCTGTCGAAGGAGTCGCCGTCGGCCGTGGTGTAGAAAACAGTTGTCCCCCATGAGTTCTCCACTGCCTGCCCCGTGCCGGACCTGCTGTCCACCGGGTTTTTCTGCAGCTGGATGGTGCGCCCGGCAACGACAAAGTGAACATTGCCCTGTTCAGTCACGAACGGCACCTTATTTGCCTCCGCCAGCTGATCCGCCGTGACGTTGAACCGGTAGGTGATGCCGGCCAGGGTGTCGTCGTGCTCGATGGTGTAACTCGTCGGGATGCCGGCCGTGTCAACTACGGCCGCACCGGAGGCGCCTATCCCCGGCCCGTCCGGCATCAGCCGGAGTCTGGTGCCCGGAGCCAGGACCGTTCCCGGTTGCAGCCCATTGAAGCCCGCGACCTTGGCCTCGGAAAACCCGTACGCCTCGGCCACCAGGGCCAAGGTGTCGTCCGCAGCGGTGATGTAGAAGTCGGTGTTGCCGAACGAGTCGACGATCGTCTCCCCGCTCACTGACGGTTTTGCCATGGGGCTAGGTGACGACGTCGGCGTCGTCGCATGCGGCTCCGCCGCTGTCGGCGTCGTCGTTGCAAGCAACGGGGCTGACGAGGGCAGGGCTTCGGCGGTGCAGCCGGCCAGCGAGGTTGAGAGCAAAACGAGGCACGCGGCCGCAGGCCATCGGCCGGCCCGGCGCGTTGTTGAAGCACCAACGATTTTCAGCACGAGCATCCCCCATTTGTCCCGGCGTTAACGGGAGCAGTCCCCGTCACGTCTGAGCAGAGCATAGCCCAGCATTGTCCCGGCGAGCGGTTGGGGATCCATAGCACTTCTGCTGATGACCGTGGTCTGACGGCTCGCGAAACCCTAGTCTGTGGGCACCACTAAGCAGAGGAGCACCCATGGGCAAGGTAGTTCTGTACGGCCCGGTATCGGCGGCCACGTGATTGCCGCGGGCCTGGTCGATGAGGTGTGCATGGACGTCGCACCCGTCGTGTTCGGCTCCGGCAAGCGCTTCTTCGGGTCGGCCCACGCACAGCATCTGCTGGAGGACCCCGACGCGGTGCTGCGGGGCAACCGGGTGCTTCACCTGCGCTATCCCGTGCGGCACTGACCGATCCGGGCCGATCCGAGTGCGTCCTGAGGAATTTCCCCACACCGGGAATTGCTTGCACCAACACCAACGAAAACCACCGAAAGGGATACGTTATGCCGACACTGGGAATTATCGGGAGCGGAAACATCGGCTCAGCCGTCGCGCGGCTCGCGGTCGCAGCAGACTTGAACGTGGTCATTGCGAACTCGCGCGGGCCCGAGTCGCTGCAGGAACTGGTAGCTGAGCTCGGCCCCCTGGCTAGGGCAGGAACGGTGGAAGAGGCAGCGCAGCAGGGCGACGCCGTCGTACTCTCAATTCCGCTAAAGGCGGTGAAGGACCTGCCGGATGGGCTGCTGCGCGGCAAGGTGGTGCTGGACACGAGCAACTACTATCCCTCCCGCGACGGAAGCATTGACGAACTCATCAGCAACACCGTGACGACCAGCGAAATGGTGCAGGACCAGCTTCCCGGAGCGCGCCTCGTCAAGGCTTTCAACAACATCATCGCCGCGCACATCCCGCTGCTCGCCCGCCCCGCCGGCGCCGGCGACCGCTCGGCGCTGCCCATCGCCTCCGACGACGAGCAGGCCAAGGCCGAGGCGGCAGCCGTCATTGACCGGCTGGGCTTTGACACGGTCGACGCCGGTTCGCTCGCCGATAGCTGGCGGTTTGAGCCTGACACTGCTGCGTACGGACGGATCTACTTCGAGGACCCGGCGGTTCCCGAAGAGCGGATGTTGGACGCGGAACCCGGACCGACACCGGCCGCGCAGATTCAGTCCGCGCTGGACGAGGCCACCCGGGTCAACATCGCCGAGCGCCGGTTCTGAGGCTCCTGAACCGTTCCGTCCGGCCCGGGGCTGCTGGAACATAGTGGGATAAGCCTGCAGTTCCGCCAGCCCCGAGGAGCCGGACCAATGATCCTGAATGAGACCCACACCCTCGCCAATGGACACGCCATTCCCAAGCTGGGCCTGGGCACGTGGTTCATGGAGGACGGCGCCGCCGCCCGGGCTGTCCGGGCGGCGGTGGAGATCGGCTACCGCAATATCGATACTGCGCAGGCGTACGGCAACGAGCACGGTGTCGGGAAAGGTGTGCGCAGCTGCGGCGTGCCGCGCGAGGAGTTGTTCATCTCCAGCAAGGTGGCCGCCGAGATCAAGGACCACCGGAAGGCCGCAGCCGCGATCGACGCCTCGCTGACGGAGCTGGGCCTGGAGTATCTCGACCTCATGCTGATCCACAGCCCGCAGCCCTGGGATGACTGGCGCGGGGGTTCCTACGCCGAGGGAAACCGAGAGGTCTGGCGGGCACTCGAAGAAGCCCACCGGGAGGGCAAAATCCGTTCGATCGGTGTCTCCAACTTTCAGCAGCAGGATCTGGAGAACATCCTCTCTGCCTGCACCGTCGCCCCGCAGGTCAACCAAATACTCCTCCACATCGGCAGCACCCCGGATGACCTCCTGCTCTACTGCGAGGAACATCATCTGCTCGTCGAGGCCTACTCCCCCATTGCCCACGGCGAGATCCTCAGGAACACGGAAGTCGCCGCCGTGGCGGAGCGTTATTCGGTGACTGTTCCTCAACTGTGTATCCGGTATGCGCTGCAGCTGGGCACCGTGCCGCTGCCCAAGACAACAAACCCGGAGCATATGAGGAGCAACGCACAGGTGGACTTCGTGATCTCGGACTCCGACCTGGAATTCCTCCGGAGCCTGAAGATCACCGACTACGGCACCTTCAGCCGGTTCCCGGTGTTCAGCGGCAAGTAACGCTGCGCCCAACGTGACAGCGGATGTGACATCGGACGCGTCCCGGAATACCACGGGCCCTCCTCCGGGTTGTCGCTGGGTATACGAACTCCGCCCGGGGCAACTTCGGCCCTGCGGCACGCGACAAAAGGAACTCCTGAGTGAAACTCTTTACCCCGCTGACCGTCGGCATTATGGAACTGCCCAACCGCCTCGTCATGGCACCGATGTCCCGCGTGCGCGCCGACCGCAACGGCGTCCCCACCGACATCATGGTCGAGCACTACCGCCAGCGCGCCTCCCTGGGCCTGATCATCAGTGACGGCATCTACCCCTCCTTCACCGGCCAGGGCAACGCCCTGATGCCCGGCCTGGTCACCGAGGAACACGTAACCGGCTGGAAGCGCGTTACCGACGCCGTGCACGAAGCCGGCGGCCGGATCGTCGCCCAGCTCATGCACTCCGGACGCGTAGCCCACGAGAACATCAACGGCGGCCGGCAGCCGGTCGCCCCCAGCGCCATCGCACTCGAAGGCATGGCCCATACCTACGACGGCAAGCAGGCCTACCCGGTCCCGCACGCCCTCACCGAAGCCGAACTTCCCGGCATCGTGCAGGACTTCGTCTCCGCCGCCCGCAACGCCATGAAGGCAGGGTTCGACGGCGTGGAGCTGCACGGTGCCAACGGTTACCTGCTGCAGGAATTCCTCTCCCCCGTCTCCAACACCCGCACCGACTCCTACGGCGGATCGCCTCAGAACCGGGCCCGCCTGGTCATCGAGGCCTTCCGTGCCGTGGCCGAAGCCGTCGGCGCCGAGCACACCGGCATCCGCATCTCCCCGGAACACAACATCCAGGGCGTACTGGAAACCGACCGCGAAGACGTAACCGCCACCTACACCGCCCTGGTGGACGGCATCGCGGACCTGAAGCCGGCCTACCTGAGCATCCTGCACAAGGACCCGGCCGACGACATGGTCCAGGCCCTGCGCCGCCGCTTCGGCGGCCCGGTGCTGCTGAACACCGGCTTCGGCACCGTCACCACCCGCGACGACGCCATCATGCTGCTCGAGGAAGACCTGGCCGACGCCGCCGTCGTCGGCCGTCCCGTCATCGCCAACCCGGACCTTGCCCGCCGCTGGCAGGAGGACCACCCCCTGAACGAGATTGACCAGAGCACCGTCTACACCGACGGCGCCGCCGGCTACACGGACTACCCGGAGCTGGCTCCGGTTTCCTAACCGAAACAAACGACGACGGCAGGCCTTCCGCTGAGAGCGGGAGGCCTGCCGTCGTTTAGCGCTTTGACGGCCGCGACGAGCGTTCCTCACCCCGATACTGCGCTTCTATCTCCTGACTCCAAGCAGACGCGTAGAGGCCAAGGGCCGCCTGCTCCCGGAACGCGAAGCCCAACCCGTTGAGCGCCAGCTGGCCAGCGCCCATAGCCAGCTGCTGCGCACTGCGGCTGACGCGTTGTTTGTACGCCCGGTACAAATACTCATCGATGGCCCTTGCCCAGCGCTTCCGCCAGATATCCACTGCCGGCTCTGCGGCCACGGCGGCCATCATCCTGTGTGCGGGCGCAATCCGGGGTGCAATCCGGGCCCTCATTGCCCTGCGCGCCTGCCCAGCGTGCGGGCCAAAAGAACCGGTGCAGGCGTGCAGATGCGCATTCCAGAAGTAGTCCCAGCTAGTGGTTCTGCGGTCGGACCAAACCGCGGACCGGGGACCCCGCATCATGGCGTGGCCCGTGTCGAAGAGAAGGAGGGCGGCCAGCATCGAGCGCGTGTTGAGGCTGGGAAAGCGGTTGACCGCCCACAAAGCCAGATCCAGGGAGACTTCGCCGACATCAGCTACGAGTTCCAAGCCTTTCGTCCCACCAAACCGTGCGAGTGCCGCTTCCACCACCTCAGGTACCGGCTCACCCGGCGTTGGCGGATACACGAGCCCCGGCGAGTGGGAGATCTTCACGTCACCCAGCGTGGCAATATTTTGTTCCGCCAGTGCGTGGGCAAACTTCCACAGACGCTTGGCGACGTCGTCGGTGGCAAGCAAATGCAGGAGCACGGACTGGCGGTCGGATTCGAGACTGCGTGACAGCCGAAACCGGTTCCCCTCCCCGGCCCGAAGCCGGGAGGACAGAGGGGCAATAATGTGGCGGAGAATGTCGTCGCCGACATCCTTGCACTCAGGCTCGATCGTGAGGATGGACCACAGGGTTGTGCCGGTGTGCTGCTGCACAGGACGGATACCGGCAGCTGCTCCTCGATGAATAGTCTTTGGTTGCATCGTGTTCGGTTGCAGTACGTGGCTCATTATTTATGCCCCCAAGGCCTAGTAAGAATGCTTACTAAATACTGTGGTCCCAAACCGCAGTTTTCCAGACCACTTCTCGAAAGCCGTCACCGATTTCCGTCAGGGCTTCCTTTCCCGGGCACAAATAGCGACTATGGAGTTTTGCCCGGATTGGACCCTCCGCTGACAGGAGGACCCGACTTCCTCCCGGCCGTACCGGGGAATGACGAAGGCGGAGGGCGTGTTGCACCAAGCATGACCACGCCTTCCCCCAGCCTGCAGCCCTCCCCCGATCAGACCGCCCCTTCCGCACCGGAGACACTGCACGTCGCCGTGGTGGGCGCGGGACGGGTGGGCACCGCCGTCGCCCGCTCCCTGCTCGACGCCGGCTACCGGGTTTCGCTCTCCGCCTCCGGCGATCCCGCCCTGCTGGCGCTGATGGCCGAAATTGTCACTCCCGGTGCCGAGCCGAAATGGACCGGGGACGCCGTGGCGGATGCGGATCTGGTGATCCTGGCACTGCCCCTGCACCGGCTCCACACCGTTGATCCCGCCCTGCTGCACGGACGCATTGTGGTGGACGCAATGAACTACTGGCCGCCGGTGGACGGGACGATTCCCGCCTTCGCAGCGGAAACCCGGGGCTCCTCGGTGGTGGTGCAGGAGATGTTCCCCGGCGCCGTCGTCGTCAAAACCTTCAACCACACCGGGTACCACAGCCTGGAACCCGACCGCCGTCCGGCCGGACATCCGGAGCGGCTTGGCCTGGCGGTGGCCGGTGACAATTCCCAGGCCGTCGCCCTTGTCTCGGCCATGGTGGACCGGATCGGTTATGACCCGGTCCCCGTCGTTTCTCTGGCCGCCACGACCTTCATGCAGCCCGGCGGACCTGCCTTCGGGTCACGGCTGACGGCCGCACAGCTGGAGGATCTGGCAGGCGTTCCGGCCTCCGCTGCTTAAGCGGAATTCCTTCGGTGCTGCTGAGCAGGAAATGAGGATACCGGAAGTAATTCCGCTCGTCCGCAGACCGGGGAATCTTGGCACTGGATCGTCCAAAGCACCGGATGGTGCCCTCCAGCGGGAATACAGTTTTTTGTGTTCGATGATCGGCGGACTGCTGCCAGCGGCCGCACCCAACTGGAGGGCTCAACATGACGGATCACAACTACACCCTGTTCGTGGCGTCGTACAGCGACGCAGTCTCGGCTACAGAGGATTTCAAGACGATTAAGAGCCTGGAGGATGAGGGGGTAGTGGCCGCTGTTGTCCTGTCTCGGGATGACTCAGGCCGGGTTGACGTCAAGGAGCACGGGGGCAGGCTGGTAGGCGGCGGCACCACAGCCGGGGCCATCGCCGGGCTCGTGGTTGGATTGTTCGCCCCGCCGCTCCTGCTGTCCGGGGTGATCGGTGCAGCCATTGGCGCCGGTGCCGGTGCCATCGCGAAGCGCCACGAGGAAAAGAAGATCGGTGTGGAAGCGGACGAATGGCTGCCGACGGGCTCCTCGGCGCTCGTTGCCGTTGTCGAGGACCACTACCTGGACCGTGTCGACAAGGCGGTCAGCAAGGCCGCCAAGAAGGTCGACAAAGCCATCGACAAGGGCGATTACGACGCGGTCGTAAAGGCCATCAACGAAGGCGACGAAAAGATCGTCGAAGCCGTCGCGTCCTAACCGGCCTGCCGGTCTAAACGACTGCGCTGTCCGGCTCACCGCTCCGGCGGTGGGCCGGACAGTTGCCATGTCCGGGGACTGCCATACTTCTCTGCATGACCGTTTACTTCGAGTGCACAACGCTGACGAGCCTGTCCGCGCCGGAGCTGTTTGACCGCGCCCGCAGCATTGACGCCCATAAGGACTCGATGGCGCATTCGCGCGAAGAAGCAGTTGGCGGCGTGACGTCGGGGCTCATTTCCCTGGGCGAGGACGTCACCTGGCGAGCCTGGCACTTCGGTGTGCCCCTGCGGATGACGAGCCGGATCACCGAGATGGAGCCGCCAACCCGTTTTGTCGACGAGCAGGTCAAGGGCCCCTTCCGGCGGTTCCGGCATGTCCACGAGTTCAGCCGGGGTCCGGCGGGAACGACGATGGTTGACCGGATCGAGTTCGAGGCGCCGTTCGGCGTCGTCGGGCGGGCAGTCGAGAAACTGGTGCTCGCCCGGTACCTGAAGAACCTCATTGAGTCGCGGAACCGGTACCTTGCCGGGGTGTTCGCCCGTTAGCCGCCCCGTCGGAGCGGCACACAGCTTCGACCCCGGGCGGCACCGAGGCCACCCTGCGCGACGTCGTCGCCCAGGGTGGCCTCGGCTCTGGCCCTTTTCCTTTAGGCCGCGGGGGCTTCGGGGCCGGTGGGCCAGCGCAGCAGCGCGGCAACGTCGGCACCTCCGGGCAGGACGCCGTCGGGAACCAGCAGCAGACTGGCGTCCGTCAGGGCGGCGGCACGCAGCAGGGCCGCCGGGGCGGGAACCTTGCCCAGCACCTCCGCGCCCAAGGCCTGATCGTCCGCGCTGGCCACCCACGGCTCGGCACCGAGGGCCAGCAGCTGACGGTCCGACAGCGCATTGTCATTCAGGATCAGGACGTCCACCTGGGCCTGCTGCAGCGCATGCACCACCGCACCGATGCCGGTGGCGGACTCGGGATTGGCCTGCCCTTCCTGCAGGGCAAGCCGGTCCAGGATCTGCTCCTGCTCGGCGGCCCACTGCAGGGCAATGCGTTCCTGGACCTGGTCCTCGAAACCATCGTTGCGGGACCCCCCGGTATGGGTATGGGAGTCGACGATGCTGACGAGTTTCTTGTGCGCTTCAGTCAGCTGCTCCTGCACCAGGCCCCGGGCACGGACGTCACCGGCGAGGATGATCAGCCTGGCCCCGCTGCTGTCCACGATCCGGTCGATTTCCGAGGCAACTTCGTCTGCGTTCCGGCGCCACGATTCTTCAGTCCGGCGCTGCTGCTTATCGTGCGCCCAGCCGCCGCCGGGCAGCTTACGGATATCTTCTTCCGAGCCTTCAACGCCTTGGACTGCTGCGGGGCCGGGACGTCCAACGTATTCGAGCCGGATCTCGGCGTCCTCCCGCGAGACCTCGGCAACGACGTAGGGAAATTCTTCAGGACGGTGCTTGAGCAGCGGCAGCAGGTCCGGAACGGGCTCCGCGGAGACCTGCTCGGGGACCACCAGCTGGCCGGGGAGGACTTCATTCATTTCCACGCTTCCCTGCCGGACGAGGACATATCTGGACACCGGCGAGGGCAGGCCGGTGGCGGGAGCCACCGCAGTTTCCACCGCTTCCAAGTCCTCCGGGGAGGCGCCCATTGCCGCGAGTGCCTCGCGGATATTGCCGGGGCGGACGTCGGCGGCTTCCAGCCCGTCAACGGTCCCGGTTCCGGCATCGGTGTACACGACACACCAGGGCCCCCCGCGCCGGTGGAGGTCAGCGTATTTGTGGAGTCGTTCGGTCATTGTGATCTCCTTCCTGTGCGGCACTGCCGCGCATCGATTCAATCTGTGTCTCACGCTAACATCGGTGTCGCGGGCAGCAAAAGAACCCGCACCGGGACGTTCCCGGTCGCGACGGCACCTACGGCCTGCACCGGGAGAGTGTTACATACAGTTCCCCTGCCCGCCGCTCCAGCGGGAAACCGAAGCTCATGCGGTGGACGGCCGCAGGGTCAACTGCCGACAGCGCCGCTGCAGTTCACGCCACTGCGCCAGGACCCGCGCAGAGATTCAACTCCGTCCAGCAGGACATCGAGTCCGACGGCGAATTCGGCGTCGTAGTTGTAGCCTTCCTTCGCCAGCTCCCCCACCACTTCAAGCAGGTACGGATACCGTGCCGCGGCCTCGGCGGATTCAGCGTCGAGGGTGGCGGCGGCAGCCTCGGCTGACTCCTCCGGGGTTTCGAAAGACAGGGTTTTCTGCTGCAGGGCGAAGCCGTACACATAGGCATCCAGCATGCTCATGACATGGACGGTGGTGCGGAAGGAAAAGCCGCTCTGCCGCAGGCAGCCCAGCATCGCGTTGTGCTGGTGCAGGCTCTCCGGTCCCGGCCGGCCGGCCGCCTCCATCAGCCCTACCGCCCACGGGTGCCGCACCAGCGCGGCCCACAGGGAAACGGCACGTCCCCGCATGGCCTGCTTCCAGCCGCGCGCGCTGTCCGGTTCGGTGACCTCGGCCCAGACGAGGTTCACCATGCCCTCGAGCAGTTCTTGCTTGTTGGCCACGTGCTTGTACAGCGCCATGGGCACCACACCCAGTTCCTCCGCCAGCGTGCGCATCGTGAAGCCGTCAATGCCCGCCTGATCAGCCAGTTCGACGCCGGCGCGGAGCACGGCGTCCCGGTTCAGCCGCGGACGGCGTTCGGCCGGTTCCTGCAGACGTGCCTTCGGTACCTGTCCCACAGAGCCGCCTTCCCGGAAGTAATGCTTGACAGAGTGTACGGCATACACCTACGTTCAGGGTATCCGGTGTACGAAGTACACCTTTGGCCGACAGGAGCACCATGAAAGCCTCCAACCGGACCGCCCGGACCGCCGGGATCCTCTTCCTCCTCACCTTCGCCTCGGCCATCGCCGGGGCAGCACTGTACGCACCGCTGCTCACCGACCCGGATTACCTCACCGGACCCGGCGCGGACACCCGGATCCTGCTCGGAGCCGTGTGTGAACTGGTGCTGATCATCACGAACATTGGCACCGCCGTCGTGCTGTATCCCGTCCTCCGCCGGCACAGCGAGACCGCCGCGGCCGGTTATGTTGCGGCGAGGATCATGGAATGCGCGCTCATTGCCGTCGGGATCCTCAGCGTGCTCACCGTGGTGACGCTGCGCCAGAGCACCGGAGCCGACGCCGGAGAGTACCTGCCCGTGGCCAGGGCCCTGGTGGCGGTGCACGGCTGGACGTTTCTGCTCGGTCCGGGATTTGTGGTGGGGATCGGCAACGGACTGCTGCTCGGGTTCCTGATGTACCGCTCGCACCTGGTGCCGCGGCCGATGGCACTGTTCGGCCTGATCGGCGGTCCATTGATGTCGCTGTCCGGCCTTGCCGTGCTTTTCGGAGCCTATGAGCAGACTTCGGTTCCGTCCGCCCTGGCCACCCTCCCGGAGATCATCTGGGAGGCGTTCCTTGGCATTTACCTGACCGCCGTCGGTTTCCGCCGGGTGAGAGGGAACGGCGCGGGCGCGGTTCCTGGGACCGCCACCAACCGCCAAACGGCTGAGCCATAAGCAATCAGTAGCGGCCCAGTACCGGCCGTGCCGTTGCTGCCGTGTCAGCAACAGCACGGCGGCGGAGCCAGGTCGCGGCCAGCATGGCCGCGCACAGTTCCCACCCGATCAACGCCAGCATGCCGAAGGTGGCTCCACTGCCGGCCGCGGCAGCCGAGACCGCAACCGCCCCGCCGTGCTGGTGCCCGGCGCCTCCCCCGCCGGGGGCCAGCAGCAGCACCGCATGAACGGCGACCATGGCCAGCGCGCCACCCATCAGCATCCGTGCCGCTCCTTGGGACCCTGAGCGCCACAGCGGCAGCACGCAGGGCAGGCACATCAGCGCCATCGCCACCATGGCAGCACCCCAGAACCCGGAGTGCTGCCCCGCCATCCAGACGTGCACGCCGGCGGAGGCCAGAGCCGCAGCGGAACAGACGCGGGCATGGAGCCTGGGACCGGCAGGGCGGACGGCTACCGGTGGCAATGCCCGCCGGATTCCGGGGCGGGAACATCCAGCACGGGCGAGCGGTCGAAGAAGCCCTCGGGCCGCAGCTTGAACCCGGTGGTGTCCACGGGCATGATCGGCCAGTCCTCCACCCGCGGGAAGTGCGTCAGACCGAAGGTGTGCCACACGGAAATGTCCTGCCCATCGATGTCCCGGTCCGCCTGCACCCACTCCGGAATGCCGCCGCCGCCGGAGTGCTGGTTGACGAAGTCTCCGGTCGGGTAGCGCTGGGACTCGTCCCGCCGGGTCACCCACAGCGCCTTGGACGCGAAGGTCGCCCGGCGGTAGATGGAGGAATCCTCGTCGGCCAGCAGTGTGGGCTGGCCCTCCGGATGCAGCTTGTAGGCCACCGGCTCCCCCAGCCGGTTGAGCTTTTCGGGGTTGCTCACCACCCAGGTGCGCCCGACGCCGGCGGCGGCATCGCGGGCAGCCCCCGACTCCCGCGCCAGCACGGTCCGCTTGCGGGTGAAGGCGTTGCCGCGCGGGTTTTCCGGGCTGACCGGAACACGCACGGCGTCTTCTTCCTCAACCCGGCCCGGGCCGCCGTCGAGCGCGAAATCCAGCCGGGCACCGAACAGGTGCTGGTGGAACGGGGCGCCCAGGCCGGGGGCCATCTCCGATGCGTAGGGGTAGTCCTTGCCCGGGTAGGCGCTGGTGAAGACGACGCCGGTGGCCTTGGCCTCGAACTCGATGGTGCCGTCCAGGTACAGGTACCAGTAGAAGCCGTAGTCGTAGTTGCCCACGGTGGTGAAGAAGCTGATCACGAGCCGGCGGTTGCGGCGCGTGTAGTTGATGCCGGACCACAGGTCCGAGTGCTTGGAGAGGATGGAGGCGTCCTCCTCGTGCATGCAGATGCCGTTGCGGATGGTGCGCGGATTGCCGCGGGCATCGGAAACCGTGGGCGAGATGTAGTGGATTTCGCCCAGGCAGTCACAGCCCAGTTCCAGTGAATTGGCGAACTGGCCCACCAGGTATTCGCCGGTGTCGAAGTAGTTCTGCCAGGACCGGGTGGGCGCGGGATCCCCGTACGGGACCACCATCTCGGCAATGGAGGCGCGGTTCAGGATCCGGCGTACGCGCCCGCCGTCTTCGAAGCCGATGTTGTAAAGCACCATGCCCTCGCGGACGTCAAAGCCCACGTCCAGGTGCCACTTTTCCCACTCCACGTGATTCGTTCCGGTGACGGTGAAGCTCGGGCCCTCCGGCTGGGTGATGCTGATCGGTTTCTGCGTGGTGCGCAGCGGTCCGGTGAGGGTCGGGTCGGTGTAGTTGCCGTGTTCCTCCGGCACCGGGACGGCGCCGAAGTCCAGCACCTGGTCCACGGTCCGGGCGCTGACGTCCACGTATCCCACCAGTCCGTCAATCGGATGGGCCCAGGCGGAGTCCTCGGCGTGGGTCTGCAGGAAGGCCAGGCCGCGCAGGATCCGCCGGCCCTTTTCTTCGGGGTATTCAAAGACGCCCGCGGACAGCGGCGCCACCCGGACCTGTGCGACGTCGAGCCCTCGCTTTTCGAGTGCGGCAAGCCAGTCGGGGTCGGTGGAAAGGATCTGTTCAACCACCTCGAATTCCTCTTCCAGCACCGGCAGCTCGCCGGTTACCGAGGTGTCCAGTTCGACGTCGGACACCACCTGGCGCGCGGTGGCGGAAACGACGACGTCGTGCGGCTTGCCGCCGTCGGTGTCCAGCAGGAAGACCCGGAACCGGCGGTCGGCCGGGGCATCCTGGTCCGCCGCTCCCCGGGGCGGGTCAACCAGGCCGAGGTAGGCGATCCGTGCGGTATCGGGGAACAGCCCGGCGGCCTCCAGGATCTCGCGGACGGCGGTGATCTCCTCCGGGGTGGCCAGTGTGTAGGCGCCGGTGGCGTCGGCATCGACGGCGGTGGCGGTGGCGGTGGTCGCGGCGGTCGCGGCGGCAGTTCCGGCGGCTGCGTCCGGGGCGGAAGGGGAGTGGCACGAGCTCATAAGGTCTCCGTTTTCTTGGTTGCCGGCCTGCTTCGCCGGGGCGGGGAACTGCGGAAACCGGACGCCGCGGGGTGCGGCTGCACGGTTTTTTCTATGGCTGTAGACAATAACCATGTGTGGCGTGGGTTACAAGGGTGTTTTGGGTGCTTCAGCGGCGGTTGCGGCGTCCAACCGCCAAGGACTGCACGCAACGACAAGGGGCCGTCGCCCCGCGACAAGGCCGAACGGCGTTTCACCGCAGAAGCTGGCAGGAGACCAGCTGCCGCCCCAGGAAAGGACCACCTCGTGAACCCGCACTCCCCCGCCGACATCATCGTCGTCAACGGCCCCGTCTACACCAGCGATCCGGAGAACGAGTGGGCGGAGGCGTTTGCCGTACGTGCAGGCAACATCGTGGCGGTGGGCAGCGAGGCACGGGTCCGGGAGCTGGCCGGCGAGGAAACCGCAGTCGTCGACCTCCAGGGCCGGCTGGCCCTGCCCGGCCTGGTGGACGTGCACGCCCACCTGGGCCTGGGCGGCCGGCAGGCGGCGTTTGAGCTGCCGCTGCTGCCCACCGACAACACGGCGCAGATCTTCGCCAAGGTGCGGAGCTGGGCCGAACGCCTCGCACCCGGGGAATGGATCATCGGCGGCATTGTGGGCTCCACCGTGATGGATGACATCACCGTGGAGGACCTGCACGCCCTGGACGAGGCGGCGGATGGCCGCCCGGTGCTGCTGCGCGATGACTCCATGCACAACCGCTGGGTGAACTCGCGCGGCCTGGAGCTGATGGGCGTGGACGCGGGCACGGCGGACCCGGAGGGCGGCACCTATGTGCGCGACGGCGGCGGGCAGCTGACCGGTGTCCTGCAGGAAATGGCCAGCCCGGTGGCCGAGGCTGCAGCGGCCGCCTCAATCGAGGACACCCCTGAACGGCACGCCACCGCTTTCCGCACCGCCGTGCACATCCTGAACGGCTACGGGGTCACCACCGTGCAGGAGGCGGCCACGATGGACTACGCACTGGAATCCCTCGCGGCCATGGACCGCCGCGGCGAGCTCACCGCCCATGTGGTGGCCTCCATGCCCTCCCGCCCGTTCATTGAACCCGGC
Organism: Arthrobacter sp. Z1-15; assembly: GCF_054792395.1. Taxonomy (NCBI): domain Bacteria; kingdom Bacillati; phylum Actinomycetota; class Actinomycetes; order Micrococcales; family Micrococcaceae; genus Arthrobacter; species Arthrobacter sp. Z1-15. Next base: position 1,759,741 of record NZ_CP096454.1, on the reverse strand, counting down.
ACCACCGGTGCGGACCTGTACGACGTCGGCGCCCGGCACCGCACTGCCCATCTGCATCCGGACTTCTCCAAGTACGTGCTCGACGGCGTACCGATGACCCGCACCAGCGCCATGCTCACCCCGTACCGGTGCAGCCATGCCGGAGAGGATCCGCAGCACACGGGCGAACCGCTGTGGCAGCTCGATGAACTCACCGCCTCGCTCGAGGAGCTGGTGGACCGCGGCCTGCACGCCAAGCTCCATGCCACCGGCGATGCCGCAGTGCGCCTGATCCTTGACGCCGTGGAGCGTGTGCGGGCTTCCCGCGGCACGGGTCCGCTGTTCCAGATTGCCCACACGGAATACGTCAGCGACGCCGATCTACCCCGGTTCGCGGCCCTGGACGTGGTGCCCGATGCCTCGCCGTACATTTGGTTCCCCTCGGTGATCCAGGAGAGCATCGCCAAGCAGGTTCCGGCGGAAACCTTCGAAAAGTCGTGGCCGCTGCGGGACCTGATGCTCGATGGAGCGCTGGTCAGCGGCGGCTCCGACTGGCCCTGCTCGGCACCCACGCCCGATCCCTGGACCGGGCTGGAAACCATGATCACCCGCCGCAACCCGGACCCCGCCGTCGTCGGCGCACTCAATGCCGAACAGGCCCTGGACGTCCGGCAGGCGGTGGCGGCGTTCACCCGCAACCCGGCCGCGGCCATGGGACTGCAGGAACGCGTTGGCATGCTGCGGGCCGGGCTGTCGGCGGATTTCATTGTGCTGGACCGGAACATCTTCAGCATCGACCCGGGACAGATCCACACCGTACAGGTGGAGCAGACCTGGTTCGAGGGCCGGCTGGTGCACGAGACCGCGGGGGAACCGGCGGACGCACCGGCCTGAGGCAGGGTGGGCCGTTCGGCCGGCCGGGCAGAGCCGGCCGTTCAATACCGGGCAGAGCCAGCCGTTTATCGACGGGCAAGACCCAGCCGGGTACCAAAGAGGTGCTGGTGAAACGGTGCGGAGGCGCGGAGCCGAGGGACAAACGACCAACCCGGGGCAGGGTACCGGCCCGCCCGAAACGGAAGTGCCGAGGAGGCCGCCCCGCGTATTACGTCATCGGGGCCGCCGCTGCTGACTGGTTGGGCCAGCGCAGCAGGGCTGCGGCGTCAAGCCCGCCGGGGAGCACACCGGGAGGAACCAGCAGGACCTTCGCGTCGGTCAGCGCCGCGGAGCGCAGCAAGGCCGCCGGTGCCGGGCCCCAACCGAGCATACCTACCCCATGCGCCTCTTCCTCAGCCGAAGCGATCCATGGCTCAGCGTCGAGCGCCAGGAGACTGCTACCCGCGAGCGCCTGGTCGTTGATGACCAAAGTGTCCACCTGAGCCTTCTGGAAGGCACGGACAACGGCGCCCATTCCGGCGGCTGCTCCGGGATTATCCTGGCCTTTCTGTTGAGCCAGACGGTCCATGACGTCGTCCTGCTCGGCCGCCCATTGCAGCGCAATCTGTTCGTGGATCTCGTCGTCGAAGCCGTCGCCGTCGGAACCGGCAGTATGGGTGTCGATAATACTCACCATGCCTCGGCTGGCTTCCGTCAACTGGTCCAGCACCAGACCTCGCGCGCGGACGTCGCCTGCCAGCATGATTAACCGCACATCGCCGCTGCGGGCGATCCTGTCGATTTCCTCGGCAACCTGGTCCGCGTTCCGCCGCCAGACCTCCTTGGTCCGGCGCCGCATCCTGGTGTGCGATATCCCGCCCCGGGAGAGCCGGCTCAAATGGATTGTCTCGCCCTGGACATCCTGCACCTCGGCAGGCTCGACGACGCCGGCATAGTTCAAGCTGATTTCGGCGCCGTCCCGGGAAACTTCGGCCACGAGGTACGGATACTCGTCCGGCCGGTGCTTGATCAAGGGAAGCAGATCGGGAATGGCCGACACGGACGTCGCCTCGGCCTGGACCGGCGGGCCCGGCAGCAGTTCGTTCAGTTCGACCTGGCCGTGCCGTACCAGGATGTACCGCGACACCGGCGACGGATGTCCCCGGGCGGGTAGGGCTGCGGACTCAATGGCGTCAAGGTCCTCCGGTGACGCGCCCTGCTCTTCCATTGCGGATCTGGCATTGGACGCGAAGATCCCCAAGGACTCCCGGGACGTAAAGGTCTCTATACCCGCATCTACATAGGCCATGCACCACGGCCCTTCGCGCTTACAGAGGTCCGCGTAGCTGCTCACAGCTTCGATCATCGTTCTGCCTCTCCCACCGCCGGCAGGGACGGCCAGGCGGCTGGCTCTTTTGCAGGTGCAATTTGGTCGTCTTCCCGGCGCAACGTGCCCCGGGACTTCTGTCCGTATTTCACGTTAACAGCACACACCCGGCAGGGAAATAGCTCGCCCCTCGCTGCCGCAGGCCAGCCATGAGATTGCAACCTGAAGCAGCTGCCGCCCCGAAACAACTGGAGGCCGCACGCGAGGCTAGGATGGCACGGAGGGAACGGCGGCCGCGGGGGCCGCGGGGGCCGGCGCCGAAAGGAACAGATGCCGAAGATCGTCGATCATGAGCGGCGGCGCGCTGAAATCGTGCAGACCACGTGGCGGGTGATCGCCCGGCGGGGGCTGGACGGCGCCACGCTGCGCGAGGTCGCGGCCGAGGCCGGGTATGCCAACGGCGCGATTAAGCCGTACTTTCCCGCGAAATCGGACCTCATGGAGGCAACGTTCCGCCACGTCTTTTCCCGCACCAACAGCCGCGGGGAGACGGCAACCGCGGGTTTGAACGGCTTTGAGGCCCTGCGGGCCTTCTGCCTTGAAGTGCTTCCACTGGACGCAAACCGGCTGGATGAAGCGCGGGTGGTCATCGCCTTCTGGCAGCAGGCGCTGCACGATCCGGCACAGGCCGAGGTCAACGACGCAGCCACGCTGCAGTGGCGCAGCAGCATCCGCGGCTGGCTGTCCGCGGCGCGGGGCGCGGACGACGGCGGACGAGTGCCGGTCGAGATCGCCGCCGAAACCCTGCTGACCTTCCTGCTGGGCGCACAGGTAGCTGCCGTCTTTGATCCGGGCTTCAACTCCCCGGACCAGCTGGTTGCGCAGCTGGACGGGCAGCTGGAGTTACTGCGCGGCTAGACGCGCTTCCCGGCAGCTCACCGGTCAAGCTTCACGTTGAGGTTCTGATCATCCAGAAAAGCCAACAGCGTCTTCTCCGCAAGTTCCCGGCGCCGGGGCAGCAGCAGGACCAGGCATTGTGCTGTGACTCCGTCTATCAAAGCCAGCAGCATTGCCGCCTGCGGCCCCGGAACGCCGGCACCGGTGAACCACTGACGCAGTTCCTCGTCAGTGCGGGCAGCCTCAGCGGCAAGTTGCTCATCGCGGGCAGCCATTTCGGTATAGGCCAGCCAGACCCGCGCACGGCGCTCCCTCGCCTCATCCAGGGGGAGCCACTGCAGAGTCAGCTCCCGAAGCGTGGCGGGTTCTGCCGCCGCTACGGCAGCGAGAAACTGGCCGCTGGAATATTCGAAGCCCGCCCGGACAAGGTCGCGCTTGGTCCGGTAGTAGTACTGGACCTGGGCGGGAGAGATGCCCGCCGCCTGGGCCACGCTCCTGATGCTGAGCCTGTCGACTCCGTGTTCGGCCAGTACGTCCAGCACCGCGCCGAGGATGCGTTCTTCTGCCGTCAGAGGAGATCGTCTCCTCTCCTGCGGGCGCCGCCCCACTGCAATGCCACCAACTCAATGATCCCCAGCACAGCGATCACCGCTCCCGTCTGTCGAAGTCCGATCACCGGGGTCTCGACCTTCACAATATGGCCGAAGACCACATAGAGAACCACACCGAAGACGACCATACCGATGCCGACGGCAATGCCTTTACCCTGCTTGCTCATGATTCCTCCAAAGCGTTGAAGTATCTCTTGCCTATACGGTTGTACAGTACAGATGTATTCGGCATTTGTCTCCCCCTGCCGTGCCGCCGGTCGCTGCGGTTCCGGCGTGCGCCGGCCAGACCGCACGTACCCTGGCCGCCGCCGGGAAGTTCGACACAGGGAGAATAACTTCGACAAAGGCCCGGAAAGCGCGTAAGTTCCCTCTATGTGACCGCCGCCACGGACACTGCCGGCACCCGCAGGGAAAGGAAGACCATGACAACCATGCTTCCCGACGGACCTGTCCGGGCGACTTCCGGCGGGACCGTCCGGAACTCCGCCGGCGCCGTCGTCCGGGCCCAGTCCTTTCCGGAGTGGAAACGGCTCATCTCGGAGTCCTTTGTTCCGCTCGAGACGGCACCCGCCGGGATCCACCCGGAGGCGTCCTTCGCGGGCCAGCTCACCAGCCACCAGCTGCGCGAACTCGCCATAGTCCAGGTGGACGCCATGGCGCACGCCGTGAGGCGCACCCCGGAGCTGATCTCAGCCGGCGGATCCGGTTTCTACAAGCTGAACCTGCAGCTCTCCGGCAGCGGAGTCCTCCGCCAGGGCGGCCGCGAAACGGTGCTGACCACCGGGGAGCTGGCGATCTACGACACCGGCGAGCCCTACACCCTGCGGTTCGATGAGAGCTTTTCCACGCTGGTACTGATGTTCCCGAAGCACCTGGTGGGCCTCTCGGCAGACCAGATGCGCGGGCTGACCGCCATTCCGCTGGGCAAGGAACACCGGCTGGGCCGTGCCGTGGTGCCGTTCCTGACGCAAACCGCGCGCATGCTGCCCGAACTCGACGGACCGATTGCACACCGGCTGGCCATGAACACCGTTGACCTGCTGGCCACCCTGCTGGCGGACGAGTCCTATTCCAGCCCGGCGGCGGAGGGCGGCAGCCAGACCCGGATGCTGCACCGGATTCAGCTCTTTATCGACGGACAGCTCTCCAACCCGGACCTCTCTCCCGGCTACGTGGCCGCCGCGCACTACATTTCCACGCGCAGCCTGCACAAGCTCTTCGAAGACAGCGGAACCACTGCGGCGGCCTGGATCCGCGAGCGGCGGCTGGCAGGAGCCCGGCATGACCTGGCCGACCCCCTACTGGCCGACGTACCGATCTCTGCCATCGGCGCCCGCTGGGGCCTGCCCGACCCGGCGCACTTCAGCCGCATCTTCCGCGCAGCGCACGGCTGCTCCCCCACCGCCTACCGCCGGCGCACCTGAGTACGGCCACCTGCTTTTGCGCCAAGTGCACATATCGGCAATCAGTGCTCGCTGAAAGCCAAGCGGCGGCACTATGACGTAGGCCACAGTGAAGGTCACCCGTTCCGGGTGCATCGACTCAGCCTCGTCTGTCAGGAGACCTCCGTGTCCTTAACCGCCCAGCAGCGCAGCCCGGGCACGGCTCTGGGGCAGCGGCGCCTCGGTGTGCCGGCGCTCGTCTTCATGATTATTGCCGCCTCGGCGCCGCTGACGGTGGTGGCCGGCGGAGTGACAAGCAACTACGCCGTCACCGGACTGCCGGGCATCCCGCTCTCCTTCATCATTCTCGGCGCCGTGCTCCTGCTCTTTACCGTGGGCTACTCGGCCATGAGTCAGCACGTGCACAACGCCGGTGCGTTCTACGCCTATATTGCCCGCGGCCTGGGCCGGCCCGCCGGCGTCGGCGCCGCCTGGGTGGCCCTGGTGGCCTACAACGCCATGCAGATCGGCATCTACGGGATGTTCGGCTTCGCCCTGTCCTCCTTCATCACGGGCCTGAGCGGGGCGGAGCCTGCCTGGTGGATCTGCGCGCTGGCCGCGTGGGCCGTCGTCGCCGTACTGGGCGTCTGCAAGGTGGACCTTTCGGCCAAGGTGCTGGGCGCACTGGTGGCCCTGGAATTCCTCGTGGTCATTGTCTACGACCTCATTTCCGTGGCGGCGGCACCGGAAGGCATCACCGCCGCCTCCCTCGCGCCGTCGGGCCTGTTTACCGCCGGCGTCGGGGCCGCGCTGGCCTTCAGCATTGCTGCGTTCATGGGCTTTGAGTCCGGCGCCATCTACAACGAGGAGGTCAAGGACCCGCACACCACCGCCCGCCGGGCCACCTTCATCGCCATTGTGGTGATTGCCTGCTTCTACGCCTTCTCCGCCTGGGCCATGTCCGTGGGCGAAGGGGACAGCCAGGTCATAGCGCGCTCCACCGAACTGGGTCCGGACCTGGTCTTTGCGTTCCTGGCCGACCGGGTGCCGCAGTGGGCCGTGGATCTGTCCTCGCTGCTGTTTGTCACCAGCCTGCTGGCAGCCCTGGTGGCCTTCCACAACGTGGTGGCCCGCTACTTCTTCGCGCTCGGCCGGGAGGGCGTGCTGCCCAAGGCCCTGGCCGCCACCAGCCCCCGCACCCAGGCCCCGGTGGCTGGCTCCCTGGCCCAGTCCGCCATCGCCGTCGTGGTGCTGCTGATCTTCGCCGCCGCCGGCCGGAACGCCGAATCCGGGCCGCTGTTCCCCGTCCTCACCCTGTTCACCTGGCTGACCAACATGGGCGCCTTCGGCCTGGTGCTGCTGATGGCACTGACGTCCTTCGCGGTGGTGGGCTATCTGAACCGCCACGCCTCCTGGTACGGCACCTGGACCCGGCTGATTGCACCGACTGCGGCGGGTATCGCCCTGGCCGCAGTGTTCAGCATGATCGTGGCCAACTTCGACGTGCTGATCGGCCTGCAGGAAGCGAGCATCCTTGGCTGGCTGCTGCCGGCCATCGTCCTGGCACCCGGGGTCCTCGGCCTCGCTTGGGGGCTGGTGCTGCGCCGGCGCAGCCCCGAAACCTATGCGGGAATCGGCCACGGCGGTGACCTGCCGGAAGAAGGCGCCGCGTAGGAGCTGTGCACGCTTTGCCAAGCAGTACTCACGCAAAGCCAACCGCCGGCGCGGTGACCTGAGCCACAGTTAACTGGGACCACCGTCCAACCATCTTCCAAAGGAGCAGGATATGCCTCTCGCCGACTCAGCACTTACTTCCTACCAGGACCTTCTGGGCACCGTTTCGGCTGCCGGTGAAGGCCGGGACATCCTGGATCCGGCCACGGGCGAGCTGGTGGGCAAAGCTCCGGTCCACACCGTTGAAGACCTGGAGAAAGCGGTGTCCGCCGCCCGCGCCGCCCAGCCGTCCTGGGCCGCCCTCGGCCACACCGGCCGGCGTGAAGCCCTGAACCGCGCAGCCGATGCCGTTGATGCCGCGGCCGAAGGCCTCGCCGAGCTGCTCTCCCGCGAACAGGGCAAGCCGCTGAACGGACCCAACGCCCGCTTCGAAGTCGGCGGCGCCGCCGCCTGGCTGCGTGCCGCGGCCTCGTTCGACCTGGAGCCGGAGGTGCTGGTGGACGACGACGGCGGGCGGGCCGAGCTGCACTACCGGCCCCTCGGCGTCGTGGGCGCCATCGGCCCCTGGAACTGGCCCATGATGATCAGCGTCTGGCAGCTCGCACCGGCGCTGCGGATGGGCAACACCGTGGTGATGAAGCCCTCCGAATACACCCCGCTGTCCGTGCTGGCCCTGGCCGCCGTCATCAACCAGGCGCTGCCTGCCGACGTGCTGCAGGTGGTCTCCGGCGGCCGCGACGTCGGCGAGACACTCTCCGCCCACCCGGACGTGGACAAAATCATGTTCACCGGCTCCACTGCCACCGGCAAGGCGATCATCCGTTCCTCCGCCGACACGGTGAAGCGGCTGACCCTGGAACTAGGCGGCAACGACGCCGGGATTGTGCTCCCCGATGCCGATCCGGAGGCCATTGCCGAGGACCTGTTCTGGGGAGCGTTCATCAACACCGGTCAGACCTGCGCGGCCATGAAACGCCTCTACGTACACGAGGACATCTACGACGACGTCGTCACCGCGCTGGCCGGCGTCGCCGCCAAGATGCCCATGGGCGTGGGGATGGATGAGAACAACGTCCTCGGGCCGCTGCAGAACCAGGCGCAGTACACCATTGTGGCCGATCTCGTGGAGGCAGCCCGCGACTCCGGCGCCCGGATCGTGCTCGGCGGAAACCCTGACCCCGACCGTCCCGGCTACTTCTACCCCACCACCCTGGTGGCGGACATCGACAACAGCAATCCGCTGGTCGCGAAGGAACAGTTTGGTCCCGCTCTTCCGATCATCCGGTACTCCACGGTGGACGAGGCAGTGGAAATGGCCAACGGCCTTGAGGTTGGCCTGGGCGCCTCCGTCTGGTCTTCGGACAAGGACGCAGCCAGGGAAGTGGCAGCCCGCATCCAGGCCGGCACCGTCTGGATTAACAAGCACGGCACCGTGGACCCGAGGATTCCCTTCGGCGGAGCCAAGCAGTCCGGCTACGGCCTGGAGTTCGGCGTCGAAGGCCTCAAGCACCTGGGTGCCCCGCAGGTCATCAGCTACTGACCACCTACTGACCTACGGGTCCCCCATACCCGCGGTGCCGGAACGGATCCCCCCTGCCGGCCCGGCACCGCGCTTTTCTCCCCTCTTTCTCCCCGCTCCCTCCCCTCCCCTCCCCTTCCCCCTCCCCCTCCCCCGCAGTGAAAGGTCTCCGTGAACTCCTATATCGTCATCGGCGCCGGTTCAGCCGGCTGCGTCATTGCCCGCCGGCTGCTCGACGCCGGCCACCGGGTCACCGTCCTGGAAGCCGGGGGCGAGGACACCAACCCGGTAATCGCCGACGTGCACGCCGCCGGCGGCCTCTGGCACGGCCCCGAAGACTGGGATTACTACACCGTGGAACAGCCCGGCTGCTCCAACCGGCGGATCCATCTGCCCCGCGGCAAGGTGCTGGGCGGCTCCCATGCGCTGAACGCCACTATCTGGGTCCGCGGCGCCAAGCAGGACTACGACACATGGAACTACCTCGGCTGCCCGGGCTGGGGCTGGGAGGACGTCCTGCCGGTCTTCAAGGCCATCGAAAACTACGACGGCGGAGCCTCCGAGAGCCGCGGCACCGACGGACCGCTCGACGTCGTCGCGGACTTCCCGATGAACCCGGCGCAGGAATCCATCCTGGCCGGTGCTGCTGAAATGGGCATCAAGATCAACGATGACTACAACTCCGGTGACGTTGAGGGCGCTTCGAAGATGCAGCTGAACATCCGCGACGGCAAGCGGTTCAACACCTGGCACGCGTATCTCCGCCCGGTGGCGGACAACCCGAACCTCACCCTGTTGACCGGCGCCGCCGTGCGCCGGCTGCTCGTGGAGGACGGGACGGTGACCGGCGTCGAGTTCGAGCAGGACGGCCGGCTCAAGTCCGTCAGCGCGGATGAAACCCTGCTGACCGCCGGAGCCATCGGCTCCCCCGAGGTACTGCTGCGCTCGGGCATCGGCCCGGCTGCGGAACTGCGGGAGGCCGGCGTCGAACCCGTCCTGGACCTGCCCGGGGTCGGCAAGAACCTGCAGGACCATCTGCTCTCCCCCGTCATTTTTACAACCACCGCCAAGCCGGTGCCCGCCCCCGAAGTGGGAGCCGCGGAAACGCACCTGTTCTGGAAGTCCCGTCCGGACCTGGCCGTGCCGGACACGCAGCCCATCCATTTCTCCCTGCCGATGTATTTCCTGGATTCCATGACCGGTCCCGAGAACGGATTCTCCCTGGTGGCCGGCATTGTCCGTCCGCTCAGCCGCGGCGAGATCACCCTCTCCGGCCCGGCACCGGAAGACCCGATCCGCATTGACCTGGGCGCCCTCAGTGAACAGGCCGACGTCGAGTCGCTGGCCGCCTCCGTGCGGCAGTGCCGCGAGCTGGGCCGCACCTCGGCACTGGCCGGGGAATGGGGTGCCGAGGAAATCTACCCCGGACCGCAGGTCACGGACAGCAGCGAGGATCTGGAACAGTACGTCCGCGACACCGTGGTGACCTACCACCACCAGGTGGGGACCTGCAAAATGGGCCTTGACGCCCTGGCCGTGGTGGATCCGCGGACACTGCAGGTCCACGGAATGCCCGGGCTGCGCATTGCGGACGCCTCAGTGATGCCGCTGGTACCCACGGGCAACACCAACGCGCCCACGATCATGATTGCCGAACGGGCGGCGCAGATGATCCTGGCTTACTGATCCTCCAGCCCCCGCTGGGCACGGTCGGCTTCCTCGGAGCTGCCCTCCGGCAGGGGGTCGGTGGCCGGAGGGACGTCCCTGGGTGCATAGTCAGCCAGTCCTGCCGCCACGCGCTCCTGTTCCGCCGCCCGCTGGAACGCGTCGTCGTCAATCTCCTCGGGCATCTTGCCGTGCCCGCTCTGGTCCGCCGGCGGAAGGGCGTCCTCCTGGGGGACAATCGGCTCGGGCCCGGTGGTCGGGTCTTCATTCGGGGTGGACATGATTCTCCTTTACGTTGCGTTGGTTCCGGGTGCCGCCGGCCCGGTGGGCCAGCGCAGCAGCGCGGCAATATTTGTCCCGGCGGGCAGCACGCCCTCCGGAACCAAAAGGACACTGGCGTCCGTTAACGCTCCGGCCCTCAGCAGAGCGGCAGGCGCCGGAACCGTGCCCAGTTCTTCCGCGCCCAGCGCCTGTTCGCCGGCGCTGGCCACCCACGGTTCTGCTCCGAGAGCCAGCAGACGGCGCTCGGAAAGTGCGCCGTCGTTCATGATCAGCACCTCCACCTGGGCCTGCTGCAGGGCATGGAGGACGGCACCAATGCCGATCGCGGACTGGGGATTGGCCTGGCCTTCCTCCTGGGCGAGGCGGTCCATGATGTCCTGCTGCTCGGCTGCCCACTGCAGGGCAATCCGCTCCTGGACTTCGTCTTCCAAACCCTCGGCGGGTGAGCCGCCCGTGTGCGTGTGGGCACCCACGAGGTTCACGAGGTCCCGGTGGGCTTCGGCGATCTGCTCCTTGACCAGGGTGCGGGCGCGGATGTCTCCGGACAGGGCAATTAGCCGGGCACCGCTGCTGTCCACGATTCTGTCGATCTCTTCGGCAACCTGGTCCGCATTGCGGCGCCAGGTTTGTTCGGTGCGTCGCTGCAGTTTGTCGTGCGCCCAGCCGCCCCCGGGGATTTTGTGGATGTCCTCGGTTGATCCCTCGACCTCCTGCACATTGGCGGGGCCGGCCCGGCCGATGTATTCCAGCCGGATCTCGGCGCTCTCACGGGAGACTTCGGCAACGATGTACGGGAACTCCTCCGGGCGGTGTTTGAGCAGCGGCAGCAGATCCGGAACCACGTCCAGTGAAATCCGCTCCGGCATGACGAGCTCTCCGGGCAGCAGCTCGTTCAGCTCCACGGTTCCCTGACGTACAAGGACAAACCGTGACACGGGAGATGGCTGCCCCTGCGCAGGTGCCGTCGCCTGTTCCATGGCAACCAGGTCCTCGGCCGGAGCGCCCTGTTGCTCCAATGTCTCGCGGATGTTGCCCGGGCGGACCTCGGCGGCTTCCAGGCCGTCTACGGTTCCCGTTCCCGCATCAACATACGCGGTGCACCATGGCCCCTGTTTCCGGTAAAGCTCCGCGTACTTGTGGAGGCTTTCAGTCATCGCTTTCCCTCTCGCCGTTCGCCGTCGTCATTTCTTCTCCTGATGGGATGCGCGGGCAAGCGAATCCCCGCCTCCCCTGCCGGTCCCCTGCCCCCGCTGCACCCGTGCCCGCAGCGTCGCCGCTCCCGGTCCCGCAAGCTGGTCCAGGTACGCGGCCCGGCCCGCCATGCTCATGACAAGAGCCAGCGTTGTGCCTGTCACCAGCAGTCCGTACCCGGCGGTGAAACGCCCGTCCGTGGCCCGCAGCTGCAATCCATCCGCAGTGGTGCGGCTGGGAACCGTAAAGTCCCGGGCGGCAAAGAATTCAGCCACCGGGACCAGCGCCTCGACTGTCGGGGTCTGCCGGAGCCCCAGCGGCCGGCGGATGTCCTGGGCGTGCACAACAACTTCTCCCAGATAGGCGGCCGTGTGGGAGGAGGGCGCGGTGGTGCTGTCGATGATGCCGCGGAACCGGGCCAGGGTCTGGGCCGGCGTGCGGCCCAGATGCTCGGTCAGGCGCCGCTGGTTGTGCACCTCCGGGCGGAAGCGGGAGCCGATCATGCTTTGCAGCCACTGCCGCTGGTTCATGCTTGCCGCCGCCGTGAGATGGGCAACCACCTGTTCCACCGTCCACTGCCCGCACAGGCTGCCGTGCTGCCACTGCTCATCCGCCAGGTCGGCGAGGTCTTCGGCCAGCCGTGCCCGCTCCGCGCGCACCAAGGTCCACAGGGCGTCCTTCTCGTTGCTGCTGTTCATATCGGTCACTGTCCTGTACCCATGCACTCTCATGCACCACGCATCCGCGATCGCTAACCAACCGGAGACGCTCACGCTACCGTTGGCAGGCCGCAGCCGCCACGGTGTCAGGCGGATTGAAGCGCTTTTGGCCGTGATGGCTTCACCCGGACACGGCAGTGCGGGAAGGTTCGGCTTCCGCCGCAGCCCGGGGGCCGGCGGTAGCATCATCCAAATGGGGAAATCTGCGCCGTTGCTGCGCCCGCTGCTGCTTCCGGCCATCGTGGCCGCCGTGTGGATACTGACCGCAACGGCCGCACATCTGCTGATGACTCCGGCCGGCCTCCGGCTACATCCGGTTGCATCGCCCATGGCCGCGCTCGTCTTCCCGAATGCCCTCCCGGATCACCTGAGGCATCTGCTGGAGGGCCCGGGCTTTGCGGTGGTGACAGTCCTCGCGGCGCTGGCTGCGGCGGCGTTCGCCGCCATGCTGCTGCCGGCCGCCGGCAAAGGCGCCGGTTCCCGGGGCACCGCTTTCCTCGCTGCCTGGGCCTGCGTGGTGGTGGCCTCCGTTGCCGGTTCCGCCGTTCTCGCCGGCGGGCTGGTGCTGGCGGAATGGCCGCTGGCCCGGAAAATCTACATCTTCAGTTCCGTGACGCCCCTGCTGTTGTCCGGTGCCTACTGGGGCGTGATCTGGGGCTGGATACCGGCGCTGCTTGCGGCCCGTTCGCCGGGTGTGCAGCGCACCCCTCCTGAACCGCCGGCCCCGCCCGACCCGTTCGCCCCGTCCGCACAGCCACGGCGGGACGCCGGTTCCGGACGGCCCTGGCTCCGGCCCCTGTGGGCCTTTGCCGGAGCCTCCGTTGCCCTCCTGCTGCTGACGCCGGTGCTGGCAACGGATCCGGATGTCTATGCCGAGCCCGTAACGCCGGAGCCCACCCAGGAACCCGTGGTGTACGGCGCCGACCCGGTTGGCCCTTCCCTCACACCGCCGGACCCGCAGTGGTGCACCGGCGAAGAGGTCACGGCGGACATCGACGGCTGGGATGCCGCCACCGGGCACCGCGGAGCACGCATCACTGTCACCAACACCGGCGACCGCAGCTGCGTCGTCGACAACTATCCTGACCTGGCGTTCGAGAACACCGACGGCTGGGTTATGGACATCACCGCGGTGCACGGCGGGTCCTTCATGACCGAGGACACGCCTGCCGGCCCCCTTCCCCTTGGCCCCGGGGACAGTGCCTCCGCCGGGATCGGCTGGAACGGGACCGCCGGAGCGGGGATGACCCGGGTGGGCACCCTATTGGTGGCGCCCTTCGCCGGGACCCTCCGCCAGAAACTGGAAGCGGACATTGACCTGACCGAACCGGGGTTCCTCACCGTGACGCGGTGGGTTCCGGCGGAGCCCCCGAGCTATAACTAGCCTGTGCTGGAGGCTCCGATGCGCTGACACCGGACAGGCTGGAACTACCCCAGCAGCTGTTCAAGGACGGAAGCCGATTCCCGCACCCGCGCCCCGAGCCCTTCGGCGGGAACGTCGCTGGTCACGTACACCACGGCCAGGGCCGCCGGCAGCTGCCCGCTGACGCGCAGCGGAACGGCCACCGAACTCACGCCGGGAATGACTTCGTCGCGGCTTACCGCGAATCCGTTCCGGGCCGCGGCGCGCGACTCCTCACGGTACGGTTCCCCGGGCGCCAGTTCTTCCCACTCGGCTTCAGTGAGCGCCGATTGTATGGCGATGCCAGCTGCCCCGGCGGCAAAGGAATGCCGGGTTCCGGGGCGCTGGACAATGGTCCCTTCGCCGTGGGGCGGTTCCACCGACACCAGCGTCACGCACTGGCGCCGGTCCCACACGGCGACAAATGCCGTCATCTGCAGGGCCGAGGACAGGGCCGTGAGCTCGGGAACGGCGGCGGTTTGCAGCCGGCTGCCAACCCCGCGTGCCAGCGCCGCCATCCCCGGTCCAATGGAGAACTTGCCGGCGTCGTCGCGGAACACCAGGGAATGGTCCTCCAAAGTGCGCAGAATCCGGTACGCATTGGACCGGTGCACGTCCAGGGCTGACGCGATGTCGGCAATGCTCAGGCCGGCGGAGGAATCAGCCAGCACTTCCAGGGCACGGATGCCCCGGGAGAGCGTTTGGCTGGTGGAGGCGGTGGAGGCCGGCCGGTTCACGGCAGTCACACGGTGTCTACCCGGCGCGCGGGCAGCAGCGGCGCGAAGAAGTCCGCCAGCTCCGCCGTCGCCGTCAGCGGCAGGACGTTGGCCACGTACTGGTCCGGGCGGACCACCACGACGACGCCGGAGCGGTCGAGTCCGCGCACATCGAAAATGTCGTCCGCGGGGTCAACGCCGAAGACCTTTGCGAGGTCGGTGAGCCCAAACGGCCCGACCGTCGGCTTGAAGACCGCCGGTACCGCCCCGATGTCGATGCCGGTGGTGGGCTGCTGGTAAATCACCTTGACGTCGAACCAGGCGTCGCGGTCCTCGCCCTCGGGCGTCGCCGCCAGCGGGGAGTCCGGTGCGTTCGCCAGCCAGTCCGCAAGATCGGTGGTCGGGGACGGTGCTCCGGCGGTGGCCGGATCAGCGAAGACGTAGATCCGCCAGCGGCCGTCGGCCTTCGCCAGGTGCCCGAGCTGGACCGGGTTGGCGTCGCTGACGCGCTTCACGGGCGACGACTTGAAGCGCTTGCCGATGGGGAATCCCGCGGCCAGGTCCTGGTGGGCAGGCTCGGCAATGAGCATGGACGGCGTGTACTGCGTCATGAAGCCTGCAGGGAACTCGGCCGTGCTCACATAGAAGTCCTCGAGGTCCGAGGGATTCTCGAACTCCTCGGGCTTCTTGGCCATCAGCGTGGACCACTCTTTGTCGAAGTCGATGAGGTTCTTCGCGACCACCTGGCGTTCCGCGGAGTAGGTGGAGAGCAGGCTTTCGGGGCTGCGTCCGTCCAGCACGTGTCCGAGCTTCCAGCCCAGGTTGAAGCCGTCCTGCATGGACACGTTCATCCCCTGCCCGGCCTTGGCGCTGTGGGTGTGGCATGCATCGCCGGTGATGAAGACGCGCGGGGTGCGGGTCCCCAGGTCCCCGGGCAGCACGTCGTCGAACCGGTCGGTGAGCCGGTGGCCCACTTCGTACACGCTGTGCCACGCGACGTTGCGGACATCCAGGGTGTAGGGATGCAGGATGTCGTTGGCCTTGGCGATGATCTGTTCAATGGTGGTCTTGCGGACGGCGCCGTTGTCATCCTCGGGTACAACGCCCAGGTCCACGTACATGCGGAAAAGGTGCCCGCCTTCACGCGGAATGTGCAGGATGCTGCCGCCGTTGGAGGACTGGATGGCGCACTTGGTGCGGATGTCCGGGAAGTCAGTGGTGGCGAGCACGTCCATGACGCCCCAGGCGTGGTTGGCGGCGTCGCCGGCCAGGGTGCAGCCGATGGACTGGCGCACCCGGCTGCGGGCGCCGTCGGCACCCACCACGTACTTGGCTTTCACCACGCGCTCGGAGCCCTCGAGGGGCCCGGCCGTGTGGAGCAGCGTTACGGTGACGGGGTACTCGGCGTTGTCGTCAATTTCCAGGCCTTGGAATTCAAAACCGTAGTCGGGTGCCATCCGGGTGGGCGCGTACGCCATGTACCGGGCGAAGTAATCCAGCACGCGGGCCTGGTTGACAATCAGGTGCGGGAATTCACTGATGCCGGCTTCGTCGTCGAGGGCACGGCCGGAACGGACAATGTTCTCGGGCTGCTCGGGGTCCGGGCGCCAGAAGGCCATTTCCGTGATCCGGTACGCCTCGGCGGTGATTTCCTCAGCGAAGCCGAAGGCCTGGAAGGTTTCGACGCTGCGGGCCTGGATCCCGTCAGCCTGGCCGATGGCGAGCCGGCCGCCGCGGCGTTCCACAATCCGGGTGGTGACGTTCGGGAACTGGGACAGCTGGGCTGCGGCCAGCATGCCCGCCGGCCCGGAGCCCACGATGAGTACGTCAACTTCCTCGGGCAAATCATCGGGGCGGTTGATGCCGACGCCGGCCGCCGGCTGGATGCGCGGGTCTCCGGATACGTAGCCGTGATGGTGGAACTGCACGGTGGTCCTCACTTCGTTGTGTTCTCTGTTGTCCGTGCCGTGTTGCCTATCTGTTCGATAGTTGAACACCGTGTTCGATAGTCGAAAAGCACGTGGTGTAAGCAGAGTACTGGACCCATGATGCAGCTCACAACCGGCCGCCGTATTGTGGCGTTTGTGTCGGGAGTCACTGCGGCGGGGCGCGCGGTGCCCCGCCGTCGGAGATTGCCGGGCGGGGGCTATTCCATCGTCACCCCGCTCAGTCGGGCCACGGCTTCGGGGTCGCGGTGGTCGAAAAACAGCGACGTGCCGGTATCGAGGTCGGCGATGGACGCCATCTCCTGCGGGCTGAGCTCAAACCCGAACACGTCCATGTTTTCCGCCATCCGATCCGGGCGGACGGACTTGGGGATCACCACCACCCCGCGCTGGATCAGCCAGCGCAGCACCACTTGGGCCACGGACTTGCCGTGCGTCCCGGCGATGGCCGTCAGCGTCGGATCCGAGAAGAGGTTGTTCTTGCCCTCGGCAAAGGGGGCCCAGGACTCGTGCCGGACTCCACGGTCACTCATCAGCTGGTTTTCGACCGCCCGCTGGTAAAACGGGTTCGTCTCGATCTGGTTCACCGCCGGGACGATCTCATTGTGGATGATCAGGTCCACCAGCCGGTCCGACATGAAGTTGGAAACACCGATGGCGCGGGCCCCGCCGTCGGTGCAGATTTTTTCCATCACCCGCCATTCACCGTAAACATCACCGAAGGGCTGATGGATCAGATAAAGGTCGACGTATTCCATGCCCAGGTTCCGCAGGGAAGTCTCGAACGCGCGCAGGGTGGTGGCGTCGCCGTTGTCCTGGATCCAGAGTTTGGTGGTGATGAAGAGTTCATTGCGGGCGATACCGCTCTTCTGCACCGCACGCCCCACGGCGTCCTCGTTCTGGTAGGCCGCCGCAGTGTCCAGGGAACGGTATCCGGCAGCCAGGGCGTTGGTCACCGCCTCCTCGGTCTCATCCGGCGGAACCTGATATACGCCGAAGCCAAGGATGGGCATTTCGACGCCGTTGTTCAGAGTGACATACTCCATGGGTTTTCCTTTCGGGACCGGGCCTCATGCGCCGGCTGCGGCAGCCGGCACGGACCGCAGGAATTCCTTCGACAGTACAAGCGGGGCTGCGGCCGGCGGGAGGCTGCGGCCCGGATCGTCCCGTCCCGCGGGCGAATTAGCCGCCGGGTGAGATGATTCGTCAAAAGAAGCGCTGCCGGCAGGTCCTGCCGGCACCTGTCCCGGGAAGCCGGGGAATGGAGATCACCGTGACCGAATCCTTCCCGTCCGGATCCACCGTGCATCCGGGCGCCGGGACCGCCGGCGCACGCCGGGAAGAGCTCGCTGCCGCGTATGCCGACGTCGTCCTCGACAATTTGCGCCGCCCCTACCCGTACGCCTCCCACCATGTGGAATCTTCGGGGGCGGACCGGCCAAGTCCGCGGGAGCTGCACCCGAGTTTCCACACCTCCTTTGACTGGCACTCCTGTGTCCACATGCACTGGCTCGGCGTGAGCCTGCTGGAGCACGGGCTCGACGCCGGACGCGACGCCGCACTGCGCGCGGAGCTCGAGGCCACCCTGACCGCGGAGAACCTGGCGGTTGAGGGCGCCTATCTGCTGGCGCACCCCGGCTGGGAACGGCCCTACGGGTGGGCCTGGCTGGTCCGCCTCGCGGACGCCGCCGCCGCTTCCTCCGATCCGCAGATCCAACGCTGGGGCGCAGCGCTGGATCCGCTCGCGGACGTGGTGGCGCAGCTGGTCACGGCCTGGACGGAGCGGGTGGAATACCCGGTGCGGCACGGAATCCACACCAATGCGGCCTTTGGCGCGGGCATGCTGTACACCTCGCTGCAGTCCCTCGGCCGGGCCGATGCGGCCGGAGCGTGCGCTGCGGCGGCCCGGCGCTGGTTTGGCCGCGACATCGGCTGGGCTGCGGACTGGGAACTGAGCGGCCAGGATTTCCTCTCCGCTGGCCTCAGCGAGGCGGACCTGATGGCCCGGGTCCTGGATCCGGCGGTCTTTGCTTCCTGGTTTGAGGGATTCCTGCCCAACCTGACACCCGACTCGCGGATCCTGCGGCCGGTCGCCGTCGCCGACGAGACCGACGGGCACATGGTCCACCTGCACGGGCTCAACCTTTCCCGTGCCGGCCAGGCGGCGCGGATTCTCCGGGTCCTCGATCGTGCCGGCGGCACCCGCACTGCGAGCGCCGAGGCCCTGGCCACAGCCCTGGATCCTCTGCTGGATGCCGGATTGGAGGCGGTGGTCACCGAAGAGTTCATGTCCTCGCACTGGCTGGCAAGTTTCGCGTGGGATGCACTCACGGGCAGGGACATGCTGGAAAGCCGGGATGCCTCTGCGGCCGGGGCCGTCCGGCAGCTCCGGGACGCACGCTAAACCAGAATTCCGAAGAACCAGGAAGGCATCCAAAAATGGCACAGATGGATTTACGCGTCCGGCTGCTCGGCAAAGTGATGGGCTTGTTCTCGGTCTCCCGCAAGACCGATGCCCAGATCCTCGCCGACCAGCGGCGCACCATCCGGCACAATCCGGTGGTCGACTGGGTGCTGGGCGGCCTTGCCCCGGAAGTGGACGTCAGGAATGACACCGCGGCCGGGGCCGAGGGGCGCATTCCCATCCGGATCTACCGGCCCCGGGACACCGCGGGCCCGCTCCCCCTGGTGGTGCTGATCCACGGCGGCGGCTGGAGCCTCGGAAACCTGGACATTTATGACGGCATCGCCAGCACCATTGCCCGGGACGCGGACGCCGTCGTCGTTTCCCTGGCCTACCGGCTGGCACCGACACACCGCTGGCCCGCCGCGGCCGAGGACTGTTATGCCGCCCTGTGCGACGTCGCGGAGCGCGCCGGCCAATGGGACGCCGACGCCGGCCGGCTGGCGGTGGCGGGCGACAGTGCCGGCGGCAACCTGGCTGCGGTGCTGACGCTGATGTCCCGGGACCGGTCCGGCCCCGCCATCGCCTTCCAGGGGCTGGTCTACCCGGCCACAGACCTGACAATGCGCAGCCCCTCCATTGAGGAGAATGCCAACGCACCCCTTCTCACCAAACGGAACATGCTCCGCTACCGCAGCCTCTACCTCCCGGGACCGGAGGACTATGCCAATCCGTACGCCTCTCCCCTGCTGGCTCCGGACCACACCGGGCTGCCCCCGGCGCTCATCCAGGTGGCCGAGCACGATCCCCTGCGCGACGACGGACTGCGGTATGCCGACGCCCTGCGCAAAGCCGGAGTGCCGGTCCGGGTCACCACCTATGTGGGCATGCCGCACGGCTACCTCGCTTTCCCCCGCCTCTGCCGCAGCGCCCCGCAGGCGCTGGCTGAACTGTGTGCGGAGCTGCGGCGGAATCTGGTGCCCGAGGACGGCGCGTAGTCTTCTACGCCGCCGTCCTCGATTACGGTTTCAGCCCCTGAGTTCTGAGCAGCAGGGGTTAGCCATGACGTCCGCGGGGAACCACGGTTGTCATGACGGCCACAGCGCCGGCCAACAATGCACCAGCCCCCAGGATGAGAAGTCCGGTAGACAAGCCGCTGGATGTGCTGCCCGTTTCTGCCAATGCGGTGGAACAGGCACCTCCCGCCGCTCCCGCTGCGGCGTCAGGCACTGTACCGTCCGGTCCCACCGCCCCGCCCGGCTGGCCGGGTGCCGCAGTTGTGCCGGGCTGGCCCTCCTGTCCGGCAACTGAAGAAGATGCTCCTGGAAGGGTAGTGGGGCAGACGCAGGCCGAGGGGCCTGACTCACCCGCCCCGGTACCGCCTTCGGTGGCCGTGCCTTCAGCGGTGGGCTCGGTTGTGGCGGGATCCGTGGGGGTCGGCGAATCCGTGGGGGTCGGCGAATCCGTGGGGGTCGGCGAATCCGTGGGGGTCGGCGAATCCGTGGGGGTTGGTGATGGTGACGGAGTTGGTGTCGGAGTTGGTGTCGGAGTTGGTGTCGGAGTTGGTGTTGGTGTTGGTGTTGGTGGACACGGTGTTTCGGAGCATTCGTTGGCCAGGATTTGGGCGCTTCGTTCCTGATCTGCGTTCCACGCGGCACTTCCGCCGTAGCCTTCAAACGGCGGGATAATATCCAATTCGTGATACTCGTGGCCGCCGAACACAGCGGATGTACTTACCTGAAGAAAGTTGAACTCTCCCGCCGGCGAGCCCTGCGGATGATGACAGATGCTGATCTTCTTACCTCCGGGGTCGTTCTGCGTTGGCATGCTGCCGGCTTGCGCCGGCCCTGCCATCCCCAGCAAAGCGAGCAGCAATATAACGAGGAAACCCGGGACTTGTACACGGATTTGAAGGGTATGTTTCATGACGGTGGCACTCCTGCCTGCAGTCTGCACTTTTATATCCCATCGCCCGGCTCACGCAGCAGGGCGGAATCCAGGCCTTGCGGGGAATGAAATCGGCGCCGATGGCGGCGACGAGAGCCATCCGTTGGTCCGCTGCTCTGGGTGATCTTGTCCGTTGGGTATTTCTAGTCCGGCTGACAATACGCAGGTGCCGGCTGCCTAAACAGAGTATCTGCCGTTATTGCTGCCGACTGATATTGCATGATGTCAATCAAGTCTTGACACGGAGAGAGGTGTCAAGCTCTACTTGACGCATGAATATCAGACGCACCTATTTGTGGATGGCGCTCCTCCTGCTCGCCCTCGGCCTGGGGCTGGGCAGCCTCTACCTGCTGCTGGACCTCAGCGGATTCTTCGGCGGCATGTGCTCGGGCGCCGCCGTCATGCTGATGATCCTTGCCGCGTATGTCTTTGGCCGCTATATCTGGTGGGAACGGGGTAAGGACCGTACGGACGGCACCGAGTGGCTGCCCAGCCGCGACCGGAACGACTGGCTGCCCAGCCGCAAGCGTGAGGGCCGGTCATGACGGATCGGTCCGGCGGGGACCTGCAGGAACAGATCGGTGCGTTAATTCTCGGCAGTCACGACGACGCCGGCAGCCTCACGGAGGCGGACCACCTTGCCCTCGTCCGCAGGGCCGGCGCCGCCGAGCAGGCCAGCCAGCAGCTGCAGCGCCGTACAGTGGCGGCAGCGCGCAGCGCGGGCGTCAGCTGGGCCGCACTCGGCCGTGAGCTCGGCATGACCCGGCAGGCAGTGCAGCAGCGCTTCGGGGGCCGGCAGGATGAGGCGGCAGCGGACACCCGGGAACGCTGGCTGGGCCCGGTCACCGCCTTCGACGAAATGAGCGAGCTGGAGCTCGCCGGGAGGCTGGGCTGGCGAACCATCGGCGTGGACGTGCTGAGGCACCGGATGCTGCGGACAGACACCCAGTGGGAACACCGCCGGGTACTGTGGGCCCGGCCCACCCACCACTACGAGACGGACGGCTGGCAGGTGGGCTGCCGTGCCTTTCCCTGGCTGTACCTGGTGCGTGACCTGCACAAGGCTCCAGAGGAAGGGTAACCGGCGCAGGCGGGCACCGGCGTCAGGTAGCGTATTGCTCGTCCGGCATGATCCACCCGGCCGCACATCCCGAGACCTGCCCGCCGCCCGGTGCGCCGGAACTCCAACCAGAAGGATGCACAGCGTGAGCGAACGCCTCAAGGACAAAGTAGCCCTCATCACCGGAGCCGCCAGCGGCATGGGCGCCTCCCACGCACGGGCTTTCGTGCGCGAAGGCGCCAGGGTCATGATCGCCGACATCAATGACGACGCCGGTTCCGCCCTCGCCGCAGAACTCGGTGACGCTGCCCGCTACGTGCACCTGAACGTCACCAGCGCCGAGGACTGGACCGCAGCAGTGGCGGCCACCCTGGAAAGCTTCGGCTCGCTGAACGTACTGGTCAACAATGCCGGCATCCTGGACGGCGGGCCCATCGGCCAATACCCGGTGGAACGCTGGCAGCGTGTGCTCGACATTAACCTGACCGGACCGTTCCTGGGGATGAGTGCAGCCGTTGAGGCGCTGAAGGCCTCCGCCCCGGCGTCGGTCATCAACATCTCCTCCACCGCCGGGCTGGAAGGCGTTTCCGGCATGCACGGTTACACCGCTTCGAAGTTCGGTCTCCGCGGGCTGACGAAATCCGCGGCGCTGGAACTGGCCCCTCCCATGTCCGGGTCAACTCGGTGCACCCCGGCTCCATCCAGACCCCCATGACCGCCGTACTGGGCGAGCAGAAACCGATCGACTTCACCGAGAGCACCCTCACCCGGCCGGCGGCACCGGAGGAGGTCACAAACCTCGTCCTCTTCCTGGCCAGCGACGAGTCCAGTTTCTCCACCGGTGCGGAATTTGTTGTGGACGGAGGCATCAGCGCCGGGAAGGTCTATAACTTTTGAGCCAGCGGCCGTGCCTCGCGGGGGTTATCCCCACCGGGGCCGGTGGCCGGCCCGGTTCCCGGAGGGTTCTTTCTGCGCGGCTTCGGCTGCCTAAGCCCCCCCGTCCCCGACCACCCATGCGTGCGCGTCAGTCCACGCGGTGCGTGTGGTGTCGCCCAACCATTCCGTACCCCGGCACACCGGCTCCTCCCCGATCTCGGAGACAAGCCCCCCGCTATCATCTCGTTCAGGACCTGTTCGCTGGTGATCACCCGGAGCCTGCTGTCATGAACTGAAAGATCGCGGGCATAGCGACGCAGGACGTCGACCAGGGCCAGACCGAGCTGGTCAACACCGCGTAACCGGAGAATATCGACGGAGGTCTGCCACCGAAGCAATTCGGGCGGGTTTGACGGCACCGATGCGCACAACGATAAGTAAGGCCGCAAGCGAGGGCATAGCCACCCGGGCGACTACTCCGGGAATCAACAGGACGGCGAGCGCCATGGACCCTGCCGCATCCCGGCGACGGTGTCCTTTCCCATCGTTTCGCGACGGAACACTGAGCGTATCCGCACCCAAAGGGGGTTGATCCTGCCGCGCAGCCGCTCACCTTTTCCCATGGTGTTTCCTCCTGCCGGATGGAGCGAGTCTTACGTTCTTTTGAGCCCTCGTCCCATAATCGACCCGACAGGTGAACACAGCCGCGCACCGGACGGATGGAAAAGACCGATGAACAATCTTTCCGAGATGCGGGAGAACGTATTCTTCGAGGGTGTGAACGCAGGCGTCAAGTTCAGCCGCTTCTGGCTCCTGTTGTGCCTGTCCGCGGTGATCGCGTCCGCCGGCCTTGTCGGCGACTCGACCGCGACGGTGATCGGCGCGATGATCATCGCGCCGCTGATGACCCCGATCCTCGGAATAGTCCTGGCCACCGTGACCGGAGACCGCCGCAACCTGCTGCTGAGCTGGGGATTGGTCCTCGCCGGCGCTGCAGCTGCGGTTGCGGTCGGTTACCTGGTCGGCCTTGTCGTGACCGCCCCCGTGCTGGCCTCGACAAACGCCCAAATTGCCGGCAGGGTCTCCCCGGGCCTTATCGACCTGCTTGCGGCACTGGCGACAGGTGTGGTCGGCGCGATTGGGCTGGTTCGCAGAGATGTCTCGGACGCAGTGCCCGGCGTGGCGATTGCCATCTCGCTTGTACCGCCGTTGTGCGTTGCAGGGCTGACGCTGGAATCGGGTGCCTGGGGCCAAACGGTAGGCGCTCTCGTCCTCTTCGCCGCCAACGTGACTGCGATCCTCGCAACCGGCGTCATTGTCCTGACGATCTATCGGATCGGCAGTACTGTCAGGAGCGGCGCTGATACTCCCTCTGCCTCCGATAACCATCCAGGCTGGAACCGCCCATATCGAGCAATGCTCACCACCCTGACCATGCTCGTCGTTGTCGGGATCCCGCTGGCACTTTCCTCTATCCGGGCCACCGGACAAGAACTGCTGGAAGGCTCGATTAGGCAGGCTGCCGAACCCTGGGCTGCGGCCAACGGATGGGGAATCGCCCAGCTGCAGGTCAGCGGCACCACTGCAACACTGTCCCTTGCGGGCCCAATGCCTGTCCCGGACACGGCGGACCTTGTTGCCTCGCTGGAGAGCCAGGGCATCGATCCGTCTCACATCACCCTCGAATTCATTCCGGCTTACGAGGTTCATCTGGAGCCGTCGAAGTGACCGACGGACCGAGGAACCGTCCGGAGAACCACGGAGAGGGACCTCAAAGTCACGCTCAGCCCTGACCGTCAGCAGGACACGGGTCGGTCTCGCGAGCCCTGCTGGCCGGGGTAACCCGCTCGCGCTCATACAGTCTCATTGCGGTCAGGGCACGATGATGTTGAAGTCTGGATCTCCCGGGTCGAGTACTCCGGTTAGTTGCGTCCAGACATCCAAGTCACCCGCCACCCCGAGTCCCTCCGAGGCGCTGTCTCCTCCAACCAGTGCCAGCAGGCGAGGCTTCGTCAGAGTCAAATGCAACGGTGCCGACCCGTCCGGCTCGCGCTCCACATAGACAAGCACGCCGTTGTGCAGCGTGAGGTGAAAGCTCCGTCCCAGGTCGCTGAGCGTCAAGTCCATTGCCAGGTCCAGATCCCACGCCAGTGGTCCGTTCACCGTGATCGCGATTGAGTCGAACAGCTGCTCCGGGGTTAGCTGAGCGAGGATGGCGGGCGCGTTCGTGGTGGTGGGGGTACCAAAGTTTTCCCCTCGCAGCTCGGTGGCACCGGAGAGGAAAAAGTTGCGCCATGTGCCGTTCTCAGATCCGTAGCCGAGTTGCTCGAGTGTATCCGCGTACAGCTCCTTCACGGTCGTGTTGTCGGGATCGACGAACACGGCGTGGTCGAGCAGGGTGGCTGCCCAGCGGAAGTCGCCTTCACCGTATGCGTCGCGCGCCAACTCAACGACCCGGCTCACGCCACCGATCGCTGCGACGTAACGTTCGGCCTGAGGTTTCGGGGGATGCGGCCACAGCCGGGCCGGGTTGCCGTCGAACCAGCCCATGTACCTCTGGTAGATCGCCTTCACATTGTGTGAAACAGACCCGTAGTAGCCGTGGGTGCTCCATTCCGCCTCCAGGGCCGGTGGGAGCACGAAGTCCTCGGCGATTTCGGCGCCGGTGAAACCTTTATTGACCAGTCGGAGGGTTTGGTCGTGCAGATAACCGTAGAGATCGCGCTGCACACCTAGGAAATGGACAATCCGGTCGCTGCCCCACGTCGGCCAATGGTGCGAAGCGAACAGCACCTCTGCCCGGTCCCCGTACCGCTCTGCGGCTTCTGTGAGGTACTGGGACCATACGTGCGGATTCCGCACGAGCGCCCCTCGGAGGGTGAGCAGATTGTGTAGGTTGTGAGTGGCATTTTCTGCCATGCACAGTGCCCGGTATTGGGGAAGGTAGAAGTGCATCTCCGAGGGAGCCTCGGTATCGGGCGCCATTTGGAACTCGATCTCAACTCCATCGACAGTGTGGCTCTCCCCGGTACTCCGGACCTCGACGGTCGGCGCGATTATGCCGGCCGTGCCGGTGGAGGTGGTTTGCCCAAGCCCGGCTCCAACTTGGCCGGAAGGACCCCTGTCCAATGCTGCGCCGTACATGTATCCGGCGCGGCGGCCCATTGCCGTGCCGGCGTACACATTCTCGGAGACCGCATGCTCCACGAAGCCCTCCGGGGCAAAGATCTGAACGCGCCCGGCATCCACGTCTTCCTGACTGAGGATACCGAGCACGCCGCCGAAATGATCAATGTGGCTATGCGTGTGAAGGACGGCGACGATAGGCCGGTCTCCGCGGTGTTTTGCGTACAGTCCGAGAGCGGCCGCTGCTGTTTCCGCTGAGATGAGCGGGTCCACAACGATCACACCGGTGTCGGTTTCGATGATCGACATCACCGACAGGTCAAGCCCTCGCACCTGGTAGATGCCAGGGAGGACTTCGTACAGTCCGTGCTTCGCAACAAGCGTTGACTGCCGCCACAGGCTCGGGTTCACTGTCGCTGGTGCATCACCGTCGAGAAATGCGTACGTGGCGGCGTCCCAGACCACCTCCCCCGCTTCGTTGCGGATAGATGAATCGTCTAGTGTGCCGAGGAACCCTTTCCCGGCGGCGTCGAAATCAGCCGTGTCTTCAAAAGGAAGACTGCTCGATAGCGACCGATGAGCGGATTCGATGGATTCGGTTGAATCGTTCTGGATCATGAGCTGCCTCCCTCTGGCGACCCTTTACCTTTAGAGGCTGAAGGACGCGGCAGCATCCGTCTAGAGGTCGAGGCAGCTGGCCGCCGTCGAGCCCTGACAATTACCTCTTGGCATCGATTTCTTCATTGTGACGGTTTGTCACTGGCTGAAGGAAAAAATCTCCCGAGCGGCGGATGCATCCGGTTGCGCATACGGCTCCATATTTCCCGGTTTGGGCCTGTTCTGCCCTCTGCGGGCTAGACGGTTGCGCCAGTGTGCCGATAGCCTCCCAACGAATCGGCTGCTCGACGGTTGCCCGGCTCGCCGGCCGGCTCATCGTTCTGTTTCTCACCGGTGATTGCTCGCGGCCAGGCCCGAGTGAACGCGGTCAACAGGAGGGACGACAGATGAACACCGGGCCCAACCCTTGCTAAGCATCCGTCCGCTCAGCGGGCTCACCCGCCGCAACGCTGCGCGGGAGGTTCTCGCAGGGGTGACACTGCTCGCCATCGCGATCCCGCTCAACATTGGCTATGCGCAAATCGCGGGGCTTCCCCCGACCGCCGGCCTCTACGCCTTGGTAGTCCCCGCAGTGCTCTACGCTTTCACCGTATCCTCGCGCCAGGTAGTTGCCTCACCCGATGCTGCCGCCGCTGCTCTGGTCGCTTCTTCGCTCGGCGGCCTCGCCGTCGCCGGCCAGGAAAACTACATAACCCTTGCCCTCGCGCAGGCGCTGATCAGTGGCATTCTGTTCCTCCTCGCCTCGTTCTTTAAACTCGGGTTCCTTGCCGGTTTTCTCTCCAAGCCGATACTGGTCGGATTCGTCGCAGGACTCGCGCTGGACATCCTTGTCTCGCAGATCGCCAAGATGATCGGGGTCAAGCTCGCTCCCGGCGCTGAATTCATCGAGAAAAGCCTCGACCTGATCAGGGGCATCCCGACCCTCAACCTGTGGTCCCTCCTGATCTCTCTTGGCTCTCTGGTCCTCCTGGTGACGGGCCAACGGCTGGCTGCGACTGTGCCGTGGGCTCTCATCGTGCTCGTCGCTGCGACCGCCGTCGTGACGCTCGCGTCTGCGGAAGAAAGCGGTGTCTCTGTGCTCGGGCCGGTGCAGGCGGGGCCGCCGACGCTCACGTGGCCGGTCATCGAATGGGCGCAGTGGGCACAACTCATGCCTTCAGCCGTCGCCCTCACCGTCGTGACGATGAGCGAGGGGCTGCTCGTATCCCGATCGTACGGCCAGAAACGAAACTATCCGACCTCGCCTAACCGGGACCTGCTTGCCTACGGCGTCGCCAACATCGGTGCGGGCGCCAGCGGCGGATTCGCAGTCGGCGCCTCCACCTCCCGCACAGCCGCGATGGATCAGGCGGGCTCGCGCACGCAACTCCCCACACTGGTCGCGGCGGCCGGCACTCTCCTGCTCCTCGTCTTCGGCACCGGCCTGCTGGAACACATCCCCTCGCCCGCCATCGGCGCCGTCGTCGCCATCGCAGTCATCCCTCTGCTGGGTATTCGTGCTTTTCGAACGCTCTGGCGCCAAGACCGGTTCGAATTCGCGATCGGTGCCGTTTGTTGCCTCGGCGTGCTCCTGCTCGGACCCATCGCGGGGGTCTTCCTCGCGTTTGTGCTTGCCGTTGTAAACGTCACCCGGCGTGCCGCCAGTCCACGCATTGATGTCCTCGCAGCAGACGATAACCCCCAGTCCTCTCTTTTGGAGGAAGCGCCGGCCGGTATCCCAACAGCACCCGGAGTCGTGATCGTCAGGCTCGCTGCTCCCCTCTTTTTCGCCAACAGCACGGTCTTCGTGCAGGCAGTGGAACGTGCCGTCAACGGGTCTGCTTCCAACCACGTCGTGCTCGATATGGAAGCCGTGACTGACGTGGATGTCACCGGCGCCGAGGCATGGGAATCACTGCAGTCCTTCCTTCTGGCCAGGGGCACCGATCTTTCACTGAGCAGGCTCCGGCCAGAAATCCGCGACCGCCTCGAACACCTGCGGCTGCTGGACGGCGTTCGTGTCTTCGACACGAACCGGGAAGCCCTTGCGGCTTTGCGCACCGATAGGGACAGGGACGGGTGAGCATCGAAGCCGGCAACAGTTCCGGTCCGGGCTCGCGAACCAGTACGGGATGACGCGGAAGAATACCAGGCCAGCCGCTCTGCAGTATGGCAAACTCTAGGACGAAGGACCCCAGCCCATGAACACCGCAATCGGCGAAATTCTCCCCCTCGCACTCGGAATTGCGATCAGTCCGATTCCTATCATTGCGGCCATCCTGATGCTGCTATCCCCCAAAGCCAGGACGACCAGTCTCGGTTTCCTGCTGGGTTGGCTAGTCGGTGTCCTCTTTGCCGTGACGGTCTTTACACTCCTGTCGAGCATCATCCCGGAGAAGGATCCTGATGCCGCCCAACCGGTCGCCGGTGCCATCAAGATTTTCCTCGGCCTACTCCTCCTCGTTCTGGCTCTCCGCCAGTGGCGCAGCCGCCCGCGTCCCGGAGAGACAGCAACGCTGCCCGCATGGATGGGAGCGATCGATTCGATGTCTCCGGGCAAGGCATTGGGATTGGCCTTCCTCCTGGCCGCGGTGAACCCCAAAAATCTGCTGCTGTCCGCCAGTGCCGGCATCACTGTCGGCACCGGCGGAGACCCATTCGGCAGTCAGGCCCTGACCATCATCATCTTCACACTTGTGGCGGCCAGCTCCGTGGGGATTCCGGTCATTTCCTATCTGGTCGCTTCTGCCCGGATGCAGACACCTCTGGAATCTCTCCGGGGTTGGCTGGTGCAGAACAACACGGCGGTGATGACCGTCGTGTTGCTGATCCTGGGGGTCACTCTGGTGGGCAAGGGAATCGGAAACTTCTGACCAGCGCGGACCTTCGCGGGAGGTCCTCTATCGGTTCGGTCAGGAAGTCGCCTCTTCGGCAGCCGGGTGCTCGCCGTACTGGCGTACCTGCCCTCCGCCTAAGTTGGCTGCAGAGTGTGCTTCCGGCCCCCGGTCTTCCCGCGGCCGCGCAGCAGGAGAACAAAAAGCACTGCTGCCGCCAGCGGGGTTATGAACCCGGCTGCCGTCACGAGGACCAGACCCGGGATTACCCCCGCAAAGCCCAGCAGAACGGTAGTGCCGGTACGCGGGAACCGACCGTCCGGGATAAGCCGTCCGCAGGACAGGGAAAGCGCGAAACCCGCGGACAGCGCCGCCGCCAGCGTCAGCGGCCACTGGGCGGGATCACCGGAACCCGTCAGCTGCGCCGCCGCCTCCAGCAGCAGGCCCGCGCACAACAGCGCTGCAGCCCAGGACATGACGGCGCCCAGCCGCGGAACGAGAACCACCCCGGCAGCTATAACCGCAGGAATCGCCGCCAGTGCTCCGGAAGCCAGGCCAAGGTTCATGGCACGGGTGGCGTCTGCGGCGAGGGATGTCCAGCTGCTGCCGCTGACAGCGAAGACGGCACACCCAATCCCGAGCACCACGCTCACCAGGCAGGCAGCCGCAGCTACACCCCTTCGCCGGGGCTCCTCCGACGCCGGCCCGACGGCAGGCCGCGCCCCGGCTGCCCAGGGGTTCGCCGGCGCCCCGGGAGTTCCCTGAGCACCCCGGTGAGCCCTGGCGCCCGGGTGCAGGGCCACGAGGAGGAGCACGGCCGCCGCAAGCGTGCCGAACAACTGCGCGAGCAGGAGCAGGCCCCCGAGGACCAGGGCGGAGAATGCTGCCAGCGCGACAGTGCCCGGAAGACCGCCGGCAGTGACCGATCTGAGCGGTGCTATGAGGGAAAGCGTGCCGAAAACCCACGCCGCAATGCAGAAAAGGAGCGTTGCTGAGCCAAACCAGCCGATCCGGGCTCCGGCGTCAACCTCCTCAACACCGACAGCCAGGCTGGCAACCGCCACAGCCGCCAGCCCGCACGCGGGAACGGCGGCCGCCGCGGAGCGCAGCGCTCCCGAAGCGGACAGTCGTCCTGATTTCCGCAGGAGCACAGTCACCGAGAGGGCGAAGGCCAGCGGTCCGAAGAAGGTGCCCAACAGGAACCGGAGGAGATCCGCGCCGGGCAACAGCTCCGCATTAGATAAGAGAATTGCCGTGCTCGCGATGAATGCCGTCAGGGATGCCGCAGCTAAACCGACAGCCCACCGGTGCGCTGCCCGTGCCTGCCGAGTGGTCATGCGTCATTCTCACACACGCACTTTGTGACGGCCCTGATCTACGACGAGTAGACCCTTTTCCGCAGTTCCCCGAAGGGTTTCCAGAAGAAGTCGAAGTTATCCTGCGGCCCGCTGATAAAGCGCTGCGTGAAAACGACGCCGATGTCCCCGTCCGGATACACGGCGGCACTGGTGCCGGAGCCGCCGGACCAGCCCCACATCCCCGGTGAAGACCAGGGATGCCCCGCCCCCACCTGCACGGCCGTCATGAACCCCCACGATTCGTCCGGCCCGGCCAGCTCAGCCATCCCCACCCGCTGCGGGGACGTCAGCTGGTCCTCCGTCATCTGCCGCCGCAGCCCCGGCGGCAGCACGATGTCCCTGACCAGTGCGGACAGGAAGGTGAGGTAGTCGGGGACGGTGGAGACCAGTCCGCCGGCCAGGGACGGAAACTGCGGCGGGCCGGCCATTGCGTCGCGGTACTCGACCGCCTCGCGGAGCCGGCCGTCGCCGTCGGCCGCATAAACCACCGGGAAGTCCTCGGAGCCTGTGGGGAACCCGGTGGCGGCCAGCCGGAACGGCTTACTGATCCGCTCCTCAACCAGCCGGCCCAGCGGGGTCACGGTCACGGCCGGCAGGAGCACCGAGAGCACGTCGGCGCACGCGTGGTACATCCAGCGAGCCCCCGGCTGATGTGCCAGCGGCAGTTCGCCCACGCGGGTCAGGTATTCCTCCGGCGTCATTGCCGGCGGGTTGGGCCCCCACAACAGATCCCGGGTAGCTGCGGCGTAAGGGGAAGCCGAAAAGTCGATGCCGAGCCCTGCGGTGAAGGTCAGCAGCTGCCGGACCGTGATCGGTCCGCGCACCGGAACGGTCATTGACAGCGGCGCGTCGGGTGTGACCAGGACCCGCGGGTTGGCCAGCGCCGGGAGCCAGCGGGCGACGTCGTCATCCAGTCCCAGCGTGCCGTCGGCCACCAGGCTCAGCGCCAGGGCGCCGCCGAGAATCTTGCTCAGCGAGGAAATGCGGAACGGAGTGTCCTCGGCCATCGGCTCCGACCGCGAAAAGCCCAGCGATCCGGCGGCGAAGATGTGAGTTTCACCGTTAATCCGTACTCCGGCCACCAGCCCGGGACACCACCCGGAGCGTACGGTTTCGGCCAGGCTCTCCCACAAGCGTGCGGCGGTATCGGGCATGGCTCCACTGTCCGGCAGCCATGCCGGAAGAGTCAACGGTGCCGGGGACGCCGGCGCCTAGGTATTACGCCCGACCCCGGGGGCTACTGTCCGCGCACCGCGGCATAGATCAGCACGTCCCGGCGTTCTCCGGCGATTTCCTGGTGGCTGCGCAGCAGGCCCTCCCGGGTGAAGCCGGCATACTCGGCGGTTCGGGTGGAGGCTGTGTTCCACGGCTCGATCAGCAGCTCCACCCGATGCAGCGCGGGAATGGTCCACCCGAACTCCAGCAGGGCGAGCAGCGCTTCGGCGCCGGCGCGGCGGCCGCGGGCTCCGGGGGCAACTGCGTAGCCTGCCTGCGCGCGGCCCGCGCCCAGCTCCCGGGCCCACAGCCCGATTTGCCCGAGGGGCTGGTCGGAGGCAGCATCGGCTATGCAAAAGGCAAACCCCGTTCCCCGGACATGGTGCTGCCGCTGACGCTCAACCCAGGCCAGCGCCTCTTCCTCCGTGGCCCGGGCCGGAAGGGTGCCGATCGTGGGGACATACTCGTCCAGGGACAGCTCTCGGGCCATATTCGCATCTTCGTCCCGGAACCGGCGCAGCCGCACACCTCCGCAGGCCGGATCGACGGCGGGCCAGGGCGGAATGTTGGTTTTCGGATCCATGGCCACAGCTTGGCACGGCTGCACTGCCGGGCGGCGGAGGCGCAGCGGCGGGCTTAGCGGGCGCCGGCGCATTTACACCGAACGCGTCTCCCCGGCCCGGTCCGCGAAGGCTGCCCGCAGATCCCCCGCCAGGGCCTCTTCCACCCGGCGCGCCATGTCCCGGATCTCCAGTTTGTCAGCGGTCACCAGGTGGTCGCGGGTGCTCTCCAGCACCAGCGACGTTTGCCGGCGAAGCTCCGCGCGCTGGTCGTCGTTGACCGCATTGGCCGCGCAGTCCCGCAGCAGCCGCAGGACGGCGGTGAGCACCAGGGGCTCCGAATCCGCGAAGCGCCGCACCGGCCCGCAGACCAGATCGAGAAAGTAGCGGTAGTCGCGCCCCACTGTGACCAGGCGCAGCGCGCCGGAGGCGTCTTTATGCGCTTCGGGGCCCAGCCGCCTGCGCTGCAGATCCACCAGCAGGTCGGCGCAGTACCCCATGGAATGAGCTGCCGTGATGGGGTCATTGATGCTGGGGGAGATCGCTTTGACCGCAATATCCGTCAGCTGGCGCAGCCCCAGCGCCGCGTCCTGCTCGGCCGTACGCTCATATCCGATCTCCAGGGCCTCGGCCAAGGACTGCTGCACGGCAGCCATGGGCACCACCGTCCCGCCGTCGTCGCTCCACACGCGGGCCGCGGGCGTGCCAACCGTGATCTGGTCCCCGGGCTGTACCTCAATGCGCATGGTCAGCCCGTGCCGGGACAGCATGTCGACCAGCGGTTTGGCGTGGACGGCCTGGATGATCCCGCTGCGGCGCGCCGGCACCGCAGTGCCGCCGTCGGGCTCCGGGAAGTGCTGCACCTCCCCGGTCTCGGAATCGGGATACGTTTCGCGGAGCACGGCCAGGCAACCCTGATGGGCGTTGAGCATCATGGTGTCCACCCGCAGCGACCGGGTGATGTGCCCGATGAACAGCAGCAGCACCACCCCGCTGGCAATTCCCAGTACATAGACCAGGCCAACCACCAGCACCGGGACCGGGCGGTCCGGATCCATCCCGTGCAGCCCCGTAATGCTGACCACGAAGGTGCCCAGCAGGACCGCCAGGACTGTCTGGGTGCGCACATCGCGGGCAAATTCCCGCAGCAGCCGGGGCGAAAACTGCTGCGAAGCCAGCTGCAGGGCCACCACGGTCAGCGAGAACGTCACTGTGACAGCGGTCATCACACTGGTGGCCACGGTCTGCAGCAGGCCGCTGGCTGCTTCGACGTCGGCCGGCCAGATCCACTGCGCCCATTCCGCATTCTCCCCGGGACGGACCTGCAGCAGCAGCAGCGCCAGCACCAGCGCCGCCAGGGACGCACAGGTCGGCCAAAACCACAGCGAGGCGCGCAGCGACTCCCGGTTGACGCGGAACCGAGGCTCGGGCCCCGGGTGGCGCGGACGGAAGGTGGACGAACCATGCCCTGTTTTACTCATAGGCACCCCTCGAAAAGCAGAAACTAAGCCTGCTTTATTGTGGCCGGTCGCGGACGCGGCGGTCCAATCCCGGAACCTATTCCGCGCCGCTAGGACCCCTGCTTGTGCCCGTCCCCGGCAAGCTCGCCCAGAATCCGGGCCAGTTCCGCCCGGTCCCCGGGCTCCAGGACCGAGAAGAACTCATCAGCCTCGCGCCTGCGGTCAGCCAGTACGGTCTCACGCAGCCGCTCCCCCGCGCCGGTCAGCGCCAGCAGCGACGCCCGCCGGTCCGTCGGATCGGGCCGGCGTTCCACCAGACCCTTGCCCTCGAGCTGGTCAATAACTTCGGTGGCGGACCGCGGAGCTATGTGCAGCCGCTCCGCCAGCTCCTTCAGCCGCAGCCCCTGCCCACCGTCGGGCCCTTTCGCGTTGACGCCGGGTTCTTTCCCGTTCACGCTGGAAGCGGCCCGGGCAACCGCGCTCAAGGCCCGGAACTGGTGCGGCGTCAGTTCGTAAGGGGCGAGCTGCTGCATCCAGCGCTTGCGCAGCCCGCGGAAGGCGGTGTGCATCAGCTCACCCAGAGCTGCCGGATCGGCAGAAGCGTTCATCATGGAAAACAGTCTACCCATGTAGCGGGTAACCACATAGTGAGGTAACCTCTCTATTAGCTGCAGCGCAGATACCGCAGCATCAGGAGGAACCATGGCTATACCCGAAGCGGCCCCCGCGGGCCCCGGAAGCGGCAGGGGATCCGGCAGCGGCCGGGGCCCTGCGCGGTTGAACCCCGCAGACAAGAAGCAGCTGAAGCGGCACCCGGTGAGCATGAAGCGCATCGCGGCCCTGTTCGCTCCCCATAAGGGGACCATCGCCGTCGTTGTCGCACTTATTACCCTGTCCTCGGTGGTCAACCTGGCGCAGCCCTTCCTGGTCCGGGCTGTGATCGATGACGCCCTGCCGTCCGGAAACATCCGGCTGCTGCTGATTCTGGCGGCTTCGATGGTGGCGGTGGCTGCCCTGACCTCGGTGATCGGCGTCGTACAAACCTGGCTGGCCACCGGCATGGGCCAGCGGGTGATGCACACCCTCCGGGTGAGGCTCTTTACCCACCTGCAGGCGCAGTCGCTGGGCTTCTTCACCCGCACGCGCGGCGGCGAAGTGCAGTCCCGGCTCACGCACGACATTTCCGGCATGCAGTCGGTTGTCACCTCCACCGCCACCGGGGTTGCCTCCAACCTCACCACCGCCGTTGCCACCGCCGTCGCCATGGCAGCCCTGTCCCCCGGCCTGAGCCTGATTTCCCTCGTGGTCCTGCCGCCGGCGATCTGGCTGTCGCGCCGCGTGGCGCAGATCCGCCGCACCGTCACCGACGAACGCCAGCGCGAACTCGCCGCCCTGCATACGCAGGTGGAGGAAGGCCTGTCCGTCTCCGGTGTACGGCTGGCCAAAACCCTGGGAACCATCCCGCGCGACGCGGACAGGTTCCAGACCCGCTCCGAGAAGCTCGTCGGCCTGGAGCTGCGCAGCCAGCTTGCAGGCAGCTGGCGGATGGCCACCATGCAGATTGTTTTTGCGGCGATTCCGGCCGTCATCTACCTCGCCGCCGGTTTTCCGGCGACCAGCGGCGGCATGACCATCGGCACCCTCGTGGCCTTCACCGGTTTGCAGGCCGCCATCTTCCGTCCGGTCATGGGACTCCTGAATATTGGCGTCCAGTGGGTCACGGCGCTGGCATTCTTCAGCCGGATCTTCGAATACCTGGACCTGGTACCGGCGATCAAAGCGCCGGCGAACCCGGTGCGGATGGATCCGGCCGCCGTGCGCGGGCAGGTGCGCTTTGAGGAGGTGCGGTTCGCGTACGACGACGGCACAGACATCCTGCGCGGCATCAGCCTGGAGCTTCCGGCCGGGAGCACCACCGCCGTCGTCGGCCCCACCGGTTCCGGCAAGAGCACGCTGGCCTCGCTGCTGCCGCGGCTGAACGAGGTCAGCGCCGGCCGGGTCACCATTGACGGAGTTGATGTGCGTGAGATTGCGCCGGAGGACCTGGCCCGGATTGTCGGCGTGGTGTCGCAGGAGACCTACCTGATCCACGCATCGGTCCGCGAGAACCTGCTGCTGGCGGCGCCGGACGCCAGTGACGACCAACTCTGGCAGGCACTTGCCGCCGCGCAGATTGCCGATTCCATCGGCGCACTGCCGCAGGGGCTGGACACCCTTGTGGGCGCGCGCGGGCACCGCTTCTCCGGCGGCGAGCAGCAGCGGCTGGCCATTGCCCGGACCATCCTGCGCAATCCGCCCGTCCTGGTCCTGGACGAAGCCACTTCCGCGCTGGACAACACCACCGAGGCTCAGGTGCAGCTGGCTCTGGAACGGCTCTCGGCCGGACGAACCACGCTAACCATCGCACACCGGCTCTCCACGGTGGAAAATGCGGACCAGGTGGTGGTGCTGGAGGACGGAGCCATCGTGGAACGGGGAACGGCCGCGCTGCTGCGGGCCGGTGACGGGGCATTTGCCCGGCTGGCTGCGCGTGCCGAAGCCGGCGCGGTTTCCTAAAAAACGGGACACTGCAGGCCGGAGCCGCGCCTGTCAGGAGGTGTTGCGGGAGAACCGCAGCCGGAGCATCCGCACCAGAATCCCTGCCGCGAATACCAGAACCCCCAGCACAACGGCCGGCGGCGGGAGCGTCACTACCAGCACAACGCAGGCCAGCGCCCCCAGCACCTGAAACGCCCTGGGATAGCGCCGGTCCGCACCGGATTGAGTGAAGGCAGCAATGTTGGCCACCAGGTAATACACCAGGACGCCGAACGAGGAAAAGGCGATGGCCCCGCGCAGGTCCGCCACTGCGATCACGGCGCAGATCAGCACCGCCAGTGCGGCTTCGGCCCGGTGCGGCACCTGATACCGCGGATGCACCGCCGCGAGCCAGGGCGGCAGGTCCCGTTCGCGGGCCATGGCCAGCGAGGTCCTGCCCAGTCCGGCGATCAGGGCCAGCAGGGCACCGAGTGCGGCGGCGGCCGCGCCCGCGCGGACCACGGGCGCTGCCCATGATCCGGACCCGGACTCGACCGCGGCAGCCAGGGGCGCCGTCGTCGCCGCCACCCCTTCGGGACCGAGAACCGCCAGCAGTGTCACCCCCACTGCCGCGTAGACGGTGACGGTGATCGCCAGCGAAATTCCGATGGCGCGGGGAATGGTCCGGCGCGGGCTGCGCACTTCCTCCCCCATGGTGGCGATGCGGGCGTAGCCGGCGAAGGCGAAAAACAGCAGGCCGGCGGACTGCAGCACCCCGTACCAGCCGTGTTCCAGCAGTCCTGCGTCCGGGAGGGCGGCGCGCGGTGCAGCTTCGGGCCCGGAACCGGACCAGGTTGCCGCGACGGCTACCGCCAGTGCTGCCAGGACGATGCCGACCAGGATCCGGGCCAGTCCGGCCGTGCGGGTGATGCCGTGGTAATTCACTGCCGCCAACGCGACGACGGCCGCGATCGCCACCGGCCGCTCCCACCCCGCCGGTGCGGTGTAGGCCGCAAAGGTCATGGCCATCGCGGCAGCACTGGCGGTCTTGCCCACCACAAAACCCCACCCCGCCAGGTAGCCGGGCCACGGACCCAGCCGCTCCCGGCCGTAGAGGTAGGTACCGCCGGAGCGGGGGTAGGCGGCCGCCAGCTGCGCGGACGAAGTGGCATTGCAGAAGGCCACGCCTGCGGCAATGGCAAGCCCCAGCAGCAGACCGGATCCCGCTGCCGCCGCCGCAGGGGTGAAGGCGGCGAACACACCGGCACCAATCATGGAACCAAGACCAATGATGACGGCGTCCGCGGTGCCGAGACGGCGTGCCAGCGCCGGGTTTTTCCCCATAAAGACAGCCTCTCACGGACCTGCCTCCGGCCGCGGGTCATATTCACGAGGCGAAGGCCGCCGGAGCCGCCCCTTCCCCGCACTTCTGAGAGGATGGAGGGCATGAAGACAAACCGAGCCGACACCGCTGCCGACGAGGCCTTCTTCCCCTGGCCGCGGGAAGTGCCGCAGGAATGGATCCTGAAGGCCCACCCGGTCATCCTCGCGGTTTCCGCCCTGGTGCTCTACCACCAATTCGCACCCCTGCCCGCGAGCCCGCTGGGTTTCGTGAGCGAAATCTTCGTGCTCAGCACGGCCTATTCCATGCTGGCCGGCAAGGGCCGCAGGAAGCCGCGGAACGCCGGCCCCGCTGACGGGCCCGCCGACGGGTCCGGCACTGCGAAGGATCCGGGCAGCTCGACGGATCCCGGCGACCGCCCGGAGTAGCCTGCCCCGTTCACGCAGGCAGCCAAGCGTCAACGGAGGGCGAAATGAAAGAAGCCAGATCCCGGCGGGATCAGGCTTCTTCCGTGTGTTCGGCGGCCGTGCCGCGGACCTTCATGTCCGGACCTATTCGAATGTCCGGACCTATTCGGCGGTGTCCTCCGGCGCACCGTCCTGCGGGTGCTGTCCGTTGCGGGTGTAGAGCCGTGCGAGGTAGGCGGCAAACTGGCGGAGTTCGGTTTCAGACCAAGAGTTCAGGACGTCGTGATCCAGCATGATGCCGGTTTGGACGGCCCGCACCCGCTCCTCGGCGGCCGGCGTGAGCGCCAGCAGCCGGGCCCGCCCGTCCTTCGGATCGGGCTGGATCTCGATGAGCCCCAGTTCTTCCAGCTGCCGGGAGAAGCGGCTGATGACGCTCTTGTCCACCATTAGTGCTTCTGCCACGACGCCGGAGTGCGTGGCCCCGGCGCGTTTGAGCAGCTGCAGGATCTTCAGCCCGAACGGGGACAGTGCCGGATCGACCCCCTTGGCGGCGTCGCGCATGGTGGCACGAACAGTGTCGGTCAGCTTTCGGAGCGTCTCTTCCAACTCGCTGATGGCATCGGAGCGGTCATCGTTCGGCACATTTCCACTCCGGGTGCCGGGGTCGGCTGTCACGGCCGGTGACCCGGGTCCGTTCCCCGCGTTTCAACCGGGGACAGCGGAGCCACCAGGCCCACCGCACCGGTGGACACATCCGCCAGGGTGAGGTCCGCGGCTGTGCGCTCCTCTTTCCGGCGGGCGTCGTCGTCAGCATCGGTGGAGCCGGCGGCCGACGGCGCTCCGGCCTTCCCCGCGCCGGCAGCGGATCCCGTACCGGGGGCAGCGGGTGCCGAAGCAGCTGCCGACTTGGCTGCGGCATTTTTCAGCTGGACGGCGTTCTGGCGTCCCAGCGGAGCGTTGGGCAGGAAAATGACAGCCAGCAGGGTGACAACGGCCAGCGGGACGCTGTACAGGAAGACCGAGCCCACGCCTATGCCGTAGGCGCTTTCCACCACGACGGCGACGGCGTCCGGCAGCGTCGAAATCTGCGGGATGTTTCCGCTGCCCAGGGCGGCGGCCGCAGCGGCCTGATCAGCCGGAGCCAGCCCGGTGATGCCGGTCTTGATCTCCTGCGCCACGATGGTTCCCAGGACGGACCCCAGCACGGAAACGCCCACGGTGCCGCCGAGGCTGCGGAAGAAGGTCACGGCGCTGGTGGCCACGCCGAGGTTTTTCACCTCGATGGAGTTCTGGACCACGAGCACCAGGTTCTGCATCAGCATGCCGAGGCCGGCGCCGAGAACGGCCATGTAGATGCCCACGAGCACGAGGTTGGTGTCGTAGGCAAGCGTGCCCAGCAGGACGGAGCCGAGCACGGTGAGGACGGCGCCGGAAATCATGACTGCCTTCCACTTGCCGGTGCGGCTGATGACGCGGCCAAAGTAGGTCGAGGAAATCAGCAGGCCGGCCATCATCGGAATGGTGAGCAGGCCGGATTCGGTGGGTGTGGCGCCGCGGGCCAGCTGCATGTACTGCGCCAGGAACACCGAGGTGCCGAACATGGACACGCCGACGGCAATGCTGGCGATGACGGAGAGCGTGAAGGTCTTGTTCTTGAACATCGAGAGCGGAATGATCGGCTCCGGCGACTTGAACTCCACCAGTACAGCGGCGATCAGCAGCACGGCGGAGCCCGCGACCATCAGGAACGAAGCCAGCGAGGCCCACCCGAACTGGTTGCCCGCCAGGGTCACCCAGATCATCAGCAGCGAGACGCCGCCGGCAATCAGGACAGCGCCGAGGTAGTCAATGTGAACCTTGCGCTTGGGGTGCTTGGGCAGGTGCAGCGTGAGCTGCAGCAGGATGATCGCCGCGATGGCAACCGGAAGGGCAATGAAGAAGTTCCAGCGCCAGCCGAAGGCATCGGTGACGACGCCGCCCAGCAGCGGCCCGCCGACGGTCCCCACGGCCATCACGGCACCGAACAGTCCGGCGTACTTGCCGCGGTCACGCGGGCTGATGATGTCCGCCATGATGATCTGGCTCAGCGCGGCCAGTCCGCCGGCGCCCAGGCCCTGGAGCACGCGGAAGACAATGAGCGTGCCGGTGTCCTGCGAGAAGCCGGCCAGTGCCGACCCGAGCACAAAGATGCCCAGGGCCAGCTGAATGAGCAGCTTGCGGTTGAAGAGGTCGGCAAACTTGCCCCACAGCGGGGTGGACACCGTGGTGGCCAGCAGGGTGCCGGTGACAACCCAGGTGTAGGCGGACTGGTTGCCGTCCAGGTCCGAGATGATCAGCGGCAGCGAGGTGGAGACCACGGTGCCGGCCAGGATGGAAACGAACATGCCGAGCAGCAGGCCGGAGAGTGATTCCAGCACCTGTTTATGGGTCATGCTGCTGTCAGGCGAGGCCGTCGGCTTGGGCGCCTTGGACTTCCGTTCCTTCTTTGGCTTGGGGTGTACGGGA
This sequence comes from Arthrobacter sp. Z1-15, assembly GCF_054792395.1. Lineage (NCBI taxonomy): Bacteria > Bacillati > Actinomycetota > Actinomycetes > Micrococcales > Micrococcaceae > Arthrobacter > Arthrobacter sp. Z1-15. The sequence goes on along the minus strand of NZ_CP096454.1, from coordinate 1,719,350 downwards.
CGCTTTTCCGGGGACATCTGGCTCCTGCTGGTAGTTGACTTTTATCAACTATATAAACTAGTTGCCTGTTATCAACCATTAAGTGTCCGGTGACACGTCCTGCTCCCCGAACCGCTCCGGGAACTGCCGGCCGATCCCGGGTCAGGAAAGGTCCGGGGCTGTCCGGTAGGCTCCAACGCTGGCGGAGCAATTTCACATCGGGGGTTCACAATGTTCACTATCCGGGATTATCAGGATGCGGATGAGCGACAGTGGCTCTTGTGCCGGCTGCTCAGCTTTTTCGACAGCGATTATTACGACGACGTCAAAACATCCAAGCCGCAGTTCCCCAACCCGCATTTGGCGTTTGTCGCCGAGGACGGCGGACAGATTGTCGGATTACTTGACGTGGAAATCACCGGCACCGCAGCCACCATCGATTCGATAGCTGTCCATCCCTCCGGCCGCCGTCTGGGCGTGGCTTCAGCCCTCCTGCAGCACGCCCTGGCCCGGATGCCGGAGGAAGTGAAAACCCTCGACGCCTGGACTCGTGAAACCGTCAGCGCCAACCGCTGGTACCAGCAGGCCGGTTTCCGGGAAAACTACCGGTATCTGCATGTTTATCTGGACCCTGATGATCCACGCGATGGCTATGAAACTCCTCCGGACATGTCTGCGCTGCAGGGAGCGTTCCTGCACTCGTCCATCGAAAACGAGGCTGCTGTTCGCAGCCGGTACAAGCGCGTGTATGCGTGCCGCCAATACCTGATGGATCTCTAAGCGGTCACGTGGAACCGGGCGCGGAGTGGGCCCTGCCGGCTTGCACTCCGGGCCGGACGGCACTTTTTCCTGCTGCTCCCGGCGCTCAGGGGCTCCGTACCGGTGACCGCTGGGCCCGGCGGAGTAAAATGGAGATTCACCAAAACCCGCAGATGATGACCGTTCGGTCCGAACCGTCCTGCGGATATCGTGTGGTCGGAGGTAGCACATTGCCACTTTCCAAGGGCCAGATCCTGGTCCATCCCCACCATGGCCCCGCCGTCGTCGACTCGTTTCAGATACACCCCCGCCTGCAGAAGGAATGCGTTGTCCTGGAGGTTCAGGCCTCGCACCTGATGGTCTGGGTGCCTGTGGACCAGGTGGAACGCGTCGGCCTGCGGCCGGTGCTGGATCCCGCCGGCCTGGAGGCCCTTTTTCAGGTCCTCAAGGCACCCGCCGAGCAGGAGGATACCCAGTGGTCCAGACGGTTTAAGGACAACACCGAGAGACTGGCCACCGGCGATCCGCTGGTGATCGCCGCAGTGGTCCGCAATCTGATGCTCAGGAATGCCGCAGCCGGGCTCTCCCAGGCGGAACGGGACATGCTCCGGCAGGCGCGCAAGCCCCTGCTGACTGAGATCTCACTCGCCCTCGGCATTTCCGAGGACGACGCCGGCGTGCAGCTGGACGGCCTGTGGCCGCCGTTCCGGGCGCTGGCCTAGGTGCACTAAGGCAAGACTCCGCCGTCGGCGCCGCACAGCAGGTGGTGCCAGCTGTCCGCCAGGACCTCGACGGCATGCTCCCGGTTCGGCTCCATCCGCCGGCGGGTCCACAGCGTGGCCACGTAGTCCAGCTGCTTGTAGGCGAGGGTTCCGCGAAGATGCCGGGTCTCCGCGGGGAAGCGTCCAGCCAGCTCCATGCCCCGGACCATGTCCGAAATGACCTCCTCGTTCCACGCCTCGAGCATGGAACGGACGTCAGCATCCACCGCGGCGGCATCGCTCAGTACATCCAGATAGGGGCGGAACACGGGCCACAGTTCAGCGCGGGATTCGATCCAGGCGAGGATGCCGGCCAGCTCTCCGGACCGTACGACGTCGACCAGCTCGGCAGCCGTAGACGGCCGCCCGGGTTCGCTGCTGCGGTCCAGGACGGCATTCACGCGCGCCATGAAATCCTTCATCAGGTCCCTGCGCGAAGGGTAGTAGGCGTAGAACGTCACCCGGGTGGTGCCGGCCGCCGCGGCGATCTCATCGATGGTGGTGGCGGCATATCCCTTGCTGGTGAAGAGCTCCAGCGCCCGCTCGACAATCGTGTCGCGCGTCAGTTGCTTCTGGGCTTCTCTCAGCGACGGCATGACTCAACCTTAACAGGGCGCCGTGCACCGCCGGTCCTGGCCCGCAGCGGGTCAGGGCCGTTAGCAGGCTCAAGCTGACCGACCGCCAGCCCGGATACCCAACACAATGTAAGTTGCTTTGACATCGTGTAAAGAAATCTGTGATGCTTGGCACTTCATCGGAAGTGACGGCAGTCTCATCAAGCCCCGCCTCCGCAGTATCGAGCTCCAAAAAAAGGAGGGGCCAGTGAGCCACCCCGCAGACACAGGCGTTGCCGGAATGACGCCCAACGCCGCACAGAAAACCGCCACAGTCAACACCGTCCTGGGACCCGTGCCGGCTGACGAATTGGGCGTGGTCGCGGTTCACGAGGCTTTGCTCTCGGTGCTTCCCGGCGCTGAGCACGCCCCTGACATCACCTTGGACCGGGCGGAGATTTTCGAGATCCTGGCGGCCAAGCTCAAGGATTTCCGTGCCCACGGCGGGAAGACCATCGTGGACAGCACCGGAATGTTCCACGGGCGTGACCTCAAGCTCTACGAGGCGCTCTCCCGCACCACCGGGGTAAACATCATCGCCTCCACGGGAATGGGTCCCGAGGAAATGCTCGGCGGATATTTCCTGACTCCGCAGACGAACCCGCCAACCCCGTGGCCGGCCGAGAAGTTCGCCGCTCTGTTCACGAAAGAGGTAACCGAAGGCATGGTGGTTCCGCGCGTCGAACGCCGCGCGGCGGCCGGTCTGGTGGCCAGTGTGGCGGACCGGAACGGCATGACGGCGACGGAGGAGAGCCTGTTCCGCGGTGCGGCGCGCACCGCTGCCGCCACCGGCATCCCGGTGTCCATCCGGTTCGGCGCCGACGCCGCCCACGATCTGGGCATCGTGCTGAGCGAACAGCTGCCGGCGAACCGCGTGATGGTTGGCGGGCTGGACCGCCGTGACGCAGCCGGTGCCGCCGTCGAGGTGGCCCGCCGCGGCGCCTACGTCGTCCTGGACCACGTGGGCCTGAACGACGACGGCGCCTACCTGACCGATCGCGAACGCGCAGCCCTGGTGCTCGAACTGGTCGCGGCCTGCTATGCGGACCGGATCCTGCTGTCCGGCAATGCGGTCGGCGTGGCCAAGGGCGTCCCGCCCTACGACCTGCCGTACAGCCACGTCCTGTCCACGTTCATGCCGTTCCTGGCGTCCCTGGGCCTAGCCGATGAGGACGCCCGGCGCATTCTCGTGGACAACCCCCGGGACCTGCTCTCGGTGCGCTGAGCCCGCGCCGAATGATCCGGATTCTTTTCTACTTTTTGAGGTGAAGCAGTTGTCGAAGGTAAACACAGTGCTGGGAACCATCCCGGCCGAAGAACTGGGCCTCGTGGCCGTCCACGAGCACATCGGCTACGGGATGCCGGGCAGCGAACTGGACTCCCAGTGGTGGAAAACGCCCGAGCAGGCCTACGAGGAGACGGTGCCCAAGCTGCGCCGGTTCCATGAGAACGGCGGCGGTACCTTCGTGGACGCCACCGGCATCTGCAACGGTCGCGACATCGACTACTACAAGTCCCTGTCCAGGAAAACCGGCGTGAACATTGTGGCCTGCACGGGCTTTGTGGGCGGAGACACCGCGCTGCCGCATTTCTCCCGGGCCGGCGTGGAATATCTGGCACGGGTCTTTATCTCCGAAATCACCGTGGGCATCGGAAACACCGGCAGCAAAGCCGGCGTCATCAAGGTTGGTGTGAGCCGCGGCGGGCGGATGACGGATCTGGACAAACGCATTTACCGGGCGGCGGCGCGCGCCGCCGTGGTCACCGGAGCGCCGGTGCTCACCCACCTCGCCATTGATCCGCAGCCGGCCATCGACATCTTCGCCGAGGAAGGGCTGCCGCTGGACCGCGTGCTTTTCGGGCATGCCGACGACGGGCTGAACGCCGCGAACACCCCCAGCGAGTGGATCATGGGCCAGGGCGGCCGCATCGGCTTTGACACCTTCGGCTACGAAACCGAGCTTCCGGACCCGCCGTTCTGGGCCCGTCCCCGCAAGGAACGCCTGGATCACTTCCTGTCCCTGGTGGAAAAGGGCTTCCTCGACCAGCTTCTCGTCTCCGCGGACGCCAACTGCAGTCCGCTGGGCTGGCCCGGCGTCAAAGGCCACACGGTGAACTACATTTTCGAAACCCTGATCCCGGACCTGCAGCGCAGCGGCATTGATGACGCACAGATCCAGCGCATCTTCGTCGAAAATCCTGCCGCCTTCCTGTCCCTCTCCGTCTGACCGGTCGAGACCACACCCATTTGTCCACGGCGCAGCGACGCGCCGCATACAGAAAGCGAAAGCCATGAAGATTTCCGAATTCAAGGACCTGCACATCGCCATCATCGGCGGCGGATACGGCGGAGCCGCCGCAGCCATTGCCCTGAAGAGCATCGGCGCGGAAAACGTCCATGTCTATGAGCAGGCGCCGGCCTTCGGCCAGGTCGGTGCCGGCATCGGCCTGCGCCCGACCACCGTTGAACTCTTCCGCCAGTGGGGCATCTTCGACGCAGTCGCGGCCGTCAGCTCGCCGAGCGAGCACCTTGAGATTATTACCGCCGACGGCGGACATGTAATCGTCCAGGAGGAATGGCCGATGCTGCACGGGTATGCCCAGACAAACCACACGCGCATCATTCACCGCGGCGACTTCATCGAAGCGCTCTTCGGCGCCCTTCCGGCCGAAATGGTGCACGTGGGCTACAAGCTCACCGGCATTGCGGATGAGGGCACGACGTCGACGCTCACCTTTGAGAACGGCGAAACCGTCACCGCGGACCTGGTCATCGGCGCCGACGGCATCCGCTCCTTGGTCCGCCAGCAGCTGTTCAGCGACAAGGCTCCGGTCTTCGCCGGCGAGCATGCGTACCGCACCGTGATCTCCATGGACGACGCCTTTGACCTGGTCACCGATGACAACCCCCGTTTCTTTGTCGCCCAGAACGGCACGGTCGCCTACAACCTGCCGCTGCGGCACCGCAACGAAGTCTCTTACGACATCACTGCCCGTTCCGAGGACGACACCTGGGCGCCGGTCATCACCAATGATTACCTCGTCTCGCTCCTTGAGGGCTTCGACGAGCGGGTGGTGAACGTTGCCCGCACGCTGGACATCAGCAAGGTGACCAGCCGTTCGGTGTACGACATCGAGCCTCTGAACCTGTGGCATACAGATTCCGTCACTCTGCTGGGCGACTCGGCGCACGCCATGCTGCACCACCAGGGCCAGGGCGCCAACTCCGCCATCCAGGATGCCGGCGCACTCGCCGACGCCCTGATGGAGGCCGGCTCCGTCCCCGAGGCCCTGGCTCTCTTCCAGGCCACCCGCAAGCCGGTCACCGACGAACTGCAGCGGCTCTCCCGCCAGGGCTGGACGCCGGAATCTGCAGAAAATGCCTTCCCCGAGCAAACCCCGGCCAACTAGCCGGCCAGTACCCGCGCCCGCAGCAACCCAGCAACACCGCAAGGACATGCCATGACGATTCACCCCGAAATTGCCAAGATTCTCAGCACTATTCCTGCCCCCGACGGCTCCCCGCTCGACCCGCAGGCCATGCGTGCGGGCGAGGCTGCACAGGTTCCCCCGCTCGAGGAGCGGCTTCCGCTGCACACGGTGGAGGACACCGCCGTTTCCACATCGGCGGGCGAGGTACCGGTGCGGATTTACACCCCGGCAGAGGCGGAGTCCTACGGCGTGATCGTCTATTTCCACGGCGGCGCGTTCTTCCTGGGCAGCCTCGACACCCACGACCACGTGGCACGTTCCCTGGCCAGGGAGACCGGCCACAAGGTCATCTCCGTGGGCTACCGGCTCGCGCCTGAGGCTGCCTTCCCGGCCGGCCTTTCAGACTGCTACGGCGTGGTCCGCTGGGCGGCCGAGCACGGCAGCGAACTGGCGTGGAACGGCTCCGCCCTCGCCGTTGTCGGTGACAGCTCCGGCGGGACCTACGCTGCGGCGGTCGCGGCCATGGCGCACGATGACGGGTCCGACGCCGTCACGCACCAGATCCTCTTCTACCCGTCGCTGGACCTGGACTTCGACGTCGACCGCTATCCCTCCCTGCGGGAGAACGCCGAGGGCTACGGCCTGGAAACCGCCGGGCTGGCACCCTTCAACGCGTTCTACCTCAACAGCGGAGCGGATCCGGCGGATCCGCTGGTCTCCCCCATCAAGCGCGAAGACCTGACCGGCCTGCCGCCGGCCCTGGTCATCACCGCCGAACACGATCCGCTGCGCGACGAGGGTGAGCTGTACGGGAAACGCCTGCAGGAAGCAGGCGTGGAGACTAGGGTGAGCCGCTACGCAGGGGCAAACCACGGATTCGCGGCCAACTTCTCCTGGCTTCCGGAGTTCTATCAGGCCTTCCGGGAAACGGGAGAGTTCCTGGCCGGCACCGCCCCCGCCTGGGAGGACCGCGCCTCATGACCGGTGCCGCCGTTCATCCGCTGTTCTCACCCTGGGGACGGTTCGGCCTGTACAGCTACTTCATTGACGCACCGGAGCCGGCAATCGTGGACACCGGAATTGCGTCCTCCCCGGCGGAGGGCCTGATCCCGGCCCTCGAAGCGCTCGGACGAAGCATTGAGGAGGTCCGTTGGGTCCTGCTGACACACGGCCACATTGACCACCTCGGCGGCGCCAAAGCCTTGTGGGAGCTCACCGGAGGCAAAGCGAAGGTGGTCATTCACGCCGCGGACGCACCCCTGCTGCGTTCCCGGCAGGCACACGTCGAGGACTATGTGAACGGCCGCAGCCGCTACCTCAAGGATCCGGGCGGAGCCGAAGAACAGGCGAGGACGGCGCAGGCCGTGATCTCCGGCGAGATGGAACCGGCAGTGCTGCTGCAGGGCGGGGAAACCCTCTCCCTCGGCGGGAACGTGACCGTCTCCGTTCACCACGTTCCCGGCCACACGCCGGGATCCGTGGCCTATGTGCTCGACGGGCAGGGCGCGGTTTTCACCGGTGATGCCGTGCAGATCCACGGAGCAGCCAACCGCTTCCCCGGCTATACGGATCCGGACGCCTACCGGGCCAGCCTTGAATACCTGCACGATGAGGTCCGGCCGCGGCGCCTGTACCTGGGCCACCCCTACCGCGGCGCGGACGGCGAGCCCAACGGCGTCGAACTGGACCAAGCGCAGGCCCGGCGGGCGCTGCAGGAAAGCCTGGACCTTGAGGCACGCATCCGCAGCAGCATGGCCGACGCCGGACTGCAGGACGCCCCGGAAGACGCGGACTCCGTCTACTTTCCGTTCTCCCGGGTGGCCGCCGACCTCGGCTACACCTCGGACCCCACACTCGAGCCGTCACCGTTTTTCACCACGCTGGACGGCTACCGCACCCAGTTGAACCTTTTGTCCTGATGCAAGGAGCTTTCCCGAAGATGGCCAGTTACCAGACAACCGACGCCGGCGGCTCACCGATCGCGGTCCGCAAGGACCTCCGGGTTCCGATGCGGGACGGCGTCGAGCTCGCCGCCGATGCCTACTCGGCGCCGGATGAGAAGCCGCGGCCCGCGCTCGTCGCACTGAGTCCCTACGGCAAGGAACTGCAGGCGCTTGCGCTCACCATGCCTGCGCAGCGCAGGCCCAGCCCGATGTGGGACGGGTGCATCGAAGCGGGCGACATCGCCCGCATCGTGGAGGAGGACTACGTCCACGTCATCGGCGACCTGCGCGGTTCGGGGCACTCCGGCGGCGAACACATCGGCAACTACAACGCCGGCGGGGTTTCCCTGGGCGAGGACGCCTACGACTTCATTGAATGGGTGGCCGCCCAGCCCTGGTGCGACGGCAACGTCGGCATGGTGGGCATCTCCTACTTCGGCTCCATGCAGGTCCTGGCCGCCGCGGAGCGTCCGCCGCACCTGAAGGCCATCTTTGTCAGCGGCGGTCACTATGACTTCTACGAAACCACCTACCACGGCGGCGTCATGTGGTTCATGCCGCGGGCCGCCCGCGAGGGCCGCGGCGGGGACTCCGGCTGGGCCTTCACGGACAACGTCAAGTCGCGGATGATCGAGAAGTACTCCCCCGGTGAACTGCAGGAGCTGGTGGCCAAGCGCCTGGCGGATCCCGACGTCGCCGCCTGGCCGAACCTGGTGCACGTGCTGAACTATCCGAAGAACCATGAGGCCTGGTTCGACATCGTCATGAACGAGCTCGACGGCGACTGGTACGAGGAGCGCAACCCGATCACGCTGGCGCCGAACATCAACATCCCGGTGTATCTGCAGATCGACCAGGGCCGCGGCTGGACAATGGACGGCACGATTGAACTGTTCGACTCCCTCAAGGGTCCGCGGAAGCTCGACATCGGGCCCTACCCGCCCATGCAGTCGCGGCCGTTCATCGAAGAGCACGACAAGATGTTCCGGTGGTACGACTACTGGATCAAGGGCATCGACAACGGCGTGATGGACGAGCCCGCCGTCAGTGTGTTTGTGGAAGGTTCGCGGCAGCACGTCACCGGCGAGACCTGGCCGCCGAAAGAGGTCGAGTACCAGCCGCTGTATCTGCGTCCGCGCGGCAAACTCAGCGCCGACCCTGAGCGGATGGGCGTCCGGCATGCTGCTCCGGACGGCTTCTACCAGGCTCCGCTCACGGTGACGGACAAGGTGGAGGTCCTCTCCTGGAGCACTGACGTGTTTGAGGAGGACACCGAGCTGATCGGTTCCGGCGCGGCGCACCTTTTCGCCGAGATCGACCAGCCGGACACGAACTTCATCCTGCGCCTGTGGGACTACGCCCCCACCGGTAAGCGGCAGCTCATCACCAGCGGCTATCTCAAGGCCTCGCACCGCGAGCTCGACGACGAACGGAGCACGGAAGGCAGTCCCGTGCACCCGCACACCCGTGCCATTCCAGTGGAGCCGGGCCGGATTGAGGAGTACGTGGTGCGCCTGTATCCGTTCGCCAACACGTTCCGGCCGGGACACCGGCTGACCGTGGAACTGTCCAACGCCGAGCCGCTGGCAGACGAGCACAACGCGCTGCTGCCGCCCGATGCCTTCCACCTTCCGGTCGGCCGGCCCGTCACGCACAAGATCTACCGCGACGCCGCCCATCCGTCCCGGCTGGTGCTGCCGTTCACGACGGGTACGCGCTAACACCAAAAACAGAAGTGGGCGGCCACCGTTCCCGGTGCCCGCCCACTTCCACTGTTTCCTTATAGGTACCGGCCGGCGCGGCCGGTACCCGGAAGCTCCCTGCTAGACCGCAGCGGCGATCTTCATGCCGTGCATGGTGACCAGCAGGTCGCGTGCGGACTCGACCTGGCGGCGGGTTTCCGCCTCGTCCCAGCCAAGCTGCGGAGCGAGCAGTTCAGCCATTTCGTTGAGCATGGCCTCCGTGACCAGACCGCGGAAGGCCAGCGAGGTGCGGCGGATCAGGACGTCGGCCAGACGGGTGATCTGCTCGTTTTCCACCATGTAGGTCAGTTCACGGGTGCTGATCTCGTTGGTGGAGGCCAGCAGCTGGTCTCCACCCTGGGCCAGGAACTCCAGCACATCGGTGGCGCGGGTGCCGTAGCGGGTCAGCAGCACGCGGACGCGGTCGCGGTCGGCAACCTCGTTGGCGGTGCGGTTGACCCAGAGGCGTTCCTCGGCCTCGGTGCGCGGGAAGTCCTTGCCGCCGCCGATCTGAAGCTCCGACGTCGTCGTCTTCCGGGGCATGCCCAAAGCCGTCATCGCGTCGGAGGCCAGCGTCTCGGAGAGGGCACGGAACGTGGTCCACTTGCCGCCCACCAGGGACAGCGTGGTGACATTCTTGCCGCCGCGGCTATCCACGCGCTTCTCGATGCGGTAGTCGCGGGAAACGAAGCCGGGCGAGGTGTCGTCATGCTTGGGCAGCGGGCGAACGCCGGAGAACGTGTACACGATGTGGTCGCGGCGTACGTCGATGGTCGGGAACACGTGGGCAACGAGTTCGAAGAAGTACTCGATCTCGTCGTCGGTGCAGACCGAGGCCTCGTTGATGTCGGCGTCGATGTCGGTGGTGCCCACCAGCACGCGGTCGCCCATCGGGTAGATGAGGACGATGCGGCCGTCGGTGTGCTCGAAGAACAGCTCGCGGCCGGCGCAGGCCTCAAGCAGCTCCGGGTGGTCCAGGACGATGTGCGAACCCTTGGTGCCGCCCATGAAGGAGGTGCGCTTACCGAAGGAATCGTTGGTCTCGTCAACCCAGGCGCCGGTGGCGTTGATGACGACGTCGGCGTCGAACACGAATTCTTCGCCGGTCAGCTCGTCGCGCAGCATCGTCCCGGCGTCGGTGGTGCCCACGGCCGAAACGTAGTTGCTGGCGCGGGACTGCGGGTTGGCCTCGAGGCCGTCGCGCAGCACATCCAGGGTCAGGCGCTCCGGGTTGTGGACGGAAGCGTCGAAGTAGGTGGCGGTGTACTTTACGTCAGGACGCAGCTTGGGCAGTTCCTGCAGGGACTTCTTCTTGCCCACAAAGTTGTGCTTCGGGGCAACGCGGCCGCCGCGGGAGAAGAAGTCGTACATCATCAGGCCGGCCTTGATGAGCAGGGCGCCGCGCTCGTTCGGCTTGCCCTGCTTGTGCGTCAGGAAGCGCATGGGCGCAGCCGTGATGCCGGCGAAGGTGCTGGTGATCGGGATGGTGGTCTGCAGCGGCTTCACGTAGTGCGGTGCGAGGCGGAGCAGCGCGTTGCGCTCGACGACGGACTCGTGCACCAGGCGGAACTCGCCGTTTTCCAGGTAGCGGATGCCGCCGTGGATCATGTGGGAGGAGGCACCGGATGCCCCCTGGCAGTAATCTCCACGCTCGACGAGGACAACGTCCACGCCCTGCAGCGACAGGTCCCGGAAGGTACCGACGCCGTTAATGCCGCCGCCAACGATCAGCACCGAGGCCCGGGGGCGGTCCTTCAGCTGCTGAACCACCGGGCGGGCGGCGGTTTTTCCCTTATTGGGGTTCACGGAATTGTCCACGACTATCTCCAAACGCTTCTGTGGCGGCTTTGCCATATCCCTCAATGTTCGAAGCCGGGAGCCCCGCGGATCGAGCGGATGCACAAACGTGCACGCTGGCATAATGGATGCATGACCAACACAGCGGTTTCGGCGGAGCAAAAGTGAACATTGGTGTCAGTTCGCGGCCCGGGAAGCAACCCGGTGAAGGTACCGTCCGGGCAGAATCTGAAACCCGGACCAGGGACGCGCTTCGGGCCGCGCAGATGTACTACCTGCAGAACCTGACCATGGAAGCCATTGCCCGGGAACTGCGGATCTCCCGCTCCACGGTCTCACGGCTGCTGTCGCATGCGCGCAGCAGCGGGCTGGTGGAGATCAGGATCAAGAGCGCCGCCGACCGGGCACCTGCCCTGGAAAGGGAGATCAGCACCCGTTTCGGCATCCATGCCAAGGTGGTTCCCGTGGCCGAGGGAGTATCCCCCGCCCAGATCCTGCAGCGCGTGGCCGTGCAGGCTGCCCACCTCATCAATCCCCTGATCGATTCCGACGCAATCGTCGGTGTCGCATGGGGTTCCACGCTGACCGCGGTCAGCCAGCACCTCTCCGTGAAGAACACGCATGACAGCACAATTGTGCAGATGAACGGGGCCGGCAACTTCCGGACCTCCGGCATCACCTACGCCAGCGAAATCCTGCAGCGGTTCGGCCACGCGTACGGTGCGCGCGTGGTGCAGTTTCCCGTGCCGGCCTTTTTCGACCATACGGAGACCAAGGAGGCGATGTGGCGGGAACGGCCGGTCAAGCGCGTCCTTGACCTGCAGGCACGGATGAACACCGCCATCTTCGGTGTAGGTTCCATGGAGGCCGGCATCCCCAGCCACGTCTACAACGGGGCTTACCTGGACGATGAGGATCTGGACGACCTGCTGGCCGAAGAAGTCGTGGGTGACGTCGCGACCATGTTCTACCGGGCGGACGGCACCTGGGACGGCATCCGGCTCAACGACCGCAGCACCGGCCCGGACCTGGACGTGCTCCGCCAGGTGCCGCGGCGAATCTGCGTGGTTGCCGGAGAAGCCAAAACCACCAGTCTCCTGGGAGCGCTGCGTGCCGGACTGGTGACGGATCTGATCCTGGACGAAAATTCCGCCCGGCGGCTGGCTTCCAGCTAGGGACGCTGACATCCGAAGTGCGGTCAGCGATCCAGCATGGCCACACTCCGCCTCCACAGCTGCAGTGCGAGGACCCCGTTACTGGCCTGGCGGTTGGCGCGGGCCACCTTGTTGCGCCGGTAATACCTGCCTGTTTCGTAGTCTTCTCCGGGAGTTCCCTCGGCGAGGTAAACGAGCGTGCGGGCGCCAGTCTCCGGCGTCGGGACCACCCGCCGCAGTGGCGAACGGAAGACGGCGCGCAGCAGGGCACCCTGCCCGTTGAGGAAGCTGGAGCCCACTAAACCGGGGTGGAAGGCCGTGGAGGTTGCTCCGTGCGAGCGGTAGCGGCGGTCAAACTCCTCTGTGAACAGGATCTGTTCAAGTTTGGTGGACGCGTAGGCACGGAAGGGCCGGTAGTTTTTCTGCTGTTCCAGATCCTCCAGGTCCACCCGCGCCATCAGGTTCGCGGAACTGGAGGTGTTGATCACCGTTCCCCTGGATTCCAGCAGCCGGTCGGTGAGCAGCCGCGTCAGCAGGAACGGTGCGAGGTAGTTCACCTGGAAGGTCATCTCATGCCCGTCGCCGGTCACCTGCCGCTCCCTGCCGAAGACGGCGCCGGCGTTGTTGGCCAGCACGTCTATGCGGGGGAACCGCTGCAGGATTTCCGAGGCGAGATTCCGGACGCTGTTCAGATCTGCGAAGTCGGCGAGGATGTAGTGTCCGCCGGTCTCTGCTGCCACGGCGGCGGTTCGTTCCGGTGAGCGGCCCACCACGAGCACCTGGTGGCCGTCCCCGGCCAGCTGCCGGGCCGCGGCCGCCCCAATCCCGTCACTCGCGCCGGTAATCACAATCGTCTTGGAAACCACGGCTGTCCGCTTTCCTCGATGGGCTCGGAAGCATCACCCTAGCGGCCCGGATGCGCGGACGGTACCCGCCGCCGTCCGCAGGGGCTAACCGCCGGGAGCAGCGTCCGCTCCGCGCAGTTATGCCGTGAATCCGCCGTCGCCGGTTGAGGCCGCCGCCCTTTCTGCTTGTGCCTACGCTTAAGCCCCTGCCCGCGGTGATTCCTGCCAGGTCTAGGTGACCCAGCGTTTAGATTCAGACGGCTCCTTCTGCGTCTTTGCCGTCCGAGTGAGTGGATGCGGCGAGGTTCCGGAGAGCCCTGACGACGTTTTGAACGGCTGTCCGGTGCAGGCTTTCGGGGCGGCAGAGGATGTTGACGTGTCTGCTGAGGTGTACATCGCGGAGTGGTTTGAGGACTATGCCGCTGCCGGGTTGGGGTGCTGCGGTGTAGCGGGGCATGAGCGCGACGGCGGAACTGTTCGCGATAATCGCTGCGGCAACGAAGAACTCGTTGATCCGATGCGTGATGTTCAGGGGTTTCCCTGCGTGCACGGCGATGCTGTGCAGAGCTGATACCAATGGAAATCCATCCTGAACAGACACCCATTCCTCAGCGATAAGCTCCCCGACACCGACGGTGGACTGACCGGCCAGAGGATGCTGATCCGACATGGCAACATCCAAGGGTTCACGCACCAGGGGCAGCACAGTCAGGGACGACGGCCAGGGCGCGCTGTGCTCGAGGCGGTGAGCGATCACCAGGTCATAGTCAGCTGCGAGGGCGGGAAAGGCATCTTGCCCTACGTCCCGGTCGTGACACACAAGGCGTGGATTCCCCTCGCCGGCAAGGTCGCCCAGAAGTGGGCCGAAGTAGGTCAGGGCCGCGCTGTTGAATGCGCAGATCTTCACTGTCGCGGTGGGGTCCTGCACGTACCGGCTCACGGCCTGCTCCGCGGAGCTCATGGCGACGCTGATCTGGACGGCCGCTTCGGCCAATGCCTGCCCGGCACCGGTGAGGACCAGGTTTCTACCTCGGCGTTCTGTCAGGGGAACCTCGACCCGGCGCTGCAACGCGGTGAGCTGCTGGGACACAGCAGACGGTGAAACATGGAATGCCCGTGCCACGGCAGCCAGACTCCCGCGTTCGCCCAATTCCCTGAGCAGCCGCAATTGATGTACATCCATAAGTGAATGCTAAACCCTCAGTTCAGCAACTGCCCTCTCGTCTAATTGATAAGGACCGGCCACACTCGAAAAGTGCCATCATTCCTTTCACCCCTAACCTCACCGAACTCCTTCTCCCGGCGTTTACGACAGGGCTGTCACGGTCATTTCCTCTCCGGACTCGTTGCACGACGCGTCGATGTCCTTCTCCTGCTGGTCGCCGTGGTGTGGGGCAGCAGCTACCTGGCAGCGAAAATTCTCACCGACACGGTCGGCGTCACCGTAATTCTTTCCCTGCGGTTCCTCATCACCACCGCTGCGCTGGTCGTCATCGCGCTCATATGGAACCGGCGCAAGGTGGGACTGCGTGAGAGTGCCGTCGGCGTCGTACTCGGCCTCACCCAGGCGGCCGTACTGATTCTGGAAACTCACGGGATCGCCGGCACCAGTGCCACGAATGCCGGCTTGATCATCAGTCTCGTCGTCGTTTTCACCCCGGTCGCCGAGAGCATCGCCTTCCGGGTGAGGCTACCGCGCATGGTGCTGGGCGCCGGAGTGATCGCCGTCGTCGGTGTGTGTCTGCTCGTTTCCGAGGACGGGCTCGCTACCCCGACTCCCGGCGACACTCTGATGCTCGCCGCCGCGATCGTCCGTGCAATCCACGTCACCGCCGTCTCCAGCCTTACCCGGGGACGGAACTACAGCCCGCTGACTCTGACTCTGGTGCAAAGCGCCGTTTGCGCCGTCGTCTACACCGCCGCGGACCATGCCGGCGTCCTTACCGCCATCAGAACCTTCAACCCGGCACAGTGGCTCGGCGTCCTCTACCTGGGCCTGGCCTGCAGCGTCTTCGCTTTCCTCGTCCAAACCTGGGCCATCCAGCAGACCTCTGCTTCACGAGCCAGCCTCCTCATGGGCACCGAACCCATCTGGGTCGTCCTCATCGGACTCACCCTCGGACAGGACACCCTCGCCCTCCTGGGGCTCCTCGGCGCCGCACTCATCATCACCGGCACCTACCTCGGACTGCGGGCCGAAACCCGCCACCGAAACCAGCGCGAACCGACGCTCCCGTACCCAAGCCGGGCCACCCCTCCCTGAAAAGAACCATCACCCACGAAAGGGTCCTGAACCCATGAAATGTCCGGTACGCGAGCGGGGCGGCTTCACAGCGCGGAATAAGCCTCCGGAACAATGCCGATGCAGAAATCGGCGGCCCTCATCCCGGCAGCCCGTGTACGAGGGGCTGCGCTACCGGAGCCAGATGATCCACCATGTTCAGGGCCGCTACCTGCCGGTCATGGAAGAAGTCGTCCTCCCGCAGATGAGTGATTCCGCCGGGGGAAACGGCGAACTTCACGTAGCCGGCTGCTTCGAGGGGAAGCCCGATC
Source organism: Arthrobacter sp. Z1-15 (assembly GCF_054792395.1). Classification (NCBI taxonomy): domain Bacteria; kingdom Bacillati; phylum Actinomycetota; class Actinomycetes; order Micrococcales; family Micrococcaceae; genus Arthrobacter; species Arthrobacter sp. Z1-15. Next base: position 1,703,771 of record NZ_CP096454.1, on the reverse strand, counting down.
CAGGCCGCAATGAGATAGGTTGCCGTACCGCCGTGGGTGACAACCACTGCATCCTCCGGCCCGCGTGCAAGAACCCTGTGCAGGGCCGCATAGGAACGTGCCGCCCACTCATACCTCGTCTCCGACCCCTCATTTCCGTCACGGTGGTGCATCCGGTCCCTGACAACAGGCGGCGGAACATACGGCGTGGATCCGACCGGCGTCCCCTCGGCGGCTCCGTAGGACTGCTCACGCAGATCCGGATCCGTGAGCACTTCCACCCCCAGCCGTTCGGCAATGGGTCCTGCCGTCTGGCGGGTCCGCAGCAGATCCGAACTGGTGAGCGAAGCGGGCCTCCCGCCGGGTATCAGTGCGCCCAGCGCCGAGGCGACCCGCCCGGCGTCGCTGACGCCCTTGGCTGTCAGCGCGGAGTCATACCAGCCCCCAACAATTTGCTCGACGTGGTGGGTCGCTTCGGTATGGGCGACAACGTACACGTTCCGCATGACATCCCTTTCCCCTGCTCCCAAAACAAGACCTGTCTTGGCCTGCCGATGCTAGTTCGTGGGCCGGCGGCGCCAAAAGGCTGCCATCAGGGCGCCGGAGACGTTGTGCCACACCGAGAACACTGCGGCGGGCAGGGCCGCCTCCGGAGTGAAATAGTCCCGCGCCAAACCGGCGGCCAGACCCGAGTTTTGCATGCCGACTTCAATCGCCATGGTGCGCCGCGCAGGAATAGGCTGCCGGAAGAGTTTGGCCGCGCCGTATCCCAGGCCCAGGCCCAGACCGTTGTGCAGCACCACGGCCAGCAGGATCAGCCAGCCGGCAGTGAAGATGGCCTCCGCGCTTCCGGACACCACGGCAATAACCACAAAGGTGATCGCAATAACCGAAACCCACGGCAGCACCGGCAGCACCCGGTCCACCAGTTTCGGAATCAGGTAGCGGATCACCAGCCCCAGTACTACGGGAATCAGCACAATCTGGACAATGGACATCGCCATGGAGCCGGCGTCGACGGACATGTAGCGGTTGGCCAGCCACAGTGCGAGCAGCGGTGTGAAGATGGGCGCAAGCAGGGTGGACACCGAGGTCATCGCAACGGAGAGCGCCAGGTTTCCCCGTGCCAGGTAGGTGACCACGTTGGAGGCCGTTCCGCCCGGCGCGCAGCCCACGAGAATCACGCCGGCGGCCAGTTCGGGGCTTAGCTGCAGGGCCCAGGCCACGGCGACGCCGATCAACGGCATGATCATGTACTGCGCGACGACGCCGAGCAGCACCGGCAGCGGCTGCCGGATAACCAAGGCGAAGTCCGGCATCGTCAGGGTCAGGCCCATGCCGAACATGATCAGCATCAGGCCGGGGTTGATATAGGTGGACAGTCCCGCAGCGGTGAACGGCTCCGGGAAAAACAGGGCCGCTGCTCCCCCGGCAAGGATCAGCAGGGGAAAGACGGTGACGGCGACGCGGGCGCTGCGCTCCTCGGCGGTGCGGGGACCTGTGGGAGCCGTGGTGGCGGGGTTCGAGGACATCCCCACATGCTGGCACCGGATGGCCGCATGCGCTACTTATGACGCGGAACGACATACTAACCCGGCCCTGCGGTCGGAAGCCGGCATGCGCTGCGGCCGGCGGCATGCGCTAGGTGAGCTTCACTTTCCGGGAGAAGAGCTTCTGCAGCAGGATAAAGACCAGCAGCAGAACCCCGATGGCAATGCGGGTCCACCAGGAGCTCAGTGTTCCCTCGTAGGAGATGAAAGTCTGCACGACGCCGAGGACAAGGACACCGGCCAGGGACCCGATGACGTACCCGTAGCCTCCACTCAGGAGCGTTCCGCCCACCACCACTGCCGCGATGGCGTCCAGTTCCATCCCCTGGGCTGCCAGGCTGTAGCCCGACAGGCTGTAGAAGGAGAACAGGACTCCGGCGATTGCCGAGCAGACGCCGCTGATGGTGTACACGAGTACTTTGGTCCGGGGAACCGCCAGTCCCATCAGCACGGCAGAGGCTTCTCCCCCGCCAACCGCGTAAACGGTCCTGCCGAAGCGCGTCCTGTGCAGCATGTACACCGCGGCTGCGACGACGAGCAGGGCGATGATAACGCCGGGCGAGACAAACAGGTCGCCCGGCAGCCGGATACGGGCCTGCGCCATTGACGTGAAAAACGGATCCGTGACGGTGATCGAGTTGAGGCTGATGACGTAGCAGAGGCCCCTGGCGAGGAAGAGCCCGGCAAGAGTGACAATGAAGGGCTGGATTTCGAAAACCTGGATCACCAGGCCCATGAGCAGCCCGAAAACGGCACCCGTCAGCAGGACGACGGCAATGACCGCGAAGGGATTCCAGCCCACCTGCAGGAGTGCGGCGGCGATCATCATGGACAGGGCGACGACGGACCCGACGGACAGGTCGATACCACCGGTCAGGATGACGAAGGTCATCCCAACCGCCAGCACGATGAGGAAAGTGTTGTCGATCAGGAGATTAAGGAATACCTGCCCGGAGAGGAATCCCGGGTACATGACGGCGCCTGCGGCGAACATGGCCAGGAATAATCCGATCGTGGCCAGGGTCGGAGCATACTTCGCCTTTCCCTGCAGACGGCTGACTCGGTTACGCGTTGCTGGCACCTGGGGGCTGGTGAGGACTGACATCAGACGGCTACCCTCGTTTCGCGGGTTTTGGCAGCGGGGCGTTTGCGCTGCCGGAGCAGTGTCCGCGCTTTGGGCGATTGCAGCAGGCAGACAATGATGACGACCAGCGCCTTGAAGACCAGCGTCACCTCGGGCGGAATTCCCAAGGTGTAAACAGTTGTCGTAAGCGTTTGGATAATCAGGGCGCCAATGAGTGTTCCCACCAGGCTGTAACGACCGCCGGCCAGTGACGTGCCTCCGATAACGACCGCAAGAATCGCATCCATTTCAATAAAAAGTGCCGCATTGTTGGCGTCGGCCGCCGTGACATTGGAACTGATCATCAACCCGGCCACAGCGGCGCAAAAGCCGCTGAAAATGTACACGGTCCAGGTAAGGCTTCGGGCGTTGAGGCCGGCCAGGCGGCTGGCCACCGGGTTGACCCCCACGGCTTCAATGAGAGTCCCCAGGGCGGTCCGCCGGGTAAGCAGCCCGGCTGCTGCAAAGGCGGCGGCCGCGATGAGGATCGAAATGGGGAGGGTCAGAAAGAACCCGGCACCGATAGCGCGGTAGGGCTCATTGGAAACGGAAATGATCTGACCGTCGGTGATGAGCTGAGCCAGTCCGCGCCCCGCTGTCATGAGGACCAGTGTGGCAATGATCGGCTGAATTCCGATCACGGACACCAGGAAGCCGTTCCAGGCCCCCAAGGCGAGGCCGGCACCCACAGCAATGACCACCCCTGTCATTGCCGTTTCAACCGAGCCGGGATCGGGCGAGTTGTAGATATACGTACACGAGACAGCGCCTGCAATGGCGGCGATGGCGCCCACGGAAAGGTCAATCCCCCGCGACGCGATGACCAGCGTCATGCCCAGCGCGATCAGGATGGTGGGTGCTCCGTTGCGGAGAATATCGATCAGGCTCCCGTACAGGTGGCCGTCCTGAACCCGGACGGAGAGAAAATCAGCCCGGAACACCTGGTTCAGAAGCAGCAGCAGGAGTAGGGCAAGGGCCGGCCAGGTGAGGCGGTGCCGGAAGACGGCGTTCATGCTCTGACCCCTGCAATGATTGTCATGACGTCTTCCATGGTGGCTCCGTGGTTGGGCAGGGCCGCCACCATCTCACGGTCCCGGAGAACCGCAATATGGTCGCTGAGGCGAAGGACCTCCTCCAGCTCGGCGGAAATAAAGATGATGGCCATGCCCTCGGCAGCGAGGCTGCTGATGAGGACCTGGATCTGTGTTTTCGCTCCAATATCGATGCCGCGCGTCGGCTCGTCCAGGATCAGCAGCTTCGGTTGAGTGATCAGCCACCGGGCAAGCAGCACTTTTTGCTGGTTCCCGCCGCTGAGGTTCCGCACCAGGGCCTCTTTGTTCGCGGGACGGATATCCAGGGCTTCGATAAACTTCGCCGTGAGCTGATCCTGGATATGGCGCGGGATCTTCCGCAGCCATCCCTTGCTCGCCTGCATCGCCAGCACAAGGTTGTCTTGAACCGAGAGGTCACTGACCAGTCCTTCCTCCTTGCGGTTCTCCGAAGAGAACCCGATCCCCCGGCTGATGGCCGCCCGCGGACTACGCAGGGTGCGGCGGACGCCGTCCAGCAGCAAGGTCCCCCGATCCGCCCGGTCGGCGCCGAAAAGAAGCCGTGCAGTTTCCGTGCGTCCTGATCCCAGCAAGCCGGCAAGCCCAAGGATCTGCCCAGGCTCGATGGCAAAGTTGATATTGCCGACCGACCCCTTCCGGCCGAAATCCTCCACCTGAAGAAACGGAGTCAAGGCTGCCTGTTCAGGCTGGCGAACCGCTTCGGCCCGGTCGAGCTCGTCAAGGACTTCCAGATCCTTGCCGATCATCTTGGCAATGAGGTCCATGCGCGGCAGGTCCCGGGTCAGGTATTCCCCGACAAGTTTTCCATTGCGGAGGACGGTCATACGGTCGGAAATCTCATAGACCTGTTCCAGGAAATGCGAAACGAACAGGATGGCCACACCCCTGCTCCGAAGCGTGCGGATCACGGAAAACAGCTGCTGCACCTCGTCTGCATCCAGGCTGGACGTGGGCTCGTCCAGGATGAGAACCCTCGCGTCAATCTGGACGGACCGGGCGATGGCAATCAGTTGCTGGAGGGCGATGGAGTGGCCGGAGAGGATGGAGCCGGGGTCAATGTGTCCCAGCTGGAGCTGCTCGAGGACCTCGCGGGCCCTTCTGCGGACTTCTTTCCAGTGGATGCCCCCGAGCCTCCGCGGTTCTCTTCCCAGGAGGATGTTTTCTCCCACCGACAGGTTGGGGCAGAGATTCACTTCCTGGTAGACGGTGCTGATTCCGGCATTTTGTGCTTCCGCAGGGGTGGTGAATACGTGGCTTGCGCCCAGGACGGTGATCGTGCCCCTGTCAATGGGATAGACGCCGGTCAGTGCCTTGATGAGTGTTGATTTTCCTGCGCCGTTTTCCCCCATGAGGGCATGCACCTCGCCGGGAAAGAGCCTGAAGTCCACGCTGTCCAGGGCTTTTACCCCGGGGAACTCAATGGAAATTCCGTGCATCTCCACCACTGGAAGGATCTCGGTCATGTTTGCGTCTTTTCTGTACGGGGGTGCGGCGGGGCCGGCCCGCCGCACCCCGGTTTACATGCCCTAGTATTCGCGGGTGGCGAGGACTTCCTTGGCCTGTTCGGGCGTGAATGCCGTCTCCTCCGTCACGACCCGCGCGGGCACTTCCTCACCGGCCACAACCTTCTCCGCCAGCTCCATTAACTGCTCACCCAACAGCGGATTGCACTCCACGATGTAGTTGATCTTTCCCTCCGAAAGGGCAGTCATTCCGTCCTTCACCGCGTCCACTGTGATGATCTTGATGTCCACTCCGGGTACTTTTCCTGCTGCTTCGATCGCTTCGATGGCGCCAAGGCCCATGTCGTCGTTGTGGGCATAGACGACGTCGATGTCAGGTGTGTTCTTGAGGAACGCCTCCATGACCTGCTTTCCGCCGCTGCGCGTAAAGTCGCCGGTCTGGGACTGCACAATCGTGAGGTCGGGGTCGGCGGTGATGGCCGCTTCGAATCCTTCCTTGCGGTCGATGGCCGGGGCCGCTCCCGTGGTCCCCTGCAGCTCCACGATGTTCACCGGCCCCTCCGCCGCAGCCGAATCCTGGACCAGCCAGTCCCCGGCTTTCTTCCCCTCTTCCACAAAGTCTGAACCGAGGAATGTTTGGTAGAGGGAGGTGTCTGCGGAATCGACAGCCCGGTCGGTCAGGATCACCGGAATGTCCGCGTCCCTGGCTTCCTTCAACACCGTGTCCCACCCCGATTCGACCACCGGCGAGAAGGCGATGACATCCACCTTTTGCTGGATATAGGAGCGTATGGCTTTAATTTGGTTCTCCTGCTTTTGCTGGGCATCGGAGAATTTCAGATCAACGCCGGCGGTCTCTGCGGCTTCCTGGATAGATTTGGTGTTGGCAGTACGCCAGCCGCTTTCCGCCCCCACCTGAGCGAAGCCCATGGTGATGCCGTCATCGGTACCGGATCCGCTGTCCGATGCGCCGCAGGCGGAAAGGGCGAGGGCGGAAACGGCCAGGGCCGTCACGAGAGTCTTCTTAAACACTGCTGCCTCCTAGTTTTCGGACCGCAGCGGGAGTTACGCACCATCGTTGCTGCGGGGGCGTGGGGATGCCTTGCCGCAAATTGTGAACGCTAACATTTCAGCGGTCAAGAGAGGTTTGGTGCTTTCTTGCGCCAATCCTGCGCCAAACTTGAGGATTAACAGCATCCGGCCGGTGCAGAGTGTCCTAGGCGGGAACTAGAGACACCCGCCAGGGCCGCGTGCCCGGGGAAACCCGGGGGTGCGACCTGCGGGAGGTCTCCGTTTGAGACCATCGGAGGCTTCCCGGTCCCCATACGGCGAAGGGCCGCTGCCTTGGCAGCGGCCCTTCGTTGTCGTACTGGGCTCGGACACCGGCCGCGCCGGCTACCCGTTGTTCCGCCTAGACGGAAACAGCCTCTTCTTCCTTGGCTGCAGCCGGCGTCTGGGCGGCAGGCTCGTCAACCGGGTACGGCTCGGTGCGCGGGGGCTTGACCCGGTCGATAATGACCAGGAGCACCAGTGACACCGCACCCCAGATTCCCAGGGTCAGCAGGTGCGACCCAACCGTATCCCCGCCGAAGTACAGGATCGAGCGGATCGATTCCACGGCAGCGGGCATCGGCAGGACTTCGTGCAGGAAGCGGAAGATCTCCGGTTCCATGTAAATGGACATGGCGGCACCGGAGGCCGGGACGCCCAGGAACATCAGGATGCCGATCACCGGCAGGATGGCCAGCATGCCCATGAACCGCTCAAAGACCGCGGTGAACATGGCCACGCAGAACACCGCGACGGCGCCGACGCCGAGGAGCGGCCAGAAATGCCCGTCGATCGCGCCGACAAACACGTCGGCGATGACCCAGAGGAACGCCGAGATTCCAACGGCCCAGGCGGCAACGATCGGTATCAGCTTGCGCAGCGGACGGCTGGCCGGTGCTGCGGTGGAACCGACAACAATGATCATGAAGCCCGCCATGATCCAGCCCATGGCCAGGTACATGGTGGCCATGCCCATGGAGTCGTCGTCGCGGAGCGGCGCAACATCCTCGGCCTTCAGTTCCACCTGCTGCCCGGCGGCAACCTGGCCGAACACCGCGTTCACCACCTGCTGCTGGCTCATGCCGGCGGCTTCATTGCTGATCAGGGACGCTGTGGGATTCTCGGCGGAGGGCAGAACAAAGGCGGCCACGACAGTGCGGTCCCGCACCTGCTCCCGCGCCTCGTCGGCGGAGTCCGCCACCTGCAGATCGAAGAGCCCGGCCATGTTCTCCTCGAGTCCGGACACCGTCTGCTGTGCCTGTTCAACGGTGGTGCCGACGACGGCGACCGGCATGTCGCGCGGTGCCGGCTGGTACATGGCTCCCAGCATGAACGACAGCATCATCGTGACCATGGCCAGCGGGAAACCGGCCAGCGCGACGTAGCGCCAGCGGCGGCGCTTGGGACGCGGCCCGCCGTGCAGCGAGGCCACGTTGATCGCCAGCGGGGCGGCGTCGGGCTTGCGGCGCCGCTTCAGGGCATCAAGGCCAAGGGTGAGCAGCAGCGCAGCCGCGGCACCGATGGCCAGCACCAGCAGGTGCCCGCCCACGCCGTTTCCGTCGAAGAAGAGCACCGACCGCAGTGATTCGCCGGTGGCGGCTGCAGGCAGGAAGCTGTGCAGCCACGGATAGATCCCCGGCATCGTATGCACGGACATGCTCATGTTGGAGGCGGGAACACCCAGCACCATCAGGAACAACATGCCAACCAGCACGGCCATCGGGCCGAAGATGCGCGTCAGGAACAGCTGGACGCTGCCGACGGCAAAAACCGACAGCGCACAGATGCCCAGCACCGCGGCGGTGTGTCCCTCAACCACGCCCATGACAGGTCCGACGACGGTCCACACCAGTGCTGCGATCAGTGCGGACCAGCCGGCCAGCAGGGGCACAAACCGCCGGAACCTCATCAGTTCCGGGGAGTTGGACAGGATCAGGCTCAGCGGCATGTAGCCCGCGAGCATCAGCGCGGTGGTCATGAACATGGCACCCAAACCGGCCGAGTCATTGTCCGGCAGCGGGGCGAGGTCCTCGGACTGCAGGGCCAGTCCCTGCGCAAGCACCTGCGGTGCGACCAGGGCAGTGACCGTGCCGGACTGCGAGGCGCCGGCGGCTCCTGCGGTGTACAGAGTGGCGGTGCCGTCGGCCAGCGAAACAGCTCCGGCGACTTCGCGGTCCAGAACGAGCTGGCGTGCATCTTCGGCGGTTCCGACAACGCGGATATCGACGGCCTCCGGGTCCGCGGCCTCAAACGAGTCGGCAAAGGCGGCCGCCTGCTGAGCGGTGCCGGAAACCGCTATCGGCATGTCGTTGGGAGCGGGTGCGTGCATTGCCGCGAGGTACCCGCCCACCAGCATGGACACCATGAGCAGCGGCATGAGGAACATGGCGACGTAGCGGCCAATTTTCTCTGCTTTGGCCCGCTTCAGCGCGGCAGCTTCGAGGTCGGCGGCAGCTGCCTCCGGCTCCCCGCCCTGCTCCGCCGGAGTTTTGCCCGGCGGATAGTCGGTGGACGTGGGGGAAATGTGACTCAAACTCGTGCTCCTGTGCTGTGATTCGATGGTGATGCGAGGAACGCACCGGCCGGACGGCCGGATGCGCGGCCTGTGGGACCGACTCGTCAAAATTACGCCATGTGGCGTAAATTTGGTTAATCGAGGCAACAATCACGAACGAACGAGGCACAACACATGGGTCAGCACGGCGAACACGCACGGAGCGTCCTGCTCGACGCCGCGGAGGAACTCTTTGCCCTCCACGGCATCGATGCCGTCTCCAACCGAAGGATTGCCGAGCACGCCGGGACGGCCAATCACTCCGCCGTCGCCTATCACTTTGGCGGACGTGAGGATCTGCTGCGCGCTCTGGTCACCCGCCACGTTGACGAGACGAACCGGCGCCGGTCGGAGCTGGCCGAGACCCTGGGCGCCGACGCCTCGCTGACGGACCTGCTGGCCTGCCTGATCCTGCCGTGGACCGAACATCTTGCCTCGCTGCCGGTTCCGAGCTGGCGCGCCCGCTTTCTGTCCCAGATCCGTGCGGTCCCCTCCGTCCACGGGATCCTTGCCCGCACCGCCACAGCCAGTCCGGTGACCGAGGACCTGATCCGCCGCGTCCAGGGCACCCTCGGCGGCACGTCCAACACCGTGCTGCACGGCCGGTCCTGGATCCTCGGGAACATGGTGCTTGGGGTGTGCGGCGAATACGAGGCGCGCGTTCAGGACGGAGTGGAAAAGGCCAACTGGGCCGGCGTCGGCTACTTCCTCATCGACTCCTGCGCGGGGATGCTCTCAGCTCCCGTCACGCATCCGGGCGACTTCCTGACGCAGCCGTCCCCGCTGTACCTGCTGTAGCCGCCGGCCCGGGCCACTGTCCTGCAGGCCTCACTTCCGGCACGCGGCAACGGCCTCCGCAGTGTCCTCGGCCATCAGATCGCCGTTGATGGCAGCACCGGCGGCAAGCCCCGCAGCAGCCGAGCCAATCACCTGCATCATGGGCACCGCCAGGTTTCCGGCGGCGTAGACCCCCGGGATGCTCGTGGCACCCGCGGGATCGACCGGCACAGCCGTACCAATGGAAAGCTCGCCCATAAACTGCTCCTCGGGCTTGATGCCCAGGTCCGCAAGATATCCGGCCCGTGCACTGAGCCGCGAGAACACCACCACGGCCTGCCGCGGCACCAGTTCCCCGGAGCTCAGCCGGACCCCGGACAGCACCGGTTCGCCTTCAACCGTTGTGCTCTCGACTGCTGCAACTTCGCCGCTCACCACCCGGATCCCGCGGGCGGCCATTTGCTCGGCCTGCCCGTCGTCCGGCTCGCCGCATCCGTTCAGGAACAGGACAACGTCATCGCTCCACTGCCGCCACAGCAGCGCCTGGTGGAGGGCCGCTCCAAGGTCCGATGCCAGGATCCCGATGGCCCGGTCCTGAACTTCCCAGCCGTGGCAGTATGGGCAGTGCAGCACTCCGGTGCCCCAGTGCTCTGCGAGTCCGGGAACATCCGGCAGCACGTCCCGGGCGCCGGAAGCGGCCAGCACCCGGCGCGCGCGCAGCAGCCGGCCGTCATCCAGCAGCACCTCGACCCGCCCGTCCGGATTCCGCGTAACGGTGGACACCGTGCCCGATATCAGAGTGCCGCCGTAGCCGGCCACTTCACCGCGGCCAACTTTGTAGAGCTCCCCCGGGGCCGCGCCCTCGCGCCCCAAGTAGTTGTGAACGTGGGCAGCCGGGGCGTTGCGCGGATCTCCGGCATCCACCACTGCCACGGACCGCCGCGCCCGGGCCAGTGCCAGTGCCCCGCTGAGGCCGGCTGCGGCACCGCCTACCACGACGACGTCGTACTCCGATGCCCGGTCAGCTGCCTGCGCCGTCCGCTCCGCCGTCGTGCTTTCATTCCCTGCCATGGTTTCCTCCAGGATTCGTGTTGCCGGGCACTGCCCCGGCCGTCCTCCCAGTCTGGATCCGGCCTGGACACATCAGCAATCTTTATTGCCGGTATGGCAAACTCGAGTCATGAGCACAGATGAAAACGACACGCTGCGCGGGGTCGGGCCCCGGCTCCGCACTCTGCGGTCCGACCGCAACACAACACTGGCAGCGCTTTCGACGGCAACCGGCATTTCCGTGAGTACGCTCTCGAGGCTGGAATCCGGGCAGCGCCGGCCCACCCTCGAACTGCTGCTGCCGCTGGCCAGGACCTACGGCGTGACCATTGACGAGCTGGTGGGCGGGCCGGCAACCGGCGATCCGCGCGTGCACATGCAGCCGATCAAACGCGGCGGGGCCGTGATCATTCCGCTCACGGAAAAGGCCGGTGGAATCAGCGCCTACAAGTTCATCCTTCCGGCTCAGCGCAAACCATCGGTGCCGGAGCCCCGCACGCATGAGGGCTATGAGTGGCTTTATGTGCTGAGCGGAAAGCTGCGGCTGGTCCTCGGCGAGCAGGAACTGGTCCTGCATCCGGGAGAAGCCGCGGAGTTCAACACCCGCCTGCCGCACTGGCTGGGCACCGCGGACCTGAACGCCGTCGAATTCATCACCCTGTTCGGTCCGCAGGGTGAACGCGCCCACTTGCGGGCCCGGCCGGCGTCGTCGGGCTCCTCGGCGCCCTCGCCCGCCGACCTCCGCTAACAAGCCGGGCCTAGTAGACGGCGATAAAACGCCCGACAACGCCGCCTTCGCGCAGCTTGTTGATGGCCTCCGGAATTTCCGCCTGCGTGATGACATTCATCGGCGGGTTCAATTTGCCGGACTTCATTAGGTCATACAGCGCCTCGAGGTCCTCCTTGGTTCCGGATTTGGAGCCCTTGATGGAGAGCTGGTTGATGATGATCGGATAGGTGTTGATGGTGGCCTCCAGCCGGCCCATACCCACCTGCACCAGCGTGCCGAATTCGGCCAGGGTCTCGACGCCGGCAGCCGTGGTGGTGCCGAATCCGGCATAGTCCACAATCAGGTCCAGGTTTTTGTCCTTGAACTCGGTGATGGAATCCGCCACGCCGGCCAGTCCGATTTCGTCGGCAAGCTTGCGGGTTTCGGCACTGATTTCGGCGCCGTACACCTCGGCGCCGGCCAGCACGGCAACCCGGGCACCGATGTAGCCCAGGCCGCCGAGACCGATGACGCCCACCTTCATCCCCTGCTTGGCGCCGCCCACGGCCATGATCGCGTGGTAGGCGGTCAGCCCGGCGTCGGTGGCCATTGCGGCCAGGTCGAAGGGAACTTCGTCGGGCAGGCGGACCAGGTTATCGTCCGTGGCCAGCAGCTTGGGGCCAAACCCTCCGTCCCATTTGCCGTAGCCGAGGGCGTCGCCGTCGCTCATCACGGGGGCCAGCCCCACCCGGTCGCCGACGTTCCAGTGCTCCATCCCCTCCCCCACCTCGGTGATCACGCCGGCGTTCTCGTGGCCCATGGTGCGCGGAAGTTCGAAAAAGAGCGGCATCCAGCCGGGATCATCCAGGGCGGTGACGTCGGAGTGGCACACTCCCGCGGCCTTGACCTCGACGACCACCTGCCCGGGGCCGGCGTGCGGCTCGGGAACCTCGTTGAGCTGAAGCGGATTATTGGTGCCGGTGAACTGCCAAGCCTTCATGGAAGTGCCCCTTCCGGTTGTTGTTCCTTCCCGGGGTTCCGGGACAGGTCAGGTGCCCGCGTGCCGGGGAGCCGCCCCGGTGCGCGGATGTTGGACGGGCCCCGCCGTCGGGCTGCCGCCGGCGCCTGGACCGGAACCGCCGGCAGCCAGCTGGGCCCGCCGCCGCCCAAAGGCGCGCTCGTAGATGACTGCAAAGAGCATTGCCACAATCACCGCGATGACAATAAGGATCAGCATCCCGATGATGCCGCTTTGCAGTCCTGCGCCGGCGTCGGCGTCGAAATACAGGACGGCGCGGTTCGCCATGGTCATTTGATACAGGGGTTCGCCGCGGGCGATGAAGCGGAAGAACCCCGGCAGGGCCTCGAGCGGGACGACGCCGCTGGCGGCAGGCAGGCCCATGAACACGATGTAGATCATGGACAGGATCATTCCGGCGCTGCCCAGCGCAGTGATCAGCGCAAACGTCACCGCAGACACTGTGACAATGGACAGCCAGGTGGTGAGGAAGTACCAGCCCCCGTGCGGGATCGGCATGCCGACGGCGGCAGCCACCCACATCATCAGCCCTGCCGTCGGCAGGGCTCCGAGGGCGACAATTCCCCACTTGGTGAAGAAGGTAACCCAGCGGGGCGGGCGTATCGGCGGCCCCAGGACAAAACGCGGTCCCAGCTCGATGGGCAGCACGCCCAGCCGGGAATCGACCAGGAAGTGTATCGCCACCGAACCGGCAACTCCCACGATCATCAGCAGCACCGAGTAGAAGAACGCGCCCATGCCCAGCGCCGTCCCTTCCGGCGGCGTCTCATAGGCAGTGGTTGTCACCTGGATGGGGGTACTCAGCAAACTGGCCGATGTGCCCGTCACTTTCGGTGCCAGCTGCTGTTCGAGCTGCGTCGGCAGTTCTGCTCCGGCGGTGCGGAGCTGGCGGTCCAGCTGGGCCTGCGCCGCAGTCTGGGCACTCTGCGCCGCGGAGGTCAGCTGTTCACCGACGCTCTTGTTGGCCTGGCCCAGCGCCGGGTTGACGGCATTTGTGGCCAGGCTGCTGGCCAGCGGTCCGGCCAGCGGGGCGGTGTACACGGTGACGGCGGGCCGGGTCACCTCGTCTTCCGTCAGTGTTGCGTTCACCAAGGCGAGCGCATCCGCCGAGAAGGACTCGGGGATGACAACCGCTGCATGGATCTGCCCGTTGCTCATCTGGTCCCGGGCCTCGTCCCAGGACAGCACCCGCAGGTCGATCTCCTCGTTCCGGGAAAAACCCTGCCGCATTTGGTCGGTGATGGTGGCACCAAGGTCTTCCCGGCCGCCGTCGGGCGCTTCCGCTCCGGCATCCTCATCGACGACGGCGATGGGAAAGTGGTTCAGGTGGCCGCCGGGGCTGCCGAGTCCGCCGATGTAGAGTGCGGTGCCGGTGCCGCCCAGCAGCAGGAGCACCAGCAGCGGCAGCAGCCACAGCCGGGGCGAGTAATAGGGGTGGCGTTTCTTCGCGTGGCGCACCCTGCGGGTGGCGGAACCGTTGTTGTCGGTATGGGCGGGCATGGGGCGTACCTCCGGGAGCAGGAGTTCTCGCGCTGACCTACCTATCGAGCGTATCCGCGGCGCCATGATGCCGATACACGCGCCCCACGGAAACGATCGGCGGCACACAACACTGCTGCCGTGAAAGGAAGGCGCGGCCGTCAGATTTCTACTTCTTCTGCGTTCGAATGCACTGTATCGGGTTGATAGTGAACCAAAGCACAGAGTATTTTGGCCTGCATATCGCGCTGGATACCGGCCCCGGGTCTTGGCCCGGGGTGGATGTAGCGGCCCAGTTGCAGTGTCAGCACCCTCGTTCCCCCCTATAGGGAGAGACATGTCTGATTCGCAGGTTCTGGAAGGAAAACCAACAGCCGCAAAGCTGTCTTTATTCACTCTCACCACGGTTGTGGTCGGGTCCATGGTGGGGGCGGGAGTCTTCACGCTGCCCCGGCGTTTCGCGCAGGAAACCGGGGTCCTGGGTGCAATTATTGCCTGGCTTATCGCCGGCCTGGGAATGCTCACCCTGGCGTTCGTCTTCCAGCGGCTGGCCATGCGCAAGCCCCTGCTCGACGCCGGCGTTTTCGCCTATGCGAAAGCTGGGTTCGGCGATTATGTGGGGTTCTTCTCCGCAGCCGGATACTGGGCCAGCGCGTGCGTTGGAAACGTGACCTACTGGGTGCTCATTATGTCCACCCTCGGCGCCCTGTTCCCGCAGCTTGGCGCCGGAGACACAATCCTCGCCGTGGCGTTGTCCTCGGTCGGGCTCTGGGCGTTTTTCTTTATCATCCGACGAGGCATTAAAGAAGCAACGGCTATCAACCGCATCGTTACCGTCGCCAAGCTGGTTCCCATCATCGTCTTCGTGATTTTGGCGATCGTAGTGTTTGACCCGAGCGTATTTGCCCGGAACTTCGCCGGGGCGGATTATGCAGGATCGCTCTTCCAACAGGTAAGTTCCACGATGCTCGTCACCGTGTTTGTCTTCCTCGGAGTGGAAGGGGCCAGCGTCTATTCCCGGCATGCCCGGCGACGGGAGGATGTAGGACGGGCCACGGTGCTCGGTTTTCTCAGCGTTCTCGCCGTCTTTGCTTCAGTCACCATCGTGTCCTACGGAATCCTGCCGATGGAAGGAATCGCCCAGCTGCCCCAGCCTTCCATGGCGGGAGTTCTCGAAGCAGCTGTGGGGCCTTGGGGCACGGTGTTCATCAGCGCGGGCCTGATTATTTCGGTATTGGGCGCGTACCTCGCTTGGAGCCTGATGGCGGCCGAAGTGCTCTACGTTGCCGCATCGGAGAGGGACATGCCCCGGTTCCTGGCCCGGCTCACCGAGGCTGATGTACCGGTCAATGCGTTGCTGCTCAGCACCATGCTGAGCCAACTCGTGCTTATTGTTACCTACTTCTCAGAGGACGCCTTCGACTTCGCATTGGACATGACGGCAGTACTGACCCTGATCCCGTTCCTGCTTGCGGCCCTCTACGCCCTCAAGCTGTGCGTCACCGGAGAGACTTACTCGGGCGCGATGAAGCACGGCTGGCGGGGGGATCTGGTCGTCGCGGTAGTGGCCACCGTCTACACCGTCTTCCTGATCTATGCAGCCGGGTTGAGCCTCGCGCTCATTTCGCTGATTTTTTACGCCCCGGTGACGATCATGTTCGTCGTCGTACGGCGCGAAAACAGACAGCGAATCTTCAGCCCGCGTGAGTTGATCCTCTTCCTCTTCACGCTGGCCGGGGCAGTTGCAGGCGTGACTGCCCTCTCCCAAGGCTGGATACGGCTCTGATCTGCCTCCGTCACGACCATAGAAGGAGAAGCATATGATTCCCGCAGGCACCGAACCGGCCGCCACCTATGGAGTACATTCTGAAGTTGGCAAGCTCCGCAAAGTCCTGGTCTGTTCTCCGGGACTTGCACATGAACGCCTCACACCCACCAACAGCGACGAACTGTTGTTTGACGATGTCATGTGGGTCGAAAACGCCCAGCGAGACCATTTGGACTTCCTCAACAAGATGCGCAACAGAGACGTGGAAGTAGTCGAACTCCACGATCTGCTGGGACAGACCATGGATATCTCCGCGGCTAGGGCGTGGTTGCTCGACCGGAAGATTGTCGCCAACCGGGTGGGCCTCGGGCTGGTCCCGGGTACACGTGCCTTCTTGGATTCGCTGGCCGGCGCTGAACTTGCGCGCTACCTCATAGGGGGGCTGTCGACGTGGGACCTTCCTGCTGACTACCGCAGCGACTACATCAGCCTGGCCCGGGAGTCCCAGGGCACGCCCGAGTACCTCCTACCGCCTCTTCCGAACACGCTTTACACTCGGGACACCACCAGCTGGATTTACGGCGGGCTCACGATGAACCCGTTGTACTGGCCGGCCCGGCATGATGAGACCTTGCTAATGCAGGCCATTTACCGTTTCCACCCTGATTACTCCGGTGCACTGGTGTGGTGGGGAGATGCAGAGCTCGATTGGGGACAGGCTTTCCTGGAAGGCGGCGACGTTATGCCGGCTGGAAACGGGACAGTCCTCGTGGGAATGAGCGAACGCACTTCCAGGCAGGCGATCACCCAATTAGCGCAGGCTTTGTTTGCGGCAGAAGCGGCGGAACGGGTGGTAGTCGCGGGCATGCCGAAGCTTCGGACGGCCATGCACCTGGACACGGTGTTTACCTTTGCCGACAGGGATCTGGCTACCGTCCACCCATCCATTGTTGACGGAATCCACGCATTTACCCTTCGGCCTTCCGACAAGAGTCCGGGTCTCGAGGTGACCGATGAAAAAGACCGGCGCTTCGTTGACGTTGTGGCTGCATCCCTTGGCTACGACAAACTGCGTGTTGTGGAAACGGCCGGAGACTTCTATGCCTCCGAGAGGCAGCAGTGGGACAGCGCGAATAATGCCGTAGCGCTGGAACCCGGAGTTGTGTTCACCTATGACCGCAACACCCAGACGAATGCGGCCCTCCGGAAGGCAGGAGTCGAAGTCATCACCATCGTGGGAGCTGAGCTGGGCCGGGGCCGCGGCGGCGGCCACTGCATGACCTGCCCCCTCATGCGAGACGCCGCCGACTAATGTCAGACGAATCGACCAGCCCGATTCCCGCGGGCCCGCCCCGCGCAACATCATTTTTCCTGATGGTTGCCGGCATTGTCATTACGTTGATGGGGCTGCGGGAATTGTCCTGGCTGTTCGGACCGGTTCTACTGACAGCATTCGTCATTGTGCTGGTTTACCCAATCTGCACCTGGCTGACCCAGCACGGCATCCCGCGACCACTTGCCCTCAGCGCACTACTGCTCCTCGTCTTCGGCCTGTTGGCCGCCTTGCTGACCGTCATCATCTATTCGATAAGTCGGCTGGCAAGTCTGCTCCCCGAGTACTCCGAGCGGATGCAGGGCATTGTTTCCGATCTCGCCGGTTCACTGAGCGACGCCGGCATAAGATCGCCCCAGGCCGCAGAGCTCCTCCAGAGCATCAGTCTCCCGCAGGCGGCCGTTTGGCTTACCGGCCAGATCCCGCCACTGGTGAACATAGCGACGCTCCTGGTGTTTACCGGCACTGTTCTCGTCTTCCTCGGTATCGAGGCCAGCCAAATGCCAATGCGCGCGCAGTGGCTGTGGCGCGACTACCCAATCCTCGCTCAGTCGTTGGCGGTGAGCGTCGTGGGCATCCGTCGTTTCATCGGAATCACTACGGTGTTTGCCGTCATTGTCGGGGTGCTGGACACCATATTCCTCATATTGATGGGGATCCCCCTGGCGTTGCTCTGGGGAATTCTGGCAGCAGTCTGCAATTACATCCCTTATCTTGGGTTCCTGATTGGAATGACCCCGCCCGCGATACTCGCGCTATTGCTCCACGGGTGGGAGTCGATGCTCCTGGTCGTCATCGTTTACGTGAGTCTGAATTTCATCATTACGTCGGTTGTGCCTGCCAAGGTCATTGGTGACGCCGTGGGGCTCTCGATGGTCGTCGAAGTGGTCTGCATTGTTTTTTGGTCGTGGATCCTGGGACCGATTGGAGCCATTCTGGCCGTGCCGGTCACAATTGTTGCTAAGGCAGTCTTGGTTGACTCCGATCCACGCGCGCGCTGGCTCCATGGGTTCGTCTCCTCCGGCAAGCTCGTTCGCAGGACGGCGCACAACGCGGACCGCCCGGCGGGGTGAAGTTACACTTCGTGATGCGATGCTCATCCTCGGTTTGTGGATAAGTTTTACTACCGGCGAATGGATCGCAATGATCTGCGCAGTGGGCCTAGTCGTGCTGCCGGCAGGCAGGTATGCCGCCCGGCGGTGGTCAACGGTAATTGGCAGGCAGCCGGAAATCGGGACCGACAATGTTCTACACCCTCAGGTCGGAACGGTCAGCGCGGCAATCCGCGGCGTGGCCGCTCCGAACCATGTTGGGCTCGATGGATGCCCCTAGCCGCCTGTGACAGTCGAGGCCGGCTTCATGGCCTCACCCTCAGGCAACACTCGACGCAGCACATCCGCGAGGGTGATGACGCCGATGAACCGGTTCTTTTCCATGACCGCGGCCAGCTGCTCGCTGGCGCTGCGGATGCGGGCCAGCGCCTCGTATACGGGAGTGTCTGCCTCGAGGGTGAAAGCCGGACGGGAGAGCTCCTTGACGGGCCGGTTTTTTGCCTCGAGCAGCGTGTCGCGCACATGGAGCACGCCAGGGACGCCGCCTTGGCTGTCCGACACCAGGATCCGCATGTGCCGGGAGCGGCGGGCGGCGTCCTGCACATCGGCTACAGTGGCTTCGCTCGACACCGTGGTGGGGACGGATCCGTGCGCAATGAGGGACTTCACGGTGAGTTTCTCCAGTTCGAGCACCCCGGTCAACTGGGTTCGGAAGGAAGCATCGAGGGCGCCCACCGAGGCGGAATGCTCCACCAGATGCCGGATCGTGTCCACATCCTGCCCGCCTACCGCGGCGCGCTCCACTGGTGTTACGCCGCTGGCAGCCACCAAGCGGTTGGCAATGCCGTTGATCCAGCTCAGCAGCGGGCGCACTGTCCAGATGAACGCCCGGGAGGGGATGCCAATCAGCTTGGCCGAGGTCTCCGGAAAAGCAATGGCCCAGGATTTGGGGGCCATCTCCCCGATCACCAGGTGCAGGAAGGTCACGAACAGCAGCGACAGGACGAACGCCGAGCCCCCTGCCAGCTGTTCCGGCAGTCCCCAGGAGAGGAACACCGGACCCAGCCAGGCGTCAACGGCAGGTTTGGTGACCGCGCCGAGGGCGAAGGTGCAGGCGGTGATGCCCAGCTGGGCACCGGCAAGCATCAGTGTCAGTTCGTTGATACCGCGCAGGGCCGCCCGGGCAGACCTGTTGTTGGCGGCTTCGGCTTCGAGCCTGTGGCTGCGTGCACCGAGGAGGGCAAACTCGATGATGACGAAGAAGGCGCTGAGGGCAATCAGCAGTACGGTTACGGCGGTCACGGCCCAGGGGCTGCTCATCGGGTCTCCTCCGCGGCTTCTTTGAGGTCTTCCCGGTGGTCCGGGTTCTCGGGGTCGGTTTCAATCAGTCGGACACGCAGCTCGCTGGGAACATGGCGTGCAAGTTCCAGCACGTCGACTTCGAGGGCTCGGCTGACCTGGTGTTCCAGCGCGAGTTCACGCGGATCATCCGGCAGCTCGATACGCACCGTGTCTCCTGCGGCAGGCAAGGCGCCGCGGGAGGCAATGACGAGCCCGGAAATGGTCTCGTAGTCGCCCTCGGGCAGCTGGTGCCCAATGGCACGTTCCACTTCGTCCACATGGATTTCGCCGCCCATCCGCCAGGACCGGGCATCTTCGGTCTCGATGAAGGGGGCCGGCTGGTCGTCATGCTCGTCGGTCAGCTCGCCGACCAGCTCCTCAGCCAGGTCCTCGAGGGTCAGGACGCCGGTGAAGCCGCCGTATTCGTCGATCACGCAGGCCAGCTGGTTCTTGGATGCCACCAGGTGGGACAGGACATCAGGCAGCGACATGAGGGTCGGCACCACCAGCGGCGGCCGCATGATTGTCGAAACCGGGGCGCCGTCGGGCTCCCGGGTTTCCAAGAGGTCCGCGAGCTGGACGACGCCAAGCGGCTCCTCTGTCGGCGAGACCACGGGATACCGCGTGTGGGCGGCGGCCATCAAGGCACGCACCTCTCCGATGGTGGTCTGCGGAGTTACGGTTCCTACCCGGCTGCGCGGAATCATGGCGTGGTCGACGTCGCGGTCCGGGAAGTCCAGAACACGGTCGATGAGGACTGAGAGGTCCTCGGGCAGATCCCCGCTTTCACGCGATTCGGCAACTATCCGTTCAAGGTCCTTCGCAGTGGCCGTGGTGTCCATGTCGTGGACCGGTTCGATGCGGAAGGCGCGCAGCAGAGCGTTGGCGGCGTGGTCGAAAACAGTAATGAGCCATCCAAAAACCGTGAGATAGGCCGTGGTGGAGCGTGCCAGTCCAATGGCCATGGGTTCAGCGTTGGCGATGGCGAGATTCTTCGGATACAACTCGCCGAAGATCATCTGGACCACCGTGGCCATCACCAGTGCAAGGACGGTACCTACGGAAATCCCGACGGCGGCCGGAACACCGACACCGCCGAGGAGCCTG
Organism: Arthrobacter sp. Z1-15; assembly: GCF_054792395.1. Classification (NCBI taxonomy): domain Bacteria; kingdom Bacillati; phylum Actinomycetota; class Actinomycetes; order Micrococcales; family Micrococcaceae; genus Arthrobacter; species Arthrobacter sp. Z1-15. The sequence goes on along the minus strand of NZ_CP096454.1, from coordinate 1,683,327 downwards.
CCCAGGGACTCGCCCACGAGGGGTTCGGCCACGTAACCAACCAGCAGCCCGGTGACAGTAATGCCCAGCTGCGCTCCGGAGAGCATGAAGGAGGTTCGCTTTGTTACTTTCAGGGCCCGCTGCGCTGCGGCGTCACCGGCTTCGGCTCTCGCAGCAAGGCGGGAACGATCCACGGACATGTAGGCGAATTCCTGTGCCACGAAATAGCCGTTGGCGGCGATGATGGCCAGGATGGCAACTATGCCTAGAAGGAGGAGCAGAATTGGTTCAAGCATTAGAGCTGCACCTCCTTGAGGTAGGTGCAGCGTCCGGGCGGCAGAGCGCCGGACTTCTTGCGGCAGTGTTTGAAACTCGGACTATGGCTCGGGTCGCTGGGCGACCCGGATGTCTTAGTCGATCGGCCCATTTGAGGTTTTTGCACTCTCCAAAGGTCGGTTTTACCGGCTAATGGCAGTATATCGAAAAGCTCAGTTGTCCTGCGGCAGGGCTGTTCACGTTCTGCCCCGAAGCAACCTCACCCGCGCCTCGGCTATACACACCCTGTGCTCTCCCTGGCTGGACTGAAGTCAGGAAAGATCGTTAGGGTGCCGGGAGTTCATACCCGGCAAGATATTCGCGGGTGGCTGGGTCGTAGAGCAGGACGGCCGGCGCCGGCGACGTCGCCAGTTCCTGCAATTCTTCTGCCGATTGTGTGCCGCGCAGAGCATCCAGCTTTTCCCGCTGGGCCCGGTCCGCTGCACTTGCTTCACCACTCGGGGCTTCCGTGATTCCGCCGAACAACAGCGAACCGGCTCCTGCATCAGCGGATTCCGGAGCCGGCTGCGGTGCGGGCTCCCTGATGAGACCCACTGCAGCTGCGCCAATGACCAGCAGCCCGGCCGCACCAAGAGCGTTGATGGAACGACGAATTGTGAAATTCACGGTCTTCCCTCCGTAGGCAAAGAGCATCCCAAAGCCGAGACACCCTCGAAGCCTCGATACTAGCCCCGCCTGTGGCTGGACTCAGGGCACGGCGCGGAAGTGAACGGCATGCTCGTTTGCCCACTGGGCGAAGGTTCGCGGGCGGCCGCCGGTGACCTCTTCGATGGTGGGCAGGATCGTGTCAGCTGCTTCTGGAGGGTTGGTGGCCAGCCGGATGCCGAAGTCGACATAGTCCTCGTCGTAGCCGTAGCCGCGAAGCCGTTCACGCTCCGCCTCCTCACTCAGGTGGACGAACTCGATCGGCTCACCGGTGGCATCAGCGAGCAGGCGTGTCCGCTGGGCAGGAGTGAGTGCCTCCGGTCCGGTCAGCGGGTAGGCCTTGCCGCCGTGTCCGGCTGTGGTGAGCGCTGTGGCTGCGACGCCGGCGATGTCCGCTTCGTGCACGACGGCGCTGGGGTAGGCGGCGAGCATCGAGACTGTGCGTGAGGCACGGACTTCGGGTGCCAGGTCAAGCGCGTTACCCATAAATTCTGCCGGCTGCAGGACGGTCCAGCTGATAGAACTGGCTGCCAGGGCCTCTTCAATGCTGGTAGGTGACCAACCGCCGAGGACCGTGGACCGGCTGATGCCGGAGCGCTCGGCGAGTTGAATAATCTCGGCCCCGTTGGTGAGCTCACCGCCCTCGCCGCCGCCGAAAGTGATCAGGTGGACGGCGTCCATGCCCTCGAATGCTGCTTCAAGGCTGGTGGTGTCAGTGAGGTCACCGGTGACCGTTTCGACTCCGCCCGGCAGGCCGGCCCTGGTGGGGTTACGGGTGAGCGCTCGGACGGCGTGGCCGGCCTCGTGAAGCTGAGAGACGAGGTGCCGCCCGACCTGGCCTGTGGCTCCGGTGACGAGAATATGCATGGGGCGGGGCCTTTCGTTGCAGGCTAGCTGATCTGGATGATTCCCATCGTGGCAGGGCTTGTGGTCAGCTTGTGTCCGCATGGTCCATTGGCCTTGCAACCCGCCAACCCGCCAAGCGGCACCCGGGTCCTTGAGTTGCTTGGCCTGCTTCAGAATCGGCACCTCCGAATGCTGCCGACTCGATGCGGCCCAAGTTGTGGTGGTCGTCGAACTTCTGTCATAGTGGCCGGGCGATTAGAGTGACGCCGCCGTGAGCGTCTTCCGCGACACCGAGTCGGTGTAGACATGACCCTGAATCCAACCACGCCGGTAGTAAGCCTCACTCTCCTTCCGGACCGTTTGAGCGTTTACCGTTTCGATCCGCTTACCTCTTTGGCGGACCTTGGCCAGCTGTCCGGCGTATGGTCGATTACCCGCACCCAAAAGGAGCTCTCCGTGGTGGCGGAGGAAAGTGCCTGTCTTAGCGCAGACCAGGTGGATCCCGGGTGGCGTTGCCTCTACGTGGACGGGCCGGTTCCGTTCGATTTAGCCGGGGTTGTTGCCGGTCTCACAACCGCGGTCGCCCGGCAGGGCCTGCCAGTCTTCGTTTTATCAACTTTCGACAGTGACCTCCTACTCCTGCGGGGTGAATCGTTAACTCAGTCTCTGCAGGCCCTGCAAGACAGCGGTTACCTGATCCAGCCGCACGGAAGCGAAAGGGTGAATCTAGACTGACGCAACGGCAGCAGTTCAAGGAGCCGTTCTGTTCTGCAACGATGAAGAAGGGGGCGGACATGAAGAAGGCTGACCAACGAGCCGGCTCGGCAGGTAAACCGGTGACACGTCTCCTCTCCAACATCCTGACTGTCGTGACGATCCTTGCGGCCGCAGCTTTGGTGTTGGCCCTAGTGATAGATCCACTGATTGATGCAGCACTGGGTCCTCTGATCGGACCGCTTATCTGGACGCTGGCAGTGTTTACCGCAATTCGCCTGCTGCTGAATTTCCGCCGTCTTGGATTGAGCGCCGCCGCTCCCCTGCTGAATTCGGCGTCGTTACAGTCCGGGTTCTTCGGGTTTCCGCCGGGAGCCTCAAGGATGGAAGAATCGGGTGCAGCGGCTTACACAATCTCCGAGACAGCCGATGATCCCCAGCGAAACAGGCCGGATGAAAGATCACCCTGAATGCGGGCAGGTTCTACCGCCCGTTCGCCATCGCGGGAACTACCGGGCAACCGCCGCCGGAGGCAGCTAGCGAGTCAGTGCCAAAACGTGATCTTGGGATAACACGCGGTCGGCATACAGCAACATCGTTGCCGTTGGATCGGGGTCATAGTTGTCCGGCCCCTCCCATTGTTTGCGAAGCCCTGCTCGTTCGACCGCACGTTGCGAGCGTGCGTTTTGCTGCGCGACAACAGCCGTTATCGGAAAGTCAGGACGTGCCGCCTGCGCATATGCGATGCCGGCTGCAGCGACTTCCTGAGCGTAGCCGCACCCCCAGCTCTGGGGCCGCAGACTGAAGGACAGATTCCACGCGTTGGACGACAATATCTGGCATCCACCCATCCCCACCAGATCACCCGCAGAGGCGCCGTCCACGGCCTCGAGTACCCACAATCCGTGCCCGCGCTGCTGCCACTCAGCGATCCGGCGCTGGAGCACTGCTTGCGTATGCGTGATCGAATTGTGAGCGAGCATTGGATCACATGCGATGAGGCGAGGGTCCGAGTACATTCGGAACAATTCGTCCGCATCGCCGGGAACAGGCCGACGCAAAACCAACCGGCCGCTTGAACTGTGCACAACCTGTTCGATGATGGCTCTTCCTTTAGGCGGCTCTGGTGAAATCCGTACAGTATCCCAATGAGGCATGAGGCAGTATCCCACTGAGGCAGTATCCCACTGAGGGATCCCTCTCCGCCTGCCGAGCACACGAGGCCTTACGGTGTAGTGATGACGGTACGCATAGTTGAAGCACGAACCATCTCTACTCTTATCGACGGGCTGGACGATGCCAGCGTGCAGACCCTCATTGACGATGCTGATGAAGCAGGCGCGGGCATCGGTGGAACAACTAAGACAGTGAGTATTGGTAACACCGCTGTCTTCGTAAAACAGCTCCCCCTGACAGACATCGAAACAGCGGACCCGACCGCCACTCTCAGCCGGCTCCAGCTCCCCTTCGTCTCCCACTACGGGATAGGAAGCCCTACCCATGCGGCGGGGAGGGAACTGGCAGCGCACCATATGACGTCCGGCTGGGTGCACGCGGGAGTTGTGGATTTCTTTCCGCTTTTGCTCGGCTGGCGAGTGATCGATTCAAAATGCACAGCAGACCTCAGCGAGTTCGACGGCGATGCTCCTCCCCGCCAATGGGGGCCACATTGGCCTCAGGTCGAAAGCAAGCTTGAGGCGATGAAGGATGCCTCCAAGAGCATGGTGTTCTTCCTTCAGTACGTGCCCGGAACTCTCGGCGACTGGCTACGCAGGAGTGTGGCCCAGGGCACTGGGGCGAGCGTCTTCCCCGACGTCGTCGAGCAGCTTCTGAACGCCACAGCATGGATGAACGCCCAGGGTTTCCAGCACTTTGACGTGCACCCGGGCAACATTCTCATCCGGGATGGCAGACTGCTCTTCACGGATTTCGGCCTGGCGCTTCACCGCGACTTCGACCTCACAGCGGAGGAAGAAGCATCGATGCCCACGCATGACGGCTTCGACCGCGACACCGCCCTGATGCACCTGTTCCACTGGACGTTATTTGAACTCGGCTACACCTCCGGTCCGGAGCGTCTGGAGCTGTTGCGTTCTGCCGCCGCTGACCCAACCGGGCCGGCGCTGGACCCGGTTCGAACCGCACTCGGCGACGGTGCTGACCTACTGGCGCAGTATGCGGGCATCGCCGTCGATATGACCGAGATGTTCCGGGCACTCACGCACGATGCCCTCGCGGTGCGCTATCGAAGCTCGCAGGGCTAAGGCCCAGGCGGGCGGTTAGCGTTATCCTCACCCTCGGTCCGGGTGCTCCGCATTTCGCCTCGGTTCTGGCTCACGAGAACAAGCGCGAGCAGCGCGGCTCCGAACAGCATGGACATGGGGCCCAGGATAAAAAGTTCGTCTCTAACAATCCTGAAAAGTCCCCACCCAAAGGACCAGGTTCCCACTAGAGCCATCAGGCTCCGCAGCGGCCTCGGGAAAGCATGCCGTTTGATCAATGCGGTCCCCCCTCACACGTCCGCGGTATCTTTCAGGACCTTCCTGAACAGCACATATTCGCCGTCGCGGCCCGTGGTCTCGTAGCCCGCGCCCTCGTAGAGCAGGCGTGCCTGATTGGCTCGGTGAACGCCGAGCTCCACGACGCGGGCCCCGTCTGGGCATACCCTCTGTTCGAACGCATCCAGGAGCAGCCGTCCGAGTCCTTGGCGACGACGGCTGCCGATGACGTTGATCGAGACCAGGGTTGCGGTTCCATCATCGAGGCTCCACATCGCATAGCCGAGCGGGTGTCCATCTGCATCGATGCAGAACAGCGTGTGGGGAAGGCATTCGATCCAGAAGGCGAGGTTCAGGTCCAGAGCCGCGAGCCACCCCCGGTGCGCATCCGGCTCAATGGTCTCCATGTACTCACGCTCCTGGCGAAAGATGAATGGCAGATCGCTTACGTCCGCGGGTCTGAGGCGTGTCGGCATGGTCATGGACATGAGCATCTCACACCGGTTTCACGCTGCGGCAGTTAGGCTGTGGCCATGACTGCATGGAGCCGCTACCTGTTCGGAGTCTCGATCGTGTTCGGAGCGGGCACAATGATGCTCGCCGAGCAGGTGCCGGAATGGTGGGGGCCGGTGTCGATACTCGTCATGGTTCTGGCTGCTTCTGCTTTCCTCACCTGCTCCGTTCTTGAGTACCGACGCGGGCGTGCGGCAGCCGGCGCGTCGGAGCAGCAGCTCTTCCGCGAACCAGCGTGACCGCCGGCGGCAGCCTGTCGCCGGGTTCGGTTCCGGAGGAAACTGTCCGGGCCGGCCAGCTCAGGATTCGGCTTGCAGCATTCGCTCGACGGCGGTAACGACCGCCTGGCGGCGGGCGGCAACTTCCTCAGCTTTGACTGGATTTTTCCCGAGACCGGTAAGCCCCTCCGGTGAGAGCTGCCAGGCTTGCGCAATGGCGTAGGTGAAGACCAGGACGTCGACGGCAGACAGCGGGCGTGCGGCAGCCGCCGCGACGGCGAGCGCCTTGTTCCGATAGACATCGCTCGGCTCGGCGGTGGCCTCCGGCCGCTCAAGCTGAGCCCACATGCTCAGGCGGAGGACGTCGGGGAAGCGCTGATGATGGTCGAACACGTCCCCGGCCCAGCCTGCCAGGTCCTCGGGGCGCGGGGGGACGCTCTCGGCCATCCGGCGCAGCGCCTCCGCTACCGTGGCATCGAACAGACCGCTCTTGCTGCCGTAGTAGGCGTAGATCATCCGGACGTTGCTCTGTGCCTGGGCGGCGATCCGCTCCACGCGCCCGCCGGCGAAGCCGTGGGCCGCAAACTCCACGGTAGCCGCGGCGAGTATCCGCTCCCTCGTGGCTTCAGCGTCACGTGCCATGCGTTTCCCCTCGGTAGGTATTGACGGGCCTGTGCCCGGACACTAGCTTACAAGTAAGTATCCATTTACTTATGGGAGTCGACATGACCCGTATTGCCCTCATAACCGGAGCCAACCGCGGACTCGGACGATCCACCGCTCTCGCTTTAGCCCGGAACAAGATCAAAGTCGTTGCCGCTTCACGGGGCGGTGCCCACGACGTCGTGCACGAAATCCTCGATTCGGGCGGCGAAGCGGTCGCGGTCGCTATGGATGTCGCTGACCTGTCGTCCATCGAGACCGCCCGCGCCGCGGTGCTCACCGCCATCCGGGAGGAGTGGAACGCCGGCACTCTCGATGTGCTGGTCAACAACGCCGGGGTGGGACTGTTCGCGCCGCTCGGCGCCATTACGGCAGAAGACTTCGACACCACCTTTGCCGTCAACGTCCGTGGTCCGCTTTTCGTCACGCAGGCCTTCCTGCCCCACCTGTCGGAAGGAGCAAGCATCGTGAACGTGTCGAGTTCGCTCAGCCGGCACGTTAGCCCGGCAACCTCCGTCTACGCAGCTTCCAAAAAGGCCCTCGAAGCACTGACCCGGAGCCTCGCCCTCGAACTCGGCCCGCGGGGCATTCGGATCAACTCCATCGCACCCGGGCCGACCGCCACCGACTTTAACGGCGGAGCTATGCGCGACAGCGAAGCCATGCGCGCGGCACTGTCCGGGCAGACCGCTCTGGGGCGGGTGGGTGACCCGGATGAAATCGCCGACGCGATCTCTGCCCTGGTGTCCCACGAGCTCCGCTGGGCTACCGGCGAACGCATCGAAGTATCCGGTGGTGTGCTGCTGTGACCGGTCCCCGGCCTCAGGGAGCGCACAGTAAGCGGCGTCGCCGTCAGATTCGCGTGCTTGGCCGTTCGGGGGCCAGCAGCAGTTCATTCGCATCCCGGTAGAGGCCTGGTCGTGAGGAGAGTTCGGTGTGTGTTCCGGCGTCGACAACGCGCCCGTGTTCGATGACGTACACCCTGTCGGCGTCGCGCAATGTTGATAGCCGGTGGGCGATGACCAGAACGGTGCGTCCGGCAGTGAGGCGGGCCAGGCCGGCCATTACATAGGACTCACTGATGGCGTCCAATCCACTGGTCGGTTCATCGAGCACCACGATGGGAGTGTCGGCAGCCAGCGCCCGGGCGATGGCGATGCGTTGTCGCTGTCCTCCGGACAGGGATGAACCGTGCTCCGCAATCTGTGTGTCGTATCCCTGGGGCAGGCGGTCAACGAACTCATCGACGTACGCCGCTTGTGCGGCGGCCAACAAGTCCTCGCGGCTGGCGTCGGGGGCACCGTAAGCGATGTTGTCCAGAACCGAACCGGAGACCATCAGCGGGTCCTGCAGGACGACGGCGATCTGGCTGCGCACCGAGTCCAGGGTCAGCTCACGGACGTCCTGGCCGTCGAGGAGCACCTGTCCGGCGGTGACGTCGTAGAACCGTGGGACCAGGCTGACGAGCGTTGATTTACCGGCACCCGTGCGGCCGGCAAGCGCCACGACCTCGCCCGGTCCGGCGGACAGGGATATTCCGTGCAGGACCGGGTGACCTGGCTCGTACCCGAAAGACACGCCACGCAGTTCGACGTCGCCGCGCAGCGGTTGGGCGTCCAAGGCGTCGCGGTGTTCGGGTATCACCACGGTGGAGCGCAGCACCTCCTCGACCCGTTCGGCGCCCGCCTGGGCTTTGCCGACCGTCGACGCCAGTCGTGCCAGCGCTTTCATGGGCCCGTAAACCTGCGCAAGGTACGCCAGCAACACCACGAGCACTCCCAGACTCAGTTGACCGCGCAGGACCATAGTGGCTCCGACGAACAATACGGCGGCGCGTCCGATCTGGGAGATCAGCTCGACGGCGGCCGGCAGCCGGGAGAGGAGGTCGACTTGGCGCAGTCCCGCTTCCATCCGGGCCTGGGAGTGGGTGCGGAACCGTTCCAGGCTGCGGCGTTCGGCGGCGAAGGACTGTAGCAGCCGAATGGTGGACAGGGTTTCGGTGACATGGCTTGAAACCCGGCCCTCACAGACGCGGGCTTCACGGGAGGCTTGCTTGATAACACCGCGGTAGTGCCGGACGACGGCGTACAGTGCCGGGACGACGCACAACAGCAGGACAGCGAAGACGGGTTCGATGAGCACCGCGATCAGGACGATCCCGATCAGCAGAGCCACGTTGGGCAGCAGGGTGGCGAATACCGCTACCAGCAGCACCTGGATGGCATTGACGTCGCCGGTGAGGCGGGTCGCGAGGTCCCCGACCCGCTGCCGGTCATGGAAGGCAAGGGACAGGCGCTGGAGGTGGGTAAAGATGTCCATGCGCAAGTCGTCGGTGAGACGTTCCCCAATCGCCAGCAGGATCCGGGAGGACAGGTAGCTGACCAGGGCAGCCAGGACAGCCAACACCACCAAGGCTGCTGCGCAGATCGCCAGGACCGCATCCGGGGAGTCGGCTAACGGTCCAAGGAGGTTTCCGAGCGGGCCATCCGGCGAACGCCGGTTCAACACGTCATCGACGATAATTTTCAATGGCCACGGCAGCGCCAGTTCCAGTGCTGCCACGACCAGCACCAGCACGCCACCGAGCAGCAGCCGGGTCCGGTAGGGCCGAAGGAGAGGGCTGAAGCTGCGCAGGACCTCAAGCACGGTTGGGTTCCCGGTTTGGTTTTGGTCGCGTCGGGCTCCCGGCACCAACCGTCCGCGGTACGGACCCGGGCCGCTCATGACCGGCTTTGGGCAAAGTTGAATTCGTTGGGTGTGTCGGGTGCAGCAGGCTCTCAGCGGCACCGATCAGTCTGGGGCCGGTTTGCTCGTCGACGGGGCCGGTGCCCACCACCAGATGCAGGTGTCGACCGCACCCGTCCGCGGCGCCGACCAGGGCATGCCCGGTACTCGGGCTGGTGCCGACCAGCTGGCTGGTGTGTTCGGCTGGGTCGTGCGCCACCCAGACGTCAAGCGCGGCGGTGCCTGCTCCCCACCACCTTCGTCCCTGAACCGGATTGATCGCATGCCTGCCGGAACGTAACAGATAGGGGTAGTCCGGGGACAGCGCCACGGTGGTCCTCAGTTCGCCGGGCAGCATCGTCCGGTGTACGCACACCACTATCGCGGTGCCGTCGGCGCGTAGCAGTATCCGTTTGGCCAGGCCCCGGTCCGGACCCGGTTCGACGTCGATCAGTTCCACTACTGCCGCCTCGGCGGTGACCTCGACCCGGCTGAGATCGTGGCGGTGGGTCTCGGTACCCAGCACGCTCAGCGCGCCCGGATGGTTTGGCGGGGTCTGCATGTGCCGGTGCAGTTCGGTCTGAAAGTTCCAGTGGTCAAGCGGGTTTCCGATGACGATAACGCCGGCCGGGCAGGGCCCGGCGCTGCGGGTCACCATCAGGCTGACCCGGCCGCCGTGACGGGGCGAGAGCACGATGAAGAGCCGGTCGCTGCTGATGATCAACTCCTCATGGCCGTCATTGTCGATGTCGGTGAGCAGCACCTGCAACTCGTGACTGCCCGGGTCGGCGGCCCATCTGGCCGCCGCCAGCACAGGCAGGGCGTCGGCAGCGTGCGCAGCGGTGGCCCGCACCCATGGAGCCGGGGCCCGGCCGCCGTCGGGATGCGGATCCTGCCAGGCGGTTTCATGGCGGCCAAGCAGCACCAACCGTTCGGCCAGCGCGCACAATCCCGGGTCGGCCCCGTCGGCTTCGGCCTGCTCCAGCGCCGCTTCGACCCGCTCGAGGCATTCCGCGTACGGAGCCCACCTGGGGTCAGCTGCCCACCGGAAGTAGTCCTCGCCGGCGCCGTGCTGGTGCGCCAACTCGTAATAGGTGCCGGTCTCCGCCGGCAATTCAAGTACGGGCTCGGCCCGATCACACCAGGCATCAAGGGCGACCGGTTCCAGCATCTCGCTTTTGGTGACCCAGCGCAGGAACCGCGCATACCGGTCCAGGCCCTGTTCCCAACCGCCAACGCCGGCAACCCGTTCCAAGTCATCGGCGAAAACCAGCAAGGATCCCGCGGGTGCTGCCTGGGCGTCTTCCGCCAGCTCGGTAACCAGGCTGAGGTGGCTCGGATCGTGCGGAGGCACAAGGTAGCGCAGGTGAGAGGCGATCGGGACGCCGATCAATCCATCGCCACCGGTGATCCGGTACGGCGTCAAAGACCCGGGATGGAGCAGCCCGCGGGCAGTGGCCGGGAACCCGTCTTCATGCCACCGGTAGGGCCCCTTCGCATCGAAGGCCTCTCGTGCGCTGCCCGGATAGTGCCGACCCTCACGCAGCGGGAAGGCCAGCCGGTCATCCAGCAGTACCCGCTCGTACCGCACCCCTGTGCCCTCAGCATCGCGCAGCGGCGGTCCGCACGCGGCGGTGTTCCACACCCGCTCAGGTACCCACGCGGTCCTCAGTTCCCTACGAGGTACTCCGAGGAGTTCCTCGACCAGATCGTGGTAGGTGCGCAGCTGCCGGCGGTTATGCCGGGCGGACGAGAGTGTCATCACGTTCTCCCCGTAGGTGCCGCCGACCAGGCTAATCAAACCGCCGGCCAGATGCTGGCGCAGCCGGACCAGCACGGCCGGCCGGTGCCAGGCGAGCGCCTCCAGGACCGGCCCGGAGATGTGCAGTGCTGCCGGGATTCCCAGCTCGACGTGCAATGACAGGACCGCGTCGTATCCGGCGGCAGCTTCGCTGATCCCGTCGCGGTCGAGGTACCCGTCGGTGATGACAAACTGGTTGGCGTGGTGCACGAAGGCGATGGGCACGGCAGTCACGAGCCGGCCTCCTGTCCGGCGGCCAGGGACTGCAAAGCGCCCCGGACGCCGTTATCGAGCATGGCCTCGGCGATCCCGAGCCAGCGCTGGACCAGGTCGGCACGGCCGGTGCGGTAGATGATCAGCTCGAAGTGCAGGCTCTGCACCAACGCCCGGGCCGCCTCGGCCGGTACTGCCTCCGCATCGGTGCCGCCGCGTCCCGTCCACCGGTCCCAGAACGTCAATGCAACGCTAACGCCGGCCCGGAAGGAGCCGGTACGCATCCACGAGACGATCAGCAGCTGCGCCAAGGCGTAGCCAACGTCGTAGGACGCCCGACGCAGCCCGGCGGTGTCGACGTCAATCGCGGTGACCGCCGGCGGTCCCCCACCGCTGATGAACAGGTTCTCCGGGTGCAAATCACCGTGCGAGGCCACGAGCCCGGCAACCGGTGCGCGTCTGGGGTGGTACAGGCACCTGTGGACAGCCTCCCTGATCTGAAGCAGCCTTCGGGCGTCGAGGGGATACCGGTCGGCAAGCAGCCCGCTCTGGCGGCACAGCTCATCGCCCGCCCGGTGGGCAGTGCGGTCCGGCAAGGTGACCTGCAGCGACTGCAACCGGACCAACCAGTCGGCCGCGGCGACCGCGGCTGTGTCCCGACCAGCTGGCGGGGCCTGCAGCCAATGGGCCCAGTTCTTCCCGTCCGCCAGGTCGGTCACCAGAGTGCGATGCGAGGCGGACCACCCACGTTCCCGGGTCACCGCGAATTTCGCCGGCGGGGCAAAACCCTCCTCGGCCAGCAGCTGCAACCACCGCCGGGTCCACGCCCCCCGGTCATCGGAGTATTGCTTGAGCACCAGTTCCCGGCCGCTGCTCAGCTTCAGCAGGGCCAACCGCTCGGGCCCGCGGCGCAGCATACGCACCTCGGCAAGGACCCCCGCCAGCGCTGGGGCGGCCTCGGCCAGGACCTCGTTGGCCCACTGCACCGATCCGGCAGCGGCCGCAGCAGAACCCGCGCCGGGTAGTGATGGCCGAACGGTCTCGCTTCCTGTCACCAAAGTGCGGGACGGCGGAAATTGATACTGAGTGTGAGTCGTCATGTTAGGTGCTCCCGCGGTGGTTACTGGTTTCCTTACTACGAGGATGAGGGGCGCGGATAAGCCCTGCCTTGGCCGGGCATGAGAGATTTCTTATCTACGGGCTTGCGACCCCGGAAGACTTCGCCGGCGTTCCTGCACCTGAGAGACTTCTAATGTCCGGCTCGGCTGGACGCTGAGGTTCAGGAGGTAGGCTTCGTCACATGACTGGTCGCCGGTTTGCTGCGCTGATAGGGGTCCCGGTCCTGCTGGCTGCTGCTTGGGTCCTCGGCGGAGCGGTCGTTACCCACCCCCCGGTGGACCTGGGGAGCGTGGTCGTGGTCAGTCCCACCGGACCATCGACTACTACCGAGGATCCGTCGACCCCGGACGCCTCCCCGCCTCCACCCGCGCCCGCCGCTCCGCCTGTTTTGGCACCCATTTCTCCCGCTGCGCCGGCAGCACCGACGGGAGCCATCAGGGTCTCGGGAGAGCCCGCACCCGCAGCAGGGGAGCACGAGGATGACGATGACACCGAGGAGGCCGGCATTGATAACAGCGTCAGCGATGATGAGCGCGACGACGGCGTCGTCGACGACGACACCGACGGCTGAACTGACGTGCCGGCGCATACTTCGTCCAGTGCCTCGGGGCTGAGCGCCCGCACCCGCATCATCGGCTGGATGATGCTGCTGGTGACGCTGGCGCTGGCCACAGAGTTCGTCATTGCCGCCCGCGTACTGACGGAGCGAGCCGAGGCGGAATTCGACCGGGAGCTGATCCACGAAGGCGACAAGCTGCGCGACTTCGCCGAGCGGGCTGCAGACCCTGTCACCGGGGAATCGTACCGAGACGTGGGTGCCCTGCTTGCCGGTTATCTCGCGGCGGTTGTGCCCAATGCCGACGAGACGCTGTTCAGCCTGGTCAATGGCCGGCCCGCGCACCGTGCCCGCGCCGAGCCGCCGGCACGGCTCGACACGGACCCGACATTCGTGGGTCTCTCCGCTTACCTGAGCCAGCCGAAGTCCGGTACGGTGACCAGCGCCGCCGGTCCGGTCCGGTATGCGGTTTTTCCGGTACGGGTCGACGGCGATCCAGACAGCGGCGCCCTGGTGGTGGCCGAATTCACCGCCCCGGCGATGGAACGGGTGGCCTCCACAGTCCAGGTGTTGGTCGTTGGCAGCTTGGCGGCACTGGTCTTGGCGGGTCTGGCAAGCTGGGTGATCGCCGGCCGGGTCCTGGCCCCCATCCGCATGCTCCGCCAGACCGCCGAGACCGTTCGGGACTCCGACCTCGACCAGCGGATCACGGTGACCGGCAACGACGACGTCGCAGCCCTCGCACATACCTTTAACCGGATGCTGGACCGCCTGCAGACCGCGTTCACCGGTCAACGGCATTTCCTGGACGACGCCAGCCACGAGCTGCGCACGCCAATCACCGTGATCCGCGGTCACCTTGAGCTGATCAGTGAGGATCCTGCAGAACGGTCGCGGACCCTAGCCCTCGTGCTGAATGAACTGCAGCGAATGAACCGTTTGGTTGATGATCTGATGCTGTTGGCTAAGGCTGAACGCCCCGATTTTCTGGACCTGCACCAGGTCGACGTTACTGACCTCGTGATGGAGGTCCTCAGCAAGGCCAGCGCTCTCGGCGAGCGGCGGTGGTCGGTGTCCGAGGTCACTGAACACACGGTGCTCGCCGACGGTCAACGCCTTACCCAAGCGCTGATGCAGTTGGGGGTCAACGCCGTACGGCATACCAGGCCCGGGGACCGGATCTCTATTGGTGTCCGGGTGGTCGCCGGCCGGCTTTTGTTCAGCGTCGCTGACACCGGCACCGGCATCGCACCCGAGGACGTCCCGCGCATTTTCGATCGCTTCACCCGCGTCGGGCACTGCGGCGATCACGGCGGCCGCGGCGATGGGGCAGGCCTGGGTTTGCCCATCGTCGCCTCCATCGCGCGTGCCCACGACGGGCAGGTGCTGTTGGACAGCACCCCGGGGCAGGGCTCGACGTTCACCCTCGATCTACCCCTTGTACAGGCCAAGGACCAACCCCGCAACACCCAAATTGCGGTCACCCGCCTGTCCAAGGTGCAGCCGTGAACCGGATCCTGGTCGCCGAGGATGAGCCCCGCATCGCCTCGTTCCTGGACAGCGGCCTGAGCAGCAATGGGTTCATCGTCACAGTGGTGGGCGACGGGGAGTCTGCGTACCAGTACGCTCGTACGGGAGCGTTCGACCTGATGGTGCTCGACCTCGGCCTGCCGATCAGAGACGGCCTGACCGTGCTCCGGATGCTGCGCGCCGAGAACATCGATGTGCCGGTGGTCGTTCTGACCGCCCGCGACAGCGTTGCCGACACCGTCACCGGTCTGGAGAGCGGCGCCGATGACTACATTTCCAAGCCCTTCGGCTTCGACGAGCTGCTCGCCCGTGTGCGGCTCAGGCTAAGAAGGCCGAGCCGCAACCCGGCACCGACGATGCTGCGCGCCGGTGACATGACCCTGGACCTACGCACCCGCAGGATCTTGATCGACAGCGAGGTGGCGGAGGTAGAGCTCACCGCCCGTGAATTCGCCCTTGCCGAGGTGTTCTTCCGCCATGCCGACCAGGTCCTGACCCGCGAACAACTGCTCAGTCGGGTGTGGGGCCTGGACTTTGACCCCGGTTCCAATGTCATCGAGGTCTACGTCCGTTATCTGCGCAGAAAACTCGGGAACTCCAGGATTGAGACACTGCGCGGCATGGGGTACCGGCTGCACCTACGCCCCCGGGCCGTCGACCCAACCTAGGTGGCTCCCCCGCGGCTGTCGCCGCAGTCAGGCACGCTCCCTTTCTAATCCGCGGAAGCGGGCGTGCCGCGATTTAGTCGGCACTCACGCGTTCCCCGTGTTTGCGCCCGGCCCGGGCAGCGAGGAACAACAACGATCCAACGACAATGTAGGCGGCGGCACCGAGCCAGACGGCCGCGGTTTGTTGTGTGAGGAGCGCGATGCTCGCAATGATCGCCAGGACCGGCACGAATCGTGGTGCGCTGAAGTGGTCGTGGTCGACTTTGTCCTTTTTGAGGACGAGGACGCTGACGTTGGCGGAAAGGAACACCAGAAGCAGGAGCAGCACGGTGGTTTCGGCCAGTGTGGCCACATTTCCGATCAGGGTAAGGACGATCGTCAATCCGGCAACAACAACAATGGAGACCCAGGGAGTGCGGCGGCCCGGCAGCACGCGGGCGAAGGCGCGAGGGAGCAGTTCCGCTTCCGCCAACCCGTAGCCGACGCGGCTGGCCATGACCATGAAGAGCAGTGCACCGTTGGCGATGGCGATCAGGGCGATGATGCTGAATAGTCCGGGCGGGATTCCTACGCCGCTGGCGGCGACGACGTCAAGCAGGGGGCCGGTGGAGTCTGCCAGTTCGGCCGGGGGCATGACAATGACCGCACCGAGGGCGATGAGCAGGTAGACCACCCCGGCGGTGCAGATAGCGCCGAACAGCGCGCGGGGGTAGGCCTTGGAGGGGTTGCGTACTTCCTCGGCCATGTTTGCTGCGGCCTCGAAGCCCAGGAACGAGAAGAACGCGACAATCGACGCGGCGAAGGCGCCCTGGAGGGGCGGTACGTCCGGTGCGAACTCAAGGAGCCGGGCCGGTTCCCCGTTGCCGGCGGCGAGGACGATGGCGGCGACGACGATGACGATGACGAGACCGGTTACCTCGATGACAGAAGCTACGAGGTTCGCGGCGAGGGACTCCTTGACCCCGCGAAGGTTGATCAGGGTCAGCAGGATGATGAACACGACCGCTGCGGGGGCGGCCGGCACGTCAATGAGCGCCGTGAGGTAATCGCCAGCGAAGGCGTTCGCGAGGGCGGCTGC
Source organism: Arthrobacter sp. Z1-15 (assembly GCF_054792395.1). Taxonomy (NCBI): domain Bacteria; kingdom Bacillati; phylum Actinomycetota; class Actinomycetes; order Micrococcales; family Micrococcaceae; genus Arthrobacter; species Arthrobacter sp. Z1-15. The sequence goes on along the minus strand of NZ_CP096454.1, from coordinate 1,667,226 downwards.
TGTAGTAATTCCTGAGGCCATCATCAGGAAGCCGACGAGGAATGACACGTAGGGGATGCCAAAAGCCCGGTCGGCGTAGCGTGCGGCTCCGCCGGCGTGCGGGTACTTGGTGATCAGCTCCGCGTAGGTCGCGGCAGTGAGTAGCGCGACGACCAGAGCGATCAGCAGGGGTATCCAGATCGCGCCGCCGACATCGGCGGCCATGGTACCCACGAGGGTATAGATTCCGGCACCGAGGGTGTCGCCTACGATAAACGCGAACAGCAGCGGCGCACCGATTGCCCGCTTCAGCCCGGTTGGTGTTTTTGATGCGGTGGTGCCCGGTTCCTTCGTCATTGGGCTATTGGATTCCGTTTGCCGTCCCTGCGCAAGCACTTGGGCGAAATCCAGTGCACCAAATGTGCTGGGACAGGTAGGCCAACGTCGTTTTCCTGCTCGCAGGCCTCTCTGAACATCCTCGCCTGACACGCCCCTTGGGAAGCAGGAGATAGCCTGAGCCACTATGAGAGAGATCGGCCAGAAAGTTGACTACGCCCGGTTCGAAGACGTTGCGCCGGACGAGCTTTGGGCTGAGATCGCGAGCCTCTTCGTCTCGAGCTTCGCAGCGCCTCCGTACAACGAAACACCAGAAGAGCTTCAAAGCATTGATAAATGGGGCCCCGACAAACTTGCCAGTCCTGGCGGGCGACTTGTCGCAGCGAGACACGACGGACACGTGATCGGTTTTGCGTTATCTCAGAGGCTTGACCAGGACAGCTCCTGGCTGCGACGACTCAACGCATTGCGGCCAGCACTAGACACGCTAATCTCGCCGTCGACAACCGTTATTGTCCAGGAACTCGCTGTCGACAAAGAGTACCGAGGCCGCGGTATAGCCAAACAGTGCGTCCGTAAACTTCTCTCGAATCGAGCCGAACAGGACGTCGTCCTGGGTGTTTTCGGCCAAGCCTCCCAGGTCCGGGAAATCTATGGACACTGGGGTTTTTCCGAGCTCGGTACCTCCCCCATCTACGGCGGGACCGTGACTTTGCATGCCCTGCACCACAAGCTCCCTTGGCCGGCCTAGTCATTTCCGCTTACTCGTGGTCCACCTCGGCGGCGGTGATTGCTTTGTCCGTGAGAATGGGCATCAACACCAAGAGGCCGAGGGTGAGTACTCCCATAATTCCGAACATGGCTTGCAGGCCCAGCCACTGGGACAGCACTCCCCCGGCAGCTGCCCCGATGGGCATGGTTCCCCAGGCTAAAAGACGGTAGGCACTGTTGACCCTGCCGAGTAGCCGGTTGGGGGCAATACGTTGACGCAGAGATACCGTGATGACATTCCACAGCACAATCAGTATTCCGCCCACGAGGAGAATGGGCCCCAGAATGTAGGGGTTGTTGGTGAGTGCTGGTGCTCCGACGAACAAGGCGCAGCCCAGAATACAGAGTGCCAGGGATTTGGACCGGCCCAGCTTCGCTTCCACTGAGTCGGAGATGAACGAACCGATAAAGGCACCGACGGCGGACGTCGTCAGAAGTATGCCGAAGCCAACTTCAGATAGCCCCATTTCGGAAGTTGGCCCTACGGCGAACAGAACAAGGACGGCGAACGCCGCGCTGGACGCAAAGTTGACGACACCGGTCATCGCTGCGAGCGTGCGAAGGACTTTCTGATTCCAGAGGTACCTCAGGCCTTCCCTGATGTCGAACCGCAGTGTCGTCTTTTGTTCTCGTTCTATGCGAAAACTGCCCGGCACTAGGAGTAGTCCGCCTACCGCTGCAAGCCACAGGGCCGCCGGAACAGCGAAACCCGCAACCACCCCGAAACCTATCAATAGCCCACCCAGCGGAGGGCCTATGAACTGGTTGGCGGTAAGCTCAGCGGCGTAGAGCCGTCCGTTGGCGCGTGAAAGCTGATCTTTGTTCACAACCTGGGGCAGGATCGACTGCGCTGAGGTGTCGTAGAGGGTTTCCGCTACCCCAACCGTTAGGGCGACAACGTACAGAGCCCAGATAGACCCGAGATCGAGAAGGATCACCGCTATCAGCAAAGCGGGCAGGACAGCGCGGCTCAAGTTGGCCCACAGCATGAGCTTTCGTCGATCAACCCGGTCCGCCAGGGCTCCGGCCGTCAACGCGAAGAAAAGCCACGGAAGTGTGGCGGCGACAGTGAGCCCCGCGATCAGCGTCGGAGACTGCGTGAGCTGAATCGCCATGAGCGGGAGCGCAATCTTAAACACCCCATCCGCGAGGTTGGAGAGCCCGGACGACGACCACAGCTTCCAGTACGTAGTTCCGAGAGGTAAGCCGTCCGTCGTTTTCACTTGCGGGGCGTTAGGGGTCATACCGTGAACCATCGCACAGTGATTGATAACATTCAAGGGCATTGAGTTATCCCAACACCCCTCAGATTGACAAGCAAAGCGATCCAGGGGATGACGGATAAGCGGATTACACCAAAACGATGGCATTGACCGGTCCGGCGAAAAGCTCCTCCGCACCTGCGGACGAGGCCTCCGGACAGCGGTGCAGAAGGTCGGAGTTAACCCTATTCCCGAGGGGTACCGGATGCGGAACATAAGAATGCGTGCCCCGTACACCGGTCCCCCAGCGCGCAGTTGAGCCGAGGGACGATGCGCCTGAGGCATTCCGTTTAGGAATCGTCCAGCGCAACCACTCAGTGTCTCCGTGCCGTTGAAACTCAGCCAACATCCTCAACTTCATCACCCCAGGCGCCGAGACACGACTCCAATGGGCCGCCACATGCGCGTACCGCGCAATCCAACGAATAAAGCGGGCAGGACTTGACATGTATCCCGCGTCATCCAAGGGCAGTTTGGTCCACACGCACGAATCCATCATCGTTACCCTCGACGGCACTCTGACCTACCTCATCAGTGGCGCCGGCTAATCCTTCCGTGCTCTCATGAGGGGATCCTCCTGCGGGACAGGATCATGCCAGTTCTTGGAGAAACAGTGCTGGGTACACCGGGTCAGCCAGGTCCAGAGATACTGCCTCGTTCAGACTGAACCAGCCCACGTCGTCGTGTTCATCCGGTGCCGCGTTGACAATATCCCCTGCCCAGTCGTCGACTCGCCATACCTTCAAGACGACCTCGGAGTTGCGTCGGGTATGAATGACGCTACCGTCAGGCGGGGTGATTGACACGTTTAGCTCTTCCTGAAGCTCTCGTACGAGTGCTTGACGACTCGTCTCACCCGGTTCGAGATGGCCGCCTGGAAGGTCCCAGACATTGGGATTCGACGTTTTCGCGGAAGACCGATGTACAAGAAGAACAAGCCCATCACGTACCAGCAATCCACATGCCACGTGATGCCTCAAGGGATTCTCCATGCGGCGAGCCTACTAGCCGGCATGGCGACTTGTTGATCCACCGATGGTCCCGGTAGGTGCACTCTCAGTGGGCCGGACATGTCGACCCTTTTCCTGTGCCGGTTCATGGAAGTCTGAGTGTCTATAGAGTGGCCGCAAATTCATGCAGATATGGGTGGTCCTGTGTGGCCAGCGGGTATAGCAGCCCATCGGCGCTGTGCAAGGTTCCAACCGCTTCGCCATTGCGACCTGTGCGAGAACGAGGGGTCTGCCCATATACGGTCCGTTCACCGTCCACGGACTCGGCGAGCTGCGCGGCGGACAATGCCACTAAGGCCGCATTGGTTGGAATCTTGATGGTCAGAACTCCCGCGTCCAAATCGAAACTGTGCTCGCCTTGGTCATGTATTTGGACCAAGACGTAGAAGGCTCCCGCACCGCCTGCATTCCGCGCCTTCTCGTCCAAGGCTAGCGCTGAGCTGCCGTCCTTCCCCCATGCGATCCAGCCCTTTTTGTTCTGCGTGGTCTTGACCTGGACAAGCCACCAGTTGCCGTCACGCTCGGCCACCAGGTCGTGTCCATGGGTCAGCCCTCCATCCCACCTCACGCTGAACCCATGCTCCCGAAGTTCCTTGACGACCAATGCTTCGCCCCACAGACCGGATAAGGATTTGGGGACCATTGCGCTCATCTGCTTGGCAGCATTGGAAAGGGGAACGGACACCTTTACTTCATCAGAATTGGCCATACCCCAAGGCTAGAGGCATGAGGATTGAGGATGAATGCTCGGGAGGTCACGCTAATGTCATTTGTCGTAGACATCTGCGCGGAATTTTCGAAGTCGTCTGCACCTCCGCTCGATCCGTAACGGCAATGTCCCCCCGGACAGGTTTCAGGGCGGTTCTTGACCGGATACAGTTTGAAAATGGGTTTCCATGCATTCAAGCGCTTCATCGACCTTGCGCCTGCTCCTGTCGATGCACAGTCCGTCGTACAGGTTGAAGAACAGAACAGCGACTACGAATCCGGTGTCGTACGCATTGGGAACGAGCAGTGGCGAGTCCGCACCGCCCGAATCACACAGACAAAGCCGGGCGCATTCGTCGCGGTCTGGAAGCGTGGCGAAGGCGGATCGACCAGGCCCTTCACGGCTGACGAGTCGATGTCCGGACTGCTCGTCTTCGTAGAGGAGCAGGAACGGTTCGGGGTCTTCCAGTTCACCCCGGCGCATCTGATCTCCCTCGGATACGTCAGCTCCGACCTGCATCCCGGCAAGCGCGGGTTCCGCGTTTATCCCGCATGGTGCGCCGACCTGAATTCTCAAGCGTCACGCACTCAGCGGGCGCAGGCGGCTTCGTTCGCCGAGCTTTCTCTGACTAACGCGTCGCGGACCGTCATTGAAAGCGTCGATTCCCGCATGACCCGCCCGACAAAAAATGCCCGGTGAGAGCGCGCTAAGGCTACAACTTTGGAAGGCTCCTCGGACCCGCTCATTGGTCGAGCAACGGCCAAAACCTCATGCGTCCAAGGCATCGGATTCATTGAACTCTGATTAATCCGCCCCAGGAAACCAGCACTCCTCCCCCGAACTCAGGTCTCAGCCGAATGGCCGCCGAGCCGGCCGATCAGCGCATCCAGAACCTGCACCTGCCCCTTAACCAGCTTGGTGCGGGCCACGGACTCGGGAAACCAGCCGGCGTCGTCGATCTCCGGATACTCCCGCACCTTGCCCGAGCCCGGCGGCCACTCCAGGGCAAAGGTATTGCTATCGATCCGATCAGGGGCGTACCCGGCCTCAGCGGCAAACACGGTAATCGACTTTTTCGAGGACTGGCAGAAGGTGCCCAGCCAGCTGTACGCGGCATCGGGCGCCGGTGAGCCCATTTCCTCACCGAACTCGCGTAAAGCCGCAGCGAGCGGCTCCTCTCCATCCAGATACTCGCCCTTGGGAATCGACCAGGCGTGGGTATCCTTCCGGGCCCAGAACGGCCCGCCCATGTGCCCGATCCATACCTCCAGCCCGGCGGCAGTACGCCGGTACAGCAGAATTCCAGCACTGGCGATCAAGACGGTCCTTTCCTGCCGACGTGAAATGCTCCCAGCCTAGGCGACCGTCTCCCCCGCTGCGACCGGCAGCTAACCGGCGTCCAACCCCGGCTTCCTCCCGCGGCCCTCCGATTCATGCAAGGATCGGCGTATGCCCTCGCGACTGATGCTGCTGGATACTGCGTCCCTGTACTTCCGCGCCTTCTACGGCGTGCCGGATACGATCCGCCGCAGCGACGGAACGCCGGTCAACGCCGTGCGCGGGCTGCTGGACATGATTGCCCGGCTCACTACGGACTACGAAGCCACCCATCTGGTCGCCTGCTGGGATGACGACTGGCGCCCCCAATGGCGGGTGGACCTGCTCCCCACCTACAAAACGCACCGGGTCGCTGAAGTGGTGCAGGCAGGGCCCGACGTCGAAGTCGTCCCCGATCCGCTGGAGGCGCAGATCCCGATGATCCTGCGCACGCTGGAACTGGCCGGCGTCGCCGTCGTCGGCGCTCCGGACCATGAAGCCGACGACGTGATCGGCACCTACGCCAGCTCCGCGGACCTGCCGGTGGACGTGGTAACCGGCGACCGGGACCTGTTCCAGCTGATCGACGACGACCGGAAGGTGCGCGTGATCTACACGGCCCGCGGCATGAAGAATTTGGATGTGCTGACCGAGGCGTCCATTGTCGAAAAGTACCGGGTGCTGCCGGTGCAGTACGCGGACTATGCCACCCTGCGCGGAGATGCTTCCGACGGTCTGCCCGGCGTCTCGGGAATCGGCGAGAAGACCGCGGCCTCGCTGCTGGGCGAGTACGGTTCCCTAGAGTCGCTGCTGGCGGCCGCGCAGGATCCGGAGAGCGGCCTGTCCGCACCCGTGCGGGCAAAGCTCGCGGCCGCGGCCGACTATCTGTCGGTGGCTCCGACCGTGGTTCGGGTGGTCCGCGACCTGGATCTGCCGGCGCTCGACGACGCCGGTGCCCGGCTGCATCCGATCACCGGCGACGCGCGGGCCGGGTTGGAGAAGCTCGGCAAGGAGTGGAATCTGGGCGGTTCGGTTACCCGGCTGCTGGCGGCTTTTGACCGGTTGAAGTGACGTCAGGGGTTCACTTTCACCGGTGCACCTTACCCGCGCGGCCGGATTCGCTGCCGGCAACTTCGGCTTCCACCTCGGCCACCACGTCCTGGTGGCTGCCCAGTTCCTCCAGCTCGGCGGCCAGCTCTTCCAGTTCCGCGCCGCCTGCCATCTGGGACGTCAGCTGCCCCAGCGTCACATCCTTTTTGTCGTAATAGCCAATGGACCGGCCGCGCTTGAGCAGCAGGAAACTGTCCCCCACCGGATAGGCATGGTGCGGGTTGTGGGTAATGAAGATGACGCCAAGGCCGCGGTCCCGGGCCTGCAGGATATAGCGCAGCACGACGCCGGACTGCTTGACGCCCAGCGCCGCCGTCGGTTCGTCCAGGATCAGTACCTTGGCCCCGAAGTACACGGCACGGGCAATTGCCACGCACTGGCGCTCGCCGCCGGAGAGCTGGCCGATGGGCTGCTCGACGTCGCGCAGGTCGATGCCCATGTCCTGCAGTTCTTTCCGGGTAATCTCTTTCATCCGCTCCACGTTGAGGCGCTTGAAAGGCCCCGCGCCGGTGGTGAGTTCGGAGCCCAGAAAGAAATTGCGCCAGATCGGCATCAGGGAAACCACGGCAAGGTCCTGGTACACGGCGGCGATGCCCAAATCCAGGGCTTGCCGGGGCGAGGAAAACCGGCGCTCCTCCCCCAGCACCGTGAACGTCCCGCCGTCGTGCGGATGGAGCCCGGCGATGATTTTGATCAGCGTGGATTTCCCCGCGCCGTTGTCGCCCAGCACGCAGGTGACGCTGCCGGCGTCGACCGCCATCGTCACGTCCCGCAGGGCAATGATGTTGCCGTAGTGCTTGCTCACGTCCGCCAGCATCAGCAGATGGCTGTCGGCGGCTTCCGCGGCATCCGGTGGTCCGTCCGGCCTTGCTGACGGGCCGCTGTCCAAGGTGTCCATAACGATCTCCGTCCGCTAACTCTGTTCGGCCCGGCGTTTGACCACCAGGTTCACGATGGTTGCCAGCAGCAACATCAGGCCCAGGAAGAACTTGAACCAGTCCGGGTTCCACTCCGCATACACGATGCCCTTGTTGGCCATGCCGAAAATGAACGCCCCGATCGCCCCGCCGATGGCCGAGCCGTAACCTCCGGTCAGCAGGCAGCCGCCGATGACGGCCGCAATGATGTAGAGGAACTCGTTGCCGATGCCTTCACCGGACTGCACGGTCGAAAAAGCAAACAGGTTGTGCATCCCCAGCAGCCAGGCGCAGAAGCCCACCCCCATGAACAGGCCGATTTTGGTTCTGACGACCGGGACGCCGACGGCACGGGCCGCATAGGCGTCCCCGCCGGACGCGAAAATCCAGTTCCCGATCCTGGTGCGCAGCAGGATCCAGGAGGCAACGGCCACCAGTCCGATCCAGATGAACACCGTGATCCGCACGTCCACCCCGGCTATGTTCACCGAGGAGGCGAACACCGCCTTGGCGGAATCAAAGCCGTCCATGGTGGAGATCGACGGCGTGGAAACACTGCCGCCGATGGCCCGCGTCAGGCCCAGGTTCAGACCGGTGAGCATCAGGAAGGTTGCCAGGGTGACGATGAAGGAGGGCAGCTTGGTCTTGATCAGGATCCAGCCGTTGATGAAGCCGATGCTCAGCGACATCACCAGCGCCAGCGCCACGCCCACCCACACGTTCACGGAGAAATACCAGCTGAACAGTGATGCCATCAGGGCCGAGCTGATGACCGCGACGCCGGTGGAGAGGTCGAATTCGCCGCCGATCATCAGCAGCGAAACCCCCACTGCCATGATGCCGATGGTCGACGCCCCGTACAGCACGGTGGCGATGGAACCGGGCTGGAGGAAGATCGGCGCGACGGCCGAAAAGAAGATGAAAAGCGCAATGGCGCCCACGAGCGCCCCGATCTCCGGCCGCCCCAGCAGCTTGGCCAGCGGGCTCTTGGCGGCCACCCGCTCGTCCGCCACCGGTACTGCAACAGTCACTGCGTTTGCCATGTCACGTTCGCTTTCTCTGTACTTCGAAGCCTGTGCCGGCCGCGGAGCGGGCTGATTCCGTCAGCGGATGCCGTCTTCGGCGAAGGACGCCACCTGCTCGGCATTGGTGGAATCGATGATGGTGGGACCGGTCAGGACCGGCTGCCCTCCCCCAATCTGGAAGCCGCCGCGCGTGTTCTGCCAGAGAGCATCAACAGCGCCGTACCCCTGCATCCACGGCTGCTGGTCAACGGTGAAGATGACCTCGCCGTTGACGATCCGTTCGGCCAGTTCCGCGTTCAGGTCGAAGGAAGCCACCTTCGCCTCGCTGCCGGAGGTGCCGACGGCGTTCAGGATGGTGAGGGTATAGGGGGCACCGAGACCGATGACGACGTCGGCGTCGGCGGATGTCTGCAGCTTCGCCGTCACTGTCGACTCCACCTGCGTCATATCCGTGCCCGGCACGTACAGGATCTCCGTTGCCGGAACCTGGGCCTGGACACCGGCGCAGCGGTTCTCGAGCCCGACGTGGCCCTGTTCCTGGATGACGCAGATTGGATGCGTATAGCCGTCAGCGGCCAACCGCTGGCCCACGGCTTCCCCGGCAAGGCGCTCGTTGGAGCCGAAGTGGGTAAAGGCACCCAGCTCGGCCGAGCGGTCCTCGCCGGCGTTCAGGCTCACCACGGGGATGCCGGCGGCCTGCGCCTGCTCCAGCGCGGAGGCTACGGCGTCGGGCTTGGCCAGAGTGACGGCAATGCCGTCCACACCCTGCTGCACCGCCTGCTCAATGAGCTGCGCCTGCCGGCCGCCTTCGGGGTCGGAGAGGTACTGCAGCTCCACATTGTCCTTCTGCGATGCCTCTTCCGCGCCCTTGCGCACTATGTCCCAGAAGGTGTCTCCGGGGGCGGCATGGGTAATCAGGGCGATCGTGATCCGGTCCGTTCCGGCGACTTCGCCGCCGCCCTCCCCGCCGGTTTCCGGCTCGCGTCCTCCCGAGCTGGAACATGCCGTGAGAACGAGGGCCGGAACCAGTACACCGGCCGCTGCCAGTTTCCGCCAGGAAAGCTTGTGTGACACGAGAGTCTCCTTTGTCTTCGTGATCCCCGCCCTGAACCTTCGGTCGGCCCGCGGAGGCGTGACTCCACTTCAGCTGGGAAGTCCAGAATAGCGACACGCCTCACAGAGTCAATGGATTGTCAGGACATATACACACGAGGAAAGACCTGTGGCCGCCCGGGCGTTGGCCCGCTACGCTCCCGGGCTGTGACCGGCGTCGCTGTGTACAATCGAAGGACACTTTTGTCCTGACATAGCGCGGCAGTGTGGACGAGCAGGGCAGACAAAACGGACCGGGGCCAGGCCTCCGTACAGCAGACCGGGAAGTAAGCGAAGGAGCGGCACATGGGTGCAGAACTCAACATTCCGATCGACCGGTCCTCCCCGGTGCCGCTGTACCACCAGGTGGTCCAGGGCATCGAAGCAGCCATCCACAGCGGCGAGCTGGAATACGGCTCCAGACTGGACAATGAAATCGAGCTCGCCGGCAAACTGAAACTGTCCCGTCCGACCATGCGCAAGGCGATGGATGAGCTGGTCCGCTCCGGACTGCTGGTGCGGAAGCGGGGCGTTGGCACGCAGGTGGTCTCCAGCCAGGTGCGGCGCCGGCTGGAGCTCTCCAGCCTGTACGACGATCTGCAGCGGGGCGGCCAGAAGCCCTCCACGGAAGTGCTGGAATTTCGCCACGGACCGGCAGATCAAGATATCTCCCGGGCCCTGGAGCTGCCGGACGGCGTCAACGTTTACCACCTGAAGAGGCTGCGCAGCGTGGGCGGGAAGCCCCTGGCACTGATGGAAAACTGGGTGCGGAACGACATCACGGAAATCACCGAGGAAGGACTCCGCCGCGAGGGCCTCTACCAAATCCTCCGGAACGCCGGCGTCAACTTCCGCCTTGCCACCCAGCGGGTGGGCGCTACCGTCGCAACTGCCAAGCAGGCAGAGCTGCTGCACACCTCGCCGGGCGCCGCCCTGGTCACGATGGCACGCACGGCGGTGGACGACGCCGGCCGGAACGTGGAGACCGGCCGCCACGTCTACCGCGGAGACTCGTACAGCTTTGAAATGACCCTCGTCCAGTCGTAGCCGGACTCTTGACAGGACATTCTCACAAAGCAAGAATCGGCAGGACTTTTCCCTGTCCGCCGGCCGATGCCCAAGGAGACAGAATCCATGCCGGAAACACCTCAGTGGGTTTATCCCTTCGGTTCCGCGAACGACGGCGACTGGCAGGTATCGCTCGGCGCGTCCGATAGTGCCGCCCGGGTTCCGGGCTGGGCGCACACCGGCATCAAGGTTGCCGCGCTCGCCCCCGGTGCCTCCGTGTCTCTGCCCGCCGAGGATGAAGAACGGCTGGTCATTCCGCTCGAGGGCGCCTTCTCGGTCACTGTCGAGGGCACCAAATATGACCTGCGGGGCCGGCGCTCGGTCTTTCGCGGACCCACCGATGTCCTGTATTCAGGCATCCGGACGTCCCTGACCATCTCGTCGGAGGACGGCGGAAGGGTTGCCGTAGCGCTGGCACCTGCTTCGGCCGGCTACCCGGTCAGGCTGGTCAGGGCAGAGGAAACACCGCTGGAGCTGCGGGGATCCGGAGCCTGTTCCCGCCAGGTCCACAACTTCGGCACACCCGGGACACTCGAGGCTGACAGGTTCATCGTGTGCGAGGTCATCACCCCGGCCGGCAACTGGTCCTCCTATCCCCCGCACAAGCATGACGAGGAAAAGGACGGCGAGAGCAACCTCGAGGAGATTTACTACTTCGAAGCGCAAACGGCCGCTGACGCTCCGGCACCCGCGGCTGCGGACCCCGTCGGATTTGCACGGGTTTATGCCTCAGATGGGCGGCCGATTGACGTCAGTGCGGAGGTGCGCAGCGGCGACGTCGTTCTGGTGCCCTACGGCTGGCACGGTCCGGCAATGGCGGTGCCGGGCTACGACCTCTATTACCTCAACGTGATGGCCGGCCCCGGCCGCGTGCGGGAATGGCTGATCAGCGACGACCCGCACCACGGCTGGATCCGGCAAACCTGGGACACCCAGCAGATGGATGCCCGGCTTCCCTTCACCTCCTGACACCTTTCCCACCCCCGTCCGGGAGGGGCAGCGGGGAGACCGGGAGGGGCTTAGCCGAGGGCCGCAGCCACGGTGGGACCCTGCCGGCGCAGGGCGGCGGTATCCCGGGCGTGGAACTGCTCCTCCAGTTCCTCCAGGGACTTCCCGCGTGTTTCGGGAAGATAGGCCTTCACGAACAGCACGGCGAAAATGCCGACGCCCGAGAACAGGAAGAAGGTTCCCGAGATCCCGATGGCCGCAGTGAGCACCGGGAAGCTGAAACCGACGGCGAAATTGACCATCCACAGAATGAAGGCAGTGCTGCCCATGCCCAGACCGCGGATCCGCAGCGGGAAAATTTCCGAGAGCATCAGCCAGGTCACCGGCGAAATGGCTCCCTGCTGGAAGGCCAGGAAGGAGACAGTGAGCGCCAGGATGACGAACCCGCGGCCGGTTCCTTCGGGCAGCACCAGGGAGAAGACTCCGATCAGTGCCAGCACCACTATGGTGCCCAGCTGTCCAACCATCAGCATCGGTCGCCGACCGACCCGGCCCAGCAGCCAAATCCCCACGAAGGTGGCCAGGACGGAAATCACTCCGTTGGCAATATTGGCCGTGAGCGCGGCTTCGGTGCCGAAACCGGACTCCTTCAGGATTTCCGTGCCGTAGTACATGATCGAGTTCACGCCGGTGATCTGCTGGCAGATGGCCACGCCCACGCCGATCAGGAAGATCCGGCGCATCCAGGGAACCTTGAGGTCGCGGATCGACCCCTTCTTGGCTTCATAGTCCTCACGGGCCAGATGCCGGACCTCGTCGAATTCCTTGCGGGCAGTGGCCTCGGTGCGGATTTTCTTCAGCACCTCAAAGGCTTCGGGGAAGCTGCCCATGGACGCGAGCCAGCGCGGGCTTTCCGGCACCCGCAGCATGCCCAGCCAGAGGCCGATGGCCGGCAGGGTGGCCAAGACCAGCATCCAGCGCCAGATGCCGAGGTTCTCACCCCAGATGTTGCCCAGCACGGCGTTGGTGATGAAGGCGAGCAGCTGGCCGGAGACAATCATCAGTTCGTTCCGGGTCACCATCTGGCCGCGCAGGTGGGCCGGGGACATTTCCGCCAGGAACACCGGAACCATGGCGGATGCCCCGCCCACGGCCAGGCCAAGGATGAAGCGGAAGAACACCGTGATCTCCACGTTTGGTGCCAGCGAGACGCCGATGGTGCCCAGCAGGAAAACCGCTGCCAGTCCCATGATCAGCCGCCGGCGGCCGAACCGATCCGCGAGCCTCCCGCCGGTGATCGCGCCGAACGCCGCACCCACCAGCAGCGAACTGGTCACGAGGCCGGTGGTGACGGGGGTCAGGCCCAGATCTTCCTCCATGAACGGCAGGGCGCCGTTGATGACGCCGGTGTCATAACCAAACAGCAGGCCGCCCAGGGTACTGACGGCGGCGATCCTTTTGAGCTGCTTGTTGGGCTTGCGTTCATTCGCCGATTCCCCCGGGCCCTTCCCGGCCGGGCCATCCGGTTGGAGTTCCTCATTGGGCTGACTGGTCGCACTCATCGTTCCTCCGTCCCTGCCCGGCTTCGCCCGCTGCTCCGGACGAGGTCCTGCATAGTGGTGAGTTGATAACGGGATACTTCAACGGCGTTTTCATTTTCGGCAAAGACGCTGGAGACCATGACTGTTTCCGGGCGGTCCAGGAATCCGTTCCCGGCCAGTGCCCCGAATAGTCCGGGCCAGTCCACATCGCCGTCGCCGATCTTCAGGTGCTGGTGCACGCGCACGGGACTGCCCGGCGGGTTGGTGATGTACCGCAGCCCGGAGGACGCGGCGTGGTTCATGGTGTCGGCAATGTGGACCACCCGCAGCCGGTCCCCCGCCGCAGCAATAATCTCCGCCGGCGGGTCCGCCATGTGGAACGTGTGGGCGGCCACGTACACCATGCCGAGATTCGGCGAGTTGACGCCGCGGATCACCCGCCAGGCGGCAAGGCCTTCCTCCACAAAGTCATCCGGATGCGGATCGATCGCCACATGAACGCCCTCGCGCTCAAACAGCGGCACCAGTTCTTCCACGGACCGGTAAAACGCCGCTTCGGATTCCTCCGGCTGCTCCGGCCGGCCGCTGAACTCGGTGTTCAGCTGGGTAACCCCAAGGTCGACGGCGATCTGCACCGCGCGTTTCCAGTAGCCGACGGCGGCCTGCCGCAGGTTTTCGTCCGGGGAAGACCAGCGCAGCACGGGCAGGACCGAGGCGATTTCCACCGACGCCTCTGCACAGGCCTTCCGCAGATCCGCCACCAGTGCGTCGTCGGCCTTGGGGTGGGTGAAGAAGGGCAGGACGTCGGGGTGCGGCGTGAGCTGGAGGTACCCATACCCCAGTTCGGCGGCGAGCCGCGGGAATTCCAGCAGGCCGTGGGTGCGGTGGAACGGGGTGGGGTCCAGGGCAATCTTCATGGTGAGCCCCTTCTCAGGCCTGGAGATACAGCGGCGGTTTGTCGTTGAGGATGACGGCTACCTTTTGGCCGGTCCGCTGCGCCTCCACGCCCGCCTCGCAGCAGGCAGCCGCGGCGTACCCGTCCCAGGCGCCGGGCCCGGTGATGCTGCCCTGCCGCGCGGCGTCCACCCAGGCCTGGACCTCCCGGTCGTAGGCGGTGCTGAACCGTGCCGCGAAGCCCGGACTGACCGGACCGCCCCAGCGGCCCTGCGTACTGAGGTACGGACCGGCGTCGTTCCCGATCCGGAAAACACCCTGCTCAAACACGGCCTGCGTGGCTACCTCGTAGCCGAACTGGGCGTTGACGTAGATCTCCACGTCGGCGAGCACCCCGGATGCCGTTTCGAGCAGCACCTGCTGCGGATCCTGCTGGCCGGCGGGCGCGCTGCGGGTGGCTTTGCCGGTCCGGACCTGCACGGAGGTGATCTCTTCACCGGTGAAAAAGCGGACGGCGTCGAACTCGTGCACCACGGAGTCGTTGATCAGCATCTCGTTGGTGAAGCCGGGCGGGGTGGACGGGTTGCGGTGCTGGTGGTGCAGCATCAGCACCTCCCCCAGCTCGCCGCTGCGGATCAGTGCCTGGAGCTGCGCGTACTCGGAGTCGTAGCGGCGCATGAAGCCCACCTGGATCCGCCGGCGGCCCAGCTTTTCCTCGGCCTGCACCACGCGCCAGGCCGACGCCGAATCCGGCGTCAGCGGTTTTTCGCACAGCACCGGCAAGTCCCGGGCCAGGATGGCATGCAGGGCTTCTTCATGAAGGAAGCCGGGGGTGGCGAGCAGCACTGCGTCCGTGTCCGGGTTCCCCAGCGTGTCGGCTACGTCGGTCAGGGCGGCGGCGCCGGGGATTCCCGCAACAGCGGCTGCCGCGCGCTCCGGATCGATGTCGACGACGGCGCCCACCTCCGCTCCGTGGATGCGCCGGTGCAGGCGCTGGATATGGTCAACGCCCATGCGGCCGGCTCCGATGACGGCGACGCGGAGATTCTGGCTCATCTGAGCCTCCTTAAAGTCGTGCTGGGTTCGGTGTTAGGCGTCCAGCCGTGAGGAAAGCCGGGCCGGGGAACCACAGGAGAGCAGGTAGTCGCGGGTGCGGCGGGCAATGGGCAGCGGAATCCCGAAATCGGCGACCGGGTACATGTCCTGCTCCACAATCCCGAAGAGTGGCCTGCCGAGGTTTTCCGCGGCAGCGATCACGCGGGAGAGGTCGGGCAGGCCGCGGGGAGGTTCCGTCATGACGCCGGCGAGGTTTGCCGCCGCCCAGGTCAGGTTCTGCTGCCGCACGTTGGCCAGGATCTCCGGGTCGATCTGCTTCAAATGGAGGTAGCCGATCCGGTCGGGATACCTGGAGATCAGTTCCACGCTGTCTGCTCCTCCGTACTCGGCGTGTCCGGTGTCCAAACACAGCGATACCAGCGACGGGTCGGTTCCCTGCAGGAATCGCTCGATATCCGGCTGGGAGCACACGTGGGAGTCAGCGTGGGAATGGAACTGCTGCTGCAGTCCGTATTCCTCGGCCAGGATCCTGCCCAGCCGGTCGTGGCCGGAGAGCAGCTCATTCCACTGTTCGGCGGAAAGTTCGGGATTCTCCAGTGCCTCGCCGCTGACGTCGTCGCGCCACATCGCCGGAATTACCACCAAGTGCTCCCCGCCCAGCGCGGCCGCCAGTTCCGCCACTTTGCGGATGGGTTCCTCCGCAGTGCCCCACTGGTTGCCGCCGCGGTGAAAGGCCGTGAACACGGTGCCGGCGCTCAGTTTCAGGCTCCGCTGCGCCAGTTCATCGGCCAGCCGGACCGGATCAGTGGGCAGATAGCCGTAGGGGCCCAGTTCAATCCAGGAGTAGCCGGCTCCGGCAGCCTCGTCCAGGAAGCGCTGCCAGGGGGTCTGGAGCGGGTCATCGGGAAACCAGACACCCCAGGAATCGGGGGCGGTGCCGATGATGACTGTGTTCTCTTCCATTTAGCTGGTCCTGCCTTCTTCAGAGGATGTGGAAGTTTCCTGCTCTGTGAAAAGCTCCTGCCGAGACCGTACGGGTGAGCGCCGCTGCTGCCGCACGGCCCTCACCCGATCAGCGGCCGCTGCCGGGCTTTGTGCTCCGTGTAGGTGACGTTCGCTGCGCCGGTGGACTCCAGTTCCGATGTTTCCGCGACCGGGACGTCCCACCAGGATTCCGAATCGGGAGCGTCGATAAGGGGATCGGATTCGATGTGGATAAGCACCGGTCCGCTCCCTTCCGGTTCGGCCTTCGCCTTTGCCACGGCAGTCTCCAGGTCGGCAATGACGTTCGGTCCGGGTTCCACCCGGATCACCCGGACGCCCAGTGACGCGGCGTTCGCCGCGAGGTCCACCGGGAGCGTCTCGCCGTCGTCGAACGTGTGCTGCTTGGCGTCCAGCGTTCGGAACCGGGTACCGAACCGCTGTGAGCCCAGCGATTCCGAAAGCGCTCCGATAGAGGCATAGCCGTGGTTCTGGATCAGGACGGTGATGAGCTTGATGCCCTCGGCGACGGCGGTGACCAGTTCCGTGTGCATCATCAGGTAGGAACCGTCCCCCACCATGACGACGACGTCGCGCGGCGTCTCGCCGTCGCCGGACCGCTGCGCCTCGTCGATGGAGGCCCGCTTGACGCCCAGTCCGCCGGGGATCTCGTACCCCATCGTGGAAAAGGCGTATTCCACGTGGTAACCGTACGGATCGCGGATGCGCCACATCTTGTGCAGGTCCCCCGGCAGGGAGCCGGCGGCGCAGACGACGACGTCGCGGGCTTCCATCGCACGGTTGACCGCTCCGATAATCTCGTTCTGGCTCGGCAGCGGGGTGTGCCGCTCGTTGAACGCTTCATCAACAGTGCGGTCCCAGCGCTGCTTCTCGGCGGCCATCAGCTGCTCCAGGTCGCCGCCGATGCGGTATCCGCCCAGCTGCTGCGCCAGGCGCACCAGAGCCTTGCGGGCGTCAGCAACAATCGGCAGGGCGCTGCCGAGTTTGTAGGCATCGATCGGGGCGACGTTGATGTTCACGAACTGCACGTGCGAATTCTGGAAGGCCGTGTGGGAGGCGGTGGTGAAGTCCACGTAGCGGGTGCCGATCCCGATCACCAGGTCGGCTTCGCGGGCGACGGCGTTGGCCGCCGTCGTGCCCGTGGACCCCACCGCGCCCAGGCAGTAGGGCGCGTTCCACGGCACGGAGCCGACGCCGGCCTGGGTGTAGGCGACCGGTATGCCTGTCTGCTCCGCCAGCCGGGCCAGCTCGTCCGCGGCAAAGGAATACAGCACGCCGCCGCCGGCGATGATGAGCGGACGCCTGGCTCCGCGGATCAGGGCCGCGGCACGCCGGATGTCCTCTTCCTCGGGGACCGGGCGGCGGATGCGCCAGTCGCGTTCAGCCAGGAAGTCCTCGGGAACGTCCAGTTCTTCGGCCTGCACGTCCTGGGGCAGGGAGACGGTGACCGCACCGGTGTCTGCGGGGTCAGTCAGGACCCGCAGGCCGTGAAGGAACGCCGAGAAGAGCTGCTCGGGGCGGACCACCCGGTCAAAGTAGCGGGACAACGGACGGAAGGCGTCATTGACGGTGATATCGTATGCCTCCGGCCGCTCCAGCTGCTGCAGCACGGGGTCGGGGGCGCGGGTGGCGAAGGTGTCGGAGGGAAGCAGCAGCACCGGGAGCCGGTTGGTGGTGGCCAGTGCTGCACCGGTGAGCATGTTGGTTGCTCCGGGCCCGATGGAACTGGTGACCGCATACGTGGCCCTGCGGCGGGTGTGCCGGGCGTACCCCACGGCTTGGTGCACCATTGCCTGCTCATTGCGTCCCTGGTAGTACGGCATCAGCGCCGGGTTCTTAACCTGTGCCTGCTTCAGCGCCTGCCCCACGCCGGCAACGTTGCCGTGGCCAAAAATGCCGAACATGCCCGGGAACAGGCGCTCGCGGTATTCGGGCCCGCCGGCGTCGTCCACGGCGTACTGGTTTCCCAGGAACTGAACCACTGCCTGGGCCACGGTCATTCTGCGGGTAACCATCAGCTGGAAACCTCCTGCTCGCTGCGGGTGTTGGATGCGGTTCCGGTCCTCAACAGTGCTGCCGCTGCGGCCACGGCTTCGCTGACGGTGCCGGTCTTCGGGAACAGCAGGGTGCGGCCCACCGTCAGGCCCTGAACGCCGGGCAGCTTCAGTGCCTCTTCCCAGAGTGAGTACGTCTCCTGCGGAGAGCCGGTCGGGTCACCGCCGAGGAGCACGGTGGGCATGGTGGTGGATGCCAGCACCCGTTCCATGTCGCGGACCACCGGCAGCTTCATCCAGGTGTAGGCGCTCGTGGAACCGAGTCCGGAGGCAATCGCCACTGAAGTGACGACGGCGTCGGTGCTCAGGTCGTTGCGGAGCAGTCCGTTGTCCCACACGGACATGAAGGGCTCCACCATGGCCACCAGCCGCCGCTCCGCCAGGCTGTTGATGGCCTGTGCCGCCGCTTCCAGTGCGGCGGGCGTCGCAGGATCACCGAGGCAGATCCGGGTCAGCATTTTGCCGCCGGTCGCTCCAAGTTCCTCCAGCGCCGCGGGGGTGTGTCCGGTGAAACGGTCCTCGACTTCGTTGACGGACCCGGCAAGGCCGCCGCGGTTCATGGACCCGAACAGCAGCTTGCCGTCCAGGGCGCCGAGCAGGAGCAGGTCATCCATGATGTCCGGGCTGGCCAGAACGCCGTCGACGGCGGGATTGGCCAACGCTTCCTGCAGCCGGTCAAGCAGTTCATGACGATTCGCCATGACCGCCGGCCGGTCCCCGACGCCGAGCGCACCCCGGGCGGGATGGTCTGCTGCGAGAATGAGGTTCTGCCGGCCGGCCGACGGGCCGGGGTGCGGCGGACGGTCTGCTGCGGCACGGCGGACGGCGTCCGGATCTTCGAGCCGGATGCGGGAGAGGCGCTCATAACGCCGGGGATCTGCGGCTGCCCCGGTCATGGCAGAGCCTTCCCCGGTCATGACAGAGCCTCCAGGAGCTCCGGAACCATGCGGCCGCGTTCGGCGAGCAGTCCGGTGACCTCCGCCGGCGTCGGCATGGCGTCGGCGCAGGAAATCCGGGACGCCACCAGCGCTCCGGAAGCATTGGCATACTCCAGCACGGCGGTCAGCGGCCAGCCAGCAAGCAATCCGTGGCAGAGTGCGCCGCCAAACGCGTCTCCGGCCCCCAGCCCGTTGACCGTCTGCACAGGAACCGGGGCGGAGACCACCCGCTCGGATTCCGTCCTGGCCATCACGCCGTCGGGACCGAGCTTGACGACGGCCAGGCGAACTCCTGCTTCGAGCAGCCGGTCAGCCTGCTCGTCCGGCGTCCCTGATCCGACTGCCACCGCGCACTCCGCGGTGTTGCCGACGGCGACGGTGACGTGGGGCAGGATGCAGGCAATCTGTTCCCGGGCTTGCGCAACGGATGGCCAGAACATCGGCCGGTAATCCAGATCCAGCACGGTATGCCGGCCCGGGGCGAGGGCGTCACGCGGACGTGCCTCGTGCGCGGCCAGGTGGGCCGCACGGCTGGGCTCCTGGCACAGGCCTGTCAGAGTGGACCAAAAGATCCCGGCGTCGCGGATGGCCTCCAGGTTCAGCTCACCGGCCGCGATCTGCAGGTCAGGAGCTGTGGGAAAACGTCCGTAGAAATACAGCGGAAAGTCGTCCGGCGGTTGGATGGCGCAAAAGGTGACCGGAGTCTGCAGTCCGGGCACGGCGCTGACCATGCTGTCGTCGACCCCGAACTTCTGCAGCTCCCCGTGCAGGTACTCCCCGAACGGATCCTGGCCGGTGCGGGTAATAACGGCGCTCTCCCGGCCGTGCCGGGCTGCCGCCACGGCCACATTGGACGGCGAGCCGCCCAGATATTTTCGGAACGTCCCGACGTCGGCCAGGCCCACGCCGATGTCCTGCGGGTAGACGTCAACGCTGATCCGTCCCATGGTGAGTACGTCGTGAGCCACTGTGATCCGCCGGCCTTTCCGTTCCGGGCGGGAAGCTCCACCCAGCTCTGGCTATGGATGTGACCTGAGCCACACCCCACACTCTGCCGTTCGGACTTTGTCCTGTCAAACATTTTTTACGGAAAGATCAGTGCAGCCGCTTTTTCACCTGCCGACAGGGGCCCCCAAGTTCGTACCGGGCCGGAAGCACCAGCCCCGAAGGGCCGGCTCACCGTCATGTCCTGTCATATTCCCGGTCTGAGGCTGGGCGCTCGTTAGCACCAGTGGCGGTGGAGTGGCGGTGCCCGGATGGGGTGCCCGAGTGGCGGTGCCCGGATGGGGTGCCCGGATGGGGTGCCCGGATAAAGCAGGGCAAAAGAAAGCACCCCGGTCCGAAAACCGGGGTGCTGCTTGGAACCTGGTGCGCCGTGTCTTGTCCGTAAAGGCGTCAGAAAGAACCGCAAAGGTGCCCGAAGTGGGACTCGAACCCACACACCTCTCGATACTGCATTTTGAGTGCAGCGCGTCTGCCAATTCCGCCATTCGGGCCGGCCCTGCGGCGTGAATCACAAAGTTCACAATCCGTGTTGGGCGCGAATCTACTCTACATGCGGATAGGCTATTTCTGTGAACTGTCAGTTCGCACACGGCAGTCCAACCGCATTCTGAGGAGCACCTGTGTCTGAGTCAACCGAGCCCGCCCCCTCCAATACACCGGCGCGGCGCGTCATCGTCGCTGAAGATGAGACCCTGATCCGCCTCGACATCGTGGAAATCCTCACAGGCGAGGGATACGACGTCGTCGGCGAGGCGGACAACGGCGAGAAAGCCGTCCAGCTGGCCACCGAGCTCAAGCCGGACCTGGTCCTGATGGACGTCAAGATGCCCGTCATGGACGGCATTACGGCGGCCGAGCAGATCGTCAAGGCACGCATCGCCCCGGTGGTCCTGCTGACCGCGTTCAGCCAGAAGGAACTGGTGGAGCGCGCCCGCGAAGCCGGAGCCATGGCCTACGTGGTCAAGCCCTTTACACCGGCGGACCTGATCCCCGCCATCGAAATTGCCCTCTCCCGCCATGAGGAAATCAAGGCGCTCGAGGACGAAGTCAGTGACCTGAAGGAGCAGTTCGCCACGCGCAAGCTGGTGGAGCGCGCCAAGTCGCTGCTGACCACCAAGATGGGCCTGACCGAGCCCGAGGCCTTCCGCTGGATCCAGAAGACCTCCATGGACCGCCGGCTGAGCATGCGCGAAGTCGCCGAGACCATCATCAACCAGGTCAACTAACTCCGCTCCGGCCGCCACACGTTTTATGCCCTGCCCGACGACGTCGGGCAGGGCATTTTCGCGTGGTCGCGGTCCGGCGCTGCCAGTTTGCACCCTCCGAGGCCGCCGGCACCCTTGCAGCCTGTCCTGGCTGAATGAGCCGCACCTATATTGGACACACATATGGAGCAGCGGGCGGCCGGCACGGGGCCGGGCCCTCCTGGCCTCCACGAGGAGCGGACCAGAGTGACGGAGACCGGATTATCGAAGCCCGCCGCGCCGGGACTGGCCGCGCGCTCCCGGCAGGCTGACCGGCCGGACACTGCCAGGCTGCTCACTCCCAGAGAACGGGAGATCCTCCGCGAGCTTCCGCGGCACCAGACGGTGCAGGACATAGCTGACGGACTCCGGCTCAGCCCCAATACCGTCAAAACACATCTGAAATCCCTTTACCAAAAGCTCGGAGTCTCACGGCGCTCGGCGGCAGTGAAAAGGGGCGCTGAAATAGGCCTCCTTTGAAACCGGCGGTCTAGGCAGCAACAACTCTGTGCTTGATGGCCTGGAATTCATCCGGGGTGATGGCTCCGGCGTCCAAAAGGTCCTTCGCCTTGGTTATCTCATCACTGGGGCTGCTCCCGGCAACCCGGCGAATATACGCTTCGGTTGATTCCCTGCTCGCCTGGGCGTCTTCCTGTGCCCTCTCATTCATCCCCTTGCCGCGGGCGATGAGATACACGAGGACTGTGAGGACCGGAAAGAACAGCAGAAAAATCAGCCAAATGGCTTTTCCCCAGCCGCTCATTCCGCGGTCCCGAAAAAGGTCGCTAATGACTGCAAACAGCGCCATGAGGTACGCAAAGAAAACCGTGGCCGCGAAGACCCACCAAATGATGCTCCAAAAGTCGTCCCAAAAGTCCATGTCTGGCCCTGCCTTCCTGTGTGTGCCGGCCCGGGCGGGCCGCTCTCCTGCCCAAACAGCTGGTCTGGTTTCCCACCCCGGGCGTGCCGCCTGCTGCGGACCGAGGCATTCCCCCGCCCTGTCCCAGCAACGCAGTCCTAACAAGTATGGATTTGACCGAGATCCGAGCACTTCACCCGTAACAGGTGAAATGTCCGGACCGGCAGGAAGCCCGCCGGCTCGCCGCAGCGCCGGTTCGGTCAAGGTGGACCCCCCGGTCCTGGCTGCGGTGGGCAATCAGGGTGAGGTTTCTACGGGTCCCGGGTCGGTTGCGTTGGCCGGGGAGGCCGGGCCGGGCAGATTGGCATATCTGGAAAAGTGGATATGTTCGGATGGAATTGGATAGCCAAATGAGAAAAAGCTGCCCGGCGGGGGAAACCCCGGCCGGGCAGCTTTCCTGCATCAGGACCGCACAAGCGGTCAAACCACATTAGATGGATTTGGCCTTGCCCTTGTTGGCGTTCTTGACCGGCCACGGGCCGACCTTTTCCTTCACGCGCATCTGGCCCTCGAGCCGCTGGCCGGCATCGGCGATGTCGCCCACCTTGTGCACCTTGACGGTGTTGGTCGATCCGGCCTGTCCGGGAGGCGAACCGGCAGCAATGACGACGAGGTCATCCAGTTCAACCAGTTCATTCTCGATCAGGGTGCGGTCCACCTGGGCGGTCATCTGGTCGGTGTTCTCGGCGAACTCCACCAGCATCGGCTGGATGCCCCAGAAGAGGCTCATGTAGCGGTAGGTCTGCTCCACCGGGGTGAAGGCCAGGACGGGCTTCTTCGGGCGCAGGCGGGAAAGCCGGCGGGCCGAATCCCCGGACTGGGTGAAGGTACACACGTACTTCGCATCCAGCTGGTCGGCAATTTCGACGGCGGCACGGGTGATGGCGCCACCGCGCGTTCGCGGCTTGGAGCCCAGGGCCGGAACGCGGTTCAGGCCGTGCTCTTCGGTGGACTCGATGATCCGTGCCATGGTGGTCACGGTTTCGATCGGGTACTTGCCCACGGAGGTCTCTCCGGAAAGCATGACCGCGTCGGCCCCGTCAAGGACTGCGTTGGCGCAGTCCGAAGCCTCGGCGCGGGTGGGGCGCGGGCTGTCGATCATGGATTCCAGGACCTGGGTGGCCACGATGACCGGCTTCGCCCAGCGGCGGGCCAGCTCAATGGCGTTCTTCTGCACCAGGGGAACGTCTTCCAGCGGAAGCTCGACGCCCAGATCGCCGCGGGCAACCATGATGGCGTCAAACGCATCAATGATCTCCTCGATGGCGGCGACAGCCTGCGGCTTCTCCACCTTGGCGATAACCGGTACGCGGCGGCCTTCCTCGTCCATGATCTCGTGGACGCGGCGAACGTCGACGGCGTTGCGGACGAAGGACAGGGCTACCATGTCGACGCCGGTGCGGATGGCCCAGCGAAGGTCGGCCTCGTCTTTGTCGCTCATGGCGGGAACGCTCACGGCAACGCCGGGCAGGTTCAGGCCCTTGTTGTTCGATACGGCTCCGGGAACGGTTACCTCGGTGACAACCTTGACGCCGTCTACTGCGGTGGCTCGGACTGCAACCTTGCCGTCGTCGATCAGCAGGGTGTCCCCCACGCTGACGTCGTTCGGCAGGCCGGTGTGCGTGGTGGAGACAATGTCCTTGGTGCCCGGCACGTCCTCAATGGTGATCGTGAAAACGTCACCCTTGTTGAGGTAATGCGGACCGTCCACGAAACGGCCCAAGCGGATCTTGGGGCCCTGAAGGTCGGCGAAAATGCCAACGGGCTTGCCCAGTTCCTCGGAGGCACGGCGCACGTTGTCGTACACGGACTTGTGCACGTCGTGATCGCCATGGCTCATATTCATGCGGGCCACGTCCACGCCGGCGCGCAGAACGGCGACGGTGTTTTCATAGCTTGCGATTGCGGGGCCAAAAGTGGCCACAATTTTTGCGCGTCTCATATGATCCAGCCTAGTCGCCCGGCGGCGATTCCGCATGGAGACGGGCCGCAGACGTCGTGCCCGGCGTCAACTGTTACCCGTGTTTTTACTCTCACCCGCCGCCGAAGGGTCCTCTGCCGGATCGTGGGCGGGGAAAGGCACCAGGCTGCGATTGATTCCGGCGAGGAACCGGGAACCCTCACGGGTCAGGGACAGTTCCTTGCGCTTGGCTCCGGTACGGGCTGCGTCAACGTCGGTACTGTGCAGGAATCCTGCGTCCTGGAGCCGCTTCAGGGTCCGGTAGAGGCTGCGCTCGGTGACGGTCCATCCGGTGCGGGATGCGACATCCGCTGCGATTGCGGCCACCGTTGCCGGTGTCCGGGCAGCCACGGCGCTCAGCACCACCGGCGTCAGCATGGATTTTTTGTAGGTTTCCACCCATGATTCGATCCGGGACTGAACCCATTCCTGTTCCTCCGCGGGATGGTGCATTCTCAATCCTCCCAGCCGCGGCCCAGGACGCTGCCGGTGAGATGGATGAGCAGCCCGAGTCCCCAGGCGGCACTCATGAGCAGAGTTGCACCGAACCACGGCGTGGCCAGAAGCTCCTGCGCAACGGCCCCCTCTCCCCCGGATGACCCCAGGCTCACGGCCCGGAGTACGGCATGGGCGTTGAAGGACGTGGTGACAGCAGCGAACGCAATGGCATGGGCCACGGCAAAGCCGAAGCGGATACGCAGCAGCTTCCGGCGGCTGAGCACCATCCAGGCGGCGACCCCCGCCGCCGCGGCAGCGGTGAGAGTCCCGGCGAGGAGGCCAACCTCTCCCCCGGTCAGGGCGATGGCTGCCTGGATGAGCAGCATCGCCGCGGCCAGGCCGAGGAGGTAGGGCAGCAATACGGACCGTGCATTGACGGCGGGCGGGGGCACTATGTGTGTAGTCATGCAGGCACTGTACCGCTGGAACAGTGCCTGAGGAAGGGGTCTGCAGGAACAGCAAAAATCCACGTAGTGGCTGCCGCTCGTGCAGAACCCGGACGGGTTACAGCGGGGAGATGGCCCGGTCCGTGGGCGCCACCGGCGCCGGCAGGCGGGTGGAGCCCATCAGCCACTTGTCGACGGCGGCGGCGCAGGCCCGCCCCTCGGCTATCGCCCACACGATCAGCGACTGGCCGCGGCCGGCGTCGCCCGCGGCAAACACCCCGGGGGTCCCGGTCATGTAGTAGCCGTCGCGCACCACATTGGAACGCTCGTCAAACTCGGTTTTGACCTGTTCCGCCAGTCCGGCCGGTTCCGGCCCGGTGAAGCCCAGGGCCAGGAACACGAGGTCCGCGGGCAGCACGCGCTCGGTGCCGGCCTTGGGCACGCGCCGTCCGTCCACGAACTCGGTTTCGGCGATCTTCACGCCGGTCAGCTGTCCGTTCTCCCCCACGAACTCGACGGTGGAGGCCAGGTAGGTCCGTTCCCCGCCTTCCTCGTGGGCACTGGCGGTCTCGAACAGGGTCGGGTACATCGGCCACGGCTGGTGCGCGGCCCGCTCGGCCGGCGGCTGGGCCCCGATCGCCAGCGTGGTGACCGAGGCTGCCTGCTGCCGGTGGGCCGTACCCAGGCAGTCGGCTCCGGTATCGCCGCCGCCGAGGATGATCACGTGCTTGCCCTCGGCTGAGATCTGGTTCCGGACCTGCTCCCCCGCTACAACACGGTTGGCCTGCACCAGGTACTCCATCGCGAAATGCACGCCGTCCAGTTCGCGTCCGGGGATCGGAAGGTCGCGCGGCACGGTGCTTCCGGTGGCCACCACGACGGCGTCGTAACGCCGGCGCAGCTGCTCCCAGCTGATGTCACGTCCCACTTCGACGCCGGTGCGGAACCGGGTTCCTTCGGCGCGCATCTGGTCCAGCCGGCGGTCCACCTGCAGCTTCTCCATCTTGAAGTCGGGGATGCCGTAGCGCAGCAGTCCGCCGATCTTGTCGTCGCGCTCGTACACGGCCACGGTGTGGCCGGCGCGGGTGAGCTGCTGCGCGACGGCGAGTCCCGCGGGGCCGGAGCCGACGACGGCGATCGTCTTGTCGGTAAGCCGCTCCGGTGCGTGCGGCGTCACCCAGTTCTCGTCGAAGGCCTGGTCGATGATCGAGACCTCGACCTGCTTGATCGTCACCGCCGGCTGGTTAATGCCCAGCACGCAGGAAGACTCACAGGGCGCCGGGCACAGCCGCCCGGTGAACTCCGGGAAGTTGTTGGTGGCGTGCAGCCGCTCGATGGCTTCGCGGCCCTTGTCCCGGTACATCAGGTCATTCCACTCCGGAATGAGGTTGCCCAGCGGGCAGCCCTGGTGGCAGAACGGAATGCCGCAGTCCATGCAGCGCCCGGCCTGTTCCTTCAGGACGCCCTTTTCCTGGGCTTCATAGACCTCTTTCCAGTCCATGATGCGCACCGGTACGGGCCGGCGCGGCTGGGTCTGGCGTTCACGTACTTTCAAGAATCCGCGTGGGTCAGCCACCGGTTACCTCCAAAATTCGGGTCCATGCTTCGGCGCCGTCGGGGTCAAGACCCGCTTCGGCTGCGGAGGCGCGGGCGTCCAGCACGGCCGCGTAGTCACGCGGCAGCACCTTGGTCATGCGGCGGGCAGTGGCAGGGAAGTCCTCCAGCAGGGACGCCGCGAGAACGGATTCGGTCTCCTCGACGTGCCTGATCAGCAGGCCGCGGACAATGTCCGCGTCTTCGGCGTCCAGCGGTTCCAGCCGCAGTTCGCCCTTCTGGATTGCGTCCTTGTTCATCCGTTCGGGCACCAGCTCCAGCAGGTACGCCGTGCCGCCGGACATGCCCGCGCCGAAGTTGCGTCCGGTGGGGCCCAGGATCAGGGCCTGTCCGCCGGTCATGTACTCGCAGCCGTGGTCACCGATGCCCTCGACGACGGCGGTGGCCCCGGAGTTGCGGACCAGGAACCGTTCACCCACCTGGCCTCGCAGGAACATCTCACCGCTGGTGGCGCCGTACCCGATGACGTTTCCGGCAATGACGTTGCGCGCGGCGTCGAACACGTTGGCGCGGTCCGGGCGGACGATGATCCGGCCGCCGGAAAGCCCCTTGCCCACGTAGTCGTTGGAGTCGCCGAGCAGGCGCAGCGTGATGCCGGCCGGCAGGAAGGCGCCCAGCGACTGTCCGGCCTGGCCGGTGAGGGTCACGTCGATGGTGTCGGTGGCCAGGGTGTCGATGCCGAAGGTTTTGGTCACCGTGTGCCCGAGCATGGTGCCCACCGAGCGGTCGGTGTTCACCACGTCCAGGGTGATGCGCACCGGGTTCCGGTTGGCCAGGGCATCGGCGCTCATCTCGATCAGCTTGTTGTCGAAGTGCGAGTCCAGGTCATGGTTCTGCGGCACCATGTTGCGCAGGGGCGCCCCGTTTTCCACGACGTCGGAACCGCGCAGCACGGGCTCCAGGTCCAGGCCGTCGGCCTTCCAGTGGTCAATGGCTGCCTTGGTGTCCAGCAGTTCGGTGTGGCCGATTGCCTCCTCCAGGGAGCGGAACCCGAGCTCGGCAAGGATCTCGCGCACTTCCTCGGCCAGGAACTCGAAGAAGTTCACCACGAATTCCGGCTTGCCGGAGAAGCGGGCCCGCAGTTCCGGGTTCTGCGTGGCCACGCCCACCGGACAGGTGTCCAGGTGGCAGACGCGCATCATGATGCAGCCCGAGACCACCAGCGGAGCGGTGGCGAAACCGAACTCCTCGCCGCCGAGCAGCGCGGCAATCACGACGTCGCGCCCGGTCTTGAGCTGCCCGTCCACCTGCACCACCACGCGGTCGCGCAGTCCGTTGATCATCAGTGTCTGCTGGGTTTCGGCGAGGCCGAGCTCCCACGGGGCGCCGGCATGCTTGAGCGAGTTCAACGGCGAGGCGCCGGTGCCGCCGTCGTGCCCGGAGACGAGGACGACGTCGGCCTTGGCCTTGGTCACGCCTGCCGCCACGGTGCCGATACCGGCTTCGGACACCAGCTTCACGTGGACCCGGGCGCTCGGGTTGGAACGCTTGAGGTCGTAGATGAGCTGGGCGAGGTCCTCGATGGAGTAGATGTCGTGGTGCGGCGGCGGGGAAATGAGCCCGACGCCGGGCGTGGAGTGCCGCGTGCGGGCCACCCACGGGTAGACCTTCTGCGCCATCAGCTGGCCGCCCTCGCCGGGCTTGGCGCCCTGGGCCATCTTGATCTGGATGTCATCGGCGTTGGTCAGGTACAGGCTGGTGACGCCGAAGCGGCCGGAGGCCACCTGCTTGATGGCGGAGCGGCGCTCGGGATCCAGCAGCCGTTCCACGTCCTCGCCGCCTTCGCCGGTGTTGGACTTGGCGCCCAGCCGGTTCATGGCAATGGCCAGGGTCTCGTGTGCTTCCTGCGAGATGGAGCCGTAGCTCATGGCGCCGGTGGAGAAGCGCTTGACGATGCTGGAAACGGGTTCCACTTCCTCGATCGGCACCGGGGTACGGTCAGCCGTCCGGAACTCGAGCAGCCCGCGCAGGGTCATCAGCGACTTGGACTGGTCGTCCACGCCGTTCGTGTAGGCCTTGAAGATGTCGTAGCGGCGTTCGCGGGTGGCGTGCTGGAGCCGGAACACGGTCTCCGGGTTGAACAGGTGCGGCGGACCCTCGCGGCGCCACTGGTATTCCCCGCCGTTCTCGAGCGGCCGGTGCGGATCCTCGATTTCGTCGTCGGGGTACGCGCTGGCGTGCCGGGCGGCGGCTTCGGCGGCGATGACGTCCAGGCCGACTCCGCCGAGCTGGGACTGGGTGCCGTGGAAGAACTCATCCACCAGTTCCTGGCCCAAACCCAGGGCCTCGAAGGTCTGGGCTCCGCAGTAGGAGGCCACGGTGGAAATGCCCATCTTGGACATGATCTTCAGGACGCCCTTGCCCAGGCCCTTGATCAGGTTGGACACGGCCTCTTCGCGGCTGACCCCGGTGATGTCACCGTTGCGGACCAGTTCCTCGCAGCTTTCCATGGCCAGGTACGGGTTTACCGCGGAGGCGCCGTAGCCCATGAGCACGGCCACGTGGTGCACCTCGCGGACGTCGCCTGCTTCGACCAGCAGCGAAATCTTGGTCCGGTTGGCACTCTTGAGCAGGTGGTGGTGCACGGCGGAGAGCAGCAGCAGCGACGGGATCGGCGCCCACTGGGCACTGGAATCGCGGTCGGAGAGCACAATGTACTCGATGCCGCGGTTCACGGCCCCGGAGACCTTTTCGCAGATCTCGGCGATGCGGGCGCGCAGTTCGGCTTCGCCGCCCTGCGGCCGGTACAGTCCGCGCACCTTCAGCGAGATCTTCTCGCCGTCGTCGTTGGTCAGCTTGGCGATCTTGGCCAGCTGGTCATTGGTGATGACGGGGAAGTTCAGGGCGATCTGGCGGTTGCGGACCTGGCCGGTTGCCAGCAGGTTCCCCACGGGTCCGATCGAGGCGCGCATGGAGGTGACCAGCTCCTCGCGGATGGCGTCCAGCGGCGGGTTGGTGACCTGGGCGAAGGACTGCACAAAGTAATCGAACAGCAGCCTCGGGCGCTGGGAGAGTACGGCAATGGGGGTGTCCGAGCCCATGGCGCCGAGCGGCTCGGCGCCGGTGCGGGCCATCGGACCGAGCAGGATGCGCAGTTCCTCCTGCGTGTAGCCGAAGGTCCGCTGCCGCCGGTTGATGGACGCCTTGGTGTGCAGCACGTGTTCGCGCTCGGGCAGCTCTTCCAGCGAAACCTGGTTTTCCCGCACCCAGTCGGCCCACGGATTGGCGGCGGCCATCTCGGCCTTGATTTCGGCGTCTTCGATCAGGCGGCCGGCCTGGGTGTCCACGAGGAACATTTTCCCCGGGGACACGCGGCCCTTGCGGACCACCTTGGCCGGATCGATGTCCACCACGCCAACCTCCGAGGCCAGGACCACCAGCCCGTCCTCCATCACCCAGTAGCGGGCCGGGCGCAGCCCGTTGCGGTCCAGGACCGCACCCACCTGCGTGCCGTCGGTAAAGGACACCGCGGCGGGACCGTCCCAGGGCTCCATCAGCATGGAGTGGTACTGGTAAAACGCGCGGCGGGCCGGATCCATGGTGGCGTGGTTTTCCCAGGCCTCGGGAATCATCATCATGATCGCGTGCGTGATGGGCCGGCCGGAGAGCATCAGGAGTTCGGCCACCTCGTCGAAGGATGCCGAGTCCGAAGCGCCGGGGGTGCAGATCGGGTACAGCTCTTCGGGAGTGTCCCCCAGCAGCGGGCTCTTCAGCTGGGACTGCCGGGCGCGCATCCAGTTCCGGTTGCCCTTGACCGTGTTGATTTCGCCGTTGTGCGCAATGGTGCGGAACGGCTGGGCCAGCGGCCAGGACGGGAAGGTGTTGGTGGAGAACCGGGAGTGGACAATGCCCAGCCGGGTCTTGAACCGCGGATCCGAGAGGTCCGGGTAGAACGGCTCCAGCTGGGCGGTGGTGAGCATGCCCTTGTAGACCATGGTCTTGGAGGACAGGGACGGGAAGTACACCCCGAACTTGTTCTGGGAGCGCTTGCGGACTCGGAAGGCGCGGGCATCCAGGTCGGAGGCGTCGCCGTCGGCCGGGGCGAGGAACACCTGGACAAAGTGCGGCATGCAGGCCCGGGACATGGCTCCCACCAAGTCGGCGACGATGGGCACTTCGCGCCAGCCCAGCACGTCGAGGCCCTCGGATTCAGCGATGGATTCCACCCCTGCGCGGGCGGTTTCCTGCTCGCGGGCCTCGGTGGGCAGGAACGCGGTGCCGACGGCGTACGTGCCGGCGGCAGGCAGGTCAAAGGCGGTGACTGCACGGAAGAACTCGTCGGGTACCTGGGTGAGCAGTCCGGCGCCGTCGCCGGTTCCTTCGTCGGCGCCTACGGCGCCGCGGTGTTCCAGGTTGCGCAGGGCGGTCAGGGCGGCGTCAACGATGTCGTGCCCGGGCTCTCCGCGGAGGGTGGCGATGACGGCCAGCCCGCAGGCGTCTTTTTCGTTCTCGGCGCGGTACAGCCCGGTGTCGGCCGGAAAACCGGCGAAGCGGGTGAACGGCGAAACAGCGGAAGCTCCGCCGGGCGGAAACTGGTCAGTCATGAGAGGTAAGTCCTTCCCCCTGATTGAGCGGTGGGAGGGGACAACGCTGGCCCCACGGCGGAAGGCAGAGACATTCCGCGGTGTTCAGTACTTCACCTCAAAGGGGGTCGGGGTTGTTCCCGCGGTCCCTTCAGGGGCGGCCACGGCTACGTGGCAGAAGCACCGGCGAAGGAGGTAACCCGACCGGTGCTACTTGGCAGTACCCGGAGTTCCGGGCTTGCGAGAACCAGTGTCCTCGTTTTTTGTCTCTGCGAGATTAGCACGCGACTGTGACGCAGAAGACGCAGCGGCCGAATTCTGTTGTTCTGTTTCGATCTTGTGATCTTCCGGTAACGCTGCGGTTTCTGCCGCCGGTTCGTGTCCGGGCAGGTACAGGGACTCGTTTCCGCCCTTGCGGGCGCGGAAAGTCAGGTAAATGAACATTGCCAGGGAGAACACGAACAGCGCCGAACTGGTCCAGACGTTCAGCCGCTGTGTGACGCCGAAGAACGTAATCATTTCAGCGTCGTCGATGCGCAGAATCTCGATCCAGAGCCGGCCCAGGGTGTAGTAGGCGGCGTAGACCCAGAACAGGCGCCCGCCGCGCAGCCGGAACTTTTTGTCCAGGGCCAGCAGCAGTACGACGCCGGCCAGGCACCACAGCGACTCGTAAAGGAAGGTGGGGTGGAACAGGGTCCCGGGTGCCGTCCCGTCCGGGAAGTTGGGGTTGTTCGCATCGATTTCCAGTCCCCAGGGCACATCCGTGGGGCTGCCGAAAAGCTCCTGGTTGAACCAGTTGCCCCAGCGGCCCACGGCCTGCGCCAGCAGCAGGCCGGGAACCCCGACGTCGGCGAAGGTGGAGAGCTTGATACCGGCGCGCCGGCAGCCGATCCAGGCGCCCACGGCACCGAGCGCCACGGCACCCCAGATACCCAGCCCGCCCCGCCAGATCTGCGGAATCAGGGAGAGGTCCCCGTCGGCCCCGAAGTAGGCGTCAGGCGAGGAGACCACGTGGTAGAGCCGGCCGCCGATAATGCCGAACGGGATGGCCCAGATGGCAATGTCCCAGACGGCTTCTTCGGGCAGGCCCCGGCGCTTCCAGCGGGTGGACGTCATCCACAGAGCCAGGATGATGCCGGCCAGGATGCACAGCGCGTAGGTGTGGAGCGTGAGGGGGCCCAGCGAGAAGCTGCTGAAGTCCGCGGGCGGGCTGGGGATGCTGGCCGGAGCCGTCACGGACATCAGGTTCATTAGTTGCTCTTTCGGGTTCCGGTGCTGAGTTCACGGGTGAGGTCGGCAACGGCGGGGACGCCGCCGTCGCGCAGTGCGGCCACCAGTGCGGTGCCGACGATCACGCCGTCGGCGTAGGCGCCGATTTCCCGGACATGCCCGGAGTTTGAGACGCCCAGGCCCACGCAGACGCGCTGAGCACCGGCTGCACGGGCGGCCGAGACGACGTCCTTCGCTGCCGTGCTCACGGAGCTGCGGGCACCGGTGACGCCCATGATGGACACCGCGTAGACAAAGCCGCGGCTCGCCGCGACGGTGCTCTTCATGCGTTCCGGGGTGGAGGACGGAGCGACCAGGAAGACCCGGTCCAGACCGTACTTGTCCGAAGCCTCCATCCATTCCGACGCTTCGTCGGGAATGAGGTCCGGAGTGATCAGGCCCGCTCCCCCGGCTTCGGCCAGGCGGCGCGAGAACTCGTCCACGCCCATCCGCACCACGGGGTTCCAGTAGGTCATGACCAGCACGGCGGCATCGGTGGCGGCAGTGATGCCGGCGACGACGTCAAACACCTCGGAGACGCGGAAACCCTGTGCCAGGGCCTGCGTGGTGGCTGCCTGGATGACGTGTCCGTCCATGACCGGGTCGGAGTACGGGATGCCGACCTCGATGAGGTCGGCTCCGTTTTCCGCGAGGGCGATTCCGGCGTCGATGGTTTCCTGCACGGACGGGAATCCGGCGGGCAGGTAGCCAATCAGTGCGGCGCGGCCGTCCGCCGCGGCCCGGTCAATGGCTGCTGCGGATTTGCTGCGGGCGTTGGTTCCCGAGCCGGACGTGTTGTGAACGGCGGTGCTCACAGCTGTTCCCCCTCTTTGGCGATTTCGGCTTCGGCGGACTTCTCGTCCAGCAGGTTGAACCATTCGGCGGCGGTGGCAACGTCCTTGTCGCCGCGCCCGGAGAGGTTCACCAGCACGATCTTCTCCGAGGCGTCCCCGGTGTTCCCGGCCGCGGCCTCATCGGCGAGCCGCCGGCCCACCTTGATGGCACCGGCCAGGGCGTGGGCGGACTCGATCGCGGGAATGATGCCTTCGGTGCGGCAGAGCAGCTGGAAGGCGTCCATCGCTTCGGTGTCCGTGATGGCCTCGTAGGAAACCCTTCCGATGTCGGAGAGGTAGGCATGCTCGGGGCCGACGCCGGGGTAGTCCAGGCCGGCGGAGATCGAGTGGGATTCCACCGTCTGGCCGTCTTCGTCCTGCATCAGGTAGGAGCGGGCGCCGTGCAGCACACCGGGGCGGCCCAGGGTGATGGTGGCGGCATGGCGGCCGGTGTCGACGCCGTCGCCGCCGGCTTCGAAGCCGTAGATCTTTACCTCTGGGTCATCCAGGAAGCCGTGGAAAATGCCGATGGCGTTGGACCCGCCGCCGATGCAGGCACAGACGGCGTCCGGCAGACGGCCGGTCTGCTCCAGCATCTGCGCGCGTGCTTCCTCGCCGATCACTTCGTGGAAGTAGCGGACCATGGCCGGGAACGGGTGCGCTCCGGCAGCGGTGCCGAGCAGGTAGTGGGTGCTGTCCACGTTGGCGACCCAGTCCCGCAGCGCCTCGTTGATGGCATCCTTCAGTGTCTGGGACCCGTGGGTGACGGGGATGACGGTGGCGCCGAGCAGTTCCATCCGGGCGACGTTCAGGGCCTGCCGGCGGCAGTCCTCCGCTCCCATGTAGACCACGCATTCCAGGCCCAGGAGAGCGGCGGCGGTGGCGCTGGCGACGCCGTGCTGGCCGGCCCCGGTTTCAGCGATCACGCGGGTCTTGCCCATGCGCTTGGCCAGCAGGGCCTGACCGAGCACGTTGTTGATCTTGTGCGAGCCGGTGTGGTTCAGGTCTTCGCGCTTGAGGAAGATCCGCACGCCGCCGGCGTGCTCGGCGAAGCGCTTGGCTTCGGTGAGCAGCGAGGGCCGGCCGGAGTAGTTCTTGTTCAGGTCAGCGATCTGCGCCCGGAACTCCGGATCGGCCTTGGCCTTTTCGAAGGTGTCTTCCAGTTCGTCCAGGGCAGCGATCAGGGATTCGGGCATCCAGCGTCCGCCGTACTCGCCGAAGTACGGGCCGGGGGCGTGGCGCAGCGAGCCGTGGGTGTTCAGGAACGCGTCGGCCACCTCCTCCGTGACAGCAGCCGCGGCGGCGCGCTCAGCGGCGTCCGACGGAGCAGTGGAGGTGTTGGCGGACGTGGGTGCAGCCTCGGCTGCGCCTGTCTGTTCCGGATTCCCGGTCATGGAGCTGGTTCCTGTCCTGCTTTGGTCCGGACGGGCGGACCCGCCCGGACAGGGAGTTGTTGCGTTCTTGTCAGCCTTTGCCGTGCCCGCGGGCGGCCAGCGCGTCGCTGCCGGTCTGCATGAATTCAGCAATAGTGGCCGCAGGATCGTTGTGCCGCACCAGTGCTTCGCCCACGAGGACGGCATTTGCCCCTTCGGAGGCGTACTGCTCGACGTCGGCTGCGTCCCGCACGCCGGATTCAGCCACGATGACGGCGGCTGCGGGGATGCTGCCGGCCAGCGAGGCGAAGACGGAGCGGTCAACGTCCAGCGTTTTCAGGTTGCGTACGTTGACGCCGATGATCCGGGCGCCCACCGCCGCGGCGCGCTCGATTTCCTCGGCCGTGTGGGTTTCCACCAGGGCGTTCATCCCCAGCTCATGCGTGAGGTCCAGGAAATCCTGAAGCCGGGCATCGTCCAGGGCTGCCACGATCAGCAGCACGAGGTCGGCGCCGTGGGCGCGTGCTTCCCAGATCTGGTACTCGTCCACTGTGAAGTCCTTGCGCAGCAGCGGGATGTTCACAGCCTTCCGGACGGCGTCGAAGTCGGCGAGTGAACCGCCGAAGCGGCGCTCTTCTGTGAGTACGCTGATGACCGCCGCCCCGCCGTCGGCGTAGCTGGCTGCCAGGGCGGCCGGGTCGGCGATGTCGGCGAGGGCACCCTTGGAGGGGCTGCTGCGCTTGACCTCAGCGATGACACGCAGCTGCGTGCGCGGGGTGTCGCCGCCGCCCAGGGCGGCATACGCGTCGAGGGCAGGAGCCGCCGCGCGGGCGCGCTCCTGCATCTCCTCCAGCGGAACCGCCCGCCGGCGTGCCTCAAGGTCTTCGGCGACGCCGGCGACGATGTCGTCCAGAACGCTCACTTAGTGACCGTTGTTGGAGAGCTTCGATCCGCCTACGCCGTAGCCGGCCTTCCGCAGGATGAAGCCGACAAGGAGGCCGACCAGCATGACGCCCAGGCCCACGATGAACCACAGCGTGCTGGCAGCGATGAAGGCGATGCTCGATACAAGGGCGCCGGCCATCATGATGAGCACGCAGGTCCATGCGGCGGGGGTGTTGCCGTGGCCGATGGTCTCGTCGTGGATGCTGGCGTGACTCTCAGCCGCGTTTTCCGGCTTGTGGTCGACGTTGGTGTCAGTGGCGTTTGAGCCCATGGTAAATCTCCTCTAAACGAATCTGTTTCCATTCTGCCATTGACTGGCGGAAACTCTTTCACATGTTGCGCACCCGAGTCGCCTTCAGCGGCTGGTCCGCCGCTGCGGTGCGGGTATCAGCGGTAGTTCGTGGGGTCGTCCCCGCGCGTGAGCCGGTCCCAGCTGTCGATCTCATCGATCGGCTCCGGTCCCGCCTCGTCGTCCGCAGCCGCCGTGCCGGAGCCCGCGGCCGCCGGCCCATTCCCTGGTTTTGCGGTCCCGGCTTCTGCAGTGCCGGTTTCGGCGCTCCCGGTTTCGGCACTCCCGGACGTCGTGCCGCCGGCGGCAGCCGGCGTCGTCGGCGTGGCCGCAGCAGGCGCCGGCGCGTAGCGGCGTGAGGACTTCCAGCCGCGGCTGGCGACAGCCAGCCAAATGCCGGTCAGGGCGATCAGGATGCCGGACACCAGTGCGACCCACGGCAGGGCCGTGAGCGTGACGACGGTGCCGGTGGCCCCGCTGACGCCGATCGCCTGTCCAATGGCACCGGCGGCGCCCTGCACCGGATCACTGATCACGGTGTAGCTGGCGGCGGCCACGCCGACGCCGGAGACCAGCAGGATCACGCTGACAATCCAGCGGGCCACCGGCCCGGCGATGGAGGCTGCGAGGCCGGCGGTAATGGCGACGACGGCGAATGCGGTCACCGCGGTGGCGGCGTCGGATCCGGAAACGGCCAGGTCCGGGGTCTGGACGGCCGTCCGCGGCAGCTGGACGTTCAGCCAGGTGCGCGTGGTGGTGGCAAAGGCTGCGATGCCGAAGAGCACCGCCGCCATGATGACGGTTCCCTTGCGCTGCCACCTCTTCATGGGTGTGCTCACTGCGGTACTTCCTGCTCTGGTGGTGGGCTGTAATTAAAGACTGGACTGTGGCGGTGCCGGAACGGAAGGAGGAGCGGACACGGTTTCCAGGCTGCCGGCTATCAGTGCCGCGCGCAGCGGCGCCGCTGCCTTGTTCACCGTTTCCTGGGCTTCGGCTTCCAGATCCGAGTCGGCGACAATCCCGCCGCCGGCCTGGACAAACGCCTTGCCGTCGCGCAGCAGGGCCGACCGGATGGCAATGGCCATATCCATATCTCCCGCGAAGTCCAGGTACCCGACAACGCCGCCGTAGATGCCGCGGCGGTGCGGTTCCAGCTCGTCCAGCAGCCGCAGCGCGCGCGGCTTGGGCGCGCCGGAGAGGGTTCCGGCGGGAAAGGTCGCGGCAAGGACGTCGTACGCGCTGCGCTGCGGGGACAGTTCCCCGACGACGGTGGAGACCAGGTGCATGATATGGCTGAACCGCTCCACCTCCATGAACTGGGTGACATCCACGCTGCCCGGGACGCAGACCTTGGAGAGGTCGTTGCGGGCCAGGTCCACCAGCATCAGGTGTTCGGCGCGTTCCTTTTCATCCGCCAGCAGTTCCTCGGCGAGGGCGCGGTCTGCTTCCGTTCCCTTTCCCCGGGGCCGGGAGCCGGCAATCGGATGCGTGATCACTTCGCTGCCGGTGACCGTCACGAGTGCTTCCGGCGAGGAGCCGACGACGGCGAAGGGGTTGCCGCGGGAGTCCTCGAAGTTGAACAGGTACATGTACGGGCTCGGGTTGGTGTTGCGCAGCACCCGGTAGACCTCGAGCGCATCGGCCGCACACTCCATTTCAAAGCGGCGGGAGATGACCACCTGGAAGACTTCGCCGTCCACGATGGCTTCCTTGCCGCGCTGGACGGCTTTGGTGTACTCCGGCTTGGGCCAGGACTCCTTCACGCCGTCGGTAAGGGTGCTCAGGTCCACGGTGCCGCCGTGCAGCACCGACACCGGCTGCGGCGTGGGTTCGGCCAGCCGCTGCAGCATCGAATTCACCCGGGCTACGGCGTCGTGCCATGCCTCGTCCACCCGCTCGTTGGAGCCGTCGATGTTGATGGCGTTGGCCACCAGCATGACAGTTCCGTTGGAGTTGTCGTGAATGGCCATATCCGAGACCAGGTTCATGGCCAGTTCCGGCAGGTCCAGGTCATCCGCCGGCGGGTTGGGCAGCTTTTCCCAGCGCCGCACGGTTTCCCAGCCGACAAAGCCGACCAGTCCGGAGGTAAACGGCGGTACGTCGCCCGGGCGTTCGGTCTGCAGCAGTTCTATGGTGCGGGCCATCGCCTCGACGGGGTTTCCGTCCACCGGCACCCCTGCCGGCGGCTCGCCCAGCCAGTGCGTTTCGCCGTCGTGCGTGGTGAGCGTGGCGCGCGAGGAAGCGCCGATGAAGGAGTACCGGGACCACACGCCGCCCGCGGCCGCAGACTCCATGAGGAAGGTTCCCGGTGCACCCGCAGTGAGCTTGCGGTAGATCCCGATGGGCGTGTGGGCATCGGCCAGCACGCTCAGATGCACCGGCACCACGCGGTGTTCGGCTGCCAGTGCCCGGAATTCCTCGAGGCCGGGGCGGATAACTCCAAGATCCTGCATGTGTCTGGTTTCTTTCCGGGTCAGCGTGCCGGCGGGGCCGGCGGGGTGTGGGAGGCAGCACGGAGAAGGTGCGGCGCTAGTTCTCCGGGTCGGTGGCGGCCAGGACCGGGAGGTCGCGGCCTTCAAAACAGGTGTGGGTGCCGGTATGGCAGGCTGCGCCAACCTGGTCAACGCGGACCAGCAGGGCGTCGCCGTCGCAGTCCAGCGCCACCGACTTGACCCACTGAACGTGCCCGGAGGTGTCACCCTTGCGCCAGTATTCCTGCCGGGAGCGGGACCAGAAGGTCACACGTCCGGTCGTCAGGGTGCGGTGCAGGGCTTCGTCGTCCATCCAGCCGAGCATCAGCACCTCGCCGGTGTCATGCTGCTGCACGACGGCGGCCACCAGACCGGCGTCGTCGCGCTTCAGGGAGGCGCTGATCGCCGGATCGAGGCCGGGTGCGGGCGGGAATTCGGAGGAGGAGGTTAAGGAAGACATCGTATCGATTCTAGTAGGTTCGGCTGCGGTGCATTCCCTGTGCCCGTCACCCGCGCCAAAAGACGCTTAACGTGCTAGTTTCAGCAGTGATGCGATTTGTACAACCCTCCCGTGAAGTCCTGGCCGAAACGTTGCTTGCGGCCGGTCCTCAAGCACCCACTTTGTGCGAAGGCTGGCTCACCAAGGACCTGGCCGCGCACCTCTATTTGCGGGAGCACCGCCCGGCTGCGGCCCTTGGTTTTTTCCTGAAGCCCTTCGCGGCCAAGACCGACAAAATTATGCAGGAGACCGCCGACAAGGCATCCACCGCCGAGGGGTACGCCAAACTCGTCCGGGCGTTCCGCGCCGGTCCCCCGCGCCTGTCCCCCATGCATCTGAAGGCCGTGGACAACAGCGCCAACCTCGTGGAGTACTTCATCCACACCGAAGACGTGCGCCGCGCCGGTGACCGCTGGGCTCCGCGTGCCCTGGATTCCGATTACTCCGATGCCCTGTGGGCGGACCTGATCAAGCGTGCCGCCCTGCTGTACCGCGGCGTGGACCTTGGCATTGTCCTGGTGCGCCCGGACGGTCCCCGACATGTCGCCAAGCGCGCGCCCGTATCGGTGGCTATCATCGGCGAACCCGGCGAACTGCTGATGCACGCCCACGGGCGCACCAAGCAGGCCCTGGTCATGTTCGAGGGCCAGCCCGACGCCGTCGCGCTTCTGGAGAGCGCCGATATCGGGCTCTAGCCCTCCGTCTGCCTCCCTCACTTCCCCGCGGGAAAGACAGGGGTCTCGCGGGGCATGAAGCCCGCGTGTCGCCCGGGGCCTGGCCGTTCCTCGTGGAAGTATCTCTTGGACCGATGTTCCCGCTCACGCCAGCAGGAGGCTCAGTGCCGTCGCCGTCCCCGCCAGAGTCTCCAGGGAATTCCAAACCGCAGCTATCCGTCGGGATGGCTGATCGCTCCGTTGAGGATTCGCCGGCTGGCGCCGCTGACTCGCCAGCCTCCGGTCAAGAATGGAACCAGCGCTCCGGCACGGTGCTCGTCATCCTGCTGATAGCCGCCAATTTCCTCTTTCTGCTGCTGATCGCTCCTCTCCACGGCCTGGCGGCACTGGATCAGGACATCTCCGCGTTCAACGGGGAGGAAGCGGACAGCGGGTGGTTCCCCGTGTGGCCCGGCATGCTCATTGTCTGGGGTGCCGCGTGGGTCGGCTTTTTGGTCTTCGCCCTGAAGAGTCACGTCCGAAGCGCACTCATCACCTTTAATCTGATCGCCGCAGTATGGCTTCTCCCCATGGCCCTGTACCTGCTCAGCCTCATCGCCGGAGCTTAGGGACAGATCCCTCCCCTTTTGATGAAGGCACACCTGTGGAAAACAAGCGTCCTGACCCGTCAGTAATCCGGCTCTTTCCGGGCTGGGCGAATTCTCCCGTGTGGATTCCCGGTGGCCCCGTGGATCTCGATGAATCACTGCTGACTCGTGAGCTGGTTGAGGACCTGGTGGCTTGGGAAACCCGATATTACGATGCCTCCCCGCAGGACGCCCCAAACAGCGGCACCGGAAGTAATCCGGGCCCCCAGGAGCGGCAATACCTTGCTGCCGGAAAGGATCTGGCCGAACGGCTGGCTGCGGAATTGGGACACTCCTTCGCGGTTTCATTTGAATCAGGGCTTGAAGAGCACTATGTCGCCCATAGCGGCGACTCTGCCACCAACCGAGCCGCGGCACGCTTCTTCGCGAAGGAGCTTGAGGAAGCCGCGGCTGAGGAGGAAAGACTTCGAGCCGCCGGACCGTTGCACGCCTATGCACCCCTCTCGGGCGAGACCTTTGGCCCGGCTCACCGGACCCCGCAGGCGTGACCTGCCCAGACCGCCCTAACCGCCCAAAACGTTTGCAGCAGCGGTACACTTCTGACTTTTCACGGACCGGTCATGAATTTATGGAAGATCATTTCTTAGAGACACCTTTTCCCATCCCCTTGACGCGGGAATGAGCGTCAAAGATCATCAGAATAATATGACGTCACCTCAGCCGGAGTTTTTCCCGGAAACACAGCAGTCGGCGGAAGAAATCCGTTATGGAAGGCGCTACGAAAAACACATTCCGGCGCCCCTCGGAGGGGTCGTCCCGCAATCGGCTTTCAGCTGGAAGTGGCGGGACTCCGTCATTCATATCGAGCGTATTGGTCATCCGGAGGCTCCCGTTCGAATGCTGCTTGTGCACGGCGCGGGCGGCAATAGTGCGGCAATGCGACCCTATGCCGCCCACCTCTCGAAGCTGGGGGCCTGCGTAACAGTTCCCGATCTTCCCGGGTACGGCCGCACAACCACTGCCCATCCGGAACGGGTTCGATACGCAGACTGGCAGCAGCTTCTGGTCGATCTGGTCCGGCGGGACAACGACGGGAGGCCCCTTGTCCTCATGGGAGCAAGCATGGGCGGCATGCTGGCCTATGATGCCGCTGCGGCAACAGGACTCGTTTCCCGCTTGATCGTCATCTGCCTTTTGGACCCGCGCGAACCCGGCGTACGTGCCCGCCTCACATGGCATCCAGGGCTTGCCCGCTGTGCCGGACCGGCGTTGGCCATGGCCGCAGGACTGCTGGCCACCATGCGCGTTCCCCTTCGCTGGATTGCGGATATGCGCAATATCGCCAATGATCAGGGGCTTGTTGGCGAAGTCATTGCCGACAGACACGGTGGAGGCGGCCGGGTACCTCTCGGATGGATGCGCAGCTTCCTTGAATCCTCCCCGCTTGTCGAGCCGGAGCATTTCTCCACCACCCCGGTCCTGATGGTTCATCCCGGTGAGGATCGGTGGACACCCCTGGACATCAGCAAGACGTTCTTTGACCGCATTGCAGCGCCGAAGACGCTTGTTGTACTGGACGGCTGTGGCCATTTCCCCGTCGAAGAGCCTGGATTCACCCGAATGCTCGCTGCAGTCCGTGCCATCCTCGAGGAAGTGAGGCCGCCAACCTAGTTCCTTCAGCCGTCAACAGGAGGTTCCCTGGTTTATGCCGTCTTCGGAGTTTGCCGGCCCACATGGTCTTTACTGGCGGTCCGACGAGTCCAATACTTGGCATGTGCCGGGCGACTCGCGGCACCTCTTACGTCACAGTCAGGGAGCCAGCTATGGGCCGCGTCCGGGTAGACCTCAACATCTCGCTCGACGGCTTCGCCACCACAACGGACCAAACTCCGGAAAACCCGTTCGGCGACGACTGGGGACGCCTCACCGCTGCATACGCGGCCACGCGAACCTTCCGCCAGCGGGTGCTGCACGACGAAAGCGGTGAGGGAACCACCGGCGTCGATGACCGCTACGCCGCCCGTTACTTTGAAGACGTCGGTGCGGAAATTATGGGTGCAGGAATGTTCGGGCTGCATGCAAATCCGGATGCCCCTGACTGGCGGGGATGGTGGGGCGAGGAGCCGCCCTTCCACGTTCCCGTCTTTGTGTTGGCGCATGAGCAGCGGGAACCGCTCGATATGGCAGGCGGCACCACCTTCCACTTCCTCGCTGCGACGCCCGAGGAGGCTCTTGATACTGCCACTGCGGCCGCCGGCGCCCAAGACGTTCGTATAGGCGGGGGTGCGTCGACCGTGCGGGATTTCCTGCGTGCCGGCCTCGTTGACGATCTCCACGTCGGTATTGCCCCCATCATCCTCGGCCGCGGCGTGCGGCTGTGGGATGACCTTCGCGGCCTGGAGACGGACAGCCAGGTCACCGCGGAAACGGCGCCGAGCGGCACCACGCATGTGACGTTCCGGCGCGGGGTTCGGTCCTGACGCTGCCGCCCTGACTCCGGACCGAAGAGACCTGCACACATGCGAAAGGGGCGGCCCCCTTTGGCGAAGGGGCCGCCCCTTTTGGGGTGGAGGTTAGCCGGCGGGATCTGTGTCCGTTTTCTCCGGACGGTGCCCGGCGATTGCCGCCCTGGTGTCACCGGTTTCGTGCCCGTCCTTCTTCCCGAACGGCAGCACCTTCATCAGCGGGTGCAGGATCGCCATGACAACCAGCCCCCAGGCCAGTCCGACCACAGCCGAGCA
Organism: Arthrobacter sp. Z1-15; assembly: GCF_054792395.1. Classification (NCBI taxonomy): domain Bacteria; kingdom Bacillati; phylum Actinomycetota; class Actinomycetes; order Micrococcales; family Micrococcaceae; genus Arthrobacter; species Arthrobacter sp. Z1-15. Next base: position 1,624,367 of record NZ_CP096454.1, on the reverse strand, counting down.
GAGCGTGTTCACGAGCCAGCCAAGGAATCCCCCCACCACAGCGAGTCCTGCCACCGGATGCTCCAGTGCATGGACCAGCTCATACGGACCGTGCCAGCCGAGGTCGGACACGCCGACCAGCATGATGTGCCCGCCCACCCAGAGCATGGCGATGGTTCCCACGAAGGTGATGGCGGCCAGTACGGCCGGCATGCCCCGAACCAGCAGCCCGCCGATGCGCTGGGAGCCTGCCGAATCCTTCTTGGCCAGGTGCAGACCAATGTCGTCCATCTTGACGATCAAGCCGACGGCCCCGTAGACGAGTACGGTGATCGCAATGGCCACGACCACGAGGATGATCGCGCGGACCCAGATGGATGCATCGCCAACCTCGTTCATGGAGATGACCATGATCTCGCAGGACAGGATGAAGTCAGTGGTGATGGCACCCTTGACCACTTTGGACTCGGCGTCGGGCCCCCGCTCTACCGCCGGCGCCTCCTTGTCCTCATGGTGGCCGAAGAACTTGTGCCAGACCTTCTCCGCGCCCTCGTAGCAGAGGTACGTGCCACCCGCCATGAGAATGAACGGGATCACGACGGGAATGAAGGCGCTGATCAGCAGCAGTGCCGGCAGGATGAAGAGCAGCTTGTTCCGGAGCGAGCCCCAGAAGATGCGCTTGATCATCGGCAGTTCCCGTGAGGGGTCGGCACCGGACATGTACTGCGGTGTCACGGCGGCATCGTCAATGACGACGCCGGCGGCCTTGGCTCCTGCTTTCGCGGCTCCGGCAGCGATGTCATCCACCGAGGCGGCGGCGATGCGTGCCAGGGCGGCTACGTCGTCCAGCAGCGCGACGAGTCCGCCGCTCAACGGACTCCTCCGCACTCAAGGAGAATCTGGGCGTGGAAGCCTCGGCTGAAATATGTGAATGGCATAGTGGGATTATAGTTCCGCAGGGTTACTGTTTCCTGAACACTCCCGTCCGGCATGTCAGTAGGAGCCATCGCCCCGGGCGTCCATCCGCACGCCCCCTGGCTGGATGCGCAGCTTCCTTGAATCCTCCCCGTTGACAGAGCCCGAGTCTTTTTCCACCGCTCCGATCCTGGTAATTCACACCGGCCCCGATCAATGACTTCCCTGGAAATCAGTAAGCCCTTCCAGGAACCGCATCGCAGCTCCCAAATGGCTTGTCATCCTGAAAGCCCCATCGAGGACATCGACGAAGTGAGGCAACAGGCCTGGTTCCTTCAGTCGTTACGGTCAGAACCTGCAGAGCGAAGGACCGCTCATGACAGCTGGGACTGATTGTGACTTGACTCACCCTTTCCCCGTCTGCAACGATGATCCAGCCGACCAACCAGTTGGTCGGCTGTCATCGCTTTGCACAACCACACGGGGGTCCAATGAGCAGTTCCACGCACCGTCCGCCAGCTGCTTCCCTGCAGCCCACCGGGAAAGGTCTTGCCTCGGGCAAACTGGGGCTGTTTCCCTCAACGGTGATAGGCCTCGCCTCCACTGCTCCGCTCTATTCATTGGCCGCGACGTTGGGCTTCATCGTGATGGCAGCCGGCTCCCAGGCGCCTGCCGCGCTGATCGTCGCCTTCATTCCGATGTGCCTGACAGCCTTTGCCTACCGCGAGCTGAACACCGCCATACCGGACAGCGGCACCGCGTTCACGTGGGCGTCCAAGGCATTCGGTCCCCGGACTGGGTGGATGGCGGGGTGGGGGGTCATGGTGGCCGGTGTGATCGTCATGGCAAGCCAGACCGAAGTCGCCTCCAAGTACCTGTTGCTCCTGATCGGGGACGGGTCAATTGCCGAGAACAAGACACTGGTTACGGCCTTTGGCGCGCTGATCATCGTGGTCATGACCTGGGTCTCCTACCGAAACGTGGAGACAGGCGCGTGGACCCAGTATCTGCTCATGGGACTGCAGTACGCAGCGATCATTGCCTTTTGCTTCGGCCTGTACTTCGCCATCACCGCTGCCCCGAGTCTCGGCCTTGCCTTTTCCTGGGACTGGTTCAACCCCTTTGCCACGGACAACCCTGCGGGCTTTATCCAAGCGGTACTGATTGCCATCTTTATCTACTGGGGGTGGGACACCTGTCTGGCCCTGGCCGAGGAGACGAAGAATCCACGCACCACGCCGGGTTTTGCCGCGCTGCTGTCAACCGTGATGCTGCTGGTCACCTACATCGGCATCACGGTGCTGGCGATGTTGTTCGCGGGGGTGGGCACCGAGGGCAAGGGACTGGCCAATCCGGACGGCGCCGAGGACGTATTCTTTGCCCTGCGCACCGATGCCCTCGGATCCTGGGGATGGATGCTGGTCTTCGCCGTCGCGGTGTCAGCGCTGGCGACCTGTCAGACGACCATCCTGCCGACGGCCCGCGGCACTCTGGCGATGGGGGTGTACGGCGCCCTGCCGACGCGGTTCTCAGTCATCAACACTCTCTTCAAGACACCCAGCTATTCGACGGTATTCACCGGGGCGGCGTCACTGGTGTTCTACGTGGGGATGACCATCATCTCCGGTGACATTCTGGCCGACACCATCGAGAGCACTTCCCTCGCCGTGGCCATGTACTACGCAATCACCTCGTTCGCCTGCATCTGGTGGTTCCGCTCGAGCCTGTTCTCGTCGGCGCGCAACCTGCTGCTGCGCTTCATCCTTCCGCTGGTCGGCGGCCTGATGATGGCCGGCGTGTTCCTCTTCTCCGCCGTCAGCATGCTGGATCCGGAGTACGGCACCACCACGGTACTGGGCATCAGCGGAACCTTCGTGATGGGCGTCGGCTCCCTGGCCGCGGGCGTCGTCGTCATGGCCGTCTGGTCCCGGATGCCGGCCGCACGCGACTTCTTCGAGGGCCGTTCGCTCAACAAGGACACTCCGGTTCTCGTGCCCGAGCACTGACAGACGCACCACATTAAGCCAACCCACCAATCAATTCGAAAGCGACTCATTATGCACATTCTCATTCTCGGTGCCGGCGGCGTTGGATCCGCCGCCGCCCGCATCGCCTCCCGTCGCCGTTTCTTCGGCCGGATGACCATCGCAGACTACGATCCGTCCCGCCCCGAGGCCCTGGTGGCGGCCGTCGCCGACAGCCGCTACAGCGCAGCTCAGGTGGATGCCTCCAACGAAGAGAGCATCGTGGAGCTGATCCGCTCCACCAATGCCACCCACGTGCTAAACGCGGTGGACCCCCGGTTCGTGATGCCCATCTTCAACGCCTGCAAGGCCGCCGGTGTCACCTACGTGGACATGGCCATGAGCCTGTCCGTCCGTCATCCCGAGGAGCCCTTCACCAAGACGAACGTCATGCTCGGCGACGACCAGTTTGCCGTGGCGGAAAAGTGGGAGCAGGACGGACAGCTGGCGCTGGTGGGCATGGGCGTGGAGCCCGGTCTTTCCGATGTCCTGGCCCGCTATGCCGCTGATGAGCTCTTCACCGAAATCGATGAGCTCAGTGTCCGCGACGGGGCCAACCTGACGGTGGACGGCTATGACTTCGCGCCCTCCTTCTCTATCTGGACCACCATCGAGGAGTGCCTGAACCCGCCGGTGCTATTCGATAAGGACAAGGGCGGCTGGTTTGCCCGCGAGCCCTTCTCCGATCCCGTCACTTTCGAGTTCCCCGAAGGAATCGGCGAAGTTGAGTGCGTGAATGTCGAGCATGAGGAAGTGTCCCTGATGCCGCGGTGGATCGACGCCAAGCGGGTGGACTTCAAGTACGGTCTGGGAAACGAGTTCATCGAGGTTCTGCAAACCCTGCACAAGCTGGGCCTGGATTCCACCGAGCCGGTGACCGTGCGTGGACAGCAGGTATCTCCGCGTGACGTGGTGGCCGCATGCCTTCCCGATCCGGCCACGCTGGGTCCCCTGATGAAGGGAAAGACCTGTGCAGGCGTCCTGGTGAGCGGCACCCGCAAGGACGGTTCCAAGGGTTCGCTGTACCTTTACCACGTTGCCGACAACGAAGAGACCATGGCGCGTGACGACTCGCAGGCCGTGGTGTGGCAGACCGCCATCAACCCCGTGATTGCCCTCGAGCTGCTGGCCAGCGGAACATGGTCGGGGGCAGGCGTCCTGGGCCCGGAGGCTTTCGACGCCAAGCCGTTCCTGGACCTCCTGGCTGCCGAGGAGCCGGCAGGGTACGGTTCCGCCTGGGGTATCGTCGAGAAGTAGACCCTGAGTGCGGCGGCGCACACCATCCAAGAGGTGGGTGCGCCGCCGTTTTTATTTTCCGGAAGAGCCACACTTAATGAGCACAGACAGCAAGCAGGACCAGATTATCGACGCCTACGTGGCGCTGCTCTGCGAGCACGGCTCCCAAGAGGCAACCATTGATGCAACCGCCCGCCGCAGCGGGCTGTCCAAGGCCGGCCTGCTGCATCATTTTCCGTCGCGGCAGGCCCTCGACGACGGGCTGGTGAGTCGGCTCCAGGCCCTGATTGATGCCGACGTGGCAGCCATGGCACGTGAGCCGGAGAAGGCCGTTCACTACTATCTGTCTTCGTCGCTGGAGGAAGCATCACCGTTGGAACGCATGGTTGTGGCAGCCACCCGCCTTGCCCAGCGGGGGCATGAGGACGCAGCCCGGACCCTGCGCGTCGGGCGCGACCGTTGGTACGCCATCCTGGTGGAGGCCTTGGGCGATCCGGCGCTGGCCAAACTGGCACTGCTGGCCGGAGACGGCTTGAGCTACCACTTGGACATCACGCGCGGGGCCGGCGACGGGTTTGTCACCAACGGCACCGTCGAGGAACTGGTGGCGCTGCTGCAGAACCGCCGGTCCGCCGGGTAGGGCACCTTGAAGCGCCAAGGGCGCCGCACCCGTCCGGGTGCGGCGCCCTATTCTGTGGTCAGGGACTAGATCGTTGCGGCGTCGATGACAAACCGGTAGCGGACGTCGGACTTCAGCACACGCTCGTAGGCGGTGTTGATGTCCTCGGCGCTGATCAGTTCGATCTCGGGAGCAATGTTGTGCTCGGCGCAGAAGTCCAGCATTTCCTGCGTTTCGCGGATGCCGCCGATGTTCGAGGCGGCGTAGGAACGGCGCTTGCCCATCAGGGTGAAGACGGAGATCGGCAGGGCCTCCGGCGGGGCACCCACGCTGACCATGGTGCCGTCCAGTCGCAGCAGTGACAGGTACTGCTGCAGGTCGATCGGAGCGCTGACCGTATTGATGATCAGGTCAAAGGTGTTGGACAGCTTCTCGAAGGTGCTCTCGTCGCTGGTCGCAAAGTAGTCCTTGGCGCCGAAGCGCAGCCCGTCCTCCTGCTTGCTCAGCGTCTGCGACAGGACGGTGACGTCGGCGCCCATGGCGACGGCGATCTTCACGGCCATGTGGCCGAGGCCGCCCATGCCGACGACGGCAACCTTCTTGCCCGGCCCTGCGTTCCAATGCACGAGGGGCGAGTACGTGGTGATGCCGGCGCAGAGCAGCGGTGCCGCAGCTTCGTACGGAATGCTCTCCGGCACGCTGAGGACAAAGTCATCATTGACCACCACGGAGGTGGCGTAACCGCCCTGGGTGATGCTGCCATCCACGTCCTTGCTGGCGTAGGTGCCGATGTTGCCGTTGAGGCAGTAATTCTCCATGCCGGCCTGGCAGTTCTCGCACTCGCGGCAGGAGTTGACCAGGCAACCCACGCCAACGCGGTCGCCGACCTTGTGCTTGGTGACCTCGGATCCAACCTCGGCCACGGTGCCGACGATTTCATGCCCAACCACCTGCGGGTAGGCGATGGGTCCCCACTCGCCGCGGACAGTGTGGATGTCCGAGTGGCAGACTCCGGCGTAGGCGATGTCGATGAGGACATCATGAGCGCCGACGTCGCGGCGTTCAATCGTGGTGGGAACCAGCGGGTCGGTGGCAGAGGTGGCGGCGTAAGCGCGTGCGGTGGTCATATTTCTCCATGCTGTGGGGGAACAGTGCCAAAGGGCACTTTAAGCACAAGTCTGCTCCGGCGTCGTTTATTTCCTCGGGGAGCGGACGACGGCGCCGGGCCGCTTCTGTTTCGAGCCCAGCCGTCGGTGGGCGAGGCCGATTACGCCGCAGATCAGGTACGCCGCGCCGATGCACACCCAGCCGGTGAGGAAACCGCCGGAATACTGGAGCAGCAGGCCCATGGCCAGCGGTCCCAGCGCAAACCCGGAATACATGCCGAGGGACACGGCCCCGGATGCCGCGCCCACCCGCTCCTTCGGCACCTCCCGGAGCACGCCGGCCATCACCACCACGTTCACGCCCAGCACTGACGCGCCGTGGAAAATGACACCGGCCCACAGCAGCCCCGGAGCGCCGGTCTGCCCGGCGGCGAGAAGCAGGGCCGCGCCGCAGACGGCGCCGGCGGCCAGGATCAGCAGCAGCGTGGAGGCCCGGATGCCGTCTGCCATTCGCCGCCCCCAGAGCACCCGGGAGACGACCCCGACGACGCCGGCCACGGCCGCGGTGACGCCGCCCATCAGCAGCGAGAAGCCGATCTCCCGCTGGGCAAACAGGGGCAGGTAAACATTGGTGGCCTGCATTCCGGCGCCGGAGAACAGGGCGAAGGCGGCCAGCAGCCAGACCGAGGCGGGGAATTTCCGGTCCGCCGGCCGCTGCGCGGACGCAGGCGCGGACAGCCCCCGCGGTTCAGCGGGCACACGGTGCCAGGCGTAGGCCAGCAACAGGCCCAGGACCAGGGCCGCGCCCACTGCGGCCCCGCGCCACCCTGCGAGGAGGGCTGCGGCGGGGAAAAAGAGGCTGGAAAACAGCTGGCTGGCCTGCACGCCGGACTGCTTGATTCCCATCCAACCCGGCCGCTTTCCCGGCTCCACTGCGTGGATGATGATCCGGTTGGTGGTGGGGTTGGAGATGGCCTGGGCCGGGCCTGAGAGCAGGACGGCGGCCAGCAGCCACAGGTAGTTTCCGGAGACCGCTGTGCAGCACAGTGCCAGGGCCGTGCCGCCGAAGATGATCAGCAGCTGGGACCGGGCACTGATGCGGTCGCTGAGCCGGCCCAGCCACATGGAGCAGACAGCGGCTCCGGCGAAACAGGTGGCGGCCAGCAGCCCGAACTGCGCTTCGCTGATGCCCAGGTCCGCCATGATCAGCGTGCTGGTGGCGGAAAGCCCGTAGTTCATGACCGGGCCGGCGCCCATGGCGCAGACCAGGACAAAGAGCAGGCCGGGGCCGGCGGTGGAGCGCACGCTTATTTCCCTTCGTGGAGTGACAGGAACCATTGTGGCCTGTGTCCGCGGAAGTTAGCGATTGAGTCCGCAGGAAAAGCAAGGCATCCGGCCCGACGCAGTGAGCCGCAAGCTGCGGAGGGAACGCCTATAATTAGTAGGACCGGTTGTGTATTTGTCGGACCCTCCGGTTCCCGATATTTTCCTCTTTGTCCCACCTTGGTGATGTAAGTGACCCGCGTGCGTACTGATTCTGCCCGCCCAATGTCCGAAGCATCCGCCCGCCGACCTTCACCCCCGTCCTCGCGCGGCATGCTCATTGGCTGGGACCCCGAGACCTACCGGCAAACGCTGGAACGGATTGCCGGAGACCGGCCGGTTGCTGTACCCCATCAGGAAGCCGAAACCGGCTCTCCGTTTCCCTTCCGCCTCAAAATCCTGGACGCCGATGTTCCGCCCCCCATGATGCTGCACCCGCATGGGGAGCAGGCTCTGACGGGTTTCGTACGGGAGCAGGCCCGGGGCGTGCCCTTAGGCGCCGGAAACCGTAACTACAAGGACCGCCACCCGAAGTGCGAGGTCGCCGTAGCCCTCACGCCCTTGCGCGTGCTGGCCGGCGAACGGACCACGGAAGAACTTCAGGCCATCGCTTCCGGGCTGGAACTGCCCTGGCTGCGTTCCTACCTTTCCTTCCACCATGAGACCGCCATCCACTCCGTGCTGCGCATGACGCCTGGCGAAAACACAGCTGCACTGCGGGAAACAGCTGAGGCCGTGGAGCGCGTAAGGGACGGGGAAGGACCCGCCGCCGAAGCAGCCGCCGTAGTCCGCCGGCTGCAGCAGATTTTCCCCCACGACCGGGGCGTCCTGCTGGCCGTCTGCATGAAGCTGATCCGGCTGGATCCCGGGCAGGTAGCCGTGATCCCTCCCGGGTGCCTGCATACCTATCTGTCCGGCCAGGCAGTGCTGGTTATGGGCAACTCCGATAATGCGCTGCAAGCCGGCTTGACCAAGGAGCACGTGGACCTCTGCGAACTGCAGCTTCTGACGGGCGGCGGACAGTCGCAGCCTTCTCCCCTGCCCGTGCTCGATGTCGGCAACGGCGAGCAGCGCATTCCGCTCTGGAGCGACGATCTGGACCTGCGGCGGGTAGTCGTAGGCGATGATCCGACGCCAGTCCGTGTGGGACCGTTCAGTGTAATACTGGCCGCGATGGAACCCGCCGGCATCACTGTGGATGAGGTTACGGCCGAGGTGGAGCCCGGGGCCAAGATCCTGTACGCCGGCGATTCTGCGACGGCCACCGTCACCGGGCCGTCGCAGATCTTCGTCGCCTCAACGCAATAGCTGCTTTTCGCGGCGGCTGCACACGCGGTCTTGGAAACCGCGCGCAGCGTTTCCGGCAACCGCTAGCGGACCGGGAACCCCTAGCGGACCGGGAACCCGGCGTCGCGGATGGCCTGCTTGACCTGCTGGATTGCGTCGTCGGGCCCGAAGTGGAACACCGAGGCGGCCAGGACGGCGTCTGCCCCGGCAATCACAGCGGCCGGGAAATGCTCCGGCTTGCCCGCTCCCCCGGAGGCAATCAGCGGCACGTCCACGGCAGCGCGGACGGCCTTGATCATCTCGATGTCGAAACCCTCGCGGGTGCCGTCAGCGTCGATCGAGTTCAGCAGAATTTCCCCCACGCCGCGGTCAGCTGCTTCGCGGGCCCAGGCGACAGCGTCGATCCCGGTCCCCCGGCGGCCGCCGTGCGTGGTGATTTCAAAGCCCGACGGCGTGGCGCCGTCGTGCGTGCGCCGTGCGTCCACGGAGAGCACCAGCACCTGGGAACCGAAGTGCCGGGTGATCTCATTGATGACGTCCGGTCGTGCGACGGCGGCCGAGTTGATGGAGGCCTTGTCCGCGCCGGAGCGCAGCAGCCGGTCAACGTCGGCAATGCCGCGCACTCCGCCGCCGACCGTCAGCGGAATAAAGACTTCCTCCGCGGTCCGGGAGACGACGTCGAACACGTTGTCCCGCTCCCCCGAGGACGCCGTGACGTCCAGGAAGGTCAGTTCGTCGGCACCGGCACGGTCATAGCGGTGCGCCAGCTCCACAGGGTCTCCGGCGTCGCGCAGGCCCTCGAAGTTAATGCCCTTGACCACGCGGCCGGCGTCAACGTCCAGGCAGGGAATAACACGGATGGCAACACTCACGGTGTTCCTCCCCTAGATCCGGCAGGCGTGGATGGTGCTCACGAGAATGGCGCGGGCGCCGAGGTCGTAGAGCTCGTCCATGATCCGGTTCGTGTCCGACTTCTTGATCATGGAGCGCACCGCCACCCAGCCGCTGTCCTGCAGGGGCGATACGGTGGGCGATTCCAGGCCCGGCGTCAGCGCAGCTGCCGCGTCCACGAGTTCGCGGCGCACGTCGTAGTCCATCATTACGTACTGGTGCGCCACCTGGACGCCGCGCAGGCGGCGGATCAGGACGTCGACGCCGGCGGGGCTGGCTCCGCGGCGGCCGATCAGGATGGCCTCCGACTTCAGGATGGGTTCGCCGAAGATCTCCATGCCGGCGGCGCGCAGGGTGGTTCCGGTTTCGACGACGTCGGCAATCGCGTCCGCGACACCGAGGCGCACAGAGGACTCAACGGCGCCGTCGAGCCTCACCACCGAAGCGTTGATTCCGCGCTCCCCCAGGTAGTTCCGCAGCAGGCCGTCGTAGCTGGTGGCCAGGCGCTTGCCTTCGAGCTGGTCGACCGAGGTGAAGTCGCCTGCCGGTCCGGCGAAGCGGAAGGTGGACTTGGCGAAGCCCAGGTTCATCAGTTCTTCGGCGTCCACCTCGGCGTCCAGGAACAGGTCGCGGCCGGTGATGCCGACGTCGAGCGTTCCGGCGCCGACGTACACGGCGATGTCTCGGGGGCGGAGGAAGAAGAATTCAATGTCGTTGTCCGGATCAACCAGGACCAGTTCGCGGCTGTCGCGTCGCTGGCGGTAGCCCGCTTCGGAGAGCATGGCGGAGGCGGATTCGGAGAGGGATCCCTTGTTGGGGACGGCTACACGGAGCATGGGAGGCATCTTTCGCTGGAAGTCACTGTTTGTGGGGTGAGGTTTGCCGGCGGGGCCACGCACTGGTTCAGCGCGTGGCTAGAGATGCTTGTAAACGTCCTCGAGCGTCATGCCCTTGGCGAGCATGAGTACCTGCAGGTGGTAGAGCAGCTGGGAGATCTCCTCGGCACATTCGGCTTCGGATTCGTATTCGGCGGCCATCCAGACTTCGGCGGCTTCTTCGACAATCTTCTTGCCGATGCCGTGAACGCCCGATTCCAGTTCAGCTACCGTGCGTGAACCGGCGGGGCGGTTCTGCGCTTTCTCACTCAGCTCTGCAAAGAGGTCTTCGAAGGTTTTCACAGGTCAAGGCTACGCTGTGACGCGGCTCGGAACGGAATCGGGGGTCGGGGTGTGACTCGCGGCGGCATGTCGGCTTTGTCGTTCAGGAGTTAATAAGGAAGTGAACCGGGTGCCCGGTTAGCGGGCATCCCAGCGGACTTGCTCGTCCAGCCTGAACAACTCCTCGGGATATTGGCCGGGAAACTCAGGGGGGTCCTGGAACTTGGGTATCTGAAGTACCTGTCCGGCCCCTGCCTTGGCCAGGTCCCGCGAGAGGGCAGCAAAGCCATCGAGGGTCCAGTTTCTTGCTGCGTAAAGCATGCCGTCGCCAAAGGGAATTTGAACCGCAGATGCAACCGGCGGCACGGGGTCAAAGGCCTTGTTGGAGACCCACGACAGATATCCCGCATAAGTACCGAGGCTGTAGTCCGTGCTGTTGGTCAGGCCGGTCTTCAAGAGGGCGTACTCCGGCTGCCAGATCCGGACCAGCTCCAGAAACCAGCGGGCCGCCTCCGCGGGGGTGCCCAGCGGGAAGCCGGATTCAAACTGCACTGACACTTTGTTGGTCAGTCCCAGGGACGTTCCCGCAACCACGCTCAGCATTGCGTCCGACTGCAGATCAGGGGCGGAAGGATCAGGCAAAAGCAAAGCAACGAGCCGGGTCCTGCCGTTCTCGTGGTGCGCACCATCCTCGTCCTGGTCAGTCTTCCCGGCCGCGTAAACGGCGAGTTCCTCAAGGTTGCCGGGTAAGCGGATTCGGCTCTCAAGATTGTCCCCGCCCAGGCTGTAGAAGCCGGCAGAGTCATTCGAGTACCGGTCTGCCAGGACCGACATGGTCTGCAGGAGCCTCGCCGCAATCTCCCCGGACGTCTCACCGCGTCCTTTCCATGCCATGTAGAGGGTTACCTGCCCATGCTCGGGGCTGAACACCTCGGATGCCGTGGTCATCTCTTCCGACTTGCCCACTTCGTCTCTTTTCCCTGTCGTCACGGATGCGGTTCCCAAATGACCTTGACCATGCCCCTGAGCTCCTCGTCCAAATCAATCTGCTGCTGCAGTCTCTGCGCCGCCAGTTCATCGGCAACGTACCATTCAAGCGTTGCATGCGGGTTGTCTGCCAGGGCATCAACCTGGGTCTGCATCTGACCGATGATCCATTTCTCCTGGACTATCCAATCCAGTTTGGTACGCGCCGGAACACGCCCTGACTCTTTGTCCTCTTTGGCAATAAAGTTGTCCATGAAGGCATACCGGCCTTTAGCCTCAAGGAAAACTTCTTTCGGCGGCGGGCCGGGGCTCCAGTAATGGCCGTCGAATTCCACCCTGTTACGGAAAGCGTTCTCGGACGGCAGCACATACTCAGTGGCAAGGCCAGCACCGGGCGGCTTCACTCCCGTTATGTACTCCTGGTACGCGGCGCCCTGCTCCCTCCGCTTGATGTTTTCCCAGACACCGTTTCCGTAGTCGTTATCGCCCGGTACCGGGGGCTGGTCCGGGTCGCGGCCGACTCCCGACGGGTTTCTCTGGTCGGGCGGTCCCGCGGGGAACGGCGGGGGCTGCTCCGGTTCCGCTCCGTACAGACTTTGCAGATGGTCCAGCAGACCCGGTTGCGCTTCCCTAACGGAGTGGATTCCCGGCGGTGTGCCTGTTCGAAGCCACGCTGCGCCCTTCGCCGCCAGGCCTCCGGGAATCAGGACGGTCCCCAGATCAAATGACAAGCGGCCGAGCGCCCGCAGGGGGTCGGTCTTGAACAGTTCCGTGTGGACCATTTCACGGAGCAGCCGTTCCCGGTTCGCATTTGCCCGCGGTCCGCCGGTCACGGCACCCAGGAAAAAGGCACTGCCCTGCAGCAGGTCAAGCTGGGCCTCGACACCGTGGCCGCCCGCGAGGACGACGGCGTCGTCGGCGATCCCCCGGACCTGGTCCTGGACCCCCTTTTGGATGTGGCTGCTGCCGTTGTCCCGTTCCACCTTCCAGCCCCACGGCAGGTCACCGGGTTTAGCGCCGTCGAGCTGCCGCCGGGTGAGACCGCGATCCGTCTCCGGGATGATCCCGCTGCCGCGTCCCATGGCATGCATCAGGCCCAGCCTGTCTCCGGGAGTGCGCTGCTCCGGAATGGGAGCACACACGCTGCCGCCCATTTCGATGCTTCCCAACGCTCTGGCGCAGGCCCGCTGGGCCGCATCCTGGTCTGCTGCGAGGGCGTTCATCCGCGACACGAGAAAGTTCTGCCGCTCCACCAGCTCATCGTCATCGTCCCACTCGTGGGTTGCCTGCCCGGCGGTTTCGGAGAGGAAGGACTCCGCTCCGGGTACCACTTCGGAGTTGAAGCGCCGCCGGATGTCCTCCGCCGCCTCCGCGAAGCCCTTCATCGCACTGGAGGCCTCTGCGACAGCGGTCAACAAGTCACTGCCGCGGATTCTGACGGGCGCGAAGGCCCCAAATACCTGTTCCTGCCCCGGTGCCGAGTAAACGCCTGAGCCCTGCAGCCCCTCCCAGGTGCCGGCCGTTGAGGACGCAATTGATTCGATGTCCTCAGCTGCCGTCTTCATCAGTTCTGCCTGCGCCTGCAGTGCGCCGCTGTCCGGAAGAAGCTGACGAAAACCGTCCAGGTTTAGGGGTGTTCCGGCGCCCATCACCGGACCGGTTCTGACCGGTTGCGGTGCGCCTGCTCGCTGTCACCCTGGGCATAGGGATCGTCGTCGGCTGCACGTTGCGCGGCACGGGCAGCGCAGTGGCGGGCGGTGTCACTCATTTCAGTGTCTGCAGCGGACAGGATACCCAGCACTTCGGCGACGGCGGTAAGGGCGTTTCCGGTGCGCCCGGTGATGTCGGCCAACCCGCGGTGCACAATGTTGTCGCCGAAAACGGCCAGTTTTTCCGCAATAACGACGGACTTGGATTCTTCCGCCAGCATTGCCAGGTTCTGGACCATCGCCGAAGCTGCAGGCGAGTAGCCGGCAGTTTCGGCATCAACGTCCAGCAGCACGGCAGCCACGGCGCCAGGGTCGACATCAAACGTACCGATCGCTCCGACGGCGACGGTCCCGGACGGTAAGGGATCGTCTGCGCGCGTGGTCATGTCGAATTTCATGGCTGCCCCTTTGGACGACGTCGCATCTGCCGTTCATTCAACAGAGCCAACGGCCAGGGGTCTACGGGGACCGCCGAACTGTGGATAACCTATCCGCTGCCCAAAACCGCGGTGCTCAACCTTTCGCGCCGGGGGGACCGGGCGTGGATCCGGGCAGGACGCCGGTGTATGCGGCGAGGGACGCCAGCAGCTCCTCTTGAAACGCCTCGTCCTGCACCGCGGGATGCGGAGCCCGGGGCTGCCGGTGAAACCAGTACCGGCCGCTCTTCAAGGCAACGGGATCGTCAGTCGTGGCAAGCCAGGCCTGGGTGACGTCGGCCAGACTCAGGTCATCGGGTGCGGATGAACCGCCCATCCTCGTGGGCACCCATCCCGGATCCACGGCGTGCGACAAGACGTCCGGCCACATCCTGGCCACCGCGGTCATGAGCGTTGTCACGAACAGCTTCGAGTCAGAGTAGGAGCGCGCCGCCCGGTTGCCGCTCCAGTCAATGCCGGTCAGATCGGGCCGCCCGCTGTGGTGCATGCCGCTGCTGAGGTAGATCAGACGTCCCGGGCGCTCCATTTGGGCGGTGAGTACATACGGGGCCACCACGTTGACCGGAAGGACGGACGAGCCGTTCATGGTCCCGGCGTTGTGGATCACGGCGTCGAACCGCCCCAGTCTGTTCGCCTGCTCCGCCAGCTCCCGAACCTCGGGCAGACGGCTCAGGTCGCCGACGACCTCCCCGGCACCTCGCTCAATCAGGTCTTGAACGGCGCTCAGCCGGGCCGGCGTGCGGGCGTGGACAACGACGTCGTGCCCCTGCTCCAGGAGCCTTTTGGCAGTTGCCCGCCCGATGCCGTCGGTTGACCCGGTGACCAGTACACGTGTCACGATGCGCTCCTCCGCTTTCCGTCCTTGCCAGGGCTGGATGGCTGGCCCCAAGGTGAAGGGGCCGCTGGGCCGGACGTGATTGTTTATGATCCGCAGGCGCGTGCCGCCACCAGTGTCCCGCCCCAGCCGCGGCTACGGGAGAGTAGGGCGCCCCGTACCCGCTTCCAAACACGTAGGCTGGCGTCCTGCACGGGACGATCAAGGAGGCGCGCTCAGGACCACCATCGGTATTCTCGGCGCCGGGCAGGCGGGAAGCACCCTGGCGCGTGCCGCAATCGCGGCTGGTTACGGCGTCGTCATCGCCAATTCCCGCGGGCCGGAGACATTGGAGGGTCTGATCGGGCAGAGCCGCGAGGAACTGATTCGCAACCTGCAGCTGGCACAGCGGGCCCACTGACTGACAGGCGGACGTGGCCGGAGAGCTCCGCACCGGCCAGGGCACATGCAGCTACAGGGCGTGCGCTGCCGGCGAGACGGCCGGAACAGCCGGCTCTTCGGCGGCACCGCCGTAAAGCGTCTCAAAGGTGGAGTGCAGCGGCCAAAACTGCGACGACGGCAGCGGCGCCCCGCTCAAAGCAGCCTCAAGATACGTCAGATGCGTGATCCAGCCGGGTGCATAGGAATTCATCAGGTCGCCCAGATCGTAGTGGGCAAAGTCCATGCCAGTTCCCGCACCTTCGGAGCCGAACATGACGGTGATTCGGGAATCCGGCTCATCCGGAAATTCCCAGGTCATGCTCAGCCCGCGCTGCGAATCCGCCTCGGTAACGATGCTGCGGGAGGTGCACCCCTCGCCGTGGTCGACGACCAGGGTTCCGCCCACTGTGATGTCCCATTCGAGGGGCCGGCCCAACCAGCGGGACAGGATTTCCGGGTCCTTAAACCCGGCCCAGACGGACTCCACCGGAACGGGGAATGACCAGGAGATGGCGAGGACGTCGTTGTCGGTCGAAACTGAATTCAGCGGCATGGGCCGAACCTAGTAATCATCGAGCGCAGGGTCAATGCCATCAGGGTCAAGCCGGCTGCTGCTGCCGTAGGACCTTCAACATCCACCCATTCGACCTCAGAGACTCCGCGGCTGAGCCAGGTACTCCGCAACTGAGTCCGGGGCTGCCGTGGATACCGGCGTTTAGGTCACGTATTCCGGCGCCTGATACGGTTTTTCTGCCCGAATCGGCCTACTGCGACTGCCGCTCCAGCTCGTACCGACGACGGCGCCGGCCATCAGCCGACGCCGACAGATCCGCCCCGAACAAAAACCAAAGCACCGAAATCGAGACGCCCGAATGACAAACGCAGCAGCCAACCGCCCCGAACCGACACCGGTTCCGAACCCTGACCGCGCCCTCACCGTCTGGGAGGACGGCGTACAGCTGAGCTTCACCTTTGCCGACTGCATGAAGTACCACGGGCCGGGCTTTCCCGGCGGCGTTGCGCACGCCTTTGCCGCACTGGGGCGAGCACTGCCGGAACTGGCTGCCCGTATCCCGGGAGGCCGTGTTGAGCGCGGCGAAATCCGCGTTCGCACTCCGTTCGGAGGACCCGGCGCCCGGGACGCCTTTGAGCTCGTCACCCGTGCGGTCACCGGCGACCGCTACTCCGTGATCCCTGAGCTCGCCCGGCCGGAGCGCGGCAACACCCTGGCCCGCTACGTCTTCGAGATCAGCGCCGGCGAAGCACGAGTCACCTGCGTAATCCGAAACGACGGCATCGTTACGGACGAGTTCATCGCGCTCACGGCCAAGCCGGACAAGACTCCTGTGGAGCTGGCCTGCTTGGAGGTCCTCAAGGTCCAAATGCGCGACCGCATCCTCTCGCGGGACCCGGCCATGGTTTACGACGTCGAAGCTTAGTTACGCCCGGCGGCCCCGCCATCGGCGTACCGCAGAAGCAACGTGTCGCCGCCGCGAAGGACGTGCACCAGGTTCAGACGGTGCGGCGCAATCTCCGGCGTTCCCGCTGTAATCCGGGGCGCTGTGCCGGCCGTCAGCAGCGGACTCACGGTCAGGCACAGCTCATCCACCAGGCCCGCGGCTTGGAAGGACCCGAAAAGCTGCGGGCCGCCCTCGCACAGGACCCGGTGAAAACCGCGGCCGCCGAGCACGCGCGCCGCCTGCTCCGGCTCCACCGTCCGCTCCCCCGCCACAACGACGTCGGCGACTCCCGCCAGTGCCGTCCGCCGTTCCGCTGGGGCGGCGGCCACTGTCAAAAGCAGAGGGCGGACGGGCGCTTCCCGGAACAACGCACTGTCAGGATCCAGATCCAGTGAGCCGGAAACAATCGCCAGCCCGGGGTGGGAAGTCATTCCGCGCCCGGCACGCCACAGCTGCCCGGCCGGTGCCAGGAGTTCCCCGGAGTAGCCCTCGGCCCGCACCGTTCCCGCGCCAACCAGGATGACGTCGGCGGTCTGCCGGAGCAGCTCAAACACCCGGTGGTCCGCCCCGTCGCCGAGCCCGCCGGAGCGGCCGTCAAGCGCCGCGGCACCGTCAGCGGACGCCACAAAGTTGAACCGGAAGAACGGCCGGCGCGTCGGCACCGCGGAATCATCCCAGGCATATGCCGCCATGAGCTGTTCGTCGCTGAGCTCCCTGTCGAAGCCGGCGGCGGTAATGCGCGTGGTCATGCCGGCACGGCCGGCTCGTTGGCGTCGCCCATGTTGTGGCGGAGGTATGCCGGATCCCGCCACCCGAGGATCGCTTCGGTCATCCTGATGGCTCTGGATGCGGCAGCCACGTTGTGCATCCGGAGGATGCGGGCACCGTTCATGATGCTGGCAACGCCCGCCGCAAGGGACCCCTCAACACGCTCCTGTTTGGGGGCATCGAGGGTTTCACCGATGAAATCCTTGTTGGACACAGCTGCCAGCACCGGATAGCCCAGGGCTGCGATCTCGGCGAGGCGGCGGGTGAGCTCGAGGGAATGGAGCGTGTTCTTATTCAGGTCGTGGCCCGGATCGATGATGATCTTCTCCGGAGGCACACCCAAATCCTGCGCGTATCCGGTGCGCCGGTACAGGAACTCCGCAACCTCGGCCACCACGTCGCCGTACAGCGGACGCGGATATGCAGTGCGCGGTGCCGCCAAGCTGTGGGTGATCACCAGATGCACTCCCGCGTCTGCGGCGACACGGGCCAGGTCCGGATTGGAGAGGCCCGTCGTGTCGTTGATGACAGTGGCTCCGGCCTCGATGGCCGCCTCGGCCACAGCCGGCAGGAAAGTGTCAGCGGAGATGATGACGTCGGAGCGTTGCCTGACAGCCTTGATCACCGGAACCACCCGGGCTGCTTCCTCGGCGGCGCCCAGGGCCGGACCCGGGGCGAACGGTACGCCGCCGATGTCGACCCAGTCCGCGCCGTCGCCGACCGCCTGCACCGCCGCCGTGACTGCAGCGTCCAGCGCAAAGGTGGCGCCGGCGTCGTAAAAGGAATCCGGGGTCCGGTTAATGACGGCCATCAGGGCAACCCGACGGCGGAAATCCAGGGTGCGCTGCCCTATCGAATGGATCGGGTGCAGCAGCGGCGGTTGGTAGGATCCCACCGGCAGGACGCCTTCGGGGCCGCCTTCCGGGACACCCGGACTGGTCGCGGCGTACGGTGCCGCGCTGTAGAAACTCATGGTTGCATCCTAAGGCTGCAGCCGATTCCGCAGAGCAGGCACTGAATTGTTCCGGCCCGTGGCGTACCCGCGGTGATCCAGGATCTGCCCGAACTGCTTCACACTCCGAAGCACCACCGAACGGTCAGCGGTGGACACACCGGGGAGCTTCACCTCCAGATGCTTTTCGAGCCGCTGAACCTCCGCAAGGCTCTTCAGCCATACACCCATGATCAGGTCGTACGGCCCCACGGTGTGGGACACCAGCCGCAGCTCATCCAGATGCTGCAGGCGGGCGGTGACGCCGTCGAGCTTGGAGGCAGGAACCCGCAGGAAATACCAGGCACTCACCGGCCAGCCCGAGACGGCGCGCACCAGATCAGTCCGCTGCTGCAGCCGCCCTGCGGCGCTCATCTGGGCCAGGGTTTCCCGGACGTGGCGCGGGCTCTCCCCCAGGACGGCCCCGATCTCCGTCGCCGAGGCCCGGCTGTCTGAGTTCAGCACGCCGGTAATCTCCCGTTCCAGTTCTATTTTCCGGCCAGCTCCCCGGCCTCGACCCGGAACCGCCAGCGCCTGGACCTGCTGCGTCTCCAGGGCGTCCAGGGCACGGACCCGCCAGGCGCTGCCGTCATAAACGTTTCGTGCAATGGGATGGCTGTGCGTGGACTCAATGCCCTCGATCCTCGGCAGTTCCTCCAACAGATACGTCCACAAGTCTCCCGCGCTTGGAGGGGCAATCGTGGCCACGATGTCGCGGCCGCCCGCCGTGAGATCCACGCCGATCGCTTCAGGGGTTTCCGCCAGGGCCGCCGCCACCCGCAGGTTGGCCCCCGAGTGGCAGTTGATCTCCACCAGCGCTCCCGCCTCCCAGCTGTCCGGATCGAAGGTGCTGATCCAGGCTGTTCCACTCGCATACAGGTCCCTCCACCGGCGGTTAAGCGTGGCCGCGTCGGCACCAAGGATCGGGGCCAGCTGGGACCACGCCGCCCGTGGAGCAATCTGCAGTGCGTTAACAATGCGAAGATCCAGCGCACTTAGTGAACTATCTGGCATAACATCCTCATTTTTACGGCGTATTCTGCAAATCGGTCGGCGATACGGACACCGTCGGTATTTTGAGGACGTTACCACCGCGCACCATACCTACCGAGAACGGATGAGTATGAAGTCCTCCCCCAATACCAGCAGCACCACGCTAGGCAGGGGCACCAGGGCTGCCGGCGGCGCCGTCGGCTTCCTTGTTGTCATGGAGTTCGGCTCCGGGCTGCTGCAGGGCTGGTTTCCGCCGCTGCTGGCCCGTATCGGCGATGATTTCTCCGTGGGTGACGCGGCCCTGAACTGGGTCAGCGTGGTCTACCTGCTGATGACCGTCGCGTTTGTGCCGATCATCGGCAAGCTCGGTGACCTCTACGGCCACAAACGGCTGCTGCTCATCACCGTGAGCCTGGTGGCCGTGGGCTCGGTGGTTGTCGCGTTTGCGCCCAGCTTCGGCGTGCTGCTGCTGGGACGCGCGCTGCAGGCGCCGCTGGGTGCCTTCCTGCCGCTGGAGTTCGCCATTGTCCGCAGCAGGAACGCGGAAACCGCCAGCCGCAGCATCGCCAAGCTGGTCGGCGCGCTCACCGTGGGCGGTGCCATCGGCGCCATGGTGTCCGGCATCCTGCTCGCCATGATCGATAACCTGACCGTGGTCCTGCTGGCGCCGGCCGTCTTCATGTTCCTTTGTATTCCCGTCGTCGCTTGGCTGGTGCCCGAAACCACCACCCGCAGCGCCGGAAGCGTGGACTGGCCCGGCGCCGCCCTGCTCACCACCGGGCTGCTGTCCGCCCTGCTGGGCATCGCGAACGCCAGCAACTGGGGCTGGGGTCCGGGCCTGACCATCGGCTCCATTGTGCTCGGTTTGGCGCTGCTGGCTCTGTGGCTGCAGGTTGAACGCAAGGTGACGTATCCGCTCGTCGACCTCAAAGTGCTCACGACGTCAGGCATCGGCCTGCCCATCCTGGCGGCCGCCCTGTTCGGCGCCCAGATGTTCGGCTCGCAGACCGCCGGCTCGTTGTTCATCCTCACCGATCCGGAAACCCACGGTTTCGGCCTTGGCCTGTCCCCGGGCAGCGTTGGCCTCCTGTTCCTGGTCCTCGCGCTGGCCACCTTTGCCGGCGCAACGCTCGGCGACCGGATCGCCGCCCGCATCACCGCCAAGTCCACGGTGGTCCTGGGATCGCTGCTCGCCATCGTCTCCTATGTGGCCATGATCGGCTTCGCCACCGCCACCATGCCCTTCCTCGCCGCAATGCTGGTTGGCGCCTTCGGCAACGGCCTGATTCTCGGCGTCCTGCCTGCCATCGTGGTGAGAAAGTCGCCCGAGGACTCCGTCGCCGTCGCCTCCGCGCTCTACAACACGTCACGGACGGCTGCCGGATCCGTGGGCGGCGCGGTGTTTGCCCTGGTCATGTCCGCCTTCCTGGTCACCCTCCAGATCGACGGCGAAAGCACCACCGCTTCCGCCAATGCCTCCTATCTCGTGGTCTGGGGCCTCTGTGCGGCGCTGTCGCTGGCCCTGGCGCTGGTGGCGCTGCGGTTTCGGAATGATGCGGGAACGGTCGCGCCCCCTGCGCAAGCAGCTGGTCCGGCGACAGCATCCTCCCGGCCGGCAGAGGAGGAACGCGCCGTATGAGCACGACGACGGCCGCCGCCGCCGCCGCGAAGGCTGCCATCCGGGCGCGTCTGGCCAAGCACCGGCCCGCTGTTCTGGCGCTGTCTGCACAGCTGCACGAAGATCCGGAGGTGGCGTTCGAGGAGCACCGGTCAGCTGCCCGCGTGGCTGCCGCCCTGTGGGACGCAGGGTTTGCAACCACTGTTGGCTGCTACGGCCTGCCCACCGCTGTGGAAGCCGTCTACGGCACGGGGTCATTTCGGGTGCTGATCTGCGCCGAATATGACGCCCTGCCGAAAATTGGGCATGCCTGCGGACACAACATCATCGCTGCCTCCGCCGTCGGCGCCGCCCTCTCGCTCGCCGCGGCGGCAACGGACCTGGACCTCACCGTCATTGTCCTGGGAACGCCGGCCGAGGAAGAGGGCGGCGGCAAGGCCCTTCTCCTGGATGCCGGCGCCTTTGCGCAGGCCGACATTGCCCTGATGGCACACCCCACGCCGGGAACGGATATCGACTGCAGCGGTACGTCGTCCCAGGGCTGCAACCGGTTTACCGTGACCTTCACCGGTAAGGCATCCCATGCTGCGGCTGCGCCAGCTGACGGCGTCAATGCCCTGAACGCGGCAACGGTGGCGCAGGTCGCCATCGGCCTGCTGCGCCAGCAGTTGCCCGACGGCGTCCGGATCAATGCGCTCCTTGCGGCGGGAGGGTCCGCCATAAACGTCATTCCGGACCATGCGGAACTGTCCCTTGAAGTCCGGGCCAACGATGTGCACGTGCAAAACGACGCCGTGCACCGGGTGCTCCTTGCCTGCGAGGGTGCCGCCTTGGCCACCGGATGCACCTGGTCGGTGGACCAGCGCTCCCCCGCCTACCTTCCCGTACGCCAACATGAAGAACTGCTCCGGCTGTGGAACCAAAACCTGACGGCAACCGGCCGCACGCTGGTGCGTCCGCCGTCGGGAGGCGGAGGCGGATCGACCGACATGGGCAACGTGTCGCAGGTGATGCCTGCCATCCATCCCGTCATCGCCGTCCGCGGAGCCCGCGGAATGCCCCACACGGCAGCCTTCGCCGAGGAAACCTCCGGCCCGGCGGCCGATGCCGCGGTGATGGATGCAGCACTGGCTCTGGCTTGGACCGCTGCCGATGCAGCCGCGGATGCGCCGCTGCGGGCATCGCTTCAGGATGCCCGGTTAGCCCGAACCGCAGTTCAGGAGGAAACGAATCCCCGGGCGGCGGGGTAAGCGGCGGGAAGGCCCGCCCTCGGTCATTGAGCGCAGCGGAAATTACCTGCACGACTCGCCGCGCCGAATCTATGCCGAACCCGCTCAGTGATAGGTTCAGGCCATCGCGGCGCTCCGCCGGGGGGACAGAGAGGACACGACGACGTGCGTACCAAATTCATCGGCGCCGGACTGGCAGCGGCTTTGCTGCTCACCGGCTGCGGCAGCTCTACCGCGTCCAGCAACGAAGGCGGCTCCGAAGGCGCCACGCTGGTGGTTTATACCAATTCCAATTCCGACGGCAAGGGCGAATGGCTTGAGGCCCAGGCTGCCGAAGCCGGGTTCGACTTGGAGATTGTGGGGCTCGGCGGTGCCGACCTCACGAACCGCATCATCGCCGAAGGCGGCAACCCGGTTGCCGACGTCGTTTTCGGTCTGAACAACATGTACTTCGAACAGATCAAGGCGGAGGAGCTCCTGGAGCCCTACACTCCAGAATGGTCAGGCGACGTGGACGAGAGCCTGGGTGACGGAGAGACCTTCTGGCCGCTGGTCCAGCAGGGCATTGTCCTGGCGTACAACACAGCAGCCGTCCCCGAGGCAGAGGCGCCCTCCGACTGGACGGACCTGTGGAGCGACGAACAGTACAAGGGACGCTACGAGTCGGTCAGCACCCTCGCCGGCGCCACGCAGCAGATCATCATGGCCAGCATCCTGACACGGTACGCGGACGAGTCCGGAGACCTCGGCATATCCGATGAGGGCTGGGAACAGGTCCGCGGATACTTTGAAAACGGCTCCAAGGCTGTCGAAGGCGAAGACCTGTTTGCCCGGATGGCAGCCGGCACAGTGGACATGGGACAAATGACCATCAGCGGCATTCCGGCCCGCGAAACCCAGTACGGAGTTTCGGCCGGCGTCATGGAACCCGAAATTGGTGTTCCCTACGCTGTGGAGCAGGTCGGCATCATCAAGGGCACCGACAAGCAGGCCGAAGTTGAGCGCTTCATCAACTGGTTCGGCAGCGGCGATGTTCAGGGTGCTTTCGCAGTTGAGTTCAAGAGCCTTCCGGCCAATCAGAAGGCTATAGAAATGACCGATCCGGAGGTTCTCGCAGCCTACGACGCCATTCCCCCGCAGGACATGGACTGGGAATTCGTCCGCGACAACATCTCGCAGTGGGTAGAAAAAATCGAACTCGAATACATGCCCTGACAGGAACAGACCCATGATCCGGTACGACAGCATTGAAGTTTCCTTCGACGACTTCGTCGCCATTCCACAACTGGATCTCGAAATCCAGGAGGGTGAATTCTTCACCCTCCTGGGTCCGTCCGGTTGCGGCAAGACGACGGCGCTGCGCACTCTGGCGGGCTTCATCAGTCCCAGCGGCGGAGACGTGTTCGTTGACGGCAAGCGAGTCACCCACCTCTCGAGCGACAAGCGCAGTATTGGCATGGTGTTCCAAAACTATGCGCTCTTTCCCAGCATGAATGTCTGGGAGAACATTGCCTTTGGATTGAAGGTTCGCAAAGAATCCAAGGCTGATACGGACCGGCTCGTCCGGGAGATCGCCGGACAGATGGAGCTCAGTGACGAGCAGCTGAGCAAAAACGTCGCGGAACTCTCCGGCGGGCAGCAGCAGCGTGTGGCCATCGCCCGCGCGCTGGTGCTCAAACCCAAGATCCTGCTGCTGGACGAGCCGCTGTCCAATCTTGATGCGAAGCTGCGGGTTCAGCTGCGCGGCCAGCTCAAGGATCTGCAGAGCCAGTTCGGGATCACCACGGTCTATGTCACTCATGACCAGGACGAGGCCCTCACCATGTCCGACCGCATTGCCGTGTTCAACAAGGGAGTGGTGGAACAGGTGGGTCCGCCGCAGGAAATTTATGAACGTTCAGCGACCGAATTTGTCTGCAACTTCATCGGCGACATCAACGTGCTGGACACCGAACTGGTCCGCCGGCTCAATGACCGTTCAACGGCGGCCCTGGATCCGGCCAAGAACTCCTACCTTCGGGTGGAGAAGGTGTCGCTGGATCCGCTGACGGCCGGACCGGGAGCGGTGAAGGTCAACGGCACGGTGTCAGCCCGCAGCTACCACGGCATGCATTCGCGGTACACGGTCACAGCAGGAGGCAACCGGATCAAAGCACTGGTCACAGAGAACGGGTTGACCCGGATGGACCCGGGCACCTCGGTGGACCTGTTCATCGATCCGACAAACGTTCTCCAGTACTAGGGGGCACCGGCCGTGAAAACTTCATTCAAGGGTATGTGGCGCTCCCCGCTCGTCATCGCCACCTCAGTGGTGTTGGTGTGGTTTATCGGCACCTTCCTAATCCTGCCAAACATCAACCTGCTCACCGAAACCTTCTTTCCCAAAGGCGAGTTCTCCGGCCGTGCCGTCGAGAAGCTGCTGAGCTCCGACAGGGCCATGAAGAGCCTGGCAAACAGTTTCATCCTGGCCGTGGTCCTGTCCGTGACGGTGAATGCCGTAGGCATCTTCATCGTGCTGGTGACCCAGTACTTCGACATCCGCGGGGCACGCATCCTGTGGCTCGGCTATGCCACCACCCTGATCTACGGCGGAATCGTCCTGGTGGCCGGATACAAGTTCATCTACGGCCAGAACGGCTTCGTCACCAATCTGCTCCTGGGCTGGTTTCCAGGCCTGGACCCTGCCTGGTTCAGCGGCTTCTTCGCGGTGGTATTCGTGATGACCTTCTCCACCACCTCCAACCACATGCTGTTCCTTTCCTCTGCGCTGGGCAAAGTGGATTACCAAACGATCGAGGCCGCCCGGAACATGGGTGCTTCGACGCTGCGCATTCTCTGGCGGATCGTGCTGCCCATGATGCGGCCCATGCTCTTCGCCATCACCATTCTGGTTTTCCTGGGCGGCCTGAGCGCACTGACCGCGCCGCAGGTGCTCGGTGGTGAAAACTTCCAAACCATCAGCCCGATGATCCTCACCTTTTCCGGATCAACCACCTCCCGCGACATCGCTGCCCTCCTTGCCCTGATCCTCGGCCTCGCGACTGTGGTGATGCTGGCAATCATGAGCCGGGTAGAGCGCGGCGGGACCTACTTCTCGGTGTCCAAGGTTTCCGCGGGAATGAAAAAGCAGAAGATCGAAAACCCGATTGCCAACGCTCTGGTCCATGTGGCCGCATACGCACTGTTCCTGGTTTACTCCCTGCCGATCCTGCTGATTGTCGTCTTCTCCTTCACTGATACCGCCAGCATCTCATCGGCCACGTTGTCCTGGGACCGGTTTACCCTCGACAACTACATCACCGTGTTCACGGACCAGTCAGCCTTCCGGCCGTTCGCCGTCAGCCTGGTGTACAGCGCGGTGGCCGCCGTCGTCGTCGTCGGTGGCCTATTGTTTGTGGCCCGGATGGTGCAGAAGTTCCGCAACCCGGTCACCGCGGCCTTTGAGTACCTGCTGCACATTCCCTGGATCCTGCCCTCTACCCTGATTGCTCTGGGCCTGATCATGACGTTCGACCGCCCGTCACCGTTCCTGGGCGGCCAGGTGCTGACCGGTACGGTGCTGGTGCTGCTGGCCGCGTACATCATTATCAAGATCCCCTTTACGCTGCGCATGCTCAAGGCAGCGTTCTATTCGATCAGCGATTCCCTCGAGGACGCCGCCTCGATCCTCGGGGCCAAGTCGCTGTACACCTTCCGCCGGGTGCTGCTGCCCATTGTGCTGCCGACAGCCGCGGCTATCACGGCCCTCAACTTCAACAGCCTGCTGGACGATTACGACACTGCTGTATTCCTCTACCACCCGCTGTACGAGCCCCTTGGCATCGTGATTAAGAACAGCACCCAGGGCGAGAACATCAGCGATGCCATGGCCCTGACCTTTGTCTACACCGTGTTGCTGATGATCATCATGGGCACCACCATGTACCTGGTGTACGGCCGGTCGGTAAAGAGCAAAAAACGCCGCCCGGCTGTCGTGCTTCCGGATGCTCCCGCGCAGCCTGCCACCCAGGTCCGCGAGGAGAAGCCAGCAGAGGATGACAGGCTGACCCGATTGTAGGGCTCAGGCGCTGCCGATGTATGAGTTGATACCGGCCGTGCGCCCTCTAGCTGTCTTCCACCTCCGAGAACAGGGCGCGGAAGGTGGTTTCGGTTCCCTTCAACTGGCTCATAAGGTCCGCGAACGGAGGCGTTGTCACGGCGGCTGAAGCGTCCTCGTAACTGCCGAAGTACAGATCCAGTGTCCGGTGGGCGGGAGTGGGAGTGCCGTTCTCCTTCGGCCAGACCTTTCCGGCCTCGTACCGCTGCAGCTTCGGGAGCTGTTTGGCGCTGGCCGCGATTCCTTTGTAGGCAGCCTCGAAGGCCTCGGGGTCTGACGGGTTGTCGATGACAAACGTGATCTTGGTGGGCATGCTGCTCATCCTTTCGGGGTTGGCGGTGGGAGAAGTCTCTAAGGTGCCGGGACAGATTGTCTACCGTCCGGAGATTTCGGCCGCCCCGGTTGCCTGCCCGGCCTCGGCGATCCAGGCCTCGAGATCCCGGGGACGCCGGAAGCTGATGACGGGCGGCATACCCGGATCCGCCCTCATCGCCGCCAGCGACTTACGCTTGGCGGCGAAGCTGCGGAAGTGCCACACGATGATCGAATCCCGGGACAGGACCAGACGCCAGGTCTCGGTGTTGCCGTTGCAGATCAGCTCCCCGGTGAGGCAGCGGCGGACGGTCCTGCGCAGCAGGCGGCCCAGGGACAGCCACCGCGGATAATCCAATGCGACGACGAGTTCGGCTCTGGCCAACAGCAGTTCACGGACGGACGCGTAGGCGCTGTCCACAACCCACCGGTCCCCCGCCGCGATGGCTGCCGTCATCTGCAGCTGTTCCTCCACCGGACGCTGCTGCCACCCCGGAAGCCAGCCGACGACGTCGTCGTACGGGTACAGCGGCAAACCCGCCGCCTGCGCGTAGGCCCGTGCCGCGGTCGTTTTTCCGCTTCCGGTCACGCCGTGGAAGAGGACACGCTGTGCAGGGGTGGAAGCCATGGAACCAATCTACGCCGGGCCGTGGCGACGGCGGGACTCAACGAGTTGCACTGCCACATCTGCCATCCGCAACAGCAACAGCGATGCGGGAATCGCCGCCACGCTCAAAATGCCCACTCCGGCACCACCGTGCAGCACCGCTCCCGGGTGCGGGCAGATCCGACCCAGCCGAACCTGCGGCAGGTCCACCTCATCGCCGTCGAGCTTTTGAAGAATTTGAGGGTCGAGGGTTTCGATGTGGCGCCTGGTCTCGGTCCGCGATGCCATCCGGGTCGAACTGCCGGCCGGACAGCACCTGCCGCTTGAACGTGTCTGACCGGCGCCGAAGCTTGCTCAGACACTGATCCCGCCTCAGCTGTTGGCGGCGGGCCGGACAACCGGCCGCCGGCGTCGCTTTCTGGGCTTCAGAACGCCATAAAGGCTGATGACGCTGCCGAGAACAAAGGCTGCGACCAGCCCGGCTGTCAGCGGATCGCTGACGAGGAGCCGCGGAATGCCGCGCGACGGAACGATCGTGGCGAAGATGAACGCGACAACCAATCCGAAATAGCTGCCGATCATGTTCATCATGTGCCACCGGATGTTCCGTCGCACCGCTGCCAGGATGCCGAGACTGACCGTCACGATCGTGAACGCAGACAACCCGTGGAGCCAGCTGAAGTGACCGTCGGACACGATCCAGAAACTGCTGAGGCAGACGTAGTACATCGCTCCCGCCCAGGTGTACCCGAGGACGTGGTGGGTTCTGTCCCGCCGCCGGCGCAGGATATTGATCGGCCCAATGGCAAGGGCATAAAGGGCAGCGACGGCGTGGGTCGCGATAAGCAGGTTCCAGTCCATGCCTCGAAGGATAGTCCTACTATCCAGCCATGGATAGGGGCAGTATCTAGTGGAGGCGAACCACGACATTGCCCCGGTAGCGGCCGTCGAGAAGCGCGTCCAGCGCCGCCGGCGCCGCATCCAGTCCGCCATCAATGATGGTGTGCGGAAAAACCAGCTTCCCCTCCGCCAGCCACCGGCCGTAGTGCGCTCCCCACGCTGCCAGTTGTTCGGAAGTGTGCAGGGTGGCGAACGGCAGAATCCTCAACTGCTTGACGATCGCCGTCATGATGTCCAGGCGCGGAAAACCTCCGGTCCCGCCGTCGATCTGGCCTGCGAGCGCCCCGCACAGGGCAAACCTGGCATGCTGTGCCGCTGCCTGTACGGCCGCCTCGAACTGGCTTCCGCCCACCGTGTCGAAAAAGACGTTGATTCCTCCGGGGGCCAGCTCCGCGAGCCGCTCACGGACCAGTCCCTCCCGATAGTTGATGCCGGCGTCAAAGCCCAGTTCCTCCACAAGGTACTTCACCTTCTCCGGGCTGCCCGCGCTGCCGATCACCTTCCGCGCGCCGCGGGCCTTCGCGATCTGGCCGGCAAGGGATCCCACTCCCCCGGCAGCTCCGCTCACGAAGACGACGTCACCCTCCCCCACAGCGGCTACCTCTGCCATGCCGTGATACGCGGTAGCCCCCTGGTTCAGGACGTACTCCGGAGCGGGCAGCACTTCCACCGGCACCGGATAGAACAGCGAAGCATCACCGCTGGTTTCCTCCCGCCAGCCGTTCATATGCTGCACCACCGTTCCGGGCGCGAGACTGCCGGCGGACTCGACAACCGTTCCCACTGCTCCGCCCCACAGCGGCTCGCCCACCGGATAGGCCGGCATGGGCAGCCCGGGCTCCTCCGTCATCAGGTCAGCCATCACGGCGGTCAGCTGCAGGAAGTCGTTCCGCACCCTGACCTGTCCCGGCTGCAGTGCCGGACGCGGGGATTCCCGGACCGCCAGGAAGTGCGACGGCGCGACGGCGCGTCCGGTGCGGTGGCCGGTGAGGAAAACTTCACGGACTGCGGCTGCGTGCGGGTTGCTCATGGGGCACCTTTGCTCAGGATGACTGCTGTACATTTGGCTGCCGGCGCCTGCCGGACAAGCATCACAGTAGGTCCCGTTGCGGACAGGTTCGGTCCGCAGCACAAGACCCCTGAGACGGAGTGCGGGTGATACGCAGTGCGGGCAGGTCAGCGGTGCGGGCAGGTCAGCGGCGCAGGTGTTCCCGGAGGTAGCCGCCGGTGCTGCTGGCAGGGTTCCCGGCGACGTCGTCGGGCGCACCGGTGGCAACGATGCGCCCGCCCGCGGCACCGCCGCCCGGACCCATGTCAATGACGTGATCAGCGTTGGCTATCAGGTCCAGGTCATGTTCAATCACGACGATCGTGGCGCCCTTGGCCAGGAGCCGGTCCAGCACACGAATCAGCACCCGGGTATCCAGGGGATGGAGGCCGACGGTGGGTTCATCCAGGACAAACAGGGTGCCCGACTGGTCCCGGCCCAGTTCCCCGGCGAGCTTGAGGCGCTGGGCTTCCCCGCCGGAGAGAGCCGGAGTGTCCTCCCCCAGGGTCAGGTAACCGAGTCCGAGGTCGATGAGGGTCTGCAGCTTCCGGCGTACCTTGGGCAGCCCTGCCAGGGCCTCCCGCGCTTCACGCACGGTCAGGGCGAGAAGCCCCGGCAGCGGGAAATCCCCCTTCGCGGTCGGCAGGACGACGTCGTCAGCCGACGGGGCGTAGCGCGTCCCGTTGCAGTCCGGGCAGGGGATGTCGACGTCGGGCAGGAACTGTACGTCCAGGACCACCTGCCCGGTTCCCTCGCAGCGCGGGCACCGCAGCGATCCGGTGTTGTAGGAGAAGTCTCCCGCCTTCAGCCCGTGCTCCTTCGCAGCGTCCGTGGCGGCGTAGGCGCGGCGCAGGTCGTCCAGGACGCCGGAGTACGTGGCTACCGTAGAGCGGATGTTCACCCCGATCGGCGTCGCATCCACCACATCCACGCGTGACAGGCCGGCGGCATCGACCGAGCACACGTGTGCCGGCATCCCCGCACCATGTTCCACTGCCCTGACCGCCGGCACGAGGCTCTCGAGAACGAGCGTGGTTTTCCCCGACCCGGACATGCCGGTGACCGCGGTAAGCCGCCCCTTGGGAATCACGACGTCAAGGGCGTGGACGGTGTGCAGCGGATCCGTCGCAAGGCGGACGGCTCCGTTGTCCCACAGGGTCCTGCCGTCGGTGCGTTTTCGCACCAGTATGTCCCCGCGCGCCGCGTTGTCACCGCTGCCGCCGAGGAAAGGGCCAATCAACGACGCCGGATCGGCAGTTATTTGGCCGATGGTGCCCTGGGCAATGATGGATCCGCCTTCGGCGCCGGAGCCGGGACCCAGTTCGATCATCCAGTCCGCTTCGCTCAGCACCTGCACGTCGTGGTCCACCAGCACCACGGAGTTTCCGCCGTCGAGCAGGTCCCGCATCACCCCGATCAGGCCTTCCACGTTCACGGGATGAAGACCGATCGAGGGCTCATCCAGCACGTACAGCACGCCGGTGGTTTCGTTGCGCACCGCACGGGCAAGCTGCACCCGCTGCCGCTCTCCGGTGGACAGGGTTGACCCCGCCCGGTCCAGGCTCAGGTAGCCCAGGCCCAGCTGGGTCAGGCGCCGGGCCATGTCCTGGAACTGGGCGGTGATCATCCCGGCCATGGAGCGCATCTCCGCGGGGAGCCGGCCAGGGACCGTTGAGACCCAAGCGAGTGCTTCATCCAGCGTTTTTGACGACGCTTCCGCCAGGTTGATCCCGGCAACCTCCGTCCCGAGCGCCTTGGGGGAAAGCCGTGTGCCTCCGCAGGCGGGACAGGTCTGCGACACGATAAAACGGGAAACCCGTGCCAGGCCCTTCTCGCTGGTGGCGTTGTTCATTGCCTCCCGGACCGCGAGACGGGCGTTGCGGTAGGTAAAGTTCAGCTCGAACAGTTTGCCGCTTTTCGAGGGCACGCTGATGTGCTTCTTCTCCTCCGGGCCCTCCAATACGATCTGCTTCTCGTGCTCCGTGAGTTCGGCGTAGGGAACGTCTGTGCGGACACCGAATTCGGCCACCACCTGCGGCATAACCGTCAGTCCGAACATGCCCCACGGCGCCACCGCTCCGTCGTTGATGGTTTTGGCCGGATCCGGAACCAGGGCGCCGTCGTCGATCTCCCGGACCGTGCCGGTGCCCTCGCACCTCGGACAGGCGCCGTCGGAATTGAAAGCCAGGGACTCCGCACCGGGCGGACGGAACGACGCACCGCACTCAGGGCAAACCAGCTCCTTGTCCGCGGCGACGTCGATGGTCGGGGCCAGCCTGTGGCCGTTGGGACAAAGGTGCGAGCCAAGCCGGGAGAACACCACGCGCAGGACGTTCAGCAACTCGGTGGAAGTGCCGAACGTCGACCGGACCCCCGGCACGCCGGGGCGCTGACGCAGGGCAAGAGCAGCGGGGACGTGGCGGACCGAGTCCACGGATGCACGGGCGGCGTGCGACATTCGTCGCCGGGTATAGGTGGACAGCGCCTCGATGTACCGGCGCGACCCCTCTGCGTACAACACGCCCATGGCGAGCGAGGACTTACCTGACCCGGATACGCCCGCCACGGCAACCAGCCGGTCAAGGGGGATGTCCACATCGACATCCTTGAGGTTGTGGACCCGGGCTCCGCGGATCCGGACAGCCGCAGGCGGCTGAAGACGCGCGCGGACGGGTGCTGGTGCGGCCATGAAATCTCCCTGCTGCCTGTTGCGTCTTTCCACGCTACCGCGGGACCGCTGGAGGCACGCGGGGTAAGTCCTCTTTTGCCGCGCACTGCACCTGCAGCTACACCCGCACCCGCACCCGGGGATCCAAATCCATCAGCCATCTCGGCGCTGCCACGTGGCCCGACGGCCCGTTTGAAGGGCGGAGTGCCCTAGCGCGTCTGTGCGCTGACCTCGTCCTCCAATGACGGATGTGCCGAACATTCACTTCCGAAGTGCAGGCGCTGTTCTGCGTCGTTCGCTCCGAAATCGACATAGGCGCCATCTGCTCGCCTGGTACCGGCCACATAGGTGTTCTTGGGCTCTCTTCCGGGGGCAGGATCGCTGGAGCGGGACAGTGCATATCCCTGATCCTCCAAACCCTCCAGATATGTCTGCATGTCATCCCTTGCTGTCCTGGGGTCCGCCGGCGCAGGACCGAGGAGCCGAAATTCCATCGTGCGCTGCTCTGCGCCGCCGGCCGTCGCCCGGCAGGGCTTCGGATTGAAGACGATGTCGGGGGCATCAGGGTTCCAGGGTGAGCCGTCCGCATAGGTCCAGCCGGTTGTTGTACCCGTCGCCTCAACGGCGGCCGCTGCGGTACCCATAAGATCATCGAAAATCGCGTCTGCGGGGCGTCCGCCGGCCGCGTCGGGGCTAGCGGACGCGGAGTGGCCAGCAGAGTGGTTGTTGTTCGGCACGGCGGGGTCTCCTTGGGCACAAGAACTCAGGGTCAGCAGGGCAAGTAGTCCTGCGCTAATCACGGAAAATTTCGACGAGCTGCCCTGCCTTGAACTCCAGAACACGCAACCGCCTCTTGAAGTAGTCATCTGCCGCTTTCTGCTGGTCATCAACAAGTACTGAAAAGGTATTCTGCGAACGGTCCACGGTCTCACTGAACCGCCGCTGGGACTCTTCCAATGCGTCCATGGCTTCGCGCTGCATCTCGTCGACATGAGGGTCCAATGGATGCTCATAGGGCCCAAAGTCGGGCAGGTAATGATCCTGCAGTACATCGCCTGCCTGCAGCAGTCCGTCGCGCATCATCTCAGCCCTCCTGTTCTGCGCTTCCTGATACTCGTCGACGGCGTGCTGGCCCAAGACCTGCATGCCGTCCACGGCCCTTCCCGGCCCGTAATAGATGTCGTTGGCCGTTCCAGTGATGCTGTCGACTCGATCATCCATGGGGGACTGCGGAATGAAATCCAGGGAGGAACCGTGCCCGGTGCTGGCCAGCGCGATCTGCTCCAGGCTTGAGGTGGCCGGGTCGAGGTAGCCGCCGCCGCGCTCCGTCTCCCAGAGCAAGGCCTCTTCCTCTGTCCCCTCCATGCCGTGGCCGCCGTTCACAACTCCATGCTCCTGGTCCTCCGAGCTGAAGACCTTTGCACCCCATGACTCAGCGGTGGGACTCAGCCGCGGATCGCCCAGGTTCGCTCCGGCAATCCCGCCGGGGGCGAGGACGTCCGCATCACCCTGAGTCGCGTAGACTTCCCGGGCATTCAGGTCGGCAGCGGTCCGGGCTGCCTCCGGATCAATGCCGGCAGAGCCGTAGAACACCACCGAGTCCACCGTGTGGGTGGTTTGACTCAGTGCGTAGGCCGCCGTGGTAGTGCCGTAGGAGTGGGCGGCGATACTCACGTAGGGGATGTCTGATGCCCGGGTGTAGTACAAGCCGTCGATCACTGTCGCAAGCTTGGCACCGCCGGTACGGGCCTTGTCGGAGTACAGCACTTCGGCGGAGTAGCCAGGCGATTCATAACCGATCCACGCCACCACGGCATGGCCGGATGTGGAGTATTCCTGTTCCAAGTAGATGTTGTTCGCCGCCTTCACGGCGCCGTCCATATCCTCCGCGGAACTCCCCATCCCGGACACGTTGACGGTCACATTGGTTGCCGTGTCCATGTTGCCGATGGCGACGGCGGCCAGGGGCGGGTCGGCCGGATCGAAGGCGATTAGGTGCGTCTGTGCGTCCTTCGAATCACGCTCATTCAACGATTTCTGGATGTTCTTGTACGCATCGCGCTGGGCATCGGTTGCCCGCCACGAGGGCTTCATGACCAAGGCCAGGACGGCGACGTTTGCCGCCGCGCGGATCCCGTACGGCACCCCTTCCGTATTTCCGGCGACGGCGGGAAGGGCCTGGGCAAGGGCCGCCCGCTGTTCCGGCGACAGGGACTGCCAGAACGCCGCCTGCCGGTCTGCCGCCAGACCAATCCGCGGCGGATAGACGGCGGCTTCCGGGTAGTCCTGTGCAAAGGCCCGGTAGCCGGCGGGGTCCATCCCGGCGAGTGCATCGTAGTAGCGCTGGACATCCTCCGGGGTGGCTTCGGGGGACAGCGCCTGCCGGTGCAGGCGCTCCGCGTCGTGGCTGATCAGGTCGAGGGCGCCCGAAGCATAATACGAGGGCGCATCCGAGGAGCTACGGCCGATCCCCGACAATAGTGCCCGGCAGGAGGCCCGGGCCTGTTCATAGTCAGCGGCCAGGGCGACGGCGCGTGAGGTGAACTCGGACCGGTAGTTGAACAGGGCGTTTTCGAAGGTGCTTCCTGTCGGATCTTCCTCGCTGCCGAGCAGGGACACCAGGTCATTCTCCGCAGTGGTGACGTCCTTCTGCAGCTCGGACCTTGTGCTCCGTACGGTCCGGACGGCCTCAGCAAAATCATTGATGGCGCGGGCGGCACCGGCTGTGCTTTCCGTCAGGTCCAAGGCCTGCCGCGAGGGCATCTCGAAGGCCCGGAAGATGAGGTAATCCTGCGGCCCCGTGTAGAGGCCCTCCAGCGCCCGCCACTTCCCGGCGGCATCTGAAACGCCTGCCTCGAATGCCAGACCCGCCGCGGACAGCAGCGGAGCCTGTTCCTGAAGCACCACGGGATCAGGAAGGGTCTGGGTGGAAGAGAGGTCAATCTGCAGGTAGTCCATCTTTACCGGACCATCCGATGTCCGGCACCGGTTGCCGCCGGAGCCCCCGGAACGGACCCGGCCAGCGAAGCTGCCTTGGAGGCGCGGTCCGCCATCTCCCGGTCGCCCTCCGCATAGGCGTTGACGCTCTCCCGGGTTGCCTGCACCGCGTTGTTGCACCGAACAAGAATGTCGGTCATGTCATTGGCAATGACTTCGAAACGCAGGTGGTCAACTGCATCTGCGAGTTCGGGGCAGTGGACGAGCGCTGTCTCAAGCGCGTTCAGTGCTTTCTGGGAATCGTCTTTGGCCGGTTCGCAGTCGGCGAGCAGGTTTTCGGCGTCCCTGAGCAGTGCTGCCACTCCCGACACCTGTATGTTCCAGTTTTCCCCCATGTCCCATAACCTAGGGGCGGGAAGCGGAAGTGTCCACGAGTAGGTCCGCCGCCGTGGATAACTCCCCGGCGAGTGCCGGGGCCCGGGCTGAACACTCCCCGCCCCTGCATCAGGCGGCCCTGCCGGTGCAGTCTTGGACCCGCACGGGTCACCCGTTTCCACGGGCGACCCCCGAAAGGACCCCCATGAGCATTGCGGTCTTCGGCGCCACAGGCCAACTCGGCGGCCTTACCATCGATTCCCTGCTTGACCGCGGCACCCCTCCCGGCAGCATCCTCGCCCTGGGACGAAGCTCCGACCGCCTCTCCCGGCTCGCGGACCGCGGCCTGCGCACCGCGTACGTCGATCTGGACCGCGACACCGACAATCTGGCAGCCACACTGGCGAATGTCGAGAAAGTGCTCCTCATCTCGCTGAGCGAACCCGGACGGCGCGTCAGCCAGCACGCGGCGGCTGTTCAGGCGGCAAGGTCCGCCGGGGTCCGGCATCTGATCTACACCTCGGCCCTTGGCGTACCGACCACGGTCCTCGCGCTCGCCCCGGAGCATAAGGCCACCGAGGAGCTGATCACGGCGTCAGGCCTGCCCTCTACGATCCTGCGCAACGGCTGGTACACGGAAAACTACCGACAGGATTTCGATGCCGCCCGCTCCCGCGGCGTCATCGCCAACAGCGTGGGGAAAGGCCGGATTGCCAGCGCGCCGCGCCAGAACTATGCCGAAGCGGCCGCCGTCGTCCTCAGCACGCCGGGTCACGAGGGCAAGGCCTACGAGCTGTCCGGCGATACCGCCTGGACCTATCCGGAGTTCGCCGCCGCCGCGCAGGAGGTGCTCGGCACTGCCGTCCGCTACGAGGCGCTGACCCCGGAACAGGAGCAGGCCCAGTTGATCGCCGGCGGCCTGGACGAGGCAACCGCCGGATTCGTGGGGCTGCTCAACGCCAACACGCGCGACGGAGCACTGTCGCCCACCTCCGGGGAGCTCTCCAAGCTGATCGGGCATCCCACAGAACCGCTGATCGACACTCTGCGGTCCTGGGCATGACGCCCGCAAAGCGCCGGGCCGTGCGTGACGCGACTAGGTGGGCTGTCCCGGCAGCGTGCTTCCCGCACACCGCTCCGCAGCCGCCGGCTACTGCACCCTAGACGCCGGCGCCGCGCAGCGCCGCTACCGTGTTAACCGCCGCAGCCACCGCTTCGTAGCCCTTGTCCTCAGACGAGCCGGGCAGGCCGGCCCGGTCCAGGCCCTGCTGCTCGGTGTCGCAGGTGAGCACCCCGAAGCCGATCGGCGTCCCGGTTTGGACGCTGACATCAGTCAGGCCGGTGGTGGCCGCCGAGCACACGTAGTCAAAGTGCGGGGTGCCGCCGCGGATGACGACGCCGAGAGCCACCACCGCGTCATAGTGCGGTGCCAGCCGGGCCGCGGCAACGGGAAGTTCGAAGCTGCCCGGTACCCGAATCAGCTTTGGGGTCAGCCCGGCATCTTCCACGGCGCGCAGCGCGCCGCCGATCAGTCCGTCCATAATCTCGGTGTGCCAGCTGGCCGCCACAATTGCCACCCTGATGTTCAGGGCCTGGGCCTTGATGCTGCTGACGTCGTTTTCGGGTGCGCCGTGTCCGCTCATGGGTTTCTCCTAATGGTGGTGCGGGAATTGTCAGGTGGTGTGGGTTGCTGCCGCCGGCAAGGGGCACTGCCGGGAGCAGGGCGTTCCGGCAGACTTTGATGGGCAGGCTAGCTCTGGCGGACCGGCTGGGTCCGCAACAGGGTCAGATGGTGGTCCATGCGGTCCCGCTTGGTCTGCAGGTAGCGCTCGTTTTCTGCCCGGATCGGCACTTCGGAGGGAACCATGGCTTCCACCGTGACTCCGAAGTGCTGCAGCCTGTCCCGTTTGGCCGGATTGTTGCTCAGCAGGCGGATCCGGTTCAGTCCCAGTGTGCGCAGAATGTCGGCGGCGGCCTGGTAATCACGCGAATCGACCGGGAGTCCCAGCTGCTCGTTGGCCTCAACAGTGTCCATGCCGGCTTCCTGCAGGGCGTACGCCCGCAGTTTGTTCGCCAGTCCGATCCCGCGCCCCTCATGTCCGCGCAGGTAAATCACGGTACCCCCGTGCAGCTGAATCAATTCCAGCGCCTGCTCCAGCTGCTCGCCGCAGTCGCAGCGGTACGAACCAAAAACATCCCCGGTCAGGCATTCCGAGTGCAGCCGCACCAGCGGCGCACGGGTGCCGCTGCCGTTCCCTCCCGCCGCGGCAATATCCTGCTGCAGCCCCGTCCCCGGGGCCGAGACACTCAGGTGCTCCGCCCCGGTTCGCGGGTCCGTCCAGGCCCGGGCGGTGAAATCTCCGTAGGCGGTGGGCAGCTGCACTTCCGGGCCGGGTACGACGGCGGTCCCTCCGACGCTCCCGTCAAGCCCATCCAGATAGGCCACGAGATCCTCGATGGATACCAGCGGTACGCCGTGCGTGTCGGCAAATTCGCGCAGGGCCGGCAACCGCATCATGGTCCCCTCGTCATGGACGAGTTCAGCGATCACGCCCACCGGCGTACAGCCCGCCAGCCGGGCCAGTTCCACCGCCGCCTCGGTGTGGCCGCGTCGCCCGCGGACGCCGTCGTCGTGCGCCCGAAGGGGGAAAATGTGGCCCGGACGGGTCAGCTCCCCTGCCGCGGCGGCAGGGTCGGCCAGCACGCGCGAGGTGACCGCGCGGTCGGCGGCGCTGATACCTGTGGTGATGCCTGCGGCGGCATCGCAGGAGACCGTGTAGGCGGTTCCTTTGGCATCCTCGTTCACCTCGGTCATGGGCGGCAGCTTCAGCCGGTCGGCGTAGGAGTTCGGCAGCGGAACGCAGATCACACCCGAGGTGTAACGGACCGTCCAGCCCATCAGCTCCGGTGTGGCGTGCTGCGCGGCAAAGATGATGTCACCTTCGTTTTCGCGGTCCTCATCATCCACGACCACGACCGGCCGGCCGGCGGCAATCGCTTCAACTGCTGCAGTTATGCCGTCGAGGCGGATACTCATGCGGCATCCCCTTCCCGCTGGCCGTTCGCCGCGTGCAGCGGCTTCCGGGGATTGGTGAACGCAAGCAGCCGCTCTGCGTATTTGGCCAGCACATCCACTTCCAGGTTGACCGCTCCCCCGGGCTTCAGCCCGCCCAGTCCGGTTTCAGCGAGCGTGGTCGGGATCAGGCCCACTTCAAACCACTGCTCCGGTTCGTCGGCGGTGCTCACCCCGGTGACGGTGAGCGAGACGCCGTCTACGGCGATGGATCCCTTTTCGGCGATGTAGCGGGCCAGCCGCTGCGGAACCGCGAAACGCAGGCGGTCCCAGTTCCCAAGGTTTTCGCGCTCGAGAAGCTGCCCCACGCCGTCCACATGGCCCTGGACCACGTGCCCGTCCAACCGTCCGCCGGCGGGCACACAACGCTCCAGGTTCACGGTGCTGCCGGGAAGAAGCCCGCCGATGGTGGTGCGGTCCAGTGTTTCGCCCATGACATCGAGCGAGATCCGGTCACCCTCAACGCCGGTAGCGGTGAGGCATACGCCGTTAACTGCAATGGAGCCGCCAAGTTCAAGCCCGGCTCCTGTCTTCGGCGCACTGATGACCAGGACTGCGGACTCGTCCGCGGTGTTCTGTTCCAGGGATTCAACGCTGCCCTGTTCAGCCACAATTCCGGTAAACATGTTCTCGTCCTTAAGGTGATCAGTTGTCGGGTAGGACGCCGGACGCCGGCAGCGGTTCGAGCCGCAGCCTCAGGTCCTGTCCCTCGCGGCGCACAGCACCGCCGCCGGTTTCGTCCCAGCGCCAGCGGGAGGCATCGGCCAGGGTGTGCACGCCAAGCGCACCCACCGCGGAAGTGCCCGCGCCCAGCAGAAGCGGCGCCACATAGGACACCAGCTCGTCGGTGAGGCCGTCGCGCAGGAAAGCGCCCGCAACGGTGGCCCCGCCCTCGACCATCAGGTGGCGTACGCCGCGGCTGTACAGTTCCCGGCAGATGGCGGCCGGGTCATGCTCGGCCAACTGCAGGAAGCGGTTGTCGGTGCCGCGGATAGCCGCATCGGCGGGAACCGGACGGTGCCCGACGGCGACACGCAGCGGCTGCCGCGGTGCTGCCCCGCCCAGCTCATCACGCGCGGTCAGCTGCGGGTCATCGGCCAGCACGGTTCCGGTTCCGACGACGACGGCGTCCGCCCGGGAGCGGATGGTGTGCCCGTCGGTCCGGGCGGCACTGCCGGTAATCCACTGGCTC
Source organism: Arthrobacter sp. Z1-15 (assembly GCF_054792395.1). NCBI lineage: Bacteria > Bacillati > Actinomycetota > Actinomycetes > Micrococcales > Micrococcaceae > Arthrobacter > Arthrobacter sp. Z1-15. The sequence goes on along the minus strand of NZ_CP096454.1, from coordinate 1,585,175 downwards.
GTGCCGTCTTCGGCTGCGGTCCTTCCGTCCAGGGACTGCGCAATCTTGACCGTAACGAAAGGTCGTTGTTCCTGCATGGCGCGGATCCAGCGGTGGTTCAGTTCTCCGGACTCTGCAGCCATCAGGCCGCCGCTTGTCTGGACTCCGGCTGCGGCCAGGGTTGCGGCGCCGCCAGAGGCTTCAGCGGTTGGGTCAGCTGCCGCGTACACCACGCGGGTTATCCCGGCCTTCAGTATCGCCTGCGTGCAGGGTCCGGTCCGTCCGGTGTGGTTGCATGGCTCCAGTGTCACCACGATGGTGGCTCCTGCGACGTCGGCTCCGGCGGCTGCCGCTGCAGCCAATGCATCGGCTTCGGCGTGCGGGGTGCCGGCGCCGCGGTGGTAGCCGGTGCTCAGGACCTCTCCGGCATGGCCCAGGATCACGGCTCCCACCAGCGGATTGGCCCCCCGCACCCCGCGGCGCGCCAGTTCCAGGGCGCGGACCATGGCTTCGGTTTCCGTGATCGTGTCCGGCAGTGACCCGGAGCCGGGCGGCGCGAGTGTGCCGCCGCCGTCGTCGTCGCCTGCTCGGAGCAAGCCGGGCCGCGGGAGCGTGCCGCCGCCGTCGTCCGGCCCTGTTCCCAACGGACCCTGCGGTCCCGCCATTAGCGGACCCTCGGATCCGGCATCAGGACATCAACCTTAGGCTTTTCGTTGTTCTTGGCCCGCCACCAGACAAAGAAACCGATCAGCGTGAAGATGCCGTAGAACAGGTACATAAAGGCCGTGGCGTAGTAGCCGGCACTGAACAGCAGCGGTACCCCGACGATGTCGACCGCCACCCAGATCAGCCAGAATTCGACCCATCCCTTGGCCATCCCGTAGGTGGCCAGCAGAGAACCGACGAAGGTCCAGGCGTCGGCCCAGACCGGTTCGTAGGAGCCCAGGCGGGCGAAGACCGGGGTCAGGGCCACCGTGCCGATCAGCAGTGCGGCCACCAAGCCGATGCGTTCCTTGCCGGAGGCCCACTGCGGAGTCACTGCCTCGCCGTCGTTATTCTGGCTCTGCTTCCAGCGCCGCCAGCCGTAGATTGCGACGGCGATAAACATGATCTGCCGGCCGGCTTGTCCCAGGAGGGTTGCGGATTCAGCGGACCCAAACAGGGAGCCGAGGAAAACGGTGAGGAGGAGAAGGTTGCCGATGATGCCCACCGGCCAGGCCCAGATTTTTCGGCGCATACCGCCGAAGGCACTGAGGAGCCCGAAGATGTTGCCTACGACCTCACGGATCAGCAGGGAAGAAGACCCCACCGGTACCTGAGCGTCAAAGAGCCACCGCAAAAAATCCATGTCGTTCCTATCCCCTTAGCGGCGGCTCCGGGGGTACGACAGTACGGTGCATCGAGGTTAGACGTCCGCGCTTGCGGGACGTTTAACCGTCGGTTCAACAAACTGCACGTGCTTCTCCCATCCAGACTTTAACTGTCGGTACCGGAATTTCACCAGTTCAACCGCACCGCTTTTCCCGAGGTTCGGGAGCTGCAGTGCGGGTCGCGGACTATAACCGCCGGTTCGGAATTACACCGACCCCGGAGCACGATTGTTAAATCCATTCTTACACAGCCCCGCCGGCTGAGCACCAATTCCCTTGAAGTCTAAAGTAATCTTCGTCACGTTTAGAGTGCGGCTGCGGCGCCGCGCCGGTGACGGCTCTGGGACGGCAGGGGCTTTGCTCCGGTGCGGGATTCTGCTGCGCTGTTAGCCGGCGGACACCGCTTCCGCGGCGGCGCGCAGCTTGCTGATGGCCTCGTTGGGGTCCCCGCTGCCGTAGACGGCCGATCCGGCGACAAACACGTTGGCGCCGGCCTCGGCCGCACGCTCAATCGTGTCTGCGGAGATGCCGCCGTCCACCTGGATGGCCAGCGGCAGGCCGGAGCCGCGGACGGCTTCGGCAGCACGCCGGATCTTCGGCAGAGTGACGTCCAGGAACTTCTGGCCGCCGAAGCCCGGCTCCACGGTCATGATCAGGAGCATGTCCAGTTCAGAGAGCATATCCAGGTACGGCTCCACCGGCGTGGCCGGGCGCAGCGCCATGCCGGCCTTCGCCCCGCGGTCACGGATATCCCGCGCCAGCTTGATGGGTGCGGTTGCTGCCTCCACGTGGAACGTCACTGACGCCAGGCCCAGCTCGGCATAGGCGGGGGCCCAGCGGTCGGCGTCGGAAATCATCAGGTGCGCGTCCAGCGGCAGCGCACTGACCTCCTGGATCCGCTGCACCACAGGCAGACCCAGGGTCAGGTTCGGCACAAAGTGGTTGTCCATCACGTCCACGTGAACGGCGTCGGCGGTACTGATCCGCTCCAGCTCGGCCTGCAGGTTAACGAAGTCGGCCGAAAGGATGCTCGGATTAATGCAGCACTTACTCATGGTTCTCCTAGTGGACTTACTGAATCGAAGCTTGCTGAAATCAGGGCTTGCCGAAATCAGGGCTTGCGGCGGATCAGGGCCAGGAACATGGCATCGGTCGCGTGGATGTGGGGCCAGAGCTGCGCGGTGGACTCGTGCCCGGCGCCCAGGTTTCCGGTCAGGCTGACGCCGTCGAGTGCGGCGCCGGCGTCGAGCAGTTCCAGGTCGTTGCGCAGGCGCAGCACATCGGTGACGACGGCGGTGGTCTCGGCCGGGTGCGGCGAGCAGGTCACGTACGCCACCACGCCGCCTGCCTTCACGGCGTCAACGGCGGCAGTGAGCAGTTCACGCTGCAGTGCACCCAACTCCCCCACATCTGAAGGCTTCCGGCGCCAGCGGGATTCCGGCCGGCGCCGCAGTGCTCCTAGGCCGGTGCACGGAGCGTCCACGAGAACGCGGTCAAAGGTGTCCGGGTACTGCTCCGCGATGCTGCGGCCGTCTCCGGTGCGGACATCCCAGACGTCTCCGGGAACAGCTTCCAGTGCCTGCTGGACCAGTTTGGCGCGGTGCGCTGCGGGTTCGTTGGCCAGCAGGATGGCACCCTTCTCATTGGCCAGGGCGGCCAGCAGTGCGGCCTTGCCGCCGGGTCCGGCGCACAGGTCCAGCCACTGTTCGCCGTCGCGGCTGCCGTCAGCGGTGCGGTCGCCGATGTCCACGGCGGCCAGCGCGCGTGCAACCAGCTGTGAGCCGGCGTCCTGCACGCGGGTGGTGCCGGCCCGCACCGAAACCAGGCGTCCGACGTCGCCCGCAGAGTACAGGGCCGAGCCCTCGACCAGTTCGCCGTCAACAGCTCCGGATTCCCGCGCCTCATCCAGGTTTCCCAGCCCGGGCAGAGCCACCAGGTTCACCACGGGGGCGTCGTTATCGGCCTTGAGCAGGTCCGTGATTTCCTCGACGTTGCGGCCGTGGGCGACCAGGGACTGCCGGAGGGCCCGGACAATCCACTCCGGGTGGCTGTGCTCAATTGCTGCCCGTCGGGTTGCATCCGTTTCGTCCCGGGTCAGTTCCGCAACCCAGGTTTCCAGGTCCCGTGCGGCTACTTTTCGCAGCACTGCATTGATCAGAGCCGAGGGTCCGGCTCCGATGACGGCGCGGGCCAGGCCGACGGTCTGGTCAAGGGCAGCGTGGGCCGGAACGCGCATGGCCAGCAGCTGATGGGCGCCGATACGCAGGGCGTCAAGGACGGCGGGGTCCAGCCGTTCCAGCGGACGGTCCACGCATTTGGCAAGGATCGCATCGTAGGTGCCCTGGCCGCGCAGTGCGCCGTAGGCCAGTTCCGTGGCGAAGCCTGCATCGCGCTTGTCGAGCTGGTGCTTGCGGATGCTCTTGGGCAGCACGAGGTTGGCGTACGCGTCATCCTCGGAGACGGCGCGCAGCACTTCGAAGGCGACCAGTCGGGCCGGATCCGCGGCGCGCGTGCGCTGTCCCGGTGCCTGCGCGGTGCGGCTGCGCACGGCCGGACGGCTGCGTTCGTGGCCCTTTTCGTTGCGCTGTTTGTTGTTTCGGGGGGTGCTGTTCTGGGGAGTGCTGTTCTGGGGGGTCATTCGAAGACCACGTCCTCACGGTGGGCCAGGCCGCGGGCCCAGTCGGCCCCCGGCATCATTTTCTTGCCGGCGGGCTGCACCTGCAGCAGTTCCAGGCCGGCGGATCCGGTGCCAACAACTGCGGCTGCCTGCGCTCCTCCGGAAAAACGGACCTGGCCCGGGGCCAGATCGGTGATGTCCGGCCGCAGCGCTGCTGTGCCGATCTTGAACCGGGCGCCGTCCCAGGTGGTCCAGGCCCCCGGCTCGGGGGTTACGCCGCTGATGCGGCGCCGGATGGCCAGCGCCGGCTGGTTCCAGTTCACCCGCGCGTCGTCAATCGAAAGTTTGGGTGCGAGCGTCACGTCACCGGACTGCGGAACGGCGTGCGCGGCACCGGACTCGATTGCCGACAGCGTCTGCGCGAGCAGGACGGCGCCGCTGTGGGAGAGCCGTTCCAGCAGCGCGCCGCTGGTGTCTTCGGGCGACAGGGTTTCAGTCAGCTGCCCGTACACGGGTCCGGTGTCGAGACCCTTTTCCAGGAGGAACGTCGAGGCGCCGGTGACGTCGTCGCCGTTGATGACGGCGTGCTGCACGGGTGCGGCGCCGCGCCAGGCGGGAAGCAGGGAAAAGTGGAGGTTGATCCAGCCGTGTTCGGGGATGGTCAGCGCCCGTTCGGGGATGAGTCCGCCGTAGGCCACGATGGCTGCAACGTCCGGGTTGGCCGCGCGGATGGCGGCGACGGCGTCGTCGTCGATCTTTGCCGCACGGATAACCGGCAGGCCCAGTTCCTCAGCGCGGGCAGCAACGGGCGACGGCGTGAGGGTGCGTTTGCGCCCGAGAGGTGCGTCGGGGCGGGTCAGTACGGCAACGACGTCGAACCCCGCTTCCAGCAGGGTGTTCAGGGAGGGGACGGCGACGGCGGGGGTTCCGGCGAAAAGTACGCGCATGCTCACGGGCGGCTAGGCCTGTCCGCCGGTGCCCGAGGCCCCGAAGGTGCCGCGGCCGGCGCCGCCGCCGAAGGAGGCTCCGGCACCAAAGGCCGAGCCGACCGTCTGGGCGCGCTCCGCCGTCGTGCGTCCTGCAATCGCGTCGTAGTCCGCCTGTCGGATGGCGCGGAGTGCCTTCTTGCGGTTCTCCCCCTCCAGCCGGTCGATGTACAGCACGCCGTCCAAGTGGTCTGTTTCGTGCTGGAAGGCGCGGGCCAGCATGCCTTCACCCTCAATGCTGACGTGGTTGCCGTCCTTATCGACGCCGGTCACTCTGGTCCAGCGGTACCGCGGTACCGGGTAGCCCAGTCCGGGGATCGACAGGCAGCCCTCCATCTGGTCTTCCTGGCGGTCTTCGCTCAGCTCAAGCACGGGATTGACCACGTGTCCGGCCTGGCCGTCGATTCGGTAGGTGAAGACCCGGAGGCTGACGCCCACCTGCGGAGCCGCAAGGCCTGCGCCCTCAACGTCCTCCATCGTCTCTTCCATGTCGGCGACGAGCTTGGCCAGTTCAGGCCCGAAGTCCGTGACTTCCTCGGCAGGGGTCCGCAGGACCGGGTCGCCGATAATCCGGATGTTCAGGATTGCCATCTAGGGTTGATTCCTTACTGTTGCTGCTGACTCTGTCCACCCACCAGTCTAGTTGGACCGTGCCTGCTGCAGTGCCCCCGGGCACAGGAAGCACCCCGGGTGGGTCCGGTTCTGCGGCTCAGCCGGACTTGACGCTCGGTGAAGCGAGCCCCGGCGTTCCATAGCAGCGAGTCCTGGAGTGGCTGGAGCGGCTAAAGCTACCGCTCGGCGGGACAGTTGTCCTTGAGTTCAAACCTAGGGCACGGACGGCTGGGGCATCGACACTGCATGGGCACCGACCGGGGGCGGCGCGATGGGAAGGAGCGCGCGTCCGGCGGCTGCGACGTCGTACGAGGTTTGCCACAGTCTGCGGAGGGCGCAGAACTTGAACCAGTGCTGTGGCAGGACCGCCGGATTGGCGCGCATCGGCCGGACTTCGGTCTGGCCGATGGCAACGCCGAGCAGCAGCGGATCCTCCCCGTAGGCCCAGGGCTCCCACATGCCCTTTCCGGCATCAACGAGGGATTCTTTGGCTTTCATTCCGGCCACGAGCTGCATGACCACCTTGTCATCCAGTGGCTTAACCTGGCCGTCGCGGTCTGTGTTCTTGGTTTTGTAGTCGATCAGGCAGAGCCTGCCGTTGATTCGTGCCACGAGGTCGAGCGTTCCGGCGTACCCCAGCTCGTCATTCCATACGGTGATTTCCGGTGCCAGGGGCTCAACCTGGTAGAGGTCCCACCACTCGTCAAAACGGTCCGCAAACTGGTGCTCGCCGTGTTCCTGAAGGGCGGTGCGTGCAGCTTCTAGCTCGTGCGGAAGGTTCAGTGCACGCAGCGATACCTGCTCGCAGTAGAAGTGCACCCGCGTTCCGCGTTCTGCGGCTTTGTCCCGGTAGCGTTCGGATGCACGTGACGCTTCTTTAGCGACGTTGCGCAATGCTCCCGGATTGCCCAGACTTGCCGCCAGCTTGGGATCCTTGATGACGGCGTTTGCTGCCATGTGGCCGTGCCAGCCATCAAGCGAAGTGGCGCCCTGGGCTATGACAGTGGTGATGGAAGGTACCGTCGGCGGTTCCGAGAGGGAGCGGGAGTACATCCGCCCAAATTCCGTTGAATGTGCCAGAGCTGGTTCAGTCATATCTTCAGTTTGTCATCCGGCACCGACCTTTAGGCAAAACGGGCATCCGGGCGATTCCCGCAGGTCGGGCCGGGGAGCTCGGCGGTGTCCCTCGGTCTCCCGTCCTGCGGTCCTGGCTTTTGGGAACGTCCGCTGCAGTACCTGGGAGTCTCGGGCAAGGCCACGTCCGCTGCACGAGCCGTCGCCGCACCCCAAACCATCCCCAGCCGCAATCCTCCCAGCCGCAATCCGGCACCTTGATCCGAGCCCGTTCCCTCGTGGCATGCATCGGTCTACATGCAGTGGTCCGCTGACCTTTTGTCCGAAGACTTTTGGTGGCTGCTAATTCTGGGGCCGTGCCACAAATTCTTGAGCCGTGAAGTGAGCCGGTAAAGGAAATGCCGTTCTATCAGGCACCTATCAGTCGCGCGAGGAAGAACGACCGGCAGCGTAAAACAAAAAGAGGCCCCGCAGGGCCTCTTCGTAGAACTCATACTTTCAAACTTTTGGTGGGCGATACTGGGTTCGAACCAGTGACCTCTTCGGTGTGAACGAAGCGCGCTACCACTGCGCCAATCGCCCCCATGCTGCAATTGTTTTCACAACCGCAACGTCTAAAGATGCTAGCCCAGTTTGGAGCGGACTCCAAACCGGTGCCGCCTCCCGGCTTCTCCTCCGCCTTAGACGTCGCTCCCAATTGCTTCCACGTGTTCCGATTCGGTTCGCCGCGGACATCCGACGTCACCCTGTTCCGTCTCGCTCAATGTACCGGCTTCCCCCGTGGCCTCGCTGCTCCTGCTGCCGTCGTCGTTCTCCCGGGCTGCCTCACCGATCCCCCGCTGCCGCTCCCCTGTGAGGCAGACGATCGAAGTGGCGCGGACAATCGAACCGGGCCGGCGCCGGCGTCGTCGTTCCACGACGGCCAACTTCGCCGTCGTCGTTCCACACGGCCAACTTCGCCGTCGTCGTTCCGCACGACCGACTCCGCACCTGCTCTCCTTCTCCGCTCTCCTTCTCCGGTCCTCTCCGGCCCCACCTGCGACGATGCGCACCTGCTTGCAACACCCCTCGCCGAAGTCCGAATTTCCCCCGATTGGACGAACCACGAAACGTCCAGTAGAGTTTTTCTTCGTTGGAAAGCGGGAGTTCGCCGCGAAAAGCGAAAGCGATTCGGGGACGAATACACTAACTTTCTCAGCATGCGGACGTAGCTCAGCTGGCTAGAGCACCACCTTGCCAAGGTGGATGTCGCGGGTTCGAATCCCGTCGTCCGCTCGCAAGTCACTGTAAAACCGGTTGATTCTGACTGGTCGGCCTATGCTTATGCAGTGGTCACGGTGGGGTGGCCGAGAGGCGAGGCAGCGGCCTGCAAAGCCGTATACGCGGGTTCGAATCCCGTCCCCACCTCCACGGTGGACTTGCACAGCCCTTTTGGGCGCGATTGGCGCAGCGGTAGCGCGCTTCCCTGACACGGAAGAGGTCACTGGTTCGATCCCAGTATCGCGCACTACAGTTAGACGTTTTTGGCGTACAACTGTGTTTTTGCGGACGTAGCTCAGCTGGCTAGAGCACCACCTTGCCAAGGTGGATGTCGCGGGTTCGAATCCCGTCGTCCGCTCTCTTGACTGCATCGGAGTCTCCTCTGGGAGACTTGATGCATCAAGCGCGATTGGCGCAGCGGTAGCGCGCTTCCCTGACACGGAAGAGGTCACTGGTTCGATCCCAGTATCGCGCACGGACAGTTTCGGCTGTCTTGTTTTGCGGACGTAGCTCAGCTGGCTAGAGCACCACCTTGCCAAGGTGGATGTCGCGGGTTCGAATCCCGTCGTCCGCTCACATAGTTGTTTACCGGGATTTTTCCGGGGCGACGAACAGAAGGAGCAGGCCAAAAGGTCTGCTCCTTCTGCGTTTAACTGGTTTAACTGGGCTTAACTGCGGCTTTAACTGCGGCCGACGCCGGCGGCCCCGGTTGCGTGTAGCGGAAGCAAGCGGACGGCGGTTCATAGCGGACGACGGTTCATGCACCCTCCCTGCGGCGGAGCGGGCCCCTAGGTGGTGCACGGGGATGCTCGCGTGGCGGCCTGGCGGACGATGGCGGTCATTGAAGACGTCGGCGGATCGGACGCTGGCGGACGACGTCGGAAGTTGAGGAAGTCGGCGGGGAGAGGCTGGTTCGGAGCGGGGCCTGGCGGGCAGGTTGGCGGCACGGCCACTGTGGCGGCGACAGCCGACGGCGGTGGTGCGGGCCATGACATCCAGTCCCCCGGGACGCACCATACCTTTTCCGCCATCTTCGCCTTCGCTTTTCTCCTCCACAGCATCTTGGAGAACTGCCAGACGCCGCCATTTGTCCACAAATCCGAATCTACGTTCGAACATGCTTACCATTCCTGAAATGCTCATCGTATGGAAGATGACCAGAACGGCACCGCTGTTCCGCCGCCTTTGCAAGGGCCATGTGTTGCCGCTGAGCCCACCGGCCCTAAATACGGATGGGCAGCTCATCCGACACTGTTACCGTCGCCGGAAGCAACCAGTGTCTCCGGCGCGGCCGAACTGCAGCAAATCACAGCCGTTGCCCGGGGAATCTCTCTCAATCTCCAAACCTCACTCCCCCTCCTCGATCCCCCTGACCTGGTTGCCTTTGCCTCAGCTACAGAGGAGCTCTCCCGGCTCGTGGACCACATGCAGATAGCTGCCGCAGCAGCATTGGACCGCGCACGAATCTGCGCTGAGGTATCGCTCTCCTGGGCTACTGCTGCGGAGAAGGTCCAGCAGGAATACAAGAACACAGCGGAGTATATGCGGCATCGACTCCGAATTAGCCGACGGGAAGCCTGGAAGCGGATCCGGCTAGGATCTGCGCTGTCGCCGGCTTTGGCCCTAACGGGCCAGCCCATCAGCTCTGAGCTGCCAGCGCTGTCCGAACGTTCTTCTCGCGGTGAAGTATCCGGTGAAGGGGCTCAAATCGTGAGCCTGGCAATCAAACACGTGCAAGGCTGCGGCACTTCCGAGGATCGGGCAGCAATGGAGGCGGCTCTGACCGATGTGGCTGCCAGCCAGGATCTTGATGCGCTCAGTGTTGTCGCTAGCGCATGGGTCAATCACCTGGACCCGGACGGAACGGAACCAACGGAGCAGCAGAAAGCCGAACTGCAGGGCCTATTCATTCGTCGGAAGTACCGAGGACTGCACCGCTTAGATATTTTCGCCACGGACGATCAATTTGAAACGCTCATGACTGTGCTGGCTCCCGAGGCCAACCCCCGCAACGGTGCCGGCCTGCCAGCGAACGGAGCTTGTGAAGATCTGGAAGGCACCGAACGCGCTGTACCCCGTGATCCTCGGACATATCCGCAAAAGTGTCTGGACGGGCTGGTTGCTTCCTGCAAGCTGGCGCTGGCCTCAGGCCAGCTGCCGGCAAATGGAGGAGCCAAGCCACAGGTCTTGGCCATCATTCCGTATGAACAGCTCAGGGACAGGGTCAGCAGAAAAACGGAAACCGGCACGCTGGCCTATACCGGCCCAGTTCCCGCTCACCAGATCCGCCGTATCGCGTGCGAGGCCGACATCATTCCGGTTGTCCTCAACGGAGAAGGCCGTGTTCTAGACGTCGGGACCGCAGCCCGCTATTTTCCGCCGCACCTCCGAAAGGCGATCATTGCCAGGGACGGCGGCTGTGCCTTCCCTGGCTGTACCTCCCCTGCACCCTGGTGCGAGGCTCACCACATCGAATATCACTCCCGCGGAGGACCAACCAGCACCGACAACGGCGTCCTGCTGTGCGGATTCCACCATCACCTGATCCATCGGGAAAAATGGCGCATCCGCGTCACTCGCGGCGTTCCCTGGTTCGTTCCTCCGACCTATGTAGACCCATTTCAAGCGCCGTTGCGCAACACCTACTTCCATCCCCTTCGCCCTCACCGGCAGGTCGTGTGAGCATGCCGCGCAATGACTCCAGTCCCCCAAACTCTCAGTCCTTGGCCAAGCTGGTCAGGGGGCTTACCATTGAAACGAACGGGAAACGTATGGTTTCCCCTGCGAAAGGAGGTGGTCCGTGTCTGTATTTGACGGGCTCAAGGGCAAGGCCGGAGAGCTGAAGGACAAGGCTACCGAGCTTGTGGGCGAAAACGCCGACAAGATTAAGGGTGGCATCGGTCACGCAGGAAAGTTTGTCGATCAGAGGACCGGCGGCAAGTACTCCGACAAGATCGATGGTTTTCAGAGCAAGGCCTCTGAAGCGGTAGACAAGGTCGACCGCAAGCAGGGCCCGGACTCCGGGACCGACTCCGGACCGATTCCTCCGGCCGCATAAGCTCCAGAGCACGACAAGGGTCCCGGTCCCGCCGAGAGGCGGCACCGGGACCCTCGTCATTTAATCTCAGTTCAGCGAGTAGGTCCTGGCGCTGGACGAGGTCTGCCGTCGCAGCAGCCGGCGGCACCAACGGCCTCGTCCAGACCTGCCGCTTATAAGCCTGCTACTGACGCTGGTACAAGACAGCCTCGTCACTGCCGTTCAGCCATAAACCGATCTTCCGCAGCATAATCAACGTACCGGTTGAAGAACTCCAAGCGGTCGGCTGCATAGCGAGGATCATCTGCACTCTTGGAAAGCCACTCCAGTTCATTTTGGACAGTATCCGCATAGTCGCCGACAGGAACGTAACCCAGCTCCTGAGACGCCCGGGTATCCAGAATGATAGGCGCAGCGCTCTCCCACGGATGGGACCCAAGCTGCACACGCTCACTCGGCACTACTCCCCCTGCACCGGCATCCACGCCGCCGACACCGCCGACACCGCTGTCACGACTACGAGCCCTGCCTGCACTGCCCACAGACTCAGTTTCGCCGGAGAGAAGCACCTCCTCCCACTGGTGTCCGAAATAGGCTGCAACACTACGAGAAATCTCCAGCGCACTGGGAGCATCAGGATCCGCGCTGTTGAGGATCCGCCTACCGGGATGCAACGCAACAACCTCCACCAGTGCAGCAGCATTCACAGCTGCCGTCGTATGGTCGACACCGGAACCTGAGGCAGCCAAAAATACGGCTTTTCGGGCATCCAGAACACGACGGACGAAAACCCATTCACGGGCTGGAGAGGCGCCCTCGCCATGCACCTTTGAGGCCCGAAGAACAGTGACCGGACAACCGCTGTCCAGGAGCACCTGCTCGGCTGCTACCTTGTTGCTTCCATATCCTTCGGGAGAGTCAAAGTAGCCGTTGCCCGGAGCGACAGTGGGCTGGTCTTCGGCGATAGGACCGGAAAAGACAGGCCGGCCGGGAGAATTCACATGCCGCCCAAGCGAGTCAACGTAAACAGCCTTGCTGGAGAGCATGACAGACGACCCAACATCGTCCAGAAACGGAAGAAGCTGCCGGGCATCAGCAGCAGTGAAACACAGGCAATCCACAAGCAGATCCGCACCCGAACCCACAAGTTGCTGCAGTGCCCTGGAGTCGCTGCGCTCGACTGCATGAAATGCTGCACCCAAAGCGATGAGATCCGCAGGAACACGGGACAGCGCTCTGCCGGTGATGTGGACTTCCCAGCCGGACGACAAAAGCCGCCGCGCAACGGCACGGCCAATCAGTCCGCTGCCACCCAAGACAATTGCTCTGCGCACAAGACCCCCATCTTTGCCGCCAGTTGTTCCAATTGCCGCCAGTTGCGCCAGTTGTTCAGAAGGCCGGTGCCGCTGGCCGTCCACGGTAGAACTGCCCGAAACTACGCTGCTTCGCCGGTCTGTCCCTCGCGGGCCAGAGCCGTAAGACGGGAAACAGCACGGAAGTACTTCTTCATATAGCCGCCGCTCATCATTTCTTCCGTAAACAGCTGATCGAATGGGACGCCGCTGGCAAGAATCGGAACGTCCTTGTCGTACAGACGGTCGGCAAGAACCACAAAGCGCAGTGCAACAGACTGCTCGGTGATTGTGCCGACGTTGTGCCAGGCAACGGCGTCGACACCATCAATGAGCTGACGGTACCGGCTGGGATGAACGGTGGAGAGATGGTTGATGAGTGCGGAGAAATCATCCTCGGCAACCACTTTGCCGCTGAATTCCGCTGCCACACGGCTGGCAAGATCGTCCTCGGCAACAGGATCGGGAGACTGCGGGAGACCACGGTGCCGGTAGTCCTCACCATCAATGCGCACGACGTCGAACTGGTCGGCCAGAACCTGGATTTCCCGCTGGAAGTCGACGGCGGCAAAGCGGCCTTCGCCCAGCGAACCGGGCAGGGTGTTGGACGTGGCAGCAAGCTTGACGCCGGCGTCGGCCAGTTCCCGCATCAGGCGGGACATCAGGACAGTGTCTCCCGGATCATCAAGCTCAAACTCGTCGATGCACACCAGCTTGTAGGCACTCAGGGCATCAACGGTTTTCCGGAAGGACAGGGCGCCCACGAGGTTGGTGTACTCAACAAACGTCCCGAAGGCCTTCGGCCCCTCAACGGCGTGCCAGAGACTGGCAAGCAGGTGGGTCTTGCCGACACCGAAGCCGCCATCCAGGTAAAAACCGGCCTTGGAGTCGGGCTTTTTGGCACCAAAGAGCTTGCGCAGGCCGGTGGGCTCGGGAACGTCGACGGCGGCAGCGAAGTCCCGCATTGAGCTCACGGCGTGCGACTGCGAAGGCTGCGAAGGATCCGGACGGTAGCTGTCGAAGGAAACTGAACCGAACCGGGGCGAAGGAAAGAACCCCTTCAGCAGTTCATCCGTCGAAACCTGGGGAGTCCGCTCCGCAAGGTGCTCCACTTGTGCCACTGTGCGCAATCCGTCCGTTTGTTGCCTGCATCCGGCCTTGGTTTGCCGGTCCTGCTGCTGATCTGTTGCGGCGTTTTGCCGCCCTCGCAACGATACGCCAATGTCTGCGCGTATATGGAAATGCAACCCCTGGACAGCAGCAATACCTGCGGTGAACACTCGGATTATGACGAAGCGGGAAAAGAAGAATTACCGGCCCGGCAGCTACGGCCGCGAGCGGCATGTATCGCAGAACCGCGGGCGGCATGTACCGCAGGAACGGCTCCTGATGGGTCTTGAATTCAGTACGGCCGCAGCAGCACTGGGCGGCGGAATCCTCTTGGCAGTGCGCCCTGACGGTGCCTTTTTGCATGCCGATCCGGCGGTTCTTCGCCGTACCCCGTTTTCCACGTGGCGACTTCCCGGACTGCTCCTGGCCGGAGGCTGCGGCGGCGGTTATGCGCTGTCAGGTCTACTGCACCTCAGGCGCAGCAGAGCGGCCCGGTTAATCTCCGTGGCAGCAGGAACCGCCCTGGTGGGCCTCGAAATGTGGGAGATCGCCTTTATTGAATACCAGCCGCTGGAGGTTCTTTTCGCAGGAGTCGGGATCGCCGTCGTCGTGCTCGCGCTGCGTCTGCCCGCACCGGCCTTCAGCAGTGCGTCCGGCGCTCAGCAGCACCCGCCGGACTACGCGACGCCGGGTTAAGCCGGTTCCGGGCCAAACCGGACCAAGCTCGGACCCGGTCCGCGCTAGCCCCTTGGAAGTTTTCAGCGCCCGGCGTCGTTAGGCTTAGAGGAAGCCCGAATGTAGATGCCGAGGAAAGAAGTTTCGCGAATGTCGATCGCTGCTGACAGCAACCCCAAGTTTGCCGACTATGCCCACCCGGAACGACTCGTGTCCACGCAGTGGCTGGCCGAGAACCTGGATGCGAACAACTTGGTGGTCCTCGAATCGAACGAGGACATCCTCCTGTACGAAACAGGCCACATCCCCGGCGCACGCAAGATCGACTGGCACACGGACCTCAACGACGAAAACACCCGCGACTTCGTGGACGGTGCAGCCTTTGCGGAGCTGATGGCCCGGAAGGGTATCTCCCGGGACTCCACCGTGGTCCTCTACGGCGACAAGAGCAACTGGTGGGCCGCCTACGCCCTGTGGGTCTTCACGCTGTTCGGCCACGAGGACGTACGGCTGCTCGACGGCGGCCGCGACAAGTGGATCGCCGAAGGCCGCCCCATGACCACCGACAAGGTCTCCGTTGAACCCACCGAATACCCGGTAGTGGAGCGCAACGACGAGAAAATCCGCGCCTTCCTGCCCGACGTCGTCGGCCACTTGGGCAAGGGCCCGCTGATCGATGTCCGCTCCCCCGCTGAATACACGGGCGAACGCACGCACATGCCCGACTACATGGATGAGGGCGCCATGAAGGGCGGCCACATCCCCACTGCGCAGTCCGTCCCGTGGAGCAAGGCAGCTGCCGAAGACGGCACCTTCCGGAGCCGCGAGGAGCTGGAGACGCTGTACAAGCAGGGTGCCGGACTCCAGGAAGGCGACGACGTCGTGGCCTACTGCCGCATCGGCGAACGTTCCAGCCACACCTGGTTTGTACTGAAGCACCTTCTCGGCTTCGAATCCGTGCGCAACTACGACGGATCCTGGACCGAGTGGGGCAACGCAGTCCGTGTTCCGATTACCCGCGGCGAAGAGCCCGGCAGCGCCCCCAGCTGAGCCCGCTAACCGCCCAAACATCCCAGAACGGCAGAGAGATTTACCCATGAGTGCCACCACCCCCGAAACCTCCATCCCGGAGCAGCTGGCCGAAATTGTCGACGACTTCCAGGCCATGGAGGAAGCCGAGCGGCTTGAACTACTGCTGGAGTTCTCCCTAAGCCTGCCGGACCTGCCCGCTGAAATAGCCGACCGCCCGGAACTGATGGAGCAGGTGGTGGAATGCCAGTCGCCCGTGTTCCTCAGTCTGGACGTGGATGACTCCCCCGAGCACCTGGTTTCCCTGTTCTTCAAGGCGCCCCGTGAAGCACCGACCACGCGCGGCTTCGCGAGCGTGCTCTATGAGGGCCTGAACGGGCTGCCTGCGGCGCAGATCCTGGCCGTACCGGCAGATGTTCCGGACCGGCTGGGCCTCACCCGAGCCATCACACCGCTGCGGATGCGGGGAATGTCCGCCATGCTGGGACGTATCAAGCGCCGGCTGGCCGAACACGAAAAGCTCGCACAGCCGTAGTTCCACAGCGAGGAAAGGGCGCACCATGGCAGGGAACCGGGACAAGCATGCGGGCAAGGGCGCGACGCCGGCCACCCGGCTGCTCGACGAAGCCAAAGTTCCGTACACAGTGCGTCACTACGAGCACGACGCGGGTGCGCCCTCATATGGTCTGGAGGCGGCGGAAAAGCTCGAACTGCCGCCGGAATCCGTCTACAAGACACTCATGGTGGACCTCGGCGGACGGCTGGCCGTCGCTATGGCCCCGGTCGCGCTGAACCTGGATTTGAAGAAGTTCGCCGCACTGATGGGTGCCCGCAAAGCCGTGATGGCAGACCGGAGGGAGGCGGAGCGGCGCACGGGCTACGTGGTGGGCGGCATTTCGCCCCTGGGCCAGAAACACCCCTCCCCCGCCGGAATCGACAACCGCGTGGAACTGCTGGACACCGTCTACGTCTCCGGCGGCCGCCGCGGCCTGCAGATCGGGATCTCTCCGTTTGACCTGATTCGGCTCACGTCGGCGCTGACCGCTCCGATTGCGGCTTCCCCGGGGTAGCGAGAGACCTTGACGGGGGGTTTTAGCGGGCGTCATTCAAGCGCCCTGCTGCTCAACCCACTCGGCCCAGCCCGGTTTGTCGGTTCCCTCCGGTTTGTCGGTCCGGCCCGGTTTGTCGGTTCCCTCCGGTTCGTACAGATTCCTCCGCTGCGCGGCGGAGGGATTGTCACAAACCGGAGGACTTTCCTCAGAGCGATCCCCGCGGCCTGTGTCCCTCCTCGTGCGCCGCACCTCGCTGACTCCGGCCGACCTGGGACTTCGCAGCCCCGGGCTGCGGCCAATGCACCTGCTGCGGCACTTCCACCGGACCAGCTGGGCACCGATGCTGCTCCACGCGCTCAACAACGCACCCGCCGTCCTGATCCTCCTAAGCGCTCTAGCTGTCCGCCGGGACAACAACTGCCCTCGGGTCAGCCCTTCGATGCCTCGGCGCGGCGCTCGGCGGGATGCCGGGTGCGGCCCAAAATATTGTTCAGCCAGCCCAGCACCACGCGCTCCCACCGCTCGGGATCCACGTTGTATTCCTTGGTGTGCCCGGCCTTGGAGAACCTCTCGAAGGTCACCACGCCCGGATTCTTCTCCGCCAACTCGGCGGAAGGACCAAACGGAACAAATTCGTCGTCCTCGCTGTGCAGGATCAAAGTGGGAATCCGGATTTCCTCGGCGCGGGTGACCCAGTCCATGCTCTTCAGGTCCAGAGGTGCGGCAAGCCCGGTCAGGGCACGGCCGGCAGGCTTGGAGATAAGCCACTGCCCCAGCCTGCCGGACTGGACGGGAATCCGGTTCAGGCGGGCGTGGTGGCTCAGGACGTCGACCCAGTTGATGACGGGACCGTCAAGCACAAGTGCCCGGATATGCCGGCGCAGCGGCGAACGGTCGGCGGCCTGCAGGCTGACGGCACCGCCCATGGACCAGCCAAACAGCACAACGTCCTTGGCGCCGTGCGCGAGGGCGTAGCGGATGGCCGCTTCGACGTCGTGCCACTCGGTCAGCCCCAGCCCGTACCGGCCATCCGATGCGTAGGGGGCTTCGCCGTCGTTCCGGTAGGAAATCAGCAAACTGGTCAGGCCCGCTTCGCGCGCAGTGCGGACGGCACGCAGACACTCCGTGCGCTGGGCTCCCCGGCCGTGAACCATGATGGCCCACGTGGCGGCACCGGCATCGGCACGCACCAGCCAGGCCGGAGCCAGACCGCCGTCCACGGGGATGTTCACTTCCTCCTCCGCGAGGCCGACGGCGGAGGGCGAGGGATAGATCGCACCGCTCCACCAGCCGCGCACGGCCTTGGTGAGGTCGCCGCTGTAGATCTCTTCGACGTCGCGTTGGACGGTTCCCTCGCGCGGTTCGTAGGAGCGGATGGTCCCGATTCGGGCGTGCCCGGCACCGCCGTCGAAATACAGACTGTAGGTTCCGTCAACCGTGGTGTCCTCATTGGCGGGGAGAATGATCTGCTTCCCGTTTTCGGAGTCGATGACGGCCAGGATTTCCAGGTTCTCATCCCGGTTCCGGCGGGGCGTGACCACCTGGCGGGCAAAGTAGACACCCAGCCCGGACGTTGCCGCAAACAGGGCGGCAGTTGCAGCCGCACCCATACCCGCCCCAAACGCAGTCCATTTGATCCACGGAGCGGAAAGACCGGTTGCCGGTGCGGGATCGAGGGGAACAGCTACGGAGGAACGCGCAGGAATGGAGATAGCCATATCTCCATTCTTACTGACGGAAGCAAACCGGACGGCGGGGCCATGCCGCCCGAGGCCAAGTGTCACAGCCGCCACACCGGGGCAGCACCGGCGCCGGAAGCCAGGACCGGCTTCGGACTAAGCTGGCCGCATGACTGCAACTATCGTGGTGCTGACCGAAGAGTCGCTCAATGACGTAGACATCTCCAACCTGCGGTACCTGGTCCAGGACAACCCGGCCCGCTTCAATGTGCTGGTCCCGTCCGACACCGGACGCAACCTGCTGGTGGACGTGCTGGACAACCTGAGCCTGCTGGAATTTGCTGCAGCGTTCCGTGACCTGACGGGCGGCAAGCCGACCAAGGACGAGGAAACAAAGGCGGCCGAAGTGGAACTGGCCGAATCGCTGCAGCTGCTGACGGCTTCAGGGCTCGAAGCCACCGGTTCAGTGACGGGCGAGGACCCGGTCCAGGCGGTGGTTGCCGCAGCGAAGGCGTCGGACGCGCAGCAGGTTGTGGTGATTACCACCCCGCACGCAGTCGAGGATACGTTCCGCACCGACTGGGCCAATGAAGCGCAGGACCGCCTGGGAGTACCCGTGCTGCATCTGTACTCCGGCTCGGGATTTATTGGCGACTCTTAAGCGTTGACGCCGGTATGACTGAAGACACCACCGGAACCGTCCCGGTACAGAAGACAGATGAGCAGTGGCGCGAGGAGCTGACCCCGCAGGAATACCAGGTTCTCCGCAAGGCCGGAACCGAACGCCCCTACACGGGTGAATACTGGGATACCAAAACCGCCGGCGTGTACCAGTGCCGGGCCTGCGGCAGCGACCTGTTCACCTCCAGCGAGAAGTTCGATTCGCACTGCGGCTGGCCGTCCTTCTTCGCCCCGCTGGCCGAAGGAAAGGTGCGTTACCTCCACGACCGCAGCATGGGCATGGACCGCATTGAGGTCCGCTGCGCCAACTGCGATTCGCACATGGGGCACCTGTTCGAAGGCGAGGGTTTTGATACCCCCACCGACCAGCGGTTCTGCATCAACTCCATCTCCGTGAAGCTGGTTCCCGCCGATGGCAGTTCTGACGACGGCGGCACACAGCCGGGCAGCACCAAGTAGGAGTACATGGAACACGGCGTGTTTCCCGGCGAAATCATCCCCGCCCCGGAGGTCACTGAAGAGGCTATTAACAGCTACCGCCTGCTCAGCGCCGACATTGCGTCCGGCGTGGCGGTGGTCTCCACCCGGTTACGGGGACGGGACTACGCCGCCACGGTCAGCGGATTCCTCTCCGTGTCCTACGACCCGCCAACACTTTTGGTCAGCCTCTATGCCGAATCACGGATCGCGGAGGCAGTGGTGGAAAGCGGCACCTGGGCGTTGAGCCTGCTCTCCGCACGCCAGCGCGGCACGGCAAATTGGCTCGCCAGCCCCGGCTCGCCGCTGGAAGGACTCCTCAGCCAGGTGGACTACGGCCGGGGACCCGTCACGGAGGCGGCAGTGATCGAGGGGTGCATCGCCTGGTTCGAAGTCCGCACCACTTCGGTGACGACGGCGGCGACTCACCAGCTGGTGGTCGGTGAAGTGGTGGCCATGGGACGGCGGGCATCCGCGGAGGACGAAGCGGATCCGCTGGTGCACTTCGCGTCCGCATACGCCGGGCTGAGGTAGCGCCCGGGTCGACAGCACCGGGTAACAGTTCTCAGGACGCAGTTCCCGGAAAGCAGGCCACTGAGGTCCGGATGCGAGAGCATCCGGACCTTTTTACTGCCCGGCCGCGGGGGTACGGCACCTCCCATTGTGTCCCCGCTGAGCCAAACGTAACCTCGAATAACGGGGGACGACGCGGAAGAGCTGCAAGATCCCGGGTTCTTTCACAGCCCAAGTATCGGCTTGATATCCGGACCGCATCGGCCCGGAAATGCCGGCCGCACCAGGAGATCACTATGGGCACAGAGCAGTATCACGAGCCACCATCCGAACTTCCCGCAGAAACGCGAACCTTTGCCAGAATGTGCGCCAGCTTAAGCGAAGAAGCTGAAGCGATCGGGTGGTATGTCCAGCGCATGGCGGTGGAACCCGATGCCGAATCACGCGCAATCATGCACGACTCGCTGGGCGAAGAGTTCAAGCACTTCAGCATGGAACTGGAGTTCCTGCTCCGCCGGACGCCGCTGTGGCGGGAGATAGCCCGCGGCATCCTGTTTACCGACGGCGACATTGTGCAGCACGGTGAGGCGTCCGAGGCCGAAGCCACCGGCGGCTAGGAACACCGCACCCCGGCTAGGTGCCGGAGACCCTGCACCCGGCACTACTGCTTACCCTGGAGGTGCTTCGATGGCACGCAACAGTCTGCTCGACAGGTTCCGGCCCGTAGGATCGCCGGGCCCGGCAGGTCCTGCCGGCGTTCCGGCCGGTGATGATCAGGGACCGGACGCCGAACTTG
This sequence comes from Arthrobacter sp. Z1-15, assembly GCF_054792395.1. Lineage (NCBI taxonomy): Bacteria > Bacillati > Actinomycetota > Actinomycetes > Micrococcales > Micrococcaceae > Arthrobacter > Arthrobacter sp. Z1-15. The sequence goes on along the minus strand of NZ_CP096454.1, from coordinate 1,564,876 downwards.
TACCGGTGTTCGAGGCCCTGGACCCCACCATTCGTGAGTCCAACGAGCTGATGGAGGATGCCTCGGAGCGGGCAGCAGAAACGGTGGCTTCCGCCCGGACACGGGCGGCAGCACTGGTTGAGCAGGCGCGGATGGAGAGTGGTGCCGTGCGCGCACGGGCCGCGGCAGAAGTATCCAGCACAACTCAAGCAGCGGACGCCCGGATGCTTCAAAACGCGGCCGACGAGGCAGCAGAACTGAAACAGCGGGGCGAATCCCGGGTGCCGGAACTTGCAGCAGCCATAGTCGCGGACCTGGTGGAGGATCTTCTCGGGAACAAGAACCCATGAGATCGGACTGGGTGGCGGCATCAGTGCGGGCCCGCTCCATGGCGCAGCGCCGGGTCGGTGCGGGTACCTGCCGCGACATCGCAGGCGCGCCAGGGCTGCAGGCAGCTCTCGGGCAGCTCGCCGACTCGGTCTACGGCAAGGAGCTGGTTGACGGCAGGGAGCTGCATGGCAGGGAACCCCACGGCCGGGAATTCCAGCCGGTGCAGACCCTGTCGGAGGCACACCGTGCCACCCGCAGGACGGTCCTCTGGCAGCTGCGGGTGCTGGCCGGCTGGCTGCCTGCCGGAGGAACCCGCCTCGTCCGGGCCGCTGCAGCCGCCTTCGAGGTCGACAACATCCTTGCACTGGATCTCCATCTCCGCCGGGAGCACGCAGGCAGGGAGAACGCCGCCGGGGCAGCAACGGGGCTGACAGCCGGCGCCTCCGCCGGCACAGGCGCCGGCACCAGTACAGGCACCAGTACCGGGGCGGAAACCTTCAGAGCGTTCGACCTCGGCGGGTTGGCAACGGCCTGGCCGCGGCTTCAGGCGACGGCAACGGAGGAAGAGCTGCGGTCAGCACTCGCCTCCTCGCCCTGGGGCGATCCGGGAACGGAAACAGCACTTCCGGACATTCTCACCGCTGTGTGGCTCCGCCGCCTCACCGCCGAGGCCGCAGCCGTGAGGCCCTGGGCTGCAGGAGCAGCAGCTTTGATCGCTGCCCGGACGGTTGTAGTGGACCGGGCTGCTCCGGCACCGAGGCTGGTCACCCTGCTTCGTCCCCTGCTGGGCACCGCCTGGACCGGGACCGGATATCCGGCACCTGGAAACCCGGCACCAAGGGGACCCGCAGGAACGGCGCCGGCAAACACCCCCGAACCGGCAGGCCCTGCAGGCCCGGCAGGTTCAGACTCTGCAGCAAGTTCGGACACTGCAGCCCTGGAAACCCTGCGAAGCACCCTTCCCCCGGCAGCCGCACAGGCGCTGGACGGAGTGGAACGCCCCGCCGGCCTGTGGCGGGCCGAAGCGGCACTGGCAGCGCGCATCGAAAGCGACGGATTCAGCCTGCTGCGTGCCGGGCTCCCCGGCCCTGACGTGGTCCTGGGCGCCATGGCGGTACTGGCTGCCGACGCCTGGCGCGTCCGCGCGGCTCTGGCGTCTGCCGCGGTGCAGACCGGAACGAGCGTGGTGCTTGATGCCGTGGCGTGAGAGCCTAAGCCCGGTGCGGATGGAGCGGATTGCCCTGGTGGCACCGTTGACCGCCCGGCACGACATGCTCGCCGAGGTGGCGAGGAGTTCCGCCGTCGAACTCGATCTGCCGTACGAGCCGGGCACCGGACCGGAAGAGATCGAACGGGCTGCCGATGCCGCCGTCGTCCACGGATCGGTGGCGGCCCTGGTGGGCTGGTCGCCCTCCCAGCAGCTGCCCGGCCTGCAGGCAAAGCTGGAACCGCTCGGTGCCTCCGCCGTCGCGCTCCGACGTCCCCGCGGCGTGCAGCCGCCCACTTTGCTTACCGGAGATGAATCGCGGCGGAAGCAGGTTCCGGTGCTGTCCCGGCTGCTTGTGGACACCTACACCACGGTTCCGTACGCGGATCTGGATCCTGCCCGGATTGCCGGCGTGGCGTATGTGGTGATGTTTGGAATGATGTTCGGCGACGCCGGACAGGGAGCTCTGCTTGTGGTTGCCGGTCTGCTGCTGCGGTTCCTGCCCCGGCTGCAGCGGTTCCGCCGGACGTGGCTGTTCATCACCGGCGCCGGACTGGCCGCCGTGTTTTTCGGCGTCCTTTACGGCGAGTTTTTCGGTCCCACCGGCGTGCTGCCGGTGCTGTGGCTGGAACCGCTGGAGGAACCCATTCCGCTGCTGGTTGCCGCACTGGTGCTGGGCGCCGTCCTGCTGGCCGGCTCCTACGTCCTGGGCACGATTAACCGGGTCCGTGAGGGAGGCTGGGCCTACGCCCTGTATGCCAGATCCGGGCTGGCCGGTGCCCTGCTGTTCACCGCCGTGGGGCTGCTGGCCTGGGGGCTGCTGGCAGGGCAGCCGGTGATCCTGGTTGTTGCCGGCGTGGTGGCGCTGCTGGCGCTCGTGCTGATGTTCATCGGACTGTTCGCCGAATCCGGCGGCGGTGCCACCGGCGGGCTGCAGGCGAGCGTGGAACTGGTGGACAGCGTGGTGCAGCTGGGCTCCAACTTGGTGTCCTTCACTCGGCTGGCGGCTTTTGGCCTCACCCATGCCGCCCTCATGATGGTGGTCTGGCAGGCCACCACCGCGTTGTGGGAGCCGGGCTGGCGGGTGGTGGCCGCCGTCGTCGTCTTCCTCGTTGGCAATGCCCTGACATTTGCGCTGGAAGGCCTGGTTGCCGGAATTCAAGCGCTCCGGCTCGAGTATTACGAGCTGTTTTCCCGCGTTTTCCAGGAAGAAGGCAGACGGTTCCGGCCCTGGAACCCCGAATCCGGCGCTGGCAGCGGCGACACGGGATTGTCACCGGCCGCTGCCCCGGAATTGTCCACCGCCGCCCCAGCTGAGAGGCATCTCCCATGAATCCCTGGCTCGCCGGCCTCCCGCTGGTTCTCCTCCTCGCCGTCCTGCTGGCCGGCGGTGCCGTGATGCTGATGCGCCGCAGCCGCCGCACAGGCATCAAGGCGCTGCTCGGTTTGAACGCCCTCCTGATGGCCGGTGCACTGGCCCTCTTTGCCGCGGCCCTGAACGCCGCACCGGCAAGCGCGGGAGCGGGCGACGGCGGAGCTGCGGCAACCGCCGTCGCAGCGGCCACTGAAGGCAGCGACAGCAGTGGTGCTGCACTGATCGGAGCGGCCATCGCCGTCGCGGGTTCCTCCATCGGCGCCGCTATTGCCGTGGCCTACACGGGGTCCGCGGCGTTGGCTGCCATGAGCGAAAGGCCGGAGATTTTCGGCCGAGCGATGGTGGTGGTGGGGCTGGCCGAAGGCATCGCCATTTACGGGCTGATCATCTCGATCATCCTCATCGGACAAGCATGAGCAGCCCGGACACGGTTCCAGCGCCCGGCTTCCGGGCAGCAGACCGCAGGACCGGATCAGTGGCCGCGCTGGGCGAACCGGCTCTGCTCCTCGGGTTCCGGCTCGCCGGTGCCGTTCTTTACCCGGCAACAGGCCCGGCGCAGGTGCGGGCGGCCTGGGCAGGTCTGCCGGACACGGTGGCCGCGGTGGTCCTGACGCCTGCCGCCGCAGCCGTGCTCACCGTTGAAACCGCGGACCCGGCATCGCCCCTGACGGTGGTGCTGCCCTGATGAGCAGACTACCCGCCGGATCCGATGCCGCCCTCGAACCGGTGCGGTATGCACTGCGCCGGCAAGCGGAAACCGAGGCCGGCCGCCGGGCGGAGGACGCCCGCCGGCAGGCCGAAGCGCTCGTTTCCGCGGCCCGGGCAGAGGCCGAGGACATCCGGGCAACGGCGGCCCGGCAGGGTGCCGAGGCAGCACGTACGGAAGCGGCCGGGCGGTCGGCGCGGGTCCGCCGGGAAGCACGCCGCACGGTGCTGGCGCAGCAGGAGGCGTTGCGGTCCGAGCTGGTCCGGCAGGTTCAAATGCGCGCCCGGGACCTGCGCAGCGACCCGCGCTATCCGCAGATCCTCCGGCGGCTCACCGAACGTGCCGACGCGCTCCTGGGACCGATGGCCTCCGTGACGGAAAGCTATAAGGGCGGCGTAACAGCAGTGGCCGGATCGCGGCATCTGGACCTGTCCCTGCCTGCCCTGGCTGAACAGGCGCTGGAACAGCATGCCGGGGAGGTGCAGCGGTTATGGGAGGACGCCTAACGTCACAACGCGGATCGGCAGGCGGATCGGCAGGCAGCACCGCCAGCTCCGGCGGCACCGTGAGCACGGACGGCAACGGCATCTCCGGCGGGGAAACCGGCACCATCACCCGCGTCAGCGGCCCCCTGGTCGAAATCACCGGATTGCCCGGGCTGTCCATGCTGGAGGTCGTGGCAGTGGGGCCGGACCGGATTTCCGCGCAGGCGGTGGCCGTCAACGGTGCGGACGCCACTCTGCAGGCCTATGAGTACACCGGCGGGCTAAAGGCCGGCGATGCAGTGGAACGCACCGGGCACCAGCTGTCGGGACTGCTGGGTCCGGGACTGCTGGGGGCCGTGTTTGACGGACTGCTCCGCCCGCTCTCCTCCGCTCCCCTGTGGCTGGCACAGGACCGGATGTCCTCCACCGAGGACCCGTCCGTCCTGAACACGGCGTGGGGGTTTACGCCGTCGGTCTCCGTGGGCGACACCGTGCAGGCGGGCCAGGTCCTCGGCACTGTTCCGGAAGCAGGAACTGTCGAGTTCCGGGTGATGGTGCCGCCGGACATTGACGGCGAGGTCCAGTGGCTGGCAAACGGTCCCGTGCATCCGCTGGATCCGGTGGCACGGGTGGGCGGGAAGGACGTTCCGCTGGCGCAGCAGTGGCCGGTCCACCGGCCCCGGCCCTTCGGCGAGCGCCTGACCGACACGATTCCGCTCAACACCGGACAGCGAGTCCTGGATCTGCTCTTCCCGCTCCCACGCGGTTCTGCAGCGGCTGTTCCGGGCGGGTTCGGCACCGGCAAGACCCTGACGCTCCAGCAGATTGCCAAGTGGTCCGACGCCGACGTCATTGTCTATGTGGGCTGCGGCGAGCGCGGCAACGAGATGGCGGACGTGCTGGACGGCTTATCCGGGCTGGATGATCCCCGGACCGGCGGCAAGCTGATCGACCGGACGGTGATCATTGCGAATACTTCCAACATGCCGATGATGGCCCGGGAAGCGTCCATCGCCACCGGTGTCACCGTTGCGGAGTTCTTCCGGGACATGGGCTATGACGCCGTCGTCATTGCCGACTCGACCTCCCGGTGGGCCGAAGCGCTGCGCGAGTTCGCCAACCGCAACGGAGATCTTCCGGCCGAGGAGGGCTACCCGGCCTCCCTGGCCAGCGAGCTCGCTGCCTTCTACGAACGTGCGGCGCGGGTGCGCACCCTCGGCGGTGCGACGGCGTCGGTCACCGTGATTGGCGCGGTCTCTCCCCCCGGGGGCGATATGAGCGAACCGGTCACTACCGACACCCAGCGCTTTGTGCGATCCCTCTGGGTCCTTGACCGCGATCTGGCCTACTCCCGCCACTATCCGGCCGTCAGCTGGCGCGGTTCCTTTTCCCGGGACGCCGAGGCCCTCGGCCGGTGGCATTCTGCCCACGGAGATCCGTTGTGGGCCCAGCGCCGCGCTTCGGCCTCCCTGCTGCTGTCCGAAGCGGACCGCCTGACCGCCCTGGCAGAAATTATCGGGACCGCTTCCCTTCCCGGGCATGAGCAGATGGTGCTGCTGGGCGGACGCCTGGTGCGCGACGGCGTCCTGCTGCAGAACGCGCTCAGCCCCAACGACGGCTACAGCTCCGGGGAGAAGGGCGCAGCCCTGCTGCAGACGGTCCTGGAGGTCGTGGATGCGTGCCAGGCGCTGGTGGAACGCGGTGTGCCGCCAGCCGACGTCGAACGCTTCGACTTCACCCCGGTGCTGCGGCTGCGGGAGGACACGGGTCCCACCGACGCTGAAGGCGTCCTTGTCCGCGGACGGGACTTCCTGCGCCGGCTGCAGCAGCTCGGCGCGGCGCCCGACGACACCGGCTCGCAAACGGAAAGGCGGTCCGCGTGAACAGCGGCGACAACCACAGCGCCGGCACGGATCCCGCGGCGGACACGGGCCAGCGGGCCGGCTCCGTACCCCGGGTCGGCTACAGCGGAGTACGCGAACTGCGCGGTCCCCTGCTGGTTCTCGGCGACGCGGAGGGAGTGGGCTGGGACGAGTTCGCCACCGTGGGCGTGGCCGGACAGCGGGACCGGCACGGGCTGGTCCTGGAGGTGGACGGAGACGAAGTCACGCTGCAGGTCCTCGAGGGCACCGGAGGAATGTCGCTGGGCGGGATCGAGGTCCGGTTCCAGGGACGTCCGCTGGCGGTGCCTACCGGACTTGGCTGGCTTGGAAGGGTTTGCAACGGACGCGGTGAACCGCTCGACGGCGGTCCTCCCGTCACGGCGGGGAAGACAGCGCCGGTGGGCGGCTGGCCGCTGAATCCGGTCTACCGCGAACCCCCGCAGGATCCGGTGATCACCGGGATCTCCGCCGTCGACGCCCTGACCACGCTGGTGCGCGGACAGAAACTTCCGATCTTCTCCGTTCCGGGCCTGCCGCATCTGACCCTGGCCACGCAGATCGCCGCCCAGGCCACGACGTCGTCGGGCCGGGCGTTCCGGGTTGTTTTTGCGGCCATGGGGATGACCCACGCTGACATTGCCTATATCCGCGACCGGCTGGAGGAGCGCTCCGCCGCGGGTGAGCTGGTGCTGCTGCTCAACGCCGCTGATGATCCGGTGATCGAACGCATCCTCACGCCGCGGATTGCCCTCACCGTCGCCGAGTCCCTGGCCTATGACGAGGGATCGGATGTCCTGGTGGTGATGTCGGACATGACCAGCTACGCGGAGGCAGTGCGCGAAGTGTCCGCGGCCCGGCGGGAGATTCCGGCCCGCCGCGGCTACCCCGGCTATCTCTACAGTGATCTGGCCGGACTCTATGAACGGTGCGGACGGGTCCGGGACCGGGAGGGCTCGGTGACGATCGTGCCCGTGCTGACCATGCCGGCCGGGGACATCACCCATCCTGTGCCGGACCTGACCGGTTACATTACCGAGGGACAGGTGGTGCTGGATGCGGACGTCGACGCGCGGGGCATCTATCCCCCGGTGGACGTCCTCTCCTCGCTGTCCCGCCTGATGCGCAGCGGAGCCGGGAAGGGCCGCACCAGGGAAGACCATTTGGATGTAGCGGCACAGATTCTCTCCGCGATGGCCCGGGCACGCTCAGCAGCGGAACTGGCCGAACTGGTGGGGGCGGCAGCGCTGAGCGAGACAGACAACGCCTACATCGAATTCCGGTCCGTGGTGGAACGGGACCTGCTGAACCAGGGACGTGATGAGCTGCGGACCTTTGACAAAACCATGGATCTCGCCTGGCAGGCCCTGTCGCTGCTGCCGCGGAGGGAGCTGACCATGCTCTCCGCGAAGTTCCTGGACAAGTATCTTCCCGGTCCGATCGGCGGGGCGCGGCTGTGAGCGGATTCAGGAGCGGGTCGCCTTGATGAACGGGGCGCGGCTGTGAGCGGGTTCAGGAGTGGCGGGAACCGTGCTGATCGGGCCGATGTCGAGCGCCGGCTGGAAACCGCTACGCGCGGTGCCGAACTGCTGGACCGCAAGCAGCGCATTCTGCAGCGTGCCATCGAGGGGCTGCAGGAGAGGGCCGACACCGCACGCCGAGCATGGGAGGAGCAGGCAGAGGCGGCTGCAGTGTGGCTGCAGCGCAGTGCCGGCTTGGACGGGGAAGACCGGATCAGCGCAGCGGCACCCGTGGAAGCCGCCGTCGTGCAGGTGCAGTGGGGCGGAGCAATGGGTATCTCCTACCCCGAAGGATCGCAGTGCGTACTGCCTGCGGCTTCTCCGGCAGGAGGAAGCTCGGCGCTCGCCTATACGGCAGCCACGCACCGGAGGGCACTCGAAGCCGCAGTCGCAGCGGCGAGCGCCGCGCGGGCACTGTTGCTGGTCTCAAAGGAGCTCGAGGCAACCCGCACCCGGCAGCGCGCAGTGGAGAACAGGTGGATTCCGCTGCTTCAGGAGCAGCTGGACGGGATTGAGCGGAAGGTCGCCGAGCAGGAACTGGAGGAAAGCCTGCGGCTGCGCTGGTCGGCCGGTCTCATCTAAGCCGGTGGTACATCTGAACCCGGCGCTCAGCGAAACCGGGGCTACGCGTCGATGCCGGTGTTCTCGCTCACGGCACGCCATTTCTCCAAAGAAGCGAGCCGTTCCTGCAGGACGTTGGCATAAGTGGCGGTGGCGTCGGCACCGAGGACGAGCATTTCCGGAGTATCGGCTGCTTCCACCGCAGCAATGATGGCTGCGGCGGCTTTGGCCGGGTCGCCGGGCTGGGTGCCGTGGGTCGTGTCGTTTTCCTTGCGGCGTTTTCCGGCAGTGTCGGCATAATCCGGGATGGCTGCCGCCGACTGGCGGAGGGAGCGCCCGGAGAAGTCGGTCCTGAACCCGCCCGGCTCCACAACCATCGCGGTGATGCCGAGGGGCTCGAGTTCCTTGCGCAGCGACCCGGTGAGACCTTCAACCGCAGACTTCACTGCTGCGTAATAACCGGAACCGGCCGGGGTCATTGTTGCCCCGATGGAGGACAGGTTCACGATGGTGCCCGACCGGCGCGCCCTCATCTGCGGAAGGACTGCCTTGACCAGGTCCACGGACCCGAAAAAGTGAGTGTCAAACAGAGTGCGCACATCGGCGTCGTCGCCCTCCTCGACGGCCGCCCGGTATCCGTAGCCGGCGTTGTTCACCACAACGTCAATCCCGCCGAATCTCTCCGTCCCTCCGGCGACCGCCGACTGGATCTGGCCGGCATCGGTGACATCAAGGGCGAGGGGCAGTGCCGTCTCCGGATAGTGCTCCGCGAGGTCCTGGACCGTGGACGGATCGCGGGCGGTCACAACCGCGTTGTCCCCGCGTGCCAGGACGGCTTCCGCCAGGGCGCGTCCGAGTCCTGTCGAGCATCCGGTGATGAGCCAGGTAGTCATGATCTCTGCCTTTCCGTGCCGGGAGGTACCGGCTGAACAACTGGTTGCCATGCCTTTACCGGGACACCCTACAGCCACAGGTGAGACGGAAGCGCACAGAATGGCGCCGGTGGGATAACCTGCGGGCATGCCGCCGCCCCAGCTGTCCCAGTCCCGCGCTCCCCGCCCTCCCCGAGCACCGCGACACCGGCTAAAACCTTCGGTGCAGCACCCCGTCCGGGGGCACCCCGTCCTGCTGCGCCGTACCGGGCTCGCCTCCGCTGCGGTAGCCGCAATAGCTGGGGGGTTGTGGGCCCGGACCGGACTGGCGGGCATGGCCGGAGACGCGGCAGGAGGCGTCCTGTACGCGGTGCTCCTGTATCTGCTGCTGGCTTTTGCGGCGCCCCGGACCCGCTGCACCGCGGTGGCCGCTGCCGCCGTCGCACTTTGTTCAGCGATCGAACTGTTTCAGCTCACCCCGTGGCCAGCCCAGTGGGCCGGACAATGGCCACCTCTTCGCCTGGTGTTCGGCACTACGTTCAATCCGTGGGACTTTCCCGCTTACGCCGGAGGCGCCGCAGCGGCAGGTCTGGCGGACCGGCTGCTGCGTCGCTCTCCGGGCGCAGCGACTAGAGCCGGAATCCCTCGTCGAGCCGCTCGATGATCGTGACGTTCGCCTGCCCGCCGCCCTCGCACATGGTCTGCAAGCCGTAGCGGCCGCCGGTGCGCTCCAGTTCGTGCAGCAGAGTGGTCATGATGCGAGCGCCGGTGGCACCAATGGGGTGGCCCAGCGAAATGCCGCCGCCGTTGACGTTCACCTTGTCCATGTCGACGTCGAGTTCCCGCTGCCAGGCCAGCACCACCGAGGCGAAGGCCTCATTGATTTCGAGCAGGTCAATCTCATCCAGGCTCATGCCCGTGCGCCCCAGCGCATGGCGTGTGGCCTCGATGGGAGCGCTGAGCATCATGATGGGATCGTCCCCGCGGGCCGAAATCGAATGGATGCGCGCCCGCGGCTTCAGTCCGTAGCGCCGCACGGCATCCTCAGAGGCGAGCAGCAGCACTGCGGCGGCATCGGAAATCTGCGACGACGTCGCAGCTGTCAGGCGGCCGCCCTCGGACAGGGGTGCCAGGGACTCGATCTTGGCGCGGTTGGGCTCCCGCGGCCCCTCATCGGCGCTGATGCCGTTGAACGGCAGAATCTCCCGGTCAAACCTTCCCTCAGCCTGGGCGGCGAGGGCACGCACATGGGATTCGACGGCGAAGTCCTCCATCTCGCTGCGGGTCAGGCCCCACTTGTCGACCATCATTTCGGCGCCGATGAACTGCGAGACCAACTGGTCCCCATACCGCTCGGCCCATCCCGTTGATCCGGTGAAGGGGTCAGGGAAGCCCAGCTCCGCTGCCGCAGTATTCGCGTATCCGATCGGGATGGAGGACATGCTCTGCACTCCGCCGGCCAGCACCAGGTCGCTGGTTCCGCTCATGACGGCCTGCGCTGCATAGGACACGGCCTGCTGCCCGGACCCGCACTGGCGTTCCACAGTGGTTCCCGGCACGCGCTCGGACAGACCGGCAGCCAGCCACGCAGTGCGGGCAATATCCATGGCCTGCGGTCCCACCTGGTCAATGGCACCGAGAATGACCTCGTCGAACTCAGCGGAGTCGATGCCGGTGCGGCGCACCGTTTCAGCAATAACGTGTGCTGCCATGTCGGCCGGATGGATGCTGCTGAGTCCGCCCTTGCGCCGGCCAACCGGCGTGCGTACCGCGTCAATAATGAATGCTTCAGCCATGGGAAAAGGCCTTTCGTCAATGGAAGGCGGGAGCCGGAACCCGTGCGGGCGCCCGGGCCGATGGTGTCGGAAACCACACTAGGCGATGAGGACGACGACGGCACCAGACCACCGGTATGAGGCGCCGCACCGCGTGGCGGCCCGCCCCTGACGCCCGTCGTGAGCAGGGAACACGCCCCTGAATGCCGGCAGTTTATGAACCGGTGCGACACACACCTGTGCAGCCTTACCGACGACGTCGCCACACCACGCGCAACGTGTCGCGTCTCCTGGATCAGGTGCCGCAGCATCACGATGACGCTGCACGCGAGGGTGCAGCGGTCTAACAAGCTTTCTTTATAAAGGACTCTTGCTAAACATCTCTTTACTGCCTACGCTTCCCGGCATGGACTCCGAACAGGACGCAGCAGCCGCCGCCCGCAGGGAATACCGTGCCTCCCCCGGCTATCCGGGCGAACAAGCGGTCACCGATCCGGTCCGGATCCGGGCACTCGCCCATCCCGTCCGGCTGGAGCTGCTGGACTATCTCGACGACGCCGGGAGTGCCACCGCCACTGAATGCGCCGCAGCCATCGGTGCATCAGTGGCCAGCTGCTCCTACCACTTGCGCACGCTCGCCAAGCACGGCTATATCGAGCAGGTCAGGCAGCCGGGACGGGAGAAACCGTGGAAGGTCGTGTCCCGCAACCGCTCGCAGGGCATTGATCCCGATCTGGCAGGCTCTGTGCACGCCGTCGCCGCTACTGCTTCCCTCGAGGCGGATCGGCAACTGCAGCGGATCCAGTCCTGGCTCCGGCGGGCACCGGAACTTCCGCCGGAGGATGTCAATGTCTCCACCGTCCTCGGCGTCGGTTTCTACGCCACGCACGAGGAGATCATGGAGTTCCGGGAGGAGCTCTGGAAACTCACGGAACGCTTTGACGGACGCCGGGAAAACCCCGAGCGGCGCCCCCAGGGAGCTGTCGCGGCCCGGCTCTTCGCCGTCGTCAATGTTGAACCGGAGCAGCGGCCATGAGCGCCGGCAGGGACGGGACCAACGACGTCGGCACCAACCGCGACGTACTAAAGGTGCCGGCCTTCCGCCGGCTGGCCTTGGGCTGGGTCTTCTCCAATTTTGGTGACTCCGTCCTGTTCCTTACGGCCGCCATCTGGGTCAAGCAGCTGACCGGCAGCGATGCCGCCGCCGGCATGGTGTTTGCCGCACTCGGACTGCCTGCCCTGCTGGCACCTTTCACGGGCCGTCTGGCGGACCGGTACCGGCGCCGGCCCCTGGTCATCATCAACAACATCTGCGCCGCAGTGGTGGTGCTGGCGCTGCTGCTGGTGCGCGATGTCCAGGGGCTGTGGATCGTTTACGCGGTGATCGTCGTTTACGCGAATACCGCTTACATCACGGCAGCAGCGCAGTCGGGACTGCTGCGTGATCTGCTGCCCGACCGGCTCCTGGCACCCGCCAACGGCATCCTCAGCAGCATCGACCAGGGCCTGCGCATCGCGTCGCCGCTGCTGGGAGCCGGGATGCTCGCGCTGTGGGGCATGGACTCGGTCGTGCTGCTGACGGTTGCCTGCTTCCTCACTGCTGCAGCCGTACTCGCCACACTAAAGCTGAAGGAAAGCATGCACGAGATGGACCCGGAAGAGTCCTTCTGGCAGAGCACGACGGCGGGATTCCGCTTTCTGGCCACGCACCCCCTGCTGCGCCGGGCGTTGCTGACCCTGGGAATCGCCATCGGAGCCACCGGCATCCTGAACGTCACCATCTTCGCCACGGTGGAGCAGGGGCTCGGACGCCCGCCGGAGTTCGTGAGTGTGCTGCTGGGATTCCAGGGAGTCATGGCTGTGGCCGGCGGGATCACCGCAAGCATGGTCATCCGACGGTTCGGCATCCCCGTCACCATCGCTGCAGGCGTTCTCCTACTGGCCGCCGGATTGCTGACCACCGCCCTCTCCTCCCTGGCCCTGATTGTGGGAGGCGCAGCGCTGACCGGTGTCAGCGTCTCATGGGTGGCGATCGCCTTCATCACTCTCCGGCAGACGGAAACACCGCCCGGGATGCAGGGACGCACGTCAGCCGCCACCCAGGTGATCATGAATGTGCCGCAGGTTGGTGCGTCGATGATTGCGGCTGCCCTGATCGGCCTAGTCGACTACCGCGCCATGATTTTCGCCATGGGCGCACTCTGCGTGCTGGCAGTGCTGCCCCTGGCGGTGAGGAGCAGGCGGGGTACCGCCGGAACGCCCCGGAACATGGCTGCACCGTCCAAAGAGCCTGCGCCGAACGGCTAGAATGGAAAGGCTGTCATTGCTGGCAGCACAGCCGCGAGTGCCCAGCCCTGCGGCCGCATCCCACCACACGTGAAAGCAGCGGAGTGTCCTTACAGGTTCAGCCCACCGTCAGCGCCACCACCAGTCCGGCCGGCAAAGCGACTGCGGCAATTGCCCGCGAGTCCTCCCGCCGCCGCACCTTTGCGGTGATCTCGCACCCCGACGCCGGTAAGTCCACACTGACCGAGGCCCTGGCCCTGCACGCCCGCGTCATCGGTACGGCAGGCGCCACCAACGGCAAGGAAAACCGCCGCGAGACGGTTTCCGACTGGATGCAGATGGAAAAGGACCGCGGCATCTCCATCAGCTCCACGGCACTGCAGTTTGCGTACCGGGACACGGTCATCAACCTGCTCGACACTCCGGGCCACGCCGACTTCTCGGAGGACACCTACCGCGTCCTTGCCGCCGTCGACTGCGCGGTCATGCTCGTGGACGCGGCCAAGGGCCTGGAAACACAGACCATGAAGCTGTTCGAGGTGTGCCGCGCCCGCAACCTCCCCATCATCACCGTGATCAACAAGTGGGACCGCCCCGGGCTGGATCCCCTGGCGCTGATGGACGAAATCACTGAGCGCACAGGTCTCACCCCCATGCCGCTGACCTGGGCCGTGGGCATCGCCGGAGACTTCCGCGGCGTCTGGGACCTGAAGAAGGACGAATACGTAAAGTTCGAACGGCAGAACTCCGGCGCTTCCCTGGCCAAGGAGGACCACTTCACCCCCGAGGAAGCCCTCGCTGCCGAAGGTGACGTCTGGGAGGACTCCCTGGGCGAAGCCGAGCTGGTCATCGACGGCCGCGAGTTTGACCGCGATGCCTTCCTCAACGCCAAGGCCACCCCCATCCTGTTCTCCTCCGCCGCACTGAACTTCGGCGTGAAGCAGATCCTGGACGCCCTGGTGGACCTGGCGCCGTCGGCCGGACCGCGCGAGGACAAGGAAGGCGAGCTGCGTCCCGTGGATGCACCGTTCTCCGGTTTCGTCTTCAAGGTGCAGGCCGGCATGAACAAGGCGCACCGAGACCACGTCGCCTTCATCCGGGTCTGCTCCGGCGTGTTCGAACGCGGCATGGTTGTCACGCACTCCAATACCGGCAAGACCTTTGCCACCAAGTACGCCCAGCACCTCTTCGGCCGCGAACGCGAGGTCATCGACCAGGCTTGGCCCGGCGACGTCGTCGGGCTGGTGAACGCTTCCGCGCTCCGCGTGGGCGACAGCCTGTACGTGGAGGCGCCGGTGGAGTTCCCCCCGATTCCGTTCTTCAGCCCGGAACACTTCCGCGTGGCCCGCTCCAAGGACCCCAGCCGCTACAAGCAGTTCCGCCGCGGCATCGACCAGCTTGAGCACGAAGGCATCATCCAGGTGCTGCGCTCGGACCGGCGCGGTGACCAGGCTCCGGTGCTGGCCGCCGTCGGGCCCATGCAGTTCGAAGTGGTCGAGGACCGCATGACGCAGGACTTCAACGCGCCGATGCGCTACGAGCAGCTGTCCTACTCACTGGCCCGGCTCACCACTCCGGATGCCGCCGAGGTCCTGGCCAACGTGCACGGCGCCGAAGTACTTCAGCGCACCGACGGGGCCTACCTTGCCCTGTTCAACGATGTCTGGGCACTCAAGCGGGTGGAGAAAAACCATCCCGAGGTATCGCTGACGGTTATCGGCACGGAGTCTCCGAACAGCCGCGGATACTAAGCCTTAGCGGGGTTCGCCCCGCGGCTCCGGAGAAGAACAGGGAAACCTGACGACTCCTGGGCGTGTTCAGCGTCCTGGTGCCGCCGTTCATGCTGTGATCACCGATATGAATCGCCTGCGGAAACACAAGACCTGGAGTGTTGCCGGCTGGCTGCTTGCGGGCTTCGGATTAGCGTTTTCTGTTCTGATGATCCTCCAGCCCTGGAGGTCCTGCCCCGACGACGATTCCGCGGCAGGCTGTCCCGTGACCCTTCTCGACGCCAACCTCACGGTTGGAGCCCTCATGATGATGGGTGCCGGATTCATGCTGGTGCTGGGGACGGTGTTTTGGCCGCAACCGCCCCGGCCGCTTCCCCGGCCAGGACTCGGCCCGCTTCCCCGGAGGCCGGACGGCAGATAGTGCTGCCGACCGCCCTTGTGGCGGGGCACTATTAGTGATCTATTACTAGTATGTCCCGAATACAGGCTCAGCAGGATGCGCAGATGGTCCGCGCAGTCCTGCCACTGCTGGCCCTCACACTGATCGGCGAGGAGGAATCCTACGGTTACCAGCTCACCGAACGGCTAGCGGCACTGGGGCTGGAGGTGACCACGGGGCTGGTCTACCCGCTGCTCAGCCGGTTGGAGCGGGACAACCTGGTCAGGACCAGAATGGTTGCGTCAACCAATGGGCCGCCCCGGAAATACTTCGCACTCACACCGGCAGGCGAAGCCGCGCAAGCATCGGCGAAGGAGCAGTGGCGCGTCGTGTCGGCCGCCGTCCGCGCCGCCACCGACAAGGAGCGCAATGACTGACAGCAGTTATGCAGGATCGCCTACCCGTTCCCTTCGCGACCGGTTGCGCACGGACTGGTACCTCACGCGTCTGGACTGGCATCTTGAGGGCCTGCTGCCCGGCCGGGAACGCAAAGCCGCTCTCCGGGATCTACGCCGGGACCTCGCCAGCGACCCCAGGGACACCACAGCGGCGCTCTTCGATTTGGGAGCCCCGAGGATCCTGGCCCGCCAGTATGCGGAAGAGAGTCCTGACCGTCCCCTGTGGTCTATCGGCGCTGTTATTGCAGGACTGGCACTGTTCGTTTACTGGACCTCGTTTGTGCTGTTCACCTTCGGAATGCTGGCAGCCGTCGACTACAACGCACCGGCGCAGGCACACGCGACGTTCCTGTTCGTGGACGTTGAAGCCTTCTCCTCCCCGGACGCGGTGGGCATCGGATGGACCAGCAGCTGGGGCTGGCTGATGGTTCCCGGCGGGATTGCGGCGATCAGCTTTCTGCTGGGCTCACGGGTCTGGCGGATTGCCAGCGGACCGTCAGGGACCGCCGGAGCCACTGCTTAGCTGGTCACCGATGCGGGAGCTTCACTGCCTCTATCGTTCAAGCCGGGGTCAGTGGTCTGCGCTGCTCTCTGAGCGGCGGGGTGCTTTGGGCTTTCCGAGGGTGAACCACAGGAGCGAGCCAAGAAACGGAGCCACAACGACGATCAGAAACCAGATAGCTTTTACCGTCGGCGTAGCGTGTCTGCTTTTCGAGATGCTGATCAGGGCACCGATCACCAGTGCCAAATACAGTGCAAGGAAGATCGTAACCGTCCAGCCCCTCAGCCCCTGCGTGACCACATTGATGGATTCGGCGGAAATACTGACGCCGGTATAGGTCAACAACATTGTTTCAGCTCCTGTAAATGGTGGTGCGCTTTCTTGACAATTCATCGATAAGTTTCGCCCACTGTACTCCTCATGACTGTGCGGTTCGGCGGAAAAGGCGTGCTTCTGGACCACAGCGGAAATGAGGGTAAGTGCGTGAGGCTGTAGGTTTAGGGCTATGACCGAACGCGTTGGACAGCTTGCGTCCATTTCCCTTGACTGCCCGGATCCGGACCTGCTGGCGGATTTCTATTCCCGTCTTCTGGGACTTAAAGAAGCGTTTGCGACACCCGACCGCGGAGTCGTCGCTCTGGCCGGAGGCGGTCCGATGCTAACCCTGATGCGCGTTGACACCTATGTTGCGCCGTCCTGGCCCGAGGGCGACCAGCACCAGCAGATGCATCTGGACGTAGCCGTGGAGGACCTTTCAGCCGCAGCCGAGGCCGCCGCAGCTCTGGGTGCGGTGCCCGCTGAGCACCAGCCGGCACCGGAACAGTGGCGTGTCCTGCTCGATCCCGCCGGACATCCGTTCTGCCTGACCGCCGTCCGTCCCGACTGACCCGGCCCGGTGCGGGGAAAGAGATGACGGGCTCCCTGGCAGCAGCCGCCGAGTCGATTCTCACCGCCAAGGCTGAGCTGGACTATCAGGCCGCCGCAGCGGTCTATCCCGGAACCTCGTTCCGCCGGTTTGGGCGGGTTGCCGCAACGCGACTGCCCGCATTGCCTGATGCCGCACCGTACAACAAGGCGCGCGGACTGAGTCTGGACGATATCCACCGGCTTGATGACATCACCGCTTTCTATTCCGAGACCGGGCAGCGTCCGCGCCTGGAGATTTGGGCTGGAGATGACACTGCAGAGCTGCGGTCACGACTGGGGGCAAGGGGGCTGTCACCCGCGGCCGGCACTGCCACCCTCCACGCCCGGCCCCGCACAGGAGTGCCGGCCCTGCCGCCGGGGGTGCAGGTAGATGAGGTTGGCCGGGACAACAGCCACTACCTGGACATCCTGTTCCAGGGGTATGGAATGGCTTCCAGCTCCGGCACCGCCCGTGACGTCTTTGCCCGGGAACACGGCACACCGGGGCTGCGCCGCTACCTCGCCACGGTCGACGGCCGGCCCGCAGCCGCCGCAGCCCTGTTTGTCCACGGCGGCCTGAGCCTCTTTGTCGGTGCCGCAACTCTGCCTGCTTTTCGACGCCGGGGCTGCCAGTCCGCCCTCATCCACCGCCGTCTGGGGGACGCCGCGGCCGTCAGCGACCTCACCGTGGTTACCGCCGCCGCCGGCTCGGCAAGCAGCGCCAATCTTCGAAGCCGCGGCTTCGGGATCACCCATCTGCGCAGCCTCTGGCAGTAAACCGCGCGAACCACCCGTTAGGCTGACGCCATGGGGTTTATAGGAGTCTTTTTAATGGCAGCAGGAATAGCGATCTCGTGGGCAGCCGAAGCAACAGCCCGGGGCAGGCTCGGCATGAATCCCTTCGTGGGCATCCGGGTCGGATATGTGACCCATTCACCCGAAGCATGGCTTGCCGGACACCGTGCAGCACGATGGCCGACCCATGCCGCTGCGGGGATCATTGCCGCCTGCGGAATTCTGATCCTGGCACTGAATGTGTCGGATGAAACCGCTTCCAGAATAGCTATTGGCGGCTCCCTGGCCGTTTTCGCAATGGTTCTGTTTGCTGCCAAAAAGGCAACACGTGCCGCTGAACTCGTTGTTGTGCAGAACGCTGACCGGCAGTCCTGACGACTTCGGCGAGTCCCTTGGACCTGTCACCGGGGGACCACCCGCAGCCTCCGACTGGCAAGAGCAGAGGCAGAGGCAGCAGCGCCGAAACTCTAAAGCCGCACATCACCACAACCAGTAACGCTCCTCAGGCACGGCAGTGGACCGAGCATAAGAAACCCTAATGACAGACGGGATTCATAGTAAGTATTAGTTTTTCGTGAGTATGCTCGACCCAACACACCACCTGCCGCTTCCCTGCTTTCGGGGCGGCATCTTCCGGAAGGTCGCCGCCATGTCTCTTCACGCGTTCCCCTCGCTCCCCCGCACCCGCTTCGACGACGTGACTGCGGACGGCAATCCGGTGGATTCCGAAGCCTGGCGGGCCCTGAAGCAGGCCGCCACCGATCTGCAGCCGCTGCAGAACAAGAACGGTTCGGTCGACGCGGAAAACAAGAGCGCCGCCGAAGAGCTGATCGACACTATCGCTGCCGCCGTCACCGCCCTGGCACCGGCCTTTGAGCACGACGCCGAATACCTCCGCCTGGTGGTTCAGGACCTGCAGCGCTGGGTCGCCGACGGCCTGGGCGAACCGGATTTCCTGGATTCCCTGCTCGCATTCTCCCCGCAGCTGGACCGCACCGACGGACTGCAGCATCTGGTGCTCTTCCCCATGTACACGCAGAACGGCTCCACCAACCGCTACGTGGAAGCAGTCTTGATCGAGGTTGTCTGGCCGGACTTCATTGGTGAACTCGAAGCCGGCGAGTACTCCAACAAGCTCTTCGTCCCCATCCGCTTCCTGGACTTCACCCCGGGCTACGACACCAACTCCGCGGTGCTGTTCCCCGAGTCCGTGGCCGTCCGCGAAACCCCCACCTTCACCTGGGGCGCCATCTTTGCCGACCGCGAAGCCGCACGCTTCCGCCGGGTGCTGCGGGCCGCCGCCGAGATCACCTCGCTGCAACTGCCCGAGGACGCGGCAGCTCTGCTCGACGACCAGCACCTCACCGAGGAAACCTTTGTCATGTGGGACCTCATCCACGACCGCACACACATGCGCGGAGACCTGCCCTTCGATCCGTTCATGATCAAGCAGCGCATGCCGTACTTCCTGTACTCCCTCGAGGAACTGCGCTGCGACCTCACCGCCTTCCGCGAAGCCGTGAAGATTGAAAAGGACGAGGACGCTTCCCCCGAAGCCCGCAAACATGCCACGCTGGTCCAGTACGCAGTGATCTTTGACCGGATCTTCCGGTTCGCCATTACGGGCAGCCGGGTGCGCAACTATGACGGCCTCGGCGGCCAGCTGCTGTTCGCCTGGATGCACCAGAACCATGTCCTGCACTGGACCGACGGCAAGCTGAGCATCGACTGGGACGACGCGGCCGACGTCGTCATCCGCCTGGGCGCGAACATCGAGGACCTGTACTGGCGCTCCATTGACCGGCCGAAGACCGCCCACTGGTTCGCGGCCTATGATCTGGTCTCGGCGACACTGACGCCCAACCCGGCGTCGGTCTGGGCCAAGGGTCCGGAGGCCCTGCCGCTGGACGGTCCGCCGCGCGGGCTGACGGACCAGGTGCTGGACGACGAATTTCCGCTGTCCATGTTCTACGAAGCGCTGTCCAAAAAAATGGGCCCGGTCATCGAGTCCACTTCGGGAATCACAGGGAGTTCGAAGTAAATGAACACTGAGCCGGCCGCACGATCATCCGCAACGCCGCTGTCCGTCCGCGGGCGGACCGTCCTCGTGGCCGGCGCCGCCTCCCCCTCCGGCACCGCAGTGTGCCGGGCGCTGGAAGCCGCCGGAGCGAAGGTGGTGGCGGTGGGCCGCGATGCGGCCCGACTGGAAAACACCCTCGCAGACCTGCTCGACGCAGACCTGCGCACCTGCGACCTGTCCAACCCCGGTGACGTGGATGCGCTGTCCCGGGATTTGCAGGAGACCTACAGCGGAATCGACGGGCTCATCCATCTGGTGGGCGGCTGGCGCGGCGGCGGCGGAATCACCGGCCAGACCGACGACGACTGGGACTTCCTGGAAACCAACATCCTGCGCACGCTCCGCAACGTCAGCCGCAGCTTCTACGACCAGCTCGCAGCGTCCGACGACGGCCGGCTCGCCATAGTCTCCTCCACCGCTGTGGACTCCCCCACCGCCGGCGGCGCCGGATACGCCGCAGCCAAAGCCGCAGCCGAGGCCTGGGTGCAGGCGATCGCCCAGGGCTTCCGCCGGGCGCAGTCCGGCGCGAAAGACAATCCGGAAGCGCAGCGCTCTGCCGCCGTCGTCCTGGTGGTCAAAGCACTGGTGGACGATTCCATGCGGCAGGCCGAACCGGAGCGCAATTTCGGCACCTACACCGATGTGCAGGACCTGGCAGGCGCCGTCGTCGGGCTCTTCAGCGAGGAGGCCGAGCAGCTGAACGGCAAACGCATTTCGCTCGTGCCGGGCGCCTGACTCCTGCACCTGCAGGCGGCTGCGTTGCCGCTGCCCGCCCGGCGCCGCCGGTGATATCCGATCAATCCGTAAGAGATACTGGACACTGTGACCAACATTTCCCCCCTGCATGACATTTCCATCCGTGCCTTTGCCTCGGACAACTATTCCGGTGTGCATCCGGAGATTCTCGATGCGCTGACCGCCGCGAACCAGGGCCACCAGGTGGCCTACGGCGAGGACGTCTACACCGCGAAGCTGCGCGAGGTCCTGACCTCCCACTTCGGTCCGCAGATGCGCGCGTTCCCGGTGTTCAACGGCACCGGCGCCAACGTGACGGCGCTGCAGTCGCTGCTGCCGCGCTGGGGCGCCGTCATCTGCGCCTCCACCGCCCACATCAATGTGGACGAAAACGGCGCGCCGGAGCGGATCGGCGGCATGAAGCTGCTGCAGATCCCCGCCCCGGACGGCAAGCTCACCCCCGCGCTGATCGACCAGGAGGCCTGGGGCTGGGGCGACGAGCACCGCGCGCAGCCGCTGGCCGTGTCCATCACGCAGTCCACCGAGCTGGGCACCCTCTACACGGTGGAGGAAATCACCGCGATCGCCGAGCACTGCCACAAGCACGGCATGACGCTGCATATGGACGGCGCCCGGCTGGGCAATGCCGCCGCAGCGCTGGGCGTGACGCTGGGTGCGATGACGTCCGGGGCCGGCGTGGACATCCTCTCCCTGGGCGGCACCAAGAACGGCATGATGTACGGCGAATGCATCGTCTCGCTGAACCCGGAGGCCTCCCCCGGCCTGGATTACCTGCGCAAGATGAACATGCAGCTGGCCTCGAAGATGCGGTTTGTCTCCGCCCAGTTCATCACCCTGTACGAGGGCGACCTGTGGCTGCGCTCGGCCTCACATGCCAATGCCATGGCACAGCGGCTGCGTGCCGCTGTGGAGAAGATCGACGGCGTCGAGCTCACCCAGGCCACCGAATCCAATGCCGTCTTCGCGAAGCTGCCGGCCGGTGTGGCTGACCGGCTGCGCTCCTCGTTCCGGTTCTACGACTGGGACCAGGCCACCGGCGAGGTGCGCTGGATGTGCACGTTCGACACGTCAGAGGCCGACGTTGATGCCTTTGCCGAAGCGATCGCCCGTGAAGTTGCCGCGGATCCCGGTACTCCCGCGGGCCCGCAGGATCCGGAAGCACTGCCGATCAGCTGACCTGTCAGTCCGGGTCCCCCTGCGGAGCACTGCGCACCCAAGGGGGACCCGGCTCTGTTCTCAGCGCCGGGCCCCCGCCGCGCGTCCGGCTCCGCTAGTTCCCGGTCGGCTGCAGGTCAACCGTGCCTTCGCCAATGACAACACGCTCATCCGGGCACACCGGCCCGTCAACCACAAGGGTTTTCCCTGATGCAAACCCCACGGTGATATCCCCCTGGCTGCAGCCGGCTCCGAGGATACTGACCCCGCCCCAGCCTTCGATCGCATAGTCCTCGTCCCCGATCGAGACTGTGACCTCGGAGGGGCTTTCGTTGCTGAAGGTGAGGTCACCCGGGCTGCAGCCGGTCAGAACCGCAGCCAGAGCAACCGCAAGGAGCGCTGTTCGGGGAAGGCGACTCAGAGATCTCACCGCGCTCTCCTCCAACCTGTCTGGGAATGAACTGTAAAAGTGATCGATTGTCGATCGCCCACCTATCGAATGTCAATAGGTGCTTGGTTGGTCGCCTGCGAAGAAGGGCTGCGAACACGATGAGGCAGCTCTCCTTCCTCTCCGGCTACCTTCCCGGCGGAAGCGAGCCCCCCTAGGCTGACAGGTAACGAATGGGATACGTCGGCGAGCCTCATCCTCCGTCCGGAGCCGGCCCCCGTAGTCTGCGAAGGTGAGTGCAATTGGTGACTTATCACAAGTACCCCCGGATTTCCTGAAGGCCCTTGGTTCCCTGCGCAAGGCGCAGTGCCGGCCAGAGCTGCACCTGAACGAAATTCCGGCTCCCGCCCGGCTGGCACCCTTCGCGGTGTCACTCGGCGCAGAAGTCCTTGCGTCAGGTCCGCTGGCCCGGGACGAAGGGCTTGGGCACGGGCCTTCCGGAATCGTGATTCCGGAACAGACCGAGCTCGCGACAGGCCGCTTTATCCTGCTGCATGACCCGGAAGGATCAGCCGTATGGAACGGTACCTTCCGGATCGTCACCTATATCCGCGCGGAGCTGGAACCGGACATGGGCAACGATGAGCTGGTGGGGTCCGTGGCCTGGACGTGGCTGGTGGAAGCGCTGCAGGAGCACAAGGCCGGTTACACATCGGCTGGCGGAACGGCCACCCGGATCCTCTCGGAAAGCTACGGCACCCTGGCGGGCCGCGGCGATGCCATCGACATTGAACTGCGGGCCTCCTGGACGCCGGATTCCGCTGACGTCCAGGCGCATCTTGAGGCCTGGTCGGATATGGTCTGCACATTTGCCGGGCTGCCGCCGCTGCCGGAAGGCGTCACTCCCCTGCCCAGGGTGCGCCGCAGCTAATCCCGACATGCAAGTAATCCCGACATGCAAGCCCATCCGCCGGAAGAAGCCCCGTCACATCCCGCACCCGGGCCGGAGACGTCCGCCGTGTCACTATGCCACCGGCAGACTCGATAGACTGAAGTTCTTATGACCGCGCAAATACCCGGCTCCTCCACGCAGACCACATCCGCTGACCCGAACAGTGAACCCCCGCAGCTCCCGTTGCTGGAGGCACCAAAAGACGGCGTGCCCCTGATCATTGACACCCCCAGAGGGCTGGAGCGCGCGGCCAAGGCCCTCGCGGCAGGAACCGGTCCTGCGGGAGTAGATGCTGAACGCGCCTCGGGCTTCCGCTACGGGCAGCGCGCCTTCCTGGTACAGATCCGGCGCGAAGGCTCCGGCACCTGGCTGATCGACCCGGAGCCGTTCGACAATCTGGACATCATCAACGAAGCCCTCTCGGGCGTGGAATGGATCCTGCACGCGGCAACACAGGACCTTCCCTGCCTGTCCGAACTGGGCATGTGGCCGGACAGGCTCTTCGACACGGAACTGGCCGCACGCCTCGCCGGGCTCCCCCGCGTGGGCCTGGCCGCCGTCATCGAAAACCTGCTCGGCTTCACCCTGGCCAAGGAACATTCCGCCGCGGACTGGTCCACGCGCCCGCTGCCCGAACCCTGGCTCCGGTACGCGGCACTGGACGTTGAGGTCCTGGCGGAACTCCGGATCGAACTGATCAAGGTGCTCGACGACGCCGGGAAGCTTTCCTTTGCGGAGCAGGAGTTCGAAGCAATCCGCACGGCACCGCCGTCGCCGCCCCGGGTCGACCCCTGGCGGCGCACCAACGGAATGCACCAGCTGCGTGACCGCCGGCAGCTCGCCGTCGTCCGTGAACTCTGGACCGAACGGGAGCACCTCGCGGAGAACCGCGACACGGCTCCGGGGCGGCTGATTCCGGACTCGGCAATCGTTGCCGCCGCCCGGGCCATGCCCGCCACGGTTCCCCAGCTGCTTTCCACCCCCGGTTTCCACGGCCGCGCCGCTCAAAAAGAAGCTCCGCGCTGGATGCGCTGCATTTCCGCGGCCCGCTCCACCAAGGACCTGCCGCCCCTGCACATCCCCACGCATGCCCCGCCGCCCCCGCGGGTATGGCCCAAGAATGATCCGGCAGCTGCAGCCCGGCTGCAGACGGCCAAGCCGCGGCTGGCAGCCGTGGCCGAGAAGCTGAACCTGCCGATCGAGAACCTGCTGACACCGGACACCCTGCGCCGGGTCGCGTGGCGGCCGCCGGCAACCATCGATCTGGACAGCATCGCCACCGCCCTGCGGGACCTTGGCGCCCGGGAATGGCAGATCGAGCAGACAGCCGCGGTCATTACCGTAGCGTTCCTGGATCCCGATCCCCTGGTGGAAAAGGAAAAGGAAAAGGAAAAGGACGCCACCGCTTCACGCTAGCGGCAGCTTCGCTGCCCGGTCCGTTTTCGGAGCAGTGGCTGGGCAGTCCCGCCCTGTCACGCTTGTTTTCTCCGCAGTCCGCACCCGCCTGTCCAGATGAATGAAGCGCCGAAGCCGACCGAGAGCGTGATCACCAGATAACCCGCGGTGAATGATTGAGGTGCTCCCTCTATGACTGAATTGCTCGGATCCGAGCGATCATAGAAAACTACCCTTTTTTCCCCGTGCATTTCGTCTGCAACTTTCGATTTTGATCCATCGATATGCTCGTAATAGCGCTCACGGGCGCCTTTGGCGTAAGCACGTCTATCCTCGGCGAGAAAGGAAAATGTCAGTTCCTTGTATTCTTTTTGCCTGCCACCGGTGGAAAACTTGACGCTGATGATGACACCGGTGGTTCGGACACCTTCCTCCAGGATTCTGCGGTCATCGTGAGCCTGTAGGACCATCCCCACACCCAAGGTGTTTCCCCCGAAAAAAATCACCAGCCCGGCAATCAGAAACGCTGTCGCCTTGGCCATTCGGGTGTGTTTACCCCTTGCTAGACGGTCCCTTTGAGAACGCCTAGCCATTCTGATCCCTTCATTGTCTGCTTTTTTTACTTTTCGAAATCCTATCACCGGCCGAACACAGCATGGCCTGCCGCACTTCTGGAGAATACCGCGAATGAAGTTCCAGGCTAGAACATCTCTGAATACCGTCGCGCGCTGTCCACGGCCTCGCTTCCCAGCACCCAGCAGAACCAAATATCCACGGCGGCCAGCACCAGAATCGCTGCCGCCGTCACGGTCCTGGGCCATGACCGGGGCTGCACCAAAGCGGCGGCCACTGCCGTCACGGCTGCTACGGCAGGAACAAGCAGCGTGATGGCCATCATCGCCTGGCGCCGGGGAATCTGTTCCAGATAGTACGAACCGCGATAGTCATTCGGATCAAAATCAAAACCGGAAGCGAACGCGAAGAACGTCGAGACCGGGGTCAGGCACAAAAACCCGACCGCGAATCCCAGCCATAGCTCGTCGCCCCATCGCCTGCCCTCACGCGGCCTCGTCACGGGAACCGGCGATGCTCGGCCGCCCGGCCCAGCTGGCGGTACTTCACCATGGCAATCAGCGCAGCACCGGTACATCCGCCGATGCCTAGCAGCAGCGCCAGCGGCGGGATCGGGCCGCCGGTTCCCTGGTCCGACTCCGTAATCACGGCCAGAATGGCGGCCATCAGGCCGGCAGCGGCCAGCAGCGACAGCACGAGGGTTGTGAACCAGCGATGCGAGGCCCGCTGCCGAAGGCGGTCCTGGCCGGCCAGCGTCAGTATTCTCCACAGACACACCAGCGCCGCCTCGACACAGGCCACCGCAAGGACGGACAGCACCAGGATGGGCCGATACAGGTTCCGGACTTCCGGAAAGTGCGCGACGACGTCCGCGCCCGTCCACGGCAGGATGAGAGTCTGGGCAACCACAGCCCCGGCGAACAGGATGGCAAGGATCAGCTTGAGCTCAGCTGCGGCTGCTTTGGTCATGCGTATCCCCGGTTGATTGATCATCGACAATTATCTATCGAAAGTCGAAATTGCCACGTCGACTCCGGCGGCACAAGAGGTCTCCCGATTCGCTGCACCGCCGGTAGGCTGTCGCCATGCCCACCCTCGAATACGCAGCCGGAGTCGATCTGCCCTTTGCCGCCGTCGTCCGGCTCTATGACGCGGTGGGCTGGAGCGCCTACACGGACGCACCGCAAACCCTCGCTTCCGGGCTGGCAGGATCCGCACAAGTGGCAGTTGCCTGGGAGGGGCAGGATCTGGTGGGACTGGCTCGGGTCGTCTCCGACGGACACACCGTCTGTTACCTGCAGGACGTCCTGGTTGATCCGCGCCACCAGCGCACCGGGCTGGGCCGGCGCCTGGTTGAGCTGGTGCTGGCACCGTTTGCCCACGTGCGCCAGAAAGTACTGCTGACGGATACCGAACCGGGACAGAAAGCCTTTTATGAGTCCCTCGGCTACCGGCAGGCAGGCGGGGACCTGCCCGAGGACGACGACGGCGGCCTCCCGCTGCGTGCCTTTGTCCGGTTCGACGTGTGAGCGGACCCCGGCGGCGGTAACGATCCGGCAACATGCGCTGGTGCGCTGCGGAACGCTGGACTACTCTCGGCCACCGGTCCGGGTCTCGCAACTGTTTCATCCCCTCCGGCCCGCGCACATCAAAAACGCGCTGTACGGAAAGGTAACCGCCATGCCCAACGCTGCCTCCACGGAAATCATCTATTCAACCGCCCTGACCTGCCCGCCCGAGGCAGTGTGGCGCGCGCTGTCCGCCACCAACGTGCCGCGCAGCTGGATGTGGAACTCGGTCCTGCGCGGACCCATGGAACCCGGTACCGACTACTCCATGGGCGGGGACGGAGAGGACCTGATCGTGGGAACGGTTCTGGACGCCGACGCCCCCTACCGGCTCGTCATGACGTTCGATGCACGCTGGGACGAACGGGTGGCCGGTGAGCCGGCGGGAGAGATGGAATATCTCATCACCCCCACCGGCGACCATGAGTCGGTGTTCAGCGTGCGGCTCTCCGGTCTGGCCGGAGTGAGCGCTGATGCCGCGGAACAGGACACTCCGGAGATTTACGCCCGGTTGAAAACCTGGCTGGAGGACAACGACTGCGGGTGATCCGGCATCCGGAAAACGGGCCGCAAATGATCCAGCATTATGACGCCTCCTCGTTTTCTGCGAACGGAAGCATTACCACGGCGACACTCGGCGCCGTATTCCACCCCTTGAGGCTCAGTTGCGGTCACCACCAAATGTGTTCATACTGAATTCACTCAAGGTGTGACTGCCCCCACATTCAGGGTGAAATACCGGCGGCCCGGAAACACCGCCGCCCGGGATTTCAGGCCGAAAACGCTATTCCATTGTTGAGTATCCAGGCTTACCACCGTCGCTCAGCCAATCAGGCCGAGGACAGGCGTTTTCGGCCCCGCCATCTATAGGAGATCCATGCAACTGAAAAATAGGCCAAAAATTGCCGCTGTTGTCGCTGTCTGTGCGTTGGCGCTGGCTGCCTGCGGAAGCGACTCCTCCGCCGGGGCGGGAGATCCGTCTGCCGGCTCGGAGGACGGCGTGACACTGGTTTCGGCCGGTAAGCTCACGGTCTGCACGCATCTTCCGTATGCGCCCTTCCAGTTCAACGATGATTCCGGCGAAACGGTGGGATTCGATATTGATCTGGTTGACCTCGTTGCAGAGCGTCTCGGTGCCGAGCAGACCATCATTGACACCCCGTTTGAAGGGATCAAATCGGGTGAAGACATGGCCACGGGAAAGTGTGACATTGCCGCTGCAGGAATGACGATCACCGAAGACCGGAAAGAGGCAATTCTCTTCTCCGAACCATACTTCGACGCCACACAGGCCCTCCTCGTCCCCAATGATTCAGCGGTAAAGGACCTCGCCGGGTTGCAGGGCAAGAAGCTCGGCGCCCAGTCGGCCACCACTGGCCTGGACTACGCCAATGCAAACGCCGAGGACTGCGGATGCGAAATCGTCGAATTCCAGGACCTCGCCTCGCAGACACAGGCGCTGATGACCGGTCAGGTGGACGCAGCCATCAATGACCTGCCCGTTTGGACCGAAGCACTGAAAACCAATGACGGAAAAGCGAAAATCGCAGCACAGTTTGATACCGGCGAGCAGTACGGGCTGGGAATGAAGCTGGATAACACGGCACTGAAGACAGTTGTCGATGAAGTCCTCGCCGAGGCAAAGGCCGACGGCGCCTATGACGAGATCTACACGGAATGGATTGGGGAGACGCCGCAAAGCTGACTGCCCGGTTCACGGCGGCAGCAGCCGCCGTGAACCCGCCGGCGACAGGAACAGCAACCACAAAAGGACACCATGACCACGCAGACCGAGCACACCGCAGACGCGGTGGCACCGGCACGCTTCACACGGCGCCAAAAAGCCCGCATCTCCCTCGGCGTTCAATACGGCGTGGGCATCGCCGTCCTGGCAGTTCTTGCCGTCACTATGGACTGGGGCTCCTTCAGCGACGCATTTCTGCGGGTCGACATCCTGCAGAGAATGCTCCCGCGCGTGATCGTCGTCGGTCTCGTGAACACGGTTCTCTACGCTGCGTTGGCGTTCGTCTTTGCGTTTGTCGTGGGGATGCTGCTGGCCATCATGAAGCTGAGTTCCGTTCGGGCTTACCGCTGGTTCGCATCAGCCTACGTTGAGTTCTTCCGCGGCGTTCCTGCGCTCGTGGTCCTGTTCATGGTGGCCTATGGAATTCCCAACGCATTTCCCGGGTTCGTCTTTCCCGGGGATAAGTACGGCATGGTCATGGTTGGCCTCGGCATTACCGCCGCTGCCTATATGGCGGAAACTTTCCGTGCCGGAATCCAGGCCGTGCCGAAGGGCCAATTGGAAGCGGCGCGGACCCTCGGGATGAGCCATTCCCGAACCATGATCACGATTGTCATACCGCAGGCCTTCAGGGTAGTCATTCCGCCGCTGACCAATGAGATGATCCTGCTGGTTAAGGACTCGTCCCTGGTTTATGTCCTCGGAGTCACCGCAGCACAGTACGAGCTCACCAAGTTCGCCCAGGACTTCCTCAACCGATCGGTGAACGCCACCCCCCTGATTGTGGCCGCCCTTTGCTACCTTGCGATCACACTGCCTCTGTCCAGCCTCGTGCGTAAGCTCGAATCCCGCTACGCGAAAGCACGCTGATGATGCCCACCACGCCCCCGACTGCTTCCGCGGGTCTGTCACCGTCACATGCGATCTCCATCCGAAACCTGCAGAAGAGCTTCGGTCCCGTCGAAGTGCTGAAGGACATCTCCCTGGAGGTTCAGCCGGGAGAGGTTGTCTGCATCATCGGGCCGTCCGGATCAGGAAAGTCGACGCTGCTGCGCTGCGTGAATCTGCTCGAACTTCCCACCTCGGGCACAATCCTCGTGGGTCCGGATGAAATTACGCACCCCGACGCCGATCTGGACCGCATCCGCCGGCGCATCGGTATGGTGTTCCAGGCCTTCAACCTGTTCCCGCATCTGACCGTGCTTGAGAACCTCACCGTGGCGCAGACCAAGGTATTGAGGCGGCCAAAAGAGGAGGCAAACCGGGTCGCCCGGGCCAACCTGCACCGGGTTGGCATGAGCCACAAGGAGGATGCGTACCCTGCGCAGCTCTCCGGAGGCCAGCAGCAGCGGGTTGCCATCGCACGCTCGCTCTCCATGGATCCCCAGCTGATGCTCTTTGACGAGCCAACGTCGGCTTTGGATCCGGAACTCGTGGGAGAGGTCCTGGCCGTGATGAAGTCGCTGGCGGCCGAGGGCATGACCATGGTCATCGTCACCCACGAAATGGCCTTTGCTCGCGAAGTGGCGGACCGCGTGGTGTTCCTGGACGGAGGCTACGTTGTTGAACAGGGCTCCGCAAAGGACGTGATCGGCAGTCCCCGGGAAGAGCGCACCAAGTCCTTCCTGCACCGGGTCCTCAACCCGATGGTTGTAGAGGCGCACGAGATCATTGAAGACGACAGACTCACCCAAGCGTCCTAGTCCGGCGCCGGGTACCTGCGGCCGGTGTGCGGAGCGCGGATGAAGCTCGGATCGGAGTACCGGCGGATCTGGCTCGGCAGCGCCTCCTCCAACCTCGCTGACGGAGTCACCTTCGTAGCGCTCCCCCTGCTGGCAGCCACCATGACCAGCGATCCGCTGGCTGTCGCGGCGCTGTCGGTCTTCTATACCGCACCGCGGCTGCTGACGGTGCTGGGGATCGGGGTCCTGGTGGACCGCTTTGATAGACGCCGGCTGCTTTATCTCGCCAACTTTTCCCGTGCTGTCATCTTTGCAGCCCTCACCGCATTGATCATCGCCGATGCAACACCCATGGCTGCGTTGTATGCCGTCTATGCGTTTATGGGCATCGTCGAGACGATTTCGGACAGCGCAGCCGTTGCCGTCCTCCCCCAGGCCGTCGCACCGGCAGGCTTGGACCGGGCGAACTCACAGATCGCGGGAACGCAGACGCTGGTGGATGAATTCATCGGCCCTCCGTTGGGCGGCTTTCTGTTCGCCCTCGCCGCGTTCGCTCCGTCCCTGCTAACCGCCGGAGCATTCCTTCTGGCAGGAACCGCATATTGGCGGCTGCGGCAGGGCTACCGGCCCGTCGGAACCGCGGGTACCAGCGTTCACCCGGCTCCACCCGCAGGAGTGGGCGCACAGATCCGGGAGGGCGCGGTCTGGGCACTGCGGCACACGGTCGTGCGGACGCTCATCATCATCGGCGGCCTGGCCAGTGCCGGCTACATGATTCCGTTTTCGTACCTGGTTCTCTACGCGACGGAAGTGCTGCAGCTCAACGCCGCCGGCTACGGGCTGCTGCTTTCAGTCTCGGCGCTGGGCGGGCTGGCCGGCAGCCTGGTGGCCGGCCGCTTGCGCCGTGCAGTCGGTTACGGCTGGGCGATAGCAGCGGCGCTGCTGACCGGAGCCGCCTCCTTCGCGGTGATAGCAGGCACCACCAACGTTTGGCTGGTGGGTGCCGCCCTCGCCGTTTACATGGGACACGCCGTTGTGTGGAACATTTTGGCCACGACTGTCCGGCAACGGCTGATTCCGGCCCGCATGATGGGCCGGGTTAACTCCGTTGGGCGGTTGGTAGGACTGTGCGGCCTGACGCTTGGGGCCGCACTCGGAGGTGTGCTGGCAACACAGTTCGGCCTGCGCCTTCCCTTCGGAATTGCCGCAGCGTTCTTTGCCGCTGCCGGGGTGCTGGCCCTAGGTAGCCCACTTTGTGAGCGTCGATCGCACGACCGGAAAGCAGGACGGGAAAAAAGCCACCTATACGGTGACCGGTGAACTGTTCTTCGCATCCTCCAACGACCTGTCCACAGTTCGAGTACGCCCACGATCCAGAAACGATCGTCGTAGACATGCGCGCCTCACACCTTGGGATGCCTCCACCGTCCCAGAACCGGACGCCGTCACGGAGAAATACCGCCGGCAGGGCAAGCACGTGGAGATCGCCGGGCTGAGCGATGCCAGCATCCATGACATCGTCCGGCCCAGCGAACCCAGCGCAACCGCCGAAGCCGACGAGGTCTTGACCAACACGGCGGATGCAACCATGCGGGCGCCTTGTGCAGGAAGTGGTGGACCTGGCGGCTGTCCTCAACGCTCTGCAGGCTCTGCACGGAGGCAGTCGACTGACCGGTGCCGCCCGGCAAGCGGGCTCCGGAGGGGGCGCGGCAAGCGGGCTCCGGAGGGGGCACGGCGGGCCGCGGCAGGCCGAAGCGGGTCACCCGGGGAGCCGCGCCTCCCCCTCCCAGGACCTCGCCTTGATACGCCGATGACAGGACAAACGTGCCGCCCCGTCGGCGCCGCTATGGCTTTCCGCAGATTCCGAGGGCAGGCTATTGAAGCGGGGGAATGTCACGTGCACCAACCATCGGGGATCCGAAACAGGGAAGACAAGTGGATAAATCCGAAAGCCCGGGCGCATGATCCCGCCAATGCTTGCCACCTTTGCGGTCCTTGCCCTAGCTGTCGCGGGATTCATGACCAACCGGGTGCCCCTCGTCGTCGTCGCGCTCTTCGTTCCGGTGGCGCTGTGGGCCACCGGGGTGCTTACCCTCAACGAAGCCCTGCAGGGATTCAGCGATCCGATCACCCTGTTCATCGCCTCTCTGTTCGTTCTCAGCGAGGCCCTCGACGCCACGGGAATCACGGCCTGGATCGGACAGCAGCTGGAACTTCGCTCGTCCCTGAGCCGCACCGGCCTGCTCATCACGATCATGGCCATCGCTGCGGCCCTCTCCGCAGTGATCAGCATTAACGGCGCCGTCGCAGCGCTCCTGCCGGTCGTCGTCGTCGCAACGGCACGGGCGGGGGTCATCCCCTCGCACATGCTCATCCCTCTTGCCTTCGCCGCCAGCGCGGGATCGCTGCTAACCCTCACAGGGACTCCCGTAAACATCATCGTTTCCGACCTCTCCGCCAGCTCCGGCGGACGCGCGTTCGGGTACTTCGAGTTCGCGCTGGTGGGGCTTCCCCTCGTTGTTGTGACAACGCTCCTCGTTGTGCTGCTTGGCCGAAGGCTCCTGCCCAAGCGTGCGCCCGAGCGGCTGGCGGAGGCGGGCGCCGACCCTCGGGCCAGGGTGAGGTCCTGGCGCGAGAGCTATACGGCCGACCTCGACACGGAGCGGCTGTTCACGGGAGAGATGGGCGCCGTCGAGGTCCTCGTCGCGCCCCGCTCCACACTGATCGGACGCATCGTCAGCCCCGGCATGACCACACGGCAGGAAGACCTGGTGATCGTCGCGCTGCACCGCGGCGGGGCCGCTGCACCCGCGCCCGATACCGCTCCCGAGGACCCCGTCCCGCCCGGGACATTGATGCTGCGGGCCGGAGATTCGGTGCTGGTCCACGGCCCCTGGGACGCGTTGAACCGCTATGTGCAGTCCTCCGATGTCATCGCCGTCGAACCGCCGCATATGCTCCAGCGGGGGGTGCCGCTGGGGCGCGGATGGCGGCGCTGCCTCGTTGTGCTTGCCGCCACGATCGCACTGCTGGCAACCGGGTTCCTCCCGCCGGTGGTAGTGGGGCTCCTCGCCGCGGCCGCCCTGGTCCTCCTTGGAGTGGTGACCGTGCCCCAGGGGTTCCGTGCGATTTCGTGGAACACTGTGGTCCTGATCGGGGCGCTCATCCCGCTGTCCTCCGCGTTCGTGTCCTCGGGTGCGGCCGATGCGATCGCCGGAGTGGTCCTGAATGCGGCCGGCAATGTTTCCCCGCACCTGGCCCTGCTGGTGATCTGCGTTCTCGCCCTCATCCTGGGCCAGTTCATCTCCAACGTGGCCACCGTGCTCGTGATGGGGCCGGTAGCGGTGACCTTCGCCCAAACGCTTGAGGTCAGTGTGCTGCCCTTCATGATGGGACTCAGCGTCGCCGGGGCCGCTGCCTTCCTCACCCCCATCGCAACCCCTGCCAACCTCATGGTGATGCAGCCGGGCGGATACCGCTTCGGCGACTACTGGCGCCTCGGGCTGCCGCTCTCCCTTGTCTTCCTCGCCGCCTCGGTTCTGTACGTGCCGCTCATCTGGCGGTTCTGAGCCAGCGCAGGGCCGAGTGAGTGGATGACAGTAGTGCTCCGGCAATCGGTGGCGGGCTCCGAGTATTGATGGATTCGAGTATTGATGGATTCGACGCTAGCGAACACGACCGGCACGCTCTCGCGGCGTCCCATGCCCGGTTGTTCTCGATCACGGTCGCCGTTCTGCTTTTTCTGCAGGAAAACCACGTTCAGCTCGTCTTTGTAGTTGTGACCGTTGTAGGCACCGTTGGCGTCTGCGAGGTCCGGCGGTTCCCCGTCAGCGGTTCCCCGTCAGCGGTTCCCGGTCAGCGGTGCGGAGGGTCCCTATCGGGGCCATGGGTCACTTGTAGTCGTAGTACAGGACGTTTTCGGTGACGACGGTCAGGCCCCGGGCTTCGTTTCGGCGCTCATGCCGGCGATTTCAGCGGCGCGTTCCCGATGAGGTCCAGCCTGCCGCAGGAGTCGTAGTTGCAGGCGACGGATGCTTCCGGCTTTGCGCCCGTCGACAGTCAGTCATCTAGTTCAGTTCGCAAAACCCGGAGTGTCCGGTTCCGGCGTTGTTCCATGGGTCGCAGGCCGGACTCCTGCAGCCCGGCGAAACGGCAGGGCCCGAAGATCAGCTCCTCGGTCCCTGCCGTTGACTACCGGACCCGCCAGCGGGACTAGTTGACCTTTACGGTCATCATGCCCTTGGGATTGCTCTGAACAACCTGGATCCTGGTTCCGGTGCCGGCCACCACCACACTGGCCTGCGGGTTGGCGGGATCATAGTAGGCATTGGGGTTGGTGTCGTCGAAGACGGCAATGCCCGGACGGGACGGCACCTTCAGAGTGGTCAGCCCGGCCGCTGTTTCGCGATGCAGGCTGATCGAGTCGGTGGCCTCCTTGCCGAAGGTGGCATCAAAACTCTGGATGCGGTTTCGTGCCGGGGTTCCGTCGGACCACAGCAGACTCTGCGGACGGGCATCCACGGGAAGCGCCAGGCCGGCACCGGGATGCTGGCGGGTGTTGTTGTTGCTTTGTCCGGCATTCCAGTACGTAATCAGCAGCCCGTTCTGGTACGGATAGTGTTCAACGGTGTCCGGAGCGCTGAGCGCCCAGCCGAAGTTGTACGGCCCGGTCTGCAGCGTGGTGTCATATCCTGCGTACTGGCGGTTCTCCGCAAGGTAGTAGCGGCCGTTCCCCCGGGCGTCGCGGGGCAGCGTCACCACCAGGGCCTGCTGCTTCTTCGTGGCATGGTAGGCCGGGCCGAGCATGTGTGTGGACTTCTCTCCCGCGGAAGCAACCTCATAATCCAGCCAGCCCAGCTGGAGCTTCTCCCAGGCGCCCATGTGGTTCGGCGTGGTGCCGATGCTGCCGTCGCCGTGGCCGAGCCAGGATCCGGAACTCATCAGCGTCCAGAAGCCGGTGCCGTTTTCTCCCCCGCTGGTGTCGTAGAGGTCCGGCAGTCCCAGGTCGTTGGCGTATTCGTGGGCGAAGACGCCGAGGCCGCCGTTTTCGGGTTCCGTGGTGTAGTCGCGGATCCACACGTCGGAATCCCCGATCTTGACTCCGCCGTAAAGATTGGCCGCAGGACCCTGCGTGCCCCGGCCGGCCTGGCCCGCGGACCAGCGGTG
Organism: Arthrobacter sp. Z1-15; assembly: GCF_054792395.1. Taxonomy (NCBI): domain Bacteria; kingdom Bacillati; phylum Actinomycetota; class Actinomycetes; order Micrococcales; family Micrococcaceae; genus Arthrobacter; species Arthrobacter sp. Z1-15. Next base: position 1,529,671 of record NZ_CP096454.1, on the reverse strand, counting down.
CGACCAGATAGCCGACGACGGCGCACCGGCTTCTTCACCTTCCCCGGCGTGGATGGCCTGGAAGTGGTCCATGTAGCCGTCGGGCTCATCAAAATTTCCGTTGTTGTTGTAGTCGTAGCGGTCCCACTGATCGAAGGAGGAAAGATAAGCGTCAATGTCCGCCGGGCTCTTGCCCTCACCCAGCTGGGCGTCGTACCACGCGTTGGCGGCGTCCTGGATGAACCGGGTCATGTCCGTCTGGCTCTCGGTCTCACCGTAGCTGGCCGAGTTGTACGGGACGGTGACCCAGTCGCTGACATCGCCGTCGACTGTATAACGACCGCTGGAGAGCTCTTCATACAGCGTTGTCAGCGACTCGCCCTGCGGGTCGAAAAACATGTCCAGGTAGTGCTCGCGGTCAAATTCCGGCTCCCAGTAGGTCGAATTGTCCGTGCTGCGGTCCGGTGCCGGGATCTGGTTTTGCAGCGGCCCCGGAGCGGCATCGGGGAACCGTGGATCGCTCTGGTCACCGAAACCAATGAGGAAGGACAGGATTTGGTCACTGTCCTGGAGCCCGTATTCGGCCCACTGGCCGGGAGCCACCTCAACTGACTGCGAGCCTCCGCGGGCCGCAGGCTGTTTCTCGCCGCGGATGACCTGTTCCACGGCCTGCTGGTTCAATGTCCGGCGTTCATCGGCCACCGGATCCGGCCGGTCATCAATCCGGGCCATGGTGCCTGCGGCATCGGGGGAACCCGTTGCAGTGCTGCTGACCTGGTCGGCCAGCTCTGGCGCGGGAACGGCCGTGGCAGCCACTGGAGAGAGCAGAAGCGCGCTGCCTACCGCGAGTACGGTGGCCCGCCGCACCTTTCTGCGCGTGTTGGAACTGGTCACGTGATCCCCTTAATTCGAAATAAAGCGAGCGGAACTGAGATGGGATCAAGGTACGGGCATTCCGGATTTTCAACGAAATGACATGCGTCATCTTTGTCATTTCGGGCAAAGTACCGGAAGTTATTACTTGCGCTCTTTTAAATTTTGGGTTTTCCCTGTAAAAGGACGGTGCTTTGAGGGAATGCAGTATTATTTCGCGGCCGGGCCGGGCCGGGCATAAACGTCACGGCGAAAACTATGCCCCGGTTACTCGCCGGTTGTTCCGTCCAGGAGTTCCCGGACAATATCGAGATGTCCGCAGTGCCGTCCGGTTTCCTCGATCATGTGCGTAACCACCCAGCGCACATTGTGTCCGGAGGGGCTGTGGGGAATCACGTCATCAAGACCGTAGCGGGAGAGCACTTCACGGGATTCGGCACACGCGTCTTCATAGTCTTTGATGATCTCCGCCAGGCTGTCGTCCGGGCCCACCAGGAACTCGCCGTCGGGCTCTTCGTCACTCCACCGGGTCGGCACATCCGCCTGGCCGTCAATCCGTTCCCGGAACCAGGAACGCTCGACGTCGGCCAGGTGCCGCAGCAGCCCGGACACTGTCGTCAGGGACGGCAATACCCGGCGGGCCGCATCGGCGTCGCTCAGTCCTTCCGCCTTGTACACGGCAGTGGCCCGCAGGACGTCGAGGAACCCCGTGAGGATCTCCTGTTCAGTTCCGGCATCGGGTGGTTCAGGCCTGGTGTCGGTTACCGGCTGGTTTTCCTGGGTCATGTGACTGCTCTCCATCGAGGGTGCTTTGGCATAGCGCCGGGCCGGATCCGGCAGTGCTGCTTACTGCGGCGCCCAATCCTCAGCTGCAGACTACGGGCCTGAGGTTCCAGGATGCAAAGAAGTAACGCCAGCCCCGCAAAATGCTGCCGGGGCCTGCGATACCGTTCTTGATGTTCAGCTAGCAGCCGCCGGAGGGGCAGGCCAGGCTCAGGACAGTGTCTTCAGTGCCGCCGCCAGGTACGTCGAGGTCCGGCTGGCTGAGCAGGCCGCTACGTCGGCGGCTGTACCGGCGCAGATGACCCGGCCGCCGTCGTCGCCTCCGGCAGGTCCCATGTCGATGACCCAGTCCGCGGAAGCCACCACGTTCATGGAGTGTTCCACCACCACCACGGTGTTGCCGGCGTCAACCAGCCGGTTCAGCTGGGCGAGCAGCAGGCGGACGTCCTGCGGATGCAGTCCCGTGGTGGGTTCATCCAGCAGGTAAAGGGTATGGCCGCGGCGGGCGCGCTGCAGCTCGGTGGCCAGCTTGATGCGCTGGGCTTCGCCGCCGGAAAGTTCGGTGGCCGGCTGGCCCAGGCGCAGGTAACCAAGGCCGACGTCGAGCAGGGTCCGCAGGCTGCGCGCGGCCGCGGGCACATCGGCCAGGAATTCCGCGGCCGTTTCAACCCGCATGGCCAGGACGTCGGCAATGCTCTTGCCGCGGTAGGTGACCTCAAGGGTTTCCTCGTTGTAGCGGGCGCCGTGGCACTGCGGGCAGGGCCCGTAGGTGCCGGGCAGGAACAGCAGTTCGACGGCGAGGAATCCTTCGCCCTGGCAGGTTTCGCAGCGTCCGCCGGCCATGTTGAAGGAGAAGCGGCCGGCGTTGTAGCCGCGTGCCCGCGATTCATCGGTGGCGGCGTAGAGCTTCCGGACGGCGTCAAACAGTCCGGTGTAGGTGGCCAGGTTTGAGCGCGGCGTGCGGCCGATGGGGCGCTGGTCCACCTTGACCAGGCGGTCCAGGTGCTCCAGCCCGGCGATGTCGCGCACCGAAGCGCCGGGATCGACGTCGTCGTCCGTCTCAGCGTCGGCATCCTCGGCAGCTGCTGCGGAACCGTTGACGTGCTCCCCCACCGTTTCGGCCAGCACCTGGCTGACGAGCGTGGATTTACCGGAGCCGGAGACGCCGGTGACGGCGGTCAGCACGCCCAGCGGAATCTCGGCGTCGAGCTCCTGCAGGTTGTGCCGGGTGATGCCCTTCAGGCTCAACCACTGCTTCGGCGTGCGCCGTGCGGGGGTGATGCCCTCCGCCTCGCCGAACAGGAAGGGCCGGGTGGCACTTTCGGCAACCGCGGCCAGGCCCGCGACGGGTCCGCTGTAGAGCACGGTGCCGCCGCCGTCGCCGGCCTGCGGTCCCACGTCCACGATCCATTCGGCGCTGCGCACCACATCCATGTTGTGCTCGACGACGAACACCGAGTTTCCGGCGTCCTTCAGTTCCTGCAGCACCGCCAGCAGGGGTTCGGCGTCGGCCGGATGCAGGCCGGCCGACGGCTCGTCCAGCACATAGATGACGCCGAACAGACCCGAACGCAGCTGGGTGGCGATCCGCAGCCGCTGCATCTCCCCCGGCGACAGGGTCGGTGTGGCCCGGGACAGGCTCAGGTAGCCCAGCCCCAGATCGATAAGCACTTGCAGCCGCGAAAGCAGGTCGCGGGTGATCGTGACTGCAACCTCGGTGTCCTCGTTGGAGGCCGCGGCACGGGACGCGGTGCCCGCCGCCTTGAGCTCCGCCGTCGGCCGGATGATTTCCGCCAGCTCACCCAGGGTGGCGCCGTTCAGTTCGGCGATGTTCCGTCCGGCGAAGGTGACGGCGAGCGCTTCGGGACGCAGGCCGGCGCCGCCGCAGACCGGGCAGGGTCCGGAGACCATGTACTCCAGCACGCGCTTGCGCATCTGTTCGCTGCCGGAATCCGCCAGCGTGTGCAGGACGTAGGACTTTGCACTCCAGAAGCGGCCCTTGTACGGCTTGGCCACGCGGTCACGCTGCGGGGTGATCATCACCACGGGCTGCTCGTCCGTGAACAGGATCCAGTCGCGGTCCTTCTTGGGCAGCTTCTTCCAGGGCACGTCGACGTCGTAGCCGAGTTGGATGAGGATGTCGCGGAGGTTCTTGCCCTGCCAGGCACCGGGCCAGGCGGCGATGGCGCCGTCACGGATGCTCAAACCGGGATCGGGGACCAGGGAGTCCTCGGTGACGGTGTGGGCAATGCCCAGGCCGGAGCATTCGCGGCAGGCACCGGCGGCAGTGTTGGGCGAGAAGGCATCCGAGTCCAGGCTGCCCGGTGCCGCGTCCGCCGGGTACGTGCCGCCGCGGGAAAACAGCATGCGCATGGAGTTCGAGAGCGTGGTCAGCGTGCCCACCGTGGAACGGGAACTGGGCGTGCCGCGGCGCTGCTGGAGCGCGACGGCGGGAGGCAGCCCGGTAATCTGCTCCACCTTGGGCGTGTGTCCCTGGGACAGAAGGCGGCGCGCGTAGGGCGCCACTGACTCGAAGTAGCGGCGCTGGGCCTCGGCGTAGATGGTGCCGAAGGCCAGCGAGGACTTACCCGAGCCGGAGACACCGGTAAATGCGACGATCGCGTCGCGGGGAATGTCGACGTCGACGTTGTGCAGGTTGTTCTCCTGCGCTCCGCGGACGCGGACCATCCCGTTGGTTCCGGGATCGGTGCTTTCGTTGCGGGCGGTTTCCGGGGACAGCTCAGCGATACTCATCCCTTTTAGCCTATCGAGATCATCCGGGAGCGCCTAAATCATAAGCATGCTTTCCGCCTAGGGCGTGACGGCATTTTTTGCTGCGGGCCCCGGGGGTGGGCTGTCCCAATCCCGCCACCGCTGATTCCCTCCGGTTTGTGGCAATCCCTCCGGTTTGTGACAATCCCTCCGGTTTGTGACAATCCCTCCGGTTTGTGACAGTCCCTCCGGTTTGTGGCAATCCCTCCGGTGCGCAGCGGAGCAATAGTGTCAAAGCGGAGGGGAATGCCGAGTCCCTCCCGAACCTCCGCGGCTCCTCCTAGAGCGTGACGCCGTCGGGCAGCTCCGGGGCATCAAACTTCTGCCGCTCGCATTCGGTGCGCAGCTGGGGATAGGTCTCGGCGATGAGGTCCAGGATCCGGTTCCGGACCACGAGGTACGCCTCGCCCACCCCCACCACGCCCTTGAACTCCTTCAGCTCCTCCTCATAGGAGGTTTGCTTGTGCCGCAGGTAATTCACCGTCAGCCGGTCCAGCCGGGAGGCGGAAGTGTTCCGGCTGGCCGGTGACTGGCTGCGGCGGAGCCTGCTGTTGAAGTGCGCGATAGCTTTGTCCTGCATCTGCTGCCACGGTTCCGGTTCGATCCGGAGCTCGAGTGCCTCCGCGGCGGCAACCGCTTCCTTCTTTTTCGCCAAGGCCCTGGTCCTGGCAGCGAGCTGCCGGGTCCGGGATGCCTCCCGGGCCTTCTGATACTCAGGCGTGGCTTCTATCGCTTCCACCCGTTCCAGCGCGTAGAGCTTCATGGGAGCTGCCTTGCGGGAAAACGGATTGCGCGCCGTCTGGTCCGGTTCCGGCAGGAAGGTCTTGATCTGCGTGTCCGTCCAGCCGCGGTCCTTCTTCAGGTCATTGGCAATCAGCAGACCCTCACTGTTGGCCGGCTTGGGCCGCGGTGGATGGTGTTTTCCTCGGGACATGCGGACTCCACGGAATTCTTTTTGGCGGCAGGGGAACCTGTCCATTCTAGGGACGGCAATGCGGGACCGAAAAAACAGTGCACGGAGCCTCTTCCGGCCGTGCTTGTCAGGTACTCTGTGGCCAGTGATACTTCCTTTTTCTCTGTGACCCGGTTTCTCTGAGACCCAGGGCCATGACAGCACCCGATTCGCTCCGAGCAGGAGCGCTGATTGCGCGTGCCCCGAGCCGGGAACCCGTACGGGTTCCCTTCCCCCGGCCCGTCATCGAAACCCCTCCTCTGGAAGATCACACATGCCCGCGACACCTGCCCCCGTACCCGAATCCCTCCCGCCTGCCCCGGAACGGGCGTCACTGCGTCCAAACTGTGCCAGCTGCTTTGCCCTCTGCTGCACGGCCTTTGGCTTCTCGCGGTCAGCGGATTTTGCTCTCGATAAACCCGCCGGCACTGCCTGCAGCAACCTTTCCGCTGATTTCTCCTGCACGATCCATGAGAGCCTCCGGCCGCGGGGCTTCCGCGGCTGCACCGTTTTTGACTGTTTCGGCGCCGGCCAAACCGTTTCGCAGGGATTGTTCGGTGGACAGAGCTGGCGCGAACATCCGGAGACTCAGACCCGGATGTTCTCCGCCTTTGGAATAGTCCGCCAGCTCCACGAGATGCTCTGGTATCTGGCGGAAGCACAGGTCCGTGCCTTCGATCCCGATCTTGCGGCGAGGGCTGCGCAGCTCCGGCATCTGATTGCACAGGCGGTGCAGGGGGAACTGCCGGACCTGCTGTCGCTGGATATGCAGGACCTCCACTCCCAGGTGAGGCTGACTCTGATGGACATCAGCGAAGACGTCCGGGCACCGTACTTCGCCGCCGGCAGGGACCACTTGGAACCCGCGCTCCGGCCGGGAGCGGATCTGATGGGGCAAAGTCTTAAGTTCCGGCAACTATGCGGGGCGGACCTCCGCGGCGCCTACCTGATAGCGGCCGATCTGCGCGGCAGCGACCTGTCCGGCACCGACCTCCTCGGAGCAGACCTGCGGGACGCGCGGCTCGACGGCGCTGACCTGTCCAGAGCCCTGTACCTGACGCAGCCGCAGATCAATGCGGCAAGCGGCAGCGTTACAACGCGTCTGCCGCCCGAGGTGTCGACGCCGGCGCACTGGAACTAACGGCCGACGTCGTACGTCATTTGGACCATTCCGTTGTCGAAGCGCCGTTCACGGGCGAGGCGGAGATCCAGCGACAGCCCGTCCGGAAAAACCCGGGTGCCGCCTCCGACAACAGCGGGGCACAGAAGGAGTTCGACGACGTCGACCACTCCCAGCCGCAGCGCGGCTGACGCCAGCGTGGGGCCTTCCACCGTAATGTCACCGGATGTCTCCGCCCTGGCGCGCTCCACCGCTTCCAGAGTGAGTGCCGGCTCCAGCCGCGTGCGGGTTGTCCAGACGTGCGCCAGCGAGGACGAGAACACGATCTTTTCGGTGCGCTGCCAGAGCTGAGCAAACTCTTCCGATGCGGGAGACCCCTCCGCGGCGGAGGGGTCCGTTTCCCAAACGGCCATCGTTTCGTACATCCGCCGGCCCAGCAGATATGTGCCCACAGATTCCGCATCGGCCGTCAGCGCCGCGACGACTGCCTCGTCCGGGAACGCCCAGGAGAAATCCCCCTGCGCATCGGAGTTGTACCCGTCCAGGGACGAGGCCACCGAATAGATGATTCTTGCCATGTGCCCACTCAACCGATCCGCGGTGACAGACACAAGAGGAGGCGGGCGCAGGAATTGTCTGTGCGCACCGGAGATGCCTGTGCAAGGGTGGTGCCATGGTTTCCCCGCAGACGCTTCCCGAGTCCGACAGACGCTGCGCCGCGGAGTGGGCCGCCGACTGCGCAGAGCGTGTCCTGCCCCTGTTCGAGGCCGAAGCCCCGGAAGATGCGCGTGCCCGGGACGCCATTAGCCGAGCCCGCGCCTTTGGCCGGGGAGAACTCAGTGCCGCCGACCAGATCCGACAACGCTTCCTTGCCTTCCGTGCAGCAGGCGCTGCCGCTTCACCCGGCGGAACAGCGGCAGCCAGGGCTGCGGCTCAGGCCGCAGCTGTGGCCCACATGGGAGCCCACGCCCTCGGGGCGGCCGCCTACTCTGCCAAGGCCGCCGGCCTCGCATCGCCAGATGATCCCGAAGCCCTCCGCGACGAGATCCGCTGGCAGCTCACTGCGATGTCAGCACAGGTCCGTGCCGCACTGAAGCAGCTGCCGCCGGTCGGTACGGATCGCAACGGTCCGCTGGGCCCCGGGCTGCTCGCCTCCGGCGTCCTGGGGACAATCATCCGCGAGATCCAGGCGGACCTGTTCGGCCGGTGAGACCGGGCGGGCTGGACGGCCTGGGCAAGTGGACCGTTCCGGAGGCCACTATGGACCCGCTAAACCCGACGGCTCCGTGGGACGGCTCCGACAACATGCGGGGGTGGCGGTCAGGCGGTGGCGTTCAGGCGGCGGGGGAAAGGAACTCGAGGCGGTTCCCGTTGTTGTCCGTCAGATAGAAGCGGCGCATTCCGGGGAAGGCCTCGTCCCACTCCGGTTTGAGGCCCTGCTCTTGAACGTGCCGGGCAAAGGCATCCAGATCGGTGACCAGGATTCCCGGATGGGACTTTTTCGCCGCCCGGAACTCGGCTTCGACTCCCAGATGAATTTCCAGGTTGTCGGCCCGCACCCAGATGCCGCCGCGTGCGGCCAGGACCGGCGGCTTCCGCACCTCGGTGAAGCCCAGGATGTCCACCCAGAAACGCCGGCAATCGTCTTCGGTGCCCGCCGGCATGGAGAGCTGGACGTGGTGAAGCCCCATACCAAAGGGCGTAGGTGCCTCAGCGGTGTATTCTGCGGCTGGCTGCGTTTGGTTACTCATGGCGAAACTCCCCCTGCCGCGGCGTGTGCGGCTCCCATTTTCGAACTGACCCATCACGTTTGCGTTGTGTGCCTTCAAGCTACACGGGCCAAGGTGCAGGAGCGGCCGACCCATGTAAAGCCGCTCAGAGCAGCATCAGGACGAAGCCGGCCAGCGTGCTCACGACGCCAACCGCCGTCAGCGTCCACCCCACAATAAGGACAGGGTTTTCATTCCGGGGTTCGCCGAGGCCCCATCTGCCCGGATGGCAGGCGTCATAGTGCAGGGCAATTTCCGTTCCCGGCTCGAGTCCGCGGGTTTGTTCGGCGGTGTGGAGGGACTGGCGGGGGCTGCCCTCGCCGTCTGCCCAGCGAAGGCCCTTGAATCCTCCGGCTTCGAAAACCTCAGCCGTGGTGCTGATCCATACGCATCTGCGCCTGCTGATCGTCCGCCCGATAAGGACCAGCGGAAGGCCGGCGGCAAGTCCCACCCAGCTCAACACTTCCAGGATGGACCCTATAACGTCTGCGGCTTCCGGCATGCTCAGATTTTATGCCCCTTGGAGGTCCGCGCCGTACTTGACGGGCACTTTCACCCCTGCAGCTGCTTTCGCAGGTGCGGTGGCGGCCCGTCATTGCCGTTCAGCGTCAATACCTTAAAAAGCCGATGCCGCCGGCTGCCCCAAAGGGCGGACGGCGGCATCGGGTCGGTTACCTGCTGAGCGGGAGCGGAGAAGAACGCCTACACGGAGGTGGCGTCCTGGACCTCACCCACGAGTTCTTCGATGATGTCCTCGAGGAACAGCACTCCGGTGGTGTTGCCTTCGGCGTCGAACACCCGCGCCACGTGGGCGCCTGTGCGACGCATCGTGGCCAGGGCGTCCTCGAGCTCACTGCCGCGGAAGGCGGAGGCCAGGCGGCGGATGCGCTTGGCCGGAACGACGGCGGTGAACTTCTCCGGCGCCGTCAGGTCCATGACGTCCTTTAGGTGCAGATATCCGCTGGGCACTCCGTCGGCATCAGTCAGGATGTAGCGGGAGTAACCGTGGCGTCCCACCGCTTCCTGAATGTCGGCAGGTGTGGCCGTCTCCGGCAGCAGCACCATGCCCGAGATCGGAACTTCGACATCAGCAACGGTCTTGTTTGTGAACTCGAAGGCCGCACTGAGGGTGCCGCTGGCGTCGGCCAGCATGCCTTCACGCGTGGACTGCTCCACAATGTTGGCCACCTCGTCCATGGTGTAGGCACTGGTTGCTTCGTCCTTGGGCTCCACCTTGCACAGGCGCAGGATTCCGTTGGCGATGCCGTTCAGGGACCAGATCACCGGTTTGAAGATCCGGGCCACCATGACCAGCGGAGGTGCCAGGATCAGCGCGGCACGGGTGGGGACGGAGAAGGAGATGTTCTTGGGCACCATTTCGCCGATGACCACGTGCAGGAACGTCACCAGCAGCAGCGCCACGACAAACGCGATAATGCTGATCATCTCCGCAGAGAGGGAGGTAAGCCCCAGCGGAATCTCCAGCAGGTGGTGGATCGCCGGCTCGGAGACGTTCAGGATCAGCAGTGAGCAGACGGTGATGCCGAGCTGTGCCGTTGCCAGCATGAGCGTGGCGTGTTCCATCGCCCACAGAGTGGTCTTGGCTGCCTTGGAACCGGCGTCAGCCTTGGGCTCTATCTGAGAGCGGCGGGCAGAAATGACGGCGAATTCCGCGCCCACAAAGAACGCATTCACTGCCAGCAGGACGAAAAGCCAGATTATTCCGGGAAGATATTCACTCATGCCAGGTCCTTAGTGAGCTCGTCAATAATCTGGTCGTGGGTGCTCGGCAGCGAACCCTCTGTTGGGGTGTACCGCAAACGTTCCACATGTGTTCCGACGACGCGCTCTACGCGCAGGACGCCGTTATTGACGGGCACTTCATCGCCCAATTCCGGAATGCGGTCCAGCCGGTCCGTGACGAAACCGGCAAGCGTGTCGTACTCCTCGCCGTCGGGCACCACCACGCCGGTCCGCTCGCGCAGCTCGTCGGGGCGCAGCGACGCGTCGAAGGTCAGAGAGCGGCCGCTGCGGACGACGCCCACCCGGGCGCGGTCGTGTTCGTCTTCGAGTTCACCGACGATTTCCTCGACGAGGTCTTCCAGCGTCACGATGCCGGCGGTTCCGCCGTGTTCATCGGAGACGACGGCGACCTGCAGGCCCTGCTGGCGCAGGAGGCCCAGGAGGGAGTCGACGCCCATGGATTCGGGGACCCGGAGGGCCTCGACCATGAGCTCTGCCGCGGTAATGCTGGCGCGCTCGGGAAGGGAAACAGCGAACGCCTGCTTGACGTGCAGTACGCCGAGGATGTCGTCGGAGTCGCGGCCAATAACCGGGAAGCGGGAATAGCCGGTGGTGATGGCCAGTTCAACAACCTGCTCGGCGGAGTCACCGGAAGCCACCGTACGCATCCGCACGCGGGGAGTCATGACGTCAGCCGCCGTGTGGTCAGAGAACCGCAGGGTGCGGCTGAGCAGCTGAGCGTGGTCGAGGTCCAGAACCCCTTCCAGGGCGGATCGGCGGACCAGGGAACTAAGTTCCTCAGCGCTGCGCGCTCCGGAGAGCTCTTCCTTCGGCTCGATGCCGAAGGAGCGGATGATCTTATTGGCGGTGTTGTTGAACAGCAGAATGACGGGCTTGAACACCGCGGTGAACAGTGTCTGGAAAGGGACCACTACCTTGGCAGTGGCCAGGGGAAGGGCCAGGGCGAAGTTCTTCGGAACGAGTTCGCCGATGATCATCGAGAACACCGTGGCCAGGAAGATACCGATAACGGCACCTGCTCCCCCGACAAAAGCTTCGGGCAGCCCCAGGGCGAGCATCGGTTCGCGCAGCAGGGAGCTGATGGCCGGTTCAAACGTGTAACCCGTCAGCAGCGTGGTGAGCGTGATGCCCAGCTGTGCACTCGAGAGGTGCGTGGACGTGATTTTCAGGGCTTTGATGGTCGGGCCCAGGCGCTTCTCGCCTTGGGCCTGACGGGCCTCAAGGTCATTGCGGTCAAGATTGACCAGCGCGAATTCCGAGGCAACGAACAACCCGGTGCCGACCGTAAGAACGAGGCCAACCGCGAGCATAATCAATTCATACATTCGGGCGCCCCTCTCTGGTTGTGGCCGGAGATCCGGTCAGAGCGTGGAGGGGCAAGGGTTTATGTGAAGGGGGGTCATCCATAGTTAGACGATAGTACGGGGAAAAACTAGGAAAACGCTGGGAACTCTTCCGTTCGCTCAGGGAGAAGAGGATCCTGCCCTCCGGAGCGTTTCTCCTGCCGCCGGTTCGGTTAGTGTCAACGAAAGGCCCGCTGCTTGCAGCCTATGTTACCCGCGAGTAACATCGGTGTCCGGACAGTGTTCCGTTTCATATCTCAAAGAGGAGTTGCACGTGAGCCCACAAAGCCGAGCACGGCAGATCAGGGACGTTGTTTTCGTTGACGGAGTACGTACTCCCTTCGGAAAGGCCGGCGAGAAGGGCATGTACGCCGGGATGCGCGCCGATGACCTGGTGGTGAAGTGCATCCGCGAACTTATGCGCCGCAATCCCTCCCTTCCCCCGGCCCGCATTGACGAAGTGGCCATCGCCGCCACCACCCAGACCGGCGACCAGGGCCTGACCATCGGCCGCACCGCCGCACTGCTGGCCGGCCTGCCGCGCACCGTGCCCGGTTTCGCCATTGACCGCATGTGTGCCGGCGCCATGACTGCCGTGACCACCACGGCATCGGGCATCGGTTTCGGCGCGTACGACGTCGTGATCGCCGGCGGCGTGGAGCACATGGGCAACCACCCGATGGGCCAGGACGCCGACCCGAATCCCCGCTTTGTCAGCGAACGCATTGTGGACCCGGCCGCCCTGAACATGGGCAACACTGCCGAGAACCTGCACGACCGCTTCCCGGACATCACCAAGGAGCGCACCGACGCCTACGCCGCGGCCAGCCAGGAACGGCTCGCCAAGGCCTATGCCAACAACCAGATCCAGCCGGACCTCGTCCCGGTGGCCTCCAAGAAGCCCGGCTCCGGTTGGACCCTGAACTCCGTGGATGAAGGCCCCCGCCCCGGCACCACCGTCGAAGACCTTGCCGGCCTTCGCACGCCGTTCCGCGCGCACGGCCGGGTCACTGCCGGAAACGCGTCAGGCCTGAACGACGGCGCCACCACCGCCCTGCTCGCCTCCGCCGACGCCGCCGAGGAACTCGGCCTGCCGGTGAAGATGCGCCTGGTCGGCTATGCCTTCGCCGGCGTCGAGCCCGAGGTCATGGGGTACGGACCGGTACCGGCCACGGAAAAGGTCCTGAAGCAGACCGGACTGTCCATTGAGGACATTGGGCTGTTTGAAATCAACGAAGCCTTCGCTGTGCAGGTCCTCTCCTTCCTCGACTTCTACGGGATCGCCGACGACGATCCCCGGGTCAACCGCTACGGCGGGGCGATCGCCGTCGGGCACCCCCTGGCTTCCTCGGGCGTGCGCCTGATGAACCAGCTGGCCCGCCAGTTCGAAGAAGACCCGACCGTGCGCTACGGCATGACCACCATGTGCATCGGACTGGGCATGGGCGCAACCATCATCTGGGAAAACCCGAACCACCCCGACTACAACACCGACACCGAGTCCACGGAGGCCACAAAGTAATGACCGCAAGCGATTACCAGCAGCTGGCCGGCCACTTCCCCACCGAGGTCATCACGCACTCCTACGTCTCGGACATCGCACTGCCCGGCGGTGCCGGAACCTTTGCGCTGATCACCCTGGACAACGACGTCGACCACTCCCGTCCCACCACGCTGGGCCCGAACACCCTGCTGGAACTGGGCTCGGTACTGGATTCCCTGAAGGCACGCGCCGACGCCGGGGAGATCGTCGGCGTCGGCGTCACCGGCAAGCCGCACTACCTTGTTGCCGGTGCCGACCTGTCCGCCACGCAGAAGCTGGCGTCCTATGAGGACGGCCTCGCCATGGCCCGGCTGGGCCATGAGGTCTACGGCAAGCTACACACCCTGGGCGTGCCCAGCTTCGCCTTCATCAACGGCGTGGCTTTGGGCGGCGGTCTCGAAGTGGCCCTGCAGTCCGACTACCGCACGGTCTCCACCGGCGCCGGGGCCCTGGCCCTGCCGGAAGCCTTTATCGGCCTGGTTCCGGGCTGGGGCGGCGTGTACATCCTGCCGCGCCTGATCGGCCCCGAGAACGCGGTCAAGGTCATGATCGAGAACCCGCTGAGCAACAACCGCACGCTCTCCGGGCCGGCTGCCTTCAAGCTGGGCATTGCCGACGCCCTGTTTGAACCGGCCGATTTCTTGGAGCAGTCCCTGGCCTGGGCTGCCCGCGTCATCACCGGCGAGGAAACCGTCTCCCGGCCCAACGCCGCTGATCCGGCCGTCACCCCGGAAGCCTGGGACGCCGCCGTCGCAAAGGGCCGGGCCATTGTGGAGGCCCGCACGTCCAATGCCGCTCCGGCACCTGCCAAGGTGCTGGACCTGCTGGAGGCCGGCAAGAACTGGACCGCCGAGCAGTCCCGCGACGCCGAGTGCGAGGCGCTGGCCGACCTGATGCAGACCCCGCAGTTCCACTCCACCGTGTACGCGTTCCTGGACCTGGTCCAGAAGCGCGGCAAGCGTCCCGCCGGTGCGCCGGACAAGAAGCTGGCCCGCCCGGTGTCCAAGGTGGGCGTGGTCGGGGCCGGTCTGATGGCCAGCCAGCTCGCCCTGCTGTTCGCCCGCCAGCTCAAGGTCCCCGTGGTGATGACCGATATCGACCAGGCGCGGGTGGACAAGGGCGTGGGCTACGTGCACGCCGAGGTCGACAAGCTCATGGCCAAGCAGCGCATCTCCCCCGACGCCGCGAACCGCACCAAGGCACTGGTCACCGGTTCGGTGTCCAAGGAGGCGTTCTCCGATGCCGACTTCGTCATTGAAGCCGTCTTCGAGGAACTCTCGGTCAAGAAGCAGGTCTTTGCCGAGGTGGAGGCCGTGGTCTCCCCCGAGTGCATTCTCGCCACCAACACCTCGTCGCTGTCGGTGACCGAGATGGCGGCGGACCTGCAGCACCCCGAACGCGTGGTGGGCTTCCACTTCTTCAACCCCGTGGCCGTGATGCCGCTGCTGGAGATCGTGCGTGCACCCAAGACCGACGACGCCGTGCTGGCCACCGCATTCGTCCTCGCCAAGGCGCTGAAGAAGACGGCTGTGCTGGTCAAGGACGACGCCGCGTTTGTGGTCAACCGCATCCTGGGCCGCATGTTCGGTGAAATCACCGCCGTGTTTGATGAGGGAACCGACGCCGGGACCGCCGACAATGCGCTGCGCCCGATGGGCCTGCCGATGTCGCCGTTCACCCTGCTGGCCCTCGTGGGACTGCCGGTGGGCCAGCACGTGCAGGAATCCCTGCACGCTGCCTTCGGTGACCGGTTCTGGCTCTCGGGGAACTCGCAGAAGATCATCGACGCCGGCATCAAGTCGCTGTGGCAGCAGGACGAAAACGGGAAGCAGTACATCCCGGAGGAAACCCTAGCGCTGCTCGACTTCGGGAACACGCCGTCGACGTCCGAGGAAGTCCTGCGCCGCACACAGGACGCCCTGGCCGAGGAAATCGGCCTGATGCTGAACGAGGGCGTTGTTGCCGGACCCGAGGACATCGACCTGTGCATGATCCTCGGCGCCGGCTGGCCGATGCACCTGGGCGGCATCACCCCGTACCTGGACCGCGTCGGTGCCTCCGAGCGGGTCAACGGGAAGAAGTTCCACGCTGAGAAGGAAACGGCTTCGGCTGCATCCTAGGCTGCTTGGAAGGAGGGCTTCCGCCGGTTTCGGTGGGAGCCCTCCTTTTGTCTGCACTGCGTAACAAATGAATTGCTGCAGATACTTCGCCCTGCGTTCCGGCTGTTTGTGAGACGAATAATTTAATAAGGCGTCCTATCCGCTGCATATGTCTGCGCCGGCGGCGGGATTCTGGTGCCCCTAATGATCCGGCGGCTAAGTTCACCCATAACGGCAGTTCAGCATCATCCGAATTGCCGTTCCGCACAGCCACCCCCGCTGTGACGGAACCGCTCGAACATTGGAGCACGAACAATGAAATTCCGCCCCCGAAACGTATCCAGAGGCTCCACCGCCACCAAGAGCCGCCCTCTGGCAGCAGCGGCGGTCCTCGCCGTCGTCATTCCCTTCGGCGCCGCCGCTCCGGGAATGGCTGATGCTAACTTCCCCTCGGTCGAGGGCAACACCAATATATCCAGCATTCTTACCTACAACGACGTGGTCAAAGAGCTGCAGAAGCTGGAATCGAACAGCCGGTACGGCGTGGATGCCTTCACCCTCGCAGAAGCCGGAACCCAGGTTAGCAAATCCGAACAGGGTCGCGATTTGTGGGTCGCAACAGTAGGTACCGGAGCCGAACACGTCTGGATCCAAGGCCGCATCCACGGCAACGAACCCTACGGCACCGACGCCATTCTTGCCTTGCTGAAAGACCTGGGCACCAACGGCTCACCGGATTACAAACTGTTGCGGGACAAATTCACCTTTCATTTCATCCCCATGTACAACCCCGACGGCTCCGAGGCCAATATCCGCCAGACCGTGCTGTGGGACCAGGCCAACAACGTGCCTGAGCCGGGCGCCAGCGGAAACGAGCAGCGGGTCGACCTCAACCGGGATTGGACCCCCAACGGCTTCGTCGCCAATGAATCCCTCGCCTTCTACGAATACTGGACGGATGTGGATCCTGAATACGGTATTGATATCCACCACCAGGGCCTCAAAAAGCAGTGGGACACCGGCGAGGACGTCAGTCTCTCGCTGGGGATTTCCCTGGCACCGGGAGGCCCGACGCTTCCGGGCATCAAGGGCGGAGCCTATGACGTGCTGACCCGGCAGATGCTCGTACACGTATATGACGAACTGTCCGGATACGGCTACATCAATATGGACCGGTACCAGGTGGGTAACGGTCTGGAAATCGACATCAAGGGCGGCGTGGTTTCCGCCATGATGATGGGGCTGGACTATCAGGGCATGAACCCTGAAGGGCATTCGAACCCCGTGATCTTCTTTGAAACCTCCGGCAACACCTCGGAAGGCAGCCTCGGTCAGAAGGCCCGGGGCAAAAACATCAAGCAGAACGTCCTCGCCATGAAGGAGTTGCTGCTGGGCCTGGCCACGGGCGAGGTGCAGCAGGAAGACCCGGAGCGCTGGGAAGAGATCCCGCACCAGCCGGTCACCGGCTACAGCACGGACTATGCCGGGACCATCCCGGTCCAATAGTCCAATTGGCACAGTGCCCCCGCCCGATTCGTGCGGGGGCACTGCTCACTGAGATCACCCAGCCCCTGCTGGCCGCACCGGAAAGATCCAGAGGAGTCCCCCTCGGCATTATGGACTGGCAGCTTCCTGCTGCCGCCGGACAATCTCCGTAATCCAGACAGGGGCGTACGGCGAGGTGCAGCCCGGCGGTGTTGGATAGTCCTTGAGGACTTCGAGCCGTTCGCCAATGCTGACGGCCCGGGACCGAAGCTGCGGATGTCCTATCCCGATTTGAGCCAAGCAGGTGTTCATAGCCCACTGCAGCCGCTCCGGGGTGGCCTTCATCTCCGCCTCGATGGTGTCGAGCAATCCCGGAAGGTCCAGCCCTTCCGGTTCCTTCACCACCCGCTCGCTGGTCAGTGCCCAACCGGCGCTGGCAAGCACGGGGTCAGGATCCGCGAACCAGGCCTGACGCAGCTCCTCCGCGTGCGGGCTCTTTTTGACGACGTAGTTCACCAGCCAGTCATGCACCTTGGGGACGCGCGCCTCACGCAGCATGCCGTCCAGCTCTTCCCGGCCAAAGGCCCGTGGACGGCAGATCAGAAGCGACAGCAACCGTGCCGCGGTGTCCCCGGTCGCCCAGAGCTCGCGCGCAAGTTCCGGTTGTGTCTTCAGCCGCTTGGCAACAGCGCGTAGTTTCCCGAGATTCACGCCGTGATCGTCGCCGTGCTTCTCGTTCACGGCACGCGCCTTGGGATCCGCCAAGGCGGCCAACTCGGCCATTACCTCGGTCAGCGTGGCGGTTGTCGTCGCTGTCTGGGCCATGTCACGCTCCTGTCCGCGGGATCAATCAGCTCAATCAGCCTACTCGCAGACTTCTCCGGCGCCGAGGGCTGCCGGGTTTGTTCACACTAGCTCCCTCGCATGACACCGGGCCGGCCAGTGGCCTGGCCACCTCCAACAGCCGCTCCGCAGCACGGGTTCCCAGTGGCTGTTACCAAAGGGACAGCTGGGACCTCGGAAGGGCTGGTTCGTCACGAAGAGTGGGAATGCGTGTTGGCATCCGGCGCCGGTGGGTCATGGCAGCCTCACTGATCATGCCTGTGCTCGCCGCGGTATCCGCACTGATAGCCCATGTTGTTCGCCCCCCCCAACTGGGAACGGACCGAGCCGGCAGCAATACTCTTGTTCGCGTCCGCAGGTGTGGCCTGGATGTGCCGGCTGATTGGCGTGGACGCGCTGGAGAGTGCCGGTACTTCTGCGAGCGATAGCCTGCCTGGGCCGCCGGCGGGTTGGGCCGGGACTGGGTGCACGAATTGAGTTCCGATACGGATTGGCCGGCAGAACACGTGGCGGGCTCACACCGACGGAGGGTCCGGGTTCGGCGTTCTCACAACCCCGGGACGCCCCAACCGACGGAGGGTCCGGGTTAGGCGGCTTTAATAATCCTTAGCGAGCTCTGCGAGCCGCGGATTTTCGTTGCCGCCGTTCCGGACCCTCCCCCGGCTTAGGTGCCTGTGGAACGAGAACCTAGAACAGAGCAACCTTCGGCGTCCGCGGGAAAATCCGGTCCAGCTCTTCGAGATCCTTCTCCGACGGCACCCAGGACGCAGCCTCCGAGTTTTGCTGCACCTGTTCCACGGTGGTGGCACCGGCAATGACGGATGAGACCGCAGGCTGGGCGGCGAGCCAGGAGAACGCCACCTGCACTTCGGTCAGTCCGCGGTCCTTGGCGAAGGTTCCAAACTCGGCAAGCTGACCGAAGTCGGCTTTATCCAGCAGGTTCTGCCGGGAGTGCGTCAGGCGGCTGCCTTCGGGGGCGGAACCGGAGCTGTACTTGCCGGTGAGCAGCCCGTTGGCCAGCGGGAAGTACGGCAGGATGCCCAGACCGTACGCCTCAGCCGCCGGAACAACTTCGAGCTCTGCCCGGCGGTCCAGCAGGTTGTAGTGGTTCTGCGCTGAAATGAACGGCGTGTAGCCGCCCATGCGTGCAGTGAATTCAGCTTCGGCGATCTGCCAGCCGGACCGGTTTGAGTGTCCGATGTAGCGCACCTTGCCGCTGGTCACCAGATCGTCCAGGGCCGCCAGCGTCTCCTCGATCGGTGTCAGCGGATCCGGTGTGTGGAACTGGTAGAGGTCAATCCAGTCGGTGCCCAGCCGCTGCAGGGAGGCCTCGGCGGCTTTGACGATGTACCGCCGGGAACCGCGGGCATCAAAATCCCGCCCGTTGACTCCCTTCATGTCCATGCCGAACTTGGTGGCCAGCACGACGTCGTCGCGCCGGCTGCCGAGGGCCTTGCCCAGCCGTTCCTCGCTCAGGCCCGGAACCGCGCCGTAGGCGTCGGCCACGTCAAAGAGCGTAATGCCGGCGTCAATGGCGGCATTGACGACGGCGTCGGTACCCGCCTGATCTTCGGTGCGGGTGCCGGGACGGCCGAGGTTGTTGCAGCCCAAACCCACGGTGGAAACGGTCAGGCCGGATGTGCCGAGTCTGTTGTATGAAGTCATGGTCCCTACGCTACCGAATCAGCGCCGGCGATGTGGCCGCTGCCACTCCTGCGGCGGTCATCAGCACCGCTTAGACCGTAAAGGGGAACGGGTTGGTATTGGGCCCCGGGGCCTTGTCCGTCTCGAGGATGTACTGGATGGGAATCGGCCCCGTCGGCTGCACTCCCTCATACACGCGTTCCGAGTTCCGCCGCGCTTCCGGCACACCAGCCTCCCGGACAGCGCCGTAAAAGTGCTGCACCGAGGCGGGAACAAGGCCACCGTTTTCGCACCAGACGATGTACATGCCGTACAGGTCGGAGGCCGGGACGGCTTCGGTCTCTTCGAGACCGCCCAGGGTGCATTCGTCGAGGAACAGGCTGACGTGATCAAGATGGCGCTCAGACATGTCTTGAGCCTAGGCAATATTTACCGTGCCGGGAACACGAGGACCGGAAACTGCCTCGATTTGTAACGCGGGCTTGGGGCTTAACGGTGCTTCAGGTAATCTTCGAGCCCGGTCGCGGGAACCCCGGTGAGCCGTACCACGTCGTCGCTCACCTCGGCCATCAGGCCCTGCGCAATGGCGGTGTAGGTGCTCACCCAGGCCTCAACTTGCCAGTGCGGCGCTCCGCTCAGCCTCCGCGACTCGACAGCTTCCTCGTACGTCTCGTTGTAATAGCTCACCGGGGATCCGGCCACTCGGGCGAGGATGTCGGCAATCTCCCCGAGGGTCAGTGCCTGCGGCCCGGTGAGCGTGTAGATCCGGCCCTGATGCTCCTGCGGAGCGCCCAGGATGCACGCCGCGGCAAGTGCGACATCGGCTCTGGCCACGGCTGCCAGCCGGCCGGATCCGGCCGGACCCCGGATGACGCCGTCGCGCCCGGCGAAGGAGGGCAGCACGTCCTGGTACAGGCAGTTCCGCAGGAACGTGTAGTCCAGCCCGGTGGACTTGATGTATTCCTCGGTATCCCAGTGGTCCCGGGCCAGGGTGAACACGGCATCCGGTGCCGCCCCCATGAAGGAGGTATAGACAATGTGCCGCACCCCTGCCTCGACGGCGGCATCCACGAACGTCCGGTGATCCTGTTGCCGGTAGGGGCTCTCATGGGCGGAGACCATGAACAGTGTCCTGACGCCCGCCAGCGCCCGGGCTGCGTGCTCGCGGTCCGAATAGGTGGCCGCGTACACGGGGGTTCCGGGCAGTTCCGGAAGCCTTGCCGTATGTCTGGCCAGCAGCCGCTGCGCGATGCCGGCATCGGCCAGCAGGCGCGCTACCGCTCCGCCCAGGGCGCCGGTGGCACCGGTGACAGCCACCGGCGCTTGCTCTTCTGCCATGGTGCTTCCTCCCCTGCGTTCCCGCCGCCGGTCCCCCGCCCCGGCGCCGGAGGCTACTGGATCTTCGGGATCTGGCCGGTGGGCATGTCCTGTCCGGGCAGCGGCCGGGCAAACGGAACCTTGGTGCCCAGGACCTGCGCGACGACGTCGTTCGCCACCTGGCGTGCCGTCAGGCCCACCCGTTCCAGGACTTCGGCTCGGGTGCCGTGGTCCAGGAATTCCACCGGCAGACCCACTTCGTTCAGTGCCGTATCCACGCCCGCTGCGCGCATTTCCTGCCGGATCCGGGAACCTACACCGCCGGCACGCACACCGTCCTCAATGACGATCACGATGCGGTGCTCAGCGGCCATGCGGATGATCGACTTCGGAACGGGCAGGACCCAGCGCGGATCCACCACGGTCGAGCTGATGCCCTGGGCGCCAAGCCGGTTGGCCACCTGCAGCGCCATTTCGGCCATGGCACCTACGCTGACGATCAGCACGTCATTCGACTTTTCGTCCGAGGGCCGGCGGGCCAGGATGTCCACGCCGTCCGACGTCCGTTCAATGGCTTCCACATCGGGGCCCACGGTTCCCTTGGAGAAGCGGACCACGCTGGGTGCATCGCTGATGGCCACCGCCTCGCGCAGTTCTTCCTTGAGCCGGGTGGCATCGCGCGGTGCGGAGAGATGAAGTCCCGGAACGATCTGCAGCATGGACATGTCCCACATGCCGTGGTGGCTCGCACCGTCGGGACCGGTCACTCCTGCGCGGTCCAGCACAATCGTCACGCCCGCCTTGTGCAGCGCCACGTCCATCAGCAGCTGGTCGAAGGCCCGGTTCAGGAAGGTCGCGTAGAGCGCGACGACGGGATGCAGCCCGCCGAACGCCATGCCCGCCGCAGAGGTCAGGGCATGCTGCTCGGCGATGCCGACGTCGAACACCCGTTCCGGGTGCTTTTCCGCGAACCGGTGCAGGCCCACGGGGATCAGCATGGCTCCGGTGATTCCGACAATGTCTTCGCGCTCGTCGGCGATGTCGGCAATCTCCGTGGCGAAGACCGAGGTCCAGGACTGCTTGCTGCCCGGTTCCACAGCCTTGCCGGTCTCCGGATCAATGATGCCGACGGCGTGAAACTGGTCGGCCACGTTGGCGCGGGCCGGTGCGTAGCCGCGGCCCTTCTCTGTCATGGCGTGGACCAGCACCGGTCCGTTGTAGTTGCGGGCCTTGGTCAGTGCACGCTCCACGGCGGCCATGTCGTGGCCGTCAATGGGGCCGATGTACTTCATGCCGAGGTCTTCGAACAGCCCCTGCGGCGCCCACCAGTCCTTAATGCCGCGCTTGGCGGCGTGGAGGCTGTGGTAGGTGAACCGGCCTACGGGCCCGCCGTTCTGCAGGCGCTGCTTCCACCATCCGAGCGTGTTTTCATACACCCGGTGGGTCCGCACGGTGTCGAGGGTGGGACGCATGGACGCAAGGTAGTCGGCGACCCCGCCGATGGTTGGTGCATAGGAGCGGCCGTTGTCGTTGACCACAATGACGACGCGGCGGCGCTGGTCGGCGGCAATGTTGTTCAGGGCCTCCCAGGCCATGCCTCCGGTCAGGGCGCCGTCCCCCACCATGACCACCGTGTAGCGGTCCCCTTCGCCGGTAAGCTGCCGGGCGCGGGAAATCCCGTCGGCCCAGGACAGAGAGGACGAAGCGTGCGAGGACTCCACGATGTCATGCACCGATTCGGCCCGCGACGGGTATCCGGACATTCCGCCCTGCTGCCGGAGGGTGGAGAAGTCCTGGCGGCCGGTCAGGATTTTGTGCACGTAGGACTGGTGTCCGGTATCAAAGACAATGCTGTCCCGGGGCGAGTCGAAGACCCGATGGATTCCCACGGTCAGCTCCACGACGCCGAGATTGGGGCCGAGATGGCCGCCGGTCTGGGCGACATTGCTGATGAGGAATGACCGGATCTCTGCGGCCAAGCGCTCCAACTGCTCCGTGGAGAGTCTGCTCAGGTCCCGCGGATCACGGATGGTTTCCAGAAGTCCCAACGGGCGCCTCCCTGCTTCAGGCAACGGCACTGCACACCGTCACAACGGTTTAACTCTAACGCTTGACGGAGTGCGCCCGGTTCCAAACATGCGAAGAGCCCCGCCCGCCGAGGAGAAAATTCGGCGGGCGGGGCCCAATGTTCCGCAGGCCGCTCGGCGGCCCTTGGAAGGTGGTGCTGCTGCTTACTTGGCCGTGATCTGGCGCAGCACGTACTGCAGGATGCCGCCGTTGCGGTAGTAGTCAGCTTCACCCGGGGTGTCGATGCGCAGGACAGCCTCGAACGTGATGGCCTCGCCGTTCTCCGGCGTTGCCGTGACCGTGACGGTCTTGGGCGTGGTGCCGTTGTTCAGTTCAGTCACACCGGAAACCGCGAAGGTCTCCGTGCCGGTCAGGCCCAGGGATTCGGCGTTGACGCCGGCCGGGTACTGCAGGGGAAGAACGCCCATGCCGATGAGGTTGGAGCGGTGGATACGCTCGTAGCTCTCGGCGATAACGGCCTTGACGCCCAGCAGTGCGGTGCCCTTGGCAGCCCAGTCACGCGAGGAACCGGAACCGTACTCCTTGCCGGCCAGGACAACCAGCGGAATGCCGGCGGCCTGGTAGTTGACCGAAGCATCGTAAACAGCTGCCTGCGGTGCATCAGCCTGGCTGAAGTCGCGGGTGAAGCCGCCTTCGACGCCGTCGAGCAGCTGGTTCTTGATGCGGATGTTCGCGAACGTGCCGCGGATCATCACTTCGTGGTTGCCTCGGCGCGAGCCGTAGGAGTTGAAGTCCTTGCGCTCGACGCCGTGCTCCAGCAGGTAGCGGCCTGCGGGGGTGTCGGACTTGAAGGAGCCGGCCGGGGAGATGTGGTCGGTGGTGACCGAGTCGCCCAGCTTCAGCAGGACGCGGGCGCCCTCAATGTCGGAGACGGGCTCCGGCTGTGCCTTCATGCCCTCGAAGTACGGGGGCTTCCGGACGTACGTGGACTCCGTATCCCATTCGAAGGTTGCACCCTCGGGGGTGGGCAGGGACTTCCAGCGGTCATCGCCTTCGAAGATGGTGTCGTAGCTGTTGCTGAACATCTCCTTGTTGATGGAGGCGTCGATGATTTCCTGGACCTCGACCGGGTTCGGCCAGATGTCCTTCAGGAAAATGTCGTTGCCGGCTTCGTCCTGGCCCAGCGGGTCATTCTCGAAGTCGAAGTCCATGGTGCCGGCCAGTGCGTAGGCCACTACCAGCGGCGGGGAAGCCAGGTAGTTCATCTTCACGTCCGGGTTGATCCGGCCTTCGAAGTTGCGGTTTCCGGAGAGCACTGCGGTGACGGCGAGGTCGGCTTCCTGGATGGCCGTGGAAATTTCCTCTTCCAGGGGGCCGGAGTTGCCGATGCAGGTGGCGCAGCCGTAACCGACGACGAAGAAGCCAAGCTTTTCCAGGTACGGAATGAGACCGGACTTCTCGTAGTAATCCGTAACAACCTTCGAGCCCGGAGCCACGGAGGTCTTGACCCACGGCTTGGACGCGAGGCCCTTTTCGACGGCGTTGCGTGCCAGCACTGCTGCTGCCATCATCACCGACGGGTTGGAGGTGTTGGTGCAGGAGGTGATCGAGGCGATCGACACGGCGCCGTGGTCCAGCTCGAAGCTGCGGCCGTCTGCCATGGTGACCGGAACCGCGTTTGTGGCGCGGTCGGCGGGAGCGTCGGCTTCCTTGACGAGGTCGTGCTCCTTGTCCTCGATCTTGGTGCTGCCCTCGGTGAAGGAAGGAGCATCCGACGCCGGGAAGGTTTCTTCCAGGGCCTCGTCCACGGTGCCCTTTTCGGCCTCAACCGATGCGTGCACGTAGTTCTTGAGGTCCTTGCGGAACTGCTCCTTGGCGTTGGTCAGCTCCACCCGGTCCTGCGGACGCTTCGGTCCGGCGATGGAGGAAACCACGGTGGACAGATCCAGTTCGAGGTACTCGGAGTACTTGATCTCGATGGAGGGATCGTGCCAGAGGCCCTGTTCCTTGGCGTAGGCCTCAACGAGGGCCACGTTCTCTTCGGACCGGCCGGTGAGGCGCAGGTAGTCCAGCGTTACGCTGTCGATCGGGAACATGGCAGCGGTGGAACCGAATTCCGGGCTCATGTTGCCGATGGTGGCGCGGTTGGCCAGCGGTACGGCTCCGACGCCTTCGCCGTAGAACTCCACGAACTTGCCGACAACGCCGTGCTTGCGCAGCATTTCGGTGATGGTCAGCACCACGTCGGTGGCGGTGGCGCCGGCCGGGATCTCGCCGGTGAGCTTGAAGCCGACAACGCGCGGGATCAGCATGGAGACGGGCTGGCCAAGCATGGCAGCTTCGGCTTCGATGCCGCCAACGCCCCAGCCGAGCACGCCCAGGCCGTTGACCATGGTGGTGTGCGAGTCGGTGCCGACGCAGGTGTCGGGGTAGGCACGCAGGACGCCGTCAACTTCACGGGTCATGACGGTGCGCGCCAGGTACTCAATGTTGACCTGGTGGACAATACCCATGCCCGGGGGAACAACCTTGAAGTCGTCAAACGCCGTCTGGCCCCAGCGAAGGAACTGGTACCGCTCGCCGTTGCGCTGGTATTCGATTTCCATATTGCGCTCGAGGGCACCGGCATTGCCGAAGGCATCGATCTGCACAGAGTGGTCAATGACCATTTCAGCCGGAGCAAGGGGGTTGACCCGCTTGGGGTCTCCGCCCAATTCGGCCACTGCTTCACGCATGGTTGCCAGGTCGACGATGCAGGGAACGCCGGTGAAGTCCTGCATGATGACCCGAGCGGGGGTGAACTGGATTTCAGTGCTGGGCTCTGCGTTGGCATCCCACTGCGCCAGGGCGCGAACGTGATCTGCCGTGATGTTGGCACCGTCTTCGGTGCGCAGCAGGTTCTCCAGCAGGACCTTGAGGCTGAACGGAAGGCTCTTGGCGCCTTCGACGGAATTCAACCGGAAAATTTCATATTCGTTTCCACCGACGTTTAGTACGCCTTTGGAACCGAAGCTGTCCACATTAGTCATAATAGGACTCCTCTCGCCACCGTTTTATCTTTGTCCAGCGGTCCGCGGCGTGCCAGTTAGGACTCCCTAACCGGCTGCCACGGGGGACGGCGGGGAAAATGGTGGACTATTTTCGCTGCCGGGAAACCCCCTGCCGAACGAAAAACTTTCCCCGCCGCAAAGCAGGCGAAGTCTCCCCAACACGGCGCGGATCTGCACAACTGCTCTTATACTATCCGTTACATGCCCGTGTGACCTTAGAAGGTACCCCCGAGGCGCCGGACACAGGCGCCGGCCACCTTCGGTCCGGCGCCGCTGCTTACCCGGCAGGCTGCTCTGCGCGGGTCAGGACCGCGAAGGACTCCATGTGGTGGGTGTGGGGGTACAGGTCGAAGACCCGCAGCGATTCCAGCTTCCAGCCCAGGTCCTGGAAGTAGGACAGGTCGCGCGCAAAGGAGGCCGGGTCGCAGGAGACATAGCCGACGGCCCGGGGTGCGGCGGCATTGATCTGCCCAACCACGTCCTTGCCGGCGCCGACACGCGGCGGATCCAGCAGGACGACGTCGAGGCGGCCCTCGTACGCTGCCAGGGCCTTGTCCACGCGGCCCTGCAGGATTTCCACCTGCGGAGCGGCGAACAGGTTCTTCCGGGCGTCCCGGCTGGCGGCCGGAGAGGCCTCGACCGACAGCACGCGGCCCGTTTCCCCGGCGGCATCGGCCAGCGGCGCGGTGAACAGGCCGGCGCCTGCGTACAGGTCCGCAACCTGCTCGCCGGGCTGAATCTGCAGGCCGTCCAGCACTGCTTCCACCAGGGTGCGCGGCGCGCTCCGGTGAATCTGCCAGAAGCCGGCCCCCGTGACCCGGTAGTCGTGGCCGGCCGCGCTTTCGGAGACCCAGGTCCGTCCGCGGAGCCGGTTCAGTGTTGAGGATTCCGGGTCCCAGGAGGCAATGGAGATACCGGAGGGCAGGGCTGAAGCAATGCGGCCCAGCGCTTTGGGGTGGGCGCCTTCGGCCGGAATCAGCAGCACCAGGGGCGCACCCGTTGTCGGCACGGCGACCTCGACCCGCGAGACCCCGCTGAAGTCGACATCCCACAGCTGAAGGTCGTTGACAGCTTCGACGGCCAGCGGCATGCGCTGGACCGGAATGAGTTCCTCGGAACGGTGCGCATGCATGGCAAGCCGGCCGCCCGGCGCCACGGAGAAGCTTGCGCGGGTCCGCCAGTGCAGTCCGTCGGCGCGCTCTTCGACTGCGGGTTCGACGGTGATCGTGCGGTCAACTTTGGCCAGGCGAAGCAGCTGCTCGGCGAAGATATCCGCCTTGAGCCCGCGCTGGGTCGCCAGGTCAATGTGCCCGAACTCAGCGCCGCCCACCGGCAGCCGGCCGCGGGAGGCAGCGCGGAGCGCATCGGCCTCGGGCCAGAAGTGCTCTACCCGTCCCGGAGCTGCTTCCAGCACCTCGGTGACGTCGGCGCGCCAGAAGCTGGCGCCGTCGGCGGCGTCTGTCAGGCGGGCACGGACGCGTTCGCCCGGCAGTGCGTGCCGGACGAAGACCACTCGCCCTTCATGGCGGGCCACGAAATGGCCGCCGTGGGCGGGGGCGCCGATGGTGAGTTCAATCTCGGATGTGGTGGTGTCGGTCGTCATAGTGCCGGATACTTCCTGATGGAGCCTAAAAGACCATCACACCATGCCCCGGCGCCGGTGCATATTCGCGGCGCCCGCGGGGTCTATGCTGGCGCTTTGGCTTTTTTCGTTATCGACCTTCAGAAACCGAGGTAGCAGGTGGCCCACTACGTCATCATGGGGTGCGGACGCGTCGGCGTGTCCCTGGCCCACACGCTGGACAATGCCGGGCACACGGTGGCCGTCATTGACCAGGATGAAAGGGCCTTCCGGCGCCTGCGCTCCACCTTCAGCGGCCGGAAGGTCACCGGCGTCGGCTTTGACCGCGGCACCCTGACGGAAGCCGGAATCAAGGAGGCCTATGCCTTCGCCGCGGTTTCCTCGGGTGATAATTCCAACATCCTTGCCACCCGCGTCGCCCGCGAGACCTTCCACGTCCCCCACGTTGTCGCGAGGATCTATGATCCGGGCCGCGCCGAGATCTACCAGCGGCTCGGCATCCCCACGGTGGCCGCCGTCCGCTGGAGCGCAGACCAGGTGCTGCGGCGCATTCTGCCCGAACAGAGCATCAACGGAGACTTCCGCGAATCTTCCGGCAGGCTCATCCTGGGCGAACTCTCACTCCACGAGGACTGGCTTGGAACAACGCTGAGCGGGATCGAACAGGCGGCACGGGTCCGCATTGCCTACGTGACCCGCTTCGGCGAAGGAGTGCTTCCCCGCCCGGACACCAGCTACCAGCAGGGAGATGTCCTGCACGCGATGATGAACGTGGACCGCACCAGCGAAATCAGCCGCATTCTCTCCACCCCGCCACTCAAGGAGAACCAGTGAAAGTCGTCATTGCCGGGGCCGGCAGCGTGGGGTCCTCGATTGCCAAGGAACTCCTCTCGCACCGCCATGAGGTGCTCCTTATAGATGAGAAGCCCGAGGTCGAGGGCCGGAGCGAACTGGTGAATGCGCAGTGGCTCATCGGGGATGCCTGCGAACTGACCACGCTGAAGGACGCCAACCTGGACGAGGCCGACGTCGTCGTCTCCGCAACGGGTGATGACAAGGTCAATCTGGTGGTCTCGCTGCTGGCCAAGAGCGAGTTCGGCGTGGCCCGCACCGTGGGCCGGGTCAACAACCCCAAGAACGACTGGATGTTCGACGACTCCTGGGGTGTGGACGTAGCCGTCAGCACGCCGCGCCTGATGACGGCGCTGGTCGAAGAGGCGGTGGAAGTCGGTGACCTTGTCCGGCTGCTCACCCTCCAGGGCGGGGCCGCCTCGATGGTTGAGTTCACCGTTCCGCTTGATTCGCCGCTCACCGGAAGGACGCTGGGTTCCATCGACTGGCCGATGGACACCACGGTGACCGCCATCCTGCGCGACGATGCTCCCATTACCCCAAGCAGCGACGACGTGATTGAACCCGGCGACGAGCTGTTCTTTATCTGCACGATCGCGGCCGAGGATGACCTGCGCGCCGTGCTGCTGCCCGGGGGTTCCTAGCCTTCCTGCCCGGAGCAGCCCGAAATTGCCCGGAGCGGCCCTGCCGTTAGCCGCGCGGCTGCTTCGGGCTGCCGCCGGCCGGCAGCGGCCGGGACACCATCCATGCCAGCCACAGCCCGAGCGCATACAGCGGCACTCCCATGGCCAGGCGCATGGTGCCAAGCGCAGCGACGTTGTCCGCCAGATACAGCGGCAGCTGCACTCCCAGGCGCAGCGCAAAGACGGCGATGATGATCCACGTCGCCGCCGAATAGGCCCGGATCCGTTTCCGGTCCGCGTGCCAGTCCAGGTTTTCGCCCCTGATGAACCCGAACAGGAGCCCGGCTACGGGCCAGCGGACGATGATGGAAACGATGAACGCCAGGATGTAGCCGGCATTGAGGAAAAAGCCGGGAAGGAAGAATTCGGTGCCGCTTCCGCTGCGCAGCGCCACAACGGCGCAGATCACGACGCCGAGCACCCCCGTCAGGGACTGCATCAGGGGACGCTTCTGGATCAGGTTGGCTGCGGAGAACACGGCAGCCGAGGCCACGGCGGCCCCCAGCGAGACGTACAGCCCGGAGGTCAGCGTGAAGATCAGGGTGAACAGCAGCCCCGGCACAATGGCTTCCGCAAGCCCGCGGACCCCGCCGACGGATTTCAGGACATCAATCTGTCCGTCGTCGCCGCGCTCGACTCCTGCCTTGGCCGCGTAGGCACCGGCGACGTCGCCCAGTGTTGGCTGCTGCTCTCCGTCCGGGAGGTCCCCTGCCGCGGAGGGTGCCCTCCGCCGGGATTCGGGCAGCTCGCTGCCGGGTCGCTCAGTCATGTCTCGTTCTCCGGACGTCCGATAATTTCGTAGCGTGGATTGTAGATCGTGGGATAGCTGTCCACTGTACTGACCATGCCCTCAAAGGCGAGCCGGGTGCCGGCAAGAACTCCGGGAACGCGGCGCTGGCCAACCCACACCAGCCGGACGCGCGCCTGCGGTTCCCGGGACGGCGTGTCACGGTACGCCGCGTCCACGTCCTCCACCATGGCAGTGAACCGCGGCGGGTCCGTTGCCGGAACCACGGTGATGGACTGGACGTAGCCGCCGCTGTACACGCGGCCGCGCTGCGGAAGGGAACTGACGGGAACGGGATTCTCCCGGTTGCCCGGGATCGCCGGTCGGTGTGTGGGCACGTGGCTAGCCGATGGTCGTAATCTCGGGGCCGCGCTCCGGCGGAGCAGGCTTTGCCGCATCCGCGGCAGGCCGGGGCAGCGGCGAGGCATCACGCGGAAGACGCAGCTGCAGGAGGTCACGCGGCGGCAGCGGCTGCTCACCCCGGACCACGACGACGTTCCGGAAGACTTCTTCCAGCGGACCGGCCGCCTGGGGGTCCAGGGCTGCGGAGCCGCCGAACACGCCGCGAAGGAACCAGCGCGGACCGTCCACGCCGACAAAGCGCGCCACCCGGTAGCCCTTGGAGCCATCCTGCGCCTGGGCGGGAACCTTGGCCAGCAGCTCGATCCCGAACACGCCTTCAAGCTCGTCCACCGTGCCGCCCTGCGATCCGACGGACTTGCCGATCTGGTCCCGGATGTCATCCCACAGCGTTTCGGAGCGCGGCGCCGCGAAGGCCTGCAGCTGCAGGCTGGACCCGTTCAGGTCCAGCGTCACCGCCACCACGCGCTGGGTTTTTTCTTCCACCTCCAGGCGCAGCTGGAGGCCCTCGGCCGAGGCGATGCGCAGCGCACCCAGGTCTACGTACCCTTCTTCGGACGGCTTGTCGGCCGCATCCCAGGGGCCCGACGCCGTTGCCGTGCTGCCGCCGTCGGCCGCCGCATCCGCGCCGCCTGCGGCAGGCCGCTGCGCACTGTCCTGCGCCTGCTCGTCCTGCTCCTGCTTGTCTTGCTTGTTCTTCCTCAGTCGCCCAAATGCCATGACCGGGTTCCTCTCTCTCATAGGGAGGGCCGCACGCTGCTGACCCCCCGGACAGCCGCTCTAGGCAGGCAGTGCAGTAAAGCCGCCGGTGGAGCCGAATCCGCCGGTTCCGCGGACGGAGTCGGACAGCTCGTCCACCAGCTCAAATGATGCCGTCTCCACCCGCTGGATCACCATCTGGGCAATCCTGTCACCCCTGGCGAGGCTGATCGGCCGGGACTTGTCGGTATTGAGCAGGGTAACGCTGATTTCGCCCCGGTAGCCTGCGTCGACTGTTCCCGGAGCATTAACCACGGTCAGGCCGTGCTTGGTGGCCAGGCCCGAGCGCGGATGAATGAAGGCGGCATAACCGAAGGGAAGGGCCAGTGCCACACCGGTGGGAACGAGCATCCGCTCGCCCGGCTCCAGCACCACGTCGATGCGGGTCCTCAGGTCAGCCCCTGCGTCGCCGGGATGCGCGTACGACGGCGGTTCCAGCCCGTCGTCGAGCATTTTCAGCTGCACGGTCATGGTGGGGCCTGGTTCAAGCACCGAATGTCTCCGACTTCCCTCGAGTGATCCTTTTCGCCTCCCGCTCGGGGCCGCGTGGGCGTCCCGGAAGCGTCCCGGGAATACCGCACCTCACTTTAGCGCGTTTTCCTGACGCTTCTCCGTACGGCCGGCAGCCGCACTGGGACGGCTGCTCCCCAAGATGAAATACCGGCCCAAAGGTGCCAAGCTGGTTACATGTCATCCCCCTCTGCCCAGACTTCCCCCGATACCGTGCTGTACTCCGAGCGCCTTCTGCCTTCGTTCGGGATCTGGGTGCTTGTCCTCTTCGCATCCTGCTCGTGCATTTTTGTTTTCCTGCCGATCAGCCTTGAGGCCGGGATCATCGCGGCCGTCGTCGCAGCCGCCATCATCACCGCCCTGCTGCTGCTCAACACCCCGGTGATCCGGGTCACCGGCGACACGCTGCAGGTGGGCCGGGCGCAGATCGAACGGCGCTTCGTCGGCTCCGTGGAGGGATACCGCGGGGATGACGCCACGTTCCAGCGCGGCCGCGGCCTGAACGCAACCGCCTTCATGTGTTTTCGCGGCTGGATCTCCCCCGTGGTCCGGATCGAAATCACGGACCCGGCAGACCGGACCCCGTACTGGCTCACCTCCACGCGGCGCCCGGAGGACCTGGTCCGCGTGCTGAGCAGCTAAGGCCGCTTAGCCTTCACAGTCGATGCAGTAAGCCAGTCCGTCCTTCTCCAGCGCAATCTGGGAGCGGTGCCGCACCAGGAAGCATGATGCGCAGGTGAATTCATCCGCCTGCGCCGGCATGACCCGGACCAGCAGTTCCTCGCCGGAAAGGTCGGCTCCCGGAAGCTCAAAGCTGTCGGCGGTTTCGGTCTCGTCTTCATCCACGACCGCAGACTGGGTGCCGGCGGTGCGCCGGGTCTTCAGTTCTTCCAGAGATTCCTCGCTGATGTCCTCGTCGGTCTTGCGCGGAGCATCATAGTCAGTCGCCATAATTCTTACTCTCACCATCCGGTCGAGTTGTGTTGGTTATATGAGCCGGCCGGTAGCTAGACCGGCTTGCTTCTTCGGCTCGGAGGTATCAACGCGACGGCGTTCCCTTTTGTGCCCGTAATCCAGAGATTTTTGCTGAGAGTGGACGAAATAGCTACAGCGGGGCTCCGCAGGCGCCCCGAACCGCCCAAGGATCTTCTGCGGGAGGTCCGGCCGGAGGAAAAAATCAGGCCCCCGGGGCCGGCTGATCCGCGCCACACCCTTGCAAACAGTAGGCTTTCGGCCCTTCGGGTGGCATTGTTTCCAGAAGGAATTGCTATCGGGTGGAGGATTGGTTCATGCAGGATCTACGTCTCGTGGGTGTCCATGAGGGTGGCGAGCATCTGCTGCTCAGCGGCAAGGGCGGAGAAACTTTCCGGTTACGCATGGATGAAGCGCTCAGGGTAGCGGTCTCCCGCTCCGTACACCGCTCCACCTCCGCACCGGAACGGCCCGAGGGCCCGGCCATGACTCCCCGTGACATTCAGGCCCGGATCCGTTCCGGCGCCAGCGCAGAAGACGTTGCGGAGATCTCCGGCCTGGACCTTGCACACATCCGCCGCTACGAGGGACCTGTCCGTGCTGAACGCGACTACGTCGCACGCCAGGCCCAGGCCGTGGAAGTCGCGGCCCCGCTCTCAGCCACCCACGACGGGTACCGCAGCACGTTCGGTGACAGCCCGGTCAATCTGGGCGACATGGTCAGCCACCGCCTGAAGGCCTTCGGCGTGGACCCCGACAGCGTCGAGTGGGATGCCTGGCGGCGCCCGGACTCCACGTGGGACGTGGTCGCGCGGTTCGATCTGGCCAGCGACTCCCAGGTCTCGGTCGGCGAAGAACCCCCGGCCCGCTGGACCTTCAGCCCGCTGCGCAAAAGCGTGTCCAATGCCAACCGCTGGGCCCAGCTGCTCAGCGAACTGGAACCGCTGGATTCGCCCGTGCCGTCCCGCCGGCTCACCGCCGTCGCCGACCGGGTGTTCGATTTCGAGGCTGTGGCCCCGCCCGAGGCCGACGGCGACTCCGAGTCCGGCGATGAGGACACCGACAACCTGCTTGAGGTCCTGCGCTCGCGCCGCGGACAGCGCCTCGGTGCTGACGAAGACGGCGACGACGCCCTGGCGGCACTGCTGGCCAAGGGCAGCATCCCGGCTGCCCATCCGCGTGACGGACACACGGAGATCGACGACGCCGCTTCCACGCGGCCCCGCACAGGCCGCCTCTCCCTGGCTCCCGCCGCGACGGACGGCAGCGATGCCCCCGACGCTCCCGATTCACTGCGCCTGACCGACGGAGTCAGCCCCGGAACGCGCGAGATCAGCGTCCTCGCCAAGCCGTTCCGCCGGCGCGGCGACACCGCAGCCGCTGCCGGCAAGGGCTCCCCTGCGGGCAGCTCCGACGACGCCGCAACGTCCGGGAGCACCACCGCAGACGACACCCGCACGGAAACACCCGAGCAGGCTTCCGCGGCACCGGTTGAGGCCGGGCCCGCGGCAGTTCCGGACAGCGAATCACCTGCCGCCGGCCGGACCAAGGGCAAAGCCGCCGGCCGGAAGAGCGGACGCACCGATTTCCCCTGGGACCGGATGAGCTCCGGCGCTCCGCGGAACGATGTCACCGGCTCGGACGGCACCGCCAAGGGCGAGGATCCCGCCGACAAGCGGGCCATCAAACCCAAGCGCTCGTCGGTTCCCAGCTGGGACGAGATCGTCTTCGGCACCAAGGGCGACTAGCCGCAGGCTGCGGAAAGGCCCCTGAAGACGCGCAGCGCGCCTGTTCAGGGGCCTTTCCTCAGCCGACTCAGGGGCAGCCGGCTCAGGGCTTGTGCGGGTGCACGGCGCACACATCAAGCTCGGTGACCGGTCCCGGTGTCAGTTCGGCAATCGATTCGGCTTTGTAGGCGGTGACCCGGCGCATGTAGTGCCGTCGGCACAGGGTTTCGTACCCCACCACGGGCGTACTCTCCACGGCTTCGGCGGCAAACAGAGGCTCCGTCACTATGCCTGCGCCGGCGGGCCCGGCAGCCGGCGCGTGCTTTCCCACGTCACCGACCACCACCTGATCCCCTTCCACCACCATGATCCCGTCGACTGTCCGGGCGTTGTGGGTGGCCCTGCGGCCGCACCAGCAGAGGGCCCGCACCTGGAGCACCTCCATCCGGTCCGCCAGCTCAATCAGCCGCTGGGACCCCGGGAAGAGACGCGTACGGAAATCGGATGTGATGCCGAAGGCAAACACATCAACGCACAGCTCGTCCACGACGCGGGCCAGCTGTTCCACCTGCTCGGCGGAGTAGAACTGCGCCTCATCGCAAATGAGATAGTCCACGGCAAAGCCGGCACCGCGCCGGTCCGTCACCTCAGCCCAGAAATCGGTGCCGTCGGTAACTTCCACAGCAGGAGTGCGAAGGCCGAGCCGGGAGGAGATGACGGACTCTCCGGCCCGGTCGTTGCGGCTGAAAAGGATGCCGCCGCGGCCGCGGGCACTGTGGTTGTAGTCCATCTGCAGCGCGAGCGTTGACTTGCCGCAGTCCATGGTTCCGGAAAAGAAGACGAGCTCAGCCACCGCTATTTCTTACCTTTGCCCTGCGCTCCGGGGCTGCGCCTGGGACCGGGAGCAGCCAGTTGCAGCAGCGGAACTTCACGCTCCGCGCGCGTCAGGGACCCGTGCTGGCCCACCACTTCAAGGGAGGAGGACTTCATGCGGCGCAGGTCGTACAGGGCGATCGGCTCACGGGCCAGGACCAGGACGTCGCCAATGCGCGGCAGTACCGCCGGCGCCACCACCGGACCGAACCAGCCCGCGGCAACCGCCTGCTCACGGGTGGCAACCCAGACCTTGGCACCGTACGCCCCCTGCCAGGCGGCCACCAGCGCGTCTCTGTCCCGGATACCTGCGCCGGGCTCCAGATACAGGTGCACCATGCGCGGCTCCCCCGCCGTGTGGCGCACACCGGCAATGAGTGAGGGGTCTTCCGAGAAGTCGTACCGGTGTTCCGGAGCGATATCGACCATGCCGTGGTCAGCGGTCAGCAGCAGCAGCGTATCGGCCGGCAGGCGTGCCGCGAGCAGTTTCAGGGCACTGTCCAGCTCTTCCAGCTGATAGCCCCACTGCGCCGACTGGGCGCCGTGCTTGTGGCCGGCCTTGTCCAGTTCATTCCAGTACAGGTACATCAGCATCTGCGGCGAGGCGGACAGGGCTTCAACGGCCGCCGAGACCCGGGCGTGGACGCCGGTGGCGCCGATGAAGGTGCCTCCGCGCAGCGCCGCGCGGGTCATGGCCGAATCGGCGAACCGGGGCAGGCTCACCGAGGCCACCGGAAGATGCTCGGCCACCCGTTCCAGGACGGTGGGGTGCGGCTGCCAGCGCTGCGGATCGACGCCGGCGTCCCAGTTGCCGAGCATGTTGACGACTTTGTCCTGCTCCGGGTCCAGCACGTCATAACCGACCATGCCGTGCTCTCCGGGCGGCAGTCCGGTGCCCAGCGAGGCCAGCGACGCCGCCGTCGTGGTGGGAAAGGCAGCCGTCAGGACGCGGGCAGAGGGCAGGAAGCTGCGCAGGAACGGAGCATGCCCGCCGCGCTGCTTCAGCAGGGACCAGCCCAGGCCGTCGACCATGACCACGCAGACGCGCTTTGCGTCCGGCAGATTCAGGGAATTGGTGAAGCCGGGCACGCCGAGCACAGCGGCCGAGCTGGTCAGGACCTCGGCGACGCTGCTGCGGCCGTACCCGGGAGCCGGAGGCAGCCGTTCACCGGAGACGGGACCGGAGGGCGGGACTGCACCGGAGGGCGGCGTGGCGGCGGAACCTGTACCGGAAGGCGAACTCATGGCCCCTTACCGCTGGTGGTGACTGCGGTTGAACCGGCTGCCGATGCCGGGAACCCGGCGGGTATCCCCCGCCTCCGGCTGCCGCAGGTTCAGGGTATCGGTATTGACCTTGCGCAGCGCCCGCGCAAAGTCCTTGGCGTTCTGCACCGCCTGGGCGCCGTCGGCTTCGGCACTGACGCGCAGGACGATGTCCTCCTGAGCGATGGTGCCGGTGTAGCCGTGGTCGGCGTCGCACTGCGGATCGGCGCAGCCGGCCGGACCCATGTCCAGGCGCTGGCCGCCGGACCAGGCGATGGCCAGCGTCAGCTCGCGGGCCTGGTCGGAGGGCTTGTAATCCTGCGGCTGGGCATACATGTAGCCAAGAACCACGGACCGGATCTGGGTGACCGGAACCGACTCGGTGGAAACCTGCGCCATCATCTGCTCACCGGCGTCGTCCAGCTGCTGGTCATCGACGTGGGTGATGACCAGCATGTCCTCGGTCAGCACCAGCACGGTGATGTGGCGGTGCACCTCGGTGCGCTCGAAGTGGGTTTCCAGATGGATGATGTGGGACAGCGGCTCACGGCCGTCCAGGGCATCGTGGACCACGTCTGCCAGAAGGGTGGGGTAAAAGCCGGCCCGCTCCATGGAAGCATCAAGGCTGCGGCGTTCAGCGGAAAGTAACGGCGACATGTTTCCAGTTTCCCCCAGAGAGCACCCCAGCACCTAAATGGCGCGCGGGGGTGATGCAAGTTAGTGCGGCGGACGGGTAGCCGGAGGCTGGTTCCGAGTATTAATCCCGCATCGCCCGCCGGGCGCTGTCCGTTCGCTGCTGCGGATTGCCGAGCCGGATGTCTGCGCTGAGCACGGTGACCCCGGTGGTGGAGACCAGCACGGGGTTGATCTCCAGCAGTGCAATCTCCGGGTGCTCGTCCTTGAGCAGGGCCAGGCGCGAGATCAGGTCCTCGAGGGCAGCCACGT
The DNA here is from genome assembly GCF_054792395.1 of Arthrobacter sp. Z1-15. Lineage (NCBI taxonomy): Bacteria > Bacillati > Actinomycetota > Actinomycetes > Micrococcales > Micrococcaceae > Arthrobacter > Arthrobacter sp. Z1-15. The sequence continues at coordinate 1,492,994 of NZ_CP096454.1, read as the reverse complement.
TGGCCTTGGGCAGCCCCTGGTAGCCGAAGAGCTTTCCGGAGGCACGCGGCGCGCGCACCAGGTCGGCGACGTCGGTGTCCGTCAGCGGCGGAATCCCGTGCGCCCAGTCATCCAGAAGGTTCACGGCGTCACCGGCCAGGCCAAAGGACAGCACCGGACCCAGCAGCGGATCCTCGATCGCCCGCACCGTGCAGCCCTGTCCCGACGGCGCCATGGACTGCACTTCCAGCTCGAAACTGCCGTACGGCTCCAGCGCCTGCTTCATCTGTGCGATGTTGGTGAGCAGCTCCTCGGGGGTGGAAATGTTCAGCCGGACGCCGCCCAGGTCCAGCCGGTGCCGCAGATGCTCATCCATGGTCTTGATCACCACCGGCCAGCCCAGCGAGTCCGCCGCCGCCACTGCCTCCTCGGAGGTGCTGAAGGGCACCGAAGGCAGCAGTTCCACTCCGTAGAAGCGCAGCAGCGCGGTGGTTTCGGCGGAGCTCAGGCGCATGAGCCCGTCGCCCGTAACGCGCGGCAGGAGCTGGTCGACGAAGGCGTGGGCGGCGTCGGGATCGGCGCCGGCGGGTTCAACAAAGTGCCCGTGGTCGCGGGCGGACCATTCCGTGTAACGGACCAGGGAGGCGAGCGCCGCGACGGCGGCCCCCGGGCTGGCGAAGCAGGGCAGACCGGCCTGGCGACCCGCGCTTTCACTCTCACCGCTTCCGGTGTTCAGGAGCCCCTCCACGTGCGCGCCGGGGTCCATGATGCCGGTGAAGGCAGCCACCACGGGTTTGCCGGTCTCCGCCGCGCAGTCCTGGAGGCACTGCGCGATTTTCTCCATCGTCAGCCCCGGTGAAGGCAGCAGGGTCACGACGGCGGCATGCACCGCGTCGTCGGCGAGGGTCTTGGTAACGGCGGCACGCAGCAGCGGCAGGGCGACGCTCATGCCGGTGTCCAGAACGAGGTCGGTCTGCAGGCTGCCGAGCTCCAGGTCCAGGGCCAGGGCGGCGTCCGCCACCACCCGGCCCAGGGCGGCGTTGTTGCTGAAAACTGCTAGTGAACGGCCCGCCGGCAGCGGCTGGCTGACGGCAATCTGCGCCACGTCCATCAGCTGCTCATTGGTGTTGACCCGGATGACGCCGGATTGGCGCAGCATCGCGTCCAGGGCACCGGCCGGCGCCTGCGTGGTCCGCACGGCATGGCCCGGGGGCAGCTTCAGTCCGGTCACGTCGGACTTGGCGACAATGACGGGCTTGGAGGTGGCGAGCCGGCGGGCGATGCGGGAGAACTTGCGGGGGTTGCCCACGGACTCCAGGTACATGCCCACCACCCGGGTGTCCGTGTCATCTTCCCAGTACTGCATGGCGTCGTTGCCGGAGACATCGGCCCGGTTGCCGGCGGAGATGGTGGAGGACAGCCCGAGGCTGCGGCGCTGCGCCGCAGCGTAGAGCAGGACGCCGATTCCGGCGGACTGGCTGAACAGGCCCAGTCCGCCGCGCCGGGGCAGGGAGGGCGCCATGGAGGCGTTGAGGGAGACGTCGGGGCGGGTGTTGATCAGGCCCAGGGACGCCGGGCCGACCACCCGCATGCCGTTCGCGCGGGCGTGCCGGACCAGGCGGCGCTGCCGGGCCAGGCCGCGTTCGCCGTCGTTCGCGAATCCTGCGGTGGCCACCAGCAGTTCCTTGACCCCGGCGCGGGCGCATTCCTCGGCGACCGTCAGCACCTGGTCATACGGCACGGCGATGACGGCCAGCTGCACGGGCTCCGGCACGTCCGCGATCCGTGCGTAGCAGACCATGCCCGCCAGTTCGAAGGCTTCGGGGTTGACGGCGTAGACGGACCCGGTGAAACCGCCCTCGATGATGTGTTCGAGGAGCTGGTAGCCCACGGATCCCCACTCGCGGCTGGCACCGATCACCGCCACCGACGACGGCGCCAGCAGATCGGCTACGCTGCGGGCCTCGGCCCGGTGCTCGCGCGCCTCCATTACCGCCCGTGACTTCTCCGTGGGGTCAATGTTGAAATCAAGGGCAATGACGCCGTCGTCGAAGTGCCGGCGGACTTCATAGCCCGCGTCGGCAAAGACGCCGATCATTTTCCGGTTCTCGGGCAGCACCTCCGCGGAGAAGCGGCGGATGCCGTTTTCCCGCGCCGCGGCGGCCAGGTGCTCCAGCAGGATGGACCCCAGTCCCCTGCCCTGGTGTCCGTCGGCAATGTTGAACGCGACCTCGGCCTCGGTGGGATCGTCCAGGCGGTCATAGCGCCCGATGCCGATGATTTCCGAACCGATGGTGATGACAAACGCCACCCGGTCCCGGTAGTCCACGTTGGTGAAGCGGGCCAGCTCCTTGTTGCTCAGCTTGGCCTTGTAGGTGAAGAACCGCAGGTAGATGGAACTCTGCGACTGCTTCATGTGGAACTCCTGCAGGGCCTGCGCATCCTCCGGTGTTACCGGTCTCAGATGCCCGGTGCCGCCGTCCCGCAACACCACGTCAGCTTCCCAATATTCGGGGTAATGTCCCTGCTCCGCCATAGACTCAGAGTAGTGGGAATTTTTCTCCGCTGTCTGCAGGGCGCTCCGGCCGCCGCGCCGCCGCCCCCTGCACACCCGTTTACCCCCTAACTGCAAGGACCCGACAACAGCATGGCCCGGCGCCAAACCGTCTCCAAAACCGCACCCGGCGAAATCATCGCCGAGAACATCATCGACATTGATGTCACCACCGAGATGGAAGGTTCCTTCCTCGAGTACGCGTACTCGGTGATCTATTCGCGCGCCCTCCCCGACGCCCGCGACGGGCTCAAGCCCGTCCAGCGGCGCATCCTGTACATGATGGCGGACATGGGGCTGCGGCCGGACCGCGGCCATGTGAAGTCAGCCCGCGTCGTGGGTGAGGTGATGGGCAAGCTCCATCCCCACGGCGACTCCGCCATCTACGACGCCATGGTGCGCATGGCCCAGAGCTGGTCGCTGCGACTGCCGCTGATCGACGGGCACGGCAACTTCGGCTCGCTCGACGACGGTCCCGCCGCCGCGCGGTATACCGAAGCCCGGCTGGCCGCCCCCGCGCTGACGCTGACGGACCACCTGGACGAAGACGTGGTGGACTTCGTCCCCAACTACGACAACCAGCTGATGCAGCCCGAAGTGCTGCCCGCAGCCTTTCCCAACCTGCTGGTCAACGGCGCCACCGGCATCGCCGTGGGCATGGCCACCAACATGGCCCCGCACAACCTCGGCGAGGTCATAGCGGCCACCCAGCACCTCATCGCGAACCCCGACGCCCCGCTCGATGAGCTGATGCGGTTCATTCCCGGCCCCGACCTGCCCAGCGGCGGACGGATTGTCGGCCTGGACGGAATCCGCGACGCCTACGCCTCCGGCCGCGGCTCCTTCAAGACCCGCGCCAAGGTGGAGGTGGAGCAGCTGACCGCCCGCCGCACCGGCCTGGTGGTCACCGAACTGCCGTACATGGTGGGCCCGGAAAAGGTCATCGAGAAAATCAAGGACGCGGTCACGTCCAAGAAGCTGCAGGGCATCTCCGACATCGTGGACCTGACCGACCGCAGCCACGGCCTGCGCCTGGTCATTGAGCTCAAGAACGGCTTCAACCCCAACGCGGTACTGGCGCAGCTGTACAAGTACACGCCCATGGAAGACTCCTTCGGCATCAACAACGTCACCCTGGTGGACGGCCAGCCCCGGACCCTCGGACTGGTGGAACTGCTGCAGGTCTACGTGGCGCACCGCCTCGGCGTCGTCCGCCGCCGCACCGCCTACCGCCTGCGCAGGAAGCAGGAGCGGCTGCACCTGGTCGAGGGCCTGCTGATCGCCATCGTGGACATCGACGAGGTCATCCAGATCATCCGCTCGTCCGATGAAACGGCCCAGGCCCGCGAACGCCTGATGGCCATCTACGACCTCACCGAAATCCAGGCGAACCACATCCTGGAGCTGCGGCTGCGCCAGCTCACCAAGTACTCGCGCATCGAGCTGGAAAAGGAAAAGGACGAACTGCTGCTGGCCATCAAGGAGCTCCAGGCCATCCTGGATTCCGAGCCGCGGCTGCGCGCCCTGGTTTCCGATGAACTCGGCGAAGTTGCCGCGAAGTACGCCACGCCGCGGCGGACCGTACTCCTGGAATCCGAGGCGTCCTCTCCCCTGAAGGGTGTAGCCGCGGCTCCCGCCGTCACCGGTAAGGGCGCCAAAGCTGCGCTGCCGCTGGAGATCGCCGATGATCCGTGCTGGGTCATCCTGACAACATCCGGGCAGCTGGCACGCACCGCCAACCAGGAGCCACTCACCGAGGCCGGCCAGCGGGTGCGGCACGACGTGTTCCGTTCCGTGGTGAAGACGACGGCGCGCGGCGAGATCGGGGCGGTGACGTCGTCGGGCCGGATGGTCCGCGTCCAGGTCCTGGACATGCCTGCCCTCCCGCCGACGTCGGGCCTGCCCAACATGGCCGGCGGCGTGCCGGTCAAGGACTTCATGACGCTGGCCAAGGGCGAAAAGCTGGTGGGGCTGGTGCCGCTGAACGAGATTGTGGCCCTCGGGACGCGCAACGGCATTGTGAAGCGGGTGAATCCCGACTATCCGCTGAACCGCGACGACTGGGAAGCGATCACGCTCAAGCCCAAGGATGAAGTGGTGGGTGTGGGAGTGGCGCAGCAGGACACCGACGAACTGGTGTTCATCACTGAACAGGCCCAGCTGCTGCGGTTCAGCGCCTCCCTGGTCCGGCCGCAGGGCCGCACGGCCGGCGGTGTGGCCGGCATCAAGCTGGGCGCCGATGACCGGGTGCTGTTCTTCGGCGTGGTGGCGCAGAATGATCCCGCCGCCGTCGTCGTCACCGTTTCCACCGGCAGCGAGACCATCCCGGGCACACCCGGCGGTTCCGTGAAGGTGACCGAATTTGCCGAGTATCCGGTCAAGGGCCGCGCCACGGGCGGGGTCCGCGCACACCGGTTCCTGAAGGGCGAGGACGCCCTGGTGGTGGCGTGGGCCGGGCACGGCCCGGCGAAGGCAGCGGCCGCCAACGGCGTAGCGCGGGCGCTGCCCACCGAGCACGGACGGCGGGACGGTTCCGGCATCCCGCTGACCAACCCGGTGGACCAGGTCGGTCCGAGCAACACCCCGGTCGAGCCGGGCGTTGATCCGGCGGCCGGCTAACTTCCGGAACACCCGTCGGAGCCGGCCGGAGCCGGGAACAAGCGAAAGGCCGGGCGGGCCCTGTGTGGGCCGCCCGGCCTTTCGCTTGCCCGAACCTTCCGCCGAGGTGGCAGAAGATGCCGCTGTGGGAGCTCGGAAGAGCCCTTGCTGCTATTTCGCGGTGAGGGCGGGGTCCGACTTTCCGAAGCTGCGCAGCCGCAGCGAGTTGCCTACCACCAGCACGGAGCTGGCGGCCATGGCGGCGCCGGCAATCATCGGATTCAGCAGCCCGAGGGCTGCCACCGGAATGCCCACCGCGTTGTAGAAGAAGGCCCAGAACAGGTTCGTCTTGATGGTGCTCAGCGTCCGCCGTGACAGTTCGATGGCGGTGGCCACCTGTCCCAGATCGTTGCCCATCACGGTCAGGTCCGCAGCCTCGATGGCGACGTCGGTGCCCGAGCCCATGGCAATGCCCAGATCTGCCTGCGCCAGTGCCGGTGCGTCATTCACGCCGTCACCGGCCATGGCCACGGTGGCGCCCTGCGCCTGGAACCGCTTGACGGCTTCCACCTTGCCCTCCGGTCGGACGTCCGCCAGTACGTCCTCGGGGGCGATGCCGACGGCCTCCGCCACCCGGGCTGCCACCACGGCATTGTCCCCGGTCAGCAGCACCGGCCGCAGCCCCAGGGCCCGCAGCCGGGCGATGGCCGCCACCGATCCGGGCTTCAGGTTGTCCTGCAGGCTGATGATTCCGGCGGCGCGGCCGTCCACCGCGACGAGGACCGCGGTGGATCCGGCTTCCTGCTCGGTCCGGAGCAGGTTCCGCGCGTCCTCCGCCAGTGAAATGCCGTTCTCTTCCAGCCAGCCCGGGCGGCCGGCGACGACGGCACGGCCGTCAACGGTGCCCCGGACGCCTCCGCCGGGCGCTGAATCGAAGCCGGTCACCGCGGGGAGGACGCCGTTGCCTTCGGCGTCCCGTCCGGCGGTTTCCAGGGCTGCTGCTGCGATGGCGACGGCGATGGGGTGCTCCCCCGCCGCTTCAACGGCGCCGGCGAGCCGGAGCAGTGCGGTCTCATCCTGATCCGGATCGAAGGCCAGGGTCCGGACCACTGAAAGACGTCCGTCGGTGACCGTTCCGGTCTTGTCCAGCACGATGGTGTCCACGGTCCGCGTGTCCTCCAGCACCTGCGGGCCCTTGATCAGGATGCCCAGCTGGGCGCCGCGTCCGGTACCGGTGAGCAGGCCCACCGGGGTAGCCAGCCCCAGCGCGCACGGGCAGGCGATGACCAGCACCGCGACGGCGGCGGTGAAGGCGCCCTGCACGTCGCCGGTGAAGACCATCCACAGGACGAAGGTCAGCACCGCAATGCCCAGGACGATGGGGACGAAGACTGCGCTGATGCGGTCGGCCAGCCGGGCAATCGGCGCCTTGCCGGTCTGCGCGGCGCTGACCATCCGGCCCATCTGGGCCAGGGTGGTTTCGCTGCCGACCCGCGTGGCCCGGACCAGCAGCCGGCCCGAGGCGTTGACGGTGGCACCGGTAACGGCGTCGCCGGGCCCAACCTCCACCGGTACGGATTCACCGGTGATCAGGGAAGCGTCGACGGCGGAACGCCCGTCGGTGACGACGCCGTCGGCCGCGATCTTCTCGCCGGGCCGGACCACGATCATGTCCCCGACCTGCAGCTGATCGGCCGGCACCCGGACTTCGGAGCCGTTCCGCAGCACTGTGGCGTCCTTGGCGCCCAGGCTGAGCAGCGCCTTCAGCGCGTCCCCCGCGCGGGCTTTGGCATTGGCCTCCAGGTAGCGGCCCAGGAGCAGGAAGGTGACCACAACCGCGGCCACCTCGAAGTAGAGGTTGGCATGGCCGGCTTCAGCCGTCCCGCCCATGTCCGCCATTCCCGCATGGGCCGTCAGCGACGGATCCGCGGCCAGCGTCACCAGCGAGAACAGATAGGACGCGATCACACCGATGGACACCAGGGTGTCCATCGTTGACGCCAGATGGCGGGCGTTGATGGCCGCGGCCCGGTGGAACGGCCACGCGGACCAGGTGACGACCGGCAGCGACAGCAAAGCGGCAAACCAGCCCCAGTTGCTGAACTGCAGGGCAGGAATCATGGAGACGAGGAACACCGGAACAGTCAGGACAGCGGCCAGGATCAGCCGGGGACGCAGGCTTGCGGCGGTTCCGCCGTGCGACATGTGGTCTTCGCCGTCACCGTGGTCAGAGCCCGTTCCGCCATGGGCCAGATGGTCCTCGCCGTGCATGCCGTCTGCCGGGCCGCCGTTGTGCTCCCGGCCGCCGGCATGCTCGTCGTGCGCGGGGCGGAGGCGGGTCGCTCCCGCCGGGCGCACCACGTGCGCCTTGTAGCCGGCGGAATCGACCGTCTGCAGGATCTGCTCGTCGGACATCCCCTCGGGCACCGTCACCTGTGCAGATTCCAGCGGGAGGTTGACGGTAGCCTCCACACCGTCCAGCTTGCCGAGTTTGCGTTCCACCCGGCCGACGCAGGAGGCACACGTCATCCCCTCAATTTTCAGGTTGACGACGCGCTGCTGCGGCTGCTGAAGCAGATCTTCGGTACTCATAACTGCTGTCCTTCCGGAAATTGCGGTGCGGTGCCGGTGCGGCACCGGTGGTTAGGCTGAGGCTTCCACCACGAGGTAGCCCGCCTCGGCCACGGCTTCGCCCAGTTCGGCGGAGGTAAGGGTGCGGCTGGAGGTGACGACGGCGGTCGAGACCCCGCCTGCGTTCAGGTCGACGCTGACTGACTCGACGCCGCCAAGGGCCTCGAGTTCCTCGGTGACGGATGCGACGCAGTGGCCGCAGGTCATGCCGGAAATGTTGAGTGTGGTTTCCACGGGTTTCTCCTTGTTGGGTGTTTTAGGGGTCGGCGTTTCGGCTGATGTGTTGACGTTGCCGCCGCAGTGACTGCGGGCGTGCCTGCTAGCGCAGGAGGCGTCCGATGGCGTCAGTGGCTTCCTGGACTTTGGCCTGCACCAGGTCCGGATTGCCGGTGGCATCCGCTTCCCGTGCCGCATCCACTATGCAGTGGGACATGTGGTCCTGCACGAGGCCGAGGCTGACGGCATGCAGTGCCTTGTTGATGGCCGCCACCTGGGTCAGGATGTCGATGCAGTATTTGTCGTCCTCGACCATGCGTGCGATTCCGCGGACCTGGCCCTCGATCCGCCGCAGCCGCTTGAGGTAGGCATCCTTGTCCGTGGCATAGCCATGCGCGCCGGTGTGCTCCTTCGCGGCATTCCCCTGCAGGGAGGAGTCCTCCGCGGGTGCGGTGCCGTGTTCCTGAATCTGGGTCATATCTCGCTCCTCATGGTCAACTTGGAACCAACATATACCCCCTTGGGGTATACCGTCAAGTACCCCCTGGGGGTATGGCCGGGGCTTCCAAACCGCGTGTGCAACGATGATTCGATGAGCGACGACGCGGATTTTCTGCTTGCAGGGCCCCGGGGACGCCGCCTGTGTCTGGAATTGGCGGAAGAACTGGACCCTGCGGTGAGAAGCGCCGTGTTCGATCTGGGCTATGAGCTTGACCCCGGAAAAGGAACGAGCCGTGTCCTCTTCGGCCTGATGGTGCCCGGGGACAGCGGCGGTGATGACGGCAGCTGCTCAGGCCCTGTTTCCCCCGAAGAACTGGCGGCTGTTCTGGCGGCCCTGAATCCCCCGGGTGTGGACGACGGGCTGGTATGGCGCGCGTTCGAAACCGCAGTGAACAGCGCCAGGTACTGGCAGCCGCCGGAGGGCGAGGACGTGCTGGCGGCACTGCCGGTCATCCGCGAGGCACTCGTTCCCCTGGCAGCGCTGGTCATGGAAACGCAGGCCATGAGTCCGGGTGCGCAACCCCGCCTGCCCCGGCAGTGGGCGGTGGACTGGCAGAACCCGGACGCCCCGCCTCCGCTGGGACAGGACCCCCGGCAAAGACTGGCGGACTGGGGACGCGGCATACGCGCGGAGGAGCGGCGGGCGGCGGAGGCGGCGTACGGCCTGGACGCGCACGTGTCCGGTTCCTGGTGGTCCATCCCGACCGGGCTTCTCCGCAGTGTGGGACGGATTCCGGCAGGCCTCAACCTCGTTGAGGACGCCCTGGGCTGGCAGAAGGCAACCGCCATTCCCCTTCTCGGAGCAGGCAGGATCCTGGAGATCAACACGGAGACCGACTGGAAAGCACTCTGCCGCAGGTTCCCGCTCGATGTAACTGCCTCGCGGCGCCATGACTGGTTCCAGACCACCGGCCGCGACGGCCGGTGGGTGATCCCGGACTGGGAACAGGTGGCCGGGGAGTGGGACGCAGTCCATCTGACTGTCCGGGGTTATCTGGGCAATGCCGGCCGGGCGCTGATGATCGACGACGCGACGGCATCGGTGATTGCCGGCTGGGATCCGGACGGGACCATCTGGCTCACCGACGCCGTCCGGGAGACCGGCGGGCCGCGGCAGGAATGGCACCGCTCGGCACAGGACGGCAGCTGGACCCTGCGCACCTAGACACGGGCACCCCCCCTGCACAAGGGCGCGCACCGCTGGACCGGCGTCAGGGCAACCCGCGCAACCGGCTTCACGTAGTCTTGAGGGGTGGGTACCAATCAGCTTTCAGCCGCATCCGAGGACTATCTCAAGGTCATTTGGACCGCCCAGGAATGGACCGATGCACCGGTCACGGTTTCTGCCCTGTCCGCGCACGTGGGCAATTCGCCGTCGTCGGTCTCCGAGGCGGTCAAAAAGCTGACGGCGCAGGGGCTGCTGACGCATGCACGCTACGGCTCGATCACCCTGACCGAAGCCGGGACCCGCGAGGCAGTGGCCATGGTGCGCCGGCACCGGCTCATTGAGACGTTCCTTGTGGAGTACCTGGATTACGGCTGGGACGAAGTCCACGACGAGGCCGAACATCTGGAGCACGCGGTTTCCGACAAGATGGTCAACGCGCTCGACCGGCGTCTGGGCTACCCGGTGCGGGACCCGCACGGGGATCCCATTCCCTCCCGCGACGGCAGCTTTCCGCCCCTGGCCGCCGTGCGGCTGAGCGCCTGCGACGCCGGAACGGCCGCAACCATTGCCCGGGTCTCGGACACTGATCCGGAGCTGCTGCGCTACCTGGCCAATTTGGGACTGCACCTGGATGTGCAGGTGCAGGTGCTGCAGCGCCAGGCCTATGCTGGCACGCTCACGCTGGCAGCCTCAGGCGAACGCCTGGAACTGGGGCTCCCCGCCGCGCAGTCGATCTGGGTCCTGCCTGCGGCCGGCGGGGAGCAAACGCACTAAGGCTACGGCAGCACCTGCAGGTCGAAAACGACCTCGCGGTAGGTCGGCACGTAGCCGAGGCGCTCGTACAGGCCCAGTGCGCCGGACGGGTTTTCCGTGTCCACGCCGAGCCCGGCGCGTTCCATTCCGGATGCCTTGTACCGGCGCATGGCTTCACCGAGCATGGCCGGTGCCAGGCCCATCCCGCGCCAGTTCCGGCGCACGCCGAGCAGTTCGGTGTACCCCTCGGTGTAGCCGTGGCGGTTCTTCCCCTCCGGGTCAAAGGAGGCGATGTTGTAACCGGCGATCTCCCCGGCGGCGGTATCCATTACCGCGAAGGTCCAGTCCGCACGGAAGTGCGGATGTTCGACGTTGTGCTGCCACCGTTCGGTGTCGCGCTCTTCACTGCCCCAGTGGTCCTGGAACACCTCGTTGTGCGCCTGCCGCAGGGCCTCGGAAATCTCCTCGTTGAAGGTGACGTATTCCAGCCCCTCCGGGAGGGGAGCATCGGGAATGCCTGCATCCAGCGGCCGGGTCATCTCGGTGAAGTAGCGCACCACCTTGGCCCCTGCCGCGTGGAACAGTGCGACGTGCGAGGCGTTGTCTTCCTCCGCCATGAACCGCAGCAGGCCCTTTTCGTGCCCTGATTCCAGCAGCCGCTCGCGGGCACGCTGCTGCTGCCAGCGCAGCAGGGCGGTGCCGATGCCGCGCCTGCGCCACTGCGGGTCCACTCCCCCGGCCCCGTGGATCTTGTCCGACCCTTCGGTCCGGACCAGATATCCGTAGGCACGCGGAACGCCGTCGCGGTCCAGGCCCAGCAGGGTGTCGCGGGCCGGATTGTCGCCGCTCGCGGAGAGAACGTGTTCCAGGTCGGCGCGCTGCTCGACATAGCCCGGCTTGTCCGCGGCGGCAATGCGCCGGATCAGCTCGAGCCAGCTGTCGACGTCCTCGGCCGTAATGGCCCGCCAGCGAAGGCCGGTGGTGGGGGCTGGGATTTCAGGAGGCGCGGTAGTCATTTTCCCAGCTTAAGACACTCTCCCCGGGAGCTTCCTAACCCTGTGACGCGGCACATACCGCCCCGTCCAGGGCCAGGGTCCGTTCACACCACGCAGCATCGGCCGGATTATGGGTCACGACAACAACGGATTTGCGCCGCAGCCCGGCGGCGAGGTCAGCCATCAGCTGCTCCCCCGCCTCCGCATCCAGGTGCGCGGTGGGCTCGTCCAGCAGCACGACGTCGGCCTCGGTCAGGAGGGCGCGCGCAACGGCGAGGCGCTGGCGCTGTCCGCCGGAGAGGAAGTGCCCGCCGCCGCCCACGCGGGTATCCAGACCGTCCGGAAGCCCGGCAAGGAACGGACCCAGCCCGACGGCGTCAAGGGCTGCTGCCATTTCAGCGTCACTCGGCGCCTGCCGGCGGTCGCGGGCCAGCAGCAGGTTGCCGCGCAGCGTGGAGTCGAACAGATGCGCTTCCTGCGGGCACCAGGCCATCCGCCGGGCCGCCGGCGGGAGGTCGGCGGCAGGAGTCCCGTTGATCAAGAAAGTTCCCTCCTGCGGAACCAGGAAGCCGAGCAGGACGCCCAGCAGCGTGGATTTTCCGCTGCCCGAAGGCCCGGTTACGGCCAGCCAGCTGTCCGGGTACAGGTCAAGGTCCAGGTCCTTGAAGACCGGGCGGGCCTGGCCGGGATAGCTGTAGCTGACGCCGCGCAGCTGGACGGATTCCACGGCCCGGACGCCGGAGGCAGCGGGCTTCGCTTCGCCGAGGTTGCCCGTTTCGGCGCGGCTTTCCGCGTCAGGCGCTTCGAGCGGCTCGACGTCGTCGGTCCCCAGATCGGGCAGCACCTTGTCGCCCAGCGTCCGCCAGGCAGTGAACTGCTGGACGGATCCGTTGACGGCACTGAACGCTTCAATGAGCGCCAGCTGCATCAGGACAACGACGGCGGCCACGGTGGCCGGCACGGACTCCGCCAGGGTCAGCATGTACAGCGCGCCGAGCGAGCAGGCCAGTGCGGTCAGGGCATTGGCGAACCCCTGCGCCCAGGCGCTGCGCCGGACGGCGGCGGAGGCGCGGGCGTCCAGTTCCTGCTGCCGGGCAAAGACCTCGGGTGCGCTGCTGTTGGCCGCCAGGTCCGGGGCTGCGGAGAGCAGCCGCGCCATGGCCGACATGGACCGGGACTGCAGCCGCACGGTTGCCGCGCGTGCCGCGGCATCAGCACCGTGGGCCAAAAGGGGAGCACTGACGAGACCGACCACGCAGACGGCAATCTGCGCGGGAAGCGCCTCGGGGAGCAGCAGCGCGGTGGCGATGCAGGCGGCCACCGCGGTGAAGAACCCGGTCAGCGGGGCAAACACGACGCGCGGAGCAATGTCGCGCAGTTCATCAACGTCCCCGACCAGGCGCTCCAGGGCGCCGCCGCCGCGGGCCAGCCGGCGCCACCCCTCGGGGCGCTGCAGCAGTCCGTTCCAGAGCCGGATCCGGATGGAGTTGGTGGCGCGGAAGACTGCGTCATGCAGCTGCAGCCGCTCCAGGTAGCGCAGGATAGACCGGCCAATGCCGAAGAACCGGACCCCCACAATTGCGGTGAGCAGCAGCAGGATCGGCGGCTGCTCGAATGCGCGCACAATCAGCCAGCCGGACAGCGAGGTCAGGGCCACGGCAAAGAGCGTGGCTCCGGTGCCCAGGAGCAGGGCCAGAAGGAACTGCCGGCTCCACGGGCGCAGAACCATCAGGTTCTTCCAGAGCGGCTGGTGCACCGGGTGCGTGCCGGTTTCGTCAAGCTCCTCCTGCCAGCGGGCAGCTGCGGGCGCGGGGGCGAGCACCGCGGAAGCGTCCGGTGCGGCAGCCGGGGAGCCCGGGGCGGCATCCAGCGGGGCGCCGGTTTCAGCGCCGGTTGCGGCCGGAAGTGTCCCGGAAAGGTCCGGCCCGTCGAAGGCGTCGGTGCCCACCGGGATCAAGCGGTCGGCGATGGACGCCGCCGCCCGGTCATGAGCCACCAGCAGGACGGTCACGGAACCCCGCAGGCTCTCCAGCGCACGGATAACGGCGGCGGCGCTGCGGCTATCCAAGTGGGCCGTGGGTTCATCGGCGAGCAGGATGCGGACCTGCGGCTGGGACGCAACGCGGGCCAGGGCGCGGGCAACGGCGACGCGGCGCTGTTCACCGGGGCTCAGGTCAGCGGTGCGGGCCTCCAGCAAATGCAGGGAATCGATCGCGGCCAGCGCATCAACCGCTGCCCGGCGGCCTTCCGCTCCGTTTCCCAGCCCGGAGTACAGCGCGATCTCTGCTGCGGCGGTCTCTTCCACGAGCACGGGGTGCTGGGGAATCCAGGCAATGCCGGCCCGCTCGACGCCGCTGACGGAACCTTCGAGGGTGGTGTCCCCGCCGCTGCGGCGGAGCCCGGCGAGCGCCTCCAGCACTGAGGTTTTGCCCGTGCCGCTGGCGCCGGTCAGCGCGGCGATACTGCCGGCGGGCACGGAAAAGCTGAGGTTGCTGACGGCCGGTGCGGGGCGTCCGGCATAGCGGACGGTCAGCCCCGAGACGGTCAGTCCGTTTCCGGCCGGAAACTCTGCGCTGCCTTCCCGGTGCGGGGCGTTGGCGGGAACCAGGGGTACGGCAGCGGGGGCGTCCAGGACCGAGTTGGTGCGTTTGAGCGCTTCGAGCCCGTCTTCGCTGGCGTGGTGGGCTGTGCCCAGGTCCCGCAGCGGCTGGTAGCACTCGGGCGCCAGGATCAGGGCCAGCAGGCCCAGTTCCAGGGACATGGACCCGTTCACCAGGCGCACGCCGATCACCACGGCAACCAGCGCCACGGAAATGGTGGCAATCAGTTCCAGCGCCAGGGAGGACAGGAAGGCCACGCGCAGGGTTTCCAGGGTGCGGGTGCGGTAGTTGTCCGCGACATCACGCAGCGCACGGGTCTGGGCACGGGCGCGGCCAAGGCCGACAAGAACCGGCAGGCCCTTGGCGAGCTCGAGCATGTTGTCCGAGAGCCGGTTCAGGGCGTCGACGGCGGCCGCGGTCTTGTCTCCGGTGTGCAGCCCGATCAGGATCATGAACACCGGAATCAGCGGCACGGTCAGGACCACGATCAGCGCGCTCAGCCAGTCGGCGGACAGGATGCGCAGTCCCACCAGCAGGGGTACGACGGCGCACGTCACCAGGGCGGGCAGGTACTTCGCGTAGTAGTTGTCCAGGCCGTCCAGCCCGCGGGTGATCAGTACGCTCAGGGCGCCGCTGCCCATTCCCGGGGCGCTCCCGCCGTCGTCGAGCACCCGGGAGGTCAGCGAAGCGCGCAGCTCCTCCTTGACGCCCGCGGCGGCGCGCTGGGAGACGGTTTCGGTTCCCCAGACCGCCACGGAGCGCAGGACGGCACCGGCAATGCCGTTGGCCAGCACCCAGCGCCAGTCCGGCCCGCCGGTGGCCAGCCCGGCAACGCCGGCAGCAACCCCGGTGGCCAGCAGCACCAAACCGGCGGCCTTGACGGCGGCCAGCAGGCCCAGCAGATACAGCGCGCGCCGGCTGGCGGCGCTGACGGGAAGCACCGGTTTCATTGGGCATTCACCGTGTGGGCGGCGGGGATGGATTCAGCGGTAATGCGCTTGCGGAACACCCAGTAGGTCCAGCCCTGGTAGAGCACCACCAGGGGCAGGCCGAAGAGGGAGACCCAGGAAATGACGGTCAGGGTGTAGTCGGAGGATGACGCGTTCTCCACGGTCAGGCTCCAGGCCGGGTTCAGCGTGGAGGGCAGGACATTCGGGTACAGCGCAGCGAAAATCGTGAAGACTCCGGCGACCAGGAACAGGCCCATGTAGGTGAAGCTCCAGCCGTCCCTGCCCCGGCGCGCCATGGTCCAGGAGAGCACGGCGGCAACAACGGCAATCACCAGCGGAATCAGGGTCAGAGCCTTGCCGTACTGCTGCTGCACCACAATGGCCCAGGCGGCCATGGGCAGCACGCCCAGCGGCAGCCAGCGGACGACGGCGCGGCGGGCCCGCACCTCAATGTCGCCGCGGGTCTTCAGCGCCAGGAACACGCAGGCGTGGACCAGGCAGAAGGCAACGACGGCGAGTCCGCCCAGGACTGCGTATCCGTTGAACCAGGCAAAGGCCCCGCCCACCCGGTCGCCGTTTTCGTTCAGCGGCAGGCCGGTGGTGGTCAGTGCCAGGGCGGCACCGACCCCGAAGGCCGAGATGAAGGATCCCAGCGCCATGCCCCAGTCCCAGCGGCTGCGCCAGCGGTCGTCGTTGTGCTTGCCGCGGTATTCGATCGACACGGCCCGGAAGATCAGGCCGAGCAGGACAAACACCAGCGGAATGTACAGGGCCGAGAACAGCGCCGCGTACCACAGCGGGAAGGTGGCAAAGGTCATGGCGCCGGCAGTGATGAGCCACACTTCATTGCCGTCCCACACCGGGCCGATGGTGTTGAGCATGACCCGGCGGTCCTTCTCGCTGCGGCCCATGAGCTTCATGAGCATGCCGACTCCGAGGTCGAATCCTTCCAGAAAGAGGTATCCGGTCCAGAGGAAGGCCAGGACGATGAACCAAAGGGTGGGTAGCGAAATCACTTCTGTGCTCCAGACTGCTGAGTGGGCAAAGCTGAGGTTAGTAGGCAAAGCCAAGGACGTCGTCGGGCTGCTTGGTCTTGCCGCCGCCGGAGCCGTCGCCGTTGGAGCCGTCGCTGCCGGTTCCGTCGTCACCGCCGGCGGAATCGAGGCCGCCGGAGGAACCGCCGTCGTGCCCGTCGCCGTGCAGGAGTTCGGGCATCGCGGCCGGAACTCCGCCGCGGGTGAACTTGAACAGCAGCTTCACTTCCACGATCAGCAGTGACAGGTAGACCAGGACAAAGGCCGCAAGCGAGAACAGCAGCTCCGCCCGTGAAACCCCCGGAGACACTGCCGCAGCGGTGAACATAAACACCTGGTCGATGCCGGTGAAGCTCGGGTTGGGTGCCACGACAAACGGCTGGCGACCCATCTCGGTGAAGATCCATCCGGCACTGTTGGCGCCGAAGGGAGCAAGGATGCCGAACACGGCCAGGCGCATGAGCCACTTGGACTGCGGAACGGTCCCCTTGCGGGTCACCCACAGTGCTGCCGCCGCCGCGGCCGCGGCAATGCCGCCGAAGCCGATCATGAGGCGGAAGCCCCAGTAGGTCACTGACATGACGGGCAGGTAGTCGATTTCGGTGCCGGCCTGCTCGCCGTACTTGGGATCGTCCGGAATGTGCGTGCCGTACGCTTCCTGGTACTCCGGGATCAGTGTGTTGACGCCCTTGACCTCGGTGTCGAAATTACCGTTCGCCAGGAAGGACAGCATCCCGGGAACCTCGATGACCGCGGTGACGTCGTCGCAGTTCTTGGCTCCGACGTCGCCGATGGAAAGGATGGAGAAGGAGGTGCCGTCGTGGCAGGCTGCCTCGGCAGCCGCCATCTTCATGGGCTGCTGCTCGAACATGAGCTTGCCCTGCAGGTCACCGGTCAGGGCCGTGCCGGCGAAGGAAACCATGGCGACGACGGCGCCGATCCGCAGCGACTTGATCCAGACGCTGTAGTCAGTCTTGTCGCGGCCGGTTTCCGGACGGGAGCCAACGGTGACGGTGCCGTCGTCATTGACGGTGTCGATGCCGTCCCGGCGCCGCTTCCAGAGGTGGAACCAGGCAATGCCCAGCAGGAATCCGCCGGCGACGGAGAGGGCCGCGGTGATCTGGTGCGGGAAGGCCACCAGCAGCGTGTTGTTGGTCAGCACGGCCCAAATGTCATTCAGGACCGGCCGGCCGTCGACCATTTCCACGCCGACGGGGTGCTGCATCCAGGAGTTGGCGGCCAGGATGAAGTAGGCCGACAGCACCGAAGCCAGCGTCGCGATCCAGATTGAGGCCAGGTGGATTTTCTTCGGCAGGCGGTCCCAGCCGAAGATCCACAGGCCCAGGAAGACGGATTCAGTGAAGAAGGCCAGGAGTGCTTCCAGCGCCAGCGGTGCACCAAAGACGTCACCGACAAAACGGCTGTATTCGCTCCAGGCCATGCCGAACTGGAATTCCTGCACGAGGCCGGTGGCCACGCCCATGATGAAGTTGATCAGGAACAGCTTGCCCCAGAACTTTGTCATCCGCAGGTATTCGTCTTTTCCCGTACGGACCCACATGGTCTGGAGGGTCGCGACCACCAGCCCCAGGCCGATGGTCAGCGGCACCATGAGGAAGTGGTAGACCGTGGTGATGCCGAACTGCCAGCGGGCAATGTCGAGTGCTTCCAAGGGAGGATTCCTTTAGTCGGACCAGAGTTCTACAGAGCGTAGAAGTCGTTTCTAAAACTGATCGTAGAGCACTTCCGAAAAGTTTTCTACGTGATGTAGAACTAACGGCGAAAAACCTGTACATTTAGACACACCACACCTCTCTTTCGTGCCCGGTCGCCAGGCAACACGGCGCACCGCGACGAACAGCGGAGGTTTTTGATTTGCACGATGTGAAGGACGGGACACGGATGGCCACCCTCGGCGAGCTGGAACGGGCAACAATGGATCTCCTGTGGGAGTCCCCGGAGGCGGCCAGCGCAAACGAACTGCGCGAAAAACTGGCGCAGGCCAATCCGGAGGCAGGCACGGGGACCGGCAAGGGACTGGCAGTAACGACCATCCTCACCGTGCTCTCACGCCTCGAGAAGAAGGGCCTGGTGGAACGGGAGCGGAACATCCGTCCGCACCGCTACCGCGCCGTCACCACCAAGGCAGAGCACACAGCCGAACTGATGCATGAGGTCCTCGGGTCGGTGAGCGACCGGGAGGCCGTGCTGGCCCGGTTCATCGGTTCCGTTTCGGTCACCGAGGCCGAGACCCTGCGGCGACTGCTCGGCGGCGCCTGATCCGGTAGCCCCAGCTACTCTCCGCCGCGGTGTTTTGGGCCTCATATTGCCTGGCTGCGCTGGCCCTCGTGCTGGCGTGGCCGGTTCCCATTGCCCTGTCCCGGGCCAAATGGCCCGCACGGTCCCCCTTCACGGCCATGGTGCTGTGGCAGGCCATAGCACTGGCCGGCGGCCTGTCCATGATCGGGTCGATGCTCACGTGGGGTCTCGAGCCCATCGGCGACAACCTCGTCTCGGCCCTGCACGGACTCTGGAATATCCTGCTGGACCGGTCCCCGGCCACAACCCTGGGACTGGTGCATGTCTTCGCCCTGAGCGCCGCCCTGCTGCTGAGCATCCACCTGGTCTTCACGCTGCTGCTGACCTATTACCGGATCCGCCGCGGCCGCCGACGGCACCGCGGCATGCTCACTCTGCTGAGTTCCCCCTCGGCCACTCGGCCGGCCACACTGGTCATCAACCATCCCGCGCCGGTGGCGTACTGCCTGCCCGGCGGGGCGCGTTCCGTCACGGTCCTCTCGGACGGACTGCTGGAGATGCTCTCGGACGAAGAGCTCTCCGCCGTCCTCATCCATGAGAAGGCGCACCTGTCCCAGCGCCACCATCTGCTCCTGTGGGCGTTCGCTGCCTGGCGGGCCGCCCTTCCATGGCTGCCGACCTCGCAGCTGGCCCAGCAGTCCGTCAACGAACTCATTGAGATGCTTGCCGACGACGAGGCCCTGCGCACGGTGAAGCCCGAAACCCTGATCCGCGCCGTCGCCATCGTGGGAACCGGCGCACAGCCCGCGGAAGGGGGCCTTCAGGGCACCGCGGCAAAAGCGCAGGACGCTTCCGCTTCCCTGCTGGCCGGCCCTGACGAGCAGGAGCAGCTGGGCACGGTACGGCGGCTGAGCCGCCTGCTCACTCCGCTGCCGCCCCTGCCGGCCTGGCAGCGGACCGCCGTGCTCATCATCTCGGCACTGCTGCTGGCTGTTCCCACGACCCTGCTGATAGCACCGGGCATCCTTTAGCCCGCCGCCGCGGTGTTCGGCCGCGCCGCGAGCCCCGGGGCGCTCGGCCACGGGCCTCCGGGGTGTTCGGCGTTCGACGACCGGCCCCGGGGCGCAGGACCGCCTGTCTAGGCGTCGATGCGGTCCCGGTCCAGCATGGCCGCTCCCGCGACAATGAAGTCCTTGCGCGGAGCAACATCACTGCCCATCAGGAGCTCAAAGGCACGCTCGGCGTCGGCCGCCTGGTCGATGCGCACCCGGCGCAGGGTCCGGTGCCGCGGATCCATAGTGGTCTCGGCCAGCTGGTCGGCGTCCATCTCACCCAGGCCCTTGTACCGCTGGATGGGCTCCTTGTAGTTTTTCCCGTCCTTGCGCAGCTTCGCCAGCAGGGCGTGCAGCTCCTTCTCGCTGTAGGTGTAAATCATCTCGTTGGCCTTGGACCCGTGGTGGATGACCTCCACCCGGTGCAGCGGCGGAACTGCCGCATAGACCCTTCCGGCCTCGACCAGCGGCCGCATGTACCGGAAGAACAGCGTGAGCAGCAGGGTGCGGATGTGGGCGCCGTCGACGTCGGCGTCGGTCATGAAAATCACCTTGCCGTAGCGAGCGGCGTCGAGCTGGAAACTGCGTCCGGAACCGGCGCCGACCACCTGGATCAGTGCGGCACATTCGGCGTTGGACAGCATGTCCGCCACCGAGGCCTTCTGCACGTTCAGGATCTTGCCGCGGATCGGCAGCAGCGCCTGGTAGTCCGAGGAGCGCGCCAGTTTGGCGGTGCCGAGCGCACTGTCACCCTCAACGATGAACAGTTCGGAGCGTTCGCTGTCATCGATCCGGCAGTCCGCCAGCTTGGCCGGCATGGAGGACGTCTCCAGCGCGTTCTTGCGGCGCTGGGTCTCCTTGTGCTGGCGGGCGGAGATGCGCGATTTCATCTCCGAGACGACTTTCTCCAGCAGCAGCGCGGACTGGGCCTTGTCGCCGCGGGCGGTGGAGTTCAGCCGTGCGGTGATCTCCTTGTCCACCACCTTGGCCACGATTGCCCGGACGGCCGAGGTGCCCAGGATCTCCTTTGTCTGGCCCTCAAACTGGGGTTCGGCAAGGCGGACGGTCAGGACGGCCGTGAGGCCGGCGAAAACGTCGTCCTTTTCGATCTTGTCGTTGCCGGCCTTGAGCTTGCGGGCGTTGGCCTCGATGACCTTGCGGAACGTCTTCAGCAGGGCCTGTTCAAACCCGGCCTGGTGGGTGCCGCCCTTGGGGGTGGAAATGATGTTGACGAAGCTCCGGATGTTCGTTTCGTATCCGATGCCCCAGCGCAGGGCAATGTCCACCTCGCATTCGCGCTCCACTTCGGCGATCTTGCTGTGTCCGGAATCATCGAGCACGGGCACGGATTCCTTGAACTTTCCGCTGCCCTGCAGCCGCCAGATATCAGTGACGGGAGCGTCTGCGGCCAGGAAGTCAACGAACTCGGTAATGCCGCCGTCGTGCTGGAATACCTCTTCGATGGGTCCGGCCTCGCCGGGAGTGCCCGGGAGCCGACGCTCATCGCGCAGGGTGATCCGCAGGCCGGGAACCAGGAAGGAGGTCTGGCGGGCGCGGGCCTGCAACTCGGTGTAGGAGAACTTCGCGTCCGGGGTGAAGATCTGCCGGTCCGCCCAGTAGCGGATCCGGGTTCCGGTCACTCCGCGCTTGGCCTTGCCGACCACCTCCAGCCGGGAGCTGTCCAGGAAGGGCGAAAACTTCGCTTCGGGGTTCGGCGACTTGCCCGTGTCCGCGAAGTGTCCCGGCTCGCCGCGCCGGAAATTCATCTGGTAGGTCTTGCCCGCGCGGTCCACCTGCACGTCCAGGCGCGAGGACAGGGCGTTGACCACGGAGGCGCCCACGCCGTGCAGTCCGCCCGAGGCGGCGTAGGAGCCGCCGCCGAACTTGCCGCCGGCGTGAAGTTTGGTGAAGACCACTTCGACCCCGGAGAGCCCGGTTTTCGGTTCGATGTCCACCGGGATGCCGCGGCCGTCGTCGTGGATTTCCACCGAGCCGTCCGGATGCAGGATGATTTTGATGCTCTGGCCGTATCCGGCCAATGCCTCGTCGACGGAGTTGTCGATGATCTCCCACAGGCAGTGCATGAGCCCGCGGGAGTCTGTGGAGCCGATATACATGCCCGGGCGCTTGCGCACGGCTTCGAGCCCTTCCAGTACGGAAAGGTGGCGGGCGTTGTACTCAGTGTTTCGGGGCGCCACGTGTTTGAAACTCCTCAGGCCTGGGACCGTTTGTCGGCAGATTCGGTCGGCAGATCGCGGACCGGCTGCAGCCCGGACGGAACCGGGCTACTTCCAAGGTTAAGGCCCACCGGTGACACTGCCCGCCAGCGACTCAGCACCGGTGAACTACCTCACAACAGAACGCCCGGTTGGTACGCGCAGAGCGAAAGGGGCCCCCGGCTGCGAAGACTGGGGGCACAAAGATGGTTATATGAAGTATCAACACCCTTAGGAGGCTTTCATGACAGCAGCAGTAGCTACTCGTGAACTGAACACACTTGACCGCTGCGACCGCTGCGGCGCGCAGGCGTACGTACGTGCGGTACTGGAATCCTCGGGTGGGGAGCTGCTCTTCTGCGGCCACCACGCACGGGCGGTGGAGGCAAACCTCCGCCCCCTGACTTCGGAATGGCAGGACGAGACTTCCCGCCTGACGGCCAAGGCCGCAGCAGTCCCGGCAGACTAGCGCCGCGCCAGCGGCGGCCCGGTTATCCGGGCTCCACACACCTTGAAAAAGGCTCCTCCCCGGCGGGAGGAGCCTTTTTCATGGGTGCCGCCGTGTTTTTGCGGCCTTGTAGTGGAATGGCGCGGAAACGCACAACGCCTCCGACCCGCTTCTGCGGATCGGAGGCGTTGAGGCTGCCTGCTGCGGCGGTGCAAAACCACTGCGCGGGCGGACCCGAATTGCTTAGTCCAGGTAGTCGCGCAGGACCTGGGAGCGGGACGGGTGGCGCAGCTTGGACATGGTCTTGGATTCGATCTGACGGATCCGCTCACGGGTAACCCCGTAAACCTTTCCGATCTCATCCAGCGTCTTGGGCTGGCCGTCGGTCAGGCCGAAGCGCATGGCCACAACACCGGCTTCACGCTCGGAGAGGGTGTCCAGCACCGAGTGCAGCTGCTCCTGCAGCAGTGTGAAGCTCACGGCGTCAGCCGGAACAACAGCCTCGGAGTCCTCAATGAGGTCACCGAACTCGGAATCTCCGTCTTCACCCAGCGGAGTATGCAGGGAGATCGGCTCGCGGCCGTACTTCTGCACTTCCACGACCTTTTCAGGGGTCATATCCAGTTCCAGGGCCAGCTCTTCAGGGGCGGGCTCGCGGCCCAGGTCCTGCAGCATCTGGCGCTGGACGCGGGCCAGCTTGTTGATGACCTCGACCATGTGCACCGGAATGCGGATGGTGCGGGCCTGGTCAGCCATGGCGCGGGTGATGGCCTGGCGGATCCACCAGGTGGCATAGGTGGAGAACTTGAAGCCCTTGGTGTAGTCGAACTTCTCGACGGCACGGATCAGGCCCAGGTTTCCTTCCTGGATGAGGTCCAGGAAAAGCATGCCGCGGCCGGTGTAACGCTTGGCCAGTGAGACCACGAGCCGGAGGTTGGCCTCCAGCAGGTGGTTCTTGGCACGCTTGCCGTCATGGACGATGAACTCCAGCTCGCGCTTGAGCTTGGGGTCCATATCCGGATCGGCTGCGAGCTTCTCTTCGGCAAAGAGCCCGGCTTCGATGCGCAGAGCCAGATCGACTTCCTGCTCTGCGTTCAGCAGGGCAACCTTACCGATCTGCTTCAGGTAGTCCTTGACCGGATCTGCGGTGGCACCGGCGGAGACGACCTGCTGAGCAGGGGCGTCGTCGTCGTCGGCATCGGAGTACACAAATCCTGAACCGGTCGGCGCGGCCTCGGGTGCGTCCGCGGCATCCAGGTCCGGCTCAGCGGGCTCGGAGTCTGTCTGCTGCTCATCCTCTTCGGCGGCTGCGGCGGCCTTTGCCGACTTGGCTGTCTTGGCGGCGGTTTTGCGGCCGGCTGCAGTGGTACCTGACTTAGCTGCGGCAGGCTTCCGCACTGCAGGCTTGCGGACTGTCTTCACCGCGGTCTTTTCGCCGGCAGCGGGTTCCATCGGAGCCGAAGCTTCGTCTGCGGCAGTGCGCTTGCTTGCAGTGTCAGTCTCTTCGACTGCAGTTGTCTTTCTCGGCGACACAGAAAACCTTTCATACGGCGGGCTGTGGAATCGCCATTGGGGGCAACACCACTATGACCCTGTCAAGTCCGTGCTTGATTTCAAGCGATCCCATCCACGCGGTGCTCTTAATGGAACACACGTGCGGCGGTTTCTGTTCCCTCTGCACAAACGGCAAAAGGCCCAAAAGCGACACTTGATACACGAACCCGACCGGGTCTCGGTTCCCATTGTCTCATGATTTCCTGCAGCCGCCATCACTGCCCGGGCCGATACCGCGGCCGAACCTGCCGGTTTCCTCCGCGTTCTCCCGCCGTCGGCACGGCCGGCCCTGCCCTCCGGGGTCCCGATCAGGGGCCGTCTGACGCCGCAACGACCTGCATATGGCGATATACGGCGAAAGCCCGGCGCAGTGGAACCTAGGCCCGGGCGGTGCCCGGGTACTGTTCCGGTGCTGAGCGCCAGGCGGTTTCAGCGTTTCGGGCCCAGACCGGAAACATGCCGGTGGCCAGGAGCTCGTCGAGCAGTTCCGCCAGCCGGTACCCCGGATAACCCTCCAGACACCGGGACAGGTAGACCCGGGCCCGGGACCCCCTCCCCCGAGCCCATTCGATCCACGCCAAGAGGCTGAGCAGGGCGGCGGCGGCTTCACGGTCGACGTGCGCTCCATCCGTACCGCCCCCTGAAGCGGCCGCAAGCAGTTCGCTGAAGACCGCAAACGCCGCATCCATTCCGGCCCAGTCCGGAACTCCTGCATATGCACCGACCAGCACGTCACGGAAATCCTGCCCCGGATCGGATGGAGCATTCCGCCGCAGCCCGCCGCCTCTCCCGGGTCCCGGTGTCGGGACCGTCCGCGGTCCGGGCTCCGATGCCGTTCCGGGTACCGCAGCGGGGACTGCTCGTCGGCCGGGGTCCGCGGCCGTTTCGGGACCGTGGTCCGGCGATCCCCCATCCGGTGCCAGCCACGCGTGCGCCTGTCCGCTGTTTGGCGGCAGCAACGGTGCTCCCTCCTGGTCTGACAGCAGCCCGCAGGCCTCGGCCCCGTCCAGAGCGGCGCCGCTGCCCAGAGCGGCCATCACCAAGAGGGTGTCGCGCACCGGCCGGGCATGCAGGCTGGCCAGTAGGAAACCGGCCGCCTCGGGGTCCGTGCGCAGCTGCGGGCAGCCCTTCCCCGCCGGGGGCCGCTCAGACCCGCCCGGCTCCTCCGGCGCAGCCCCGTTCCACAA
The DNA here is from genome assembly GCF_054792395.1 of Arthrobacter sp. Z1-15. Taxonomy (NCBI): domain Bacteria; kingdom Bacillati; phylum Actinomycetota; class Actinomycetes; order Micrococcales; family Micrococcaceae; genus Arthrobacter; species Arthrobacter sp. Z1-15. The sequence goes on along the minus strand of NZ_CP096454.1, from coordinate 1,468,299 downwards.
CGCCTCCCAGAATGCGAGGGTGCCGGCAAACTGGGAACGCCGGCACCAGCGCCCCGTGAGCCGCCGGGTGTACAGCGTCCGGTGCCGTGCAGCTTCTTCGGCGTTTGCCCACTCCCGCGGCAGGTCACAGCCGACGGCTTCTTCCAGGGAACGCGCGTAGGCGCTGCCCTGGAAGACCATTTCGGCACTGAGGGTACTGTCGGTGATCTGGCCCAGCGAGTGGCCCGGCCAGGGGCAACAGTCGCTGTCGGTGCAAAAGTACTCCCGCCAGGTACTGTCTGACACGAGCCACCCGTCGCGGAGGGGAAGCCCTGCCTCCGAGAGGTGCCGGCCGAGCTGATCGATGAGTCTGCGGTGGGGCGGAAAGCCCGGTTTCTTCCACTTGCGGTGGGTGTACATCGCCATCAGGACGCCGTTGGCGGATCCGTCGGAACGCAGCAGCTCCGTGACCCGGACGGCGAAATCCGAGTAATCAACCGCTGGGTCCGGCAAGTCAAGCCGCAGCGTGGCGCCGAGCCTCGAGGAATCCATGGTCATGAGCACCAGGGACTCGTGCGGAACAAAACCGAGGCTGTGGGGTATGAAGGCGAGGATGTCCACCGGTCCGCTGACCGGAAACGGATCCTGCGCGTATCGGCCGCTGGGAGAGTTCGTCATGCCTCGAGGGTCGCGCGCTCACCGCAGCCCGGCCATCCGGCGCAGGGCAACTGTGGACACAAACCCGGCATGGGTGTGCTGCTGTCCGCCGTGGAGGAAGAGTCCGGCCATCTATCCGAAGGATTTGCTCCGCGGCGTGCCCCATACCTGCACGAGTATCTGCATAACTGCACGAAGGATCAGTTCACCAACTCGATGGCGTCATCTGAACAATGTGGACGCCGGACGGGTTTGATGGCCCGTCATCTGCACGACAGACGGCTCTGGTCTGCACGAAAGTCGGCTCCTGCGGGGGCAAGCAGGTACGGAGGCGACCTATCGTGCAGATCAGGGGCTTTTCCGGAGAATCCATCCTGCAGATCATCGACACGGCAGCTCGGCACGCTGCCGGTGCTGCCGCCCGAGGACGCTACTCGGAGCCGGACTCGGCGGCACCGGAATCGCCGTCGGGACCGCCCCCGCCCTGCCGGGACCTGCGGGCAGCCTGCTTCGCCTGCCGTTCCCGGGCAATTGCCTGCCTCAGCGGCGGCAGCCGGAGTCCGTTCTCGGCCATGCGAGCGCGGACCCGGGACCTGGTCCGGAGGATACCGACAACCCCCAGGGCCATCACCGCGAACTGGACGGCAAGCGCAATCCGGAATGAATCCAGGGCATACAGGTCTCCCCCGGAAAAGCCGGAGGCGTTCAGCACATCCAGCACCACCCCGATCAGGTACATGGAAACCAGCGAGGCGATGAACCCGCCGATATTCACAATGCCCGTGGCAGTGCCCAGCCGGTGGCCCGGGTTGTAGGTCCGGGCGAAATCAAAGCCGATCATGGACCCGGGTCCGCCGACAGCCAGCACGGCCACCAGCACCGCGAGCAGCCACAGCGGTGCCGGACCCGGATACAGCAGTACGGAGAGCCAGGCGCCAGCCATGGCGGCAGCGATCAGGAGCACCATGGTGGACCGCCGCAGCGGGTGGCGCCCCACCCAGGAGCCCAGCCACGGACCGCATACCACCGCTACCACAACAAACAGGGTCATCAGGGCCGATGCCCGGGAGGATTCCACTCCTTCGGCACTGACCAGGTACGGGAAGCCCCACATCATGACAAAGACGGTTCCCGGGAACTGGATGGTGAAGTGGGTCCACATGCCCAGCCTCGTGCCGGGCTGCCGGAAGGCCTCGGCGAGCGACGTGGCGGTTTGGCGAAGGGGCAGCAGCGGCGGCGCCTCAGCCCCGCGGGGACGGTTGCGCACCACAAGCAGGGTGAGGACGAGGGTCAGGACGGAGAGGGACGCCGCGGATACAAAGGCAGTGTTCCAGCCGAATTTATGCAGGACAAACGCGAACGGAACCGCGCTGGCAATCTGGCCCAGCTGGCCGATGATGCCGGTCCACTGGGTCAGGACGGGGATGTGCCGGCCGTCGAACCAGGCCGGCAGCAGCCGAAGGACGCTGATGAAGGTCAGGGCGTCACCGGCACCCACCAGCGAACGGCCAAGGATGCCGCCGCCCACCGAGTCGGCGGTGGCCAGCTGCAGCTGTCCGGCCAGCATCAGCGCGGCACCGCCGGCAATCAGCAGGCGGGGGCCAAACCGATCCACGAGAACGCCGACGGGAATCTGCAGTCCGGCATACACCAGCAGCTGCACCACGGTAAAAACCGAAAGGATGGAGGCAGTGGCGTCAAACCGCTCGGTGGCCTCCAGCCCGGCAACGCCGAAAGTCGTCCGCTGGGTTACGGCGGCAAGATAGGCCAGGACACTGATGCCCCAGACGAGCCAGGCGCGGGTGCTGTTCACGGCAGCACCTCCGTGCCGTTAGTCCCTGGGGTAGTCCCGCGGTGCCGTTCCGGACTCCCGGCCCGGCTGTCCCGACGTGTCAGTGTTCCCACCAGTTTCTGAGTCCTCCGTTAAGCTTTCATGATTCTCCGGCCACAGCGCCTCGGATTCCTCCTCGGCCTGCGGGCTGGCCAAATATGCCTCGACCGCAGCCCCGAGTTCCTCCGCATCCGCAAGCTCGTCGTTGTCCTTCACGAGCAGGGAACGGCGCACGGTGCTGTCCGTATATTCGTCGTAGCGCTTCTCCAGCGTAGCCACAACGCCCTTGACTTCCGCCGAGGCCTCCACCTGTTCGGCGATCTGGCGTTCGACGTCGCGTCCGGCTTCGCGCAGCCGGTCGGTGGGCAGCACCAGTGACGCGGCCGCGCCCAGGTACTCCAGGCCCGCCACCGCCGCAGGCGGGAACTCCGCTTCCGCCAAATAGTGCGGCACGTGCATGGCGTGGCCGACGACGTCGATTCCTGCCTGCGTCAGGCGCAGTTCCAGGATGTGGCCCACTGCTGCCTGGATCTGCGCGCTAGGCCGCCACGAGCTGATGCCCGCCATGAGGTCGGGCCGGTTGCCGTGGACGGTCACGCCCACGGGGCGGGTGTGCGGCACGGGCATGGGAATCGAGTGGATCCAGCTCACCTGCTGCACGTCAAAGGTCTTGGCCAGATGCACGACGGCGGCGGCGAACCGTTCCCACTGCACGTCGGGTTCGAACCCGGTCAGGAAGAGGAAGGGCTCGCCCAGGCCGTCGTAAAGCCGGTAGAGGTTAAGCAGCGGCGGCTCGTAGTCCGCCAGGTGGTCTTCTGCAAAGGCGATCTGGGGGCGGCGGGCGCGGTAGTCGATGAGCTGGTCGACGTCGAAGGACGCCACCAGGTCATGATCGAGCGTTTCCAGCAGCTCGTCGCGGATTTGGGAGACGACGTGGCCGGCCTCGGCAAAGCCGGTAAAGCCCATCAGAAGCTGCAACCCGTGCAGGTCGGCGTCGTCAGCCACCTCCGGATTCAGATTGAACAGGGTCAGCGGATCAAGCATGTCTTCCCCTTCAGTGCTTCCATGTGCTTCGGTCTCCCGAGGTTTGCGGTGGTGTCCCCGCTCAGGCTGCGGAGGAAATCTCCGCTCGCGGCTGGGGCGGCGCAGGGTGCGCTGTTTACTCAAGGGTAAACGCCGCCGTCCCTGCGTTTCATTCCCGTCCGCCGAGGGCGCACTCCCGCTTCACGGGCCGCTGCGGCGCCGGCAAGAGACTACGATCTGTACTGAGGAGCCGCTCCGGCATTACGCGGGACGCGGGAGTACGCGGCACCAGCAACCAAATTCGTGCAAACGTAAGGATGAAACTTCGTGGTCAAAACGAACGAGCCAAATCTGTCGGTGGTCTCCCGGGACGTGCAGAAAGTGCCGGCCCAGGCACTGGTAGTGGGAATTGGCCAGACCTCCGGCGGCCCCGTTCTGGTTGAAAGCCCGCTGAGCCCGAAGGCCGCTTCGGCCCTCGCCGCGTCCCTGCCCCTCCTCGGAGTCACCGGTGCCGCAGACGAGGTCCACCGCCTGCCCGGACTGCCCGAACTCGAAGCAGAGATGCTTGTCCTGGCCGGCGTCGGCAAGGTCACCGCAGGGGTTCCCCTGAGCGAAGAGGCCCTGCGCCGCGCTGCGGGATCCGCAGTCCGCCAGCTGGCCGGCACCGAATCGGTGGCCCTGGCCCTGCCCGCCGCCACCGTGGCCGACGCAGCCGCAGTTGCCGAGGGCGCCCTGTTCGGCGCCTACAGCTACACCGAGCACCGCACGGACAAGGCCACCGCACCCAAGGAACCGGTCCGCAGCATCATCGTTGTTACTCCCGCCGCCGAGGAGAAGGCACTGAAGCCGGCGCTGGAACGTGCCCGGATCCTGGGCCGGGCCGTGAACGCCACCCGCACCCTGGTGAACCAGCCTCCGAGCCACCTCTATCCGGAAACCTTCGCCTCCGCCGCCAAGGACCTTGCCAAGCCGCTGTCGGCGAAGGTCAAGGTCACGGTCATGGACGAAAAGAAGCTTGAGCGCGACGGCTTCGGCGGACTGATCGGTGTAGGCAAGGGTTCTTCCCGTCCGCCGCGCATGGTCAAGGTGGAATACGCGCCGCAGCGTGCCAAGGCCAAGCTCGCGCTGGTCGGCAAGGGCATCACCTTTGATTCCGGCGGACTGTCCCTGAAGCCGGCCGCCGGCATGCAGACCATGAAGTGCGACATGGGCGGCGCCGCCGTCGTCCTGAACGCCCTGCTGGCGATCGCTGAACTCGGGCTGCCCCTCAAAGTCACTGCCTGGCTGTGCCTGGCCGAGAACATGCCCTCGGGTACTGCCCAGCGCCCCGGCGACGTCATGACGACCTACGGCGGCCGCACCGTGGAAGTCCTGAACACCGACGCCGAAGGCCGCCTGGTCATGGCCGACGGCCTGGTCGCTGCCTCCGAGGAGGCTCCGGACGTACTGATCGACGTTGCCACCCTCACCGGCGCGCAGATGATCGCCCTGGGCAACCGGGTCTCGGCCGTCATGGGCGAGGAAGGCGTGCGCGACGCCGTGAAGGCCGCCGCGGACCGCTCCGGAGAACTCTTCTGGCCGATGCCCATTCCCGAAGAACTGCGCGCCAGCCTGGATTCCTCCGTCGCGGACATCGCCAACCACGGCGAGCGGTTCGGCGGCATGATGACGGCCGCCAGCTTCCTGCGCGAATTTGTCGGCGAGGTCGACGGCGTCAAGATTCCCTGGGCCCACCTCGACATCGCCGGCCCGGCCTTCAACGAAGGATCGCCCTACGGCTACACGCCCAAGGAAGGCACCGGCGTCGCCGTCCGCACGCTTGTTGCGTACGCCGAAGACGTGGTGTCCCGCTCCGCCTAGGCGCGGCCTATAGCACCGGCCCCGTACAGGGACCACCCGGAACGACTGTTGTGACTGGTGTTTCTCGTTACACTTCCCGCCGGCGGGCCTTCACCGAGTGGATGGAGGCCTGCCGGCGGGATAGTGTGAGAGACAATCACAACCGCCCAAATCACTAAAACGACGCGCCCATGTGCGTCACCGATTACGCGAGGGAGCGTCCAAGTGGCCGAAAAGGCAACTGCGCAAGAATTCGACATCCTGATCCTTGGAGGAGGAAGCGGCGGTTACGCCGCAGCCCTTCGCTCCGTGGAGCTGGGTTTCTCCGTAGGACTCATTGAAAAGGGAAAGCTGGGCGGCACCTGCCTGCACAACGGCTGCATCCCCACCAAGGCGCTGCTGCACTCGGCGGAAATCGCCGAGAACGCCAAGTCCGCATCGAAGTACGGCATCAACGCCACCTTCGATTCCGTGGACATGACGGCGGTCAACTCCTACAAGGACAACATCATTGCGGGCAAGTTCCGCGGCCTGCAGGGCCTGATCAAGTCCAAGGGCATCACCGTCATTGAGGGTGAAGGCAAGCTCACCAGCGAAAAGACCATTGAGGTCAACGGTGAGACCTACACCGGCGCCAACATCATCCTGGCCACCGGCTCCTACTCCCGCTCACTGCCGGGACTGGAAATCGGCGGCAAGGTCATCACTTCGGACCAGGCCCTGAAGATGGACACCATCCCCAAGAGCGCCATCATTCTGGGCGGCGGCGTCATCGGCGTCGAGTTCGCCTCGGTCTGGAACTCCTTCGGCGTGGACGTCACCATCATTGAGGGCCTGCCCTCCCTGGTCCCGAACGAAGACGCTGCAATCATCAAGCAGCTGGAGCGTGCGTACAAGAAGCGCGGCATCAAGTTCAGCACCGGCATCTTCTTCGACAACGTAAAGCAGAACGACGACGGCGTTGTCGTCACGCTTGCCGACGGCAAGACCTATGAAGCTGACCTGATGCTCGTGGCCGTGGGCCGCGGACCGGTTACCGCCAACCTGGGCTACGAAGAAGCCGGCCTGACCATGGACCGCGGCTTTGTCATCACCAACGACCGCCTGCACACCGGCGTGGGCAACGTGTACGCCGTCGGCGACATCGTTCCCGGCCTGCAGCTCGCCCACCGCGGCTTCCAGCAGGGCATCTTCGTGGCCGAGGAGATCGCCGGCCTCAAGCCGGTCATCGTCGAAGACGTCAACATCCCGAAGGTTACCTACTGCGAGCCGGAAATTGCTTCAGTGGGCCTGACCGAAAAGGCAGCCAAGGCCAAGCTGGGCGACGAGAACGTCCAGGTCCAGGAATACAACCTGGCCGGCAACGGCAAGACCTCCATCCTGGGCTCCTCCGGCCTGATCAAGATGGTCCGCGAAAAGGACGGCCCCATCGTGGGCGTCCACATGATCGGCGGTCGCATCGGCGAGCAGATCGGCGAAGCACAGCTGATCGTGAACTGGGAAGCCTACCCGGAGGACCTGGCGAGCCTGCTGCACGCCCACCCGACGCAGAACGAAGCCCTCGGTGAGGCCGCCATGGCCCTCGCCGGCAAGCCGCTGCACGGCTAGGACAAGAATCACCTGCTTAGTGCACCCGGCAGCCAACCCTCCGGGTGCACTAGGCTTTCCACCACCAGCACCAGCGGTACGGCTGGTCAACAGATCTAATAAGGAGAAACGGGGACAATATGTCTGAAACCGTGAACTTACCCGCCCTTGGTGAAAGCGTCACCGAAGGCACCGTCACCCGCTGGCTCAAGGCCGTGGGCGACAGCGTCGAGGTAGACGAGCCGCTGCTGGAAGTTTCCACCGACAAGGTGGACACCGAAATCCCGTCGCCGATTGCCGGCGTCATTGAAGAAATCCTCGTTGCCGAAGACGAGACCGCCGAAGTGGGCGAGGCACTCGTCCGCATCGGCGACGGCTCCGGTTCCGGCGAGCAGATGGACGACGGCGGCAGCGCCGCCAACCAGGAAGCCCCCTCCGCGCAGGCAGCTGAAGAGGCCCCCGCCGAGGAAGCTCCGGCAACGGAAGCTCCCGCCGAGTCCTCCGACTCCGGCGCTGAGAGCGGCTCCGGCGAAGGCACCGACGTCACTCTGCCTGCACTGGGCGAGTCCGTCACCGAAGGCACCGTCACCCGCTGGCTGAAGGCCGTGGGCGACGACGTCGAGGTTGACGAGCCGCTGCTCGAGGTCTCCACCGACAAGGTCGACACCGAGATCCCCTCCCCCGTTGCCGGCAAGCTGCTGGAAATCCGCGTCAACGAGGACGACACCGCCGAGGTTGGCGCCGTTCTGGCCGTCATCGGTTCCGGTGCCGCCGCTCCGGCCAAGGCCGAGCCGAAGGAAGCCGAGCCCGTAGCGGCAGCCTCCAACGACGAGCGCGAAGCCCCGGCTGCAGAGCCGAAGAAGGAAGAAGCACCTGCCCCGAAGCAGGAGGAGAAGAAGCCTGAGCCCAAGGCTGAGGCTCCCAAGCAGGAAGCTCCGAAGCAGGATGCTCCCGCCGCCTCCGAGTCCGAAGGCACCTACGTCACCCCGCTGGTGCGCAAGCTTGCCAACCAGCACGGCGTGGACCTGTCCACGGTCAAGGGTTCCGGCGTGGCCGGCCGCATCCGCAAGCAGGATGTCCTGGAGGCTGCCGAAGCCAAGAAGGCAGCGGAGTCCAAGCCCGCCGCCGCACCGGCTGCGTCCCCGGCTTCCTCGTCCTCGTCCTCGGACAAGGCAGCACCGGCACAGATCAGCGAAGCAAGCGCCAAGCTGCGCGGCACCACGGTGAAGGCACCGCGGATCCGCCAGACGATCGCCCGCCGCATGGTCGAGTCGCTGCAGGTTTCCGCGCAGCTGACCCAGGTCCAGGAAGTGGACATGACGCGCATCGCCAAGCTGCGCGCCTCCGCCAAGGAATCGTTCGCGGCCCAGAACGGCGCGAAGCTCACCTTCCTGCCGTTCATTGCCAAGGCAGTGACCGAAGCCCTGAAGCAGCACCCGAAGCTGAACGCTTCCTACGATTCGGAAGCCCAGCAGATCACGTACCACGACGCCGAGCACCTGGCGATCGCCGTGGATACCGAAAAGGGCCTGCTGGTTCCGGTCATCAATGACGCCGGCGACCTGAACATCGCCGGTCTGGCCAAGCGCATCGGCGACGTCGGTTCGCGGACCAAGAACGGCAAGATCGGACCCGACGAGCTTTCCGGCGGGACGTTCACGATCACCAACATCGGTTCCGTGGGCGCGCTCTTCGACACTCCGATCATCAACCAGCCGCAGGTGGGCATCCTGGGCACCGGTGCGATCGTGAAGCGTCCCGTCGTCCTGACCGACGCCGAGGGCAATGACACCATCGCCATCCGCTCCATGATGTACCTGTCCCTGTCCTACGACCACCGCCTGGTGGACGGCGCCGATGCAGGACGCTTCCTGCAGACGCTGAAGGCACGGCTCGAAGAAGGCAACTTCTCGGCCGACCTGGGCCTGTAGTTCCGGACCCCTCCGGCGCATCATGCGAAGGGCGCTTCCCCCTCGGGGAGGCGCCCTTCGCCGTCCGGCGCTCCCCCGCCCGCACGGCCCCCGGCCCTATTTCTACATGTTGTCGAAGTGTTATTCGGGCGGGCCCCTTCCGGTTCGATAATGCTGACAGAGTGTCGGTAAGCTGGAATCATGGACTTCCTACAGAGCTTCCTCGTTTTCCTGCACATCCTCGGCGCCGCCATCATCGTCGGCCTCTGGTTCGCCAGGATCAAGAACCCCACGGTCATGCCGGGCCAGTTCCACGGCGCACTGCTGCAGCTGGTCACCGGCCTCCTTCTCGTCGGCCTGGCCGAGATGGGTGACGGCGACGTCAACCACATCAAGATCGCCGTCAAGCTGGTGCTTGCCCTGGTGATTGCCGTACTCGCCTTCATCGGCCAGCGCCGCTACAAGAAGGACCAGCCGGTGAGCGGACTCCTGGCCAACGGCGTCGGCATCCTGACGGTCGTCAACATCGCCCTCGCCACCATGTGGTAACCACGCCTGACAGGTATGCCTGCGGATTGTCTCGGCTGCGCAGCGGCTCCGGCGGCTGCGCGGCAGTAGATCCTGCCGCACGAGTCTGAATAGGATGGGATGAAGCGCCGGCGCCTGCCGGCCTTCATCCCATCCGCTTTTAAGGAGCCCCCATGGCTACAGTCCGCTCAGCCCACACCGTCTGGAACGGCGATCTCTTCAACGGCCAGGGCGAGGTCACCCTCGACAGCTCGGGCCTGGGAACCTACGACGTTACGTGGAAGGCCCGCGCCGAGGAAGCCAACGGCAAGACCAGCCCTGAGGAACTCATTGCCGCGGCGCACTCCGCCTGCTTCTCCATGGCCTTCAGCAACGGCCTGGCCGAAGCCGGCAAGACCGCTGAGCGCATTGAAACGTCCGCCGACGTTACCTTCGTTCCCGGCACCGGCATCACCGAAAGCCTGCTCAAGGTCACGGCCGTTGTCCCGGGCCTCACCGCCGAAGAGTTCGAGGACATCGCCGAGGCCGCCAAGAGCGGCTGCCCCGTCTCCCAGGCCCTCGCCGGGATCAAGATCTCGCTGGAGGCAACACTGGAGTCCTAACCCCGCGCGACACGGCAGAAGGTGCCGTTCCCGATGTCTTCGGGAACGGCACCTTCTGCCGTGCGGGGGTTCGGTGAGGTTTGGGCCGGGCTAGTGCCTGCCTGCCTCCCGGTCAACGGCCGTCCCGGCGGCCGACACCGGTCCCGGCGTGCCCGTCCGGCCATGCTGCCCGCCGGCGTCGGCGTCGGGCTTCGGCTGCCGGCGCGGCGGCAGCGGTGCCGGCTGCAGCGACGGGTAGCCGGCCAGTGCCGGCGGCTCGTCGGTGGGCAGCTCGGAGAGCATCTCCTTCAGGATGCCCACGCCGTGCTCCAGCTGGGGATCCTCTCCTGCTGCGTAGGCATGCGGCGGGAACGGTACTTCGATGTCCGGATCGACCCCGTAGTTTTCCACCGTCCAGTCGATGCCGCCCGTGATCCAGAAGCCGTACCGCGGCTGGTTGACGCCGGTCCCGTCCACCAGCTTGAAGCGGCCGTCAATGCCGACAACTCCACCCCAGGTCCGCATGCCCACCACGGGCCCGATTCCGCGCAGCTTGGCCACCTGGGTGATGATGTCGCCGTCGGACCCGGCAAACTCGTCGGTGAGGATCACCACCGGTCCCCGCGGAGCATGTGCCGGGTAGGTTCCGGGCTGCTCGCCGCGCGCCAGCGTCCAGGCGGTGACCTTGCGGCCGATCAGTTCCGCCACCAGCTGTGAGGTGTGGCCGCCGCGGTTGCGCCGCACGTCCACGATCAGGGCGTTGCGGGACGATTCCTGGTCCAGGTCGCGGTGCAGCTGGGACCAGCCGCTGGCAACCATGTCGGGAATGTGCAGGTAGCCGAAACCGCCGTTGGAGGCCTCCCGGACTATCCGGCGGTTGGCCGCGACCCAGTTCTGGTAGCGCAGGCGTTCTTCGCTCCTCAGGGGCACGACGGCGATGCGGCGCTGCCGGGGTGCCCCGGCACCGTCCTCCGGGGAGCGGACGACGGTCAGTTCCACGGTCCGGCCGGCGGCATTGGCAAGCAGCGGCGCGGGGCCCTGTTCTGCGGACACCGGCCGCCCGTCGACGGCGGCAATGAGGTCGCCGGGGTGGACGTCGGCTCCGGGCGCCGCCAGCGGTGACACCGCCTGGGGGTCCGAGGATTCCGAGGACAGAATCCGCACCACTTCCCAGCCGCCCGGGGCTGGGCGCAGGTCCGCCCCCAGGAAGCCCTGGGCGCCGGCTCCGGGCTCTGCCGCCGGTTTGGGCATCACGTAGGCGTGCGAGGTTCCCAGTTCGCCGTGCATCTCCCATAGGAGGTCCACCAGGTCATCATGCGAGCCGAGATGCTCCACCAGCGGACGGTACCGGGCATGGATGCCTTCCCAGTCCAGTCCGCCCATGTCCGGCGCCCAAAAGAAGTCCCGCTGCAGCCGCCAGGCCTCGTCAAACTCCTGGCCCCAGACCTTGACGGGTTCCAGCTGCACGCGGATCCGGCCGAGGTCCACCGTGATGTGTTCCGGTGAGTCGTCGTCGGCCTGCGACGAGGACGGCACCGCATGCACCTGCTGTTCGTGGACGTAGACGACCTTCCGTCCGTCACCGCTGATCTCGTAGTCATCCAGTGCCGGCACCAGGACGGACACGTCCTTTTTCTCCAGGTCGAAACGCTCCAGCCGGCCGGCGGGCTGGCGGTCTCGGGTTGAGGCCCGGCCGTCACCGGTTACGCCGTAGCTGTCGGAGGCGAGCCACAGCAGCGCGCCGTCGGCTGCCGTGAGCTTTTCGTAGCGGCCCTGGGGCACGGGCACCGCAATGATGCGGTCCTGGATGCCGGCGGCGTCGATCACCGACCGGGGGCCGGCCGGAACCGTGTCGGCCGCGTCGTCCGAAGCTACCCGGAGCTTCTCTGCCCGCGGCACCGGAAGCCCGTGGACGGAGGGGCCGAACGGTGACGGAGTGTCCGCCGCCAGTGCCACGAGGAAAGGCTTGGTTGACGACGGAAAGCTCAGGTCGAAGCGGTGGGTGTCATAAACCGGATCGAAGCTGCGTTCGGACAGGAACGCCAGGTAGCGTCCGTCCACCGTGAAGGCGGGCGCGTGGTCGCGGAAACGGCCGTCGGTCACATCAATGATTCCGGAGCCGGGGTCGGCGGCGGAGACGAGCCGGATCCGGGCCCGTGCGCCTTCCCCGGTCACCGGCTCGGCCCAGGCCAGCCACTGTGAGTCCGGGGAGAATGTCAGCTGGTCCACGGCTCCGTGCCCGGTGGAGGCGACGCGGGTCAGCGCCCCGGATGCGGGATCCAGCAGGAACACTTCACCGTATTCGGTGGAGACAGCCACAGCCGTTCCGTCAGGGCTTCCGGCGATCTGCGCTACGCGTGTGGGCTTCTCGAAGGGTATGCGCAGGGTGCGGGTGCTTTGATCGGGCCGGGCTGCGGCCTGCCCGCCACTCTGGTCCGGGCCCTGCCCTTCGGCAGACTCCGGAGCGGCGGGCTGCTCCGCCGGCACCGGTGCCGTAACTGCCGATGCCGGGACGGGGGTGCGGGTGGCCGCTGACACCGGACGGGGCAGGTCGACCTCGGGTTCGGCAGCAGCCGGGGCGGCGGCAGCCGGGATGGCGCCCTGCGGCTTCGCCTCGGCTTCCCCGGCGGAGGCAATGCCTCCGCCGGGCAGCTCCAGCTCTGCAAAGACATTGCGGACGTAGAGGGACTCCTCCCCGCCGCGGTCCGCCACATAGACAGCCCGGCCGCCGGCAAGCGGCCGGCCCAGCCGGGCGCGCACAGCGGAGTCGGCTTCAATGACCCGGGACGGGCCGTCGCGGTGCGTCAGCCAGTGCAGCGTGCCGTGGGTTTCCACTACGGACGCAGTACCTTCGGTATCCGGCAGCACTCCGGCCAGATGGGCGCCGGGGTTCAGCTGCTGCGGACGGCGGCCTGTTCCGGCCGATCCCAGCGAGATGTCCAGCCGCCGGGCCTCCTCGTCCAGGGAGGGCAGCAGCCACAGGGCGCCGGCTGATTCGAAGACGATCCGGTGGCCGTCCGTGGAGGCATGCCGGACGTAAAACTCGCCGAAATCGGTGTGCCGGCGCAGGTCGCTCCCCTGCGGCGTCACGGAGTAGAGGTTGCCGTATCCCTCATGGTCGGAGAGGAAAACAATCCGCCCGTCAATCCACATCGGGTCCGTCAGGTTTCCGTCCAGCTCGGGAACGAGTCGCTCGAATTCACCGTTGCCGTCCGCATCAATCCAGAGCTTGCCGGCGGTGCCGCCCCGGTAGCGCTTCCACCAGGCCGGTTCACGGGTCATGACTGAGCCGACGACGACGGGGCGCTCATCCCCCACGGCAGGGCCTTCGGCCACCGCGTCAACGGGGCCGTAGGGCAGGGCCCGCGGAGCGGATCCGTCCAGCGGCACTTCATAGGCCCAGCGCAGCCTGAAGTCCTCGTGTTCGAAGGGGCTGATGGCGATCACGCTGCCGGAGGGGCTGAAGCCCTTGACCCGGGTGCCCTGGTTCCCCCAGTACGTCAGTCTGCGGAAGTTTCCGCCGTCAGTGTCTGCCGCCACCACCTCGGGCGCGCTGCCCTGCACCACGCTCCAGGCGATGGTTGCTCCGTCGGGTGAAAACCGGGGATTGCGTGCCGGAAGCTGCATGGAGGAGATCCGCCAGGCGCGGCCGCCCGCCAGCGAGGCCACCCAGACGTCATCTTCCGCTACAAAGGTAACGAGGTCGTCGTGCAGATCGGGAAACCGAAGATAGGGAGTTGAACTCATTCCTCGATCCTATCTTTCTGCCGGCCCGGGACTGCTCAGGACAGGGCCGCCGGCGGCAAGTCCCCGGCCAGCGCCGGCACATTTCCGGCCGGTCAGGCAGGGGCCGCCAGAATGGCTTCGATCCGCCAGCCGGCAGGCGTGCGCACCATGACAAGCACAATGTCCTGGCGGGACAGTGCCGCCGCGTTCCGCACCATGCCTCCCTGCGCGTCGCGCTCGGCATAAGCCGACGTGGAGACGGCTGCGGGCACGCTCACGCGGCCGGCCTCCCCGGGAACGGCAGGGCCGGCCGACAGAACCTCCACGGAAAGGCCGGCGAGCACGGTGCCGGCCGCCTCCAGCTTGGCGATCTCCGCCCGGTCCGCCAGCATCGCGGACGAGTCAGGGACGTTGACCCCGTCCAGCAGAGCCGCATCGGCTGTGCTGAAAGCCCTCGCCCGCAGTTCGGCGAGCGCACCGGCGGCGGCCGCGGGATCATCCCCGCGGAGCAGCGCCTGGAGTTCCGGTTCCGGCGTCCCCGTCAGCGCCCCCTGTCCGCCGGCGGATCCCGTGCCCTGCTCCGGCTGCCCCGGTGTGCCCGGATCCGCGCCGGATTGCCCACCCTGGCCTGCCTCCCCAGCTTCTGCCCCCTCTTCCGGCGCAGTTTCTTCTCCCGGCACAGTTCCTTCTCCCGGCCCCGTTCCTTCTCCCGGCACAGTTCCTTCTCCCGGCCCCGTTCCTTCTCCCGGCACAGTTCCTTCTCCCGACCCCGTTCCTTCTCCCGGTGCAATCCCTCCACCCGGCGCAGCCCCCTGTTCCGGCGCTGCCCCGCCTTGCCCCTGCAGCAGCTCGGGAGCGGCCACCGCAACAGCGCCAACCCCCGCAACGGCCGCCACCAGGACCGCCGCCGCGCTCAGCAGCAACCGGTTGGGCCGCCGGTGTTCCGGCGTCTGAGGGCCCGGACGCCCGCTGTGCTGTCCCCTGCCCCTGGACTGCAGCCCGAGGGATGCCCTTCCCCGCTCAATCCGGGCGTGCCGGGTCTGGGTTCCCGGCTCGGCGCCGTCGGGAATCGGCAGGACCAAATCCAGCGGTTCGGCAACCGCGGAGCCAAACACGAGCCGCACGAATTCAGCGGCATCGGGGCGGGCGGCAGGCTCCGCTGACAATCCCGCCTCCACCGTCTCGGCAAGCTGCGGCGGAACGGCCGGGGCCAGGGCCGACAGCCGCGGACGGTGCTCCCTCGGCGGCAGGGCATGTCCGGTCAGCAGGAGCCATCCTGCCGCAGCCAGTGCCAGCACGTCGGCTGCCTGAGAACCCTGATGCGGTCCGGATACTGATCCTGAGCCGGGGCGGTCGGTGTCCGGCGCAGCCGGCGTACTGCCCGCTGCCCCCGGCGCGCCAAGCAGCCGGTCGGTTCCAAGATCGCCGAGCAGGGGCTTGCCCTGCGCTGTGAAGAGAATGTTGCCGGGCGAGACCCGTCCGTGGGCTATTCCCTGGCTGTGCAGGTATGCGAGGGCGGAACCCACGCCGACCAGGACAGTGACGGTCTCCCCGGGCGTCACTGTTTGCCGGAGGGCTGCCAGGCGGACGAGGGACCCTCCGGGCGCGTACTCCATGAGCAGGCCCGGCCCCTGGTCGGTCTCCAGCACCGTGTGCAGCTGCAGCAGGTTTTCATGCTCGAAGCGCGAAAGGATGTTCAGCTCGCGCCGCGTCTCGAAAGTCCCGGCGGGCCCGCTTCCGGCCGCCGCAGCCGTCTTTAGCGCAAACCGGGCGCCGTCGTGCTCGCGCACCGCCAGCCACACGCATGCCGAACCGTTTTCACCCAGCAGTTCCCCGGTCCGGTACCCCTGCTCGACCGCCGGCGGGCGCACGGGGAAATGCGCCGGCCCGGCTGTCCCGTTGAAGTCCATGCTCTCTGTTGTAGACGGATTTTCCATGGCCTGCAGAAGTTATCCACAGCTGGCCTGCGGCATCCGGAGGAAAGTGAGGCAACCCATAGTCGGAAGTTGGGCGCGGGCGGTCTAGGCTAGCCCCATGGCTTTGGAGTTCCTGCGCGTCGGTTTCGCCCCGCACTACGTCAATTATCTCGATGGCTGGGACCGGCAGCGGTCCCTTCACGCGCAGGTGCTGGACGGCACCTCGCCGGATACGGTGCTGCTTCTGGAGCATTTCCCCGTCTACACGGCGGGAAAGCGCACGGAAGAGCACGAGCGGCCCTTCGACGGAACCCCGGTGATTCCCGTGGACCGCGGCGGAAAACTCACATGGCACGGTCCGGGCCAGCTGGTTGGCTATCCCGTCCTCCGGCTGCAGGATCCCACGAAGGTCGCCGAGTATGTGGAGACCCTCGAGGATGCGCTCATCAGCGTCCTCGAGGATTACGGCATCAACGGTGAACGGGTGCCCGGACGCTCCGGCGTCTGGGTCCGCGGCGGAGGCACCGACCGCAAAATCGCCGCCATCGGCATCCGCGTCCACCACGGCGTCACCATGCACGGGTTCGCCCTCAACTGCAGCAATGACCTGGCCCCGTACAGCCAGATCATCGCCTGCGGAATAGCCGACGCCGGCACCACCACCATCTCGGCCGAAACCGGCCGCACAGTCACACCGAACGATCTGGTGGCCCGCGTGGAAGAAGAACTCTTCCGCCGCCGGGGACACCTTGTCCGCGAACACTCAGTTCGGCCTACGGACGCCGCCACCCCGGATCCCGGCGAAGCAGCCGGCCGGTCGAAAGGAGCCCTCCTATGACTCTTGCACCCGAAGGCCGCCGCCTGCTGCGCATTGAACAGCGCAACGTGGCCGTTCCCGTGGAACGCAAGCCGGACTGGATCAAGGCGAAGGTGAACATCGGTCCCGAGTACGTCCACCTCAAGGGGCAGGTGCAGAAGGAAGGCCTCCACACCGTCTGCGAGGAGGCCGGCTGTCCCAACATCTTCGAATGCTGGGAGGACAAGGAGGCCACCTTCCTGATCGGCGGCTCCGAATGCACGCGCCGCTGCGACTTCTGCCAGATCGATACCGGCAAGCCCTCCGCCGTCGACATTTTTGAACCGACCAAGGTGGCCCGGTCGGTGCAGAAAATGAACCTGCGCTACGCCACCGTCACCGGCGTGGCCCGGGACGATCTGGAAGACGAAGGGGTCTGGCTGTACGCCGAGACCATCCGCAAGATCCACGAGTTGAACCCGGGCACCGGCGTCGAAATCCTGATCCCGGACTTCTCCGGCAAACCCGAGCACATTGCCGCCATCTGCGATGCGCGCCCCGAGGTATTTGCGCACAACGTCGAAACCGTGCCCCGGCTGTTCAAGCGCATCCGCCCGGCCTTCCGCTACGAACGGTCCCTGGATGTCATCACCCAGGGACAGAAACTCGGCATGGTCACCAAGTCCAACCTGATTCTGGGCATGGGCGAAACCCGCGAGGAGATTTCCGGCGCGCTGCGGGACCTGCACGACGCCGGCTGCGACCTGCTCACGATCACCCAGTACCTGCGCCCCAGCGAGCGGCACCTGCCGGTGGACCGGTGGGTCAAGCCGCAGGAATTCGTCGAGCTCAGCGAGGAGGCCACCGAACTGGGCTTCCTTGGCGTGATGAGCGGCCCGCTGGTGCGCTCCTCGTACCGGGCCGGCCGGCTGTGGGCCGGTGCCATGCGCAAGAAGGGCCTGGAACTGCCCCCGCAGCTGGCACACATCGAGGATTCGGGCACCACCCTGCAGGAGGCATCTTCCATCCTCGCCCGCAGCTGACAACCCTTTCCTCTCCGGCCCGTCCCTGCGGCGGCCGGTGTACGCCCGCCGCGAACCCGGCACGCGGAAAGCCCTGACCTCAGGGTTTCCGCGCACCGGACCGCGCGGAACGGGCGCTCGAATCACGTAGAATTGAACCACTATGGCCAACAGCACAGATTCCGACGCACCCAAGAGCGCCCGCCGCGGCCTCTTCTCCCGCAAGCCCAAAGCGGAGAAGAAGAAAAAAGGCCCGGGCCGCATGAAGCAGATCGCCGATGTCTTCAAGATGACGCGGCGCAATGACCCCAACCTGGTGTGGGTGATGCTGGGCGCGTTCCTGGGCATCATCGCCGTCGGGCTGATCATCGGTCTGCTGATCGACAACTGGATCACGATGCTTATCATCGCGGTTCCGCTGGCCCTGCTGGCCGCCGTCTTCATTTTGTCCCGCCGCGCCGAGCGGGCCGCCTTCACCCAGATTGAGGGCCAGGCCGGCGCTTCCGGCGCCGCACTGAGCATCCTCCGCCGCGGCTGGATCCTGGAAGAGCAGCCGGTTGCCATCAACCCCCGCAGCCAGGAAGCAGTCTTCCGCGCCATCGGCCGCCCCGGCATCGTCCTGGTCACCGAGGGCGCCCCGGGCCGCGCCAAGGCCCTGGCCGACGGCGAACGCCGCCGGATGAACCGCATTGCCCCGAACGTTCCGGTCCACATCATCCAGACCGGCCGCGGAGACAACCTGACACCGCTGTCCCAGGTGGCCAAGAAGGCCAAGAAGCTGCCCAAGGCCCTGACGAAGCAGGAAGTCCAGGCCGTCAACAAGCGCCTGGCCGCCCTGGGCACGCGCCTGCCGATCCCCAAGGGCATTGACCCGTACAAGGCACGCCCGGACCGCAAGGCTTCCCGCGGACGCTAATCCTTATGCCGGCGCACTGCCGGCTGCAGCACAACGAAGGGCCCCTCCTCAGGAGGGGCCCTTCGTGTGTTAGGGGACGGCGTGTTTCGGGACGGTGTGTTCCGGGACAGTGTGTTCCGGGAAGGTGCGGCAGCGGTGTGCCGCCGCCGTCGTTCTTAGCGTTTGCGCTGGACCTTGACCAGGACGGTGCCCATGGCGCGGTCGTGCAGGCCCCGCTGGTCGGCGTCGAACACGACGGCGGGAATCACCAGGCAGAGCAGCAGGCTCCGGACCAGAGCGGGCAGGAAGCCGGCAGCCGTGCCGTCAAGGCGTTGTACCTGAAGGCTGAACACGCGGTGCCCGATGCTGTAGCCTAGGAGACCAACGAGCACTATCTGCTCGACGGCGAAGATCGCCAGGGTAGCCGTGGATGACCACCCGAAGAAGGCGTAGGAAACCACCGAGGCCAGAGCCCAGTCGATGATGATCCCGCCGAGGCGCGGACCCACCCGGCCGATGCTGCCGGGGCCTGTCCTGGGCCGGCCGAGGCGTTTGCCGGGCCAGCTGTTTTCGTCGGAGGGAGGGCCTTCCAGCCACGAGCCTAAGCTTCTTCTATCAACCACCGTTTAAGACTACCCGGCGCCGGCGCAGACGCGCTCCGCCCCTCAATTGCTTCCGCGCCGTCCCTTAAATGCTTCCACGGGGCCGTTCACGTTAGGGTAGAGGAGAGACTTCGGTTGCGTAACTTGCTTGAAACACCGCCGACACGGTCGAGAAATTTGCTCCCCCTACAGTTCTAAGGAGTTGACAGGGAAGCCGTTTCCGTCCACGGGCAGGTCAAGCCGGGCAGCCCGGAGTCATCCACCCAAATTGTGTAAAAGGAGCAAAGTACCGATGTTCAAAACTGCGGACGAAGTCCTCAAGTTCATCGCTGACGAAGATGTAAAGTTCGTCGACATCCGATTCACCGACCTCCCCGGAGTGCAGCAGCACTTCAATGTACCGGCGAAGTCAGTAGATGCCGACTTCTTCATCAATGGCCAGCTCTTCGACGGCTCTTCCATCCGCGGGTTCCAGGGCATCGCTGAATCCGACATGCAGCTGATTCCGGACGTGACCACCGCGTTCCTGGATCCGTTCCGCATTGAGAAGACCCTGGCGCTGAACTTCTCCATCGTCAATCCCCGCACCGGCGAGCCGTACCACCGCGACCCGCGCGGCGTTGCCGAGCGCGCCGAGGCCTACTTGGCGTCCACGGGCATTGCCGACACCGCCTACTTTGCCCCCGAGGCCGAGTTCTTTGTGTTCGACAACGTGCAGTACGAGTCCTCCCCGCAGGGCAGCTTCTACAAGGTGGACTCCATTGAGGCACCGTGGAACAGCGGCCGCGAGGAAGAGGGCGGAAACCTCGGCAACAAGACCCCGTTCAAGGGCGGCTATTTCCCGGTTGCACCCGTGGACAAGCAGGCTGACCTGCGCGATGCCATCTGCGTGGAACTGGATAATGCCGGCCTTGAGGTTGAGCGCGCCCACCACGAGGTAGGCGGCGCCGGCCAGGCCGAGATCAACTACAAGTTCACCACCATGACGCATGCTGCCGATGACCTGCTGAAGTTCAAGTACATCGTCAAGAACGTCTCCGACGCGTGGGGCAAGTCCGCAACCTTCATGCCGAAGCCCATCTTCGGCGACAACGGCTCGGGCATGCACTGCCACCAGTCGCTGTGGAACGGCTCCACTCCCCTGTTCTACGACGAGAAGGGCTACGCCGGCCTGTCCGACGTCGCACGCTGGTACATCGGCGGCCTCCTCAAGCACGCATCGGCTGTCCTCGCCTTCACCAACCCGACGGTCAACTCCTACCGCCGCCTGGTCAAGGGCTTCGAAGCTCCGGTCAACATGGTCTACTCGCAGGGCAACCGCTCCGCCGGTATCCGTATTCCGATCACGGGCTCCAACCCCAAGGCCAAGCGCATTGAGTTCCGCGCTCCGGACGCGTCCTCGAACCCGTACCTGGCCTTCGCCGCGCAGCTGATGGCCGGCCTGGACGGGATCAAGAACCGCATCGAGCCCGCCGATCCCATCGACAAGGATCTCTACGAGCTTCCCCCGGAAGAGGCCCGCGGCATCCAGCTGGCCCCGGGGTCCCTGGAAGAGGCCCTGGACGCGCTGGAGAACGACAACGAGTTCCTCCAGGCCGGCGGCGTGTTCACCCAGGACCTGATCGACACCTGGATTGAATACAAGCGTGAATACGAGATCAAGCCGCTGCTGCTGCGCCCGAACCCGTACGAGTTCGAGCTCTACTACGGCTGCTAGGCCCTAGCACGCACGACAGCGGGTCCGCCCGCTGATGAGCCCGCACCGTCTGCCGAAACTCCGGCGGATGGTGCGGGCTCTCCTTGTTAACCGCTCGTCCACATGGCAGTAACGGCTGTTCCCAGCCTCCATAAGGGCACCTTCTGCCATCTCGCGGAGGGCCGGGAGACCGCGCCGGGGGCGCCTGGACTAGCGGAACAGCTTCGTGTTTTCCCGGATCAGGCCGGCATGGTCCGGAGCAATCTGCGGCCCTGCCGGCCCCAAAAGCATGACCAGGGGTTCGAACCACTTCAGCACGCACAGGGAATTAAGCCGGCCAAAGGCGATCAGGTCCTCGGAGGACAGCGGGTCGCCGTCGATCAGGCGGACGATGGCCTCCTCGGAAGCTGAGCCCATAATCGTTAGGGCCAGATCGCGGCGGGCAGTTACCGCATCCCATTCCCGCAGGGGCTCGCCGGGGCGGTGATTCGAGGTTTCCCCGTAGAGCCCTGATCCGGAATCCCCCTCCGCAGAGGCGAGGAGCCCGTCCAGCCGGTTGAAACTCTCCGCCAGGCAGCTGCCCGGCTCAGCTGCTGCGACGGCAGTGCGGGCTGCGGAGGAAGTAAAAACCCACACCCCGTCGAGCCGGCAGCGTCCTTTGGCCAGTCCGGTGAACCGAAGCACTTCAAGACCCGGATGGCCGGAGCGGCCGCCGGCCTGGACGGTACGGACGATACGCGCGGCGTATTCACGACCAAGTGTTTCCGTGACTTCGTGAAACGATCCGAAAAACTCCAGCTCCCGCTCAGGGCCGGCGATTCGGTAGTTGTACAGCCCGCCGGTGCGCGCCACGAAGTCACGAATGACCAGTTCGCTCCCCTGCGGGCTCGTCCACTGCCTCAGCAGGGTCGGATCGGTATATGCGCGGAAGACCCAGTTGGCGGGTGCATCAAACTCCCTGCTGAAGGAGATGCCCTGCTCTCCCGGGACTGCGGTCACGGTGCATCTGTTCATCGTGAATCCCCCTCAGGGTGTCGCGGGAGGCAGCGGCTGCTTCTACTGCCGGGCCGGTCGGGCCGGCCCCGGCCGAGAACTAGGAACGGGGCCTAGCTGGTGTACGGGTCGGCAAACACGGCAACGAGGACCAGGAGCGACAGCAGCGTAAAAATGACGCCCAGAACCAAACCGATGATGCCGAACACCTTGTACATGGGCGCCCGGTCCCGCTGGTTTGAAAGCCCGATGGCGGAGAAGGAGCCGGCAGCAAGGCCGATAAGAGTGCCGACGAACGGGATAAAAAACATGAGGAGGGAGACGAGCCCCAGAATAAACCCGGTCAGGGCGAGCGGGTTGGAACGCAGAGGGTTCTGCGGGTAGCCCGGATACCCCTGATACCCGGGGTATCCCGAATAGGCAGGATGCATGCCCGCGTATCCCTGCTGATATCCCTGGTAACCCGCGGCTGGATCAGTGTATCCGGGGGACTGCTGCGGCGGGCTGCTTTGGAAGGTGGGGTACCCCTGTTCACGGCCGCCGGGGTATCCCTGGGCGCCGGGGTATCCCTGGCCGCCGGGGTATCCCTGGGCGCCGGGGTATCCCTGGGCGCCGGGGTATCCCTGGCCGCCGGGGTATCCCTGGACCTCTTCGGTGCCGGTTCCGCCGGCAGGAGCTGCCGGAGCTTCGGATGATGCGGATTCAGCGGCTCCGGAGCGGCCGAAGGAGGCCGGGTCAACGGGGCTGAACGGGCCGGGCGGGACCGGGGAACCAGATGCAGCAGCGTCCGCTGCCGCTTCCCGTATCGCCTCCCCCGCCGTCGGCCCGCCATAACCGGGGGATGAAGCCGCTGCCAGCGGCATGGTGTAGGTGCTCCAATTCTGGCCGTCCCACCATTTCTGCTGGTCCGGGTTCGCGGGATCCTGGTACCAGCCCGGCAGTGGCAATGTCATGTGTTCTTCTCCTGGGACGACTGGCGGAGCCGGGACTTAAACGGCTCGTCATCCATACCGTAGCCGATTTCGGCTCCGGTTCCGGCCAGATCGAGCACCTGGACCGAAGGCTAGAAACGCAGGGCGGTCAGGGCACCACCTGGGTGCTTATCGATGTGTCGGGCTGCGAATTGTTCAGCATGTTAATTTCGGCAGCCGACACTCCGCCGGCAATAAGGACGCAGCCCGCGATAATTGCGGTGATCTGGGCCCGGGTGGAACGTTGGGTGCGTTGTCGGATGTTTGCAGCATGCTTCAGCATGGATGCCTCCAATGGTTGCTGTGGGATGCCCGGTGCGGCGGAACGCCGTCTTGTACCGGGGAATGCGGGAGTCCGGGGGCGGCTGATTGCCGCGTGTCCGCTCCGGGGCGGGTGCCGCACAGTGAGATTTCGCTGCTGTGCCAACAAATCCCGGCCTTCATTAAGTCTAGGAGCCGCGGTTGCCCGGCTTCAACGTGGGTCTGATCACCCGGAGCACCGCGCCTTTGCGGTCCCCTGCGGCGCCCACCAGACAACGACGGCGCACAGACGACGACGGCGGCCGTCCCCCTCAGGGAACGGCCGCCGTCGTCGTGACACCGGTGCCGGTGCGGAAGTGGAAGCGGAGCTAGAGCACCTTGGCCAGGAAGTCCTGCAGCCGCGGCTGCTCGGGCTGGGAGAACAGTTCCTCCGGAGCGCCCTCCTCGACAATGTGGCCGTCGGCCATGAAGATCACGCGGTCGGCGACTTCACGGGCAAAGCCCATTTCGTGGGTCACCACCACCATGGTCATGCCGGCCTTGGCCAGGTCGCGGATAACCTGCAGCACTTCGCCGACCATTTCGGGGTCGAGGGCCGACGTGGCTTCGTCGAAGAGCATGATGTCCGGAGCCATCGCCAGCGCACGGGCAATGGCCACGCGCTGCTTCTGCCCGCCGGAAAGCTGTGCCGGACGGGCGTCGGCCTTGTCCGCCAGTCCCACCTGGTCCAGGAGCCGCAGGGCATTGGCTCGGACTTCGGCCTTGGAGCCCTTCTTCAGTTCCAGCGGCGCGAGCATGACGTTCTGCAGCACGGACATGTGCGGGAACAGGTTGAAGTGCTGGAAGACCATGCCGATGTTCTGGCGCACCTTGTTCAGGTCCACCTTCGGATCGGTGAGGCTGAAGCCGTTGACCTCCACCTCGCCGGCAGTGATGTCCTCGAGCTTGTTCAGGCAGCGCAGGAACGTGGACTTGCCGGAGCCGGAGGGGCCGATGACGCACACGACTTCACCCTCGGCGACGGTGACGTCCAGGCCCTTGAGGACCTCGTTGGTGCCGTAGGACTTGCGCAGTCCGCGCGTTTGGATCTTGCTCACTTGTTGAACCTCTTATCCAGGACGTCCGCCAGCTTGGTCAGCAGCGTGATGACGATGAAGTACAGGGCCGCAACGATCAGCAGCACCTCGGCGGTGCGGAAGTTCACGGCGTAGATCTGCTGGGCCTGGTAGGTGAGCTCGGCGAAGCCGATCACGGCCAGCAGCGAGGTGTCCTTCAGGGTGATCACAAACTGGTTGATGAATGACGGCGTCATGATCTTTACTGCCTGCGGAATGATGACCTTCTGCATGGTCTTGCCGTATCCCAGACCCAGGCTGCGGGATGCTTCCATCTGGCCGGGATCCACGGACTGGATGCCGCCGCGGACAATTTCGGTCATGTAAGCGCCGGCGTTCAGCGACAGGGTCAGCACACCGGCGGTGAGCACGTCAACGGGCTGGCCGATGAGCTGCGGAAGGCCGAAGTAGAAGAAGAAGGCCTGCACCAGGACGGGCGTGCCGCGGAAGATTGCCACATAGGCGGTGGCGATTCCGCGCAGGATGACGTTGGAGCCCACCTTGAAGAAGCCGAAGATCACACCCAGCACCAGGGCAAAGACGAGCGACAGGGCCGTGGCCAGCAGGGTCAGACCCATGCCCTTGGCGAACGCGGGCGCATTGTCCGTGACCAGCGACCAGAAGCTGGAGTCTTCGGCGCCGGCGTCCAGGTAGCGGTCGAGGATTTCGTCGTACTCGCCGCTGTCCTTGAGCTCGGCCAGGCCGGCGTTGAACGCGGCCAGCAGCTCGGGGTTGGTTCCCTTGTTGACGGCGAAGCCGTAGGAGGAGCCAACTTCCTTCTCCGTGACGGTCTTCAGGCCGTTGCCCGAGGCCACGCCGTAGGCCAGCACCGGATAGTCGTCGAAGACTGCCACGGAGCCGCCGGACTTGACGTCGTCGTACATCTGGGCGGACTGCGCAAAGGCGACCACGGTGAAGCCGTACTCGTCCTTGATGGATTCCGCGAACGTCTGGCCTTCGGTGCCGGTCTTGACCGCCACGCGCTTGCCGGCCAGGTCCTCGTAACCGGACACGTCATCGTTGGTCTCGGCGACGGCCATCTGGATGCCGGACTCAAAATACGGGTCCGAGAAATCGAACACCTTTTGGCGTTCCTCGGTGATGGACATGCCGGCGATGACGCCGTCCACCTGGTTGGACTGCAGCGACTGCAGCGCCGCGTCAAAGCCGAGGGAGCGGATGTCAACGCTGAATCCCTCTTCCTCGGCAATCGCGTTAATCAGGTCCATGTCGATGCCCACGAGCTCGCCGTCCTGGCGGAATTCGAAGGGTGCAAAGGTGGTGTCGGTGCCGACGGCGAAGCTCTGGCCTTCGACGCCGCTGGGGGAATCTGCCGCAAAGGCCCCGGTTGCGGGGACGCCAAGGAGCAGTGCGATGGCCGCAGTCACCGCGATAAAGGGCGCGGCGAACCGAGCCCGGCCCCGGAGGGCCCGTTTGCCAGTGTGCAAGGTGAAAACGTCTCCTAGATGTTCCGGAACGGCACAAAAATGCCGATAATGCCTCATAGAGCCTACCCAGCGCGGAGCGCAGGAACTAACCGGGAGGCCTCCGGTCCGGAATCAGGAAGAGTTGTAGCCGTAGAACCAGCCCTCGAAGACGGCCCGGGACCGGCGGGTAATTCGCAGGTAATCCTCTTCCAAAACGCCGGCCTGGCCCGGTCCGTAGCCGCACCAGCGGGCCACCGCCTCAAGCTCCTGGCGTGAGGAAGGCAACACGTCGGGATTCCGTCCGCCGCGGATAACGTTGGCGGAGCGGATCCGGCTGGCCAGCAGCCAGGCTTCGCGCAGGATGGCCGTATCGGCGGCCGGCAGCAGCCCGGCCGCGGTTATGGCATCAAGTGCCGGAAGCGTGGCGGTGGTCCGAAGTTCCGGATGGGTGCCGGCATGTTCGAGCTGCAGCAGCTGCACCAGCCACTCGACGTCGCTGAGGCCGCCGCGGCCCAGCTTCAGCTGCCGGGAAGGATCCGCACCGCGGGGCAGGCGTTCATTTTCCACCCGTGCCTTGATGCGGCGGATTTCACGGATGTCCTGTTCGCTGACTCCGGCCGAGTACCGGATGGGATCAATCAGGTCCATGAAGTCTTCGGCCAGCTCGTCGCTGCCGGCCATCGGACGGGCGCGCAGCAGTGCCTGTGCTTCCCAGATCAGGGACCAGCGACTGTAGTACTCGCGGTAGGATCCCAGGCTCCGCACCAGCGGACCGTTCCGCCCTTCCGGGCGCAGCCCCGCATCCAGGACCAGCACTTTTTCCGCCAGGATTGCCGGTGTGCACGGCTGCTGCAGCAGTGCGGACAGCTGGCTGACGATCCGCTCGGCCTGGGACTGCGCGGCCCCGGGATCGGCGCCGGGCAACGCGCGGTGGACGTAGAGGACGTCGGCGTCGGAGCCGTAGCCGATTTCCTGCCCGCCCTGCCGGCCCATGGCCACCACCAGCATGTCGGTGAGTTTCTCCTCGCCCGCCAGTACATCGGCCTCCGCAACGTGCAGCGCCCCCAGCACGGCGGCCCGGTCCGCGTCGGCAAGCGCCCGGCCCACCTCTTCCTGGGAGAGCAGGCCCGCACTGTCGGCGAGGGCTATCCGCAGCATCTCCCGGCGCCGGATCAGGCGGATCAGGCGCATGGCCCCCCGCGGATCGGGATGGCGGGACATTTTGGACCGGATTTCCTGCCACTGGGCTTCAAAGGACATCGGCACCAGGTCCTTGTCCGTGTCCAGCCAGGCCGTGGCCTCGGGTGAGACTTCGAGCAGGTCGGTGATGAACCGGCTGGAGGACAGGATTGAGCACAGCCGCTCCCCTGCCGCGGAGGAATCGCGCAGCATGCCCAGGTACCAGTGCGTCTCCCCCAGCGACTCGCTCAGGCGCCGGAAGCCCAGCAGTCCTGCATCGGGGTCCACGCCGTCGGCAAGCCAGCCCAGCAGCACCGGAAGCAGCTGCCGCTGCAGGGCGGCGCGGCGGCTGATGCCGGCCGTCAGTGCTTCGATGTGCCGCATGGCGCCCTTGGGGTCCGCATACCCGAGCGCCGCGAGACGAGCCTGTGCGGCCGCCGGGGAGAGCTTCACCTCGTCCACGCTGAGGTTGGAGGCGGTGTTCAGCAGCGGACGGTAGAAGATGCTCTCATGCAGCCGGCGGACCAGCCGCTTGGTGCGCTGCCAGGTGTCGGTGAGCCGCTCGGCGGTGGGGCGGCCGACGGCAAGGGAGCCGCTGGACGCCTTGGCCAGGGCGCGCAGGGCCGGCTCGGTGTCCGGCATCAGGTGGGTGCGCCGCATATGCACCAGCTGGATGCGGTGTTCCAGGACCCGGAGGTAGCGGTAGGCGGTGTCGAGGTCGACGGCGTCGCTGCGCCCAATGTAGCCGCCCTCGCTGAGGGCGGCTATGGCCGACGTCGTGGAGCGCACGCGCAGCGTTTCATCGGTCCGGCCGTGCACGAGCTGCAGCAGCTGGACGGTGAATTCGACGTCGCGCAGGCCGCCGCTGCCCAGCTTCAGCTGACGCCCTTCTTCATGGCCGGGAATGTTGTCGGTGACCCGGCGGCGCATGGCCTGGACCGACTCCACGAAACCTTCGCGTTCGGTGCTGGACCAGATCAGCGGGGCCACCGCTTCTTCGTAGCGCCGGCCCAGGTCCGGATCCCCCGCCGCGGCGCGGGCCTTGAGCAGGGCCTGGAACTCCCAGGTGTGGGCCCAGCGCGTGTAGTAGTTCAAATGGGAGTCCAGGGTCCGCACCAGCGGACCGTCCTTGCCCTCGGGGCGCAGGTTTGTGTCCACCTCCCACAGCGCCGGTTCCGGAGCGGATGCGTTAATGGCCCGGGAGATGCCGGCGGCGAGGGCCGTGCCGATCTTCGCTGCCGGGGTCTCGTCCAGGCCCGGGGATTCCATCACGTAAATGACGTCGACGTCGGAAATGTAGTTCAGTTCCCGTGCCCCGCATTTGCCCATGGCAATAACGGCCAGGCGCACGCGGGAAATGTCTTCCGCCGGGTAGCTGGCAGCGAGTTCCGCGCGGGATACGGCCAGCGCCGCTTCCAGGGCCGCACCGGCGAGATCCGCGAGTTCGCGGCCGACGGCGGGCAGCACATCGGTGGGCGAGGCCGCCCCGAGATCGCGGACGGCGAGGTCCAGCAGATGCCGGCGATAGCGGGTGCGCAGCGCCACATAGGCTTCGGTGCCCGTGAGCCCGGCCACGGGGGCGTTCCCGGTGCCGGCTTTGACCGATTCCAGCAGCGACGCACGGAGGATGTCACCGGAAATCTCAGCCGGCTCGGCGCGCAGCGGCGACCGCAGGCTCTCGGCGGCTTCGGGGTGGCGCATCAGGAATTCCGCCAGTGCCTCGGAGGCGCCGAGCAGCCGGAACAGGGCTTCGCTCTCCTGCTCGCCGCCCTCCACCAGTTCCCGCAGTTCGGGAACCCGGTCCAGCAGGCGGACCAGCGACTGCAGGGCAAGATCCGGATCCGCGGCCTGCAGGAACCCGGTGAACAGGGCCGTCTCGTCCAGTCCGTCGAGTTCGGGAGCCTGCAGGAAGCGGCTGCTTTTTTCCAGGTCCGTGAACCCTGCGGCGATCAGCCTGCGGGTAAGACTCATCGGAGGTTCTCCATGTCGCTCATTCCTCCATGTCGTTTAGTCCTCCATAGCGCCCGCTGCCGCGGGTTGGCTAGAGAATGCCCAGGTTTTTCTTCAGCTCGAACTGCGTGACGTGCTGGCGGTATTCATTCCATTCGGCACGCTTGTTCCGCAGGAAGTTCTCGAAGACCTGCTCGCCGAGGATATCCGCCACCAGCTCGGACTCTTCCATGGCCCGGACTGCATCATGCAGCGAGGCGGGCAGCGGGTCCAGGCCCATGGCGCGGCGTTCGGCTGCCGAGAGGCTCTCGACGTCGTCCTCCGCCCCGGCGGGGAGGTCGTAACCCTCCTCGATGCCCTTCAGCCCGGCGCCGAGCAGTACGGCATAGGAGAGGTAGGGGTTGGCTGCGGAGTCGATGCCGCGGTACTCGATGCGCGCCGACTGACCCTTGCCCGGCTTGTACAGCGGCACACGGACCAGCGCGGACCGGTTGTTGTGGCCCCAGGAGACGTAGCTGGGGGCCTCGCCGCCGCCCCAGAGCCGCTTGTAGGAGTTGACGAACTGGTTGGTCACCGCGGTGAACTCCGGCGCGTGGCGCAGCACGCCGGCGATAAACTGGCGGGCCGTCTTGGACAGCTGGAACTCGGCGCCGGCCTCGAAGAAGGCGTTGGTGTCGCCTTCAAACAGCGAAAGGTGCGTATGCATGCCGGAACCCGGGTGCTCGGAGAACGGCTTGGGCATGAAGGTTGCGTAGCAGTTGGTGGTCAGTGCCACTTCCTTGACCACGGTGCGGAACGTCATGATGTTGTCCGCCGTCTGCAGCGCATCCGCGTACCGCAGGTCGATTTCGTTCTGGCCCGGGCCGGCCTCGTGGTGGCTGAACTCCACCGAGATGCCCACGGCTTCGAGCATGGACACCGCGGTGCGGCGGAAGTCCTGGGCCACGCCGCCGGGAACGTGGTCGAAGTAGCCGGCCCGGTCCACCGGGACGGGCTCGCCGTCGGGGCCCAACTCGTCGGACTTCAGCAGGTAGAACTCAATCTCGGGATGGGTGTAGCAGGTGAAGCCCATGTCAGCGGCCTTGGCCAGCTGGCGCTTGAGCACGTTGCGCGGATCCGCTGCGGAGGGCTGGCCGTCCGGGGTAAGGACGTCGCAGAACATGCGCGAGGTCTGCTCGGAATCTCCCCGCCACGGAAGGATCTGGAAAGTGGAGGGGTCCGGCTGGGCCAGCATGTCGGATTCAAAGACGCGGGCCAGGCCCTCGATCGAGGAGCCGTCAAAGCCCAGGCCCTCTTCGAAGGCGCCTTCAACCTCTGCCGGAGCCAGTGCCACGGACTTCAGGGTGCCGACAACATCGGTAAACCACAACCGCACAAACCGGACGTCTCGTTCTTCGATGGTGCGCAAAACGAATTCCTGCTGGCGGTTCATCCCTACCCTCTTCCTGGACGTTGGCACGGCTCCGGATCGTCCGGCGTCGTGCCTGTGGTTCTACCTGTCTTCACTCTACCTATCCGGCGCCAGTTTCCCGCCGCCGCGCTGCCGGTCCGGCTCCGCGTTACGCCCGCGGTCTGGCAACGGGTCCGGCAACGGCGGGCACCCGGGCTCCGGCGCCCGCCGGGACCCGTTTAAGGCGGCTTGCGGCGGCGGGCGCGCAGCCGCCGGCGGATTTAGTAGGCTCAGCGCATGAGTAATGCCGAACAGCCCGCCCCATACGCCGGCAGCCCCGCCGATCCGGCAGCCGGTGCAGCCCCCGGCCCGGGTGCAGGACCGCGCCGTATCCGGATTCCGCACCTGCAGCAGCTCAAGGATTCCGGGCAGCATTTTGCCATGCTCACCGCTTATGACCAGTACACGGCATCGATCTTTGACGAAGCCGGCATTGAGGTGCTGCTGGTTGGGGATTCGGCGGCCAACAACGTGATGGGCCACGCCACCACCCTGCCGATCACCCTTGACGAGATGATTGTTTTTGCCCGGTCGGTGACGGCCGGCGCAAACCGCGCCCTGGTGGTCGCCGACCTGCCCTTCGGCTCCTACGAGGTCTCCCCCGCCCAAGCCGTTGAATCCTCCATCCGGCTGCTCAAGGAAGGGCTGGTCCATGCCGTGAAGATGGAAGGCGGGGCGCATTACGCACCGCATGTCCGGGCCTTGGCCGCCGCCGGCATCCCGGTGATGGCCCATGTGGGCTTTACCCCGCAAAGCGAGCACGCACTGGGCGGCTACCGTGTGCAGGGCCGGGGCGGCGCGGCGCAGGCAGTGCTCGACGACGCCGCCGCCCTGGCTGGAGCAGGAGCCTTCTGTGTGCTGATGGAAATGGTTCCCGCCGACGTCGCCGCGCAGGTGGATGCCGCCGTCGCCGTCCCCACCATTGGAATCGGCGCCGGGAACGCCACCACCGGGCAGGTGCTGGTCTGGCAGGACATGGCCGGTATGCGGGGAGGCACGCTGCCGAGGTTCGTCAAGCAGTTCGCCGATGTCCGCTCGGTCTTGTCGCAGGCGGCCCGGGAGTACGCCGCCGAAGTGCGCAGCGGCTCCTTCCCCGGCCCGGAGCACAGCTTCTGAACCAGGCCGGCGCCATCAGGCCGGTAGGCTCACCGGGTGGAGAAGACGAGCAGTGAAAAGGTTGTCTGCTACGTGGTGGAACAGGAGCACCTCCTGGTGTTCACGCACCTTGACGTTCCGATGGACGTCACCGGAGTGCAGGTTCCCGCTGGCACCGTGCGCCCGGGCGAAGATCCCGCCGCGGCAGCAGTCCGTGAGGTGCGGGAGGAAACCGGGCTCGAGTCAGCGGTCGTGCGCCGGCTTGGAACCACGGCCTACGACTATTCCCCCGCCCGGTTCGAGATTGCCACCCGGCACTTTTTCCTGCTCACTGCACTGCAGCCGCCGGCGATGTCACGGCGGTGGGAAGCCGGTGAAATCGATCCCGAGCACGGCGGGCCGCAGCGCTGGGAGTGCCGCTGGATGCCGCTGACCCAGGCCCACGTGCTGGCCGGAGGTCTCGGTGCCATGGTGGGGTCCCTGTACAACTGATCCGCTACCAGTTGCGGTTTTCCTCGTCTTCCTTGTCCCAGGCTTCGTTGCGCTGCTGAACCTTCTGCAGGGCCATTTCCGCTTCCTCCTGAGTCGGATACGGACCCAGGAGTTTGGTCCAGTCGGACTGCGGGCCCTTCTCAACCTCGTGGGTGACGACATTGAACCAGTACTCAGCCATGGTGTGTTCTCCTCTTCAACGTGCTCCCGCACGAAAATCCCGTACGAACCCCGGTTGGGGAGCCCCGGTGCCGCGGCATAAGCCGTCCGGCGATAAGATCGATGGTATGCCCCACACTCTTGCCACCGCACCCCTCGGCCATCTCGCTCCGGGAGCAGTGAGCCCCCGCCTTCCGGTTCCGGCGTCGATCGCGCGTCCGGAATACGTCGGCAAGGAAGCTCCCGCCCCGTTCACCGGCTCCGAGGTCAAGTCCGCCGAGACCATCGAGAAGATCCGGGTGGCCAGCAAAATCGCCGCCCAGGCCATCGTAGAGGTCGGCAAGCACATTGCCCCGGGAGTCACCACGGACAAGCTGGACCGGGTGGGCCATGAATTCCTGCTGGACCACCATGCCTATCCGTCGACCCTGGGCTACCGGGGTTTCCCCAAATCGCTGTGCTCCTCGGTGAACGAGGTCATCTGCCACGGCATTCCGGACACCACGGTGCTTGAAGACGGCGACATCATCAACATCGACATCACCGCGTACATCAACGGCGTCCACGGCGACACGAACTGGACGTTCCTGGTGGGAAACGTGGACGAGGAGTCCCGGCTGCTGGTCGAACGTACCCAGGAATCCCTGCGCCGCGCCATCAAAGCGGTCATGCCGGGCCGGGAAATCAACGTTATTGGCCGCAGCATCGAGTCCTATGCCAAGCGCTTCGGCTACGGTGTTGTCCGTGACTTCACCGGCCACGGCGTGGGCGAAGCGTTCCACACGGGGCTGATCATCCCCCATTACGACGCCGCGCCGGCCTACAGCCGCCTTATCGAACCGGGAATGGTGTTTACCATTGAGCCTATGCTCACACTCGGCACCATCGAGTGGGACATGTGGGACGACAATTGGACCGTCCTCACCAAAGACCGCAAACGCACCGCCCAGTTTGAGCACACCCTGCTCGTCACGGACACCGGCGCCGAAGTTTTGACCCTCCCTTAGCAGCGTTCACGCCGCCTAGACAGACCTACATCTGGAGAACCATGGCCAAGAAACACAAGAGTAAGCACGGCGACGCCAACGCGGTCATCGGCATTGATATCGGCGGCACCGGCATCAAGGGCGGCATTGTCGACCTGACCAAGGGCAAGTTGATCGGCGAGCGGTTCCGCATCCCCACTCCGCAGCCCGCAACGCCTGAAGCGGTGGCCGGCGTGGTGGGCCAGATCGTCGCCGAGCTTTCCTCCCGCCCCGGAGGTCCCGGACCCGAAGTTCCCGTGGGCGTCACCTTCCCGGCCATCATCCAGCACGGCGTCGCGCGTTCGGCCGCCAACGTGGACGACAGCTGGATAGGCACCGACGTCGACACGCTGCTCACCAAGGCGCTCGGCCGGGACGTTCAGGTCATGAACGACGCCGACGCCGCGGGTCTGGCGGAAGCACGCTACGGCGCCGGGCGCGAGGTGGACGGCACCGTCCTGGTGATCACCCTGGGCACGGGAATCGGCTCGGCACTGATCTACAAGGGCGTGCTCGTGCCGAACGCCGAGCTCGGGCATCTGGAAATCGACGGGTACGACGCCGAGAGCCGGGCCTCTGCCTCCGCCCGGGAACGCGATGACATCAGCTGGGAGGAATACGCCAAGCGGCTGCAGCGGTACTTCTCCCACGTGGAGTTCCTGTTCTCGCCGGACCTCTTTGTCGTTGGCGGCGGCATCTCCAAGCGCAGCGAGGACTTCCTGCCGCTGCTGGACCTGCGCACGCCGCTGGTCACGGCCAACCTCAAGAACAATGCCGGCATTGTGGGCGCGGCCCTCCAGGCGGCCATGCACTTCAAGTACATCAGCTAGGCCTTCCGCCGGAGGGCGGACAAAACAAAGGCGGCGGCAGGGAAACCTGCCGCCGCCTTGCTGTGTTGTAAAGAGGCTGTGTTGTAAAGAGGCTGCGTTGCTACAAAGGCGCTGCGGTCAAAGGCGCTGCGCCCAAGGCCTCCGCTGCCGGGGCGGGCCCCACAGCAGCGCCCCCGGCGGAGTGTCCCCGGTCAGCGGGTTGTGACCGGCCGCCGGGCATCCGCCGGACCGGCACCGGCAGGCCGGGGTTCTCCGCGCAGTTCTGCGATGGCTGCCTCGAAATCTTCAAGTGACTCGAAGGCCTGGTAAACGCTTGCGAACCGCAGGTACGCGACCTGGTCCAGCTTCTGCAGCGGTTTCAGGATCGCCAGACCCACCTCGTGGGCGTCAATTTCAGCCACTCCGCTGGCTCGGATGGACTCCTCGACCTCCTGCGCCAGCATGGCCAGGTCATCTTCACTGACGGGGCGTCCCTGGCATGCCTTGCGCACGCCGTTGATGACCTTGCCGCGGCTAAACGGCTCCCCCACGCCGGAACGCTTGATAACGCTCAGGCTGGTGGTCTCCACCGTGCTGAACCTGCGGCCGCATTCGGGGCACTGGCGGCGGCGGCGGATGGCGGATCCGTCGTCGGCCAAGCGGCTGTCGACGACGCGGGAATCAGCGTTGCGGCAGAACGGACAGTACATCCGGTGTCCTTTCGCTGGAGGTCGGTTGCCCGGGGGCGTCCAAAGCCTGCTGCAGGTACATCAGGCCGGGCACAGCAGATGCTGCGCTGCGCACTCATTCTAGGGCCGCAGTACCGACATCACCAACTGCCCGTCACCATATGTAGTAGAGGCACCTACTACATATGGTGGTCCAACCGCGGGAGGTCCCGGCCGTGACGGCAGTCAGCTCAGGACTCGAACCGGACTGACACCGCATCGCCGTGCGCCGGGAGATCCTCGGCGCGGGACAGGGCGACAACGTGGGTACTGACTTCCTGCAGGGCAGCACGGTCGTAGTTGATGACCTGGATGGCATGCATGAACGTCGTCACGTTCAGCCCGGAGGAGAAGGCCGCTGTGCCCGCAGTGGGCAGCACGTGGTTGGAGCCGGAGCAGTAATCGCCCAGGCTGACCGGACTGTAGCTGCCGACGAAGATGGCTCCGGCGCTGGTGATGCGGGCCGCGACGTCGGGGGCGGCTGCGGTCTGAATCTCCAGGTGCTCGGCCCCGTAGGCGTTGCAGACGTCGATTCCCTGTTCCAGGTCATCCACCAGGATGGTTCCGGACTGGGGTCCGGAGAGTGCGGTTTCAACCCGTGTACTGTGCCGGGTGTCCGGAACCTGCCGGCCGAGTTCGCTCCGGACGCGTTCGGCCAGTTCCTCAGAGTCGGTGACGAGGACGGACGCGGCATTGGGGTCATGCTCGGCCTGGCTGATCAGGTCGGCGGCGACAAGCCGGGGGTCGGCTTCGCCGTCGGCCAGGATGGCAATCTCGGTGGGGCCGGCTTCCGCATCGATCCCCACTACCCCCTTGACCAGCCGCTTGGCGGTCGCCACGTAGACGTTCCCGGGCCCGGTGACCACGTCCACCGGAGCCAGTTCCGGGTTGGTTCCGTCCGCTGCAATGCCGTAGGCGAAGGCCGCAATGGCCTGGGCGCCGCCCATCGCGTATACCTCTTCGATACCGAGCAGCTCTGCGGCAGCCAGGATGGTCGGGTGGGGCAGCCCGCCGAATTCGCGCTGCGGCGGCGACGCCAGAGCGAGCGACCGGACACCGGCTGCCTGGGCCGGCACCACGTTCATCACGACGGATGACGGATATACGGCGAGTCCGCCCGGGACGTACAGACCTACCCGGCCCACCGGAAGCCAGTTTTGCGAGACGTTGGCTCCCGGTCCAATCTGCAGATCGGTGTTCTGCGGACGCTGGGCCTCGGCAAAGAGCCGGGCCCGGCGGATCGACTCCTCAAGGGCCTCCCGGACGGCCGGATCGAGCTGCGCCAGCGCCTCGCGCAGGGCTGACCTGGGGACCAGCGGGTGGTGCTGTTCCACGGCGTCGAAGCGGGAAGCCAGCTCGCTCAGGGCGGCATAGCCGCGGCTGCGGACATCGGCAATGATGGCGGCAACGGCGTCGGAGGCCACATCGGTGGTGGTTTCAGCGCGCGGCATGGCGTGCTTCAAGCCGGCCGGGCTCAGATGCTGCCCGCGCAGGTCAATGGTGCGGAAGGATTCAAAGGCGGGAACAGAGCTTGAAGAAGTCACGCTTTCCAGTCTACCCACGAGCCGGTCCCGGAACGGCGGGCGGGCAGCTGCGTTACGCCCGGGGCGCGGTGAGGTTCTGCCAGGTGATGGCGACGAGGTTCAGCTGCGGGGGACGGCTGCCGCCGCCGGCGATCTGCTCGTTGAGGCGTCCGTCGTAAACAGCGAGCAACAACCGCGCCAGTTCCGATGCATCAACCGTGAAATCGGCATTTTGTGCATCGGCAACCCGAACCAGTGCAGCGGTGACAGCCTCAGCCAGCACCTTGCGCTGCTCGGCGACAACGGTGCGCACACGCTCGGACCTCCGGGCAGCCAGCAGCAGTTCGAGCCTGACCGAGTGCCATACCGTGTCGGAGGTAAAGTCCGCCATCCCCTCGAGGACGCGCTCGACGACGGCGGTCGGTTCCAGTCCGCCGGGACGCAGCCACTGGTCCAGCTGGCCGTTCAGCCGCTCCGCGAGCTGCCCGATGTGGTCCTCGTACATGGCCAGCGCAAGATCGGTCTTGGTGGCGAAGTTGCTGTAGAAGGCGCCGCGCGTGAAACCGGCCGCTGCGCACAGCTCTTCCACGCTGGCTCCCTCGATCCCCTTCTCCGCAAAAACGTCCGCCGATGTCGACAGCAGGCGGTGGCGGGTGGCAATCCGGGACCTCTTCGCAGGTTCGGCGTCGGCGTCCATGGCAATCCTCTTTCCGGCACGGTGCATGCTCACACGATACATGGGTGTATCGTCGGAGGAAATCAATACACCAGTGTATCCAAGTTGCTTGAAAAGGATCTGCCCCCATGTCCATGTCCACCCCAGTTCGCTCACGCCACGCGGCCCGCCCGGCACCGCGGCGGCCCCGCTCCCCTTTCCGGGCGCCGAAGTTCTGGCTGCTTCCCATGATCGTGGTCATCGTGCTGGCAGCGGTGGGCACAGCCCTGTACATGGGCGGGCTGGCCAATCCGACGGGACATTTGAAGGACTTCCCGGTGGCAGTGGTCAATGAGGATTCCGGCACTGAGGAAACCGCCGAGGGCGCACCGGCCCAAAATCTGGGCCAGGAGATCGTGACGGGCTTTGCGGACCGCGCCGCGGAGGGAGAGGAACTAGATCTGCGGGTTCTGTCCTGGACGGATGCCCAAAAGCAGCTGGACAACGGAGAGGTGTACGCGGCCGTTGTCATTCCCGAATCCTTCTCGTCCGACGCCGCGGGGCTGGTGGCCGGTTCGCTGACCCGCGAAGGGGCCTCCCGGCCCTCGGTCACTGTATACACCGACCCCAAGGCCGGCGCGCTGGCGGCACGCCTGGCCACCGGCGTCGTCGAACCCGGGCTGAAGCAGGCCAGTACCTCCCTGGGCGAGCAGCTGAGCAGCGCGGCACTGGATGCTGAGGCCCAGGCTCGCGACGCCGTGGAGCAGCAGCTGACGGCGTCCCAGAACGAGCAGGCCCGCAGGACGCAGGAAGCGGCGGCCCAGGCAGGCCCGGCAACGGAGGCGTTTGCCCGGCAACTCGCCCAGCAGCAGGCCGGGACCCCCGCACAGCTCGCCGAGCAGCTGGCGCCCGCCGTCAGCGCCTCCTCGGCCGTCCTGCTGCAGGACCCCATCAACATCGCCTCCGCCACGTACCACGAGGTGGAAGACGGCACGGCCCTGGGCATGGGTTCCTTCTACTACGCAATCCTGCTCCTCGTCCTGGGCCTCACCGGTTCCATCGGCGTCAACGTGCTGGTGGACGGCAGGCTGGGCATCACGCCCCTGGAAATGGGACCGGCGTTTCTGGAAACGCGGCGGACCACTCTCTCCCGCTGGAAGACCCTGTTGCTGAAGTGGGGAATTTTTGTCACCGCGGCGGCCCCGGCATCCGGGGTAGTCATGTGGGTGGCCGCGGCCGCGGGAGTTCCCCTGCCCAACGGCGGAACCCTGTTCCTGATCAGCTGGCTGGCGATGTCTGCGGTGTCGGCCGCCGTTTTCGCCCTGCTGACCGTCTTCGGCAATGCCGGGCTGCTGGTTTCGATGATCTACTTGGTGCTCATGGGCCTGCCCTCGTCCGGAGCCGTGGTGCCGGTGGAGGCTCTGCCGGGCTTCTTCCGGGCCATCGCGCCCTGGGAGCCGCTGCACCACATTGCCAATGCCGTCCGCAGCGTTCTCTACTTCGGATCCGGTACTGAAACCGGGCTGGGCGCCGATGTTCTGTCGCTGGTCCTGATCCTGGCGGTCTCGCTGGTTCTCGGCTTCCTGTGCAGCGCCGGATATGACCGGGCGTTTGGCCGGCGCGGGGCCAAGGCCGCCGGTCAGGCTGCGGTCTAGGCTTCCGAATCACCGCCCGCAGGCTTCCGGAGTCCGGCACCGGGAGGCCGTCGTGGGAGCCGTCATCGGGCTTCCGGCTAGAAGAGGCTCCCTCATTGGGTGTCATGCCCTGGCTGCGGGCTTTTCACCTCCCGGCCCTACAGCGGGCAGAGACAGGGACGGGCCGATGCCCTGGTCTTGAACGGGTCTCTGCGGCGGGGTCTTTGCCCTGATCTTGGCCGGGTCTTTCCCCGGCACATTACCGCCCGTAGGGTCGGAGGATGGGGGCCTCATCACTGGGCACTCTGCCTCCGGTCGGAGCACCGGCAGCGCGCAGCCTGCGCGACGCCGGATATTCGTCGCTGCGGGAGTTGGCGGACGCGGACCGCGGAGCTGTCCCGGTTGCACGGCGTCGGCCCCAAAGCGCTGCGCCTTATCGAAGAGGCCCTGAAGGAACACGGACTGGCGCTGCGGTAGGCGCGTTTCCGGTGGACCCGGAAAGGGGGGAGGCCGCGGCCTGCCCGTCACAGGGCAGGCCCCGGCTTCCCAACGCCCCGGTCACCGAGCCCCGTCAAGGCTCAGGCGTCAAGGCTCAGGCGTCGAGGCTCAGGCGTCGAGACAGGCCGGACCCAGCAGCACCTTCAGGTCCCCGAACAACGACGGCGTGGGGTTCACGCGCAGGTCAACGCCCAGCTTCATGACCTCCACGCTGCGCGATCCGTTGAGCCGGATCTGAACCTCGGACGTGCCCGGGTGGGTGCGGAGCACGTCCCCGAGCTGGGTCACCACGGTTTCCGTCGCCTTGTAGGTGGCCATGGAAATCACCACGGGGCCGGAGTGGCCCTCGCTGAGGTCCGGCACCGTCAGTTCCTGCGCGTTCAGGGTGACCGCGCCGTCGTCGCGGCGCTGCAGCCGCCCGCGGACCACCACAATCAGGTCCTCCGCCAGCACCGCTGCGATCGGCCCGTACACCTGCCCGAAGAACATGACCTCCATGGAGCCGGCCAGGTCCTCGATTTCACAGCGCGCATAGGCGTTGCCGCTGTTCTTGGCGATCCGGCGCTGCAGCGAGGTGATCATGCCGGCAATGGTGACAATGGCGCCGTCGGCCGGGCCTTCCTCGCCCACAATGTTCGTGATGGAGGAATCC
The DNA here is from genome assembly GCF_054792395.1 of Arthrobacter sp. Z1-15. Lineage (NCBI taxonomy): Bacteria > Bacillati > Actinomycetota > Actinomycetes > Micrococcales > Micrococcaceae > Arthrobacter > Arthrobacter sp. Z1-15. Next base: position 1,429,095 of record NZ_CP096454.1, on the reverse strand, counting down.
GCGTGCTGGCTCAGGATCCCCTCGAGCCCCTGCAGCGGATGATCCGAGACGTAAAGGCCCAGCATGTCGCGTTCAAACGACAGTTTGTCCTTCTTTTCCCACTCCGGCAGGTCCGGGATCTCGATGCTGATCGAGTCCTCGGGTTCCTGGTCGGTGATGGCGGCAAAGAGGTCAAACTGGCCCACCGCCTCGTTGCGCTTGAGCACGACGACGGAATCGATCGCCTCTTCGTGGATCATGGCCAGCGGCCGGCGGGCATGGCCCATCGAGTCGAACGCGCCGGCTTTGATCAGCGATTCAATGGTGCGCTTGTTGCACACCACGGCAGGGACCTTCATCAGGAAGTCCTTGAAATTGGTGAACGCACCCTTTTCCTCGCGGGCGGCCACCATGGACTGCACCACATTGGCGCCAACGTTGCGGATTGCACCCATGCCGAAGCGGATGTCATTGCCCACCGGGGTGAAGTTCACGCTGGATTCATTCACGTCCGGCGGCAGCACCGTGATGCCCATCTTGCGGCATTCGTTCAGGTACATGGCCAGCTTGTCCTTGTCGTCACCCACCGAGGTGAGCAGCGCCGCCATGTATTCCGCCGGGTACTGCGCCTTCAGGTAGGCGGTCCAGTAGGACACCACCCCGTACGCGGCCGAGTGGGCCTTGTTGAAGGCGTAGTCGGAGAACGGGAGCAGGATGTCCCAGAGGGCCTTGATGGCTGCCTCGGAGTAGCCGCGGTCGATCATGCCCTGGTGGAAGCCGGCGTACTGCTTGTCCAGCTCGGACTTCTTCTTCTTACCCATGGCACGGCGGAGAATATCTGCCTGGCCGAGGCTGAAGCCGGCAACCTTCTGGGCAATGGCCATCACCTGCTCCTGATAAACGATCAGGCCGTAGGTGGTGCCGAGGATTTCCGCCAGCGGCTCCTCGAGCTCGGGGTGGATCGGAGTGATCTCCTGCTGCCCGGTCTTACGCAGCGCGTAGTTGGTGTGCGAGTTCGCACCCATGGGACCGGGACGGTACAGCGCGATGACAGCGGAAATGTCTTCGAAGTTGTCCGGGCGCATGCTCTTGAGCAGTGACCGCATGGGTCCGCCGTCGAGCTGGAACACGCCCAGCGTGTCGCCGCTGGCCAGCAGGTCGTAGGCGGGCTTCAGGTCCAGCGGCAGGTCCTCGAGGACCAGGTCCTCCCCGCGGTTGTTCTTGATGTTCTCTACGGCATCGGAAACGATCGTCAGGTTCCGCAGGCCGAGGAAGTCCATCTTGATCAGCCCCAGGCCTTCGCAGGTGGGGTAGTCGAACTGCGTGATGACCTGCCCGTCCTGGTCGCGGCGCATGATCGGGATGATGTCGATCAGCGGATCCGAGGACATGATGACGCCGGCGGCGTGCACGCCCCACTGGCGCTTGAGGCCCTCGAGGCCGAGCGCGGTGTCGAACACGCGCTGGGAATCGGGGTCGGTGCGCAGCAGTTCGCGCAGTTCCTCGGCCTCGCCGTACCGCTTGGCTTCCTTGTTGTGGACATCGGCCAGGGACAGGCCCTTGCCCATGACGTCCGGCGGCATGGCCTTGGTCAGGCGCTCCCCCACCGAGAACGGGTAGCCCATCACGCGGGAGGAGTCCTTCAGGGCCTGCTTGGCCTTGATGGTGCCGTAGGTGACGATCATGGCCACGCGCTCGTCGCCGTACTTCTCGGTGACGTAGTGGATCACCTCGGAACGGCGCCGATCATCGAAGTCGACGTCGAAGTCAGGCATGGAGACGCGGTCAGGGTTCAGGAACCGCTCGAAGATCAGGCCGTGCTGCAGCGGGTCCAGGTCGGTGATGCCCATGGCGTAAGCAGCCATGGAACCGGCACCGGAGCCGCGGCCGGGGCCGACACGGATGCCGTTCTTCTTGGCCCAGTTGATGAAGTCCGCCACCACCAGGAAGTAGCCCGGGAAGCCCATCTGCGCAATGATGCCCACTTCGTAGTCGGCGCGCTTGCGGACGGCGTCGGTGATGCCGTTCGGGTAGCGCCGGTGCAGTCCCGCTTCGACTTCCTTGACGAACCAGGACTCCTCGTTCTCCCCTTCGGGAGTGGGGAACCGCGGCATGTAGTTGGCGTTGGTGTTGAACTCGACGTCGCAGCGCTCGGCGATGAGCAGCGTGTTGTCGCAGGCCTCGGGATAGTCGCGGAAGATGGCGCGCATTTCGGCCGGGGACTTCAGGTAGAACTCGTCGGCGTCGAACTTGAAGCGCTTCGGGTCTGCCAGCGAGGACCCGGACTGCACGCAGAGCAGGGCGGCGTGCGCGGAGGCATCTTCGGCGTGGGTGTAGTGCAGGTCGTTGGTGGCCACCAGCGGCAGGTTCAGTTCCCGAGCCAGCTTGAACAGGTCTGCCTGCACGTTGCGCTCGATGTCCAGGCCGTGGTCCATGACCTCGCAGAAGAAGTTCTCGGCGCCGAAGATGTCGCGGAAGTCGGAAGCGGCCTGCACGGCTTCGCGGTACTGGCCCAGACGCAGCTTGGTCTGCACCTCGCCCGACGGGCAGCCGGTGGTCGCAATGAGGCCCTTGCCGTAGGTCTGCAGCAGGTCGCGGTCCATGCGGGGCTTGTAGAGGAAGCCCTCCAGCGAGGCCAGGGAGGACATCCGGAAGAGGTTGTGCATGCCCTCTGTGGTTTCGGCCCACATGGTCATGTGCGTGTAGGCACCGGCACCGGAAACGTCGTTCCGCCCGCCGTCGCCCCACTTCACGCGGGTCTTGTCCGCCCGGGCGGTGCCGGGCGTCAGGTACGCCTCGACGCCGATGATCGGCTTGATGCCGGCATTGCGGGCCTTGTTCCAAAAGTCGAAGGCTCCGAACACGAACCCGTGGTCGGTGGTCGCCACGGCGTTCATGCCGAGCTCATCGGCGTGGCTGAAGAGGTCCGTCAGGCGGGCCGCACCGTCCAGCATGGAGTACTCGGTGTGGTTGTGAAGATGGACAAACGATTTCGAAGAACTAGTTGCTGAAGCCACCGAACCATTCTAGGCCCGGCCGCCGCCGGCTTCGGACGGCGCGCCGCACTCAGACCGCCGCCGGCACCCGCTGCCGGAGCGCCGAACCCTGTCGGGTCCGGCTGCGGCGGTCCGGCACCTAGACGTCGCCGCGCTGCAGGGCGTCCAGTGCGTACTGCAGATCCTGCGGGTATTCGCTGAGAACTTCCACGCGCTCCCCCGACGCCGGGTGCGCAAAGGCGAGTTTCCGGGCGTGCAGCCACTGCCGGGTCAGGCCCAGTTCGGCCGCGAGTTTGGCCTCGGCACCGTAGGTGAGATCTCCGGCACATGGATGCTTGAGGGCGGAGAAATGGACACGGATCTGGTGCGTGCGGCCTGTTTCCAGGTGGACCTCCACCAGGGATGCCTTGCCGAAGGCCTCGAGCACCTCGTAGTGGGTGACGGACGGCCGTCCGCCTTCCAGGACGGCAAAGCGCCAGTCGTAGGACGGGTGGCGGCCAATCGGTGCGTCAATGGTTCCGCGCAGCGGATCCGGCAGGCCCTGGACCACGGCGTGGTACATCTTGTCCACGGTGCGTTCCTTGAAGGCCTGCTTCAGCACGTTATAGGCGTGCTCGGTCTTCGCCACGACCATGGCACCGGACGTACCGACGTCCAGGCGGTGGACTATGCCCTGCCGCTCCGGCGCACCCGAGGTGGAGATGCGGTAACCGGCGGCGGCCAGCCCACCCACGACGGTGGGTCCCACCCAACCGGGAGACGGATGCGCGGCAACGCCCACCGGCTTGTCAATGACGACAAAGTGCTCGTCATCGGCCAGGATTTTCAGACCCTCGACCGGTTCGACGACGACGGCCAGCGGATCCCGCTGTTCCGGGATGTCCACGTGGACCTTGTCCCCGGCAGCCAGGCGGTCGGATTTGCCCAGCGGACGCCCGGACATGCTGAAGTAACCGTCAGTGAACCACGTGGCGGCGGTTGAGCGCGAGACGTCAAGGAGCTTGGCCAGGACGGCATCGGCACGTCCGCCGTCGGCCTCGTCCGGGATCTGCAGCACGGTATGGATCTCGTTCATTATTTGTCTTCGCCGTTCTTGGTATCTGGTGCACCCGTTTCCCGGGCCTCGTTTTCCTGTCCGCCGTCCTGCGGTGAGGCGGTGTCGCCGGGTGCGGTGTTCCCGGCTGCACGGTCGCTGGCTGCGGTAGTCGCTGCTGTCTCGTCCCGGGGTGCATCGCGCTTGCCGTCAAGGCCCGTTCCGCGGAGGGTCAGCAGGCAGACCAGGATCACGCCGCTGACGACGCAGGAATCCGCAATGTTGAAGATGGCGAAGTTCGGCAGTGCGATGAAGTCCACCACGTGGCCCTGGCCGAAGGACGGGGCCCGAAACAGCCGGTCCGTGAGGTTGCCCAGAGCGCCGCCCAGGACAAGTCCCAGCGCGATGGCCCAGGAAAGGGAACGCACCTTCAGCATGAGGTACACCAGGAAACCGCTCACAGCCACCATGATGATCGTGAAGACCCATGTGTAGTCGGTCCCGATGGAGAAGGCCGCACCCGGATTCAGGATGTAGTGCCAGCGCAGGACCGGGGGCAGGACATCAGTGACCTGGCCCAGCGTCATCGTGTTTTCCACCCACAGTTTGGTCAGCTGGTCGAACACCAGCGCCGCTGCGGCGCAGGCCAGCATAATCAGGGCGTATCCGGACCAGGCCGGACGCACGTGTGAGCCGGGACGGCCTTCGGGGGCGGCAGCCGCAGCTTCCTCGGATGATTTCGTCATGTAGCTTTCTTCGTCATGGTGCTTTCGCAGGTGTGCCGCGCCGCAGGACGCGCCCGGACATCAAAAACAACGGGCCGGCTGGCCGGGGCGTCCCGGCCAGCCGGCCCGTGCTTTATCTCAGTTTAGTCCACCCGTGCTGCCACGGGCTGTTCGGGTTACGCGTCGGCGGTCTCCGAAGCAACGGAACCGCGGGCGTCGAGGTCCCGCAGCTGGCCTTCGATGTAGGCCTTCAGGCGTGCACGGTAGTCGCGCTCGAAACCGCGCAGCTGCTCAACCTTGCGCTCCAGGACAGCCTTCTGCTGTTCCAGGTTGCTGAGGATCTTGCGGCTCTTGTCCTGGGCTTCGGTAACGAGGCCGCTGGCTTCAATCTGTGCTTCTGCAATGATCTTGTCGCGCTGCTCGACACCGGCACCGACGTAGTCGTCGTGCATCTTCTGGGCCATCGCCAGAATGCCGGCGGCAGTCTCGGTGTTGCTCACTGCAGCCGGAGCGGCAGCAGCGGGAGCAGCAGCAGTCGGGGCCGGAGCCGGAGCTTCAACCTTCGGCTCTTCAGCCTTGGCAGCCGGAGCCTTGGGCTCCTCGGCCTTGACGGGCTCGGGCTTCTTTTCTTCCTTGACCGGCTGCGTGACCTCGTCGGTCTTGGCGGCAGCTGCGGAGACCGGAGCGGGAACGGAGCTTTCGCCGCCCTTTCCGGCGACGCAATCCGCGAGCTGCCGGCGCAGGTCGTCGTTCTCTGCGGTCAGGCGGCGAAGCTCAACGACGATCTCATCGAGAAAATCGTCGACCTCGTCCTGATCGTAGCCCTCACGGAACTTGGTCGGCTGGAACCGCTTATTAACAACATCTTCTGGCGTCAGAGCCATCTGGTCACCTCACACTGGTTATAAGATTCGCCTGCGAGTCAAGCAGACGGTTCTACGTACAGAATAACGAACATACAAATCTAAGGAGTCTTATTCTTTTTCACAGTATATCTTTCGGGTGCGGAAGACTAACCGGACCCGGAGCAGCCGCAGTGCCTACAGGATGAGGCTGGCGACGATAGACCTGGCAATGGCAACCACGATGAACAGCACGATGAAGGCCAGGTCCAAGGAGATGCCGCCGAGCCGCAGCGGAGGAATGAACCTTCGCAGGAGCCGGATGGGCGGGTCCGTTGCGCCGTAGATCACAGAGGCAAGCACCAGGGCGGGCCCCTTCGGGCGCCATTGGCGGGCAAATATTTGGACAGCGTCATAAACAATCCGGAGCAGCAGGGCAAAATAAAAGAGCACCAGCAGCAGATACAACAGGGAAAAAATAATACTCACGCGTGTGGTTTCGTTTCCGGGGAAGCCGCAGCAGCCCGCAGTGTCCCCGCCGAGGCGGGGATGCGGTCAGCTCTGGTTGAAGAATGCCGACTGGGACTCGCTGACCTTTTTGTCATCCCCGAGCACCTCCACGTACGAAGGCGACAGCAGGAACACTTTGTTGGTCACGCGTTCAATGCTACCGCGGAGTCCGAAGACGAGGCCAGCGGAGAAATCCACGAGGCGCTTGGCGTCGGCTTCCCCCATGTCGGTGACGTTCATGATCACGGGGATGCCGTCGCGGAAACTCTCGCCGATGATCTTGGCGTCGTTGTAGGAACGGGGATGGACGGTGGTGATCTGGCGCAAGCCAGCCACTTCCTCTCGGGATGACGGAGCTCGTTTGATCGGCGTTACCGGCGCCCGGTACTCCTCGACGGCGGTGCGGGTTGCCGGTGCCGGTGCCGAGACCGGTTCGACGTCCCTCTCGGGACGTTCGGTGCGCTCGAATTCGGGGGTGAATTCCTCGCTGCGTGCCGGGGCATCCCGCTGGCTCTTCGGCTCAGGCTCGTAGTGCTCGTCACCGTCGGCGAGCCCAAGGTAAATCATTGTCCTGCGCATTGCGCCAGCCATGGTTGCTCCTTCTAGAACTTCAGCGCCGTAGCACCCGTCCCTCGCCATATGAGGAACTTTCCTCCATTAGACGCTACCGCACCGCGGGCCGTGGCCCGAGAATATCGGAACCGATGCGCAGGTGTGTCGCCCCGCAGGCCAATGCTGCTTCCAGGTCTCCGCTCATTCCGGCCGAGATGCCGGCGGCTTCCGGATGCGTTTCCCGGAGCTCGAGGGACAGGGACCGGAGCCGGCCAAAAGCTTCCAGCGGGTCACCCTCCAAGGGTGCCACCGCCATCAGCCCGGCCAGGCGCAGCCCTTCAGTCGCCGCTGCAGCATCGGCAAGCGCGGGCAGCTCCGCCGGGAGCACTCCCCCGCGGGACGGGCCGGACGTCGCTCCGGCCCCTGGCGCACCCGCGGAAGGATCCCGCAGGTCCACCTGCAGGAAAACATCCAGGTCCTCCCTTGGCGGCATTCCGGCTGCGGCTAGTCGCTGCTGTTCGGCAGCCATCGCCTTGCCCAGGGCACCGACGAGCGAGGGCCGGTCCACGGAATGGACGGCTTTGGCATAGCGGACCACGGATTTGGCCTTGTTGCTCTGCAGCTGGCCGATAAAGTGCCAGGACAGTCCCAGTGACGCCGTTTGGTCGGCTTTGGGTGCCGCTTCCTGGTCCTTGTTTTCGCCGACATCAGTAACGCCCAGTCCGGCCAGCAGCTCAACGTCACTGGCCGGGAAATACTTCGTGACCACTATCAGCGTGGGCGCGGAGTCCGAGGGAGCGGCCGCCCGGATGCGGCCGCGGACGCGGTCAAGGCGCTCGGCAAGCTCTGCGGCCCGGGCGTTTCCGGAAAGGTTCAAAGTCATGAGGTGGTTCCTTGGATCAAAGACGGGCATGTCCCGCCGAAAGGTCGTGGCGGTCAGCTCAGCCAGACGAGCCCGGCGAAGCGGCCGGCACTGCTCGAGCGCCGGTGCGAGTAAAGGTCTGCGGACTCGAGGGTGCACCCGCCTACCCGGAGGGCGGACACCCCGAGGGCGGTCAGCTGGGCCTCGGCTCCGGCCGGAAGGTCAAGTGCCGGGGTGCCCGCGCGGGTGCGCGACCGCAGCTCCGGCATCTGACCGGCGGCCTCCTCCAGCATGGACTCGGGGACCTCGTAGCAGAGTCCGCAGACGGCCGGGCCGATCCACGCCCTGATCCCGTCGGCGCCGGCAGCCTGCATCCGGTCCACGGTGTTCGCGAGGATCCCGCCGAGCAATCCCTTGCGGCCGGCGTGGGCCGCGGCGGTAACAAGGCCGCCGTCCGGCTTTCGGCCGGCCAGCACAACGGGAACGCAGTCTGCCACCATGACCGCCAGCGGCGCCCGTCCGTCGGGGCTGACGAGGGCATCAGCGGTGGGGCCGGCCGCCGAAGAGGTTTCCCCGGCGGCCAGCGCCACGTCGGCGGAATGAATCTGGTTCATGAACCGCAGGGATCCGCCGGGGACCCCCATCGCCGTTTCCAGGGCGGCCCTGCGCTGAAGGACTCGGGCCTGATCATCCCCGACATGCAAAGCGAGGTTGCCCGCCTCCGTATTGGTGAACGCGACCGTCAGGCCGTCACCGGCCTGGGTCTGCCACCAAAACATTGTCGAACAACCTCGCTGCTGCCGGGCGTTCCGAACTATTGTCCGGACCGGGTGTTACTTCAAATAATGCTGCTTACTTCAGGAAATCAGGAACATCCAGGTCATCGTTGCGGCCCGTGGACAGGTCCGATTCAACGACGGCCGGCAGGTCAACGTCGAAGCCGGCGTCTGCCGGAACGTCGCTGTGCTGGTTCGAGCGCTGCGACCAGGCCGACAGTCCGGCGGAAGCCGGTGCTGCGCCCGCGTAGCCGCCGACGGCCGGTGCGGTGGCCGGCGGTGCTGCGGGTTCGGCCGGCTTGTGCGAGACCGGCTGCGACGTGACATCCACCTGGTCGAAGCCGGCGGCGATGACCGTGACGCGTGCTTCATCACCCAGGGCATCGTCAATGACGGCACCGAAGATGATGTTGGCTTCGGGGTGGGCCACTTCCTGTACCAGGCGTGCGGCTTCGTTGATCTCGAACAGACCCAGGTCGGATCCGCCCTGGATTGAGAGCAGGACGCCGTGTGCACCGTCAATGGAGGCTTCGAGCAGAGGAGAAGCTATTGCCAGCTCGGCAGCCTTGACGGCCCGGTCCTCCCCTCGGGCGGAACCGATGCCCATGAGCGCCGATCCGGCACCCTGCATCACGGACTTCACATCGGCGAAGTCGAGGTTGATCAGGCCGGGAGTGGTGATCAGGTCGGTGATGCCCTGGACACCGGACAGCAGCACCTGGTCAGCGGAGCGGAACGCATCCAGCATGGACACGTTGCGGTCGCTGATGGACAGCAGGCGGTCGTTCGGGATAACGATCAGCGTGTCGACTTCGTCGCGCAGCGTATCGATGCCTGATTCCGCCTGGTTGGAGCGGCGGCGGCCTTCGAAGGTGAACGGACGCGTGACCACGCCGATGGTCAGGGCACCCAGTGAACGGGCAATGCGGGCCACGACGGGCGCACCGCCGGTACCGGTGCCGCCGCCCTCGCCTGCGGTCACGAAGACCATGTCAGCCCCGCGCAGGACTTCCTCGATCTCTTCGGCGTGGTCTTCGGCGGCCTTGCGGCCCACCTCGGGATCCGCACCGGCGCCGAGGCCGCGGGTCAGCTCACGGCCGACGTCGAGCTTCACGTCGGCGTCGCTCATCAGCAGCGCCTGCGCATCGGTATTGATCGCGATGAACTCCACGCCTCGGAGTCCTACGTCAATCATCCGGTTTACGGCATTCACGCCACCGCCGCCGATGCCGACGACCTTGATGACGGCCAAGTAATTCTGCGGTGCTGCCACGTCCTGTGTCCCTTGTTCGAATCTGTGCAACTGATCATTGGGTGGCCGGGGAATCCCCCGGCCGAAAAACCTTGAACCTTACGTCCAACCTTCAAGTCCAGACCCTAAGCCTCTAGTTGAAGGTTATAGTTATGTCAAGTAATCCTCTACCTGTGACGCTATGGGGCTAAATCTCGTTCTGCAATTACCTCTGCCGCGTGTCGGATTTTTCTTTCCCGCAGGAGGGAAATATCACCGTGTAACCGGCGCGCTCGGGGTGCTGACGTCGAAGACCTTGACCGGCGGATCCTTGGGCGGCATCTGCAGCAGTGCCTCCAGAGCCCGCGCCTTTGCCACGTTGGATTCGGCGCTCCCCCAGAATACCTGCTGCCCGTTCAGCAGCTGAAGCTGCACCGAGTCCACCGAGGACGCCGAGGCATGGTCGAGCTGCGTCAGCACGCCGGCGGGCAAAACGGACAGAACGGAGGTGACGGTGCTGAACACTGCACTGTTGACCGCTTCGGTTCCGCCGTCGATGAGCGGCAGGCGGGCATCGGCCCGGTTGGCTGCAGTGCCGATCTCCCGTCCCTCGTCGTCAATGAGCAGGAAAGTCTCGCCGCTCTGCAGGACAGCCACGGGAACCCGTTCCGCAAGCGTCACCACGATTTCCGACGGCGGCTGCGCCACGACGCCCACGCCCGCAACTTCCGGCCGGTCCGCCAGGAGCGCCGCGACGTCGTCGTCGTCAATCGTCGTCAGGGGCTTGCCCATAAGCGGCTGCAGGGCACGGTGGACTTCGTCGGTGGTCAGCAGCGAATTGCCCTGCACGGTGATGGTCTTCAGCGCCAGGGCAGGCGACAGGAACAGGAATGCCAGAAAGGCCCCGAGCAGGACAAGGCCGGTGAGGACCGAAACGAGCAGCCACCGGCGGCGGCGGCGGACGGGAGGTTCCGGAAACGCCAGCACCGTGGCGGTCACTACGTCGCCGCCGTTTCCGCCGGATCCCGAGCCGGCACGGGAAGTCCCTGCCGGAGTGCCGTGGAAGGATGCGCGGTCTGCCCCGCGGTGCGGACCGCCGGTCCGGTACACCGGATCGCCGCTGTGTCCCCCGGAGCGGCGGACGTTGTCCGCGCCGCGGGAGGGCTTTCCCGGACGGATCGGGTCCACGGCGGGCCGGCGCGGTTTCCTGCTACCCACGGCTGTCGCCCGCGGACGGGGATCCGGACGCGGATCCGGAAGAGGCTGCGGGCTCGGGCTCTGCGGAACCGCCCGTTCGGGCAAGTTCCTGCACCAGGACGGGACCAAACCGGGTCACGTCTCCGGCGCCCACGGTCAGGATGATGTCGCCCTCCTCGGCCCGGCGGCAGATGTCCTGCACGGCGCGGGCGGCGTCGGGGGCGTATCCGCCGGGCCGGTGCACGCGCGAGCTGATCAGCTCGCTGGTGACGCCGTCCACGGGGTCCTCCCGTGCAGCATAGATGTCCAGTACGGTGGCGCTGTCGGCCAGTTCCAGCGCTGCAGCAAACTCCCCGGCAAAGGCCAGCGTCCGGCTGAACAGATGCGGCTGGAACAGGACGTGCACGCGGTGCTCCCCGGCAACCGTCCGCGCTGCCTCCAGCGCGGCCACGAGCTCGGTGGGGTGATGGGCGTAGTCGTCAAAGACCCGGACCCCGCGCACGGCGCCCTTCGCTTCAAAGCGCCGGGCTGCGCCGGAGAACACGGAAAGGCCGGCCGCGGCCCGTGCCGGATCCACACCCAGTCCCAGCCCCACGGTAAAGGCTGCGGCTGCGTTGCGGATGTTGTGGGCCCCGGGAACCAGAAGCCTCAGCTCCTGCTCGCATTCCAGTCCGTCAAGGCTGAAGCGGAGCAGGGAGACGGAACCGCTGGCCACCGGCCGGGTGTCCGTGATCCGGATGTCGGCGTTCTCGCTGTAGCCGTAGGTGCGGACCCGTGCCGCGCCGGAGCGCTGCACGACGTCGGCGGCGCCGGGGTCGTCTGCGCAGGCCACCAGCAGCCCGTCCGCGGGCAGAAGCCGGACAAAACGGTCGAAGGAGGCGAAAACCGCTTCTTCTGTGCCGTAGTGGTCCAGGTGGTCTGCCTCCACGTTGGTGATGACCGTGATCCGCGGCAGGTAGTTGAGGAAGGACCCGTCGGATTCATCCGCCTCCGCGACAAACACGTTGCCGCTGCCGTGCGCTGCATTCACGCCCAGTGCGGCAACGTCGCCGCCGATGGCGAAGGACGGATCCAGCCCCGCTTCGCGCAGCAGGACGGTCACCATCGCCGTGGTGGTGGTTTTTCCGTGCGTTCCGGCGACCGCCACCACGTCCTGGGTGCCCATTGCCGCGGCAAGGGCCACGGAACGGTGAATCACCCGCAGGCCCAGGGAGCGCGCCGCAGCCAGCTCCGGGTTGTCCGGGCGAATGGCGGTGGAAATCACCACGGTGTCGGCGTTGTGGACGTTGGCGGCATCCTGGCCGACGAAAACATCGGCACCGAGAGCTTCCAGGGCACGGAGGCCGGGCGAGTCGCGGGAGTCCGAGCCGGAGACGCTGACGCCCTGCCCGATCATCACCCTGGCAACGGCGGACATTCCCGCTCCCCCCAGGCCGATGAAGTGCACCCGTCCGAGGTCCGGCAGTTTCGGGGTGCTCATGCGCGTGACCTTCCGTTCGCGTCAAGAATGAATTGGGCCATCTGCCGGTCGGCGTCGCGGATACCGCGGGCGGCTGACGCCGCTGACATTTTGTCCAGGGCCGCCGGATCGGCCAGCAAAGGTATCAGCTTGTCCGAAATCCACTCCGCTGTGAAGAGTGAGTCCGAAACGAGCAGTGCTCCCCCCGCTGCGGCGAGTCCGGCACCGTTCAGCGCCTGCTCCCCGTTGCCGTGGGGCAGCGGCACCAGGACCGCCGGAAGACCCACGGCACTGATTTCACACACCGTGCCGGCACCGGAGCGGGCCAGCAGCAGGTCGGCGGCGGCGTAGGCCTGTTCCATGCCGTCCACGTATTCAACCTGGTGGTAGCGGGGAGCGGTCAGCAGTGCCCCCTCGCCCGTGCGCAGCTGCTTGCCGCGGCCGGTGATGTGCAGGGTCTGGATCCCGGCTGCCGCCAGGGCGGGCAGGGCTTCTTCCACGGCGCGGTTGATGGAGGCCGCGCCGGAGGAGCCGCCCGTTACCACCAGGGTGGGCAGATCCGGCTCCAGGCCGAGCGCCGCACGGGCACCGGGGCGTGCCTGGTCGCGGTTGAGGCCGGAGATCTCCCGCCGCATGGGCATGCCGACCTGCCGTGCGCCCGGAAGGCGCGTCTCGGCGAAGGCGGTGGCGACGACGTCGGCGAAGCGGGCGCCGACCCGGTTGGCCAGGCCGGGGCGGGCATTGGCCTCATGCACGATAATCGGCAGCCTGCGCCGGCGCGCAGCCAGGTAGACCGGGGTGGAGACGTAACCGCCCACGCCCACGACGACGTCGGCGTCTGCCTCGTCGAGGATGTTCCCGGCCTGGGTCACCGCGCGCAGCAGCCGTCCGGGCAGCCGGAACAGATCGGCGCCGGGCCTGCGGGGCATGGGCACGCGGTCAATAACGGCCAGTTCGAAGCCGGCTGCGGGAACCAGCCGCGTTTCCATTCCCGCGGCGGTGCCCACAACCTTGATGCGGGCCTCGGGCGCGGAGTCCCGGACGGCGCCGGCCACCGCAAGGAGCGGGCTGATGTGCCCGGCGGTGCCGCCTCCGGCAAGGACGAGGGACAGGGGACGTTGCGTCATGGAGCTGATGGTTCACTTTCGTCAAAGATTGTGTTCAGGGACTTTTCGGGCGAAGGACAGCAGGACGCCGATGGCGGCCAGCGTGAAGGTCAGCGACGACCCGCCGTAGGAGATGAAGGGCAGCGGTACACCGATCACGGGAAGAAGCCCGGTCACCATGGCGATATTCACGAAGGCCTGCCCGATGATCCAGACCAGGATGGAGCCGCAGACGATCCGGATGAACGGATCGGTGTGCCGCATGGTCATCCGGATGGTGGCTACGGCCAGGACGCCGAAGAGCAGGACAATCAGCAGAGTGCCCAGCAGGCCGAATTCCTCGCCGATAATGGCGAAGATGAAGTCGTTGTGCGCTTCGGGGATCCAGCTCCACTTCTGCCGGCTCTGGCCGATTCCCACGCCGAACCATCCGCCGGAGGCCAGGGCGTACATGCCGGCATTGGCCTGGTCGCAGACTCCTCCCCCGCAGTCCAGCTTCAGCCACGCGCTGATTCGGCTGGAGCGGTTGCTGCTCACCATCGACATCAGCACCGCAGCGCCGGCTCCGAGACCCACCAGTGCGGTGAGGAAACGCAGCGGGGAGCCGGCAAAGAAGAGCGCCGCGATCATGATCATGCCCATGATGATCACGGTGCCCAGATCCTTGCCGAGCATGACCAGCCCAATCAGCACCAGTCCGCCGGGGAAGACCACGGGAACCAGGGCATGCTTCCACTGGGTGATCAGCTTCTGTTTCAGGGAGAGCACCGAAGCGAACCAGACGGCCATGGCCAGCTTGGCGGCTTCGGAGGGCTGGCCGCCGATCGGACCCAGTTCGATCCAGTTCCGGTTGCCGTTGACCTCCTTGCCGATGCCGGGAATGAAAACCAGCAGGAGCAGCACTACGGCCAGGCCCAGCAGCCACCAGGACAGCTTCTTGTAGGCCGCCGGACCCAGGCGTGACAAGCCCAGCATGGCCGCGACGCCCAGCCCGGCAAACATGGCCTGCTTGAGGAAGAAGTTGAAGGTGCTGGTGACGGATTCCCCGGCCGAGGCCGCGATGGATTCCACCGAGGACGCTGACAGCACCATCATCAGCCCGATGGCTGTCAGAGCCAGCGAGGCGCCCAGGATCGTGTAGTAGGCGGATCCGGTGGCTTTCCGGCGGCTGCCTTCAAGAAGGACAATGCCGCGCTCGAAGAGCGAGGGCTTTTTATCCGGGTCGACGGGGCCGCGGGGCTTGCGCTTGGAGCCCGCAGATTCGGGTGCGTCCGACGACGGCGCAGCCGCCCGGCCCGGTGCTGAGGGACCGGTGCCGGCGGACGCCGCAGCGGGGCGGTTGGAGCGGAGGACAGGCTTACGGGGCTTCCCTGAGGACGTAGTGACCATCTAGGGCTCCTTAGTAGTCTGCGCCTGTCCTTCCACGTACCCGCGGACGGCCTCGATGAAAGCGTCTCCGCGGTGCGCGTAGGACGCGAACTGGTCCATGGACGCCGCTGCCGGCGCCATGAGGACGGTGTCTCCCGGCCGGGCCTGTGCGGCTGCGGCGGCGACGGCCAGGGCCATCACTTCCTCTCCGCGAACTGTCGGCCTGGAGGCGTGCCTTCCACCAGTGTGGGGCGGGACGGCATCAATCACCGGCACCTGCGGCGCGTGTCGTGACAGCGCCTCGCGGAGCGCGGAGGAATCGGCACCGATGAGGACGACGGCGCGCAGCCGGGCTGCGTGGGACCGGACCAGGTCATCGTATTCGACGCCCTTGGGCAGCCCGCCGGCAATCCACACCACCGGATCGAATGCCGACAGCGAAGCGGCGGCGGCGTGCGGGTTGGTGGCCTTGGAGTCGTTGACCCACAGGATGTCGTTGAGCCGGGCCACCGGCTGGATGCGGTGCTCCCCGGGAGCGTAGGCCCGCAGGCCGTCACGGACAGCCACGGGTTCGACGCCGTAGGCACGGACCAGGGCGGCGGCCGCCAGCGCGTTGGCCACCAGGTGCCGCGGCGCGTGTTCGCCCAGGTCCGCCAGGGATGCCAGTTCCGCGGCGGAATCCTTGCGCTGTTCAATGAAGGCACGGTCAACCAGGAGGTTCTCCACCATGCCGACCATGGAAACGGCAGGCATTCCGGTGGTGAAGCCGACGGCGCGGCAGCCTTCAACAACGTCCGCTTCTTCGACCATGTGCTCGGTCTCGGACTGTTCCGCGTTGTAGATGCAGGCGACGCGGGTGTTCTCGTAAATCTTGGCCTTGTCGGCCAGGTACGCGTCGTAGGACCCGTGCCAGTCCACGTGGTCCTCAGCGACGTTCAGGCACACGCTCGCCAGGGGGGAAAGCGAGGAGGACCAGTGCAGCTGGAAACTGGACAGTTCCACGGCAATGACGTCGTAGCCCTGCGGATCGCGGATGGCGTCCAGAATCGGGGTCCCCACGTTGCCCGCGGCGATGGCACGCAGGCCGGCGGCCAGCAGCATGCTCTCGGTCATCGACACGGTGGTGGTTTTGCCGTTGGTACCGGTGATGGTCAGCCATTCAGCCGTCTTGCGGCCCTCGCGGATCCGGACCCGCCACGCCAGTTCCACGTCGCCCCACACCGGAATGCCGGCGTCGGAGGCGGACACCATCAGCGGATGGAACGGGCTGAAGCCGGGAGAGGTAACCACCAGTTCGGCCGGTTCGCCCTCGACGAGCGGCAGCGACTCCGCATGGGCGGCGCCCAGCAGCACGTCGGCGGCACCCACAATACGCAGGGTGTCGGCCTTGGCCCGGTTCTCTTCGGTGTCCTTCGCATCGACAACCACTACGCGGGCGCCCAGTTCGATCAGGGTGTCGGCGGCCGAGAATCCGGACAGGCCGATCCCGGTAACAACCACGCGCAGGCCGCGCCACGGCGCGTCCCAGGTGGTCAGTTCATCCAGCCGCGGATTTGAGCTGCTCAATTCCCTACCACCCATTCTGCGTAGAAGAGGCCCAGGGCAACCGCTACGCACAGTCCGGCCACGATCCAGAACCGGACCACCACCGTAACCTCAGCCCAGCCCTTGAGCTCGAAGTGATGCTGCAGGGGTGCCATCTTGAAGACGCGTTTGCCGCCGCTGAGCTTGAAGTATCCAACCTGGATGATGACGGAGAGCGTGATGATCACGAACAGTCCGGCGAGGATCACCAGCAGCAGTTCGGTGCGGGACAGGATGGCGAATGCCGCGATGGCACCGCCGATCGCCAGCGACCCGGTGTCACCCATGAAGATCTTTGCCGGGGAGGTGTTCCACCAGAGGAAGCCCACCAGCGAACCGGCCAGGGCGCCGGCGAGCAGTGCCAGGTCCATCGGGTCGCGGACCTCATAACAGACGGCGCCGGAGTCGGGCGCGCCGCAGCTCTGGTTGGACTGCCAGATACCGATCAGGAAGTACGCGCCGAAAACGAGAATCGAGGCGCCGGCGGCCAGGCCGTCGAGCCCGTCGGCCAGGTTCACGCCGTTGGTGGTGCCGGTGATGATCAGGTTCGCCCACAGGATGAAGAGGATGGCCCCGATCAGGGTGCCGGCGAAGGCCAGGTCAATGCCGGTGTCCCGGATGAAGGAAATCTTGGTGGAGGCCGGGGTCCGGCCCTGCCCGTTGGGGAAGTTCAGGGCCAGGATGGCGAACGTGACCCCCACCAGGGTCTGCAGGATGATCTTGGCCTTGGCGTTCAGCCCCAGGCTGCGCTGGCGGGAGATCTTGGTGTAGTCGTCAATGAAGCCGACCAGCCCCATCCCCACCATCAGGAACAGGACCAGCAGTCCGGACGCCGAGGGCCCGAAGGTCCCCGGGTTGATGACGGGGCTGATCAGGTGGGTCAGGAAATAGGACGCCACCACTGACGCAACAATGACGGCGCCGCCCATGGTGGGCGTGCCGCGCTTCGTGTGGTGCGACGTCGGTCCGTCGTCGCGCACAAACTGGCCGTAGCTTTTCCGGACGAGGAACCGGATGAACAGCGGCGTGCCGATGAAGGCAAAGACCAGGGCCAGTGACGAGCCGATAAGCAGGGAAACCACTACTGGACGCCTCCGGCTTCCCCGGAAAGATCCGGGCTGGTGTGCTGCGGCCGTGATTCCGGCGGCATGGCGGAGGTTGAAGATGGGGCGTTCAAAGCTATCCGATCACCGAGGTAGCGCAGGGCAGCGCCGTTGGAGGATTTAAAGAGAACCAGGTCACCGGGTTCCAGCGAATCGGCGAGGATGCGCTCGGCGTCCTCGGCCGTTTCCACAAAAACGGATTCATCTCCCCAGGACCCTTCCATGACAGCGCCGGTGTGCATAGCGCGTGCACCGGTGCCGACCACGATGAGCTTGGAGATGTTCAGGCGGACCACGTAGCGGCCGACGGCGTCGTGCTCGGTGACCGAGGTATCACCCAGCTCGAGCATTTCGCCCAGCACGGCCCAGGTGCGCCGGCCCCGGCCCAGTTCGGCCAGGGTGCGCAGGGCGGCCCGCATGGATTCGGGGTTGGCGTTGTAGGCGTCGTTGATGACCGTAACGCCGTCCGGGCGGTCGGTGCGTTCCATGCGCCAGCGGCTGGCCGCTTTCTGGCCGGAGAGCCCGGAGGCAATCCGTTCGGCCGGAGCACCTGCGGCATACGCTGCGGCGGCTGCGGCCAGGAGGTTCGCAGTGTGGTGGGCTCCGATCAGCCCGGACTCCACCGGGTACTCGCTCCCGTCCGGGAACCGAAGCGTAAAGACGGGCCGGCCGAGGGCATCGGTGCGGGCATCCACGGCGCGCAGGGCGGATTTCGCTCCGTGCGCTTCCTCCGGTGATGAGGTGAAGTACAGGACGCCGACGTCAGTTCCGGCGCGTGCCGCCATGGCGGCGACACGGATGTCGTCGGCGTTCAGGACGGCGGTGCCGCCGGGCGCCAGTGCCTCGACGAGTTCGCCCTTGGCCCTGGCGATGTTTTCCACGCCGCCGAACTCCCCCGCATGGGCGGATCCGACGCAGAGGACGACGCCGATGTCCGGCTTGACCATGGACGCCAGGTAGTCGATGTGGCCCACTCCCGTGGCCCCCATCTCCACAATGAGGTAACGGGTGCCGTAGCCGGCGCCGAAGATCGTCAGCGGTACGCCGACTTCCCCGTTGTAGGACCCCACCGGGGACGTGGTTTCCCCTTCGGCGCGGAGAATCCCGGCCAGCAGGTCCTTGGTGGTGGTCTTGCCGGCGGAACCGGTGATGCCGATGACGGTCAGGGGTGCGTCGGCACGCAGCCGCCGCACGATGTCGCCGGCGATCGCACCCATGGCCAGGACGGCGTCGGGAACGAGGACGGCCGGATACACCGTCCCGGAGGGATCCGTCACCGGGCGCTCCACCAGGGCCAGAACGGCTCCGCGGGCAAAAGCTGCTTCGACGAAGAGATGACCGTCGGATGCTTCGCCGGGTTTGGCGATGAAGAGGGAGCCCGGAGAGGACTCCCGGGAGTCGGTTGTGGCCGAGTTCACGATCATGTCCGGAGCCTGTGCAGCTCCGCCGATCAGGTCGCCGCCCGTGATTACCGCTATGTCTGCTGCGCTAAGTTCAATCATGACGAATTAGGACTCTACCCCGTCGCCGGACAGCACAGGGAATCCGTACCTTGTCAAAGCCTGCCTCAGTTCTACGCGGTCGTCGAGGGCCACATTCACTCCTTTAACCTCTTGGAATACTTCGTGTCCCCGCCCTGCCACCAGCACCGTATCCTGCGGGCGGGCCAGCGCGACGGCGCGGTCTATGGCCGCGGCACGCGGCGCAAGTTCAAGGATTTCACATGGCAGTGATTCCGCTGTGCGGGCGGCGCGTGCTCCGGCCAGGACACCGGCGCGGATGGCGGCTTCGTCCTCGTCGTGGGGATCGTCGTCGGTGACAATCACCACGTCGGCAAGCCGGGCGGCGATTGCTCCCATCAGCGGGCGCTTGGTCTGGTCACGTTCTCCCGTAGCCCCGAACACGATGATGACGCGCGGCCCGGGCCCTGCGGCGGATCCGCCCGCTGCGTCCTCTTCACCGGTGCCGGGAGATTCCCGGCGCACGGACTGCAGGGTCCGTGCCAGCGCGTCCGGGTTGTGGGCAAAGTCCACAATCGCGGCGGGCGCCTCGCCCACCAGCTGCATCCGGCCGGGAACTTCCACGGTGAACGGGTCGCGGCGGTCCAGGGCTTCCTGCAGCTGTGCCTGATCGACCCCGGAAGCCAGCACCATGAGTGCTGCCAGCGCCGCATTGGAGACGTTGAAGGTGCCGGGCAGGCCGGTTCCCGCCTTCAGGACAGCGCCGCCGGGTCCGCGCAGAGTGAAGCGGTGGCCCAGCCCGGCGCGGACGACGTCGGTGACCCGCCAGTCAGCCTCGCCGGCGGTATCCTGCGTGGCCAGGGTCCACACCGGGACGGGGGCTTCGGCGGCCATCCGGATACCCCACTCGTCGTCGACGGTGATGACCGCGCGCTTAGTGCGCCCGGGGGTGAAGAGGGCGGCCTTGGCGGCGAAGTACTCCTCCATGGACCCGTGCAGGTCCAGGTGGTCCTGGGTCAGGTTGGTGAAGCCTGCGACGTCAAAAACGACACCGTCCACCCGCCGGTAGGAAATGGCGTGCGAGGAGACCTCCATGGCTGCCGCGTCCAGCCCCTTTTCCCGCATCAGGGCCAGCAGGCCGTGGACCTGGGGTGACTCGGGAGTGGTCAGGGTACTCGCGATGGGCTCCCCGCCGGCCAGGATTTCGATGGTGCCGATGAGCCCGGTGGTCTTGCCGAGGGCGCCGAGGAGCGAATTGATGAAGTACGTTGTGGTGGTCTTGCCGTTGGTGCCGGTGACGCCGAACAGCACGGGCGCGCTGCCGTCCTGCGGGCGGCTGCGGAAGACTGCGGCGGCCAGCGGCCCCACAAGGCGGCGGGGATCAGCCGTCACGTACACCGGGACCGGCAGCTGCCCCAGCTCGGCGGCACCGTCGGGGTCCGTCAGCACTGCCGCGGCACCGGCATCGGCGGCGGCCGGGGCAAAGCGTGCCCCGTGGTGGCGGGCTCCGGGCAGCGCGACGTACAGGTCGCCGGGGAGGACCTCGCGGGAGTTGATGGTGAGGCCGGTCAGCAGGACATCGTGCCCCCGGTCCGAAGCGCGGGCAGGCGTGATGCCGGGCAGTCCGCCGGACGCCAGGGCGTCGGTGGCTTCCCTGAGGGACACGGGCTCCTGTGCGGAGGGCCGCATCCCGCTTCCCGGACGGGGCGGATTGCGCTGATCACTTATAGGCACTGCATTGCTCCAGAGAATTGACGTGGTGCTCGTAAAAAGGAATGGTCCCGGTACCTTCAGCGGGCCGATGCGATCCGGAGGGCCGCCCGGACGCGGAGTCAGTACTCCACGGGGTACAGCTCCGGCGGCGAGTCGGACGGAGGTACGTTGCGGGTGGTCAATACCTGTTGCATGACTTTCTTGAAGGTCTTCCCCGGGTCGAGGACCTGCAGCGATCCCTCGGGGCGCTGCAGCGTTACGACGACGACGTACTGGGGATCGTCCATTGGTGCAATACCAGCATAAGAGAGTGTGTAGCCGTCGTATCCCCCGTTGGCAGGTGCTTCAGCCGTACCGGTCTTGGAACCGACGCGGTACTGCTCCAGTTTGCCGCCGGCGCCGGATCCTTCAGCGGTAACCGTCTCCAGCATGTGTTGGACTTCACTGGCCGTTTCCTCGGAAACCACACGGATGGGCTCGGCTTTTTCGTAGGGGGTTTCCGTGCCGTCGGCGGCGACGTAGCTGTCGATGATGCTCGGAGCCAGCCGAACGCCGTCGTTCCCGATGGTCTGGTAGACCATGGCCGTGTGCAGCGCCGTCTGGGCCAGACCCTGGCCGAAGAGCACCGTGTACTGCTGGCGGGTGTCCCATTCTTCCGGCTTCGCCAGGATGCCCACGGTTTCGCCGTTGAGCCCGGTGTTCAGCGGCTCTCCGAAGCCGAACTTGCGCAGCCAGTCGTAGCGCTGCTCGCGCGTCAGCTGCTGGCCGATCATGACCGTTCCGGTGTTCATCGACTTGGTCAGGATGCCGGCTGCCGTCATGTGCACAGTGCCGTGGTCGAAGGCGTCCTTGAAGGTCTGGCCGTCCACCGTATGGGTGGACGGAATCTCGAACTGCGACAGCGGCTCGATGATGCCCTCTTCCAGGGCAGCTGCCATTGTAATGACCTTGGTGGTTGAGCCCGGTTCGAAGGGCACCGTCACGGACAGCGGCTGCCGGGATTCGGCCGGGGTGAGCCCCGGGTTGTTCGGGCCCACCGTGGTGGATTCAGCCATGGTGATGATGCGGCCGGTGTCGACCTCGACCACCACCACGTTGCCCCACTCCGCGTTGTATTCCTGCACCTGGCTGGCAATGGTCTGCTGGGCGAACCACTGCAGGTCCTGGTCGATGCTGAGCTTGACCGAGTCGCCGTCAACCACCGGGGAGTCCTCGTTGGTGGCATAGGGAATGCGGATGCCGTCCCCGCCGATTTCGTACGTCTTGCTGCCGGGCTCTCCGGCCAGGATGTCGTCCTGCGTGAGTTCCAGGCCTTCCTGCGGGCCGTCCGTTCCCAGGAAACCAACGATTGATCCGGCAACGGCGCCGGAGGGATAGGTGCGCAGGGTGGTGCGGTCCGCGTAGATCCCGGGGAATTTGACGGCCAGGACCTTGTCCTTGATTTCCGGGGTCACGGTCTTGGCGACGAAATTGAAGGAGTTGTCTCCCAGCACGGAACCGCGGAGGGTCTCGGGGTCCTGCCCGAGGATCCCGGACAGCTCGTCGAAAGCCTGATCGAAGCTGATGTCTTCCAGGACCCCCTCGGCGTTGCGGCGGGGGTACTCCTGCTCTTCGGCGTAGTCGTGCGAAAGAGTCTGGTCCACTACTATGTCGAAACGCTCGACGCTGCGGGCCAAATAGTTGCCGTCCGAATCCAGGATGCTGCCGCGCAGGGGCGGAACTGTCTGGGTCGTCAGGCGCTTTTCGACGGCTGCCTCCGCCATGCCTTCAGGATCAACCGCCTGGACATAGAACAGGCGCACCCCGAGTACGGTCAGCATGACCAACGCCAGGATGAGCCCGGTCCGGAGCCTGCCGGTAACGATGGCTACCCTGTGGTTGTCCCTTCCGGAACCCCGCTCTTTTGCCACAACGTATCCTCGTCACTGCTCGGTAAAGATTAGTATCCGCTTCTCTGGACCGGAACCGGAATGGTTCCGCCGTTCAGATTTGCTTCCTGTTCGGCCGGAGCCGTGTCTGCTCCGGCCGGTTCGCCGGCTGCCGCGGCCGCTGCTTCGGCGGCAGCGGCTTCCCGCGCTTCGGCTGCCCGGACCGACTCTTCCGCGGCCGGCGCAGGATCCGCGCCCGCCGGTGCTATCGGCTGGGTCAGCACGTTGGGCGCATCAATCAGGACACCCGGAGGAGTATCTTCCTCCGCCGGCACGGGATTGCCCGTCACGGCAAGGGTCTGCAGATCGATGCTGCCGAAAGTCGAGGAAGTGACCATGCCCAGGTCTGCGGCTGCTGCCGCCAGCACCTGGGGGGCCTGGTGGTTTTCCAGCTGCTGGGTCAGTGCTTCATTGCGCTGTGCCAGCTCGGTCCGTTCATTCTGCAGCTGGACCAGCTGGTACTGGCCGCTGGAGACCGAGATATTCAGCAGCAGCACCGCTCCCAGCCCCAGGATGAGGGCAAAAAAGCAAAAGATGAAGAGCGGCGCGCGGCGGCGGCTATTCGAAGCAGGCACCACTGACAGGGGCGTCCGGCGGCGGGGTGCGGAGGGTGCCGGCGCCGAGCGGGGGCTCGGGGACCAGTCCAGCGCCCGGGCGGTGTTGCCGTGGGTTGCCCGGCGGACGGCACCAGCGGGTGCGTGCGGCCGTGTCTGTACCTGCGTCATGATCCTGCCCTGTCACTTGCGGTGCGGATACGTTCCACGGCCCGCAGCTTGGCGGAGGCGGCACGGGGGTTTTCGGCAATTTCAGCGTCGGTGGGAACCTCTGTTCCCTTGGTCAGCCGCTGCAGCTGGGCCTTGTGCTCGTCAAGTTCCACCGGGAAGCCCTTGGGTGCGGAGGAGCGTGCGCCGGCGGCAAAAACGCCCTTGACGATTTTGTCCTCCAGCGAATGGTAGGACATGACCACTACCCGGCCGCCGAGTTTCAGCACGGAAAGGGCTGCGGGGATGGCGCGCTCCAGCACGTCCAGTTCCTCGTTGACTTCAATGCGCAGCGCCTGGAAGGTCCGCTTGGCCGGGTGTCCCCCGGTCCGCGCGGCGCCCGCGGGCACCACCGTGCGGATGGCGTCAACCAACTCGCCTGTGGTGCTGAAGGGTTTTCCGGCGCGGGTCGACACGATGGCAGAGGCTATCCGGCCCGCAAACTTCTCTTCACCCCACTTGCGGATGATCGCCACGAGGTCCGACTCGCTGTACGTATTAACGATGTCGGCCGCGGTGCGCCCGCGGCTGGTGTCCATCCGCATGTCCAGCGGTGCGTCATAGGAATAGGCGAAGCCGCGGTCGCGCTCGTCTAGCTGCAGGGACGATACGCCCAGGTCGAAGAGTGCGCCGTCAATGCCGTCGAAGCCCAGATCAGTGACGACGTCGGCAATCTCGTCATACACGGCGTGCACCAGGTCAATACGGTCCTGGAAGGGGGAAAGCCGTTCTCCCGCCAGTGCCAGGGCCTGCCGGTCGCGGTCGATGCCTATCACGTGGAGCTGCGGGAACCGCGCCAGCATGGCTTCGGTGTGGCCGCCCATGCCAAGAGTGGCATCCACGACGACGGCGGAACCGTGCTCGGCAACTGCTTTCTCAATGGCCGGAGCCAGCAGATTAATGCAGCGGTCACGCAGCACCGGAACATGCCGTTCTTCGGTAGGGCGTTCTTCGCTCATCTGCTGTCCTTCCGCGTCCAGGGACGGCGGCGTAGTTCTTATATCAGACCCCCATCCGCGCCTCACGCTGCCTGCGCCTGGCTCCGGGGAAGTGAGTCAGGTGCCGGCCTTGCGGGGCGGCTGGAGATCTCATGCAAGAAACCGCTGCGGTCCGGTCTCTGTCTGATGGGTATTCGGTAGTGCTGTTGCCGTTGTGCTGATTTAGAAGAGGCCGGGCATGGTGTCCTCGTCGGTTTCGGAGAACGCCGTTTCCTGCTCTTCAAGGTAGGTTTGCCACGCTGTTGCGTCCCAGATTTCCGCCCTTGTTCCTGCACCGATCACGGCCAGTTCACGACCGAGTCCGGCGTAGGTCCGCAGTGCCGGCGGAATCGTAATCCGGCCCTGCTTATCCGGGACCTCATCGGACGCTCCCGACAGAAAGACCCGAATGTAGTCCCGCGCCTGACGCGAGGAAAGCGGAGCTTCCCGCATCTGCTCGTGGACCCGTTCGAATTCCTTCTGGCTGAACACGTAAATGCAGCGTTCCTGGCCCCTTGTCAGCACCAGTCCCTCAGCCAGTTCCTCGCGGAACTTGGCCGGCAGAATGAGCCGCCCCTTTTCGTCAAGGCGAGGTGAATGTGTTCCGAGGAACATCAGTCACCACCCGTCTGATTGGAAGAAGTTCCTCCTGCACCGCCCCTACGCTCTTATAGCCTCCACTTTACTCCACTTCCCTCCACAGTCAACGCTAGGGAGGGTCAGTTTGCGGCGCGCCGCGCCTTTTCTTCCGCGGAACGGCGCGGAAGAAGGCGGGTGGAGGACGAATGGCGGAAAAAGGCCGCACGGGGTGTCGCCGTCAGCGGCCGTTAACGACAAAAGACCCGCCGCAGCGGGTCTTTTTCGGATCTAGCGGACCGGTGGAGGAATGTGGAGCACCCGGTGGTTACTGATCGCGCTTGCGCTCATCCCACTTATTCTCCAGATTGCTCATGAAGTTCTTGGAGGAACTTGCCTCGCGCTCTTTCCGGCGCGCCGGCGAGCTGACCTGCGCTCCCCGCTTTCCGCGGGTGGTCGCGTAGTACACACCGGAACCCATCACCAGGAACCCAAGCACTCCCAGGATCAGGCTGACCGGCATTTCCATGGACACCCCGCGGAGGAGCAGTGCAATACCTGCCACTGCGACCAGGGCTCCGATCACAATCCGCCGGGTCGAAATGCCGGCGCCGGCCGGCGTCGCCATCGAATTCGCAAACTTGGGGTCCTCGGCGTGTAACTGCTGCTCCAACTGGTCCAGCAAGCGCTGCTCGTGTTCCGAGAGTGCCATTACTGCCTCCTTGCGGTCCGAAATTCTCTGTAACCCAACCAACGATCCCGGTACCGGGGCGGTTCCCGCCCCGAACCCCGGATACTGCGGAGATTCCCCGGGACGTTCCGGGACTCCGCCGGGACCCGTAACCCGGGCAGAACGCGTGTTGTGCTTACGTCTTAGGATAGGTGGCATTCCGATCCGGGGAAAGCGGTGGAGGCAGTGCGGGTACACCTTTCCGCCTAGGGCTTAGCCCGGGGCTCTTCTGACCCCGGGCCCTGACCCGATCCGCGCTCCGTGCGGGTCCTGCGGGAGGGATCCAGGAGCCGGGCGGGCATGACGCCGAGCTCGCCGAACCGGGCGTTGATCTTGTCCAGCGTGTCTTCGGCGGACCGCCAGTTGTCGTCGCGCCCGTCAAGGGTCAGCTGGACCGCAGCACCCTCCGCCGGTTCCAGGCGCTCGGTCCGAAGTCCGATCAGGCGGACGCTCATCCGCCGAGCTCCGAGGGCTGTGAGCAGCGCACGCGTTTCTTCATAAATCAGCTGGGCGCTGTCCACCGGTTCGCGCAGCGTGCGGGTGCGCGTGAGGGTGGAGAAGTCGGCGTAACGCAGCTTCAGGGAGACCGCGCGGCACTGCAGGCCGGCAGCCCGCAGCCGGGCCGCCGTTTTGTGCGCCAGCCGGAGCAGCTCCGTGTGCAGCGTTTCGTCGTCGGACACGTCCCGGGCGAACGTTTCCTCCGCGCCGATGCTCTTTTCCTGCCGCACCGGGGTGACGCTGCGCGGGTCCCTCCCCCACGCCAGTTCGTAAACATACTCGCCGGTGGCTCCGAGCAGGCGCTTGAGGACGCTGACCGGTGTGCGCGCCACGTCCTCGACCGAGGAGATCCCCACGCGGGCCAGCGTTTCCCGCGTCTTGGCACCGACGCCCCACAGGGCCGAGACATCCAGGGTATGCAGATAGGCCACGGTCTCGCTGCGCGGGATCAGCAGGAGTCCGTCCGGTTTAGACCGGGTGGAGGCGATTTTGGCCACGAACTTGGTGGCGGCAATACCCACGCTGGCCGTGATGCCGAGCTCCGCCGCCACGCGCCGCCGAATGAGTTCACCGATGGCCCGCGGGGGTCCAAGCAGCCGCATGGCACCGGCAATGTCCAGGAAGGCCTCATCCACGCTGAGCGGTTCCACCAGCGGCGTGATGGATTCGAAGATCCCCATAAGGCGCCCCGACACCTCGCGGTAGTCCTCCTGGTGCGGTTCCAGAATGACCGCCTGCGGACACTGTCTGTAGGCCACGGACATTGGCATGGCGGAATGGACACCGTACCGCCGTGCTTCATAGGACGCCGACAGAACGACGCTCCTGCCGCCGAGGCCGCCCACAATGATCGGCCGGCCCGCCAGCTCGGGGCGCTTCAGCAGTTCCACCGAGACGTAGAAGGCGTCCATGTCCACGTGCATGATGGTGCAGTCGCGGTTTTCGCTGGGGCCGTTGCTCACTCCTTCATGGTAGACAACGGGCCCGACGTTTTCGTTTCGCCTAGACTGGGGACCAGATCCTGACCCCCACAAGATGCGGACACCCATGAAGAAGCCCCTGATCGCACTGACCGCTGCCGCCCTCCTGCTGGCCGCGTCCGCCTGCACCCCGGACACCGAATCCACTGACGGCGGTACCGCGGAGTCCTCGGCGGCAGCGTCGCCGTCGGGAGAAGCATCGGCCTCCCCGTCTGCTTCCCCGTCGCCGTCCGCTTCGGCTTCCGGGTCCGCCTCCCCCGGCGCATCGGCCTCCCCCGGCAGCTCGGCCAGCCCCTCGGGGACCGCAACCAGCACTGCCATCGCGGAAGGATTCCCCACCGACATCGTCTCGGTGCTGCCGGGCTCCACCCCGCTGTCCACCAGCTTTGAAGAGACCCCGGAGCTGTACACCGCGTCGCTGACCGCTTCCACCGACACATCGGTGGAAGAGATCCTGGCCTACTACGCGCAGAAGTTTGAAGCCCAGGGCTTTACCTCCGGCAAGGTCGAGAAGCAGGGAACGGCAACCCTGCAGCAGTTCGTCCGCTCCGGCGGCAGCGACACGGCCAATGTAACGGTTGTGCCGGCTGACAACGGCAGCACCTACACGGCCAGCATCAATACGCTTCCCGAGTCAGCCAAGTAGGCCGGCATGGGGAATGTCCTTCCCGCCGCGGAGGCGGCCGCAGTTCGCGAACAGGCAGAATACCGGAAGCTCCTGGGCAGCGAACTGGACGCTTTCCTTGCTGAGCAGCAGACGGTGCTCCAAGACGTCTCGATGGAATCACTTCCGCTTCTGGACGCCGTCTCCTCCCTGGCCCAGGGCGGGAAGCGACTGCGCGCACTCCTTAGCTACTGGGGCTGGCGCGGCGCCGGCGGCCCTGAACTGGGAGGAGCTGCAGTGCGGGCGGGCGTGGCCCTGGAACTGTTCCAGAGTGCTGCCCTGATCCACGACGACATCATTGACCGGTCCGACACGCGCCGCGGCGGACCCAGCGTCCACCGGCGGTTCAGCACCGCCCACAGCGAGGCGGCCTGGCACCTGGACGGGACCCACTTCGGTTCTTCCGCAGCCATCCTCGCCGGAGATCTGTGCCTGTCGCTGAGTGAGGAAATGTTCTCCGCCGTGGGCGCGCAGGCAGCACACGGCACGCCGGCCCGGAGGATCTTCAACCGGATGCGCACCGAGGTCATGGCCGGCCAGTACCTGGACATCCTGGAAGAAGTGGTGGGACCCACGCACCAGCCCGAGCGCGCCGTCGTCCGGGCCCGCAACATTCTCCGCTTCAAGTCGGCGAAATACACCACCGAACATCCCCTGACCCTGGGCGGCGCGCTGGCCGGGGCCTCCCAGGACCTGCTGGACTGGTACTCGCGTTTTGCCCTTCCCCTCGGGGAAGCGTTCCAGCTGCGCGACGACGTTCTGGGCGTCTTCGGCGACCCGGAGCAGACCGGCAAGCCCGCCGGTGATGACCTGCGTGAAGGCAAGCGCACCGTGCTGATTGCCTACGCCCTGTCACTCGGCGGCCCCTCCGCCCGGGACACGATAGCTTCCGCCCTCGGCCGCGCCGACCTGGACGACGACGGCGTGGCAAGGCTGCGCGGAATCATCGAGGAATCCGGCGCCCTGGCCGCCACGGAAGCCCTCATCGAGGGCCACACCCGGGCAGCCTTTGACGCCCTGGAGCAGATGCCGGTTGACGACGTGGCCCGTGCGGCCCTGACCGCACTGGCCCATGCAGCGGTAACCCGGACGGCCTGATCCCGCCGCGGGCCGCACCCGGCCCGCACATCATCAGGATCAGAACGCAAAACAGCAGCGGCTCCCGTTGGACGGGAGCCGCTGCTGTTTTATTTATTACCGCGTTTTTTATTGCTCCATATATGCTGCGTTATCTGTTCTGCGTTATCTGCCGCTGCATATATATATATGGGGTCCTGTGCTACCAGCCCAAGGCCTGGGCGCGGCGGCGGATTTCGGTTTTCCGCCCCTCGCGCAGGGCATCCACCGGGCGGCCCGGCAACGAGTCATCCGCAGTAAACAGCCAGCGGATCATTTCCTCGTCGTTGTAGCCGGCATCAATAAGCACGGAAATTGTGCCCTTCAGGCTGTCCAGGACAGCGCCGTCGGCCACGAAGGCAGCCGGGATGCTGCGGATCTTCCGCTCCCCGAGCCGCACGGCTACAAGCGCACGCTCTTCGAGCATGCTGTGCACCTTGGTAATGGAAACACTCAGTTGTTCAGCCACATCGGGCAGGGTCATCCAGTCGGAAACAAGTTCCTCAAGTTCAGTCACAGTCCTAGGTTCCCACGAGAACCCCGTTTAGAGCCACTTCCGGGCCGTTGTACAACCGGAATACATGTTTTGCATCTACTCAGGTATGGACCTGAAGCCTCGGTAGTGTAAATTCGCTTACGTCACAGAAAACACTTCTGTCACGCTCGCACCACTACTTGTACATGGTCGAGTTGCGGTAAAGGCCGCGCCGTCTACAGATGAGGAAACAACCCTTTATGACTGCTCAGTCGATTCAGGGAAGCAATTCCCCGCGTTCCAGCTCCAGGGGAATGCCCCGCAAACTGAGTGTTGCGGTAACCACCGCGGCGATCCCTGCCGTGATGATGTCAGCACTCGCGCTTGCCGAACCGGCACAGGCAGCCCCCGTCGGTCCGAACGCCGCCCTCTTCCCGCAGCTTCCCCTGCAGGCGATCAAGAATCTGACTGCGGGAACCGCCGGTGTTGTTGCCCCGTCGCAGCTGGCTGCTCAGATTCCCTTCACGATTGCAGCCGAGTCCAGCGTGCCGTCGGTTCACCGCATTGAAGCGGGCGACACCGTCAGCTCCATCGCTGCCCGATACGGCCTGGCCGTGGACGAAGTGCTCCGCGTGAACAATTTGCAGAGCAGCTCGCTCATCTTCGCCGGCGAGGAACTGCGCCTGCCGACCGGGGTCTCTTCAGCTCCGGATGCAGCCCCCTCGGCGCCGTCGGGCACCTACACCGTGGAAGCCGGCGACACCCTCAGCGGGATCGCTGCCTCCCACGGCGTCAGCCTCGACAGCGTTCTGGCAGCCAATAACCTCACCCTCACCTCGATGATCCGTCCCGGCCAGGAAATTGCCCTCTCCGGCGGATCCGCCGCCGGAGAGGCCGCACCCGCGGCAGCCGCAGCGGGAAGCCACACCGTCGCGGCCGGTGACACGCTGACCGGGATCGCCGCGCGCCACAACGTCAGCCTTTCGGCTCTCATGTCCGCCAACGGCATGGACGACGGCTCGGTCCTGTACCCCGGAGACACCGTGGCACTTCCCGGCGCCGGCGTGACCACGCTCGGCGCAGCGCCGGCGGAGGCCGCTCCGGCCGACCTGGTTCCCAATACGTTCCTCCACTACACGTATCCGGACCACGTGGTCGCAGACGCAAATGCCAACAAGCATGCGCTGAACGCCGCCTCAGTACCGAGCCGCGCGGACATGCAGCAGATCGTGGCCCAGACGGCGGCTCAGATGGGTGTTGATCCGGCACTGGCCATGGCCTTCTCCTTCCAGGAGTCCGGCTTCGACCAGAGTGCCGTCTCCCCCGCCAACGCCATCGGTGCCATGCAGGTCATCCCGAGCTCCGGCGACTGGGCCTCAGACCTGGTGGGCCGCCAGCTGAACCTGCTGGACCCCTATGACAATGCCACTGCCGGGGTTGCGATCATCAGCTCGCTCATCCGCACCAGCGACAGCCTCGAAACGGCAGTCGCCTCCTACTACCAGGGCCAGTACTCGGTAACGACCCAGGGCATGTTTGAGGACACGCGCGGCTACGTGGCCTCCGTCCTGGCGCACCGGCAGTCCTTCTCCTAGCAGGACCGCACCGCATGGCGCGGGGAGGGCAGGGCCCGGATCGGGTGTCGATCCGGGCCCTGCCCTTTTGCGCACGTAGGATCGTAGAGTGCATGAATCCGTGAATGACCCCCTCGTTGGCACCGTAGTGGATGACCGCTACCGGGTGCTCTCCCGTATTGCCCGCGGAGGAATGTCCACCGTCTATCTGGCCACTGACCTGCGGCTGGACCGTGATGTGGCCCTGAAGGTGCTGTATCCGCACCTGGCTGCGGACCGCGGCTTCCTTGACCGGTTCGAACGCGAGGCAAAGTCCGCCGCCCGGCTCTCCCACCCGCACGTCGTCGGCGTCCTGGACCAGGGCTTCGCCGACAACCTCGCCTATTTGGTGATGGAGTATGTTCCCGGCAAGACGCTGCGCGAGCTCCTGGAAGCCCGCACCCGCCTGACACCGCGGCTGGCCCTGGCCCTGCTGGATGCGGTTGTGGACGGCCTGGCTGAAGCCCACGATGCCGGAATGATCCACCGCGATGTGAAGCCCGAGAATGTGCTGCTCGCAGACAACGGCAGCATCAAGATTGCCGACTTCGGCCTGGCCCGCGCTGTCTCCACCAGCACCAACACCGGAACCCTGGTGGGAACCGTCGCCTATCTGGCACCGGAGCTGGTCACCGGCACCGGCGCCGATGAGCGAAGCGATGTTTACTCGGCCGGCATCATGCTTTACGAAATGCTCACCGGCCGCCAGCCCTTCACCGGCACGGCACCTATCCAGATCGCTTTCCAGCATGTCCACTCCACTGTTCCCGCACCGTCGGCGGCATGCCCCGGCCTGGCCTCCGACCTGGATGAGCTGGTCCGCTGGTGCACCGATCCCGACCCGGACAATCGTCCCGTGGACGGCAAGGCGCTTTTAGGCGAGCTCCGCCATATCCGGACCTCGCTGACCGACGAGCAGCTCGATTTCCACTGCCCCGAACCGGCCGGGCAGCAGCATCCGTCCGCTTCAGGTGCCACCGAAGCCCTCGATGCGGGCGCCGCTACGGCGCTGCCGCGGCCGCCCGCCGGCGCCACCGAAGTGATTTCCCCTGCGGGGGCTGCAGCTGCAGCCGGAACCGGCGCATACCCCACGGAGGTCATTCGACGTTCCGACAACGCGACCACTGTCTTTCCGTCCGGAGGCGGGGGAACCGGGGATCGGCACTTCGGGCCCGCAGACCCCGGCGGCTATCCGGCCGGCGACCCGGATGGGGAACACCCGGGTGACGACGACGCCCACGGCGGCTCCGAGCGCCCGGAGGCCGGATCCCGCACGGATCGGCGGCAGGCGCGCCGGGAGGCCAAAGCCGTTGAGCGCCGGTCCAGCCGCGACGCGCACCGCCCCGAGGTGTCCCTGCGCCGCGGGCGGCCGCGGCGGCGCGGAGCCCTTTTGCTCGTGCTGTCCGTACTGCTCATCGCCGCTGCCATTTTCACCGGCTGGTTTTTCGGCCGCGGACCGGGCGCCGTCGTCACTGTCCCCGATGTTGCCAATGTTTCCCGGGAGGCAGCCGGAGCGCTGCTGCGCGGGGAAGGACTGCAGTACTCGACCAGCGAAATCCATGACGAAATTGTCGCCGCCGGACTCGCCGTGGGCACGGACCCCGATGCTCCGGCTGAAATCCGGCGGTTCCAGCCGGTGACGCTGCTGATCAGCAAAGGGCCCGAACTCTTTGATGTCCCCAACGTGGTGCAGCGGACTGCAGAGGCGGCGTCGGAGAACATCACGGACGCCGGGCTCAGCGTGGGCGCCGTCACCGAGGAATACAGTGAGACCGTGGACGCCGGCACGGTGATCAGCCAGTTCCCCGCCCCCGACACCCAGCTGCGGCGGGATACAGCTGTGAACATAGTCGTTTCGCTCGGGCCTGCTCCGGTGGAAGTTCCCTCCGTCGTTGGCAAGTCGGAGGACGAAGCCGTGGCGCTGCTCGAGGACGCCGGCCTCACGGCTGAGGTCCTCCCCGAGCAGGTGAACAGCCGTGATATTCCGGCCGGAGCAGTGGCCGTCCAGACGCCGGCGTCCGGCCTGGTGGAACGCGGTTCGCCGGTAACGCTGACCGTTTCCAAGGGCCCGGTCATGGTGCAGGTGCCCAGCGTCGTCCGCCAGTCCCCGGACGAGGCACGGGCACAGCTCGAAGGCCTTGGTTTCCAGGTCCAGATCAACGAGCTGCTGGGCGGGCTCCTCGGCATTGTGCAGTCGCAGGATCCCTCCGGCGGGTCCATGACCCCCGAGGGATCCGTAGTCACCCTGCGGGTCGTTTAGCGCGGTGTAGTGGCTTCGTCCCGGGACCCGGGACGGAAGAGGGGACGGCCCGGGATATTTCCCGGACCGTCCCCTCAGTGCTGCGGTGCCTGCTGCCGGCTAACCCTGGCGGGAGAGCGCCCCGGCCACCAGGAACGCCATTTCCAGTGACTGCATGTGGTTCAGGCGCGGGTCGCAGACGGACTCGTAGCCCTCAACAAATGCCTCCTGGTCGATGGGATCGGCGCCGCCCAGGCACTCGGCGACGTCGTCGCCGGTCATTTCCACGTGCAGGCCGCCCGGGAAGGTGCCCAGCGAGTTATGCACTTCAAAGAAGCCGCGGACTTCGTCCATCACGTCGTCGAAGTTGCGTGTCTTGTAGCCGTTGGGAGAGGTAACCGTATTGCCGTGCATGGGGTCGGTGACCCACAGGACCTGGGCTCCGGAAGCGGTAACGCGTTCCACCAGCGGAGGCAGCTTCTCGCGGATGTTCCGGGCGCCCATGCGGGTAATGAACGTCAGCCGGCCCGGTTCGCGGTCCGGATCCAGCTTGTCGATCAGGGCCAGTGCGTCCTCGGGCTTGGTGCCCGGACCGAGCTTGACGCCAATCGGGTTGCGGACCTTGGACAGGAACTCCACGTGCGCCGAGTCGAGGTCGCGGGTCCGCTCCCCGATCCAGAGGAAGTGCGCCGAAGTGTCATACGGCTTCCCCGTGCGGGAATCGATGCGGGTCAGGGCACGCTCGTAGTCCAGCAGCAGCGCCTCATGGCTGGCGAAGAATTCCACGCGCTTGAGCGCTTCGAAATCCGCGCCGCAGGCATCCATGAAGCGCACGGCACGGTCGATTTCACGGGCCAGTGATTCGTAGCGCGAGTGGGCGGGATTGGCGGTGAAGCCCTTGTTCCAGTGGTGCACCAGCCGGAGGTCGGCAAAACCGCCCTGCGTGAACGCGCGGATGAGGTTCAGCGTCGAAGCTGACGTGTGGTAGGCACGGACCATCCGTGCCGGGTTGTGCTCGCGGGACTCGGGCGTGAAGTCATAGCCGTTGACCATGTCGCCGCGGTAGGCCGGCAGCGTCACACCTGCGCGGGTCTCGTCGTTTGACGAGCGCGGCTTGGCGAACTGCCCGGCCATCCGGCCCATCTTGATCACGGGCAGCGAAGCGCCGTAGGTCAGGACAACGGCCATCTGCAGGATGGTCTTCACCCGGGCACTGATCTTGTCGGCCGTTGCGGCATCGAACGTTTCCGCACAGTCTCCGCC
Organism: Arthrobacter sp. Z1-15; assembly: GCF_054792395.1. NCBI lineage: Bacteria > Bacillati > Actinomycetota > Actinomycetes > Micrococcales > Micrococcaceae > Arthrobacter > Arthrobacter sp. Z1-15. The sequence continues at coordinate 1,394,779 of NZ_CP096454.1, read as the reverse complement.
CTGCAGCAGGAAGGCCTTGCCCTGGGCTGCGGCAGCCAGCCGGTCCCGGAGAATATCGACTTCTCCGGCAAAGACCAGCGGGGGAACCTTCGACAGTTCGGCCACTGCGGCCGGATAACCCGGATGGTCCTGCCACGACGGCTGCTGGAGTGCCGGCAGGGACCGCCAGTCATCGAGGCCGGGATACTCCGCCGCGCCCGGGCGTGGGACGGTGGAAAAATCTGACGCGTTGTCTACAGGAGTGTAAGTCACGTCTTTAAGGGTACTGTCTGCACCCCTCCGGGGCAGAAGCCGCACACCGCCCGGCGTAACCTGAGCGCCCTGGTCCGAAACACTCCCGGCAGGTGCCCGCAGGCCCCCGGCCGGTTAAGCGCTGTGGGGTTCGTTGCCCTCGGGTTCCACGCCCGCGGCGGCCGGCGGTGCGGCGGCCGGGGGAACCGGCGGAGTTTTCCGGCGGCGGCCAATGGTCGTGACGGTGCCGGGCTTTCGTACTGATTTCCGGGTGGGCGGGGCTGCGGTCTTCCCCTCCCGTGCTTCGGCAGGCACGGCCTCCGGTTCGGAAGCGGCCGAAGAGTTGGGGGTGCTCCCCGCACCTCCATCACTGGAATGCCCCGCTGCCGGGCGGGTCCGGCCACCGGGTTCCACGGCACGCGCGGCAACCGGACCGGATTCCCCCGCTGCTCCGCCGGGAGTGCCCGGATCGGGAAGGCGCACTGCCGCGCTGCGGGCCTCAGCTCCCTTGGAAACCTTGCGGGCCGCAGCCTGCTTTTCCTTCATGGTGCTCGCGTACACGTCCACGTATTCCTGGCCGGACAGGCGCATCAGCTCATACATGATTTCATCGGTTACGGAGCGCTGGATGAACCGGTCGTTCTCCATTCCGGCGTAGCGGGAAAAGTCCAGCGGCTCGCCGACAATGATCCCGATGCGGCGGATGTTGGGGATCTTCCGGCCGATCGGCTGGACCTTGTCGGTTCCGATCATCGCTACCGGAATAACCGGAACTCCTGTTTTCAGGACCAGCTTGGCAACACCGGTCTTTCCCCGGTACAGCCGACCGTCCGGGCTGCGCGTGCCTTCGGGATAGATTCCCAGCAGGCCGCCGTTTTCCAGGACGTCCACTCCGGCGCTGAGGGAACTTGCCGATGCCGCGCCGCCGGAACGGTCCATCGGCAGCTGGTTGGTGAGCCGGAAGAAGGCAGCCGTGAGCTTGCCCTTGAGGCCTTTTCCGGTGAAGTACTCCGACTTTGCCAGAAAGCTCACGGGACGCGGCACCGCGAGCGGCAGGAAGATCGAGTCCGAGAAGGACAAGTGGTTGCTCACCAGCACCGCCGGACCCGTTTCGGGCACGTTGTTCATGCCTTTGACCCAGGGCCTGAAGAGCAGATTGACCACCGGCCCGATGAAAATAGTCTTCATCACCCAATAGAACACGTAGCCAGCTCTCCCGTCCGGACATAACAAATCAGGGACCCGGTTTGGATTCCCCAACTCCTACTCTATGCGCCCACCCGGCCGCGCTGAATTTTGGAGCTCATCGGCATCGCAACTTTGGGCGCTGCAGGGGTGGAAAACACGCTGGTGGATGCAACCATAGTGTTATGACTTCCCCATCGGGCACGGCCGCGTTCACCAGTGACGGGCAAGGCGCCAACGCCGGCACCGGAGTGCTCCTGAGCCATGGCTTTACGGGTTCGCCCGTCAGCCTTGCGGCCTGGGCGCGGCATTTGTCCGATCAGGGGTACGCCGTGAGCCTTCCCCTGCTTCCGGGGCACGGAACCACCTGGCAGGAACTGGCCCGCACCCCCTGGGAGCTTTGGTACGACGCCTATGACCGCGCCTATCAGCAGCTCGAGGAGCGCACCGACCGGGTCTTCGCCGCCGGACTGTCCATGGGAGGAACGCTTGCCCTGCGGCTGGCAGCCCACCGTCCCGTCGCGGGAGTAACCGTGGTGAACCCGGGGCTGACCATAAACGACCCGCGGGCGCGGTATTCCGGGCTGTTGAAATACGTCATGAAGTCCGTCCCCGCAATTGCGAACAACATCAAGCGTGAGGGCCAGGATGAAGGCGCCTATCCGCGGACTCCGGTGGGCGGAGTGCACCAGCTGATGCGGCTGTTCCGGGATACGACGGCGGTGCTGCCGCGCATCACCGCGCCTGTCCTCGCCTTCCGGTCCACGGTGGACCCGGTGGTCCCGGAGTCCAGCATGGATGTCCTGCGGCGGTATTTGGGCAGCGGGCTGGAAGTGGTTTCGCTGGAAAACAGCTATCACGTGGCCACCATGGACCATGATGCACCCTTGATTTTTGACCGTTCCCATCAGTTCATCCAAAGGATCAGCGCAGGTGCTGCAGCATGAATGAACGCGAACCGGAACGCAACGAATCCACCGATGACGCCGTCTGGCTGGATTTGGTGGCCCGGCTGGAGAACATGCCGGCCGATGAAACGCACGGCGGCCGGGGCGCTCCGGGCCCCGGGACGGCGGAAGGCCCCCGGGGCACTCCGGGAGAGGCAGGCACAGTAACCGGCGCGCCTGCCGCCGGAACACCGCAGCCGCCCACGGGGACGGCAGGAAGCAGCGGCGAAACCGGCCAGCCGGACGCGGGAGCGGGCAGCTCCCCCGCCGGTTCGGGCCCCCGCTCCCCCGCCGAGCGCACCCGGGCCATTTTTGACAACCAGCCGTTTCGTCCCGTACCGCCGCGGGGGCCGCGCGACTATGACGAACCGGAAGAACTCGAGTCGGAGGGCGAATTTGTCCCGCCTGAGCCTCCGCCGTTCAGCACCGGCGAGCCACTTGTGGTCCTGGCCTGGATCGGGGCCCTGGGCGGGCCGCTCCTGCTGCTGCTGTTCGCCATGTTCTGGCGCGGCGCTCCCGTGGCGGTCATTCTGGGCGTGATTGCCCTCTTCGGGGCGTCTGCCGCGTATCTGCTCTTCCGGCTGCCGCAGCACCGCGATGACGACGGCGCCGCCGTCTAGGCCTCAGCGCAGGCCTGCCGGACCCGCTTCCGCGGTGCCGGCACAGCGTACGGCGGCTGCCGGTTGGTTCCGGTGTCAGCGCCGGGCAGCTATCCGGGACAGGTCAGCGGCACCGATCATGCCGGCAGCCGGCCCGAGGGCGGCCAGTTCGAGCCGCGCCGCGGGCCGGAACCCGCGGCCGGTCAGGTTGCGGGCAAAGGACCTGCGGGCGGGTTCCAGCAGCAGGTCGCCGGCGGCGCTCAGGCCGCCGCCGACAACAAACATTCCCGGATCCAGCGCGGCAGCAAGGTTGGCCAGCCCCAGCCCAAGCCACTGCCCCACCTCTTCCAGCAGCTCCACCGACGCCTGGTCGCCTTCGAGCGCCATCCGGGTTACCACTGCCCCGGTGATTTTGCCGATGTCTCCGTCCACGGCACGCAGCAGTTCCTGCGCCACCGGAGAATTCGCGGCAGCCAGTTCCCGTGCTTCCCGGCCCAGGGCATTTCCGGAAGCATACTGCTCCCAGCAGCCGCGGTTTCCGCACTCGCACCTCTGGCCGGAGGGCATGATGATCTGGTGGCCAAACTCGCCCGCTACGCCGAACCTTCCCCGCTCGAGCCGGCCGTCCATGATCATGGCACCGCCGATTCCGGTGCCCAGGGTCACGCAGACCATGCGGCTCTGTCCCAGGCCGGAGCCGAAGCGCCACTCAGCCCAGGCAGCGCCGTCGGCATCATTAACCAGATACACCCGGCGCCGCAGCAGCCGCTCGAGATTCTCGCGCAGCGGCTCGTTGCGCCAGGCCAGGTGGGGACTAAACAGCACGGTGCTGCCGGCCAGGTCCATCCAGCCGGCGGCGCCGATGCCTACGGACCAGACGTGGTGGTTGGCAGAGAGTTCACGCACCAGGTCCACGATGACGGATTCCACCTCGCGCGGATCCTGGCCGGGCGTGGAGCGGCGGGCCTCGGCAATAACCCGGCCGTCCCCGTCGACCAGCCCTGCCGCCACTTTGGTGCCGCCGATGTCAATGCCGATGGCCAGCCCGCGGCGGCGCATCCGGTTAGGCAACCGGATGGGACGGCGGGCGGGAAAGGGCTCCATGGCGCGGCGCTGCCAGAGAAGAGGGGCGGAACGGGGAACAGGCGCTGGGGTAACGGGACGCATCAACAACCAAGTGTATTCTTCGGCCGCTCCTGCCGCGAAAGCGTTATTGGTTCGAGAAGTTACTCACCGGTATTTAATGTGATCTACGCTATAGGCTGGGTGTTAATGTCTGCGCAAACGTCTGCCGGCCAGTCGGATATCAAAGGAGCTATCGTGCGTGAATACAGTGTTCCCCCTCTGGTGGAATCACCGTTGGAGTCCAACATCACCGATCTACTGCTGGAGCAGGCCGCCAAGCCCTCCAACCCGCCCCTGTTTTCGGTTCGGGGAGCGGACGGTGCCTGGGCTCCGGTTACCGCCACTGAGTTCCTGAAGGATGTCCGCGCCCTTGCCAAGGGGTTCGTCGCTTCCGGTGTCCAGCCGGGAGACCGGGTGGGCATCATGGCCCGCACCCGGTACGAGTGGACTCTGGTGGACTTTGCGCTCTGGTTTGCCGGCGCCGTCTCCGTCCCGATCTATGAAACGTCCTCGCCGTCCCAGGTCGCCTGGATCCTCAGCGACTCCGGAGCCGTCGGAGTGGTCGTCGAAGCTGCCCGCCACGAGAACGTGGTGCGCCAGGCGGCCGTCGAGGAAGACCTCGGGACGGTGAAGAACGTCTGGCAGATCGACGGCCCCGGACTCGATGAGCTGCGCACCGCCGGCGCGGCGGTTTCCGACGAGGAACTTGCCGCCCGCCGGTCCAAGGCCACGCTGGACGACACGGCCACCATTATTTACACCTCCGGGACCACCGGCCGGCCCAAGGGCTGCGAATTGACGCACGGCAACTTCGTGAACCTTTCCCGCAATGCCGCCGCGGCCCAGCCCGAGGTGTGCCGCGAGGGCGCGCAGACCATCATGTTCCTGCCCCTGGCCCATGTCTTCGCGCGGTTCATCTCGGTACTGTGCGTGGCCTCCGGCGCCACCGTGGCGCACACCGCCGACGTGAAAAACCTGCTGCCGGATCTGCAGAGCTACCGGCCCGATTTCCTGCTGGTGGTCCCCCGCGTCTTCGAGAAGGTCTACAACTCCTCCATGCTCAAGGCCGAAGACGGCGGCAAGGGCAAGATCTTCCACGCGGGCGCCAAGACCGCCATCGAATGGTCCAAGGCACAGGAAGCCGGCAAGGTCCCGCTGGGTCTCAAGGTCAAGCACGCCGTCTTCGACAGGCTTCTCTACGGGAAGATCCGGACTGCCATGGGCGGGCGGGTCAAGTATGCGATCTCGGGCGGCGCGCCGCTGGGCGACCGTCTGGGCCACTTCTTCCACGGAATCGGCGTGACGGTCCTGGAAGGCTACGGCCTGACCGAAACCACGGCTCCCGTTACCGTCAACACCCCCAAGCTGACCAAGATCGGCACCGTCGGCGCACCGCTGCCGGGCAACGCCGTGCGGATCGCCGACGACGGCGAGATCCTCACCAAGGGGGTCAGCGTCATGAAGGGGTACTACAACCGGCCGGACCTCACGGCCGACAACTTCACGGACGGCTGGTTCCACACCGGAGACATCGGCCGGCTGGATAACGACGGCTTCCTGAAAATCACCGGCCGCAAGAAGGAAATCATTGTCACCGCCAGCGGGAAGAACGTAATCCCGGCGGTCCTGGAGGACAGCATCCGCGCCGATGCCATTGTGTCCCAGTGTGTGGTGGTGGGCGACCAGCGGCCGTTCATCTCGGCCCTGATCACTTTGGACGAGGAGGCCCTGCCCGGCTGGCTGGAGCGCCACAAGCTGCCGGCCGGCACAACGGTGGCCGAAGCCGGGCAGACGGAACAGCTACAGCAGGAACTCCAGGCCCTGGTGGACTCGGCCAACAAGACCGTGTCCCAGGCCGAAGCCATTAAGGTCTTCCGCGTCGTCCCCTCGGATTTCACTGAGGCCAGCGGTCACCTGACGCCTTCGCTGAAGATCAAGCGGGCGCAGGTGCTGAAGGACTTCTCCGCCGTGGTGGAGGACATCTACAGCGGCCAGAAGGTCTAACAGCCGGCACAGGCCACAGCAGAAGGGCGGGTCCGGAATTCCGGACCCGCCCTTCTGCTGTGTTTGCGGCTACGCTGCGGTGCCTGCAGCGCGGCCTGCCGCGCCGGTCCGCAGCGACAGCAGCGCGTTCTCCACAACTTCCGTCAGGGCCGGATGAATCCAGTACTGGCCGGACGCCATGGTTGCGGCGTCCAGCCCGAAGGACATGGCCTGGATCAGGGGCTGAATCAGCATGGACGCCTCGTGGCCCATGATGTGCGCCCCAAGCAGCCTGCCGCTTTCCTTCTCAGCGAGCAGCTTCACGAAGCCCGTGGTGTCTTCCATCGCCCAGCCGTAGGCGGTGGATCCGTATTCCTGGACTGCCAGGGCCAGTTCCACGCCCCGGGATTCGGTGTCCCGGCGGGCCTCTTCCTCGGTCATGCCCACGGATGCTATCTGCGGGCTGCTGAAGACCGCCGAGGGCACAAACCTGTGGTCGCTCGCGCGAAGGTTGCCGGGATGCACCAGGTTATGCGAAACGGTCCGCGCCTCATGGTTGGCCACGTGCTTGAGCTGGAAGTCGCTGCTGACGTCTCCAAGCCCCCAGACGCCGTCGACCGGTTGGCCGTCCTTCAAGACACGCTGGAAGTCATCAACGGCCAGCCGGCCGTCCGGACGCAGGTCAAACCCTGCCGCGTCGACGCCGAGCCGGTCGGTGTTGGGGACGCGGCCGGTTGCCACCAGCACCAGGTCCACGTCGATCCCGGTTTCTCCCCCGGGCCCATGCAGCTGCGCCCGCACTGACCCGTCGGGATTCTCGGTCAGGGACGAGACCCGGGTGTCCAGCTGCACGTCCCACTGCCGCGAGGCAGCTTCGGTGAAGCGTTCCGAGACGGTGGCGTCCATCGCGCGCAGCAGCGGCCCCGAGCGCGCCGCCATGGTGACCTTGGCGCCGAATGCAGAAAAGACGAAACCGAATTCAGCTGCGATGTACCCGCCGCCGATAATGAGGATTCGTTCGGGGAGGTCGGGAATCCGCATTACGGTGTCCGAGCTGTGCACCTGCGGCAGGTCCATGCCCGGGATGTCCGGCAGCACCGGCCGGGAGCCGGCGGCCACCACGATCTGGTCGGCCGTAATCCGCTGCCCGTCCTCCGTTTCGAGGGCGTGTTCGCTGACGAACCGCACGTGCTGCTCATAGAGCGTGACGTTCTCCAACTCCTCGGCCCGGTAGCGGCGCCCGCCCTCCGAGATGGAGTCGATGCGGGTGAAGATCCGGTCGCGGATTTCCCGCCAGTGCACCTTCTCGAGGGTCTGGTCCACGCCCAGCCGCGCCGCGTCCGTGCCCGCTGCCGCGAGCTGGGCCGGATAGACAAACATTTTTGTGGGAATGCAGCCCACGTTCAGGCACGTCCCCCCGAAGGTGCCCCCGTCAATGACGGCGATCTTTTTGCCGTCCCAGTCGGGGGTGATCAGGGAATTGCCTGAGCCGGAGCCGATGATGGCCAAATCAAAATGAGTCACGGTTCCAGTCTAGAGCCGCCGAAGGTCCCGGGATCCTTCCGGATCCCGGGACCTTCAATTACCGGCACGCTGTCCGGGGACAGCCGGTACTCCGGCTAGCTGTCCTTGGGGTCGATAACCACCAGCAGGTCCCCGCCCTGCACCTGCTCGACGGCGGAAATCGCCACCCGCGAGACGGTGCCTGCCACCGGGGCCGTGATGGAGGCTTCCATCTTCATGGCTTCGATGGTGGCGACGGTTTCTCCGGCAGCCACTTCCTCGCCGTCCTTGACGGTGAGGGTCACGGCGCCGGCGAAGGGTGCCGCCACGTGCCCGGGGTTTCCGGGGTCGGCCTGCTCGGCTACCTTGACCTGGGACTGCACGCTGCGGTCGCGGACCATGACCGGACGCATCTGGCCGTTGAGGGTCGTCATGACCTGCCGCATGCCCTTTTCATCAGGTTCGCCCACTGCTTCGAGCGTGGCGATCAGGCGGACGCCCTTTTCGAGTTCCACCACGTGCTCGCGCCCGCGCTGCAGCCCGTAGAGGTAGTCACGGGTGTCCAAGACGGACACGTCGCCGTAGGTTTCACGGACGGTGGCGAACTCCTTTGCCGGGCCGGGGAACAGAAGGCGGTTCAGTGTTTCCCGCCGGGTGGCCGAGTCGCCGGCCAGGCCGGCGCGGTCCACCTCGGTGAGTTCGGCGTCGCGCACCTTGACCGTGCGGCCCTGCAGCGCCTTGGTCCGGAAGGGCTCGGGCCAGCCGCCGGGCGGGTTGCCCAGTTCGCCGCTGAGGAACCCGATGACGGAATCCGGAATGTCATAGTTCTGCGGGTTTTCCTCGAAGTCGTCCGGGGAGACATTGCTGCCCACCAGCTGCAGGGCGAGGTCACCGACAACCTTGGACGACGGCGTGACCTTCACCAGGCGGCCCAGGATGCGGTCCGCGGCGGTGTACATGTCTTCGATGGCCTCGAAGCGCTCCCCCAGGCCCAGCGCAATGGCCTGCTGGCGGAGATTCGAGAGCTGGCCGCCGGGAATCTCGTGCTGGTACACGCGGCCGGTGGGCCCGGCCAGGCCGGACTCGAACGGAGCGTAGACCCGGCGCACTGCTTCCCAGTAGGGCTCCATGGCGCTGACCGCACCCAGGTTGAGTCCCGTGTCGCGGTCGGTGTGCGCCAGCGAGGCCACGAGGGAGGAAGCGGAAGGCTGGCTGGTGGTTCCGGCCAGTGAAGCGCTGGCGACGTCGACGGCGTCCACTCCCGCCTCAGCCGCAGCGAGCAGCGTGGCGAGCTGTCCGCCGGCGGTGTCGTGGGTGTGCAGGTGTACGGGAAGGTCGAAGCGTTCCCGCAGGGCGGCCACCAGCTTGGCTGCGGCAGCGGGCCGCAGCAGCCCGGCCATGTCCTTGATCGCAAGGATGTGCGCCCCGGCGTCCACCATTTTCTGGGCGAGGTCCAGGTAATAGTCCAGCGTGTAGAGCGTTTCGTCCGGATTCATCATGTCCGCCGTGTAGCACAGGGCCACTTCGGCGACGGCGGTTCCGGTGGCGCGCACCGCCCGGATGGCCGGTTCCATCTGGTCAACGTCGTTCAGCGCATCAAAGATGCGGAAAATGTCGACGCCGGCATCGGCAGCTTCCTGGACAAAGGCTTCGGCAACCTCCGTGGGGTACGGCGTGTAGCCCACGGTGTTGCGGCCGCGCAGGAGCATCTGGATGCAGACGTTTGGCAGCGCCTTGCGCAGGGATACCAGCCGCTCCCAGGGGTCCTCTCCGAGGAAGCGCAGGGCGACGTCGTAGGTTGCACCGCCCCAGGCTTCCACCGAGAGCAGTTCAGGCGTCAGGGCCGCAACCGCGGGTGCAGCCAGCAGCAGGTCCCGGGTACGCACCCGGGTGGCCAGCAGGGACTGGTGCGCGTCGCGGAAGGTGGTGTCCGTGACTGCCAGAGCCTGCTGTTCCCGGAGCTCGCGGGCAAACCGCTCCGGACCCAGTTCCTGCAGCCGCTGGCGCGATCCCGGCCGCACTTCGGGCAGGTCGGCCGGGAGCTTGTCGGCGGGGTTGACGTGTACCGGCAGCTCACCGTGCGGCTTGTTGACGGTGGTGTCGGCCAGCCAGTTCAGCAGCCGGGAACCGCGGTCCGCGGAACCGCGGGCGCTGAGCAGCTCGGGGCGCTCCTCGATGAAGGAGGTTGCGACGTCACCGGCAATGAAGTCCGGGTCGTCCAGGACAGCCTGCAGGAAGGAGATGTTGGAGGAGACACCGCGGATGCGGAACTCTGCCAGGGCACGGCGTGCACGGTTGACGGCGGCGGGATACGTGCGGCCGCGGCAGGTCAGCTTCACCAGCATGGAGTCGAAGTGCGGGCTGATGTCGGCACCGGCGTAGACCGTGCCGCCGTCGAGCCGGACACCGGCGCCGCCGGCGGAGCGGTAGCCGCTGATCTTGCCGACGTCGGGGCGGAAGCCGTTGGCGGGATCCTCCGTGGTGATGCGGCACTGCAGCGCCGCGCCGCGCACCTGCAGTTCGTCCTGCCGGAGACCCAGATCCTCCAGGCTTTCACCGGCGGCGATCCTCAGCTGGGACTGCACCAGGTCCACGTCGGTGATTTCCTCGGTGACCGTGTGCTCCACCTGGATGCGCGGGTTCATTTCAATGAAGACGTGCTGGCCGGCTCGTTCGCCGACCGTGTCCACCAGGAACTCCACGGTGCCGGCGTTCTCATACTTCAGCGCCTTGGCGAACTTGACCGCGTCACGGTAAAGGGCCTGCCGGATGCCTTCATCCAGGTTGGGGGCCGGGGCAATCTCGATGACCTTCTGGTGGCGGCGCTGCAGCGAGCAGTCCCGCTCAAAGAGGTGGATGACGTTGCCTTCGCCGTCGGCGAGGATCTGGACCTCGATGTGACGGGGCCGGAGTACGGCCTGTTCGAGGAACACGGTGGAATCACCGAAGGCGGTGTCGGCTTCACGCATGGCGGCGTTCAGCGCATCCGGAAGGTCCTTGGCCGTGTCAACGCGGCGCATGCCGCGGCCACCGCCGCCGGCCACCGCCTTCACGAAGATGGGGAAACCGATGTCCTCGGCTTCGGCGAGGAGCTTTTCGGGGTCCGAACTCGGCTGGGTGGAACGCAGGACCGGAATTCCGGCTTCACGCGCAGCATTCAGCGCATGGACCTTGTGCCCGGCGAGCTCCAGGATATCGGCGGCGGGGCCCACGAACGTGATGCCGGCTTCCCTCGCGGCCCTGGCCAGCTGGGGGTTTTCGGAGAGGAACCCATACCCCGGGTAGATGGCGTCGCAGCCGGATTCCTTGGCGACGCGGATGATCTCCTCCACGTCCAGGTATGCCCGAACCGGATGTCCTTCCTCGCCAATCAGGTAGGCCTCGTCAGCCTTCTGCCGGTGGATGGAGTTGCGGTCCTCATACGGGAAGACGGCAACGGTCTTCACACCCAGTTCGTAGGCGGCCCTGAAGGCACGGATCGCGATTTCTCCGCGGTTGGCTACCAAAATCTTCGAGAACATTGCTCTCCTGCATCGTTGCGGGCTGAGGGACAATCCGGATAACGCTGCCCCTCATCGGATTTTACCCAGAGTATTTGACCGCGACCTATCCGCGGGTGTCGGACGTCACGCTCCCTATAGTCGCCCTTCCACGCCACCCCTGCAAAACCGGCGCTGCAGGAGTTACCACCGGGCGTCACATAGAATGAAGCTGCAGCCTCACAAGGGCCCCGCTCGTGATCCCTAGACACGTTAGGTTTTGGTTCAACAAGTGCAAGTAGTGAGCATCAGCAGTCTTAAGGGCGGCGTGGGCAAGACTTCCGTGACGCTTGGACTGGCATCGGCTGCACTGGCAGCAGGAATTCCCACCCTCGTAGTGGATCTGGATCCGCACGCGGACGCCACCACGGGCCTGGGCGTTACCGCTGCCGATAAGCCGGGCATCGGCGAGATGCTCAAGAATTCCCGCCGCGCGCAATTGGCCGAAAACGTGGTCTCCAGCGGCTGGGTTGCCAATGACCGCCGCACCCGGACTCCCGACCCCAAGCGCCAGCCCGTTCTCGACGTCGCCATGGGCTCCGCGTTTTCGGGGATCTATGACCGCCCCGATCTCGGCAAACGGGACCTCAAGCGGCTCTCCACCCTGCTTAGCCGGGTCAGCGGCTACGGGCTGGTCCTGATCGACTGCCCGCCGTCACTCAACGGCCTCACCCGCATCGCCTGGACCGCAAGCAACCGGGTTGTGCTCGTTGCTGAGCCCGGACTCTTTTCGGTGGCCGGGACCGAGCGGACCATGCGTGCCCTGGAACTGTTCCGCAAGGAATTTGCGCCGAACCTCGCTCCGGCGGGGATCATCGCCAACCGGGTCCGTTCCGGTTCCAATGAACACACCTTCCGGCTCGCTGAGATGAAGCAGATGTTCGGAGACCTGCTCCTGAGTCCCACTATTGCGGAGCAGGCCAACTGGCAGCAGATCCAGGGCGCGGCCCACTCAGTGCATCACTGGCCGGGTGAATCCGCCAAGCAGGCAGCATCAACGTTTGACGCGCTGCTGAAGAACCTGGTGGAAACGGGCAGCGTCCGCAACCGAGTCATCCGCCGGGCCGGGTAATCCGCCGGGCACCATCAGACTACTGAGGCGCTGCCGCGGCATAAAAACTGCTGCGCTGTAAAACGCTTCACTACAAAAGACAGACAAAAAGCTGCAGGCAACGGGATTCCGCTGCCTGCAGTCTGAGTATAGGGACCGGCTCAATGCACGCCGGCTGATTTTTGTGCCGACTGATTTGCGCTAGCTGATTTTGCGTTGAAGCTAGCTGATTTTGCGGGCGATCCGCCGCTGGCTCAATTCATCTCCGGGAAACGTATGCTCCCCCACCCGCTCGCTGGGGAGCTGGGCGAGGCTGCCTTCCACTTCGCGCCAGACCCTTCCGACGGCGATGCCGAAAACTCCCTGTCCGCCCTGGACCAGGTCGATAACTTCATCTGCCGAGGTGCACTCGTACACGCTGGCGCCGTCGCTCATCAGGGTAATCTGGGCCAGATCTTCGACGCCCCGCTCACGCAGGTGCTCAACAGCGGTGCGGATCTGCTGCAGCGACACGCCTGTGTCCAGCAGCCGCTTTACGACTTTGAGGACCAGGATGTCGCGGAAACTGTAAAGTCTTTGGGTTCCCGAACCGGAGGCCCCTCGCACTGCCGGCTCCACCAGGCCGGTGCGGGCCCAGTAATCGAGCTGGCGGTAGGTGATTCCCGCCGCCTTGCAGGCTGTTGGACCGCGGTAGCCGGCGTCCTCGTCGAGAACGGGCAGATCCTCAGTAAACAGCAAGCCCTGGGCTCCGGGAACCTTACCCGGCGCAGCGGCGTGGGTATGCTCGCCGGCATCGCCTTTCGGACTCACTTGTGCCTCCTAGTAGCGGTTCCCTGGGGGGGTGGCGCGGGATGAAGGGGTCAGGATCGACTCCCTTCAGTGTGCCCCGCGGAACCTCTTAGGGGAAGGACTCTTCGAAAGAGCAAACCCTAAGAGGAATAGCGGAGAACCGCGCAGTGGGAACTCTATGCTTCGACGTTAGATCTGACCCGGTCCAAGGTCAAAGACGCAGGCCCTTTTTCTCCAGGCGTGTCGAATCAGCGCTCAAAGTCCTCGGGCTCCACGTCGGCCAGGAACTCACGGAACTGGCGCAGCTCGCGCTCCGCATTCTCCTGGTCCTCCTCGTCCTCGTCACCCTCATCGGCTTCAGCTATCCGCACACCGGCTTCATCAAGGACTGCTTCAGCACACAGGATGGGGCAGGGCGCCCTCAGTGCCACCGCTATGGCGTCCGAAGCCCGGGAACTCACTGTGACTCCGTTGTCGAAAACGAGCTCGGCATAGAAGACCGTGTCCTCGACCGAGACCAGACGCACCTCGCTGACACTGCGCCCCAGAGCCGTTACCACAGAGGCGAGCAGGTCGTGGGTCATGGGCCGGGGCGGAACGATCCCCTGTTGGACAAAGGCAATGGCGCTGGCTTCGGGCGCACCAATCCAGATGGGCAGATGACGTTCGCCGTCGGTCTCCTTGAGCAGGACCAGCGGCTGGTTGGACGGCAGCTCGATGCGGACACCGACCACTTCAACTTCGCGCATGCTCCTCAGCCTTCCATTCGTGCGATATGCCCGTTGACGAGGGCACTGTGCAGGTTCAGGCAGAGATCACTGATCTCCCGTGCTGTCTCGGCCGCACGCGCCTTGGATGCGACGTCCCGCCGTGAGGCCAGGGGTGCCACGACGCTCTCCACCAGGCCCAGCTCGCGGTCGGCTGCGGCGCGGAACGGCCGCAGGTGCCGCGGTTCGATCCCGTGGGCCTGAAGTTTGGCACAGGCCTTGGCAACCTTGAGCGCATGCTCATCAAAAACACCGTGCTCCGCCCCGTGGTCAGCGGAAGCGATAAGGCCGTAACCTGCCAGGTTCCGCACCAGGTCAGCGGAGGCACCGGATTCCCGGACCAATTCGTTGAAGGTCAGGGTGCGGGCGTAAGTGCGGGCGGAGAGTTCCCCCGCCAGCTGCTCGGACACGGCTCGGGGCGTCAGCGACATTCCGCCTGGCAGGGACTCGGGACGCTCCCCGCGGTCAATGGCGTCCAGATAGTCCTTAATGATCTTCAGCGGGAGATACTGGTCCCGCTGAAGCGCCAGCACGAAGCGGAGGCGCTCGACGTCGGCCGATGAGTACTTTCGGTAGCCTGCCGCCGTCCGCTGCGGGGTGACCAGGCCCTTTTCCTCCAGGAAACGGATCTTGGAGGCACTGATACCGGGAAAATCAGCGCTGAGTTCGCCGAGCACCTCCCCGATATTGAGCACACGGCCGCGCAGGCGCTCGTTCCCCGTTCCCAGGGTCCGCCTGACGGGCTGTGATGCTGCCATACCTAATACCTATTCCCTCAGTAGTCCCGTGGACGCCGGCAGGATCATCCTGCACCGGCTGCTTGCTGCGTCGGCTTCCCTACGTGCGGGCGGCTGTCGGCCGGGCGGCGTAGAAGGTCAGCCGGAACTTTCCGATCTGGACCTCGTTGCCCGTCCGGAGCAGCAAAGTGTCCACGCGGTCATTGTTCACGTAGGTGCCGTTCAGGCTCATGGAATCAACAACGCGGAAGCCCTCGGCGGTGCGCCGGAACTCCACGTGCTTGCGGGAGACCGTCACGTCATCCAGGAACACATCAGCGTTCGGATGACGGCCTGCTGTGGTCACATCCTGGTCCAGCAGGAACCGGGCACCGCTGTTCGGCCCGGAATGGGCGATCAGCAGGGCCGACCCGGCGGGCAGCGCCGCCACGGCGGCCCGCTCATCCGCGCTGAGCTTGGGCTCCACCGACGTTGCTTCGCTCTGAGGCGGCAGACTGATCGATGTGGTGTCCTCCACGCCCAGCTCGCGCCGTTGCCCGGCCTGTGCGGCGTTGTAGTCCTCGCGCGCCATGGTGTTACATCCTCCCCAAAAGATGCGGCCAACCACTCGTGATTCTGGCTGGCCGCACAATTCCTGCTGACAAATCTTGCCTACCGGCTGTCCTAGCCTACCTGTTGGCGGGCCTTCCCGGCACTGAGCGTACTACGGGGCTTTGACGGTTCGGCGCCGGAAACACCTGCACAGCGAACCGTGACAGCGCGGGCAGCTGCGGCGAAGCACCCGGAACAGTGCCGGGGCGGCAGGGAGCCACCGGGTGAGTGTTACGCGCCGGGCCGGGCAGGGGGCGCCCGCAGCGCTCCGACAACAGGCACTCCGACAACAGACGCTCCGACAACAGACGCCCGGCGGCCAAAGGCCGCCGGGCGTCCCGGCACGGATAAACTACCGGGCTAGTCGTTAACGAGTGCCTTCAGATCCAGGCCTGCAACCGGCATGGTCTCCTGATACCTGGAGGTGTCGGCATGGACGAGGGGGTTGTCCCCGTACCAGGTCATGCCGTACGTCATGTCCTTGGGCTCCCACACCAGCGGCTCGTGGTCCGGGTCGAAGAACGGGTAGCCGCCCGAGTAGAGCTCAATGCGGTAGCCCGAGCCCGGGTCGCGGACGTAGAGGTACATGGCCTGGCCGACGCCGTGCTTGCCCGGTCCCGCGTCAATCTGGATGCCCAGGTCCCGCAGCTGGTCTACTGCCGTCAGGGCGTCGTGCATATTCTCGAGTGCGAAGGCGACATGGTGGAACTGGGCATCCTGACCGGTCATGGAAGAGCCGATCGCGATGTCATGCAGCTTGGAATTCACTGACAGCCACGAGACATAGGGGACGTCCGGATTTTCCGGCAGCACCATTGCCTCACGCCTCTTCATCCCCAGCGATTCGCGGAGCCATCCTTCCGCCTGCGCCATGTTTTGAGTGCTGGTCTGGATATTAAGGTGGTCGATCCGCTGGACGCCGAGGCCCCGCCGGATCGAGCTGTTCCCGAAAAGCTTTGAGCGCATCCCCTCGGGAGCTAGGGGGCGGTCAATGCCGTAGTAGAGCTCCAGCGGGTGCCCGCCGCCCGGCAGAAGAAGCCGGACAGCCTCACCGCGGCCCAGTTCCGTGCCGGCGCCCACGTGACGCACCTCGATGCCCTCTTCGACAAACTGGTCATGGAACAGTTCAACGTCCTGGGGACGGCTGACCCGCAGGCTCATGGTGTTGATCCGGGCCTCGTCCTGCTGCGTCAGGACCAGGGAGTGGTGGATCCGCTCCTGGTACCCGCGCAGATAGGCAACGCCGTCTTCCTGCGCAGTGACCTCCATGCCAAAGATGTCACGGAAGAACCAGAGCGACTTCTGCAAATCAGGCGTGCCGATGTTGATGCCGCCTGCGTGGGCAATGGTGGGACCGGGGTCGTAGATCGGGCGGGGTGCCATGCGTATTCTCCTTCTTGTCTTGTGGTTCCGGGCTTGTTTTGTGGTTCCGGGCCGGCTCTTGTGGTTCAGGGCCGGCGAGGAATCAGGCGGCTGGTGAGCGGTAGTGTGCGTTGGCCGCTTCCACAACGGGGCGGCGCGGGTGGGCGGACCGTTTCTCGGCGTCGTTGCCGAATCCGTCCGGGTACCAGCTCGGGCCGTCGCCAAGGTGGTCCAGCACCTCGCGGGCGACGGAAGCGGGGTCGGAGGCGCGCACACCGGGGGCGTCGAACTGAAAGCCCAGGCGTTCCATCGCCGGGGTGCGGGTCAGCCCCAGGCACAGCTCCAGGACGTCAATGTTGTAGGGGCGCATCTCCACCCACAGAGCCTCGGCAAAGTTGTGCACAAAGGCCTTCGCGGCGGAGTAGAAGCCGATTCCCGCGCTGCCGGCGAAGCCGCTCAGCGAACCCGTGAGCATGATGCCCCCGCACCCCCGTTCCTGCATCGGCAGGCCAAACCGGCGGACAAGGGCGGCTGTGACGGTGATGTTCAGGTCAATAACCATCTGGGCGCGGTCGGCGTCGGACGTCACAATCTCGCCGCCGTAGGTGTTGGCACCGGCATTGGATACCAGCAGGCCCACCTCGCGGTTCCCGAGGCGCTCGGCGATCGAATCAACGGCACCGGCGGCAAGCAGGTCCTGCTCGATGGCGAGCACTTCGACGTCGTGCGCAGCGCGGACTGAGGCAGCTACCTCTGCGAGGGGCCCGGGTTTGCGCGCCACCAGGGCAACGTTGAGTCCGCGCCCGGCCAGCTCATGCGCCAGTGCGGCGCCCACGCCCTCGGAACCGCCGGCAATCAGTGCCCAGGGTCCGTACTTCTCGAATCCGCTCATTACGTTCCTTTCGTCCCGGTCAAGCGCTTGTTTGCATCTTGATCCACCGGTGGTATTAGATACGGTAAAGGGAATTCGAAGGGGAATATCTGATGAGTCCACTGACCGAGATCGCCGCGCTCCAGGAGCGCATCCAACGTCTGGAAGACCACCGCGAGATACTCGGCGTGCTCGCCGCTTACGGACCTGCCGTCGACAGCGGCAGCGCCGACGCCGTAGCCGGCCTGTGGACCGAGGACGGCAGCTACACCTACAGCCTCGGTGACAGCGCGGCAACGCTGACCGGAGCAGAGGACTTCCGCGGCATGGTGAACGGGCCGTCGCACCAAAAGATCATCACGGAGGGCTCCAGCCATTTCCTGGGGATTCCGGATATCCGCATTGCCGGCGACACCGCCGTCGCCACCGGATACTCCATGCTGGTGCGGCACCGGGACGGAACTGAACCGGGCTATTACGTGGACCGGCTCTCCGCAAACCGCTGGGAACTGGCCCGCACCGGATCGGGCTGGAAGGTCACCGCGCGCACCAACTCGCTGCTGGACGGACGCTCCGCTTCCCGGCTAATGCTGGCCAACGCAGGGAGTGCGGCACTGTGACCGAAAACCGCGACTGCGCCGAAACCGAAGTCGGCCCCTCGACCGACCCGCTGTTCCGCGAGTTCAGCGTCAGGTCGCTGCACCTGCGCAACCGGATCGTCATGTCACCGATGACCCGCACCCACTCCCCCGGCGGCGTCCCGGGCGACAAGGTGGCCCGGTACTACCGGCGCCGGGCCGAAGGCGGCACGGGACTGATCATCACCGAGGGCGTTGCCATCGATCACCCGGCCTCGGTCGACCATGCCCGCGTGCCCAACATGTTCGCGTCGACGGCGCTGGACGGCTGGCGCTCCGTCGTCGACGGCGTACATGAGGCCGGCGGACGCATCATTCCGCAGCTCTGGCATGTGGGACCCCTGTGGGGGGCGATGGGCGGAAGCCCGGCAATTACCCCCATGCGGCCTTCCGGCCTGTGGGGCACGCCCGGGATCACGACCTACTCCGACGAGTACGTGAAGGCGTCGGAACCGGTGACCCGCGCCATGACCACTGCCGACATCAAAAGCGTCATCAGCGCCTTTCGCGCCGCCGCCCGCAGCGCTGTCAACGCGGGCTTTGACGGCATCGCCCTCCACGGCGGACACGGCTACCTCCTGGACGCCTTCCTGTGGGCCGACACGAACCGGCGGACCGACGAGTGGGGCGGAGACGCCGAACGCCGCGCCGCTTTCCCCGCTGCAGTTGTCCGGGCCATCCGGGAGGAGATCGGCGAGGATCTGCCCATCTTCTTCCGTTTCTCCCAGCACAAGCAGCAGGACTTCGGCGCGCGGCTGGCCGACACCCCGGAAGAGCTCGGCGCCCTGCTCCGCCCGCTCGTTGGAGCCGGCGTCGACGTCCTTGACGCCAGTGCCCGCCGCTTCCAGGCTCCCGCGTTCGAGGGCAGCGACCTGAGCCTGGCAGGATGGGCCAAGCAGCTGACCGGCGCGCCCGCCATGGCCGTAGGCAGCGTCGGCATCGGTTCGGCCATCAAGGACCGGCGCAGCAGCGGCAACCCGGTCCTGGACAACCGCGAGGAGCTTCTGCGCCGCCTGGACACCGAGGAGTTCGACCTGATCGCCATTGGGCGGCTGCACCTGGCCGATCCTGACCTGGTGCAGACCCTGCGCGCCGGACGGCCGCTGCCGCACTACGACTATGTGCTGCACGAGTCGGACCTGGTGTAGCGGGGGCTGGGCCGGGCTGTGGCACCGAACCGGGTTCCGGCAGCACGTCGAGGACGTAATCCATCCGGTCGGCCCCGCCGACGCTAATGCCGCCGCACATGTGCCCTCCCGGTTCAGCGGGGAACTTGTTCGCTGAACCGGGAGGGCCGGAGTCCGTCCTCGATCCCGGGGGTCGCCCGAATTCCATGCTTTCTCCTTGTCCGTGATCAGCGGCCCAGGTCGACACGCAGGATTCGGTCGTCGTCGGGCCCCGGGCCGCCCCGGCCGTCCGTATTGTTGGTCAGCACCCAGAGGGAACCGTCGGGGGTACTGACAACGTCGCGTAGCCGCCCGTGTTCGCCCGTCAGGTACTCGGTGGAGGTCCTGGGATCAGCCAGCGGCACCTCGCGCAGCACCTCCCCGCGCAGGTTGGCGATGAAGACGGATTCCCCCGACACCGCAATGCCGCTGGGGCTGGCATCGGCCGGTTCCCACTGCTGTACGGGATCAATGAATCCGTCCCGGCCGGCTATGCCCTCCACCTCGGGCCAGCCGTAGTTGCCGCCGGCTGTGATCACGTTGAGTTCATCCCAGGTGTTCTGTCCGAATTCGCTGGAGTACAGGGTTCCCTCCGCGTCCCAGGCAATACCCTGCGGGTTGCGGTGTCCGTAGCTGTAAACGAGGGAACCGGGCAGGGGGTTGTCCTCCGGTACGGCGCCGTCAGCGGTCATCCGCAGGATCTTTCCGGACAGCGAGGTGGTGTCCTGGGCGCTGCCGCGGTTTCCGGCGTCTCCGGCGGTGGCATAGAGCAACCCGTCCGGACCGAACGCGATGCGCCCGCCGTTGTGGATGGGCCCGGCCTCAATTCCGGTCAGGATGACCTCGGGGGGGGGGACCCAAGCCCAGGGACCCCGTGCTCTCCGTCAATTCCCGGCGCTCAATGCGGTTCTCTTCCCCGGCGGTGGCGTAGCTGTAGAGGAACCCGTCCTGCACGGCGATGCCCAGCAGGCCGCCCTCTCCCCCGCCTGCGGTACCGCCGATGCTGCCGACCTCACGGGAGCTTCCTGCAGTGTCCAGTTCAAGGATCCGGGCGGAGTCACGCTCACTGACCAGCGGGGTGCCGCCATGGAAGGCGACCGACCACGGGGCGTACAGACCGGTGGTAATGGTTTCTGTGGACGCGGCTCCGGCGGTTGTGCTGCTCTCCCCGGCGGGCGCAGAACTGCAGGCCGTCACCATCGTGAGCGCTAAGGCAGCGGCGGCAGCTCCGCGCGCGCCCCGGCGTCGTCGTTTCATGGCGGGTCCGCGTTTCATGCGACGGCTTTCGGAGGAGGAGGGTGGCGTTTCCTAGGGTAAGCGGGCGCCGGGGCTGAGGCGAGCCCTGCCGCCCACCGGGCGGAGGCGGGGCGGCAGCCAAAACACTGCCCGCGGGGATGGAACGGGTTATGCTCGGCGGCATACCCATCCTGCCCGCCGAGACCAGGAGCTTTAATGATCGAGGTCCTCCCTGCCACAGCTCAGCGCTTCCAGGATGTCTCCTCCATCCTCTCCCCCGGGATCTATGTCGAGGGTGAACCCGGCGGCCTGACGCGGTGGCTCATGCGCAGAGACCTGGCAGCCTAGATGAGCCGGCTCTCCCGCCACGGGCTGTGGTACCTCTTCGACTACGGCATGGTGATCTCCACGGAGCCCGAGCCGGCCGACTGGAAGGCACTGCACCGGGCGACGGGCTTGGACCTCGAGCCGGCCGGAAGTCCTTATTGGGCCCGCCGCGAAGATTTCGACGCCGGGGCGGTTTCCCCGGAGCAGTACTGGACCGGGGTCCTCGGTTGGGCACCCGGGCCCGAACAGCTCCGGAAGCTGGAAGACCTCGACGCGGCCGCGTGGTCCCACCTCAATCCGAAGACCCTGTCGGTCCTGGAGACCCTCCAAAAGGAGGGGGCCTCCCTGGCGCTGCTCTCGAACATGCCGGCGGGGATGTCGCGCCGCTACACCGCCGAGTCCGAGTGGCCCCGGTACTTTTCCCGGCTGTACTTCAGCGGACAGCTGGGGCTGATGAAACCCGATCCGCAGATCTTTGACCATGTGGCCGCTGGCCTGAAAGCGCGGCCCGAGGACGTTGTCTTCATTGATGACAACGCCCTGAACATTGCCGCTGCCGAAAAGCTGGGGTTTCAAACGGTCCTGCACACCGGCACGATTGATTTGCGGGCGGAACTGGCCCGCCGTGCCCGGTAACAACTCACCGGGCACGGCAGAAGAGGAGAACCTCATGGAAATCCTGTTCATCCACGGGGCCGGCGGCTGGACGGATGACCGGCAGATGGCCGCCGAGCTGCGGAAGGTGCCGGGTGCGGAGGTGCTGGCGCCCCGTTTCCCCGATGAGGACATGTCAGCCGCAGCCTGGCGCCGGGAGCTGGACGGACATCTCCGGACCCTCGGCCCGGAACCGGTGATCGTCGGCCATTCCTTCGGCGCCTCCATGGCCCTGCTCCACTGTGCCGACCAGGCCTCGAAGCACCGGCCCCGGGGCCTGGTCCTGCTGGCGATGCCGTTCTGGGGTTCCGAGGGCTGGCAGGCGGAATACTCCCTGCCCCTCGATGCCGAGCTGCCGGCGGATCTGCCGCTGATGCTCCACCACTGTGCGGACGACGACGTCGTGCCGGTTAACCATGTGGACCGCCACGCGGCCCGGCTGCCCACTGCCGTCGTCCGCCGGTATGCGACGGGCGGCCACCAGTTTCAGGGGCGGATGGCGGCTGTAGCCGGGGAGGTGGCGGCGCTGGAGCACTGAGGCGGGCAGGGCTCAGCCCTGAAGCAGGAAGGCTCCGCCCGCTGCCTGCTGTACTCTCACGAGCGTTGCCGCCGGTGTGTCAGACGATGTAGTGCAGCCGGAGAGCCGGGCAGTAACGCAGTCCCTCGGTGGTGCTCCAGCATCCACCGGCCGACAATCCCGTCAGCGGGTTTCAGGGAAGCGGCAGCTCTCGGAGTTGCCGGCGCGAATTGATGCCCAATTTGCGGAAAATGCTGCGCAGGTGGGCGTCAATTGTGCGCGGGCTGAGGAAGAGCTGTGTGGCGATCTCCCGGGAGGTGGCACCGGTGGCCACCTCCCGGGCGATGTGCAGCTCGTGGGCGGTCAGGGAATCGGTGGGCTGGACACTCCGCTTTCGCGGGTGCTCGCCGGTGGCCCGCAGCTCGCGGGCGGCACGGTTCGCGAACGCGTCCGCACCCATGTCCAGCAGCATCCCGTGAGCGGTCCGAAGCTGTTCCCGCGCGTCTTGGCGGCGTCCCCCGCGCCGCAGCCACTCACCGTAAACGAGATGGGTGCGGGCGAGGTAGGCGGCTATCCGGCACTGCCCCAGCTGGCTGATGGCTTCACGGTAATAGTCCTCTGCCTCCGGCCCGGTGCTGGTAAGGGCCCGTGAACGCGCCGCCAGCCCGAGCCCCCACGGGGTACCGCTGGCAAGCGCCCGCGCAACGAACTCCTCGGTCGCATGGGCTGCCCCCTCCGGTTGGCCGGAACGGTACGCGGCTTCAATGAGTTCGACCTGGGCCAGGTTGTTGAATCTCAGCGCTTCGGACTCATAGGCGAGCTCCGCCGCGGTATAAGCCGCGTCGTAGTTGCCCAGTCCGTTGTGCAGCACCGCCATGGCGTACTGGGCCAGGGAATCCTCGGTGCCGTGCGCATCTCCGGCGGCTCGTCGAAGGATGGCCGCGTGGATTTCAGCGGTCTCCTCCGGACGGCCCCGCCAGGCGTAGTTGACGAGCCGTGCGTGAAGCACGGGGACCGCCTGGGAAGGCGCCGCGAGGGCGGTCAGCTCGGTGCTGCGGGCGAGCTCGCCCGAGAGCACCAGCAGGGTGGACCTGCCGAGAAGCGCGAGCGGGAGCGTGGCCAGGGCGCCGGCCTCCCGGGTCAGCTTTATATGGCGGATGCTCAGGGTGTGGAACAGCTCGTCATCGAAGATGGCCATCGCAGATCTGCTGGCCAGCCAGCCCCAGCGGCATCTGCCGGTGGTGTCCATGGGGTCAGCTGCTCCCCCATCGTCAGCGAACGCCGCCAACGCACGCCGCAGGCCGGGCACCCCCGCGGCGTATCCGTGCGTGAACAGGGATATCAGTCCGTCGAGCAACAGGTCCAACGGCCTCGGGGATCCGGCCGGGGCCGGTGCGGCCCGGGCAGCTTCAGTGGCTGCCGGCACACCGCTGCCGCTGCGGAAGCTGCCGGTGACCATGGCCGCTTCGAGGGCACGGAGGTAGGTTTCCCGTGACAGCGCCGGATCCAACCGAGCGAGGCCCCTGGCCGCATCCAGCAGCATAATCTGTCCTTCACCGCCGCGTGCGAGGTGGAACGCGATCTGGGCGCGCAGCAGTTGGAGGCGGGCGCGCTGCAGCTCATCCAGCGGCCCGGCCGCGGCCACGGCCAGCAGCTCCGAAGCGACGGCGGAACCACCGGCCTCATGCCTTGCTTGGGCGGCTTCAAGCGCCCGGGCCGCACGAGTCGCAGGATCGGGGGTCAGCTTGGACGCCTGCTCCATGAACACCCCAGCGGCGCCAAGACCGCCGCGGGAGCGTGCGCGCCCAGCCGAGCGCATCAACTCCGCGGCGGCGTCCTCATCCGTTCCCAGCACGGACTCTCCGAGGTGCCAGGCGCGTCGGTCGGGGTCGGCATCCGGATTGGTGGCGGCGGCCAGCGCGCCGTGAACGCGGCGGCGGTCCAGCGGCGCGGCTGCCCGAAGCACCGCCGAACGCACCAGCGGATGACGAAACTGCACCCGGCCATCGATCTCCAGAAGTCCGGCTGCTTCCGCAGGCGCAGCAGATCCGGTATCGATCCCCAGGTGCTCGGCCGCGCGCCAGAGCAACGCCATATCTCCGGTCGGATCGACCGCCGCGGTCAGCAGCAACAGTTGGGTTGGGGCCGGCAGGCTGTGCGAGCGGCGCCGGAACGTATCCTCGATCCGGTGGGTGGTATCCCGCACATCGGGCAGCTCGAAACCGCCCACCCAGGCCACTGACATGTTTCCGGCCAGTTCCAGCAGCGCAAGAGGATTTCCGCGTGCTTCGGTCAAAACGCGGTCCCGCATGTCCTCGTCCAGCGGGGCATGGGCTGACCCCGCAAGCAGAACCCGTGCGTCGGTTTCGTCCAGTCCACTTAGGCACATGACGGGCAAGCCGTCGAACGAGAGGAGGTCGCGGTCGGTGGGGTCGCGCACCGCGAACACCAGCACAATGCGTTCGGCCGCTATCCGCCGGGCCACAAAGGTGAGGACCTGGGCGGAAGCCTCATCCAGCCACTGCGCATCATCGACGAGGCACAGAAGCGGCCCTTCCTCGGCCGCCTCCGCCAGCAGGTTGAGTGCCGCCAGCCCCACCAGGAACCGGTCCGGCACCGCACCGGCCTGCTGCCCCAGCGCCACACCCAGGGCGGTCTGCTGCGGCTCCGGCAGGGCGGCCGCGTGGTCAAGCAATGGCGAACATAACTGGTGCAACGCCGCATAGGCGAACTGTGTTTCAGACTCGACGCCAACAGCTGACATCACTTGAAACCCCAGGGAGCCCGCCTCACGGCGCGCGTACTCGAGCAGTTCCGACTTTCCGATGCCCGCTTCCCCGCGCACCACTGTTGCCCCGCTCAAACCGGTACGTGCCTGTAAAAGGACGCTGTCTATCGTGGCGCGTTCAGCACGACGACCCAGGAAATCCACGGTGGCCCCCTTCAGAGCATGCCAGCACCCTAATAGGCAATTTTTACCTACGCAAACGAAACCGGCCGGGCCGAGGGGCAGATAGGAGCCTGGGTAAGGCAGCGGTCCCTGCCGACGCGAAGGCACCGGCGCGGGTGCGAGCCTGAAGTACCAGTCGAAAAAGGCTTCATCACAACCGCACCGGAAAGAGGTCAGCACCATGAACCCTATTCAGGAACTCATCGTCAATTTCCAGGAACTCGCAGCCCAGGTACCCGAGGTCATCCGGCCTTTCATCGTGATGCTTGCCGGGGCCATTCCGTTTATCGAGGGCGAGGTCGCCTCCGTCATCGGCATGGTGGGCGGCCTCAACCCCATCGTTGCCGGCCTTGCCGCCGCCGCCGGAAACTTCCTGTGCGTCCTCGTCGTGGTGCTTGTCACATCGCGTGCACGCACGGCAGTGGTGAAACACAACAGGGGGCGCTCCGAGGCAACCCGGAACGCCGCACTGGTCCCAGCTGCTCCGGGATACCAGGGATCCACTGCCTTCGAAGGATCGGCGTCGGATAAACCGCAGTCAAAGGGCCGCCAGCGCTTTGCGAAGTGGCTCGTCCGGTTCGGTGTCCCCGGCGCCAGCATCCTCGGCCCCCTCGCGATCCCGACCCAGTTCACCTCGGCGATCCTCATCGCCAGTGGAACCCCCCGTGGCTGGGTGCTGCTGTGGCAGGGCGTGGCGATCATCCTCTGGACGACCGTCTCCATCGTGTCCATCTGGGCCGCCCTCACCTTCGTTGTCGGCGTCTAGGCCATCTGCGGCACTGCCCTGCAGAAGCAATATCGGAAGAAACAACAGCGGGAGGAAGACATGGAATCCAAGCAAGCGGTGAAACCCGGAGACGGCCACCTTCTGCCCGGCTATCACTGGTGGCAGGGACTTTCACGATCTCTGTTCCACCTGCACATCATCGGCCCGGGAGGCGGGCCGGAGACGTGGTCCATCGACATCAGGCCCGGGGGTGATGCCGACGGCGAGGTGCGCGCCAGGCTGTACCGTAACGGCGTCAACAAGGCCGTTTCACTGGTCCCCGCAGCCTTCGCCGTGCCGGGCGGCACCATCGAGGTTGAGGTCAGCAGCTTCGGGCTGAAGCGCTGCCACTATGTGAGGCTTGACGGGTCCGAGCGGCAGCTTGTGCCAGACCCGGTCTCGGCCGAGGGACGGCGGGCCCGCCTGGAGGTGAGCAACCCGGCGCTGAGCCGCGCCCTTGGCGTCATCTCGGTGATCATCCTCGCGGTCGCCGTCGTACTCGGCGTTCCGCAGATCGTCGAGCAGATCATGCTGATCCTGCCCATCGCGGACAGCATCGGTACGCTTTCCAGCCCGTTCCATCTTCCGGCAGCGGCCAACACTGCACTTTTTGTGGCGACGGTGGCAGCGAGCACCGAGCGTGCGCTCCGGCTGCGCTACAGCTGGCTCCTCGACGGGAGTGCTTTCGGCGGCGGCGCGCTCGACGGAAACTAGGACTGGCCGAGCCCTGCCTAATCGGCAAAGGGCCTGTTAAACGACAAAAGGCCCGACAAAACTTTCGTTCCATCAGGCCTAGTTGTCGGGTTGACAGGATTTGAACCTGCGACCCCCTGACCCCCAGTCAGGTGCGCTACCAAGCTGCGCCACAACCCGTTACCCGACCGGTTTGTTTCCGGCCGAACCAACTCGAATACTCTACATCATTGCCGGCGCTTTTCCCGAATCGGGGCGCCCCGGGGCCGGTCCGGCCTCCGGGGCGCTCCGCGGCTAGCGGTTCTTGCCGCGCTTTTCGCGCACGCGCATGTTCACTTCGATGGGCGTGCCCTCGAAGCCGAACGTTTCGCGCAGGCGGCGGGTGATGAAGCGGCGGTAGCCCGGATCCAGGAATCCGGTGGTGAAGAGCACAAACTTCGGCGGGCGGGAGGACGCCTGCGTGCCGAAGAGGATGCGGGGCTGCTTGCCGCCGCGCACCGGGTGCGGGTGCGCCGCAACGAGCTCGCCCAGGAAGGCATTGAGCTTGCCGGTGGGGATGCGCTTGTCCCAGCTTTCCAGTGCCTTGTCCAGGGCCGGAACGAGCTTGTCCTTGTGCCAGCCGGTCTTGGCCGAGATGTTCACGCTCGGGGCCCACTCGACGTGGGCCAGGTCGCGCTCGATCTCGATCTGCAGGTAGCGGCGGCGTTCGTCGTCGAGCAGGTCCCACTTGTTGAAGGCCAGCACCAGGGCGCGGCCGGACTCGATGGCCAGCTGCAGGATGCGTACGTCCTGCTCGCTGAGGACTTCATCCACGGCCAGGAGCACGACGGCGACCTCGGCCTTTTCCAGCGCGGACTGCGTCCGGAGCGAGGCGTAGAAGTCGGCGCCCTGCGCCATGTGCTGGCGGCGGCGGATACCGGCGGTGTCCACGAAGCGCCAGGTGCGGCCGCCGAGTTCGATGAGCTCGTCAACGGGGTCGCGGGTGGTGCCTGCGGTGTCGTCAACAACCACGCGCTCGGTACCGGCCAGCTTGTTCAGCAGCGAGGACTTGCCCACGTTCGGGCGTCCGATGAGGGCGATGCGGCGCGGGCCGCCGGACTTGTCCAGTCCGCCGTACGCAGAGTACTCGGGCAGCACCTCCATGACGGCGTCAAGCATGTCGGCGGTGCCGCGGCCGTGCAGGGCCGAGACCGGGTACGGCTCGCCGAAGCCGAGGCCCCACAGCTGGGAGGCGTCTGCTTCGTTCTGGATGTCATCCACCTTGTTGGCGACGACGATGACCGGCTTCTTCTTGCCGCGCAGCATCCGCACCACCGCTTCATCCGTGGCGGTGATGCCAACCGTGGCGTCAACCACGAGCATGACGGCGTCGGCGTGGTCCACGGCCACCTCGGCCTGGCCTGCCACGCGGGCATGGATGCCGCGGGCGTCGTGCTCCCAGCCGCCGGTGTCAACGAGCGTGAAGTTCACGCCGTTCCAGGTGGCGGGGTAGGACACGCGGTCACGGGTGACGCCGGGGGTGTCTTCGACAACTGCCTCGCGGCGGCCGAGGATACGGTTCACCAGGGTGGACTTGCCGACGTTCGGCCGTCCCACGATGGCGACGACGGGGTCCTGCAGCAGCGGTGCGTCTTCGTCGTACTCTTCGAAGCCGCCGGCCAGCAGGGCTGCGTCTTCTTCGTCGAGTTCGTAGTCGTCCAGCCCGGCGCGCAGCGTTTCAGCGCGCAGCTCGGTCTCGGCGTCGTCCATCGTGGCCAGGCGTTCGTTAACCTGGTCCTCTCCGGCCGGGATGTATTCTTCCTGGCCCGTCTCGTCGCCGGCGCTGCCGGAATATGAGGAGTTCGTCATTTTTGCTTTCTTTCCGTTGAGGTCTGCAGCACTGCAAGCAGGCCGTCTCCGGACAGTTCAGCCCGGTAAGTATTGTGAGGGGTTCTGCGGGTGATGACACCGCAGTTCCACCTGTCCATTGAAACACGTGCAGCACCGGCAGGGCATTTGGCCCAACCGGTGCACGTCCGCATCGTTTGCCCCCGCAGGGCCCTAGTGTGTGCTGGAATACACCACGTCCAGCACAGCCTGGACGGTTTCTTCGAAGTCCAGGTCGGAGGAGTCGATCGTGACCACGCCGTCGGCGGCCTGCTGGAAGTTCACCACGGTGGAATCCTTGGCGTCGCGGGTCAGGACCTGCTCCTTGAGTGCCGCAGCGCTCTGCGTGCCGCCGAGCTGCACGCCGCGGCGCCGCATCCGGGCTTCCTCGGAGGCGGTGAGCAGGATGCGCACCTCGGCATGGGGCGCGACGACGGTGGTGATGTCCCGGCCCTCGGCCACAATGCGCAGGCCGGAGTCCGCAATCAGCTGCTGCTGGCGGCGGACCAGCTCAGCACGGGCTCCGAGTGTGGTTGCCACGGCGCTGACCGAGGAGGAGACCGACGGTTCGCGGATGGCGTCCGTGACATCGCGGCCGCTGACGCGGACCCACTCGGCATCCGGAGACGTGCTGAGCTCAATGTCGGCGTTGCGGGTTGCGGCTTCGACGGCGACGGCGTCCGTGAGGTCGATCCCGGCTTCCATGCAGGAGAGCGTAACCGCCCGGTACATGGCGCCGGTGTCAAGGTAGGCGGCGCGGAGACGGCGCGCGGCTTCCCGGCTGATGCTGGATTTACCGGAGCCCGAGGGGCCGTCGATGGCCACCACGAGGGGCTTTCCCAGCCGGAACAGGGCCGGATTACGTTCTTCAGTCACTCCACTACCTTCCACCCGCGGGCGCTTAATTCATGTACGAGGTCCTGCACGCGGCTGGGCAGGACGGAAATCTCCGCCCGTCCCACCTGCTGGCCGGAGGAATGCTCCAGCCGGAGATCTTCCAGGTTCACGCCGATCTCGCCGATCTCCGTGAGCAGCCGGGCGATCTGGCCCGGGGTGTCATCCACCAGGACGGTGAAGCTGACAAAGGACTGCGGCGGCGCGCCGTGCTTGCCCGGAATCCGGGCCTGGCCGGTGTTGCCTTCGGAGATCAGCTGGGCCATGTCCAGCCGGGCGCCGTCGGCCACCGGGTCCTCCAGGGTGCTGATGAGCCGGTTCAGATCTTCCCGCACGCCGTAGAGGATTTCCACGAGCCGCGGGGCGTTGCCGGAGAGGATCTGCACCCAGAGCTTGGGATCGCTGGCAGCAATCCGCGTGACATCGCGCAGGCCGTTGCCGGCCAGCGCCATAGCCTGCGCGGGCGTATCCTGCAGCCTGCTGGCCACGAGCGAGGACATGACCTGCGGCAGGTGCGACACCAGCGCCACCGACTGGTCGTGGTCCTCGGCACTCATGCGCGAAACCACCGCCCCGAGGTCAATGACCAGCGCTTCGGCGCACTTGACAGCGTGCGGAGAGCTCTCAGCAGCAGCACAGATCACCCACGGCATGGACGTGAACAGCTCGCCGAGCGCGGCCACCGGCCCTGATTTCTCCCGCCCCGCCATGGGGTGGGTGCCCACGTAGCGGCTCAGGTCGGCACCGGAAGCACGCAGGTCCGAAAGGACCGCACTCTTGACGCTGGCAATGTCCACCACGACGGCGTCGGGCCAGTCCTTCAGGGCCTGCGCCGCCAGCGAAGCGGTGACGTCCGGCGGCGCGGCGACAACCACGAGTTCGGGCGCGAAGCCCTCCTGAACCGTTTCGAGCAGGCGGCCGGCACCGATATCCCGGGCCACGGCCGCCGTCGACGGCGAAATGTCGGACAACGCAACATCCACGCCCTGCCGGCGCAGCCCCAGACCGATGCTGGTGCCGAGCAGGCCCGTGCCGATCACGAGGACCGGGCCGGACAAATGCGTGGCGGAACCCTGTGCCGCGCCCACTGCCTAGAGGCCTACGGAGGCCAGGAGGTGACCGACTTCGGTGCGTCCGAGCACGCGGATGCTGCCCTGGCGCTGGTCGTTCACGCGGATGGGCCCCACCTGGGTGCGGACGAGGCGCTCGACCGGGTGGCCGACGGCGTCGAACAGGCGGCGGACAATGCGGTTGCGGCCGGAGTGCAGGACAACCTCGACGAGGAGGTGCCCCGGAGTGGAGTCCACCAGCTTGAAGGAGTCAACGCTGGCGAAACCGTCCTCAAGTTCCATGCCTTCGCGCATCTGGGCGCCGACGCCGTGTGCCATCGGTCCGCGGACCTGCACCAGGTAGGTCTTGGGGACCTCGTAGGACGGGTGCGTGAGGCGGTTGGCCAGCTCGCCGTCGTTGGTCAGCAGCAGCAGGCCCTCGGTGTTGGTGTCCAGGCGGCCGACGTGGAACAGGCGCTCGTGCTTGTTGGTGCTCTTCAGGAAGTCGCTGATGCAGGGACGGCCCTCGGGGTCGTCCATGGTGCAGACGACGCCGCTGGGCTTGTTGAAGACGTAGTACTTCAGGTTCTCGTCCAGCTGCAGGCGCATGCCGTCAACGTGGATGGCAACGTTCTGCGGGTCGACGCGGACGCCAACCTCGGTGACGACCTCGCCGTCGACCTCCACGCGGCCTTCGCGGATCATGTCCTCGCAGACGCGGCGCGATGCCACGCCCGCCTGGGCCATGACCTTCTGCAGGCGGATGCCCTCGGGGTCGTGGTGCTCGGAGATGACGGGCTTGGCCGGACGGCGCGTGTTGGTGCGCTTGACGGCGCCCAGGTTCTGGCCGAACCGCTCGTTGCGGAACGCGCGGTCGCCGGTCTTGCGCTGCCCGGACTGGGGTCCGCCGGTGCGCGAGGCTCCGCCGCCCTTGGTGCCGTACGGCTTGGCTGACTTGGCGCCGGCCTTGTAGCCC
This sequence comes from Arthrobacter sp. Z1-15, assembly GCF_054792395.1. Taxonomy (NCBI): domain Bacteria; kingdom Bacillati; phylum Actinomycetota; class Actinomycetes; order Micrococcales; family Micrococcaceae; genus Arthrobacter; species Arthrobacter sp. Z1-15. The sequence goes on along the minus strand of NZ_CP096454.1, from coordinate 1,363,767 downwards.
TCGGGCTTGAACTGGCCGGCTCCCGGCTTGGAAGCACCGGTACCGGACGGTTTGCCGGCACCCTTGCCGTCGAAGGCCCGGGAAGCGGCCGAACGGAACTTCTCAGGACGGTTTTCTGCGGACTCGTCGCGGGGCTTGTAGCCGTTGGCGCGGAATTCGCCGGCGGTCATGCCGGCGTCGCGGGCCGTGGCGGGGCGGCCGCCGGAGCGCGGGGCGCCGGTGCGGGAGCCGGCAGGCTTGGAGCCCTTACCGAAGGACCTGCCGCCGGCTGCTCCCCCGCTGCGCGGGTTGTTGCGGCCTGATCCGGATCCGGAGCGGGGTGCCTGTGTCATGAAAAATCCTTCGGGTGTAGCGGTTAGTAAGTAGTGTCTTCAAATTCAGCCAGGTTTTCCAGCCCGGGCAGGTGCGGCGCGAGCCGCGGAAGTTCGTCGAGGCCGCCCAGTCCGAGCCGTTCCAGGAAGTACGGCGTGGTCCGGTACATCATGGAGCCCGTTTCGGCTTCCATGCCGGCTTCGTCGATGAGACCGCGCTGGACCAGGGTCCTAACCACGGAGTCGACGTTGACGCCCCGGATGGCTGATACCCGCGCCCTGGAAACAGGTTGCCGGTAGGCAATCACTGCCAGGGTTTCCAGGGCCGCCTGAGTCAAACGTGAACTCTGGCCGCCCAGGACGAACTTCGAGACCGCGGGTGCAAACTCGGCGCGGGAGTAGATCCGCCAGCCGCCGGCCACATCCCGCAGTTCAAAACCTCGCATTGAAGTAAAACCACGTACTGTGCCACCGGGTCCTCCCCCAGTATAGCCGTCATACTCGCGCTGCAGTTCCGCCAGGATGTCCTCGACCTGCCCTGCCGGGACTTCCAGGACAACGGCCAGCTCCGCGGCGGTGACCGGCTCGTCAACCACCATGAGCACAGCTTCGACGGCCGCCCGGAGATCCGGGCGTTCCGGATCGGTCCCGGCCGGTGCGGCAGGGACGGGTGTCTCCCGATCAGCGGGCGGGTTCTGCTGCATGTTCCTCCAGTGTGATGGGGCTGTGGCCCGGATCGTCGGCGGCGCTGTCTGCTCCGCTGCCGCCGAGACTGCTGCCTTCTTCTCCGCGGTGGTCCGCCCGCAGCGGCCAGGTGCCGGGCGCCGCCGCCCAGCTGATGAGCAGCTCCCCCAGTGGGTCGGGCTGGTCAAAGGCCACGGCGCCGTCACGGAACAGCTCCAGAAGCGCCAGGAAGCGGGCCACCGCAACCGAGCTGCCGGCGTCGTGCACCAGTGCCGTGAAAGTAAGCCTTCCCGCGGCCATCAGGCGCTTCGCCACAATGTCGGTCTGTTCCCGCACGCTGACCTTGGGCGCATGCAGGTGGGTCAGCCCCACCGTGGTGGGCGCCGCCTCGCGGGGAGTCAGTGCTTTGGCCGCCAGGGCCGCAAAGTCCTCGGGCACGGTGCGCCAGATCAGGTCAGGAAGCATGGCCGCAAAGCGCGGTTCGAGGGAGACCTGCCGGGGGAAACGCTCGGCTTCGTCGCGCAGGCGGGCGTCGAGGATGGCCGCAATCTGCTTGAACGCCCGGTACTGCAGGAGGCGGGCGAACAGCAGGTCCCGTGCCTCCAGCAGAGCCACGTCTTCAGCATCCTCGACGTCTCCGGCCGGGAGCAGCCGGGCCGCCTTCAAATCGAGCAGAGTGGCGGCAATGACCAGGAACTCGCTGGCTTCATCCAGCGCCCACGCCTGGCCCTCCGCGCCCAGGTCCCGTATGTAGCCGATGAAGTCGTCGGTGACTGCTGCCAGGGCAATTTCGGTGATGTCCAGCTCGTGCTTGGAGATCAGCCCGAGCAGGACATCAAACGGGCCGGTGAAGTTCTGCAGCCGGACCCGGAAGCCCCGGACGGCCGGGCGGGATTCTGGCGTGCCGGATTCTGGCGTGCCGGGTTCCACGATCGTTAGGGGGCGCCGCCGCGGGAGATCAGTTCCTTGGCGAGGCGGCGGTAGGAATCAGCGCCCGGGTGGTTGCCCGCGTAGGTGGTGATCGGCTCGGCGGCCACTGTGGCGTCGGCAAACTTGATGGTGCGCTTGATGACGGTTTCGAAGACCTTGTCCCCGAACGCTTCAACAAGGCGGGAGATGACTTCCCGGCTGTGGAGGGTTCGTGCGTCATACATGGTGGCGAGCACGCCGTCGATCTGCAGGCCCGGGTTCAGGCGGTCCTGGACCTTCTCGATGGTCTCCACCAGCAGCGCCACGGCACGGAGGGCGAAGAACTCGCAGATCAGCGGGATGATCACGCCGTGCGCCGCGGTCAGTGCGTTGACCGTCAGCAGTCCCAGGGAGGGCTGGCAGTCGATGAGAATGACGTCGTAGTCATCCGACACCTTGCGCAGGGCGCGTTCCAGAACCTGCTCGCGCGCAACCTCGTTGACCAGCTGCACTTCGGCGGCGGAGAGGTCGATGTTGGCGGGCAGCAGGTCGATGTTCTCGATGCCGGTTTCGTGGATGGCCTCACGGATATCCACTTTGCGGTCCATCAGCACGTTGTAAACGGTAAGGTCCAGCTCGTGGGGATTGGTGCCAAGCCCGGCGGAGAGTGCGCCCTGGGGGTCAAAGTCGACCAGGAGGACCTTGCGGCCGGCTTCAGCCAGTGCGGCGCCGAGGTTAATGGTGGAGGTGGTTTTACCCACGCCCCCCTTTTGATTCACCATGGCAATAATCCGCGCGGGGCCGTGCGAGCTCAGCACCGGAGGCTCGGGGAATTCCGTCAGCGGGCGTCCGGTCGGCCCCATCACGGAATCGGCTGCGTCCTGTGTTGCGTCCTGCAGAGTTGTTGAACTCTGATCGCTGCTCACGTAATAATCCACGCTTCCGTCTCTAGCTGTCCTGCGGGCTGTCCCTGTCAAGATTACAGCCGTGCAACACCTATACCGCGAATCGGTGGCGCGGAGTGCCGCGAGCCTTGACTCTCAACTAGAGGTCGAACCTTTCGTTCGGGCGTGTCCGGTTCCGCAATGCCTTCCCCCGAGTGTTTCGCACTGACTGCCTCGGTTTTGCTGCCGTTTTGGGAATTCCCTTCGGTTTGGGATTTCCGAGGGTCGGTCTCCGGGCGCCCACTGGTACGACTGAGCGTTCAGCTAGGGTCCAGGCGCGCCAGGGATGTACTCACCTGTTGACACGGGTTTTCTCAGCCCGTTTTATGTGAGAACCGGAGGGCAATATCTTTCGCCGGCCTGCTCGCTAATCCACGGAATTGGACAAAGGACCGGACACAGATGACATATGAAGTGGCTGTATGGGTAGGCAGAATCATTCCGCTACTCTGCTTGGTCGGAATCTGCACGTTTGTGTATCTGGTAGCGAAGCGCAGGGCGCCGACGTCCTATCCCCCCGGCTCAGGAATACGTTTCTTCGACCGGGATGGAAACGAAGTTACGGGGCGAAGGCGCATCGTCATGACGAGCTTGATGGTCGTTGCACTGATCGCCCTCTTGGTTGCGGCGGTTCTCCCTTGGCTCTGAGCGGTGACCGCAACGAAACATCGAGCGGGCACTGCGCCCAGCGACCGATTCTCTCGAAAGCATGCCTTCGGAATTGACCGGGCTGGCGGGCAGGGAACGGCCGGATCACATCGCGGGGATCGAGCCGCGGGGATTCGTCCTTACTCACTGCCGGGCTGGGCCGCACAGCCGGCCGTGCGTCCCGCCCAGGCCGCGAAACGCCGAAGGGCGCTCCCGCTGAAACTGCGGGAACGCCCTTCGGCATAAGGGGCCTGACTGGCCCCAGGGGACCGGACTGGAACCGAAGTTCCGGAGCAGGGCCCGGCAGAAACCCTAGCGGGCTGCCGCTGCTGCCAGTTCGGGTTCGGCGGCGGGAGCCTGAGGCTCACCGTGGCCGTCGTCCATGGTGGACTCGTCAAACGGGCGTTCGCGGTTCAGCACCGCGTTGACCTGGCCCTTGTCGATTTCCTTGGTCCAGGTACCGATCAGGACCGTGGCGACGGCGTTGCCGGTGAAGTTGGTCAGCGCGCGGGCTTCGGACATGAAGCGGTCGATGCCGACGATCAGGCCGACACCCTCCACCAGGTCCGGGCGGTGGGACTGCAGTCCGCCGGCCAGCGTGGCCAGCCCGGCACCGGTGACGCCGGCGGCACCCTTGGAGGCAATGATCATGAAGACCAGCAGCGAGATCTGCTCGCCGAGTTCCAGTGGCATGTTCATGGCGGAGGCCACGAACAGGGCGGACATCGTGAGGTAGATGGCGGTGCCGTCCAGGTTGAACGAGTACCCCGTGGGTACGGTCACGCCAACCACGGGCTTGGACACGCCCAGGTGCTCCATCTTCGCGATCAGGCGCGGCAGGGCAACCTCGGAGGATGAGGTGGAGAAGATCAGCAGGTATTCGCGGCCCAGGTAGCGCATGAGCTTGAAGATGTTCACGCCGGTGCACAGCTTGAGCACTCCGCCCAGGACGACGACGATAAACAGCGCACACGTGATGTAGAAGGCGATCATCAGCACGGCCATGCTCTTGATGGCGTCCACGCCGGTTTCCCCGACGACGGCGGCGATGGCACCGAAGGCGCCGATGGGCGCCAGCCACATGATCATGCCCAGGATGCGGAAGACCAGCTTCTGGATCTGGCCGATCAGGGTGAGGATGGGTGCCCCCGTGGAGCCCATCTTCTGCAGCGCGAATCCGACCAGCAGCGCCACAAAGAGGGTCTGCAGGATGCTTTCGCCGGTCAGCGAGGCCAGCAGCGTGGTGGGGATGATGCTGAGGAGGAAACCGGCCATGCCTTCGGCGTCCTCGGACACCTCCGGGGCGTCGCCGGCGCCGGCGGCGATGTTCAGGCCCTCGCCCGGGTGGATCAGGTTACCGACGACGAGGCCGATGGCCAGCGCGAAGGTGGACATGAGGATGAAGTACCCAAGGGCCAGCCCGCCCACCTTGCCCACTGTTGCTGCTTTGGCGATCGAGCCGATGCCGAGGACAATTGTGCAGAAGATGACCGGAGCGATCATCATTTTGATCAATCCGATAAATGCGGTGCCGATGGGCTTCAACTCTTTGGCGAATTCAGGCTGCACCAGACCCAGGGTGGCACCGAGCACCACCGCGAGAATTACGGCGATGTACAAAAAGTGTGTTCTGTCCTTCTTGCGCGGGCTCTTCGGTGAGCCGGCGCCGCCGGGAATGGTGGCAGATGCCATGTGTGCTGCTCCTAGGCTGGTTCCAATGTGTTCCTGGGCGGCACCGAGACTGCGGTTCTCCGCTTTACGCGGAGCCGTACGTGAAACGCCGGGAACGGAAGTTCGTCGTACACATCGTCATCCGGTCCTGTGACGACTGTCACGATTGTGGTCATACTGTTCTCAAGTGCCTGAGCAAAAGGAAAAAATTGCGGAAGTGGAGTTTGGCCAGCCGGCTGCTTATCGGGCAGCTGGTTTTTATTGTGTGCCTTTCACTGGGACTGTCACTGGTGCTGTATTTCCAGGCGGAGCGGGACAGCCACGAGGAATCTTCCGAACGGATGCTCTCCGTGGCCGGAACGGTGGCCGCTGACCCCGTCGTGCAGGAATCGGTAACCGCAGCAGATCCGAGCAGCGTCCTCCAACCGTTTGCCCTCCGGGTGATGGGCGCAGCCAACATCGATTTCCTCACCATCATGGCTCCGGACCGCACCCGCTTCACCCACCGCAACGGGGAACAAATCGGCAGGAAGTACCTCGGCTCCGTGGATCAGGCCCTGGGCGGACAGTCCTTCACCGAGACTTACTCGGGCACGCTGGGACCGTCCGTCCGCGCCGTCGTCCCCGTGCTGGGCCCCGACGGCGAGGTGACGGCGCTGGTGGCCGCAGGAATCACCGTGGACCGGGTGGCCATTGCCCGCAACGCCCAGCTGCCGGCGGTCTTTCTCACGGCCCTGGGTGCACTGGCCTGCGGAACGCTCGCGTCCTACGTCCTCAGCCGCTATCTGCGACGCACCACCCAGGACCGGCGGCCGGACGAGCTTCGGAGCATGTTCGCGTTTTACGGCTCCGCACTCCATTCACTGCGCGAGGGCCTGGTGCTGCTCAACAATGACGGCAAGGTAGTGCTTTACAACGACCGGGCTGCCGCCCTGCTGGGACTTGCTCCCGATAACCGCGGCGTCCCCCGGGACCCGCGGGCGCTGGGGCTCCCCGCACCGCTTGCGGACCTGCTGCATGAGGGCCGGAGCGCCGAAGATGAATTCCACTTCTCCTGCGACCGGATCCTGGTGGTGAACCAGGCCCCCGCGCTGGCTCCGCAGGGACACGGCGGCAGGCCGGATGCACCCGAGGCACAGCGCTTCGGCACCGTGACCACCCTGCGGGACCACACCGACATTGAAGCTCTGACCGGAGAACTGCAATCCATGCGCACGCTGACCGACGCCCTCCAGTCCCAAGCCCACGAACATGCCAACCGGCTTCACACCCTGGTATCACTGATCGAACTGAACCGGCATGCGGACGCCCTGGACTTCGCCACCCGCGATCTGGAGCTTTCCCAGCAGCTGGCGGACGACGTCGTCGCCTCCGTGGGCGAGCCCGCCCTGGCCGCGCTGCTGACCGGCAAGTCAGCTCAGGCCCGCGAGCGCGGCATTGCGCTGGAGATTGATCTGGATTCAGCAGCGCCGGACAGCGGCGAACAGCCGGGGCTGGACCCGGGCGAGCTGGTGACCATTGTCGGGAACCTCATCGACAACGCCTTTGACGCAGCGCAGGGCGTGCCCGGTGCAACCGTGAAGGCGCGCTTCGCACTGGTGCAGCGGGGCGGCCGGACCTGGTTTGAAATTGAGGTGCAGGACAACGGGCCGGGCATCCCCGAGCTGGACGCGGGGCGGATTTTTGATCAGGGTTTCAGCACCAAGGACCCGAAGGTGCTGCTGCCGTCGGGGACCGGCGCAACCGGGCGCGGGATCGGGCTGCCCCTGGTGCGTCAGGCAGTCCTGAGGCTGGGAGGAACCCTGCAGCTGGATCCCGGCGGCCGGCCCGGCTGCGGAGCGGCCTTCACGGTTCGGCTCCCCCTTTTCGGCACGCTTCCCCTGCCAGCCGCTGACCCGGGCACGCTCCCTGATGCGCCTGCGGTGAGCAAATGAACGCCGAGCGGAACATCACCGTCCTGGTGGTCGAAGACGATGCCATTGTCGCCGAAGCGCACGCGGAATACGTCCGGCGCTCCCCCGGGTTTGCCCTGGCCGGCGTCGTGCATTCCGGCACTGACGCGATCACGTTCCTCAACACCTCCGCCACGGGGCGCAGCGGTTCGGTGTCCGACGGCGGGCTCCCGGTGCACAACGGACCGGGCCGCGCCACCGAGCCGGCAGTGGACCTGATCCTGCTGGACATGAACCTTCCGGACCTTCACGGCTTGGACGTGCTGCGCCGCATCCGCGGTGCCGGTGTCCCTTCCGACGTCATCGCCATCACCGCGGTGCGGGATCTCGCCGTCGTGCGCGGAGCCATGTCGGCGGGCATCGCCCAATACCTCATCAAGCCGTTCACCTATTCGGCGTTCAGCGCCAAGCTGGCCGCCTACCGGGAGTACCACGTGAACCTGGCCGGGCAGGGAACTTCAGCCACCCAGTCCGAGGTGGACCGGGCCCTCGCCGCACTGCGCCCCAATGTGCCTACTGTCCTGCCCAAGGGGCTGTCCCCCGACACTCTGGAGACGGTGTCTGAGCTGCTGAAGAATGCTGGTGCACCGATGTCCGCCAGCGAGGTCTCCGCCGCACTGACGATGTCCCGCATCACCGTCCGGCGCTACCTGGAGCATCTGGGCGACCAGCGTGCAGTGCTGCGCACTCCCCGCTACGGCACCCGCGGCCGGCCGGAGCTGGAGTACAGCTGGCGGCGGTGATGCCGTTTCTGGAGTGTCCCCTGCCTACTCAGCTGGAGCCAAACCACGGTGCTTTGGCGGCGGCATACGTTCCGTCATTCACGGCCATGTTCAACCACTGGTCTACGTACTCCTGGAACACTTCGTCGCCGCGCGGGAGGAGGTAGGCCTTCTGGGAGAAATCGAAGGGCGTGTCCGGGTGTACTGCGCACAGCTCCGGATGCTGATTGGCTACCCACCTGGTCTCGGAAGCATCGGTGGTCATCACATCGGCACGCCCGGCAATGATCTCGTCGAAGATCGTGTTGTTGTCCTCGAAGCGGATAATCTCCCCCTTCGGGTAATGTGCGTCGGCAAACTTCTCATTAGTGCCGCCAATGGGAGTAATGGACCGGACGCCGGGCTGGTTGATTTCCTCGACGGTGTCGTACTTCTCCACGTTTTCGCACAGCGTGATCGGCGTTTTTCCCTCATCGAGCGTGGCCGTTGTAAAAAAGGCCTGTTCCGCACGCTCCATGGAAATGGAAATGCCGCCCACCCCGACGTCGCAGCCGGCAAGGAAGTCGGGCATGAGGGTGGCCCACGTTGTTTGAACGAATTCGACGTCAACGTCCATCCGCTTCGCCAGATCCCGGGCCATATCGATGTCGATACCGCTCCATTCCTCCGTCTCGGGATCGAGATAGGTGAACGGCCGGTAGTCGCCTGTAGTGCAGACCTTCAAAGTCCCGTCAGCCAGGACGCCGTCGAGCCGCGACTCCCCGGAAGAACCGGCACCCGCGCTGCTGCCGCCGTCAGCACCGGGCCCGGCATCTTCGTCCTCCCCCGCGCTGGACGTACAACCGGTCAAGGCGATGAGGCCCAGAGTGATACAGGCAGCCAGCATTCTCGATCTCATGGGCGTACATCCTTCTTCCGGACCAGCGTCGGTCATTGTGCTCGCAGTGCTGAGCATACGGACAATCCGGATACCGCGGATCTTCGTTACGGGGCAGTTCACAACCCGCACGGGTCCCCCGCTCTAGGGGGCCGGGCATCCGGCGCCCCCGTATGCAGACGTCGGCGTCGACCTGCCCTCGGTGATCAGGCCACCGGCTGGAACGCCGCCCGTCCCTGCATTGCCGAGGCGCCCAGGTCGCTCTGGGGCAGGGCAGTGCCCGCTTCCACGGCCCGCACCCACTCCTGCGCCGTGGCAACAGCGGCGAAATTGGACTGCAGCAGAACCATAAGAGCTTCATGCACCTGCCGGGCGCTGACCTGCCCCGCCTCGTTGGCCAGATGGATGGCACCGCTCGCATCCGAGAGCACTTCCACCGCAAAACCCAGCGGCTCGGCCGCGGCTGCGGTGGCGAGGTCGCAGTTGTTGGTCATGTAGCCGGCCAGGGTGATGGTGTCGATGCCGTTGTCCCTCAGCCAGGACTCGAAATCCGTGCCGGCAAAAACGCTCGCGTAGCTCTTGCCGATCCGCTTCCAGGAATCCCTGCGGCGGGAGGCGACGTCGGGGTGCAGGTCCCAGCCCCGGGAACCTTCCGCGAAGACCGGTGAACCGGCGGGTGCCTCGTGCTGTACGACGACGACGGGCAGCCCCTGCGCCTCGGCAGCGTCAATGATGCTGGTGATGTTGGCCAGGGACTCGCTGCGGTCCGGGTACTGGATCTCCAGCGGTCCGCCGAAGTATTCATTCTGTACGTCAACAATGACGAGTGCGCGGTTCGGTTGTGCCATGGTGCAGACTCCCGTGAAATTGGCCCGGTGGGTGGATGTTTCCAGCATGGCAGTGCACGGCCCCGTACAGTGAGTGGCAGATATGCACACTTTCGATGAGAATGGGCCACGATGAAGATTGCCATCCATGCCTTCGACGGAATCACCCTGTTCCACTTGGCCACGCCCCTGCTGGTGTTCGGCGAAGTGTCGCGCCTGGGCCTGGCGGCCGACTGGGAGACCGGCGTCTTCACCGAGACGGGAGCGCCTGTCCGCAGCGCCGAAGGCTATCTGGTGGACGGTGTGGTCAACCTTGAGTTCGTTCGGGACGCCGACCTCGTGGTCTTCCCGTCCTGGCTGCCCGAGCTCCCCGAGCCGGCCAATGATCTGCTGGGACTGGTCCGCACGTCCCACGCGCGTGGAGCCGGCATTGCCGGACTGTGCCTGGGCGCATACCCGGTGGCCCGCAGCGGCGTGCTTGACGGACGCACGGCGGTTACGCACTGGGAGTCCGCCAGGGACATGGCCGCCTCACAGCCGGCCGTCCAGTTCGACGATTCCGCGCTCTACATTGACCACGGGGACGTGCTGACCTCAGCGGGGACTGCCTCTGCCCTGGACGCCTGCCTGCATATTGTGCGGACACACCTCGGCTCCGCGGCAGCAGCGGACGTGGCACGGCACATCGTCGTCGCTCCGCACCGCGAGGGCGACCAGGCCCAGTACATCGCCCGCCCGGTTTCTGATTCCGAACTGGCAGGGCCCCTCGGCAGGACAATCCAGTGGGCGCTGGCCAACCTCGACCAGGATCTGACCGTGGACGTGCTGGCGGCACACGCCGTCATGAGCAAGCGCAATTTCACTCGCAGATTCCAGGAAACCACGGGCCTGCCCCCGGCACGGTGGGTTCTCGGCAGGCGCCTTGACGAGGCTCGGCTGCTGTTGGAGACCACAGCCTGGAGCATCGCGCGGATTGCCGACGCCTGCGGTTTTGGCAGCCCGGTGACCTTCCGGCAGAACTTCATCGGCGCATATTCCACCACGCCAACGTCTTACCGCACGCGCTTCACCAACCGCTGAATCCGGTTCCTCCGCGGTCCTTACTCCGCCCGGGCCCTGTCCAGCCTGCGGGCGTAGGACCGGTTGGCCCGCTGCCGGGCGCCGCACCGCTCCGAGCACCACTGCCGGCGCGCGTGCGTGCGGACCATGAACCGGTCACACGGTGCCGCAGCACAGGATGCCAGGCGCCCGGCGTCGGGACCTGTCAGCAGTTCCGCCGCATCCTCGGCAATTTGTGCCATGGCGTGGGCCACAACCCGGCTCAGCGGATGAATGTGCCCCCGCACCAGCCCGGCTTCCGGGGAGTAGTGCAGCGGTGCCGCGCTGGGTACTGCGGTCAACGCCTGGTTGAGGCCGTCCAGCGCGGCAGGCGCGGGCGCCGTGCCCTCGGTACGGAACCGGAAGGTCTCCCGCAGATCCCCTCTCAGGCCGGCAAGCTGCAGCTGGCAGTAGGAGAGCAGGCCGGTGCCTTCCGGGGCGAGACCGTGGCTGACAAGCCAGGCCGTGGCGTCTTCCGGGCTGTTCAACTCGTCAATCCGCAGCCCGCCGGGAAGGGTAACGATGCTGTTCGCCAGTGCGAGGCTGAGGTGCCCGGCCGTTCCCGGAGCCGGAGGGAGTGGGACGCTTGTCATAGGACTCACGGTATCAGTTGCACTTTGCCGTGATAAACCCCTAGGGTGGTGGTCTCACGTCAAAAATGTAGTTATACCGTGATATGCGAGGCGTTTCATGAACCACCCCCATCCTTCCGGCACCGCCCCCTTCGTGCTTTCCGTCCTCGACAACGCCTTCACCGGTGTCGGCCGCCGGGTCACCGAAACATACGAGGAAATCATCTCCTTGGCCAAGCTTGCGGACCGCCGCGGGTTCCAGCGGTTCTGGATGTCCGAGCACCACGCCATGCCCGGCGCCGCCATCCCGGCGCCGCTGCTCATGGCCGCCCGGCTCACCGGAGAAACCGAACGCATTCGCCTCGGCGCCGGCGGAATCATGCTGCCCAACCATGTGCCGCTGGCGGTCGCCGAACAGGTGGGAATGTTGGAAACGCTGGCTCCCGGGCGCATCGACGTCGGCCTGGGCCGGGCCCCGGGAACGGACGGCGCCACGGCAGCCGCCCTGCGCCGCCATGCCTCCGCCAATGAGGAGTTCCTGGAACAGATCGCCGAACTGCTCGGATTCCTGGGCAACGACTTTCCACAGGGCCACCCTTATGCGGGTGTGCCTGCCGTTCCGGGCCCCTGGCAGGCGGACGAGAACCGGGTGCCGCGCTCCGACACGTCCGCAGACGTCTGGATTCTCGGGTCATCGGTCTATTCAGCACAGGTTGCGGCGCGGCTGGGCCGCCCCTATGCCTTCGCGCTGCAGTTCGGCAGCGCGGACATTCTCAATGCCATGCGCATTTACCGCGAGAACTTCCGTCCCTCGCCCTTCCTGGACAGGCCCTACAGCCTGGTGAGCATCGGTGCCATTGCCGACGAGGATCCGGCGGAGGCACGCCGGCAGTCCACCTCCACAGCCATGGCCATGCTGCGCATGTTCCAGCGCAAGCCCTTCGCGCTGCTGCCGCCTGAGGAAGTCGCCGCCTACCCCGCCAACTTCCAGGAGCGGCAGGTGCTGGAGGAATACACGGACCGCACCCTGCACGGGACCGCCGAGGAAGTGGCCGCCGGGCTGGAGGATCTCCAGCGCCACACCGGTGTTGATGAAGTGATGCTGGTGGTGTCGGGGTATTCGCGCCGTGCCCAGTCGCACACGCTGGACCTGCTGGCGGACCACTACGGCATGCCGGCCGCCCTAAGCGTACTGAACCGGGTTTAGCCCGCCCTAGGCATCAACAGGGGTGCGGACAATCCGCGGGATGAGCCGGACAAACACCACCATGCCGATCAGTTCAACGAGGGTCTGCGTGACCACGACAACGGAAACCAGAGCCAGCGGTGCCGGCAGGGCCAGCGCCAGGGGCAGCACCACCAGGGAGTTCCGCGTGGCGCCGCTGAAGATGACGGCACGGGTTCCCGGCACATCCAGTCCGGCCACCCGTGCCGTCAGCAGTCCCACCGGAACCATGACGGCCAGGAAGGCGGCGTACAGCGGAACAACGGTCGCCAACAGGGCCAGCTGGTCCCCGACGCCGCTGATCTGGGACCCGATCACCACGGCAAGCGTGAGCATCATCAGCGGCACCATCAGCGCCTGCATCAACCGCATCAGCCCGGCGGCGAAAGCAAAACGGCGCGCCGCCGCCTGCGTCAGCGCCGCCAGGCCCAGCGGCAGGAGAATCAGGAACACCAGGGCTTCCGCAAAGGGCCCCGGCTCAACGGCGGCCACGATGCCGGGTCCGGTGAACGCCAGCAGATATACGGGCAGCAGGAGCATTTGCAGCAGCATCAGGATCGGAGCAGCTGCGAGCAGCCGCTCGCTCGCTCCTCCGGCCAGCCCGGAAAAGACGATCACGTAGTCAATACAGGGAGTCAGCAGCACCATCACGACACCCACCAGGAGCGCTTCCTCCCCTGCGACAAACCGTGAGAGCACAAAGACCACGGCGGGAACCAGCACGAAATTCAGGACCAGGACGGCGGCCATGAACCTGCCGTCCCGGACAGCGCGGTGCAGCCGGCCAAAGGGAATTCCGAGGAACGTCGCGAACAGCAGTGCACCGAGGACGGGATTGATCGCCGATTCCAGCACCGGTGCAGCGGACGGAAGCAACCATCCAAAGATCCCCCCACCCAGCAGCGCCGCAAGGTACAGCGCAATCTGGTGGCGTTCCAGGCGGACGACGGCGGCGGGTAGTGTCACTTTCCCATCCTACGGACGGGGTGAACCGGCCGGATGTGCAGCCGCCGCGGAAGCCGCGGCGGCCACGGTTTCCCGGGCCGCGGCGCCGACACCGATCAGGGTGGCCGACGCCGGCCCGCACCAGTCCCCGTAGCCCAGGAAAAACAGCCCGCGGCTGTCCGCCGAACGGGTGGCCGGCGGCGGTTCCGTTGCCGGGGCTCCGTTCCGGGTCCGCAGTGACAGGGGCTGCAGGTGCGCCAGTCCGGGCCGGAAGCCGGTGCACCACAGAATCACGTCCGCTGCTGACTGCTCTCCGTTCTCCCATTCCACTCCGTTAGGGAGGAACCGGGAGAACATCGGCCGGGCCTGCAGCAGTCCGGCGTCGCGCGCTTCCCGCACCGGCGGAACGGCCACAATGTCACCCAGGGACGCCGCGGTGCCGGGGCTGGGCTCGCCGGCAGCGAGGGCACGGACATGGCGGGTGGCGATCCGGAACAGCTCCCTGCCGTCCACATCGTCGGGAAGGTAGCGCGGCGGCTTCCGCGTCACCCAGGTGACCGATGCGGCCGGGGCAAGGTCCGCGGCGATCTGTGCGCCCGAGTTGCCGCCGCCCACAACAACCACGTTCAGCCCGGCAAAGGGATCCGCTCCCCGGTAATCCGCGGTGTGCAGCTGCCGGCCTTCAAACAACTCAGCGCCGGGCAGCTGCGGGAGGTACGGGGTGTTCCAGGTCCCGGTGGCGCTGATAACGGCCCGGCTGGTCCACCGGCCCCGGGTGGTGTCCGTGATGTATTCGCCGTCCGCAGCAGCGTGAACAGCCGTGGCCCGGACCGAGCGGTAGACGCGAAGGTCATACCGGGCCTCGTAACGGCTCAGGTATTCCGTGACATGGCCCGCCGCGGGGTTGCCTTGGCCCGTACAGGCAGGCATCTGATAGCCGGGCAGGGAGCTGTACGCCGCCGGGGAAAACAGCTCGAGGCTCGCCCAGTAGTCCTGCCAGGCGCCGCCCGGTTCCCGGTTCGCGTCGAGGATCGCGAAGCTCGGAGCCGGTCCGGACCTGCCCGAGGCCTCGTCGCGCCGCAGGCGGTTGAGGTAGTAGCCTGCGGCGAGTCCGGCCTGCCCGCCGCCGATGACCAGGACGTCCACGTCACCGCCCCCTGCGGCGGGAAATGCTTCCTGACCCGTGCCCGTTTCCTGCATAGTCACTTCCCCGGCCCGGTCCTAGTTCTCCCGCTCCGCGGAACGGCCGTGGGCCAGCCCGGTGGGAATGCCGAGGAACGCCGGCTCGGGTGTCGAGCAGCAGGATGACTCACCCTGTCCCGCGGCCGGAACTGAAGCCGCCGGTTCGGGAATTCCGCAGCAGGACGCTTCAGCCGCGTCGCCGGCCGGAGCTGCCGCCGGTTCCGGCGCACAGCAGGCGGTCCCGCCCTGCCCGGATGCCGCGGCGTCGGTGTCGCAGCTGCCGCCCAGATCCGTGGAGCAGACGCCGGTTTCGGGCAGGACCAGCTGCACGTCGTCGGCCGCCTTCTGATCACCGGCGAGGGCCGCGGCGATGGAGCGGACCTGCTCGTAGCCGGTGGCCATCAGGAAGGTGGGTGCCCGTCCGTAGGATTTCATCCCCGTGACGTAGAAGTCCTTTTCGGGGTGGGACAGGAGCCTGGCGCCGTGCGGCTCCACCGTGCCGCAGCTGTGGAATTCGGGGTCGATGAGCGGACCGAGGGCCCGCGGTGCCTCCACGGCAGGGTCGAGGTCGAGGCGGATCTCGCGGAGCATATCCAGGTTCGGGCGGAACCCGGTGGCCGGGACCAGCAGGTCCACTGCCAGCTGGGTTTCGCCGGAGGGGGTGGCCCCTGCAACGGAAAGGGACTCGGCGCTCTTGAAACCGGTGATGGTGAAGGAGGTGTGCAGTTCAATGCGTCCGCCCTCCACCAGGCCGCGCAGCCGGCTGCCGAGGGCTCCGCGCGCGGGCAGCCCGTCGAGGTCACCCCCGCCGTAGACGCCGGCAGCGGAGGCGCGTCGGATCGCCCAGCTGATCCGGGTGCCGGGCTCCTGCTCAGCGAGCTCGCCGAGGGCCAGCAGGGTGTTGGCCGCAGAGTGTCCGGCCCCGACCACCAGGACGTGTTTGCCGGCAAAGCGCGCACGGTCCCGGCCCGTGACATCGGGCAGCGGGGGCGTGATGAGGCCGGCCGCATAGGCGTCGGCTTCGCCCGGTGCCGGAAGTCCGGACTGTCCGAGCGGGTTCGGAGTGCTCCACGTTCCGGACGCGTCAATGACCGCCCGGACCCGGTGATCCGTGATCGTCCCGTCGGCATCGCGGACACGGACCAGGAACGGAACCTTGTCCCGTCCGCCGGTGCGCGTCTTGTCCAGGCCTTCGCGGCTCACGGCGAGGACTTCGCAGGAGGTGTGCAGGGCGTCCCGGACCGCGGGAAGCGAAGCCAGCGGCCGGAGGTAGTGCTCAACGAGCTCGGCGCCGGTGGGCAGGACGTCGGCGTCCGGTTCCCGCCAGCCGGCGGCTGTGAGCAGGCGGCGGGCGGCGGCGTCGACGTCGTACTGCCAGGGCGAGAACAGGCGGACGTGTCCCCAGGCGCTGACCGCGGCGGCCGGAGCGTTCCCGGCCTCGAAGATGAGGGGCGTCAGGCCGCGTTCGAGCAGGTGTGCCGCCGCAGCCAGTCCAACCGGGCCGGAGCCGATCACGGCGACGGGAAGTGCGGACAGTCCGGCTTCAGTGTTCTCAGGCATGGGGTTCTCTCTCGACGAAAGGGGGCGGGTGGTTTAGCTGGCCGGCAGCAGGTCGGCGATCAGGGCGGTGATTCGTCCCTTGATGTCGTCACGGATGGGGCGGACGGCGTCCACGCCCTGCCCGGCCGGGTCGTCCAGTTTCCAGTCCTCGTAGCGCTTGCCGGGGAAGATCGGGCAGGCGTCGCCGCAGCCCATGGTGATGACGACGTCGGACTCCTGCACGGCCTCGGTGGTGAGGACCTTGGGCAGCTCGGCGGACATGTCGATGCCGTCTTCGGCCATGGCTGCCACGGCGGCGGGGTTGACGGAATCGGCGGGTGCGGATCCGGCGGAGCGGACCTCGATCCGGCCTTCGCCGAGCGTGCGCAGATAGGCGGCCGCCATCTGCGAGCGCCCTGCGTTGTGGATGCAGACAAACAGGACGGAGGGCTTCGCTGGTGCTTCAGTAGAGGTCATCGGTTCATCTCTTCCGGTGTTGCGGCAGGCCGAGTTGCGGCAGGCCGAGTTGCGGCGGGAACGGCAGGAACGGCAGTTGCGGGCCAGTATCTCTTTTGCGCCCACAGTGCGGCGTACACCAGGGCCACCAGGACGGGGACCTCGATCAGGGGGCCGACGACGCCGGCGAGCGCCTGCCCGGAGGTCACGCCGTAGGTGCCGATGGCAACGGCGATGGCCAGTTCGAAGTTGTTGCCGGCAGCCGTGAACGCCAGCGTGGTGGTGCGCGGATACCCCAGGTTCAGGACTTTGCCCAGAACCATGCCGGCGCCGAACACCACGATGAAGTAGACCAGCAGCGGCAGGGCGATCCGTGCCACGTCCCCCGGGTTCGAGGTGATCTCGTCCCCCTGCAGGGCGAAGAGCAGCATGATAGTGAACAGCAGGCCGTAAAGCGCCCACGGGCCCAGCTTCGGCAGGAACGTGCTTTCGTACCAGTCGCGGCCCTTCGCCTTTTCCCCCAGGACGCGGGTCAGGAAGCCCGCGAGCAGCGGGATGCCCAGGAAGACCAGGACACTGGCGGTGATGGACCAGAAGGAGAACTCCGCGCTGGTTGTTTGCAGCCCAAGCCAGCCGGGCAGGACCTGCAGGTAGAACCAGCCCAGCGCGCCGAAGGCGAGGACCTGGAAAACGGAGTTGATGGCCACCAGCACGGCGGCGGCCTCGCGGTCCCCGCAGGCCAGGTCATTCCAGATCATCACCATGGCGATGCAGCGGGCCAGCCCCACGATGATCAGCCCGGTCCGGTACTCGGGCAGGTCCGGCAGGAAGATCCAAGCCAGCGCAAACATGAACGCCGGCGCGGCCACCCAGTTCAGCACCAGGGAGGTAATCATCAGCTTCCGGTCGGCCACCACTGCACGGGTCTCGTTATAGCGGACCTTGGCCAGCACCGGATACATCATCACCAGCAGGCCGACGGCGATGGGCAACGACACGTTGGAGATCTTCACCGAGTCCAGTGCCGGACCAATGCCGGGAACCAGCCGCCCCAGCAGCAGGCCGGCAGCCATCGCGGCGATAATCCACACCGGCAGGAAGCGGTCAAGGGTGGAGAGCCGGGCGGTGACCTGCCCGGTATCGGGTGGTGCGGTGGATGTACTCACAAAGCTCCTCGGCGCAGGACCTGGAAGGGACAATCGACAGCGGAAACATCGATATCTTTCGATGCTCAGTATCCGGGGATATATCGACGGCTGTCAATATGTGCATAATAGGCGGGTGACTACTGCCCGGACAGTTCCCGCTCCAGACACCGATGCCTGCTGCACGCCGCTGACCTCCGAAGCCTTGAGCGTTGACGATGCCCAGCGGTTCGCCCGGCTGCTCAAGGCCGTGGCCGAGCCGACCCGGCTGCGCCTGGTGTCGCTGATCGCCGCGCAGGAAAACAAGGAAGCGTGCGTCTGCGACCTCACCGAGCCGATCGGGCTGGGCCAGCCCACGGTCTCCCACCACCTGAAGATCCTCGTGGACGCCGGCATCCTGCACCGCGAGAAGCGCGGCGTCTGGGCGTACTACTCCATTGTCCCGGGTGCACTGGAACGCGCCGCTGCGGTGCTTTCTCCCCGGTGAGCAGCCCCCCCGCTTCAAAGAGCGGCGGGATCTTCCTCGTGCGCCCCCCTTCCGGCGTCGGACCGGCCGGAGGCGCGGGCCATTTATGCGGCCGGAGTCGCCGCAGGGCGGCAACCTGAAAGCCGATGCCCGGCTGGGACACCTTCGATTCATGACATTTGAGCGGGCTCCGGCTCGTCGCTGTTCCTAGAGTCGCTGTTCCTAGAGCGGCGCAGCAGCACCATAGGGACGGATTGAGGCAGTGACACCGGCTCGCTGGCGCGGGTCCGCGATCCGGGGAGCATGGCGGCTACGATTTCCGGATGATTACCCTTGTGCGCCCGGACGCGGCCTACCAGCGTTCCTGGCTTGAGTGCGCCGCGGACTTCCGGGACTCCCGCCGCAACGGTTCCGGCAGCGAAGACTGGCCCCTGGACACCCTCAGGGATCCGAAGACGTTCCGCCGCTTCGTTGCCGGACTCGTGGCGGACGCCCTGCCCGAAACCCCGCGGAAACCCGGGTACGTTCCCTGCACCTACCTGTGGATTGCCGACGGGCGGACCA
Source organism: Arthrobacter sp. Z1-15 (assembly GCF_054792395.1). Taxonomy (NCBI): domain Bacteria; kingdom Bacillati; phylum Actinomycetota; class Actinomycetes; order Micrococcales; family Micrococcaceae; genus Arthrobacter; species Arthrobacter sp. Z1-15. The sequence goes on along the minus strand of NZ_CP096454.1, from coordinate 1,345,030 downwards.
TCGTAGGGTCTTTGGCGATTCGCCATGAACTCAACGATTTCCTCCGCCGCGAGGGCGGGCACATCGGTTACAGCGTCAGGCCTTCCGCGCGCCGCAGGGGCCATGCCGCCGAAGCCCTGAAGAAAGCCCTGGCCATTGCCCGGGAGCTGGCGGTGCCCTCGGTCCTGCTTACCTGCGACGAAGACAATGCCGCTTCCCGGGCGACCATCGAGAAAAACGGCGGCGTTTTTGAAGGCACCGGCCACGGCAAGCGCCGCTACTGGATTCCGACCGGCTGTGATCAGGACCCGGGACGCAGCAGCGGCACCAGCGCCTCGATCACGGCAGGATCCTCGATGGTCGACGGCACGGTATAGGCGTCGCCGTCGGCGATCTGGCGCATCGTCTTGCGCAGGATCTTGCCCGAGCGGGTCTTGGGCAGGGCGTCCACCACCTGTACGTCCTTGAAGTCGGCCACCGGGCCGATGGATTCGCGCACCAGCTTCACCAGGTCCGCCCGCAGCTCATCCGCGCCCAGTTCCGACCCGGATTTCAGCACCACGTAACCGCACGGGCGCTGCCCCTTGAGGGAATCGGCCACCCCGATCACGGCGCACTCGGCCACTGCGGGATGGGTTGCCACAATCTGTTCCATCGCGCCGGTGGAGAGCCGGTGCCCGGAGACGTTGATGACGTCGTCGGTCCGGCCCATGATGAATACGTAGCCGTCCTCATCCACGTAGCCGGAGTCACCGGTGGTGTAGCAGCCTTCGAAGATCTCCAGGTACGAGGACCGGAACCGGTCATCGCTGCCCCACAGCGTGGTCAGCGTGCCCGGCGGCAGCGGGAGCCGCAGCACGATGTTTCCCTCCTCGCCCCGAGGAACCTCCACACCCTCGCCGTCCACGATGGCCAGCGAAAAACCCGGCACCGGAACGGTGGCGGAGCCGGCCTTGATCGAGAGCTGCTCCAGGCCCAGCGGATTGGCGCAGATCGCCCAGCCCGTCTCCGTCTGCCACCAGTGATCCACCACCGGAATGTCCAGCGCCCGGCCGGCCCAGGAGAACGTCTCCGGATCCAGCCGCTCCCCCGCGACAAACAGTGTCCGCAACCGCGAGAGGTCATAGTCCGCCACCAGCGCGGCCTCGGGATCTGCCTTGCGGATTGCCCGCAGCGCGGTGGGTGCCGTGAAGAGGACGTCAACGGAGTGCTGGCCCGCCACGCGCCAGAACGCCCCGGCGTCGGGCGTGCCCACGGGCTTGCCCTCATACAGCACCGTTGTCGCTCCGGCGAGCAGCGGCGCGTACACAATGTAGGAATGGCCCACCACCCAGCCGACGTCGGAGGCGGTCCACATCACCTGGCCGGGGCCGACGTCATAGATGTTGCGCATCGACCATGCCAGGGCGACGGCGTGCGAGCCGTTGTCCCGGACCACACCCTTGGGAGCTCCGGTGGTGCCGGAAGTGTACAGGATGTACAGCGGATCGGTGGCGGCAACGGAGACCGGACCGGCAGGTGATGCAGCAGCTGCGAGCACGTCCCAGTCATGCCAGACGGCGCCGTCCGCACCGTCATATTCCTCGAGGCTGTGCTCAAAGCCGTTCCGGGCGGCAACCACCACATGGTTCACCGTGTGGGTGGCGGCGGCGAGCGCGTCGGCCACATTGGGCAGGTACTCCACCGCGCGTTTCGGTTCCAGCCCGCCGCTGGCGGTGACGACGACGGCGGGACGCGCGTCGTCGATCCTGGCCGCCAGCTCCTTGGGAGCGAAGCCGCCGAAGACCACCGAGTGGACCGCACCGATCCGGGCTGCGGCAAGCATCGCGATGACGGCCTGCGGAATCATCGGCAGGTAGATGATGACCCGGTCCCCGGCTTCCACGCCGAGGCCGCGGAGTACTCCGGCAAAGGTCTCCACCTCGGCCAGCAGCTCGCTGTAGGTATAGGTCCTGGCGGTGCCGAGCATCGCGGAATCATAAATGAGGGCAGCCGCACCGCCCCGCCCGGCGGCCACGTGCCGGTCCAGGGCATTGAAGCTCGTGTTCAGCATCCCGTCGGGGAACCACCGGTACAGCGGAGCCGCGGACCCGTCCAGGGCCTGCTGCGGCGCGGAGTCCCAGTCCACCAGCGAGGCGGCCTCCAGCCAGAACCCTTCGGGATCCTCGACGCTGCGGGCGTAGGCCTGCGCATAACGTCCGCCGGCACCGCCGGCGTCCGCTCCCGCATCCGTGCCCGTGCCTGCTGCCGTACCTGCCGGGCCGACGGGTGCGGCCTCTGCTGTTCCATTTCCTGCATCCAGGCCAGAGCTCATGAATCCTCCTCGATTCGGATGTGATAGCCATCACCCTAGGGCAGCCGACGGGCAGGTCACAACACTGGTGTGTATACATGACCTCCCGTGATGGCTGGGAGTTTCCGGAATTGGTTTGGAAAAAGCGGTGCTGTGTATACACTAATGAGGCACATCACAATTCTTTTCGGCCTGCAGATGCGGCCGCAGCGGGAGAGGAGCACCATGAGGGCAAGCGACCGCGCCTACCGGGCGCTCCGCGAGGACATCGTGACCGGACGCCTGCTGCCCGGGACGGTGCTTGCCGAAGTGGAACAGTCCCAGCGCCTCGGCATTTCCCGCACTCCGCTGCGCGAGGCGATCAGCAGGCTCACCGCGGACGGGCTCGCTGCACCGCACAACGGCCGCGGCGTCGTCGTCACCTCCATCTCCCCGCAGACCGTCAGCGATCTGTTTGAACTCCGCCAGGCCCTGGAATGCAAGGCGGCGTCCCTGGCGGCGCTGCGCGGAGACCCGGAAGCGTTCATCGCACTGCGGCGGGAGTTTGAGAATGCCGCGGGCCTGATTGTGCAGGACACCGCCGGCGCTGATCCCACCCGCTCCGGCTACTACACTTTGGTGGCCCGGCTGGACGAAGCCATTGACGCGGCCGCCGCCAACACCTACCTCACCCAGGCACTGGCAAACGTGCGGCTGCATCTGGCCCGCGTCCGCCGCCTGGCCAAGGACAACCCCGAACGGCTGCTGGCCACCGCCGGTGAACACGCCACCATTGCCGCAGCGATCGCAGCCCGGGACCCCGCGCTGGCCGCTGCCGCCACCTCCGTGCACCTGCACAAGAGCCTGGAGCATTTCCTGGCGGCCACCGGCCCTCCGGGCTGAGCCCGCACTTTTCCGTGCCCCTGGCAGCCCGTGCCGCCTAGCTGCTGCCGGGCCCTCGAACTTTCTTCTGAAACCCCTGACCGTCCCGAAAGGACACAACATGAATCTCCACAAGGTGCGGGTCCACCGCAGCGATGAGAACCTGGCCCGCGAAGACCAGCTGGCCTACAAGATTGCGGAGGTCGCCGCCGACCCCGTCGCCGTGACCGACGATGTCACGGACATGGTCATCAACCGCATCATCGACAACGCGTCGGTGGCCATTGCGTCCCTGAACCGCGCGCCCATCGTCGCCGCCCGCGCCCAGGCGCTGTCCTTCTCCCCCTCCGCCAACGGCAAGGGCTCCGCCGTCTTCGGCGTTGAGGAGAAGACCTCTCCGGAGTGGGCCGCCTGGGCCAACGGCGTGGCCGTGCGCGAGCTGGATTACCACGACACCTTCCTCGCCGCGGAGTACTCCCACCCCGGCGACAACATTCCGCCGCTGCTCGCCGTCGCACAGCACACCGGTGCCTCGGGCGCGGACCTGATCCGCGGTATCGCCACCGGCTACGAAATCCAGGTGGACCTGGTCAAGGCCATTTGCCTGCACAAGCACAAGATCGACCACGTGGCCCACCTCGGCCCGTCCGCCGCCGCCGGCATCGGCACCCTGCTGGGCCTCGACGTCGAGACCATCTTCCAGGCCGTGGGCCAGGCCCTGCACACCACCACCGCCACCCGGCAGTCCCGCAAGGGCGAGATCTCCACCTGGAAGGCGCACGCCCCGGCGTTCGCCGGCAAGATGGCCGTGGAAGCCGTGGACCGCGCGATGCGCGGCCAGACCTCCCCCACCCCCATTTACGAGGGTGAAGACGGCGTCATCGCCTGGATGCTGGACGGTCCCGACGCCGCCTACGAAGTCCCGCTGCCCGAGGCCGGGGAAGCCAAGCGCGCCATCCTGGACACCTACACCAAGGAACACTCCGCCGAGTACCAGGCCCAGGCCTGGATCGACCTGGCCCGGAAGATCCACCGCGAGCACCCCGAAGCCGCCGACGCCTCCAAGGTCGCCAGCGTGCTGATTGCCACCTCGCACCACACGCATTACGTGATTGGCTCCGGCGCCAACGACCCGCAGAAGTACGATCCCACCGCTTCGCGCGAAACGCTGGACCACTCCATCCCGTACATCTTCACCGTCGCCCTGCAGGACGGCGCCTGGCACCACGTGGATTCCTACGCCCCCGAGCGCGCCGGCCGTCCGGACACCGTGGAGCTGTGGCACAAGGTCACCACCGTGGAGGATCCGGAATGGACCCGCCGCTACCACTCGCTGGACATCAATGAGAAGGCCTTCGGCGGCCGCGTGACGATCATCCTGACCGACGGCACCGAGATCACGGATGAGATCGCCGTCGCCGACGCCCATCCGCTGGGCGCCAAGCCGTTTGCCCGCGAGCAGTACATCAACAAGTTCCGCACCCTGGCCGCCGGCCTGGTCTCCGAGGAAGAGATCGAACGCTTCCTGACCACGGTCCAGCGCCTGCCCGAACTGGCCGCCGGCGAACTGGATGCCCTGAACATCACCGCAGCCGACGGCGTCATCGACCCGGCCAACGCCCCGAAGGGACTCTTCTAACATGCTGTACTCCTCCGTAACCCCCGAAGCCAAGCGCATCGCCTTCCGCGAAGGTCTGGCCTCCGGCACGCTCCAGCAGTTCCCGGGCGCCTTCAACCCGCTCTCGGCACGCCTGATTGAGGAAAAAGGGTTCGACGGCGTCTACATCTCCGGTGCGGTCCTGGCCAATGACCTGGGCCTGCCCGACATCGGCCTGACCACCCTCACCGAGGTGGCCACCCGTGCCGGGCAGATTGCCCGGATGACGGACCTGCCGGCCATCGTGGACGCGGACACCGGATTCGGCGAGCCGATGAACGTGGCCCGCTCCATCCAGGAGCTGGAGAACGCCGGCCTGGCCGGCTGCCACATTGAAGACCAGTTCAACCCCAAGCGCTGCGGCCATCTGGACGGCAAGAACGTTGTGGACCTGGACACCGCCACCAAGCGGATCCGCGCCGCAGCCGATGCCCGCCGCGATCCGAACTTCCTGATCATGGCCCGCACCGACATCCGCGCCGTGGACGGCCTCGAAGCCGCCCAGGACCGTGCCCGCGCCCTGGTCGACGCCGGTGCCGACGCCATCTTCCCCGAGGCCATGAAGTCACTGGAGGAGTTCGCAGCGATGCGCGCCGCCGTCGACGTGCCGATCCTGGCCAACATGACCGAATTCGGCAAGAGCGACCTTTTCAGCTACGAGGAGCTGGCGTCGGTGGGCGTGAATATGGTGATCTATCCGGTCACCCTGCTGCGCAGCGCCATGGGAGCCGCCGAGCGCACCCTGGACACGATCAAGGCCAAGGGCACCCAGCAGGAGGATGTCCCGAACATGCTGACGCGTGCACGTTTGTACGATCTGGTGGATTATGAAGCCTATAACCGCTTCGACACTTCCGTCTTCAACTTTCAGGTCCCGGGCCAGCACTAGCGCAGCCGCAAAAATCACCGCAGCTACACCACCGCGACAAAGGAGTCTTTCGTTATGACAGATGAGCAGATCCACAAGGGGCTGGCCGGTGTCCTCGTTGACACGACCAAGATCTCCAAGGTAAATCCGGAAACCAATTCGCTGCTTTACCGCGGCTATCCGGTGCAGGAGCTGGCAGCGCACTGCAGCTTCGAAGAGGTTGCCTACCTGCTCTGGAACGGCGAGCTGCCCACCGCCGGGGAACTGGCCGAGTTCAGCGACGCTGAGCGGAGCCAGCGTGCCCTCTCCCCCGAGATGAAGGCAGTCATTGATGCACTGCCGCTCACGTGCCATCCGATGGATGTCTGCCGCACGGCGGCCTCCGTGCTTGGTGCTCAGCATGGGAAGGCGGACGATTCCTCGCTGCAGGCCAACATGGAAAAGTCGGTCAGCCTGTTTGCGGCGATGCCCGCCGTCGTCGCCTATGACCAGCGCCGCCGGCGCGGCGAAGATGTGGTGGAGCCCCGGGACGACCTGGGCTACTCCGCGAACTTCCTGTGGATGACCTTCGGCGAAGAAGCGGCCCCCGAGGTGGTGGAGGCGTTCAACGTCTCGATGATCCTGTACGCGGAGCACTCCTTCAACGCCTCCACGTTCACCGGCCGCGTCATTACCTCCACGCTCGCGGACCTGCACTCCGCGGTCACCGGGGCCATTGGTGCACTCAAGGGCCCGCTGCACGGCGGCGCCAACGAGGCAGTGATGCACACGTTCGAGGAGATTGCGGCCAGCGCGGGCGAGGGCGACGTCGCCGGGCACGCAGCCGGCTGGCTGGACGCCGCACTGGCGGACAAAAAGAAGATCATGGGCTTCGGCCACCGCGTGTACAAGAACGGCGACTCGCGGGTACCCACCATGAAGGCCGCCCTGGACAACATGGTCAAGCACTACGACCGTCCGGACCTGGGCGAGCTGTACACAGCGCTGGAATCGGCCATGGGCGAGCGGAAGAACATCCTGCCCAACCTGGATTACCCGGCCGGCCCGGTGTACCACCTGATGGGCTTTGACACGCCCACCTTCACGCCGCTGTTCGTGGCCGCCCGGATCACCGGCTGGACCGCGCACATCATGGAACAGCTGGAGGCCAACTCCCTGATCCGTCCCCTCAGCGCCTACGACGGCCCCGAGGAACGGCACCTGGGCTAAGCTTCGGCCGTTCAACAGCACAGCGCCCGCCGCAGGAATTTCTGCGGCGGGCGCTGTGCGCCCCGCGGGCCCCGGAACGGCGGCAACGAAATTTCCCGCTCGTAGAACTCGCAGGAAACAAGCCGCCTACTCCGGGGTCCGCTCTGCGTTCAGGTCCGGCGCGGTACTTTCGGCGGCCCGGCCCGGCGGGGTCGGCTCTGCGTCCGGCTCTGAATCTGAGTGTGGTTGCGCCGGAGCGGGAACGGCAGAAAAAATTCGGTTTGACGCGTCCTGGTGGGCCAGCCTGCGCAGCGCCAGCAGCAGCGGCTCAATCAGGACCGTCCCCAGCACGACGTACCGCAGGGCGTCCGCCGGAGTGTCAAAGGGCACCCGCTCCAGTTCCCGCGACGCCACGTCCTGCATGGCGGCCGCATACATGTCCAGAAAACCCTCGGCCGGCTCAAACCCGGCGTCTTCCAGCCCGCGCAGCGCCAGTTCCAGCCGCGACCTGGCATCGTTGTCCTCAGGATCAATCCGCCAGCCCCAGGCTTCCAGGAGTGCGTCGGCCCGCGGATGGCCGCCCTCGACTTCGGGAAAGGAACCCACGGCGTGGTGTGCCGCGCCCAGCAGGTTGTGGGCCGAGTCCGGCGGGTTGTCCAACTGTTCCAGGACTTTTCCGGCGGCGGCAACCGACAGGTCGCCCGGGCCCAGCAGGGCTCGGATCAGCCGCAGGCGCGAGACATGTCCGGCGTCGTATTCGGCCTGCCGCGGAGCCGTCAGCCGCCCCTCGTGCAGCAGGCCCGACCGCAGATAGTACTTAATCGTGGCCACGGAAATGTCCGTCTGCGCAGCCAGCTCTGAAATTCTCATCAGCACCCCCTTGTGCTGGATAGTGTAACTCTCTACCTTGGATACCATCACTATCCACCCCGGAAGGAGCCGTCATGGCTCGCATCGTTCCGCACCGGATGACCCATGTGCACGACGGCCCGCTCGTGGTCTTCCTCATCGGCATGCGGATCAACCGTCCGTGGCGGCCCGACCTGTGGCTGCCCGCCTTCGCCGCCATGCCGCGGATGCTGGCCGAGCTCTCCGCCGAACCGGATTCCGGGCTGCTGGGCTACCGGATCACGATCGGCGCCGGCGGCCCGCTGGTAATCCAGCATTGGAAGAGCGCCGAGCAACTGTACGCGTATGCCGGCCGGACCGACGCCGAGCACCGGCCCGCCTGGGCGGCCTTCAACCGGGCGGCCCGGAAATCTCCGGGCGGAGTGGGAATCTGGCATGAGACATATGTAGTGGACCGCGCCGAATCGATGTACGTGGGCATGCCCGCCGTCGGCCTGGCCAAGGCGACCGCAGCCGCGGAGGCGGCGGCGGACAGCCGTGCAGCGGTCCGGCTGGGCCCGGCCCGGAGCTAGCGCACCCGTTCCCGTCCTTTGTTGTGCTGCGGGGCTCCCGTGGTCACATACGCACCGCCAGCCCCAGAGAGTGGGAACCCGTGCAGACCTTCTAGGAGAAAACGATGCCGGCGACGCTCTCGTTGTCGGCGGCCAGGGTGACGACGGCGTTAAAGTCGCGTCCGGCGAGGACCTCGGGCATCCACAGGGCCGAGTCCGGCCACATCTGCGGGTAGGGAACGCCGTCCACCGGATACCAGGCGGGAGCGATCTCCTCGGACGGTTCCGGCTCCCCGGTCCAGGTCCGGGCCCGGAACACCACGGTGGACATATCCCATTCCGGGCGGCCCGGAAAAATAAACTCGATGGTTCCGGCATGCTCCAGGTTGTCCTCGGTGAGCGTGACGCCGGATTCCTCAAAGACCTCGCGTACGGCCGCCTGTGCCGGGGTCTCCCCCGGCTCAACGTGCCCGCCCAGGGTCACAATTCGACCGACGCCGAAGCCGGTCTGCTTCAGTCCCATCAAAACTTCGGCGCCCCGGTCCGGGGTCTCGCGCATCAGAAAGCACAGGACCACGGGCGAGACGAGGGAGTGTCGGAGCATACCTCCAAATCTACCGCCGCCCCGGCCCTGCCGGGCACTGTCCGCCCCGTCCGCCCCGCTACGGGCGGCACGGGACGGGGCCGAAGGTTAGGAGACCTGGATGACGATCTTGCCGAACGCACCCTCAGCCAGCTTTTTGTAGGCGCGCGGACTGTCCTCGAAGTTAAAGACCGAGTCCACTACGGGCTGGATGGCATGCTCGTCGAGGAACCGGACAAGGTTGTTGAAGGATCGCCGGTGCCCGACTGCGATCCCCTGAATCTGCGTCTGATGCCAGATCACGTCCATCAGGTCCAGCGTGGTGCTCTGACCGTCAAGGAATCCGATGACGGCAACCAGGCCGTTGCCCTTTGCCGCACGCACGGAATCGCGCAGCCCGTTGCCTCCCACTACGTCCAAGACGACATCTACGCCCTCGCCGCCGGTGAGCTCCAGAACGGCATCGGCCCAATCCGGAGTGGTGCGGTAGTTGATGGTGTCGGTGGCACCCAGTTCCCGGGCACGAAGCAGCTTTTCATCGCTGCTGGAGGTGACAATGACGCGGGCACCCATGGCCGAGGCGAGCTGGATCGCAAAAATGGAGACGCCGCCGGTGCCCTGAACCAGGACCGAGTCGCCGGCTTTCAGGTTCCGGTATTCGCGCATGGCAAACCAAGGCGTCAGCGCGGCGATCGGCAGCGTGGAGGCTTCGACGTCGGTCATGTTCCGGGGTGTCGGAACGACGCTGTCCTCATTGAGAACTTGGTACTCGGCCAGGCCGCCGTTGAGCGGACCTCCAAGCTGGAAGTCCGCATAGACCGGCAGCCAGGGGCCGTCCTGCCAGGTGGAGTAGAAGTGGGACGTCACGCGGTCGCCCACGGCGTACTTCGTCACGTCCCGACCCACTGCTGCGATGGTGCCTGCCGAGTCAGCCCCGGCAATCAAACCCTTCGGCATTTTCTCCGGCGCGTAGATGCCGTCCACCAGGGCCTTGTCCCGGTAATTCAGCGACACGGCGGATACCTTGACAAGCACTTCATGCGGCCCGGGGGAAGGGGTCTCCACCTCACGAAGGTTCAGGTTCTCCAGTCCAAAGTCATCGAGTGTCCATGCGCGCATTCTGTTGGTCCTTCATCTTGTGGGGTGCGGCAGCCGCGTCGAGCCGTCGGCTGCCGGGGCAGGACACCACCGTAGCCCTTACTTTGATCGTTATCAAAATAGACCTACATCAAACTATGCGGAGCCAGCCGCAGGATCGCGCTATCCTTGAGGGGCTGCCTGCACCGCGGGTAACTGAGCATGAGAGGCAGGAAATGTCGCCGCGACGGGAAATAACTGACGAGCCGGAGCCGGCGGACTTCGACTTTGCCCGGGTACTAAACGCCATCGCGGATCCCATCCGTCTGGCCATCGTCGTGCAGCTGGCGGACATCTCGACGGAGTTGAGCTGCGGTTCGTTTGTGCTCCCCGTCCACCCCTCCACTGCAACGCACCATTTCACGGCACTGCGGCAGGCGGGAGTGATCCACCAGTACTATTCCGGCACCTCGCGCATGAATGTTCTGCGCCGGGATGATCTGGAGTCCGCGTTCCCCGGGTTCCTCGACGCTGTCGTCAGGGCTGCGGGAAAGGCGTCTGCCGCAGAGCAGTAGTAGTACCTGAGGCCGCGGGCTCAGCTGCAGTGCCGGGACTGGACCTCGGGGCCGGGACCGGACGCGGGCTACAGCGCCCGCGGATGTGCTGCGGCGTAGACCTCGCGCAGGGTCTCGGCGGTCACCAGGGTGTAGACCTGCGTGGTGGTTACCGAGGCATGCCCCAGCAGTTCCTGGACCACCCGGACATCCGCGCCGCCCTCGAGCAGATGGGTGGCGAAGGAGTGGCGCAGCGTATGCGGTGACACGTCCCGGCCGATCTGTGCCTTTTCGGCCGCGTTCTTCAGGATGGTCCACGCACTTTGGCGGCTGAGGCGCCCGCCGCGGGCGTTCAGGAAAAGCGCGGGAGTTCCCTTGCCCTTCACGGACGCTGCGGGCCGGCCTCGCACCAGGTATTCGTCCAGTGCGCGGGCGGCATAGGAGCCCAGCGGCACCAGGCGCTCCTTGGATCCCTTACCGAAGAGCCGCACGACATCGGGACCGTTGGCCGGGATGCGCTCCAGGGACAGATCGTCGATGTCCAGGCCCACCGCCTCACTGATACGGGCGCCGGTCGAATACAGAAATTCCAGCAGTGCCCGGTCCCGCAGTCCCGCAGGAGTCTCAGTGGAGACTGCTTCCAGGATCCGGGTGACTTCGTTGACGCTGATGGCCTTGGGCAGCCGCTTGCCGGGCAGCGGCGGATGGACGTCAGCGGCAGGATCGGCCGTCGTCAGGCCCTCCAGCGCCCAAAACTTGTGCAGCCCGCGGACGGCGACGACGGTGCGTGCGGCCGAACGCACGCTCAGCGCGGAGGCGCCGTCTGAGCCTTCCACGATGGACTGGGCAAAGGCGGTGACGTCGTGCCGGGAAATGCGGGCAACGTCCTCGACGCCGCGCGCCGCGAGGAAGCGGGCATAGCGCAGCAGGTCGCGGCGGTACGCATCGAGCGTGTTCACAGCGAGTCCGCGTTCCACGGCCATGTGCTGTAGATAGCCGCCGATCGCGCGGCCGACGGCGGTGGCCCGCAGCTCATCCGCGGCCGACGGGCCCTTGGGTACCGGTGGCTTCTTGGCGGTGCCCGGGGCCTTTGAACCTGCCGGGGCAGGAGGACCCCCGTGCGCCGCGGGGCCAGGGGCAGCGGCGTCGGAGGCCGGGCCGGCGCCGTCCGGAAGACCAGCGCCGTCGCCGGCCTGCCCAGCGGCTTTGTCTTCAGCAAGGGCTGCCCGCAGCAGTTCGGCCGGGGAATCCAGGCGGAGCGTTTTGTTCAGTGAAGAGAAGTCGAAGGCAACGGTGTCGTTGTACGGCGCGTTGGAGGGCACTTCCGGTGCCTGGGATCCGGGGTCAGCCGGGGACGCCGGCGCAGGAGAGTGTCCGCCGGCAGGTTGATCGGAGGCGGCCATGGCGGTCTTCAGTCCTAAAGAACGGGGCCCTGCGGCCAGGTGGAGTGCTGGGAGTGGTGTTCGGGCCAGGGCGCGTTGCCCGGACGCAGGTTGGCGTAGCCCGAGGGCCGTGCCGCCGCTGCGGCCAGGACTCCGGCCACGGCGGAGGGGCTGTGCAGGCGTCCCTGCAGCGCCGCTTCCACGGCGTCGTCAAGGTCAACCCACATGGTCCGGATTTCGGCTTCCTCGTGGGTGCGCTCGTGGCGGTCCGCTTCGGGGACTTCCGAAATTCCGCGGGCGAGGTAAATGCGCAGCGCCTCACGGGAGGAACCGGGCGAGAGGAACAGGTCGGTCAGGACATTCCACTCGGCGGCAATAATGTCCGCCTCTTCCGCCAGCTCCCGGGCGGCGCCAACCTGGAAATCTTCGCCGTCGATGTCCAGCAGCCCGGCGGGGATTTCCCAGAGCGTCATCCGCACCGGATGCCGGTACTGGTTGATCAGCAGCACCTGGCCGGCGTCGTTCAGGGCCAGGATGGCCACCGCCCCGGGGTGGCGGATGTAGTCGCGGACCAGGGGTTCGCCGTCGTCGGTCAGCTGGAACTTCTCGCTGACCACGTCCCAGACGCGCCCGGTGTATTCCACGGAGGAACTCAGCAGGCGGCGGGGACTGCGTTCGTCGGCGAACCCTCTGGTCTCACTCATATGCTGCTAGCCCTTGCCGTTCTGGCGCGCCAGGGCAGCCTTCACCAAACCGGCGAAGAGCGGGTGCGGGCGCGTCGGGCGGGAGCTGAGCTCCGGGTGTGCCTGCGTGGAGACGTAGTACGGGTGCACATCAGCCGGAAGTTCAACGAACTCCACCAGTCCGCCGTCAACCGTGGTGCCGGAGAAGGACAGGCCTGCCTCGGCAATCTGGTCGCGGTACTGGTTGTTGACCTCGTAGCGGTGGCGGTGGCGCTCGGCCACTGCCGTCTTGCCGTACGTCTTGGCAACTACGGAACCCTCTTCAAGCTTTGCGTCCCACAGACCCAGGCGCATGGTGCCGCCCATGTCGCCGTCGCCGGAGACAATCTGCTTCTGCTCCGCCATGGTGGCGATGACCGGGTACTTGGTGTCCGGCTCGAACTCGGAGGAGGACGCGCCTTCCAGTCCAACTACGTTGCGGGCGTACTCGATGACCATGCACTGCAGCCCAAGGCACAGGCCCAGGGTGGGCACCATGTTTTCGCGGGCGTAGGTCAGGGCGCCGAGCTTGCCTTCAAGGCCGCGGATGCCGAAGCCGCCGGGGACACAGATGGCGTCGGCACCGGCCAGCGCCTCGGCGGCACCTTCCGGCGTCGCGCATTCGTCCGAGGGCACCCAGCGGATGTTGACCTTGGTCTTATTGGCGAAACCGCCGGCGCGCAGTGCTTCCGTAACGGAGAGGTAGGCGTCGGGCAGATCCACGTACTTGCCCACGAGGGCAATGTCGACGTGGTGCTTGGGGTTGTGCACGGACTCGAGGAGCTTGTCCCACTTGGTCCAGTTGACGTCCTTGAACTTCAGGTCCAGGTGCTGGACGATGTACGCGTCCAGGCCCTGGGAGTGAAGGGTCTTCGGGATGTCGTAGATGCTCGGGGCATCCGGGCAGCCGACGACGGCGTCCACGTCAACGTCGCACATGCGGCCGATCTTGGCGCGCATGGCGTCCGGCACCGGGCGGTCCGAGCGGATGACGATGGCGTCGGGCTGGATACCGATGGACCGCAGGGCGGCCACGGAATGCTGCGTCGGCTTGGTCTTCAGTTCCTGGGACGGGCCGATGTAGGGCACCAGCGAGACATGCAGGAAGAAGACGTTGTTGCGGCCGATGTCCTGGCGCACCTGGCGTGCTGCTTCCAGGAAGGGCTGGGACTCGATGTCGCCAACCGTGCCGCCAATCTCGGTGATGATGACATCGGGGGTCTTCTTCGCCTCGGAGGGCAGGCGCATCCGGCGCTTGATCTCGTCGGTGATGTGCGGGATGACCTGAACGGTGTCGCCGAGGTATTCGCCGCGGCGCTCCTTGGCAATAACCGTGGAGTAGACCTGGCCGGTGGTTACGTTGGCGGAGCCGTCAAGGCTTTCGTCAAGGAACCGCTCGTAGTGGCCGATGTCGAGGTCAGTCTCGGCGCCGTCGTCGGTGACGAAGACCTCACCGTGCTGGAAGGGGTTCATTGTGCCCGGATCCACGTTGAGATAGGGATCGAGCTTCTGCATGGTCACCGCTATGCCGCGCGACCTCAACAGATGGCCGAGACTTGACGCTGTCAGTCCCTTGCCGAGTGAGGACGCCACGCCACCGGTGACGAAGATGTGTTTTGTCGTAGAAGACGACTTGGGAAACCTGGAATTTGATCGCTGCACCACGGAGTTCGAGCCTATCACCTTTTGTAGATCCACTTGGAATTAATCTGTTTATTCATGCGGCGGGTGTCCCGCCGCGGCCAGGAGTTCGACGGCGTGGGCCCGGGCGGACTCGGAGTCCTCCTGGCCCGCGAGCATCCTGGCAAGTTCCTTGATCCGCTCGGCATCATCCAGGACGGTGACATCACTGGCGGTGACGCCGCTTCCATCATCCCCCGTCGCTGACATCTTGATGACCCTGATGTGCTGATCGGCAAACGCAGCCACCTGCGGAAGGTGGGTAACCACTATCACCTGTACATGCTTTGCGAGCATGGCCAGTCGGCGGCCGATTTCGACGGCGGCCTTGCCCCCGACTCCGGAGTCAACCTCGTCGAAGATGAAGGTCGGCACCGGATCCACCGCTGCGAGGACCACTTCGATGGCCAGCATCACGCGGGAGAGCTCGCCGCCGGAGGCGCCCTTGCCCAGGGGCCGGGCCGGGGCTCCGGGGTGCGGCTGCAGGAGGAAGGTAATAGCGTCGGCACCGTGGACGGTGAGCTCCTCGACGGAGGTGACGTCGATGAGCAGGTTTGCATTGGCCATCGCCAGGGCGGACAGCTCGTCGCTGACCCGCCGGGCGAGCTCTGCCGCCGCGTCGGTGCGCAGCTTCGTCAGCTCCGCCGCAGCCGCCGTCAGGGACGCCTGCAGTTCAGTGATTTCCGCCTCCAGCGCCTCGATGCGCGTGCTGTCGTCCCCCAGCTCCGCCAAGCGGATGCGGCTCGCGTCGGCCCATTCAAGGACCTCGTCCACCGTGGGGGCAAACTTGCGCAGAAGGGCGGAGATTTCCGCCCGCCGGGATTCCACCTCTGCCAGGCGTTCGGGCCCCTCCCCGTCCAGGGAGGCGCTGTAGCTGGCCAGTTCGGTGGCGATGTCGGCGAGGATGTAGCCGACCTCCGCCAGGCGCTTGGCGGAGTCCGCCAGGGCGGGGTCGTGCTCTCCGGCGAGTTCCAGCTGGCGTTTGGCGCTGTCCACCAGGGAGGTGGCGTCGGAACCGTCGGAAAAGTCGCCGGCTATCAGCGCCGAGTGCGCACCCACCGCTGCGGTTCGCAGTTCCTCGAAGTTGTTCAGCCGCGTGGCTTCGGTCTTGAGGATTTCGTCCTCCCCCGGCAGCAGCTCCAGGGCATCGATTTCCTCCAGCGACGCTGCGAGGTATTCCGCCTCCCGCAGCCGTTCCCGGGCCTGGTCGCGCAGGGTGGACAGCTCGGCCACTGCGGCGCGCCAGCGGGCATAGTCCGCCTGGTAGGAGGACAGCGCTGAGGCCAGGGCCGGGCCGGCGTACTTGTCCAGGGCTTCCCGCTGGGCTGCTGTGCTCTTGAGCCGGAGCTGGTCCGACTGTCCGTGCACGGCCACCAGGTGCTGGCCCACCTCGGCCAGCACTCCCACCGGGGCGGAGCGGCCGCCCACGTGGGCACGGCTGCGGCCGGCGGCACTGACGGTGCGGGCGAGCATCAGCTCAGTCACGCCGTCGTACGTTTCCAGCTCCGCGCCCGCATCTTCGGCGCGGGCCACCGCTGCATTGTCCGGGGGCAGGCGAACCAAGGCTTCGGCAAGTGCCGCTTTGGCTCCGGTGCGCACGGCTCCGGCATCGGTCCGCGCCCCGAGGAGCATGCCCAGGGCGGTGATGACCATGGTTTTTCCGGCGCCCGTTTCACCGGTCACCACGGTGAAACCTGGGCCGAGTTCCAGCGTGGCGTCCGTGATGACGCCGAGGTCGCGGATGCGGATTTCTTCGATCATGCGCTTAGCCCTCCACTGTCTGCCGTCCGGCGGGTGAGCTCAACGCTCTCCGACAACTCCCCCGAGCCGCCAACCGGTCCGCGCCATCCCTGGGTGGGCAGCTGGAACTTGCGGACCAGGCGCTCCGAGAAAGGTGTTGCATGCGTGCGGGCAAGGCGGACGGGAATCTCCGAGCGGGTCACTTCCACCCGGGCTCCCGGCGGCAGCTCCACACTCCGGCGTCCGTCGCACCAGAGTACGCCGGCGGCATCGGTGCGGGTCAGGATTTCCACGGCCAGGATTGAGGTGGGCGCGACGACGAGGGGCCGGGCAAAGAGGGCATGGGCGCTGATCGGCGCGATGAGCAGGGCTTCCACTTCCGGCCACACCACCGGGCCTCCGGCGGAGAAGGAGTACGCCGTGGATCCGGTGGGCGTGGCCAGGACCACGCCGTCGCACCCGAAGGAACTGATCGGCCTGGCGTCAACTTCCACCACCACTTCGAGCATCCGCTGGCGGTCCGACTTTTCAATCGCGGCCTCGTTCAGCGCCCAGGTGTGGGCAATCTGCCTGCCCCCCAACCAGACCCGTACATCGATGGTCATGCGTTCTTCGACGGTGTAGGCGCGTTCAACCACCCAGTGCACGGTTTGGGCCAGGTCGGCGCGTTCGCTCTCCGCCAGGAAGCCAACATGCCCGAGGTTCACTCCGAGCAGGGGGACGTCCGTGCCGCGGACCAGTTCCGCGGCTCGGAGGATGGTGCCGTCTCCGCCCAGGACCATGACCAGGTCCACGCCGTCGAGTTCAACGTCTTCTTCAAGGATTTCGGTGGGGGCGGTCAGCACGCCGTACACGGCCTGGATGTCTTCCAGGTCCCGCCTGCGCATGACCGGGATCAGGCCGGAGGCGTGGAGCTGCGTGCAGGCTTCCTGGGCGGCAGTCATGGCAGCCTGCCGACCGGTGTGGGCCAGCACAAGTATCCGTCTGCTCATGTCTGTAACATCCTGTTCCGCCCCTTGGGGAGCTATTTGGAACCCCGTCGTCAGTTGTCTGTCGCCAGTTTCCTGCGGTCACTTCCTTCGGAGCCTGCGTCGCCGCCGGGGCGGTCCGTTGCCGCATTCGTTCCGGCTCCATCAAACCTGTCAAAGGCCTCATCCACCAAACGGCGGGCCTCAGCCTGTGCATCACCGGACTGCGGGGAGGCAGGTTTCCCCGTCCCGTCAACGTGCAGCCAGAGGAAAAACTCAACGTTGCCGTTCTGCCCGGGCAACGGGCTGCGGGCAAGGCCTGCCACCCGGAGGTTTTCAGCCAACGCTGCAGCTACCACGCGGGTCACCGCCATCCGGTGTTTGCGGGGGTCGGTGACGACGCCGGCCTTCTCCAGCTTCTCACGGCCCACTTCAAACTGCGGCTTGACCATCAGCAGCAGACTGCCGCCGGGGCGGGTTGCCGCGGCCAGCGGAGCGAGCACCATGGTAAGGGAAATGAAGGACAAATCGGCGACGGTCAGATCCACCGGTCCCCCGATCTGCCCGTGCTCCAGATAGCGGACGTTCAGCCCCTCGTGGACATCGACCCGGGGGTCGCGGCGCAGGGCATCCACCAGCTGGCCGTGTCCGACGTCGACGGCGACCACCTGCTCGGCGCCCCGCCGCAGCAGGACGTCCGTGAAGCCTCCGGTGGAAGCTCCGGCGTCCAGGCATCGGAGTCCTGCGGGACGGACCAGGGGAAAGGCGTCAAGGGCGCCGGCCAGCTTGTGGCCGGCGCGGCTGACGTAGTCGGGGACGCCGTCGTCGAGCACCGAAAGCGGATCTTCCCCGCTGACGGTGGCCGACGCTTTGCCCATCAGTACGCCGGCACGGGCCACCCGGCCCGCAGCAATCAGCTTGGCCGCGTGGGTCCGGGAGCGGGCCAGCCCCCTGGCCACCAGCTCCTGGTCCAGTCTTGCCACTTCTTAGCGCTCCTCTGAGGGATCGGTGTTCAGTTGGGCCAGCAGGCCGTCGTGCAGCGCCGCATAAACGGAATGATGGCCGGCAACGGGGAGGTCAGCCAGTGTGACCAAAGGTTCCAGGGCTGCGTTGACCGCGGGGTCCGCCGTCGGTGCGCCGGCCTCCGGCCAGGCGCGGCCAACCGGGGGCTGCTCGCCTGCGTTCTCCATGGTGCGGCTGTCCCCTCCCTCTCCGACGTTTGTCACCAGCTTATCCGCCGGGGGTGACAGTCCAGCTGAGCACGGGTGCAGAGGAACTTTCCTCGTCCGGCCGCGCGTTCCACCAGGCGGCGCAGGCCGCCCGCCAGCTGTCCAAATTGCTGCTGTCCCCGGAAATCTCCAGGGTTTCCCCGGATACCCGGGCCGTGGAGGTTCCGCAGACGTATCCGCCGTCCCGGGCTTTTACGTCCGGGTAAGGCGCATAGAGTGCGTCAAGGTCTGCCAGCAGGTAGGTGGGCCGTTCCGCGGTGCGGGCAGCAAGTGCCGTCTGCGGGGTGTCGACGCCGGTGAACACCAGCGCCGTCGCAAAGCCGGCGTTGTTGCCGCCGAGGATATCGGTGTCCAGGCGGTCGCCCACAACCAGCGGGGTTTCGGAGCCCAGATGGCGGGCCGCCGTCAGGAACAGCGGGGCTTCGGGCTTGCCGGCCACCAGCGGCGTCCTGCCGGTGGCTGCCGCAACGGCGGCCACGAGCGTTCCGTTTCCGGGGGCAATCCCCCGGGCCTGCGGAATGGACATGTCGGTGTTCGTAGCAACCCAGACGGCGCCGCGTTCCACCGCAAAGGCTGCCTCGGCCAGGTCTTTCCAGCCGAGCCCGGGATCGAATCCCTGGATGACTGCATCGGGCCGGTCATCGGCGGAGTGCACCGGCACCAAACCCTGTTCTTGGACCTGCTCGGTGAGCCAGGCGCTGCCGGTCACGAGGACCGTGGCGCCGGCCGGCACCTGGGCTGCCAGCAGCTCAGCGCCGGCCTGGGCCGACCCGAACACGGTTTCCGCTGTTGCCGGGGCGCCCAGCTCGCGCAGGTGCGCCGCCACGGTCTCGGAGGAACGCGAGGCGTTGTTGGTGACGTATGCCAGCTGCACACCGGCGCCCTCGAGGCGCTGCAGGGCCTCAACGGCTCCCGCAATGGCGTGCGGACCGGCGTACACGACGCCGTCCAGATCGGAAAGGACGGCGTCGTACCCGGCAATCAGCGATGTGTCCGCCATGGTGCTACGCGCGATCCTCGTCAGCGTCGCCGGTCGGCGCGTCGGCGGAGAAATCGTCGTTGTCGTTGCCGTCGTCGTGCTGGCCGGCGGCGTTGTCGTCATCCTCTTCCTCTGTTTCGAGGACTCCGATCACGCCTTCCTGCTCATCAGAGGGCAGCGTGTCGATGTCGTCGCTGAGATCCATCTCGTTGACAACCGTGACTGTCTCCGCAGGAGCAGCAAACGGGGTCTCGGAGCGCTCCGGGCCGGACTGCTCGTCCCGGTCTTCACGGCCGTGGCGGGTGCGGGCCGGCTTCTCCTCGTCGTCGCCGACCAGGTCGAAGATGTCCGGCTCGGCGAAGTCGCCGACGCCGAGGGCCTTCTCGGCCAGCAGCGCACGGTTGCGCCACTGCTCGGCTTCCTCGTTGCGCTCCGCCAGCTCCAAGGCATCGGCGTAGGCGCGGAACAGGCGCGGGCTGAAGGAGAACGCGCGGTTCTTGTCCAGCTGCGGAATTTCCAGCGCGGTCACGGCGGCGTCGTACTGTTCCATGTCCATGCGGGCACCGGAGGCAACAATGGCCATATCGACCTGGCCTGCAATGTCCAGTTCCTTGGCTTCGTCCGAGCGGGCGATGTCCAGGGCACGGTCGGGACGGCCGAGGCCGCGTTCGCAGTCGGCCATCATGGCCAGGTAGGCGTTGGAGCCGCTGATCCGGCGGTAGGTGCGGAACTCGCGCAGCGCTTCGCCGAAGTGCTCGGAAGCGTACGCCGTGAGGGCTACTGCTTCGCGGACCGCTGCCATGCGTCCGCCGCGGCGGCTGGCGGCAAGGGCGTGCTGGAAGGCGAGTTCGGGCTCATCGTCGATCAGGCGTCCTGCCATGACCAGGTGCTTGGAGACCCACTCACCGCTGACTTCCTCAAGGACGCGCAGCTGAGCGCGGGTGACCTTGTCCAGTTCCTGGCCTGTGACGTCCTCGTCGATCTCGGGTGAACGCTCGCGGTCCGGGCGGTTTGCACTGCGCAGGTCGCGGGCGTTGTGCTTGCGCTCGACAACCGGTGCATCCTCGCCGCGGGCCGGACGGTCCTTCGAGAAGGACGGCTTACGGTCTCCGTCGCGGGGAGGACGACGGTCGTCGCCGCCACGGGCGGGACGATCACCGAACGACGGCTTACGGTCTCCACGGTCTCCGAAAGACTTACGCTCACCATCACGAGCCGGACGACGGTCGTCGCCGCCACGGGCGGGACGATCACCGAACGAAGGCTTACGGTCCCCATCGCGGGGAGGACGACGATCGTCGCCACCGAACGAAGGCTTGCGATCTCCACGATCGCCGAAGGACTTACGCTCACCATCACGAGCCGGACGACGATCATCGCCGCCGCGTGCAGGCCGGTCGCCGAACGACGGCTTACGATCCCCGCGGTCACCAAAGGACGGCTTACGATCTCCACGATCGCCGAAGGACTTACGCTCACCATCACGAGCAGGCCGGTCGCCGAACGACGGCTTACGGTCCCCATCGCGGGGAGGACGACGATCGTCGCCACCGAACGAAGGCTTGCGATCTCCACGATCGCCGAAGGACTTACGCTCACCATCACGAGCCGGACGACGATCATCGCCGCCACGGGCGGGACGATCACCGAACGACGGCTTACGATCTCCACGATCGCCGAAGGACTTACGCTCACCATCACGAGCCGGACGATCACCAAAGGACGGCTTACGATCTCCACGATCACCAAAGGACTTACGCTCACCATCACGAGCCGGACGATCACCGAACGACGGCTTACGAGCCCCACGATCACCGAAGGACTTACGCTCACCATCACGAGCCGGACGACGATCATCGCCGCCGCGTGCAGGCCGGTCGCCGAACGACGGCTTACGATCCCCGCGGTCACCAAAGGACGGCTTACGATCTCCACGATCACCGAAGGACTTACGCTCACCATCACGAGCCGGACGATCACCGAACGACGGCTTGCGATCTCCACGATCGCCGAAGGGCTTACGTTCTCCGTCACGGGCGGGACGGCGATCGTCGTCGCTGCGTGCCGGGCGGTCATTGAAGGACGGCTTCCCGTCCTTCGAGTAGGGCTTACGCTGCGAAGACGCTCCGCGGTCACCGAATGACTTACGCTCGCCGTCACGAGCCGGACGGCCTCCGAACGAAGGCTTGCGGTCCTCGAAACGCTTGGGGGCGTTCCTGTCGTTTGTGGGCGGGCGGTTTGACGAGCTGCTGCCGGCTGCGTTGTTTCCTTCGCTACCGCGCTGATCCCTGTTACTTTGCTCTGACATGCTGGTGAGTTCCTCTCGTCGTGAGCCGACCAACGGAATTTACTGCAGTCGCTCGTCACTATGGATATATAAAGTTGATTCAAAAGTTTGTGGGGCCCAAACCGGGCACAAGCCAATTCTAGTGCAGGCTGGTCCAATCATCGTCTCCCCATGCCTGGATGCTTATCTTGATTAGGTGAGACTCCCCACCTCGGCAGCACCCGGCAGCCGAACCCCGCGACAGAAGACGACGCCGGGATTGGACGCGGAGAGTCACCCGCAGGGCAGAAGACGTGACCAACCTCTCCGCGAGATGGCGGTCAGTGCACGTACCAGCGCCCAGATGTGCTGCAGGCGTCTCGGGGAGGAACCCGGGGCCCGGTTAAACAAGTAAGGCCCCGCCAACAATGGCGGGGCCTTACTCTCTCAACCGAAATATTGTCCGGCGGTGACCTACTCTCCCACATCCTCCCGGATGCAGTACCATCGGCGCTGTGGGTCTTAGCTTCCGGGTTCGGAATGGGACCGGGCGTTTCCCCCACGCTATGACCGCCGTAACCCTTCCACCCGCACCACCCCGGCACTACAAACCCCGGGGTGAGGGGAAAACAATGGTCACAACAAGAAACACACCCCAACCACCAACCCCTAAAGGCCGAACAGTCAGGCATGCATTCCCCATAGGTGAATACATTCTTCATTCTACGGCACCCGCCCCCTGTTAAGAGAGCGATGGTGCCGGTTCCAGGAGTGACAAACCACACGGGTTTGTTATCCGGGAACCACATAGTGGACGCAAGCAGCACATGATCTAACACAACCCTTTATACTTTGGAGGACCGTTTGAAGTCGTGTCCTCCCAGATTGTGGTGTGGTGTAAGTTATCGGCCTATTAGTACCGGTCAGCTTCACGGGTCTTTAGTCCCCGCTTCCACATCCGGCCTATCAACCCAGTGGTCTGGCTGGGGGCCTCTCACACACAAGGTGTATGGAAATCTCATCTCGAAGCGGGCTTCCCGCTTAGATGCTTTCAGCGGTTATCCCATCCGAACGTAGCTAATCAGCGGTGCACTTGGCAGTACAACTGACACACCAGAGGTTCGTCCGTCCCGGTCCTCTCGTACTAAGGACAGCCCTTCTCAAATTTCCTGCGCGCGCAGCGGATAGGGACCGAACTGTCTCACGACGTTCTAAACCCAGCTCGCGTACCGCTTTAATGGGCGAACAGCCCAACCCTTGGGACCTACTCCAGCCCCAGGATGCGACGAGCCGACATCGAGGTGCCAAACCATGCCGTCGATATGGACTCTTGGGCAAGATCAGCCTGTTATCCCCGAGGTACCTTTTATCCGTTGAGCGACGGCCATTCCACAATGTACCGCCGGATCACTAGTCCCGACTTTCGTCCCTGCTCGAGATGTCTCTCTCACAGTCAAGCTCCCTTGTGCACTTACACTCGCCACCTGATTGCCAACCAGGCTGAGGGAACCTTTGGGCGCCTCCGTTACTCTTTAGGAGGCAACCGCCCCAGTTAAACTACCCATCAGGCACTGTCCCTGACCCGGATTACGGGCCGAAGTTAGATATCCAGTATGACCAGAGTGGTATTTCAACGATGACTCCACCCGAACTGGCGTCCGGGTCTCACAGTCTCCCACCTATCCTACACAAGCCACACCGAATATCAATACCAAACTATAGTAAAGGTCTCGGGGTCTTTCCGTCCTGCTGCGCGTAACGAGCATCTTTACTCGTACTGCAATTTCGCCGAGTTTATGGTTGAGACAGCGGGGAAGTCGTTACTCCATTCGTGCAGGTCGGAACTTACCCGACAAGGAATTTCGCTACCTTAGGATGGTTATAGTTACCACCGCCGTTTACTGGGGCTTAAATTCCCAGCTTCGCCCGCAAGGGCTAACCGGTCCTCTTAACCTTCCAGCACCGGGCAGGAGTCAGTCCGTATACATCGTCTTGCGACTTCGCACGGACCTGTGTTTTTAGTAAACAGTCGCTTCCCCCTGGTCTCTGCGGCCCCGATCCCCTCCGGACAGCTAAGTGTCCATCAAGGTTGGGGCCCCCCTTCTCCCGAAGTTACGGGGGCATTTTGCCGAGTTCCTTAACCATAATTCTCTCGATCGCCTTAGTATTCTCTACCTGATCACCTGTGTCGGTTTGGGGTACGGGCGGCTAAAACCTCGCGCCGATGCTTTTCTAGGCAGCATAGGATCACCGGATTCCCACCAAAGTGGGTCCCGTCAGATCTCAGGATCGTCATCAAAGACACAGCAACGGATTTACCTATCGCTGACCCTACATCCTTAGACCAGGACAACCATCGCCCGGCCCGGCTACCTTCCTGCGTCACACCTGTTAATACGCTTACCTCCCGGGATCAGGTCCCGCGCTCCACCAAAAACCGGGTCGCCACAAGGGCGGCCGGTCAGGTATCGGGCGGTTAGTGTCCCCCGTTCAGTATTGGCGGTTTTTCGCCGGTACGGGAATATCAACCCGTTGTCCATCGACTACGCCTGTCGGCCTCGCCTTAGGTCCCGACTTACCCAGGGCAGATTAGCTTGACCCTGGAACCCTTGATCATTCGGCGGACGGGTTTCTCACCCGTCTTTCGCTACTCATGCCTGCATTCTCACTCGTGTAGGCTCCACCGCTGGTTTACACCGCGACTTCACTGCCCACACGACGCTCCCCTACCCATCCAAACGCTTGAACGAAAATGGATAAACCATCCGCTTGGCTAATATTTGAATGCCACAACTTCGGCGGTGTACTTGAGCCCCGCTACATTGTCGGCGCGGAATCACTTGACCAGTGAGCTATTACGCACTCTTTCAAGGATGGCTGCTTCTAAGCCAACCTCCTGGTTGTCTTCGCAACTCCACATCCTTTCCCACTTAGCACACGCTTAGGGGCCTTAGTTGGTGGTCTGGGCTGTTTCCCTCTCGACTATGAAGCTTATCCCCCACAGTCTCACTGCTGCGCTCTCACTTACCGGCATTCGGAGTTTGGCTGACGTCAGTAACCTTGTAGGGCCCATTAGCCATCCAGTAGCTCTACCTCCGGTAAGAAACACGCAACGCTGCACCTAAATGCATTTCGGGGAGAACCAGCTATCACGGAGTTTGATTGGCCTTTCACCCCTACCCACAGCTCATCCCCTCCATTTTCAACTGAAGTGGGTTCGGTCCTCCACGCGCTCTTACACGCGCTTCAACCTGGCCATGGGTAGATCACTCCGCTTCGGGTCTAGATCACGCCACTGCATCGCCCTGTTCAGACTCGCTTTCGCTACGGCTTCCCCTCACGGGTTAACCTCGCGACGTAACACTAACTCGCAGGCTCATTCTTCAAAAGGCACGCTGTCACAAGCACAACACCACAAGTGGCATCGCCCTGCTCCAACGGATTGTAGGCACACGGTTTCAGGTACTGTTTCACTCCCCTCCCGGGGTACTTTTCACCTTTCCCTCACGGTACTTGTCCGCTATCGGTCATCAGGGAGTATTTAGGCTTACCAGGTGGTCCTGGCAGATTCGCACGGGATTTCTCGGGCCCCGTGCTACTTGGGATCCTCTCCAAGCGGCAGCATACATTCCGGTTACGGGGCTAACACCCTCTACGGCCCGGCTTTCAAACCGGTTCACCTATGCACCTGCACTCACTTCACCAATCCGGCAGAACTGGTACGGAAAGTCCCGCAACCCCAGTGATGCAACGCCCGCCGGCTATCACACACCACTGGTTTAGCCTCTTCCGCGTTCGCTCGCCACTACTAACGGAATCACTGTTGTTTTCTCTTCCTGTGGGTACTGAGATGTTTCACTTCCCCACGTTCCCTCCACGCACCCTATGTGTTCAGATGCGGGTCACCCGGTCACTCGCGCGCCGGGCGGGGTTTCCCCATTCGGACATCCTGGGATCAACGCTCGGTTATCAACTCCCCCAGGCTTATCGCAGATTCCTACGTCCTTCTTCGGCTCCTGATGCCAAGGCATCCACCGTGTGCCCTTAAAAACTTGACCACAAAGATCAATAAATATTATCGCTATCGAGAAAACCACGATCTCACCAGGCACCCCGAAGAGCACCCGGATCCACCAGGTTTATCTGAAATTGCACTTAATAATTTTAAGATGCTCGCGTCCACTATGTAGTTCTCAAACAACAACCCCGTCACACCCCGCACCCCCCACGTATTCACCGTGAAAGCCTTAGGTCTGCGCAGGAACAACCAGAAACAACACGAACCCGTGCCACTTCCAACCATAACGATTGTCAGTTCATACGGTCCTGTTGTCTCAGGACCCAACAGTGTGCCAAACGGTAAAACCCGGTACTCGAAACACCGGCAACCCTTTCCAACCGGTCCACCCCCGCAAGCGGGGAAGAAACGGCGTACTCATGCTGCCGGGCTCAACGCCGGGCACCTGCCTATTGATATTCCACCCTTGAGCACCCACCGAAGAACAAACGCCTTCGATATGGGCATCTCCTGCAAAGCACGCATCCCACACAGTGGAAGGACACGCAACCTTGAGGTGCTCCTTAGAAAGGAGGTGATCCAGCCGCACCTTCCGGTACGGCTACCTTGTTACGACTTAGTCCCAATCGCCGGTCCCACCTTCGACGGCTCCCTCCCCACAAGGGGGTTAGGCCACCGGCTTCGGGTGTTACCAACTTTCGTGACTTGACGGGCGGTGTGTACAAGGCCCGGGAACGTATTCACCGCAGCGTTGCTGATCTGCGATTACTAGCGACTCCAACTTCATGAGGTCGAGTTGCAGACCTCAATCCGAACTGAGACCGGCTTTTTGGGATTAGCTCCACCTCACAGTATCGCAACCCTTTGTACCGGCCATTGTAGCATGCGTGAAGCCCAAGACATAAGGGGCATGATGATTTGACGTCGTCCCCACCTTCCTCCGAGTTGACCCCGGCAGTCTCCTATGAGTCCCCGCCATAACGCGCTGGCAACATAGAACGAGGGTTGCGCTCGTTGCGGGACTTAACCCAACATCTCACGACACGAGCTGACGACAACCATGCACCACCTGTAAACCGGCCACAAGTGGGGGACCTGTTTCCAGGCCTTTCCGGTTCATGTCAAGCCTTGGTAAGGTTCTTCGCGTTGCATCGAATTAATCCGCATGCTCCGCCGCTTGTGCGGGCCCCCGTCAATTCCTTTGAGTTTTAGCCTTGCGGCCGTACTCCCCAGGCGGGGCACTTAATGCGTTAGCTACGGCGCGGAAAACGTGGAATGTCCCCCACACCTAGTGCCCAACGTTTACGGCATGGACTACCAGGGTATCTAATCCTGTTCGCTCCCCATGCTTTCGCTCCTCAGCGTCAGTTACAGCCCAGAGACCTGCCTTCGCCATCGGTGTTCCTCCTGATATCTGCGCATTTCACCGCTACACCAGGAATTCCAGTCTCCCCTACTGCACTCTAGTCTGCCCGTACCCACTGCAGACCCGGGGTTGAGCCCCGGGCTTTCACAGCAGACGCGACAAACCGCCTACGAGCTCTTTACGCCCAATAATTCCGGATAACGCTTGCGCCCTACGTATTACCGCGGCTGCTGGCACGTAGTTAGCCGGCGCTTCTTCTGCAGGTACCGTCACTTTCGCTTCTTCCCTGCTGAAAGAGGTTTACAACCCGAAGGCCTTCGTCCCTCACGCGGCGTCGCTGCATCAGGCTTTCGCCCATTGTGCAATATTCCCCACTGCTGCCTCCCGTAGGAGTCTGGGCCGTGTCTCAGTCCCAGTGTGGCCGGTCACCCTCTCAGGCCGGCTACCCGTCGTCGCCTTGGTGGGCCATTACCCCAACCAACTAGCTGATAGGCCGCGAGTCCATCCAAAACCGCATCAAGCTTTCCACGGACCGCCATGCGGTGGTCCGTCGTATCCGGTATTAGACCCGGTTTCCCAGGCTTATCCCGAAGTTAAGGGCAGGTTACTCACGTGTTACTCACCCGTTCGCCACTAATCATTTTGTGCAAGCACAAAAGTCATCGTTCGACTTGCATGTGTTAAGCACGCCGCCAGCGTTCATCCTGAGCCAGGATCAAACTCTCCGTAAATGTGTTACAGACACAGGGCCGGAGCCAAGGAAAATTGGCTGCACGGTCCTGCACTAAATTCGAAACCAGCTAAAAAAGTCCTCCGCGCCCACGGGGTGGGCGGAAGAACCAGTTCAACCAATTAAAATAATTGGTATCAATAAACTTGGCACACTATTGAGTTCTCAAACAACAGATGCATCCGAAATACTCGGAAAAACAATGTTTTGTTTTTCTTTTCTCTTCTCTTCGCTGCAGTGTTTCTTTATTCTATTTCATCCGGACTGTTTTAGCAATTCGGGATAATTCCCGTCCTGCGTTGTTTTGTCCGGCTGAACCCGTCACGAAGCGTCCGGATCTTGTCCGTTGCTGTGTGGTGGGGTTTTGCTGCCGGTTCCGGGAGTCTCACTTGCAGATACACTTCGCAGTGTCTGTCAGGCGCTCACCGGGGCAACTCACTCAACTTTACACATCCTCGGCGGTCGGCGCAAACCCCCGCAGTGTGACCTCCTGCACGCTGCACCGGCCTCCCGGCGGCCCTTCCGCGGATCTCCTTTCGAAGGATGCTCCCGGAACGGAGAAAGCCGGCTCCCCGCCCCCAGGTTCCGAAGATTCCGGAACCGGTGGAGGGGAAACCAGCCTTCAAACGGGCCGTTAAAACTATACGGCGGAGACTTCCACGGTTGCAAGAGTCCGCTTCCCGCGGCGCAGCAGCAGGTACCGGCCGTGCAGCAGCTCGCCGCCGCCGATCACTGCCTCAGCATCCGTGACCTTGCGGTTGTTAACGTAGGCGCCGCCTTCGGCAACGGTCCGCCGCGCAGCGGAGTTGCTCGCCGAAAGCCCGGAAGCCACCAGCAGGTCAACGATGCCCAGGCTGCTGCCGTCCACAACCACCCGCGGGAGCTCGGCGGTGGCCGCAGTCAGGGTGTCTTCATCCAGGCCCTCGAGTTCGCCCTGGCCGAAGAGTGCCGCGGAAGCCGCGATCACCTTGTCTGTTGCCTCTGATCCATGGATCAGCGAAGTGACGTCGTACGCGAGCCGGCGCTGGGCCGCCCGCTTGTGCGGCTCCTCCGCTACGGAGCGTGCCAGCTCTTCGATTTCCGCCTTCGTCAGGAAGGTGAAGACCTTGAGCCGGTCCACGACGTCGGCGTCGGGGGTGTTCAGCCAGAACTGGTACATCGCGTACGGGCTGGTCATGCTGCCGTCCAGCCAGATGGCGTTGCCCTCACTCTTGCCGAACTTGGTGCCGTCGGAATTGGTGATCAGCGGCGTGCCCATGGCGTGGACGCTCTTGCCCTCCACCTTGCGCACCAGTTCGGTGCCGGCCGTGAGGTTACCCCACTGGTCGGAGCCGCCGGTTTCCAGCACGCAGTTGTAGTTGCGGAACAGCTCGAGGTAGTCCATGCCCTGGAGCACCTGGTAGCTGAACTCGGCGTAGGAAATGCCTTCGTCGGAGTTCAGCCGGGAGGAGACAATCTCCTTCTTGATCATGGTGCCCACCCGGAAGTGCTTGCCCACGTCCCGCAGGAAATCCAGGACGCTCATGGGTGCAGTCCAGTCAAGGTTGTTGACCATCTGCGCGGCGTTGTCCCCCTCGAAGCTGAGGAAGCGCTGCACCTGTCCCTGCAGGTAACCGACCCATTCCGAGACGGTTTCCTTGGTGTTCATGGTGCGTTCCGCCGTCGGGCGCGGGTCCCCCACCAGGCCGGTGGAGCCGCCCACCAGTGCCAGCGGGCGGTGCCCGGCCAGCTGCAGCCGGCGCATGGTCAGCAGCTGCACCAGGTTGCCCAGGTGCAGGCTCGGCGCCGTCGGATCGAAGCCGCAATAGTAGGTGATCGAATCCCCGGCGAGCAGTTTCTCCAGTTCGGCCTCGTCAGTGGATACGTGGACCAGTCCACGCCACTTCAGTTCCTGCCAAATGTTGTCGAAAGTCGGATCGTTCTTCTGGGCGCGCAGGCCCGCTGGGGTTTCAGTAGTCACGGTTTCCAAAATATCAGGCTTCTTCGTCAACAATGCCAGCGGGGATCGGGCCGGCGGCAATAAGACGCAGCCGCTGCGTCGGGCGGGTCATCGCCACGTACAGGTCCCCGACCTTCCCGGCCGCAGCGGTCAGCAGCTCTTCAGGTTCCAGAATGACGACGCCGTCGAACTCCAGGCCCTTGGCCTCCCGAGGTGACGTCACCACTATGTCCTGTTCCATCCCGCCGGCACCGGTGCCCAGCCGCCGGCCGTACTCGGCGCCAACTGCGCGGCGCACGGCGTCGAGGTGGTGTTCCTCGGCAATGATGGCCAGCAGGCCGCCTTCCAGCGCTTCCAAATCCTCGGGCAGGACCTCCATGAGGCGTGTTACCAGCCCGCCCTCCGGCACCTGGTCAATGAACGGCGCCCAGCGGCCTTCGCGGACTGCCTTGGGTGCGGAGACGACCAGCCCGGCAGCGTTGGCCATCCGTACTGCCGCCTCGGCGATCTGCGCCGGGGTGCGGTAGTTCACGGTCAGCTCTTCGAGCGTCCAGCGGTCCCCCACGAACGGGGTCAGCGCCTGCTGCCAGGAAGTGGCGCCGGCGGCGGAACTGGTCTGGGCGATGTCCCCGACGACGGTGAAGGACTTCAGCGGGCAGCGGCGCATCAGCAGGCGCCACTGCATCGCTGAAAGTTCCTGCGCCTCGTCCACCACGATGTGCCCGAACGCCCAGGTGCGGTCGACGGCGGCGCGGTCGGCTGCGGTCAGGCGCGCCTCCCCCACCGTGTTGTGGTCCGCGAGGTCCTCGGCGGACAGGATGCCGTGGGCGCCGGAGTCCTCGAGGAACCCTTCAGTGTTCTCGATGGCGCGCTCGGCGTTGGCCAGGTCCCGCTTGCGCTGTTCCTCGCGCAGGGCATGGTCGCGTCCGGCGGAGGCGTCAAGCTCCCCCAGCAGCTCGGCGGCCTCGTCCAGCAGCGGGATGTCCGATTCGGTCCACGGCGCGTCCGGGCTGCGGCGCAGCAGGCGAAGCTCCTCCGGGCTCAGTCCGGGAGCAGCGGCCTCGAGGTGGCCGGGCTTGCTGAACAGTTCGGAGAGCAGTTTCTCCGGGGTCATCGGCATCCAGCACAGGTTCAGGGCCACGCGCACATCGCGGGAGCTGCGTACGTCTTCGGCCAGGTAGGCGCGGTCGGTGCTGTTGCCGGCGCCGGCTGATTCCTCCAGCTGCTCGGTCAGCTGCTCGGTGAGCTCGCGCAGCAGGATCTTGACGAACGTCACGCGCGCCTCGTTGTGCGGCTTACCGGTGGCGCGGGCCTTGTCGCGCGCCCGCTGCACCATTTTGGGCGTCAGCGTGAGGATGGTTCCCTCGACGTTCAGCCGCCGCGGTTCGAGCACCAGGCGCTGGCGGTTGGCGACGGCGTTGGCGACCACCTGCGCCATACCGATCCGGCCCTTGATCTCGGCGACGTGGGCGTTCTCTTCCGGCACGGCACTGATGCCCGGCATCAGCTGGCCGAGGCTGGACATGACGACGCCGGTCTCACCCAGGGAGGGCAGCACGCGTTCGATGTAACGGATAAAGGCGTTGGAGGGGCCCACCAGCAGGACGCCGGCCGACTTCAGCCGTTCGCGGTGGGTGTACAGCAGGTAGGCGGCACGGTGGAGCGCGACGGCGGTCTTGCCCGTGCCCGGGCCGCCCTGGACCACCAGGGTGCCGGCCAGCGGTGCACGGATAATGCGGTCCTGCTCGGCCTGAATGGTGCCCACAATGTCGGACATCTGCCCGGTGCGCTTGGAATTCAGGGCTGCCAGCAGCGCGCCTTCGCCCTGCAGCGCCTCCTCCTCTTCGAGCATGGTGTAGTCCAGCACATCGTCTTCGATGGCCTGCACGTTCCGGCCCTTGAGGATCAGGTGGCGGCGGCGGCGCACGCCCTGGCGCTCAAATGCGGTGGCCTGGTAGAAGGTGCCCGCTTCGGGCGCCCGCCAGTCGACCATCAGCCGCTGAAGGTCCTCCGTGGAGAGGCCGATGCGGCCGATGTAGCGTTCCTCCCCGTCGTCGAGGTCCAGCCGGCCGAAAACGAGCCGGTCATCCACCGCATTCAGCTGTGCCAGGCGGTCCTCGTACATGGTGGCAAAGGCGTCGCGCTCGGAGCGGTTCTGGTGTGAACCGGCCGAGTGGCTGCGCCGCACCTGGGCCAGCTGTTCGCGCTTTTCCTCGCGGAGTTCATCGAGTCGCTGGTACAAACCGGCGACATAGTGTCGCTCATGTTCCAGCTCGTGGTGGGCAGAAGACGTTTCAGGCATGTTCGCGTTCCCTCTCGCAAAGGCAGACCGTCAAGTTTAGCGTGCATTTGGACTTTTTCCACGCATTGAGCTAGCCGGGTGAAACCGACCCTTGCCGGGATGGTCATGATGCACCGTAAGTGCGCGACAGCCGGGCGCCCTGCGGGGGCGCCCGGCCATGTACTGGAGTGTGTTTAGTAAGTGGTCAGGGCATGGACGGAGTAGCCGTCCAGTGCCCGGCGGCCGCCGAGGTCGCGCAGTTCGAGCACGACGCCGAAACCGGCAACAATTCCGCCGGCCTTCTCGATGAGGCGGGCCGTGGCGCCGAGCGTTCCGCCGGTGGCGAGAACGTCGTCGAGAATGAGGATCCGCGAGCCGGCGGGGAAATCGTCCTGGTGAACCTCGAGCGTGTTCTCGTTGTATTCCATCGAGTAGCTTTCCGAGAACACCTCGCGCGGCAGCTTGCCGGGCTTGCGGACGGTCAGGACGCCCTTGCCGGCGGCATAAGCGGCGGCTGCCGCCAGGAGGAATCCGCGGGCCTCGATGCCCGCGACGTAGTCAAAGCGTCCTTCGTACTCGGCCAGCAGGGAGTCCACGACACCCCGGAAGGCCGGTCCGTCGGCAAAAACGGGGGTCAGGTCCCGGAAGACGACGCCGGGCTTGGGGTAGTCCGGCACAACCGCTCCGAGGCGTTCGATGGTGTCGGCTATTGACTCAGTGTTCTGTGCGGCATCCGCGGGCGTTTCTTTCACCCATCCACCTTACCGGCTGCATCCGCTCCGGCCCGAGCTGTGCGGACACCTGTGGCACTTGTCTCGCCGCCCGCCGTCCCCCGGACGGCGGGCGGGGCACACACGGGACCGGCTCCGGGCGGGCCGTGGAGCCGAGCGGGGCAACCGGCTGGAGGAAAGGCTGGAGGAATAAAGGGGCCGCAGGCGCCGGTTGGCATGTTGCGTGCCCTTTGGACAGGGCACTGGAACTAACGGCACCAACAGTCAAGGATTGCAACACATATGGCTAACCTGCACGAAGTGCTTCAGAACAAGATTGGATTCGGCACGGCCCCGCTGGGAAACATGTTCCGCGACATTCCCCAGGAGGAAGCGCTGGCAACGGTGGAGGCCGCCTGGAACGCAGGCATCCGCTACTTCGACACCGCGCCCTTCTACGGAGCCGGCCTGGCGGAATCACGCTTGGGCGAGGTCCTCTCGCAGTACAACCGCGATGAGTATGCGCTGAGCACCAAAGTAGGGCGGCTGATTCTGGATGAAGAGGAGGAGAAAGGCTCCGGCCTCTTCAACCATGGGCGTTCGAACAAGATCGCCACGGATTACACCGCGGATGCGACCCTGCGGTCCATCGAGCAGAGCCTAAACAGGCTGAAGACGGACCGGCTGGACTTTGTGTTCATCCATGACACGTCCCGGGATTTCCTCGGGGATGAATGGGTCAGCAAGTTCGACGAGGCAAGGACCGGCGCGTTCCGGGTCCTCGCCCGGCTGCAGGACGAGGGCGTCATCAACGGGTGGGGCCTCGGCGTCAACACCACCGAGCCCATCGAGCTGGCGATGGACATGGACGAGGCTGCTCCGACCATGAGCCTCTCCGCCACGCAGTACACGCTGCTGCAGCACGAGCGTGCCCTGCAGCGCATGATGCCCGCTGCGCTGGAGAAGGGCGTGGGCATCGTGGTCGGCGGACCGTTCAACTCCGGCGCACTGCTGGGCGGCGATTACTTCGACTACGCCGAAATCCCCCCGCAGGTCAAGGCACGGATCGCTGAACTGACCTCCATCGCCTCCCGGCACGGGGTGAGCCTCAAGGCCGCTGCCCTGCAGTTCTCCACCGCCCACCCCGCTGTGGCTGCGGTCATCCCTGGCTCCAGCCGGCCCGAACGCGTCGCGGAGGATATTGCCGCCATGAAGGCTGAAATCCCGGGTGCCTTCTGGGACGAGCTGCTGGAAAACAAGCTCATTTCAGCACAGGCTCCGCTTCCGCGCTCCTGACAGCTTGCTTCACGGGCGGCGTTCGGGATGGCACTCATCCCGAACGCCGTTGTGCGTTCAGGGCCGGAGCGCCGTCGCTCCTGCGGCGGTCCGGCGCCGCGGCTGTGCGGGGCGGTACTTGGAAACGGTGGGATCCCCGGTGAGCCAGAACCGCCAGGGATATTCGATACTGCCGCCCGGCCCGCTCACGCCCACCCTGGGGCCGGTGGAGACCAGCTGCTCCGGCACCGGGGCGGCAGGCAGCTCCAGCCGCAGCGGGGCGGCGAACACGTCGGCGCCGTCCAGGGCACGGTTGATGCCCAGCGCCTGTGCCAGCCGGGCCGGGCCGCGGGCCAGGTCCAGGTCGGTGCGCGGGTTGCCGCGGCGTTCCCTGGCGGTTTCGCGGCCGTTGATGATTTCCCCCGCCCGCAGCAGGAGCCCGGTGGCCTGCCCGTCCTCGCCGCAGACCACGTTGGCGCAGTAGTGCATTCCGTAGGTGAAGTACACGTACAAGTGCCCGGCCGGACCGAACATGGTGTTGTTGCGGACGGTGCGTCCGCGGAAGGCATGTGATCCGGGGTCCACGTCTCCCATGTAGGCCTCCACTTCGGTGACGCGGACGGTTACCGGCTCCCCGCCGCCGTCGTGCGTCAGGGTGGACCCCAGCAGGAGGCGGGCCGCCTCGGTGGCCGGCACTGCAAGCCGTGATCGTGCGCCTGTCTCTTCCATGTCTTCGACCGTAGCAAGACCGGGCCCGCGCCGAGGAATTGGTGCGGGGGCGGGGTTCTGCGCACGCGCGCCTACAGCATGGAGCGGTAGAAACGCTGCAGCGCTGCAAGCCGGTGCGAGTTGGGGTGCGGAGTGTTGCCGTCGAGCCGGTCGCACACGGAATCGAGCGCGGCATGCCAGGTTGCCAGCAGTCCGGCGGCCTCGTCCGGGCTTTCCGGGACGGGTTCACGGATGACCATCCGGGTTTCTTCGCCGTGCGCAGCCATCGCCAGCTGCGCGTCACCGCCAATGCCCCGGCTCCGGCCGACGGCGTCGAGCGCGGCTTCCACGTCCTCGCCGGGAGCTCGGTACCAGCGCTCGAAGACCAACTCGGCGTCGGCTCCCGTGCCCGACACAACCCCCATGCTCGGCGACACATTGAAGTCCCTCGCGTAGGCGTCACGCAGCGCCAGCCAGTCCGCCGTGCTGTCCGGGTCCGGGTCCCGCCCTGCTGCCACGTTGGCAAACGAGTGCAAAATGCCCTGCCACCCCGCACTGCCTTCAGCGAGGAAATCAGGGCTGTCGGTCCGGGAGCGGAACTGCAGCAGGGCTCCCCCGCCGCTTTCCAGCACCTGCCATTCCAGGACTGATTCCAGCCCCAGCTCGTCTTCCCAGGTGATCTGCAGGCTGGAACGCGGTTCAAGCTGCAGGACGGTTCCGGAGTTGCTGCCGCCCTCCATGTCCAGCGTGTATTCCTTGCCCAGCTGCCAGCCGGGCCTCACCTGTCCCAGCCAGCGCGAGACTTTGACGGGGTTGGTCAGGATGTCCCAGATGTGCGCCGTCGGATAGTCGAGCTGACGGTCGAACGCGACGCAGTATCCGTCCGTGAGTTTCTCAATGCGGCCCTCGGGGACCGGTGCCGCGCTGAAGCGTGCCGACATGGGATGTCCTCCTGTCCGGGAGCAGCCGGGTTGGACTTGTTCCAGCGTAGCGTCCGGCGCGAACGGTCCGTAAGGCTTCCGGGCCGTTGCGCCGCCGAGGCGGTCCTCTCGCTACTTGGCCGGCAGCGCCGAGGGCCAGGGAAGGAGCGTCGGAAGTTCCACGCCGTCGGCGGCGGCTTCCGCGCGGAGGCTGCCGAGGCTGGGAGTACGTCCGGCCAGCCAGGCAGCGATGTCCGTTGCCATGCCGTTCACCGAAATAGTTGTGGAGGCCGGCTCTCCCGGGGCGGAACTGCCCAGGACCCGCGGAGGCAGCGCGAGAGGCTGCAGCCTCAGCCGGACTCCCGCCGGCACGCGGGCAGCAAGGAACCCGAACAGGTGCTCGCAGAACTGCGGCGACCAGGTGTCGGCGTCGACCCCGACGTCCAGGTCGGTCAGGTGAATCACCAGCTCACGCCACATTGCCAGGCCGCCGTCCCGGACCACGCCGCTGCGGTAGGAAATGGGGGCGTTCCAGTCCGCTGGCTGCAGCCCGCGGAAGGCCGCGAGCACACGTTCCAGCGAGTCGTTCAGTTCCTGGCGGTGCCTGTCGGCACTGCGGACCGCGCCTTCTTCTATGGCCCGGTTCCGGCCATTGGCACCGCCGTCGTAGAGCTCTACCGTTTCTCCGCGGGCAGCGTACTCCAGCTGGCGGGCCATGCCGTCGGCGACGCCGGCCACATGGGCCAGCACATGGCCGCGCGTCCAGTCCGGGAGCCGGGAGGGAGCACGGACGTCGTCGTCCGAAAGGTTTTTTATGTGCTCCTGCAGGGCTGCCGCGGCCGCTTCCATGCCGGCCATGAGCTGCGGCGGCGAGGGGCGGGGTGCCGGCTTCGGGGCGGAAGAGGCGGGGGAAGAACCGGGGCGGGAAGATTCGGGGAGACCAGTCATGGACCCACACTAGGCGGAAGTCCCCGGGAAACAGGGCAGCGTGCAACCCGCGGTTGACCGGTGTCGGTGGCTGCCGCCGCGGCTACAGCTCGTAGCGGTGCCGGATGTGCCGGCGGCCGGGGTCTGCCTGCCAGAATTCGATCTCCCGAGGCTGAACGGCATAGAGCTGCCATTCGGGGTTTGCGCTGCCGTCGGCGGACGGACGCTCCGCCCAGTCCCGCGCCGAGGCAGCCTCGGACAGCTGCACGACGGCGCCGCTGACCCGGATCTGGCGCCCCATTTCCGACCAGTAGAAATTCATGGCGGCCCGCGGGTTCTCCGACAGTTCCAGGCCTTTGCGGGAGGTGCGGGAGGTGGCGAAGTGCCAGCCGTCGCCGTCGAGCCCTTTCAGGATGAGCATCCTCGAGGAGATGTTTCCGCCCGCATCTGCCGTCGCCAGGGAGAAGGCGTGCGGCTGCCGGACTCCGAGGTCGAGGGCTTGGTCCAACCAGGAACGGAACAGCTCGGCCGGATCGGACGGCGCCGAGGCCGGGTCGAAGGCGGGCAGGTCGTTCGGGAAGTCGGGCAGGGCGCGCAGCATTTGCCGGAAGGAGTCGCTCATGGGCCAAGGGTAGCGGCGGGACATGAAAAGGCAGGCCTGAAACCTCCGCAACCACACCCAAATGACCGCTCGTGGAAACTCCGGCGGCGGAACGGGTGGACCACGTCCGAACACGGCACTGCCCCTGCGGAAATCTCCGCAGGGGCAGTGCCGGCACCGGTTGGGGATACTGCCCAGCCGACGCCGCCGGCGACAGCCAGGCTGAGCCCCGGGCCGTAACCCCGCGCAGCTGGGCTAGGCCGTGTAGCTGCGGGCCGTCTGCAGCTCGTTTTTCAGCGCGGCAAGCTGCTGCTCCACGGCGGACCGGGCGGTGCCGCCCTGCGCGCTGCGGCTGGCCAGCGAACCTTCGGTGCTCAGCACCGTCCGGACCTCCGGGGTGAGGTGCTCGGAAATGCCGGCGTAGTCCTCATCCGTCAGGTCCCACAGCTCGGCGCCGCGGCCCTCGGCCAGCTTTACTGCCGAACCCGAGAGCTCATGCGCCTCGCGGAACGGAACCCCCTGGCGGACCAGCCACTCGGCAATATCCGTGGCGAGGGCAAAACCCTGCGGTGCCAGGGACTGCATGCGTTCAGTGTTGAACGTCAGCGTGGCGATCATTCCGGAGACCGCCGGAAGCAGGACTTCCAGGGTGTCTGCGGCGTCGAACACCGGCTCCTTGTCTTCCTGCAGGTCCCGGTTGTACGCCAGCGGCAGTCCCTTGAGCGTGGCCAGCAGTCCGGTCAGGTCACCGATCAGGCGGCCTGCCTTGCCGCGGGCCAGCTCGGCCACATCGGGGTTTTTCTTCTGCGGCATGATGGAGGACCCGGTGGAGAAGGCATCATCCAGGGTCACAAAGGAGAACTCCTTGGTGGCCCAGATGATGATTTCCTCGCTGATCCGGGACAGGTCAACGCCGATCATGGCCGCCACCCAGGAGAACTCCGCATAGACATCGCGCGAGGCGGTGCCGTCAATGGAGTTCCAGACGGCGGACTCAAACCCGAGTTCGGCGGCAACCGCGTTGGGATCCAGGCCCAGCGAGGAACCGGCCAGGGCACCGGAACCGTACGGGGACACCGCGGCCCGCTTGTCCCAGTCCATGAGCCGCTGCACATCGCGCAGCAGCGCCCAGGCATGGGCCAGCAGGTGGTGGCTGAGCAGCACCGGCTGGGCGTGCTGCAGGTGGGTGCGGCCGGGCATGGCCACCCCCAGATGCTTTTCGGACTGCTCCACCAGGGCATCAACCGTCGCCAGGACACCGGCGGCAATGATGCGGGCGTGGTCGCGCAGGTACATGCGTCCCAGCGTGGCGATCTGGTCGTTGCGGGACCGGCCGGCGCGCAGCTTGCCGCCCAGCGCCGGACCGGCACGCTCAATCAGGCCGCGTTCCAGAGAACCGTGGACATCCTCATCGGACTCCGC
The DNA here is from genome assembly GCF_054792395.1 of Arthrobacter sp. Z1-15. NCBI lineage: Bacteria > Bacillati > Actinomycetota > Actinomycetes > Micrococcales > Micrococcaceae > Arthrobacter > Arthrobacter sp. Z1-15. The sequence continues at coordinate 1,306,707 of NZ_CP096454.1, read as the reverse complement.
CGGGGCGTAGGCACCCGAGCGGACATCGGCGTCGAGCTCGTCCAGGGCTGCGAGCATGCCGTCCAGCTCCGCGTCATCCAGCAGACCGGCCGTATGCAGCACGCGGGCGTGCGCCCGGGAACCGGCAATGTCATAGCCGGCAAGCCGCCAGTCGAAGTGGGTGGACTTGCTCAGCGCCGCGAGGGCGTCGGCGGGACCGCCTGCAAAGCGGCCGCCCCACAGGGCACCCTGGACGGTGGAACCCGCAGCTGCGGTTCCGGCCGGTTCAACCGGCGGCTTGCCGTTAGCCATTCCTACTTACCTTCCGCCGCACGCTGGTCGCGGCCGGAGGCCACCTTGGAGGACATCCCGAACAGCTCGATGAAGCCGCGGGCCATGGACTGGTCGAAGCTGTCGCCGGTGTCGTAGGTGGCGAGGTTGAAGTCGTACAGCGAGGTGTCGGACCGGCGTCCGGTCACTACGGCACGGCCGCTTTCCAGCGTCATGCGGATGTCGCCGGAGACGTACTTCTGGGTGTCCTCGATGAAGGCGTCCAGGGACTTCTTCAGCGGGGAGAACCACTGGCCGTCGTAGACCAGTTCGGTCCAGCGCTGGCCAACAGTCTTCTTGAAGCGGGCCTGCTCGCGCTCCACGGTCACGTTTTCGAGCTCGCGGTGGGCGGCCATCAGCGCCATGGCACCGGGGGCTTCGTAGATTTCGCGGCTCTTGATGCCCACGAGGCGGTCTTCGACGATGTCGATGCGGCCAATGCCCTGGGCACCGGCGCGCAGGTTCATCTGCTCGATGGCCTGCAGCGGGGTGACGGGCTTGCCGTCGATCGCTACCGGAATGCCTTCCTTGAAGGTGATGACCACTTCGTCGGCGGCAAGGCCGGCGGCGGGATCGGAGGTGTACTCATACACATCCGGGGTGGGGCCGTTCCAGATGTCTTCCAGGAAACCGGTCTCCACGGCGCGTCCCCAGACGTTGGCGTCGATGGAGAACGGGTTCTTCTTGGTGGTGACGATCGGCAGGTTCTTTTCCTCGGCGAAGGCAATGGCCTTGTCGCGGGTCAGGGCCAGGTCGCGGACCGGTGCGATGCACTTCAGGTCCGGGCCCAGGGTCTGGATGCCGACCTCGAAGCGGACCTGGTCATTGCCCTTGCCGGTGCAGCCGTGGGACACGGTGGTGGCCCCGAACTGGCGGGCGGCTGCGACGAGGTGCTTGACGATCACCGGGCGGGACAGCGCCGAAACCAGCGGGTAGGAATCCATGTACAGGCCGTTGGCCTTCAGCGCCGGCATGCAGTACTCGGAGGCGAATTCGTCCCGGGCATCGGCAACATAGGCCTCGACGGCGCCGCAGGAGAGGGCGCGCTGGCGGATGGTTTCCAGGGACTCGCCGCCCTGTCCGACGTCGACCGCCACGGCGATAACTTCGGCACCTGTTGCCTCGGCGATCCAGCCGATGGCCACCGATGTATCAAGGCCACCGGAGTAGGCCAGAACAATGCGTTCGCTCACGAAATACGCTCCTCTTGCTTGGTGCAGCCTCTGCAGGCTGCTTGTTGATGAAGGTAGGTGGAAAGTTTTGGAGGGACAGCTACAGGATGCGGCTGTCCGGAGCCTGGCCGTTGGCCGTGGCTTCATCCGCTATGCGCAGGAAGCGGGCCGCGACGTCGGCGCCGCCGTCGGGCTCCCGGGTGACCATCACCACCGTGTCGTCACCGGCGATGGTGCCCAGAATGGACGGCATCACCGAGTGGTCGATGGCCAGGGCCAGGAAGTTCGCGGCGCCGGGCGGGGTGCGCAGCACCACGATGTTGCCGGAGGCCTCCGCGGTGACCAGCAGTTCCCCGCAGAGCCGGGCCAGCCGGGCGTCCAGGACTTCCTGGGTCACCCCGGACTTCGGTGCGCGTTCGCCGCCCTCGGAGGGCACCGCGTACACCAGCACCCCTTCCTTGCCGCGCATCCGCACCGCTCCCAGTTCCACCAGGTCCCGGGACAGCGTGGCCTGGGTGACCTGGACGCCGTCGTCGGCCAGCAGGGCGGCGAGTTCCGCCTGGGACCGGACCGAGGATCCGGTCAGCAGGGCGCGGATGCGCGCCTGGCGTGCGGTTTTGGTGGCCGGCATGCTCATGATTTGCCCTCCGGAACGCCGGTCAGGCCCGAGCGCGCCATCAGCCACACCATCAGTGCCTTCTGCGCGTGCAGCCGGTTTTCCGCCTCGTCCCAGACCACTGACTGGGGTCCGTCAATGACGTCTGCGGAAATTTCGTAGCCGCGGTAGGCCGGCAGGCAGTGCAGCACGACGGCGTCATCCGCGGCCTGCGCCATCGCTGTGCCGTCCACCGCGTAGTCGCGGAAAAGCTCGGAGCGGGCAGCCTTTTCATCTTCCTGGCCCATGGAGACCCAGGTGTCCGTGGCAACGACGTCGGCTCCGGCCAGCGCTTCAGCCGGATCGGTGGTGATCATTACCGAACCGCCGGTTTCCTCGGCACGGGTCGCGGCGGCGTCGACAATCAACGGATCGGGCAGGTAGCCGACCGGCCCGGCCACCCGGACGTGCATGCCGGCAGTGACTCCGGCCAGCAGGTAGGAGTTGGCCATGTTGTTGGCGCAGTCCCCCAGGTAGGTCAGGGTCAGGCCGGCCAGGGCGCCCTTGTGCTCGCGGATGGTCATCAGGTCCGCCAGCAGCTGGCAGGGATGATAGTCATCGGAGAGCGCGTTGATGACGGGCACGCCGGAATTCGCCGCCATTTCCTCCAGCCCGGACTGCGCGTAGGTGCGCCAGACGATGGTGGAGACCATGCGTTCGAGCACCTTGGTGGTGTCCGCGACGCTTTCCTTGTGCCCGAGCTGGGACTCCCCCGCGCCGATGATCAGCGGCACGCCACCGAGATCGGCCACCCCGGCGGCAAAGGACACGCGGGTGCGGGTGGAGGTCTTGTCGAAAATAACCGCCACCGTCTTGCGGCCGGTCGATGCACCGGCATACGGCTGGTACTTGTAGCGGTCCTGTTTCAGCGCGTCGGCAAGGTCCAGCACTTCGGTCTGCTCGGCCTGGGTGAGGTCGGTGTCGACCAGGAAATGGCGGGTCATGATTGTCCTTCTGTCTCTGCGGCGGACCGGGCGGCGGCCAGGATCCCCGGCAGTGCGTTCACAAATGAGTCGGCCTGGCCTCGGGTGAGGATCAGCGGCGGGGCCAGGCGCAGGGTGTGCGGTCCGGTGGAGTTGATGATGAATCCGGCGTCCAGTGCGGCGGCCACGGCGGCCGGGGCCATATCCCGGTCTAGGTCGAAGCCGATCAGCAGGCCTTCCCCGCGCACCTCGGCAACGCCGGCAACCGCTGCCAGCGCGGCCCTCAGGTACGCCCCGGTGTCCCGGACCTGATCCAGCAGTCCGGCGGATTCGATGACGTGCAGGGTCGCCAGCGAAGCGGCGGTCGCCACCGGGTTTCCGCCGAACGTGGTTCCGTGCTGGCCGGCGGAGAGCAGCGACGACGCCGTCTCGCCAAAGGTGATCAGCGCGCCCACCGGGAAGCCGCCGCCCAGGCCCTTGGCCAGGGTCATGGCGTCGGGCAGCACACCCTCCGAGGCGAACCACTGTCCGGTGCGGCCGATACCGGTCTGCACTTCGTCCACGATCAGCAGCGCACCGGCGGCGGCCGTGATCTCCCGCGCTGCCTGCAGGTAGCCCGCAGGCAGCGGCCGCACCCCGGCTTCACCCTGGATCGGCTCGACAAAGACGGCGGCAACAGTGTCATCCACGGCGGCGTGCAGGGCGTCCACGTCCCCGAACGGGATGTGCTCGACTCCCCCGGGCAGCGGCTCAAACGGTTCCCGGTAGGCCTTTTTGGCGGTCAGCGCCAGCGCACCCAGGGTCCGGCCGTGGAACGCGCCGTCGAGGGCAAGGATCCGGGTGCGCCGCACGGCGCCGCCGGTTGCAGCGGAACCGGTGTTGCGGCGGGCGAGCTTGAACGCCGCTTCATTGGCTTCAGTGCCCGAGTTGGCGAAAAAGACCTTCGAGCCCTCCGGCGCCCCGGCCAGCTGCAGCAGCTTTTCCGCCAGCGCCACCTGCGTGGGGCTGGTGAAGAAATTCGACACGTGGCCCAGGGTGGCCAGCTGGCTGCTGATCACCGAGGTCAGGAAGGGATGTGCGTGGCCCAGCGCGTTGACGGCAATGCCGCCGAGCAGGTCCAGGTATTCCTTGCCGTCGGCGTCCCAGACCGTGCAGCCGCTGCCCCGGACCAGCACGCGCTGGGGAGTGCCGAAGACGCCCATCAGGGAAGATCCGTAGCGGCGCAGCCAGTCCTGCGAGGTGCCCGTCAGTTCCGCCAGGGCGGCGTCGGCTTCGATGTGTTTGCTCGTGGCGCTGCTCACTGCTTCTCCTCCGGAATAACCTGGGTGCCGATGCCGGCAGTGGTGAAGACTTCCAGCAGCATGGAGTGGGCCATCCGGCCGTCCACGACGGCGGCGCGGTCCACTCCGCCGTCGACCGCGGCCAGGCAGGCCCGCATTTTGGGGATCATGCCCGCTTCCAGGGACGGCAGCATGCCCCGCAGCTCACCGGCGGTGAGCGAGGAAATCAGCGACGACTTATCCGACCAGTCCGCGTACAGGCCTTCGACGTCGGTCAGCACCACCAGCCGCGAGGCGCCCAGGGCGACGGCCAGGGCTGCCGCCGCGGTGTCGGCGTTGACGTTCAGCACCTGGCCGGTGGGCGCGCCGTCGTCGTTTACTTCAGGAGCCACTGTGGAGATGACGGGAATCCGCCCGGCTTCCAGCAGGTCCACGATGGCGCCGGGGTTCACGCCGGTGACTTCGCCGACCAGGCCGAGGTCAACCTCCTCGCCGTCCACCACCGCGCCGATGCGTTCGGCGCGCAGGAGCGCGCCGTCTTCACCGGAGAGCCCGACGGCGTAGGGGCCGTGGGCGTTGATCATCCCGACCAGCTCGCGGCCCACCTGCCCGGTGAGGACCATGCGCACGGCGTCCATCGCTTCGGGGGTGGTGACGCGCAGTCCGCCCCTGAATTCGGACTTGATGCCCAGGCGTTCGAGCAGGGCGCTGATCTGCGGGCCGCCGCCGTGCACGACGACGGGGTGGACGCCCACGTGGTGCAGGAAGACGATGTCCTCGGCAAAGGCCTGCCGCAGCTCATCGTTGACCATGGCGTTGCCGCCGTATTTGATGACCATGATGGAACCGGCGAACCGCTGGATCCAGGGCAGCGCCTCAATGAGGGTGGCGGCCTTGTCCTGGGCGGCCAGCTGTTCTTTGGCTTCTGTGGGTGTGCTCATGATGTCCCCGATCAGCTGCTGTAGGCCGAGTTTTCGTGGACGTAGTCCGTGGTCAGGTCATTGGTCCAGATGGTGGCGCTTTCCGTGCCCGCGTTCAGGTCGATTTCCACCGTAACCCGGCGGCCGGTCAGGTCCACCAGGTCCCGGGAATCACCGATGCCCCCGTCGCGGCAGACCTGCACGCCGTTGATGGTGACGTTGATCCGGTCCGGCTCGAAGGCGGCGTCCGTGGTGCCCACGGCCGAGAGCACCCGGCCCCAGTTGGGGTCGTTGCCGAAGATGGCGGTCTTGAACAGGTTGGAACGGGAGACGGCGCGGGAGGCGGTTTCGGCGTCGGCGACGGTGGCGGCGTTCACAGTGGTGACGGCGATGTCGTGGCTGGCGCCCTCGGCGTCGGTGATCAGCTGCTGGGCCAGGGAATGGCAGACCTCGGTGAGGCCGGCGGTGAACTCCCCGGCCTCCGGAACGGTTTCGGAGGCGCCGGACGCCATCAGAACCACGGTGTCATTGGTGGACATGCAGCCGTCCGAGTCCGTGCGGTCGAAGGTGACGGCGGTGGCGGCGCGCAGGGCGGCATCCAGCTCGGCGGCCGGCAGCAGCGCATCGGTGGTCAGCACCACAAGCATGGTGGCCAGGCCCGGAGCCAGCATGCCGGCGCCCTTGGCCATGCCGCCGATGCTGTAGCCGCTGCCGGTGAAGACGGCCTGCTTGGAGACGGTGTCGGTGGTCATGATGGCTTCGGCCGCGGAGGCGCCGCCGTCGGCGGCCAGGGCCTTGGCTGCTGCCTCCACCCCGGGGAGGATCTTGTCCATCGGCAGCTGCTCGCCGATCAGGCCGGTGGAGCAGACCACAACGTCGGACGCCGACAGGCCCAGGACTTCGGCGGTTTTTTCGGCGGTGGCGTGGGTGTTCTGGAAGCCCTGCGGGCCGGTGCAGGCGTTCGCGCCGCCGGAGTTGAGGATGACGGCATCGGCGCGTCCGTCCGAGATGACCTGGCGGGACCAGTGCACGGGTGCGGCGGCTACCCGGTTGCGGGTGAAGACCGCTGCCGCGGCCTTCGACGGGCCGTCGTTGACCACCAGCGCCATGTCGCGTCCGCCGGAGAGCTTCAGGCCGGCGGTGATGCCGGCGGCGCGGAATCCTGCCGGAGCGGTGATCCCGGTGCCGGCACCCGTGCCGTTGGCTTCGGAGGTTCCGGGTGCCGTGCTGTTGTCGGTGGTGCTCATTACGGGGCAACTCCCTGCGTTGTCAGTCCGGCGGTTTCTTCCAGGCCGAGGGCAATGTTCATGGACTGCACCGCGCCGCCGGCGGTGCCTTTGTTCAGGTTGTCGATCACGCAGGTGACGATCACGCGGTTGGCGCGGGCGTCATACGCCAGCTGCAGCGCTGCATAGTTGGAGCCCACCACCATCTTGGTGGCCGGCCACTGGCCTTCGGGAAGCAGCCGGACAAAGTGCTCGCCGCCGTATGCCTCTTCCCATGCGGACCGCAGCTGCCCGGCGGTGACGCCGGGGCGGACCTTGGCCGTGGCGGTGGTGAGGATGCCGCGGGACATGGGCGCCAGGGTGGGCGTAAAGGACACGGCAACGCTCTCGCCGGCTGCGGCTGAGAGTCCCTGTTCAATTTCGGGGGTGTGGCGGTGTCCGCCGCCCACGCCGTAGGGGCTCATTCCGCCCATCACTTCGGACCCGAGCAGGTGCGGCTTGGCTGCCTTGCCCGCACCCGAGGTGCCCGAGGCAGCGACGATGACGACGTCGTCGGGCTCCAGCAGCCCGGCCGAGAAGCCCGGCGTCAGCGCCAGCAGCGAGGACGTGGGATAGCAGCCCGGAACGGCAATCCGGGTAGCGCCCTTGAGGCGGTCGCGGTGGCCTGGCAGCTCGGGCAGCCCGTACGGCCAGGAACCGGCATGCGGCGAGCCGTAGAACTTCTCCCAGGCCAGCGGATCTTCGAGCCGGTGGTCGGCACCGGCGTCAATCACGAGCACGGACGGATCAAGCTGCGCGGCGATGGCGGCGCTGGCGCCGTGCGGCAGGGCGAGGAAAACGACGTCGTGCCCGGCCAGGTTTTCCACCGTGGTGTCAACGAGGACCCGGTCGGCGAGCGCATGCAGATGGGGCTGCAGCTCGCCCAGCCGGGAACCGGCGTTGCTGTGGGCCGTGATGGCGCCGATAGTGACGGAGGGATGTCCGGCCAGCAGGCGCAGCACTTCACCTCCGGCGTATCCGGAGGCTCCTGAGACAGCAACTGAAATGGTCATGGCTTCACCCTACAGTAGATTTATGCATACACCTTCATAATTATGCATAGATGACGCGGCTGCTGATTTCGCCGCCTGCGGCAACTGGTGGGGAAGCTCCGGTGCGCCGGCACGGACGGTGCCCTACGATGGCAGCGACACCGATGCCTGCAACAGAAGAGACAATCCATGCATAAAGCTATTGTGGTCCCCGCCCCCGGCGGGCCGGAAATCCTGCGCTACGAAGACGTCGACCTGCCCGAGCCCGGCCCCAAGGAACTGCTGGTCCGGGTTGCGGCGGCGGGCGTGAACTTCATCGACACCTACAAGCGCAGCGGTGTCTACCCCATGGATTATCCCTTCATTCCCGGCGCCGAAGCGGCCGGAACTGTAGTGGCGGCAGGCCGCGACGTGACCGCATTCCGCGAGGGTTCACGGGTGGCGACGGCCGAAGGCGGCGGCACCTACTCGGAATACACGATCATGGAGGCTGACAAGGCGCTGCCCATTCCCGAGGGCGTCAGCGAGGAAGTGGCGGCAGCGCTGCCGATGCAGGGCATGACGGCGCATTACCTCTGCAATTCCACCTTTCCCGTGGAAGAGGGCCAGACCGTCCTGACCCACGCCGGCGCCGGCGGCGTGGGGCTGCTGCTGATCCAGCTGCTCAAAGCCAAGGGCGCCCGGGTCATCACCACCGCCTCCTCCGAGGAGAAGCGGGACCTGGCGCGCTCCGCCGGCGCCGACCATGCGCTGGATTACGACGGTTTTGCCGAGGAGGTCCGCCACCTGACCGACGGAAAGGGTGTGGACGTGGTGTACGACGGCGTCGGGAAGGCCACGTTTGACGGCTCCCTGGCCAGCCTGCGCAAGCGCGGCATGCTGGTGCTCTTCGGCGGCGCCTCGGGGCAGGTGCCGCCCTTCGACATTCAGCGGCTGAACTCCTCGGGCTCGCTGTTCCTGACCCGTCCCACCCTGGGCGACTACCTGCTCACCCCCGAAGAACGGCAGTGGCGCGCCCACGAGCTGTTCGAGATGGTCCGCGAGGGCACGCTGGATGTCCGGATCGGCGCCACCTATCCGCTGGCCGAGGCCACCCGCGCCCAGCAGGATCTTGAGGGCCGCAGGACCACCGGAAAGGTGCTGCTGCTTCCCTAACCCGGCTGCTCCGGCTTCGCGTGTGCAAAACCCTCGACTTTCCAGTCCGGCAAGTCTAGGGTTGCCAACATGGAAACAGAGGATCTCAGCCCGGGGAGCGCCCGGCAACAGCTCAGTACGCTGCAGGCCGACGCCGTCGCCGCGGGCCGGCGGTCCGCTGCACCGCGCTGGTATCTGGTGGTGCAGGCATTGTGCTGCGCCGGTTTCGTGCTGTCCTTCGGCTTCGGCCGCTGGCAGGCCATGGGTTTTGCGGCCGCCGCCGCAGCCCTGGCCCTGCTCGGGACGCTGCGTCCCCTGATTACCGGTACGCGCGCCGATCCCTGGGCATTCCGGCACTCGCTCAAAGTCGGTGCCGTGCTGGTTGCCTTCCTGACGGTGATAGTCGGGGTGGCCATGGTCGTAGTGGATCCGGACAGCCCGCCCGCACTGCTGGCCGCGGCAGTTCTGCTGACCTTCGCCGTCGTCCTCGTTCTCGGCATCCGGATGGAACGGGCCTTTGTCCGCTCCATCCTCGACGGCGTCTGATGCTGCCGAAGCCGCGCTTCGATGAGCTGGTGCACGGGGCGGTCCGGCTGCGCATCTGCGGAATGCTGGCCCGGCTGGGCAGCACCGAATTCGCGCTGCTCCGCGACTCGCTGGAGGTCAGCAACCCCACCCTGAGCAAACACCTGAAGCAGCTGGAGCAGGCGGGATACGTGCAGCTGGCCAAAGGCCCCGGCCCGGGCGGCCGCACGCACACCTGGGCCGACCTCACGGCCAAGGGGCGGGCTGCGTTCGACGGCCACGTTGCTTTCCTGCACCAGGTGATCGACGCCGGCCCCGGCACCGGGGAGCCGGCCGGCCGGTCCCGGGATTGCGCTGCTCCGTGATGGCGCCGGATCAGCACCCCGGGCAGACGGTGGGCACGGTTGCCCGCCAGCTTGGCATCAGCGTTCGCACGCTGCACCACTGGGACCATCTCGGCGTCGTTGCTCCGTCCGGCCGGACTCCCGGCGGATACCGCGTGTATGCGGAGGCGGACGTGGCACGGGCACGCCGCACCCTGCTGTTCCGCGAGCTGGGCATGCCCCTCGCCGACATTCGGGACTTCCTCTCCTTGCCTGCCGCTGGCCGGCGGAAAGAGCTGACAACCCGCCGCGAAGAGGTGCAGTCCCGGATCAGGCAGCTCGAAGAGCTGGTTGTGTCAGTGGACCGCCTCCTCGCCGCCGACGCAACGGGTGTTCTCCTGTCCGGACCGGAAGCGGACGTGTTTCTGGGCGCCGGCTGGGATCCGGGCCGTGCCGCAGCTGCCCGCGAGCGCTGGGCAGACTCGCCCCAGTGGGCAGAATACGCGGAACGTTCCGCGGACCGGACCCCTGAGGAGTGGCAGGAAATTGTAGCGGCCACCGCTGAAGCAGTTCAGGCGCTGGCCGCGGGGATGCGCGCCGGGATGGTTCCGGGCAGTCCCGGGGCCAACGCCCTGGCCGAGCAGCACCGGCAGGCAATGAGCGCCTACTTCCACTGCACTGTCTCCATGCACGTACTCATCGGTTCCCTGTTTACCGCGGAGCCGGACTTCGCAGCGTCCTATGACCACACGGAGCCCGGCTTGGCTGCCTGGATACAGGAAGTCATCAATGCCAACGCGCTCGCCCGCGGCGTTGATCCGGCCACCGCGGTCTGGGGCTGACGACGGCGTTTTGGCCGCGACCGGGACCCTGATGGGGCGAAACCGGAAAAGAGCCGCAGCCCGGGGCCACGGGATTCTGAACGTACATCCGGCCCGCAGCTGACCCTGGTGTCAGGAGCCGGTCCGGTTTACTCGGCGGGCGCTCGGCCCCAGCAAGGCGGCAACCTGTTCGGCCGTCTCCTGCGGCTGCCGGCCGGCGGTCAGGACGGTGTCCGTCGCCAGGGACCGCAGGCCCTCGTCGTCCAGCCACTCCGCGAGGAAATCATGTCCGGAACTGATCCAGTCCGTCCCCTTTGACGCACGCGAGCGCTGCCGCAGCTCAGCCAGTGCGGTCCCGCGGTCCTCCGAGGGCAGCAGCAGGACAACCCGCGGCACGCTGCTGAGCGCGGCGCGGACCTCTGCACGGCACCCGGGGTCCGTGTAGGAGGTGTGCCCGGCGCCCAGAGCGAGCACTGCTCCGGGATGGTCTGCGACGGCGCGGCGAACAGCGTGGGCGCGCGCCGGCTCCCAGTCCCGCTCCGCCGCAACGCGTCCCACCTCTTTGCTGCGGCGCACCAGGCGTTCGATGCTCCAGCCAACCTCTGCGTAGTACCGGCCGCCGACGTCGTCGATGTCCACGAAGGACACCCCGAGGATGGCCGCCGCCAGCGAGCCGGCGGTGGTTTTACCGGCGGCAGCCGGGCCGATCAGCACCAGGGAGGGCGGGGATGACATAGGCAGATCCTGCCACAGTTCGTACCGGGCCAGGACCCGGGCCCGGACCTGATCTAGTCCGCTCGGAGCCGGTACACCGTCACATGGCTGCGGGACTGGTCAGTGAAAGGGCTGCGGTCCCAGTCCGCCCACCTGGCTTCCCGCTCGAACCCGGCCAGCCTGGCCATCAGGTCAAGCTCCCCGGGCCAAATGTACCGGTGCGGGGTCCGGGTGATCCGCGCAGCACGGCCGTCCGAGAGTTCCGGACCGAAACGCACGTGGTGGGAGATGACGTGCTGCCGCAGCACGTCATAGGTGTCCACCAGGAGATACCCCGGTTCACTGACCTCGACCGTTCCGCCGTGGCCCGGCGGCAGCGAGCGCAGCTGCGGCACCCAGAGCTCGACGACGAAGCATCCGCCGGGTGCGAGGTGGCGGGCGGCGTTCTCGAAACACCGGACCTGCTCCTCCTGTGTCAGCAGATTGGCAATGGTGTTGAACACCAGGAACGCGAGGGAGAAGCCGCTTCCCGCCGTCGCCTCGGCCATGTCACCCTGCACCACGGGGATGCGGGCCTCATCGGCCTTCTCGCGCAGCCGCGCAATCATCGCGTGCGACAGTTCAATGCCGCTGACCGCAATGCCGGCCTCAGCAAGCGGGACGGCCACCCGTCCCGTGCCGACGGCAAACTCGACGGCAGGCCCGCCGGCCGCCAGCTCTGCCAGCACCTCAACCGTTGGCCCCAGTACCCCGGGAGCAAACATCCCCTCCCCCGGGGTGTCATAGCGTTGCGCGGCGTCGCTGTCCCACAGCTCCTGCTGGTTGCTCATCCGGCCACTATTGCACAGGGCTCTCCGCCGGTCCGGGGTTTCTCCCCGGTGGTCCGGACCGAAGGCGCCGGTCAAAAATGCTCCGACACGGATTTTGACCGGATGGTTAGACTCGACTTCACCGGATGAGCATCAGGAATGATGCCCGCGCCGCCCCCGCCCGCATCCTGCGCAGGAAGCCAACCCGATCGGAGAGCAATGTCCGTAGTAGAGAAACTGACGATGGCACTTGGGGACGGGTCGGTGGAGTTCCTGGACCTCACGACTCCGCTGGGCAGGGAGACTCCGATCCTCAGCCTCCCGGAGCCTTTCGCCAACACCGTTGGGCTGAGTCTTTCCGCCGTGAGCAGCTTTGACGACGCCGGGCCCGGCTGGGCCTGGAACGACATGACTGTGGGAGAGCATGCCGGGACCCACCTCGACGCTCCGGTGCATTGGATCTCGGGCCGAGACGGCAAGTCAGTGGACCAGATTGAGCCTGCGAGGCTCATTGGCCCCGCCGTGGTGATTGACAAAACCGCGGAGGTCGCCCGGAACCCGGATTTCCTGCTGGAGCCGGCGGATTTTGAGCAATGGGAGGACGAGAACGGTCCCCTCCCGGACAACTGCTGGATCATCTTCCGCACCGGCTGGTCAGCACGGGGCGGCAATGCGGCAGACTTTATTAACGCCGATGACAGCGGCTCCCACACGCCGGGCGTCTCGCCGGCCGGTGCCCGCTGGATTGCGGCCAACGAGCGCGTCAGCGGTTTCGGGGTGGAAACCGTGGGCATTGACGCGGGGCAGGCCGCGGCTTTCGATCCCATGTTCCCCGTCCACTGGTTTCTTCTGGGGGCGGACAAGTACGGGATCACGTCCCTCCGCCAGGTCGACAAGCTGCCGGTAACCGGCGCCACCCTGGTTGTTGCCCCGTTGCCGATTGTCGGCGGAACCGGAAGCCCGGCCCGGGTCTTCGCCCTCGTGGAGGCCTCATGAGCGAAACCGTGCCGGTGTCCGTTCTTGTGGGGCAGACTCTGGCGGGTCTCGGCGTCGGACATGTCTTTGGAGTTGTTGGCAGCGGAAACTTCGACGTCGTCAACGCCCTCCGCAGCGCCGGGGTGCCGTTCACGGCTGCCCGCCATGAAGGCGGTGCCGCCACCATGGCGGACGCGTACGCGCGGATGTCCAACAGGGTGGGCGTGGTCAGCACCCATCAGGGCTGCGGGCTGACCAATGCAGTCACCGGGATCGGTGAGGCCGCGAAGAGCCGGACACCCCTGATCGTGTTGACGGCCGATACCCAGGGCGCGGCCGTGCGCTCAAATTTCAAGATCGACCAGGACGCGCTGGCCCGCAGCGTCGGTGCCGTCGCCGAGCGGGTGCATTCGGCCGAATCCGCCGCTGCTGACACTGTGCGGGCTTTCCGCACCGCACTCAATGAACGCCGGACGGTGGTGCTGAGCCTTCCCCTGGATGTGCAGAAGGAGCAGGCCCCGGTCCCTGGTGAGAGTGTTCAGTTGCCGGCGCCCGCCCGCCTGCGTCCGAATTCCGCCGGTGTTGAACAGCTCGTGGACCTGCTGCGGGGCGCCGCACGCCCGGTCTTTGTGGCCGGACGCGGCGGCCGGGGAGCCCGTGATGAAATTCTTGCCCTTGCCGAGCACTGCGGTGCACTCGTAGCCACCTCCGCTGTGGCCAACGGGCTCTTCAACGGCGAAGCGTTCAGCCTCGGTATTTCCGGAGGTTTCTCCTCTCCGGTGACAGCCGATCTCATCTCCGGCGCCGACCTGATCGTGGGCTGGGGCTGCACCTTGAATATGTGGACCATGCGGCACGGCAGGCTGATCTCCCAAAATGCCAGAGTTGTCCAAATCGACGTCGAGGACGCGTCCCTGGGAGCCAACCGGCCGATTTCCCTGGGGGTGCTTGGCGACGCGGCCCTGACTGCCCAAGACGCATTGGAGCTGCTGAAAAAAGTGCAGCCGGCGGCGGCGCAAAAGTACCGCAGCCCGGAAAACGCGCTGATCCTCAAGTCCTCCAGCTGGCGGGACGTCCAGACGCCCGACCTCTCGACACCCGCGCTGATCGATCCGCGGGTCCTGAGCAGGGAACTCGACGCCCTCCTTCCGGCTGAGCGCATAGTGTCCGTGGACTCCGGAAACTTCATGGGCTATCCCAGCCAGTATCTGGCAGTGCCCGATGAATTCGGATTCTGCTTCACGCAGGCGTTTCAGGCGGTCGGGCTGGGGCTCTCCACAGCTATCGGGGCGGCCATTGCGCAGCCGGAGCGGCTGCCGGTCCTGGGTGCCGGCGACGGCGGATTCCTCATGGGAATCAGCGAACTGGAGACCGCAGTCCGGCTGGGCCTGCCGCTGGTGTGCATTGTCTACAACGATGCGGCCTACGGCGCGGAAGTCCACCATTTCGGCCACGGCACCAAGAACGCCGACCTTGGCAGCGTCACCTTCCCGGACACCGATATTGCAGCAATTGCCCGGGGATTCGGTGCTGAAGCCGTCACGGTTCGAACGGTCGATGACCTGCACACCGTCAAGGCATGGATCGCAGCTTACGAGTCGGGAAGCCAGGACCGTCCGCTGGTGATCGATGCGAAAATTGCGTCCGACGGCGGATCCTGGTGGCTCGCCGAGGCTTTCCAGGGGCACTGACCTCCGCGCTGGAAAAAGGCAGCAGGTCCCGCCGGGATTCCGGACGGGACCTGCTGCCTTCTGCGGCTTGAATCAGCTAGCGCTGCACGGCACCAAACCGCTCGGCAGCCAGCGCGACGGCGGCGGCCCGGGACTCAGACGCCTCATCGGCGGTCAGTGTCCGGTCCGGAGCGCGGAAGCGCAGGGCGAAGGCCAGGGACTTGCGCCCTTCCTCAATGCCCTTGCCGGAGTAGACATCGAACAGCGAGATGTCTTCGAGCAGCTCCCCGGCACCCTCGCGCAGGGTTTCCAGGACGGCCTCGGCAGGAATGCCTGCCTCCACCATCAGGGCCACGTCCTGGGTGGTGGCCGGGAACGAGGAAATGTCGCGGGCCACAATCACCTCGGGCGCGGCGTCGAACAGGGCGTCGGCGTCGAGTTCCAATGCCACCGTGCGGGCCGGCATGTCCCTGGCTGCGAGCAGCTTGGGATGCAGCTCGCCGGCGTAACCCACGGTTTCGCCGCTGCGCAGCGACAGCTTGGCGGTGCGGCCCGGGTGGAAGGCCTGGTGCTCGCCCTGGCTCACCACCAGTTCCACGCCCAGCACGTCGCCCATCAGGCGGGCGGTGTCCACGGCATCGGCCCAGTCCCAGGCACGCGGCGCGTAACCGGCGCCCGGCTGCGATTCATGGCCGGTGAACAGCACGCCGATGTGCAGCGGCTGGTCCGGAACACCCTCGTACAGAGCATCCAGGACTTCCTCGGAGGGCTTGACGCCCAGCGGCGGAATCGTTTCGGTGCCCAGTTGCTCGCCGGGCAGGAAGACGGAACCTGATTCGAACAGCGCCAGGTCGCGGAAGCCGCGCGAGAGGTTCCGCTTGGCCACCTCGAACAGCCCCGGCAGCACCGAGGTGCGCAGGTAGCCGAACTCCGCGCTGAGCGGATTCGCCAGCTTGACCGCGGCCGGCGAGGTGCCGGCGTCGGGCGTTCCGAAGGTGTTGTTGTCCTCTTCCGTGACAAACGGATAGGACAGCACCTCGGTCAGGCCGGCGGCGGCGAGCGCCTGCTGCAGGCGGCGGCGCTGCTGCTGGATGCGGGTCAGGCCGCGGCCGGGAGGAGCGGTGGGCAGCGTGGACGGAATGTGCTCGTAGCCCACCAGGCGGATGATTTCCTCGGTGAGATCCTCGCGCGTTTCCAGGTCCGGGCGCCAGCTCGGCGGGGTCACCGAGTAGCCGGCAGCCGTTTTGGCAACGTCGGCACCCAGGTCACGCAGGGTTCCGGTGATCTGGTCCTCGGTGAAGTCATAGCCGATCAGCCTGGACGCGAAGTCCGCCGGCAGGTCGATGGCCTTCGCCTCGGGCTTGGTTCCGGCGTCGGTCACTGACGCGTCGGCGGTGCCGCCGGCCAGTTCGGTCAGCAGGTCCACGGCGCGCTGCGCTGCGACGTCGGCGATGTTCCAGTCCACGCCGCGTTCGAAGCGCTTGGACGCTTCCGAGGGCAGGCGATGCCGGCGGCGGGAGCGGCCGATGCTGACTTCCTCGAAGTGCGCGGCTTCGATCAGGATGTTGCTGGTGCTGTCCGAAACCTCGGTGGCTGCCCCGCCCATCACACCGGCGATTCCGATCGCGCCGGAGTCGTCGGTGATGAGCAGGTCCTCGGGATCGAGGGTGCGGACCTTCTCGTCCAGTGTCTTGAGGGTCTCCCCCGCAGCGGCGCGGCGCACCACGATGTCACCGGAGAGCTTGTCCAGGTCATAGAAGTGCAGCGGCTGGCCGAGCTCGAGCATCACGTAGTTGGAAATGTCCACGATCAGGGAGATCGAGCGCATTCCGGCCAGACGCAGCCGGGAAGCCATCCACGGCGGCGTCGGGCGCGTGGGGTCCACGCCGCGGACAGTGCGCGCCACAAAGCGGTCGCAGCCGGCTTTGCCGTAAATCGGTGCGCCGTCTTCCAGGCGCACGCCGTAGCCCTTGCCGTCCGCAACGGGGACGACGACGGCGTCGGCCGGGTCGGTGAATTCCGTTCCGGTGGCGTGGGCATACTCGCGCGCAGCGCCGCGGATGGAGAACACATAGCCGCGGTCGGGGGTGACGTTGATTTCCGCTGCCTGGTCATACAGGCCGAGCAGGTCCATCGCGTCGGTGCCGACCTCGGGGTCCAGGCCCAGACGGGAGAGGACCAGGATGCCGTCGTGGTCATCGCCGATGCCCAGTTCGCGCACCGAGGCGATCATCCCGGCGGAAACGTGTCCGTACGTCTTGCGCGGGCTGATCCGGAAGTCCCCGGGCAGCACGGCGCCGGGCAGGGTGACAACAACCTTGTCCCCCACGGCGAAGTTGTGGGCGCCGCAGACAATGCCCTGGACTCCGGAGGGGTCAATGCCGTCGCCGTCGAGCGTCTGCCCGGCACCCTCGGGCACCACGCGGACGGTGCACCAGTTGATGGTCTTGCCGTTCTTCTGCGGCTCGGGCTCCATGGAGAGCACCTGGCCAACGACGATCGGTCCGGAAAGCTCGTCGGCGGGACGGTGGACGTCCTCTTCCTCCAGGCCTACCTTGACCAGTTCCGCCATGACGTCTTCGGCGGTTGCGTCCGCCGGAACCTGGGCATACTCGCGCAGCCAGGAAAGTGGGATTCTCACTTAGATCTCCATCCCGAAGTGTTCGCTGAAACGTACATCGCCCTCGATCATGTCGCGCATGTCCCCCACTTCGTTGCGGAACATCAGTGCGCGCTCAATACCCATGCCGAAGGCAAAACCTGAATAGACCTCGGGGTCAATGCCGGCCGCGCGGAGCACGTTCGGATTGACCATGCCGCAGCCGCCCCACTCGATCCAGCGCGGACCGCCCTTGGCACCGGGGTGCCAGATGTCCAGCTCGGCGCTGGGCTCGGTGAAGGGGAAGTAGTTCGGGCGCAGGCGCACCTTCGCTTCATCGCCGAAGAGCACGCGGGTGAAGTGCTCCAGCGTGCCAACCAGGTCAGCCATGGTCAGGCCCTTGTCGATGGCCAGGCCTTCGAACTGGTGGAAGACCGGGGTGTGGGTGGCGTCGAGCTCATCGGTGCGGAACACCTTGCCCGGGCACAGCACATAAATCGGCAGCTCGCGCTCCAGCATGGAGCGCACCTGGACCGGCGAGGTGTGCGTGCGCATCACCAGGTGGGCCTCGGGCGGCTCGACAAAGAACGTGTCCTGCATTTCACGGGCGGGGTGGTCCGGCTTGAAGTTCAGCGCATCGAAGTTGAACCACTCCGATTCCACCTCGGGGCCTTCGGCGATTTCCCAGCCCATGCCCACGAAGATGTCGCTGACGCGGTCCTGCAGGGTGGAGAGCGGATGGCGTCCGCCCATGCGGCGGCGGCGCGGAGCTGCGGTGACGTCCACGGCCTCTTCGACCAGGATCCGCGCGTCGCGCTCTGCTTCCAGTTCCACGGTGCGGGCGGCGAGCGCGGCATTGATGCGCCCGCGGGCCGGTCCGACGAGCTTGCCCGCGGCCGACTTCTGGTCCTTGGGGAGGGAACCGATGGTGCGGTTGGCCAGGCTCAGCGGCGACTTGTCACCGGCGACGGCGATGCGGACATCCTTGAGGGCATCTAGATCAGCGGCGGCAGTGATGGCGGCGAGCGCGGCCTCGACGGCGGCGGTAACGGCCGCTTCATCCAGCGGGTTGGGCGGCTCGGGGACGGTGTCTGGGGACGGTGTCCCCGGTATGGAGTTCGACATGTACAGTTCTTTACCTATTTCCGGCCCTGTTGATGGACGTTTTGATGGGCGTTGATCGTGGAAAAACGAGGGAAAATGCCCGTAGCTTCCAGTCTAACCAACCCTGACTGTGACCCGGGCACGGCAACGGCTGATGACCCGGAATGATCCGCACGTGACGCAGCGCAAACCGCGTCCCTACACTGGCAGCGTGAACCTCCGCCGCGCCGCTCCCCCCTCCCCCGCGTTTTTCGCCGGGATCCGCCGGGTACTGAACGTCATCAATCTGAGTACCCCTGCCGGGCTCGCTCTGGCCCGGGCAGGCAAATGCCGCATTTCCCGGGGCCCGGACGGACTGCTCCTGGCCGGCGGCTGGACCTGGCCGCTGCCCCGGGCAGCGGCCTTCACCGTCGGCAACGTGATTCTGTACCGCTCCCGGGTCACTCCTTCATTCCGGCCCCTGTCTTCGGTGCCCGCGCCCGGCGACGCAGGCCGGAGCGCCCTGCTGCGGCACGAGGCCCGGCACAGCAGCCAGTACGCGGCACTCGGCCCGGTGTTCCTGCCGCTCTATTTCCTCGCCGCCGGAATCTCCACGCTCCGCACCGGCGATCCGGCGTCGGGCAATGTCTTTGAACGTCTGGCAGGACTGGAGGACGGCGGCTATGTGACCCGCCGACCGCCCGTCCTGACCCACCGCCCTGACCCGCCGTCCTGACCCGCCGAGATGGCAGAAAGTGTGCCTTTTGAGGGCCGGGAAGAGCACTTTGTGCCATTTCGCGGGGTGGGAGGGGATGCCAGCGGGACTACCCGGGCTATTAGTACATGTGTTCTAATGGACGGCATGAGATGGGAAGCGCAGGAACCGAAGGCGGCCGGAGCACAGGACGCTCTTCTGGCCCTGCAGGGCGTGGTGCGCAGCGTGAAAACACCGGAGTTTGCCGGCATTACCTTTCACGAGGTGATCTCGAAGTCGGCCCTGAACAAGGTCGGGAAAACATCCGGCATGCCGTTCAGCTGGACCATCAACCCCTACCGCGGGTGCAGCCACGCCTGCGTTTACTGTTTCGCCCGCAAGACGCACACCTATCTGGATCTGGATGCGGGCATGGACTTCGACAGCCAGCTCGTCGTGAAGACCAACGTGGCCGAGGTGCTTCGGCGTGAGCTGGCCCGGCCCTCCTGGCAGCACGAGCATGTGGCCATGGGCACCAACACGGACCCGTACCAGCGGGCCGAAGGCCGGTACAAACTGATGCCGGACATCATCCGGGCACTGGCCGCTTCCGGAACACCGTTCTCCATCCTGACGAAGGGCACGCTGCTGGCGCGCGACATCCCCCTGCTCAAAAGCGCCGGCCAGGACACCGAGATCGGCATGGGGATTTCGCTGGCGCTGCTGGATCCCGATCTGGCGCACCGGGTGGAACCGGGGACGCCCGCACCCAAGGCGCGGCTTGAGCTGATCAGCCGGCTGCGGGACGCCGGGCTCCCCTGTTCAGTGATGGCCATGCCGATCCTGCCCTGGCTCACTGACGGGGACGAGTCGCTGGACGCACTCTTTTCCGCTCTTGCCGCTGCAGGCGCCACCGGAGTGACTGCCGGGGCGCTGCACCTGCGCCCCGGAGCCAGGGAGTGGTATCTGGCCTTCATTGCCCGCGACTACCCCCACCTGTCCGGCAAGTATGCCCGGCTGTACGGCGGCGGAACCTATGCTTCCAAGGAGTACCGCCAATGGCTGGCCGGCCGGGTGAACTTCTTCAAGAAAAAGCACGGATTCACCTCCCGGGCGGAATTCATGCCGCTGCGGCGGTCCGGGACGGACAGCAGTGCTTCAGCGGCGGTTCCGGAAAGAACGACGGCGGCAGCGGCTGCCGGCGCAGCAGGCACGGAACCGCTTTTTTAACGGAGACGTCCGGCGCTGAGCCGTCAAGGCCCTTGGCGACCGCGCCCCGCAAGGGCAGCGTTCCTGAACGGGAGCCCGGGATAACGGCAGAGCGGGCTAGTGAGGCCCTGCAGCGTCGAGCATGGCCGACACAATCGGCAGGTCGGCCGGAATCCAGTCCAAGGTGGCCAGTTCCTTCGGATCAAGGGCAACCCAGCGAAGCTCGTCGTGATCTTCCAGCGGTGCCGGAACACCGCGGGTGACCTCCGCCAACCACACGCGCATCGCTGCCCGGTCGTTGAGCGGCCACCCCTGGGGGCCGGGGCCGGAAATCTCGGCGCCCAGCAGGACCTCCACTCCCAGTTCCTCGCGCAGTTCCCGGTGCAGGCCCTCTTCACAGCTTTCCCCGGGCTCTACTTTCCCGCCGGGGAACTCCCACATGCCGGCGAACTGCTCCGGCGCCGTGCGGCGGGCGGCAAGCATCTTGGTGGGGGCAGCAAGATTGTCCACGAGGGCAGCGCCCACAACTTGTTTGAGTTCGAGAATAGACACGAATCGAGTCTACGGGCCCGGCTGGCCTAAACTGGAGTGAGCGCACCGTTGCGGTTAACCGCAGCCCCGGCAGGCTTTCCCGCCGCGGATTCTGCGCTCCTTCCCGTTTCAGTGCCCGCCGGCTCCCGCCCGGAGCCAGCTGCCGTGCTTTCCTGCGGCCCTGACCGTCCTCCCGGCACAGTCATGTTGACCGGCCCCGGCCGTCCCGCGCGAATGTGGCAACAACCCCGTCAGCGGGAGTTTTGGGCCCCTTGGAGGACGCAGCTGAGCCGGCAGGCAGCGGCCATCCGATATCCGGGGCCTCCTCACTCGGACCAAGGGAGCCAGGGGCCGCCCCGGCCACGGCAGATTTGAACCAAGCGGCAGCCGCGCCGTCCGGCACCGTACACGAAGCTAAGTTCTGAAAGAGTTTGATGTCTTTAACCCCCGCACTCCAGGCCAAGCGGGCATCGCTGGCCGTCTTCGCCCTTGCCGTCGGCGGATTCGCCATCGGCACCACTGAATTCGCCATTATGGGCCTGCTCCAGGAGATGGTCACGGATCTGGGCATTTCGGTGCCGGCCGGCGGACACGTCATCTCTGCCTATGCGTTTGGCGTGGTGGTCGGTGCCCCGGTCCTCGCCGCGCTGGGCGCACGCATTCCCCACAAGACCATGGCCGTGGGCCTCATGGTGCTCTTCACCGTGGGCAACCTGTCATCCTTCTTTGCCCCTGATTACCAGTGGCTCCTGGTCACCCGCTTCCTGTCCGGGCTGCCCCACGGCGCATTTTTCGGCGTCGCGGCGGTGATTGCCGCTTCCCTGGTGGCCCCGACCCGCAGGGCCCGCGCCATTTCCATGGTCATGCTGGGCCTGAGCATTGCCAACGTGGTGGGTGTCCCCTTTGCCACCTGGCTGGGACAGCAGGCCGGGTGGCGTTGGATGTTCGTGATGGTCGGGGCCATCGGACTGCTCACGGTGGCCCTCACGGCCCGGTTCGTTCCGTTCAAGCCCGCCCATCCCGAGGCCAGCATCCGCCGCGAACTCGGAGCCCTGCGCAGAATCCAGGTCTGGCTGGCGCTGCTGGTGGGCACGGTGGGCTTCGGCGGGTTCTTTGCCGTTTATGCCTACATCTCCCCCACCATGACCAATGTGGCCGGCTTCGAGACGTCAATGCTCCCGCTGATTGTTGGCCTGTACGGCCTGGGGAACGTCTTTGGGAACATCGCCGGTGGCAGGCTGGCCGACCGCAGCGTGATGGGCAGCATCTACGCCATCCTGCTGGGCACCGTACTCATTCTGGCCGGCTATGCCTGGCTGGTGCAGTACAAGGCGGGCGCGCTGGTGCTGGTCTTCCTGGTCGGGGCAATAGGCTCCATGCTGGTTCCGCCGCTCCAGACCAGGCTCCTTGATGCCTCCCCCGGTGCCCAGTCCCTGGCGTCCTCGCTGAACCACGCGGCGCTCAATATGGCGAACGCCTTGGGGGCCCTGCTGGGCGGCGTGGTCATTGCCTGGGGCTGGGGCTACCGCTCGCCCGCCGTCGTCGGCGCCGTCCTGGCCCTGCTGGGACTGGGCATTGCCCTGATGAGCGGCTGGCTGGACCGGCGCGGCCCGAAGCAAGCTGCTCAGGCCGCTGGGCATACCCGTCAGGGTCCGGGCAAATCGCCCGTGCAATAGGAACTGCTGGGGGGATCCCCTGCTCGGCGCTGTTGACGGCCGCAGCAGGGACTTGGTTTTCGCTGCCGGCACGACGGCGCTGGCCTTTGGCGCGCGGCGTGCTAGCGGTTTTGGGCGCGCGCCGAGGCGTACAGGCACACAGTGGCCGCGGTTCCCACATTCAGGCTTTCAGCGCGGCCGTACACGGGGACTGCCACGCGGTGATCGGCAGCAGCCAGCTGCGCGTCGCTGAGGCCCTGGGCTTCATTGCCGAAGAGCCACGCGGTGGGGTTTTCCAGCCGCGGCTGGGACGGTTCGACGACGGCGGCCTCGTCGGGGACGGCGCCGGCTGGGGCCAGCGCGGGCGCCAGCCGGCGGACCGCGCTTTCGTCCTGGAGCTGGTCAAGGTCCACGTCGCCGTAGCCGTCGGCGGCCAGGACGGTCAGGCCGTGGGCATGCAGGGCCGCCATGACAAAGTCAAAGTCAACGCCGGTGACAACCGGAAGATGGAAGAGGGACCCTGCGGTGGAGCGCACCGCTTTGGGATTGTGGATGTCAACGCTGGCGGAGGTGAGGATAACGGCATCGGCACCGGCGGAGTCAGCGGCCCGCAGGATCGTTCCGGCATTGCCGGGATCGCGGACCTCGCAAAGCACTGCAACCAGCCGTGCTCCGGATGCCAGCACATCGTCAAGGTCATAGTCGGTGATGCGGCACACCGCAACCACACCCTGAGGGGAAATCGTGGTGGCCATGGCGGCGATGACCTCGTCTGTGGCCAGGCGCAGCGGCAGCTCGGCGGCCAGCTCCGTCAGTTCCGGCAACCGCTCGAGGCACGCCTGCGTGGCGAAGACTTCAAGTACGACACCGGAGCCGCCGGCGGAGGCATCCGCCCGGTGGCTCAGCAGAGCCTCTCGGACGGCCTGCGGCCCTTCGGCCACAAAGCGGCCGGTCTTTAAACGTGCCGGGCGCCCGGCCAGCTTCGCCACGTCCCGTACCCGATCTGCTCGGGGATTGGACATTGGCGGAGCCGACGGGCGCCCAACAGTGTTCATGATCGGTTAATAACCGATTTCTAGCCCTGGAACTTCTGGCGGGATTCTCCGCCAGCAGGCTCCAGGCCGGCAGCCTTGGCGGCTTCGACGGAGTTGAACCAGTACTCGGCGACAGTCTGCTCGTACCAGGTGGAACCCGGAACGTGGTACTTGCCGGAGCCCAGGTTGCCCTTGATGACAAAGCCCTCGGGAGCGTCGCCCTCGGAAGCCTTGAAGCCACCCTTGGCGTCGGCAACGGCAGCGGCCGGCTTGGAGGCAGCCGGAGCAGCCTTTGCAGCGGGAGCGGCGGCGACGGCCGGAGCGGAGGTGTCGGACGGCAGCGCGTTCTTGGCGATCTGAACCAGCGTGGCGAAAGCAGCGGCGTCGTTGACGGCCAGTTCTGCCAGCATGCGGCGGTCAACCTGGATCTCGGCAGCCTTCAGGCCCTGGATCAGGCGGTTGTAGGTCAGGCCATTGGCGCGGGATGCAGCGTTGATGCGCTGGATCCACAGGCGGCGGAAGTCGCCCTTGCGCTTGCGGCGGTCGCCGTAGCTGTACACAAACGAGTGCAGCAGCTGCTCTTTGGCCT
The DNA here is from genome assembly GCF_054792395.1 of Arthrobacter sp. Z1-15. Classification (NCBI taxonomy): domain Bacteria; kingdom Bacillati; phylum Actinomycetota; class Actinomycetes; order Micrococcales; family Micrococcaceae; genus Arthrobacter; species Arthrobacter sp. Z1-15. The sequence goes on along the minus strand of NZ_CP096454.1, from coordinate 1,282,826 downwards.
TGCGGACCAGGCGTGAACGCTGTCCGCGGTAACCCTTGGCGCGCTCGAGAATAACCCGACGCTTCTTGTGGGCGTTTACCGCCCGCTTCACACGTGCCACGTGCGTACTCCTTTGGATAAATCTTCCGTGCGCCTGCTTGGGGCGCTCGGCCTGCTACTCAGGCCCGGAAAAGCTTGGTGGTGTGACGGAAGCCCGGACGGGCCGCCTGTCGAGGGGGAAAGACTAGATGCCCAGCATCTTCTTGATGACCTTGGCGTCTGCCGGGGCAACAAGCTTGTCACTGGCGAGGCGGCGCGTCAGCGTGGACGGCTTGTGCTCGAGGTAGTGGCGGCGGTTGGCCTGCTGGCGCTTGAGCTTGCCGGTACCGGTGAGCTTGAAGCGCTTCTTGGCGCCACTGTGGGTCTTCATCTTCGGCATGACTACCGATCTCCTTTGGGTTTCCGCAGGCTCAGAGCCTGCGGGGCTTTGGGCACCTTGCAGTGCCGGGGGTTTACTGGACGCCGGGACGTCCTGCGGGGAAAAGCTGAGTTCTACTCCGCAGTTCCGGGCTTGCTCTGGCTTGCTGCGCCCCGTGAAGGAGCAGCCTTGCCAGCAGGTTTGGATGCTGCAGCCGGCTTCGGCCGGGCAGCAGGCTTCGGCGCCGGCTTCATGGCCGTGGGCTTGGGCACAGCAGCCGGCTTGGGGGCCGGTGCCGGCTTCGACTCAGCGGGAGCCGGTGCTGCGGCGGGAGCCGCTGCAACCGGCGCGGGAGCCGGAGCCTTGGCAGCTTCTGCCGCGCGGCGTGCGTCTGCTGCTGCCTTTTCGGCAGCCGCCTGTGCACGCTTTTCAGCCATTTCCTTGTCAGCCTTTTCCTTCTCTGCGCGGGCCTTGTCAGCCTCGGCAGCGGAGGAACCGAGCCGCAGGCCGTCCGGCAGAAGATCTGCCAGGCTCTGCGTCAGGGGCGCCTTGTTCTCGGCGGAGGTGTCCACCCGTGCAGGTGCCTCGCCGTTCTTGACCGCTTCGTTGGCTGCCTTGGCATCCGCACGCTGCGACGCGCGCCGTGCTTCGGCCTTGGCTTCCGCCTTGTTCTTCAGCGGTCCGATAACCATGACCATGTTGCGGCCGTCGATGCGGGGAGTGGATTCCACCACGCCCACCTCGGCGACGTCGGCTGCGAACTTGTTCAGCAGCTTCATGCCCATTTCCGGACGCTGCTGTTCACGGCCGCGGAACTGGATCATGGCCTTGACCTTGTCACCGGCTGCCAGGAAGCGCATGGCGTGCCCGCGCTTGGTTTCGTAGTCGTGAGTATCAATCTTCAGACGGAAACGGATTTCCTTCAGAACGGTGTTCGTCTGGTTCTTGCGTGCCTCACGGGCCTTGACAGCGGCTTCGTACTTGTACTTGCCGAAGTCCATTAGTTTGCACACCGGAGGCTTTGCCTGCGGTGCCACCTCAACAAGATCCAGGTCGGATTCGGCTGCCAGACGCAGGGCGTCTTCGATACGGACAACCCCAACTTGCTCTCCAGCCGGTCCTACCAGCCGCACCTCAGGGACGCGGATTCGATCATTGATTCTTGGCTCGCTAATGTTGCAGCTCCTGATTTCTTCAAAACGGCTACCGCCTGCAACTGAAGAAGGCCTCCAATTGCACGCGCAATCGGAGGCCTCGAGGGGTCGGCGGGAGCTGCATCAGCAGCAACCTCCCGAAATGACCGGCCAGGCTGTACCTGGACCCGACACCGGGGGCCGACCGTACCCGGCAACTCTGTCTTCTGCACAAGGGCCCGAGGGCACGTGGACTGAAGATTCAGGCTGACGCGGGTGGGAGGATTCTCCGCTTGCATACTGGCTGATGTGAGACAGTCAACAACCGCTCCGTGAAGGGCGCTGAAAGTAACGACAACCAGTTGGTCTGTGACAAGCTTACCAGTATGAGTACCCCACAGAGCAACCCGGCGGGCGAGCACACCCGCCATTCCTTCCCAGGCACCACGGAAGAGGTGCACTCCCCTTCCGCTGAAGAGCAGGAAGTGGCGGCCCAGATGCGCGACATCGCCGAGGTCCCCGCAATCGAAGTTATCACCACCGCCGCCGTACACCTGATGAGCGCCGCCGCCGTTAAGTGCGGCCTCGCCGAAGGCGACGACGCCGAGGAGCTGAAGGACCTGGACGAGGCCCGGAAGCTGATCACGGCACTGGCCGGCTTTGTCACCGCCGCAGCCCCGGAGATCGGCAGCCAGCATGCCGGTCCGTTGCGCGACGGGCTGCGCTCCCTGCAGCTGGCCTTCCGCGAGGCTTCCCTGGTTCAGGATGCGCCGGGCAAGGGCCCGGGCGAGAAGTTCACCGGCCCCGTCAACTAGTTTCCCCGCATCAGAAAAGCCCGGGAGGATTGCCGCTGCGGCAAGCCTCCCGGGCTTTTTTCTGCCCGGAAGGATTGCGTAACCTGTACGGGACGTTGAACGGAAGGCGGTGACGCTCGATGGGCGGCAGGGGTGCCGAAGCCTACAAAAAGAGGCTGGAGCAGGCGGCGCGGCTCAAGGCTGCAGGAACGCCGGAGAATGCGGGCTACAAGCTGCCCGAGGGCCTCGGCGGTGCCGAGGAGGATGAGCTGGAGGCGAAGCGCCGGAAAGTCAGCGCGGCGGACAAGGCCAACTATCTCATCCGCGACGCCATGAACCGCGGGGACTTCGACAACCTGCACTACGCCGGCAAGCCGATCCCCGGCCTGGATGACCCGGACCCGGACTGGTGGCTCAAGCGCCTGATCAAACGCGAGAACATCTCCGGCCTGGGGCCGCCCGCGCTGCTGCTGCGGGTGGAGGATGAGGAATTTGACGCGCGGCTGGACCGGCTGCCGTCCGAGCGGCAGGTCCGCGACGCCGTCGCCGATTTCAACACCCGGGTTATCGAGGCGCGGCGGCAGCTGCTGGGCGGCCCGCCGGTGGTGACGAAGCTGCGCGATGAGGAGGCCGAGGTCCGCGGCTGGCGGCTGCGCAAGGGCCTGCCGCCGGCCGCGGATTCCGGCACGGCTCCTCCGCCGGGCGCTGCACCGGAAACGCGGCACAGGTCCGGCCCGCGCAGCTGGCTTCGCCGTTTGCGTGCGCTGTTCGCTGCCCTACCGGGCCGCTAGCCGCGACGGACGCCGGCTGAACTTCCGTACGCTCAGCGTCACCGCAACCAGCAGCGCCGCGGAGGCCCCGGCGAAGATGAAGCCTGCCCAGGGCCCGATGAAATCGATTGCCGCGCCTGCCAGCGGTGCTCCGAGTGCCGTGCCTGAGGTTAGCGCCGAACCGTACCAGCCCATGGCCTCGCCCCGCCGCTCCTCGGACACCAGGTCCGCGACGCGCTCGGAGGCGGAGGACAGCACCGGAGCGCAGAGCAGCCCGGCGGGGATGGAGAGCAGCGCGAGGCTGATGGTGTCGGTGGCCAGCGCCATCGGCAGTGTCAGGACAGCCATCGCGAGCAGCAGCAGCATGGGTGAGATGCGCCGCTGCATCGCTCCGTAAATCAGGCCGCCCACCACGGAGGCAGCGCACCAGACAGCGAAGACGATCCCCACCTGCCCGGGCTCGCCCGTATGCTCCACCAGGGCCACGATGCCTACGTCGGAGCTGGAGAGCAGCAGCCCTGCCCCGACCGCCACGGCAAAGACCACTGCCACGCTGAGCGTGAACCAGGAGAACCCCGAGCGCAGGCGCGCCCCGCGGCCCAGGACCGCCAGCGGCTGCAGTTCCGCGGAGGCTTCGGACAGGTGTGCAGGAGCGGCCGCGACCACGGCGGCGTTGGCTGCTTCGCGCTCCTGGACGGCGGTGGCGGCGTCGCGCGGGTTCTCCGACCGGGTGGGCGGATTGAACCAGATCAGCAGCAGTCCGGCCAGCGACGTCGTGATGCCCACCAGGGTCAGCCCGACCACCGAGGACAGCTGGGTGGCCAGGACGGCACCCAGGGCCGGTCCGCCCATGAAGACGACCTCGGTGGCAATTGAATCCAGGGCGAAGGCGGTGCGGCGCTGGTCGCCGGTGGCGAGCACGCCGAGGGACTGCCGGACCACACTGAACACCGGCAGCGTGAACACGCCGCCGATCAGCGCCAGGACGAGCAGCCACTCATAACTGGCGTGCGGGGCGATGGACCAAATCACGGCCTCGGAGATCACCGAGGGAATCAGGGCCCGGCGCAGGCCCACATTGTCCACCCGGCGGCCGCGCCAGGGGGCGCCGAAGGCAATGCCAATGGTGACGACGGCGGCGACGGCACCGGCCTTGGCGTAACCCATGTCCATGGTCAGGACCACGTGCAGGGTCAGCAGCACCCCGGCCGCGGAATGCGGGAACCGGGCGATCATGCCCACCAGCAGCAGCCGGCGGATCGGGGCGACGCGGAGCAACTCCCCGTAGGCGGAAAAATTCACGGCACTTCACTTCCGGCGGTCCCCCGCCCAGCAAGGTCAGCGCGTGATTTTGAGTTCCAGGGAATCCACGCGCTCAACGAATAACGGATCGGCAGCGAGCCGTTGCTGCAGCAGTCCGGCGATGCCCTGCACCGCCTGCGCGTCCAGTCCCGGTGCCAGGTGAAGAACCATTCTAAGCTCAGGACCGGCACCTCCTCCGGCCACCGCCGTCCCGCGCGCCGAACGTGTCACTGTTCCCGGCCCCGGAGCCAGCTGGACTGCGGTGACTGCGGGTTCCGCGCCGACGGCGGCGGAGACAACCTGCGCCACCTCCTGGTCGGCGTACGACGGCGTCCAGGTCCGCTGCTGGGCCAGCGCCCACATGGCCGGCCGGCGCACCACGAAGGTCACGTCGGCGCCCGGATCCACCACCAGCAGCTGCGCTTCCTCGGACACGGCGGAGAGGGCGGCGCGGGCGGCATAGACCGCCACCGGCCGGGCTTCCGGGTGCCACTGCTGCAGCGCCGGCACGGAGGTGAAGACCGGCAGCGCCTTGCGCCCGTCCGGCGCGGTGAGGGTGACCAACGCCATGTCGGCCTCCTTGTCCGCGGTCAGTCCGTGTTCGGACTGCGCTTCGGCGCCGAGGGTGGCGACGATGGGCACAAACACGCGGGCGGTGGCCAGCGCAGCCACTACGTCCGCTTCGGTGCCCGTGCCGGCTTCCAGCGCCGCCAGGGCGTCGAGGTAGCCGGCGTCGGCGGCGCCGTCGTCGGCGTCGAAATTGTGCAGCGGGTTGCCGTCGCCGGAAAGATCCCGGCCGGACCAGGGCTGCCCGGCGGAGTCGGACGGTCCCCCGGCCCCGGCGAGGGCGGCGGCGATGTGTCCGGGGAGGGCGCGCTCAGCCATGGGTCCTAGCGCTCCGGATGTCCGGCGATGTCGAAGGCCTGCGGCAGGGTGAAGGCGCCGGCGTAGAGGGCCTTGCCCACAATCGTGCCTTCCAGGCCCAGCGGAACGAGTTCACGCAGGGCGGCCAGGTCGTCAAGGCTGGAGATGCCCCCGGAGGCGACAACGGGACGGTCGGTGCGCTTGAGGACTTCGCGCAGCAGTTCCAGGTTGGGGCCGCGCAGCGTTCCGTCCTTGGTGACGTCGGTGACCACGTAGCGCGGGCAGCCGGCGTCCTCCAGGCGGGCCAGGACCTCCCAGAGGTCCCCGCCTTCCTTGGTCCAGCCTCGGGCGGCCAGGGTGGTGCCGCGAACGTCGAGCCCGACGGCGATGGCCTCGCCGTAGCGGGCAATGGCACTGGCGGTCCATTCCGGGTTTTCCAGGGCTGCGGTGCCCAGGTTCACCCGGCTGGCTCCCAGCTCCAGCGCCATGTCCAGCGAAGCGTCGTCGCGGATGCCGCCGGAGAGCTCCACCTTGATGTCGAGTTCCTCCACCACGCGCTTGAGCAGCGGAAGATTGGAACCGCGGCCAAAGGCTGCGTCCAGGTCCACCAGATGCACCCAGGCGGCGCCGTCGTTCTGCCAGGCCATGGCTGCCTCGAGCGGATCGCCGTAGCTGGTTTCGCTGCCGGCTTCGCCCTGGACCAGGCGCACTGCCTGGCCGTCCGCGACGTCCACGGCGGGCAGCAGTTCAAGGATGGGTGTTTCAACAAGTGACATGGTTCTGCTTTCCGTGGGGTTCAGTCCGGAGAGGGCGTGCGGGGCCCGGCGGGGTTGCCGGGCGGAGGTTTTGCTCAGGTGGCGGCTAGGCGGACGTGTCGATCAGGAGGTACGCGCCGAGGAGCGCCATTCCTGCCAGGACCCAGAAACTGACCGTGATGATTTTGGACATGCCCTGGCTGCGGAAGGAGATGGCGCCGCCGATCAGCAGTCCCGCCAGACCCATGAGAATGAGGCTCCACATGGCCCTAACCCAGCGTCTTCAGCCAGTTTTCCAGCAGCGCCGCACCGGCGTCACCGGACTTTTCCGGATGGAACTGGGTTGCCGTCAGCGGCCCGTTTTCCACCGCAGCAACGAAGCGGCTGCCGTGTTCGGCCCAGGTGACCTGCGGGGCGCGCATGGCCGGCTGGGTGACGTCGAAGTCCCATTTCTGCACGCCGTAGCTGTGCACAAAGTAGAAGCGTTCGTTCTCGATGCCGGCGAACAGCTGGGTATCCTCCGGAGGTTGGACGGTGTTCCATCCCATGTGCGGCACCACGTCGGCTTTCAGCCGTTCAACGACGCCGGGCCACTCCCCCATGCCGGGGGTGCGGACGCCGTGCTCCACGCCCTCGTCGAAGAGGACCTGCAGTCCCACGCAGATGCCCATAACCGGGCGTCCGCCGGCAACGCGCCGGCCGATCAGGCGCAGGGCATCAACGTCCTTCAATCCCTGCATGACAGCGGCGAAGGCGCCGACTCCGGGCACCAGCAGCCCGTCGGCGTTCAGTACGTCGTCGGATTTGGCGCTCAGGGTGACGGTGGCACCGACGTGTTCCAGGGCACGGACGGCCGAGCGGATGTTGCCGGAACCGTAGTCCAGGACGGTGACGTTGCGGGCGGTCACAGTGCTCCCTTCGTGGAGGGGATGCCCTCAACCCGGGGATCCGGCTCGACGGCTGCGCGCAGAGCGCGGGCAAAGGCCTTGAACTGGGCCTCCACGATGTGGTGCGGGTCCCGGCCGCCGAGCACCGTCATGTGCAGGCAGATCTGGGCGTGGAGCGTGATGGCCTCAAAGACGTGCCGGGTCAGCGATCCGGTGAAGTGCCCGCCGATCAGATGGTATTCCTGGCCCGCCGGCTCGCCCGAGTGCACGAGGTAGGGGCGTCCGGAGATGTCGACGACGGCGTTGGCGAGGGCCTCGTCGAGCGGAACCGTGGCTTCGCCGAAGCGGCGGATGCCGGCCTTGTTTCCGAGCGCGGTCTTGAGTGCCTCGCCGATGCTGATGGCGATGTCCTCCACGGTGTGGTGGACATCGATGTGGGTGTCGCCGGTGGCCTGGACCGTGAGGTCGATCAGGGAGTGCTTGGCCAGCGCCGTCAGCATGTGGTCGTAGAACGGCACGGACGTGCTGATATCCGACTGGCCGGTTCCGTCCAGATCCAGCTGAACGACCACTGAGGATTCGCTGGTCACCCGTTCCAGGCGTGCGGTGCGGCCGGTGGTGGTCTCCACGGTCATGGTTTTCCTTTGAAAGAAGGTGGTCTCTGCTAACAGTTTAGTGGCTGCGCCCGGGGGCGTTAGCGGACGCCGGCAGCCAGCAGCTCGCGCAGCCGGGTCAGGAAGGCGCTGGTTTCAGCTTCCGTGCCGGCGGTGACGCGCAGGTGGCCGGTGATGCCGACGTCGCGCACCAGCACTCCCGCTTCCAGCAGGCCCTCCCATACTGCGCGCGGATCCTCCAGCCCGCCGAAGAAGACAAAGTTGGCGTCCGAGGGCGCCGGCTTCAGGCCGAGGGTCAGCAGCTCGGCGACGATGCGGTCCCGCTGGACCTTGATGGCTTCGACGTTGGCGAGCAGGGCGTCGGCGTGCTCAAGGGCCGCGTTGGCGGTGGCCTGCGTGACGGCGGAGAGGTGGTACGGCAGCCTCACCAGGCGCAGCGCGTCGGTGACTTCGGGGGCTGCCGCCATATAGCCCACCCGCGCTCCGGCCAGCGCGAAGGCCTTGCTCATGGTCCGGGACACGATGAGGCGCTCACGTCCGGGCAGCAGCTGCAGGGCACTGGGGGTTCCGGCGTGGAAGAACTCGGCGTAGGCCTCATCCACGATCACGATCGCCTGCGAGGCAGCGCCGGCTTCATAGACGGCTTCGATGACATCAAGCGAGAGCGCCGTGCCGGTGGGGTTGTTGGGCGTGCAGAGGAAGACAATGTTCGGAGCCTGCTCGCGGACCTGATCCGCTGCGGCGTCTGCCGTGAGGGTGAAGTCCTCGCTGCGCAGGCCAGTGACGTAGCGGGTCCCGGTGCCGCTGGCCAGCAGCGGATACATGGAATAGGTGGGCGGGAAGCTCATGGCTGTCCGTCCGGGGCCGCCGAAGGCCTGGAGGATCTGCTGAAGGACCTCGTTTGAGCCGTTGCCCGCCCAGATGTTTTCCGTACCCAGGCCGTGGCCGAGATATGCGGCGAGGCGCTCCCGGAGTTCGGTGAACTCGCGGTCCGGGTAGCGGTTCAGGCCTGCCACGGCCCGGTCAACGGAGGCGGCGATGGCCTTCCGCACCTGCTCGGGCAACCCGTGCGTGTTCTCGTTGACGTTGAGCAGGATGGGCACGTCAAGCTGCGGAGCACCGTAAGGCGCAAGTCCGCGAAGGTCATCGCGCAGGGGAAGTCGGTTCAGTCTCTCCAGCTGTTCAGTCACCACTACAGCTTAAGACTCCAAGGCGGGGCGGGAAGAATCCCCGTGTCGCAGCAGCGGGTTGTTACGTTCTGAGTTGTGCTTGGAACGGACCCGGGATTCAGGACTGGACCGGAATGAACAGCTGCACTCCGGCCGGCACCCGCTCGGTGGGCAGGTTGTTCAGTTCCATGATGTCGGCGACCACATCCCGGGGGTCGCGTTCCGGGGCGAATTCCTCGGCCAGGGCCCAGAGGGAGTCACCGGGAGTGACGCTCACCTGAAGGGTCCGCGTGACGTCCGGCCCGCCGTTCGAGGCGACGGCCGGGGCGGTGAAGAAGCCCAGCACGGTTAGCGCGGCAGCGGCCGTGAGCATCAGCGGCAGGCCGATAAACACCAGCCGGCCCCGCCGCGTGAGCCGGAGCCGGGCCGCCGGAGCCTGGTCTCCGGAGGCTGCGGCGGGCGAAACAGCTTCCGGCCCGGCTGCGGGCCGGGCCGGAGCCGGGGCGAAGGGGGCAGAGGTCCGGGACAGTGTGGATAATGCGTGGGCTGGCATGGAAATACCTTTCCGGTTCGAGAGCAGCAACGGCAGACCCGAAGCTGTATTCGAATAAGTGAAAGCGGTGCGGAGTGAAGATTTCGAAACTATGTTCGAAGGTTGTGAACTCATTTCTAGCACCTATCTACTAATAAAGTCGAGACTCGCTCGAACAAATGTTTGAAAAGGCCGCTCCCCTCGCCTAGCGTTGAGTCCAGAGGAAGAGGGTTCGGCGGTTTACACCGGGCCGGTGCGGGGCGCGGGCCCCGGAACGGTTCGAACAGGACCACTGAATCAGCTGCCTCTGACATTCCCGCCGGCACGGCTTGCACAGCGTTCCGGCCCAGACATCCGCCCGACCAGCTCCGGCACCGCCCGGACCAGCTGACCCGAAGGGAACCCCACGTGGCCCGCAGGACTGCTTCCGAAGACAGCACCAATCAGCCAGCTGCGACCGGCACCCGTGCGCGCGCGAAAGGCCTCACTCCGCGGCAGAAAACCGTCCTTGAGATGATCCAGCGGTCCGTGAGCACCAACGGGTACCCGCCCACCATGCGGGAAATCGGGGACACCGTGGGTCTGGCGAGTCTGTCCAGCGTGACCCACCAGCTCATGCAGCTGGAGAAGCTCGGCTACATCCGCCGCGACCCCAAACGCCCCCGCGCCATGGAAATCCTCATTCCGCTGATGCTGCGCGACGGACAGCCGGCTTCCCCCGGCGCCGACGGAGAGCCTTCGGACAGCCCACGCCGCACCGAGCCGGCGCTCCCGGCCGGAGGCGGCTCCGGCAGTGCAGGCAGCCGCTCCGCCGAGGGTGAGGGCGCCTCCGCGGGCCTGGCCACGGTCACCGAGCTCTCCACCTCCGTGGACACTGCCATGGTTCCCCTGGTCGGCCGGATCGCTGCCGGCGGGCCCATCCTGGCCGAGCAAGTGGTTGAGGACATCATGCCGCTGCCGCGCCAGCTCGTGGGACACGGTGACCTCTTCATGCTCCGGGTCTCGGGTGATTCCATGGTGGACGCCGCCATCTGCGACGGTGACTGGGTGGTGGTACGCCGCCAGCCCACAGCCGAGAACGGCGACATCGTAGCCGCCCTGCTGGACGACGAGGCCACGGTCAAAACGTTCCGCCAGCGCAACGGCCACACCTGGCTGCTGCCGCAGAACACCCGCTACGAGCCCATCGTGGGCGACCACGCCGTCATCATGGGCAAAGTCGTATCGGTCATGCGCTCCCTCTAGCCCGACACACGCCAGACGACGCACACAAAAGGGCGGCCGGATTCTTTCCGGCCGCCCTTCTGTTTGTCTTCTGTTCTACTTCCGGGCTCCGGGAACCTTCTCCTGCGCCGCAGACTGCTCGGCCAGGCGGCCCAGCACCGACAGGACCACGGAACGGTCCGTTGTGGACCAGAACGGCGGCAGAGCGGCCCGCAGGAAGCTGCCGTAGCGGGCAGTGGCCATCCGGGAGTCCAGGATGGCCACCACTCCGCGGTCTCCGGCGGCGCGGATCAGGCGCCCGGCCCCCTGCGCCAGCCGGACTGCGGCATGCGTCGCAGCCACCGACATGAACCCGTTCCCGCCGGCTTTGGCCACCGCGCGGGTGCGGGCCGTCATGAGCGGGTCGTCCGGACGCGGGAACGGGATCCGGTCAATGAGCACCAGCCGGCAGGCGGTTCCCGGCACGTCAACGCCCTGCCAGAGCGACATGGTGCCGAACAGGCAGGTGTCGGGCTCCTCGGAGAACTGCTTGACGAGCGAGGACATCGAGGACTCCCCCTGGCACAGGATCGGAAAATCCACCCGGGTCCGCATTGCGTCGGCCGCGTCTTCGGCGGCCCGGCGTGAAGAAAACAGTCCCAGCGCCCCGCCGTTGGATGCTTTCAGCAGCGCCTCGATTTCGTCCAGCTGCGCCTCGGAGGTGCCCCGTTCTGGCTTGGGCAGATCCTTGGCCACGTACAGCACGCCCTGGCGCGGATAGTCGAAGGGGCTGCCGACGTCGGTGCCCGTCCAGGAGGGTGCCCCGGGGCCCAGGAGCCCTAGCGCGCCGGCCACCGGACCGAACTTGGAACCGATGGCCAGGGTTGCCGAGGTCAAAACCACCGTGTGGCCGTCAAAGAGTCCTTCACGCAGCCTCCCGGCCACCGACAGCGGCGCAACGTTCAGGGTGGCCGGAGCGGTCTCATCCGGCGGGGAGTAGCCGCCCGACGGCGAGAAGGAGCTGGGCCGTGACGCCCAGATCACTTCACCGGCATCGGGGGCGGAAACGAGCCGCTCACAGATGCCCAGCACGGCCATGAGGCGGGACCTGGCGGTCTGGCGCCCGCCGTCGGCCGTTTCCCCGGGCTCCGGCTTGGAATCGGACAGGGCCACCCGGCAGGCCTCGCGGACGCGGCCCACCGCCTGTTCCTGTTCCTCGTTCAGCCCGCTGGCCAGCAGCCCGGACGGAATGCCTTCCAGGGACTTGTCGAAGGCGCGCCCGGCCTGGGCCAGTTCTTCGACGCTGGCGGAGGTGTGCTTGCGCGCCGCGGTGACAGCGGCGGAAATTACGGTTCCGGAGAGCTGGCCGGTGACGGCGCCGGTCACCCGGTCCTGCAGCTCGTGGGCCTCGTCGATGACCACCACGTCATAGTCCGGCAGCACAGCCAGACCCTCGAACGCGGCGATGGCCAGCATCGCGTGGTTGGTGATGACGACGTCGGCCACCGCAGCCTGGGCACGGGCGCGTTCACTGAAGCACTCGGCGGCCATCGGGCATTTCTGGGCGCCCAGGCACTCCATGGACGTCACTGAAACCTGGCGCCAGGCTTTGTCGCTCACGCCCGGAACAAGGTCGTCACGGTCTCCGGTGTCGGTCTCCTCGGCCCATTCACGCAGCCGCACCACTTCCCGTCCCATCGCCGAGGTGGGCGAGGGTGCGGGATGGCCTACGGCGCGGTCTTCGCCGAGCGTAAACAGAGCACCGGCGGGATCCTCCTCTTCCGGGAATCCCCCGCCGGTCTTGTGCAGGCAGACGTAGTTGCTGCGGCCCTTGAGCAGCGCGACGTCGACCTCGCGCGGCAGCTTGGGCTTGAGCGTCTTGAGCAGGCGCGGCAGGTCACGGCCCACAATCTGGGACTGCAGCGCCAGCGTGGCGGTGGAGACCAGCGTGGGCTTGGTGCTGTCCAGCGCGTGGTGGATCAGCGGCACCAGGTAGGCCAGCGACTTGCCGGTTCCGGTGCCCGCCTGAACCAGCAGATGCTGTCCCTCGTGAATGGCCTGCGTGACCTGGCGGGCCATTTCGTGCTGGCCCGGGCGGTTTTGGCCGCCCATGCCGGCTACGGCGGTGTCCAGCAGATCCAGGACTTCGCCGGTGGTGTCTTTACTCATGGGTGACGAAGGGCTCCAGTTCAGCTGCCAGGCCCTCGCGGACCATCACGTGCAGGCGGGTTCCTGCCTCGGCGTGTTCCACGGAAAGGATTTCCGTGTCCGAGCTGTGCAGCCGGGAGACAATCTCACCGCGGTCGTAGGGCACCAGCAGGTGCAGGTCCACGCCGGGGCGGGGAATGCCTTCGGAGATGGCCTGCAGCAGCTCGTCGACGCCCTGGCCGGTCCGGGCGGAGACCACAACGTGGCGGCGTTCCTTCTGGCGCAGCCGTTCCAGGACAAACGGATCAGCGGCATCGGCCTTGTTCAGGACGATGATCTCCGGAATGTTGCGGGCATCCACATCCGTGAGGACGGTGCGGACAGCGGCGATCTGGCCCTCGGGGTCCGGATGCGAGGCATCCACCACGTGCAGGATCAAATCCGCGTCGGCAACTTCCTCAAGCGTTGAGCGGAACGCCTCCACAAGCTGGGTGGGCAGCGAACGGACAAAGCCGACCGTGTCCGCCAGCGTGTAGCCGATGCCGTCTTCGGTCTGGGCCTTGCGAATGGTGGGGTCCAGGGTGGCGAACAGTGCGTTCTCCACCAGGACGCCGGCATCCGTGAGCCGGTTCAGCAGCGAAGACTTGCCGGCGTTGGTATAGCCGGCAATGGCCACCGACGGAACCTCGTTGCGCTGCCGGTTGGCGCGCTTCGTTTCCCGGGCTGGTTTCATTCCTGCGATTTCACGGCGCAGCTTCGCCATGCGGGTGCGGATCTTCCGGCGGTCCAGTTCGATCTTGGTTTCACCGGGGCCGCGCGAGCCCATGCCTGCGCTGGCGCTGCCGACCTGGCCGCCGGCCTGGCGGGACATGGATTCGCCCCAGCCGCGCAGGCGCGGAAGCAGGTATTCCAGCTGTGCCAGTTCCACCTGGGCCTTGCCCTCGCGGGACTTGGCGTGCTGGGCAAAGATGTCAAGGATCAGCGCAGTCCGGTCGATGACCTTGACCTTGACAATGTCTTCCAGGCCGCGCCGCTGTGACGGGGCCAGTTCGCTGTCCACAATGACCGTGTCGGCACCGGTGGCCATCACGATGTCCTTGAGTTCCTGGGCCTTGCCCGAGCCCAGGAACGTCCCGGGGTCCGGCTTCAGGCGCCGCTGGATGATGCCGTCAAGCACCTCCGAGCCCGCCGTCTCGGCGAGGGCAGCAAGCTCCTGCAGGGAGTTCTCGGCGTCGGCCGCCGTTCCTTCGCTCCACAGGCCGGCCAGCACTACGCGCTCCAGGCGCAGCTGGCGGTATTCAACTTCGGTAACGTCTTCCAGCTCGGTTGACAGGCCGGCCACGCGACGCAGTGCGTGGCGGTCGGCCAGGTCTTCCTGGTCGCCGTCGTGCGATGAATGCCCGACGTCGTCCGAAAGGGCCTGGGCCCTGCCGCGCGGGGCGTTGCCGCCGGGGGCTTTGGCCTCCGCGGCGCTCTCCTTGGCGAGGATCCTGTCAATGACCCCCTGGATGTCCTCCGGGCTCAGCTCCGTGTTGGGCTGGGCGGAACCGGATGTGCCAGGGCGGGAATTGTTGATCGTCATAATCTCCTTATAAGCCGTGTTCTCCATGGTAAGTCAGTGCACGGACATTTGGGGGCGTGATCTTCCCGCCGTTCCATCCGGTTTCTGCAGCCTGCCACAGACCCACTATTCTGGTTTGTTATGGGTTCAGACCATTACTTCAGTTCACAGCCCTCGGGCCCCGAGGTCCGCCGGCCGCTTCATGTCACTCTTGACGGCCGGGAGCGCACACTCGTCACGTCCGGCGGGATTTTCAGCCCCGACGCCATAGACAAGGGAACCGTGGTCCTGCTGGACGAAGTTCCTGCGCCCGCCCCTGCCGGCAACCTCCTTGACATTGGCTGCGGCTGGGGGCCGGTCGCCCTGACCATGGCACTCAAGTCCCCGGACGCCCGGGTGTTCGCCGTGGACGTCAATGAGCGCTGCCTGGGCCTGACCCGCGACAACGCCGCCGCCCTGGGTCTGGGAAATGTGACGGCGTCGCGGCCCGATGAGGTGGACCCCGACCTGCGCTTCGACACCATCTGGTCCAATCCGCCCATCCGCATCGGCAAGAACGAACTGCATGCCCTGCTGCTGCTGTGGCTGCCGCGCCTGGCTCCCGAAGGAACCGCGTGGCTGGTTGTCCAGAAGAATCTGGGGGCGGACTCGCTGCAGAAGTGGATGGCCGAGCAGCTCGGCGACGGCTTCTCCGTGTCCCGCCACAGCACTGCCAAGTCTTTCCGGATCATCAAGGTCGAGCGCAAAGCCCGCGTGAGCTAGCCGCCGAAACTGTCAGTGGTTCTTTCCATGCTTGGTTCAACCGCCTCCCCGGGCTGATTATTCCGTTCCGGGGAGGCGGTTTTCCGTGCTCCGGGACTCCGGCGGCGGGGCCGGGGCCAGAGGCTTGGAGGTTAGACGCTAGAGGAGCGTGCCGCGCGCCACGAGGACGGCAGGGCCGCTGAGCTCAACGTGTTCGCGGCCGTCTTCGGCGGTCAGGAAACGCACGCCAACGACGCCGCCCGGCACCGTGACAGCCCATTCGTTCGGGGCCTCACGTCCGGCCCAGAAACGGGTGGCGGCGGCAGCCGCGCACGCACCGGTGCCGCAGGAGAGGGTCTCCCCCACGCCGCGCTCGTGCACGCGCATCGTCAGCAGCCCCACCCCGTCAACCACCAGCGGATCGGCGGGCACCACGAATTCAACGTTGGTACCGTTCTCCGGTTCGGGCTGCACGGACGGTGCGGCCGTGAGATTGGTGGCTGCCAGTTCGGAGAGCTCCGCCAGCGCAACCACGGTGTGCGGGTTGCCCATGCTGACCGAGAGGCCGGGGCGCGGAACCTCCAGCCCGTCGGCGTTGACCACTGCGTCCATGGCCTTGGCGGCAGCATGGTCCGGATGGATGAACTCCCAGGGGCCCATGTCCACGGCGTAGCCGCTGTCCACGCGGGTGACCGTCTTGGTCCCGGCCCGCGTGCCGACGGTCAGGGTTTCGCCCTCGGTCAGCTGCACGAGGCCTTCGGCGAGCAGGAAATGGGCAAAGACGCGCACGCCGTTGCCGCACATCTCCGAGACGCTTCCGTCGGAGTTGTAGTAGTCCATGAACCATTCGGCCCCCGGGTCGCTCTGCAGCAGGGCCCGGCCCTCGGGAAGACGGGCTGAGCGGACTGCACGGATGAAACCGTCTGCGCCGATCCCGCGGTGCCGGTCGCATACGGCGGCTACCTCGGCCGGAGCGAGCACGCGGTCTCCGTCGGGATCGGCGACCAGCACGAAGTCATTTCCGGTGCCGTGGCCTTTGGCGAAGGAAAGACCGGCCAGGGAGGCGGGCAGGCCGGATGCGGAGAATCCGGAATCGGACAAGGGGGCGGAGAGTCTTGTGTTCACTGTTCAAGGATAGCGGCGGCGGCACGGGCGGTCAGTTCGGGATCGTCCCAGTCGAGCCAGGTGATTCTCGGGTCGGCCCGGAACCAGGTCAGCTGGCGGCGGGCGAACTGCCGGGTGGCCACCACGGTCTCCTCCACCGCCGCGGGCACCGTCGACTCACCGTCGAGCACGCGCAGGAACTGGGCATACCCCAGGGCGCGGCCGGCCGTCCGGCCCTCGCGCAGGCCGCGGTCCGCCAGCGCTTCCACTTCCGCCGGCAGGCCCTGCTCCACCATCCTGTCCACCCGGGCGGCCAGGCGCCGGTGCAGCAGGCTGCGCTCCATGGTCAGGCCGAGCTGGACAGCGGGCTGGAAGTACTCGCGGGTGGGCATGAAGGAGCTGAAGGGGCGTCCGGTGAGCCGGTGGACTTCAAGGGCCCGCACCACCCGGCGTCCGTCGCCAAGCCGGTCCGCTGACACCGGATCCACCTCGCGCAGCCGCAGCCGCAGCGCCTCCAGGCCCGTCTTTTCGAGTTCGCGTTCAAGTTCGGCCCGCAGCACCGGGTCGGTGCCGGGGAACTCGAGAACATCCAGTGCAGCCCGGACGTACAGGCCGGAACCGCCCACGAGGATCGGATAGCGGCCGCGTGAACGGATCTCGGCGATCAGGGCGCGCGCCTGCTCCTGAAACCGGGAGACGCTGGCTTCCTCGGTGACGTCCATGATGTCCAGCAGGTGGTGCGGAACGCCGCGGCGCTCGGGCACGCTGATTTTCGCGGTGCCGATGTCCATGCCGCGGTAGAACTGCATCGCGTCGGCGTTGATCACTTCTCCCCCGAGCGCCAGGGCCAGGGAGACGCCCAGATCGGATTTGCCGGAGCCGGTGGGCCCGACGACGGCGACCACCGGCCGGTCCGCCCCGGCACCGGGCGCGGCCTCGCCGGGGCCGGCACCGGGCGCGGTCTTGCCGTGAAGGACAGGGTCCATTTCGGGTTAGGAGCGCGGAGGGAGCGTGGGCATGCCCAGGGAGACCCCTGGTTTTCCGCTGCCGGCAGCGGGCGAGGGGACGCCGCACGAATCGGCCTGCGACCGGTCCCAGGCGTCACCGGCACGCGAGCGGCGCAGCGTGTAGTCCGCGGCCGTCGCCGGGTCGGAGACCAGGTGGAAGGCGGCAGCGGAGGTGACGGGAACCGTCACCAGATCGCCGGGGCGCGGCACCGGGCCGCCCTCGGGCACGGAGAAGTGGACCAGGCGCTGGTCGCGGGAACGTCCGGACAGGCGGCCGGTTTCCTCGGACTTGCGGCCGGAGCCGGCAGTGACCATGACTTCCACCGTAGTGCCCACCTGCTTGGCGTTTTCCTCGGCGGCAATGCGGTCCTGAAGTGCGGTCAGGCGCTCAAAACGTTCCTGGACCACGGCCTTGGGAAGCTGGTCCGGCAGGTCGGCCGCGGGTGTGCCCGGCCGCTTGGAGTACTGGAAGGTAAAGGCTGTGGCGAAGCGGGACTTCTCCACGACGTCGAGCGTGGCGGCGAAGTCTTCTTCGGTCTCCCCCGGGAAGCCGACAATGATGTCGGTGGAAATCGCGGCGTGCGGCATGCGCTCGCGGACGCTGTCCAGGATGCCCAGGAACTTCTTGGAGCGGTAGGAACGGCGCATGTCCTTGAGGACCTTGTCGGACCCGGACTGCAGCGGCATGTGCAGCTGCGGCATGACGTTCGGCGTTTCCGCCATCGCGTCGATGACGTCCTGGGTGAAGGCGGCCGGATGCGGGCTGGTGAAGCGCACCCGCTCCAGGCCCTCAATGTCGCCGCAGGCACGCAACAGCTTCGCAAACGCGCCGCGGTCGCCGAACTCCACGCCGTAGGAGTTCACGTTCTGTCCCAGCAGAGTGACCTCGATGGCGCCGTCGTCCACCAGTGCCTGGATCTCGGCGAGGATGTCGCCGGGCCGGCGGTCGCGTTCCTTGCCCCGCAGCGAGGGAACGATGCAGAACGTGCAGGTGTTGTTGCAGCCCACCGAGATGGACACCCAGCCCGCGTAGACGGAATCGCGCCGGGTGGGCAGTGTGGAGGGGAAGACGTCGAGGGATTCCAGGATCTCCAGCTGCGCTTCGTCGTTGTGGCGGGCCCGTTCCAGCAGCGCCGGCAGCGAGCCGATGTTGTGCGTGCCGAAGACTGCGTCCACCCACGGGGCTTTCCGCTGGATGGTGTCGCGGTCCTTCTGCGCCAGGCACCCGCCCACGGCGATCTGCATGCCGGGGCGCGTTTCCTTCACGTGGGCCAGCATGCCCAGGTTTCCGTAGAGCTTGTTGTCCGCGTTCTCGCGCACCGCGCAGGTGTTGAAGACGACGACGTCGGCCGCATCGCCGTCGGCGGGCACGTAGCCGGCGTTTTCCAGCAGGCCGGAAATGCGCTCGGAATCGTGGACGTTCATCTGGCAGCCGAAGGTCCGGACCTGGTAGGTGCGCGGGGGCTGCAGGTGCTCAGCGGGGACGGGGGAAGATGCGGGGGAAGATACAGTCAAACTCACATTCCTAGGGTACCTGCCGCGGGGCGGGGCCGGTGGTCCTCCGGCACCCGCCCCCGCTTCGTTACCGGGACGCCGGCTGCGGCACCGCAGCCTGCCGGGCGTTTTTCCGGGCTTTGCGGAACCCGTCGGCGATGTCCCACAGGCTGATGATCAGTACGGAAGCCGCGGTGGCCGCCCCGATCCAGGCGGCGGTATCCGTTCCCCAGCCGACATTGGACAGGAACGACCAGTCGAAGACCCGCCCGTTGGCCAGCAGCCACAGGACCGGAACCATGAACAGCAGGGCCAGGGCGGCATTCACGGCGGCAAAGGCATAGGTCCAGCGGCCGGCGACGTAGAGAACGACGGCGAACACGGCCTCCAGAACCAGCAGGACGACGATGTACGGCAGCCAGAACTCCCAGAGCTGTTCCTGCAAGACCAGCACCGGCTCGCCCTCCAGGTAGAAGAGGGACCCGACCCGCTGCCAGAGCAGGAGGCCGATAAAGAAGGCCAGGACAATAACCGAAGCGATGGTGTCGCTCAGCGAGATTCCGCCGCTGCGCTGGACCTGCGGCAGCATCTCCGGCGTCCACTGCTGCAGGCCGAGGTCTTTGCTCCGGGTGCCGGTGCGCTGGATGATCGCGAACACGAGCGTCACCCAGAAGGTGACCTGCACCAGCGCGGTGAGGGCTGCGCCGATCGCCGCACCGAACGCAGCGGCCGGATTTCCCGGATCGGCAGCCATCCGCACGAGGGTGACAGCCACGAAGGCCAGCGGCACCACGATCAGCAGCAGGATTCTCAGCACCCGCCACCAGTCCAGATAGAGATCGGGGCCGATCAGGTACAGCGGGCGGTCGGCATACCGGGCGGCCAGGCGCTGCGGATCACCGAATTCGGCGAGCACTGCGTTCTCGGCCTCGGCGGGTTGTTCACCCGCCTCGATCCGGGCATCGACGGCGTCGGTAATGGAGTCGCGCAGCTCCCGGTCAATATCGCCGCGCTGCTGCTCGGGAATGGATTTCAGAGCTGCAAAGACATAGCGGTCAGTGAGGGTGTTCATGATCCTGTTCCTTCATTGAGCTGGCAGATGGAGGCATGCAGGTTGTTCCAGTCCTTCAGCAGCTTCTCCAGCAGTTCCGTGCCCTGCCGGCTGGTGCTGTAGAACTTCCGCGGCCGGGCCTCCTCGGTGTTCCAGGAACTGGTCAGCAGGCCCTGTTTCTCCAGGCGGCGCAACAGCGGATAGAGGGTGTTGGCTTCGACGGCGAACCCGGCCCGGTTCAGGGCCTCCAGGAGTCCATAGCCGTAACCCGGGTGTTTGAGGATGGACAGGCAGGCCAGCACCACGGTTCCGCGGCGCAGTTCCTGCAGGTGTCCGCCCAGCAGATCTTCGTCCATGGGTAACACTATGGTGTGTAACACACACTAATGCAAGAGGCAGGACTCCTTTGAGCGACGAATGGCATACTCACCACATGATTGCCCTGCATGTACTTACGGTTACCGCTGCCTTGGTCTCAGGGATCATGGTGCTTGTCTTACCCAAAGGTTCAGTTGCCCATAAGAGACTCGGGTGGCTGTACCTCGCGTCCACAGTGGTGATGGCGCTGTCTTCGTTCGGCATCTATGAACTCAGAAGCGGGCCGAGCCTTTTCCATGCGGTCTCGGTGACGATGCTGATAACAGTTGGTTTAGGCGTTTATCAGCCGTTACGGCGCAAAAGAAGCTCCACCTGGCTTTTCTGGCATCTCCTGCTCCTGCAGATCTCGTATGTCATGTTGGTCGTGACAGGCATAGCCCAGTTCTTTGACCGGCTGCCGTTTAGCAGCCCGGCCGCAAACGCGGTCGTTTTTCTCCAGCTTCCACTCATCACGGGCATCGTGTTTATTGCCCTCTCCGCCAGGTCTCACAGAATGACCCGTGTTCCTGCATAGAATTCGCGCACGGAAAGAGGTTGGATTGCCCCATGCCTTCCCTGTCTTTGGCCGCGGTGTGGCCGGCCGTCCACAATGAGCGCCAAGCACTCATTGAAGATCTTGAATCGCTCACCCCGGAGCAATGGGCCGCGCCCTCGCTCTGCGCCGGCTGGGACATTCATGACGTGCTGGCCCACCTCGTGGATACGGCGAAGACAACTCGTCTGCGCTTTCTCCGTGACATGGTTGCCGCAAAGTTTGATTTTGACCGGGCCACCGAACGCGGCGTCACCCGGGAACGTGCCGCGACCCCGAAGGCGACCCTGGCCGAGTTCCGTCGCCTGCGCGAAGCAACCAGGACGCCGCCGGCGGCCCCGGCAACCCGGCTCGTCGAAGCAATCGTGCACGGCGAGGACATCCGGCGTCCCCTTGGGCTCACAGGGACCTACCCGGGCGAGTCGGTCGACGCGGCCCTGCAGTATCAGCTCACAACAGGGGCCGCCCTGGGCGGAGGTAAGGAACGCGGGGTTGGATTCCGCCTGCAGGCTTCCGATTCACAGTTTGAGCACGGTTCCGGTCCGGGCGTCAGCGGAACCTCGCTGGCGCTCCTCATGGCTGTCTCGGGCCGCCCTGTTCATAGGGAAAATTTTTCAGGCGCGGGTGCCGCAGCATTCATCCGAAATCTGAAGGGAGCGTCTGGCTGAGCTGCCCCGGGCCGCAGGCCTTCTACACACAGAAGGGGCCCGCCGGATAAAACCCGGCGGGCCCCTTCTGTGTGCAGGTCTAGTACCAGTTGTTGGCGTAGTGGAAGTTCAGTGCACCGCAGGGGCTTCCGTAGCGGGACTCTATGTAGCCCAGGCCCCAGTTGATCTGCGTTTTGTAGCTGGTCAGATAGTCCGGTCCCGAGGATGCCATTTTTTCAGCCGGGAGCGACTGGACAATGCCGTAGGCACCGCTGCTGACGTTGGTCGCACTGGTCATCCAGTTGGACTCCTTCTCCCAGAGCGTGTTCAGGCAGGTCATTTCCGACGCGGCCCAGCCGTGGCCGGCAAGGGCCGAGGCAGCGTAAGCCTTGGCTCCGGCAGGATCATCCACGGGTACGGAGGCTGCGGCGGCTTCAGCGGCAGCGGCCTCCTCGGCGGCACGGGCAGCAGCAGCCGCATCAGCCGCAGCCTGAGCTGCTGCTTCCTGCTCGGCCGCCACGCGGGCCTGCTCTTCTGCGGCCTTCGCTTCCGCGGCAGCCGCTTCCGCAACCCGTGCTTCTTCAGCCGCGGCTGCCTCAGCCACCCGCGCTTCTTCCGCTGCGCGGTCCTCGTCGGCCGCCCGGTTCTCTTCGGAGGCCTTCGCCGCTGCCGCGGCTTCCGCTTCCGCCCCGGCCCCGGACTCGTCTCCCGGCCCGGCCGTCTCCGTAGGTGCAGGGGTCTGATCGGAGCTGTCATCCGAGGTTGCGCCGGAGATCGGCGAAGCCAGGCTCACGAGACCTGCGCGCAGCTGGTCGTTTTGCACGGAAGCCCCTGCAACACCGAAGAAGACCAGAGCTCCGGCAGCAGCCACGGCCCCGACGCGGAGCTGGCGGGTGCGGCGGGAGCGCCGGCGTTCCTGGGTAATTTCGCGTCGCCCGGGGGCGTTCTTGTGGGAGGAAGTCATAGGACCGAGACCCTACCGGCGGATTCTGGCCGCGGTCTCAGCTTCGTAACGATCTGGTTGACAGGCGTGTTGCGTCACGCTTTAATGACCCGGCCCTGTTAGTACCAGTTCACATCCTCGGAATGCTGCCACGCCGCACAGGGGCTGCCGTAGCGTGCTGCAATGTATCCCAGACCCCACTCAATCTGGGTCCGGTAACTGGTCCGCCAGTCGGCCCCGGCGGTGGCCATCTTGTCTCCGGGCAATGACTGCGGGATGCCGTAGGCGCCGCTGTACGGGTTGTTGGCGCTGGTTCGCCAGCCCGACTCACGCTGCCACAGGTTGACCAAGCAACGCTGCTGGTCCTGCCCCCACCCAAAGGCTCCCAACCGGCCGGCTGCATAGGCCTGGGCACCGGCCGGATCATCGATGGGACCGGGAGCGGGCGCGGGCGGAGGCTGCGGGGCTGGCGGTGCCGGAGAGACAGGTGGGACTGGAGGGGCAGGTTTGGGCTGTGGGACTTGGGGAGCGGGTGTGGGAATTATCACCGGAGCGGGTCCCGTTTCCACCGGCGGCGGAGTGATTCCCCCGCTGTTCCCGGAGTCGTTTTCCCTCTGCCGGTCTGCCTCGCGTGCGGCTTCTTCGGCTTCCCGTGCTGCCTGCTGCTCGCGGTAGTCCTCCTCGGCCTGAAGCCCGCGCAACCGCTCCTCTTCGAGCTGAACGCTCGTGTTCCGCAGGGCTGCGAGCTGCGCCAACAGGACCGCGCTGCGCTCTTCCTGTTCCCGGACCGCGGCGTCGGCGGCGGCCGCGGCGGCTTCGGCATCACGGGCCAGCTGCAGCGATTTGGCGGCGGCTTCCTCCCGGGCTTCCCCTGCCGCAGCCTCGCGGTCTTCAAGGCTGCGCAGCACATTGGCGGCAGCCGCGGCTTCAGCCTGCAGCTGGCCGGTGCGCCCGCTTATTCCCTGCAGGGTGGTGAGGCGGTCCATGGCGCCCACTGCCGCATCTGCATCCAGGAGCATCAGCAGGCTGGAGTCCATGCCGCCGGTTTTGTAGGTCTGCGCCGCCAGGGCTCCCATCTGATCGGAAAGCCCGCGCGCCGATGCCGCTGCTTGGGCCCGTTGAACGGAGAGGACTTCGAGGGCCCTTTTGGTGGTTTCAGCTTCCGCCGCGGCCCTCTGATGATCCGCAGAGGCCTGCACCGCCGTGTTTCCCAGGCGCCCCGCGTCGCCGGACAGTTCCCCCAGAAGTGCTTCTATCTCGGCGGACTGCCCTTCCGTGGCTGCCACGCTCGCCTTGGCCTGTTCCACCTCTTCCCAGGAAGGAAAGTCTGCCGCATCGGCGGGCACGGCAGTGAGGACCGCGGCGGCCAGCACCCCGGTCAGCATCACGGATCCCCAGGAAACAAGACTCAACTTCTTCCCCGGCAGCAACATTGACAACATCGGGGTTTAGCCTACGCCACACGGCGGATTATCCCTACGGTTCTACCAATCGTCTTCGGGCTGCTGCTCAAGCACCTCACCGATGACCTCGTTGACCACCCGATAGCCCACCGACGGGGAATATCCCTTGCGTGCCAGCATGGACACCAGACGCCTCGCCTGTTTGTCACGGGCGGCCCGGTCCGTCAGGTCAACGGAGTGCTGGAGCTTGCGGCCGGCCAGGGCGCGCGCTGATTCCAGTTCGTCCTCGTCGCTGACCTGTTCGAGCGCCTCCTCGGCCAAGTCGCCGGTGATTCCCTTCTCAGAGAGTTCACGCTTCAGCGCACTTCTGGCGAGCGACTTTGACCGGGACCGGCTGGCCACCCACATGCGGGCGAATTCAGCGTCATCAATAAGCTGAACTTCCTCAAAGCGGTCCAGCACCGCTTCGATGACGTCATGGGGGATGTCCTTCTCAGCCAGCTTCACCGCGAGCTGGCGGCGGCTTTTCGGTGCGCTGGTCAGCTGGCGCAGGACAATGTTGCGGGCCGTGCCGTAGGGATCGCGTTCCCGCTCCCCCGGCTGCACGGCAACGGGTTCCCCGGAATGACTTTCCGTACCGGGAAACCCGCTGTTGTGCTGCTGCATGGCGGCCTAGGCGTCCTTCGGAACGGCCTTGAGCTTCTTCGGGTCGGCCGGAGCTTCTTCGGCGGGACCGTCAATGCCCAGCTTTTCGCGCAGGCGGCGTTCCAGTTCATCGGTCAGCTCGGGATTATCCCGCAGGAACTTGCGGGCATTCTCCTTGCCCTGGCCCAGCTGGTCGCCGTCGTAGGTGAACCAGGCGCCGGACTTCTTCACGAAACCGTGCTCCACGCCCATGTCGATCAGCCCGCCCTCGCGGGAGATGCCGGTGCCGTAGATGATGTCGAACTCGGCCTGCTTGAACGGCGGGGCCATCTTGTTCTTGACGATCTTGGCACGGGTGCGGTTACCGACAGGCACCGTACCCTCCTTGAGCGTTTCAATCCGTCGGACGTCGATGCGCACGGAGGCGTAGAACTTCAGCGCCTTGCCGCCGGTGGTGGTTTCCGGGCTGCCGAACATGACGCCGATCTTCTCGCGAAGCTGGTTGATGAAGATGGCGGTGGTGTTGGTGTGGCTCAGGCGTCCGGCAATCTTCCGGAGGGCCTGGCTCATAAGCCGTGCCTGAAGGCCCACGTGGCTGTCACCCATGTCGCCTTCGATTTCCGCCCGGGGAACCAGGGCTGCCACGGAGTCAATGACGACCACGTCAACGGATCCGGAGCCAATCAGCATGTCCATGATTTCCAGCGCCTGCTCGCCGGTGTCCGGCTGGGAGACCAGGAGGGAGTCCGTGTCGACGCCGAGACGGGCGGCGTAAATCGGGTCCAGGGCGTGCTCGGCGTCAATGAACGCGGCAATGCCGCCGTTCTTCTGTGCATTGGCCACTACGTGAAGCGCCAGGGTGGTCTTACCCGAGGATTCAGGACCGTAGATCTCCACCACGCGGCCGCGGGGAAGCCCTCCGATGCCGAGGGCGAGGTCAAGGGCGATCGAACTGGTGGAGATGGTCTCCGCCGGAGCACGGACCTCGTCTCCGAGCCGCATGATCGAGCCCTTGCCGTACTGCTTATCGATCTGGGCCAGCGCTGCTTCAAGAGCCTTTGCGCGGTCGACTGCTGCTGCCATTCTTCACCTCGGTTGTTTGATTTTTGCTTGGCCCGAAGGCCGGGTGTCCTGCTCACCTACGACCATATGCGGCGGCACTGACAAAACAGCGGAGCGGGTTGCTGTGGGGATATCAGGGGTAGTTTCGCGGTCGTTTTGCCCTTGTGTAGGAGCATATCCGCACCCGAACAGATATTCGAATTCCGAACACCGGCGTGTCCGTTATTCCCTTCCGCGCGCCGGCTACTTTTTGGGGGCGATATCCCGGCCTAGGCGGCGTTCGGGCGGCACGTCCTGGACATCGCAGACCGCAAGCCACACTGTCTTGGGCTCAATCCCGCCGCCGAGTGCCTCGGTTGCGGTCTTGCCGCCGAGGGAACCCAGCACCAGGTCGGAGGCCAGCACCCGGGAGTAGGCCGGACCAAACTCGTCGTCCATCAGCCGCCAGAAATCACTAAGTCGCATCGCTTAATCTTCTCACGGCCGCGGCACCGGCGAACGGCGCCCGCCATCCCCGGGAGGAAATCGGCGCCTTCCGGGGCGGACGCCCCCGCCCCGAGACCGTGGCGCCGTCGGCACCCCCGCCGTCGGCCCGGCAGGTGCCGGGCCCTAGAATGGAATCATGACCGAGCAGGCATCCTCCCCCCGCCCCCGGCAGCATGAAGCCGCCATCGAGACGCTGGAGCATGCCCTCTCCGTGCTGTGGCGCCGTGCGCGGTCCAATTCGCACAAGGTGGCGCGCGAGGTGCACCCGGACATGGAGCCGGCAGCCTACGGCCTGCTGTTGCTGCTTCAGCAGCAACAGGCCATGCGCCTGACCGACATCGCGGCCAGCATAGGCATCGGCAAACCGTCCATCAGCCGGCAGATCGTCATGCTCGAGAGCCTCGGCCTTGTGCAGAAGCATGCCGATCCCCAAGACGGCCGGGCGCAGGCTATTTCCCTGACTCCGGCCGGGGCTCAGGCGCTGGCCCGCACCCAGGCAGCACGCAAGGATCTCTTCCGCACGCTGCTGGATGGCTGGGATGACGAGGAGCTGGTGCAGCTGGGATCGCTGCTGACGAAACTCAACGAATCCTACGCACGGGAACGCTGAACGTATCCGCCTCCGGCATCCGGGCAGGCCAACGGGCCCGGGGGCGGATTAGTCCGGATGAGCCCGCGCATGAAAAAAGACCCCGCCGTTGCCGGCGGGGTCTTTTTCATCATGCGGAGGCATGCCGTCCTGGTGCGGCGGCGTGCCCGATGTAGGTCTACGGTGTGCGGGCCAGATCCCGCGCCATGTCATCCGGAAATTCGCGGGCAAACTCGCGCGAGAATTCGGATGGAACGGTGTCGGGTATGGCGATGCCTTCTGCGCTCGCCACCCGGTCGCTGACCTCACGAAGCATCAGAGACAGGGGCACATCCAGCGCGGTGCAGATCGAGGAGAGAAGTTCCGACGAGGCTTCCTTCTGTCCCCGCTCCACCTCGCTGAGGTAGCCAAGGGAAACGCGCGCGCTGTGCGAGACCTCGCGCAGGGTACGACCCTGACGCTGACGGACATCGCGCAGTACGTCGCCAATTTCATGACGAAGAACAACCATTTTGCGCTCCTTTGGCTCCCGGCGTGCATCTTCCGCCAACCCTACATCCCGCCAGCGAATAACGCCGTTCACGGATACGGGTTGCTTAACCATCTGTATCGTCCTGCTCCTTATATGGTCCGGCTGCGGCTTCACCGCAGCTATCTAAAGATCGTAGTTCGGAAACCTTGGCGGTTCCTGATACTAACAACTGAGCGCCGCCGGGTTTTGTTCCCGGCACCGTTCGCACGTTCCTGATGCCCTATTAACGTCTATCCCTAAGGACCCGGGCAAGCATTGACAGTGCTTCGTCGCAGGCCTGCCCTCGGATGGCTGCCCTGTCCCCCGAAAAGAAAAATTCCCGGACTGTGGTCCGCTCCGGAGCGGCCACCGCGATAAACACGCAGCCCACAGGCTTGCCGTCATGCGGTTCGGGGCCTGCAGCACCTGTGGTCGCAACACCGATATCCGCTCCCAGGACCCGCTGTGCACCCTCGGCCATCTGCTTGGCGACCTCGGCGTCGACGGATCCCGCAGTCGCCAGCAGGTCGCCGTCGACCCCCAGGACTTTTTTCTTCACAAAGTTGGCGTACGCGACAACACCGCCGAGCAGCACCGCGGAAGCTCCGGGTACGGCTCCCAGTCCGGCAGCCACCAGGCCGGCGGTGAGTGACTCGGCCGTAGCAACCGTGAGCCCCGCCGCGGCTGCGTCCGCTACCACTGCCGGCGCATCAGCGGTGCCGGCCGAACTCACCGGCTGCCCGGATTCTGCAGGGCCCGGCGGCGCAGCTTCACGGCCTGGATGATGTAGTCCACCCCGGTCACCACGGTGATGACGACGGCGGCCGCCATAACGACTGCGCCGATCCACCAGGCCCAGGCGCCCAGCCATGCGGTCAGCGGCAGGAGCAGAAGGAAGATGGCCAGGGTCTGAACGACCGTCTTGAGCTTGCCGCCGCGGGAGGCTGCCATCACGCCGTAGCGGATCACGACGAACCGGAGAACGGTAATGCCGATTTCGCGGACCAGGATCACGATGGTTACCCACCACCACAGCTCGCCCAGCGCGGACAGCATCACCAGTGCCGACCCGATCAGCAGCTTGTCAGCAATGGGATCGGCGATCTTGCCGAAGTCGGTGATCAGGCCGCGGCTGCGGGCCAGGTCGCCGTCGAGCTTGTCAGTGTAGATGGCCACTGCAAAAGTCGCCACCGCGAGCCAGCGGCACAGTCCGTCCCGCCCGTCGTCGGACAGGAGCAGCCAGATAAACAGCGGAACCATCAGGATCCTGATGACCGTCAGCACGTTGGCGATGTTCAGGACGGGGACATTCCCGGAAGAAGAGTTGCTCACTGTTCCAGCCTAACGCCGAATCAGCGCCCGGTTAGATTCCAGGCGTCCTCTGAACCGTCTTCCTCACCCTCGGCATCGCCGTCGTAATACTCGGTGGACTGCTTGCGGCTCTCCAGGTCCTGGGCCACAAGGTCCACCGGCCCCTCCGGCTCGAAGCCGTGGTTGACGTTGGCGTTCTCGGCCAGCGCCGCCGTCTCGGCAGCTCCGGGCCCGTTGGCTGCCTCTCCCCCGCTGATCGCGGCCAGCGTGGCGGCCAGATCGTCCGGCTTCACCATGACGTCGCGGGCCTTGGAGCCCTCGGAAGGCCCGACGACACCGCGGGATTCCAGCAGGTCCATCAGGCGGCCCGCCTTGGCGAAACCGACGCGCAGCTTGCGCTGGAGCATGGACGTGGAACCGAACTGCGTGGTGACCACAAGTTCGGTGGCCTGCAGCAGCAGGTCCATGTCGTCGCCGATATCGTCTTCGATCTGCTTCTTGGGTGCGGTGACCGTGACGTCGTCGCGGTACACGGCACCGAGCTGGCCCTTGACGTGCTCCACCACGCGGTGGATTTCCGACTCAGTCACCCAGGCACCCTGGACGCGGATGGGCTTGTTGGCGCCCATCGGCAGGAACAGTGCGTCACCCTGGCCCAGCAGTTTTTCGGCACCGGGCTGGTCCAGGACCACGCGTGAGTCGGTGACCGAGGAGGTTGCGAACGCCATGCGCGAGGGCACGTTGGCCTTGATCAGGCCGGTGACGACGTCGACGGAGGGACGCTGCGTAGCCAGGACCAGGTGGATGCCAGCAGCGCGGGCGAGCTGGGTGATGCGAACGATGGAGTCTTCGACGTCGCGCGGAGCGACCATCATCAGGTCGGCGAGCTCATCGACGATCACCAGCAGGTACGGATAGGCCCGGACAACGCGCTTGGAGCCGGCCGGCGGAATGACCTTGCCCAGCTTGACGGCCTTGTTGAAGTCATCGATGTGCTTGAATCCGAAGTTGGCCAGGTCGTCATAGCGGGTGTCCATTTCGCGGACCACCCACTGCAGCGCCTCGGCGGCCTTCTTCGGGTTGGTGATGATCGGGGTGATCAGGTGCGGGACCCCTTCATACGCGGTCAGTTCCACGCGCTTGGGGTCCACCATCACCATGCGCACCTCATCCGGGGTGGAGCGCATCAGGATGGAGGTGATCATGGAGTTTACGAACGAGGACTTACCGGCACCGGTGGCGCCGGCCACCAGGAGGTGGGGCATCTTGGCCAGGTTGGCGACCACGAAGCCGCCCTCCACGTCCTTGCCCACGCCCATGACCATGGGATGTTCGGTCTTGCGGGCGGCGTTGGAGCGCAGCACGTCTCCCAGTGCAACAACTTCCTTGTCCGCGTTCGGGATTTCGATGCCGATGGCGCTCTTGCCCGGGATGGGCGAGAGGATGCGCACGTCCGAGGACGCAACGGCGTAGGAAATGTTCTTGGACAGGGCGGTGACCCGCTCCACCTTGGTGCCCGGTGAGAGCTCGATTTCGTAGCGCGTGACCGTCGGTCCGCGGCTGAAGCCGGTGACGTGCGCTTCGACCTTGAACTGGTCCAGCGTGTTGGTCAGGGCCTCGACGACGGCGTCGTTGGCTTCGGAGCGTTCCTTGGCCGGCGGTCCGGCGGGCAGGAACTCGGAGGGCGGCAGCGTGTAGGTCACGTCGCCGGAGAGCTGCAGCTGTTCGGTGCGCTGCGGGATGGGCGTGGCCGGGGTGAGGTTGCGGACCGTGCGTGCCGGAACCGGCGGCACGGCGGGAACCGGGGGCAGTCCGTCCGGGACGGGCAGGTCGGCGGCGGCTTCCGGAACCATGCTGATGGCTTCGGTGGGCGGCTCGGCGCCGTCGAACCCGCCGGCCGGCAGGCCCTGGGCGCGGCGGATCTTCTGGGTTGCCAATTCGGACCGGGTGGGCCGGCGCACGCCCGGCGGAATGGCCGGTTCCGCCGCCGCGGCGGCGGCACTGGCTTCCTCGTCTTCATCGGCCAGGACGGCACGCTCGAAGGCCTCGTCGCCGGCGAATCCTTCGGCGGGAAGATCGTCCTCGGCTTCGGAATTGCGGCCGAACATCCGCGACTTCTTTTTCGGGGTCTTGGCAGCCTTTGCGGCCCGCTGGTCCCGCTCGTACAGGTAGCTCTGGTCGTGCGCCTCGGGGTCGTCCGGGGCAAGGTCCTGGCCCATCAGGTGTTCGTAGAGGGCGCGCAGGCGCAGCGGGATGTGACGGAACGGCGTGGCCGTGATGATGAGCAGGCCAACGAAAACCAGGAACCCCAGCAGGATGGCCACCGGCCACGTGGTCAGCGCCGCGGACAGCGGGCCGGCCACCAGGAAGCCGACAATGCCTCCGGAGGCCCAGAGCCGGTCGAAGCCGTCCGAGAGTGCGGGCGAGCCGCCCACTATGTGCGTGATGCCGGAACCGGCGAAAAGGACCAGGACCAGGCCAATGCTGATGCGGCTGTTGGCGTGGTGGCGTTCGGGGTAGCGGAAGAGCCGGACGGCGCCGGTCAGGAGCATGAAGGGAACGACGACGGCCATCCAGCCGAAGGTGCCGGCCGCGCCGGCATGGATGATGTCCGCCACCGGGCCGCGCAGTGCCCACCACTCGACCGTGGCCACGGCCAGTGCGGTGAGGATCAGGAAGAAGCCGGTGCCGTCGCGGCGGACGTCCCGGTCGGGAACGACGTCGGCGCCCAGCTTGCGGATTCCGGCGCCGGCCAGGCGGGCCATCCCCATCCAGGCCCCCTGGATGGCGCGCAGCGGCAGCGGCACCTGCTCGGCGTCGGCCTGCGCTTTTGCGCCTGCCCCGGAGCGGCCGGTGGCCTTGCCCCGCGGCTGGGTTTTGCCGGCGGATTTTCCTGTGGTGCCCCCGGTGTTCCGGCTGGTGCTCCGGCCGGAAGCAGAGCCGCGTGCGGCAGGGGAAGTACGAGTGGCCATAGCCTCCACGGTACCCGATGGGGCCGGGCAAGCCGCGGATTTACGCGGTCTGCCGGGCCCCGGGAATACCTGTTGTGCCCCTGCCCGGCCTGCGCCGGAGCCCGCGGGGCTTAGGCCTCGAGGACCACCGGGACGATCATGGGACGCCGGCGCAGGCGCCGGTTGACCCAGGTGCCGACAACCCGGCGGACCACCTGCTGCAGCTGGTAGGTGGTGTGGTCCTTGTTGGAAGTGACCGCTTCCTCCAGCGCCTTGCTGATCTTGGGCTTGATTTCGTCAAACACTGCGTCGTCTTCCGCGAAGCCGCGGGCGTGGATTTCCGGACCGGAAACGATCGTGCCCGTGCTGCGGTTGACCACGGTGATGACCGAGATGAAGCCTTCCTCGCCGAGGATGACGCGGTCCTTGAGGTCGGTGTCGGTGATCTCCCCGACGCTGGAGCCGTCCACGTAGACAAACCCGCACTCCACGGCACCCACCACGCGGGCCTTGCCGTCGCGCAGGTCCACCACCGTGCCGTCGTCGGCCAGGATCACGTTCTGCGCGGGGACCCCGGTGGCTTCGGCCAGCTTGCCGTTGGCGATCAGGTGCCGGGTTTCGCCGTGCACGGGCATGGCGTTTTTCGGCTGCAGGATGTTGTAGGTGTAGAGCAGTTCCCCGGCCGAGGCGTGGCCCGAGACGTGGATTTTGGCGTTGCCCTTGTGCACGACGTCGGCGCCGAGCTTCATCAGGCCGTTGATGACCCGGAAAACGGCGTTTTCATTGCCCGGGATCAGCGAGGAGGCCAGGATCACCGTGTCGCCCCGCCCGATGCGGATCCGGTGGTCGCCGTTGGCCATGCGCGAGAGCGCGGCCATGGGCTCGCCCTGGGAACCGGTGGACATCAGCACCAGCCGGTCATCGGGCATGTCGTCCACGTTTTTCAGGTCCATCAGGATCCCGGCGGGCACATTCAGGTATCCCAGCTTCTCTGCGATGGCCATGTTGCGCACCATCGACCGGCCGACGAAGCACACCTTGCGGTTGTGCGCCGCTGCGGCGTCGAGCACCTGCTGCACGCGGTGGATGTGGGAGGAGAAGGACGCCACGATGATGCGCTTCTTCACCTTGCCGAAGAGGGTTTCCAGCACGGGGCCGATTTCGCGCTCGGCGGTGGTGAAACCGGGCACGTCGGCGTTGGTGGAGTCGGCCATGTACAGGTCCACGCCCTCCTCGCCAAGCCGCGCGAAGGCCCGCAGATCCGTGATCCGCCCGTCGAGGGGAAGCTGGTCCATCTTAAAGTCCCCGGTGTGCAGCACGGTGCCGCCGGCGGTCCGGATGAACACGGCCAGGGCGTCCGGAATGGAGTGGTTCACGGCCACGAACTCGCATTCGAAGGGCCCGAACTGTTCCACCTGCCCCTCGGTGACGGTAAAGGTGAACGGCTTGATCCGGTGTTCCTGCAGCTTGGCCTCGATCAGGGCCAGGGTCAGCTGCGAGCCGATCAGGGGAATGTCGTTCTTCAGGCGCAGCAGGTACGGCACCGCACCAATGTGGTCTTCGTGCCCGTGCGTGAGCACTACGCCCACGACGTCGTCGAGCCGGTCCTCGATATAGGAGAAGTCGGGCAGGATCAGGTCCACGCCCGGCTGGGTTTCCTCCGGAAAGAGGACACCGCAGTCCACGATCAGCAGTTTGCCGTCGATTTCGAACACGGCCATGTTGCGGCCGATCTCGCCGAGGCCGCCAAGGGGGACGATCCGGAGGGTGCCCTCCTCCAGGGCCGGCGGAGTGCTGAGCGCGGAAACTGCGGTTTCAGTCATGGTGCTTTAGGCCTTGCCTTCCGTAAGGGTCCGGGAGAAGTCCCATCCGGCCTCGGCCAGATCCGTCAGGACGGTCTCCATTTCGACGGCGTCGGGCGCCACCAGCGGCAGCCGGACGGCGGCGCTGGGAATGGTCCCCTGAAGCTTCAGGATCTGCTTGGCGGAGACGGCTCCGGGAATACGGGTCATGACGGCGCGCACCACCGGGTCCAGTTCGAAGTGGATCCGGCGGGCGGTGGCGAAATCCCCCGCCGCCGCGGCATCCACCAGCGCACGGAATTGCGCCGTGGCCACGTGGGCCGAAACGCTGACGACGCCGACGGCTCCGGCGGCCATCCAGGGCAGGGTCAGGCCGTCGTCGCCGGCGTAGACGTCAAGGGTGGTGTTGGCGATCACCTGCGTGATCGCGGCGAAATCCGCCTTGGCGTCCTTCAGGGCGGTGACGGCCGGAATGTTGGCGAGGCGGACCATGGTGTCCGTGGAGATGGCAATGCCGGCGCGGCCCGGAATGTCGTAAATCATGATCGGCAGGTCGGTGGCGGCGGCGACGGCTTCGAAGTGCGCAACGACTCCGGCCTGGGTCGGCTTGTTGTAATACGGCGTCACGACCAGCTGCGCGTCGGCACCGGCGCGGAGCGCGCGGCGGGCCATTTCCACCGAGTGTGAGGTGTGGTTGGTCCCGGTGCCGGCAATGACCTTGGCGCGGCCGCCCACGGTTTCGGCGACAACCCGGAACAGGTCTTCCTTTTCGCTGTCCTCCAGGGTGGAGGTTTCTCCCGTGGTTCCCGAAACCACCAGCCCGTCGCAGCCGTCTTCCACGAGCTTGTTGGCGAGTTTTGCCGTGGCGTCGAAGTCCACGGCTCCGTCCTCGGTGAACGGTGTCACCATGGCGGTGACGAGGGTTCCAAACGGAAGTGCACGAATATCAGAATCAGCCATGGGTAAAACGTTACCCGTTCCCTGCACCGTTGGGACAACGCGGGAGCCACACCGGGGGCCGGAAAGGCACTGCGCGCCCCGGGCGTGTGCTGTGAGACGATCGGTTCATGATCGGACGGCGGCTTACGGGCATCGATGCGGCCCGGGGCATAGCGCTTCTGGGCATGATGGCGACCCATATATTCCCTCTTTACGACGAGCGGACGGGAGACCCCTCCTGGGCCGGCCTCGTGCTCTCGGGGCGCTCTTCGGCACTGTTTGCGGTGGTGGCCGGGATCGGCCTGGCACTGCTCACCGGCGGCAGCCAGCCGCGGTCCGGGCGTGCACTGTCCGCGGACCGGCGCGGCATCGCCGTGCGGGCCCTGATTATCGCCCTGGTCGGCCTGACGCTCGGCGGGCTGGACACCTCCATTGCCATCATCCTGTTCCACTACGGCGTCCTGTTCCTGCTGGCGCTGCCCTTTGTGGGCATGCGGTTGCCCCGGCTCGCGTTGTGGGCAGGTGCCTGGCTGCTGCTCTCCCCGGTCCTGGCCTATCTGGTCCGCCCGTGGCTCTACTCGGCCGTCGAGCCGTCAACACTGGACTCGAATGTCAGCTGGGAGGCCTTCCTGCAACCCGGAACCCTGCTGGCGGATGTCTTCTTCACCGGCTTTTATCCGGTGGTGCAGTGGCTGAGTTACCTGCTGATCGGGCTGCTGATCGGACGGCTCCGGCTTTCCGAAGTGTCCGTCCAGGTTGGCCTGGTGACCGCCGGTATTGCCGCTGCGGCCGGCGCGAAGTTCCTGAGCTATTACCTGCTGGTGGACCGGGGCGGCTTTGAGACCCTGCTGGAAACGAATTCCGGCCGCATCTGGCCCCTTGCCCGGATGATGGAGGTCAACCTCGCCGGAGTGGAACAGACCGGGTCATGGTGGTGGCTCGCGGTGAGCGGTCCGCACTCGGGCACCCCGCTGGATCTGCTGCATACCGCGGGCACCGCAGCCGCCGTCGTCGGGGTGTGCCTGCTGCTGACCCGGGCACGGCCGAACCTGCTGCTGCCCCTCTCAGCTGCCGGAGCCATGACGCTGACGCTGTACAGCGTGCATGTCTGGATCATGTCCGTCACCGATGCCCAGCCGGTGCCGCCGGAGCCGGTGTGGCTGTTCTGGATCTCTGCGGTGGCGGCTGCCGGCATCGGCATCGCCTTCACCCGGTTTGGATCACGCGGTCCGCTGGAGACGGTGACCCACGGAGCCTCGCAGCTGGCGCGGCACGGGTCCCTCAGCGGCAAATAAGGGGCTGCTCCCCTGCGAGATGGCAGCAGGTGTCCTTCTCAGGGCTGAGAAGGACACCTACTGCCATCTCGGGGCTAGGAGGAGTAGAGCTTACCGGCCCGGCGCATGGCAGCACGGGCGCGCTTGCGGTCCCCCGCGGCGTCGTACGCGCAGGAGAGCCGGAACCAGGCACGCCAGGACTGGGGCGCCGCTTCAACCTCGGCCTGGTAGGCGGGGAACTCCGCGTCGGCCGCGTCCCGGATGATCCGGCCCGCGGGGGTGCGCGGCAGGTTGTCCACCGGCAGTCCGCCTTCGTCGGCGAGAATATGGGCCATCTTCTCCGTCCGGCCGCCGAACTGCAGCTCGCGGATCAGGGCCCAGGCCCCGACAATCGGCAGCACCAGGTACGCCGCTCCGAGGGCCTTCGCGCCGAGTTCGTCGGCGGACAGCAGAGTCCAGCCGCGCTGCAGCACAACCACCATGTAGAACACCAGCAGCAGGGTGATCAGCAGGACGCCGATCTTGGCCTTGTTACGGAAAAACCCGGTAAAAAAAGACAACGTGTTCCTTAGGCGTTCAGGTTGAGGTAGCCGTCGAGTCCGACGGTCAGGCCCGGATGGGCAGCAGCTTCCCGCAGGCCCAGCAGGACGCCGGGCATGAAGGATGCCCGGTCAAACGAATCGTGGCGGATGGTCAGCTGCTCGCCGGCGCCGCCCAGCAGCACCTCCTGATGCGCCACCAGCCCGCGCAGCCGGACGGAGTGGACACGGATGCCGTCGATGTCGGCGCCGCGGGCACCGGGCACTTCCTTGACGGTGGCGTCCGGAGAGGGCGCCACCCCCGCTTCCGCACGGGCTTCGGCCATCAGCTGCGCGGTGCGCACGGCAGTTCCCGACGGCGCATCGATCTTGTCCGGATGGTGCAGTTCAATAACCTCCACCGACTCGAAATACCGGGCGGCCTTCGCCGCAAACGCCGAGGCCAGAACCGAACCCAGCGCAAAATTCGGTGCGATCAGCACCGCGGTGCCGGGGTGTTCTTCCAGCAGGGCGGAGAGCCGGGCCAGCCGGTCGGCGTCCCATCCGGTGGTGCCGACGACGGCGTGCATCCCGTGCTCGACGGCGAAGCGGACGTTTGCTTCACTGCTGTCGGGAACGGTCAGGTCAACCACGTATTGGGCACCGGCGGAGACAAGTGTTTCGAGCGAATCGCCGCGGCCGAGGGCGGCCACCAGCTTCAGGTCGGGTGCCGCTTCGACGGCTTTAACGGCTTCGGATCCCATGCGGCCGCCGGCCCCGAGGACCGCTACGGCGAGTTGCTCAGTCATACCCCCAGATTACCGGTCACTGCGGGGCGTCGCTGACACCCACCCACTCGGACGTCCCGTCGCTGAAGCCCTGTTCCTTCCAGATGGGTACCCGCGCCTTGACCGTGTCCACCAGTTCGGAACAGGCCGCGAAGGCGACGCCGCGGTGCGCAGCACCCACTGCGGCCACCAGGGCGGCGTCACCGATCTCGAGCGGACCGGTGCGGTGGCCGACCCAGATCCGCACGCCGTCATGCGCTGCGGCAATCTCGGCCGCGACGTCGGCAATGACCCGCTCGGCGGAGGGGTGGGCGCTGTAGGAGAGGCTGGCGACACCGCGGCCGCCGTCGTGGTTGCGGACAATCCCGCTGAACCCGACCACCGCGCCGCACTCCGGCGACCAGGCCGCGTTGTGCGCGTGCTCGGCGTTCAGCGGCAGGTCAGAGACCGTCGCATTCACGACTTCGGAGGCAACGGAGGCGGCCCCGCCGGGTGCTGTGCCCGGTCCTGCATGCTCAGTGTCCATGGTGTCCCTCCAGCTGTCCGCAGATGTGCCCAATTATCGGTTCCAGCACCGCGAGCCCGTCCGCGACCGCCCCGGGCGAACCCGGAAGGTTCACGACGAACGTCCGCCCTGCAGTGCCCGCATGGCCGCGGCTGATGGCGGCCATCGGCGTTTTGGTGCGGCCGTCTGCGCGCAGGGCTTCCATAACTCCCGGAACTTCACGTTCCAGCAGCGGCAGCGTCTGCTCCGGCGTGCAGTCATCGGGACTCAGCCCGGTGCCGCCGCTGGTGAGGATCACCGCCGGTTCAAGCGCGAGCATGCGACGCAGCGACTCCCCCACGCCGTCGCCGTCGGGCACCACTTCGGCGAGCACGACGTCGAAGCCCAGCGCGTAGAGCCAGTCCGAGGCCAAGGGCCCGCACTCGTCCTCGTACTCGCCCCGGGCTGCCCGGGTGGAGGCAATCAGGACGGCCGCAGTACGGCGGGGATGCTGGTGCGGGGCCGGCGGCTTCTCAGTCACAGTGTCCAGTCTCCGCTCTTGCCGCCGGATTTGGCGAGGACCTGGATGTCGGTGATGGACGCGTGCTTGTCCACGGCTTTGATCATGTCGTACAGGGTCAGCGCAGCCACGGACGCCGCGGTCAGGGCTTCCATCTCCACACCGGTCACTGCCTTGGTTTTCACGGTGGCCAGGATGACGACGTCGGTGTCCCCGGGTTCAAAGTCCACGGTTACCTTGGTCAGCGGCAGCGGGTGGCACAGCGGAATCAGGGTGGAGGTCTGCTTGGCCCCCATGATCCCGGCGACACGGGAGACGGCCAAAGCGTCCCCCTTGGGCAGGCCGCCCCCGGAGAGAAGCTTCACGACGTCGGCGGTGGTCCGCAGCCGTGCCTGGGCGGTGGCGACGCGCGTGGTTTCGGTCTTGGCGGAGACATCCACCATGTGCGCGGAGCCGTCTTCACGGACGTGGGTGAGCCCGGGCTGCTGCCCGTCGGTGCCGGTCATGAAAAAACTCCGGTCATGAAAGAACTCCTTTTGAGCAATGCGGTTAGTTCAACAGCCATACTGTCACTTCCGTGCCGGCCGGCAGCGTCTGAACCCCGGCGGGGAGGTGGACCAGGGCGTTGGAGGAGGCCAGGGCGTGCACCAGGTGTGAGCTCGGCCCGCCGATCAGCTCCACCCGGCCAGCCGTGCCCGGCTCGGCGGGGGCTGTGTAGCGGCCCCGCCGCACCTGGTGCTTGGCTGCGGGGCTGCTCGCTTCCTCGGTCAGGAGCGCCGGCAGCTCCGGGCGGGGCGCGGGGGAACCGGTCAGGGTGCCCAGCGCCGGACGCAGGAACACCTCGAAGGAAACCACGGAGCTGACCGGGTTGCCGGGAAAACCGAGAAAGGGAACGCCGTCAAGGGATCCGATTGCCTGCGGCCCGCCGGGCTGCATGGCAACCGGAAGGAACTGCACGCCCTCGGCGGCCAGGGCCAGCCGGACCACTTCGTAGGCCCCCATGCTGATACCGCCGGAGGTGAGCACCAGATCGACCCGGTGGCGGGCCAGGTCTTCGCGGAGCTGGGCCAGAAAGCGTTCCGGTGAGTCCGCCAGGATGCGGGTCCGAACCACCTCGGCACCGGCCTCCTGCAGGCTGACGGCCAGCAGCGTGGAGTTGGCGTCATGGATCTGCCCGGGGGCCAGTTCCTGCCCCGGTTCCACCACCTCGTCGCCGGTGCTGAGCAGCAGCACCCGGAACCGGGCACGGACCGGCACTGCGGGTATGCCCAGCGCAGCCAGCAGGCCCAGCTGCAGTGCGCCCAGGCGGGTGCCGGCCGGCAGGGCCAGGGCCCCGGCGCGGATGTCGCTGCCTGCAGTGCGGATAAAGTCTCCGGCGGCGGCACCGGCGGGAAAGCTCACCGTGGCCCCGGGGCGCTCCCGGTCCGGAAAAAACGCGTTGGGCACGGCACGTTCGATGGGTACGACGGCGTCGGCTCCGGCCGGCAGCATGGCACCGGTCATAATCGGAGCGGCAGCTCCCGGAGCCAGGGCGGGAGCAGCAATGCCTGCGGGAATCGGCTCACTCACGCGCAGCGGCAGGGCGTTTCCCGGGGCGGACCCGAGGTCGGCCGTACGGACCGCATAACCGTCCATCTGGGAATTGTCGAAGGGAGGGAGACTTCCCGGTGCGTGCACGTCCGCGGCCAGCACCCTGCCTGCTGCCGCCGCCAGCTGCAAAGTCTCGGAGCGCTCCGGTGCTGCAGCCAGGCCGGATTTAAGGAGCCGGAACACCGCGTCCCGGTGTTCTTCCACCGTCCGCGTCACTGCCGGCTCCGCAGCCGGCGGTGCAGCGTGGCCAGCTCGTCGTCCGTCAGGCCTCCGGAGCGCAGGTACTCCGCCGCACCCCCGTGTTCTTCGCTCACCCACGCCAGTGCCTGTGTGATGGCACCGGCAGGCGCGCCGGTCACCAACGCCGCCACGTCCTCCGTCAGGGGAACGCCCAGGTCCTTGATCATCCCGAGCATCCGGTCGGCCCACTCCCCCGCAAGGTTGGCCTCGCTCTGCCGGTAGTCGGCCACCACCGCTTCCGGTTCCACACCGACGGCGCTCAGGATCAGCGCCACTGCCACGCCGGTGCGGTCCTTCCCCGCCGTGCAGTGCACCAGCGTCGCGGAACCTTCCCCGGTGCCCGCCACCCGGCGGGCTGTCTCGGCAAACACGGTGCCGGCGTCCTGCAGCATCCCGGTGTAAAGGCCGCCCAGCGTCGGCAGCTGTGCCACGGCGGCCTGCACCGCCCGGGCGGCGGCTTCCGGGTCGCCGGACTGGCGGGCGCGCTGCATCCCTTCCTGGGCTGCTCCGGTGAAGGCGCCCTCAAACAGCGGCAGGTCCACCCGGGTGAAGGAGCGGGCCGCGGGCAGCCGGTCCGGTGCCATGCGCTGCTCGGCAGGTGTCCGCAGATCGATGATCACCTCGATTTCCGACTCGGCCAGGCTTGCCAGCCCGCGGGGAGTCAGCCCGCTGAGGGCATCGGACCGGTAGAGGACTCCGGGGGCGCTTCGGCCTCCTCCGGCCAGCGGCAGCCCGCCGGTGTCGCGGAAATTGACAGTGCCTTCCAGAGCGGTGATCGTCACAAACCGAGCCTAGCCCATCCCTTCGGCTGCGGCCGTGCTGCAGCCGAAGGCACCGGTTCCGGGAGCCGGGCCTGCTGCGGGATCACCTGACGGCCAGGCGAATGGTGTGCAGGCCGGTGGCGCCGTCGGGGACCACGGGCCGCACGTCCTCGTCCTGCTCTGCTCCGGCCGCGTCCAGGGCGCGCACGGTGACAACGTGGTCCCCGGAGCCCAGGTCCAGGACCGCGGACCACTGCACCCAGGTGTCCACCGAGATGCCGGAAGCCAGCTCCGCATCCTGCCAGCGGCCGTCGTCGACCCTTACCTGCACCCCGCGGATGCCGGTGTGCTGCGCCCAGGCCATGCCGGCAACGGTCACGGCGCCGGGCTCCACCGACGCGCGGTCGGAGGGGGTGTCGATGCGGGAGGAGAGCTTGACGGGCCCTCGTTCGGTCCAGCCCCGCTCGGTCCAGTAGGCCGTTTCATCGCTGAACCGGGTCACTTTCAGCTCGGTGACCCACTTGGTAGCCGAAACATAGCCGTACAGCCCCGGCACCACCAGCCGCACCGGAAACCCGTGTTCCAGCGGCAGCGGCTCGCCGTTCATTCCCACGGCGAGCAGCGCGTCACGAGAATCGGTCAGTGCTTCGAGCGGGGTGGAGGCCGTCCAGCCGTCGCGGCTGGTGGACAGCACCATGTCGGCGCCCTCCCGGACTCCGGCGGCTGCCAGGAGGTTCCGCACCGGCCAGCCCAGCCATTTGGCGTTGCCGATCAGGCTTCCGCCCACCTCGTTGGAGACGCAGGCCAGCGTCACGTAGCTTTCTTGCAGGGGCTTGGCCAGCAGTTCGGCGAAGCTGATTTCAACCTCGCGGTCCACCATGCCCGTCACCGCCAGGCTCCACTGCTCCGAGTTGACCAGCGGCACGCTCAGCGCGGTGTCGATCCGGTAGAACTCGGCCGCGGGGGTGAGCACCGGGTCCAGTCCGCTGATGCCCAGTTCCGCTCCGGCAGGGATGGGCGGTGCAGGGGTCACCGGGGCGGGCAGGACAACGCCGTCGCGCAGGGAAACCGTGGTGATCTGCCCTGCCCGCGAGGTGCCTGCCAGGGCGCCCGCCGCGACGGCTACGCCGGCTCCGCCGCCGACCCCGAGCAGCACGTCCCGCCGCCGGGCGCCCGCTTCGTCCGGGGCCGCGGCGCCCCACCTGCGGATGCGGGCCAGGAAGGCCCGCAGCACCGGAACGCCCACGGCCACCGCCAGCAGCGGCGGCAGCAGGGACAGCACGCTCATCTGCGGGCGGGACAGTACGGCAGCCAGCCCGGCAGTTCCGAACAAGGCCACAACGACGGCGCCCGCCGGCGGCCGGCGCAGCTCCAGGATCCCGGCGGCGGCGGCGAAAACCGCGATCACGGCCGCCATGGCCACGAGGAACGCCGCTTTGTCGGCGGTGCCGAACAGGCTGATCGCCCAGTCCTTGACCGGCGCCGGCATCGCGTCGATGACCACCGATCCCACCGCGCTCACCGGTGACAGGGACGGGCTCAGCAGTGCTGCGGAGAGCTCCCCGGCGGCCACAGCCAGCCCGGCCGCCGCCAGTCCCGCCGCGGCCGACCACAGGGAAAGGAACCGGTCAGTGCCGTTCATGGGGCTCATTTCTGTTGGTGCTGCATGATGTGTTGCCGGTGCGCCGGGAGTCAGCGCGGCACCAGCAGCCCAACCCCCAGCCGGGCAACTGCCAGCAGCACCAGGTACAACGAGATCAGGATCAGGCAGATTCCCAGCGCAATTTCAGGCTGGTTGGAGTTCAGGCTCAATTCGATCTGCAGCGGCAGGGTCCGGGTGCGGCCCTCGATGCTGCCGGCGAACGTGATGGTGGCGCCGTATTCACCCAGCGACCGTGCGAAAGCCAGCAGCGCCCCCACAATGATGCCGGGCAGGGCCAGCGGAACGGTGATGTAGCGCAGGATCGCCGTTGGACCGGCGCCGGAGGTGGCGGCAGCCATTTCCAGGTCATGGTCCACAGCCCGCAGGCTGCTCAGGGAGGCCACGACAAAGAAAGGCAGGGAAACAAATACCTGGACGATCAGCACTGCGGCGGGCGAGTACCCCACTCCCAGACCGGCGGATTCCAGGAACCGGCCGGCCAGCCCCTGCCGCCCCCAGAAGTAGAGCAGGGCGATGCCCGAAACAACGGGAGAGAGAACCAGCGGTATCAGCAGGATCCCGCGCAGCACCTGCATCCACGGCCCGGCCAGCTTGCTGAAGAGCACGGCCAGGGGCAGCCCAAGCACCACGCAGATGAGCGTTGACCCCACGGAGGTGGTCACGGACAGGAGCAGGGCGGTGCGGGCCTCGGGCGCGCTGAGCAGCGACCCGAGGGAAGCGAAGGGAACATTCAGCAGAAGCGCCGCCACCGGCCCTGCGCAGAACAGCAGCGCCAGGGACGCCGGAATCCACAGCCACCCGGGAGTGGTGGCCCGGGCTCCGCGGGTCATGCCGACCGCCCGGGAGGCAGCGGAGCGGCGGGGCAGCCCGCCGGTCCCCCGCCATCGTGCTTTCACCGCATCAGGCACCGGGCGGCCGGAAGCCTGCCTCACGGAGGATGCCGGCGGCTTCCTCCCCTGCAAGCCACTCGTAGAATCGGACAGCTGCCTCATGCTCTGCTCCCTCCGCGGTCAGGGCCGCGGGGTACTGGTTGGGTTCGGGATCATTCACTTCAAGATACGTCACCCCTTGGTTCGCAGCCGAGAGCGCATCGGTTTGGTACACCAGCCCGGCGTCGGCCTGGCCGCTCGCCACCTTGGTCAGGACCGACCGCACACTGTCCTCGCGGCTCTCACCCGACAGCTCCACGCCCGCGGCACCGAGGACCCGCTCCGCGGAACGGCCGCAGGGAACCGACGGCGCGCATACGGCTGTCCGGGCCGCTCCTCCGGACAGATCGGACAGGTCGGACAGCGAGGTGACGCCCGCGGGGTTCCCCGGAGCCAGTGCCAGGACGGTCGTGTTGCCGGCCACCGCCTGCTCCCGCTCGATCAGTCCCTCGGCCCGGACCCCATCCAGCGCCTCCAGGTCCGCGGCAATGACGACGTCGGCCGGGGCACCGGCGAGAAGTTGGCCTGAGAGCTGGGCGCTGGAGCCGAGGTTGGTGCGCAGGCGGCCGCCGCCGTCGTAGGCTTCATTCATAGCCGTCATCACATCCGTAAGCGACGCGGCTGCGAATACGGTAACGACAGGGCTTTCCGGCGTCCCGGCGGAGCCTCCGGGTGAAGGACCGGAACAGCCGGCGGTTCCGGCAAGCAGGACGGCGGACAGAGCGATGATGTGCTGACGCCGACGGATAAAACGCATTGATAGAGCCTAACCGCGAAAGGGCGTAGCCTCGACCCATGGGAATCCAGCTGGGAATGCCGTCCATCGGCGCGCCGCTGACCGGCGAACCGTCCACCACACCCGCGTCGGGTGCCCCTGCGGCGGGCTGCGCGCCCGTCGAAACCCCCGCAGCCGAACCGCGGGCAGCGGCCGGAGCGGCTGCGGCTGCCGGGGTCCGGACCGCCGACGGCCTGCTGGACCGCTACGGCCGGCGCGCCACCGACATGCGGCTCTCGCTCACGGACAAGTGCAACCTGCGCTGCACTTACTGCATGCCTGCAGAGGGACTGGACTGGCTGGCGAAGGACAAGGTCCTGACCGCCGCCGAGATTATCCGGCTGGTGGGAATCGGCGTGGACACGCTCGGCGTCCGGGAACTGCGGCTGACCGGCGGCGAACCGCTGGTGCGGGCCGACCTGGTGGATATTGTGGCCGGGATCCGCGCCAACCATCCGGAGCTGCCGATTTCGCTGACCACCAACGCACTGGGGCTGGACAAGAAGGCACAGGCACTCAAGGATGCCGGGCTGAGCCGGATCAACGTCTCCCTGGACTCCCTGCATCCGGATACCTTCGCCCAGCTGACCCGCCGCCCGTTCCTGGGCCGGGTCCTGGCCGGCGTCGAGGAAGCGTCGCGGGTGGGGCTGGGGCTCATCAAGATCAACGCCGTGCTGATGCGCGGGATCAACGACGTCGAATCCCCGGACCTGCTGGAGTGGGCGGTCAGCCGCGGTTTCGAGCTGCGCTTCATCGAGCAGATGCCCCTGGACGCGGACCACGGCTGGACCCGGGAGGGCATGATTACCGCCGCGGAAATCCGCAGCCGCCTGGAGCGCGACTTCATCCTCACCCCGGATCCGCGGGGGCGCGACGGCGCTCCGGCCGAACGCTGGGAAGTCAGGCGCCGCACCGCCCCCGGGACCGTGGCCGGAACCGTGGGCATCATCGCCTCGGTCACCGAACCGTTCTGCGCCGACTGCCGGCGGACCCGGATCACGGCCGAGGGCAGCGTGCGCAGCTGCCTGTTTTCGCATGAGGAAACCGACCTGCGCCAACTGCTGCGCTCGCCGGAAGTCGGCGACGCC
The DNA here is from genome assembly GCF_054792395.1 of Arthrobacter sp. Z1-15. NCBI lineage: Bacteria > Bacillati > Actinomycetota > Actinomycetes > Micrococcales > Micrococcaceae > Arthrobacter > Arthrobacter sp. Z1-15. Next base: position 1,238,471 of record NZ_CP096454.1, on the reverse strand, counting down.
GAGGTGGCGGCCCGGTGGCAGGACGCCATGTGGGGCAAACCCAAGGCACACGGAATGGACCATACGGGTCTCGGCGACGCTGACTACGTGCAGCCGGACCGGACCATGAGCGCGATAGGCGGCTGAATGCTGATTCGATACTTTGGTGCCGCAAAGGCTGCCTCGGGGGTGGAGGAGGAGATCCTCTCCGCCGACTATCCCGGCGGCGTACCTGCCGGTGCATCCCTGAACGACCTGCTGGAATTCCTGGGCGCCCGCCACCCCAAGGCACCGGCGGACACTCCCCCGCTCAAGAGCGTCATCTCCCGCAGCACCTTTCTGGTCAACGGCTACGCGGCCCGTGACCGGTCGATGGCCCTGGATTCCGGCGACACGGTGGACATCCTCCCGCCCTTCGCCGGCGGCTAACCTCCCCACCCCTAAACCACCCGAGTTAAACCACCCGAGATGTCAGAAAGTGCGCTTCCCAAGGCTGGGAAGCGCACTTTCTGACATCTCGCGGAGCGGGACGGGAGGTGAATATCGGAAGTTAGAAGCCCAGTTCCGCCGCAGACTTGAACGGTCCCACAATCGTGATGGTCCGCGGGGCGGCGGCCAGCTCGGCGGCCAGCGCCTGAACTTCCTCGGCCGTGACGGCACCGATGCGGGCCAGGGACTCATCAATATCGATGAATTCCCCGCTGACGAGTTCCGCGCGGCCCAGACGGGACATGCGCGAGCTGGAGTCTTCCAGCGCCATGACCATGCCGCCGGCGATCTGCCCGCGGGCCTTCTTCAGTTCGGCCTCGTCCACGCCGTCGGCTGCCAGGCGCTCCAGTTCCGAACCCATCAGGTCGATGACCTGGCGGGTTTTTGCCGGTGAGCAGCCGGCGTACATGCCGAAGTAACCGGCATCGGCGTAGGACGCGGAGAAGGAATACGTGGAGTAGACCAGTCCGCGCTTTTCGCGGATCTCCTGGAACAGGCGCGAAGACATGCCGCCGCCCAGGATGGTGTTCAGGACGCTCATGGCGAACCGGCGGTCATCGGTGGCCGTCAGCGACGGGCAGCCCATGACCACGTTGGCCTGCTCCACCGGCCGGTTGATGACCTGGACTCCGGCGGTGCCGGTGATGACCGCGGGCTCGGTGCTGCGGCGCGGGGCAGGCGAAGCATCCTCGGAAAGGTCCCAGCCGGCCTTCTTCAAAGCGTCGAGCACCAGGGCGCAGACCTCGTCGTGCTCCAGCCCGCCGGCAGCGGTGACCACCAGTTCGGTGGGCCGGTAGTAGCGGCGGTAGTGCTCCAGCACCGCTTCGCGCGGCACGCTCATGATCGCTTCGGGAGTGCCCCCGATCGGACGCCCCAGGGCGTGGTCGCCCAGGACTGCTTCGGCGAACTTCTCGTGGCACAGGTCCGCGGGATCATCGGCATCCATGGCAATTTCTTCCAGGATGACGTCGCGTTCCTGTTCCAGCTCCTCCGGGTCCAGGACTGCGGAGGTGATCATGTCGGTGATGACGTCGATGGCCATCGGCAGATCGGTGTCCAGCACCCGTGCGTAGTAGCAGGTGCTTTCCTTGGCCGTTGCTGCGTTGGATTCCCCGCCGACCTCGTCAAAGGCCAGAGCGATGTCCAGCGCGGAACGGCGCGTGGTGCCCTTGAACAGCAGGTGCTCAAGGAAGTGTGTGGAGCCGTGCCGGCCCGCGGCTTCGTCCCGCGAGCCGACACCAACCCAAAAGCCGATGGTCGCGCTCCGCTGGCCGGGCATCGCTTCGGTCAGCACGCGCACTCCGCCCGGAAGGACGGAACGGCGCACGACGGCGCCTCCCGGAGTTCCCATCACGAGGGACGGGTCGCCGGGAAGAATGGTCAGCGGAAGGCGGACAACCGTCCCCGACGCCGGAGCATGTCCGGCGTCGGGGACGGTTCCGTCAGCAATATGTGACATTTACTCTGCGGACTCGGTTTCTGCTGCTTCGCCTTCGGCTTCTTCAGCAACAACCGGGGAGAGGGAGAGCTTGCCGCGGTCATCGATCTTGGTGATTTCCACCTGGATCTTCTGGCCCACGGAGACAACCTCGTCGACGTTGTCAACGCGCTTGCCGCCGGCGAGCTTGCGCAGCTCGGAGATGTGCAGCAGGCCGTCCTTGCCCGGGGTCAGGGAAACAAAGGCACCGAAAGTGGTGGTCTTTACTACCGTACCGAGGTAACGCTCGCCGATCTCGGGGACCTGCGGGTTGGCGATCGCGTTGATCGCCGCGCGGGCAGCCTCGGCGGAACCGCCGTCGGTTGCACCGATCAGGACCGTGCCGTCATCTTCAATGGAGATGTCAGCGCCGGTGTCTTCCTGAATCTGGTTGATCATCTTGCCCTTCGGGCCAATGACCTCGCCGATCTTATCCACGGGGATCTTCACCGAGATGATGCGCGGCGCGAACTCGGAAAGCTCGTCCGGGGTATCGATCGCGGCGTCCATGACACCGAGGATGTGCAGGCGTGCCTCGCGGGCCTGCTTCAGCGCTGCTGCCAGCACGGAAGCGGGGATGCCGTCGAGCTTGGTGTCCAGCTGGATGGCCGTGACGAACTCGGCGGTACCGGCAACCTTGAAGTCCATGTCGCCGAAGGCATCTTCGGCGCCGAGGATATCGGTCAGGGCGGCGTAGCGGGTTTCGCCGTCAACCTGGTCGGAAACCAGGCCCATGGCGATGCCGGCAACCGGAGCGCGCAGCGGAACACCGGCGTTGAGCATGGACAGCGTGGAGGCGCAGACCGAACCCATGGAGGTGGAACCGTTGGAGCTCAGGGCTTCGGAGACCTGGCGGATGGCGTACGGGAATTCTTCACGCGTCGGCAGCACCGGCATGAGCGCGCGCTCTGCCAGGGCACCGTGGCCGATTTCACGGCGCTTGGGCGAACCCACGCGGCCGGTTTCACCGGTGGAGTACGGCGGGAAGTTGTAGTTGTGCATGTAGCGCTTGCGCGTTACCGGCGACAGCGAATCGATCTGCTGTTCCATCTTCAGCATGTTCAGCGTGGTGACGCCCAGGATCTGGGTTTCGCCGCGCTCGAAGATGGCTGAACCGTGCACGCGGGGCAGAACCTCAACCTCGGCGGTCAGCTGGCGGATATCCGTCAGGCCGCGGCCGTCGATGCGGATCTGGTCCTTCAGGATGCGCTGGCGCACAACCTGCTTGGTGACCGAACGGAAAGCTGCGGAGATTTCCTTCTCGCGGCCTTCGAACTTCTCGGAGAGCGAAGCAACAACTTCGTCCTTGAGTTCGTCGGCGGCGATGTCGCGCTCCTGCTTGTCAGCGATCGAGAAGACCTTGGCCAGCTTTTCAGCGGCTGCGGCTTCCACGGCTTCGTAGACGTCGTCCTGGTAGTCCAGGAAGATCGGGAACTCGACGGTGGGCTTGGCGGCGCGTGCTGCCAGGTCCGCCTGTGCCTCGCACAGGGCCTTAATGAACGGCTTGGCCGCTTCGAGGCCTTCTGCAACAACCTCTTCGGTCGGGGCGGTGGCGCCCTCTTCCTTGATGAGGTTCCAGGCGGCGTCGGTGGCTTCGGCTTCAACCATCATGATGGCGACGTCGTCACCGGCAATGCGGCCGGCAACCACCATGGAGAACACGGCGCGCTCCAGTTCGGAGTGCTTCGGGAAGGCAACCCACTGGCCGTCGATCAGGGCAACGCGGACGCCGCCGATCGGGCCGGAGAACGGCAGGCCGCTCAGCTGGGTTGACATGGACGAAGCGTTGATCGCCACGACGTCGTAGAGCACGTCGGGGTTGATCGCCAGGACGGTGACCACAATCTGGACCTCGTTGCGCAGGCCCTTGACGAAGGCGGGGCGCAGCGGGCGGTCCATCAGGCGGCAGGCCAGGATGGCTTCGGTGGACGGGCGGCCTTCGCGGCGGAAGAACGAGCCCGGGATGCGGCCGGCAGCGTACATGCGCTCCTCGACGTCCACGGTCAGCGGGAAGAAGTCGAAGCCTTCACGCGGGGACTTGCCGGCGGACGTGGCCGACAGCAGGACGGTGTCATCGTCGATGTAGACAGTGGCTGCGCCTGCAGCCTGCTGGGCCAGACGGCCGGTTTCGAAGCGGATGACGCGCTGGCCGTACTTGCCGTTGTCAATAACGGCTTCTGCGAACTGAATTTCGGGACCCTCCATAGAGAGTCACCTCCGTTTCTTCGTTGGCGGAGGCATCCAGCATCGTCCCAATAAACGCGTAACCGCGCGGAGGCGGTTCGGTTCAACACCCGGTCTTCGATCGAGGTCCACGGGCACAAACTCCCGGAGACCACTACCGAGGACCGCGAATGCTGCGATGCTGGCTGACTCCTATTGATGTTTTGCTTGGTACTGCTGTGTTACTGGTCCTGCCGGTACAGCGGTGCGGCTCCCGGCTGCTGCCGGAGTGCCGCGCTGCTGCGTAGTGCCTGGATCATTCAACGGCGGGTGCGCTTCCGGTCAAAGCCGGTGTCCATGTCCGCCTGAAAAAGGGCGGCTCCCGCGAGAACGCAGGGCCGCCCTCTCCAAAGACTACTTGCGCAGGCCGAGGCGCTCGATGAGCGCACGGTAGCGGGTGATGTCCGTCTCTTTCAGGTACGAAAGCATACGACGACGGCGACCAACCAGGGCCATCAGGCCGCGGCGGGTGTGGTGGTCATGCTTGTGCATCTTCAGGTGTTCCGTCAGGTCGAGGATGCGGCGCGAAAGCACAGCAACCTGCACCTCGGGCGAACCGGTGTCGCCTTCGGCCCGAGCGTATTCCTTGATGATTTCCTGCTTGACTACGGGGTCAAGTGCCAATGTAACTCTCCTAGAGTTGTGCCGTGAGGCCCGAATCAGCACTTCGCTGCCGGGAATCCCTGCGCCTGCCGGAGAAAACCCCGGATGACGCAAAGAAATTCAGCCGCCACGGACCGCAGCCGAATTTGAACCCAGTTTACCTGTCCGCGCCGTGATCTGTCGAAAGGACGTCCCTGGTGCGCGCCACGTCCAGGCGCATCTGCTCGATCAGGGCTTCGGGGCCGGTATAGGCGACCATGCCGCGCAGCCGTTCCACGAACTCCACCACCACGTGCTGACCGTAGAGGTCAAAGTCGCTGATCTTCTCGTGCGGGCGGTCGATCACGTGTGCTTCAACCTGGCGGCTGACGCCGTCGAAGGTCGGGTTGGATCCCACGGAGACGGCTGCGGGCCAGCGGGTGCCGGCTTCGTCAACGAGCCATCCGGCGTAGATTCCGTCGGCGGGGATCAGGCCGGTTGCTTCGGGTGCCAGGTTGGCGGTGGGGAAGCCCAGTTCGCGGCCGCGGGCGGCGCCGTGCACCACTTCGCCGCGCATCCGGTGGGTGCGTCCGAGCAGGCGCGCCGCGGTCCGCACGTCGCCGCTGCGCAGCGCTTCCCGGATCCAGGTGGAGGAGCAGCGGCGTCCCCCGGATGCGGCGGGGCCGTCCGGCAGGGCGCCGAAGTCCTCGACGGCCTGCACTTCAAAGCCCAGCCGGCTGCCCAGTTCACGCATCGTCTCCAGGTCACCGGCATTGCCGCGGCCAAAGCGCACGTCATGCCCGATGACGACGGCGCAAACGCGCAGTCCCTCCACAAAGACCCGGCGGACAAATTCCTCCGGCGTCAGGGACGCCAGCTGCAGGTCGTAGTGCATCATGAGGAGCCCGTCCAGGCCGGTGGCGGCCAGGGCCTCGCGGCGGTCCAGCGGTCCCATGATGAGCTCCGGCGCCGCCTCGGGGCGGTGCACCTGGGCCGGATGGGGGTCAAAGGAGATGGCCACTGCGGCGGCGTCCTTTTCGCGGGCCACCTTGACCAGGCGGTCCAGCACATGCTGGTGCCCCAGGTGAACGCCGTCGAAGTTGCCGATCGTGACTACTGTCGGACCGATGCCGGCAGGAACCTCCGCCAGGTCATTCCAGTAGTACACACAGGCTCCTTAAGACAGGTTCGGTCACGGCGGTGCCGCGGCGTTGGGGCCGGCAACAGCGCGGAGCGGAAACCGGACCTAACCATTATTGCCGAAAATACTGCCGGAAATGACTCAGCCCTGCGTGCCGCCTGCAGCTGCACCGTCCGCGCGGCCTGCGGAGCCCTCGCTGAATTCGCGCTTCAACTCGCTGGTCTTGGCAATGAACCGGTGCCAGACCAGCAGGGCAGGCGGGAAGGCCAGTTCCAGGATCATCAGGATGATCATGGTGTAGTGCGGGGTTCCGCTGAAGGCCCAGGACAGCACGCGGCCGATCCCGCCGAGGAAGACCATGAGGCAGACCAGCCACAGCATGTTGGCCCACTGGAATTTCACCGCAATGGCGATGAACGCCGCACCCACGCCCACCATCATGGCGGAGAAGAACCGGAACTGGGACTCGAGGGAAGCGTTGACCTCTCCGCCTCCGGTGTCCGGAACTCCGGCGGTCCCGGTGGTGAGGTAGTAGATGCCGACGGCGGCGACCAGGATTCCCACTCCGATGACGACGGCGCGGAAGACACCCCAGTCATCGCTGCTCTTGTAGGGCTTGGCCTTGGACTTGGCCTGCTGTTTCCCGCCCTGGCCGTCACCGGTGCCGGTTCGCTTGCCGGCCGGCGGAATCTGCAGCTTTTCCGTTGGCCGAACGCTCTGCCCGGACGCCGGGACGGAGGGCTTCCGGCCCGAGGTCCCGCCGGTCGAAGCGGAGGTCTGATCCGCAGGCGGCGAAGAGGGCTGTCCCGTGGGGGGCTGGGCGGGCTGCGCCGGGCCGGATCCGCCGTGGCGATCACTGGGTGTTGCTGCCGGGTTGCTCATGATTCCCCCTGAAGGAGTCGAAAACCTGCCGTGTGTGATGCATTCTTCTGCCATCGTCTCACGCAGCACAACGCCCGTGGGCGCATCGCAGACGGCGGTTTGGGGTCAGGAGTCTTTGGCAGCGCCGCGGTGCCGGTACAGCCACCACAGCCCCAGGGCCGGGAGCAGCAGCGGCACGTAGCCGTAGCCGGATCCGAAACCGGACCACACGGTGTCATCGGGAAGGGCTCCCGGGCTGACCAGCCCGAAGACTCCGACAGCCAGCACACCGAGCATCTCGATGCTGACTGCGGCAACGGACACCTTGTAGGCTCCGGGCCCGGACCGTGCCAGCCCCACTGTGGCCACAATGTAGACCACGGCGGCAAACGCCGACAGCAGGTAGGCCACCGGGGCGTGGTCAAACTTGGTGGCAATCTGGAAGCCCGCACGGGCCGTGGCCGCCAGCGCGAAGACCGCGTAGACGGCTACCAGCAGCCGGCCGGGGCCGGCGTTGCGGCCGGCAGGCTCGGCTGCTGCCGGCCCGTTGGGGGAATTGTGTTCGGGGTTGTTCATTTTCATGCGAGGGGTGCTCCGTCCCAGATTTGTTCCATCCGGAACAACATGACAAACACGGTGATGCCGACGGCACCAAGGACCAGGTTGCTCCAGCGGCTGCGGTCCATCAGCGACCACCAGATGGCGCCGACCGGAATCAGCACGGCGGTGAAGAGGTAGCCCCAGAACTCCCAGACTTCGCCCGCCACGCCTTCCCCGCCCAGCTGGCGGATCACGCCGAAGACTGCGTAGACCAGCAGGAACAGCTCCACGGCGGCGACAGAGAGGATGGTGAGGTCATTGGGGCCGTGCTTCAGGATGGCCGCCCCGAAGCAGAGCACAACCGACACCAGGCACACGATGGTGCCCACGATGAACATCGGATCAACAACCACCTAGGCCTCGTTTCCCGGTGCGAAGACCAGCAGGGCCTTGGCATAGGCGGCAGGAAACTCCGCTCCCGCGGGGCCGCGGTTTTCAAGCAGGGCAACCAGCGTCCCGCCGGGGGCAAACGCAGCGACGGGCGCGCCGGCGTCGGCTTCGGGGACGCCCGTGGCCGACGGCGGGACCCGGCGTCCGTGGGAAAGATCCGTTGCCTCCGCGGCACTGAGCTCACGGACCGGAAACAGGGCCCGGGCGGCGTCGTCGAGCTCCAAAACCGAGAGGTTCTCGGCCAGCTGTTCCAGGGTTGCCGCCTGCTCCACGCTGTACGGGCCCACGCAGGTGCGCCGCAGCGCGGTCAGGTGCCCGCCCACTCCGAGTGCGGCTCCCAGGTCCCGGGCCAGGGCGCGGATATAGGTGCCGGAGGAGCATTCAACGGTGACGTCGATGTCGCGCAGCTTGCCGCCGGCCTCCCGGCGGATGCCGTGGACCTCGAAGCGGGAGACCGTGACGGGACGGGCGGGGAGATTGACCTCTCCCCCGGCGCGTACGCGCGCATAGGACCGTTCGCCGTTGACCTTGATGGCGCTGACGCTGCTGGGAACCTGCTGGATGTCGCCGGTCAGCTCTGCCACCGCGGCCATGATCTCTTCATCCGTCACGGCCGCGGCGATGGTCTCGGCCGTGATCTCTCCCTCGGCGTCGTCGGTGACGGTGGACTGGCCGAGCCGGATGGTGGCTTCGTAGGTCTTGGACGTGCCCACAATGTAGGTCAGGAGCCGGGTGGCTTTGTTGATGCCGACCACCAGCACTCCCGTGGCCATCGGGTCCAGTGTCCCCGCGTGCCCCACTTTTCGGGTTCCCGCTAGTTTCCGCAGGCGGCCAACCACATCGTGGCTGGTCCATCCCTGCGGCTTGTCAACAATAATCAGCCCTGAACGGACCTGCCCGGAATTCACGCCTTTCAGTATATGCGGCGCCGGCCCGCTGTTCCTGACGCCGGCGTTCCCCGCGGCTCTGCGCCCCGGTCCTCCTCCCCTGCCAACCTGCGGCGGGCCCCGCCGGCGGGCCCGCCGTTTCCGGCTCCGCCAGCAGCGTTCGCGGCTCCTGCCGGGACGGCGATAGCATGCGGGTATGCCTGAGCTCTCGCCGCACGTCCGGAATGCCGCTGCCAACCAGATCCGTGAGATCACCCAGGCTGCGTGGGCGCAGCCCAACTCGATTGTGCTCAGCATCGGCGAGCCGGGCTTTCCCACCCCGCCTCACATCCTGGAAGCCGCGCAGGCCACGCTGGGCCGGGATGAAACCGGCTACACCCCCAATGCCGGCATTGCCCCGCTGCGCGCCGCCTTCGCTGAGCGCACCGGCCGGCAGAACGGGCTTGAGGTATCCCCCGGCAGGGCTTTCGTCACGGCCGGCGCGCAGCAGGGCCTGCATCTGGCCATGAGCATGCTTCTGGATGCCGGAGACGAGATCCTGATTCCCAATCCCGGCTATCCGACGTTCGCGATGACGGCGCGGCTGCTCCACGCCGAGCCGGTGGAATATCCGCTGTACCCCGAGCACGACTTCCAGCCGCACATCGCCGACATTGAAGCGCTCATTACCGACCGCACCCGGGTGCTGCTCCTGAATTCGCCCTCCAATCCCCTGGGTGCGGTCTTCAGCACCGATCTGGTCCGGGACCTCGTGGAGCTCGCGCGGCGCCGGGACCTGTGGATCATTTCCGATGAATGCTACGAAGCGTTCACCTACGACGTCCCGCATGTGAGCCCGCTGGCATACGACGGCGACGGCGGGGAGCGCGTGATCGTCTCCCTCACGCTGTCCAAGACGTACGGTTTGACCGGGCTGCGCATCGGCGCCCTGATCACCCCGGCAGGCCTGGAAACCCGGATGAGCACGGTCATGGAGTCGATCGTCTCGTGCGTGGCGTCGCCCTCGCAGTACGCGGCGCTGGCCGCGCTCACCGGTCCGCAGGACTACGTCAGCGCAGCGGCCGCCCATTACCGCACCAACCGGGATGCGGCGTCGGCCGTCCTGGATGCCAAAGGCATTCCGTACCTGAAGGCGCAGGGCGCCTTTTACCTCTGGGCGGACCTGTCCCATGCAGCGGAGGGCAATGTGCGTGACTGGTCCCGGAAATTCCTGGCGGAGGAAGGGGTTGCCGTAGCACCGGGGACGGCCTTCGGTTCCATCGGAGAAGGCTGGATCCGGATTGCGCTGTGCGGCGGGAGCGCGGACCTGGTGGCCGGGCTGAGCCGCCTGCCGGCCCGGGCGTCGGCCTAACTCCTGCGGCACCGGCACCTTACGACCAAAGGAGAGGGGGCGGTCCCGTCCGGGACCGCCCCCTCTCCTTTGCCTGGCCGACGCTACTTGCTGTCGGGGCCGGCCGGTGTTTCCTCGTCGTCTTCGTCGAAGTCCTCGTCCTTGCGGTACGGGTCGGCGTCGCCGGCGTACGTGGCGCCTTCCTTGAGGGCTTCGAGCTCCGCGTCGCGCTTCTTGGCGGCGCGGATGAGTTCCTCCAGGTGGCTGGCGTTTACCGGAATTTCGTCGGGAACGAATTCCAGCGTGGGCGTCAGGCGCACGGTGATGTTCTTGCCAACCTCGGCGCGCAGGATTCCGCGCGCGGACTCCAGGGCAGCCTTGGTTTCTGCCTGCTGGACCTCGTCGCCAAAGACCGTGTAGTACAGGGTCGCGTGCTGCAGGTCATTGGTAACGCGGGCATCGGTGAGGGTCACAAACCCCAGCCGGGGATCCTTGATCCGCCGTTCCAGCGCCTGGGCAACTACAACCTTGATTCGGTCAGCGAGCTTCGCAGCGCGTGCTGGATCTGCCATTACCTCTCCTTTTTTAAGATTTCTCGGATCGTACAACGACTGCGGCGCGGGCCAGCAAATCGTGTACGTCATGTGTCATGCGCGGACGGGCCGGACGGCGGGGCCGCCGGGCCGCGGACGGTCACCGGGCCGCCTGCAACGCGCGGGCGCGGCAGGCGGGGTTCGGTGCCGCTCCCCGGCAGGGGACCGAAACCGGCCGTCCCGCCGAAGCGAAGGGGCCAACCACCTTCCGGCGTTGGCCCTCCCGCTGGGGACGGGGCCGCCGGAAACCGGCGGCCCCGCCTCAGGTACTGCTAGACGCGCGGCTTCTCCCGCATTTCGAAGGTCTCGATGATGTCGCCTTCGTTGACGTCGTTGAACGAGCCCAGGCCGATACCACATTCGAAGTCCGTGCGAACCTCGGTGGCGTCGTCCTTGAACCGCTTGAGCGACTCAACGGTGAGGTTGTCACCGATGACCTTGCCGTCACGGGTGACCCGTGCCTTGCTGTTGCGCCGGATAACACCGGAGCGGACGATCGAGCCGGCGATGTTTCCGAACTTGGAGGAACGGAACACTTCGCGGACCTCGGCGGTGCCGAGCTGGACCTCTTCGTACTCGGGCTTGAGCATGCCCTTGAGGGCGAGCTCAATGTCATCGATTGCTGCGTAGATGACGGAGTAGAAGCGCATGTCGACGCCTTCGCGCTCTGCCAGGTCGGCAACGCGCTCGGCCGGCTTGACGTTGAAGCCGATGATGACGGCGTTGTCCACCGTCGCCAGGTTGACGTCGTTCTGCGTGATGGCACCGACGCCGCGGTGGATGACGCGCAGCTGCACGCCTTCGCCGACGTCGATCTTGAGCAGCGAGTCTTCCAGGGCTTCCACGGCACCGGAAACGTCACCCTTGAGGATGAGGTTAAGGGTGTCAACCTTGCCGTCGGCAACGGCCTGGTCGAAGTCCTCGAGGCTGATGCGCTTGCGGCGCTTGGCCAGTGCGGCGTTGCGGTCCGCAGCTTCACGCTTCTCAGCGATCTGGCGGGCGGTGCGCTCGTCGTCGGTCACGAAGAACGTGTCACCGGCGCGGGGAACGTTGGACAGACCCAGCACCTGGACCGGACGGGAAGGTCCGGCCTCGGAGACGGTCTCGCCGTTCTCGTTGAACATTGCACGGACGCGGCCGTGAGCCGTTCCGGCAACGATCGTGTCGCCGACCTTCAGCGTTCCGGACTGGACCAGAACGGTTGCTACTGCACCGCGGCCCTTGTCCAGGTTCGCTTCAATCGCGATACCGCGGGCGTCCTTGTTCGGGTTGGCGCGCATGTCCAGGGCAGCGTCTGCGGTGAGCAGCACGGCCTCAAGCAGGGCGTCAATGTTGAGGTTCTGGCGGGCAGAGACCTCCACGAACATGGTGTCGCCACCGTATTCCTCGGGAACCAGGCCGTATTCGGTCAGCTGACCGCGGACCTTCTCCGGGTTGGCACCTTCCTTGTCGATCTTGTTCACTGCAACCACGATCGGCACATCTGCTGCCTGGGCGTGGTTCAGTGCTTCAATCGTCTGCGGCATGACGCCGTCGTCGGCTGCGACAACCAGGACGGCGATGTCGGTCACCTTGGCACCACGTGCACGCATGGCGGTGAACGCCTCGTGGCCCGGGGTGTCAATGAAGGTGATCGGACGCGTGGTGCCCTCGTGGTCGAACTGGATCTGGTAAGCACCGATGTGCTGGGTGATACCGCCGGCTTCACCTTCAACAACCTTGGTGTTGCGGATGGCATCCAGCAGGCGGGTCTTACCGTGGTCAACGTGACCCATGATGGTGACTACCGGAGGACGTGCCTCCAGCTGGTCGTCGCCTTCGGCTTCAAGCTCGGCGTCGAAGTCGATGTCGAACGTGCTCAGCAGTTCGCGCTCTTCGTCTTCCGGCGAGACAACCTGGATCTTGTAGCCCAGTTCCGAACCCAGGACGCCGAACGTCTCTTCGTCCAGGGACTGCGTGGCCGTTGCCATTTCACCGAGGTGGAACAGAACGGTCACGAGTGCTGCCGGGTTGGCCTCAATCTTGTCGGCGAAGTCCGTGATGGACGCGCCGCGGCGCAGACGGACAACAGTGTTGCCGTCGCCGCGGGGCACCGAAACGCCGCCCAGCGACGGAGCTGACATCTGCTCCAGTTCCTGCCGCTTTGCACGCTTCGACTTGCGCTGCTTGCCGCGTCCTGCGCCGCCCTTGCCGAAAGCACCGGCAGTGCCGCCGCGTCCGCGGCCGCCCTTGCCGAAGCCGCCGCCAACGGGTGCGCCGCCGCCTGCACCGGGAGCTCCGCCCGGTGCGCCGCCCGGACCCCTGCGGGGTCCGCCGCCGGCACCGCCGCGTGCCGGGGCTGCCGGACGCTCGGTGCGGTTGGGCATCATGCCCGGTGTCGGGCGGGGACCGCCGGGACCGGCGGGACGTGCCGACGCCGGACGCGGGGCGCCCGGACGAGGTGCACCCGGACGCGGAGCGCCCGGACGGGGTCCGCCTGAGCCGGCTGCCGGACGGGGTCCGCCGGCGCCTGCTGCTGCGGGACGCTCGGTGTTTTCGTCACGGCGGCCCGGACGGGGCATGCCCTGGGACGGAGCGAACGGGTTGTTGCCCGGACGCGGGGCACCTGCTCCGCGTTCGCCTTCGCCGCGGCCGCGGGGGCGCGGCATGCCCTGTGAAGGGGCAAAGGGGTTGTTGCCCGGGCGCGGGCTTCCGGCGCCCGGACGCGGAGCGCCCGGACGGGGCGCGTTGCCGCGGCTGCCGCTTTCAGCGGGAGCAGCAGGCTTTTCGGCCTCGGGAGCCTTGGGTGCCGGACGTGCGCCGGGCTTGACGCCTGACGGAGCGGCGGCCGGCTTTTCAGCCGCCGGTGCTGCCGGCTTCTCTGCAGCGGGTGCCGGGGCAGCCGGAGCTGCCGGCTTCTCTGCGGCGGGCGCCGGAGCGGCCGGTGCTGCCGGAGCAGCTGCAGCTGGTGCTGCCGGGGCCGGTGCAGCGGGAGCAGCCGGAGCTGCAGCCGGGCGGGGGCCCGGCGTGCCTGCCTTTGCGGCGGGCTTGGCGTCGGACTTGGAATCGGACGCCGGGAAGGCGCCGCGAAGTTTCTTGACTACGGGTGCCTCAATGGTTGAGGAAGCGGAACGGACGAATTCGCCCAGTTCCTGCAGTTTTGCAACTGCATCCTTCGAAGTGATGCCGAGCTCTTTGGCGAGCTCGTGTACGCGGACCTTGGCCACATTTCTCCTGTCTCGGTCCGCACCGAGCCAGGTACGAACCGTCTATTTCCTGCGGGCTTCCACTGCAGTCACAGCAGAGCCCTTCACAGAGCACAAAGAAGTACTCATCGCTGGGTACTCATCGGGTTTCCATCAGATTTCTGACCCGCTTTCAGGTTGGACGGTTTCGAGTCTGCTCCCGGTCGGAGCATCCTCAAGAGCCTTGAACCAAGCCTCCGCGTCTGTGGTGTCCGCCTGGCCCCGAAAGGCCCGGTGGAAAGCACGTCGCCGAAGCGCTGCTGCAAAGCATGCTGCCCCGCGGTGCACCCAGGCACCGCGGCCAGACATGCGGCGGTGTTCGTCGACCTGAACGGCAATCCTGCCGTCCACGTCCACACCTACCAGCCGCATCAGAACAGCCTGGTCATCCGTTTTCCTGCACCCGATGCACGTCCTCTGCGGAACGTGCGCTGCAGCGCCTGAGGCTGCAGGGGACAAAAAGAAAGCGGACGGCGACCCGGCCTCATTCATTCTAACGCGTTTCTCCCGCTGTGCCGCATCCACCCGAAGACCTGCCGGTTAGGCCGTCTTGGCGTCGGAAACAATATCGATCCGCCATCCGGTCAGCTTGGCTGCCAGGCGGGCGTTCTGTCCCTCTTTGCCGATGGCCAGCGACAGCTGGTAGTCCGGAACGACAACCCGTGCGGAACGGGTGTCTTCGTCGGTGATGGTTACGGAGTTGACGCGCGACGGCGACAGCGAGTTGGCGATGAACGTTGCCGGATCCTCGCTGAAGTCCACGATGTCGATCTTCTCGTCGTGAAGCTCGGTCATGACGGCACGCACACGGGAGCCCATCTCGCCGATGCAGGCGCCCTTGGCGTTGATGCCGGAGACGTTGCCCTTTACGGCGATCTTCGTCCGGTGCCCGGCCTCGCGTGCCAGCGCCACGATTTCGACGCTGCCGTCGGCAATCTCGGGAACTTCCAGCTCAAAGAGCTTCCGGACCAGGCCCGGGTGGGACCGGGACAGCGTGATGGACGGGCCCTTGAAGCCGCGGCGCACATCGACAACAAAGGCGCGCAGCCGGGATCCGTGGGTGTACTTCTCGCCGGGGACCTGCTCGGTGGGAGGCAGCAGCGCCTCCACGGCGCCCAGGTTGACCTGGATCATGTGCGGGTTGTTGCCCTGCTGGATCTGTCCGGAGACAATCTCGCCTTCGCGGCCCTTGAATTCACCCACGATGGCGTCGTCCTCGACGTCGCGCAGCCGCTGCAGGATGATCTGGCGGGCAGTGCTTGCGGCGATCCGTCCGAAGCCGGTGGGAGTGTCGTCGAACTCGCCCACGGCCTCGCCGTCGTCGTCCACCTCGGTGGCCCAGATGGTCACGTGGCCGTTCTTGCGGTCCACCTCTGCGCGGGCTTTGTCCTGTGCTCCGGCGGTCTTGTGGTAAGCCACCAAAAGCGCCTGCTCGATGGTCGGAACCAGCAGATCCAGGGGGATCTCCCGTTCGCGTTCCAGCAGCCTCAGCGCACTCATATCAATATCCATCTAGGCCTCCTCAGCTGTGGTTTCTTCATCACTGTCGGCTATGCCGTCCAGCGGTACGTCTTCAATATGCGCGAATTCAACTTCGACGCGTCCCTTGCGGATGTTGCCGAAGGGCAGGGTCATCTGCTCACCCTGCTTCGGCTTCATGCCTTTTTTCACCGGCAGTTCCGGTATGAGCGTGATGCCGTCCGCCTCAACGGACACCAGGCGGCCTTTGACGTCGTCGCCGGTCACGACATTCACGTTGACCATGCGCCCAACGTTGCGGCGCCAGTGGCGCGGCTCCGTCAGCGGGCGTGAAACACCGGGCGAGGAAACCTCCAAGCTGTAGGGACGCCCGTCGTCGTGCGGGTCGGAATCCATAGCTTCGGAAAGCGCGTGTGCGACGTCGGAGATCCGGTCGAGGCTGACGCCTCCGGCTTCGCCTTCGGGAAGGTCCACGATGACGTGCACGGTGCGGCTGGCACCGGCCATCTTAATCTCAATGTCCTCGAGGAAAAGCTGCTGCTGTTCAACCGTGGGAGCAAGGAAAGTCTTGAGCCGCTGGGTTTCAGCGGCGATTTCTGCGTGCATGGCCTTCTTGCGGTAATCCGATGACGTGTCTTTTTTGGGGCTGGGCCGAACCGCCATAGGTGCCTCCCACTAGATGATGTTGTACCTACTAGCGTACCGACTTTCCTGAGTCCCATCGGCATCGCAGCAGACGAGGGCCCGTTCATGGCATCATCGGATGTAGTGAAAAAGCCCCCGTCCCGCAGAACGCCCGCGGCCGGCCGCGCCGGACGGGCGATGGCGGTCCTGGGCGGCGTGAGGCGTACCACTCTGTTGTTCCTCCTGGCCGCCGTGGTATTGAGCCTGGGGATGGTCGCCGGAAACGGGTCCGGTGAGGACCGGAGCGCCAGTTTCTCGGAAATTGCGCAGACCGATGCGCGGGCCGCTGCCCTCGCACTTACCCGGCAGGCCGGTGAGCTGGCTGACGCTGAGAGCTCGGAAACGCTGGCTGCCGAGCTGTCCCGCCAGGCCGCCGTCCTGGACGAGCAGTCCGTCCTCCTCACCCGCGCCGGCAGTTTCCGCAGCGGCGTTCCGCCCTTTCCCGCTGCCCCCTCCGGAGCGGTTCCCGCGTCCGACGCCGACACCGATTCCCGAGCCGCCGCCTATGTCCGCTCCCTGACCGATTCCGCCCGCGCCAGCCTGGACGCCGCCCTCCGTGCAGATGCCGGGACGGCCCGTCTGCTTGCCGCCACGGGAGCAGCCCAGCAGGTGCTCGCTGTGCGCGCCGCCGAGGCTGCCGGCCTGGACGCTCCCGAACCGTGGACGCCTCTCCCGCAGGCCGGCGGCGGAAGCCGCTGCGAGTCGGGCGCGACGGCGTCCCCGGGCTCGCCGTCCGCTGCGGCTGAGGGGACGGCTGGCCGGGCGGCTGGCGGGACGGCCGACGGCGATTCCGTTCCGGATGCCGCCGCGGCTCTGCAGGGAGCGGTCGATGCGGAATTCGGGGCGGCATACGCCTACGAAGTGGGGATGGCCCGCACCGCCGGCGCCGGTGAGCGGGCACTGCTGGAGGAGCGCAGGGAAGATCATCTGGCGGCCGGAGCCGAGGGAGTGCACCTGCTGCCCGAGGTCTGCCTGCCCGCACTGACGCGTGCCCCGGCCTACTCGCTGCCGCCGTCGTTCGCAGCGGATCCGGGCGATGCCCTCGACTCCCTTGAAGCCTCCCTGCCGGGCGTCTACGCGGATCTGGCAGCCCTTGGCGCCGGGCCGGTCCGCGCCTGGGCCGTGGATCGGCTGGCCGAGCTGAGCGCCGGACTCTATGCAGAGGAAGGATCCGTTCCGGCCGCGCCCGGGCTGGATCTCGAACCGGCGGGGCTGCCGCGGACCCCCGGCACCGCCTAGCCTGTACCCATGCCATTGTGCCGTTACCCTGCCGGGCCTGCCCGGACCGCCCTGCCCGCTGAGGGCCGAGCCGTTCTCTGCCGAACCGAGCCCTTCGGCATCCCCGCGGGCCGCCGGACCCGGTCCGCGGTGCCCGCATGACGGTTTCCGTTGCCATACCCGATGCCCTGAGCCTGCGGTATGCGCGCACCCGTGCGGGCCGGAACTGGCTTGCTGCTCTTCCCCAGCTGATCGAGGCGGCCCTGCTGCGCTGGGACCTGTCCGTGGACCTGCAGGGAAGGGAGCCGTGGCACGGGCATGGCGCCGTCGTCCTCCCGGTCGCATCGGAGCATGGCCCCGCGGTGCTGAAGGTGGCATACCCGCATGATGAGGCCCTCACCGAACCGGCGGCGCTCAGCCTGTGGGCGGGGCACGGGGCGGTGCGGCTCTATGCCAGTGATTCCGACAGCGGAACGCTGCTGCTCGAGCGCCTGGACCACCGGCGGAGCCTCTACGGCGCCGACATGGAAACCGCCGAGCAGGAGTGGGGCGGACTGGTCCGGAAGCTCTCCCTGCCGGCGGCGGACTCCCCCGCCTGGGCCGGAGTTCCCTCGCTGGCGGAACGGACGGAGCAGCTCTCGGACGAGCTTCCCGCCGAGTGGGAGGACTTGGGGCGGCCGATTGAGCGGCGCCTGCTGGAAGCTGCGCTGGAGGTATGCCAGACGCGCGGCGCGGTGGGACGGCGCAGCAGCAATGACGTCCTCGTCCACACGGACCTGCATTTCGAGAACGTCCTGTACCGCTGCGAAGGTCCGGCGGACGGGCAAGGTTTCGTGGCAATCGACCCGCAGGCCATGGTGGGGGAACCGGAATTCGCCGTTGCCCCCATGCTCTGGAACCGGATGGAGGAGCTCGATCAGGCCCGGCCGAAGGCGGCGCTGCGCGAGCGGCTGCTCCGGCTCTGTGCCGCCGGCGGCCTGGACCCTGAAGTTGCCCGGCAGTGGAGCGTGCTGCGGGAGGTGGCCAACAGCCTGGACTACACCCGCGACGGGCAGCGCAAGGACCTGGAACGCTCGGTCTGGGTCGCTGCGGCGCTGGCGGACTGACCCGGGCGGAGCGCCGGGAACGGAGCCGGCCCGCGGCCCGCGCAGGGGACGGCCTCAGCCGCGGATGTTCTCCGCCCACACGTCGTAGCCGAGCTTGCAGATCAGGGCGCCGACCACCACCAGGAACACCACGCGGATGAACTTGCTGCCCTGCTTCACCGCCATCCGGGCGCCGATGTAGCCGCCCACCATGTTGGCCAGGCCCAGGATCAGGCCGATGCCCCACAGCAGCGCACCGTTCGGCAGGAAAAACGCCAGTGCCCCGAGGTTGGTGGCCATGTTCACGATCTTCGCCTTGGCGCTGGCCGCGAGGAAGTTGTAGCCGAGGAAGGTGACCATGGAAATGATGAGGAAGGACCCGGTTCCGGGGCCGATCAGCCCGTCATAGAACCCGATCGCCAGGCCGATGGCTCCGGCTGTTCCGTAGTGCCGGCGGCCCTGGTGGCGCAGCTTGGTGAGCTCACCGACGGTGGGTTTGGTGGCCGTGAACACTGCCACGACAATCAGCGCCACCACGATGATCGGCTTGAACACCGAGGACGGCAGCGACACCGCGAGCACCGCTCCCCCGAAGCTCCCCACCAGCGCGACGCCGGCCATGGGCAGGGCGGTGCGCAGGTCCGGATGGGCGCGGCGGTAGTAGGTGACGGCGCTGGTGGTGGTGCCGAAGATGGAGCCCATCTTGTTGGTGGCCAGCGCCTGCACGGGAGTGATCCCCGG
Source organism: Arthrobacter sp. Z1-15 (assembly GCF_054792395.1). Classification (NCBI taxonomy): domain Bacteria; kingdom Bacillati; phylum Actinomycetota; class Actinomycetes; order Micrococcales; family Micrococcaceae; genus Arthrobacter; species Arthrobacter sp. Z1-15. The sequence continues at coordinate 1,219,488 of NZ_CP096454.1, read as the reverse complement.
AATCAGCAGCAGGGCGGGCAGCTGCAGCAGTCCCCCGCCGCCCACGACGGCGTCCACCCAGCCTGCCGCCAGGCCCGCCACCACCACAAGAAGGATGGTGGCGAGCTGAATCTCCTCGAGACCGGAGACCACCTGGTGCTACTGCGCTGCTGCGCGGCGCACGTACTCCACCGCTTCAGCCACCGGCACGTTTTCGGCAACGCCGGTGGCGCGGTCCTTGATCTCCACAACGCCGTCGGCCAGGCCGCGGCCGACCACCAGGATGGTGGGCACGCCAATGAGCTCGGCATCGCCGAACTTCACGCCCGGGGACACCTTGGGGCGGTCGTCGTAGATGACCTCCAGGCCGGCGGCTTCGAGCTCTTCGGACAGCTGGGCGGCTGCTGCGAAAATCTCTTCGCCGCGGCCGGTGGCCACCACATGGACGTCTGCCGGAGCGACGGCGCGGGGCCAGACAATGCCCTTGTCGTCGTGGTTGGACTCGGCCAGGGCAGCGACGGCACGGGTGACACCCACGCCGTAGGAGCCCATGGTCACGGTGACGAGCTTGCCGTTCTTGTCCAGCACCTTCACGCCCAGCGCTTCGGCGTACTTGCGGCCGAGCTGGAAGATGTGGCCCATTTCGATGCCGCGGGCGGCTTCGAGCGGACCGGATCCGTCCGGCGCCTCGTCTCCCTCGCTCACCTCGACGGCCTCGATGACGCCGTCCCAGGTGAAGTCGCGGCCGGCGACGAGGCCGATCACGTGCTTGCCTGCCTCATTGGCGCCGGTGATCCAGCTGGTGCCCGAGACCACGCGCGGGTCAACCAGGTACAGCAGGCCGGTGGCGGATTCGGTGCCGAGGACCGGTTCGTCCACGGACAGTCCCGGGCCAATGTAGCCCTTGACCAGGCCGGGGTGCTTCTTGATGTCTTCGTCGGTGGCGGCATCGACTTCGAGCTCGCCGCCGATCTCCACGTGCGCGGCGATGTTCGCTTCGATGCGCTTGAGGTCCACGGCGCGGTCACCGGGAACGCCGACGACGACGATCCGGCGTTCGCCGGTGGGCAGCGTCACGGCCAGGACAACGTTCTTGAGGGTGTCTGCGGCAGTCCACTCGCCGGTTTCCCGGGCGAAGCGGGCGTTGACGTCTGCCACCAGGGTGTCGATCGTCGGCGTGTCCGGGGTGTCCACGACCTTCGCCGCGGGGGCGCCGGCGAAGTCGATCTCGGCCGGAGGAACTGTGGTGACGGCTTCAACGTTGGCGGCGTACCCGCCGGCGGAACGCACGTAGGTGTCCTCGCCAACCGGCGTCGGGTGCAGGAACTCCTCGGACTTGGAGCCGCCCATGGCACCGGACACTGCCGACACGACAACGATTTCCAGGCCCAGGCGTTCGAAGATGCGCAGGTAGGCGCCGCGGTGCGCCTGGTAGCTGGCCTCCAGCCCCTCGTCGTCGATGTCGAAGGAGTAGGAGTCCTTCATGATGAATTCGCGGCCGCGGAGCAGGCCGGCGCGCGGCCGGGCTTCGTCGCGGTACTTGTTCTGGATCTGGAACAGCGAGACCGGCAGGTCCTTGTACGAGCTGTACAGGTCCTTGACCAGCAGCGCAAACATTTCCTCATGCGTGGGGGCCAGCAGGTAGTCGTTGCCCTTGCGGTCCTGCAGGCGGAAGAGGTTGTCTCCGTATTCGGTCCAGCGGTTGGTGGCCTCATACGGTTCGCGCGGGAGCAGCGCCGGGAAGTGGACTTCCTGGGCGCCGATGGCGGCCATTTCCTCGCGGATAATGGTTTCGACCTTGCCGAGCACCCGCAGTCCCAGCGGCAGCCAGGAATAAATGCCCGGCGCGGCACGGCGGATGTAACCGGCACGCACCAGCAGGCGGTGGCTGGCGACGTCGGCGTCGGAAGGGTCTTCGCGCAAAGTGCGCAGGAAAAGAGTGGAGAGTCGAAGGACCACGCTGGGTATCCGTTTCTGCAGCCCGTGGCTGCATTCATGCTGGGGAGAAATAGGGAAATAACGCTCCCCTCTAATCTAGCGCGTGCCGCCGCCGCTGCCGGACAGGCGGTACGACGACGGCGGGGCCGGGCCTGCCGTGCAGGTCCGGCCCCGGTTCGCTCGGGTTCGCGGGCGCCGGCTTGTGCCGCCGGGGTCCGTGGGGTTTGTTGGTTACTGAGCGAGTTCGGCGAGCACCGCGTTGATGGTTTCCTCGGCACTGGCCAGGGCTGCCTTGGGGTCCTCGGACTCACTGACGGTGATCACGACGTTGGTGGTGCCGGAAGCGGCAGCCACCTTCATTCCGCTGAACGACACCCCCGCCGCGGCCATGGTCACGGTGAAGGCCTGCGTGGACGGCGCCTCGGTGGAGGCGTCCAGGCGCTCGGCGGTTCCCTTGGCAACCTCACCTTCGCCGTCACCGGTCATCTCGAACTCAGCACATTCGTCCACCAGCTTGCTGTTGTCATCGACCTGCTGGTCCAGAGCGGCTGCGTCGGAGTGGCTGACGACAGTGATCCGCTGCGTCTCGCTGGCCCCCAGCCCGGCGACGTTGGCGTTGTCCAGGTCCCCGAAGAAATTCGCGAATCCAAGGATTTCCATGCACTGCTCGGGCGCAACATTGAACCCGCCGGGCGCTGCGCCGCTTTCCGACAGACCGGGGCGCAGGGCCGCGTCGTTGGAGACTTCCCCCGTCAGCCCCCGGTCCGCTTTCACAGCGGTGAGCGCCGCTTCGAGTTCTTCCGCCGTGTACTGTTCCTGCCCTACCGCCAGGCTGGGTGCGGGCGACGGTGAGTCGGAGGCCGGGGAATCCGCCGAGGCGGAGTCATCGGAGCTGCCGCAGCCCGAGAGCGCGAAGACTCCGGCAACGAGAAGCGCACCGGCTTTCATGGACTTTTTCATGGGGTTACTTCTCCAGTTCGGCGAGCACGGCGTCGATGAGTTCCTCGGCCGCACCCTGGGCGCCCGCGGCGTCAGCGGGATCGCTCATGCTGACGGTGATGTTCGTGGTGCCCGAAAAGCCGCTGATCTGCAGGGTGGTTGTTTCCTGGCCCTCCGCGTTGACGGCCACGCTGTACGCCTGGGTGGTGACGGCGTCGGTGGAGGAGTCAACCTCTTCGGCGCTGGCGGTCAGGACCTGTCCGGCCGTTTCCATCGTGAATTCGGTGCAGTCGACCATCTGCTGGTCGTTGTTCTTGACCTGCTCGTCAATGAGCGATGCGTCTTCGTAACTGATGACCGTCAGCGAATCCGTTTCACTGAGCTGCATGATGGCCAGCGTGGAGCGCTCGATCTTCTCCGAGAGGTTGGCCGTTGCCAGGGCGCTGCACTCTTCGGGCGTAATGACGATGTTGTCGAAGGTGGTCTCCACTCCCTCCAGCTCGGGGCGCACGGCGGCATCGTTGGCGATCTGCCCGGTCAGTCCCTGGTCCGCCTTGACGGCCGTGAGAGCGGCCTCCAGTTCATCCGCCGTGTACTGCTCCTGGCCTACCGCCAGAGTGGGCGTGGGCGTCGGCGATGCTGATGTGGCCGATTCGGAAGAATCTGCCGCAGCAGGTTCCGCTGAAGCATCGGAGCCGCAGGCCGAGAGCGCAAAGACGCCTGCGATAAGCAGGGCACCGGCCTTCATGGACTTTTTCATAAGTATTTCCCCCAGTTTTGTGTCCCGCTCGTCGGAATAAGCCCGGAAGCGGAGAGTGGTGCTGCCATCGGCTTCCGTGTCACCGAAAGCACACTGAGCATCCTACTGAGGTGATGTGCGTCATGCGAAATGCGGTCGGTCCGGAGTCCGCCGCAGAACAGGAGCAGCCCTTAGAAGAGGATGGTGGCGAAGGTCCCCACCTGCTCGAACCCCACGGTTTCATACGTCGCACGGGCGGGTGCGTTGTAGGAATTGACGTACAGGCTGACTACGGGCGCCACCTGCCGGGCGGCCTCAACCACGGCGGACATGTAGGGCGCGCTCAATCCGCGGCCGCGGTAGGCGGGATTCATCCACACACCTTGAATTTGGACGGCGCCGCTGGAGACGGTGCCCAGCTCGGCTTTGAACACCACCCGGCCGGAGGCATCAAAATCCACCAGTGACTGCTGCCGCGCGATGAGGGACTTCACCCGCTGCCGGTAGTGGTGGCTGCCGCCGGACACCGGCGAGTACCCCACCTCCTCCTCGAACATGGCAGCGCAGGCAGGCAGCAGGACGTCGAGTTCCGAGGGCTGGGCGTAACGCAGGCCGGGGGCCGGCTGCACCTGCGAAACTCCGGTCATCTGCAGCAGCGGCTGGTCGCTGCGCACATCGAAGGGCTGCGGGCTGGAGTGCTGAAGTTCGGACCAGATGGACAGGACGGCCTCGGCGGGGCCAAAGATGGACGAGTAACGGCGGCCGGACCGGGCCAAATATGCGCCGATCTCGGGACCCGTGTCGGAGGTGACTCCCACCGGCACCACGTTGACACCGGCCCAGCAGGCTGCGGTGAGCTTCCCGTCGTCGAACACGCCGACGACCCGCCCGCCTGCCGGGGTGGGCGCCGCGGTGCGGGTCGTTTCAAGGTGCGAGAGCAGGAAGATGTTGGCAACCGGATCGGTCTCGGCCAGGGCCCAGAGCGCAGCGGTGTCTGCCTCGTCCAGGATGCGCAGCATTCCGGTGCCGCCGCCGCGGATCTCTGATCCGCCGCGGTCGGTGGTTCCGGTCTTAGCCGACAGTAACCATGGGGCCACCCGTGCCAGCATTTTCGCCATCGGACTCCCCCATACTCTCTGCGATCTTCATAGCTTCTTCAATGAGGGTCTCAACGATCTGGTCTTCGGGAACAGTCTTAATGACTTCTCCCTTCACAAAGATCTGGCCCTTGCCGTTGCCGGAGGCCACTCCGAGGTCAGCTTCGCGGGCTTCGCCCGGTCCGTTGACAACACAGCCCATGACAGCAACGCGGAGCGGAACTTCCATGCCTTCCAGCCCGGCGGTTACCTGCTCTGCGAGAGTGTACACGTCCACCTGGGCGCGGCCGCAGGACGGGCAGGACACGATTTCCAGCTTGCGCGGGCGCAGGTTCAGCGACTGCAGAATCTGGTTGCCCACCTTGATTTCCTCCACCGGAGGAGCGGAGAGCGACACGCGGATGGTGTCACCGATGCCCTTGGACAGCAGGGCGCCGAAGGCGGTGGCGGACTTGATGGTTCCCTGGAACGCCGGACCGGCTTCGGTTACGCCCAGGTGCAGCGGCCAGTCGCCGCGTTCGGCGAGAAGCTCGTAAGCCCGCACCATGACCACCGGGTCATTGTGCTTGACGGAGATCTTGAAGTCGTGGAAGTCGTGTTCCTCGAAGAGGGACGCTTCCCAGACTGCCGATTCCACCAGTGCCTCGGGGGTTGCCTTGCCGTATTTGGCCAGGAGGCGCGGATCCAGCGAACCGGCGTTGACGCCGATGCGGATCGAGGTGCCGTGGTCCTTTGCCGCCTGGGCAATTTCCTTGATCTGGTCATCGAACTTCCGGATGTTGCCCGGGTTCACGCGGACTGCGGCACAACCGGCCTCAATCGCTGCGAAAACGTACTTGGGCTGGAAGTGGATGTCCGCGATGACCGGAATCTGCGACTTCTTGGCGATGATCGGCAGTGCCGCGGCGTCGTCGGCGCTGGGGCAGGCGACCCGGACAATGTCACAGCCGGACGCCGTCAGCTCTGCAATCTGCTGCAGGGTGGCGTTGATGTCAGTGGTCGGCGTGGTCGTCATGGACTGGACGCTGATGGGGAAATCGGAACCGACCCCCACTGATCCCACTTTGATCTGGCGGGTCTTGCGCCGCGGCGCGAGGGTGGGCGGCGGTGCTGCTGGCATTCCAAGGTTGACCGAGGTCAAAACGTCCTCCATGTGCCTCATCGGCAGTTATTAGGCTAAAGCGCACTGCGGGATGCGCTAATCCATTATCCACCCGCACCGATGCGGGATGTACGGATATCGTTCAGGGCTTAGACAAGATCGGCGAAGGCACCGATAACAGGGGTCCATTCGGTGGTTTTCATTCCCGAGATGGCGCCGACGGCGGCAAAGGGATCCTGCATCAGCAGGTTGGAGAGATCGACGTCGTCCTCGGCAGTGAAAATCAGCAAAGCACCGGCGCCGTCGGTAAACGGTCCCGACGCCAGCAGCCGTCCCTGTTCCACCAAACCGGCCAGCCATTCGCGGTGGGTGGGGCGGTGCTCGTCACGGAGGGGGGCGGAATCGGCGTCGTACACGTATTCAACTGCAAAAATGCTCATGGGCTCAAGCCTACGGGATCGCGGCCTCAGAGCAGGAAGGCGCGGGCGGCTGCAGCCACCCCTACAGCCCACAACATGGAGGTCAGAGTGCCGATAATAAACCGCTCGGCGGCCGCCGGTGTGTCTTTAAGCTCCGCGTAGCGGCCCAGCCCCTTGATGGCCACGACATACGCGATGGCCACCGGTTCGGACGCCAGCACGGAAGCGGCCACGGCGAGACGCTCAAGGACTCCGATGACCAGGCCGCCGCGGAGCACCGATCCCGGTGCGGGAGCGCTCCGGCGCTGCGGGGCGACGGCTGCTGCGGATGCTGTGGATGCTGTGGATGCAGCCGGCGTACGCAGGGACGGCTTGCTATGCTGCGGCGCGGTGCCGGCGGAGACCCGGCCTCCTGCACTGAGCTGGGCATCCAGATCCTGGTCGGCTGCGGGGTCGGCGTCGGAAAAGGGAGGTCCGGAGTTTTCCACGGCCCGGGCCAGGCGCAGCACCGCGGCGGTCACCGGCCAGCCAAGCACTGCTGCGGCCGCCAGGGTCAGGACTATCCAGACAAACTCCATCAGGTGTTTCCCTTTCCCCCGTCAGCCCGGACCCCGGCCGCACTTTTTTCGCAGGCGCGAGCGAGCAGCGCGGTTGCGGCGGGGCGGGCTGCCCATTCCTCCTGCCAGCCGGCACGGGCAATGGTTTTGCCCACTGACTGCGGGCTGATCCCGAGCTTACGGGCCGCGGCGCTCTGGGCACCCCAGGTTCCGGGTTCAACATGCTCCAGGATCCGCCACTGTTCGGGGGTCCGGTCCCGGATCAGCCGCCCGATCAGGACAAGCACCGCTTCGGCCTCGGCTGCTCCTGCGGGGCCGCTCACTGCCACCGGCGGCCGGTCGCCCGTCTTCTTGGCGCGCTCCACCGCATCGCGGGCCGCGACGAATGCGGAACCGGAAGCTTCCCGCGTGTTGGCCGGCAACGGAGTGTCCACCGCTCCCACGCCGATTCCCACCGACCACTGGCCGTCCCGCAGTGCCAGCAGCGCTGCATCCACGGCCGTGCCCGCGTCAGCGGTGAGGCCCTGGACTTCATCACCCACCGACCGTTCGAACGGAAGGTCCATGGGCAGGCCGCTGAGCAGTCCCAGAAGGTCCGGAACACGGTCCCGGCCGCTGCGGCTGCCCTTTTGATCGATGGTCAGGACGAACATCAGGAGTGCGGCACCTGAAAAGTGGGTTTCATGTTGAAACCGTATCCGGTTGTAATTGCAATCACAACCATTTTCGGTTTCAAATTGCCCGTTAATCTCAGTTGAAGAGGCTCACGGGCTTCACAATGTCCGCGTAGATCAGCAGTGCGGTCATGCCCATGAACAGGATGGCCACGACGTAGGTTACGGGCAGCATCTTGGCCAGGTCGAAGTGTCCGGGATCCGGGCGCTTGAAGAGCTTGGCAACGCGCCGCCGCAGCCCCTCCCAGAGAGCGCCCGCCACGTGGCCGCCGTCGAGCGGCAGCAGCGGAAGCAGGTTGAAGACGAAGAGCGCCAGGTTGACGCTGGCCACCAGCCCCAGCAGCGAAGCGACCCGGCTTTCCACCGGCACGTCCTCCAGCGAGGAGATCTCGCCGGCAATCCGGCCCACGCCCACCACACTGATGGGGCCGTTGGGATCACGCTCTTCCGAGGAGAACGCCGCCTGCGCCACGTCAACAACACGCTGCGGCAGGTTGATGACCACGCCGGCGATGTTCTGCAGGTTCTCCCCCACTGCCGGCAGGACTTCGGTGCCCGGCTGGCGGACCAGTTCCGTGGAGGCGGCAACGCCGATGAAGCCGACTTCCTGCGTCACGGGATTTCCGTCGCCGTCCACGGCGGGGGCGCCGTCCTCATCGGTCACGGGACGTTCGGTGAGCAGCGGGGTGATGACCGTGTCCTGCTCAACGCCGTCGCGGACGTAGGTGATCGGCACCGATCGGCCGGCCGCCTCGCGGATCCGGGAGGACAGGTCCTCCCAGGACGAGACGGCGCTGCCGTTGAATGCGGTGATGGTGTCGCCCGGCAGCAGCCCGGCTTCGTGGGCGGGAGCGGCCGGATCAGCGTCCGTGCATTCCGTCTGCCCCTGCGCCGCCTGGTCGGACGTGATCACGCACTGGTTGACCTCGGCAAGCGTGGTGGTGCTCTGGGCGGTGCCGAACCCCATCAGCAGGACCGCGAACAGCACCACGCCGATCAGCAGGTTCATGAAGGGACCGCCGAGCATCACGATGATGCGCTTCCAGATCGGCAGGTTGTAGAACACCCGGTTCTCGTCGCCGGGCTGGAGCTGTTCAGCGGCCGCCGCTCGGGCATCGGTCGCCAGCTGCTGGAACATCCCGGTGCTGGAGCTGCGGACGGTTCCTTCGGCGTCGTCGGCCTTGTTCGGAGGGTACATCCCGACCATGGACACGTAACCGCCCAGGGGCAGCGCCTTGACGCCGTACTCCGTCTCGCCGCGGCGGCGTGAGAAAACGGTGGGGCCGAACCCGATCATGTACTGGGTCACCCGCACCTTGAAGGCCTTGGCCGGCACCAGATGGCCCACCTCGTGCAGCGCAATGGACACGGCGATGCCCACCGCCACGAACAGGACGCCCAGGATGAAGAGGAGAACGGTCAACGAATTTCCTTCGGATCAATCGGGTCAAGCGGGCTGGGGCCTGGCACGGTCAGCGTCCGCAGCGTTTCCGCGCCGCGGCTCGGGCCCACACTTCCGCCGCCAGCACCGATTTCAGGGTCAGCGGCACAGTGTCGGTGTGTTCTGCCAGTACGGCGGCGATCGTATCAACGATGTCTGTGAATCCGATGAGACCGTCGTGGAATGCATCCACGGCTTCCTCATTGGCGGCGTTGTAGACGGCCATGCCGGTTCCGCCGGCCGCGGCGGTGCGCTTGGCCAGCGCGACGGCGGGGAAAGCCTCCTCATCCAACGGTTCAAAGGTCCAGGAGGTCGCCTTGGACCAGTCACAGGGACGGGCGGCACCGGGCACCCGGTGCGGCCAGTCCATGCCCAGGGCAATCGGCAGGCGCATATCCGGCGGCGAGGCCTGGGCAATGGTGGAGCCGTCCACGAACTGCACCATGGAGTGCACGATGGACTGCGGATGCACGACGACGTCGATCTTCTCCAGCGGCACGTCGAACAGCAGGTGCGCCTCGATGACTTCCAGGGCCTTGTTGACCATGGAGGCGGAGTTGGTGGTGACCATCCGGCCCATCTTCCAGGTGGGATGCGCCAGGGCCTGATCGGGGGTGACCTGCTCCAGTTCGCTGCGGCTCATCCCGCGGAACGGCCCGCCGGAGGCCGTCACGATCAGGCGGTCCACTTCCTGTTCCGTGCCCGAGCGCAGGGCCTGGGCCAGGGCGGAATGTTCGGAGTCCACGGGGACCAGCTGCCCGGGGGCGGCTGCGCGCTTGACCAGCTCGCCGCCCACGATCAGGGATTCCTTGTTGGCCAGGGCCAGCAGGTGGCCGGCAGCCAGCGCCGCGAGCGTGGGCTCAAGGCCGATGGAGCCGGTGATGCCGTTCAGGACCACTTCGGCTTCGGGCCAGGCGGCAATGGCCGTCGCGGCATCCGGTCCGGTGAAGAGCTCCGGGTCGTAATCGGAGACCCCGGCGGTGCGGGCGGCATCCCGGATGGCCTGCTGGAGGGTGGCGGTGTCGACGAGTGCTGCACCGACGGCCGCTGCACGGGTGTGGACCGCCTGCCGGGCAAGAAGGTCCAGATTCGATCCGCCGGCGGAGAGGGCCACAATGGTGAAGCGGTCCGGCGCCTGGTCGGCCACGTCGATGGCCTGCGTACCGATGGATCCGGTGGACCCCAGGAGCACCACGCGGCGCGGAACCCCCTCAGTACTGCCAAAGGGCTTGTTGGCTGCTGCTGCGGACGGGGTGCCGGAAGATGCGAGAGGGTGCATGGTTCCAGTATCGCGCACGTGGGGGAGGTCGCGGTCTGTATCCCGGAGGGCTGGCCGCTGCAAAAGTCGGCATTGATGCGCACTCGATGGTCTGGATGCGGGTGAAAGCCGGCATAGCTGCTGCACGCTCGGCGCCCGCGCCGCGCACTAGTTCCCACGCTCTGGGACAGGTGGGGCAGATGGGATCCCGCAAGCCCCGGGAGTGAGCAGACAGTGGGAAGCTGTGCACCCGGGACGCGGAACTCCGGCAGCCAACCCATCTGCCCCGCTTGGAGATCCGTAGTACAGATAACGGGCCTACGGCGCCCGAATGACCCCGTTATCTGTACTACCGGCGGAGTCCAGCGCCCGAAACTAGAGCGTAATGGGAAGCGCCTCCACAGCATCCGGGATGCTGGTGGAACCGGAGACCACCGAGAGCGCCTGCCGGCTGCCGCGTCCGGTGTTGATCAGCTCAGCGAGGACGGCGGCAACGTCATGCCGGGGAATACTGCCCGGCTCCTCCTCCGGACCGAGCTCCACCAGCCCCACGGCCTGGTCATTGGTCAGGTGCCCGGGCCGCAGGATGGTCCAGTCCAGGTCACGGGTGATGAGGTCCTCTTCGGCGGCAAGCTTGGCCACGAGGTAGGCATACATCACCTCATCCACGCCGTCGGGCCGGGAGCCGCCCCGGACGGAGTCCAGTCCGGAGGCCGAAATCTGTACAAACCGGGTCACGCCGGCCTGCTCCGCCCCGTCGGCGAGCAGGACTGCGGCGCCGCGGTCGACGCTGTCCTTGCGGGCCGCGCCGCTGCCCGGCCCGGCACCGGCGGCAAAAACGGCGGCATCGGCGCCGGTCAGGACCTGGATGACGTCGTCGCTGGTGCTGTTTTCCAGGTCGATGACAACCGGGGCGACGCCGTCGGCCTCCACATCGGCTGCGTGGTCCGGGTTGCGGATCAGGCCGGCGACGTCGTGGCCGTGGGCGGCCAGCAGCCGCCCCAGTTCGCGGGCAATCTGTCCATGGGCTCCTGCTATGACTATGCGCATCTTATGAAGGTAGCGCAGCACCCGTGCAGCTGTCCGGACACCGGCGTGAAATTGAGTATTTCCTCAGCGACCGGCGCGGCTCAGCGTCTGCTGCGCCTGCTTCAGTAGCGGGCCGTCGATCATTTCGCCGCGGAAGTTGAAGACGCCGCCGTGGTTGGCCGCTTCCGCCAGCACGTCGGCTGCGTAGGCGACTTCATCCTCGGAAGGCGCGTAGGCGGCGCGCACCGCTGCCACCTGCCCGGGGTGGATGCAGGCCTTGGCCGCGAAACCGGAGGCGGCGGCGTCGCGTGCTTCGATTCCCAGCCCGTCCGTGTCTTTGATGTTGCCGTAGATCGAGTCGACGGCGCCCTTGCGATACGCTCCGGCTGCCAGCAGCACCGTGGCCCTGGCATGCTGCGCGACCCCGCGGTAGCTGCCGTCCGGGCTGCGGCTGGACTCGCCGCCGAGTGAAGCCACCAGATCCTCGGCGCCCCACATCAGGGCGGTCACACAGGGGACCTGCGCGATTTCCGCGGCGCGGACCACGCCCAGTGCGGTTTCCACGAGGGCGACGACGGCGAAGTCCGCGAGCGCTGCACCGATGGCCGGAGCGTCTTCGGCTTTGGCCAGCATCAGGGTCCGGTACGGCGTCTGCCGCACCGCGGCCAGATCCTTGTCAAACTCTTCGGTCCCCAGCGGATTCACCCGCACGATGGTCGTGCCCGGATCCAGGTCCGAGGCAATCAGGTTCCGCCGAGCCGCTTCCTTGTCTGCAGGGGCGACGGCGTCTTCCAGGTCCAGGATCACCGCGTCAGCCCGGTCGGCGGCCTTGGCAAACCGTTCCGGCCGGTCCGCCGGGCAGAACAGAAGGGCAGGTCCCATGGGGAATGTCGTCACGCGGGTCTCTCCTTCACATCCGGGGTATTTCCGTCCAATCTATCCTCCGGCGGCAGTTCCTCCCGCCGCCGGCCGGCTTACCGGCTATCCGGGCTGCTCTCCCCCACCGTTACCCTGCACCGTTGCCCCCGCCGCCGGCCTGCGTCCACACGAGGGCGGTTCGCGTGCAGCGCCCCACCACGTCACCGCTTTGGTTCCGGCCGGTGTGTGCCAGCGTGACAATCCCCTGCCCGGGCCGGGAGGAGGAGATTCTCTTATCCACCACTTCGGTGTCGGTATACAGGGTGTCGCCGTGGAAGAGCGGGTGCGGAAAGCTGATCTCCCCCAGCCCCAGCTGCGCCACGAGGGTCCCCTGCGTCAGCTGCCCCACCGACTGGCCCACCATGGTGGCCAGGGTGAACATGGAGTTCACGAGCCGCTGTCCAAAGGGCTGCCCCTCGCTGTAGGCGGCGTCCAGGTGCAGGCCCTGGGTGTTCATGGTCAGGGTGGTGAACAGGACGTTGTCCGCCTCCGTCACGGTGCGCCCGGGCCGGTGCCGGTAAACGGCGCCGGGCTCAAACTCCTCGTACCAGAGTCCCCGCTGTTCTATCACCCGGGGCGCCATCGCCCGTTCTTCGGTGCCGGCGTCGGGTTCCTCATACGTCAAGGGAAACCTCCAGCGGCGCTCCGGTGGCCGCCAGGACTTGCTCGACGGTAACCCCGGGGGCGGTCTCGCGCAGGACCAGCCCCTCCGGCCCCACCTCGATGACGGCGAGGTCAGTGACGATCAGGTTCACGCAGGCCCTCCCGGTCAGCGGCAGGGAGCACTCGGCCACGATCTTGGGATTGCCGTTGCGGTCGGTGTGGTCCATCATCACGATCAGCCGCTTGGCGCCGAACACCAGGTCCATGGCACCGCCCATGCCCTTGACCATCTTGCCGGGAATCATCCAGTTCGCGAGGTCGCCGTTGGCTGCCACTTCCATGGCACCCAGCACCGCCACATCCACATGGCCGCCGCGCACCATCCCAAAGGAGGCCGCCGAGTCGAAGAACGAGGCGCCGGAGTTCACCGTCACGGTTTCCTTCCCCGCGTTGATCAGGTCCGGGTCCAGCTGCTCCTCGGTGGGATAGGGGCCGACGCCGAGCACCCCGTTTTCGGAGTGCAGCACCACTTCCACGCCCTCGGGAATGTAGTTCGGGATCAGGGTGGGCATACCGATGCCGAGGTTGACGTATTGTCCGTTTTCCAGTTCGCGGGCCACGCGGGCGGCGAGTTCATACCGGGTCAGTGCCATGTCAGGAGTCCTTTCCGGAGGGCGTGACGGTGCGCTTCTCGATGCGTTTCTCCCCCGGCCCCACCGGGACCACCCGCTGGACAAAGATCCCCGGCACGTGCACGGCGGCCGGGTCCAGCTCGCCCGGTTCCACCAGCTCCTCCACCTCGGCGATGGTGATCCGTCCGGCCATCGCGCAGAGCGGATTGAAGTTCATTGCCGTGGCGGAGAACACCAGGTTTCCGTGCCGGTCCCCCTTCCAGGCATGGACCAGTGCAAAGTCCGGCGTCAGGGATTCCTCCAGCACGTACTCCGCCTCGCCGAACGTGCGCACTTCCTTGGGCTCGGAGGCCTGCAGCACCCCGCCGTCGCCGTCGTACTTCTGCGGCAGCCCGCCCTCGCTGACCTGGGTGCCCACCCCAGCGGTGGTGTAGAAAGCCGGAATGCCGGCGCCGCCCGCGCGCAGCTTTTCCGCCAGGGTTCCCTGCGGGGTGAGGATGACTTCCAGCTCCCCGGCAAGGAACTGGCGGGCAAATTCCTTGTTCTCTCCCACGTAGGAGCTCACCGTCCGGCGGATGCGGTGGTCCCCCAGCAGCCGGCCCAGGCCCCAGTCGTCCACGCCGCAGTTGTTGCTGACCGTTTCCAGGTCCGCTGCGCCCTGATCGTGCAGGGCATCAATCAGCGCCACCGGAATGCCGCACAGACCGAAGCCGCCCACCGCCAGGGAGGCCCCGTCCGGGATGTCGGCCACCGCAGCGGCGGCCGTCGGTATCACCTTGTTAATCATCGATTCATCCGTTCGTTCGTCTCCGTTGACCAACCTGCTGACATTCCGCCGGACTGCGGCGCCGTGGCGCCGGCAGTGGACGGTCCGCCCATCCTAGAGCCCCAGTTCGCGCGCAATCAGCATCAGCTGGACTTCGGTGGTGCCCTCGCCCACTTCGAGGATCTTGGAGTCACGGTAGTGGCGGGCCACCCGGAACTCGTTGATGAAGCCGTAGCCGCCGAAAATCTGCGTTGCGTCGCGGGCGTTGTCCATCGCCGCTTCGCCGGCCACCAGCTTGGCCATGGCAGCCTGCGTCTTGAACGGCTTGCCGGCCAGCATCCTGGCCGCGGCGTCGTAGTACGCCAGCCGGGCGGTGTGGGCGCGGGTCTGCATGCGGGCGATCTTGAAGGAAATGGCCTGGTTGGTGCCGATGGCCGCGCCAAACTGTTCCCGCTCCTTGGCGTACCGCAGTGCCTCCTCCACGCAGCCCTGTGCTGCGCCCGTGGCAAGGGCGGCGATGGCGATGCGTCCTTCATCGAGAATCTGCAGGAAGTTCGCATAACCGCGTCCCTCGGCACCAAGCAGGTTCGCTTCCGGGACGCGCACATTCTCCAGCGTCAGCGGATGGGTGTCCGAGGCGTTCCAGCCCACCTTGTTATAGGCCTTTTCAGCGGTGAACCCCGGTGTGCCGGCGGGGACCAGAATCGTGGAGATCTGCTTTTTGACCCTGGTGCCCCCGGCCCCGTCCGGGACTTCGGTGGTGCCGGTGACGGCGGTGACGGTGACCAGGCGCGTGATGTCGGTGCCGGAGTTGGTGATGAACTGCTTGCTTCCGTTGATCACCCATTCTCCGTTGTCCCGGCAGGCCTTTGTCCGGGTGCCGCCGGCATCGGATCCGGCTTCGGACTCGGTCAGGCCGAAGCCGGCGAGCGCCTCGCCGGAGGCCAGCATCGGCAGCCACTGCTGCTTCTGCTCCTCGGTGCCGAACCGATAGATGGGCATGGCGCCGAGGGACACCCCCGCCTCCAGGGTGATGGCCACCGACTGGTCCACCCGGGCCAGCTGCTCCAGGGCCAGGGCCAGGGCAAAGTAGTCGCCGCCCATTCCGCCGTATTCCTCCGGGAACGGCAGGCCGAACAGACCCATCTCGCCCATCTGTGCCACCACCTTGTACGGGAAGCTGTGCTCCTCGTCGTGCTGCGCGGACACGGGGGCCACTACGGTGTCCGCGAAGTCGCGGACCATGTTCACCAGATCCTGGTAATCCTCGCTCAGTTCAAAGTCCGGCATGTCCTGCTCCTTTTGGGAAGGCGTTGCATCAGTTGTCGTTGGTTGCTGCTGCTGGGTTGGTTGCTGCTGCTGGGTTGGTTGCTTCGAGGCTGACCGGGTGGTCGGCGGGCTCCGGGGTCACCACGGCCAGGACCTGGTCCGCTTTAACCAGATCGCCGGGCTGCAGGTTCAGGGACACTACGCCGGAGGCCGGAGCGGTGAGCTGGTGTTCCATCTTCATGGCTTCCACGCTCAGCAGCGGCTGGCCCGCGGTGACCCGGTCGCCGTCGGTGACTGCCACGGCCGTGACCGTGCCGGGCATCGGCGAGCGCAGCACCGGATCGGCGGCCCCTTCAGCACGGCCGGCCGCCGCACGGTCCGCGGCCAGCAGCTCGGCGCGGGTCCGTCTGCGAAGTGCGGCGGCATACCCGGCATCGGCAACCCAAACCGTGTCCGGTGCCTCCCCCGTCCCGGGAACCGACACCAAGGTGACAGGGTGCGTGACGCCGTCCAGCGTTACCAGGGAGCGGTCCCCGTCCCGCAGCAGCGAAGCGCGCCGCTCGGGTCCGCCGTTCACGCTGACGGTGGTGTCCTGTTTGCTGCTGCGGACGGTGACGACGTCGTCGTCCGTTCCCGGGGCGACGGCGGCGAACGTGAGGGTGAGCGGGCGGCGGGCTCCCACCCGCCAGCCGTCGGCACGGTGCCAGGGCGAGGGCTCCGGGTCAGGGGCTCCCTGTCGGGCGTTGTACTGTCCAGGGTTGTGCTGCCCGGGGTCGCCGCTCCCGGGGTCATCCCTCCCGGAGTCCGCCGGGCCGGCCAGGCCCGCGGCCTGCATCAGTGCTGCCGCAGCAAGCTCCGGCTCGGAGGGGCTGCGGAACTGCAGCCCGGGAAGCTTGCGCTCGATCATGGTGGTGTCCAGCCGTCCGGCCCGGACGTCGGGGTCGTTGATCAGCAGGCGCAGGTACTCGGTGTTGGTTCCAATGCCCAGGATGAGGGTCCGTGCCAGGGCGGCGTCCAGCCGGTCCAGCGCCGTGTTCCGGTCCGGGCCCCAGGCAATGACCTTGGCCAGCATCGGGTCGTAGCTGGAGGACACGGCCAGGCCCTGCAGCAGGGAAGAATCCACGCGGATGCCTTCCCCGGCCGGCTCGTGCAGGGTGTGGACGCGGCCGGAGGTGGGCAGGAAGTCCCGCGCCGGGTTCTCGGCATACACCCGTGCCTCCACCGCGTGGCCGGTCAGCCGGACGTCCGCCTGGGCCAGCTGCAGCTTTTCGCCGGCGGCAATCCGGATTTGTTCCTCCACCAAATCCAGCCCGGTGACCATTTCCGTTACCGGATGCTCCACCTGCAGCCGGGTGTTCATTTCCATGAAGAAGAACTCTCCGGGCGAGGCGTCGGAGACAAGGAACTCCACGGTTCCGGCCCCGGTGTAGTCCACGGAGCGCGCGGCGTCGCAGGCAGCCTCGCCGATCCGCGCCCTGGTGGCTTCGTCCAGCAGCATGGACGGCGCCTCCTCGATGACCTTCTGGTGGCGGCGCTGCAGGGAACACTCGCGCTCCCCCAGGTGGATGACGTTTCCGTGCGTGTCGGCCAGGATCTGCACCTCGATGTGCCGGGGCACGCTGATCAGCCGTTCCAGGAACAGGGTGGCGTCGCCGAAGGCGGAGGCCGCCACGCGGCGGGCCGTGGGCAGCACCGCCGGCAGGTCCTCCGCCCGCTGCACGGCGTGCATCCCCTTGCCGCCGCCGCCGGCGGAGGGCTTGATCAGCAGCGGGAACCCCACGTCGGCAGCCGCTGCGATGAGCTGCTCGTCGCTCAGGCCCGGCTCGGCGATGCCCGGCACCACGGGGACCCCGTGCGAGGAGACGTGGTTCTTGGACCGGATCTTGTCCCCCATGACGTCCAGGGCATCCACCCCGGGGCCGATGAAGACAATTCCCGCCGCTTCCAGCGCCCGCGCAAAGTCGGCGCTTTCGCTGAGGAATCCGTAGCCGGGATGCACGGCTGAAGCTCCGGCGGCCCGGCACGCGGCCAGGACGGCGTCCACGTTCAGGTAGCTCTCCCGCGGGGCGGCCGGACCCAGCCGAACGGCGATGTCCGCCTCCCGCACGTGCCGGGCCCCGGCGTCGTCGTCGCTGTAGACGGCCGCGGAGCGGATGCCCAGCCGGCGCAGGGTGGCGATGATGCGGCATGCAATCTCGCCGCGGTTGGCCACCAGGACGGTGTCAAAGAGTGCGTTGGTCATATCCGCTCACATCCGGAACAGGCCGAAGGAGGTCTCCGGCAGCGGGGCGTTGGCGCACACGTCCAGGGCCAGGCCCAGGACGGTGCGGGTATCCGCCGGGTCGATGACGCCGTCGTCCCACAGCCGGGCCGTGGAATAGTACGGGCTGCCCTGCGTTTCATACGTGTCGCGGATGGGTGCCTTGAACGCTTCTTCGTCCTCGGTGCTCCAGTGCTCGCCGCG
This sequence comes from Arthrobacter sp. Z1-15, assembly GCF_054792395.1. NCBI lineage: Bacteria > Bacillati > Actinomycetota > Actinomycetes > Micrococcales > Micrococcaceae > Arthrobacter > Arthrobacter sp. Z1-15. The sequence continues at coordinate 1,201,664 of NZ_CP096454.1, read as the reverse complement.
GGATTCGAGCTGGTCCCGCTTGACGGTGGCCAGGACCGAGGAGGCCTGCGCCCCGCCCATCACCGAGATCCGCGCAGCCGGCCACATCCACAGAAAGCGCGGGCTGTAGGCCCGCCCGCACATGGAATAGTTGCCGGCCCCGAAGGAACCGCCCACCACCACGGTCAGCTTGGGAACCCGGGCGGTGGCGACGGCGGTGACCATCTTGGCGCCGTTCTTGGCAATTCCGCCGGCCTCGTAGTCCCGGCCCACCATGAAGCCGGAAATGTTCTGCAGGAAGATCAGCGGGATGCCGCGCTGGTCGCAGAGCTCGATAAAGTGGGCGCCCTTGAGCGCGGACTCGGAGAACAGCACGCCGTTGTTGGCTACGATCCCCACCCGGTGGCCGTGCAGCCGGGCGAAGCCGGTGACCAGGGTGGCGCCGTACTCCTTCTTGAATTCGGAGAACTCGCTGCCGTCCACCAGCCGGGCGATCAGTTCGCGCACGTCGTACGGGGTCTGCAGGTCAGCGGGCACGGTGCCGTAGATTTCCTCCCCGGAGTGCGACGGCGGCCGGCCCGGCAGGATTTCCCAGGCCGGCTCCTGCGCCGGGAAGGTCTCCACGATGCTGCGCACGATTTCCAGGGCATGCGCATCGTTGTCGGCCAGGTGGTCGGTGACTCCGCTGATCCGCGAGTGCAGGTCCCCGCCGCCGAGTTCCTCAGCGGTGACGATTTCGCCGATGGCGGCCTTCACCAGCGGCGGGCCGCCCAGGAAGATGGTGCCCTGGTTGCGCACGATGACGGTTTCGTCGCTCATGGCCGGAACATAGGCGCCTCCGGCGGTGCAGGACCCCAGGACCGCGGCGATCTGCGGAATCTTGCGGGCTGACATCTGCGCCTGGTTGAAAAAAATGCGCCCGAAATGCTCCCGGTCCGGAAAGACGTCATCCTGCCGGGGCAGGAACGCACCGCCGGAATCCACCAGGTAGATACACGGCAGCCGGTTCTCCAGCGCGATTTCCTGGGCCCGCAGGTGCTTTTTGACCGTCATCGGATAGTAGGTGCCGCCTTTGACGGTGGCGTCGTTGGACAGGATCATCACGTGCCGACCCTGAACCAGGCCGATGCCCGCGATGAGTCCGGCGCCGGGGCACTCGTCGTCGTACATGCCGTTGGCGGCCAGCGGCGCGATCTCCAGGAAGGGGCTGCCCTCGTCCAGCAGCCGGTCCACGCGGTCGCGCGGCAGCAGCTTGCCCCGGGCGGTGTGCCGTTCCCGTGACCGTTCCGGCCCGCCCAGTGCTGCCTCAGCGAGCCGCTTGCGCAGGTCCTGGGCCAGCTGGCTTTGAACGGACGCGTTGCGGGCGTAGTCCGGTGATGCAGGGTCCAGCCGGGTTGCAAGGGTCTCCATTGACGTCTCTCTCTCAACGGGCTGCCGCCGACGGGGTTACCGGAAGACCAGCTGCCAGTTAATGGCCACTAACTCAAATCAGGTTATTGGTTATTAACTCAGCTGTCCACCACAATGGAAGCTGCTCGTGAAATAAAAACTGCCGGAAAGGTTGGCATGGACGCAGCGAAAGAAGACGCACCAGCAGCCCCGCCCGGAAGGGACCTGCCGCTGCCCGCCGCCCGCACCACCGGACGAAGCCTGGCCAAGGCCTCCCGCCGGGCCGCGATGCTCGACGCCGCGGCGGCCCTTTTCGCCGAACGCGGCTACAACGGTGTGTCAATTGAAGAACTTGGGGCGGCTACGGGTGTCAGCGGCCCTGCCGTGTACCGGCATTTCAGCGGCAAGCCCGCCGTGCTGTCCGCTCTGCTCGTCGGAGTGAGCGAGGATCTGCTGGCCGGCGGAAAAGCCGTGGTCGCCGAGTCGGCCACCGCTGACGCGGCGCTGCGCGGACTGGTGGAGTTCCATGTGGACTTCGCCCTGCGCCAGGCCAATGTGATCCGGGTCCACGACCGCGATTTGAACAGCCTGCCGGAGGACGATGAACGCGCGGTGCGCTCGCTCCAGCGCCAGTATGTGGAGGTGTGGGTTGATGCCCTGTCCGCCCTGCATCCGGACTGCGGCCTGCCGCTGCTGCGGCACCGGGCGCAGGCGGTCTTCGGACTGATCAACTCCACGTCCCATACCCTGCACGGAAAAATGAAGGCCCGGGAGACGGCGCGGCTGCGGTCGCTGCTGGAAACAATGGCCTGGGCCGCCCTGAATGCCTAGTAGTCTGAACCAAACCCCTCGAGCAGAAAGACCTGCTGTGATTGAGCTTCGTGCCGTAGTTCCCGCCGATTTGGATGAGTTCTTTTCCCATCAGCTGGATCCAAGCGCCAACCATATGGCGGCGTTTGCCGCTAAAAACCCCTCTGACCGCGGTGTGTTTGATCACCACTGGCAGAACATCCTGAATGACCCCACCATCACGGTGCGCACGATTGTGGCCGACGGCGACGTCGTCGGCAGCATCCTGGCCTACCGCGAAGGCGGCGTCCCGGAGATCAGCTACTGGGTGGACACCGCCCGCTGGGGCCAGGGAATCACCACGGCCGCCGTTGGGCAGTTCCTGCAGGAATTCTCCGAACGCCCGATTCGTGCCCGCGCCGTGGCCGACAACGTCAGCTCCATCGCCATCCTGGAAAAATACGGCTTCACTGTCGTGGGTGAAACGCAGGGCTTCGCCAATGCCCGCGGTGCCGTGGTGCGCGAACTCGAGCTCGAACTGGCCTAACAGGCACTGCCGGCTGCTCCCGGGCCTTGCCCGGACCAGGCACCCGCCGCGACCAGGCACCGCCTCGAACAGGCCCTGCCGCTATGTGAGAAGCCCGCCGCCGGAGATTTCCGGCGGCGGGCTTCGTCGTTCCTGCGATCCTGTCCTGTTACATCAGGGCCAGCGCCATCGCCGGTTCCGCCAGAACCGCTCCCACGTCGCTGAGGAACCGGGCACCCTGTTCGCCGTCCACCAGCCGGTGGTCGAAGGACAGGCTCAGGGTCATGACCTTCCGCAGGGCAATTCCGCCTTCAAAGGCCCACGGCTGTTCCCGGACAGCGCCCAGCGCCAGGATGGCCGCTTCACCCGGATTCAGGATGGGCGTTCCGGCATCAACCCCGAAGACCCCCACGTTGGAGATCGAGAAGGTCCCGCCCGCCAGGTCCGCCGGGGTGGTCTTTCCGGCTCGGGCGGTCCGGGTCAGGGATCCCAGCGCTTCGGCCAGGTCGCGGAGCCCCAGTGTTTGGGCATCCTTGATATTGGGAACCATCAGCCCCCGCGGAGTGGCTGCGGCAATGCCCAGGTTCACGTAGTGGTACTGGATGATCTCCCTGGCCGCTTCATCCCAGCGGGAATTCAGCGTCGGATGCTTGCCCAGGGCCAGGCACGCGGCCTTGGCGGCCAGAGTGAGCGGCGTGAGCTTCACGCCTTCGAAGGCAGGCTTCCGGCGCAGGCGCTCCAGCAGTTCAGTCGATTCCGTGACATCAACGGTCAGGAACACCGTCACATGCGGAGCGGTAAACGCACTGGCGACCATGGCAGCGGCCGTGTGCTTGCGCATTCCGGCGATCGGAATCCGTTCCTCCCGGACGCCCTGCCCGTCCGCGGCGTTCGACGGCGCGGCTGGCAGGCCCGACGACGGCGGTGCCTGTTCCTGTTCCGTCACCTGGCGGGTCGACTGTCCTGCCGCCTCCGCTGCCGCGGTGACGTCTGAGCGGACAATCAGCCCGTCGGGGCCGGTTCCCTCCACAAGGTCCAAGCTGATGCCCAGGTCCCGGGCCAGTTTCCGGACCGGCGGTGTTGACCGCGGCCGGTCCTTGGCGCGGTTCCCCGCCGCGGCGATTCTCTCCTGGTGCGGGTCCGCGGGAGCGGGAGCCGGCGGAACGGGAGGTGCCGGAGCAGGGGCAACCGGTGCCGGAGCGGGCGGTGCGGCCGCGGCGGGTGCACCGGGTACAACGGGTTCAGCTGGTGCGGAGCCGGCAGCCGGTGCGGGCGGCTGGTCGCCCGTGAGCCAGCGCCGCCGGGCCGGGCGCCCGGATTTCTCCGGGACGGCTCCGTAGCCCACCAAGTTGGGCGTGCGCTTCAGGGGTTCGCCCACGGGTCCGGCCGGCGCTACGCCTGCCGCAGTTCCCTGGGCTGCAGTTCCGCCCGGACCGGCCGGGGCGGCGCCGCCGCCCACGTCGAAGGACACAATGGGCGCCCCGACTTCCACCACGGAGCCGGCCGCCTCGTGGAGCCGGGACACGGTTCCTGCATACGGCGAGGGCAGTTCCACCACTGCCTTTGCCGTTTCAACCTCGGCGATGACCTGATTGAGGGTGACCTTGTCCCCCACGGCCACGTGCCAGCTGACAATCTCGGACTCGGTCAGCCCTTCGCCCAGGTCCGGAAGGCGGAATTCCCGAATCACAGGGCCGCTCCTTCCAGTGCAGCTCCCGCGGCGCTGTGCGCGGCCGGCGAAGTGCTGAGGGAGTTGGGGCGGCGCAGGGCGCGGTCCACGCCGTCGAGCATCCGGTCCAGGTCCGGAAGGTGGTGGTGTTCGAGCTTGGAGGACGGGTACGGGACGTCGAAGCCGGTCACCCGCACGGGGGCGTGTTCCAGGTAGTCGAAACAGCGTTCCGTGATGGACGCGGAAATTTCCGCCCCGACGCCGCCGGATTTGCCGGCTTCGTGGGTGATCACCAGGCGTCCGGTCTTGCGCACCGATGCTTCCACGGTGGCAAAGTCCACCGGCGAGAGCGAACGCAGGTCGATGACTTCCACGGACACGCCTTCGTCGGATGCTGCGACAGCGGCGTCGACGGCGGTCACCACCAGCGGCCCGTACGTCACGAGGGTGACGTCCGTTCCCTCGGTGACTACGCGGGCCTGTCCCAGCGGCAGCGCACCGTCCAGGGTTTCCTGCACCTCGCCCTTGACGTGGTAGCGCCGTTTGGGTTCGAAGTACAGGACGGGGTCATTGCTGGCGATGGCCTGCTGAATCATTGTGTAGGCGTCCTGGGGATTGGACACGCTCACCACGCGCAGCCCCGAGGTGTGGGTGAAATAGGCTTCCGGGGACTCCGAGTGGTGCTCCGGTGACCCGATGCCGCCGCCGAACGGCACCCGGATGGTCAGCGGCATGTTGACCGCGCCGCGGGTGCGGTAGTGCATCTTGGCGACCTGGCAGACGATCTGGTCAAACGCGGGATAAATGAAACCGTCGAACTGGATCTCCACCACCGGGCGGTACCCGCGGAACGCGAGCCCGACGGCGGTGCCCATGATCCCTGATTCGGCCAGCGGCGTGTCGATCACCCGGGAGGCGCCGAAGTCTTTCTTGAGCCCGTCCGTGATGCGGAAGACACCACCGAGGGTGCCGATGTCCTCACCCATCAGGACAACCTTGGGGTCGGCGTCCATGGCGGCACGCAGCCCGGCGTTGATGGCGCGGCCAAAGGTCATGGTGCTCATGCGTTGCTCCCCTTTTCGTCGACGCCCACCGGGTCGGTGCCGTGCACCTGGACCGGGTGCGGCTCGTCCTCCTCCGTGCCGTACACGGCCAGGTACCGCGCGTACTCCTCCTGCTGCTTTTCCAGCCAGGAGTTGGGCTCCGAATACACGTGAGCAAATATGTCCAGGGCCGGCGGCGGCGGCATCCCGATGCAGGAAGCGCGGAGTTCCGCGGCCACGGCGTCGGCACGGGCGGTCACGGCGGCGGCGAAGTCGTCGCTGAACAGGCCCTCCGACCGCAGCAGGGCTTCCACCCGGCTGATCGGGTCCTTGGCCCGCCATTCCTCCAGCTCGCCGGCGTCGCGGTAGCGGGTGGGATCATCAGCGGTGGTGTGCGGACCCATCCGGTAGGTCACGGCCTCGATGAAGCTGGGGCCTCCCCCGCTGCGGGCCCGGTCCAGGGCTTCGCGGGTCACTGCCATGACGGCGAGGACGTCGTTGCCGTCCACCCGCACGGAGGGAATGCCGAATCCCGGCGCCCGGTTGGCGATCGGCACCTGCGCCTGCAGGCCCACGGGCTCTGAAATGGCCCACTGGTTGTTCGAGCAGAAGAAAATGACGGGTGTGTGGAAGCTGGCGGCAAAGACCATGGCCTCGTTCACGTCGCCCTGGCTGGTGGCGCCGTCGCCGAAATAGGTGATGACGGCGTCGTCGGTTCCGTCGGCCACGACGCCCATGCCGTAGCCGGCGGCGTGCAGCGCCTGGGCGCCGATGATGACCTGCGTGGGCGCCATGTTGACCGTGTACGGGTCCCAGCCGGCAGCCGCGTTGCCGCGCCAGACCCGCATCAGGGATTCCGGATCGACGCCGCGGCACCAGGCCACGCCGTTCTCGCGGTAGCTGCCGAACACAAAGTCACTGGGCCGCAGGGTGCGGGCGGAGCCGATCTGCGCGGCTTCCTGACCCAGCAGCGGCGGCCACAGTCCGAGCTGGCCCTGGCGCTGCAGCGCGGTGGCCTCAGTGTCGATCCGGCGGATCACCACCATGTCCTCGTAGAGGCTGCGCAGCTGGTCCGGGTCGACGTCGTCCACCCAGTGGTCGTAGGACGATGCCACCCGGGAACCGTCGGGACGGACCAGCTGGACGTAGGGGCCGGCAGCGGTGGCGCCGGCGTCGTGAGGGGGTCGAACAGGAGTATGCAGAGACACGTCGGTACGCATCCTTCCGTGTTGGGCCCCAGGGATGGCGGGACCGAACCGATGCCCGAGCGCCGTTGCCCGGATACCTGTGACCCTACTCACACTCAGCAGGCGGCACAACCACAGCACGAATCATTGAGCATTGTGCCCTGCAATTGGAGAACCGGCCGTGCTAATCTTTCGCACTATGCCTTCCCTGGACAGCACCGACACCCGGCTTCTGCTTGCCCTGGCGAAGGATCCGCGGCGTACCGTGGTGGCGCTGGCCGCCGTTCTGGGCATTTCGCGCAACACCGTGCAGGCCCGGCTGGCACAGCTGGAGAAGAAGTCGGTGTTCCTGTCCTTCGAGCGCAGGATCAGCCCCGCGGCCCTGGGCTACCCGCTGATGGCCTTTGTGCATGTGCACGTCCAGCAGCAGCAGCTCGCCGAAATCACGGCGCAGCTCGCACTGGTGCCCGAGGTGGTAGAGGCCCACGGCCTGACCGGAACCGCGGACATCCTGCTGCGCGTGGTCGCCGCCGACGCCGAAGACCTGTTCCGCGTCAACAAGGCAATCCTCGCCATCCCCGGCGTGGAGCGCTGCGACACCAACCTGGCGATGGGCGAGCTCATCCCCTTCCGGGTGGCTCCGCTGCTCGGGCGGGAGAGCCCCGGGAGCAGCGCCGACGCCGGCAGCTGACAGACCCGAACGCAGCCGGATAGATCCCTTGCTTCCGGGACCCAGGCCCGAACGCAGGAAGGGCCCCGCACCGAAGTGCGGAACCCTTCCGTTTGCCCCCGTGGAGGGCCGTGGGTGCGGCTGCGGTTAGTGGTCCACTGCCTTTTCCGCACCGACGCCGGTGAGCGAACGGACTTCCATTTCCGCCTGCTTCTGCGGCGACTCGTCGTCCTTGCCGAGCACGGTTCCCAGCCAGCCCAGGAAGAACGCCAGCGGGATGGAGACCAGGCCCGGGTTGTTCAGCGGGAAGATGGAGATATCGAAGCCCGACACCATGGACGTCTCGGCCCCGGAGAAGACCGGGGACAGGATGATCAGCAGGATCGCCGAACCGAGGCCGCCGTACATGCTCCAGATGGCACCCTGGGTGTTGAAGCGGCGCCAGTACAGCGAGTACAGGATGGTCGGCAGGTTGGCGCTGGCCGCTACTGCGAAGGCCAGTGCCACCAGGAAGGCCACGTTCTGCCCCTGTGCGCCGATGCCGCCGAGGATGGAGACGACGCCGATTACGATTACCGTGCGGCGGGCCACCTTGACCTCGCCGTCGGCGTCCACCTTGCCCTTGCGGATGACGTTCGCGTAGATGTCATGGGCGAAGGATGCGGCGGCGGTGATGGTCAGTCCGGCCACCACGGCCAGGATGGTCGCGAAGGCCACAGCGGCGATCAGCCCCAGCAGGACCGGCCCGCCCAGGGCGAAGGCCAGCAGCGGCGCCGCGGAGTTCACGCCGCCCGGAGCCGAGGTGATTGTCTCCGCCGGGATCATGGCAGCGGCGCCGTAGCCCAGGACCAGGGTGAACAGGTAGAACAGGCCGATCAGCCAGATGGCCCAGACCACGGAGCGGCGGGCTTCCTTGGCGGTCGGCACGGTGTAGAAGCGCATCAGCACGTGCGGCAGGGCCGCGGTGCCCAGCACCAGCGCCATGCCCAGGGACACGAAGTCCAGGCGGGTGGTGTCGCTCTTGCCGTACTGCAGGCCCGGGTTCAGGAGCTCGGGGTTGCCGGACATCTCGACGGCGTTGCCCAGCAGTTCGGAGAGGCTGAACCCGTTGTTGGCCAGCACCCAGACGGTCATGATGGCCGCGCCGGCAATGAGCAGGCAGGCCTTGATGATCTGGACCCAGGTGGTGCCCTTCATCCCGCCGATCAGTACGTACATGATCATGAGGCCGCCGACGACGGTGATGACCAGCGACTGGCCGAGCCGTCCGTCGATGCCCATCAGCAGGGAGACAAGCCCGCCGGCGCCGGCCATCTGGGCCAGCAGGTAGAAGAAGCAGACGGCCAGGGTGGTGATGGCCGCGGCGATGCGCACGGGGCGCTGCTTGAGCCGGAAGGAGAGCACGTCGGCCATGGTGAACTTGCCGGTGTTGCGCAGCATTTCCGCCACCAGCAGCAGCGCCACCAGCCAGGCGACCAGGAAGCCGATGGAGTACAGGAAGCCGTCGTAGCCGTTGATGGCGATGGCGCCGACGATACCCAGGAAGGACGCAGCCGAAAGGTAGTCCCCGGCAATGGCCGTTCCGTTCTGCGGTCCGGTGAAGGACCGGCCGGCGGCGTAGTAGTCCGCCGCGGTCTTGTTGTTCCGGCTTGCCCGCAGCACCACCACGAGGGTTACGGCCACAAACAGGCCGAAGATGAGCATGTTCAGCCAGCCGGTTTCCTTCACGGCCTCAGCGGTCACCTCCGCGGTCACGTTGATGGTGTTCATTTGGTCTCCTCCGGACGGCTGACGCCCTTGGCCTCAAGTTTCTCGCGCAGGTCGGCGGCGATGGGGTCCATCCTGCGGTTGGCGTAGCTGACGTACCACATGGTGATGCCGAAGGTGCTGACAAACTGCAGCAGACCCAGGATCAGCCCGATGTTGATGTTGTCCCAGACCTCAGTGGACATGAAGTCGTGGGCGTAGTCGGCCAGCAGGACGTAGGCGAAGTACCACAGCAGGAACACCACGGCCATCGGGAAAATGAAGCTGCGCTGGCGCTTGCGGAGCTCCTGCAGTTCGGGTGACTTTTGGACTTCCGTGAAGTCGACCGGCGCGGCGTGGGCACCGGATCCTCGGGGATGATTTTTAGCCATCGCTCCTCCTTGAGTTGGGGCATGTCCGCACGGCGCTGCCTGCCGTAACCCGGACAAACCGGTTTCGGACACCACACGCGCACAAACTGTGATCCCCATCACCTTGCTACGGGTGCCGCCCGGCGCACCAGTTTCGGCGGCCGTGCCTCGCCAAACGGTCATTCCCCTGCGGTGAACGGTTCCCGGGGCCGCCGCGGGCCGGCCCGGAACCGTTCACCGCAGGAGCCGTCGTTCCCGGCCGCTAGGGTAGGGGAATGTTCAGTCCCGCCGTCGACATTGCCGTGGTCTGCGCCGTCGCCGTCCTGACCGTGGCGCTGGTGGCCGCCCTCGGCCACCGCCTGAGCCGGTCGCAGCGTGACCTCGGTTCCGACCGGGAGCGGGCGGTCTACTCCGCCCTCCACACCGCCAGCCTCGCGTCCCGCCATCTCCGGGCCGGCCTCACCCCCGCGGGCGCCAGCAAAGCCGGGCGCCATCTGCGCGCACTGCTGGGCTGCGACACCCTGGTGCTGGCCGACGCCGCCGCCGTCCTGGCCTGGGAGGGGTCGCTGCCGGACACTCCCCGCTCCCGGGCCCGGCTGCTGGACGCCTCGCGGACCGTGCTGGAAAGCGGCCGGACCAAGGTTTTCCGCGGCGCCTCCCTGCGTTCGCTGGGTCTCGACGACGACGGCGGCCGGCAGCTGCTGGTGTGTCCGCTGCAGGTAAACCGCCAAACGGTGGGAACCCTCGCCGTCTTCACCCCCACGGTCAGTGCCGGCCTGGTCCGCGCGGTGAACGACGTCGCCGCCTGGGTTGCCGCACAGGTTGAACTGGCTGAACTGGATACCTCCCGCACCATGCTGATGGAGGCCGAGGTGCGCGCGCTGCGGGCCCAGATCAGCCCGCATTTCATTTACAACTCCCTGAACGCCATCGCCTCGTACATCACCACAGATCCGGTGCGTGCCCGGGAACTGGTGGTCGAGTTCGCCGATTTCACCCGCTACACCTTCCGCCGCAGCGGCAACTTCACCACGGTGGCGGAGGAACTGCAGGCCATCGACCGGTATCTGCTGCTGGAGCGGGCGCGCTTCGGGGACCGCCTGAAAATCAGCCTGCAGATCGGCCCGGAAGTCCTGGGCACCGTGATTCCTTTTCTTTCGCTGCAGCCGCTGGTGGAGAACTCGGTGCGGCACGGACTGGAGGCCACCGACGGCGAGGGGCACATCACCATCACGGCGGCCGACGCCGGCGCGCAGGCCGTCATCACGGTCGAGGACAACGGCACGGGCATGGATCCCGAGTACCTGCGCGCGGTGCTGGCCGGTCACGCGGACGGCGACCATGTGGGGCTGCGCAACGTCGACGTCCGGCTGCGCCAGGTGTACGGCGACGACCACGGACTGGTGATTGACACCGCCCCGGGCGCCGGAACCCTGATCACCATGCACATCCCCAAGTCGCAGCCGGGCCACCGCCCGTAAGTCTTGTAACCTGTTTCACATGTCCGCACCCGCAAAACCGCCTCCGCGGCAGATCTCCGTGGTGGTTGTCGACGATGAGCTGCCCGCCGTTAACGAGCTGGCGTTCCTGCTGGGCCGGGACTCCCGGGTCGGCGAGGTGCACCGCGCCTCCAGCGGCGCGGAGGCGCTGCGGGCCATCGAAGGCAACCCGGTGGACGCGGTGTTCCTGGATATCCACATGCCGGCGCTGTCCGGGCTGGACATTGCCCGTGTTCTCTCCAACCGCGAACGCCCGCCGGCAGTGGTTTTCGTGACCGCGGACGAGGAGCAGGCACTTGCCGCGTTTGACCTGGCAGCCGTGGACTACCTGCTCAAGCCCGTCCGTCCGGAACGGCTGGCGGAATCGGTCCGGCGCGTCTGCGACCTCGCTGCCGAAGCGGCCGGCAGCGACGGCGGCGCCGACGTCGTCAGCGTGGTCCAGGGCGGCACCACCCGGCTGATCCGCCGCGACGACATCCGCTATGTGCAGGCGCAGGGCGACTACGCCCGCCTGCACACCGCCGAGGCGTCCTACCTGATCCGGGTTCCGCTGACGGATCTGGAGGAACAGTGGGCGGAGGCCGGTTTTGTCCGCATCCACCGCTCCTATCTCGTGTCCCGTTCCCACATCCGGCAGGTCCGCGTGGCAGGCGGCCGCGCCAGCATCAGCGTCGGCTCGGCGGAACTTCCGGTCAGCCGCCGGCATCTGCCCGGAGTGCGCAGCACGCTCTCCGCCAGCCGGGTCCGGCCCCGCGGATGAGTTCCGCTCCGCGCCCGGCGTCCCCGGACTCTTCCGCCGCGGCCGCCTCTGCTTCCGCCTCCAAACAGCCGGAGCGTGTCCGGGTCACCGCCCCGCGCACCGCGCCGGCTTCCGCCGATTCCTACACGGTGTCCCGGGAGCTGGATGAGCAGACCGAGGTTGGCGAGCTCTTCATCGGCTCCCTGATCCGTTCCCAGCTGCGCCTGGCGCTGGTGGTTGCCGGCGGCTTCCTCCTGATCCTGCTGGGCGTTCCGGTGCTGCTGGCGTTCCTGCCGGTCATCGCCGATCTGACGCTGTTCACCGTCCCGGCGCCCTGGATCCTGCTGGGGGCAGGGGTGTATCCCCTCGTCATTGTCTGCGGAGCGCTGTACGTGCGCAGTGCCGCCCGCAATGAAAAGCGTTTCCTGGACCTGGTCGACGATGCCTGAGCGCACCGGAGCGGCGGCGTGAACCCGGCCGCCGGCTATGCCGCCCTGGCCGCGGTCACTGCCGCCACCCTGCTGATCGGCGTGTACGGGCTGCGCATCTCGCGGACCACCGGGGACTTCTACGTGGCCTCCAGGACGGTGCGGCCCTGGTGGAACGCCTCGGCGATCGGCGGCGAGTACCTCTCAGCCGCCAGTTTCCTGGGCGTGGCCGGGCTCATCCTGGTGTCCGGAGTGGACGCTCTCTGGTTTCCGATCGGCTACACGGCCGGTTACCTGATGCTGCTGCTCTTCGTGGCGGCGCCGCTGCGCCGTTCGGGGGCCTACACCATTCCGGATTTTGCGCAGGTTCGGCTGGAGTCGCTGGCCGCCCGCCGGGTCACCAGCCTGCTGGTGATCGCCGTCGGCTGGCTCTACATCGTGCCGCAGCTGCACGGGGCGGCGCTGACCATCGGCATTACCACCGGCCTGCCCGGCTGGGTGGGATCCGTGGCGGTGGTGGTGGTGGTCTGCCTGAGCGTGGTGACCGGCGGCATGCGGTCCATTACCTTTGTGCAGGCGTTCCAGTACTGGCTCAAGCTTGCTGCCATCGCCGTGCCCGTGCTCTTTGTCCTGTTCCGGCTCTCCTCCGACGGGCTGCCCTGGACGGACGGCGGTGCCGTGTTCGCTGCCGCACTGAACCCGGAGACCAACGCTTCCCTGTACCGGAACATTTCGCTGAGCATTGCGCTGCTCTGCGGCACCCTCGGCCTGCCGCACGTGCTGGTGCGCTTCTACACCAATCCGGACGGACCCTCGGCCCGGCGCACCACCCTGATCGTGCTGGGACTGCTGTCCCTGTTTTATATCTTTCCGATCATCTACGGCGTGCTGGGCCGCATCTACACTCCCGAGCTCGCGTCCGGCGGCGCCGACTCCACGGTGCTGCTGCTGCCCGGGCGGGTGTTTGACGGGGCGCTGGGCGACCTGCTGTCCGCGCTGGTGACGGCCGGGGCGTTCGCGGCGTTCCTGTCCACGACCAGCGGGCTGGTGGTCTCGCTGGCCGGAGTGGTCAGCCAGCAGTTCTTCCGCGGCAGCGTGGGCGGGTTCCGGCTCTCGGCGGTGCTTGCCGCCGTCGTGCCCCTGGGGCTGGCGCTGCTGACCAGTTCACAGGCGCTGGCCGGGAGTGTGGGGATGGTGTTCGCCTTTACCGCCTCCACCCTGTGCCCGCTGCTGGTGCTTGGCATTTGGTGGCGCGGACTCACGGCCCGCGGAGCGGTGTCAGGGATGGTCGCGGGCGCGGTCCTGTGCGGCGGCGCGATGGTGGCCGGCGGAGTGCTGGCCACGCTGGGACGGATTACCCCCGTGTGGCTGGAACAGCCGGCAGCGTGGTCCGTGCCGGCTGCCTTCGCGGTAACCGTTGCCGTCTCAAGGCTGCGTCCGGATCTGGCCCCGGCCGGTGCCGCCAAGATTCTTGCCCGGCTGCATACCCCGGAGCGGCGGCGCCAGGTCCGGGCTGCTGATCCTGCGGCGAACTAGTCGATCGAGGCCATGAGTTCAACAACGCGGTCCAGGAATGCGTCCACCTGGGTTTCCTCGTATCCGTCGGCGCCCTTGGCTTCGCGGAAGACCGCCCGCCGGACCACGTCCACGCTCAGCGGCTTGTCATTCTCGAAGTACCCCAGCAGCTCATTGCACAGTGCGTCCACGTCTTCAACGTTGTAGCTGGGCACCTTGCGCTTGCTGGGCCGGCGGAACCGCTCGCCCGGCTTGCGGTGCAGGCGTGCCCGCAGGACGGCCGAGGTGCGGCCGATCTGCAGCAGCCAGGCTTCTTCGCCCTTCTCCTGAATCAGCTCGTCTCTTTCACGCTGCGCAAAAACGTCTTCCAGCCGGTCCAGGGCCGCGTCCACGGCCTGGGGCTCGTAGCCGGCCTTCGCCGGATCGAACGCCATGGAGCGGACGTTGCGGCTGGTAATGGGTTTTGCGGACGGGCTCTCGTCGTTGTAGTAACTCCGTGCCTTGGCCAGAAACTCATCAACCTGGCGCGTGTTGTAGCCGTATTCCCGACGCCCCACACGCTCGAAAGGGGCGCTGGCCTGCCGCGCTTCGTCCATGTCTTAACTGTTCCTCTGTGGTCATGCCGCTGTGACGAGACTGTTTGGAAAACCTGTAAATATCCTACGTTGCCGCCGGTGGGCGGCGGTCAGGCGTTGCCGGGGCACTGCTGCTCCCCCGCCTGACGCCTCTCCTGCTAAGCCCCCGAAAGCAAAACCGAAAGCATGAACACCACGGGAGAGGCAAAGACGATCGAGTCCAGCCGGTCCATAATGCCGCCGTGTCCGGGCAGCAGGTTGGACATGTCCTTCACGCCGAGCTCGCGCTTGATCATGGACTCCGAGAAGTCCCCCGCCGTTGCTGCGGCAACCGTGGCAACGGCCAAAACAAGACCGAACCACCACGGCTGGTCCAGGAAGAAGATCGCCGCCACAATTCCGATAATGGTGGCACCGGCTGCCGAGCCGGCGAAGCCCTCCCAGGACTTCTTCGGGCTGATTTTCGGAGCCATCGGGTGCTTGCCGAAAATTGCGCCGACGATATATCCGAAGGTGTCGTTCGCGACCACCAGGAGCAGCAGGACGGCGACGCCGATCTGGCCCTTGGGCTCGCCCAGCAGAAGCATCGCAAAGCTCAGCAGGAACGGCACCCACAGCACCACGAAGATGCCGGCAAAAATGCTCCGGACGGCATCCTCGGCGGTATCGATGGCCCGCCAGAGCAGGATCGCCACCACCGACGCCACAAGGGCAAAGGCCAGGGACTCGCTGCCCCCGAAGTACGCGGCAAACGGCAGCGCCACGGTGCTGACCAGGACCGGAACCATGGGAACCTTGATTCCGCGCACCTCCAGGGCCCGGCTGACTTCCCACACGCCCACGGCGGCAAAGACCGTGGCAATGGCGACGATCGCGAAGGGGAAGAACAGCAGGCCGGCCAGGAGGGACCCCAGCAGGATCACGCCGACGGCGATGGCCGCGGGCAGGTTCCGCCCCGCTTTTGAGGGCTTGGCGGGATCCTTGGGCTGCTTGCGTGTCTTGGGCTGCTTCAATGCCTTGGGCTTCCCGGGGAATCCGGAGCTCTTCGAGGCTTCCGCCGTCGCAGAGGCTCCGGCCGCCGCGGCGGATTCGGGGGCCTGCGGTGTTTCAGGCGCCCCGGCGCCGGACGGCGGCGTGGTGGCCTTCCGGGCGGGGCCGTCTCCGTCTGTGGCACTCATGTCCGTGGCCTTTGCTGCCGGATCAGTCTCAAGGGACGCACCGCCAGCCTTGCTGGGAGGCTGGTCGTTCCTCATCAGACCTCTAGCAGCTCGGCTTCCTTGCGCTTGAGCAGATCGTCAATGGCCTCGGTGTGGGCCTTGGTCTGCGCGTCGAGGTCCTTTTCGGCGCGGGCTCCATCGTCCTCGCCAATCTCGCCGTCCTTGACCAGGCGGTCCAGGGCATCCTTCGCCTTGCGGCGGATGTTGCGGACCGAGACCTTGGCGTCCTCGCCCTTGGTCTTGACGATCTTGACGTACTCCTTGCGGCGGTCCTGCGTCAGTTCGGGCATGATCACGCGGATGACCTTGCCGTCATTGGACGGATTCGCCCCAACCTCGGAGTCGCTCAGGGCACGCTCGATGGCCCGCAGGGCGGAAACATCGTAGGGGGTGATCAGCAGGGTGCGTGCGTCCGGCGTACCGAACGAAGCGAGCTGCTGGAGCTGGGTGGGGGTGCCGTAGTAGTCCACCAGGACCTTGGAGAACAGGGCGGGGGTGGCGCGGCCGGTGCGGATGGTCGAGAAGTCCTCTTTGGCTACTTCCACCGCCTTGTCCATTTTGTCGGTGGCCTCGGCCAGGGTTTCTTCGATCATGGTGTCTCCTAACACGCAAAAAATGTCCACGCTGACGGTGGCTGGGCTCTCTTATTCATCCTAAGCCAAAAGCCCCAAGGTTCCCTGCACGGGCCTGCAACGCGGAGGGCGAATCCCTCACACATGCGGCCATCCGGTGCCTGCGGGAGGTGGTCCGGCGGCAGGGGCCCGACCGCTGCGGAGCGCCTGGGGCCTGAGGGAGCCGGACGGCGGGGTGCCTCGGCCGCCCCGGAGGGCCTGGAGGAAGGCGGCTTTATTATTCCGCAGGCCGTCCGCGGCCGAGGGAATATCGTTGCCGCCGTTCCAGGGCCGCAGGCGCGGCAGGCTGCAGCAGCAACCGCCGCCGTTCCAGGCCCGCAGGCGCGGCAGGCTGCAGCAGCAACCGCCGCCGTTCCAGGCCCGCAGGCGGGCCCGGAACCACGGCAACATGGTGAAGCTAGTTGGAAACGATGGTGCCGATCTTCTCGCCGCGGATGGCGCGGGTGACGTTTCCTTCGCCTTCCATGCCAAAGACCACCATGTTCAGGTCGTTGTCCTTGCACATGGTCATTGCCGTCTGGTCCATGACGCGGATGTCGCGGCGCAGGGCGTCGTCGTACGTGAGCGTCTCGAGGCGCACCGCTGTGGCGTCCTTGTTGGGGTCTGCGGTGTAGACGCCGTCCACGCCGCTCTTGGCCATGAGCACCTCGTCGGCGTGCACCTCAAGGGCGCGCTGGGCGGCCACGGTGTCGGTGGAGAAGTACGGCAGGCCGGCGCCGGCGCCGAAGATGACCACGCGGCCCTTTTCCAAGTGGCGGATGGCGCGCCGGGGAATGTAGGCCTCGGCCACCTGGCCCATGGTGATGGCGCTCTGGACGCGGGTCTCAACGCCCGCCTGTTCCAGGAAGTCCTGCAGCGCAAGGCAGTTCATGACCGTGCCGAGCATGCCCATGTAGTCCGCCCGGGAGCGGTCCATGCCGCTCTGGGAAAGCTCGGCGCCGCGGAAGAAGTTTCCGCCGCCCACCACAATGGCAACCTCAACTTCGCCAACGGTCGCGGCAATCTGCTTGGCCACTGCGCGCACCGTGTCCGGGTCCACTCCGAGCTTCCCGCCGCCGAAGACTTCACCGGAGAGCTTGAGCAGTACGCGTCGACGCGCCAGATCGGATTCTTTCAGGACGTGGGCCATTGTGCCTCCCGGGGCATAGTACGTGCTTGGTTTAAAGGGTAAAGATCTGTTTTGGGCAGACAAAAGGGGTGGCCACCTCGGTGACCACCCCAAATGTTCATGATGACGTGTCCGTCAGGTCCAGTGCCTTGTGGGCTAGGCGCCTACGCGGAAACGGGCGAAGCCGGACGGCGTGGTGCCGGCCTCTTCGAGCACCTTTGCCACGGTCTTCTTGGCGTCCTTGGCGAACGGCTGGTCCAGCAGGACGATTTCCTTGAAGAAACCGGTCAGGCGGCCTTCAACGATCTTGGTCAGCGCGGCTTCGGGCTTGCCCTCGGCGCGTGCCGTCTCGTCAGCGATGCGGCGTTCGTTCTCCACGGTCTCCGCCGGAACTTCTTCCCGGGTCAGGTAGGTGGGAGCGTAAGCAGCGGTGTGCACGGCGATGTCGTGCGCAGCGGTCTTGGCTTCGTCGCTGTCACCGTCAACGGCGAACAGGACGCCAACCTGAGCAGGCAGGTCCTTGGAGGTCTTGTGCAGGTAAGCATCAACGGCCTTGCCTTCGATGCGTGCCACGCGGCGGACAACAACCTTTTCGCCCAGGATTGCGCCTTCTTCGACAACAACCTCGGACAGCGGCTTGCCGTCCACGTTGTAGGCCAGCAGCGTTTCGGCGTCGGCAGCAGCGGACTCAACGGCAGCGGCCAGAACCTTGTCGGCCAGTTCAATGAACTTGGCGGACTTCGCAACAAAGTCGGTCTCGCAGTTGAGTTCGATCATGACACCCACGGTGCCGTCGATGACCTTGGCAGCAACCAGGCCCTCGGCGGTGGAGCGGCCTTCGCGCTTGGTGGCGCCCTTCAGACCCTTGATGCGGATGAGCTCCATGGCCTTGTCGGCGTCGCCGTTGGCCTCGTCAAGAGCCTTCTTCACATCCATCATGCCGGCGCCTGTGCGCTCGCGCAGAGCCTTGATATCAGCAGCGGTGTAGTTCGCCATTTGGACTCCAGTCCTCCCGTTATAAGTTTTGGTGAGCTTCCGCCAGAGCGGCTGGCCGGAAAATTCCGGCCAGCCGCACCAGCAGATACCCCGAAATCACCGCGGCGTTGGCTGCGGTGATTGCAGGAACTTCTATTTACTTCTCTGTTGCGTCCGCGGCGGGTGCCTCGGCGGCAGCTTCGGCCGGAGCCTCGGCAGCCGGAGCAGCTTCCGCTGCCGGTGCAGCGTCAGCAGCGGGGGCAGCGTCAGCGGCGGGGGCAGCTGCGCCTTCGAGGAGTTCGCGCTCCCACTCAGCAAGCGGCTCTGCCGGTGCTTCCGTGTTGCCGGACTTGTTGTGGCGGGCGATCAGGCCCTCAGCAACGGCGTCGGCGATAACGCGGGTCAGCAGGTTGACGGAGCGGATGGCGTCGTCGTTGCCCGGGATCGGGAAGTCGACGTCATCGGGATCGCAGTTGCTGTCCAGGATGGCCACAACGGGGATGTTCAGCTTCTTGGCCTCGTCGATGGCGAGGTGTTCCTTCTGGGTGTCCACGATCCAGACCACGGACGGAGCCTTGGTCAGGTTGCGGATGCCGCCGAGGTTGGTCTGCAGCTTGGTGAGCTCGCGCTTCAGCAGCAGCAGTTCCTTCTTGGTGTGGCCGGAACCGGCAACATCGTCGAAGTCGATTTCTTCGAGTTCCTTCAGACGCTGGATGCGCTTGGCAACGGTCTGGAAGTTGGTGAGCATACCGCCGAGCCAGCGCTGGTTCACGTAGGGCTGGCCAACACGGGTGGCCTGCTCGGCGATGGCTTCCTGAGCCTGCTTCTTGGTACCGACAAACAGTACGGTTCCGCCGTGGGCAACGGTGGCCTTGACGAACTCGTAGGCGCGGTCGATGTAGGACAGCGACTGCTGCAGGTCGATGATGTAGATGCCGTTGCGCTCGGTGAAGATGAAGCGCTTCATCTTCGGGTTCCAGCGACGGGTCTGGTGTCCAAAGTGGACGCCGCTGTCGAGCAGCTGGCGCATTGTAACGACGGGCATGTCGTCACTCCTTCCGGCAGTAGTAGGCGTGCTGAAGCACGGTTGTCCTGCTGCCAATTGTCGGTTTATAGCTGTACGCCCGGGCGGGCGAAGCTCCTGGTGCCCATCAGCTGAAATCTCAGCATGCCTTCCCTGCCGGCTTACCGGACCGATGGAAAGGCACCCGCGGACGTTCCTCAGGAATGACCGGGATAATTGGGGCACGCGTAGTCAGAATTCAGTACCGGTTGCCGCTCGGATTTCGGTGAAACCAAAGGCGGCACCCTCCCTGCGGGCAGGGAACATGGCACAGCAAACTGCTTCGTCAACTATACACCAGCAACGCGGTGCTTTTGTCCTCCCCGGCACTGCTTCGGGCTCCCGCCGGCTCAGGTAATCCACAGCCTGTGAAAGGGGCGGTGCGGCCGGAAGAAACCGGCACAGACTACTGGCATGGACCTTTCCCCTCAGTGCAGAGTCCGTCGCCCGCGACCGACGACACTGCTTCCGACGACGCAGCTTCCGTCCGGAGCGCGTCCGTCCCAGGCGCGTCCGTCCCAGACACGGCGGTCCAAGGCACGGCGGTCCGAGGCACAACCGTCCGGGGCACGGCTGTTTAGAGGACATCCGACCAGGCTGCATCTGCTCAGGGCACGTAAGTTCAGGGCACGTAAGTTCAGGGCGCGTATGTTCAGCGCGCAGCGCCGGTCCCGGTTGAGACCACTGGCCTGGGCCGGAATTTTGGCGGCGTTGTTCCTTGCCGTGACGGTTCCTGCCGCGGGCTGGGATGAAGGGGCCGGCGGTGGACCGCAGGCGGTCAGCAGTTATGAGCCGGAATGGAGCTGGCCGCTCTCCCCCGCGCCCGCCGTGGTGCGCCCCTTTGAAGCTCCGCCGCAGCGGTGGCTCGCCGGACACCGGGGCGTGGATCTGGCTGCGCCGCCCGGAGCACCGGTACTCAGCCCGGCCGCCGGGACCGTGACCTTCGCCGGTTGGGTGGTGAACCGCCCGGTACTCACAGTGGATCTGGGCGACGGTCTGCTTGCCAGTTTTGAACCTGTGCTTGCGGAGAAATCGGCCGGCGACTCGGTGGCCGAAGGCGAGGTGCTGGGCACGCTTGCCGATCCGGCGTCCGCGGTTCCGGGCCACTGTGCCGTGTCCTGCCTGCATTGGGGCGTTCGCCTCAACCGGGAATACGTGAATCCGCTGAAGTACGTTACGGACCGGAGGCCGTCGGTGCTGTTGCCGCTGAAGTGAAGAATGTCGGCCCGAAAGCCATTGCCGGCCTGACAGAACATAAAAGACCCTGACAGAGACATAGAAGACAGAAAAACAGGTGCGGCCGGCCCCCGCCGGGGCCGGCCATACCTGTCCACCGCTTTGTCTTCAGCACTGTTCAGCACTGTTCAGCACTGTTCAGCACTGTTCAGCACTGTTCAGCACTGAGTCTTCAGCACTGTTCCACCGCTGTGTCTTCAGCTCTTCAGCCCGGCAGCTACCGCCGGGCGCGGGCGGAACGTTTCCTAGACGAATGCCGCCACGCCGGTGATGGCGCGGCCGGTGACGAGGGTGTTGATTTCGTAGGTGCCCTCATAGGAGTAAATCGCTTCGGCATCCGCGAAGATCTTGGCCATGCCGTAGTCCGTGACGATTCCGTTGCCGCCGAGGATGCTGCGGCCCATGGCCACGGTCTCGCGCATGCGGGCCGTGGTGAAGGCCTTGGCCAGCGCGGACTGCTCGTCCTTGGCCTTGCCGAGGTCTTCGAGCTGCGCCAGGCGGACCATCATGCCCAGCGAACTGACCGTGTTGCCCAGCATCTGGACCAGCTGTTCCTGGATCAGCTGGAAGGAGGCCAGCGGCTTGCCGAACTGGTGGCGTTCCACGGCGTACTTGCGGGCGACGTCGAAGGCTGCCATCTGCTGGCCGACTGCCTGCCACGCGACCGACAGACGGGTGACCTTGAGGACCTTGTTCGTGTCCTTGAAGCTGTTGGCGCCCTTGAGGTGGAAGTCGTCGCTGACCACTACGTTGTCCAGGACAATGTCAGCGTTCTGCACGGTGCGCAGGGCAATCTTGTTTTCGATCTTGGTGGCGCTGTAGCCCTTGGTCTTGGTGTCGACCAGGAAGCCCTTCACCTGGTTGTCGGCCACGTCGCGGGCGTAGATAACGACCCAGTCGGAGAACGTGGCGTTGCCGATCCAGCGCTTCTCGCCGTTGAGGATCCAGTTATCGCCATCGCGGCGTGCAGTGGTCCGGGTTCCGCCGGCCACATCCGAGCCGCCCAGCGGTTCCGTCAGACCGAACGCGCCGATCTTCTTCATGGAGTAGATGTCCGGCAGCCAGGCAGCCTTCTGCTCTTCGGATGCCAGCGCTTCGATGGAGCCGGTGAAGAGTCCGTCATGGACACCCAGGAAAGTGGCAAACGAAGTATCGGCGCGGGTGAACTCCGCGTGGCACAGGCCGGCAAACAGGTTGGAGTGGCCCTGCCGGTACACCGGGCTCATGACATCCAGTTCGGCAATCTTCGGAATCATGTGGTGCGGGAACTCCCCCGCGTTCCACCAGTCCGCGGCGTACGGCGTGACCTCGGTCTTCAACCATGCCCGGACCTCGTGGAGGCGGTCCCGCTCTTTGTCCGAGAGCAGGTCCTCGAATGCGTAGAAGTCGCCGTCCGCGTACGGAAGATTGTCGACGTCGATAGTTGCCATGGAAATATCCTTCGTTGCTGATCATCGATGATCCGGGACTGTGAATCCGGTCTCACCTATGTTACCCACCGGTAATATGATCCACAACACGGGCTCGGACGGCGCCGGGCCGCGGGGGCGCGGAAGGCGCGGGCGTCAGGGCTCCAGGCAAGGCAAAAGAAAACACCCCGGTCCGAAGACCGGGGTGTCAGCTGTGTTGCGACGCATCCGGAAACGACACTCCGGCTCATCACGCATCTTGTAGGGCTGGTGGGGCTTGAACCCACGACCCACGGATTATGAGTCCGCTGCTCTGACCAGCTGAGCTACAGCCCCAGGACCCCTGAGGGCCTGGCTGCCCGCGAGGGCAATAGAAACATCCTAGTGTCTGCCGCAGCCGGGGAGCCAATTGGCTCCCCGGCCTGCCGAAGGCAACTAGATGGCCCCCTGGGTCACCGGCCGCCCGTAGTACAAATCCTCGAATGTGGACAGGGTGGCATCCAGGCTGTGCCGCTCCACCATGGACCTGCTGTGGGCGCCCATTGCGGCCCGCTCCTCAGGGTCCAGCTCCAGGATCTCGGTCAGCCGCTTGCTCAGCTCATCGCTGTTGCCCGGGGTGAACAGGTACCCGTTCCGGCCCGGATCCACCAGGTGCGGCAGCGCCATGGCGTCGGCCAGGAGCACCGGGGTGGAGGCGGACATGGCTTCGAGCGTCACCAGGGACTGCAGTTCGGCGGTTCCCGGCATCACGAACACATCGGCGCGCTGGTAGGCCCGCCGCAGCTCCTCGTCGGACACGAGTCCGCGGAAAACCACGCGGTCTTCCAACCCCAGCCGCTTGACCTGCGCCTGCAGGCTGGGCTTGACCTCGCCGCCGCCCACAATCTCGGCGTGGACGTTCAGGTGCGCGGGAGCCTTGGCCACGGCGTCGATCATCACGTCCACGTGCTTTTCCTCAGCCAGCCGCCCGACAAACAGAACCGTGGGGTGTTCGTTCCGCTCGACGGGCTCGCCCGGCTGCAGTTCGTAGACCGACGCGTCGATGCCGTTGGACAGGGGCAGGACATCCGGCAGGAAGGCGTGGGCGTGCATGGCCTTGGCCGCCAGCGGCGTGGGCGTGGTGACCACGGCCGCGCGGCCCATGACCTTACCCATGTCCTTCCACGAATTCTTGGCCACAATGTCCTTGAACCAGCGGGGAAACGGCAGGAAGGGGTCAAGGTTCGCGGGCATGAAGTGGTTGGTGGCGATGACCCTGATCCCGCGCTTCTCCGCCTCGTAGAGGGTGTACTCCCCCACCATGTAGTGGCACTGGATGTGCACCACGTCCGGCTGGACCCGGTCGAAGAGGAGGCTGATCTCCTTCTTGATCTGCCACGGCAGGCAGATGCGCCAGTACTCGTGCGTGGGTACGCCGTGGGACCGCAGGCGGTGGACCGGCCAGTCGCCGTCGAGATCGGAGCGGCTGCCGCCGTCAACGTCGTTAGGCGCCAGGACGTGCACGTTGTGGCCCCGTCCGTTCATGCCCTTGGCGAGGCGGTAGCCGAACTGTGCCGCGCCGTTGAGGTGCGGCGGATAGGTGTCACAGGCAATGAGGATCGTCAGCGGTTTGTCGGCCGTTGCGTCGGTCAAAGGGAGCCCCTCTTTTGGTCTTTTCCAGTTTTCGCGGCGGCCTGCTTTTGCCGGTGCCGTGCCTCTGCCCGCCGCTGGATGACATCCGGGTGATAGCGGGAGAGCGCGAACACCCCCACGATAGCAATCAAAGCTGCCACGCCCATGGCAACGGCCGCCACTGCGGGCACGTCGGGCTGAAGTTCCTGGAGGACTCCGATGCCGATCGCAATGCCCACCATCGGGTCGATGACAGTGAGCCCGGCGATCACCAGGTCCGGCGGGCCGCTGGAGTAGGCGCTTTGCACGAACCAGGCCCCCAGCCCGCCAGCTACCGCAATGCCGACGACGGTGTACCAGGGGACGTTCAGCAGGAAACGGCCGTTCGGGTTGAGCAGGTCAGCGGTAATGACCTTCGTCAGGACGGCCACGAATCCGAACAGGACGCCGGCTCCGACAATGAACCCGATGGCCCCGATCCTGCGCCCAAACAACGCATTGAGTGTGCCGAAGAACACCACAACCACTGCCAGAATCAGGACGATGATCAGCTCCTGCGCCGGCTTGATCTCCCCCGGGTCACGGGTGACGCCGACGGCGAGGGAGACAAAAAGCGCGCTGCCGAGGACGCAGGCCACGATGGAGACAATGGTGACGCGGTTCATCCGCAGGCCCTGGTCGCGGGAGTTGACCACCGTGGTGATCACCAGGGCAATGGAACCGATGGGCTGCACCACGGTCAGCGGAGCAAGGGTGAGCGCGGTGACGTTGAGCGCCATCCCCACCCCCAGCAGAAGCAGTCCCAGCAGCCAGCGGGGGTTGCGCAGCAGCCGCACCAGCTGGGAGGAATGGAGTTCCAGCCCGCCCGTGTCGGCGCTGACGGCGCTTCCCTGGCGCTGGGCACCGAAGGCCAGGAAGACGGCGCTGGCCAGGGCGCAGACGATTGCTACGCCAACCATCAGCCGTTCCCGGCCGCACTGCGCTCCCGGGCGTACTTGTGCCACGAGGCCCGCAGGTACCCGACCGCTGCAATGATGTGGCCCGCGCAGCCCAGCAGCAGCACGGTGTTTCCGGTGGTGGACAGCCACTCGTAGTCAAAACCGGGAACCCGCTGCAGCAGCAGGAGCGGGGCACCCAGCAGCAGCAGCGCCGTCCTGATTTTTCCGATGTTGCTGACCGGCAGGTCGGGGCTGCCGCGGAAGAGCACCAGGGCGTTGATGATAAGGATGGCATCGGGAATCACAATCGCCAGGACCAGCCATGCCGGTGCGATGCCCTGGACCACAAAGGTCACCGCCACCACAATCAGGGCGAGGCGGTCCGCCACGGGGTCCAGCCACTGGCCGACGCGGGATACCTGGTTCAGCCGGCGGGCCAGGTACCCGTCCACCCAGTCGGTGGAGCCGACCACCACGAGGGTGATGAAAGCCGGCCCGTAGTTTTCGTCCACAATAAGGGCGACGAAAAGCGGTACCCCCAGAAAGCGAAGGACCGTGATCAGGTTGGGAACGGTCCAGAAAGTGTCCGTGACCGTCATCTTGCGGCCCGGGCGTGTTCCTGCACCGATCAACCTGATCACGGCCCACTTCCCCTATCAGCGATGGCGGGACCTACTTGGCGGAAAGCCTGCGGATCATCATGGCCATGGCCAGCAGCGATGCCGCCAGGACCGTCAGCGGCTGCCACCGCTCCTTGATCAGGGCCATGATGTCGTCGGCCGAAGACGCCCCGCTGCCCTGGTCGGAGGTGCCGGAGCTGCGCTGCTGAGCGGCCCGGCGTGCCTTGAGCTCGCGGATTTGCGCCTTGACGTCAACCTTTTCACCGAGGCCGTCGCGGACGGCCGCCATGTGCTCGCGCCGCTGGCGGGCACGGGTACGCAGTTCTTCGGGCGTCGCCTGGGCGGGCCCGTCGTCGGCCTGTTCCTTCTTCTTCTTTTCCTTGTCCTTGTCCTTGGGCTCCTTCGGCTTCTTCTCCAGCGTGGCCGGGTCGAAGCTGCGGCCTTCCTTCAGGACGCCAAGGTCATAGCGCAGGCCGTAGAGGGCTTCCTCGGGCAGCAGCGGCAGCGTCTTCTTGAACCTGTTGACGCCGATCAGTGCTCCCACGGCGGCAATGACCAGGAACAGCAGGGCCACCAGCAGGGCGGCGAGCCAGTCCGGCATGATCGTGCCCAGTCCGAGGATCGCGGCAACGATCAGCGCAATCGCCAGGGCCGCGGCGAAAAGCAGCGCAACGACCATAAAGGCCGCAGCCACTCCGGCCTTGATGCCCTTCTGCTTCATCTCGGCGGTGGCGAGGGCGAATTCGTCGTTCAGCTGACGCGGGGTCAGGCGGGCCATCACCTTCGCCAGGCCCACCAATGACGAACTCCCTGCAGTCCTTCGTGTGCTAGCGGAGCGATTCATGCGCCCTGCCTCCGTCTCCTGATTAATCTTCGCCGTTGCCATTACCCAAAATTACCATTCTCCTCAGCTTTCACACTGTGAACAGGTTTCCCCTCACCCTACGGGGCACTGAGGCCTTCCCGGTCCTCCAGCGCGCGCCCGGAGAATTCGGGAAGTTTGGTCTTCACGAACCAGAAGGACAGGACAGAGAAGATCGTGAAGATCGCGTACATAATCCAGACGCCGAAGTTGTCGCTGACCCAGGGGAACGAGAGGGTCACAATGAAGTTGAAGATCCAGTTGACCATCGCGCCGAGCCCCAGCGCCAGCGAGCGGATATTGTTCGGGAAAACCTCGCCGAGGGTGACCCACATGACCGGCCCCCAGGTGGCGGCGAAGAAGATGACAAAGAGGTTGGCGCCCACGAGGGCCACCGGACCCCAGATGCCGGGCAGCGCGACGTCGTCGCCCATGCCTTCAGCCTGCGAGAACGAAACCGTTGCCATCAGCAGGCCCACGAACATTCCGGCGGAACCGATCATGAGCAGCTTCCGGCGGCCGATGCGGTCAACAAACGCGATGGCCACCAGAGTCATGACGACGTTGATGATCGAGGTGATGACCGACGTCGTAAACGAGTCGCTTTCGCTGAATCCCACCGATTTCCACAGCGTGGTGGAGTAGTAGAAGATCGCGTTGATACCCACCAGCTGCTGGAAGGCAGCAATGGCCATGCCCACCCAGAGGATGGGCTGCAGGCCGAATTTCGGGCCGCGGAGGTCCCTGAAGGTGGGCTGCTTGCTGTTGAAGCTCTCACGGATCTGGCGGATCTTCAGGTCTGTGTCGACGACGCCGGACACGTTGCGGAGCACCTTCGCTGCATCCTCGTCGCGGTCCTTGCGCACCAGGTACTGCGGCGACTCGGGAATGGTCAGCGCGAGTACGCCGTAGACAATGGCCGGGAGCACACCCACCAGGAGCATCCAGCGCCAGGCAGCCAGTCCCCACCACAGTTCACCCAGCGCGCTTCCGGCGGAGTTCGCCAGGAACGCGTCGGAGAGCAGCGCCGCGAAAATGCCCAGCGTGATGGCCAGCTGCTGGACGGAGCCCAGCGCGCCGCGCCATTTGTTGGGGGCAACTTCTGCAATGTAGCCCGGGGCGATCACGGAGGCGGTGCCGATGGCGAGGCCACCGACGAGGCGCCACCACATCAGATCCCACTCGCTGAAGGCGTAGGCGGAGCCGACGGAGTTGGCGGCGAAGAGAACAGCGGCGCCAACCATGACTTTCTTGCGGCCCAGCCGGTCCGCGAGCTGCCCGGCAAACCAGGCACCGACCGCGCATCCCAGCAGGGTAATGGCGACGGTGAACCCCAGCACCCCGGGGCTGAGCGTGAATTCTTCACCGATGGCGTCCACCGCGCCGTTGATGACGGCGGTGTCAAAGCCGAACAGCAGACCGCCCACCGCAGCCGCCACAGTGACGGCAATCACCTTGAAAGGATGGGCCACCTTCTCTGATTCGCCCGGATTAGGCCTTGGCTGGCTCGCGCCCATGGAAGGTTCCTCTGTCTCTCGTCCGTTAGTTAAAAAGTTCCGCCCCAAACCTAGTAATCCTACGCATAACCCTAGGCATGACGTGCGGCGGAGGGAACACGTAAGCCGGGAGCAGGCAGGGAGGGCACGAAAGAAGCAGCAGGCTCCGGCCGCCTTTCGGGACCGGAGCCTGCTGCCTGTTCTCCCCGGCCGGCGCGGTGCACGGCCCCGGCCGGCCTCTGGGTCCCCCGGCGTCAGCGTCTAACGGTATCCGCCACCGCGGCCGCAACTGCCGGAGCTACTCTCGGGTCCAGCGCACTCGGAACAATAAAGTCAGCGGCAAGATCTCCGCCCACCAGATCAGAGATGGCGTCGGCAGCTGCGACCTTCATGGCGGGAGTGATTCGCTTGGCACCACTGTCCAGGGCACCGCGGAACACGCCCGGGAAGGCCAGCACGTTGTTGATCTGGTTCGGAAAATCGCTGCGGCCGGTCGCTACGACCGCAGCGTAGCGGGCGGCGACGTCGGGATGAACTTCGGGATCGGGGTTGGAGAGCGCAAAAATGATGGCATCCGGCGCCATCTTCGCCAGGACGGCTTCATCGACCGTGCCGGAGGAAACCCCGATAAAGGCGTCAGCGCCCCTCAGGGCGTCCGCTGCTGATCCGGACACGCCGCGCGGGTTGGTCCGCGCCGCCAGGTCCGTTTTGACGCTGCTGAGATCTGTCCGGGACGTTGCGAGAACACCGCGGGAGTCGAGCACCACGACGTCGGAAATGCCGACCTCCAGCAGGATGTTGGCACAGGCGACACCGGCGGCTCCGGCCCCGGAGATCACCACTTTGAGTCCTTCCAGGGGTCGGCCGGTGACCCGCGCGGCGTTGCGCAGGGCGGCCAGGACCACGATGGCGGTCCCGTGCTGGTCATCATGCATCACGGGGCAGTCCAGTGCCTCGATGAGCCGCTGCTCCAGTTCGAAGCAGCGGGGTGCCGAAACATCCTCGAGATTCACGGCTCCGTAGCTGGGGCGCAGCCGGAGCAGCGTTTCGATGATCTCGTCAGTGTTGGTGGTGTTCAGGACCAGCGGGATGGCATTCAGGCCGCCGAAGGCCTTGAACAGGGCCGACTTTCCTTCCATGACCGGCAGCGCGGCGGCCGGACCGATGTCCCCCAGCCCCAGGACGGCGGTGCCGTCACTCACCACCACAACCAGCCTTGAGGCCCAGGTGTGGGTTTGTGCCAGGGCCGGATCGGCGGCGATGGCCCGGCTGACCTGGGCGACGCCGGGCGTGTAGGCGATGGAGAGGGCGCGGGTGCTGTCCAGGGGCAGCAGCGGATCAACCGAGAGCTTTCCGCCCTCGTGTGAGGCGAAGATTTCCTCCGTGCTGACGGGACGCTGCCGGTCGCGTGCGTGTGCGGTCACGATGAAGCTCCTGCCGAAGATGCCGGGAAAGGGCCCGGCCGGCGTCGGTGGCGTGCCGATTTTCAGTGTAACGGAAATCACGCCCGGGGAGCCCTGCCCGCCTGCCGCAGGTGATGGCCGGGCAGCCGGTCAAAAACGGCGGGGTTGGGACCGCGAACCGGTCAAAAAAAGACTCCCCGGCCAGCATTTGAAGCTGGCCGGGGAGCCTGTTTGCTCCTCCGACTGGACTTGAACCAGTAACCCTTCGATTAACAGTCGAATGCTCTGCCAATTGAGCTACGGAGGAAAGCGCGAGTTCTACTATACAGGGTTTTTGGAGTGCATGTGCACGGCCGCGGTGTGGTCTGACTCTCTTTTGCGGGCCGAAATGAGCACCGGTGCAACTGCCTGCCCCAATGACGCCCGGCACCCTTGACCCTCCTGCGCTCTGTTCCTAGCCTTTGTCTGGTCCCGGCCTTTCCGCACAGCGGATCCCCGGGGCTGCAAGGCCGGTGGGACGACCGTTCCGATGGCCGGATACCTTTACTCAAGGGAGAGTCTCATGAAGGTTCCGCAGTTACTCCTCGCAGCAGTCCTGGCCTCGGCGCTGCTGCTGCAAGCGGCTCCGGCGCAGGCACACCAACCGGACGGAAAACACCCGCCCGGGCAATCGAAACAGGACACCCTGCGCCGCGCAGCACCGAAGGACTTCAAAATTGGCTCCGCCGTGGCAGGCGGCGGCCACCATGAGAGCCAGGACTACCCGGATCCTTTTACCTTCGACAAGGAATACCGCAAGCTTTTAGGGGCCGAATTCAGCTCTGTCTCCCCCGAGAACCAGGCAAAATGGGAATTCATTCACCCGGAGCCCGGCGTCTACCGCTTCGCCGAAATGGATGCGATTGTCCGGTTTGCGCAAAAGAACAAGCAGGCGGTGCGGGGCCATACCTTGTTCTGGCACAGCCAGAACCCTCAGTGGCTGGAGCAGGGGAACTTCTCGGACGACGAGCTGCGTGCGATCCTCAAGGACCATATCCAGACAGTGGTGGGCCGGTACGCCGGCAAAATCCAGCAGTGGGACGTTGCCAACGAGATCTTCAACGACGACGGAACCCTGCGCACTGCAGACAACATCTGGATCCGCGAGCTGGGTCCGGACATTATCGCCGACGCCTTCCGCTGGGCGCATGAAGCCGATCCGTCGGCCAAGCTGTTCTTCAACGACTTCGGAGTCGAGGACATCAACGCGAAGAGCAACGCCTATCTGGAACTCATTCCGCGGCTTCAGGCTCAGGGGGTGCCGGTGGACGGCTTCGCCGTGCAGGGCCATCTGAGCACCCGTTACGGTTTCCCCTCCAACCTCCAGGCCAACCTGCAGCGCTTCGACGACCTGGGGCTGGAGACGGCGATTACCGAGATCGATGTGCGCATGGACGTCGCTGCCGGCACGGAGCCCACGGCGGCCCAGCTGGAGAAGCAGGCAGACTACTACCAGCGTGCCCTCGAGGCCTGCCTCGCCGTCGACGGCTGCAGGTCCTTCACCATCTGGGGCTTTACCGACAAATACTCCTGGGTTCCGGTCTTTTTCGCCGGAGAAGGTGAAGCGACAGTGATGGACGAGAACTTCACCCGGAAACCGGCCTACTACGCTGTGCGGGACACGCTGCGTTCTGCGGCCAGGCGGTAACTGACAAACAATGAGGCCCTGACCGGCATACCCGGTCAGGGCCTCATTTACTTGCTCCTCCGACTGGACTTGAACCAGTAACCCTTCGATTAACAGTCGAATGCTCTGCCAATTGAGCTACGGAGGAAAGCGCGTGTCCTACTCTACAGAGGTTTCGCGGGGAAGCGAAATCGGCGCCCTGACACCGATGCAGGCTTCCCCGCGGGGCCGCCTACTGGTCGCCGCGGAGAGCCCGGCGCTGCATTTCCAGTTCCATCAGGTCCCGGTTCAGCTGCTGGAACAGAGCAGGGTCCGCAGTGGGGTCCAGCCGCTGCAGCTGGCCGAGCTTTTCCGCCTTCAAATGGGTCACCTGCAGTTCGAACAGCCGGTTCAGGATGTCCCGGCAGTAGCGCTGCAGGGCGTCGTCGTCGCGCGCGTGCAGCGGCGTCACCGCCAGCTCGCTGACAAAGTCGCGCAGCGTGTCGGGAAGCTCCTGGCGGACCTGCTCCACCCACTGCGCCGGAGCGGTACCGGCCTGGCCTGCGGCAATGATGGCGTTGTGCACCGCCAAATACGCGGGAACCGAAAAGCGGGCAGCTTTGAAGCGCTCCCACTGCCCCTCGTCCAGCAGTCCCGGCTGCTGCAGCGCAACTTCCAGAGCCTGGCGCTCCATGCGTGCGGCCGGGTCCCGCGGATCCGGCCGGGAGAACGCCGGCGGCTCCAGCGTGGGTTCCGGCACCTGCTGCTGGTACCCGGTGTGCTGGCCCTGCTGGGGACCCCGGCCCTCACGGGCGTCACGGTGCTGGGCGCCCCGTGCGTCGCGCTGCGAGCCGCGGCCGTCGTCATGCCCTGAGGTGTTGTGCTGGCCCTTGCCGTGCGAGCCGCCCTCGCGCAGCCGCTTGGCCGCTCCCGCAACGGCCCGGGTGACGTCGTCGACGTCGGTCCCCAGCCAGCCGGCAAGCTCGCGGGCGTAGGCCGGGCGCATGGCGGGATCACGGATTTCGGCCACCACGGGCGCCGCGGCGCGCAGTGCCTGCACCCGTCCTTCCACCGTGTTCAGATCGAACTTGCGCAGCGTGGAACGGATCGAGAACTCAAACAGGGGACGGCGGGAGCGGATCAGCTCGGCAACGGCTGAGTCGCCGTGCTTCTGCCGGATGTCGCAGGGATCCATGCCCTCGGGGTCAACCGCCACGTAGGTCTGGGCCGTAAAACGCTGGTCCAGGTCGAACGCACGCAGGGCAGCTTTCTGGCCGGCGGCGTCGCCGTCGAAGGTGAAGATGACCTCTCCCCCGGTGCCGTCGTCGGAGAGCAGCCGGCGGGCGATCTTGATGTGGTCCTCGCCGAAGGCGGTGCCGCAGGTTGCGACGGCGGTGGTGATCCCGGCCAGGTGGCAGGCCATCACGTCGGTGTAGCCCTCGACGACGACGATCTGCCGGTCCTTGGCGATGGAACGCTTGGCCAGGTCGATGCCGTACAGCACTTGGGACTTCTTGTAGAGCGCGGTCTCCGGGGTGTTCAGGTATTTGGGACCCTGATCATCCTCGTACAGCTTGCGCGCACCGAAACCGATGACGGCGCCGGTCAGGTCGCGGATGGGCCAGATCAGCCGGCCGCGGAAACGGTCGTAGAAACGGGAGGCGTCGGAGCCGGTGGAGAACATGCCGGTGCCGGCCAGTTCCTCGCGGGTGAAGCCCTTGTCGGTGAGGTGCTTGAGCAGCGAGTCCCAGCCCTGCGGGGCGTAGCCGACGCCGAAGTGGTGTGCTGCCGCCGGATCGAAGCCGCGCTCCTGCAGGAAATCCCGGGCAGCCTGGGCGCCTGGGGTGCGCAGCTGGGCCACGAAGAACTCCGCGGCGATCTTATGGGCATCCAGGAGGCGCTGGCGCTTGCCCACGTCTTCACGGCGGGGGCCGGTGCCGCCGTCCTCGTAGTGCAGCTCGTAACCGAGCCGGGCGGCGAGCTTCTCCACCGTCTCGGAGAAGGTTCCGTGGTCCATTTTCTGCACGAAGGAGATGACGTCGCCGCTCTCGCCGCAGCCGAAGCAGTGGTAGGAACCCACCTGCGGGCGGACGTGGAAGGACGGTGAACGCTCGTCGTGGAACGGGCACAGGCCCTTGTAGGAGCCGATGCCGGCGGACTTGAGCGTCACGTAGCCGTCAATCACGGCCTTGATGTCGGTGCGGGAGCGTACTTCGTCAATATCTTCGCGTTTAATCAGACCGGCCATGCCACCCAGTCTATTCTTCCTGTCCTAACCGGCCCGGCAGCACGGGCCGGCCCGTCGTCGCCGTCCGGCCGGGCGGAAGCCCGAAAATCCGTTTACCAGAGCGCCGGAACCGGTCCGACCAGCCGTTCGTGCAGGGCCAGGGCCGATCCGTCAGTGAGGGACGCCACCTGGTCCACCACCACGCGCAGCCGTGCGCCGTCGTCGTCCGCCTCGCGCCAGTCAGCGGCGAACATCGGCTCCAGGTGCCGGTCCCCCGTTGCCGACAGCTGCGCCACCAGGGCGGTGAGGATTTCGCGCTGCCGCTCATAGAGGGGCTGGCGCTGGTCGGTGGTCATCACAAAGGTGGTGGCCAGGCCCTTCATCACCGCAATCTCGAGGCGGGTTTCCTCCGGGATGACCATTTCCGCGTGGTACCGCGTGAGCGGATCGGTGCCGTAAATGCCGCGGGTGGCTTCGAGGGCGCTGTTGCAGAACCGGCCGATCAGCTGGCTGGTCATGTCCTTGAGCGCCGCCATCGCCTTGCGGCTGCCGTCGGATTCGCGGACCCAGACCGGATCGGACTCCAGCCGCTTCAGCGCCGCTTCGATGGCCGCACCGTCGGTGCCGGGCAGGTACCACTGCTGCGTGTAGCCGACCACGCGGGCGCGCTGGTCCGGGTTGTCCAGCCACTTGAGCTGGACGTGGCCGGCCACAATGGCGTCTTCGACGTCGTGCACGGAGTAGGAAATGTCATCGGCAAGGTCCATGACCTGGGCCTCGAGGCAGGAGCGGCCGGCGGGGGCGCCGTCGCGCAGCCAGGTGAACACCGGCAGGTCATCCTCATAGACACCGAACTTGGTGGTGCGGTGCCCGTTGACCAGCGGTGCTTCGGTGATCGGCCAGGGGTACTTGGTGGCGGCGTCGAGGGAGGCGCGGGTCAGGTTCAGGCCGGCCGGGCCGCCGTCGGGCGCAATGATCTTGGGCTCGAGCCGGGTCAGCAGCCGCAGGGTCTGGGCGTTGCCCTCGAAACCGCCGATGGCGTGCGCAATGTCGTTCAGCGCGGTTTCGCCGTTGTGCCCGAACGGCGGGTGTCCCAGGTCGTGCGAAAGGCAGGCGGCGTCGACGACGTCGGGGTCGCAGCCCAGCGCATTGCCCAGTTCGCGGCCCACCTGGGCCACTTCCAGGGAGTGCGTCAGGCGGGTCCGGACAAAGTCGTCGGTGTCCGGAGCCACGACCTGCGTTTTGGCGCCCAGCCGGCGCAGCGCCGAGGAATGCAGCACGCGGGCGCGGTCCCGGCCGAACTGGGTCCGGTTGGTGTTCTTGGCAGGCTCGGTGACCCATCGTGCAAGGTCAACATCGGTATAGCCTGCGGTTTGGAAAGCCTGCGGAAAGGTCATGGGTGTTTAGCCACCTGAGATGTTGAGTTCGGCTGCGGAAATGACGGACTTCTGTGCGGCGTTGAGCTCCCGCGATTCCAACCAGTTTTCCGGCAGTGCGGTCTTTTTCGGTGATCCGGCACGCCCGCGGGGCCCTTCGGCGTCGGCGCCGGGGTACGGGGCGTCCGGGTCCAGCTGGTCCAGGAGCTCATGGAGCACTTCGAGCGTGGGCACGGTGGCCAGCTGGGCGCGGAGGTCCCCGCCGACAACGTAGCCCTTGAAATACCAGGCCATGTGCTTGCGGATGTCACGCAGGGCCATCATCTCGCCGCCGAAGGTTTCCACCAGCAGTTCGGCGTGCCGGTAGACGCTCTCGGAGACTTCCTTCAGGCCCGGGCGGTGCCGCAGGTCGCTGCCTTCGAAGGCTGCCTGCAGGTCACCGAAGAGCCAGGGCCGGCCCTGGCAGCCACGGCCGATGACGACGCCGTCGACGCCGGTTTCGCGCACCATGGCGATGGCGTCCTCGGCGGACCAGATGTCACCGTTGCCGAGGACGGGGATGTCCGGCAGTGCTTCGCGCAGTTCGGCGATGGCGGACCAGTCGGCCTTGCCGGAGTAGAACTGGGAGGCGGTGCGGCCGTGCAGGGCGACGGCGGCGACACCGGAGTCGCGGGCGATGCGGCCGGCGTCGAGGAAGGTCAGATGATCCTCGTCGATGCCCTTGCGCATCTTGATGGTCAGCGGGACGTTGCCCTTGGAGGCTTCCTTTACCGCGGTCTGCACGATGGCCTTGAACAGGTCCAGCTTCCAGGGCAGGGCCGAGCCGCCGCCCTTGCGGGTGACCTTGGGGACGGGGCAGCCGAAGTTCAGGTCAATGTGGTCGGCGCGGTCTTCCTCGACGAGGATGCGGATGGCGGCGCCTACGGTCACGGGGTCAACGCCGTACAGCTGGACGGAGCGGACCTTTTCGTCGTCGTCGTGCTCGATGATGCGCAGCGATTCCGGCGAGCGCTCCACGAGGGCGCGGGAGGTGACCATTTCCGTCACGTACAGGCCGCCGCCGTATTCACGGCAGAGGCGGCGGAAGGCCTTGTTGGTAATGCCGGCCATGGGAGCCAGGATTACCGGCGTATCCACGGTGATGGGACCGAGCTGCAGCGGGGGCAGCTCGAGCTTGAGTTCTGGGGATGAAACAGTCACACCCCCATTCTCTCAAGCCGGTGCAAATCCTGCCTGCCGGGGTTCCATGGCCCTCCCGTAGTACAGATACCGGGCTCATCCGGACCGGATAGGCCCGTTATCTGTACTACCGATTCTCCGAGAGCCCGTTATCTGCGCTACCGATCTCCGGGAAGGGCAGATCCAGCGGGATCGGGTGCGGGCGAAAGGCACCGGACCTGACCGTCCGGCAGCTCGACCGGCCGGGACGGCATTGATTGACAGGGCGGAACCGCTGCCCCTAGCGTTCAGGTGGCCCGCATCACAGTACGGCCTTTCACGAGCGCACCCCCTGGTTTCACCGCCGCAACCTAGGAATGAGGAACTCTTCATGTCTACCGCTACCACCCGCTCTGCGGGTTCCGAGAAGGGCCTGGCCAGAGTTGCCCAGACCCTGGCCCGCTGGACTGAGAAATGGTTTCCGGATGCCTACATCTTTGCCCTGGGCGGAGTTGTCCTCATTGCCCTGGCCGCCCTGTTCAACGGGTCCTCGCCGCAGGCAGTGGCGGACTCGTTCGGCAACGGGTTCTGGGACCTGACCGCCTTTACCCTGCAAATGTCCATGGTGGTGCTGACGGGCTACGTGGTGGCCACCTCTCCCCCGGTCGCGAAGCTGATCGCCCGGCTGGCCCGTGTTCCGCAGAGCGCCACCACGGCCGTGAGCTTCGTGGCGTTCCTGTCCATGTCCGTGTCCTTCCTGAACTGGGGCCTGAGCATCGTGTTCGGCGGGCTGCTGGCACGGGCCATTGCCCGGCGGACGGATCTGCGCGTGGACTACCGCGCGCTCGGTGCGGCCGCCTTCATGGGCCTGGGCGCCGTCTGGGCCCTCGGGCTGTCCTCCTCTGCGGCGCAGCTGCAGGCCACGGCGGCCTCCCTGCCTCCGGCACTGTTGGAAGTGACCGGCGTCCTCGACTTCGGCAAGACCATCTTCACGTGGCAGTCCCTGCTGACCTGTGTCATCCTGATTGCGCTGACCACGGTGATCGCCCATTTCTCGGCCCCCAAGGGTGAGGCGGTCCGCACGGCGCAGGAGCTCGGCGTCGACCTCGATGACACCCCGGAACCCGCCTCCCAACGCGAACGCCCCGGAGAATGGCTGGAGTACAGCCCGATCCTGCCCGCGCTGATGGGGCTGCTGACCGCCGGCTGGCTGGTTTCACAATTTGTGACCAAGCCTTTCCTGAGCGTGATCTCCAGCCTCAACGGATACCTGCTCGTGTTCCTGATCTTGGGTTTGGTGCTGCACCGCACGCCGCGGAACTTCCTGCAGGCAGTGACGAAGGCGGTGCCTGCCACCGCCGGCATCCTCGTCCAGTTCCCGCTCTATGCCGCCATGGCCGCCATCCTGACCAAGGCCGAAGGGGCAGGCGGAACAACCCTGTCCGAGCATCTCGCCGGATTCTTCACCAGCATCGGTGCCGGCGGGGCCTTCGCCGTCGTCATTGCCGTCTACACCATCATTCTGGGACTCTTTGTTCCCTCGGGCGGCGGCAAGTGGCTGGTTGAGGCGCCGTACGTGATGCAGTCGGCCACCGATGTGGAGATGAACCTCGGCTGGACGGTGCAGATCTACAACGTGGCCGAGGCCCTGCCGAACCTGATCAACCCGTTCTTCATGCTGCCCCTGCTGGCGGTGCTGAAACTGCGGGCGCGCGATCTGGTGGGCTTCACGTTCCTGCAGTTCATCATCCATCTGCCGGTGGTTCTGCTGCTGGTGTGGCTGCTCGGGATGACGTTCACCTTCGAACCGCCGGTGATCCCCGCGCCTGCCCCGGCAGCTCCTTAAGTCCCCGCGGGTCGAGCCGTCGTCGCCGCGAAAACGGACGACGACGACGGCGGCGCGGTTACGGGCGGTTACGGGCGGTTGCGCAGCGAGCGGCGGGTGACCGGAGCGTCAGCGGTGCCGCCGGCCGTTCCGTCCCCAGCCGTTCCGTCCCCAGCCGTTCCGTCCCCGACCGTTCCAGTGCCGGCCGTTCCCGCAACAGCCGCCGCGGGCTCGAGTCCCGGCTGCGAGGGACCATCCGGTGCTGCAGTCCGGGGCACGCCCTTGATCCCGACCGCTTTGACCACCAGCACGGCGATCGCCGTCGTCACGGGAATGGCCAGCACCAGACCCACGGAACCAACCAGCGTGCGGATTACTTCCTCGGCCAGCTCCCCGCCGGTAAGACTGTCCATAAACGGCCGGTCGTACAGCGAGACCAGGATG
The DNA here is from genome assembly GCF_054792395.1 of Arthrobacter sp. Z1-15. NCBI lineage: Bacteria > Bacillati > Actinomycetota > Actinomycetes > Micrococcales > Micrococcaceae > Arthrobacter > Arthrobacter sp. Z1-15. Next base: position 1,164,294 of record NZ_CP096454.1, on the reverse strand, counting down.
AGCACCGGCAGGGCAGCCCCGGCGTAGGCAAAAGCGATGGTGTAGACGGTGGAGGCAATGTGGTCCCGGCCCACCCGCATGGCGCCCGAGAAGAGCCGCTTGGCGCTGGCACCGGGAGCCAGCTCGTACATCTCCCACACGGCGGAGGACTGGGTGATGGTGACGTCGTTGAGCACCCCCAGACCCGAGATAATCAGCCCGCACAGAATGATGCCGGACACCGAAATACTCTCCGACGAGTTGATGAGCGTGTACGCGTTTTCGTCGTCGACGCCCACCAGGTGCGCGGCGTCGGTTGCCCAGGCCGCCAGACAGGCCGTGATCGAGAGCCCGAACAGCGTCCCCAGCAGCGCCGTGGAGGTCCGGGCCGTAAATCCGTGGGCAAAATACAGCACCCCGAACATGATCACGCTGGACCCGACCAGCCCGAGCAGCAGCGGCGGCTGCCCTTCCACCAGTCCGGGCAGGATGAACCCGGCCAGGACGGCATAGGCTCCGGCCAGCCCCACCAGTGCGCGCAGGCCGCGCCAGCGCGCGACGGCGATGACCACTCCCGCGTAGAGCACGGTCAGTGCCGCCATCGGAATGGTACGGACGAAGTCCACGAAGACGTACGGCGGAGCACCTCCGCCGCCCTGCATTACGGCTTCGAGGTTCAGGTACCGGATGCTGTCTCCGGCTTCGATGACATCGCCCTTGGCCACCTCCGGCGGAACTTCCACCTGGATGGTGGTCCCCCCGGCGTCGGGAACCGTGTACGCGACGAGGCATTCCTGGGCGGTGCCGCCGGCCTCGACGAGCGCGGCCGAGGACGGGCAGTCCTCCCGGCTGACCCGCTGGACCTTGCCGGTGTCGAAGGTGACGCCGTCGGCGGTGGCATACGGGTCGGCAACGGTGACGGAGCTGCGGTCCCCCGAGGGCCACATCAGCAGCATCGCCACCAGGGCCAGCAGCCCCAGCGGCACCAGGATGAAGGTCAGCAGCAGGTTGGCCCGCCGCCGGGCGGCCAGGGCAACCGGAGACGGAGGCTCATCGGAGTGCGGGGAATGGCTGTGTCCCATGGGATCCTTTGGCGTAGGCGCGGTGCTGCGGCCCGGTGGTACGGACGCAGGAAACACGGTCGGCATCATTGTCCCAACTACGAGCCGTCTCGGCGAATCTCGTCAGTCGTCGGGAGTACAGATAACGGGCTTCTCGGGCCGGGATGGGCCCGTTACCTGTACTACGGACGGGCCGCCTCCGCTCCGCAGCCCGGCTGGCCGCAAACACAACGACGGCGGGCGCCGGCCCCCGAAGGAACCTGCACCCGCCGTCGTCGTCGTTGCAGCGATAACCGCGGCCGCCCGAAAGCCCGGCACCCGCAGTACCGCCGGTTACGTGCTGACGATCTCCGTTGCCGGCCCGACTTCGCGGGCGGCACCCTTTTCCAGCAGGGCCTGGATGATCCGGGCCACGGGCTTCATGGACTCGTCCACCTCCAGCTGGATCGGGTACTGGTAGGTCAGCAGGGCCAGCAGCGATTCGAGTGCGGCCTCCTGCTCCGACTGTTCCAGCGAAGGATCGTAGCCCAGGAACACATCGGCCGGCTCGTCCGTGCGGTTCTGCGTGTAGCTCACGGCAAAGGCAGCGATCTTGCCGCCCTGTGCCTTGGGCGCATCGCGCAGGACCACGGCTCCGGCGGCACCCGTGGCGTCGTTGAGCAGCATCTGCTGCGCCCGCCCCAGCGTCATCTCCGACCGGTCCCACCCGTGCACGGCGTTGTAGAACGCCACCACGGCCTGGGTGAGTTCCACCGATCCGGTGGCGGCTTCGTCCAGCTGAGGCCCGGCGTCGTCCTGGAAGACCGGCAGGCTAATCCGCCCCGGCTCCACCACAACAACGCGGGAACGCTGGATGCGGGAGAAGCCGGCCGCCTCCGCGAAGGCAGCGCCGGAGGTTCCCGGCTCCACCTTCGCGCGCAGCTTCGTTACGCCCGACGGCGCCGCTTCGGCTTCGCGGCGCAGCATCGCCAGCAGGGTGGACCCGAGGCCGGCCCGCCGGTTCTCCCGGGCCACTTCCACATAAACCCACAGCCGGTCCGGATGCAGCGAGGTCTCGTAAACGACGCCGGCGGCTACCGGAATACCGTCGTCTTCGGCCACGATGCAGCGGCTCCAGGGCTCGTTGGACGAGGGCCGCAGGACTGCCCGGAACTGCCCGGACTGCACCGTTTCCGGATCGCCCCAGAGCTGGTTCAAGGCCAGGTCGTCATCTTCGCGCCATTCGCGGAACGTCAAGGCCATTACGCGCCGATCAGCCGTTCCGCGAGGTAGCCCTCAACCTTGTCCAGGCTCACCCGCTCCTGGGCCATCGAGTCACGCTCGCGTACGGTGACGGCCTGGTCTTCGAGGGTGTCGAAGTCCACGGTGATGCAGAACGGGGTACCGATTTCGTCCTGGCGGCGGTACCGGCGGCCAATGGCACCGGCGTCGTCGAAGTCGATGTTCCAGTTCCGGCGCAGCTGCGCGGCGAGGTCCTTGGCCTTCGGGGACAGGTCCTCGTTGCGGCTCAGCGGCAGCACGGCGGCCTTGACCGGGGCCAGGCGCGGATCCAGCTTCAGGACGGTGCGCTTGTCGACGCCGCCCTTGGCGTTGGGGGCCTCGTCCTCGGTGTAGGAATCCACCAGGAACGCCATGAAGGAACGGGTCAGGCCGGCGGCGGGCTCAATCACGTACGGAGTGAAGCGCTCGTTGGTGGCCTGGTTGAAGTAGCTCAGGTCGGTGCCGGAGTGCTTGGAGTGCGTGCCCAGGTCAAAGTCGGTGCGGTTGGCGATGCCTTCCAGCTCGCCCCACTCGGAGCCGGCGAAGCCGAAGCGGTATTCGACGTCGGTGGTGCCCTTGGAGTAGTGGCTCAGCTTTTCCTTCGGGTGTTCAAACAGGCGCAGGTTCTCCGGGTCGATACCCAGCTGGGTGTACCAGTTGAACCGGTTCTCGATCCAGTACTTGTGCCATTCCTCATCCGTGCCCGGCTCGACGAAGAACTCCATTTCCATCTGCTCGAACTCGCGCGTGCGGAAGATGAAGTTGCCCGGGGTGATTTCGTTGCGGAAGCTCTTGCCGATCTGGCCGATGCCGAACGGGGGCTTCTTGCGCGAAGTGGTCAGCACGTTGTTGAAGTTCACGAAGATGCCCTGCGCGGTTTCCGGACGCAGGTAGTGCATGCCCTCTTCGTTGGCGACCGGACCCAGGAAGGTCTTGAGCAGGCCGGAGAATTCCTGCGGCTCGGTCCACTGGCCCTTGGTGCCGCAGTTTACGCAGGCAATGTCGGCCAGGCCGTTTTCCGGTGCGTGGCCCTTCTTTTCCTCGTAGGCCTCTTCGAGGTGGTCGGCGCGGTAGCGCTTGTGGCAGCTCAGGCACTCCACCAGGGGGTCGGAGAAGACCTCCACGTGGCCTGAGGCTTCCCAGACCTGGCGGGGCAGGATGACGGCGGAATCCAGCCCGACGACGTCGTCGCGGCCGCGGACCATGTGCTGCCACCACTGCTTCTTGATGTTTTCCTTGAGCTCGACACCCAGGGGTCCGTAATCCCATGCGGACCGGGACCCGCCGTAAATCTCACCCGACTGGAAGACGAACCCCCGGCGCTTGGCGAGGGAGATGATCGGATCCAGTTTGGATTTGGTCGAAGCCATGGAATGGTACCGCCGTTCTTTCGTGTTTACAGGGCCGCTGGGTGCGGTCCGCTCGTGGTCCCGCCCGCAGTGTTCACCGGCAGGTTGCACGGTGAGGGACTTACGGAGGGCAAAAGCTACAACTACCAGCTTAAGGCGAGGGAGCCCAAACACTGCTACCGGGCGGACGGGACCGGGGAGTTGGGCTGACGGGCACGGCCCGGCCGGTCCCGCTGGCAGCCCGGACGGGACCGGCGGGCCGGCCGGCTCAGCGGCGGCGGAGCACCCCGGGCATGTTCCACGGCAGCGTCGCCAGGACGATGGCCGCCAGGGTCAGCAGAGTTCCCAGCACGGTGGCTGCGACCACAACGCTGCCCGGCGCGGGGAGGAAGATGTCCAGCAGCAGCGAGCCGATAAGCTGGCCGCCGATCATGCCCAGGCTCGTCAGCAGCACGCCCAGGCTGCGCACCAGCAGCGCGCTCAGTCCGATGAAGACGCACCCCATCGGTCCGCCCAGATACAGATACCACTCCCCCGGCAGCGGCTGGCCGACGCCGGAGACGGCCACCTTCACCAGCCACATCAGGCCAAGCACAGCGGTTCCGGCGATAAAGTTGACCAGCGTGGCGGTGATCGGAGTGCCGTAGTGCATGCCGGTGGTTCCGTTCATGGCCTGCTGGAAGCTCATCAGCATGCCGGCCGTCAGCGGCAGCAGCACCGGAAGCAGCAGGTCCGACGCTCCGGATGTCCCGGCCAACTTGGGGCTCACGGCCCAGGCGACGGCCGCAATGGTCAGTACGGCGCCCACCACCCGCATCACGGTGAGCGCCTTTTTGCCCGCCGGACCAATGCCCAGGCGGTCCACCACCAGGCCGGTCAGCGTCTGGCCGGCGACGGCGGCAACCGTGAACACGGCAACCCCCAGGACGGCGACGGTCAGGGTTTGGGACAGCACAAAATAGCCGCCGATGGCTCCGGCCAGCACGTAATAGCGGGGAAAGCGTCGTTCCCGCAGCGCCGGCAGCAGCTGGGCGGCGCCGGCACGGCCGCGCGGCAGCAGGACCGAAATCAGGATCATCACCACCAGGCCCACCGAGAAGCTGACCAGCGCCGCGGCCAGGCCGTCGTCGAGCCGTGTCCCGAGTGCTCCGTTGACACGGGACTGCACGGGCATGGCCGCCCCGGCCACGATGGCGAGGGGCAGACCGATCAAGGGATTAAATCGCACGGGGTTTGGCACGAACCAACCCTACGGCAGGCCCGCACCCGTTCCGGAATTGGTGACGGGTGTTGTCGGGCAGAATGGAGGTATGAGTTCCAGTGACCCCCAAGACCTTCCCATCCGCGACGACATGATCCGCCTGGGCCAGCTGCTGAAGCTGGCCAGCCTGGCCGAAGACGGCATCCAGGCCAAGCAACTGATCGAAGACGGCCTGGTCAAGGTCAACGACGCCATTGAGGAGCGCCGCGGCCGGCAGCTGCACCCGGGCGACGTCGTCTCCGTCAACGGCGAAGCGATTCGCATCGTTAAAGAGGACTAGCCCTCACACTCAGCCGGGCCGGCCCCTCTTGGGGGCCGGCCCGCAGGGACGCGTGCCTCAGCCCTTGAGCACCACGTGGGTGAGGAACTCCTTCACGTGTCCCAGTTCCTGCATGTTGATGCCGTGCCCCATGTTCGAATACAGGATCTTGGTCAGAGCCGTGTGCTCGTTGAGCCAGGCGTGGGTGAACTCGATGCGCGGCGCATCGATCACGGGATCGGCCTGGTCCCGGCCCCAGAAGAACGGCACCCGGCCGGCCGGAAGCTCCTCGTCCCTGAAAAACGGGTTACCGTCCGAGGGCACCACAAAACCTGAAAGCCCGACGACGGCGGCGAAGTCCGCGGGCCGGTGCCGCAGCAGGGTGCTCGCCACGGCCATTCCCATCGAGAAACCGAGCAGCGAGACGCTGCTGTGCTGTCCACTGACCCCGTCCAGCCAGTCCGAGACATCACTCACGGCGTCGACAACGCTCTGCACGGAGAACTCCGGTTCGTTCATCAGCGGGAACCAGGTGTAGCCGGGGCCCTGGGCCTGCGGCGCTCGCACCGACGCGACGGTGAACTCGGAGGGCAGGTAGTCCGCCAGCCCCATCAGGTCTTCCTCGTTGGCGAGGTAACCGTGGAAGAGGACCAGCAGCGGCGTTCCGGCACGCTCGGCTTCGGGCTTGGACCAGAGGACAGTGGGATTCCAGGGAGCTGTTGTAGGCATGATATTCATTTTGGCACGGCCGGTTCCTGAACCTACGGTCGCGTAGCCCGGCCCCTCCTTGGCAGGATGGAGCGGTGACTTCTCCCTCGATGCCCCAGGACAGCTCTTTACCCTCATCGACCTCCGCCGCCGAAGCGGCCGCCGTCGCCGATTCCGCCGCTGAAGCCGCCGTCGAAGAGCATCAGGTGCATCCCTGGACCCGCTATGTCGCCATGGGCGATTCCTTCACCGAAGGAATCGGTGACCCGAATCCGGACAGCCCCGGCGGCCACCGCGGCTGGGCAGACCGAGTGGCGGAGGAACTGGCCCGCGACCGGGACGGTTTCGCCTATGCCAACCTCGCCATCCGGGGACGGCTCCTGGACCAGATCATCAGCGAACAGCTGCAGCCCGCGCTGGACCTGAAGCCGGATCTGGTGACCATCTGCGCCGGCGGGAATGACGTCATCCGTCCCGGCGGCGACCCGGACAAGCTGGCCGAAAAAATGGACGCCGCGATCGCGCGGCTGGCGGGAAGCGGCGCCACGGTGGTGCTCTTTACCGGCCCCGACTTAGGGACCACCCCGGTGCTGGGCAGTGTCCGGGGCCGCGTGGCCGTTTACAACGAAAACCTGCGCACCATTGCCGCCCGCCACGACATCGTCATCGCTGACATGTGGGCGCTGCGGGAGCTGAGCGCCCGGGAGATGTGGGCGCCGGACCGGCTGCACTTTTCGCCCCTGGGCCACCACACCATTGCCGCCATGGTGCTGGACACCCTCGCCGTCCCGCACACCCTGGAACCGCTGGAACCCAAGCCGCTGCCGGCCAAGAGCTGGCGCACTGCACGCACCGAGGACCTGACGTGGGCCCGCGAATACTTCATGCCGTGGGTGGTGCGCCGGGTGCGGCACCGCTCCTCCGGCGACGGCATTGCCGCCAAGCGTCCCCTGGCCGGGCCGATCTTCGGTGGCCCGGGCATGCCCCCGGGTTCGGCCGACTAAGCGGCCGGGTTCTGCCGGGCTATGCCGGAGCTATGCCGGCTAGCCTGCCGGCTTGTCGGTGCGGTGTCATGGCGGCAAGACTAACACCGCATCATTCAGGAGGAGTCAGCCCCGCGAACCCTTTCCGCCAGCTGAATGAGCGTCGCCAAATGGTCCGCCCAGGCGCCGGAGTGGGTGCGCGCCACCTCGTCCCCGTCCGCCAGGGTGCCCAGGCCGCTTTCGGTGATGACGACGTCGGTGTAATCGGTTTCGGCGTCCGGGCCCGGAACCGCGTCCAGCAGGAAGCTCACCACCGTGTGGGCGTTCCAGCCGGGTTTGGTCCAGCGGAAGGACAAAAGCCGGTCGCGGGCCACGGCGAGCACGGTGCCCGTGGCGCGCTGCTCACCGCCGTCGTCGGCCGGACCCTGCGCCGCCCGCTCGCTCAGCGGCGACCCGGGACTGGGGGTGAAATCCATGCCGGGCCACCACGCGGCCCGGTTGTCCACCAGTGCATGCCAGAGTTCCGCCGGCGGGCACTGGGCCTGCGCCGCAACCCGAATTGAATCACCCATGTCATTGTTCTTCCACGGCCGGACCGCCTTGGCAAGAGCACCCGCGCGGCTCCGGCGCGCTCACGCTGATCCGAAGAACCGTTTCCTGAGCGGAACACCGATCTGCTCGACGTCGGTAAGGAACCCGTCGTGGCCAATGGGCGCCGTGATGGTGTGCACCTCCACACTGCCGGGCAGCGCGGCCGCCAGGACCTCGGACTGTTCCGGGAAGTAGAGCCGGTCCGAGTCGACGGCGGCAACAAAGAACTCCGCCGTGACCCCGGCCAGCGCCTGTTCCAGGGAGCCGCGGCCGCGGGCTACGTTGTGGCTCATCAGCGCTTCGGTCAGCACCAAGTAGCTGTTGGCATCGAACCGTTCCACCAGCTTGCGGGCCTGGTGGTCCAGGTAGCTCTCCACCGCGTACCGGCCCCGCTCGGCCGGCAGGGCGGAACCCAGCGGGTCCTCCTGCGTCTGCGGCTGGTGCCCAAACCGGTACTCCAGCTCCGGCTCCGAACGGTAGGTGATGTGCGCTATCCGGCGGGCCAGGCCCAGGCCGGCAGTCGGCGTCGGGCCGTTGTAGTAGTCGCCGCCGCTGAAGCGCGGGTCCAGCCGGATGGCCTCAAGCTGCGCCTGTCCAAAGGCGATCTGCTCGGCCGAGCTGGCTGCCGTGCAGGCAATGACGGCGCAGCGCCGCACCCGGTCCGGTTCGGTAACGGCCCATTCCAGGGCCCGCGCCCCGCCCAGCGATCCGCCCAGCACCGTGTGCCAGGACCGGATGCCCAGCTGGTCCGCAAGCCGGGCTTCGGCGCGGACGGAGTCCCGGATGGTGACAAACGGGAAGCGCGATCCCCAGGGCAGGCCCTGCGGATCGGGCGAGGACGGTCCGGTGGAGCCGTAACAGCCGCCGAGCATGTTGACCGCCACCACAAAGAATCGGTTGGTGTCCACGGATTTCCCCGGACCCACCAAGGCGTCCCACCATCCGTCTTCCCCGGTGTCCCCGCGGGCAACATGAGTGCTGCCGGTCAGGGCATGGGCCACCAGGACCGCGTTGGACGCATCGGCGTTAAGCCTGCCCCACGTTTCATAAGCCAGTGTCACCTGCGGCAGGTGCCCGCCGGTTTCCAAATCCAGGCTGCCGATGTGCGCATGGCGCAGCACCCCGTCCCGGGCGGGGGCGGGGTGCTGCGGCACCGTGGACGGCAGGGTCACGCGAATCGCTACGCTCCCTTGGCGGCCCGGAAGCCGGCGTCGAGGTCGGCAATGATGTCGTCAATGTGCTCGATGCCGACGGACAGCCGCACCAGGCCCGGGCTGACCCCCGCGGCGAGCTGTGCTTCGGCCCCCAGCTGGCTGTGTGTGGTCGACGCCGGATGGATCACCAGGGAGCGGACGTCGCCCACGTTCGCCACATGGGAGTGCAGCTCCAGCGCATCCACGAAGCGTTTCCCCGCCTCGATGCCGCCGGTGATGTCGAAGGAAACAATGGCACCGGTGCCGCGCGGCCCGTACTTGCGTCCGCGCTCAAACCACGGGCTGGACTCAAGGCCCGCGTAGGCGACCGAGATGACGTCGTCGTGCGCTTCGAGCCAGTTGGCGACTGCGACGGCGTTGGCCACGTGCCGTTCCACCCGCAGGCTCAGCGTCTCCAGCCCCTGGGCGATGAGGAACGCGTTGAACGGTGAGACGGCCGAACCGAGGTCGCGCAGCAGCTGCACCCGGGCCTTGAGGATGTAGGCGAGGTTGGCGCCCAGGACGCCGTCGGCTCCCAGGTCCCTGGCGTACACCAGGCCGTTGTAGCTCTCGTCCGGGGTGTTGAACCCGGGGAACTTCTCCGGATCGGCGCCGAAGTCGAAGTTGCCCGAATCGACAATGACGCCGGCAATCGAGGTCCCGTGGCCGCCCAGGTATTTCGTGGCCGAATGCACCACAATGTCCGCTCCCCATTCAATGGGACGGATCAGGTACGGGGTGGACAGGGTGTTGTCCACAATCAGCGGGACGCCGGCCTCATGCGCGACGGCGCTGATGCCTTCGATGTCCAGGACGTCCTGGCGCGGGTTGGAGACCACTTCGCCGAAAAACGCCTTGGTGTTGGGCTGCACGCCGCTGCGCCACTGGTCGAGGTTGTCCGGGTCCTGCACAAAGGTGGTCTCGATGCCGAACTTCTTCAGGGTGTGCTTAAAGAGGTTGTAGGTGCCGCCGTACAGGCTGGGGCTGGCGACAATGTGGTCGCCGGCTTCGGCGACGTTCAGGATCGCGAAGGTCTCCGCGGCCTGCCCCGAGGCGAGCAGCAGCGCACCGAGCCCGCCTTCAAGGGACGCGATCCGGTTTTCCACCGCTTCCTGGGTGGGGTTGCCGATTCGTGTGTAGATCGGCGCGAGCTCAGCCAGGGCAAACCGGTTGGCAGCCGCTTCGGCGCTGGGAAAGACGAACGACGTCGTCTGGTAGATCGGCAGTGCACGGGCACCGGTGACGGCGTCGGGCTCCTGTCCCACATGGATCTGACGGGTTTCGAAGGACCAGTTTCCTGACATGGCATTGCTCCCTATTGACCAGGGGCCGCATCGAGACTTCTAGCCGGGAAAGAGCCGGCAGCCACGTGTGACCCGCGCTTGCCATACGCCCGATTGACGTACAGCCAGGTCTTCACCCGGGGCACCCCACCGCGGTTGGAGGGTTGCCGGCCAGCAAGCCGGGGCTATCTGCTGGCACTCATGACCTATTCCCCCTATGAAAACGGATAACCCCGAACCCCGCAACCTCTGTGACGGTTCATTTCCCTGCGTTGCAGCACCACCGCCGAGCGGGCAGTACGGCTTACCGTGCTGTTTTTGGCCAGCGGCCCTGCCCTCAAGAGCAGGGATTCCCGGGCCGTGCTCAGCGGCGGAAAAGCACCCGATCCGCGGGCAGAAAAAGTAAGTACACGCAGTTAGGGTTACCTTGGTCGAGAGGTCGGTCACAACGTGCAATTATGGGCCGCATGCGCTTGGACCATGTATCTTATGCCTGTGAATCCGACGGTCTTTTGGCCACGACCGAGAGGATTGCTTCCGCTCTGGGAGCGGACTTCGTCAAGGGTGGCGTCCACCCCCGTTTCGGCACCCGCAACATGATTCTTCCTCTGGCTAACCACCAGTATGTCGAGGTGGTGGAGGCCCTGAGCCACCCGGCATCAGACAAAGCTCCTTTCGGACAGGCCGTTCGGCAGCGCTCCGAATGCGGCGGCGGCTGGATGGGCTGGTGCGTTGCAGTGGACGATCTGTCTCCGTTTGAAGAGCGCCTGGGCCGCGAGTCGGTCCCGGGCAACCGCAAGTTTCCCGACGGCCAGGAACTGACCTGGCGCCAGATCGGCATCAACGGCCTCATCGCCGACCCCCAGGTGCCCTACATGCTGCGCTGGGACGAGGGCACTGAGCCGCTGCATCCCTCCGCTGCCCTGCCCGGCATGCCCGGTGCCGTGAAGCTGAATTCGCTGACCATTGCCGGATCCGCCGAGCGGGTCACCCGGTGGCTGGGCACGCCGGTTGAAGAGCCGCTGGAAAATGTGGGTGTCACATGGATTTCCCCGAAGGGAACCCCCGGCATCATGTCCGTCACGTTCAACACGGCGAACGGCCTGGTCGAGATTTAGGCTGCGCCGCTCCGGTTTGTCCGGACCCCTCCGGTTTGTCCGGATCCCTCCGCTGCGCAGCGGAGGGATTGCGTCAAACCGGAGGGGTGTCCACAACCGGGCCTCTTGCGCTGGCGGGCGGTCCGCAACCCGTCCAGCCTTGAGGCATGGACCCGGCATTCATTTACTCAGCCGACGCCGAAACCAATGGTACGGACCGGCGTTCCCTGGCGCTGAGCTGCCGATCGGGCAAACTCGTCCGTCTCCGCCCTGGTGTGTACATGCAGGCGGAGGACTGGCGGATTCTGTCTCCCTGGGAACGGGAGCGGGCACGGATCCGGGCCGCTGTCGCCCAGGTGCCGGGGCAGCGCATCCTCATTCAACAATCCGCCGCAACCATCTGGGGACTGCCTGTCATTGGGAAGTCACCCGAAGTACTGCTGCTGGCCGTTTATCCCACCCATGGCCGACGCCGCGGGGATCTCCGCTGGGCTGAGCGCCGGCTGCTGGAACCGGTCACCGCGTGGGACGGTCTCCCCGTAACTTCCCGTGCGCATACGGTCCTGGACATGGCTGCCTATCTGGACTTCGAGCGTGCAGTCCCTGCCATGGATCATGTTCTTCGCCCGGATCCCGTTCGTGGTCTTCCCGGCCTGGAGAAAGAACACCTTCGGGAGCTGGCGGAGCATCTGCCCGGCCGTCCCAAACAACTCCGGGCCCGGCGGGTTATTGACTTCGCGCAGGCGCTCTCCGAGTCAGCCGGTGAATCCTACTCCCGGGCCGTGCTGTACCGGCAGGGTTTTCCGGAGCCTGAGCTCCAGCATGAATTCCATACTGCGGCAGGGCGGTTCCGCACCGACTTTTACTGGCCCGGGCACAGGCTCGTCGGGGAGTTCGACGGTGCGGTGAAATACGGAAGCGTCAAAGGAAGCATTGCACCCTCGTGGGATACCCTCCTGCGGGAGAAACGCCGGGAAGACGCTATTCGGGCCACCGGCGTCGGATTTGTCCGCTGGTCCTGGAACGACATCACCCGGCCGCCCCAGCACCCGGAGGGTTTGGTGCAGCGTCTGGTCCGGGCCGGGCTGCCCCGACCTGGCCGCCGCTGATTCCCTCCGCTTTGTGAGAAACCCTCCGCTTTGTGACAATCCCTCCGCTGCGCAGCGGAGCAATGGTGTCAAAGCGGAGGGGAATGCCGATCAGTCCCGAAACGTCGGCAGAACAGCAGCAGCCGCCGCCCGGATGAGCCCGGCGTTAAGGTCCCGCACCGTCCCGGCGTCGATCTTCACCACCCGCCGGTCGTAGGTGAGCAGCCCGTTCACCTCGTCCTCCACATCCGTGAGCTGGGTATAGACCGTGGCGGCCAGCCCCTGCGCCACCGCCGGTTCGATCTGCCGCCGGTGCAGCTTTTCATACGCCTGCCGCAGGGCCTCGGGGGTCTTGAAGCGCCGGTACCCGAACTCCTTCTCATTGAAAGTGTGGCCCGGGACGCGCAGGCTGTACCCGCCGTATTCGGAAAGCACGACGGCGCGGCCGTCCCGGAGCCACCCCTTTCGCAGCTTGAACGGCACAAAATAAACGTGCACGCTCTTGAGGTCTCCCCCGCCCTGGTCGTGCCAGCCGCTGGCGTGGTCGATGCTCCGGGTGGGGTCGAGTTCGCGCAGCAGCTGCGTTGCCGCCTTCGCGTCGAACTGGCCCCAACCCTCGTTGAACGGCACCCACACGGCAATCGAGGTGCAGTTGCGCAGCAGCTCGACCGTTGAGCGCAGCTCGCCGCGGAAATCGTCCCGGCCCTGCTCGTCGGAGCGTCCGAAAGCGGCATAGTCACTATCGTCGCGGTGGGGTACGCCAACCGCAGGCGCAGTCACGACCGCGTGCCGGTACGACCGGCCGCCGTTGACCAGGTCCTGCCAGACCAGCATGCCGAGACGGTCGCAGTGGTAGTACCAGCGCAGCGGCTCGATCTTGATGTGTTTGCGCAGCATGGTGAAACCGAGGTCTTTCGCGGCCTGGATGTCGTAGGCGAGCGCCTCATCCGACGGTGCCGTGTACAGCCCGTCCGGCCAGTACCCCTGATCCAGCAGTCCGGCGTGGAAGTAGGGGCGGCCGTTGAGCAGCAGCCGGGTATGGCCGGCATTGTCCGGTCCGACGCCGAAAGTCCGCAGTCCGGTGTAGCTGCTGATGCTGTCCAGCTCCTCACCGGCGGCAGCGTCCCCAGCACCGCCGTCGGCAACCAGCGTCACGGAAACGTCATACAGAAAAGGATCGTCCGGCGTCCACAGACGCGGATCCGGTACCGGAATGCGGGTTGCAGCACCGGGCACGACGACGGCGTCCGCCACAGTGCGCCCGTCGGCGGACACGGTGATCACCGCCTGCAGGTTCGGGCCTGCCGGTGTCCCTGCCGCACCGCCCCCACGCGGGGTGCAGTCGTCCACGTGCACGGTGACGGAAACGGAGTCGAGATCCGGCACCAGGTCCAGCCGGGAAATGCTGACTCGCGGCACCGATTCCAGCCAGACCGTCTGCCAGATCCCGGACTGTGCCGTGTACCAGATGCCGCCGCGGTCCAGCATCTGCTTGCCCCGGCTGGCGTAGCCGGTGTCGCTGATGTCGCGGACCCGGACGATGATCTCGTGTTCGGTTCCGGCGGCCGCGGCGTCGGTTCCAGCGTCCACGCCGGCGTCGGTCGCGGAGGAACCGGCGCCCGCGGCGTCACGGGTCCCGGCGGCGAGCGCATCGGTGACGTCCAGCGAGAACGGGAGGTACCCGCCGTCGTTCCCTCCCACCTCAACCCCGTTGACGGTGACCGTGCAGCTCTGGTCCACCGCACCGAAGTGCAGCAGCACCCGTTCGCCGGCGAAGCCCTCGGGCAGGCGGAGGCTGCGCCGGTACCAGAGGAGCTGCTGCGGCTGGAGCTGGCGGTTCACGCCGGAGAGCGGAGCCTCGGGGGAAAACGGCACCAGGATTTGCCCGTCCCACTCGCCGTCTGCCGGCGGCGCCTCCCGGCGCGCGGAGGTGATGGCGTACTGCCAGTAGCCGTTGAGGTTGAGGTAGCTGTCGCGGACCAGCTGCGGGCGGGGGTACTCCTGCAGGACGGCGTCCGGATCCAGGTCCGCTCCCCAGGGAGTTGTCAGTGTCACGGGGAGACCAGGTCGAGGGTCAGCGCGGATTCATTCATCCGGAGATCCTAGCGTGCCCGGGCGCACGGGCCTCGGCGGCAGGCCGTGGCAGCTGCCCTCAGGCACTGACTCAGGCACTGACTCAGCCAGGCACGGGCCCGGGTCAGTCGCCGATGCCGATCGCCGGACCGAACAGCGCAAACCCGACAAAACCGGCAATGTCCACGAGGGCGTGCGCGATCACCAGCGGCATCACGCGCTTCGTCTTGGTGTAGGCGTAGCCGAAGAGCAGTCCCATCAGGAAGTTTCCGATCCCGGGCCCGATCCCCTGGTACAGGTGGTAGCTGGCACGGATCAGCGCACTGGTGAGGATGATGGCCGGGGTGCTCCAGCCCAGCTGCCGCAGCCGGATAAAGAGATACCCCACCACAATGACTTCCTCGAGCACGGCGTGCCGCAGGGCGGACAGGATCAGCACCGGAAGCGTCCACCAGTAGGTGTCCAGGGCCGCGGGCACCAGAGCGGTGGTGATGCCCAGCGCACGCCCCGCGGCGTATACGCCCAGGGTCCCGACGCCGATGACTGCCGCCAGCCCGAAACCCAGCGCAAAGTCGCGCACCGGTTTGGCGAAGGTGAAGCCGAGGCGCCGGAACACGCTCTTGCCCGGTTCGGTCAGCAGGAACAGCACCAGCGCCACCGGCAGCAGGGAGAAGAAGATTCCCAGCAGCTGGTACACCAGGTCGAACACCGGGTTCTCGTCCAGGACCGGGTTCAGTGTGGTCGTCTGCCCGGCGAGCGGGCCCTCCGCCGCCTTTTCCAGGAGCTCGACGACGGCGTACACCCCTGATCTGCCCAGCGACAGTCCCAGGACAATCAGGATTTCAAAAACGAGCATCTTCCGGGCCCGCGGATCCAGGGTTTCGGCGGGGGCGGAGGGGAAGGCGGCGGGCATGGTCCTATTGTGCCGGGTCAGGAGCGGACCGTTTCATAGGTGACCTTGACCATGCCGGTTTTCTCGAACCAGCTGTTCGCGCAGAAGCCGCCATTCGCGCAGAAGCCGCAGGTTGAGCGTGAGCCCGCCGGGAAACACATCTCAACCCTGCCCGGGTGCCCGGGTGCCGGGGGCAAGGGCGGGACCTCAGCCGGCGTCAGCGCACCTGCACACCGGACCGCCAGACACTGCCGGTCAGCGGCATGCCCGGGCGGTAGGCCAGGTGCGCGGCCGAGGGCGCGTTGAGCAGCTGCAGATCCGCCCGGTGCCCGACGGCGAGCGAGCCCACCGCCCGCTGTCCGTCCCGGTCTGTGCCGGTGTGGACACGCAGGGCGAGCGCTCCGCCGTAGGTTGCCGCATGGAGGGCTTCCTGGACGGTCAGGCCCATCTGCAGCACGGCAGTCGCCACGCAGAAGTTCATCGAGCTGGTGTAGGAGGTCCCGGGGTTGCAGTTCGAGGCCAGTGCCACCGGTACACCGGCGTCAAGCAGCCGGCGGGCGTCGGCCAGCGGCGCCCGGGTGGAGAGGTCGCAGGCGGGCAGGCAGGTGGCCACGGAGCCCGGCGTTCCGGCCCCGTCCCAGCCGGACCAGGTGCCGGCGAGCGCGGCGACGTCGTCGTCGGACAGGTAGTTCACGTGGTCCACGCTGGCTGCCCCGAATTCCACGGCCAGCTGCACGCCCGCACCGGGGCCCAGCTGGTTTCCGTGCACCCGCAGTCCGAGCCCGGCCTTCCGGCAGGCAGCCAGCACGCGGCGGGACTGGTCCTCGGTGAAGGCACCCTTTTCACAGAACACGTCCGCCCACTGCACGTACGGCAGGACGGCATCGAGCATGTCGGTGCAGACGAGGTCGGTGTACTCGTCGGCGTCCACGCCGTCGGGCACCAGGTGCGCGCCCAGGAACGTCACCTGGTCGGCCACACCGGAGGCGATGCGCGCGTGCCTCCGCTCCTCCTCGAGGTTCAGCCCGTATCCGGTCTTGGTTTCCAAGTAGGTGGTTCCGCCCGCGGCTGCTTCGGCAACGCGGGCCAGCAGCAGCCGGGTCAGGTCATAGTCCGAGGCCCCGCGCGTAGCCTCCGTGGTGACGGCAATCCCGCCGGCGGCGTAGGACTGCCCGGCCATCCGGGCCTCGAACTCGGCGCTGCGGTCCCCGGCGAACACCAGGTGCGTATGTGAATCCACCCAGCCCGGCAGTCCGGCCCGGCCGCCGGCGTCAACCACCGCATCGGCGGACGGAGCGTCGGCGGCGGCGCCGATCCAGCTGATCCGCTCGCCTTCGAACAGCACCGCGGCACGGTGAAGGACGGAAGCCGCCGCCCCCTCGGTGTAGTCCTGGGTGGAGAGTTCGCCGATGTTGGTGATCAGCGTGGAAGCGGTCTGGGGTGTTGCCGTGCTCATGGTTGCGGAGTTCCTTCCGGGGTGGTGGTGCGGGCGGCGTCAACCGCGGCGACGGCGGCGGCCAGCAGGGCAGCCGGATCGCCGAGGGTTGTATGCCGGCCGCTGCGGGCCAGGACACGGCCGCCGACGACGACGGTGTGGACGTCCGCGGCGGTGGCCGACAGGGCCAGTTGCCCGGGGCGGGACCCGGCGGTGCGGATGCTCGCGGGATCCACGCACATCAGGTCGCACACGGCGCCGGCTTCCAGCCCGGTGCGCGTGCGTCCCTGGGCGCGGGCTCCGGCGTCGGACGCTGCGGCATGCAGGTCAGCGGGCGTGAAGCGGCCGCGCTCCCCGGAGGACAGCCGCTCGCCGTGCTCCAGTGCCCGCATTTCCAGGAAGGGATCGACGACGGCGTGCTGGTCGGTTCCCAGCGCAATCCGGGCACCCGCTGCCTGCAGCCGGGCTGCGGGGCCGATCCCGTCGGCCAGATCGGCCTCGGTGGTGGGGCACATGACCACGGTGGCGCCGGCTTCGCCCAGGGCCGCGATGTCTTCAGCGCTCAGGTGCGTGGCGTGCACGGCGGAGAGCCGCCGGGTCAGCAGCCCGTGTTTGTGCAGCAGCATCGTAGGGGTCAGGCCGGTGGCCTGTACGCAGGCGTCGTTCTCGGCGGGCTGTTCGGAGAGGTGGATGTGCAGTGGAAGATCCGCCGGCAGGCCGGCCGCGATGACCTGCAGGTCAGCTTCCGGGACGCCGCGCACCGAGTGCAGTGCCGCCCCCACGCTCACCTGTGCCGGATCGAACTCCCCGGCAACGGCCTTCCGCAGCGAAGCCAGCCGGTCCAGCCAGCCCCGGGCATCGCCGTCTCCGAAGCGCTGCTGCCGGTCATTCAGCGGAACCCCGAACCCGCCGGCCAGGTAGCAGGTGTCCAGCAGGGTCAGCCGGATGCCGGCCGATACGGCGGCGCGGGCCAGCGCCCGTTCCATGGCGTGCTCACCCGGGTCCTCCCCGCCGTAGGCGCTGCCGTCCGGCCGGTGGTGGACATAGTGGAACTCTGCGACCGACGTGAATCCTGTGACCACCATTTCGGCGAACACGGCGGTGGCCAGCTGCTCATACTGCTCCGGCGTCAGGGCACCGGCTGCCTCGTACATTTGCTCGCGCCAGGTCCAGAAGGTGCCGCCGCCGTCGTGCGTGCGGCCGCGCAGGACGCGGTGGAAGGCGTGGGAATGCGCGTTCGACGCCGCCGGAAAGGTCACGCCGGACAGCCGGGAGTCGCCGTCCCGGGCCGGCACTCCGGTTTCCGACCGGGTGACCAGCCCGGCGTCGTCGACCTCCAGCCGGACGCCGTCCGCCACCTCTCCGTTCACCCAGCCCTGCTCACACCAGAACGCCTGGGTCACAGCAGGTCCTGCAGCACGTCCGCCAGGGCCAGGACGCCCGTATCGGCATCCCAGTCCTCCACGTATTCCTCCGGGGAGTGGCTGATGCCGGAGGGGTTGCGGACAAACAGCATGCCGGTGGGCACGCGGGCCGCCAGCACTCCGGCGTCGTGCCCGGCTCCGGTGGCGAGGACCGGCGCATCCGGAACGGTGCGGGTTGCTGACTGTTCCAGGGAACGCTGCAGCGCCGGGTCGAAGTGGACGGTGCCGGAGAGTGACTCCTCGGTCAGCTGCACGCTGCAGCCTTCAAACGCGGCGATCTTCTGGGCCTGGCCGTGGATTTTCTCGACCAGGGCAGCCGTGACGGCGTCGTCCGGATGCCGCACGTCCAGCCAGAGGTCCACCCGCGAAGCAATGACGTTGGTGCCCCCGGGCACCGGCTCCAGCCGGCCCACGGTGGCACGGGCCCCGGCCTGCGCGGCGGCGGTCTGGCGCACGGCCACGATCAGCTGCGCCGCAGCGACCATGGGGTCGGATCTGTCCGCCATCAGGGTGGTGCCGGCGTGGTTGCCCTGCCCCGAGATCGTGAAGCGCCACCGGCCGTGGCCCAGGACGGAACCGCCCACCGCGACGGCGGGCCCGCGTCCGGCGGAGTCGGTGAACTCTTCGGTGTTCAGCCCTCGGCCCTGCTCCACGTGCAGTTCCACGAAGTCCCCGATGAGGCCCAGTGCGGCGTCGTCGCGTCCCATCAGAGCAGGGTCAAGGCCGTTGGCCTTGGAGACGTCGGCGAAGGTGTTGCCATCCGCGTCGCGCAGTGACAGCGCCTTGCGCAAGTCGATCGCACCGGCCAGCAGGCGGGAGCCGAGGCAGGCAACACCAAAGCGCGAACCTTCCTCTTCCGGGAACACCGCGACGGCGAGCGCCCGGTTCCGGAGCAGGGTCCCGTCGTTTTCCCGGGCCTGCAGGATGTCCACGGCGGCGAGTGCGCTCGCCACACCCAGCGGCCCGTCGAAGGCGCCGCCGCCGGGAACGGAATCCAGGTGGGAGCCGGTTACCAGGGCGCCCCGGCGTTCCGGTGCGGACAGCCCGGAGCCGGTCCCGCTGCCGGGCAGGTCCCACCAGGCCCAGAGGATCCCGTTGCAGTCCGTCTCCACGGCCAGGCCGCGGCGGGCGGCCTCCGCTGCGAACCACTCGCGCAGCTCCAGTTCGGCGGCGGAGTACACCGGGCGGGAGTAGCCGCCCCGGCGGCTGTCGCGTCCAATGTCAGTCAGGGCGGCCATGAGGGTGTTGACGCTTGTTGTGTTCACCATGTCTATGTTCCCACCAGCAGGAACGCCACCGGCGTCGTAATGATCAGGCTCAGTGCCACCCGCTCAGCCCAGATAACCAGCAGATGCCACACCTTGATCGGAATCCGGGTGGCCAGGACGCACGGCACCAGTGCGGAGAAGAAGATGATCGCCGAAACGCACACCACGGCGATCACCAGCCGGAGCACCTCGGACTCGTGCCCGGCGACCACGGTGGCAGGCAGGAACATCTCGGCAATGCCGACGGCGGAGGCCTTGGCCGCCAGCATCGGATCCGGCAGCTGCAGCACGAGAGTGAGGGGGTAGAAGAGGTATCCAAGCCAGTCGAACACCGGGGTGAAACGGGCCAGCAGCAGCCCGATCAGGCCCACGGACATGATCGAGGGCAGGATGGCCATGGACATGAGCACGCCGTCACGGACATTGTGCACGATGTTCCGGCCCAGCCGCGGCGCTGTTTGCAGGGCCGCCCGCGCCTCGTTCCACGCCGCCGCGCCGCGGTTTCCGGTGACCTTGGCTTCCGGCTGGGGCGTCACACCGGGGTAGTAGTCATCCGGAATCCGGCTGAGCGGCGGAATGCGCACCGTGATGGCCGTAACCAGGAAGGTGACGGCGAAGGTGAGGAAAAAGTACGGCAGCCACAGGTGCATGATGTCCAGGGTTTTCGCGACGATCAGCATGAAGGTGACGGACACGGTGGAGAAGCCCGTGGCAATGATCGATGCTTCGCGCGCCGTGTAGCGTCCACTCTGGTAGACCCGGTCGGTGATCAGCAGGCCCAGGGAGTAGCTGCCCACGAAGGAGGCGACGGCGTCAACCGCCGAGCGTCCCGGCGTGCGCCAGACGGGACGCATGATCGGCTGAACCAGGACACCGACAAACTCCATCAGTCCGTAGCCCACCAGCAGGGCCAGAAAGATGGCTCCGATCGGAACAATGAACCCCACCGGGATGACCAGCTTGTCGTACAGGAACGGTCCGAGGTCGGGGTCGAAGAACCACTGCGGGCCGACGCCGAAAACCAGCATGGCCCCGGCGATGAGTCCGATGATGTTCAGCAGCGCGAAGGTCCGCTTCAGCGGAGATTCCCGCCACCTCCCGCTCGCGAACGGATACACGGTACCGGCCAGAATCAGGGCCAGAGCCACATACCGGGTGGCGCCGCCCAGCCCGCCGGTGATCCAGGTGACCAGGTGGTCCAGCGGAATGGTGTTCCTGCCCCCGAGGGTGATCGGAATGAAGAACATGAAGATGCCGATGCCGCTGTACACGAAGAACCGCCAGGCGCCGGTCTGCCTTCCTGAGGCCTCGGTCGTGGCGGAGCCTGCTGCGGAGGGACCTGCTGCGGTGCCGGGGCTGTGGTGGGACGGTTCCATCGGGATCCTTACTCTTCCATCGGAATGCGGATGCCGCGCTCGGCGGCGACGTCGGAGGCCCGCCGGTAGCCGGCGTCGGCGTGGCGGATCACGCCGGTGCCCGGGTCATTGGTCAGCAGCCGCTCCAGCTTGCGGGCCGCCAGCTCGGTTCCGTCGGCCACCGACACCTGTCCGGCATGGATGGAGCGGCCAATGCCCACGCCGCCGCCGTGGTGGATTGAGACCCAGGTGGCCCCGGAGGCGGTGTTCAGCATTGCGTTGAGCAGCGGCCAGTCGGCAACGGCGTCGGAGCCGTCCGCCATGGCCTCGGTTTCGCGGTAGGGGGATGCAACGGAGCCGGAGTCCAGGTGGTCGCGGCCGATGACGATCGGGGCACTAACCCTGCCCTCAGCCACGAGCCGGTTGAACAGCAGACCGGCTTTGGCCCGGTCGCCGTAGCCCAGCCAGCAGATCCGTGCCGGCAGCCCTTCAAACTCAACGTGCTCCGCGGCGGCGTCCAGCCAGCGGTGCAGGCGGGCGTTGTCCGGAAACAGCTCTTTCATTGCGGCGTCGGTGACGGCAATGTCCTGCGGGTCCCCGGAGAGCGCCACCCAGCGGAACGGGCCCATCCCCTCGCAGAACAGCGGACGGATGTAGGCGGGAACAAAGCCCGGGAACTCAAAGGCCCGGTCGAATCCGCCCTGCCGTGCCTCGTCGCGGATGGAGTTGCCGTAGTCGAAGACCTCGGCCCCGGCGTCCTGGAAGCCGACCATGGCCGCCACCTGGCGGGCCATGGATTCGCGGGCTTTCTTGGTGAAGCCCTCGGGGTCGGCTGCGGCTTCGGCCTTCCACCGGTCCATGGGAATCCCGGCCGGCAGGTAGCTCAGCGGATCGTGGGCCGAGGTCTGGTCGGTGACGATGTCCACGGTGATTTCCCCGGCCGTCTGCCGGCGCAGCAGTTCCTCGAACACCTCTGCGGCGTTGCCCACCAGACCCACCGAGAGCGCGCGCTTCTCGGCCTTGGCCGCCATCACCTTGGCGACGGCGGCATCCAGATCGGTTTCCACCTCATGGAGGTAGCGCTTGCCGGCGCGGCGGCGCAGCCGGGTCTCGTCGACGTCGACAATGAGAACCGCTCCCCCGTTCAGGGTCACGGCCAGCGGCTGTGCCCCGCCCATGCCGCCGCAGCCGCCGGTCAGGGTGAGGGTGCCGGCCAGGGTAGCGTTTTCGTCGTCGAACAGTTTCCGTGCCACGGCCCCGAAGGTCTCATAGGTGCCCTGCAGGATGCCCTGGGTGCCGATGTAAATCCAGGAACCAGCTGTCATCTGTCCGTACATCATCAGCCCCTCGGCCTCCAGCCGCCGGAACTCCGGCCAGGTGGCCCAGTCCCCCACCAGATTGGAGTTGGCCAGCAGGACCCGCGGCGCCCACTCGTTGGTGCGGAACACGCCCACGGGTTTGCCGGACTGGACCAGCAGGGTTTCGTCGTCCTCCAGCGTGGCCAGGGTCCGGGTGATCGCGTCGTAGGCCTCCCAGCTGCGGGCAGCCCGGCCGGTGCCGCCGTAGACCACCAGATCCTCGGGGCGCTCGGCCACTTCGGGGTCCAGGTTGTTCATGAGCATGCGCAGGGGTGCTTCGGTCTGCCAGCTTTTAGCCGTCAGGGAGGTGCCGCGGGCGGCCCGGATGCTGCGGGAAGGATCGGAGGTAGTAGCCATGTTCCGACCGTAGCCGCGGCATGTTTCCCGCGAGTGAACTCCATCACACTGTCTGGCATCCCAGACAGGTCCTGTGCCGCTCGCGTGATCCGGCCTTGCATCGCTTTATGCGCCCGGCACCGGCTGAGCGCCCAGCCTGCGGGAGATTTCAGCGGCACAGCGAACCATTTCCGGAAGCCACTGATCAGCGAATTCGCCGATCTTCCGGCCCGCCGGACCCGTTGCCGACCCGCCCGGCACGGCATTCGGCGCAGTCACCGTGACACTGGCTACCGCGCGCCCGGACCGGTCCAGGACCGCCGCCGCCAGGGAGGAAAAACCGTCGGTGACTTCGTTCTCCTCCCACGCATAGCCCAGGCCCCGCACCTGTTCCAGCAGGGTGGGCAGACCGGGCCCGGCCCCGCGGCCGGAGCGGACGGACTCCGGCTCGGGGTACAGCGCCCGCAGCTGGACCTCGGTCATGCGCGCGAGCATGGCCCGTCCGCTGGCGGTGCGGTGGGCCGGAAGCCGGACACCGGCGTCAGTCACCAGCGGCTGCTGCTTCGGTGCACGCTCCTCGATCACATAGATCACATCGGTGCCCTGCAGGACCGTCAGGTGCGCGGTCAGCCGGGTCCGCGCCACCAGCTGGCGCAGTGGAAAACGCGCAATGCGCTGCAGCGGCGCCTGACGGGCGTACCCGGTGCCGAGCTCATGCGCCGTTGCTCCCAGCGCATACTTGCGTTCCTCCGGCAGGTGCACGGCGAAGCCGTCCGCCACCAGGGCCGCAAGCAGGTGGTAGGTGGTGGAGCGGGGCAGTGACAGGTCCCGGGCGACGGCGGTGGCGCTGACCGGCCCCGCCTGCCTTCCGAGGTAGCGCAGAATCGACAGGACCTGCGCGGCGGCCGGAACCTGGATGCGGGAATAGGAGGCTGGCATGCCCAGATCCTAGGGCACTGTCTGGTATCCCAGAAACGGAATCAGCAAACAGAGTAGGCTCGGCGCTGTTTGGATGCTCAGATGGAAGTCTCGGCGGATTATTGCCGCTGCAGGACAGCAACACAGTTTCGGAGAGGGATCTCCGCGATGACGGGGAGAAATGAAGACTACTGAAATGGCCGGTACGGCAGTTGACCTGGGGGTCGGTCCGCTGACCGCGGAAGAGATCGTCGCCGTCGCCCGGCACGGCGCCGCTGTGGCGCTGTCCCCCTCCGCCCTGACCGCGATGGAGTCCTCCCGCGGGGTCATCGAGGAACTCGCGGCCGACGACAAACCGCACTACGGGGTGTCCACCGGCTTCGGCGCGCTGGCCGTCAAGCAGATCGTTCCGGAACAGCGCCGGCAGCTGCAGCGTTCGCTCATCCGCAGCCACGCGGCGTCGTCGGGAGCCGAGGTGGACCGCGAAGTAATCCGCGCCCTGATGCTGAACCGGCTCGCCACCCTGGCCACCGGCCGCACCGGCGTCCGGCCCGCCGTCGCCCTGGCCTACGCCGGGCTCCTCAACGCCGGCATCACGCCCGTCGTTGGTGAGTACGGCTCGCTGGGCTGCTCCGGCGATCTGGCTCCCCTCTCGCACTGTGCCCTGGCCCTGATGGGTGAAGGCGAAGTGCGCAACGCCGACGGCGCACTGGTCCCCGCGGCCGCAGCCCTGGCCGCCGCCGGACTGGAGGCGGTGGAACTGCAGGAGAAGGAGGGCCTGGCCCTGATCAACGGCACCGACGGAATGCTGGGCATGCTCACGCTCGCCAACGCCGACCTGCGCCGGCTGCTGGCCACCGCCGACCTTGCCGCGGCAATGAGCGTGGAGGGACTGCTTGGCAGCGACGCAGTGTTTGCGGCGGATCTGCAGGCCCTGCGGCCGCAGCCCGGGCAGGGCGAATCCGCAGCGAACATCCGTGCCGTGCTGGCCGGATCGGCGCTGATCGAAGAGCAGAAAACCGGCGGGTTCACACGGGTCCAGGACGCCTACTCGCTGCGCTGCGCACCGCAGGTCCACGGCGCCGCCCGGTCCACGCTTTTGCACGCGGAAAACGTTGCGGACTGTGAGCGCGCCTCGGCCATCGACAACCCGGTGGTGACCCTTGACGGCCGGCTGGAGTCCAACGGCAACTTCCACGGTGCGCCCGTGGGCTACGTGCTGGATTTCCTGGCTATCGCCGTCGCCGACGTCGCGTCCATGAGCGAGCGTCGCACCGACCGTTTCCTGGACCGCAACCGCAGCCACGGCCTCAACGCCTTCCTGGCGTTCGATCCGGGCGTGGACTCCGGCCACATGATTGCCCAGTACACGCAGGCCGGAATCGTGTCCGAGCTCAAGCGGCTGGCCATGCCGGCGTCGGTGGATTCGATTCCGTCCTCGGCCATGCAGGAGGACCACGTTTCTATGGGCTGGGCCGCCGGCCTGAAGCTGCGCCGGTCCATCGACGGCCTGGCCCGGGTCCTGGCGATCGAACTGCTCACGTCCGCGCGTGCACTGGACATGCGCGACGGCGGCGTGGACAGCGCCCGCAGCGCCCCTGCAGTCACGGCCGTGCGGGCTGCCCTGCGCGCCGTCGTTCCCGGACCGGGTCCGGACCGATACCTGGCGCCGGAGATCGAGGCTGCACGGCTGCTGGTGGCCGACGGTTCCCTGCTGGCTGCTGCCGGCGCCGTGCTGGGCGGGCCGCTGCTCTAAGCCCGGCCGCCCGGCCCGGCCGCCCGGCCCGTTCGGCTTGGCGCCGTTCGGCCTGGCGCCGTTCGGCCTGGCGCCGTTCGGCCTGGCGCCGTCGCCTGCTAAAGATCCTCTTCCCGGAGGTTGGGGCCGCACAGCTGCTGCTGACGCCGCGCCGGGCAGGCCGCTACTCTGGCCTGATGATGCCTTCGGATTCAGGTTCGCTCCCGGCCCGCCGCCTAACCGCCCGGATCACCGGGGAGGTGCAGGCGGTGGGGTTCCGCTACCGGACACTGCAGCAGGCCATGCGGCTAGGACTCACGGGGGTGGTGTCCAACAGTCCGGACGGGTCAGTGCAGGTGGTGGCCGAAGGGCCGCAGCCTGCGGTTGACGGACTGCGGGAGTGGCTCGGATCCCCCGCCGCGCCCGGCACCGTCCGCGGCATCGAGGAGGCCTTCTCCGATGCCACGGGCGAGTTTCCCGACTTCACCACCGGGTAGGGCACCAGCGCGCCCCGAGGCCTAGCAGCCGCGGGGATGCGAGGATTCGGGGTGTGGACGCAGATCAGGAATTTGTCAGGTACCAGGCACGGAATCCCAACCGGCGCGGAGTTCGAGTGGGCGTCTTCGGCTTGGCCAACGGGCTGGCCCGGGAGGGGCTGCTGAAGGATGAAGATTACCGGTGGTGGGCCGCTGCCAACGCCTGGTGTGACGCCGCCTACCCGGATCCGAACACCGTTGATCCCGCCGTTTACAACCGCGGAATAAACCCCTGTGCCCAGGCCTGGTTCAAAACGACGGCCGGGCATCTGCTGGCCCGAATACCCGGCTACCTCGGCCTTCTGGACTGCTACGGAATCGATTGGGAGGAATCCCGTTCCCGTGACCCGGGGGAAGTCCTCTACGAAGATGATGTCCAAGTGGTGGTCAACCCCTACCGGGTGGCCGCAGCAGGAAGGCAGCAGCCATGAAGATCGGGATCATCGGTGCCGGCGGCGTCGGCGCCTACTTTGCCGCAGCCCTGTCCGCCGCAGGACAGGACGTCCACCTCCTTGTCACTCCCCGCCACCTTGAGCCGCTGAGGAAGCAAGGGATACGGGTCACCGGCGGCGACGGACGCGACGAGCTGGTTCCCGTTGCCGGCGCCGCAACGGATGCTGCGGGCATTGGGGAATGCGACGCTGTGATCCTCGCCTGCAAAGCCGGCCACGTCCGCGATGTCATGAAGACTGCGTTGCCCCTCCTCGGCCCCGCCACCCCGGTGCTCCCCCTGCAGAACGGGGTCACCGCCGCCGGGCAGATCACGGCCGCCGCCGGCCCCGGGCATGCACTGGGCGGTTTGTGCATGATCATCTCGTACCTCGTTGAACCGGGACATGTCCACCACGTTGGCGGGCAGCCCGCCGTCGTCCTCGGCGAACTCGACGGCGCACCTGCGCCGCGGGTGCAGGCCCTGGCCGACGCACTGTCCTCAGCCGGCATCAGGACCCGGATTTCCGGGGACATCAGCACTGACCTGTGGCGGAAATTCATGCTCATTACGTCCTACGGAGGCGTGGGAGCGCTGTGCCGCAAGAGCGTCGGGGAAACCCGCAGCCATCCGCCCACCCGGGCACTGGTCCGGGACGCCATGCGCGAAGTAGCCGCCGTCGCCGCGGCCGCCGGTGCAGCGCTCACGGATGACGATGTCCGCTCAACCATGGACCAGTACGACGCCTTCGCGCCCGAGAGCACCGCGTCCATGCAGCGTGACCTCATCGCAGGGCGCCCCTCCGAGCTTGAGGAACAGAACGGTGCCCTGGTCCGAATCGCCGCCCAGTACAACGTGCCGGTGCCCATCCATACCACCATCTACCGGGCCCTGAGCATCCTCGATCCCGCCGGGCAGCACAGCGGCATCGCCTAGACGCAGCGGTGCTCTCACTTATGGAGGAGGACGCGGCATCTCGAGCCGTGCGGGAACATGTGCCCGGGAAGTCGTAGGGTGAGCCCATGGAAATTCATCCCCTGGATGTCGGCAACGACCGCGTTATGTCTGCTGCCTATGCCATTGAATGCGCAGCCAACCAACGCGTCCGGCCCGGGTGGAGACCGCTTGGCGAGGACGCCCGGATACTCGGGTGGCGCTCCGGTAACGGATGGACCAACACTTTGCTCGGGGCCTGGGACGGGACAACGCTGCTTGGCTTCGCCGCAGGGATGACCGCAGATGATGCTGCGGACACGACCTGGATCTTCGTCTGGGTGGAGCCAAAACACCAAAGCGCAGGCGTCGGCTCGGCCCTGGCACGCGCAGCTGAGGCCGCCAGTCCGCCCACCGCTAAGAGGTTCGTAGCCAGCGCCTACCGTCCGGAACCGGCCGCCATAGACGCGCTGACCCGGCGCTTCTCGGAGCCGATGGGCTACGCGGCCGCAACAACCGAAACCGTGGTGGAACTGGATCTGCTCACAGCCCCGGTGGTGGCGTCAAAGGCACCGGCCGGCTATGACATCTGCACCTACGTCAACGGTGTTCCGGAGCGGTACCGCACACAGGTGGGACAGATTAAGGGCCTGGTGGATGCCGAGGCCCCCAACGGCGACCTGGCGTGGAATGAAACTCCCGTGTCACCGGCGGAATATGCGGCCGAAATGGCCCTCTGGACGGCCCAGGGGTACACAGTTTTTGAAACCCTGGCAGTGGACTCCGCGGGAAACGTGGCCGCCTGGACCTGTTTGCTCGCCGGATCCGATGCCTAACGCCCGTCACAGATTGAGGGGACACTCGTCCTTGGCGGACACCGTGGCCGAGGTCTGGGAGCAGCGGTCAAACGTGCCTGCCTGAAGCAGGCCAAGGAAACCGCCGCCGTGGAGAAAGTCCGAACGAGCAGCGATGACACCAACACCTGGATGCGCTCCATCAACGCCCAACTCGGCTTCCTCCCGGTGGAGGTCGAAGTCATCCTGCAGAAGGAACGCGGTCCGAGGTAAGAGGCGGTGGCCCAGGCAAGGGGCCGGTGGCCCGGGGAACGTGAGCGGAACCGGGCAAAGAAAAACGCCGGCAGACTATGGGTTGGTTGGGGGGAAACAACCCTAGTCTGCCGGCGCCGGATAGGTCACTACTCTATCCATTCATCACTCGCACCCTTATGAGGTATCTCCTACGATAGTGGCCCCTGCTGGGCGGAGACTGTAGGAAAGCTGGCAACTCCCTGAACGCCGCCGCGGGGTATTACTACAGGTCAGGACGCACGCAGGCGGCTGTCCGGAACATGGTGCTCCCGCGGCTGCGGCAGCGCGTTGCTGGAGGCCAGCACCAGCGAAGGACGCGGAAGCTTGGACGGTGCGCTGCAGGCCATGTCCGCCGGGCCGACGGGTCCGGCGGAACTCTCCTTGACGCCCGGCTGCTTCTTCCCGGACGTACGGTCCGCAGAACTGCCGCTCCGTTTGGCGGAGGATGTTTTCGATCCATTGTTGTTGGTGGTCCGGCCTTTTGCCTGGGCCGTGCCTTTTGCCTGCGTGCTTTTCACCTGGGACGACTTCGGTGACGATTTTGCCCCCGGTGCGGATTTGGATCCCGACTTCCCCGAACCGGTTTTCGGCGGTGCATTCTTGCCCGCGCCGGGCTTCGCCGCTGCCGACCTGTTGGCGACCGTTTTGCCCGGTGCCGACTTGGGCGCGGATTTGGAGACCGGCTTGGCCTGGGCAGGCTTCTGCTTCGATGCCGATGCCGCCTGCTTTTCCTGGGCCAGCTTCTGAACAGCCTGCTTTTTCTGAGCCGGCTGAACGGGCTGCTCCCGCACTGCGGCCTTGGCAGCGGCGGGCTGTGCCGTGGTTTCGGCGGCAGGAGCCGGTGCGGCAGGACGAACGGTCCGCGGGCTGGCGGGAGCGTACTGCGGGCGGCCGGTGGCTGCAGGCGGGCGCAGGGCTGCAAGCAGCTCTTCGGTAGCGGAGCGGGTTGTATCAATGAAGACCGCGGCTGCCGCGTCGTCCGGCGACGCCTCGGTCCGCTTAATGGCCGAATTCTTGACCACACGGTAAACGGCCGCGATGACCGCGATCAGTGCGGCGCCCGTCCCGTAAATCAGCACCAGGGCCAGGATCAGAGAAGTTGTCCCGCCGGAAAAGAAACCGATCCCCGTTATTGCCATGATCAGCCACACGCTGGAAATGACGGTAATAGCGGTTCGAACTTTTACGTAGAGCGGACGATGCTGCACGCCAACCAACTGTGACGGCAATATATCTGGCACTGGGACAGACCTTTCAAGCAAAAAAGGTGGATCAAAAAGAGGAGGAAGCCTGCTCGGCTTTGTCCTTCAACTTTAGGCACCGGAGGCCGGAAAAAAGACCATACGCGCCCCCCTCAGCCAATTCGTTACGCAGCAGAGGTGAGATCTTGGTCACAGCCCCGGGCGGTCGGGATTCAGTGCCTGCACCGCCGGTGTTTCAGGCCTTTCTCCAAGCAGCAGGGATGCCGCAAGTTCGGCGATTCCGGAGGAGGTTTGGAAGCCGTAACCGCCCTGCCCCGCCAGCCAGAACAGGCCCGGCACAGCGTCGTCGTACCCCACCACCGGCAGGCCGTCGGCGGCTTCGGTGCGCAGCCCCGTCCAGCTCCTCACCACCTCGGTGATGCCCAGCGTCGTGGCGGAATTAATGCGGCCGATGAGTGCCGCCACGTCTTCCTGCCGCGGCCGGGCATCCATGGGATCACTCGCAACGCTTTCCGACGGCGAGATCAGCACCTGCTCCCCTTCCGGACGGTAATAGAAGGAATCTCCGGCGTCGGCCACCATGGGCGCCCCGGCTGCCAGCGGCTGGTCGACGACGACGACGGCGGCCGTCCGCCGGTACGGCTGCAGGCCGCGGGGCCTGGCTCCGTACAGGGCGGCGAGCTGGTCGGCCCACGCTCCTGCGGCGTTAACCACCACACGTGAGCGGATGCGGCGGGCTCCTGCAGTGGTGACCCAGCTGCCGCCGTCGCCGCCGGTTTCGTAAACCGCGCCGGCCACGGGATGCCCGGTGAGGATCTGTCCGCCGCGGTCCAGGATCCGCCGGCGGTGGTACTCCATCAGGGCGTCGGTGTTGCAGGCCACGGAGGTGGTGTCCAGCCCGGCGGCTGCAAACTGTCCGGGCTTCAGCTCCGGGGCCAGTGCCTGCACTTCAGCGGCTGTGATCGGATGCATGTGCCCGCTGGCACGGTCGCGGACGCTTTCCTCCCCGCCCACCAGAAGGAAGCTGCGCGGGGTGAGCACCGGCTCCGGAAGGTGGACTTCCAAAGCCCGGATCAGTGCCAGCGTCCGGAGGGTCAGGTCCTGGACCACCTCCGGGCCGTAGCTGGGAATCAGCTGCCGGGCTGACCGCGAGGAGGTGTGGTAGCCCAGTGTCTGCTCGGCCTCAACCACCAGCACCCCCGTCCGGCCGGCCAGCGCCGAGCCGAGGGACAACCCGGCGATTCCGCCGCCGACCACCAGTATGTCTACGTCCACGGTCTCGTCCATATCCACAGTTTCCTCTGCGTCCGCACTGCCGTTGTCCACTCGGTGCCTCACATTCCTCCCCCGGCGTCGGTCAGTATTTCCATCAGGGTTTCCGAACCCATGAGGTACATCCCCGGATGGTCATCGGAATTGGCGAGCAGTGCCGAGGCCACGCACACGGCCCAGCCCTGCGCCCTCCCCCAGACATGCGGATCGGCGTCGTACCGGCTCCCCAGCGCCTCACGGAAGATACGGCGGCCGTTCCGGTCGAAGACCAGCCATGCGGCAGCGAGGTCGGTGGCCGGATCGCCCGCGGTCAGATCGCCGAAGTCAATAACGGCTTCCAGTCCCCCGTCCGCACTGCCCACGAGGTTGGCGGGATGCAGGTCACCGTGCAGCCACAGGGCCGGGCCTGTCCACGCCGGAAGGGCGAGTCCGGTCTCCCACAGCTCGCGGACCCGGGCGGCGTGCGGCACCATGCCGCTGTCGAGGCGGCTGAGAACGGCATCATTGCGGCTGGCGAGGGGAACGCCCCGAACCGGGTTGAGAGGATAGCCGGCGGGGGCCGGCCGGTGAAAGGTATTCAGGAACCGGGCCAGCGGAGCGGCCAGAGAAACGTTGCGGTCGCGCGGCTGCAGGGAAACCTCGGTCCCGGAGAACCAGCGCGTAACGCTCCAGGGCCAGGGAAACGCGTCGGACGGTGCGCCTGCAAACAGCGGCGCGGACGTGCCCACTGCCAGGTCCGCGGTGAGGCCGGGCAGCCAGGCCTGCTCGTTGGCGGTCAGCTGGGCTGCGGCCAGGCGCCGGGGCAGGCGCACGGCGTAGTCGGCGCCTAGGCGGAAGATGTAGTTGTCCCAGCCGTTGGCCACCGGCTGCAGCGGCTGCTCCGCCACTGACGGATGCTGCTCGCGCAGCAGGTGCCGCACCAGGTCAGCATCCACGAATATTTCTGCAGCAGGATGAGTGGCCATGCCTGAACCCTACCGCCAGCCCGCGCCCTGCGGCATCGAACGTGCCGCTGCGGGACGCTTAACCACCGCAGGCCCCGGGAAACCCGGGGCCTGCGGAGCGGTTCAACGTCGTTCAGTGTTGTTCAGCCTCGTACTGCTTTTACTGCGGCAGGCAGTATCAGCCCTGCACGCCGAGGCGTTCGAGGATCAGCTCGCGCACGCGGCCGGCGTCGGCCTGTCCGCGAGTGGCCTTCATGACGCCGCCAACAATGGCGCCCACAGCCTGGACCTTGCCGCCGCGGATCTTGTCCGCCACGTCGGGCTGGGCCGCCAGTGCGGCGTCGATGGCTTCGAGCAGCGGGCCGTCGTCGGACACCACGGCCAGGCCGCGCGCCTCGATGACTTCCTCGGGGGTGCCTTCGCCGGCGAGGACGCCGTCGAGGACCTGGCGGGCCAGCTTGTCATTGATCTTGCCGGCCTGGATCAGGCGGTCCAGGTCAACAATCAGCTCGGGCGTGACGCCAACCTCGGTCGGCTCCACTTCGGCTTCCTTGGCGCGGCGCGAAACTTCGCCCATCCACCACTTGCGGGCCACCTGTGCGGAGGCGCCGGCGGCAATGGTTTCTTCGATGGAGTCCATGACTCCGGCGTTGACCACGTCGCGGAACTCCGCGTCGGAGTAGCCCCAGTCGGCCTGCAGGCGCTTGCGGCGCTCGGCCGGCGGCTCGGGCAGGCGGGAGCGCAGCTCTTCGATCCATTCCTTGGAGGTAACCACGGGAACGAGGTCGGGCTCCGGGAAGTAGCGGTAGTCGTCGGCGTCGGACTTGGGCCGGCCCGACGTCGTCGAGCGCGTGTCCTCGTGCCAGTGCCGGGTTTCCTGCACGATCGAGTTGCCGGATTCCAGCACCGCGGCGTGGCGCTGGATTTCGTAGCGGACGGCGCGTTCGACGGCGCGCAGCGAGTTCACGTTCTTCGTTTCCGAGCGCGTGCCGAACTTTTCCTGGCCGTACGGGCGCAGGGAAACGTTGGCGTCGCAGCGCACGTTGCCGCGTTCCATCTTGGCGTCGGAGACCCCGAGGTTCTTCACGATCTCGCGGACCGCGGCCACGTAGGCCTTGGCCAGCTCGGGTGCGCGGGGTCCGGCGCCCTCGATCGGCTTGGTGACAATCTCGACCAGCGGAACGCCGGAACGGTTGTAGTCCACCAGCGAGAAGTCGGCGCCCTGGATGCGTCCGGTGGCGCCGCCCATGTGGGTCAGCTTGCCGGCGTCCTCTTCCATGTGGGCGCGCTCGATCTCAACGCGGAACACGGTGCCGTCTTCGAGTTCAATGTCCAGGTAGCCGTCGTACGCAATCGGATCTTCGTACTGCGAGGTCTGGAAGTTCTTGGGCGTGTCCGGGTAGAAGTACTGCTTCCGGGCAAAGGTGCACGACGGCGCGATCTTGCAGTTCAGCGCGAGGCCGATCAGGATCGAGTACTCCACGGCGGTCTTGTTGACCACCGGCAGCACGCCGGGCATGCCCAGGCAGACCGGGGTGACGTTGGTGTTCGGCTCGTCGCCGAAAACGTTGGGCGCATCGGAGAACATCTTGGTGTTGGTGTTGAGCTCCACGTGGACCTCAAACCCGAGCACCGGATCGTACTTCTCCATGGCCTCTTCGAAGGACAGGGTTTCGTCCTGGATGTGCACAGACATTACTTCACTCCTCCGAGTACGGGTGCAGAGGCCAGCAGCGGGCCGCCCCACTTCTGTTCCAGCAGGCCTTCCAGGGCCGCGCCGGCGCGGTACAGGCGGGCATCCTCGCGGACCGGGGCCAGGAACTGGATGCCCACGGGCAGTCCGTCGGCCAGGCCGCCGGGGATCGAGATGCCCGGTACGCCGGCCAGGTTCGCCGGGATGGTCGCGACGTCGTTCAGGTACATCGCCAGCGGATCGTCGAGCTTCTCGCCGAGCTTGAACGCCGTGTTGGGCGAGGTCGGGGAGATCAGGACATCGGCCTGTGCAAAGGCGGCGTTGAAGTCGCGCTGGATCAGCGTGCGCACCTTCTGGGCCGAACCGTAGTAGGCGTCGTAGTACCCGGCGGACAGAGCGTAGGTGCCCAGGATGATGCGGCGCTTGACCTCTTCGCCGAATCCGGCGGCGCGGGTGGCACCCATGACGCGTTCGATGGTCATGGGACCGTCGGCGGGCAGGGCACGCAGGCCGTAGCGGACGCCGTCGTACTTGGCCAGGTTCGAGGAGGCCTCGGACGGCATGATCAGGTAGTAGGCGCCCAGGGCGTACTTGAAGTTGGGGCAGGAAACCTCCACGATTTCCGTTCCTGCGTCCTTGAGGAGTTCAAGGGACTCCTGGAAGCGGGCCAGGACGCCGGCTTCGTAGCCTTCGCCCTGCAGTTCCTTGATGACGCCGATACGCATGCCGGCCACGTTGCCGTTGCGGGCGGCTTCCACGAGGTTGCCCACCGGGTCGGGCAGCGAGGTGGAGTCGCGGGGATCGTGTCCGCCGATAACTTCCTGCAGCAGCGCCGCGTCCAGCACGGTGCGGGACACCGGGCCAATCTGGTCCAGCGAGGAGGCCATGGCGATGGCGCCGTAGCGGGAAACTCCGCCGTAGGTGGGCTTCACGCCAACCGAACCGGTGACGGCGGCGGGCTGGCGGATGGAGCCGCCGGTGTCCGTGCCCAGAGCCAGCGGTGCTTCGAAGGCAGCCACGGCAGCGGCCGAACCGCCGCCGGAGCCGCCGGGAATGCGGTCCAGGTCCCACGGGTTGCGGGTGGGGCCAAACGCGGAGTGCTCCGTGGAGGAGCCCATCGCGAATTCGTCCAGGTTGGTCTTGCCGAGCATCGGCATGCGAGCGGCGCGGATCTTGGAGATCACCGTGGCGTCGTACGGGCTCATCCAGCCCTCAAGCATCTTGGAGCCGGCCGTGGTGGGCTGGCCCTTGGTGACGATGAGGTCCTTGATGGCGATCGGCACGCCGGCGAGGGTGTGCAGGGTTTCGCCGGCTGCGCGGGCCTTGTCGACGTCGGCCGCTACCTGCAGGGCTTCGTCGGTGTTGACGTGGAGGAAGGCATTGACGGCGCCGTCGACCTCGGAGATGCGGTCCAGGTGGGCCTGCGTAACTTCGACGGCGGATACCTCGCCGGAAGCGAGCTTCTCCGCCAGGACGGCAGCGCTCGACGTAATCAGTTCATTCATGGAAGTCTTTACTCCTCATCCAGGATGGCAGGGACCTTGAAGCGGCCGGCGGCATTATCGGGTGCACCGGAGAGCGCTTCTTCATTGGTCAGCGTCTGCCCCACGACATCCTCGCGGAACACGTTGGTCAGCGGGATCGGGTGGGAGGTGGCCGGGATGTCCTCGCCGGCAACTTCGCTTACGGATTTGATCGAATCAACAATGACATCCAGTTCGCCGGCCATTTTGGCCAGTTCGTCCTCGGTCATCTCAATGTGGGCCAGATGCGCCAGGTGCGCCACAGCCTCACGATTGATCTCAGACATGAGTCTCCCATGCGTCTTTTACGGATAAAAAGGTATCCGTTCCAGTCTACGGCGTTTGCTGGGGCGGTTTTCCGTGTTTCCGCCGGTCCCGGGGGTGGAACTGAGCCGGGCCGGGCCGCATCGATGGGAACGGCGGCTGTCCGGGGCTGGTGCCCTCGTCGATAGTACAGATCCGGGGGTGTGCCCTCGTCGATAGTACAGATCCGGGGGTGTGCCCTCGTCGATAGTACAGATCAGGGGCTTTAGATCGAGCGAAAACCCCCGGATCTGTACTACGGATGACTCGGAGTGTCCCCGCGTCAGCATCCAACCGCGGCCAACCCGTACGGATCCCCGGCCCGGGAGCGCAAGCTGGACTCGGAGACCGCCGCCTTCCCAGGGCAGGCTGCCCCAGGGCAGCCCGCTTAAGGACAGGCCGCTCAAGGACACCCCGCCCGCGGACAGACCGCCAAGGCCACTCGGGTGGCTTGAGGCCCTAGAGCTCCAGGCAGAAGACCCAGAGGATGATGTCCTCGTTCGGCACGTACCAGTCACGCTCGGGCACGCGCTTGAAGCCCATGGACTTGTACAGGGTATGCGCATTGGTCATCGGCGTCATGCTGGTCAGGCTGACGGTGTGGATTCCGTCGAGGCTGCGGGCGTACTCAATGACGGCGGCAACCAAAGCCCGGCCAACGCCGCCGCGCTGCAGCTGGGGGTCCACGGCGAGCATGCGGAACTCCAGCTCGCCTTCGATTGCGATGTCAGTGTACGGCTGACCGGCGAAAGTGATCGCAGTCGAAGCGGCCACCTTGCCGTCCAGCTCGGCAACCCAGACCAGTGCGTTGGCCGCTCGGTCCTCTACATTTTCAAGTTCCTTGACGTAGGGGTTGTCTGCTTCGATGAACCCGGCGCTCAGATACGCATCACGGGTGATCCGGCGGATGTCGTCAAAGTCTGCCTCGGTGGCCTGCCGGACGGTGATGCTCATGCGTGTTACGAATCCTTACGTGGGGTCTTGATTTCCAACGTAGATTCTAGCCCCACCAAACCACGGTCGGGCACCGCCGGTGACCCCGGACACGGTGGCAGACGCCAACCGGCCGGAGGCTTCCCCGGCCGACCGGCAACATCGGCGGCTCCCCCGGGAAAGACGTCGGGACGACGTCGGGAACGACGCCGGGCGGCCGACGCCGGTGTCCCCCAGCACCCGATGCCGCGAACGACGCCGGGCGCCGCGGCCTACCGCCGTCGGGCAGCGGCGGCGCAGGAGACGCAGAACCGGGCTTCGGGCCGTATCTCCAGGCGCTCGGCGGGGATGGGATTGCCGCAGTTCTCACACACTCCGTAGGTGCCCTTGTCCAGGCGGACGCGGGCGTCCAGGAGTTCGATGAGCGAGGATTCGGCGGCCGCCAGCAGCGCCATTTCGTTGTTCCGCTCCACCGAGACGGTGGACCCCTCCGGGTCATGTTCGTCGTCGGCGGGGGTGTCCTTGGCGGCGAGAGTCACTTCGCGGATGTCTGCGAGGACGGCGTCGATTTTTTCCCGGGCTTCGGCGATGCGTTCATCCAGCAACTGGGCGAAGTGCGCGGTGTCCAGATCAGCCGGGGTGGTGTGCGGCGGAGCCGGGGCGCGCGTACCTGCCGCAGCCGGGGCTTTGCGGGGAGCAGCGGTAACTTTACGGGTCATGAAATTCCTCCGGTCCATGAGTGGCAGGTGCCATCAATTATCCGTGCTCACCTGCTCAAACACCCGGCGCCGGAAGCCCGCTTTACTCAGGGCTTAATCGCTGCCCCCTGTCCACGCCCCTCCACTGGTTCCAGCCGGGGTCGGCTAGCATGACGGGAACCAAGACAAAGGCCGTCTGGTGCTGTCCGGCGGCCGCACAGGGGGAACAGCATGGTCGACGCGCATTAAAACGAGCCGCGCCTGGTGGCGCTCTACGACGAGGACAACTCCGGCAGCTGGGACACCGACTTCTACGCCGGCCTCATCGGGGACAAGCCACTGCGCGTGGCCGACGTGGGCTGCGGCACCGGCAGCTTCGCCGTCCGGCTGGCGCAGGCCGGTCACACCGTGGCCGGCATTGATCCCGCGGAGGGGATGCTGGATGCAGCTCGGACGCGCGACGGCGCCGAGCTGGTGACGTGGCTGCCCGGCACCGCCGCGGACCTGCCCGAAGGTCCCTTTGATGCCGCCGTCATGACCGGCCACGCGTTTCAGTGCCTGCTCACCCGGGCCGAGATCCTGGAAACGCTGCAGGCGGTCCGGTCCCGGCTCGCCCCCGGCGGCACCTTCTACTTCGAAACACGCAACCCCGCAGCCAAGGCCTGGCTGGGGTGGGACAGCGCTGCCGCCGGGCCGGAAGTGCAGGAGTCCTCGGCCGGGACGCTGGAAGTTGAATGGGAACTGATCTCCGTCCGGGAGATGCCCGACGGCGTCCTGGTCACCTTCGAGGACCGGACCCGTTTCCTGGCCGACGGCGCCGAATTTGCCAGCCGCAGCACCCTGAAGTTCGCCCCGGCGGACCTGCTGGAGCGGCTGCTGGAGCAGGCGGGCTTCAGCTCCGCGGACTGGTATGGAGACTGGCAGGGCGGCCCCTTTGTGGAAGCGACGAGCCGGGAGATCATCGTCGCCGCCCGGCGGTAGACGAGTGCCCGGACCGCCAGGCACGTCCGGGGAACCGGATAGGCCATGATGGTGCCATGACCGCGAATCCCACCGGCCCCCGCTGGCCCGTCATCACACCCCGCCTCGCCATCCGTCCCGCCGAAGCCGAAGACCTGCCGCGCATGTTTGAATACCGGCGGAAGCCCGAGGTCGCTCAATGGATGACAGCCCAGCCCACGGACGTGGACGTCTTCGTGGAGCGGCTCCGGCAGCCGGCGCATTTGGCGGCCACCTTTGCCGTGGAACAGGCCGGAGCCCTGGTCGGTGACCTATATCTTGCCCGCCAGGACGCGTGGGCGCAGCAGGAGGTAGAGGAGTTGGCGCGCGGCACGCAGGCCGAGATCGGCTACGTCATTGCACCGGAGTTCGCCGGGCGGGGGTACGCGAGCGAAGCCGTAGCTGCACTAGTGCGCGTCTGCTTCGAGGACCTGGGCCTGCGCCGGGTGGTGGCGGAGTGTTTCGCCGACAACACCGCTTCCTGGCGGGTCATGGAAAAAGCGGGGATGCGGCGTGAGGGGCGGTTCCGCCAAGGGTCCCTCCACCGTTCGGGGCGCTGGCTGGATGACCTCCGCTACGCGCTCCTGGCCGACGAATGGCGTGCATCCCGGGCCGGCGGAAGTGCCGTGGCAGAACCGCCCCTCCACACCTAGCCCAGCAGCGCAGCTCCGGCCGTCGTGACGGCGTCGAGCCGCTCCGCGTCGTCGGCCGGCTGCGGCGGCCGCTGCACCGGCACACCGGCTTCCTCGGCAATCAGGGCACCCGCGGCATAGTCATATTCGTTGAGGCCGCGCTCAATGTAGGCGTCCAGGCTGCCGTCCGCCACCATGCACAGGTCCAGGGCCGCAGACCCCAGCCGCCGCACATCGGCGAATTCCCCGGCCAGCCGGGCCAGGGCCGCGTACTGCTCGGAACGCACGCCGGCGTCATAAGAGAACCCGGTGCCGAGCAGCTTTCCGACCCGCTCCGGATCGGGGCCGGTCAGCTGACGGACGTTCCCGTGCTCGGCCAGCCAGGCCCCGTGGCCGCGGGCCGCCGAGTAGACGCGCACCAGCGCCGGTGCATGCACGACGCCGGCCAGCCACTCGCCGTCGTCGTTCACCGCCGCGACCGACGTGGCGTAGTAGACGATGTTGCGGATGAAGTTGGTGGTGCCGTCCAGCGGATCGATGGACCAGCGGATGCCGGACGCGTGGACCGGCACACTGTCCTCCAACTCCTCGCCGGTGATCGTGTCCTGCGGCCGGCGGCGGGTGATGACTTCCCTGACTGCCTGCTCGGCCGCTGTGTCGAACTCGGTCACCCAGTCACCGTCGGCACTCTTGTTGACCGCGTTCAGCCCCTCGAAAGTGCGCCGCGCCAGCACCGCTGCCCCGGCGGCAGCCGCCTCGCGGGCAACGTCGAGCAGTTCCAGCGGATCGGCAGCGGGTACCGCAACGGGGTCCGGAAGCGGGGTCATGCCTGGTCCTCTTCCAGCCGGCCGGCCAACAGTGCGCGGAAACCGTCTTCGTCAATCACGCGCACACCCAGCTGCTCGGCCTTGTCCAGCTTGGTGCCGGCATTCTCACCGGCCACCACGTAGTCGGTCTTCCTGGAGACCGAGCCGGAAGCCTTGCCGCCGCGGGTCAGGATCGCTTCCTTGGCCTCGTCGCGGCTGAAGTTCGGCAGGGTGCCGGTGACGACGACGGTCAGTCCTTCCAGGGTCCGCGGCATGGATTCGTCGCGCTCATCGGCCATCCGCACCCCGGCCGCGGCCCAGGCATCCACAATCTCGCGGTGCCAGTCCTCGGCGAACCATTCCTTCAGTGCGGCAGCGATGGTCGGGCCGACGCCGTCGACGTGCGCCAGCTGCTCTTCCGTCGCGGCCCGGATGGCATCCATGGAACCGAAGGCGCCGGCGAGGGCGCGCGCCGCCGTCGGGCCCACGTGACGGATGGACAGCGCCACCAGAACCCGCCACAGCGGCTGGGTTTTGGCCTTCTCGAGTTCGGTGAACAGTTTGCGCGTGGTGGCGCTGGGCTCCGAGGGTTTCTTGGCCGTGCCCTTGGTGTAGAAGTACGGCACGAGTTCGGTGCCGTCCACCACGCCCTTGACCCGTTTGGGCCGTTCGATCCGCACGTCCGCCAGGTCTTCGATCTTCAGGTCGAACAGGCCGGCTTCGCTGGTCAGCGGCGGGGTTTCCGGCTCTGCGGGCTGCGTCAGCGCAATTGCTGCCTCCCACCCGAGTGCCTCGATGTCGAAGGCGCCGCGGCCGGCCAGGTGGAAGACCCGTTCGCGCAGCTGCGAGGGGCAGGACTTGGCGTTGGGGCAGCGGATGTCCACGTCCCCTTCCTTGGCCGGCTTCAGTTCCGTGCCGCAGGAGGGACAGTGGGTCGGCATTACGAAGTCGCGTTCGCTGCCGTCGCGGAGTGCGACGACGGGGCCCACAATTTCGGGGATCACGTCGCCGGCCTTGCGCAGCACTACGGTGTCGCCGATCTTCACGCCCTTGGCCTTCACCACGTCCTGGTTGTGCAGCGTGGCCATCTCCACCGTGGAACCGGAGACCAGCACCGGCGTCATCATCCCGTAGGGCGTAACGCGGCCGGTGCGGCCCACGTTGACGCGGATGTCCAGCAGCTTGGTGTTCACTTCCTCGGGCGGGTACTTGTAGGCCACGGACCAGCGCGGCACGCGGGACGTGTTGCCCAGGGCGCGCTGCAGGCCGAAGTCATCCACCTTGACCACGATGCCGTCGATTTCGTGCGAGAGGTCGTGCCGGTGCTCGCCGTTGTCGGCAATGTACTTCAGCACTTCCTCATAGGTGTCCAGCACCTTGTAATAGGGCGACGTCGGCAGGCCCCACTGTTTCAGCAGTTCGTAGGTTTCGGACTGGCTGGCCACGTTGAGCCCT
The DNA here is from genome assembly GCF_054792395.1 of Arthrobacter sp. Z1-15. Classification (NCBI taxonomy): domain Bacteria; kingdom Bacillati; phylum Actinomycetota; class Actinomycetes; order Micrococcales; family Micrococcaceae; genus Arthrobacter; species Arthrobacter sp. Z1-15. The sequence goes on along the minus strand of NZ_CP096454.1, from coordinate 1,123,941 downwards.
TCGCGGGCGCCGATGCCGTGCACGTACATGCTCAGCGGGCGGCGGGCGGTGACTTCGGGATCCTTCTGCCGCAGGGAGCCGGCGGCGGCGTTGCGCGGGTTGGCGAAGGGCGCCTTGCCGGCTGCCACCATGGTTTCGTTGAGATGCGCGAATTCCTTGGAGGGGATGAAGACCTCCCCGCGGATCTCCATTTCCGCCGGGAGGTCTTCGCCCTTGAGGGTGCGCGGGATCGAGGCGATGGTCAGTACGTTGTGGGTGATGTCCTCCCCCGTGGTGCCGTCGCCGCGGGTGGCGGCCCGGACCAGTTCACCGCTGCGGTAGAGCAGGTTCACCGCCAGTCCGTCGATCTTGAGTTCCGTGAGCCACTTAATCTTTGCGCCGGGAGCAATGTTGGCCACGGAGGACTCGGCCTTGCGTACCCAGGCGTCCAGCTCGTCCAGGGAGAAGACATCCTCGAGGCTGTACATCCGCTGCAGGTGTTCCACCGGGGCGAAGGCCGCCGATACTTCTCCGCCCACCTCCTGCGTGGGTGAGTCATTGGTGACCAGTTCCGGGTGCAGCGCCTCAATCTCTTCCAGGCGGCGGTAGAGCCGGTCAAATTCGGCGTCCGAAACCAGGGGCGCGTCTTCGTTGTAATACGCGAAGCGGTAGCGGCGCACCTGCTCGGCGAGCGCCTGGTATTCCTCGCGCAGGTCTTCCGCGGGCGGGGTGTCGGTACTGACCGATTCGACGGCGGCTTCGGTGTCCGTGGGTTCAGGAGATGTCTTGGCTGTGCTCACCTAACCAATCTTGCCCCATAGCGTCCGTGAGCGGGAGTTATACGAAACGGACGGCGTCGGGCGCCAGCGGCCTCGGACAGCAGCTCCTACACTCCGTTTCGGCCGTCTCCGCCGTTTCCGTCGCAGTGCCCGGGCAAATGGATTTTCGAAAGAATCAACGGCGCCGGGTTCAGCCGACGCCGTTGAGGTCTGTGTCCGGTCGCTAGCCGATGTTCTGGACTGCGCCTCTGGCGCGGGCGCCGGCGCTGGACGCCGTCTGGTCATTCAGGTTCAGGGTTTGCTTCACAAGGGCAATGATGTTCCTGGTTTCATTGGCCGCGTTCCGAAAGCGGTTCTCCACGGCCTGGTAGTCCTCGGAGACGCCGTCGGCCTGAAAATCCGACATGGCGGAATTCACTGCTTTCTCCCGCTCGCCGATGAGCGATTCGAGCCGGCCCACAATGGACTGGATATCCCCCTGCACGGCGGAGGAGGTGTCGGTGTCATAACTCAAACGATCCTGGGACATGGCTAACCTTTCAAAATCAGTCGGGAAATCAGTTAGGCGGAACGAGGAGAAGAACTTCGCGAAAGCGGTGCGCTCAGCGCGAGGAACCGAAGCGGGCAGCGTCAAAGCTTGCGGCGCCCTGCTGCTGCTGGGCATTGTCAGCGCTTTCCTGATCACCCGTGTGGAAAGACCTGTCCATCTCGGACTGTCCCATCAAAATGGCTGCCAGGGACCCGTTCAGCTCATTGGCCACCTCGTCGGTGCGGGCCTTGAACTCGTCGAACTTCACCCGGCCCGAACCGTTGAACTTGCCTTCCAGGGGAGCCACCGCCTCGACCAGCGCCCGCACCAGCTGACCGAGATCCTGGTTGGAGGCCCCCGTCTGCTGCGTCAGTGTCCCCAGTGTCTGCGAACCCATATCAAATTTCATCACTGCCCACCTTCAGCGCCTGAGCGCCCTCGTCCGGTTTGGTCTCCGGCACTAAACCAGGCTTCCCTGCGGATCCCCTTGGCCTGCCGATGGCTATATCCAACGCGGACGCTCCGGGAAACACCATGCGGGGAGTCGGGCCTGTGGATAACTGCGGGTCTGGACGGCGGCGGGGCCGCCTGCCACCGGGTCTGGAACAGTGTCCGGAGCGGGCCGGCCTTTCGCCGCGCGCGGCGAAAACCTTGCTATGGGGTGCGGCACCTGCTAGGCCTATTCCTACGGAAGTGGCGGGCCGGTCCGGGATGCTCCGGGACCTGAGGCTGCCGACGGCGGATGGTGAAGGGAAGTGCATGGTGGCACGGAAGGAACCCCGCGTTGAAAACGTGGACGAGAAGGACATACAGGTCACGTCCCCCAAATCCTGGGCGGCGGGCGTGCCGGGGGTCTACAACTCGCTGAAGCCGGCACTTCAGCACATGGGCGTGAAGCGGACGCTCGAAGCCACGTTCAAAATGAACCAGAAGGACGGCTTCGACTGCCCCAGCTGCGCCTGGCCGGATCCGAACCACCGCAGCAAATTCGAATACTGCGAAGAGGGCGTTAAGGCCGTCACGTGGGAAGCCACGCCGGTGGTCATATCCTCGGACTTCTGGGCCGAGCACAGCATCAGTGACCTCCGCGAACGCACCGAATACTGGCTGGGCATGCAGGGCCGCCTCACCGAGCCGGTCTACAAACCGGCCGGAGAAGACCATTACCGTCCCGTCAGCTGGGACGAGGCCTTCCGGATTGTGGCGGACAAGCTCAACAGCCTCGAGTCCCCGCACGAGGCCGCCTTCTACACCAGCGGCCGCACCTCGAATGAGGCCGCTTTCCTGTACCAGCTCGTAGTCCGCGGTTTCGGCACCAACAACCTGCCGGACTGCTCCAACATGTGCCACGAATCCTCGGGGTGGGCCATGGGCCAGACCATTGGGATCGGCAAGGCCACCGTCACGTACGACGATTTCGGCAAGGCGGACCTCATCATTCTGATGGGACAGAACCCCGGCACCAACCATCCGCGCATGCTGACGGCCCTCGAAAGCTGCAAGCGCAACGGCGGCAGCATCGTTGCCGTCAACCCGCTGCCCGAAGCCGGCCTGCGGCGGTACAAGAACCCGCAGAAGGTCCGCGGCGTTGCAGGCAAGGGCACCGAGCTCGCCGACCAGTTCCTGCAGATCCGCCTCGGCGGCGACATGGCCCTGCTGCAGGCGATCTCCAAACGGGTCCTCGAAGCCGAGGAACGGAACCCGGGCACCGTTCTGGACCACGACTTCCTGGAAAAGCACTGCGAAGGCCTCGAAGACCTCAAGCAGCATCTGGCCCATTTGGATGACGCCACCGTAGTTGAAGCCACGGGGCTGCCCATCGAAGAGATTAATGAGCTCGCCGAACGGTATCTCAAGGCCGACAAGGTCATCATCACCTGGGCCATGGGCATCACGCAGCAGAAAAAGGCCGTGCCCACAATCAAGGAAATGATCAACCTGCTGCTGCTGCGCGGGAACATCGGGAAGCCGGGTGCCGGCGCCGCTCCGATCCGCGGGCACAGCAACGTCCAGGGCGACCGCACAATGGGCATCTGGGAGCAGATGCCGCCGGCCTTCCTGGACTCGCTCGGAAAGGAATTCAATTTCGATCCGCCGCGGGACCACGGCGCTGACGCCGTCGAAACCTTCTACCGGATGCACGACGGACGCGTCAAAGTGTTCGTCGCCCTGGGCGGGAACCTCATCTCGGCAATCTCGGATACGCAGTTCGCTGAAAGCGCGATGCAGAAGACCGATATGACGGTCCAGATTTCCATCAAGCTCAACCGCTCCCATCTCATTACCGGGCAGGAGGCCCTGATTCTGCCGACGAAGGGCCGGACGGAGCTGGACGTCCAGGAAAGCGGGCCGCAGTTCGTGTCGGTGGAGGACACGGTGTGCGCCGTTCATGCCTCGCGCGGAAACCTGAAGCCGGTGTCCGACAATCTGCTCTCCGAACCCGCGATCGTGTCCCGGCTCGGCGCTTTGATCGTCGGGGACAGGATCGACGCCGACTGGGCGGGTTTTGAGAAAAACTACGACCTGATCCGGGAACATATCGGCCGGGTGGTTGAGGGGTGCGACAACTACAACGAGAGGATCCGGCACGAGGGAGGGTTTGTGCTGCCCAACGGACCGCGGGACTCGCGCACCTTCCACACGCCGACCGGCAAGGCCGTGCTGACGGTGAACGATTTGGAAGCCGTCGAACGCCCCGAAGGGACCCTCATCCTGCAGACGCTGCGCTCCCACGACCAGTGGAACACCACCATTTACGGACACAACGACCGGTACCGGGGCATCCGCGGCGGACGCCATGTGCTGTTCATGAATGCCGCCGATATTGAAGAGCTGGGCCTGAAGGACGGGCAGTACGTGGACATCCACGGCGTGCACCACGACAACGCAGTGCGGGTCCTGCGGAAATTCCGCGTTGTCTCCTACCCCACACCCAAAGGCTGCGTGGCGGCCTATTACCCTGAGGCGAACGTCCTGGTGCCCATGGACCATGTAGCCGAGGGCAGCAACACGCCCGTGTCGAAAACGGTGCTCGTGCGCGTGGAGCCCAACCTGGACCCTGCTGCGGAGCAGTCCGAGGATTTCAAGACCCGGACCCCTGCCTAGGACCGGCTGGCTAAAGCCCGGCGAAGCCTCGGCTGCACGGCCCTGCACGACCTCTGCATCATCCGAAAAATCCGACAGCTGCCCCGCCGGCCTCCGCCGGCGGGGCAGCTGTTTTCCTGCCTGCGGGGCGATGCCCACCGCGATGCGAGCTACTGGGCGGAGTCCTTCCAGCCCGGCTGATCCGGTCCCTCCAGACCGGTGGCCGCCAGCTGGAAGGCCGTGTCGGCTGCGCTCTGGACCGCCTCGTCGGCGGCCTTCCGGCCGCTGGTCTTGGAGAGCCCGGCGGCGTACCCCACCACGAACGTGCTGATCAGGCCGGCATTGGCGCCCACAGATTTGGACGACTGTTCAGCCAGTTCCACGAGCATCTTGTGATCCACTTCCAAGTCCAAAATCTGCAGTGCCTGGGTCAGGCGCCTGCTCCAATCGCTCAGCGTGCGTTCTTCGGTGTCAGGGTTGGAACTCATGGCATCTCCTTCGGTGCGGACTGGTGCATCAAGAACTAGCACCGGCCGCTGCATTGCACAACGCCTGCACCTCCGCGCGTCGCTGACCGGATTTCCGAAGTTATCCCCAGACCGCGAATTCCGGCAGCGGGAAAACGCCCCCGGTGCAAGGATGTACGCAACGTGTCCAAAGGGCGAGGGGACCTCAATGGCCAGCGACTACGACAACCAGCTCATTGAGTCCGTCACCGTGCGCCGGCACCGGCTGCTCACTGCCCTGCTCTTCGGGGAAAACCCCAATGAGCGCCGCTGGATGGACAGCCTCCGCTTGTTCATCCTCAGCGTGGCAGCCGCCGCGGTCATCGCCTCCGTCTGCGTCGGATACTCCTTCGTCAGCAACCTTCTCGCTGAAAACCGTGCCAAACAGGAACAACAGGCACACCAGCCGTACTCCTGGACAGGGGCCTGAAAGCCATGGCGCATGCCTTCACCCGTGTCACTCTCGTCGGCTCCCGCAGGCACGTTGACCTGCTCCTGCCCTCCAACCAGCCCGTCGGCCTGCTCCTTCCGCAGGTGCTGAACCTGCTGGGCGACCCGCCGGCCGAAGCGGTTGCGGCGAAGGTCCTGGTGGCGCCCGACGGCACCGAGCTCAACGCAGAAGCTTCCCTGGAGCAGGCCCGGGTCCTGGACGGGTCGTCCCTGCTGCTCTGCAACGCCTCGGAAGCTCCTCCGGCCGCCGTCGTCTACGACGTCAATGATCTGGTGGTCAGTGAAACGGGAGCGGTATCGGGCCGGTGGAACCACCGCTGGCGGGACCTCACGGCAGGCACCTTTACGGCAGCGGGAATTTGGGCCGGCGCGGAAATCCTGCTCGCCTCGCTGGCACCGGAATCAGCATGGTGGATGCTGCTTGTGCTGTCCCTGCTCGGGCTGGCCGCAGGATCAGCGGCAAACCGTCCGCCTCGCCGCACCGCCGCCGGCTCCGCGTTGCTTGCGGCAGGCTGGCTCACCGGGCTGGGCGGAGCCCTCCACCTGTATGGCGGTGTTCAGGAACGCCTTCCATCTGCCGCACTGGCACTGGCCGGATTGTCCGTACTGACGCTCGCCTCGCTGGGGGCCGGCGCCGCCCGGCCCCGCGCCTGGTTCAGCGGTGCGGCCATATTGGCCCTGGCTGCCGGGCTGTGGACTGCCGCCGGTGCCCTTGCCGGGGATTCCGTACGGACCGGAGCCCTCGCAGCCCTGGCAAGTGCACTGCTTCTGGGGCTGCTGCCCAAACTGGCCCTTGCCTCCTCCGGACTGGCCACCCTGGATGATCAACGGGCCAAGGGCGGTCCTATTGCCCGTACCGACGCCGTCGAAGCCGTGGCAGCAGCCCACAGCACCCTGACGCTGGGCACTGTCGTTACGGCGCTCTCCCTGGCTCCCGGCCTGTGGCTGCTCGGCACCGATACCAGCCGCCAGCACTGGACACTCCCCCTGCTGCTGGCCCTGACGCTGGCCCTGTTCCTGCGGACCCGTTCCTTTCCGCTGGCGCCGCAGCGCGTTGCCCTGTACTTGGCTGCCGCCGTCGGGCTGGCAGCCGCCACGCTGGCTGCGCTGCGCTTCCTCCCGGACCAGGCCTGGGCTGTGGGATTGGCCGTTCTGGGAACCGCGGCGGGTGCCGCCGTTGCACTGACAACCACGTTCCCGGATCACACCCAAGCCCGTTTCCGTCTCCTGGCCAAGCGGGTGGAGTCCGCTGCGATCCTGGCGTCGGTGCCGTTGGCTGTGGGGCTCTTCGGTGTGTTCGGCCAGCTCCTGGGGAGCTTCTGATGCAGGGCACCAAGATGTCCCCGCCCCAGCCGGAACCGTACGGCGACCCGGCCCGCAGTTCGGTTGACGGCTTCGAATCCGCTGCCCAGCGGATGCGGAGGGTGCTGCGGACCCGGCCCGCGGAATCCGCCCTGCACCGGGTCCTCGCAGGCTCCGCGGATTTGTTCCGCGGCGATGACTATCCGCAGCGGTTGGCGGAAGCAGCCGCGGGAACCCAGCTGCCCGTCACGACGGGGCGCCGCATCGCCGTGGTGGGCACCCGCGGCGGGGCAGGCAAGACCACCGTGTCAGCGTTGCTGGCACGCATCTACGCGGCCATGCGCACGGACACCGTTGCCGCCGTCGACCTGGCTCCCGGAGCCGGAACGCTGGGGCTGCGACTCGGAGTCCCCCACGCGCCGCCGCTGGAAACGGCAGCCGCCCGGCTGCGGACGGGTACTCCGGACTCGCTGCGCGGACTCGCCGCCCTCCTGACGGCCGCGGAGCCGGCAAATCTGCTCGTCACCGGCCGGCGCCGAACCTTGGAACGCGCTGCAGACGGCGTCCCGCGCCCTTCCGCCGGGACCTGGACCCCCGCAGGCCCGCTGGTCCCGCCCGCCTGGACTCCGGACGGCGCTGCTGCACCGCCGGGGCCCGGTGCAGCCGGTGAAGAGACCGGTCAGGACGTGCCCGACGGCGCCTCACGGATGTCCCGGGTCATCTCCCGTTACTGCCCCATCACCCTTTTCGACTGCGGCCCGGGGCTCACGGACCCGGCGGTGCTGTGGGCGGTGGCGAACTCCCATTTGGCGGTCTTCGTAACACCGGCCAGCGTGGCCGGGTTGGAAGACGCCCTCGAGTACTCCGAAGCCTGGCGGCACTCTCCCGGACTCTCCGGCGTCCCGCTGCTGGTGCTCGTGGCCCAACCCGCCGGCGACATGCTCAGGGCGTCGCGGGAAACCGGACGCCTGCTCCGGGCCGGCGTGGAGACGGTCCATCTGGGTCACGACCGGCACCTGGCAGCAGGTGTCGAAGTCGATCCTTCCCTGCTCTCCCGCCGCACCCGGATCGAGGCCGTGGTAGTGGCTTCCCGGGTTCTTTCCGCAGCCGCCCCCACCCCGGGAAGCCGGCGCCCCGGGGAGCAGCCAGCACGACGAAACGTGTACCCGTGAGCACAAAAATCCTGCACCGTCCCGCACGCACCACAGCCCCGGCGCGAACCATCGATGCATTCACTCTGGATGCCCCGCCGTCGATCGAAGGCGGCAAAAGCGGCATGAACATGATGTCCCTGGTCCCCCTGCTCGGAGCGGGGGTCTCGATGACCGTCATGATGCTTTTTCGCGGGTCTCCGCTGGCAGCCGTGGGTGCCCTGATGATGATCGTCACGATCATCGCCTCGGTCATCATGTTGCTGAGCCAGCGCGGCCGGCAGGGAAAGCAGCGCCGGGAACAGCGGGAAAACTATCTGGAGTATCTGGAACGCTCACGGGCCACCCTCCGGGCCGATGCGCTGGCGGCCCTTGCGATCGCGCGGGCCGCCAGCCCGCCCCCGGACGCCCTTTTTGACATCCTCCGCGACCCGCGCCGGATCTGGGAGCGGCGCCGCTCCAATGAAGACTTCCTGCACGTGCGGATCGGAACCGGTTCGCGCCGCAACCGTGACGTCAACATCATGAATGCCGGATCGGCGCTCGCCCAAACGGACACCTTCATGACCACCGAGCTGGAAATCCTCAAGCGGCGGTACGAATCCAGTCCGGAGCTGCCGCTCACCGTACCGCTGGACTGCGCCGGCAACGTTTCGGTGGTGGGCTCGCGCGGCTTCGTGACCTCGGTGGCCCGGCTCCTGCTCGCCGAAGCCGCCGCGTTCCACTCCCCCGAAGACCTTCATCTGGCGCTGCTCGTGCCGGAGGAACGGCGGGACGAATGGGAATGGGCCACGTGGCTGCCGCACCTGGCGGATCAGAAAACCGCCCACGCAACGGGCCCGGTCCGGCGGCTCGCCCCCTCAGCCGGTGCGCTGGTTGACGTGCTCTCCGAGGACCTGCACAACCGCTCCTCCCTGGCCGCTGAATCCCGCAAGAACTTCCTGCGCGGCGGCGTCGGCACCTCGCTTCCACGGCTGCTGGTGGTCAGCGACTCGTACGGCGTGCTTCCGGCGGAGCTGCAGCTGCCGGACCAGCAGGCCTCCGCTGCTTCCCTGGGCATCACAACGCTCTTCCTCGTCGCCGACCGGCAGCAGGAACCGGGCGAGGTGGCGGTGCGGATCAGCGAGGCACCCGGCGGGACCTTCATGCTGGAAAACTACCGCGAGGATCCGGTGAATCCCACCGTCGAACGCGGAACCCTGGACACGCTTCCGGTACCGCTGGCGGAGGCCCTCGCACGGGAGCTGGCACCGCTGCGCCTGTCCCCGGACTCGCTGGAACACGACACGTCCGAGAACGCCCAGGGCTTCCTGGAAATGCTGGGCCTGTCTGCCAATCTGGACGAGGCGGACATCCGGCGGCTGTGGAAGCCCCGCGGCGAGGTTGATTTCCTGCGGGTGCCCTTGGGGCCGGACGACCGCGGCCGCCCGGCGCTGCTGGATCTGAAGGAGTCGGCACAGTTCGGCCACGGACCGCACGGCCTCTGCGTGGGTGCCACCGGGTCAGGCAAATCCGAGATGCTGCGCAGCATGGTGGTGGGGCTGCTGGCCACCCACTCCCCCGAGGTCCTGGCCATGGTGCTGGTGGACTACAAGGGCGGCGCCACTTTCGCACCGTTTGCCGGCGCGCCGCAGGTAGCCGGCGTCATCACCAACCTGTCCGACGACGTCAGCCTGATCGAGCGCGTCTATGCGAGCCTCGCAGGGGAAATCCAGCGGCGCCAGGAAGTCCTCAAGGCGGCCGGCAACCTCGCCAACATCACGGACTACCAGCTGCACCGGCAGGAACTGAAGGCCAGCGGCCGGGAACTGGCGCCCCTGCCGCATCTGGTGGTGATCATCGACGAGTTCGGCGAACTGCTCACAGCCCGCCCGGATTTCATCGAGCTCTTCCTCTCCATCGGCCGCATCGGACGTTCCATCGGGGTTCACCTGCTGCTCTCCAGCCAGCGGATCGAAGGTGGAAAGCTGCGCGGCCTGGACACCTACCTCAGCTACCGGATAGGACTGCGCACCCTCTCCGAAGCGGAATCCCGGACGGTTCTGGACACCCCCGATGCCTTTCATTTGCCGCCCGTTCCCGGGTTCGGCTACTTGAAGGTGGACATCACCACCTATACCCGGTTCAAGGCGGGGTATGTGTCCGGTCCGCTCGAGTCCGCACAGCAGGACGAGGGGCCTGCCGGAAAGGACGACCAGCCGCCGGTCCTGCCGGTTCCGCGGTACGCCGCGTCCCTGGCGGCGCCGGCGGGTGACCAGACCGGCAAGGGCGGTGCCGGCGGCGGCGGGGCCGCGGCTGCGCCGTCGTCGACGCCGTCCTCCAAACGCACCACGGGGCCTACCGTCCTCTCTACGCTCATGAAGACCCTGTCCGCGTTCCCGCGGGCTGTTGCCCCCATCTGGCTCCCTCCCCTGCCCCGCGGCATTTCGCTGGACCGGGCTGCCGGCGGATTCTCCGATGACAAGGGGCTGCGGCTGGCCAGCGGCGGGTCGCTGCGGGTCCCGGTGGGCCTGCTGGATGACCCGGCCAAGCAGTGGCAGGGAATCTGGGAGCTGGATCTTGCCTCCAACGGCGGCAATGCGGCCATCGTCGGCGGGCCGCAGACCGGCAAGAGCACCGCCCTGCGCACCATTGTGGCCGCACTGTCGCTGACGCACAGCCCGGCCGAGGTGGGCATCTACGCCATTGACCTGCTCGGCAGCAGCCTGCTGCCGCTGGAAGGGCTGCCGCACGTGGGCGGCGTGGCGGTGCGCACCAACCGGGAAGTGGTTCGGCGGACCGTGGATGAACTCCTGGCCATGCTCGCCCACCGCGAGCATGTGTTCGAGAAATACCAGGTGGATTCGCTGCCAACCCTGCGCCGGCGGTGCCTGGCCGGGGAAATCCCCGAGCTGCCCAGCGCCGACATCGTGCTGGTCCTGGATGGATACGGACAGCTCAGCGATGAATTCGAGGACATTGAAAAGGCTGTTCACGGCCTGATCAGCCGCGGCGCCGGCTACGGCATCCATGTGATCGCCACCTGCTCGCGGATGAACGAGATCCGGATCTCCCAGCAGAGTTTCTTCGGCAACCGGGTTGAGCTCCGGCTCGCCGATCCCGGCGAGTCCGCCCACGGCCGGAAGCTTGCGGAGGCGGTGAGCACGGACAGCCCCGGCCGGGCCCTGATGGACCGCAAACTGCAGGGGCACTTTGCGCTGCCGCGGCTGGACTCGGACCCCGACGGCGGATCCGCCACTGAAGGTCTGCGGGAACTGGTTACGGCAGTGGCGGCATCAACCTTGGAACGGGCGATGCAGGTCAGGGTTCTGCCCGCCGTTGTCTCCGCGGGCGCCGCGCCCACCCCCGAGGCTGAGGCCTCGGTTCCGCTGGGCCTAAGGGAGACCGACCTGGGAACGGAAATCCTGGACCTTCACGGCAGGGAACGGCATCTGCTGGTCATGGGCGACGACGGCGCCGGCAAGACCAACGTTATGCGCTCGGTGATCCGCCGGCTTTTGGATCAGCACCTTCCCGACGGAATTGTCTTCGCCGTCTTCGACCCGCGCCGCAGCCTCACCGGCGAAGTCCCGGCCGAGTCCCTGGGCGGCTACGCCACGAGTGCCGCACTGGCTGACCAGCTCGCCGCCGCCGTCGCCGGGGAACTGCAGAAACGCAGCACTGCGGCTCCGGAGGAGCTGGCCGGGCTGCCGCGCATCGTGCTCGTGATTGACGACTACGACGTCCTGACCGCCGGCGGATCATCGCCGCTGAGCCGGTTGACGCCGTTCCTGCCGCTGGCACCGGAAATCGGCCTGCATGCAGTCCTGTCCCGGAGAGTGCGCGGGGCCAGCCGGGGCATGTACGAGGCGTTCTTCACCTCGCTGCGTGATTCCGGCAGCGCCGCCCTGATTCTCTCCGGCGACCGTGCCGAGGGGACGCTGATTAACGGCATCAGGGCCCGAACGCTGCCGCCGGGACGGGCTCAGCTGATCCAGCCGGGCAAACCGGTCCAGGTGCTCCAGCTGTTCCACAACGATGACGAGAGCCGCGTTCTGACCGGTGCGGGGTGACGGCCGGCACCGGTCCGGGCCGGCAAAGCGCTCATGCCGGCCGGCGCGGGGTGACGTAAGCCTATTCGGCGGCCGGGGGAAGCCAGCCGGGACCAGCTGCTCCGGACGCCCCGGACGCTCCGGACGCCCCGGACCCGCCGGCGGCACGGGCAGTGCCGGCGGCGCCGGGGAAGGGGAGCAGCCCGCCGGTCGTCAGCGGGTTCCGCCCGGCCCGGACGTCTACGGAAAGCGTGTGCGCGGCCTTGTCATGCCATCCCTGGCGCTGACCGTTGGAATCCCAGATGTTGGAGATCAGCACCACCAGCGGGCCGGCCACGGTAACCGCTGACAGGATCAGCAGCATTCCGCGCAGGAAGGTTCCCAGCAGCCCCGGGGCGTGCCCGGCTTCGTCAGTAGTGCGAATACCCGCAGCCAAGTTGCCGGGGGTCTTGCCGGTGCGGGCTTCCCAGAGCCAGAGCCAGACGCCGTAGGCTGCAGCCGCCATGACGGCAACGGAGGTGAAAGCGAAACCGCGGTTCTCTCCGGCCGCCGGCCCCGGCACGCCGCCGAACACCAGCACGGCCATCAGCAGGACGGGGGCAGCGTCAATGAACTTGGCGCCAAGGCGTTGCCGGGCCGTAGCGTTCACCGCGTGGGGATTGGCCGCCATGCCGTCGCTCCCTAGCGGCCCGGCAGAGCGGTGCCGGCCGGACCCGCCGGCACACCGGTCACGAGTCGGCGTTTCCCGGGGCAGGTTGGGGATCCGCTGCGCCGGGAAGGGCCGCGGCGGCCGGCACACTGTGCTCGAGGGAACCCTCGACGTCGACTACCAGGACGGTGATGTTGTCGCGGCCTCCGGAGCGCAGGGCTGCGTCCACCATGGACGCGCAGGCATCCTGGGGATTGGTGACGGAGGACAGGATCTGCTGCAGCTGCGCGTCGCTGACCTCTCCGGTCAGCCCATCCGAGCACACCAGCAGGCGGTCGCCGGGCTCCACCGGAATCAGCCAGTAGTCGGCCTCGGTGTCGTTGCCCGTTCCCAGGGCCCGCGTCACTACGTGGCGGCGGGGATGGATCAGTGCTTCATCGGGCGTAATCTGGCCCATGTCCACCAGTTCCTGGACCTCGCTGTGGTCCACAGTGATCTGCTCCAGTCCCCCGCCGGTCAGGCGGTACGTCCGGGAGTCCCCCACGTTGAAGACCAGCCAGCAGGGCCGGCCCGAGTCGTCGCGGACGAGGACGGCCCCGGTAAGGGTGGTCCCGGCGCGTCCCCCGGTCGCTTCCCTGATGCCGGCGTCGGCTTCACGGAGCAGCAGCTGAAGGTCGGAGGCTCCGACGTCGGGCAGATGCTCGCCGATGAACGGCGCCTCGCCCAGCGTGCGGACGCAGATGCTGCTGGCCACTTCACCGGCTTCGTGGCCTCCCATGCCGTCCGCGACGGCGAAGACGGGGTCCGCGGCAATCAGCGAATCCTCGTTCTGGTCCCGTCGCAGGCCGCGGTGGGAGGCGTACCCAAAGACTGCCCGGATGTCCAAGACCGGGGATGTCGTTTCGTCGGAGTTCATTCACGCCCTATCCGGAAGCTGCCCGCTGTGGTGGTCCACAGTAGTGACACATATTACGCATTTCTCCTGCTTACCCTAGCGGAATGCGCTGGGCCTCCGCCGAAGACAGGCTGGCAAGCCTCTGTGCCGCTGCCCTCGTCCGGCAGCGGGACCGTGCCGGTCAGTCGAGGATCAGGCCCGGGCCGGTGCCCCGGGCAAGGGTCACCGGGTGGATTTCACCGAATCCGCGCACGTTGCGCGGCTGGTGCGGAATGAGCACAAACCTGTCGTTGTTCCGCAGTGCAGCGGCCGTTGAGGCGTCAGTCAGGACGGTGCCGGGCTCGGCGAGCGACGTCAGCCGCGAGGCCAGGTTCACGGTCGGTCCGTAAATGTCACCCAGCCGCGAGAGCACCCGCCCCCAGACCAGGGACACGCGTGCCGCCGGCAGCAGGTCATCTTCCGTAAACGCCTTGGCCAGCGCCAGCGAAATCTCCGCTCCGGCCTCGGGCGTCTCCGCGTTGAAGAGCACTTCGTCTCCAATGGTCTTGACCAGCCGGCCGCCGCCCACCGAAATGATCTCGGCGCACTTGTGCTCGAAGCGCTGGACCATATGGGCCAGGGTCTTCTCATTCATCTGGCGCGACAGGGAGGTGTAGGAGACCAGGTCGGCAAAGCCGACGGCGCGTGCCAGCGGCAGCGGATTGTCATCCGAGGCGGAGCCGTCATGGCTGGCCAGCCCGGCTTCGGCCCGCAGCGCCAGACGCTGCACCGCAGAGTTCATCTGCCGCTTCCAGGCGTAGACCAGCGTCTTTTCCAGGGGCTCGATCAGCGCCGGAAGGGCTGCCACCAGCGCCTTGCGGGCTTCGGCGTCGGGGATTCCGCGCTGGACCACCATTTCTTCCACCAGCGCTTCGACCTGCCAGACCACCATGCGGTCGGTCATCTGGCCGATGGAGCGCATGATCGAGATTGCCGCTTCCTCGGTGAGCTGCTCGTCGCGGACCAGTTCAATCACCGTGGTCAGGGCCTCCCGGTCCTGCTCGGTGAAGAACACGGCGTCGTCGTCGAGGTTGGGGAAGCCCATCGCCCGCCAGAGCTTGCGGGCCGAGAGCAGCGACACGCCTGCCTCGGCGGCTGCCTCGCGCCGTTTGAGCGTTCGCGGGCCGCCGATCAGCTGCGCTTCGAGCCTGCGCACGTCTTCCCGGTCGATTGCCGTCGAGGCTGCGCCTGAGGACGCTGCACCCGAAGTGCCCGCCTCGCCGGGCGACCGCCCGGCCTTGTCGGATCCGTTGCCGGACCCGTTGTCGGAGGACCCGCCGGCGGAGGGCCGGGCCCGGGGAGAAACGGCGGGCATGGACAGGGTCATGGGCTCAGGGTCCGCTGCCGGTTCGGCGTCGCGGCCTTCCTCACTCATCTCCCCTCCCTTCGTAGTCGTAATCCCCATCTCCTTCCATATCTACACCATCAAACATGGCCGTCAGTGGCAGCTCCCCTATGGCGGCCAGCACTATGGCTTTGAACTTGTGGACCTCGGGAACGTGTTCGTAGTGGACCACCCGGTCATAGCCGACGTCCACCGCCAGCGTCCCGGAACGCTGCATCCGGTCCGTCACGGTCTGCCACGCCTCCAGCTGAAAGACCGAGGCCAGCGCCAGCTCGCGTTCCCTCCGGCGCAGCACGCCCTGCCGGTGGATGAGCCGGCGGTTCGTCACGATATACCGCGCAAAGGCCCAGCGCAGCACCGGCGGCAGGCTGAACCGGGCCAGCAGCACCGCGGCAACGGCGACGACGGAGGCCTGCAGGTACGCGTGCCAGTCGGCAACCTGCCCGGGCAGCGAGTCGCGGTCCAGATACCCGTAGACAAAACCGGCGGCGGCACACACGAGGACAGCCAGGACAACGGGCCACACCAGCTGGCGGGCGTGCGGGCGGCTGGCCACAATGATGCGTTCCCCCGGCGCCAGGTTCAGCCGGACGCTCACGCCTGCACGGCGCGCAGGTGCACCACGTCGCCGGCCACGACCGCATGGCGATCGCCGAGTTCGTCAACCAGGATCAGCGATCCGTAAGCGTCCAGGGCGACGGCACGCCCGGTCAGGGTTTTTCCGCCGGGCAGTTCCGCCCGAACCTCCTGGCCCAGCGTGACCATCCGTGACGTAATTTTTTCCAGCAGCGACGTCCCGTCCGCCCACGCCGCCGAGGCATCGCCGTCGACGGCGCAGAACTCCCGGTATTTACCGGTCAGTTCGCGCAGATAATCCTCGAGAAGAATGTTGCGGTCGGTGGTGGAGGCGTACTCCATCAGCAGCGAGGTGGCCGTGGGGACGGGCAGGTCCTCGTCGGTCAGCGAGACATTCATGCCTGCGCCGACGACGACGGCGGGAGGCGCGCCGCTGGAATCCATCACCAGCTGCGCCAGGACCCCGGCCAGCTTGCGCCCGTCCACCATGACGTCGTTGGGCCACTTCAAGCGGGCCTCAACGCCGGTGCGGCGGGCCACCGACTCGGACAGTGCCAGCGCAGCCAGCAGGGAAAGCCAGCCGTAGGACTGGGTGGGCAGCGGCCTTCCGGCGGCGTTCACCGGACGGAGCAGGACACTGACAAACAGGGACGAGCGCGGCGGGGCGATCCAGCTCCGGCCCAGCCGTCCCTTGCCGGCGGTCTGCATCTCTGCTGTCAGGACCGACAGGTCCGGCACGTCCGAGGGACGGAGCCGCGCCTCGTCGGCGAGGTCCGTATTGGTGGAGCCCGTTTCGGCCACGACATCCAGCCGGGGCAGGGGTCCCTGCGGCGCCACGAGCGCGGTCCGGAGACGCTCCTGGTCAAGCCCTGGTCTTTCCATGCTGGAGTAACGCAAATGCATGCTTCCGATCTTACGCGGGGTGCCGGACATTCCCGCCTGCCGGTCCCGGCCACCGGTGGGCGCGGCCCGGCGCCGCCGTGGCACCGCCGCCTCCCGGCCGTGCCACGGCTGGAATTGTCAGCCGTGGCATCCGGCCGGCCCGGCGCCTCCTGGCCGGCCGGGCCTTCCCCCGTCCTTAGAGAAAGAAGTCCTGCATGAGCTTGTCTTCGGGCGCGCCGAGGGAATAGGGGCGGAAGTCGGTGATGCCTTCTTCGCGCAGGACCTGCTCGTCCGTGTAGAAGTTGCCCGTGGCCTCGCGGCTGGAGCGGGTGAGGACGGCGTGCGCCGCGTCGGCCATGATGTCGGCGCTGCGCGAGGCGGCGGCCATGGTTTCGCCGCCGAGGTTGCGGATGGCGGCGGTGTCGATCGCGGTGACGGGCCAGAGCGAGTTCACCGCGACGCCGTCGTTCTTCAGCTCTTCCGCCAGGCCCAGCGTGGTCATCGACATGCCGTACTTGGCCATGGTGTAGGCAAGGTAGGAGCCGGCCCACTTCGGATCCAGATTCAGCGGCGGGGACAGCGTGAGGATGTGCGGGTTTTCCGAGCGGCGCAGGGCGTCGAGGGAGAACTTGGAGAGCATGAAGGTGCCGCGGACGTTGATGTCGGCCATCAGGTCGTAGCTCTTCATGGTGACGTCGTCAGTGTTCCGCAGGTCGATGGCGGAGGCGTTGTTGACGACGATGTCGATGCCCCCGAAGCGCTCCACCGTTTCGGCGACGGCGCGGGTGACGTCGTCGTCGTTCCGCACATCCCCGATGATCGGCAGGGCCTTGCCGCCGGCTGCCTCCAGCTGCTCGGCCGCGGTGTAGACCGTGCCCTGCAGCTTCGGGTGGGGCTCGGCGGTCTTGGCCATGATGGCGATGTTCGCGCCGTCGGCCGCTGCGCGCAGAGCGATGGCCAGACCGATGCCGCGGCTGCCGCCGGACATCAGGATGGTGCGGCCGGCAAGGGAACGGGTCTGGGCAACAGGAGTGAGAGAGGTCATGGGAACAGGCTAATACATGTCCGCCGCTTATGTTACTGACCAGTAACATCGTGTTTCGGCCGGGCTACGTCCGCACCAGATGCACGCCAAGCAGCACCGCAGCGGTGGTCAGTGCCAGCCGCAGCAGAAAGAAGGCCTGCGGATAACGGCGCGCGGCCCGAAGCCACAGGCCGGATTCGCCGGCGGGCCAGGACCGGGACTCGCAGCGGATCACGGTCAGCGTAAAAATGACCGCCCCGGCCACGCCGCACACCGAGGTCAGGGCACCCACCAGGTCGGCATTGCCAGCCAGGCCGCCTGCCAGCAGGACACCGGCTGCCAGGCCGAGGGAGCTGCCGCGGCCCACAAAATCCAGATACCGGGCCATTCCCGGCAGGAAGGCCGCCACAAAACGCCGCGGAATCTCACGGCGCAGCAACCGGGCGGCGGAGGCACGCAGCATCTTCCGGGTTCCGGCGAGCTCTCCCACCGTGCCGGCAGCGGCGACAGCCGTCACGAGGGCGGAGGCCGCGTGGTCGGCGGCGTGCCGCTCGGCGGTCTCCAGTGCAGGGCGGTTCAGCAGCCGCAGCAGTGCCTGCTGCGAGGCGGCACGCTCCGCCGGCGAGGGGCGGGACCGCAGGGCTCGCCGGGTCCGGCGAAGATAGTCCGCGTCCCTCCGGCCCAGGGGGCGCGACGGCGCGTCAGGGCCCGACGGCGCACTGCCGGACTTCAGCGGCGGCGCGTCGGTCTCCTCCGACGGCGCGTCCGGGCCCGACGGCGTACTGAAGCCGCCCCGTGACACACTGCCGCGGGCCAGCACCGCCCGAAGCCCGAAGGCGGGGACCGGCCGCACCGGATCCAGCTCCTGCAGCCGCTCCTCAACCGCCTGCAGGTACGCATCCTGGACGGAAGGCAGCCCGGCGTAGTCCCAGCAGGCACGCGCCAGGATCCACACGCCGAAGCCGGCCGTGACCAGCGCAGCAGTTTGGACCACCAGCCAAAAGTCCGTATCAAACACGCGCAGAGTCTCCTCACCGGAACAGGGACCCGCACCCGCTGCAGGCCGGAAGAATCCTTTCACGACACCGTCACTGTTACGCGGGACTTCCTTCACACAGCCGCCGGAACATCGCCCGCAGACCCGGGGGAAACACTGCCCGCAGGAGCCCGGAGAGGGAACCGCAGCGGCACCCGAAAGGGCGCCGGAAACGCCTGCCGCCCCGGCCCCGGCACCCTCGGCGGCCAAGAGCAGCAGCGCGAAATTGTAGGATCCCTACACCGGGACCCGGCGCGGGGCCTCACTAGACTGGACTAATTGCCGTGCGCTTTGTGCAATTCCTACTTAACGCGCTGTGACCGCCCCATCCACTCAGCACTCCGGAGACCAGATGAGCATCGACCAGGACCTTGATCTGCAGACAACAGCCGGCAAGATCGCTGAGTACCGCCGCCGCCAGGCGCAGGCTGAAATGCCCTCCGGCCAGGCAGCCGTCGATAAGCAGCATGCCCGCGGCAAGCACACCGCCCGCGAGCGCATCGAGATGCTGGTTGATGCCGGATCCTTCGTCGAGCTCGACGCCCTGGCGGTCCACCGCTCCACCGCCTTCGGCATGGAAAAGAAGAAGCCGCTGGGTGACGGCCTGGTCTCGGGCTACGCCACAGTCGACGGCCGCCCGATCGCCGTCTACAGCCAGGACTTCACCGTGTACGGCGGCTCGCTGAGCCAGGTCAACGGCGAAAAGATCGTCAAGGTCCAGGAACACGCCCTGCGCAACGGCTGCCCCGTCGTCGGCATCCTCGACGGCGGCGGCGCCCGCATCCAGGAGGGCGTGGCTTCGCTGGCCATGTTCGCCGACATCTTCCGCAACAACGTCCATGCCTCCGGCGTCGTCCCCCAGATTTCGCTGATCATGGGCCCGTCCGCCGGCGGCGCCGCCTACTCCCCCGCGCTCACCGACTATGTGGTCATGGTGGACAAAACCAGCCACATGTTCATCACCGGACCCGACGTCATCAAGACCGTGACCGGCGAGGACGTGGACATGGAAACCCTCGGCGGCGCGCGGCAGCACAACGCCAACACCGGCACCTCCACGTATCTGGCTTCCGACGAAGAGGACGCCATCGAGTTTGTCCGCGAGCTGCTGGATTTCCTGCCCTCCAATAACCTCGCCGAAGCGCCGCTGGCCGCCTTCTCACAGGACATGGAACTGAACGACGGCGACCTCGCCCTCGATGAGCTGATTCCCGACTCCGCTAACCAGCCGTACGACATGCGCACGGTGATCGAGCAGGTGCTCGACGACGGCCACTTCCTCGAGATGCAGTCCCTCTACGCGCCGAACGTCATGATCGGCTACGGCCGCGTTGAGGGCCACACCGTAGGCATCGTCGCCAACCAGCCGATGCAGTTCGCCGGCACCCTGGACATTGCCGCCTCCGAAAAGGCAGCCCGCTTTGTCCGCAACTGCGACGCCTTCAACGTCCCTATCCTGACCTTCGTGGATGTTCCGGGCTTCCTGCCGGGCACGGACCAGGAGTTCAACGGCATCATCCGGCGCGGCGCGAAGCTGCTTTACGCGTACGCTGAGGCCACCGTTCCCAAGCTCACCGTCATCACCCGCAAGGCGTACGGCGGAGCCTACATCGTGATGGGCTCCAAGAAGCTCGGCGCGGACCTGAACCTGGCCTGGCCCACCGCGCAGATCGGGGTCATGGGAGCCCAGGGCGCGGTGAACATCCTCTACCGCGGCCAGCTCAAGGCAGCGGCCGACGCCGGTGAAAGCGTTGAGCAGGCACGCGCGGACTACATCGCTCAGTACGAGGAAGAGCTGCTCAACCCCTACCAGGCCGCAGAGCTCGGCTACGTGGACGCCGTCGTCGCCCCCTCGGAAACCCGGCTGCAGCTGATCCGCGGGCTGCGGGCCCTGCGCGACAAGCGTGCCGCCCTGCCCGCCAAGAAGCACGGGAACATCCCGCTGTGACGGCCTGGGAACTGCCGGATCCCTGGGACCGGGCGCCGGAGCCGGCCGCGCCGCAGCCGCCGCTGTTCTCCGTCCTGGGCGGCAATCCGTCGGCCGAGGAGCTCGCGGCGCTCACCGCCGTCGTCATGGGCCTGAGCACCGACGGCGACGCCCCGCGCACCACGCCCGAGTCCGCGCGCCGGATCTGGAACCGGCGGCGGATGCTGAGCCTGGCACCCAAGCCCGGACCCGGTTCCTGGCGGCGCAGCTTCCGCTGAGCCGGCCCGGGCCTCCGCCGGCCCGCGGCGGCGGCGCACGTTACGCCTGCCCGCTGGAAAAACTTGGTGAACGCAAAGTTGGCGTTAGGCTTCACCTGTGACCCAACAGACTCCTTCATCAGATCCCCTGTCCTTCGCCGGCGCGCAGTACCGCCAGCCGACCGCCATCGACGCCGTTGCCGATGCCTTCACCGAGACTCTGCTGCAGCTGGATCCGTCCCTCGCCACATCCCTGGGCATCCCCGGGCATGAAACCGAGTACGCCGACTACTCCCCCGCGGGCCTGGAATCCGGCGCCGAAGCCATCCGGGAGACGCTGGAACGCCTCGACGGCCTGCAGCCGTCCGACGACGTCGACCGCGTCACCCTCGATGCCATGCACGAGCGCCTGGGCCTTGAACTGGAAATCCACGAATCCGGCTGGAACCTGTCGAATCTGAACAACATTGCCTCGCCGGCGCAGGAAATCCGCTCGATCTTTGACCTGATGCCCACCGCCACGGTGGAGGACTGGCAGAACATCTGCGGCCGGCTGCAGAACGTCGCCGACGCCGTCTCCGGCTACATGACCTCGCTGCGGGCCGGCAAGGAGCGCGGGCTGCTGCCCGCCAGCCGCCAGGTGCAGATTGTCATGGAGCAGACCGCCAAGTACGCCGAAGACGGCGGCTTCTTTGACGACTATGCCTCCAACGCCGCACTGCCCGACGGCGGATCCCTCCCGGAGGGCCTCATGGCCGAGCTGCGGGCCGGCGCCGACTCCGCCCGCGCCGCCTACCGCGGACTGGCGTCCTTCCTGGAAACCGAGCTGCTTCCCGTCGCACCCGAAAAGGATGCCGTGGGCCGGGAGCGCTACGCCCTGATGTCCCGCCGCTTCCTCGGATCCGCCGTGGACCTGGAGGAGACCTACCAGTGGGGCGTGGAGGAACTGGACCGCATCATCGCGGAGCAGGAGGCCGTTGCCGAGCAGATCAAGCCCGGTGCGACGGTTGAGGAGGCCATGCGCCTGCTGGACGAGGATCCGGAACGCCAGCTGCACGGCACCGCCGAGCTGCAGGCCTGGATGCAGGGCCTGGCGGACCGCGCCGTCGCCGACCTGGCCGGAACCCACTTTGAGATCAACGGGCCGATGCGGCAGATCGAGTGCATGATTGCCCCCACGCAGGAAGGCGGCATCTACTACACCGGCCCCAGCGACGACTTCTCCCGCCCGGGCCGCATGTGGTGGTCCGTTCCCGCCGGCGAGGACACCTTCACCACGTGGAAGGAAACCACCACCGTCTACCACGAGGGCGTTCCGGGCCACCACCTGCAGATCGCGACGGCGACGGCAGCCCGCGGGCTGCTGAACAACTGGCGCCGCAACATCTGCTGGGTTTCCGGCCACGGCGAGGGCTGGGCCCTGTACGCCGAGCGGCTGATGGACGAGCTGGGCTACCTCAGCGATCCCGGCGACAAGATGGGCATGCTCGACGCCCAGCGCATGCGGGCCGCCCGCGTGGTCTTCGACATCGGGGTACATCTGGAACTGGACGTCCCCGAGCGCTGGGGCTCCGGCACCTGGACCGCCGAAAAGGGCTACGAATTCCTGCGGCAGAACATCGCCATCTCCGAGGGCCAGCTAAACTTCGAGTTCACCCGCTACCTGGGCTGGCCCGGGCAGGCGCCGGCGTACAAGCTGGGCCAGCGCCTCTGGGAGCAGATCCGGGATGAGGTCCGCAGCCGCGAGGGAGCGGAGTTCGACCAGAAGGACTTCCACACCCGCGCCCTGGCCCTGGGCTCCGTCGGGCTGGACACCCTGCGGCGGGCGCTGCTCGGCGAGTAACACCGCCCGCCCGGAGCGACATTCCTCACAGGCATGCCGGGAATAACTCCCGGAATGCGGCGTAGTCCGCCACATTCCGGGGGTTTTGCCTTTATCCGGCGCGGAACAGGAAACGGCTGCGGCGTAACATTTCGCAATGGGCAATCTTGTCTGGTAATGATCCGCGGCTAGTATTTTCAGCGTGACCACACAGACTTCCTCCCCCAAGACTTCCGCCGGCCGCAGGCTGCCCCGGTGGGCCACCGCCTTCGGACCGCAGATCATTGCCGCCCTCGTGGCGGGCCTGCTGCTGGGCCTGTTGGCCAAGAGCATGGGCACCGTCGGCGACGGCGAGCCCAACTGGCTGACCACCACACTGGACACCATCGGCACGAGCTACGTCTCGCTGCTGAAGGCCGCCGTCGTACCCCTGATCTTCACCGCCGTCGTGAGCTCCATTGCCAACCTGCGTGCTGTCTCCAACGCCGCACGGCTGGCGTGGCAGACCCTGCTCTGGTTCGCCATCACGGCGCTGATCAGTGTGGTCATCGGCATCCTGCTCGGCGTCATTCTGCAGCCGGGCAACACCTCAAACGTTCCTGAGAAGGAGTTCACCGGCAGCCAGGGCAGCTGGGTCGGATTCCTCACCGGCCTGGTGCCGGGGAACTTCCTGGGCCTGGGCGCCAGCTCCAAGGTTGCGGAGAGCGGTGACGTCAGCACCAGCATCAGCTTCAATGTGCTGCAGATCCTCGTCATTGCCATCGCCGTCGGCATTGCCGCCCTGAAGGTGGGCAAGCCCGCTGAACCGTTCCTGGCCCTGAATGCGTCAGCTCTGGCCGTGATCCAGAAGGTTCTGTGGTGGATCATCCGCCTCGCCCCGGTCGGCACCATCGGCCTGATCGGCACCGCGGTGGCCACCTACGGCTGGGACACCATCGGCTCGCTGGGCATGTTTGCCGTGACCATCTACATCGGTCTGTTCCTGGTCCTGTTTGTTGTCTACCCGGTACTGATCAAGGCGCACGGCCTGTCCGTCCGCCAGTGGTTCTCCGGCGCCTGGCCCGCCATCCAGCTGGCCTTCGTCTCCCGCTCCTCGGTGGGAACGCTGCCGCTGACCCAGCGGGTCACCGAGCGCAACCTCGGCGTCTCCCGCGCCTACGCCTCCTTCGCTGTTCCGCTGGGCGCCACCACTAAGATGGACGGCTGCGCCTCGATCTACCCGGCGGTCTCCGCGATTTTCGTGGCGCAGTTCTTCGGCATCGATCTGGGCTTCACCGAGTACCTGCTGATCGCCCTGGTTTCGGTGCTGGGTTCGGCCGCAACCGCCGGAACCACCGGCGCCGTCGTCATGCTGACCTTGACGCTCTCCACCCTGGGCCTGCCGCTGGCCGGCGTGGGTCTGCTGCTCGCCATCGACCCGATCCTGGACATGGGCCGCACCGCGGTCAACGTGGCCGGACAGACCGTGGTCCCGGCGATCGTCGCCAAGCGCAACGGCCTGCTGGACCTGGACATGTACAACGCCAAGCGCAACGGCGATCCGTTCGCCGATGACTCCACCGAGGTTGAGGTCCCGGAGCTGGTTCCGGCCGGTGCTTCGGCTGGTGCTTCGGCTGGTGCTGCTGCCGGTGCTGCCACTGACGGAACGACCACCGCCACTGCGGACGGAACGTCGGCTGCAGGACTCAACCTGCCCGGAGCAGGCGGTGGCGCGTGCGCAACCAGCCCGGCGCCGTCGTCGTCCGACAAGCGCTGACCGCTCCCCCTGCATCACCTACGAAGGCCGCTCCGGATGTCCGGGGCGGCCTTCCGCGTCTCCGCCCTTGCCGTTAGGCCCTCACGGCGCCGGCGTTTCCGTTTGATCCTCACTTCACCCAAGTTTCCCGTTCCGACCTCCAGCCGGCGCCGGCCTTCCCGTTCCGATCCTCAGTCGGCGCCGGCTTTCCCGTTCCCCCCTCCCATTCCGACCGCCCTCCGCCTGCGGACTAGGCTGGAGGGGTGACTGACCTGAACCTGATCCTTGCTTCCGCCTCCCCCGCCCGCACCAAGCTCCTGACCAACGCGGGAATTGCCCACTCCGTGCTCGTGTCCGACGTCGACGAGGACGCCGTGACCGCCCGCTACGGCCTGACTGACCCGCACGACACCGCCCTGCTGCTGGCCCGGGCCAAGGCCGAAGCCGTTGCTGCGCTGCCCGAGGCTGACGGTTCGCTCGTCGTCGGCTGCGACTCGGTCTTTGAGTTCCAGGGCGAAGCGCACGGCAAGCCCTGGGAGGCCGACGTCGCGCGTGAGCGGATCCGCCGGATGAGCGGCAACGTGGGAGTGCTGCACACCGGGCACTGGCTCGTGGATTGCCGCGACACCGACGAGGACGGCTCCGGCGCGACCCTCGGCGGCGTGAGTTCCGCGTCCGTCCACTTCGCGAAGCTGACCGACGAGGAAATCGACGCCTACGTTGCCACCGGTGAGCCGCTGCAGGTGGCCGGCTCCTTCACGATCGATTCCCTGGGCGGCGCCTTTATTGAAAAGGTCGACGGCGATCCGCACGCCGTGGTCGGGCTGTCCGTGTCGATGCTCCGCGAGCTCCTCGCCAGTGCCGGCGTGAAGATCACGGACCTCTGGGACCTGTAGCTCCCCCTGTGGCACAGCGGCGTTCCCGGACCCGGCACCGTCGTCGGTAGTACAGATAACGGGCCTATCCCACCCCGCCCCGTCGTCGGTAGTGCAGATAACGGGCCTATCCCGCCCCGCCCCGTCGACGGTAGTACAGATAACGGGCCTATCCCACCCGTCGCCGTGGTCGGTAGTACAGATAACGGGCCTATCCCGCCCCGGGAAGCCCGTTATCTGTACTACGGATGAGCATGGGCTGCCGCCGTTATGGTCGTTATGGACGCCGCCACCCTGCCATCGCCAGACCACGGCGTACCTTTGCCTGGACACTGCGTCGACCCTGAGCGAGATCCGTTTTGCTGATTTTCACCTGCGTCCAGCCGAGCTCGGCCGTCTTCAGGTCCCGGTAATGGTCGCGTGCCTGCTGTTCCGGGGTGAGGTGGTGAGCGCCGTCGTACTCCAGGCAGGTCCGGAATTCCCCGCATCCGAGGTCCGTCCATATCCGCGCCTCCCCCGTGTCATCGCACAGGGCCACGTTCGGTAGGAACTCGGGCAACTCCGGATCGGCCGACAGCATCAGCCGCAGCACAGTCTCGGGCGGCGAGTCCACGCCTACGCGAACGCGGTCCAAAGCAGAGCGGCACTTCCTGATATGGGCGACGCGATCCTTGCCGGCAAGGTATCTCTTCAGTTCTTCCAAGGGGACGAGCGCCATGCGTGGCGGACCAAAGCTGCGACGGTGGGCGCTCACGATCTGGTCTCCCATCACAATGAGCTCCTCCTGCGACAGCATGCCGGCAAGGTCCAACCAGGTTCGGGCTATTCCGGTCACGGGCAGGCCCCGCAGCACACTCTGCTCCCGAGGGGCCAGGTCGAGGCGATGACCCACCACATTGCGCCTTCGCGGCATTCCTTGTCCCGGTCGACGGCTCAGATGCAGCACCGGCTCGTCCGCGAACCGTCGAGGCAGCGCCAGCCCGTGCAGCCGCGCCGCTGTGACATGGCTGATGACTGCACCCGGCGCCAGCTCAAGGTACGGTCTGCAGCTGTCTGCGAGATCCCGGAGTTCACCGCGGGGGACCCGGATGGAGCGGCTGGGAACGCGGAGATCGGAAGCACGAAGCCGCTCGATCCCCACCCCCAGCGCTTTCGCTTCGACCAGGGTAAAGGGCTGTCCGCGCAGAGCATCAGGGAGTGGCCGTGGCAGTCTCATGCTTCCATAAATCATTCGCCATCGGGCTTTCGGCACATTGGCGGGTCCTACTGGGCATAACCGGCCACCGCCATCCCGCTGTGCAGGATTAGTGCGCCGCCGGGAGGCCCGAACGGCGCCGCCGCAGACCGTCACGAAGCACGCCCGCGTTGTAGGGTCCCCACAATGAAACGCCCCGTCCCACGCACAAACAGCACGCATTATGGCCGGAGACCACAAAATCGCGCTAGGCTCCGAACAGATCAAAAGGAGCCAGTGCATTCAATGAGCCAGTTCAACCCCGCGCCCGCCGGCGACCCGCAGCACACGCAGCAGACGCAGCAGACCCGTTCCATCACCAAAGTCCTGATCGCCAACCGCGGCGAAATCGCAGTCCGTGTCATCCGGGCAGCGCGCGACGAGGGCCTGGCCTCGGTTGCCGTCTACGCCGATCCGGACCGCGACGCCCTGCATGTCCGCCTCGCCGACGAGGCGTACTCCCTGCAAGGCAGCACGGCGGCGGAGTCCTACCTGGATATGGGCAAGATCCTCGACGCCGCCCGCAAGTCCGGCGCCGATGCCATCCATCCCGGCTACGGCTTCCTCTCCGAGAATGCCGAGTTTGCCCAGCGCGTCATTGACGCGGGCCTGGTCTGGATCGGCCCCTCCCCCCACGCCATTTCCCAGCTCGGCGACAAGGTGCAGGCCCGCCACATCGCGGCCAAGGTCGGCGCACCCCTCGTTCCCGGCACCGCCGACCCGGTCAAGAACGCGCAGGAAGTCCTGGACTTCGCCGATGCGCACGGCCTTCCCCTGGCCATCAAGGCAGCCTTCGGCGGCGGCGGCCGCGGCATCAAGGTTGCCCGTACCCGCTCGGAAATCCCGGAAATGTTCGAGTCCGCCGTCCGCGAGGCCACAGCCGCCTTCGGCCGCGGAGAATGCTTCATCGAACGCTTCCTGGACGCCCCGCGCCACGTCGAGACCCAGTGCCTGGCAGATGCGCACGGCAACGTCGTCGTCGTCTCCACCCGTGACTGCTCGCTGCAGCGCCGCAACCAGAAGCTTGTGGAGGAGGCTCCTGCCCCGTTCCTCACGGACGAGCAGAACGAGCGCCTCTACACCGCCTCCAAGGCCATCCTGCGCGAGGCCGGCTACCAGGGCGCAGGCACCTGCGAGTTCCTGGTCGGCACCGACGGCACCATTTCCTTCCTCGAGGTCAACACGCGCCTGCAGGTGGAGCATCCCGTGTCCGAGGAAGTCACCGGCCTGGACCTCGTCCGCGAGCAGTTCCGGCTGGCCCGCGGCGAAGAGCTCGGCTACGGCGATCCCGAGGTCCGCGGCCACTCGTTCGAGTTCCGCATCAACGGCGAGGATCCGGGCCGGAGCTTCATGCCCGCTCCGGGAACCGTGGAGACCTTCAAGCTGCCCTCCGGCCCCGGCGTGCGCGTCGATTCCGGCATCGAGGCCGGTGAGACCGTCGGCGGCAACTTCGATTCGATGCTCGCCAAGCTGATCGTCACCGGCGCCACGCGTGAGCAGGCCCTGCAGCGCGCCCGCCGTGCCCTGGCCGAAATGGAAATCACGGGCATGCCCACGGTGCTGCCGCTCCATTCCGCGGTCGTCGCGCATCCCGATTTTGCCCCCGCGGCCGGTCCCTTCACGGTCCACACCCGCTGGATTGAAACGCAGTTCATCAACGATCTCCCGGCGTGGTCGGGCGACCTGACTTCACGGCACGACGACGACGGCGGCCGCCAGCGCGTCACGGTCGAGGTGGGCGGCAAGCGGCTCGACGTCGTGCTCCCGGCCGGTCTGGGCGGTGCCGGAAACGGGACCAACGGGTCGGGCCGGGGCGGAGCCAACGGGAAGGCCCGGAAGTCCTCCCGTACCCGCGGCGGCGCCAACCCCGCAGCCACCGGTGACGACCTGACGTCCCCGATGCAGGGCACCATCGTCAAGGTGGCCGTGCAGGAGGGTGCGCAGGTCGCCGAGGGCGATCTCGTCGTCGTACTGGAAGCCATGAAGATGGAGCAGCCGCTCACCGCGCACAAGTCCGGCACCGTCTCCGGGCTCAGCGCACTGCCCGGCGCAACGGTTTCCGCCGGCGCCGTCATCGCCTCGATCCTGGACTAGCTCCAAGCGCTGGCGGAGGCGCCGGCGCAGCCACAGAACCCCGCGCACGCGAAAGCGGCCCGGCCCCCGAGATCCGGGGCCGGGCCGCTTTGGCGTTGCGGGACGTTAGTTCGTCGAGTGGTTCGCGTAGTCGACGTCCTTGGTGTCCTTGGTGACGAACAGTGCGATCAGCGTCAGCACCGCCATCGAGGACAGGTAGACGCCCACCAGCCACGGGCTTCCGTCGGCCGCCTGCCACAGGGCCACGGCGATGAACGGAGCCACGGCAGCGCCCAGGATCGAGGAGAAGTTGTAGGCGATGGCCGAGCCGGTGTAGCGCACGTTGGTCGGGAACAGTTCCGGCAGCATGGCGCCCATCGGCCCGAAGGTCAGGCCCATCAGCGTGAAGCCGATGATCAGCAGGGCCATGACGCCCACGGTTCCGCCGTCGAACAGCGGCGAGAAGGTGAAGCCGAAGAGGAAGATGCCGGCAGTCACGACCAGCAGTGTCTTGCGGCGGCCGAACTTTTCGGCCAGAGGACCGGAGACGAGCGTGAAGATTCCGAAGAACACCACGCCGATGATCAGCATGATCAGGAAGTCGTTGCGGGCGTAGCCCAGACCTGCGGCGAAGGTTTCCGGATCGAAGGTCTTGCCTGCCTTTTCGGCGGCCGCGCGTGCGGCTTCTTCGCTCTTGGCGGCGGTGCCGTAGGAGAGCGTGAAGGTGGTCATCAGGTAGAACAGCACGTAGGTGGCCAGCATGATGAACGTGCCGGCAATCATCTGGCGCCAGCTGTACTTGAACGCACGGCTCAGCGGCAGCTTGCTGACTTCACCGGAATCGACAACCTTCTGGAAGGCCGGGGTCTCCACCAGCTTCAGCCGCACGTACAGGCCGATGATCACCATGACGGCGCTGGCCAGGAACGGAATGCGCCAGCCCCACGAGTCGAACTGGTCGGCGTCCAGCTGGAAGCTGAGCAGCAGGAACAGGCCGTTGGCCAGGATGAATCCGATCGGTGCGCCCAGCTGCGGGAACGTTCCCCAGACGGCGCGTTTGTTCGCCGGAGCGTTTTCCGTGGCCAGCAGTGCTGCGCCGGACCATTCCCCGCCGAGGGCCAGGCCCTGGGCGAACCGCAGGACCACCAGCATCGCCGGGGCCAGAACCGTCCAGCCGTCGACAGCGGTGGGCAGGCAGCCGATCAGGAAGGTCGCGATGCCCATGGTTAGCAGCGATGCCACCAGGGTCCCCTTGCGGCCAACCTTGTCCCCGAAGTGCCCGAAGACGATCGAGCCGAGCGGGCGGGCAATGAACGCCACGCCGAAGACGGCGAAGGAACTCAGCAGCGCCGTGACACCTTCGGCGTTCGGGAAGAACAGCCGCGGGAACACGAGGACGGCCGCGGTGGCGTAGACGTAGAAGTCGTAGAACTCGATGGACGTTCCGACGAGGCTGGCGATGATCACCCGGCCTTTGGAATTGGCCTTGGCCGGCGCCGATGCCGGCTCCGCGGAGGGATTCTTAGTAGACATTTGGGGTCTTTCGGAAGGTGGGAGTGACGTTCTCGACAATGTTAGGACTGCCGTTCCACCATCCGGACATGCTGTCCAGCATGTGGACACATGTCTCACTTCCGCGCGCTCAGCGGCCGACGACGGCGGGGCGGGTCGGGTGCCTTTCCTCCGTCCGGGCGGGGGTGCCACGCCGGGTACGCCGATTCGAGGCACCTTGTTCAGCGGGGCGGGTCGGGTGCCTTTCCTCCTTCCGGGCGGGGGTGCCGCGCCGGGTACGCCGATTCGAGGCACCTTGTTCAGCGGGGCGGGTCGGGTGCCTTTCCTCCTTCCGGGCGGGGGTGCCGCGCCGGGTACGCCGATTCGAGGCACGTTGTTCAGAGGGCCGTTCGTTCAGGTCCCGTCCGTCCTCCCGGGTGCCTTTCGTCAGGTCCCGTTCGTCCGGGTTCCGTTCGTCCGGGTTCCGTTCGTCCGGGTTCCGTTCGTCCGGGTTCCGTTCGTCCGTAGTACAGATAAGGGGCTTCCCACCCCGGAATAACCCCGTTATCTGTACTCTCGACACGCAGCCGATGGACCGGAGCCCGGAATAACCCCGTCACCTGTACTCTCGACACGCAGCCGATGGACCGGAGCCCGGAATAACCCCGTCACCTGTACTCTCGACGCGCAGCTGATGGGCCGGAGGCCGGGATAACCCCGTTATCTGTACTCTCGACGCACGCAGACGGGCACAACCACGCACAGCCGTCCGAAAAGGGCACAAAAAAGCCCGCACCCGAACGGAACGCGGCCTGATGCGGCGGTTCCGCCCGGATGCGGGCCGGAGAACTTCGAGAAACCTACATGTGCACGTGCAGGCGGCGGGCCGCTTCGGAAATGGACCCGGTCAGCGACGGGTACACCGTGAAGGTGTTGGCCAGGTCGTCAACGTGCAGCTTCTGCGTCACGGCGATGGCGATCGGGAAGATCAGCTCCGAGGCGCGCGGCCCCACCACAACGCCGCCGATCACGGTGCCGGAGCCCTTGCGCGAAATGATCTTCACGAAGCCCTCCTTGACCTCCATCATCTTGGCGCGTGCGTTCGTGTGCAGCGAGAGCTTGATGACGTCGCCCTGGTAGCGTCCGTCGGCAATGTCCTGCTCGGACACGCCCACGGAGGCGATCTCGGGCGAGGTGAAGATGTTCGAGGCGACGTTCTTCAGCTTCAGCGGCTTCACGCCGTCGCCCATCAGGTGCGCAATGGCGATCCGGCCCTGCATTGCGGCCACCGAGGCCAGGTTGAACACCCCGGTGCAGTCGCCGGCGGCGTACACGTTGGAGGCGGTGGTGCGGGAAACGCCGTCGACCTTGATCTGCCCGCGCTCGTCCAGCGCCACGCCGGCCTCTTCCAGCCCGATGCCGGCGGTGTTGGGAATCGCGCCCACGGCCACCAGGCAGTGGCTGCCCTCCACCACGCGGCCGTCTTCGAGCGTGACCACCACGCCGTCGCCGGTGTTCTTCACGGTTTCGGCGCGGGAGCGGTTCAGCACGGTCATGCCGCGGGCCTGGAAGACGTCCTCCAGCACGACGGCGGCGTCCGCATCCTCGCCGGGGAGCACGCGGTCGCGGCTGGAGATCAGCGTGACCTTGGTGCCCAGGCCGTTGTAGGCGGAGGCGAATTCGGCGCCGGTGACACCGGATCCGATAACGATCAGGTGCTCGGGAACCTCCGTCAGATTGTAAATCTGCTTCCAGGTGAAGATGCGTTCGCCGTCGGGCATTGACGTTTCGAGCTCGCGCGGCCGGGCTCCCACCGAAATCAGCAGTGCCTCGGCTTCGACGGTTTCGGTGCCGTTTTCCGTGACAACCTCAATGGTCTTGTTGTCCAGCAGCCGGCCCTCGCCGATCTTGACCTTCACGCCCACCCGCTCCAGCGTGCGGCGGATGTCGTTGGACTGCTCCTTGGCCAGGGCCAGGAGGCGGTTATTGACCATCTTCAGATCGGCGACCGCGGGCTGGCCGTTGTCGCGGAAATCAACGCCCAGCGAAGAGGCGGAAGCGAAGCGCGTCATCACGTCCGCGGTGGCGATCAGGGTCTTGGAGGGAACGACGTCGGTCAGCACGGCTGATCCGCCCAGCCCGTCGCGCTCCACTACGGTGACATCGGCGCCAAGGGAGGCCGCCACCATCGCGGCTTCGTATCCGCCGGGGCCGCCGCCGAGGATAGCAATTTTTCGGGCAGTAAAATCAAGTTGGGTCGTCACAGTTGTCCATTCTGTCCCATCCCCGCCCGGCGCTCAAACGCCGGGACAAACCCGGGACCAAAGGGATGCGGGCGCCAGGAGCCGGGGTGCTCCTGCAGAGCCGGCGATCTCGCGGTAGGTTTGATCAGTGAGCAACGATCCCTTTGAACTAGCCCAGCAGGCCGCCAAGTACATTGCCGAGAAAACCGGCGTGCCTAACCACGACATCGCCCTCGTCCTCGGCAGCGGCTGGGGTGAGGCCGCCGACCTGATCGGCGAGACCACAGCCACCTTGAATGCAAGCGAGATTCCGGGCTTCTCCGCTCCGGCCGTGCAGGGCCATGTGGGCACCATCCGCTCCGTGCTGACGCCGTCGGGCAAGCGCGCCCTGGTCCTGGGCGCCCGCACCCACTACTACGAAGGCAAGGGCGTACGCGCCGTCGTGCACGGTGTGCGCACCGCCGCGGCTGCCGGCGCCAAGGTCATGGTCCTGACCAACGGCTGCGGCGGGCTGAACCCGGACTGGAAGCCCGGCACCCCGGTGCTGATCAGCGACCACCTCAACCTCACGGCCACGTCCCCGCTTGAAGGCGCCACCTTTGTGGACCTGACGGACCTGTACTCCTCCCGCCTGCGCGATCTCGCCCGCACCGTGGATCCGACCCTGGACGAAGGCGTGTACGCGCAGTTCACCGGCCCGCACTACGAGACTCCGGCCGAAGTCCGCTACGCCAAAACCATCGGAGCAGATCTGGTGGGCATGTCCACCGCACTGGAAGCCATCGCCGCCCGGCACGCCGGCATGGAGGTCTTCGGCATTTCGCTGGTCACCAACCTCGCCGCGGGCATCAGCCCCGAGCCGCTCAGCCACGCCGAGGTCCTGGAATCCGGCGCTGCAGCAGGACCGCGGATTTCCCGCCTGCTCGCTGACATCATCGGCAAGCTCTAGCAAGCTGCCGCTCCCCTCGTCCCCGATCCGTAGGTACACCCCATGACGTTGAATCCCACTGAGCTTGATGAGCTCGTGACCGCCGCCCAGACCTGGGCCGACGAAGATCCCGATCCGGCCACTGCGGCCGAACTGCGATCGCTGATTACTGCTCTGAAGGGCGAAGAATCCGCGGCCGCGGCTGCCGCCGAAGAGCTCGAGGACCGGTTCACCGGCACCCTGGAGTTCGGCACGGCCGGCCTGCGGGCTGCCCTCGGCGCCGGCCCGCGCCGCATGAACCGCGTGGTGGTGCGCCGCACCGCCGCCGGCATCGCCTCCTTCCTGCAGGACACCTCCGGGGACAGGTACACCCCCAGCGCCGTGATCGGCTACGACGCACGGCACAACTCCCGCGCCTTCGCGCTGGAAACCGCCGCCGTGTTCAGCGCCGCGGGCATTGAGACCTTCCTGCTCCCCTGCACGCTCCCGACGCCGGTGCTCGCCTACGCGGTCCGTGCCCTGGACACCGATGCGGGCGTCATGGTCACCGCCAGCCACAATCCGGCCGCGGACAACGGCTACAAGGTGTACCTTGGCGGCCACACGGTCAAGGGCCCGGGCAAGGGCGCGCAGATCGTTGCTCCGTACGACGCCGAAATTGCCTCCCGCATCAACTACGCGGTGCCGCTGGCCAGCATTGAGACCGCGCCGGAGGGCTGGACCGATGTGTCCGAGTCCATCGTCGCCGACTACATCAGCGCCGTGGACCGGCTGGTCGCCCGCGACCGCTATCCGGAGCGGGAGCTGAAGATCGTCCTGACCTCCCTGCACGGGGTTGGCGGGGACACTATGAAGTCGGTGTTGAAGGATGCCGGCTTCCGCAAGGTCATTCCCGTGGCTGCACAGGCCGATCCGGACCCGGACTTCCCCACCGTCGCCTTCCCCAACCCGGAGGAGCCCGGCGCGCTGGATCTGGCCCTGGAGACCGCCGTCGAGCACGACGCCGATCTCGTCATCGCCAATGACCCTGACGCGGACCGCGTGGCCGTGGCGGCAAAGAACCCGGCCGACGGACAGTGGCGGATGCTGCGCGGGGACGAAGTCGGTGCCCTGCTGGGCCGGCACCTGACCCGACGGATTGCCTCCGGGCACTGGAAGGTCCGGGGCGAAAAGACGCGCACCGGCGTCGTGTTCGCCAACTCCATCGTGTCCTCCCGGCTGCTGGCCCGTGTTGCCGAGGCCGCCGGCTTTGCCCATGTGGAGACGCTCACCGGCTTCAAGTGGATCTCCCGCGTGCCGCACCTGACCTACGGATACGAGGAAGCGCTGGGCTACTGCGTGGCGCCGGGGTTGGTCCGGGACAAGGACGGCATTTCCGCCGGCCTGCTCGTGGCCGAGATGGCTGCCGCCCTGAAGGCCGGCGGGCGGACCCTCTTCGACGAGCTCGACGACCTGGCCGTGCAGCACGGTCTGCACCTGACGGACCAGCTCTCCGTCCGGGTTTCCGACCTGGGCCTGCTGGGCACCATGATGGCGCAGCTGCGCGTGGAGCCCCCGGTGTCCTTCGCCGGATCCCCGGTGGAAAGCGCGGTGGATCTGTCCCTGGGCAGCGCCGAGCTGCCGCCCACCGACGGCCTGAAGTACGTCACCCGGGACAACACCCGCGTGATCATCCGCCCCTCCGGCACCGAGCCCAAGCTCAAGTGCTACCTGGAGGTCATTGTTCCGGTCGAGTCCGCGGCGGATCTTCCCGCCGCCCGAAAGACCGGCCGGGCACAGCTTGATGCGGTGCTCGCCGACGTAAACGCAGCCCTGCGGCTGTAGGCGCTACCCCGGAAGCCTGACGGCGGCCTGCGGGAGGGTGCTTCCCTCCCGCAGGAGCCCGGTCAGCTGTGCGGGCGGCAGCGGCCGGCTGAAGTAGTACCCCTGGCCGCTGCAGCAGCCCATCTTGTGCAGCTGCCGGGCCTGGGCTGCGGTTTCAATTCCCTCAAACACCGCTTCCATGCCCGCGGCCCGGATCAGGTTGTGCACGGCGTCCACAAACCGCAGCTGGCCGTCGTCGTCGTCAATCTCCGCAATCAGTGACCGGTCCACCTTGACCGTGTCGACGGGCAGCCGGCGCAGGTAGCTGATGGAGGAATAGCCGGTGCCGAAATCGTCGATGGCCAGCCCGACCCCCAGCGCCTGCAGGGACTTGAGCGAGTAGGTTTCCACCTCTCCCCCGGTGATGAACGCGCTCTCGGTGATTTCCAGGACCAGCGACGACGCCGGCAGGCCGGTCTCGCGCAGCGCCCGGCGCACGTAGTCCACCAGGTCCATGCTCTGCAGTTCGGACGCCGCCAGGTTCACGCGCATCTGGAAGTTTCCCTCCGCGGGCACCAGATCCCGCCAGCCAACCAACTGTTCAAGAGCCGCCCGGAGCACCCAGCGGCCGATGCCGACAATGAGCCCGGTTTCTTCGGCCAGCGGAATGAACGAGTCCGGCATGATCAGCCCCCGGACGGGATGATTCCAGCGCACCAGCGCCTCCACGCCCTGCAGCCGGCCCGTTTCCAGCTCCACAACCGGCTGGTAAGCCAGCTGCAGTTCACCGCGCTCGACGGCGTGGCGCAGCTCCCCGGCCATGTCCCGGCGCAGCTGCCGGCTGTACAGCATGACCGGTTCAAAAAACTTGATCCGCTGCTGGGCGTCGTCCTTCGCCGCATACATCGCAGTGTCGGCGCGCAGCAGGATGCTGTTGGCGTCCTCCCTTGGAGCGGCCAGATGGATGCCGACGCTGGCACGCGGCCAGACGTCCAGGTCATCGAGTTTGATCCGGCGCTTCAGGGCTTCCATGATTCTGGCTGCGGCGGTGCGCGCGTGCTGCATCGTTGAGGCAGGGAGCAGCACCGCAAATTCGTCGCCGCCCAGGCGCGCGACGTCGCTTTCGGTGCCGGCCGCCGCAACAAGCCGGATGGCAATTTCCATGAGGACGAGGTCACCGGCGTGGTGGCCGAAGCTGTCGTTGATGTCCTTGAACCCGTCCAGGTCGATCATCAGCACGGCCGGTCCGGGCTCGCCGTCCTTCCGGGCGCCCACCGCGGCGTCGAGCGATTCCCGAAGCGATGACCGGTTCCCGACGCCGGTGAGCGGATCCGTCATGGCCATGTGCTGCATCTGTTCGTGGGCTTCGCGCAGCTCCTGGGTGCGGGTTTCCACCCGTTCCTCGAAGTCGGCGTAGACCTCGCTCAATTCCCCGGCGAGCAGGTTGATACCGGTGATCACGGCGTCCACCTGGTCCCGGGCCTTCGACGTCGGAATGTAGGTGCTCAGGTCTCCCGACGCCATCCGGATGATGCCTTCGACCACCTGGCTCAGGCGGTCGTCGCGGGGTTCGTCGCGGGGTTCGGGAACTGCGGGCATTGCGGGGGTCGCGGCAAGGGGCTGCCGCGCGGGCGGTTCCTGGTCAGGCAACGGGGCACTTTCTCTGCAGCCATTCCAGCGCTTCCGGTTCCGTGGAGAAGTAGCGCGTGGGGCAGGGCTGCGTGTTCCCGCCGAGCAGGAAGTTGGCGATCACACGGTCCACGGGCGAGACGCCGAGGACAGCCACCGCTTCCAGCGAAGCGGCACTGCCGAAGACCGTACGTGCACTTCGGGTGAGGGCTTCAACACCGGTCAGGACCAGGAGCATCGGCAGCTTGCCGGTTCCTGCCAGCTTTTCCACCTTTTCGGCTGCTTCTGATGCCATCGAGCCGCTGACAACGGCCCCTGCCGGCAGGACCAGAAGGATGTGCCCTTCCGGGGCAACGGAGACGTGGACTGCCGCGGTTACTGGAACTACTTCCCGGAGCTCATCGGTGTCGGGCGAACCCACTATTTTTAGCTCTCTGGAACTGGACGTGTCCGTACCCGTGTAGCCCTGCTGTGTCATGCTTCCCCCCAGTGGCAGCGCGCATACAACACGTTATTTGTGCCGAATTATCCAAACATCTTTAGGCTTTACCCAGCATGTTTTATCGCTTCAAGCCGTCCAACGCGTATGTGCCGCTCATAACATAAAAATTATCCGATCATACGTTCAATATTGTCAATGAGCTGGTGAGCTTCCTGCGCCCTCCGACCGGCTCCAAGGACCGTAAAAGTCGTTCCGCAATGCTTGGCAGCCTGTAGGGCTTCGTCATACTCACCGAGCTTAAACAGGGCTAGCGCGAGAATGTACTCGGTCTCCGCGAGTGTGTGCGGAGGCAATAGGTCGCGCTGCTTCAGGATATTCCTGACTCGCAGAACCGACTCTGCAGCTTCGTCCGTCAGGAGCAGCCAGTGAGCTCGCACCAATGAAATTTCCAGTTCATCGATGGGACTCCCGCCTGTGACTGAAATCGCGAGCTCTGCCCGTTCAATACAGACCAGGGTAGAGGGGTCCACGAGACCCGCTTGAATGCGCATATGTGCAGATGCCTTGTTGAAGAGCGCCCAAAGATTTACATCGTTGCTGGGAGTAAGCCGCTCTGCTGCCATTTCGTGGTGATATAGCCCGAGCGCGCTCTCCTCCATCAAGAAAGCAACGTTTCCAATCGCCCAATATGCCTGCCCGGCGACTTCCGGTGGGGTAGTCGCCGTGATAAGCCCTTCCATCGCAAGCGCTGCCTTCCACGCTCCCTCCAAGTCGCCGCTTTCAGCCAATGAAGCGACCAGCGCATGATGCGTATCGAAGTGGTTGCGGTCATCGCTCTCATCCACTAATTCAATCGCGGCCGCTTCTTGAGCGACGCGAACGGCTTCCCCAACGAGACCAAGGGCGTGTAATGCACGTGCGTGCAGAGCCTTCGCCCTCGCCTCCATGGCCGGATCCTCGCGAACTGAAGGGTCTTCGGCCAGCTGCTTGGCACTGAGAGCAAAATCCTGGATGAGCCCCATTTCAAGCTGACACTCCGCCATGAGGACCGAAGTGCGCCAATATGCGGATTTATCCCCCCTGCCCAATGCTTTCTCCGCTGCGGCGGAGGCTTGGCGCATGGCGTCTTTGTACTCTCGGCGCTCCCAGAACTGCCGTGCCGTGTATTCGTTGATCATGTAATCAAGGGAGTCGTCCAAGGCGAGAGGCCCTTCCTAACACGCATCGCAAGAGTGGTCTGGTTCACACTACCTTTGGAAACATCCATGCCCAAATATGACCCTGCTACTAGGTGCCCAGCATGGCTAATGATGAGGCGGGTCCCCACCAAGAATAATTTGAACGATATACGGGGAGAGTTTTTATCCCTATACTTCTGGCTGTCGGTTGTAATTCAATTCATAGGAGTATGGCATGAAGAAATTCGGAATCACGGTGCTGCTTGCGGCGTCCATGGCTGCAGTCAGCGTTGCCGCCCCGGCAGCAGCTGCGGTCGACAACGCGCCGGTCATGAAGCCGCTGGTTAATGTTTGGCCCAATCCGCGCTAGATCGCACAAAGTGGTCGGGTGGGATTCTCCAACAATCCCATCCGACCTATTCCCACGGGCATATTTGAAAACACAAAGGGTACTTGTCGCCTTTAAGGCCCGGCAGCCCCTCCGCAGACCCCCGCTGTGGCAAGATAGTGGGCATGTCTACACCCATTGCGTCCTACATTGACCACACGCTCCTTAAGCCCGAGGCCAGCCGCGAGGACATCCTGAAAGTCTGCGCCGAAGCCGCAGAATACGGCTTCAAGTCCGTCTGCGTGAACCCGCTGTGGGTCGGCACGGTGCGCAACGCCCTCAAGGACAGCGGCGTGCTCACCTGCTCCGTTATCGGCTTCCCGCTGGGAGCCACCACCACCGAGGTGAAGGTCGTGGAGGCCCGCGGCGCCCTGCAGGACGGCGCCGATGAAATCGACATGGTCATCGACATCGCCGCTGCCCGCCGCGGAGACCGCGACGCCCTCGTCCGCGACATCGCGGCCGTGGCCGACGAAGTCCACACCGGCGGCGGCATCCTGAAGGTCATCATCGAAACCTCCCTGCTCACCGACGAGCAGAAGGTCCTCGCCTGCAAGGCCGCCGTGGAAGCCGGCGCCGATTTCGTCAAAACCTCCACCGGTTTCAACGGCGGCGGCGCCACTGTCGAGGACGTCGCGCTGATGCGCCGGACCGTCGGCCCGGACCTCGGCGTGAAGGCTTCGGGCGGTGTCCGCTCGCGCGAAGACGCACAGGCAATGATCGACGCCGGAGCCACGCGTATCGGTGCAAGCTCAGGTATCGCTATTGTTAAGGGTGGGAACGCCGCGTCGGACTACTGATCCGCCGGCTACTGAATACTTTTTGAAACGGAGAACACCATGGCAGGAACACGGTCCAAGCAGCCCACGCACTCGGGTGAAGGGCACCTTGTCAGCAACCTCGTCACCTTTGTCATCTTCCTGGCGATCTTCCTGGTCGGGCTTTACTCCCTGACCTGGCTGTCCCTGGACAACGTCTGGCCGATGGTCATCTGCCTGGCACTGGCCACCCTGGCCTACTTTGTTCCGTTCCTGATGGGACGCTCGGACACCGCCAAGGTTCTGGCCGAGGGCCGCGTACCCAGCGAGTAGCAGCACCGCAGCAGGGTTTTCGTCCACGCAACCGCGTCAGGTTGCGTGGACGCGTGCTTTAACGAGTAGTCCCCCGGGAGAAGGCGCGTAGCGATTACGCTAAGACTGCTGTGCCGGCCCGTTCTATATTCGACTCATGAGTAGCACTATGACGCGCCGGCAATGGCGCCAGGACCGGGCCCGCCAGCAGCGCGTCAGCCGCATCGGATACGGAATCGTGGTCGTCACGGCGATGATGTGCGTGGCCGTCCTCATCGTCGGCCTCGCCCAGGGCGCCCGCTAAACCAGCAGGCGCCCGGCGGGGCAATCCCCTATTCCTTGAACACCGCGTCCACAACCTGCTGCGCCCACGCCAGGATCTCGGCGTCGACCAGGTCCCGCCCGCCAATCCGGGCGGTCTTGGGCTTGGGCACCAGCACCGCGTTCAGCGCCGGCTTCACCTGCGCGCCGGGGTACATCCGCTGCAGGCGCATAGTCCGCGATTCGGGCAGGTCCGCGGGAGCGAACTTGATGAAGTTCCCCTGCAGCGCGACGTCGGTGAGCCCGGCCTCGCGCGCGTTGACCCGGAACCGGGCCACCTCAATCAGGTTCTTCACGGCCTGCGGCGGCTCGCCGTAGCGGTCCACCAGCTCCGCGAGCACCTCGTCGATGGCCTCGTAGGTGACCGCCGACGCCAGCTTGCGGTAGGCCTCCAGCCGCAGCCGCTCCCCCGGCACGTAGTCGTGCGGCAGGTGCGCGTTGACCGGCAGCTCGATCTTCATCTCGGCGGCCTTCTCCTCGGCCTCGCCGCGGTAATCCGCCACCGCCTCGCCGACCAGCCGGATGTACAGGTCAAAGCCGACGCCAGCAATGTGCCCGGACTGCTCCCCGCCGAGCAGGTTGCCCGCACCGCGGATCTCCAGGTCCTTCATGGCCAGCTGCATGCCGGCGCCGAGTTCATTGTGGGTGGCCACGGCCTTGAGCCGTTCCAGCGCCACCTCGCCCAGCGGCTTCTCCGACGGATACAGGAAGTACGCGTAGGCGCGTTCCCGGCCGCGGCCCACGCGCCCGCGCAACTGGTGCAGCTGAGACAGGCCAAAGTGGTCCGCCCGGTCCACGATCAGCGTGTTGGCGTTGGAAATGTCCAGCCCGGTCTCGATGATCGTGGTGCACACCAGCACGTCAAAGCGCTTCTCCCAGAAGTCCACGATGATCTGCTCGAGCTTGGATTCGCTCATCTGCCCGTGCGCTACGGCGATGCGCGCCTCCGGGACCAGCTCCTGCAGGTGCGCGGCGGTGCGGTCGATCGAGGAAACCCGGTTGTGCACAAAGAACACCTGGCCTTCGCGCATCAGTTCGCGGCGGATCGCGGCCGAGGCCTGCCGGTCCGTGTACGGGCCCACGTAGGTGAGCACGGGATGCCGCTCCTCCGGCGGGGTGGCCAGCGTGGAGGTTTCCCGGATCCCGGTCAGCGACATTTCCAGGGTGCGCGGAATCGGCGTCGCACTCATGGCCAGCACGTCCACGTTGGTGCGCATCTTCTTCAGCGCTTCCTTGTGCTCAACGCCGAACCGCTGCTCCTCATCGACGATCACCAGGCCCAGATCCTTGAACTGGACCTCCTGCGAAAGCAGGCGGTGCGTGCCGATGACCACGTCCACGGAGCCGTTCTTCACACCCTCGATGGTTTCCTTGGCCTGCTTGGAGGTCTGGAACCGGGACAGTGATTCCACCCGGACCGGGAACCCGGAGAAGCGTTCGCCGAAGGTTTCCATGTGCTGCTGGGCCAGCAGCGTGGTGGGCACCAGCACCGCCACCTGCTTGCCGTCCTGCACGGCCTTGAACGCGGCGCGCACCGCAATTTCGGTCTTGCCGTAGCCGACGTCGCCGGAGACCAGGCGGTCCATGGGGACTTCCTTCTCCATGTCCGCCTTGACCTCGTTGATGGTGGTCAGCTGGTCCGGGGTTTCCACATACGGGAACGCCTCCTCCAGCTCGCGCTGCCACGGGGTGTCCTTCGCGAACGCGTGCCCCTTGGACGCCATCCGCGCCGAGTACAGCCGGATCAGCTCTCCGGCGATCTCCTTGACCGCCTTGCGCGCCCGGGACTTGGTCTTGGCCCAGTCCGAGCCGCCCATCTTGGACAGCACCGGGGTTTCCCCGCCCACGTAGCGGGTGATCTGGTCCAGCTGGTCGGTGGGCACAAACAGCCGGTCGCCGGGGCCGCCGCGCTTGGCCGGGGCGTATTCGAGCACCATGTACTCGCGCACGGTTTTGCTGGCGCCGGCGCCGGTGGCGCGCTGGATCAGCTCCACAAACCTGCCGACACCGTGCTGCTCATGCACCACAAAGTCGCCTTCGTGCAGCTGTAGGGGGTCGACGGCGTTGCGACGCTTCGAGGGCACCTTGCGCATGTCGCGGGTGGAGTAGGCACTGGCCCGGCCCAGCAGGTCGGCCTCGGTCAGCAGCCCGGTCTTGAGCCCGTCAAAGACGTAGCCGCGGCCGGCGCTGGCGGTGGTGATGGAGATGATGCCCGGCACCGGTTCGGTGTCCACGGAGTCGGTGAGCGACGCCGGAATGTCGTTGTCCTTGAACAGCTCGGCCAGGCGCGCGGCCGGGCCGGGGCCTTCGGTGACCACCACAACGCGCCACGCGTCGCGCACCCGGGAGCCGATGAACTCCATCATTTCCGCAACGTCGCCCTGGTATCCGCGGGGTTCGCGGGCGTTGATGGTCAGGGTGTCGATGTCGAGGACGGTTTCATCGTCCGGGTTGAAGGAGGTAATGGACCACCAGCCCACCGAGTTCGCCAGGGCGGCGGAGCGGGTGTCCGTCAGGGACCGGAAGCTCGCAGCTTCCAGATCCGCGCTGATGCCGGCCGACAGATCCAGCGGCGCCGCACCGCCGTCGGACGCTGTGGCCCAGGCGGCGGCGAGGAATTCCTCGTTGGTGGCGGCCAGGTCGTGCGCGCGGGCGCGGACCTTCTCGGGCTCCACCACCACGGACAGCGATCCGGCGGGCAATTCGCCCATCAGCGGCACCATTTCATCCACCAGCACCGGAGCCAGGGACTCCATGCCTTCGACGGCGATGCCGCCGGCGATCTTCTCGAGCATGTCCGCGGCGGCGGGCATCTGGCTCTGCAGCTTCGCGGCGCGGCTCATCACCGAGGGGGTGATCAGGATTTCGCGGCAGGGCGGTGCATAGAGCTCGGTGGGATGCGTGATGTGCGGGCCGGTCAGGGTGCGCTGGTCGGCGACGGCGAACCAGCGCATCGAATCCACCTCGTCGCCGAAGAAGTCGATGCGGATCGGATGATCCTCAGTGGGCGGGAAAACATCGAGGATGCCGCCGCGCACGGCAAACTCGCCGCGGTGCGAGACCATGTCCACCCGCGCATAGGCGGCTTCGGAGAGCTGCTTGACGACGGCGTCGAACTGGCGTTCCTCCCCCACCTTCAGGGAGACCGGCTGCAGGTCTCCGAGCCCGGCCACCAGCGGCTGCACGACGGCGCGGACCGGGGCCACGATCACGGAGATCGGGTGGCCCTCGGGATGGGCCAGCCGGCGCAGCACCGACAGGCGCCGGCCCACGGTGTCCGAGCGCGGCGAGAGGCGTTCATGCGGCAGGGTCTCCCAGGACGGGAACTCCTCGATCCCGGCCAGCGGCAGGTAGGAGCGCAGGGCTGCGGCCAGGTCCTCGGCCTCGCGGCCCGTCGCGGTGATCGCAAGGACCACCGGCGGTGTGGTGTCGGCGCCGGCTGTTCCGGCGTCGTCGGCCGCTGCCGCGAGCCCGTCCACCATTTCCGCCAGCAGCGCTGCCCGCATGCCCTGCGGGGCGCCGATCTGCAGGTCTTCGCTGCGCCGGTCGGGGGTGCGCGACGCGAGGGTTCGCACCCGTGCGTAGGACGGGTCTTCGGCCAGTGCGGCGCGCAGTCCGTTCAGACTCATGGGCAGGGGCTCTCCTTGGCTGTGGCGGTGCAGCCGGGGTGCGGCTGCAACGTGGGTGAGGCTAAGCAACGCAAATACCCGAAGTTCACTAGGAACCCCGGGGCTTTTCTTCCAGACTACCCGCTGTTCAGGCGGTGAAAATGCCCCGTCCGCTGCGGGCTGATGCTGTTGCTCGCCGGGGGCTGGGGCGGGCCCGGAGGTCCCGGCCGGAGTGGCGCCGGATCGGCGGGTTACCAACGTGGCTGCTGCTGCCGGTTTGGGTTTCTACTGCCATTGCGGGTTTCTGC
Source organism: Arthrobacter sp. Z1-15 (assembly GCF_054792395.1). NCBI lineage: Bacteria > Bacillati > Actinomycetota > Actinomycetes > Micrococcales > Micrococcaceae > Arthrobacter > Arthrobacter sp. Z1-15. Next base: position 1,080,352 of record NZ_CP096454.1, on the reverse strand, counting down.
TGGCGCTAGGAGGAAGACTGGGCTACTCGACGCGGGCAGGGCTTCGGGCCGGACAGGGACACGGACAGGGCCCCTGCCTGGAGACAGCAGAAGGCGGAAGGCCAATCCCCCGGCCTTCCGCCTCCGGCCTCAAGGCCGACGTTCCCCCCGCCCATTGCCCGCGTTTCGCCCGACGATTACTTCAGCGCCTCGTCGCCCCGGAACTGCAGGTCGACGCCCGCCGGTGCCAGCCGCTTCGACCGAACATCGCCGCCGCCGCGCAGATCCGCGTCCGTCCGGGCGAAAGTCAGCACGGCATGCGCCACGGCGTCGGACATCTGGTCCAGTCCGCGGCGGTTGATGTTCCCGAGGTCATCGCATTCCTGGTGGTAGCAGGGGTCGTACGCTTCCCCCGCCGTTCCGCCGAACAGTACCGCTTCCTCCTCGGTCTTGATGCCTTCGGCACCGCTGAACAGCCCGCCGGCCGGAATATCGTTGAGAATGAACGCCGAGTAGTCGGAGCGTCCGCTGAACTCGGTGGGAGCCGAGGGCAGCTCCTGTCCGGCAAAGTATTCTTCGAAGATCCTCTCGATCTCGTCCGAACCCGTCGGCCGCGGAGCGGTACTGTCCGGGAACGCAGAGCCGTCGCCGTCGTACACAAAACGGACCAGGTTCGGCGAACCCAACATGTCAAAGTTCAGGTTCGCCAAGGTGCCGTCCAGCCCTGCCTGATCGAGTTGCGAGACATAGTGGTTGGAACCCTGCAGCCCGTCCTCCTCTCCGCCCCAGAACGCAAAGCGGACCCGGTTCTGCAGCGGGTGCCGCTTGGTGGTCTCGGCAAGCTGGATTGCGGTTTCCAGGACGGCCGCACTGCCGCTGCCGTTGTCATTGATGCCCGACCCCACCGGTACGGAATCCAGGTGCGCGCCGACGACGACGGTACGGTCCGCGTTCCCGCGGGCCGTGTCGGCCAGAATGTTGAACGAGTTGGTGGTCTGCACTCCGGCGTCAATGTTGAGCCGCAGTTCAAATCCGTCACTGCCGGCCAGCGCCTCCCCCAGAGCGGTAGTGGCGCCGACAACGGGAATGGTTGACACCTCGTCCTCGCCCACCCCGTCGCTCAGGGTGCCGTTGAGCAGCCCGCTGCGGTCCGCCCCCGGTGCATCGCCCATATTGAAGATGATGACGCCGGATGCGCCCGCCGCTGCTGCGTTGAGCGCCTTGATCTCAAAGGAACAGGTCCCGCGCTGGATCAGCGCAATGTCGCCGGCGGCAAAACCCGCGAAGTCTTCAGCCTCGCAGCCCGAGGTGTTGACCGTCCGGTCTCCGGTGAGGATGAGGTCCACCGGGGTAACAGCGGCCGTGACATCCCCCGAGCCGGAGTAAGTCATGGTGGTGAAGTCGGTTCCGGCCGTGTACACCGTGGGCGTCGGTGCGGTCTGCTCCAGAGATTCGCCGGCCACCACAAACTGGTCGTAGGAGAAGTCCTGGCGCACAGGCTTGTAGCCGGCCCGGCGCAGCTGGTCCTCGATGTACTGCCCTGACGCCTCATAGCCGGGCGTCCCGGACGCACGGTTGCCGCCGTTGGCATCCGCGGCGTCCTGCAGACCTTCCAAATGGTCAAAGACGTTGTGGAGAGTGACGGCGGCGCGCAGCTTGGCGCTTTCGTCCCTCACGGGCTTGACCGGTTTACCCGGCTTTCCCGGCTTGCCCGGGTGGCGCCCCTTACCGCCGCTGTCCGTGGTGGAGGCGGTGCCATCCGGAACCGTGGTGCGGACTCCGCCGGACTCGGCGAACACCGGCCCGGCGGTTCCGGCGGTGAGGACAACAGCGGCTGCGAGCGCAGTTCCGCGGAGAATACGTGTTTTCATGTTTCCCCTCATTGGTGCGAGTGATTTTCAGTGCCGGCGGCGCAGCAGCGTTCGCCGGGTTCCGCCCCCTCCCGGGGACGCCGTGCCGCAGACGGTAAGTTACGGATCCGTCTGTCAAAAGCGAAGGCGGGGGCGCCGGACCGCAGTCGGCTAAAAAACCCGGGCAGCGGCGTCGTACGCGTGACGTGGACGGTCCCGCCCGCTAGGTTGCAGCGTTTCAGCCCCGCTCACCGGGCCGGAGGGCCTAATGCGCGGGCCGCTTATGGATTTTCGCCGGAGCCCCTGCCACGCTGGAAAGGCACGGCGCTCGGCCCGGCAGCAGATTCCACGCGACGTAAGGATTGGCCCATGGCACGCAAAGCCCTTCTCCTGGCCACAGCATTTGTCCTCTCGCTCCTGGCCCTGACCGGGTGCAACAACGACAACGAATTCGGAGGCGGCTCGTACTCGGCGGACAACGAAGAGGTGGACCGGAGCGGAACCGCCAGCCCGGAGTCCTCCGGCCGGGACACGTCGGCGGCCTGCGCCTCCGCGTCACCGGGCAGCGCGGAGCAGGAAAACTGCGAGGCGCAGGGTGTGCCGGGCGTGACGGAGAACCCCGACCGCTGCGGGAGCACCACCCCCAGCCCGATTGCCAGCGGCATCATTCAGGGCACCTTCGGCCCGTGGTGCGAGAACGCGATTGCCAGCTCCTACGACTCCTCGGCCGTGCCCGATGAAGCGGACACCACCATCACGATCTCCGAAACCGATGCGGACACCACGCTGGAAATGATTGCGCGCGGCTTCGCGGCGAACACCGAGTTCACCGCCACCCTGCATGAAAGCCTGTGCGGCGCGGACCCCGCGGACGCCGGCCGGGAGTACGACGACACCCGGAGCGAGGAGTCGGATGACCTGAGCCTGGACTTCACCACGGATCAGGGCGGCAACTCCACCGCCAGCGTCACCGTGCCGTGGGTCCTGCCCGATGACGGGATCGGACGTTCGCTGCTGATCACCCTCGACGACGACGAGACTGCGAGCCCGGACACGGCGGACGACGACGACCGTGCGGTGGCCTGCGTCAGCCTGGAGCGGTAACCGAACCGGCAGCACGACGACGGCGGGAGGCAACCGCCCAGCCCAGCCTCCCGTTCTGCAGCAAGCCGCCACCGACGGCGTTTCGGAGCTGGGGACCGCCGCAGATTAGGATGTTTCTGGGCCGGTAAGAGACGTGCGCACCTGCGCGCGGACCGCCGGCAAGACCGCATACCTACTCTGGAGGACCCATGGCGCTGAACGCCTCGACCACCCTGCCCCACGACGTCCGCACGGTTACGGACACGTTCGCTAACGAGGACTTCCTGCGCAGCGTCAGCGAGCATGTGGGCGGTTCCCTGGTCTCGGTGACCGTGGACGGCAACACTGCCGGCGCGTTTGTCCTCACCGCCGTCCGCACCCTGCCGACCGACCGGCTGCCGGACATCGCCAAGAAGTTTGTCGGCGCCACACTGACCGTGACGCAGAAGGAGAACTGGGCCGCACCGGCTGCCGACGGTTCCCGCGAGGCCAGCATCGAGCTCTCCGTGGGCGGCGTTCCGCTGAAGGTCAACGCCGTGCAGCGCCTGGTCGCCGTGGCTGAAGGCACCCGCGTGGACGTGGACGGCAAGGTCAGCTCCTCCATCCCGTTCCTGGGCGACAAGATCGCCAAGCAGGCCGAGCCGATGATCGGCAAGGCCCTGACCATCCAGGCCAGCCAGGCCGGCAAGTGGATCGAAAGCCGCAAGGCCTGATCCGTGGATAACGGCATTGTCCTTCCCACCGCCCTTGCGGTCATCCTGATCATCGGCGGCCTGTGGTCCCTGATCGTCTGGCCGCCGTACCTGATCGAGGCCTACAAGAGCCCGAAGGCCCGCGACGAGAACGGCGCCCCCACCCGGTACCTGACCGTGAACCTGATGAAGGTCACCACGTCCATGATCTTCGGATTGGTGGCCATCATTGTCGGTTTCCGGGGGCTCATGGGCTAAACCCGCCCCGCGGTGCCAGAATGCGGATAACCCGTTTTCTGCGTGAGGAGTTCCATGGCACCGGATCAGCAGCACCAGCCCGACGGCGGTGCGCGCGTACCGCCCAAAGCGGCCGGCAGCACCATTCTGGGCCGCTCCAGCTATCCGGAAGTCCTGCGCATCGGAGCAATCCTGCGCAAGGAAACGGTCGGCGGGATCCTGCTGCTGGTCGCCACGGTGGCAGCGCTGATCTGGGCCAACTCCCCGGCGTCGGGCTCCTACTTCGCGATCCGCGACTTTGAGTTCGGTTACGAACCCTGGCACCTGAGGCTCAGTGTCGGCGAGTGGGCCGCTGACGGCCTGCTCGCCGTTTTCTTCTTCCTGGTGGGGCTGGAGCTCAAGCGCGAGTTCGTTGCCGGGGACCTGCGCCAGCTCAGCAAGGCGATTGTGCCGGTGGCCGCGGCGGCGGGCGGCGTCGTCGTTCCGGCGGTGATCTATGCCGTGATCAATGTGGTTTCCGGCTCGGACGGGCTGCGCGGCTGGGCGATTCCCACCGCCACCGACATCGCGTTTGCCCTGGCGGTGCTGGCGGTGATCAGCTCGCACCTGCCCTCGGCACTGCGGATCTTCCTGCTGACCCTGGCCGTGGTGGATGACCTGCTGGCCATCACCATCATCGCGTTCTTCTACACCGAAGACCTGCACCTGCTCTATCTGGGCATCATGCTGGTTCCGCTGGGCCTGTTCCTGTATCTGGCGCAGTCCAAGCGGCGGATCTTCGCCACCCATCCGGCGGCCGCCTGGCTGGTCCTGCTGCCGGTCGGGGTGGCCGTGTGGGCGCTGATGCACGCCTCCGGAGTACACGCCACCGTTGCCGGGGTGCTGCTGGGCTTCTGCATACCGGTGCTGCGCCGCGGCCCCGACGGCAAATCCGTCCAGCCGGAACCGGGCAAGCCGGGCCTGGCGGAGATCTTCGAGCACCGGTTCCGGCCGATTTCCGCCGGCTTTGCGGTGCCCGTGTTCGCGTTCTTCTCCGCCGGCGTCGCGATCGGCGGGATCAGCGGCCTGGGCTCGGCGCTGACCGATCCGGTGGCGCTCGGCATCCTGGCCGGGCTGGTAGCCGGCAAGCCGCTGGGCATCCTGGCCACCACCTGGATCATCACGGCCGCCACCCGTGCCCGGCTTGATGCCACAGTGAAGTGGATCGATCTGCTCGGGATCGGGGTCCTGGCCGGCATCGGCTTCACCGTGTCGCTGCTCGTTAATGACCTGAGCTTCGATCCGGGGACCGAGCACAACGACCACGCGAAGGTCGCCATCCTGGCGGCGTCGGTCATCGCCGCGCTGCTGGCCTCAATCCTGCTGCGGATCCGCAACCGGCACTACCGCGCTGTGGAAGAAGAGGAAACCCGGGATGCGGACGCGGACGGGATTCCGGATGTTTACGAGGACGACGACGGCGGTCGGTAGGACGCGGGCCGCGTTACCAGCATTCCCGGCTCCAACACCTGAATGCGGTCAGCAGGTGAACCATGAGATAAGGCTGCTGTTGGAACGCAGGCTGGTGGCGGGACTTGCCTTGGACGGGGACAGAATCTGAGTGCCCGCATCTACGACTCCGGGCGCGGATACTCCCGGAGCCAGGAACCCCGTCGATACTGTCACCGAACCGGTCCTCAGCCCCATCCAGGAGTTCAATGATTCGCCGTTCACTCGAAGGGAGGCCGGCTCAAAGTAAGTGGTCTGCGCTGGAAACGCATAGTCAACGGTGTCTCTTGAGGTTGAAATCCGGAGGACGTAGACAGCATCGCCCGGCATTCCAGCCGGTGCCGTCCAGCTGACACGGGTATAAAAGGACCGGTCGTTGCAAATTGGCGCCGCTACGGATGGGAGGTCCGGACGCGCGGTCGCCACGATGAGGTTCGCGTCAACTCTCAGGCTCCAGTAGGCATAAGCAGCAGACCCGCCGAGACCGAGAACCACCGTCAGCACAAACGCGATGGCCGCTGAGCGGAAGCCGGGCTGGGCACGGAGACGACTGAACCAGCCTCCACCGTCCGAGACAGATTCGCTGTCAGATGCAGCCCCCAGCTGCTTCTTACTCATACCGGCCTTCCCTTACCCGAAATACAACTGCGGCCGCAAAGAGTACAGATACTGCTATCAGGAGCGTACCGGAAAGCGACCGGATGATCGGTTCCACAGTGCTCTGGAAACCCGCTGGAACAATCGCGGCCGGGGCCTGTTGCTCGAGAGGAGACACAGCCTGAGGGGAACGCGCATCAGCCTGGCGCTCCGGAAGTGCAGCCGGGAAAATGCTGTTGGATCCTGCTACCGGACGTGTACCGGATATGCCGGACAGCGTCACCAGCTGTGAGGACGCCGCGGCGGTTTCGGCCGGACCGGGGTTGGCGGTTACTGCCCCGGGTTCAATGGGCCGGTTTGGACCGGCCACTGCGTCACATGCCGGACGGGGAGCAGCGTCTTCGGATTCCAGGAGAAAGACAACATCAAATTCCGCGGCCCGGTTCATCGTGTCATTGGGCGCGTCCGCGGAAAGGTCCACGACCAAGCTCAACTCAAGTTCCTCGCCGGACTCCAGGTCCCAAAAACCAGACACATCAGTGCAGCTGCCCTGTGCTCCCAGGGGAGAACGAGCCGGCAGGTCAGATTTCAGCCCGGCTGTCAGGCCAAGCTGCCGGTTCAACTGAGGATCGGACCGGACCATTACGGCGGCTGAGGATAGCCGGGCCGGTTCATCGCTGCTGTTGCGGATCCAGACTGTGGTGCCGGTTGCGGCGCCGGGAATGTATTGGAGCGAATCCCTGAAGACAGGACCCGCTATCGTCGGTGCAAACGTGGTGCCGTCGAGGCTGAATTGCAGATAGCCGTTGGATGCGAAAGCGGCTGGTGCTCCGGCGAGGGTAACAGCTGCGGCAACAGCACCAACGGCGGATGCGCCGATCAGTCGCCGGTTCCATCCCGCCGTGGGTGCTGGGGATCGGTTCATGAGACGGTGGCGTGCTTCCGGGTCTCGACGCGGTGACTGTGGGTTGAGACGTTCTCGCGGGAATGGTCGTGGTCACAGCCGTCGCAGTCCGTCAGGATGGGATCGTCGTGGTCCAGTGGATCAAAGGCGCTCCCCGCCGGTGACCCGAAGCTGGGGAAGATCGTGTCGCCGTCGGTACCGAAACCCTGCCCGGCAGGGCCTTCAGGGGATGCCCCGTCGTCGTTACGCTTTTTGGCCAGGGCACCGCGGACCAGGGTAACCACTCCGTATCCCATCAGCGCAACGGCGCCCCACTGGGCGATGGCACCGCGGTCGGAGTTGCCCAGGCCGTTGGCAATGAAGCCGACAAACGGGACCGCGTAGAAGAGCTTTCCCTTGACCTGGATCTCGCGGACCGGCAGTTCGTCTTCGACGTCATTGTTGTCGCCCTTGGTGGTGAAGACGGTTTCGCCGCTCTGGTCAGCGCCTACCGAGGTGATGCGGTGGGTGATAACGGCGGGAGAGCCGGACTCAATCTGGTAGGTGATGATGTCGCCCACGGCCAGTTCCGCGAAGGGAACGGGCTTTACAACGAGAAAGGTACCGGGAGCATACTTGGGAGCCATCGAGCTGGTGAGCACACTGTAGGTCTGGGAGCCGGTAAGCATCGGCACGATAACCAGGGCCAAGGCAGCCATGGCAGCCAGGCACAGAGCGAGGTAACTGACACCGGTACCAACGATGCTCAGGGCTGTAGTTGGCTTCGCGGCTCTTCTGCGTCCGTGCGACATAGTGGCTGTCCTTTGCTGTCTATCGTTGAAACCGGTCATGCTGGCATTTGGCTAACGGTGAGCGAGACGGGAACGGTAGTTGTTCCCCCCAGAATCGAAGTTGGGGTGTTCGGCTTCAGGGTCGCCTTCAAACAGATGGTCTTGCTGGTGTTCTTAGCAATGACGCCTAGGTCCGGCATCCCCGCGTAGGCGGCTGTTTCGCAGGTTTGGCCAGCCAGCGGCACCGTGGTCTGAACGGTCAAGTACTGTGCAAAGCCCGCGGTTGCTGCCCCGACCTGGATGATCGGTTTTACCTTCATGGCGCTGGTGGCATTGACGTTGTTGGTGACACCGACGCTGGTGTAGGAACTGCCGTCGGGCTTGAGCTCCGCGAGGTTCAACGCCAGCGGCTGTTGCAGGGCAGTCATCTCCACGCCGTTCACCAGGATGCTGAAATTGGAAGACTGGACTGTTCCGGCGTTTGACGGAACAACTGCGTTCCACAGTGCGTAGCTCCCCTGGACCGTCATGAGACCGAGCACCACAGCCGTGATGATCAAACCGGCCGCTTTCAGTGCTCGAAGGCTCTTCATCGGATTCGTCTCCAGGGGGAACAGGCTGTGCGCGAAGCGTGCGCGCCGCGCACAGCCGGGGGTTAGAACAAGATGGTGCTTGGGACTACGGGGCGACCGGTGCCGGAGCCTGAGTAGCGGTGGTTGCGGTCGGCACGTTCTGCTCGAGCTTGAAGCCAACGGTGCTCAGTGCTGTCTGCTGGCCCATGGAGGCAGTGGTGTTTCCCGCGGTGAGGTTGGCGAAGTCAACGACCATACGGGCCTTTACCGTGTGCGTGCCGGCATTGAGCTGCAGCGGGATGGCGGTTACTCCGCTGGCAGCAGGCGTCCAGGAGGTGCCGTTGTTGGTGCTGTACTCGATGGTGATGTTCGCCTCCGAGCCGAAGGCCTTCGCTACGGCGTCCGTGGTCTTGAGGTTGGCGGTGATCCGGTCTCCGACCAAGGTGACCTTGAGGTCCTGCGAATAAGTCAGCTTCTCACCGGGAACCATTTTGTAGCTCGCTGCATTGATCGGGCCGGCCGTCATATTGCTGGCCCAGGCTCCCGTTTCGGCGGTCATCTTCAGTTCACCGGAAGCAATCGTGCCGGCGTTGGCTGCCTGTGATGCGTTCCAGGTGGCGAGGGTTCCACCGCCGCCGAGAAGGAGTGCTACGCCTACGCCGGTTGCCAGTGCGCCTTTAGCCATCTTGTTCATTGTGTTCCCCTTGTTCGTTGTGCTTGTAACCGTTTCGGCCCTAGGAACGTATTCCTTGCCTCTGGGTATTACTTTGCCGCCCCGTCCTCAAGAAACAACGCGTCCTTCCCGCAGGGTTCTTGCAACGTTTAGCCAAAGCTCAAGGGCCACACAAGGTAACCTCAACAACAGCGCAATGAGCCGCTTGAGACCCGTAAAACCCCGGCTCGCGAGCCGAAAGCAAGCAGTACCCGCGCCAAAGACCCGAAACCAGCACGATCTGAAGCCCGAGGACATGAGCACCAACACCCCGTTCCGCATCCTGACCGTCTGCACCGGCAACATCTGCCGCTCCCCCATGGCGGAGCGGCTGCTCCAGACCGGCTTCGACGAGATGGCCCCCGGAGAGTTCACCGTGGCGAGCGCCGGCACCGGTGCCCTACTGGGCTCGGGCATCCCCTACCGCCGCAGCGAGGACGTGTACCAGCAGATGGTCCACCAGCTCATCCCGGCCGTAGACACCCTGCTGTCCCGGGAACGCAAGCACCGGTGACGGGCACCCGACCCGTGACGTCCCCGCCTCCGCCCCCGCCGCAGCCCGCACCGGGTCCTTCCCGGCGGGTGCGGCAGCGCCTGACACTGGCTGGTCTGTTCCTCCTCTACATAGGGGTGCTCGCGCTCGTCGTGTTCTGGCCCTCCCCCGTGGACCAGGGTTCAGCCGGCACGCTCAAGGCTGTCCTGCGCCGGCTGCACGGCATGGGGGTGCCCGGCTGGGTCAACTACTCCTTTGTGGAGAACCTAGCCAACGTCCTGATATTTGTGCCCTTCGGGCTGCTCGGCGCCGCCTGGCTGAGCGAGCGGCGGATCTGGCTGGCTGCAGCCGGCGGGATCGCGGCCTCCTGCCTGATCGAAACCGCGCAGGCCGTGCTGCTGCCCAACCGCTTCGCCACGATTTACGACGTGACTGCCAATTCCCTCGGCGCCGCCCTGGGCTGCATCCTCGTTTACGCCTGGCGCAGCCGCCGCGCCTAGCCGGCAAGGCCTCGCAAACAGAAACGCCCCCACCGAATATCGGTGGGGGCGTCCCTCAACACCACGAAGGCATCGCTAGAGCTGCCCGACGTAGGCTTCCAACCGTTTAGCGGCGGACTCCGGCACAAAGCCGGCAGCCTCCAGCTTGCCCAGCCCCAGGGTCGAGAGCAGAGGGCGCGGAGCCGTCCCGGTTTTCCCGGCGAAGTACACGGCGGTCGACACCCCGGTCACAGCCTCCGGCGAGGCACCGGACAGCCGATAAACCTCCCGGGCAACCTCGGCCCAGGACATCGAAGGACCGGTATTGGTCAGGTTGTATGTCCCGTAGGACGCCCCGGTGGCCAGCAGATGGCGGATTCCGGCGGCAAGATCCTCGGTGAACGTCAGCCGGCCGATCTGGTCATCGACCACTGACGGCGCGATCCCCCGCGCTGCCAGCGAGGCCATGGTCTTCACGAAGTTCCCGCCATCGCCGATGACCCAGCTGGTGCGCACAATGTAGTGCGCCGGTGCAGCAGATACGGCACTGTCCCCGGCAGCCTTCGTCTGTCCGTACACGCCGAGCGGGGAAAACGGCTCGTCCTCGGAGTGCACTTCCGCCGTGCCGTCAAAGACATAGTCGGAGGACACATGGACCAGCGTGAACCGGTGCTCGACGGCGGCCCGCGCCAGCTGCGCGACTGCGCGGGCGTTGATGGCCCAGGCAGCAGTCCTGCCCTCCGGCGTCTCGGCGTCGTCCACCGCGGTGTAGGCCGCAGCGTTGATGACTGCTGAATAGTCTTTCCAGTTCCGCTCCGCGTAGGAGGCAGGGTTTGCCAGGTCGAAGTCCGCGCGGGAGGCAAACTCGACGCTGCCCTCCCCCGCGTAGGCGGTGCGCAGGGCGCGGCCCAGCTGCCCGTCGGCTCCAAGGACCAGGATCTTCTTCGGCGCCATGGGAACCACGTCTGCCAGACGCGGATGATTCCTGTCCTTGTCGGAAAGTTCGGCCCGGTCCAGGGGAATCGGCCAGTTGATAGCGGCTGACTCGTCAGCGAGGTTCAGGAAGGTGTACTGCCCCTGGGCATCAGCGCTCCAGTGGTCATTCACCAGGTAGGTGTAGGCCGTGTTGTCTTCCAGCGTCTGGAAGGCGTTGCCGACACCCCTCGGAATGAAGATTGCAAACTCCGGCCCCATCTCAGCGGTGAAGACAGTGCCGAAGGATGGTCCCTCACGCAGGTCCACCCAGGCGCCGAATATCCGACCGGTGGCGACGGAAATGTATTTATCCCACGGTTCGGCGTGGATACCGCGGGTGGTGCCGGCGGATTCGTTGAAGGAGATGTTGTTCTGCACCGGACCGAAGTCGGGCAGCCCCACGGCCAGCATTTTTTCCCGCTGCCAGTTCTCCTTGAACCAACCCCGGTTGTCTCCGTGCACCGGCAGGTCATACAGCACGACGCCGGGAATGGGCGTGGTGCGGGCGGCCAGCGGCTGTGAAAACTTCAGCGTCATCGTTTTACTGTCCCTGGACCTTGTACTTGGCTTCGGTGACGTCCTTCTGCGGCCGCCACCAGGCCTCGTTGTCCCGGTACCAGGCGATGGTGTCTTCCAGGCCCTGCTCGAAATTCGAGAACTCCGGAGTCCAGCCCAGTTCGCTGCGCAGCTTCGAGGAGTCGATGGCGTAGCGCAGGTCGTGGCCGGGCCGGTCGATGACCTGGTCGTAGCCATCGACGGGCCGGCCCATATGCTTCAGGATCAGCTCGACCACGTCCTTGTTGTTCTTTTCGCCGTCGGCGCCGATCAGGTACGTCTGCCCGATCTCGCCCTTCTCGATGATGCGCAGCACCGCCGAGGAATGGTCGTTGGCGTGGATCCAGTCGCGGACATTTTCGCCTGCCCCGTAGAGCTTGGGCCGGATCCCGTCGATCACGTTGGTGATCTGGCGGGGAATGAACTTTTCCACGTGCTGATACGGACCGTAGTTGTTGGAGCAGTTGCTGATCGTGGCCTGCAGCCCGAAGGACCGCACCCAGGCCCTCACCAAAAGGTCCGACCCGGCCTTCGTGGAAGAATACGGGCTGGAGGGATTGTAGGGAGTGGCTTCGGTGAAGCGCTCCGGGTCATCCAGCTCCAGGTCGCCGTAGACCTCGTCCGTGGAGATGTGGTGGAACCGGGTGCCGTGTTTGCGGGCCGCCTCAATCAGCGTGTACGTGCCAATGATGTTCGTGTCGAGGAAGGGACGCGGATCATGCAGGGAATTGTCGTTGTGGGACTCCGCGGCGTAATGCACCACAACGTCTGCGTCACGGACCAGGGAATCCACCAGCGGCTCGTCGCAAATGTCCCCTTCGACAAACGTGAACCGGGCCGGGTCCAGGCCCTGCAGCGACGCCCGGTTTCCGGCGTAGGTGAGCTTGTCCAGCACCGTGACCCGGGCATCTGCGCGCTCCAGAACGTAGTGGACAAAGTTTGACCCTATAAAACCGGCCCCGCCGGTCACCAATATTTTCTGCATGCCATAAAGATACGTGTTGTCCTCCGATATTTTACCGGTAAAGATACGCACATGCGCGGAATTATTTTAGCCGGTGGAACCGGCTCCAGACTTCATCCCATCACTCTGGGAGTCAGTAAGCAGCTTGTGCCCGTCTATGACAAACCGATGATTTACTACCCTCTTTCCACTTTGATCCTTGCGGGCATCAAGGACATTTTGATCATCACGACGCCCCACGACGCAGACCAGTTCGTGCGCCTGCTCGGGGACGGCAGCCAGTTCGGCGTCAGCATCACCTACAAGCAGCAGCCTTCACCGGACGGCTTGGCACAGGCGTTCCTTCTCGGGCAAAACCACATCGGCAACGGCCCTGCCGCACTGGTTCTCGGTGACAACATATTTTACGGAACGGGTATGGGAACCCAGCTTCGCCGCTTTTCCGGAATCGATGGCGCCGCGGTCTTTGGCTATTGGGTAGCCGATCCGACAGCATATGGCGTTGTGGAATTTGATGCGTCAGGCACTGCCGTCTCCTTGGAGGAAAAACCAGCGCAGCCGAAGAGCAACTACGCGGTTCCCGGCCTGTATTTCTACGACAACGACGTTGTTGAAATAGCACGCAATCTTGAACCCTCGCCCCGCGGTGAACTTGAAATCACCGATCTGAACCGCGTCTACATGGACAAGGGAAAGCTGCAGGTTGAGATCCTGCCCCGCGGAACAGCATGGCTGGATACGGGAACCTTTGATTCACTGAACGATGCTTCCGAGTTCATCCGCACCATTCAGAAGCGCCAGGGTCTCTCGGTGGGCTGCCCGGAGGAGATCTCGTGGCGTATGGGCAACATCAGCGATGAAGAACTCCACGCGCGGGCGCTTCCGTTGGCCAAGAGCGGATACGGGGAGTACCTGCTGAACCTGCTGGCACAGAAGTAGCCAATCGGGGTCACCTCAGGAGCTGCCCGAAATCTTGCCCCGATCTTGCGTTTTCCCCGGGGCAGTTCCTGAGCTAGCGCTGGCATTGTTTGAGACATCAAGCAGCCTCATGAAACACCCAGCCCCGCCGCGCACTGCGGCCACCCGAGCGGAGGACCCCCCATGGCTCCGATAGCATCCGCTTGTTTCCGCCCTTCTCCCTGGGCAGCCGGGGTTTGTCGATGATGGCCACGGCCGAGCACAGCCCGGACCTGATTGCCCGCGAACAGCTCCTGGACCTGACCGACCAGCTCGGCCCGGCGTCCTGCCGCGAGTTCATCGGCAACTACATCGCACTGTGGGAGTCCCGCTATGACCGTCTGCACCGGGCGGTAACGGGCGCGGACGATGCCGCCGCCATGGACGTGGTGCTCAGCATCAAGATCTCCAGCGAAATGGCCGGGGCCAAACGCCTCGCCGAGCTGGCCCGCAACGCCCAGCAGCATCTGGCGCACTCCAACGCCGCAGAGCTGGCGTCCATGCTCGCCGTGTTCGCGGCCTGCGGCAGGGAAACCATGGCCTGCCTGCTGGCGTCCCTGGATTAGCCGCACCGCCAAAGCCGCCCCGCACCGGCGGGTACCCTGAGATGCAGGCAGTTCGCTAATCAGGGGGAGTTTCACCAACCATGTCACGGCTCGGCACGCGCACCCGCACCTTCCTGGGCATGGACAAGGATTTCCACGACCTGACCCTGGCGCAGCGGGTCCGGATCAGCCAGGGACCGCTGGTCATCACCGTCAGCCTGCTCTGCATCATTTACGCCACCCTGCTGCCGGAAATCCTGGCCCGGCCGCAGTTCCAGGCCGGACTGGTGCTGCTGGTGCTGATCACCGTCACCGCCGCCGCCGTTCCCTGGGACCGGCTCTGGTATCCCTCCTACTGGATCCTGCCGATACTGGATTTCGCCGCCATCGGCCTGCTCTACCACGGCGGATTTGGCCTGGCGATGGGCATCTACCTGCTCTGCGTTTTTCCGGTCTTCTGGCTGGCCTGGTCCCGCGTATCGGCCGCGGGCGCCCAGCTGCTGAGCTTCTTCTGCCCGCTGATCATCGTCTGGCTTCCGGTGTTCGCCTCCGCCGAGCCCGTCACCGGACAGCGTCTGGCCGCACCCATCCTGGGACCGCTCGTGACCCTGGCGGTTGCCATCACCGTGACCGTGATCCGGCAGGACATGGATTCCCGGCAGGCTGCCCTGGCCTGTAAGGACCAGCTGCTGGAAGACGCCCTGGCCCAGAGCACCGAACGGTCCCAACTGCTCGACGGCGTCCTGAACGCGATCGACGTCGGCGTGCTGGTGGTGGGCCCCAACGGTTCCGCGGTCCACAAGAACGAGCGGATGCGGATCCTTGACGAGCGGATCCGCCCTGCCGGCATGAAACACACCCAGGAACAGGACCTGCTCTTTTTCGGCGCGGACCGCACCACCGCCCTGACCGCGGAGGAGCGGCCCATCGGCCGGGCGATGAGGGGCGAGGCGTTCCAGGACGTGCTGATCTGGGCCGGTCGGCCCGGTGACCTGATGGCGCTGTCCTGCTCAGCGCGCATCCTGCGCAACGAAGACCGGTTCAACGGCGCCGTTATCGCCTTCAATGACGTCACCGCCCTGATCGATGCGCTGCGGGCCCGGGACGACTTTGTTTCCAACGTCTCCCACGAGCTGCGCACTCCCCTGACTTCGATCATCGGCTACCTCGACCTGGCGCAGGAGGAAGTGGAGGACACCGGCCTGACCGGCACCATTCCGCACGCCGTGGAGGTGGCCCAGCGCAACAGCGAACGCCTGCTGAGCCTGGTCTCGGACCTGCTGGCGGCGGCTTCGGGCAGCGTAGCCCTGGATCCCCGCCCGGTCTCCGGGCAGGAGCTGATCGGCGCCTGCCTCCGCTCAGCCTCGCCCCGGGCAGCCGCCGGCGGCGTGCTGCTCACCGCCGAGTACGCGCCGGACCTGACCGTCCACGGCGATCCCGGAAGGCTGGCGCAGGTGCTGGACAACCTGCTGTCCAACGCCATCAAATACTCGCCCGACGGCGGCACCGTCACCGTGCGCGCCTGGGCCGAGCCCGGCCTGGCCTTCCTGGAGGTGCAGGACTGCGGCATGGGCATGAGCGAGGAGGACCAGCGGGAGCTGTTCACCAAGTTCTTCCGCACCGGTGCCGTGCGCCGGGCCGGCATCCCCGGCGCGGGACTGGGCCTGGCCATCACCAAGAACATCATCGAGGCCCACGGCGGAACCATCTCCCTGGTCAGCGCCCCCGGTGAAGGCTCCACCTTTACCGTGTGCCTTCCGCAGCCGCCACAGACGCCGTCGGCCGACGGCACGGAAGCTGCCCCCGCGGATGTCGAAATTTCCGGAACTGCTTCGTCCCTGGGGTGAAACAATGGCTGTGCTGCAGGAATCGAAGGAGAAGGATCATGGCCAAGTACCTCTTCCGGGTCCGGTCACAAGCCGGTCCACGAGGGGCTCGAGGTCCGGCCCTCCCTCACCCCGCCGCAGACCGTCACCGAGTGAGGCGCTCATGGCTGGCGCCGGCGGTGCTCCCGCCGCGGACGAGGCTCTGTTGCGCGCGCTGACCCCGCAGGTGATCATCACCGTCGTCCGCGCGGAGCAGAGCTACGGGTGGAGCGGGTAACCGCGTGCATTGACACCGGCCCGCTGGCGGGACAGAAGCGCCTTTAGCGCGGCGGAGCCAGCCGGTAGCCAACGCCGCGGACCGTTTCCAGCCAGCGCGGGGAACGGGAGTCATCGCCGAGTTTGCGGCGGACGTTGCCCACATGGACCTCTACGGTGCGTTCGTCGGCTTCGCTGATGAATCCGCCGGCGTCGTACTCGTCGCCGCGCAGCCGGCGCACCAGGTCGGTTTTGGTGCGGACGCGGCGTCCGCTTTCCAGCACGGCGTGCAGCAGTTCAAATTCGGTGCGGGTCAGTTCCACCGGTGCGCCGTCCACCTCGGTGGTCCGGCTGCCGAAGTCCAGAGCCAGACCGTTGTGCAGGAAATGGCCGGCCTCTTTGGCAGTGGCTTCAGCGGGAGCGGCAGCTACAGGGGCCGACGTCGTGGGCTGGGCGGCGGCAACGGCCGCATCGGGCACGGCGGGCTGGGGAGCCGTTGTTGCGGTTTCCTCGCTGGCGCGGGGGCGGCGCAGCATCGCGGAGATGCGGGCGCGCAGTTCACGCGGGCGGAACGGCTTGGTGATGTAGTCGTCGGCACCGGCTTCCAGGCCCATGAGGGTGTCGAGTTCCTCGGCGCGGGCGGTCAGCATGACAATGTAGGCGTCGGAGAACAGGCGCAGCTGGCGGATCACTTCAAAGCCGTCAATGTCCGGCAGGCCGAGGTCCAGGGTAACCACGGTGGGATTGTGGGTGCGGACCGCTTCCACGCCTTCTGCCCCGTTGGGACTGGTGAAAACCTTAAAGCCGGACTGCTGCAATACCGCATTCAATAGATCGCGGATATCCTTGTCGTCCTCGATGATGACTGCAACGCGCTGTGTTTCCATACGGCTGTGATTTTTCCATCCTGCGAGACCTTCTGATAACCCGCTCCCCTAAGCAGTGATACTACAGCCTCCCCCTATAATCGCTGCTATAGCCATGAGGATTCCGGGGGTCCGTTTTTGTCCAATTTTGAGCGCAGAGCTCTGGCGCTGCTGGGTATTCAGCACGAATTCCATGAATTATCGCTCCGCCTCCGGGTGGCTGCCAGCCAGCTGCCGCTGGTGCTGTCCGTACTGGTTACCCTGCCCATTGTGGCCGTGGTCGGTCCGGAAACTTTCTCCGAAAGCACCTTTCTGCTGGGAATTATGCTGCTCGCCGTCGCCACCTTGGCATCCGTCGTCGTGCCCTGGGACCGACTGTTCGTCCCGGCCTATTGGGTGATTCCGCTGGTGGACTTCTCCGTCATCGGCTTCCTCTACACCGGCGGCCGGAGCTCCGTGACCGGCCTCAGTCTCCTGTGCGTGTTTCCCGTCTTCTGGCTGGCCTGGTCCGGTGCGGCCACCCGCCTGGCTGCCTTGCTCAGTTTCGCCGGCACACTCCTGGTTGTGTGGGCGCCGGCCATCAGCGACGGGGCGGGTTCCGCGAAGGATCTGGCCAGCCCACTGCTGATTCCGTTCATCATGCTGGCAATCTTTACCACGGTGGCGATCGTGGAAAAGGACACCGTGGCCCAGCACAAGCGCCTCCTGGAAGCAGAAAACAACCTTCAGGGCAGCCTGCAGGAAAGCCGCCTACGCTCCCAGCTGCTCAACGGAGTGCTGGAGACTGTCGACGTCGGGGTGACTGCGCTGGACGCCGGAGGTAAGACCATTTTGATGAACAGCCGGCAGCGGGCCAACCATGCTCTGGCCGGCCTGGCCGGGAGGACGGATCCCGGTGATGACGCGCTGATTTTCGGGCTCGACCAGGTAACGCCGCTGACACTGGCGCAGCGTCCCACGCAGCGGGCGATGCGCGAGGAATCCTTCTCGGACATGATCGTCTGGGCCGGAACAGGAAAATGCCAGCGAGCACTGGCCGTCTGCGCCCGCGCACTGCGGGACAACGGCAAATTCTCCGGCGCGGTCTTGGCCTACAGCGACGTCACCGACGTGGTCAACGCACTCAATGCTAAGGAAGACTTTGTCTCCAGCGTCTCGCATGAGCTGCGCACTCCCCTGACCTCGATCATCGGCTACCTTGACCTGGCGCTCGATGACGCCGAGGAACAGAACTTGGAAGGCCCGGTCCGCACCGGGCTGCTCGTGGCCCAGCGCAATGCCGAGCGGCTGCTCACCCTAGTCTCGGACCTGCTGACCACTGCGTCCGGGGTGATGTCCCTCAGTATGTCCAATGAAGATTTGGCCGAACTCGTGCGGACAGCCCTGGCTTCCGCCGGCCCGCGGGCTGAAGCCGCCGGGGTGCAGCTCAGCAGCGAGGTTCCCGCCACACTGCCGGCGCGGGTGGATCCCGGGCGAATCCTGCAGGTGTTGGACAATCTGCTCTCCAACGCCATCAAGTACTCCCCCGACGGCGGGGCCGTCACCGTGCGTGCTTGGGCTGAGCCAGGCTCGGTGATCCTGGAAGTCATTGATAACGGCATGGGCATGAGCGCCGAGGACCAGCAGGAGGTCTTCACCAAGTTCTTCCGAACCGGCCAGGTGAAGAAGGCCGCCATTCCCGGGGTCGGGTTAGGACTGGTGATCACCAGGTCCATTGTGGAAGCCCACGGAGGGAATATTGGCTTCGAATCAGGGCTCGGGGTCGGGACAGTTTTCAGTCTGACGTTGCCCCATTAGCCAATTACCCCTCATAGGGCATGACGCACGAACACGCCAACGCGATCTTCTCGAACACTTATGGTCTCAAAAGCACCAGTGTCCTTCACCAATGAAAACTACCTAACAGGTAATTCGTTCTGGCATTAAGGAAAACTCTAGGTAATATTGCCCAGCAAGCGACATTGCTTGATCGACTCGAACTCGGCAGCATCCTATTTCCACCAATGACAGGGACATGGTGTACGAGGTCTCGTTCGAAATGACGCAAGCTAGTGACGGCGAGTCCCATGCTCCTGTTCGAGAGAAATAATGCCAGTTGATGTGAATTCTGACGCCACCTCATAGCTCTTCTGCCTAGCCGAAACAGCGATACCGTCTGCCGCGGACTGGACCGTTGTAAATATTGACAACATATTTCTCAGGCATGGGCCTGACCTTCCAGTCGACGAAGTTGACTTTACTGGAGATAAAGGCTATCTACTTGTACGGTCGATCATTCCCACGACAAGCGGCTATTACAACCTCGAATCCATCGGTAAAGTTGACGACCGATGGGTACTGGTATCAGATAATTACGTTTTACCCGATCCCCTGGCACGTACTCGTTGTCTACTCTACGGAAAACAGGAGGATTGTTGCTGCCTCTCCCACAGTCATTCCTGACGGCTTTCCTAATCCTAAGCTGGATGCCGACCTTAATACCGCGCTCAAACTCCTAGACGGTAGGCGCAACCCGGCCTTCGGTTGACCTCGGTGCAGGTTTTGCTCCGCTTTCCCGCGGCACTGCCGATCATCCGGAGCCCGCCGCCGTGTGGATCCGTCCGAAGCCGGGACGGGAAGTCTTTCATGCCTCCCCGACCGCGGGTCCGGTGTCTGTCGGCCCATTGCTTCGCTGTTGCCGGTGAGCAGTTGAACCGTTCGGCGGCTCGTTGCAGGGCCCATCCGGACTCGACAACAACTTTTGCCAAGTGCAGTCGTCCGGTTTCCTCAAGGGTGCGTTGGCGTGGATCACGAGGGTCTGCGTTGGTCGGATGAGTGTGGAAACCCATATCGCACCGGAGACCCTCGCCTATCTAACTTTTGCCACCCGCTCACAACCACCGTAGAAGTTACATCTAGTCTGGCTGCGCCTAGTTCGCCGCGAGCAGCGCTTCCTCGAGCGCAACCCACGCGAGCATGGCGCACTTGACCCGCGCCGGATAGCGGGAAACACCGGAGAACGCTGCGGCGTCGCCGAGCACCTCTTCGTCCGCCTCCACGGTGCCGCGGGAGCGCATCACCTCGCGGAAGTTATCCACCAGCTCCATAATCTCGTCCCGGGGCAGGCCGGCGGCCAGATCGGTCAGGACCGAGGCTGACGCCATCGAAATGGAACAGCCCTGCCCCTCCCAGCTGATGCCCTCCACGGAGGCACCGCCGTCGGGCCCTCCGGCAGAATTCCCGGCGGGGGCCAGCACGGCACGCAGCGTAATCTCGTCCCCGCAGGTGGGGTTCAGCTGGTGGCTCTCCCCCGACTTCGCCCCGGCCGGCACCTCCGCCAGCCCGGCTCCATGCCGGGCCTTGGCGTGGTCCAGGATGATCTGCTGGTACAGCTGCTGCAGCTCGGCGCTCATTTACTTCACTCCAAAAAACGGACGCACGCCGGCCACTGCGTTCAGGAACGCGTCGACGTCGTCGGTGGTGTTGTACAGGTAGGTGCTGGCGCGGGTGGTGGACACCAGGCCCAGCCGGCGGTGCAGCGGCTGCGCGCAGTGGTGGCCCACGCGCACCGCGATGCCCTGGTCATCCAGGAACTGCCCGACGTCGTGCGAGTGGACGCCGTCGACGTCGAACGCCGCCAGCCCGATCCGCTCCACGCCCGCGCGGGGCCCGAGCACGCGGATGCCCTCGATCGCTTCCAGGCCCGAGACCAGCCGCTGGCCCAGCGTGGCTTCCCACGCGTGGATGCGGTCCATGCCGGTTTCCTGCAGGTAATCCGCCGCGGTGCCCAGCGCCATGGCCTGCGAGATGCGCTGGGTTCCGGCCTCGAAACGCTGCGGCGCGGGCAGGTACTCGGCCTTTTCCATGGTCACCGTGGTGATCATGGAGCCGCCGGTCAGGAACGGCGGCATCGCATTGAGCAGTTCCGCCTTGCCGTACAGCACGCCAATGCCCGTGGGGCCGAGCATCTTGTGCCCGGAGAACGCGGCGAAATCCACGTCCAGCGCCTTGAAGTCCACCGGCAGGTGCGGCACCGACTGGCAGGCATCAAGCACGACGAGCGCCCCCGCGTTGTGCGCGAGGCGCACCAGGGTTTCCACCGGGTTGATGGTGCCGAGCACGTTGGAGGCGTGCGTGAACGCCACAATCTTGGTGCGCCCGGTGATCAGCCGCTCGGCCTCCTCCAGCCGCAGCGCGCCGTCGTCGTCCACCGGAATGAACCGCAGCGTGGCTCCGGTGCGCGCGGCCAGTTCCTGCCAGGGAATCAGGTTGGCGTGGTGCTCCATTTCGGTGACCACAATGTCGTCGCCCTCGCCCAGCGCGAAGCGGCGGGCCGCCTCTCCCCCGCGGCCGGCGGCGGCGTTGGAGAAGGAGTAGGCAATCAGGTTGATGGCCTCGGTGGCGTTGGAGGTCCAGACAATCTCATCGGGCCGGGCGTTCACGAAGCGGGCGATCTTGGCCCGGGCCTCCTCGTACACGTCGGTGGCGGCCACCGCGAGGGTGTGCGCGCCGCGGTGCACGGCGGAGTTGCGCTGTTCGTAGAACTCCTGTTCGGCTTCGATCACGCTGAGCGGGTTCTGCGAGGTGGCGCCGGAGTCCAGATAGACCAGCGGGTGGCCGTTGACCTGCTGGTTCAGGATCGGGAAGTCGTTGCGGATGCGCAGGACCTCGGCGTTGTCCATCAGCTCCACTGCGGGCTTGAGGGTATCGGGGGTGGAAACCACAGGCACGGGAAAACTCCTTGGCTGGCCGTCGGTGTGCGCGGGTAATCTGCATTACGCCACATAAGTCTGTGCTAATCATCCCACTGCACGGCCGCGAGCGCACCTGAGCAGTGCCTTAGTTTGTAGGGCCCGCGTACCGGGGGCATTGCCGGGCGGTGAGCGGTTCGGGAACTTCGGTTACGTAATCCCCACGGATATGCCACGATTACGGCGATTAGAGGAGGAAGTGTGTCAACTGGGGACAATTCCGGCAGCGCGGGAAAACAGCGGTTAGCCTGGATCGATTTTTCAAAAGGTCTTTGCATGGTCTTGGTGGTTCTGTATCACCTGTCCCTGTGGATGGAGACGGAGGTCCACAGCGGCCCAGGCTTCTGGTGGGTTATCAGCGATGCGCTCAATCCCCTCAGGATGCCGTTGTTCTTTTTTATCTCAGGCTATTTGAGCATCTCAGCGCTGCGCCGTCCGTTGGGCAGTTCCCGGCCCCGCACGCTCGGCTTGTACTACGTCTATGTCCTGTGGACCGGGCTGTTCCTGCTGCGCCGGTGGCTGCCTTTCCTCTCCACCGACACCGAGCCGGAAGTCGGGCAACTGCTCCTAAGCTTGGTGCTCCCCACATCATTCTGGTATTTGTACGCCCTGCCCGTGTTCTTCCTGTCGACGAAATTCCTCCTGCGGGTACTGGGGAGCCGCAGCGCCTATGCCCTCCTCCCGCTGGCAGTGATGAGTGCGTTGTCTCCGCTGGTGCAGCCCTATACCCAAGGGCTGCTGACCGAACCGTTCGATGCCGCCAAAATCCCCTCAGTCATGGCCAACCTCCTTTGGTTCTATCTGGGCGTGCACGGCACTGCACTGTGGGCGAGGTTCAGCCGCCGTCGGAGTTATACCCTCCTCGGACTGTCAGCGGCCCTTTACATTGCTGTTTATGCGGTGATGACGGTGTTCCGTTTGGAGCTGCTGCTGGAGACTCTGCTCTCCTGCTTGGCCTTGTTCGTCACGGCGCAGCTTGTATCCGGGATCAACATGGATTCACGGGCGGGCCGCGGCCTGCGCCGGGTTGGTTCCCAGACGCTGCCCGTCTATATCTTCCACATTGTCCTGATTTCCGCGCTGAGCGCGGTGGTCAAATTGACCGGCCTCATGCCTCTGCTGCAGAGCGCACCGCAAGTGGCAGCCGCCGTCGTGCCGCCCCTGCTGGTGCTGCCGACCATACTCCTTTGCCTGAGCACCGGATCGCTGATCAAGCGCTCGCCCTTTCCCTGGCTCCTCGATGCCCCGTCCTTACTCATAGGGACACGGAAGCCTAAACAGGACATGGGCCGCGATCCGGCCGCCGACACCCCGAATGCAGGACTGAATCGGTAGATCTGCCGGGCAGTTCCACTGATTCAGCCCCGCAAAAACATCAGGAAGGGCATTCCAGGTGTCACTTGAAGGGGCGTCCTTGGATCCGGGTGCCTTATTCGGACATGGTGCTCAGCAGCACCGGTGCCAGGAAGCGGGAATATGCCGGCGTGATATGGGAGGTGTCCACGCGTACCGGGGTGGTTCCCACGAATCCCGGGCACTCACCTGAAGCGTCGCAGAACCACCTGTCGGTGGCGACATAGCGTGCACCCGTGGATCCCGCGGCGCCCTCCTGCGCCTCCTGCATCTCGCGCCACTGTTCGGAGACAGCGCTCACGCAGTCATCCGGGGCTCCGACGCGCGTTACACAGTCCTGAAGATTCCGGCCGGCGGGCGGCGGGGCGAGCACCAGCACCTCGCCAACGCTGTCCTGAACCGCGGCAATGGTGTCCGACAACCCATCCTCCACCTCGTTGACCGCGGACGGAGTGCCGTCCCCGCCGGCACCGGAGGCTAGACGGGAAAGGGTGTTGTCAGCGTCCGCAAGGATGAGGAGGTCCGGCTTGATTTCCCTGACCTGATCTAGGGCCCATTCCCGGTGCTCACCGCACTCCGGATAATCCGTGCCACCGTCCCGGGTCACCCGGACCGATGCTGCCGGGCACTGGCCTTTCGTCAGCGGTACCACCCGGTAGTTGGCGCCCTCGGCAGCCGCACGGATGCCAGGCATCCAGGCGATCGCATAGGAATCGCCCAGCACGGCGACGGTCTTGACCGGCGTGGGAGGTCCTTCGGCGCACCCGTCGAAGTTTCTGGCAGTGATCTCGGCACAACCGTCGCCGTTTACCTCGTCAATCCAGGCTGAGGTACCAAGGGACTCGACCGATGGCGAAAAATCAGGGAACTCTCCCGCAGCCAAAGCGGCTGACACGGTTGCTGCAACGTCCGCCGCAGGCTCCGGCTTGACAGCGGTGCCGGCGTCGGCAGCCGCCGTAGGCGTTCCCGTGGCCGTGTCCGCTGCCAGTGACGCACCTGAAGAGGTGTCAGCTCCGGGACCGGCAGGGTTCAGGAGCAGGGTAACGGCAAGCACGGCCGTGAACACGCCTTGGCAGGCAAGGGCAACAGGCTTCCAACGGGGAGGCGCCCAGCTGGACATGCCCCGCCGCACCTCGGAGACCCGGGCTGTCCCCGCTCGACCGGAACGCCGGATGGGATCCTCCACGAGGTGGAAGGAAAGGACTGAAAGGACAGAGGTCACAGACAGTACGGTGAGCACGTAAGCCGTCCCGGGATCGGGGAAGAAAACGCGCAGCAGAATGATGGCGGGAAAGTGCCAGAGATACAGTGAGTAGGATATCCGGCCGAGATATTGGGACACCGGGTTGGTCAGGAGCAGCATGCTTCGTGAAGTGTGTCCTGTTCCACCTGCAATCACCAGGACGGCCCCGAGCACGGGAAGGGCAACCCCGGGCGCTGGAATCCCGCTGTCCGGATGGACAACGAACAGGCTGGCCAAGATCATCACCAGCCCCATAATCGCCAATCCGCTGCGCAGTCTTATGTCCAGCCGTCCGAAGAGCGGCAGGGCCAGCGCTGCCAGTGCACCGGCTGCAAGTTCCCAGGTGCGGGTGAACGTCGAGAAGTAGGCCCAGGTGGGTGCGGCCGTCACCTGCCACAGTGCATAGCCAAACGATGCTGCTGCCACGAGCGCCATCAGCCCGGCGGTAACGAAAGTTGGGGAACGGCGGCCCGTCCTCATTCCAATAAACGCGGCGGCTATGATCAGCCACGGCCAGAAGAGATAGAACTGTTCCTCGACCGCCAGCGACCAGTAATGCTGCAGGGGAGACACCACTCCGTCGGTCTGCCAGTAGTCCGTTCCGACGGCCGCGAAATGCCAGTTCGCGGCGAACAATGCCGCGAAAATGCCGTCCGTCCGCACGGATGCTCCCCTGGCCGAGTTGTAGAGCAGATATGTGGCCACCACGGTGACCACCACCACCAAAAGCGCCATGGGAAGGATTCTGCGGGCTCGCCGGACGTAAAAGGCGACAAAGTCGATCCGGCCGCTCGCAGCGACCTCGCGCACCAGCAGTCCCGAGATGAGGAAGCCGGAGATGACAAAGAAGACGTCCACTCCGACAAAGCCGCCCGCAGGCCACTGGAAAAGGTGGTTAAGGATCACGGCTACAACAGCCAGGGCACGCAAGCCCTGGATATCGCGCCGTTGCCGGGAGGCCCGGTGAGTTCCCGCCGGACCAGACATCCCGGCTTTGCCCTTTTGGGATTTGTGCGATCCGGACAGTGCATGGCTGTTCATGCTTTCTCCTTAGCGAAGGTGCCATTGGACGGCAACAAATGCGTGGCAATTCTGCTCCTGTACAGCTCCGGGCTGTGGCGGCTGGCTGCCAGCACCGCATCTGCAGCGGCAAGGTGGGAGTACCGGTCCCACTGGACCAGCATCTTGTCCACAGCCTCGGCTATGGCCGTCGGGTCCGACGGCGGCACCAGCCGCACACTGCCGTAATTGCCGGCAGCCTCCCGCAACCCTGACGTGTCGCTGACCACGGCCGGCCGTCCGGCGAGAATCGCTTCGACGGCAGTGTTGCCAAACGGTTCATCAGCACGGGAGGGCACCAGCACAATGTCCGCCTCGGCCAAATACGACCAAACGTCAGGTTGGAATCCGTGCAGGTGAACACGGTCCTGCAGGCCCAGATCCCGAATGGTCAGACGGAGCTGTTCCTCATACCCCTCATTGCCGGGATAGACAGCCCCCACTATGTCCAGCCGTGCTGCGCTTCCGGCGGCCACGAGCTCTGCGAACGCCTCCACGGCCACGTCCACTCCCTTCCGGTGTGCCAACCGGCCCACGTAGATGAGCCGGGCGTCGCCTTGCACTTCCTGCCGCAGCGGCAGCGGGGTGGAGGGCCCCGGGACAGCATTGTCCACAACTGTGGTTCGGCCCCTCAGGCGCGGCTGGGCCGAATGCAGGACGGCTTCGCTGAATCGGCTGTTGACTAGTATCCGGGAGGCAAACAACAGCGGGGCAGCCAAAGCCCTCTTAACGATGGGTCGGGCGGACTCCTCACCCTCATGGACGTGTACAACCACCCTGAATCCAAGCAGCCGAGGCAGAACCGACCACAGGGGCAGCGTAAGCGTGCTGACGTACACGCTCTGCGGCTTCAGCCTCCGAAGCAGCATCAACATCCGCCCCGTTGCCGCAACGCAAGCGGGCAGCAGCATTGGCAGGGAGCGCGGGGACAACAGTGCCTTGCGCAGCACCACTGTCCGGCACAGCACCACTTCGGCGCCGCAGTCCAGCAGCTCGGAGACAAGCGGACCTTCGTCCGGAACCGTAACCACCACGCGGCCGCCTCCCTTCAGCAGCCCTCGGACGCTCTCCAGCAGCACCCTGTCCGACCCGTAGAGCTCTGCCGAGGGGTGGGCGACCAGCACGGTGTCCCTCCGCCCTGCCCGCACGGTCATACCAGGTCTCCTGCGGAGGCCTCAAGGGGCCGCCCGGCACTCATTGCCGCCAGCGCGCGCCGGAGCGCCGTGCTGGAGGTGTGAACGGTATAGGGAAAATAGACAACCTCAGTGCCGACGGCGGCGAAGCGCCTTTCCAGGTCACGCCCTTTGGCTGTTCCGCGCCAGTCGTCCCCCTTGAAGAAGACGTCAAACCGCAGCTCCTCCCACGTGGTGAGCCGGTCCGATTCGACCTCGGCGTAGGCCCTGTCCACACACTTAATGTTTCCGACTATTTCCAGGCGTTCGGCCAGCGGAATAATCGGCCGGGTACCTTTGGTGCTTTCGCACAGTTCGTCCGACACCACGCCGGCAATCAGGTAGTCGCAGTAGCTTTTTGCGTGCCTCAGGATATTCAGGTGTCCAATGTGAAACAGGTCAAATGCTCCGGCTGCGTAGCCGACGGCATACTTTTTCATAGCATCCCTCTCAATAACATGTTGGCAACGAAGCCGCTTTATGGTTGACTTCAGGAGGTTTCGATTGATCAATTTTTTTCTTTGTCTGTAGCTGGGCGGCAGGCCTACATGAGAGACCTCTATGAATCCCCCTTCTTCCAGCTCCCTCCACCGCGTCCGAAAACGCGGGCACCTTCCCGTCCTCACGGCAGTGCTGCTGAGCCTTATCGCCTTTCCGGCGCCTGCCTCGGCAGCGGACCCGCCCGAATACGTCCCGGATACCCCGCTCCTGCGTGACAGCATGTCCCGCTCGGTTCAGGACGGCTGGGGTGAATCTGAGAGCGGAACCGGGTACACCACCACCTGGCTGCCGTCCCTTGCGGTATCCGGAGGCGCCGCCGCTGTGAAAATCCCAGAGCCAGGCACATCGCGCACCGTTGAAGCAGACGTGTCCCCCGCCGTCGACATGTCGGCGTCCTACGGTGTTTCGGTGTCCGAGCTCCCCACGAGCGGGGGCGGGGTCCATACCGGGCTCCAGGTGCGCTACAAAGATGGATCCTTCTACCAGGCCACGCTCCGCGTCCTGCCGGGTGGCGATACAGCCCTGGATATCTCCCGCACCAGTGGCGGACCGGAAACCAAAACGGCGCTGGGACGCCCAGTCGCCCTGCCTTTCCGCATTGAGGCGGGGCAAAAGGTGAATGTGGAATTGCAGGCCACCGGGAGTTCGCCTGTGGAGATCAAGGCCCGCGCATGGCTGGCCGGCGCGACAGCGGGCAATTGGCAGCAAACCGCATCGGACTCGGGCGATGCCCGGATCACCGATGCGGGCACGCTCCGGATCACCACCTACGTCTCCGCAGCCAGCCAACCCGCGACGGTAGCCTATGACGATCTGGCCGCGCAGACGCTGCAGAAGGCGACGGGACCCGTTGTGCCGCCGCCGGCACCGGCACCGGTACCGCCTGTTCCTCCTGTGAAGCCGCCGGTTACCCCGGCACCGCCCACTGTGCCCGAGCCACCCACCGTCCCGGCGCCACCGGCAGAACCCGGCTCCCGGAACGCGACAGGTTCCGCCCCCGTGGGGAGCACCGCGTACGCCATTCCCTCCCGTGCAGTTTTCGCAGCGCCGGGTGGCTCTGACTCCGCTGCCGGCACGCTGGCCTCTCCGCTGCGCACCATCGGCGCCGCTATTGCCCGCGCACCCCAGGGCGGCGCAGTCGTTCTCCGCGGCGGCACCTATCACGAGGAGGTAACCATCCCGGTCAACAAGCCGTTGACCGTCCAGGCCTACCCCAACGAAGCCGTGTGGCTGGATGGAAGCCGTCAGGTCAGTAACTTTGTGCCGACCGGCAAGGTCTATGCAGCTGCCGGTTGGACTCCCACCTTCGATTCGAGCCCCACCTATCAGTGGGGGAAGCCGGGAACCGAGCACGGAGGTTCCTTCGTCGACCCGGCCTATCCCATGGCCTCGCACCCTGACCAGGTGTGGATCGACAATGCAGCGCAGAAGCAGGTGGGCTCCCTGGCCGAGGTTACGGCCGGGACCTTCTATGTGGATTACGCTGCCAGGAAGCTCTATGTGGGGACGAACCCGGCAGGAAAAACCGTCCGAGCCAGCGCATTGGCCAAGGCCATGAGTGTCCGCGCCGAGAACTCGGTCGTTCGGGGAATCGGCATCCGGAGATTCGCCACGTCGGTGCCGCATATGGGCGCTGTGACTGTTGAAAAAACCGGCGTCGTTTTTGAGAACGTATCCATCACTGACAATTCCACTACCGGTATAGCTGTAGGGGCCGGAAAGGTCACCCTCCGCAATGTCACCTCTGCCCGGAACGGGCTGATGGGTGTCAGCGTGGTGTACGCCGACGGATTGACGGTTACCGGATTGGACGCCAGCGGCAACAACGTGGAGCGTTTCAAGAGCGCGCCCGTTGCGGGCGGAATGAAAGTCGGACGAACGCGCGGCGTCAGCGTCCAGCAAAGCACTTTCCGCAATAACGCTGGCACCGGGCTGTGGCTGGATGAGTCTGTGTACAACGCGGATTTGGCCGGTAACGCCATGACCGGCAATGCGAGTCACGGGGTCTCCGCCGAAATCTCCGCCAAGGTGCGGTTGGTGGACAACGTCATCGCCGACAACCGGAACTTCGGAGTCAAGGTCAACAACACCAGCGAGGTGGAGATTTGGAACAACACCTTCAGCGGCAACGGCCGGCAAATAAACGTTGTCCAAGACAAGCGGCGGGCCAGTAACCCGTCGACTCCCGGTCACAATCCCCGCCAGCCCTTCCCTGACAGGACGATGACGTGGATTAACGGACCGGTAACCGTCCGCAACAACATCATCGCTTCCACTTCCGCAGCCGGAAACTGCCTGCTGTGTGTGGAGGACTATTCCAGAGAGTTCACCGCTGAGCAGCTCCGGGTCACCGCCCAGGGCAACGTGTACCACAGGGTCAACGCGCAGCAACCCGGCTGGGCAGTGGTGTGGTCCGGAGGTAAGTCCAACGCCAGTGTGTATACAGGCGTCGCGGCATTCCGCGCGGCCACCGGCCAGGAAAAAACGCATCTGGAGCTCACCGGGCCAAGTCCCCTGGCGCCTAACACGTTTGCCGCCAACGGAACGGTGCAGGACCAGGCCGGTGCAGTTGCCGTTCCGCTGCCGGCTTCCATTGCCGGCTTGGCCGGGCAGCCTTCGGGAGCACGTCATCTGGGCGCCTTTACCAACTGAGGCATGACGGAAATCGGTGGCCTGCTGAGTACCGTGTAATCCCGGGTGGGAGCAGCCTCCGCTGCCCCCGCCCGGGGTTCCCAGACCACCAGCGAAATGGCAAAGAACAGGAGGAAAGAGGTGCTGACCTCAGTCAGCCCGTTCTCGAGGAAGCTTCGCAGCAGCAGAAACAGGAGCATGGCCGGCAGAAACGAGTCCGGTGCCCTTCGCAGGCTGCGGGACAGCAGGGAGAAGGCCCACACGGCAAGGACCAGTGTGCCCAAGACGCCGGCCTGGGCAAGCGCGGAGATCCAGCTTGAGTCCAAGACTTGGGATTCCCAGTACTGCCCTTTGACGGCCACCGTCTTGATCGACAGTCCCCCGCCGACCCACCGCTCCCATGTGCGGGCGGAAGTATCCAGGACGGTCTCCCATGCCAGGGTTCGGGAATTCAAAGTCAGCAGGGATGCGCTCCCGGGCCGCATCACCATATTCATCAACGCGGGGGTATAGAGGAGCGCCGGGAGCATAACCGTTCCGAGCGCGAGCAGTCCGACGGCTACCGCACGCCGCATCCTCCGGAGGGCGAGGCCAATTACGGCTGCCGCCAGAGCAAGGCCCAGCAGAGCCGTCCTGGATTCCGTGGCAAGGACTGCGCCGAGCAACACTCCGAGGAGGCCCACCTGGACAAAGGTTCCTTTGCCCCGCAGGAGGTTGTGCGCCAGAGCGATGGCAGGAACTCCACACAGCATGGCAATTGCGTTGGGCCGAAGCGGTGGGATGACACCTGCAAGTCGTTGGCCGCTCAACAGGCCGGGCAGGCCAGTGGCTGCACTTACCAGGCCGACGATCGCCATCGCCACGAGCAGCGGCTTGAGCGCGGCTGGGGTGGGAGCAGCCGCCAGCAGAAATCCCACGGTCGCCGCCACTAAAAGCAGCCGCGCGGCCAGGACAACTGAGGCTCCCACGTCTCCAACGGCAACAGCGCCGAGCAGCGAGACCGAAACGAAAAGAAACAGCAGCAGGAACGGCCGGCCCGGGATCTTCCGGCGCTTCGGAGCGTAGGCCGCAAGCGCGAAGGCAAGGAGGCAAGCCAGAGCCTGGCAGGCAGCCTTTGCCAGGACCACTCCATCCGCTCCGCCGTCGTAATAGAACCCTTTGCGCCAGGCCACCGTGCTGCCCAGAAGCAAAAGCCAAATCGCGTACGGGGCAGGCCTGAGGATCCAGGCATTCACTGGCGTTCCTCCGTGGCGACCACCGGCGCCACCGGGCGGGGCCGCAGGACACCCTTGAGTACCCCGGCAGGCACGTCGAGCATGACGATCCCCAGAGGTTCAATGCCCAGGGAACGCATTTCCATGACCGCTCCATCCAGCTGGGCGTCAGTTGTTGATCCGTAAGAGACCAGAACCAGCGCACACTGTGACACGGCGCCCACCATTTCCGTATTCAGCGGCTCTGAGGAAGCAGCAGCCAGCGTGAGCAGCACATCGAAATCTTCCGCGAGCTCCTTGATCAGGGTTCCCGCGTTCCGGCCCGTGTCAGCTGTCGAGAGGGAAGGACCCGACCCGGCTGCAACGGTGAACAGTGAGCCTGTGCCCACCTGGCGGACCACCTCGCCGGCCTCCACAGTGCCGGTGACCAGATCGGTGAACCCCTGGCTGTCACGCGAGAGCCCGAACGGAGCGCGTACGGCTCCATCCCCTTGAAGGACGCATACCCGCCGCCCGCTGTCGGCCATGAAGCGGCCCCATTCCTCGAGTATCATCTCTCCGGACACCGTTGAGCGCTGGCATGCGCCCGTAGCCAGGACGATGCGGGGCAGCTGTCCTCCCGTGCGGAGCAGAATGCGCGTCAGCAGGGAACGCAGCTCCGTGTCCGGGCCTGCCTGCTTGCGCAGTAAAAAACGACTGCTTCTGCCCAGGACCGGCATCCGTCCGATAAGTTCTACGCCTGAAGCGGTGACCACGTCTTCCGCAGAATGCAGGGCAGCGCCCCTGCGGTCCGTAACAATGGCCGCTATCAGGCCGATGAACAACCCTCCGAAGGCACCCAGCACCAGGTTGGTGACGATATCCGGTGATGCCGGATGGACTGGAGGGGCAGCGGGGACCGTGATCTGGGGGTCGACTACAGCCGCGCGCGAATCCTCATCGTTCTCCAGCAGCCGGATCTGGTCTGCCAGGCTTTCTGCGACAAGATTCGCGGTGGTGGACGCTTCCTTGCCCGATGCGGCGGAGGCCATGACCCGTACATACACAGTGTCCTTCGGGTTTTCGGCGCTGACCCGGCGGGCAAGGCTGGAAGCAGTCATACCATTGCCGAGTTTTTCGGCCACGGGTGCCAGAACCTGCGGACTCCTCACCAGATCCGGGTAATTTTTCACCCGTTGAAGGGTGAATTGCGAGTCCTCATAGGACGAGCTGCTGGAGGACTGGGCCTTTACGAAAAGATCCGCGCGGGCCTCATAAGATTTGGGGCTAACCCAGCTCACCAGGATCGCGGCGTCAACAGCAAGGAACACAATGAACAGGATCAGCAGCAGGCGCCTGCGGAAAAGCAGCAGATACTCACTCAGTTCCATGACTTCACCTCCCGGTACCACTTGCCCAGGGCCAGAACGAGAAACCCAGCGGTGCAGGCGAAGAGGAACACATACAGGCCGGTAAACAGCCAGGGAATAAAAAGCAGAAGCGACAGTACGCAGATAACGCCGAAATCCGTGGGCAGCACTGCCAATGAATACAGCAAAGAGGAAGAGCGGTTCTCGTCAACGGGCGCTTTCCCGGCTGCGCGGAGGCTGCGCCGGAGCTGGTCCATCAGCAGGGTGGAGAAAAAGTGCACGGTGGAAAGTACCTGGAACAGCAGCGGCAGCAGCAGCCACCCAGCGTCGAGGTCATAGAACCGCCACCAGCAGACCAGGAAGGCGAGGTGGATGGAGCCGACCTTGAAGGCATCGACAGTGTGATCCAGCCACTCCCCCGCCATGGATCCCCTGCCGGTCAGCCGGGAGAGCTGACCGTCAGCGGAATCCAGGGCGTATCCCAGCACCAGCAGTAGTGACACTGCTAGGGAAGTCAAAACGGTTGGCTGGACGGCAACGATGATTCCAATGCCGCTGAATGTCGAAAGTGCGCTGAGCGCTGTCACCTGGTTTGGACTCAAACCTGCGGTGCCGGCGGCCGCAGCCAGATAACGGCCAAGGCGCCTGTTGACGTAGCGGGAGTATGCAGGTGCGCCTTTGGCGCTTTTTTGGGCAGTTGAAAGTCCGTCCAGTGCTTCTCGGAATGTTGGCTGCGCCCCAGTTCGCAGTGTCATTGACTACCTCGTTCTAGTTTGGGCGACATCAGTCGCCGGGCGTGGTACTGGTCCGGTGGGTGTGCGCGCGGACGCGGGAGCAGGTTCCGGCACGACGTCGCGAAGGGGCACCGGCCCGTCAGGACCGTGCACCTTCCACCCGGAGTCCGGGTTGCGTCTGGCCCGGGGGTTCCTGGTGGTGCTTCCGCTGGCCAGATCTTTCGCGAGCCGTAGGTAACCTTCGGCGACGTCGTCCCAGCGGTAGGCGGCCTGCGCCCGCTCCCGGGCACTGGCACCGAGGGCCCTCGCCCGCCCTTCATCCGCATCCAGTTCTTCGATTAACCCGGTCAGGCGCGCCACACCGTCGAAGTACCGTCCGGCCTCTGGGCCGAGTACCTCGCGGTTGAAAACGACGTCGTAAGCCAGGACCGCGGTTCCCGAACCCATGGCGCGCAGCAGGGAAGGATTTGTTCCACCGACGGAATGGCCGTGGAGATAGGTCCGGGCGTGGGAATAAAGCTGGCTCAGCAGTTGCTGGTCCCAGACGCCGCCCATTAACCGGATGCGGCTGTCCCCAGCGGCCAGGGCTTTAATCCGCTCGGTGTACTCTGCGGCGTATGGCGCCGATCCCACCACTACCAGGGGCAGCCGGGCATTGCTGCTCCCGTATCCCTCGAGGATGAGCTCAACATGGTTTTCCGGTTCGAACCGGGCCACCACCAGGTGGAAGCTGCCCGGGAGGAGCCCCGCGGGGCCCAGTTTGTCGACGGCCGAGTTGCCTCCCTCCGGGGCTCCGTAGACGAGGAGCCGGGTATCGACGCCGAACTCGCTTCGGTAGTAGCTGGCAATACCTGCTGCATCGGCTATGAGCGCATCCGCTCCGCGGACGGATGCCCGTTCCGCCCAGCGGTAATAGCTCCGCCCTTTGCCGCCCCACTTGGACCTCTTCCACTCGAGCCCGTCCACATGCACCGCTACGCCCGTGGCGGACCGACGCAAGAGCGGCAGGAACGGTGCGTTGGCGGCGTTGAAGAGGAAGGCGGCATCGAACTTGGGTCCACGGAGCATGTGCATGGCGGACAGAGCCGTATGGCTGAGCGTCTCACCCGTTTTCAGCCGAAGCGCCGGCAGGTGCACCAGTTTCATACCGAGGTGGCGGGGAGGGCGTTCGTCATTATGCGGACGGCAATAGACGGTGACATCCACTCCCCGCTCCACCAACCGGGATCCGATTTCTTCAATGGCCGTTTCAAACCCTCCATAGTGTGCCGGCACGCCGCGCGTGCCGACCATGGCCACCCGGAGCTGGCTGTGTTGGGTACTCATGTTGCTGTTCCTTCTTTCGGAGGGTCAGTGGCAGTGGAAGATGGAATGGATCGGAATCAGGGGCGCGGGTGGCCAGCCCAGAGATTGTCCAAGAATCCAATGACAGGAGCATTCGTGGACGATCCGGAGAGGTAGGCACCCAGACCGATCCGGCCCGGGGCCTGCAGCCCCGCTGTGGAGTCGGTTGCGGAAAGCTGCCACTGCACCGGTTCGGCCTGTCCCGTCTTCCATACCTTGGCTCGCAGGGTTGTGGGTGAGGTGCCGGTGGCCTGAACGCGGACCGTCAGCCGGTCACCTGGCCGGTAGGTCAAACCGGTAATGGTGGTCTGCGGGACCAGATAAACATCCCCCCGGTTTAGGCTCACTCCCACGGTGCCGTTGGACATGTATCGGACTTTTGCTGAGTAATTGCCCTTTCCAGCGATGTCGCGTGCATAGACCGATTGGTAGACGCCGCCGCCTGTGGCTGCTTTGTCCAGGCCCAACTCCACCTGTACTTCTGTGTCCGCTGCGTTGACGCTGGACAGGTAAGTGGTGAGGCCGGCACCTGCAGTACCGAGACGAAGGCGGCCCAATCCGTCTGCGACGGTGAAGTTCGCAGTTGAACCGACGTAGGTGTACGCGCCACCCTGATCCGCCGTCATCCAGCCGATGATCGAGGTTCGCCCGAAGGAATCCTGGGCAAAGACCATCGGTACAGTGCTCGCGATCCGGATTTGCCCGGTCTGCGTAGCGGTGGCGCCGTCGGAATCCGTGACGGTCAGCGTCACGGTGTATGTTCCGGCACGGGTGTATGTGTGCACCGCAGTCCTGCCGGTGCCGGAAGAACCATCACCGAACGACCAGGCATAGCTTGCCGGCGCCCCCTCCACGTCCGTTGAACCGGAGGCGTCGAACGCCGCCGAGAGCTCCGAAACAACGGATGTGAAAGCAGCAACGGGAGCGGCATTGGCGGCCCGAATATTCTGGGTCACGGATGCCGTGGCGCCGTTGGCCGCGGTTACTGTCAGCCTCACTGCGTAGTCCCCGTCAACGGCGTACAGCCTCGTGGGGGTCATACCCGTCCCACTGGTTCCATCCCCGAAGTCCCAGGAATAGACGGCTCCGGCTCCTGCATCCTCTGCCGAGAATCCGGCTGACCGTCCGTTGATGCTGGAGGTGAATGCAGCCACGGGCGCAGGATTGCTGACCGGGATGGTTTGTGAGACGGAATCGCTCAAGCCGCTGCTGTCCGTGGCAGTCAGCCTGACGCTGTATTGCCCGCCCGTGGCGTAGTCGTGGACCGGGTTGCGTCCGGCCCCTGTGGAGCCGTCCCCGAAGTCCCAGGCGTAGGTGGTGATGCTGCCTGTGCCGGCACTGGTCGTCGAGGCGTCGAAACTGGCCCGAAGCGCACTGACGGATGAGGTGAAGGCTGCCTTGGGGCCGGTGGGGGCCGGGGCCTGCGCACTGGCTGTGGCCGTTGCTGTGCTCGCAGCTCCGCGGTTGTCGACCACAGTCAGCGTGACGAGGTAGTCCCCGGCGGCTGCGTAGGTGTGGGTTGGATTAACTCCGGTGCCGGTGGTGCCGTCGCCGAAGTCCCAGGCGTAGGAACTGATGGTCCCGTCCGGGTCAGTGGAGGCTGCGGCGTCAAAGACGACAGCCAGGTCCCGGACGTGGGTGGAGAATGACGCGGTTGGCGTCACGTTTGTGCGGTCAACCGTTAGGTCGGCCCGGACGGTTGCTTTGGCGTCCAGGTTGTCTGTGACGGTCAACGTGACCGTGTAGGTTCCTGGCGCCCGGTAGGCGTGGCCCGAGGTGGCGCCGCTACCGGCGGCTCCGTCGCCGAAGTCCCAGGTATAAGAGCTGATGGTTCCGTCAACGTCCCGGGAACCGGCAGCGTCAAACATCGCGTCCAGCCCCGAAGCCGAGGATTCGAACTGCGCTGTGGGAGCGGCATTGGCCACCGTCACGGTTTGTGTGGCGGTTCCTTCACCGTCCCTGTTGTCAGCGACCGCCAGACGGACTGTGTAACTGCCCGCTGCAGCGTAGGTGTGCGCTGCCGTGGCCCCGGTGCCGGTGGTGCCGTCGCCGAAGTCCCACCGATAGCCTGTGATTTGTCCATCGCTGTCGGCAGACATTCCCCCATCAAAGCTCGCTGCCAGTCCTTGGGCAGTGGCTGTGAAGGCCGCTTGGGGCAGGGCGTTCGCTCCGCTCGTAACGACCGTTGCCGTAGCCGTGGCCCTGGCCCCGGCATCATCCGTAACCGTTAGCGTGACAACGTGGTCGCCCCCTTCCGCAAAGGCATGCTGAACCCGCTCTCCCTCAGCAGTAGCACCGTTGCCCAGGTCCCACTGATAAGAAACGATGCGGCCGTCGGCGTCAGTGCTTCCCTCACCTGAGAGCACCACGTTCGACCCGTCAATTGTGGAGGTAATCCTTGCGACAGGGACTGCATTAGCCAAGCCGCTGGCCGCGTAGTGGGCGCGGATGCGATCCTCCGTGAGGGCGGAGCCATATACTGCAGCTTCATCGATGGTGCCCTCGAAGAATGGGCTTGAGGCCCCGCTCCAGGTCCGGTCACCGCCGATACGCCAGAACCCGGTGTACAGCTCAGCTGCTGGTTGTGGGTGCGTACCCGTCAGTGCGCCATCGACATAGAGCCTCATCCCCTCTGCGGATTGAGTGGCGACCACGTGGTGCCAACGGTTGTTGTTGTAGGAGTCCGCGGTGATGATGGTGTTTTCCGTGCCGGTGTACGTACCGAACGTCAGCTTCCCGTCATCGCGCATATATACGTGCCGGTCATAGCTGCCGGACAGCCCGTTGTTGGAGCTGCCGAACCCGATGATCTTTCCACCCAGTTCCGTGTTGGTCTTGAACCAAGCCTCCGCACTGTAGGCCGTAGGGTTGTTGGCGGCGGCCCCGGCAGCTGCCATGCCGTCCGAGCCGTTGAAGTCAAAGGCGCCACTTCCTCCGACTCCGCCGGAGGTATTCCTGGTCACTCCCCCGGAAACCAAGGCATCATTCATGGACAGACTGGTGTCCAGAGCTGTTGTAGTACCGCTATCGTTGAGCCGCCAGAAGATCTGTGGCGAGTCGCTGTAGACGGATTTGCCGTAGCTATCCGTGGGGACGGCCGGAATGCTCGGGCTCCGGCCGCTGGCTGTGTAATGATCAGCCACCCGCTGGGCGGTCAGCGCGGTCGGGTATACGGCAACTTCGTCGATGATGCCGGTAAAACTGCTGGTTGAGGGCTGGCTGGGCCAACCGCCAATGTTGTCGCCGCCAACCCGCCAGTAGCCGTCGTATTCCTGTCCGTTAGTGTTGTCGGTTCTAAAGGCAGTGCGCACGCCGTCGACGTAAAGTGCCATGCCGGAGGAACTCATGGTGGCAGTGACATGATGCCACTTGCCGTCGTTGTAGGACTTGGCCGAGTTGACCGTTACCGTCCGGCCCGGGTAAGCACCAAACCAAACCCGGCCCGCATTATCCATGTAAATGCTGCGATCATGCGTGGTCGAATTTCCCGTCCGTTGGTTGCCGAAGCCCAGAATTTTTCCGCCCGTGGTGGTTGTTGTCAGGAACCACGCTTCGGCTGTGAAAGTGTCCATGCCGGGAGTGAGAGCCCTGTTTGCTATGGACGCAGTAGCGCTTCCGTCAAAGCTCGAGGCGGCGTTGTCGGGCAGGGCGCCTGCAGCGCCGCGGGTGATGCCGGCGCCAAGGTCGCCGTCGTCATACCCCACGTGGTTGTAGGCGACGCTGCCCGTTTTCTCGTCCAGCGGGTAATACAGCTGAGCGCCGTCCTCCCTGACCATTCGTGAATATGCCGAGGGTGTGGAGCTGGAAACTGTCACCGGATCGGAACGCGGGCTGATGAACTCGTTGCCGGAAGGGTCTTTTACGCGAATGCGATAAGTATGTGTGGCACCCGGAGTGCGGCCCGTGTCGGTGAAGCCCAAGGCCTGGCCCCTCCACCATAGAGAGTGTGCATCAACTGAACCGATGGCTGTGAGGCTGTTGTCCCGAAGCACTTCATAGGAGAGAACGGCGTCGTCGTAGTCCCAGGTGTTGGGCCATGCCACACGGACGGTACCTGCCGTCGTTGAGAGGGGGGAGGGCTTTACAGCGGCGGAGTAGACCGGCGCCACTTTATTGGGAGCCACGGACCTCTGTCCAAAGACGGCAAGCCCCTGCTGGGCCTTGCCGTTGACGGTGGTGAATTCGCCGCCTTCGACCAAATAATTGTCGTTGTTGTCTAGCGCCCATCCGCCTTGGTACTGACCGGTGAAGAAGCCGGTGTTGATCGAGGGGTACCAATGGAGCAGTGTGGGGACCGGCTGACCGGAATACTTGCTGTTACTGCCCGGAGGCGCCTGATCTGTGCCGGTTGCATAGATGGTTTCTGCAAGGCTCCGCCGCCAGGTCTGCGGCGTTGTCTCCGGGAATTCCCCCAATGACGAGCAGTCATGCGCGTGTGAGACGCTGTAGAGCACTTCGCCCATGACTGCCACGTCCGTTGACGCCCCGTAGCAATTGTCCAGCCAGACAAGTTCACCGGTCCAGAAATTCGCAGCGAACCGACCATCAAACCAATGACCGCCCATGCCGTTGGCGGAGGCGTAGATGACGCCGTCCTTCTCGATCATCTGAGTAACCCAGGAGGTGTTATTAGTCCCGGCCTGCGACTGGGGGATGGGTGTGCTGGTCCACAGTTGGCTCGCGCCGGACGTTCCATCCACGGCTCCAATACCAACCTGCAGCGAATTGTTGAGTGTTTGGAACCGGCCGGCAAGCACCACCCGGCTGTTGTCTGCGGACGCCACGATGCCGTGCACAATATCGTCTGCCAGCGGCGCCCACGGCAGCAGGACTCCGGTGGAACGGTTGAAGGCAGCGGCATTGCCGCGCGGCTGGTTACCGGCCTGTTTGAACGATCCGCCCACATACAGGGTGGTTGCGGTGGCGTAAACGGTTTGCACGCTGCCGGCAATGCTGGCGCTGAAGGGCTGGAGTGCTCCCGATGAAGCAGCGAAAATAGCCAGTTTGCTGCGTGGCTGACCACCCACTGTGGTGAAGCTGCCCCCGACAATAATCTGTGAGTTGTCCGGACTCATCTCCACCTCCAATGCCTGCGCATTGAGGTTCGGGTTCCACGGTAGGATCTTCCCGGTGGAAATTTCGAAAGCCATCGCGTTGTTGCGCACTACTTCCCCGGTGCCCCCCTCGGGAACACCCGAGGGACGCGCTCTAGTGAAGCTGCCTACGGCGTAGGCTACGTCTCCATTGACCGTAGTGCTCCAGACAACGCCGTTGATCTGCGGAGTGG
Source organism: Arthrobacter sp. Z1-15 (assembly GCF_054792395.1). Lineage (NCBI taxonomy): Bacteria > Bacillati > Actinomycetota > Actinomycetes > Micrococcales > Micrococcaceae > Arthrobacter > Arthrobacter sp. Z1-15. The sequence goes on along the minus strand of NZ_CP096454.1, from coordinate 1,040,936 downwards.
TGAGAAGATCAGCGCTAAGGGTTTCGGGAAGCTCTCTCTCCAAGGCCGCCTCCGGCGTAGCAGCATTAGAGACTGCCCCCGGTTGCACAGCCGTTGTTGGAAGGGGAGCGGCTTGAACCGGAGCCACGACCAGGCTCGTTAGCAGGGACGTGGCCCCCAGTATTGCCAGGATTCTGGTGAAACTTCTTCCGCCGGCTGCTTCCCCCCGAGAAGACGCGGCCCAATGACCTTTACGCATGCTTTTCCAGCTCCCTTTCGTGGGGCGTGGTGCTGACGGTTGTGTTTTTCAGTGCAGTGGTGCGCAGCGGGACCAGGAGAATCTGCCGGATGGCAAGGCCTCCCAGCGCTGCTCCGAAGGCTGCCGCCAAAGGAGCCAGAGCAGCATTTCCGGTGAGATGGACCAGCAGGACGACGGCGCCCAGAGACACCAAGGTGTCGATGAATCGGATGAGGAAGATCCGTGAAGGGTTGGACCTCACGGCCGCCAAAACCCCGTACGGGGTCGCCGCCGAAACTGCTGCGGTGTAGGTCAGCCAGCCTGCAACCGCAGCCAGTTCCGGTAGGCTGCCGAGCAGGAGCGGGCCGGCCGTGGGCAATGCCAGCACCGCTGCGGCGGTACAAGCCGCGGTGGTGCATAGAAGGGCCAGCACACCGCGGTCCGCCCGGCGGAGCAACTGTTCCAGAGGAACCTCGCGGGCACGGGCGAAGGATGCGAAAAGGTAGGAGGAAATGCCTCCCACCACAAGCATTGCGGGCGCCGCGTAAACGCGGGCGAGCTCCAGGGCCCCGCTTGCCTCGAGGGCAACCATCAGGACCACTGCGCTTCGCAAGGCAGTTAATAGGGCCGGACGAAGGGACTGCTGAGCTGCGCGCCAGCTACCATAGGCTGCGACCGCCCGCCACTGCGCGCCGCGCAGACTGACCAGAACTCGTTCCGCAGCGGGAAGGGCAACCACTCCGGCGACCGCACCGGCTGCCTGACCAATGGCTATGGCCGCCAGGAACGACGACACCGTCAATTCCGTTTGCTGCCCCACCAGCAGTAGTAGAAGGAGGGCACCCGCTATTACCGATACATCCATCACCACAATCCGTTGGAAGAGCATGCACGCCATCAGCAGGCGTCGGAGCACGTCCTCCACCAAATAAGCCGCAACAGCCAGCCCGAGGAGGACGGCCTGGGTCAGGTTGACCAAGCCCAGGGCCCAAACCGCCAGCGGGACAGCGACGGCACATGCAAAAGACAACAGGAACATCCACACTTGCAGTCCTGCGCGCAACACTTTGGACCGGCGGTTCAGGACGGTCAGTGAATCACCGACGAACCCGCTGGTAGTGGCGGCTGAGAGCACAAGCAATCCGTACAGCAGGCTCAGCAGACCCAGACTTCCCAGGTTTAGCGAGCGGGCAGCTACGGCAAGAATTAGGAAGCTGCCGAGGGCCTGGCTAGCTTGGGCTCCAACCGCCCCGACGAGGGAACGGTAGCGGGTGGCGCTGGGAGTCATGGCAAGTCACCACGGAAAATCAAAGGCTGATGGGAACCGTTCAAATCCAGATAGAGAACGGGATCGGTGGCTCCCTCCGGTAACTGGAAGGCGTATGAGGCTTCCGCCGAGGACCCCGGTTCCAAGGATCCCGTCAGGTCAAAGGCTTCAACGCCCCTGTACAGGGGCGCAGCAGCTATGCGATCTTCCCCGTAGAGCATCGCCGGAACGACTGCATTCAAATCCAGCACCTGGGGCGACCCGTTACGGATGGTCACCGTAAACACGATGTATTCGGCACCTGCCACTACACCAATGCCCTCGGCCTCGACGGTTCCCCGCTCGAAATTGGAGGTTGCCGCCACGACGCCGTCCGAGTACATTGCTTCCTCGTTGAAGGACGAGGGCTCCACCGGTATCGGGTTCGGAACGGCATCACTGCGGACAACTACGGGTGCTTCGGCGGCCTGCCCTTCCTCGGGTACAGATGCGGGGCCGCCCAACGGTCCTGCACTTTCATCCGGCTCAGGCGTTGGGAGTGGATCCGCCAGCGCGTCTGTCGAGGAGGCCGTAGCTGATGAAGACGGTTCAGTGGCCGCTTGACTGCTGTCCGTGGAATTCCCGGAGCAGGCAGTCAAGAGCAGAGCAATTATGCCCAATAGCACGAATTGGCACCTGCGGTGAATAGCGCCCCTGCTCGACCCTGCCATCATTTCTTACTCATTCCGAGACCGTTTATCTTTTGGGTTAAGTGACATATAAAACTTCGAGCAACTTATCGAACCCAGGAACGTCACACACGAGTACCTGTTACTGCCTTCAATCACTTTAATTCTGCATCTACGAGTCCAAGTACTCGTTTTAGCTTTGTGATTTACTTGCTTCGCGGTAGCGGGCTGGACCTAGGTGCCAGTGGCCAGGTTTAGTAGGCGCCAACCGGTCGGAACATTTGTGCCACGGTCCGCCACAGAATGATGACGTCGCCGGCGAGAGACCAGTTCTCCACGTAGTAGAGGTCCAAGCGGACGCCGTCTTTCCAGTTGAGTTCCGAGCGACCATTTGTTTGCCACATACCCGTGATACCGGGTTTGATGTACAGCCGCCTGTGAACCCGGTTTTTGTATTGGTCAACTTCTCGCTGCAGCGGCGGTCGGGGCCCCACGAGAGACATATTTCCCAACAGAACATTCCAGAACTGGGGGAGCTCATCGAGGGAATACTTGCGCATCCAGCGACCGATGCTCGTCACCCGCGGGTCGTGCTGCATCTTGAAGAGCACCCCGCTGCCTTCGTTGCTGTCCAGCAGACCGGCCAAGTCGTCCTCGGCGGTTTCTACCATGGAGCGGAATTTATACATCAAGAACTTCTTGCCGCCCCGCCCAACACGTTCTTGGCGGAAAATAATAGGTCCAGGACTATCTCTCTTGATCAAAACGGCCAAGACAAGGAGAACGGGGAACAACACGAGCAGCGCCAGCGCCGACAGCGCAATATCAAGGGCCCGTTTTAGAACGTGTCGGGCTCCCATATATTGGGGCAGTTCTACGTGCATGAGGGGCAAGCCCTCCACAGGGCGGGAGTGGATTCGTGGACCCGCGACGTTGGTTAGGCCTGTCGTCAGAATCAGCTGAGTGGCAGATTCTTCCAGTTCCCATCCAAGTTCCTGGACGTAAGCGGCACCGCCCTTCATCGGACCCGCCACTATCACCGCATCGGCCCGCGTCCGCCGGACGGCACTTACGACGGTGTCCCGGTTAGCCACCACAGGGATTAACTGTCCGTTGACCGCGAGATACCCCGGCTTGCCATCAGTCGAGGTCAATGCGACCCCTACAACGCGATACCCAGAGCCGGACTTCCGTTGAATTTGGTTGGCAACGTACTTCACATCCTTCATTCGGCCGAGGACCACTACTTTGAACAGATAACGGCCCCTGGCCCTCTGCGCGCGCAGCCACTGACGTAGGACCCAGCGGCCCAGCAACAGCCCAAGCACCCCGGCCGGGAAAGCCAGCGCAAAGAATCCTCGTGAAATATCGACGCCGAATACGAGGCAAACCATGGCGAGGGACCCCAGAAGTGTCACCGTTGCACTAACCACTCTCTTATACTCGTCCACACCGTGGCCCACGATTTGTGCGTCCCGGCTGCCGTACGCGGACAGCACACCGAGCCAGAAAATCACTATGGAAGCGGAGACGAGCGTGTAAGGGAGTGCCATACCGCCGGCTTCCACCGACGGCTGCGTTGGCCCGAACCGGACCAAGTGCGCCAGAGTGAGCACTAAAAAAACTATGACGGTGTCAGTGATCAGCAGGATCCGTCGGTAACGTTTGGTCCACCTTAGGCTCTCGCTAGCTACCCTTTGACTGGCAGGGACGAAGCTTCTGAAGTTTGGAAAAGCAATAGGCGGGGGAGCCAAACTGAGGTCCAGTCGGGGGGATCCGGCATCCTTTACTTCTGTCATGAAATCCCCTCAGGATTCAGAGTCTTCCGAAGGGGCCGACGACGGCTGGGGGGAAGCCTTGGTCTCAAGAGGCTTCGACGCCGTCGACCCCGCTCGGGGGACCGGCGCCGGTGGCGCCGGATGATTGAGTGCGGGGACGGACAAATGGAATTACGCGGAAGATATTCACTCCGGGAGATACCCGGGAAACACCGCATTAATTACCGTTTATATCCGCATTTATTTCCCCGCGGAACAATCAACACAACAAAGACTAGAAGCGGCGCATATCGCTGGCACGAGTAATGCTTACTCGACTCCCGGCAGTGACTTCTCCCTCTGCGGGAGATATACCTGCCACTACTTGGGTTGACACATTCTTCGAAGAAGCGCAGGGGGAAATCAGGTATGGTTCGGAGCTTGTTTAATCGGCCCGGCAAGGCGCTTGCCGGGAACATTCGCTGGTGCGGACGCCTAGTCCAGGACGGCCGGGCTGGCGCCGGGTTCCAGTGCCAGATAAGCCGCTTCCAGGTCAGCGCGCCGGCTGATGCCCAGCTTCACGTAGATCCGGTAGACGTGGCCTTCCACAGTCCGTTGGGAGAGCGTGAAATGGGCCGCCACGTCCTTGGTGCTGGCACCGGAAAGGAGCAGGTCGACAATCTCGTGTTCGCGGCGGGTCAGCCGCACCAGATGAAGCGAGGGGCTGAGGTACGAGACGGTGACGCCGGCGAGTTCTCCGCGTCGCCGGCGCAGCTGCTGGATCAGGGCGCGTTGGCGCCGCAGGTTGCCGTGCGCACCGTAGAACCTGATGGCATGGCCGATGCTCTCCACGGCAAGCAGGTACTTGCGGTGCCGGACCGCTTCATCCGCCGCAGCAACCATCCGGTCCGGGCTGCCTGACGCGACGGCTCCTGCATACGCATGAAGCGCCTGGGCCTCCCCGCCTTCAAAGGCCGCACTGACTTCCAGCAGCCGGCTGGCCTGCCGGAGGTCGCCAACGGCGAGGCAGAGCTCCAAAATGTCCTTCTCCGCGGCCAGGAATCCTCCGGTCCGCGCCTGCTCTGCCATCTCGGCCAGCTTCTCCGGGACATTGCCGTCCGGCTCGCCCGAGGCCAGGGCAGCGGCGGCATACGCCTGCCCCACCAGCCACAGCGGCCGGGGGCCGGTGTAGCCGACGCCGCGCAGTTCCTTCGCGTACCGTGCCGTCTGGGCATGGTCCCCGACAACTGTCGAAGCGTAGCCGGCCAGCCCCAGCGCGTAGGGCAGCAGCATTTCCGGATCCGACGTCCGCAGGGCTTCCACCGCCGGGTGCAGGCGCTGCAGCCCTTCGCGCAGCCGGCCCTGGTGAATTTCCACCGCTCCTTCGAAGACTCCCATGGTGCCGCCGTAGGCAATCAGGTGCTGCGGGGCAGACTCCAGCTTGGCCTCAAGGAGGCGCTCGAGCTCGGCGAACCGGCCGCCGTGCAGCAGGGCCTGTGCGTGCCGGGCGAGTGCTGTGCCGCAGTAGGCCTGGAGCGGACCGCCGAGCCGTGCAATCAGGTCCAGTGCCCCCTCGGAGTGCTGGAGCGCGGCGCTGATCTGCCCCCGGGAGACCAGGAGCTCCGCCAGCAGGCTGTGAAAGACGACGCTCCACCGGGGACCGGAGTCCACCGACACCGGAAGCCGCTGGCCGGCCCGGGACGTGAGCCGGGCCTGGGCGGCGGCGTAGTCACCCTCGGTCATCAGGGCCATGCTGCGCAGCAGCTCAGCGGCGGCGTCAACGGCAGGCTCCGGTTCTCCGGTGCCGCCGCTGCGGGAGGAGAGCTCACCCGACGCCGCGCACCAGGCGTTGGCGAGCTCCTCGAGGTCGCTTCCGGGCAGTCCGGAACGAAGAATCAGCCGGGTAGCGGCCAGTGCCGCGCGGTCCAGGGTTTCAGCGTCTTCGGCGAGGGTTCGCTGCCCGGGTTCCAGGATGCCTTCCAGCAGCATCCGCGCCTGTGCCAGCTCTCCGGATTGCACCCTGGCAGCAGCGGATTCCACCCGTGCCGGCAGCACATACGCAGGGCCGCCCACCGCGGCAGCAAAACGGACCGCCAGCGGTGACCGGGCGGCGTCGTTCGCAGTTCGCGCGGCTTTGAGCAGCTGCTCGTCCGCGACAGTGTCGCCGCAGTCCAGTCCCCACTCCAGCCGGCGAAGCCAGGCTTCTTCCTCCCCCGGGCCGGACGGCTCGCCGCCCTCGCCGCTCTCCAGGACGGCCAGCACCCGGGAACGGATCGCCGCACTGCGGACCGTCGGCACCAGGGACCGGATGACTTCGGAGTGCAGGGGCTGGGACAGGCACAGCAGTTCAGCCGATCCCGGGCCCGGTTGCAGAAGCCCGTCCGCGATCAGGGCATGGACCGGCGCCGGACCGCTGACAGCAACGAGGACGGACTGGGGCAGCAGGTGCGCCAGCGCCAGGGTTTCGAGGACCTCGCGTTCCTCCGGCGTCCGGACCGCCAGCTGGCCCTTGACCAGATCCACCACGGAGGTGTCCAGGCCGTCGGGTTCACCGCGCAGGAACCAGGCACCGTTGCCCTCCGCCAGCAGTCCGAGCCTGCGGGACTGGGTGAGCAGGGCCTTCAGGTACAGCGGGTTTCCGCCGGATACCGCAGCAAGCAGCGCCGAGGATGCCCGCAGCACGGGGCCGCCCAGGACACCCTCGCACACTTCATGGACTGCTTCCGCTGACAGCGCGCCGAGATCGATGCGGGCGAGCAGCCCGTCCCGAGCCAGCGACAGCAGCTCGTGGATGCGGCGCGCCCGGGGGCGCGTCAGCACCAGCAGCCGCAGCTCGCCGGACATCGCCAGCTGGGTCAGCACATGGCAGCTGGACTCATCCAGGCACTGGGCATCGTCGATGACCAGCAGCGGCTGCGGGCTGCCCGTCTCGCTGATGCGGCGGAAGTGGCGGCGGATTGTCCGCAGGACCGCCAGCGGGGACTCCATGTCCTCCGGGCCGGCTGACTCGAGATAGGGCGAGAGCACGCCGTACGGCATCCGGGACAGCACCGGGCTGCCGTGGATGAAGGACGCACTCACGATGCCGTCCAACCGTTCCAGCACCTGGTCCGCGAGCGCCGTTTTGCCCATGCCTCCGGCTCCGACAATGACGGCGCCGCGCAGCCCGGGTTCCAGAAGCCGGGCGGTAATCTCCTGCACTTCCCGGTCCCGGCCCAGCAGCAGCGGTGCGCCGCGCTCGCCGGTAGGAACCGTGCCGATCATTTGTGTACCCCGGACTTGTCGGCGATGATCTTGGCCAGCTCGCGCCTGCTGCCGACGTGGAGCTTGGAATAGACCTGGTACAGGTGCCCTTCCACAGTCCGCACCGAGATGTTCAGCTCAGCGGCAATGGCTTTGTTGCTCGTTCCGGCGGCTGCCATCTTGGCAATCGACCGTTCCCGGAAGGTCAGGGCGCCGAGGTACTCGTCCGCAGAATCGGATCCCTCTGCTGTTCCCGCGGAATCGGTGCCGCGCCGGCTGCGGTGGATGAATCGCACGGTGGCACGGTCCCCCGCCCCCGAGGCGACGGCCAGCGCCCGTTCGGATGTTTCCCGGGCGAAAAGCACATGCCCGGCGGCTTCCCCCATTTCCGCGGCCTGGATCAGCAGCTGTGCATCGTAGCTGCCGGCCCCCTTGGCGTAGGTCTCACATATCCTGGCGAACGTTCCCTGCTGGTGGGCGGCAACGGTCAGGATGCGGTCCAGGTTCTCCGCGTCCCCCAGCCGCACGGCGTGCAGCAGGGACAGCAGCTCGTAGGAGTAGGCTCCCCGCCGGTGGTCATGGGCGGCCAGGTCAATGAAGCGGCGGGCGGCCTGGGGCGACCCGAGGGCGCCGTCGGCCAGGGCGGCGAAATGCCGCGCCCCGCGGCGGACCGTCCAGGGACCGCCGTCGGACGCCTTGCCGCTGAGCTGCAGGTACCCGTCCGCACCGGCGCGGTCCTTCCGCAGTGCCAGGCAGTACGCCGCAGCGGCCGCGGCCAGCGGAATCATGGAGGCCGGTCCGCCAACCCGAAGCTGTGCCACGGCGGGCACAAGGCAGCCCAGGGCGCTTTCGGCATCGCCTGAGTAGGCGTGCAGCAGTCCCTGGCCCACTTCGGCGAACATTCCCGCAGACTGCGCGGCCTGTCCCTGCTGCTGCTGGACGAGCAGCCGCCGTGCATCGTGCAGCGCCCCGATGGCCAGGTAAACGAGGACGATCCGCGCAAAGGAGGTGCTCCGGTCATCCGCGCCAACGTCGGGCTCGGCCAGGAGCCGCTCAACGTCCTGGGCCACTTCAAGGGCTTCGTCCTGGCGGTCCGTCATGCCGAGCGCTTCGCAGAGCCAGGAACCGATCAGGGCACGGAACCCTTTGTCGCGTCCGGCGGGCGCCTGCAGCGGGGCTAGGTAGACCGCGTTCTCGAGGAACCGCCCGTGGTTTGAGTTGCATTCGGCGCGGGCCAGGATCATGTCGCGGGTCAGGGCAGCAGCATCTGTCCGGCTGATGTTCCCGGCCGCTGAGAGCTCCGCCGTGCGCTGCTCTGCCTGGCGCAGCAGTTCATCGTGCTTCTTTGCGCTTCCGGGCGGCAGTGCCCCGGCGGGAAGCGTACCCGACAGTGCTCCGGTGGCGGCCATGCACAGCACCCGGTTTTCCGCGAGCAGCAGGCGAACCTCCTCGAGCGCAGTTGCACCCTTCCCCCGGCTTCGGTAGCTGCCCAGGGCCGCCAGTGCGCCGCCGTACTCCGCCCTCATCATGCGGGCGGCGACCAGTTCCAGGACGGACGCCGGGGTCTTGGCGCTGTCCTCCCGGGACGAGAGGAAGCGCAGGGCCCGCTCCGGGGCGCCGGACGAGTTGGCAGTCCGCGCCGCCGCGACGGCGGCGTCCAGAGTCAGTGACTCGCCGCTGTCCAGCCGCCACACGGCCAGGCGTGCCGGTTCCACGACGGAAGCAGCGGGATCGGGGTCTCCGCTTTCCGGAGTAGCCGCTGCCTCGGTTGTCAACGGTGCAGAGACGGCCACGGCGGACCGCAGCTGTTCCAGCAGCCGGCTGCGCTCGGACGCGTCAAGGGAGAGGCAGACGGCGTTGGACAGCACCTGGTTCCGGATCCGTATGCGGGGCACGCTCTGCCTTTCGACGGCGAGGATCCCCTGTTCCTGCAGGATGTCCACTTCGCCGGGATCGGCATCGTGCAGGGCGGCGCCCAGCGGCAGCGAGCCGGCCAGGGCCACGGTCCGCACCAGTGCCAGCTGCCTGCCGGTCAGCCCGTCCAGACGGCCCAGGACCGCTTCGGCAACGCGCCCGGCAGGTGCCGGCTGGTGCGGCTCAAGGACCCAGACCTGTCCGCTGCGCCGCAGCCGCCCGCTCTCCCTGTAATCCCTGCAGCCCAGGGTCAGCAGGTGCGGGTTGCCGCCGGTGTGGCTGTGCAGATCCGCCACGGCCGCCCCGGACACGAGTCCGTCCAGTTCCGCCGACACCAGTTCTGCGGTCTCCGCCAGGTCCAGCGGCTCCAGGTCCACCCGGGACAGGATGCCTTCCCTCCACAAGCCGGTGAATTCGGCAGGTGCCCGGCTGAAGTCGCGGAAGCAGGCCAGCAGGCCGGCCGTCCTGCTCAGGACCATCTGGCTGAGCGCCATGGCAGAGAATTCGTCCAGGTCCTCCCCGTTGTCCACGGCCAGCAGGACGGGGCGGCCCTCTGCACGCTCCTGGATGAGCCGTGTCAGCCCGCGCAGGATCAGCACCGGATGCGAGGAAATGTCCGATTCCAGTTCCGACAGGAGAAAGGTCAGCGCACCGAACGGAGTGCGCCCGGAGAACGCCGATCCCCGAACATGCACCACGTAGGTGTCGGAGCTGCACTGGCGCAGCACGTGGTGGATCAGGGCTGTCTTGCCGCTGCCCGCTTCCCCCACGAGGATGCATCCGGCCCCGCCGCCCGACGCGAGCCGCTCCTGAATGGTTTGGGTTACAGCGCGCCGGCCGACAAAGCGCGGCGGAGCGGCCTGGTCTTCCCTCGCAGCCTCGTCCTGCCGGCGAACCTGGCTGAACGGTGCTGCGCCCGTTGTTTCGGGTACTGCGGAGGAACGAACGCGTGGCGGGTGGATACTGTTGTGCACGGTGAGACCCGATTCTGCCGGCGGCCCCGTCCGACGCGGTTTTCCGCAGGAAGAGGCTCGTGTTCAATGTCTGCCGCAAGCGTAGGAGACGCTAACAGGAGGAACACGAGTACTGATCACCAGCGCAACGGACCCACTACTCAGGTTCAGCACCGGCATCGCCCCGAAATTACTTAGAACCGGTGCGGCGCACTACCCGAAACCACGTGATGCAGCCGCTTCGGGCGTACCGACCACCGGCATCACCGGCATCACTTGCCCGAAGACTACTCGGTCAGCAGGGACAGGGCGTTGCGTAAATCGGTTCGTCCCGAAACGTGCAGCTTGGCGAACACCCGGCCCAAATGCCAGTCCACCGTCCGGGCCGAGAGATGGAAGCTCCGGCCCAGGGCGGCGCTTGTTTCTCCGGCGGCAGCCTGGAGCGCCAGATTCCGTTCGAAGTCACCGAGCTGTGTCAGGCCGTGTTCCACGCTGTTCAGCGGCGACAGTGCCCGGAAGCACTCATACTCCAGCTGCCGGGCCCGCCGGACGACGGCGCGGGTGGCGTGGCCGTCGCCCAGCATACGGGCGGCGTGCGCAGCTCCGTGTCCGAGGAGGCTGTTCCGCTGCCCGAGCGCTGCTTCCGCGGCCCGAATCAGGGCCGCTATGTCATCAGTGAGCAGCCCGGCGGCCAGTTGGCCGTACATATGCGCCGGCGTCCCGTCTGCTGCCGCGGCCGTTGCCGCCAGGTCCCGGGCTGCGGCACGGTGCCCGCGCAGCGCCGCAGCGGAGAACCCGAGGAGCGCATTGGGAACATCACCTGCCCGCAGCTCCTCGGCGGCATAGCGGTGCAGCTCTGCCGCTGCCGCCGCCGGCTGGCCTGCCCGTGATCCAAGGATGCGGAAATAACGGACCGCCGAGTCGATGGCGGGATCGGTCCGGCCGGCGGCTTCCAGCGGGGACGGCAGCTCCATGACCGGATCGGTTTCCCGCTTCAGCAGGGCACAGTATCTTGCAGCCGCCGCAGCGAGCGGCATGAGATTGTCCGGATCATGGGATTCCAGCTGCGCCAGCGCCGGCTGCAGGGATTCCAGGGCAGCATCACTGCGCCCGGCGTAGGCGTGAACCAGTCCCACGGGGAGTTCGACGCCGGTGGAGGTATGCAGCCCTGAGAGGTTCCCGGATTCCACGGTGGAGCGGGCCATGCCCAGTGCCGCTTCCAGTTCTCCGCACCGGATCAGGAGGAAGAAGAGATGGTGGAAAAGCAGTTCCCGCGTGCGGACATCGGTCTGGAGGCCCGCGGACAGCCGGGCGCGGATCTGGGACGCCAGGGCCCCTGCTTCACTAAACCGGCCGGCGGCAGCACTCTGCTGAGCCCGGCGGATGCCGGCCCACAGCCGAAGGTCCGGCGGTGCGGCGGGATCAGTGAAATCGTCCGCCAGGGATGCCGGCAGCTCGACTAACCTGCCGGCCAGGGACAAAAGTTCCGCACGCGCCAGCGTCACTTCCAGCCGGGGGCCGGGACGCGCGCCGGAATCTTCGGGCAGAATCCGCTCGGCCTGTTCCAGCAGGTGCTCCGGGACATCAACACAGGCGGGGGTCCGGGCGGCGCTCAGGGCACGGCCGGTCAGGGCCCTCAGCTGCAGTTCGCGTGGGGCTTCCCGAACTGCGGTTTCCGCCGCGGCGAGCACCCCGTGCGCCTGGGCATGCCTGCCCTCGGCGCGCAGCGCATCGGCTTCCTCCAGTACGACGGCGAGGGGACGCGGTGCGGCCACGGCGCGCGCGTACCGGAGGGCGGCACCGGTATCGCCGGTTTCATTGGCCCAGCGCGCCGCCGCCAGCGCCGTTCCGGGTCCCGGTGCAATTCCCACGGACAGGGACCAGGCAGCCAGGCCGGCGGCGGTTGCTCCGGCAAGGGCAGCGGCGTCCACCACCCGTGTCACCTCTGACCAAAGGTCCCGGCTGCGGCCGAACGGAATTCTGGCTGCGATGGTGGCAGGCTGCAGGTGCCAGGCCAGGCGCACAGGCTGGCCGTGCCCTCCATTGATGGTCAGGACCGATGCCTCTTCCAGGGCGTCCACCGTGTGGGCAGGAACAAGCTGCAGGACAATCTCCATCGGCAGCTCGCGGCACAGCGCCAGTATTTCGACGGCGCGCCGCTCCCCCGGAGTGAAGCGCCGCAGCACTGTTTCCACCCTTTCCGGCAGTTCACCCGAGTGGACCAGCGGCCCGGCCCAGGTCCAGAAACCCCGGCGCTGGACCAGCGACTTGGAACTGATGTGGTCCCGGCACAGAAGGGACGCCAAAAGGGGGTTACCCCTGCTTTGCTGCCACAGCATGTGCCGGGCTCTGGTGGTCAGCGGCCCGCCGGCATTTCCGGCCAGCAGCTCCCCGGTCCGTTCCAGATCCAGCGGGGCGAGATCGATGCGCTTGAGCGACCCGTCGGTCCAAAGCCTCACATACTCCTTGTGGCACCGGATAAGGTCCCCGCTAATGAGGAGCAGTGCCACAGTGCCCCGGCGGCAAAGCTCGGAGGTGACCAGGACGCCGAGGTCGTCAATTTCCTCCGCGTTATCTATGACCAGGACGATCCGCCGCCCGGAGGCCTGGCGGATCAGCAGGGATTCGAGCGCGCGCACCACGTGGACCGGGTTGGCGAGTTCTTCCTGCGGCATGGCGCTGAGCAGCCAGGCCAGGGCGCCGTAGGAAGTCTGGGCCGAGAGGGTGCTGCCGCGCAGCTGCACGTTGTACCCGCCGTAGCGGCTCACCGCCTCACGGGCCAGTGTGGTTTTACCGATTCCCCCGGCCCCCAAGATGACGGCGCCGGGACCGTGCAGGGCGGCGAGGACCGCCCGGAGTGCAGTATCGCGCGCATCACCGGGTTTCGGCGGCGCTGCCGCTCCGGCTGAGCGGACTCGGCTCGGAGAGACCGGGCCCGTTCCCTGGCCGCCCGCGGGAGCGGGCAGTGTGGGCGGGCCTGGTTGTTGAAGCGTGCTCATCGGGACCCTTAAGAATTGACAGAGCGCGTTGTGAGGCTGGAGGTTCACAGCCGGCTGACTTTTCCCGAGACCTGCTCCCCGGCAGGAACCAGCCTGCCGAGAACCAAACCCCACCCTAGGTCTGCATTCTGCGTGCGGCACGGGTACCGGATACCTGACCGGCGAATTTCCGGCTACGTGGAAGTACCTTAAGGCGGGCCCAGGGTACTGACTGTTGCAGGAGCCGATCCCCGGCAGGAACCACAACGGGGATGGCCGGCTGCAGCCGGCTCAGCCTTGGTTGTTACCGGTGAGCAGATCCTGTTTCAGGTCCTCCCGCCGGCTGATTCCCAGCTTCTCGAAGGTCCGGTAGATGTGGCCTTCAACCGTTCGGACGGAAAGGAAAAGCCGCTCAGCAATTTCAGCGTTCCGGTAGCCCTGCATAACCAAGGCTGCGATATCCCGTTCCCGGCGGGTCAGCAGGGGCGCCCCTGTCTGCAGCACCTGGTCCGGGGAATGGCCGTTCTTCTTGTTAAGCGCCTTGTGAACCCGTTGAAGCAGCGCCCGGTCACCGTTGGCCCTTGCAAGCCGGAGAGCTTCGTCGCTGCATCGCTTGGCCAGCCGCCCCCATCCCGGTTCCATCTGGTCCACCCCGAAGCGCAGGAGCTCCTCGACGTCTTCATCGAGGAAGGCACGCGCAAGCCGCCCTGCGGTCTGTGCCTGCTGCCCCTCAAACTCCTCCGTGATTTTCACCAGCCTGCCCAGTCCGTCCAAATCCCCAAGCATCAGGGCCAGAATCCTCAGTTCCAGCTCCACAGCCATGAAGCCCAACCGCTCGGCCTCGTCGATAGACTCCCGCAGCTGTTGCGGGGCATCCCGGGGCATGGAGAGGACCGAGCAGGCTCCAACGCTGTAACCGCGGCTCAGCAGCTGATACCCAACGGCTCCCCGGGGTTGGAGGCCCGCCCCCTCGGCGAGCAGCTCCTCAGCCTGCTCCCGCCGGCCGACGGAGGCGGCCACAAAGGCGCCCAGTGCCAGCGCCAGCGGCAGCATCCCCTCGTCATCGTGCGTCCGAAGTCCCTCAACGGCTGCGGACAGGTAATTCAGTGCTCCTGCCGGATCGTCCCTGCGCAGGTGCATAACGGCAACAGCCAGGTCCACCACACCGGCTACCCTGACAAGTGCCCCGAACACTCCGGCCGTGCCGTGCTGCGCTGCAGCCTGCAGGCTGTTCCAGTCCCCCAGCCACAGCAGCGCAGCCAAATGGCGCTGCAGGACAAAGTGGTAGTAGGACATGAACCGGTGCCCGCCTCTATCCAGGACAGCCAGCGCATCCTGGCTTAAGGCATAGGACCCGCGCACCCGGCCCGTAGCGGTAAAGATCTCGGCGAGCAGTGCCTCCGCCACGAGTATGGCTTCATCATCGCCGGCCTGCCGTGCGTCAGCGAGGATTTCGGTCAGTTCCTCCTCCGCCGGCTGCAGTTCGCCGTGGGAAACCCTGCCCATAAGATCCAGCAGCCGTGCTCCCCTGCGGGACGACATCATGTCCGCCGCCAGTTCCGCATCCGGGTTGCCGCCGGCCCCGATGCGGTCGACGCCGGCGAGCCAGTCGGCGGCAACGGCGCTTAGTTCCGAGACCCCGGACTGCTCGTGCAAGTACAACTGCACCCGGATCAGCACAGCCATCTTGAGCGTGGTGAGGTCGGCGGCTGCCTCCATCACGCCGTCGAGCAGTTCCCGCGCCGAGCCCCTGTCTCCGTCCTGGTAGCAGGCCCTGGCGGCCTGGACACGGGCGGCCAGGGAATGTTCCGGCCCCTTGACCGCTCCGGCTGCCCGGAGAGCGGCAGCACTGTCGAAGGCGTTGTTGGCACGGTAGGCCGCCTCAACCAGCTCGGCATCACTCACCACGGCACCGCAGTCCAGCGACCAGCTCACCCAGCGCAGCAGGTTGTCGGCGCGGCCCCCGACTGCTCCGGAGGTCAGCAGCCGCTGGCGCAGGCGCGCGCTGCGGGCTGCCGGAACCAGCCGGCGCACCACCTCGCCGTAGAGGGGGTGCAGGGGCTGCAGCAGCCGCGACGGACCGGTGGAAATCTTCACCAGTTTTGCTTCGGTCAGCGCGTCGACGGACCGGTGCAGTCCCAGGTCAAACGCTGTGGCGGCCGGAAGCGGCTCGGCCAGCGCAATGAGCTCCAGGGCGTCTCGCTCGTCCCGGCTCAGCCCCGACAGCTGCGCCCTGAGCAGGTCGCCCAGCCGCCCTTCCGGTGGAAGCATGTGCGCACGCAGCAGCCAGACTCCGTTCCGGGCCGCGAGGCTGCCGGCACGCATGGTTTCCGAAAGCAGGGCCAGAATCAGCATGGGGTTTCCGCCGGCGGCGAGAGTGAGGTCTGCGCTGGTGCTGGTCAGCACCGGCCCGCCCAGCACCTGCACGCACAGCTCGTGGACCTGCTCCTCCGTCAGCGGCTGCAGCTCGTGCCGGGAAAGGACACCTTCCCACACCTGGTTGGAGAGCCCGGCGGGAACGTCGGTGATCCGCCGTGCCAGCAGCAGGATGCGGATCTGCGCCGAGGCGACCAGCTGCGCCAGCAGGTCTGCCGTTGCCTCATCCAGCGCATCGGCGTCGTCGACGATCAACAACGGTGCGGCTGCGGGCTCGGCCCTGCCCCGCTCCGGATAGAGGCGATGCAGCAGCGAGCGCATGACGGCCAGCGGCGAGTCGGCATTCATCGGGTCCACATCGGAGATCAGCGGGGCCAGGGCGCCGTAGGGAACCTGTGAGAGCGATGAACTGGTGTGGATCCGGTGCACGGGAATCCGGCCGTCCAGCTGCTCCGCCAGGACACCGGCCAGTGCGCTCTTGCCCATCCCCGCATCGGCCACCACTACGGCGCCGTGCCCGCCGGGGCGCAGCACGCTGGACAGCACGGCTTGCAGCACGGTCACCCGGCCCACAAACGGCCGCGCCGCAGCTGTCTGCATCACGAGTCCCCCCTGACTTCCGGCACCGCGCGCTTACCGCAGAACCTCGCCGAGTTCCGAGCGCCCCGAAACATGCAGCTTGTCGAAGATCTTACCCAGGTGCCAATCAATGGTCCGCGGAGACAGGTGCAAGTCCTCGCTTATTTCTCTGCGCGTCGCAGTGCCGGCTGCGCGCCGGGCAAGATCCGCTTCGAACGGAGTCAGCGCGGCCATCCGCGCCTGGATGCCGTTGGCCTCACGGAGTTTGCGGAAGCTGTCGTGTTCGAGCTTGAGCGCATTCCGCGCCAGCGCCCTGCTGCCGCTGTCGGTCCGGCCGCGGAGGAGCTGAAGGGCAGCCTGGGCAGCACTGTTGCACAATTGTTCGTTGCCCAGGACCACCGCTCCTGCTGCGGCTTCCAGCAGCAGCGCCGGGCTCGCCTGCTCATGCCCGGCACCGAAGCAATGGAGCGCTCGGGCCCAGCGGCCCGTTGCAGCAGCCGCAGCCGCAGCCAGTTCACGTGCGGCCGCAGGATCCCCGTGACGGGTTGCTGCCGCAAGACAGTGAAGTGCCACCGGAACCATGCACGTCTCCAGGCAGCGCAGAGCCATCGACCGCAGCTCACCGCAGAGCTTTTCCGGGTCTCCGGCCAGCCGGGTCTCCGTCTGCAGCGCACGCGTCAGCAGCCGCACCAGTTCCTGCGGCCGGTATCGATAGTCCGGCACGGAGGCCACAGCGCGGCCGGCTTCCTCAAGGTCTCCCCGGACGGCCAGGACATGTGCGGAGAGAGCCTGCACCAGGGGCAGGACGTCGAAGGGGTCCTGCAGCTGAATCTGGCCGGCAGCACTCGTAAGGGCTGCCAGCGCGCTGTCCAGCCTGCCGCCCAGTGCATGGACCAGGCCGGTTGCAACGTCCCCGGCGCTGCCCCGGAAGGCACGGCGGTTGGCGCCGTCGACCAGTTCCGTCACCAGTTGTTCCGCCTGCAGGTGCTCGCCGGCGGCCACCAGTGCCTGGTACATCCGCAGATGTACGGAATCGAGCGTATTGGCCCCCAGGGTGCCCTGGAATCCGTCCTTAAAGGACTGGAGCAGTGTCAGCACCTCTGCGGCGTTTCCGGACAGTGCCAGGAATTGAGCCTGCAGGGCGATTGCCTGCAGACGGAGAGGCGGATCCAGGGACCGGTCCGCGGCGAGGGCTCCAAGCCCCTCCGGCACCTCACCCGGATGCCCCCCGTCGATGGCGAGGGTACTGCGCATCAGCAGCACCCTCGCTTCCCACGTTGAAGGTGCTTCGTTTGCGGGCAGGCCGCGGATTTCGGCGGCGATGGTATCCAGTACCTCCGCCGGGCTGTCATGGCCGGGCAACAGGCGCAGCAGCGCCGCCTTCTGCAGCATGAGAGCCACCCAGGTTTCCGGATCACCGGGAGGCGGCGACGACGGAAGCCGGCCAAGCGCACCCAGTGCTGCGTGATGGTCTCCGGACTCTTTCAAAGCCTCGACCTCGGCCAACAGCATGGCGGGGGTCCTCTGGTTCCCGGGAACCGCCCGGATAAACCGCAGCGCAGACTCGGGATCATCGGATGCCGAGGAGAGTCTTGCAGCCCTGCGCGCAGTTTCCGGATCCAGGGTGCCCTGGCAGGCCAGGGTCCACCGGGCGAACCGGATGACGGCGGAAGGGCTCAGCGCCGTGGGGTCCACCAGTGCCGACACTTCCTCCCACAGCTCCCGGCTGCGGCCGGGGGCTATGGCTGCGGCAATGGCTGCAGCGGTTCCGCGGCTGGCGAGGCGGACTCCCTGATCCGACACTTCCACAACGCCTGCTTCTTCCAGCGAGTCAACGGTCTCGGCCGGGAACAATTTCAGCACGGCGGTGAGGGGGAGGTCGCTTGACAGTGCCAGAAGCTGGACCAGGGATCTCTCGTCGGGAGGCAGGCGCTTGAGCCGGGCCGTAATCACTTCCGACACTTGTCCGGAGAAGACCAGCGGCTTGGCGAGCACCCAGACGCCGTCCTGCCGGGCCAACGATCCTTCATCGGCCTGACCGCGGGTATGGAGCGTGACGATCTGCGGATTCCCTCCCGAGTGGCGCTGCATTGACTGGGCAGCCATGGTGGAGACCGGGCCGCCCAGCAGCTTCTGCATAAGCTCCCGGGTCTGTTCCAGGGGCAGGGGGCCGAGGTCGACGCGATGCAACAGGCCCTCCGTCCACAGCGCCAGCATGTCCGGCGCCGACTCTGAAAAGTGCTCGGCGGTGGCGAGCACGCTGGCTCCGGATCTCCGGATCAGCTGCGACACGGCCATTCCGGTCCAATCGTCGAGATACTCGACGTTGTCCAGCAGCAGCAGGAGGTGTTTTCCGCCGGCGCGCTGTTTCAGCAGGGAGCCCAGTTCCTGCAGGAGCTGCTCGGGCCGCGAGGCAATACCTTCGCTAATTTCAGAAATTACCCAGGCCAGGGCACCGAAAGGTGTTTTACCGGAAATACGGCTGCCGCGAATGGTGACGGGATGAAAGGCCGGGTTGGCTGCGGCTGCCCGGATCAGCGCTGTCTTCCCGATCCCTGCCGGACCCACCACAACGGCGCCCGCGGCTGACTCCAGCCCGTGCGCCAGCTCTGCAAGCGCCTCTTCGCGGCCCACGAGCTGATCCTGAACACTTTCAATCTCAGATAACATCCCTAAAACCACGCCCCCCGGCATCACACAATTGGTACTTCCACATCTCCGGCCAACGGGACCACCTGCGGTTACCAGCCGCAGACGGCCTCAAAAATTGGTGCTGTTGGTGCTCATGATGGTTGTGGTGCCGGTCTGGAGTGAGCGTACCGCCCGACGGTGGATTTAGTCCAGAACATAGAAAGGCATGTTCTTGTGAACCTGTCCGGGGGAAGGAGCACGGGAAAACCCGGAGAGTAAAAGCCGGGGAAAAATGAAAAACCGGGCACCCAATCGCCAAAATGGCGCCGGATGCCCGGTTATCGTATAAGGGACCGGCGCCGGGATGGGGGTGGCCCAGTCTCGGAGGCCTCCCGACGCCGGCCCCAGCTTTGCATGCCCGTGGGCATATCTAAATTCTAGGCCCGAGGTAGGGGTCCAACAATGGGGTTGGACGTCTTTGCCGTGACGGGAGCCGTACCCGTTTTCCTGCGCGGGCTACTTGCTGCCGGGCGGCCGGGCGGCCGTGCGACTGTACTGCCGGGCGCCTGTGCGACTATGCGGCTGCCGGGCGGCTACGGGGCGACGGAGTGGAACTTCTGCTGTGCGGCAGTGAGCCCCTCGGTCAGCAGCAGCTCGACGGCATCCGCGGCATCACCGATCAGGAAGGGAAGTTCCTTGGCCTCGGCCGGCGGGAAGTCCTTCAGGACGTAGTCGGCGGTATCCATCCGGCCCGGCGGCCGTCCGACCCCGACGCGGACCCGCAGGTAGTCCTTGGTGCCGAGCGCCCTGCTCATGTCGCGCAGCCCGTTGTGGCCGCCTTCGCCGCCGCCTGATTTCAGCTTCACGGTGTTGAACGGGATGTCGATCTCGTCGTGCACCGCCACTATGTTCGACGCGGGAATGTCGAAGAACTTGCTCAGCGCCGAAACCGGTCCGCCGGAGAGGTTCATGTAGGTCAGGGGCTTGGCCAGAATCACGCGCGGCCCCCCGATGCCCAGGCGTCCTTCAAGGATCTGTGCCCGGGACTTGTGGGTCTTGAAGTTCCCGCCGACCCGCGAGGCCATGTCATCGAGGACCATCTGGCCGATATTGTGCCGGTTACGGCTGTAGCCGGGCCCGGGGTTCCCGAGCCCGACTACAAGCCAGGTATTGCTGTTCACTGCAGGTACTGCTCCTTCGACAAGAACCGGACGGCTCCGTTACGGGGAGCAGACCCCGGAAGTGGATTAAGCTTCGGCGCCAACTTCAGCAGCTGCATCGGCAATCTGCTCGTCGGACGGAGCACCCAGGTCCTGGACGGTGGACTCGGAGATGTTGATGATCATGGTTTCGGGGTCCAGCAGCAGCTCGACGCCGGCAGGCAGTTCGAGGTCGGAAGCGAAGATGTGCTGTCCGGCTTCGCGGCCTTCGATGCTGACAACGATGGTCTCCGGCAGGTTGGTGGCGTCGGCTGCAACCAGAACCGTGTTGGCTTCCTGGTTGTAGACGGAGGAGCCCGGAGCCAGTTCGCCTTCAACGTGGACGTTGACTTCAACCTCAACCTTTTCGCCCTTGCGGACGGTCAGGAGGTCGATGTGCTCGATGATCTGCTTGATCGGGTCGCGCTGGATGTCGCGGGCCAGGGCCAGGTGGGACTCGCCGTCGACGTCGATTTCCAGCAGGGCGTTGGAGGTGCGGACGGCCAGGGTGGTGGCCTTGGCGGGCAGCAGGATGTGCATGACCTCGGCGCCGTGGCCGTAGATGACTGCGGGGATCTGGTTGGCAACGCGTGCCTTGCGGGCCGCACCCTTGCCGAATTCGGTGCGGACGGTTGCTGCGAGCTTCTGCTCAGACATTTCAAACTCCTGATATTGGATGTTCCGTGGTTGCCGGGACGAAGGCGCCGGTATGGGAACAACGCCGCGTGGTGGACGATCCGGAGATCAGGTCCGTGCGGTCAGAAGTTGCCAGCCACCGTCGATAACGGAGTAGTGCCCGAATCTATCCGGGCCTCTCCCTCGCCTAGGCATCGCAGACCATCCTACCAGCAGCACGCTGCCCGTCCGAACCGAAGTCCGAACGGGCAGCGCAGTGATGAAGGATGGTTGCTCCGCGAGGAACTAGGCCTTGCCGTCGAACAGGCTCGTAACGGAACCGTCTTCGAAGACTTCCTTGATGGCCCGTGCGATCAGCGGAGCAATCGAAAGGACGGTCAGCTGCTCGAAGCGCTTGGCGGCGGGAATCGGCAGCGTGTTGGTCACCACTACTTCGCGGGCGCCGGACTCGGCCAGCGTGCGGGCCGCCGGGTCGGAGAACACGGCGTGGGTGGCGGCGATGATGACATCCTTGGCGCCTGCCTCCTTGAGGACGCGGACAGCGCCGGCAATCGTTCCGCCGGTGTCGATCATGTCGTCAATCAGGACGCAGGTGCGCCCGGCAACCTGGCCGACAACCTGCTTGGACACGGCCTGGTTGGGGACGGTCAGGTCACGGCTCTTGTGCACGAAGGCCAGCGGGGCGCCGCCCAGTCGCTCGGCCCACTGCTCGGCGACGCGGACACGGCCGGTGTCCGGGGACACCACCGTGACGTTCGAGACATCAACGCGGGTGCGGATGTAGTCAGCCAGCAGCGGGATTGCCATCAGGTGGTCCACAGGGCCGTCAAAGAAGCCCTGGATCTGCGAGGTGTGCAGGTCCACGCTCATGATGCGGTCCGCACCGGCGGTCTTGTAGAGGTCAGCAATCAGGCGGGCCGAGATCGGCTCGCGGCCGCGGCCCTTCTTGTCCTGGCGGGCGTACGGATAGAACGGGGACACCACGGTGATGCGCTTGGCGGAGGCCCGCTTCAGTGCGTCAACGGTGATCAGCTGTTCCATCAACCAGTTGTTCATGGGGGCCGGGTGCGCCTGGATCACGAAGGCGTCGGTGCCGCGGACGCTCTCTCCGGGCCGGACGTAGATCTCGCCGTTGGCGAAGTCGTAGGACGCCAGGGGCAGCAGGTCCGTGTCAAGACAGCGTGCGATCTCCTCGGCCAGCTCCGGGTGTGCCCGGCCAGTGGCAAGGACAAGCTTCTTTTCACCTTGTGCGGTGATCTCGCTGCTCATTAATGATCGCTTTCTCGCGTGGGGGAATCAGTTTCTGAGGAAGAGGTTTTGGAGGCAGTGGCGGCGTTGGCCGATGCCGCTGCATCGGCTGCAGCTGTGCCCGGACGGTTGGTCAGCACCCAGCCGTCGAGGTTGCGCTGAGGCGCTACGTTGATGGCCAGGGAACCGGCCGGAACATCCTTGCGAACCACTGTTCCAGCTCCACTGTACGCGCCGTCCCCGACTGTAACGGGGGCCACATACATGTTGTCGCTGCCCATCCGAACGTGCGATCCGATGGTGGTGTGGTGCTTGTTGACGCCGTCGTAGTTCACAAAAACGGAGGCCGCGCCGATGTTGGACTGCTCGCCGATTGTGGCATCCCCCACATAGGAAAGGTGCGGAACCTTGGAACCGGCGCCGATGTCGGCGTTCTTGGTTTCCACGAACGTGCCGATCTTGCCCTTGGCGCCCAGGACGGTGCCGGGGCGCAGGTAGGCAAAGGGGCCGACGTCGGCCCCTGCGCCCAGCCGGGCATCGGAACCGTGGGTGCGCACCACTTTGGCGCCCTCCCCCACGCTCACGTTGGTGAGGGTGGTGTCCGGGCCGACGACGGCGTCGCGCGCCACAGTGGTGGTGCCGTGCAGCTGCGTGCCGGGCAGGATGGTGACGTCTTCGGACAGGGTGACGCCGGCATCGATCCAGGTGGTCGCGGGATCAACGATGGTGACGCCGGCGCGCATCCAGCGGACCAGGTTGCGGCGGTTGTGCTCGGCGTTCAGCGCGGCGAGCTGGACGCGGTCGTTGGCGCCTTCAACCTGCCAGAAGTCACCGGTGACGACGGCGGCGACGCGGCCGCCGCCGGCCCGGGCCAGGCCGAGGACGTCGGTGAGGTACATCTCGCCCTGCGAGTTGTCCGAGGTGACCTTCGCCAGCGCGTCGCGGAGCACGGCGGCGTCGAAGGCGTAAATCCCGGAATTGATTTCGGTGACGGCGCGCTGGGCGTCGTCGGCGTCCTTGTGCTCGACAATCGCGGTGACGGTGCCGTCTTCAGCGCGCAGGATCCGGCCGTAACCGGTGGGATCATCCAGGTGGGCGGTGAGGACCGTGACTGCGTTGCCGTCGACCCGGTGGACGGCAACGAGCTCGCGCAGCGTGTCAGCCTCCAGCAGCGGAACATCGCCGTACGTTACGACGACGGTGCCTTCCAGTGCAGTAAATGCATCCAGTGCCTGCAGGGCCACCTGGACTGCGCGTCCGGTGCCCGGAATGTCGTCCTGGTCCACGATGACCGCCTGCGGAGCGGCAGCGGTGACATGCTCGGCAACCCGGTCCCGCTCATGCCGGACAACGACGGCGAGGGCCCGGGGATTCAGGGCCTGGGCTGCGGCCAGCGCGTGGCCGACCATGGAGGTGCCGCCGACGGGGTGGAGGATCTTCGGTGTCCGGGACTTCATCCGGGTGCCGGCTCCGGCCGCCAGGACAATAACTGCTGCGGGTCCGCCGCTGAGGGCACTTTCGGTGGATTCAGTTTCCTGGGTGTTCACGAAGAAGCGCTCCTGATATGGGACGGCCGCCGGGGGCGGCCACCGGGGTGTGGACCGGCACTGCTGCCGTTCCGCCCATAGGATTCGAACCTATACTCCACGGCTCCAAAGGCCGGGGTGCTGCCATTACACCAGGGCGGAAAATGTGCAGGTCGCCCCGCACACAAGAGTTTAGTTTGCCATGCCGGCGGACACCGGCGCGAGTTGAGGCCTTTTCCCTCTGCCCTCCGGCGGTCTCGGGCTGCTGCCCCGGCCTCCCTGCTGGAAGCCGGGACGGGATTTGGGGGTGCTCTGCAGCCTCCGCAGGGGCGCTCCGGACAGGCCTTAGACTGTTCGGGTGGTAAGAATTCCGGCCGGCGGCGCCCGAGTGCGCATGACCGGCGTGCAGCGGCGCGCCCAGCTCATCGATGTAGCCCGGGGCATGTTCGCCCTGCGCGGGCTCGACGGCGCCACTATTGAGGACATTGCCGCAGCGGCCGGTGTTTCCAAGCCGGTGGTCTACGAGCATTTCGGCTCGAAGGAAGCGCTGTACAGCGAGGTTGTGGACGGCGAGTTTGACCGCGTCCTCGCCGTCATCACCGAAGCGCTGAGCGCCGACGCCGGTCCCCGCATCCTGATTGAGCGGGCCGCCTACGCCTTGCTGGATTACATCGAAAACCATACCGACGGCTTCCGGATCCTGGTGCGGGACGCACCGCCGTCGCGGCCCGAGGGCACGTTCGCCACTCTGCTGTCGCGGATTACCGGGCATGTGGAGCACATCCTCTCCAAGGAGTTCAGCAACCGCGGACTCAGCGCCGAAGTGGGCGGGATGTACGCCCAGATGCTGGTGGGCATGGTCGCCATGACGGGCCAGTGGTGGCTGGACGCGCGGACTCCGGACAAGGCGACGGTGGCGGCACACCTGGTCAACCTGTCCTGGAACGGCCTGACCGGCCTGCAGAAGGACCCCCAGCTGCGGCACATGCATCCGGACCACCCTCGCTCCGGGCTCCCCGACGGCGTCCTCGACGCCGGGACCGGCGCCGCCGGGGACGATGGGGCCGCGCCGGCCGCAACCGTCCTCGACGCCGTCGGGGCCGCGCCGGCCGCAACCGGCCCGGACGATCCGGGGCAGCCGGCTGCCGCAGCACCGGGCTCCGCCACTGCTCCGAATGCAGCTCCGGTGGTCCTGACTCTCTCAGCAGTGCTGGTCCGCGACGCCGCCGGCCGCATCCTCCTGGTCCGCAAGCGCGGAACCGGAAAGTTCATGCAGCCCGGCGGAAAGCTTGAGCCCGGTGAATCCTTCAGCGCTGCGGCGGCACGGGAAATGAACGAAGAGCTCGGCCTGGATATTGGGGAGTCCGACCTCGAAGCACTCGGGGACTGGTACGGTCCGGCAGCCAACGAGGAGAACACCTTTATCGACGCCGGGCTGTTCGCCTACACCCTTCCGGACGCCGGCGGCGTTCCGGCCCGCGAGCCGGTGGCGGCAGCCGAGATCGAAGAACTGCTGTGGATGGATCCGGCACAGGCGCTGGCCCGCGATGATATTTCCCCGCTGCTGCGCGACCACATCCTGCCGCAGCTGCTCGCGGGGACCTGAGGCCGGACCGAACCCTGGCTGCCGCCGATTCCCCTGCCAGTTTGGGGAATCCCTCCGCTTTGGGGCAATCCCTCCGTTGCGCAGCGGAGGAATAGCCCCAAAGCGGAGGGAAAGCAAGGGGAACAACAGCGCACGGAAAAGCCCGCACCCGGAACGGAACACCGTCAGGAACGGCATGTCCGCCCGGGTGCGGGCCAGTGAGGTTTGAAGCCTGAGGGATGAACCCCGAGTCGCTCCTGCTCTGGGGAGGCTCCGACTCTGGGCTCCTACTCGGGGACTCCTGCTCTGGGCCTCCTACTCGGGGGGCTCCTACTCGAGCTTCTCCGATGCCTCAAGCCACTGCAGCTCCAGGTCTTCCTGTTCCGCGGCCAGCGTCTGCAGCTTCTTGTTCAGTTCTGACAGCTGCTCAAAGTCAGCCCCGCCGGACTTCTCCGTGGCGGCACTCATCTGCGCGTTGACCTTCTCAATCTGAACCTTGAGCTTGGTCATCTGCCGGTCGATCCGCGTCAGGTCCTTCTTGGCAATCCGCTTCTCGGCCTCGGAAGCACCGGAGCCGGAGGCCACCGCGGTCGCCGCCCCGCCGGAGCCCGGACGCGAGGAACCGGCCGCTGCGGCGCGGGCCGCCTGCGAGGAGCCGCGGGCGGCGGTCGACGCCGAGGAGTTGGCGGCCAGGGCCTGGCCGCGCAGCTCGAGGTACTGGTCCACGCCGTTCGGCAGTCCGCGCAGCTTGCCGTCTCCGAGCAGCGCCATCTGGTGGTCGGTGACGCGTTCGAGCAGATACCGGTCGTGCGAGACCACCACAAGGGTTCCGGGCCAGCCGTCCAGGACGTCCTCAACCGCTGCCAGGGTGTCGGTGTCCAGGTCGTTGGTGGGCTCATCGAGCATCAGGACGTTCGGTTCGCCCACCAGCAGGCGCAGCAGCTGCAGCCGGCGGCGCTCACCGCCGGAGAGTTCCTTTACCGGAGTCCACTGCCGCTGCGCGGAGAAGCCCAGCTGCTCCACCAGCTGGCCGGCGGAGAGTTCGCGGCCGCCCACGTTGAAGACGCGCTTCTCGTTCTCGATGACCTCGATGACGCGCAGGTCGGCAACTTCGTCGAGTTCCTTGACTTCCTGCGTCAGCACGGCGGTCTGCACGGTCTTGCCGCGCTTGAGGCGCCCCTTGGTGGGTTCAATTTCGCCGTTGAGCAGGCGCAGCAGGGTGGTCTTGCCGGCGCCGTTGACGCCCACCAGGCCCAGCCGCTCCCCCGGAGCCAGACGCAGGGTGATGTTCTTGAACAGTTCGGTGTCGCCCAGGGTCAGGGACACGTCCTCGAGGTCCAGCACATCCTTGCCCAGGCGCGCGGTGGCCATCTTGTTCAGGGACAGGGTGTCGCGGGGCTCCGGCACGTCGGCGATCAGGTTGTTCGCCGCCTCGATGCGGAACTTGGGCTTGGCGGTGCGGGCCGGGGCGCCGCGGCGCAGCCACGCCAGTTCCTTCTTGACCAGCTGCTGGCGCTTGCCCTCCACCACGTTGGCCATGCGGTCACGCTCGGCGCGGGCCAGCACATACGCTGCATAGCCGCCGTCAAACGGGTCGATCACGGCGTCGTGCACTTCCCAGGTGCGCGTGCAGATTTCATCCAGGAACCACCGGTCGTGGGTGACCACCAGCAGGCCGCCGGCGTCCGGGCGCCAGCGGGTCTTCAGATGCTTGGCCAGCCAGGCCACGCCTTCCACGTCCAGGTGGTTGGTGGGCTCGTCCAGCATGACGACGTCGTCGTCCCCGGTCAGCAGCTTGGCCAGCGCCACGCGGCGCTTCTGCCCGCCGGAGAGCGAGGAGACCTGGGCGTTCCAGTCCACTTCCTGGATCAGTCCGCTCATCACGTCGCGGATCCGGGCGTTGGAGGCCCATTCGTAGTCGGCGGCGTCGCCCACGATGGCCTGGCCAACGGTGAGGTCCCCGTCGAGCACGTCGGACTGGTCAAGGTAGCCGACGGTGACGTCGCGGCGGCGGGTGACGCGGCCGTCGTCGGGCGTCTGCCGCTCGGCCAGCAGGCGCATCAGGGTGGACTTGCCGTCGCCGTTGCGGCCGACGACGCCAATCCGGTCCCCCTCTTCCAGGCCCAGGGAAACCCCGTCCAGAATCGTGCGGGTGCCAAAGGAAATGCTGAGGTTCTCAGCACCAAGCAGGTGTGCCAATCGGTACTACTTTCTTGTGATGTCAGGAATGTACGGGTGCTTGCGCAGTATGAAAAATCAGTCGGCGACGGCGGCGGCCAGGCAGGCACCGGGAACCGGGCCCTCGACCGCCAGCGCACGGTGTCCTTCGGCGCGCAGGGCCGCTTCCAGGGCCGAGGCCGCTGCCGCGTCTTCGGTAAGGAAGGCGACGGTGGGGCCGGAGCCCGAGACCATGCCGGCCAGCGCGCCGAGCCGTTCGCCGCTGCTCAGCAGAGCGCCCAGCTCCGGGGCGAGCCGAAGCGCCGCCGCCTGCAGGTCATTGGAAATAACGGCTGCCAGGTCCCGGGCATTCCCGTAACGCATGGCGGCCAGGACTGCCGGGTCCACGTCTTCGGGCTCCGCCGCCTGCAGCTGCTGCTCCCCGCGGAGGGTATCGAGCGCGCCGTAAACCGCCGGGGTGGAGAGCCCGGCGTCGGAGGCAACCAGCACCCAGTGCAGGGGCGTCTTGGAGATGGCGGGTGTAAGCCTGTCCCCCACCCCCAGCCCGACGGCGATGCCGCCGAGCAGCGAAAAGGGAACGTCCGCGCCGAGGCCGGAGGCGATGCCTGCCAGTTCTTCACGGGAGAGCTTCGTGTTCCAGAGGGCATCGCAGGCCACGAGGGCTGCCGCGGCGTCGGCCGAACCGCCGCCCATCCCGCCGGCCACCGGAACGCGCTTGGTGATGTGCAGGTGCACGCCCGTGGGGTTGTCGGCGTAGGCGGCGAGGGCACGCGCAGCCCGGGCGGCCAGGTTGTCCGGGCCCAGCGGAATGCCCCCCACGGGCACCTGCAGCGGCCCGTCGCTGTCCACCGTGACGGTGATGCCGGGCTCCCCGGTGACGGTGGCGGTGATTTCTTCGAACAGGGACACCGCCAGGTAAACGCTGGCGACTCCGTGGTACCCGTCAGGCCGGAGGGGGCCGACGCGCAGGGAGACGTTGATCTTTCCCGGGGCGCGGACCCGCACGGAGGCAGGGGCTGCCGCCGGGGCTGATGCGGATGAAATGTTCGCTGCGCTCATACCTTCCAACTTAGAGGAAGGGCCGCCCGCGCCGTTAATGCGGAACCCGCTGCCTATTGCGATGCTGCGCCGTCCGCGTTGCCGCTGGCCGCCGCTTCGGCGGACTTGGCTTCAGCGATCCGGGCAAAGGCATGGATGTCGATGACTTCGCCGCGGGCCTTCGGATCCACTCCGGCGGCCACGAGCGCGTTTTCGGCCTGCGCCGGGCTGCCGGCCCAGCCGGCCAGTGCGGCACGGAGCGTCTTGCGGCGCTGGGCGAAGGCGGCGTCAATCACGGCGAAAACTTCTTCGCGGGTTGCCGTGGTCTGCAGCGGCTCGTGCCGGGTGAAACCGACCAGCCCGGAAGCGATTTTCGGCGCCGGCCAGAACACGTTCATGCCGATCACGCCGGCCTTGCGCATGGTGGTGTACCAGGCGGCCTTCACCGACGGCACCCCGTAGACCTTGGATCCGGGCACTGCGGCCAGCCGGTCCGCCACTTCGTCCTGGACCATGACCAGGCCGTGCTGCAGCGAGGGGAAGCGTTCGAGCAGGTGCAGCACCACCGGCACGGCAACATTGTAGGGCAGGTTGGCCACCAGTGCCGTAGGCTCCACCGGCAGCTCGGTGATGCGCATCGCGTCTCCGAGGACCACGTGGAGCTGGTCCGCCTTTTCCGGCCGCCAGGCAGCAGCGGTGGCCGGCAGCCGTTCAGCCAGGACCGGATCAATTTCCACGGCGACCACGGACTTGGCCGCGTCCAGCAGCCCGAGGGTAAGCGATCCCAAACCCGGGCCCACTTCAAGAACCGTTTCGTCGGGCCCGACGCCTGCTGCAGCTACGATCCGGCGGATGGTGTTGCCGTCGATCACGAAGTTCTGACCCAGCGTCTTGGTGGGGCGGACTCCCAGTTCATCGGCCAGGGCGCGGATATCGGTGGCACCCAGCAGCGGTTTGACCGGCGGACGGGAGGCGGAAGCGGATTCAGTCACTGAGTAATACTAGCCGAGCGCGCCGCTGCGGTTCCGTGCCCGTCTGCCCGCACAGGCCGCAGGACGGCGGCCAGCAGGCGTTCAGTCGGGCCAGTTGCCGACGGCCGAGAAGGCCCGTCCAGGCTGCGGAATCCTCGTCATTGGCTGTTTCCTTCCAGAATAGGCCTGCACTCTGCCGCCCCCGGAATGCGCTCGGTAGCATTCTGCGCGGGGGCACTCTTCAAGTGTCCCGGGGCCCAGGATCGGCGGGAATGGCAATGGGCAAAACCTTTGGGAAGCGGCTGCAAACGGTGCGTACGGACCGTCGTCTGACCCAGGCCGAGCTTGGCGGGGACGTGTTCGGCGCCCGGGACATCTCGGCGCTGGAAAAGGGACGCCGGGAGCCGACGGGCGGGGCCGTCCGCCTGCTGGCGGAGCGGCTCACCGCTGTGCAGGGATACCCGCAGCCGCAGCCGGGAGCCGACAGCCGGACCTTTCTGGAGTTCTCGGCGGCGCAGGCCTGGGATGAGCGGGACTACCGCACCGCCCGGCGGTACTGCCGGCTGGCGGCCGACGCCGCACTGGCCGAGGGTGACCCGACGGGCTGGTGGGAACTGACGTTCCTCGCCGCAGCCTGCCTGCGAAGACTGCATCAGTACACCGAGTGCATGGCGGAGGCGGAAATGCTGGCCCGGCATCCGCTCGCAGCCGAAGGACAGCCGCTGCGTCCGCAGGCCGAAACGCTGCTGGCGACAGCATGCCAGGGCGCCGGGCGTCTGCGCGAAGCGGTAAGCCATGCCCGGCGGGCGCTGGAGCTGGGGCTGTCAGCGCGGTTGGACACCGCTGCGCTCATTGAGGTGTACCAGGCCCTGACCGCTGCCCTTTCCGAAAGCGGACTGCAGGACGAGGCGTGGGGGCACTGCCAAACCCTCCTGATCCCCCTGCTTGAAGCCACCGGGGACCGGCAGGTTGCCGGCAAGGGGTACTGGGCAGTGGGCAACGTCGCTTTCCGGCGCGGCGACGTGGCCGCCGGCGTCCGCCACCACACCCGCGCCGGTTCGCTCCTCACGCCGGACGCGGACCTGGAGGTATGGGCCGCGTTCAACCGTGCTTCGGCTGCCATGCGCCTGGCCGAAGGGCTGCACGACGCCGCCACGCTGGAGTGCATGAGGCATGCGGAAACGGCGCTGGAGGTGGTGGGCGGCGGCGAGGAGGAATCGATCTCCCTTCTCCACAGCCGCGGACGGTGGCTGCAGCTGGGCGGAAACCATGTCTCCGCCGTCCGTGCCCTGGGCGAGGTGTATGACCGCCGCGAAGCTCTGTCGCCGCAGGATGCCGGCGAAACCGCCCTGCATCTGGCCATCAGCCTCTCGGCGCTGGGCCGCAGCCGGGAGGCAGTGGACCTCCTGGACAAGAGCGCCGACAGCTTCGTCACCGCGGGCGCCCTGGACCGCGCCGCCCACGCGGGCCGGCTGGCAACGCAGGCGCGGACGGGAAACGCAGTGGGCTTAACCGGACGGACCGGGACCTGGTGACAGGTCCCGGTCCGTGTCCGCCGCTGCCGGACAGCGGCAGGGCAGGCTATCGGGCGGTGCTAGAGCAGACCCAGCTTGGCGGCGCAGGAGGGCCAGTGGCCCCAGCCGCCGTTGGCGCGCAGCTTCTCGGCCACGGCAATCTGCTGCTCGGGGGTGGCCCCGGCAGCGATCGGCGCGTACTGGCCGCCGCCGGCTCCCAGCCAGCTCGACGCGCTGAACTGCAGTCCGCCGGAATAGCCGTTTCCGGTGTTGATGTGCCAGTCTCCGCCCGATTCGCACTGAGCCAGCGCGGCCCAGGTCCCTCCGGAGGGGGCTGTGCCGCCCGGGGATGCCTTACCGGGGGACGCCGGTGCGGGTGCGGGAGCAGCAGGCTTTTTCTTGGTGCCCACGGCAATCTTCTCGGCAACCGGCGCAAGGGCGACGGTTTCGCTGGCCAGGGTTCGGCTGACCTCTACGCCGTCCACGAGGACGGTGTCGAAAACGCGGACGATTTCGCCGGGAGTTCCCTTGGCGGTGACCTTCTTCTCGCCTTCAAGCAGGTTGGGATCAGGTACCTCGGTGGTTTCGTACGGCACTGGCTCGGCAACCGTGTCCTTGTTCCCGGGCTGCACGCGGGTGACCTTCAGGGCCATGCCGTCCACCAGGGCGGCGGTGGCCGGAACGGTCAGGCGGTCGGTTGCGGCAAGGGTGATGCCCGCCTCGTCCAGCAGCTCGGCGACGGTTTCCGCGGTCGTCGGGCGCTCATAGGACGTGCCGTCAAGGACCATGGTGACGGTCTTGGGGGTGGAGATCGAGATCGGATCGTCCAGCCCGGTCAGTGCGGTGTCCAGCGAAGCCGAAACGGCCGAGTTGGAAGCGACGCGCAGTTCGGAGACGAGATCCGCCACGGTTTCACCGGTGGTGCTGACCTTGTGGCCTTCACCGTCGAGCGTGACGTCTACGGTTTTCGCCGTGAAGACCTCAATGCTGGCGCCGTCGGCTACCTCGGTGTCCAGGCCCGGGCTTACCCGGTCCGCTGCACTGACCTGCACGTCTGCCTTCTGGAGGACCTCGGCAACCGTGCCGCCGAAGGTCTTGACGTCGCTGCTCTGTCCGTCAACAGTCAGGGAAACGGACTTGTTGGTGCCGACAAAGGCCACCATCCCCAGGATGAGGGCGACCATAACAACGGCCTGCCCAGTTAGTTTTACCCCACGCCTCACGAGTGCATGTGCCACGAAATTCCAAACGTCAAGAGCGTCCGGGCACGGGGATGAGGGCGCGCGGCAGCCGTTCTCCCCGGATCGCACGGGGCGGAGCTTTGCACAGGCGTGGAACCTCAACCGCAACCAGGCACAGGGGCATCGCCGCATCTCAAAAGGAAATGAGCGCGCAACTGTTCACAGGACGGTGTGTGGTTCAGTATTAGTTCCGGTGCCTTCCCCGACCCCGGCTAATAGGTCCCTACCGTAACCGAACCGTGATCTGAGGGCAACCCGAGGTTTTTGAGCCTGCTGTGACGGAAGTTACAAGGTGCCCCGCGTCACCGGGAGCTTAAAGGAGCTCAAGGAAAGCTCAGGGGGCCGCGGTGTCTTCCCAGGAGCCGTACACGCGTTCAGTATTGGCCACCAGCTCCGAGCCCAGTTCGGCAAGGTCCGCTCCCAGCTGGTCGGCCATGAACCGAACGGTGAACGGGACCATGTAGCTGGCGTTCGGGCGGCCGCGGAACGGATGCGGGGTCAGGAACGGAGAGTCTGTTTCCACCAGCATCAGCTGCCGTTCCGCCACGGCGAGTGCTTCGCGGAGGTTCCCTGCATTCTTGAAGGTGAGGGTGCCGGCGAAGGACATGTTCCAGCCGTGCTCGTTGCAGGTCCGGGCCAGCTCGGCATCGCCGGAGAAGCAGTGGAAGACAACGTTTTCCGGCGGACCTTCCTCCAGCAGGACCCGCACGACGTCGTCGTGCGCGTCCCGGTCATGGATCTGCAGGGCAAGGCCCAGCCGCTTGGCGATGTCGATGTGCCGGCGGAAGGAATACTGCTGGCGTTCGACGCCGTCGGAACCGGTGCGGAAATAGTCCAGGCCGGTCTCGCCGATGCCGCGCACGCGCGGATGCCGGGCGAGGGCTTCGATTTCCTCCAGTGCCGCCTCAAGGGTTCCTTCGGCCGCGAGCACCGGCGCGTCGTTGGGATGGATGGCCACCGCACCGAGCAGCCGGGGTTCCCCGTCCAGGACGCTGACGGTGAAACGGGAGGATTCCAGGTCCGTGCCCACCTGGACTGCTCCGCGGACGCCCGCCGCCTCTGCGGCGTCCAGGGCTTCCCGAACGCCGGCGGTACCGGCCTGGCCGGGCGCAAAATCCAGGTGCGTGTGATTGTCGATGACCGGAACGGGCAGCGGTTCCGGTGCGGGAGGATAAGGTTTTCCCGAAGCGGACGCGAAGTCCAGATACTCGGCGGGGATTTCGCCCGGAACATAACCACTGTCATTACACATGTCTTTAACCCTAAAGGAGCTTGTAACCTGTACTGACATAAGGCCGCTGTCGAACCGGGCGGAGGCTTTCAGCGTCGCTAGCGGCTCCCGGTCCCGGGTTCCGTGCGATCCGCCGAGGCTTGGAAGGTATCCATGGACGCTCGAAATCCAGCTGCAGCCACCGCACCGTATTCCGGGGCGTCCCCGGGGGCGGCGGCCTCCGGGCAACCGGCAGCCTGGAACCGCCGGGCGGACGCTCCGCCCGAGGCAGAAGCGTTCCACGAAGCAGCCTCAGGCATCCTTGCTTCCATTAACACGGTGATTGACGGCAAGGAGGAAGCCGCCTCCCTGGTGCTCACCGTCCTGCTCGCGCAGGGTCATGTGCTGCTGGAGGACGTTCCCGGCGTCGGAAAAACGCTCCTGGCCAAGACACTCGCGCGGACCATCGACTGTTCCGTGACCCGGATCCAGTTCACCCCGGACCTGCTGCCCTCCGACGTCAGCGGGGTCTCGATCTACAACCAGGACTCCCACCGGTTCGAGTTCCGGCAGGGCCCCATTTTCTCCAACATCGTGATCGGGGATGAAATCAACCGCGCCTCCGCGAAGACGCAGTCCGCCCTGCTGGAGTGCATGGAGGAGCGCCAGGTGACCGTGGACGGGGGCACCTACCGGCTGGCTGAACCGTTCATGGTGGTGGCCACGCAGAATCCGATCGAGATGGAGGGCACCTATCCGCTGCCCGAAGCCCAGCGTGACCGGTTCATGGCCCGCATCTCCATGGGCTACCCGGACACGCGCTCCGAAATCGAGATGCTGGAATCCCACCAGTCGACGTCGCCGCTGGACAAAGTGGCCGCCGTCGTCGACGTCCGCGAAGTCGCTGCGATGACGGCGAGGGTCCGCGACATTTTCGTGTCCACTGCCGTGAAGGAATACATCGTGGCCATCGGCCAGGCCACCCGCGAGCACTCCCACCTGCGGCTCGGCGCCAGCCCCCGCGCCCTGCTCCAGCTGCTGCGCGCCGCCAAAGCACACGCCGCACTGGCGGGACGCGATTTTGTCCTGCCGGATGACATCTCGCACCTGACGGATCCGGTCCTGGCGCACCGCATCATCCTTGACCGCAAGGCAGCCAGCTCCGGCGAAACTCCGAGCGGCCTGCTGGCACACCTCCTCTCCCGCGTTCCTGTTCCCCGCAGTCCGGCGGGCGAGCGGATGCGGAGGTAGCAGCAGCGCACCGGCAGTACCCTATGTGACAGCCCACCACCTGCGGGAAGGCTCCATGGATTCAGCGATAACCAGGCTCCTCACGCCCCGCGGCTGGGGACTGGTCCTGGCCGGCGTGGCCGCGCTCGTGATGGCCCAGGTCATGGGCCGCCGGGACGTGCTTGTCCTCGCAGTGTTCCTCCTCGCGCTGCCGCTGGTGTCCGCCTTGGCGCTGCGCCTGGTCAAGCCGGTGTTCGACGTCGAGCGCACCTTCAGCTCTTCGACAGTGGAAACGGGGGTTCCCGTGACGGTGCTGCTGTCCCTGCATACGCCGCGGCCGGTCCGGGAGAGCGCCACCATGCGCGAAGGACTGCCCCTGCGGTTCGGCGAAAGCCCGGTCTTCCGGTTCCCGGCACGCTTTCCCGGCCCGGACGGCGCCAGCACCTACGAATACCAGCTCCGCTCCGCCCGCCGCGGGCTCTTTCCGATCGGACCCGTGACCGCGGAATTCCAGGACCTTTTTGGACTCTCCCGGCGCCGGCACACGCTCGGTGCCGCCGATTCCCTGGTGGTGTCTCCGGCGCCCCGGCTCCTGCCCCGCACTCTGCTGGGCGGTCCGCACGGCACTGAGGGATCGGTCTCCAGCCCGCGCCGCGGCAACCCCAGCGAGGACGACGTGTCCACGCGGGAATACCGATCCGGGGATCCCATGCGCCGGGTCCACTGGGCCGCCACTGCACGGCACGGTGAGCTTATGGTCCGGCAGGAAGAGCCGGTCACCTCCCCGGGGGCCACGCTGCTGATCGACGCGCGGGAGGACTCCCACACGGGCGGCGTGGGGTCGAGCCTGTGGATGGAGCCGGCAGGCGGGAACGGCCTGTCCACCTCGGAGTCCTTTGAATGGGCCGTGACGGCTGCGGTCTCGGCCGCCGCGCACCTGGTCGAGAACGGATATTCGCTGCATTTGCTGGATGTCTTTGCCCGCCCCGGCCTGGCCCGGTCGCCCTCCGCGCCGGATCCCCGGCAGCGCACGTTCAACGGACCCGGCGGCCTCCAGGACATTGCTGACGGGCTGGCGGCGCTGGGACTGGAATCCGGGCCGCCCGACCGTCCGCGCGGCCCCGGCGACGACGCCGGGACCGGCGGCGGCAGGGGCGTTCCCGGCGGCCGGGCAGCCGGCGGTGACCAGTCGGCAGCCGACGGGCGGGCCTTCGGGGATGCGCTCCTGGACTCACTGGCACAGCGCCGCCGCGGCCCCCTGGTCGCCGTACTGGGACGCTTGTCCGCGGAAGAAGCCCACCGGCTGGCACCGGCCGCCGACTATGCGAGCCGGGCCTGCGCGATTCTGGTCGTGGACCGGCTGCAGGAGGCCGCGCCGGCGCTGGCCGTCCTGCGCGCCGGCGGGTGGGACGCCGAAGCGGCCACACCCGAATCCGACGTCGCCCGCATCTGGGCTGCTTTCGGAGCTCCCGCCGTCCTGCCTGTTCCTGCATCGATCACCCGCGAGGACCGCCCATGACCGCCACGTTGACCCGTCCCGACGCCGAGGGGTCCGCCGCTCCCCCGCAGGCGTCCCGCTTCCGGCCGCCGTGGGACTGGGCATCCGCAGGAACCAGCGCTGTTGCGGTCCTGCTCTGCAGCTTCAGCCTGCACGGCGTTTTCGACGGCTGGGCCTGGTTTCCGCCGCTGGTCCTCACCGCCGGCGCCGTGGTCTCGGCAATGGCCGCTGCCCGCCGGTTCCGTGTCCCCACCGCCCTGATCCCCGCCGTCGGCCTGGCCGCCCTTGTCGTGGCCCTGACCTGGCTGTTCGCCGCGTCCACGGCTCTGCTGGGCCTGCTGCCCACCGGAGCCACACTGGAGCGCAGCGGGCAGCTGATCAGCGAGGCGCAGGTCACGATCATGAACCAGGTGCCTCCGGTGCTTGCGGACCCGGGAATTGTTTTCATCGCGTGCCTGGGCACCGGTCTCGTCACCCTGCTCGTCGACACCCTGGCCACCACACTGCGGATGCCCGCAGCGAGCGGCCTCGGGCTGCTGGCGCTGCTCACCGTTCCGGCGGTCCTGAAGCCGGACAGCATCGGAGTGTTCCCCTTCATCCTGGCCAGTGCCGGATACCTGCTGATCCTGGCCACCGGCTCCTGGCAGGAACGTCCGCGCAGCCCGTCTGCCGCCCGCCGGCCCCCGGCCCGGCACATGGGCATAGCCGCCGCGATCGGTTCCGCGGCGCTCGTCGCCGCGCTGGTCCTGCCCGCAGTCCTCCCGGGATTCAACCAGGGCACGTTTCCGCAGGGATCGCGGCTGAACATCTGGACCGGCCAGTCCGGCCTGAACCCGGTAGTCGCTCTGGGCAACGATCTTCGCCAGCCCTCGGCGTCCGGCCGGATCCGCTACGCCACGGACTCCCGGCAGGCCGTCTATCTGCGCTCCACAACGCTGGAAGATTTTTCCGGCCAGCGCTGGGGTCCGGACCTGCGGCCCGACACCCGCCGGGCCGGTCTGCAGGACATGGCTCCGGAGGAAGGGGACGAACCCGCCGAGGGCACGTCCACGGTCACCACCCGGGTCCGGTCGGAAACCTATGCCAGTCCCTGGCTCCTGGCGCCTTATGCTCCGACGCAGGTTAGCGGGGCTGCCGGGCGGTTCAGCTGGGACCCGAAAACCATGACCGTCATCTCCGAGGAGAACAACGGAATGACGCGGCTGGATTATGAGGTCCAAAGCGCTTCCCAGACGATCTCCGCCGACTCCCTGCAGGTGCTGGGCCCCGCGGCGGAAGGCGCCGTCGACCCGGTTTTCACGGACCTGCCGGAGAACCTGCCCGAAAGCATCCGGGAAGCGACAAGCACCGCCACGGCACGGGCGGACAGTCCGTACGAACAGGCCATGGCCATCCAGGCATACCTGCGGGGCCAGGACTTCACCTATTCGCTCGAGGCGCCGGTGGAGGGCGGCTACGACGGAAACGGCATGGACGTCCTGGACCGTTTCCTGGAGGAAAAAGCCGGATACTGCGTGCACTACGCCGCGGCGATGGCCGTGATGGCACGCGAGGCAGGCATCCCCAGCCGGATGGCGCTCGGCTTCGCGCCGGGACGGTCCACCGGAAACACCGTGCAGAATATGCGCGGACAGGAACTGAGAGAGTATGAAGTGGACTCACGGGACGCGCACGCGTGGCCGGAACTCTACTTTGAAGGCATGGGCTGGGTCCGGTTCGAGCCGACCCCGTCCCGGGGATCGGTCCCCTCGTACGCGCTGCAGCCCCGTCCCGACATCCTGGAAACCCAGGGCCCGCAGGATGACCTCACCCTGGACCGGCCGCTGCCGCAGACGGTTCCGCAACCCGCGGTGACTCCGCCTCCCCCCTCGGCCGCGGCTCCGGTGGAACCGGCTGAAACCGGGGCGGGGAAAACCGCGGCTGTCGGACTGGCCGTCCTCACTGCAGCCGCCGCGCTGTTGAGCCCCTGGGCGCTCCGCCGCCGCCGCCGCATCCTCCGGAAACAAGGGGTTGCCGGTTCCGGCCCACCTGACCGCCCGGGCAGTCCCGGCAGTCCTGAACGGCCGTCTTCCGGTCCGGCAGCGCTGGCCTGGGACGAAGCCTCGGACTCCGGTGTGGATTACGGGCACGTGCCGGCAAAGTCAGAGTCTCCCCGGGCCTATGCCCTGCGCCTCGCGGACGACGCCCGGCTGGCGGACGGTCCTGCGCTCGCGCTTCAGCGGCTGCGTGAAGCCTACGAAGAGGAGGTATACGCGGCGCCGGGGACCGCCGTCCGCGGCGTCTCCGGGTCTGATTCCGGGTCTCATTCCGCCTCAGGGCTTGGTTCAGGCAGCGCACCGGCTGACCGGGCGGACCGGCTTTGGGGCGATGTCACCGCGGTGCAGGACGGCCTGGCCGAGTCGGCGCCATGGGCGGCCCGGCTCCGGGCACGCTATTTCCCGGCGTCCCTGGCATCCAGGTTCCGCCGCTAAGCGGCAAGCCCGGGGATGCGCTGATCCCCGGGCTTGCCGGCAGTCGACCCTGGCGGCTCAGCCGTCGGCCGGCCTAGCCGTCGGAAGGCCGTTAGCCGTCGGAAGGGCCGTTAGCCGTCGGAAGGGCCGTTAGCCGTCTGACGGGTCGGCGATGCCGACGTACTGCGTGTAAAGGTACTCTTCGATACCCTCGGCTCCGCCTTCGCGGCCCAAGCCGGACTGCTTGACGCCGCCGAACGGTGCTGCCGCATTGGACACGACACCGGCGTTCAGCCCGAGCATGCCGGTTTCCAGCTTCTCGCCGATGCGGAGGCCGCGGTTCAGGTCCTCCGTGAAGACGTAGGCCACCAGTCCGTATTCGGTGTTGTTGGCCAGGGCGACGGCTTCGTCCTCAGTGGCGAAGGTGACGATCGGTGCCACGGGACCGAAGATTTCCTCCTTGAGGATCCGGGCATCCGCAGCGACGTTCTTGAGCACTGTCGGCTGGTAGAAGTAGCCCGGTCCGTCCACCGGAGAGCCGCCCACCACAGCCGAGGCACCGCCGTCGACCGCGTCAGTAACCAGCGAGTGCACCTTGTCGCGGCTCTTTGCGTCAATCAGCGGGCCGATCTTGGACTCGTCCTCGGTACCGCGGGCCGTGGTCATGGCACCGACCTTGGCTGCGAACTTCTCGGCGAATTCATCCACCACCGATTCGTGCACGATGAACCGGTTCGCAGCGGTGCAGGCCTCACCCATGTTCCGCAGCTTGGCGGCCATTGCACCGGCCACGGCCTTGTCGACGTCGGCGTCCTCGAAGACGACAAACGGCGCGTTGCCCCCGAGCTCCATCGACGTGCGCAGAACCCGGTCCGCGGCGTCACGGATCAGGCTCTGGCCCACAGGGGTGGAGCCGGTGAAGGAAACCTTGCGCAGGCGCTCATCCTGCATGATCGGCCCGGTCACATCGCCGGCCGAGGTGGTTGAAACAACGTTCAGGACACCGGCGGGCAGACCTGCCTCGACCATCACGGCGGCGAAAAGCTGGGAGGTCAGCGGAGTGAGCTTCGCGGGCTTGAGCACCATGGTGCAGCCGGCGGCAACCGCGGGGGCAATCTTGCGCGTGGCCATGGCCAGCGGGAAGTTCCACGGCGTGATCAGGAGGCACGGGCCCACCGGCTTCTTGTTCACCATCAGGCGGGACTTGCCGTCCGGGGACATGCCGTAGCGGCCGGAGATGCGGACGGCTTCCTCGGAGAACCAGCGCAGGAATTCGGCGCCGTAGGTGACCTCGCCGCGGGCTTCGGCCAGCGGCTTGCCCATCTCAAGGGTCATCAGCAGTGCAAAGTCCTCGGCCCGCTCCGTCACCAGCTCAAAGGCCCGGCGCAGGATTTCCCCGCGTTCCCGCGGCGCCGTCTTAGCCCAGGAGTCCTGCGCGGCGGCAGCGGCATCCATTGCCAGGGCACCGTCTTCGGCGCTGGCATCAGCAATGCTCAGCAGAACTTTTCCGGTGGCGGGATCTTCGACGTCGAAGGTCTTTCCGCCGGCTGCTTCCCGCCACTCGCCGTTGATCAACAGTCCGGTGGGAACCTGGGCCAGCAGTGCGGCTTCTCGGTCAGCAGTAATACCCATGGGGATGCCTCCAAATTCGACAGTGGTTGCCCGGGCGCATTGCCCGTCATCTGGACTCACCGTATGCGCGTGCCGTTCCGACTGTAAAGACAGAAGTGCACCATGACGCCACGGCTTGACTGTGCACTTGGCCAACGCCTGCCCCCTTCGCGAGATGGCAGAAACTGCGTCTCTCAGCGCTGGGAAGGACACTTACTGCCAGTTCGCGGGGAGTAGGTGCCCGGCAGGCAGGTCAGCTGCGGGCAGCCAGGACCGCGGAGTACAGCTCGCGCTTGCTGATCCGGGCGTCCTCGGCCACGGTGGCGACGGCATCCTTGAGCCGCGCGCCCTGGCTGATCAGGCCATTCACCGCAGCAACGTGGTCCTCGGGCAGCTCGGGAGCCGATTCCCCGGCTCCGGCGACCACGACGGCGATTTCCCCGCGGATCTCGGACGTTTCGGCCCATTCGAGCAGTTCGCGCAGCGGACCCCGCAGCACCTGTTCGTGCAGCTTGGTCAGTTCGCGGGCGACGGCGGCACGGCGGTCGCCGCCGAACGCCGCGTCCAGTGCGCGCAGCATCGGTTCCAGCCGGTGCGGTGCTTCGAAGAACACCATGGTGCGCTGCTCCGAAGCCAGGTCCTGCAGCCGGGCGCTGCGTTCCCCGGCCTTCCGGGGCAGGAACCCCTCAAAGCAGAACCGGTCGGTGGGCAGCCCGGACAGTGCCAGGGCGGTGAGCACGGCGGAAGGCCCGGGTGCCGCAGTGACGGTCAGCCCTTCCTTCGCGGCAGCCTCGACCAGCCGGAAGCCGGGATCGGACACGGCGGGCATGCCGGCGTCGGTCACCATCAGCAGGGTGGCGCCGCCCCGCACCATGTCGAGCAGATCCGCGGTGCGGGTCGCTTCGTTGTGCTCGTGATAGCTGATGATCCGTCCGGTGGTGGTGATCTTCAGCGCGGAAACGAGCCGGTGGAGCCGGCGGGTGTCTTCGGCGGCAATGACGTCGGCAGTCTCCAGCAGGCCGATCAGCCGGTTGGTCGCATCCCCCATGTTGCCGATCGGAGTGGCCGCCAGCACGATCTGCCCCGCCGCTGCGGGACCGGCCGGGGTGCCTGAAGCGCCGCCGGCCGACGTACCGGCGGCAGCCTTTGCGCCGCCGTCGTTCTGCGTGTTCTTGGTGGTGCCGGGCCCGGTGCTCTTCTTGCTGGAATTCACCATCTAACCCTACGCGAGTTGGGGGAACGGAACGCCCGGCGGCAGCTATAGAGTGGAGCGCGTGAGTCTGACCGTGAGCGAGACCCCAGCCCCCGGCCCGGCGCCGCTTGTCCAGGACCCCCGTGAGGCGTACCGCTTCACCGCGCTGCGGAACCGCCTGCTGGGATGGGCACCGGGCACCACGTTTTCTCTTGGCCTCTGGGGCTGGCTCCTGCCCCTGATGGCCGCCGTCGTCGGCGGGGTGCTGCGTTTTGTCCGGCTGGAGGAACCGCGTTCCCTGGTCTTCGACGAGACCTACTACGTCAAGGATGCCTATTCGTATCTGGTCTCCGGCTACGAGCGTGAGTGGCCCGAAGACGCCAACGCCTCGTTCAACGCCGGCATCCCGGACATCCTGCTGGACACTCCCGAGTACGTGGTTCACCCTCCCGTGGGGAAGTGGATGATCGCTGCTGGGATGGCGGTCTTCGGCGCGGACAACAGTTTTGGCTGGCGGTTCGGTGCCGCGCTTACCGGCACCCTGACCGTCCTGCTGGTGGGCCTCATTGCCGTCCGGCTCTTCCGTTCGCCGCTGCTCGGCGGGATCGCCGGACTGCTGCTGGCCGTCGACGGACACCATCTGGTGCATTCGCGAACGTCGCTGCTGGATGTTTTCCTGACCTTCTGGATCGTGGCCGCTTTCGGTGCTCTGCTGCTGGACCGCGACGACGGACGGCGCCGGCTGGCGCGCAAGCTCTCCGCCGGGGCACGCGGAGGACCGCCGCCCGCGGGAGCCCTTCTGTACGGTCCGTGGCTGCTGTGGCGGCCCTGGCGGCTGGCCGCGGGCATCTGCCTGGGCCTGGCCGTCGGCACCAAGTGGTCGGCCCTGGCCTTTGTTGCGGTTTTCGGCCTGATGACGGTGCTCTGGGACGTGGGAGCACGCCGGGTGGCCGGCATCCGATCCTGGCCCGCAGCCGGGCTGCTCAAGGACGGAGTGCCCGCCTTCTTCATGATCATTCCGGCCGCGGCGCTGGCCTACCTCGCCTCATGGATCGGCTGGCTTCGGTCCTCCGACGCCTACGGCCGCAACTGGGCGCAGGACAACCCGTCGCAAACCTGGGGCTGGCTGCCCGACTGGCTGCGGTCCCTGGCCGAATACCACCGCAGCGCCTACAGCTTCCACAACGGCCTCAGCTCTGAGCACACGTACGAATCCAGCGCCTGGAGCTGGCTCTTCATGGGCCGCCCGACGTCGTTCTTCTACGAATCGGCGACGCTGGGCGTTGACGGGTGCACCGCCGACTCGTGCAGCACGGCCGTCTCCGTGGTGGGAAACCCCCTGATCTGGTGGGCGGCTGCGCTCTCCCTGCTGGTTCTCCTGTTCTGCTGGATCGGCCGCCGCGACTGGCGTGCCGGAGCGGTGCTTGCCGGCGTTGCCGCCGGCTACCTTCCGTGGTTCGCGTATCCGGAGCGCACCACGTTCTTCTTCTACGCGGTGTCCTTCGAGCCGTTCCTGATCCTGTCCCTGACCTGGGTGCTGGGGCTGGTCCTGGGCCGGAAAACGGATCCCCTCCCCCGCCGTCGGGCCGGTACCGCGGCGGTCGCCGTGTTCCTGCTGGCAGCCGTTCTGGTGAGCGCATTCTTCCTGCCGGTCTGGACGGCCGAAACTATCCCGTATTCTGACTGGCGGCTGCGTATGTGGATGCCCAGCTGGATTTAGTCTCATTACCCATGTGCGCAGGCACAGAAAGAGAGGCCAACGGTGCGCGAATCCGCCACTGATCTACTGGTCCATCTCCCCGCGGAGTCGAACATCACCGACATCCTGGTGGGACTGCATGCGAAGACCCCCAACCATCCCCTGTTCTCACTGAAGAGCGACGGCGGATGGAAAGACGTGACCGCCAATGACTTCCTGGCCTCTGTCAGCGAGCTGGCCAAGGGCCTGATTGCGCGCGGCGTCCGCCCCGGCGACAGCGTGGCCGTCATGTCCAAGACCCGTTACGAGTGGACCCTGGTGGACCTGGCCGTATGGTTCGCCGGCGCCGTCACCGTGCCCATCTACGAGACGTCCTCCCCCTCCCAGGTGGAGTGGATCCTTGAAGACTCCGGCGCCGCCCATGTGTTTGTCGAAGATGCCCGCAAAGCCGCGGTTGCCTCGGCTGCCGCTGCCGCCGGCGACCTTGACGTCCAGCTGTGGCTGATGAACAACGACGACGCCGAGGGCGCCTTCAGGGAACTGGCCGCCGCCGGTTCCGCCGTCGACGATGACCGGCTGGAAGCCGCACGCACCACGGCCGGGCTGGAGTCCGTGGCCTCCATGGTCTACACCTCCGGAACCACGGGCCGTCCCAAGGGCTGCGAAATCACGCACGGCAACTTTGCCCTCTTTGGGGTCAACATTGTTGAGTTCCTGCCGGAAATGCTCAAGGAAAAGGACGTCAGCACGCTGATGTTCCTGCCGCTGGCGCATGTGCTGGCCCGTGCCGTGCAGGTTGGCTGCCTGGCTGCGGGCGTGCGCGTTGGCCATTCCGGCAGCGCCGCGGACCTGATGGGCGACTTGAAGTCCTTCCAGCCCACGTTCCTGCTCGCCGTTCCCCGGATTTTCGAGAAGATCTACGCCGGGGCGCAGCAGTCCGCCGAGGCGGCCGGCAAGGGCAAGCTGTTTGCAGCAGCCGCGGAAACCGCAGTGGCGTACTCCACCGCCGTTGACGCCGCCTCCCGCGGAGGCAGGGGCCCGTCCGTGGCGCTGAAGCTGCGGCACAAGCTCTTCGACAAGATGCTGTATCCGAAGGTCCGCAACGTGTTCGGCGGCAAGCTGACCTACGCCATCAGCGGCGCGTCCGCGCTGAGCCCGCAGCTCTCGCACTTCTTCCGCGGCGCCGGCGTGATGGTGCTGGAGGGGTACGGCCTGACCGAGACGACGGCGCCGGCCACCGTGAACACCGTTCCGCTCTCCCGTGCCGGTTCGGTGGGCCTGGCCCTGCCCGGAACCGCCATCCGGATTGCCGACGACGGCGAGGTGCTGATCAGCGGCGCCGGTGTCTTCAAGGGCTATCACAACAACCCCGAAGCCAACGCTGCCGCCTTCACCGGTGAATGGTTCCATTCCGGGGACATGGGGTCCCTGGACGAGGACGGTTTCCTGTCGATCACGGGCCGGAAAAAGGACATCCTGGTGACGGCCGGGGGCAAGAACATCGCCCCCGGACCGCTGGAAGAGAAGATCCGGGAGCACCGCCTGGTGTCCCAGGCGATCGTCGTCGGCGAGGGTCGGCCGTTTGTGACCGCCCTGCTGACGCTCGACGACGAGACCCTGGCGGCATGGGCCCGCGAAAACGGCTCAACGGTGACCGCGAAGACGGCCGCGGACGATCCTCTGGTCCGCGCTTCCCTGCAGGAAGCGGTGGACGCGGCGAACGCCACGGTCTCCCAGGCTGAGCAGATCCGTAAGTTCACGGTGCTGCCGCAGGACTTCTCCCTGGAGTCCGGCCACCTGACGGCAACGCTGAAGCTGCGCCGCAACGCAGTGATCGCCGACTACTCCGCCGAAGTGGAGAAGCTTTACACGAAGTAGCCTCACGGCTTTTTGGCCATAAAAAGAAACTGCACGCCTCCGGACGGAGACGTGCAGTTTCTTTTTGTCGGCGC
This sequence comes from Arthrobacter sp. Z1-15, assembly GCF_054792395.1. Taxonomy (NCBI): domain Bacteria; kingdom Bacillati; phylum Actinomycetota; class Actinomycetes; order Micrococcales; family Micrococcaceae; genus Arthrobacter; species Arthrobacter sp. Z1-15. The sequence continues at coordinate 996,375 of NZ_CP096454.1, read as the reverse complement.
CGGGTGCGGCGGACCGCCTCCGGTTAGACAGCTTCCAGCGAGTCGAGGTAGCGGCGGCGGGCCGCTTCCTGCTTGCTGCGGGCGCGCTCCCTCCGGGCCTTCGTAGGCCAGGCGCAGACCAGGACGATAAGGCAGGTCAGCAGCACGAGAGCGGCAATGGCGATTCCGGCATCCATCCAGAACTGGGCCGGGAAGAGCCGGATCAGGGTGTCATCCATCCGGAACGTCCAGTTGCCGTTGGCGAAGAAGATCGTGTGCACCTGGGTGAAGAAACTCTCCCAGCCCAGGACCGCGGTCACGATCAGGGCGCCCACCAGCACCAGGGTCAGCACCGCACCGGAGAACAGCGCACGGCGGATTCCTCCGGGGCTGCGCTTGGCCAGGTACACGCAGGCGAGCAGGCTCAGCACGGCCATGGCCAGCGCCGAGACAAACGCGATGGTCAGGACGGTCTTCACATCAGCCATGTGGCTGACTTCGCTCTCCAGGTACAGCGGCTCTCCGCCGGTGGTGACCAGGTCGCCAAGGTAGCGTGCGCCGGCGAAGTTCAACAGGTAATCCACGGCGTAGGAACCGTAGGTCATCCGGTCGTCGGTGGAGAAGCCGTAGCTGTCCGCCGGGAACCCCGGCCGGTGGTACTCGATCCAGAGGAAGACGGGGGTCGCGACGGCGCGGATGGCTGCCGCGAGCAGCATCACCGGGAAGAACACCGCAATCATCACCTGCAGGATGCGTGCCAGGACAGGTTTTGCCGCCCCGGCCCGTTCCCGTTCCTCAGCCCGTCGGCGGGCTTCCTCCTCGGAGATCTCGTCATCGGCATCCCGGTGGACCGGCGTGTCCTCGCCGGCCTGCGGGCCGTCCGGGTCCGCGTCCCCGGTTCCCTTCCCGGTGTCGGCAGCCGACGACGGCGATGCGCCGGCGGACGTGCTGATCCGGGCGGTTTGAGGTGCGGCCGCCGATGCACCGGACGCAGCGGCAGCGGAGCCGGCAACAGCTCCGGCGCCGGCAGCGGCGAGCGGCGTTGCGCCAGCAGTTGCGTCAGCAGTTGCGGTCCCGGTGGCTGCGGTGTCCGAAGCCGCAGCCTCAGAAGCCGTAACCTCGGGAGCCGCAGTCTCGGGAGCCGCAGTCTCGGGAGCAGCTGCGGCAGCAGCGGAAGTCCCTGCTGTTCCGGAGCCGCCGGCTGCATGACTGCCGGACGGAGGCAGGGTGGCGTTGATGTCTCCCGCCTGCTTCAGCTCCTCCTCCGACAGATCCGCGTAACCGCTCAGGTTGGGCATGGTGCTGGCACGGCGCATGGGCAGGCTGCTGCGCTGGGCAAGGGAGGGATGTCCTCCCGGAACGACGTCGCCGTCGGCCCCCGCGGCACTGCCGCGGGTCTCGGCGCCGACAACTGCAGCGTCCGCCGGTGTTCCTGTGGCATCGGCAAAGGCAGCGTCCCAGTCATCGTGGTCCAGACCGTCGTCGGCGGGGCCGCTCTTGGTGTTCCCGGCCGCCGCTTCCGCCGTTGACGCGTCCGTTCCTGCAGCACCCGTTCCTGCAGCCGCCGGGGCTTCAGCACCGGTTCCTGCAGCGTGGTCACCGCTGACGATGGTTTCGCTGGCGTCGCTAAGGCCGTCTCCACTGCCCGATTCGGTCCGTTCCCGGCCGGTATCTGCGGAGCCTTCGGGCGTCGGTTTTTGCTGGGGGGTATCGTCCTGGCTTGCCACTACTTCCTCTTTCACTTCCCTGGCCTGTCAGTACGGCCTTTTTGCGGATTCCGGTGGGCTTTCGGGCTCCATCCTCCTTCGACCCTACCGGGAGAGCGCAGCGGGAATCGGCAGCCACCCCGAACCGGCTGCAGTGTCCACCCGACCGTTATGCTTTTGTCGCCTCCTGCGGCTGCCGCCGGAGGGCTTCCGCAGTCGGTTCGATTCACGCAGTCCGCAGCGCATCCCCGCTGTCGCGCCGGGACAGGTCGCCGCGGTGCCCCTCCCGGTAGGCCCGCCCGCCCAGGACCAGCGTGTAGGCCCAGTAGGCGCCGAAGAGCGCCGCACCGATCGTCATCCGCAGCCAGGTGGGCAGCGGCGAGGGGGTGACAAAACCCTCCACGAGACCGGACAGGAACAGCACGATCACCAGGCCCAGCGCCACGGTGAACAGCGACCGGCCCTCGGCGGCGACGGCGGTTGACCGGGTTTGCCGGCCGGGCGCCACCCACGCCCAGAAGATCCGCAGTCCGGCAGCCACGGCTATGAACACGGCCGTCAGCTCCATGAGGCCGTGCGGCAGGATGTAGCTGAAGAAGACGTCCAACTCACCGTAGGCGGCCATCGTTCCGCCTGCTATCCCCACGTTCAGGGCATTCTGGTAAAGGACATACGGCCCCCAGATCCCGGTGATCCCGAAGGCAACGGACTGAAGGGCGATCCAGGCATTGTTGGTCCACACCTGGCCCGCAAAAGAGGCGGCGGGGTTCTCGGAGTAGTAGGCAGCGAAGTCCCGCTCCACGTATTCCCGGACCTGCGCATCCGATCCAAGCGCCGCGGAGATGACTCCGGGCGTGGACGCCGCCCACATGCCGGCGAGCCAGGCCGTGAGAATAAAGGCTGCTCCCACGGCAAGGGTCAACCAGCGGAGCCGGTAAAAGCCCGCCGGAAGGGCAATTACGAAGAAGGACACCAGGTCCTCGAGGAAGTTCGAGCGGGCACCGGTGAAGCGCGTCCTGGCACGGGAGAGCCGCATGGACAGAGCCGCGGACAGGGCACCTTCGGGGGCCACCGACCGGATGGTGGACAGATGGGCGGAGGTGCGCCGGTACAACCGCAGCAGCTCGTCAGCCTCCTCGCCGCTGAGCCGGCGGCGCGCTGAAAGTTCGTCCAGGCGCTGCCAGTCCGGAGCGTGCACTGCGCTGAAGGCATCCATATCCACGACTACACCCTAACGCTGGGTACAGTGGAGTTCCCACCACGAATTGCCGCTGCGAGGAGTACGTGTGAGTTCGATCGTCACCGGAGAAGCCGTTGTCCTTGAGCTGCGCCCGGCCTCGTTCGCGGCACGCGCCCTGAGTTCCATCATCGACGTCGCCGCCCAGCTCGTGGTGCTTTTCGGGCTGCTGGTGCTTTTCGGGAGGACCCTCGGGCAATCCGTGGATCCTGCGCTCGGCACCGCCCTCATCCTGGCGATCGTTGTCCTGGTCATGATCGCCGCGCCGGTGGCGGTGGAAACCCTGACCCGCGGCAAGTCCCTGGGGCGCCTGGCCATGGGCCTGCGGATTGTGCGCGACGACGGCGGTGCGGTGCGCTTCCGCCACTGTTTGATCCGCGGCATGACAGCCGTCCTCGAGATCTACCTGACCTTCGGATCGCTGGCTTTTGTGGTGGCGATGTTCAATGAGAAGTCCAAGCGCATCGGCGACCTGATGGCCGGGACCTATGCACTGCGGGAACGCATTTCCGCGGCGCCCCTCCCGCAGGTCGTCGTGCCGCCGTCGCTGCGCACGTGGGCGGGACTGGCAGACCTGGGCCGGCTGCCGGATGCGCTGTCCCGCCGGGTCTCGCGCTTCCTGACCCAGAGCGCCCGGCTCTCGCCGCAGTCACGCAGTACGCTGGCCGCCGAACTGGCAACTGAAGTGTCGGCCTATGTCTCCCCGCAGCCGCCGGCCGGCACCTTTCCCGAAGATTTCCTCTGCGCCGTCACCGCCGAACGCCGGGACCGCGACTATGTGTCGCTCTCCCGGCAGCGCGAACGCACCGAACAGCTGGGCCGGCGGCTGCACCGCCTTCCGTTCAGCCGGTAAGCCGAACAACCTGCCAGCCGAACAGTGCCCTACTGCTTGGGCTGGCTAACCCACTCCGCCCACGGCACGTTCCAATCACCGAAACCGTCCCAGACGTACATCGGCCCGTAGCCGGTGTTCAGGACCTGGACTACGTCGCCGGCGTCGAAGTTGTCGTAAATGTACTTGGCGCCTTCGGGGCTCATGCCGATGCAGCCGTGGGACACGTTCGCCACGCCCAGCACCGGCTGGGCGGACGGCAGGGCCTCGTGGATGAAGGCTCCTCCGTTGGAAATCCGGGAAGCATTCTTGGCGGTGACGGGTTCGTAATAGTGCTCGTCCCCGGGTTTCAGTCCCAGCGACTCCGCCTTGAACGGAATGGTCTGATGCTGGTCCATGATCACGTGGTAGCCGATGGTGGACGGCCAGTCCTCGGTGCCCAGCGTGACGGGGAAAGTGCGGGTCAGCACGCCGTCGATGTAGACGCGCATCATCTTGTCCGCGTTGTCGACAACGGCCAGCCGTGTGTTGTGCGTGGTAAAGGTTGCGGTTTCGTTGAAGTTGCCGATCATCCCGTTGCCGAAATCCACCCCGAAGAGCTGCATGTCAACGGTGATGGTGCTCTGCGGCGCCCAGAATTCCTCGGCGCGGTAGCGGACCTGGGTGTCGCTGATCCAGTAGAAGGCACCCACCTGTCCGGAGCTGGACGTGATCTTGATGGATGCTTCGACTTCCGCCTTGTTCAGCACCGGTTCGCTGAACCGCAGTTCGATCGGCTGCCCGATGCCCACAGTGGTTGCGGACGCCGGATACATGACGGCGTTGGCTTCGTTGGCCGGCGTAACAGTGGTGAACCTGCGGGTTTCGGTGCTGGTTTCTCCGTTGGCGTCGGCCAGCGTGTAGGTCAGCTTGTACGGCGTGTTAAAGGCCAGCGGTGCTGCCGCCGTCCACACGGTTTTATCGGCGCTGATTTCCCCGGGAACCGGCTCGCCTCCCGCATCGGGCATCAGCTCCGCCGATTTCACCGTCCCCTCCTGCACGGTGATCACGGGAAGCGACGCAGGGTTCACCTCAACGGCGTCCGCGTCGGGGGTGACAACGGCAACAGGCTTGGGAACGGAGGGCTTATCGGCGGCGGCCGACTTCGAAGAAGAGGCCGAAGACCCGCTTCCGGACTGGCCGGCCTGGCTTTCGCCGTCGAGCCAGGACGACGACGTCACTGCAGCGGCGCCGCCACCGATCAGAACGACTCCGGCCACGGCGGAACCGATGATCCAGCCCCTGCGGCTTTTTTTACCCTGTGCCATAACTGCTAACCAATGCTTCCCGGTACTCGCGACCAAATGCGGAGCTACCATGCCCCCCGCGACATTGTACGGCACCCAGGTACGAGCGGCGGCTCCGGGCCGCTGCCCCGGAGCCGCCGCGGAAGGGGGCTGGCTTGCGGATTTAGTAGCGGTAGTGCTCCGGCTTGTACGGTCCGGCAACGTCAACGCCGAGGTATTCGGCCTGGTTCTTGGTCAGTTCAGTCAGCTCGACGCCGAGGGCATCCAGGTGCAGCCGGGCCACTTTCTCATCCAGGACCTTGGGCAGCACGTAGACCTGGTTGGCGTAGCCGCCTTCCTCCACCGATTTGCCGTGCTTGGTGAACAGCTCGATCTGCGCGATGGTCTGGTTCGCGAAGGAGTTGGACATGACAAACGAGGGGTGGCCCGTGGCGTTGCCCAGGTTCAGCAGCCGCCCCTCGGAGAGCACAATGATGCTGCGCTGTTCCGCGGTGCCCTCGTCGAAGATCCACTCGTGCACCTGGGGCTTGATCTCCACCTTGCGGATGCCCGGGGTCTTGGCGAGGCCGGCCATGTCGATTTCGTTGTCGAAGTGCCCCACGTTGCCCACGATCGCCTGGTGCTTCATCCGGGCCATGTGCTCGGCCATGATGATGTCCTTGTTGCCCGTGGTGGTGATGAAGAGGTCGCCCTGTCCGAGCACCGATTCCAGCCTGGCCACCTGGTAGCCGTCCATTGCGGCCTGCAGGGCGCAGATGGGGTCGATTTCGGTGACGATCACCCGGGCGCCCTGTCCGCGGAGCGCTTCCGCCGCGCCCTTGCCGACGTCGCCGTAGCCGCAGACCACGGCCACCTTGCCGCCGATCAGCGTGTCCGTGGCCCGGTTCAGGCCGTCGGGCAGGGAATGCCGGATGCCGTACCTGTTGTCGAACTTTGACTTCGTCACCGAGTCATTGACGTTGATGGCCGGGAAGAGCAGCTGGCCCTCCGCTGCGAGCTGGTACAGCCGCAGCACGCCGGTGGTGGTTTCCTCGGTGACGCCGCGGATGCCCTTGGCGATTTCGGTCCATTTGCCGGGCGTTTCAGCCAGGGACCGGCGCAGGACGTCCAGGATGACCGTGTATTCGTAGGAGTATCCCGGGTCCCCCTCCTCCGGGTTCTCCGGCACGGCACCCGCAGCCTCAAACTCGACGCCCTTGTGCAGCAGCATGGTGGCGTCGCCGCCGTCGTCAAGAATCATGTTCGGCCCGCCGGAGCCTTCCGGCCAGGAGAGAATCTGCTGCGCGGTCCACCAGTACTCCTCCAGGGACTCGTTCTTCCAGGCGAACACGGGCACGCCGGCCGGTTCCTCAGGGGTTCCGCCGCCGACGACGACGGCGGCAGCTGCCTCGTCCTGGGTGGAGAAGATATTGCAGGAGGCCCAGCGGACCTCGGCGCCCAGGGCGGTGAGGGTTTCAATCAGCACGGCCGTCTGCACGGTCATGTGCAGCGATCCGGCGATGCGGGCGCCCTTGAGCGGCTGGCTGGGACCGTATTCGCGGCGCAGTGCCATCAGTCCGGGCATTTCATGCTCGGCCAGGCGGATCTGGTGGCGTCCGGCTTCAGCCAGGGACAGGTCGGCTACTTTGAAATCGAAGCTCACGGGAATCCTCAGTTCGAAGTGGCGGGAACGGAGTCGGAAGCAGCTGATGCCGAGGGCGCCAGCAGAACCGGAATTCCCTCGTCCAGAACATAGCGGACCCGGCGGCCGGCGGCGTCAGGAGCGGTCGAGACCAGCTCGCCGTCCACCTCTTCCAGCGGAGAACCCGTTACGGGGCAGCGCAGAACCGCCATCAGGTCGGCAGTGAGTGTGGCCATGGATTGCAGCACTTCCTTGGATACGTCGATGCCGTGCTCGGTATACGCGGCGCAGGCCCCCAGACTATCCCTTCCGCCTACCGGTTTCGCGGTGCCTAGACCTCTTCGCGGAGCACGCGCAGGTGTGCGCGCCGTGCCCCGGGAGTCTCCGCCGGGGCTTCCAGCGCGTGTTTGCCGGTGCGTTTGGGTGTTTCCGCTGCAGGTGCCTCGGCCGCTTCCCGCACGGCATCCACGAGGGCGGACAGATCGTCGCGGCTCGGGGTCCGGGGCTGGCCCGAAAGGTTCAGCCGGACCACTTCCCATCCCAGGGGCACGGTCAGGCGGGCCGCGTGGGCGCTGCACAAATCGTAACAATGGGGTTCGGCGTAGGTTGCCAGCGGTCCCAGCACCGCGGTGGAATCGGCATAGACGTATGTCAGGGTGGCGACAGCCGCCTGTCGGCACGCTGATCTGGAGCACAGTCTTAAGGAATCCACGGATGACCACTTTACCCGGCACAGCCGCCGGGGAACGGCAGGCTCGCCGAAAGACCGCCACCTGAAAACAGTGCACGCACGGGGGCTGAAGCGGTTACAGTTCTTATATGTCCAGCGGACCAACTCTGAGGGTGGATCTCGGCCCCGACGACGGCTTTGGCTCTGCGTCGGCCGGCACCGGCCGGCGGCGCCCCTTTCACCGGCGGCGCCGCAACCGGCACGGGCGCGGCTTGCGCGGCGAACTCATTCCCGCCCACCTGGCCGGATTCCGGTCCCGTTCGGAACGGTTTGACGCCTGGGTCCTGGAGTCGGCGCAGCGCCTGGAACGGCTGTGGGGCGAGGACATCCAGACCTACCAGTTTGTCGTCCAGGACATTCCCCCGGGCCTTGAGGAACTGGCCGCAACGGGCGGGCACCTGCCCTTCGGTGCCGGCGCTCCGGCCGAGGGCCCCCGCCCCGCGGTGATCACCGTGTACCGCCATCCGGTGGAGGCTGCGGCGCGCGGCCTGGTACCGGTCAGCGAACTGATCCACGACGTCGTCGTGGAACAGCTGGCCACCCTGATGGGCATGGATCCGGAAACCGTCGACCCCACCTACGGACGTTTCCGCCCGCTGTAAAGAGCCGGCGAACCGGAGCGGCGGAGCGGCTAGTAGCCCAGGGCCACCGGAACGCTCAGGCCTCCGACGTTCCCCTTGGGCAGCGGCAGCACCGACACCCCGGGTCCGGCGGCCGCAGTGACCACCTGGGCGCCGTAAACGGCATCGCCGGTGGTGCTGATCAGCACCGCAGCCAGGCCCGACCCGACGCCGGTGGCCGGCACGTTGACCGTTGTGCCGGCGGCCACTGACACCACCTGCTCTTCCTGCAGGGCGCCGTCCTTGCCGATCCCGGTTAGGCGAACTTCGGCATCGCCGGACGGAGCGGCAAAGGAGAGCACGGAGTTGGCGTTCGGCAGCACCGCCAGGTGTTCGCTGCCCAGCCGCTCACCCGAGGGCGCGACGGCGATGTCAACCGGTGCGTCCACCTCGCTCCCCCGGCTGGAGACTACGCCGGAGACCACCGAGACGTCGGCGGTCACCTCCACGGTGTAGGTTCCTTCAGCCAGATCGGGCAGGGGCAGCTGGCCCACGCTTCCGGCCGGGACGGTGAAGACTCCGCCGCCCGGTATCGCTGCTTCGCCCTCCGGGCCGAGGACTTTGACCGAAACGACGGCGTTGGTGCTGCCCGGAACCGCCACGTGCACGGCCGGCGTCGCGAACTCAAATCCGCGCTGCGCCGCCACCTTCTTGGTTGCGGCGGGATCCTGGATGCGCACGCCGCTGATCACCTGCTGGGGGGAAGCGGCAGCTGCCGGCTGAAGCAGCTCCACGCCCCCGGGAGTGAGCCCGCGCAGGATGCTCTGCTGCACCAGGGCGGTGACCGGCCCGCCGGAGCTGCGCACATGAACCGCTGCCGACGGTTCGTTGGCGGCCAGCCCGGCCATGACGATCGATTTGGTTTCGCCCGGAGGAACCAGGATTCCCCGGGTGCCCGTGCCCTCGACCCTTCCCTTGGAGCCGAAGACTTCCAGGTCAACCGTGGCTGCGCTCTCTGACGGGTTGGTCAGCCGCAGTACGGCAGTGGCACCCACCGTGGTGCGCACCCCGGCAATCCACATGTCGTTGCCCGGCGCCTGGCAGTTCGCGGCAGCGACGCCCGAAAGGTCTCCGTCAGCGGCGGCAAAGGTGACAACGGCGTTCGCTGTGGCCTGCAGGGTGCCGGCGGGCTCGGCGCTCAGCACGCTGACATCGGAAACATCGAGGTGGCTGACGATGCCGGCGCTGCGCACCCCGGCGAGCGGAGCTGCGTCCGGATCATCTTCGGCAATGGTTTTGAGTTCAGTGGCGCCGTCCGCCCGGAGCAGCGAGGACACGGGCACCGGGTTGCCGGGCCCGCTGAGGACCGCGGCGCTCAGCGACGTCCGTGCCGACGCGGATACCGGGCTGAACTGCGGATCCGTTCCGGCCACGTCGCCGGAGAGCAGCCGCAGCGGTTCGGGACAGACCGCGGTCAGCGGGCCGGCGGGAACTTCGGCCGCGGCAACGTCCACGGTCCTGCCGGCGGTTCCCGCCTCCACCACCTGCGACCCGGCCACCACTGCCGCGGCCGCGGCAAGGACCAGAACGCCGGCGGCGGCCGTGGCGGCCCGCTGCCGCCTCTTCTGCCGCCGGGACCGGGTTTCCGCCCGGCCCGACGGCGCCGGCTGGACCTTGGACGCCTTCGCTCCGTTGCTGCCCGAATCCTTGCGGCTCATCAGCGCATCCCTTCCGTCGCGCCGGATTCTCCGGAGGCGTTCACTCTGTTGTCTTCCGGCTTGGGCCGGATATCTTCGGCCACCGTTCGGTGAACGGGCTGCTCCAACGGTGCTGCCGGCGTTGTTCCGGCCGGCGTTGTGTCCGCCGGCGTTGCTCCCTCCGGCGTTGCCCCTTCCGGCTCCGAACGGACCGATCCCTGCCGGCCCGGCAGCCGGACGGGTCCGGTGCGCTTCCGCGTCGGCAGAGCCAGCAGCACGGTCAAGGCGATCACCAGGACCTGCAGTGTGCCCACCCAGGGTTCCCACCCGGTGGTGTAGCCGATTTCCAGCTCTCCTCCCCCGGCCGGAAGCTCAAAGGCCTGCGCCCAGCCGTCCGCCGTCGCCTGCAGGGGCGAACCGTTCAGGCTTGCCCGCCACCCGGGATCGGAGCGTTCGGCGAGTACCAGCAGCCGGCCTTCATCTCCGGCCGGGATGGACCCGCGGACATCGGTGCGCCCGGACGGGACCACTGCCTCCACGGTGCCGTCAGCCGCCATGATGCGGACCCGGCCGGTCAGCTCCGAAGAGTTTTCGGTTCCCTGTTCGTCAAGCTGTCCGGCAACCCGCCAGAGCCAGCCGGATTCCGTCTGCCCCACCGGGGTCAGCCCGGGAACCGAATCCATTTTCCCGGCGAGCAGCTCGGCCGAGGTATCGGACTCCTGCAGGACAACGTAGCCAACCCCGAGACGGGACAGCTCTCCGCGCGGATCCACGCCGGTTCCGGCCGTGATGACGGCGACGGCGCGGCGCAGGTCTGCGGCGGCGTCGTCGTCGGCCGCGAGCTCCTCGCCGTTAACCGGCCCGGTGACCGCACGGGCTGCATAGATGGCGGACATGCTGTCCAGCGTGGTGCCGCCGTTGCGCATCAAAGCTGCCGTCACGTCGTCGTTGGCGTCGGTATGCAGCAGCAGCGTCCTGATGCGTTCGTCGCTGCCGCCCTTGTCCGCGGCGGTGGCGGGAAGGGTACGCTCCGCCGCCGGACCCACCAGGAACCCGGTGCCGTTAGCCCCGGCAACTGCTTCGCCGGAGCCTGCCAGCGGGATGGTCCACAGGGCCAGGCTCGCCGCGGGGCCAAGTGCAAGGAGAATTCCCAGCAGCACGGTGACCGGACGCGCTGTCCGGCTGCCCGGTGTGCGGGAATCGCGGGCGGCAGAGGTGACGCCGGACGTGCCGGTGCTGCCGTCGGCGGACCGGCACGCCGTTTTCCGGCGCGCCAGCAGGGTGTCCCCTGCCAGCAGGGCCGCGCACAGCTGCAGGAACACCGCAGCTGAAACCAGCGGGCCGGGGAACGGCGTTACCAGTGCATCGGGTGCGGCCCCCGTTGCCACAAAGGCAGATCCCCAGCTCAGGAGAAGAGCTCCAATGCTCAGGATCCAGGCCAGCCGCGCCGGTGCGGCGCGGGGACCGGCAAAAAGTGCGGAGGCGGCCAGAGCCACGACGGGAGCTCCGATGACCAGGGCAAGAACCAGCGGCCAGGGTCCCGCGGGCAGAAATTCCACGGCAGGGAGGGAGCCGTGGATGTCAAAGGCGGCCGGGAACCCCAGAAGCTGCTGCCAGAGCGCAGCGGGATCGAAGGCCAGGGGAACTCCGGGATCGGCAGCCAGCGCGCGGGGGCGCCCCAGAGTGGAGATCACCAGGGGAAGCAGCAGCGCTGCGGACGGCAGCAGCGACCACCAGAGCGTCCGCGCACGCCGGTGCAGCCGGACGGACAGCAGCAGCACGGCCGCAGCGGCCAGGATGAAGAGCACGGGTGCGCAGGCTGTAAGGACCGCCAGCAGCAGTCCCGCGGCGGCGGCCGCCGCCCAGCTGGGCACGCCGCCGGTGCCCGGGGACAGGGTGCGCGGCGCAGCGGGCAGGCGTTCAGCGGGTCGTCCCGCGCTTTCGGTACCGGGGCGTCCGGCTCCTACGGCGCGCAGCACGGCCAGCACGAACAGCGGCAGCAGGATGTGCGCAATCAGTGCGCCGAGGCGGCCGTCGCCCAGCGCCACCTGCAGCGCCGGCGCAGCGCCCCAGAACATGGCGGCCCAGAAACGCAGTCCCCGGTGCCGGGTCAGTGCCCCGGAAGCGAACCAGGCGCTGAGCCCCGCCAGCGGCATTGCCGTCACCATCAGAGTCACCACTGCTGTGTTGGTGTTGCCCAGCCCGGCGGCCCCGAGCAGCCACAGTACGTAGTCGAACGGATCTCCGTGGCCGGGGTAACCGGTTCCAAGCTCGATCCACCAGGACGAGGCATTGGACCAGATTTCTCCCAGCCGTCCGGACAACGGCAGCAGCGCGCCGCCGGCAAGGGCCGGCGCGCCGACAAACCGGTGCAGGGCGATCAGCGATGCCGCCAGGAGCGCCAGCACTGCCGCTACGGCGCCAACGCCTACCCAGGCACGGGAAGGAGCAGCCAGGGAGGCAAAGTCATCGTTGGAATCACCGCTGGGCTCGAAGGAACCGGCGTCGCTGCTCGCGCCCATCAGGCCGGCGGTCTCCGAGGCGTCCGAACCCGCCCGCTCCCGCGCCGGATAGTCCGCCGGTTCGGATTCGAAAAGGGAGCGGCGGTGTTCGCGCACTTCGCGGGGCCCCGTACGCAGGGCATGAACCGCACTGCGCGGGCGGGTCCGGGTGGCCGCAGCGGCGCGGCGGGAGCGGTACAGGTCCAGCGGGCGCAGCACGCCGCCGATGCTCGCGGTAAGGGAGGCCAGCGCATAGCCGGGGTCCTTGGCGAGCATGCCCAGGAAGAACCGGCCGAAACCGCCCAGCACGGCGCCGACCATCAGGAAGGGCACCTGCCACAGGGGAGCATGTTTGAGGCGCAGGAAAATTTCGGCCCGGCGCAAGGCGCGGGCGGAGGCAGCGGTGTTGGGCCTGCTGCCGGCGTGGCGGACCTTCGCGGCCGGGACAACAACAACGCGGTGTCCGGCGAGCCGGTTGCGCCAGCACAAATCAATGTCATCACCGGTGCCGGGCAGGGCCGGGTCAAAACCGCCCAGTGCCTCCCACACATCGCGGCGCACGAGCATGCCGGCTGAGTTCACGGCAAATATGTCGCTGCGCGCGTCGTACTGGCCCTGGTCAAGCTCATCGGCGTCAATCAGGGTGACGCGTTCGGCCCACCGGCTGATCGAGACGCCAACGTCCACGAGCAGCCGGCCGTTCTCCCAGTCAACCTGCTTGGTGCCGGCGATCGTGACCGAGGGCGCACGCTCCACTGCCAGCAGCAGCTCCTCCAGGGCCTGCGGCGCGGGGGCGGAGTCATCGTGGAGCAGCCACAGCCAGTCCACGGTTCCGTCCGCGGGTGCCGGTGCGGCTTCAGCGATTGCGGCCAGACCGGCTAGGACGGCGGTGCCGAAACCTGCTTTTGCCGGTGCGGTCACCACCGGGCTGCCGGCGGGCAGGAACTGCCGCAGAAGATCAGCGGAACTGTCTGCGGAGCCGGCGTCGACGCCGATGCAGACGTCTGCCGGCCGGGTTTGTCCGGCCAGCGCGGTTAAAGTTTGGGGAAGGTACTGTGCGCCGTTGTGGGCAACAACAACGGCACAAACACGAACGTGCGAAGGAATTAGACTGCCTGCTTCCGAAGCCGGCGGCGTTCGCGCTCCGACAGTCCGCCCCAGATGCCAAACCGCTCATCGTTGGCGAGGGCGTATTCCAGGCACTGGGAGCGAACGTTGCAGGCCGCGCAGACTTTCTTGGCGTCGCGGGTGGAGCCGCCCTTTTCCGGGAAGAAGGCCTCCGGGTCCGTCTGGGCGCACAGTGCGTCCGACTGCCAGCCGAGCTCGCCGTCGTCGTAGTCGTCACTGAGCCCGGGCAGGCCGATCCAGACGGGCCGGGTGTCCTTCTCCGCGGGAGCCGGGAACAGGGCGACGGGCGGATCGAGGAGGAGTTCCTCGTCCTCCGTGTCCGGAGCCAGTGCTTCGTGGGCGGCCAGGAACGCGGTGGCCTGGTCTTCCAGTCCGGCGGCGTCGCGGCGGTAGCGCTCGGCGGCCCCGGGGTCAGCCGGATCCACGTACCAGTCCACGGGCACGCCCCGAGAGCCGTAGCTGGCGGATGCCTGCGCGGCGATGGACTGATCGTGCGTGTATTCTGCCTGCCCCATGGAAGACCTCCCGGTGTTTTTGTCCCTGCAGCGGATCTTTGAGCCCTGCCAGGCACAATCAGCCTGCTTGGAATGCATCTTGGTGGTGGATTGCTGGAACAAATCCGATACCTAATTACACGCGTGTAATACGATGCCGTCAAGCTGTTTCGGCATCCTATAGAGTCGAGACGTCAGATCCCGGGCACGCCACGCCCGGATTTCGGCCTGTGAGACCGGCGCGTCGCAGTTGCGTCCCGGGTTTTAATTCCCGCCGGCGGATCCCTGCGAGGTCTCCCGCAGCCGGCGCAGCTCCCGCATCCACAGGAAAGAGGCCCGAAATGCCCGCAAGGATTTCCGTTCCCACCATACTGTCCACTCTGCGCACCCGGCAGGCAACCTCCCCGGCTTTGATTTGGTACGGTCCGGCATCCGAGCGGATTGAGCTCTCCGGCAAGGTGCTGGACAACTGGGTCGCGAAGACCTCCAACCTTCTGGTGGACGAGCTCGACGCCGAGCCGGGCATCCGCCTGCGGCTGGACCTTCCCCCGCATTGGAAAACGCTGGTCTGGGCTTTGGCCGCGTGGCAGACGGGCTGCACGGTGCTGGCGGGGGATGCCTCCGACGACGGCGCAGCAGCCGGGGCAGCGGACGTCACGGTGACCTCTTCGCAGGAGGTGCTCGACGCCGCGGAGGGAACCGTTGTGGCGGTGGCTCCGGGAGCGCTGGAACTTCGGTGGTCCGGCGGACTCCCGGCTGCCGCCGTGGACTACGCCGCCGAGGTGCGCAGCTATGCAGACACCTACCTGGCCGGGGAGGAGGCCGGGGAAAGCTACACCGCCCTGCACTGCGGCGGAGGGCAGGGTTTGACCCTGACCTACGCCCAGCTGGCGGAAGCAGCCGGCGGCGGGCCGCTGCAGACGCTGCTGGTTCCGGCCGCGGCGGACCTGCCCGCAGTGCTGGCCGCCGCGCTCCGTACATGGGCTGCCGGCGGCACGGTGGTGCTTGCGGCACCGGAAGTGGAGATCACCGAGCGGCTGATCGCCGCCGAGAAGATTACTGCCCGGCTGGAGGAGTAGGCTCCGCTTCCAGGCTCGAACGCCCGGAGGATGCGGCGGGCGGCGCAGCGTTGGGCGCCTCCCTGACGGTCCGGGCCGTAGCGGCGCCGGGCTTCCCGGCGCCCTTGTCGTCGAGGAGATCGTAGTCGTCCTCGAAGCCGGGCTCGTTGTCCAGCTCGTTGTTGAAGACCCAGAACCGGTAGGCAAAGAACCGCAGGATGGTGGCCACGCCAATGCCGACGACGCCGGCGAATCCGAGCCACTTGGCATCGGTGATGCCCAGCGGATACTGGGCAACCCACGTGAAACCGCTGGAAATGATAATGCCCACGCCGTTGATGATGAAGAAGAGAACCACTTCACGCGTCACGTTGGCCTGGCGCCGGCGGCGGAAGGTCCAGAAGCGGTTGGCCACCCAGGAGAAGAGAGTGGCAACCAAGGCGCTGATGACCCGTGCCTTGGTGGCGCTGCCTTCAAGGGGCCCGTGGTACAGGATCCACCACAGTCCGTTGTCCACGACGAAGGCGACAGCCCCTACGGTGCCGAATTTGGCGACTTCACGCCAGAACAGCGAAGCCAGCCCTCTAATGCGCGCAGACAGTGATGAAAACATGATCCTCCGAGGCCGTTGGTGCGCCGCCGGCCGGAATTGCCGAAGCTGGACACAGTATCCGCCGCACAGGAAACGCGGACGGTAAGGGCACAATATTACCCCCGGTTGATGGGAGCTGTCTGAGGGTGGGGGGCGAACCGCACTCCACAAAAGAGGATTTCGGTCTCTTTTCGGTAACCTAATGTCGTGAGCTTTCCTATAATTGGCGTCGTCGGCGGTGGCCAGCTGGCCCGGATGATGGCCCCGGCCGCAGTGGCCCTTGGTTTTGAACTCCGCGTCCTGGCCGAGGGCCCCGGCGTATCCGCCGTTCCCGCTGTGGCATCCGCCACTGTCGGGGACTACCGGGACCTGGACACCCTGGCCGCCTTCGCCGAGGGCGTTGACGTGCTGACGTTTGACCATGAACACGTCCCGGGCGCCCATCTGCGGTCCCTCGCCGAGGCCGGAGTGAACGTGCAGCCCTCCCCCGAGGCGCTGATCCATGCCCAGGACAAGCTGGTCATGCGCGCCGCGGTTGAAAGGCTGGGCCTGCCCAACCCGCGCTGGGCAGCGGTGGCGGGAATCGCCGACCTGGTGGACTTCGGAAAAGCGGCGGGCTGGCCGGTTGTGCTCAAAACCCCGCGCGGAGGCTATGACGGCAAGGGCGTACGGATCATCAACAACGCCGCCGAGGCTGCCGGCGCCGCCGACTGGTTCACCGGAGAACCCCTCCTGGCCGAGGAAAAAGTTCCCTTCACCCGGGAGCTCTCCGCCCTGGTTGCCCGGACCCCGGACGGCAGGGCACTCCCCTGGCCCGTGGTCCACTCCATTCAGGTGGACGGCGTGTGCGACGAAGTCATCGCCCCGGCCCAGGACCTGGACCCGGAGGTGGCAACCGCGGCGCAGGATGCTGCCCTGCGCCTGGCCGCAGAACTAGGAGTCACCGGCGTCATGGCCGTTGAGCTCTTCGAAACGCCCGGACGCGGCACCGGTTTCCTCATCAATGAGCTGGCCATGCGGCCGCACAACTCCGGCCACTGGACCATGGACGGATCGGTCACCGGCCAGTTTGAACAGCATCTGCGGGCCGTCCTGGACCTGCCGCTCGGCGCCACGGATGTCCTGGGCGGCGTCGTCGTCATGAAGAACTACCTCGGCGGTGCCAACACTGACTTATTCAGCGGCTATGCTCATGCACTGGCTGCCGAGCCGGCTGCCAAAATCCATAATTACGGCAAATCGGTCCGACCGGGCCGAAAGGTCGGGCATGTCAACGTGGTGGGACGCAGCGCTGCGGACCTGCCGGAGGTACGGCGGAGCGCTGAACACGCAGCTGCCATCCTCCGCGACGGCCTCGACCCCCAGAAGGAGAAATCATGACCAGCGCCGACACGCCACTGGTAGGACTCGTCATGGGTTCGGACTCCGATTGGCCCGTCATGGACGCCGCCGCGGCAGCCCTGGCCGAATTCAACATCCCTTATGAGGCCGACGTCGTTTCGGCCCACCGGATGCCTGTCGACATGATCGAGTACGGCCAGCAGGCCCACCGGCGCGGACTGCGCGTGATCATCGCCGGAGCCGGCGGTGCCGCTCACCTGCCCGGCATGCTGGCCGCGGTAACACCCCTTCCGGTCATCGGCGTCCCGGTGCCGCTGAAGTACCTTGACGGCATGGATTCCCTGCTCTCGATCGTGCAGATGCCCGCCGGCGTCCCCGTGGCCACCGTGTCCATCGGGGGTGCCCGCAACGCGGGCCTCCTGGCAGTGCGGATGCTCGCTTCCGGCACCGATCCGCTCGCCGCCAAACTTCAACAGCAGCTGCTCGAGTTCGCCTCGGGGCTGCGCCAAACGGCACTGGCCAAGGGCGCAAAGCTGCGCACCTCCGTCGCCGTCAGCGACTAGGGACGCGCCGTGGACCCGAGGAACGGCTATAACGACGACGCCGGAATGCTCACCGACCCGGTGCGCAACCCGCAGTCGGCTCCGTCCGGAGCACGCACCAAACGGGCCTTCATCCTGCTGCTGCTCACCCTGGTGCTTC
Organism: Arthrobacter sp. Z1-15; assembly: GCF_054792395.1. NCBI lineage: Bacteria > Bacillati > Actinomycetota > Actinomycetes > Micrococcales > Micrococcaceae > Arthrobacter > Arthrobacter sp. Z1-15. Next base: position 978,911 of record NZ_CP096454.1, on the reverse strand, counting down.
CCGGCTCGGCACAGGTGGTGGCGGGAAACCGCATGCTCGGCCGCCGTGCCCTGCAGGTGACATTCACGGCCTGGGCCCTCATCCTGGCTGCCCTCGTCCTCGCCTTCACCAACCGCGCGCTGCTCGTGAACATTCTCACCAACGGCTGGGCATCCTTTGTCCTCATGGTCGTCCTGGCCCTGCTGGCGGCCGGCTGGGCGTTTCTGTTCCTCAACACGCTGCGCATCATCCGCCCGCCCCTGCTGGAGCGGCGGGTCCGTCCGGTGGTTGCCGGGCTGCTGGCCGTCCTGATGGTCGGCACCAGCGGCGGACTGGCCTACGGCGCGTACATGCTCAACGTCAGCCGCAGTGCGGTGGGCAGCATCTTCTCCTCCGGGCCCTCCTTTGATCCGGTGGACGGCCGGTACAACTTCCTGTTGATGGGCGGCGACGCCGGGGAGGACCGCACCGGCCTGCGCCCGGACAGCATGTCCGTGATCAGCGTTGACGCCAAGACCGGCAAGTCCATCACCTTCAGCCTTCCGCGCAACTTCCAGAACGCCCCCTTCCCCGATGACTCCCCGCTGGCCTCCGTGTATCCGGACGGGTACAACTGCGGCGACGAATGCATCCTGAACAGCCTCTACCAGACCGTGGTCGAGAACCATCCGGACCTGTACCCGGAGTCCACCGATCCCGGAGCCGAAGCCATGATGGACGCGGCGTCAGGGATTCTGGGCCTGGAGGTCCAGGCGTACGTCATCGTGGACATGGAGGGTTTCTCCACCCTGATCGATGCCATGGGCGGCATCACCATCAATGCCGGCGGCTGGGTGCCCATCACCGCCGGCGAGATACCCGGAACCAACCGGCACTACCCGCCGGACGGCTGGATTGCTCCGGGCACGCAGAAGATGGACGGGTACACGGCGCTCTGGTACGCCCGGTCCCGCGAGTTTGTCACCGACTATCACCGGATCGCCCGGCAGCAGTGCGTGCAGCAGGCCATGGTGGCGCAGCTTGATCCGGCCACTCTCCTGACCCGCTTCCAGGCCATCGCCTCGGCCGGGGAGCAGATCGTGAAGACGGACATTCCCCAGCACCAGCTGGGCAGTTTCCTCGACCTCGCCCTGAAGGCCAAGGGACAGCCGATGGAGCGCCTGACCATTGGCCCGCCGGACTTCGGCACGGCGGCGGACAACTTTGTGACCTACCCCGACTTCACGCTGATCCAGTCCCGGGTTGCCGACATGATTTCGGGCCAGGTCGCCGAACCCGCTGAAGCTCCTGCCGAAGCTCCGGCAGCAGAAGAGCCCGCGCCCGCAGACGGCGGCGACGCCGGCAACAGCACAGACATCGGAACGGAAACCGGCCCCGCCGACCAGGGAGCTGCGGAAACCGAGGAGCAGCCCGAAATCACCGAGGAGTACCTGCAGTACCTCGCCGAAATCCAGGATGACGCCACCCTGGGGGCCCTGCTGAACAACAACGGCGCGTGCAGCCCCGGATAACCCCGCCCGCCGGCACCACCGGACCGATCCCGACGCCTTCGAAAAGAGAACCATGTACCTGCTGAACAACACGCTTCGGCCCTATGCCTGGGGTTCGTTCACCGCCATGGCCGAACTGTTCGGCAGGGAACCCTCAGGCCAGCCGGAGGCCGAACTGTGGATCGGCGCCCACCCGGGTGCGCCGTCGGGCCTGGTGCCGCCCGTACCCGACGCTGATTCACTGGACCAGCTGATCGCTGCCGATCCGCACCAGATGCTGGGCCGCGAAACCGCCGAAGCGTACGGGAATGTCCTTCCCTTCCTGGCCAAGGTCCTGGCCGCCGGCGCCCCGCTGTCCCTGCAGGTGCATCCCACCCGGGAGCAGGCACGGGCCGGGTTCGCCGCGGAAGAGGCCGCCGGGCTGGACCGTTCCGCTTCCAACCGCAACTACCGGGACGAGAACCACAAACCGGAGATGATTTTCGCCCTGACGCCCTTTGAAGCGCTCTGCGGCTTCCGCGAACCGGATGAGGCCGCGCAGATCTTCCGGACGGCCGTGCAGGCGGTGCGGGCCAGCGGCGCCGAAGTGCCGGAACTGCTGTCCTGGGCAGTCAGCGAGCTCGCCAGCGGGCACGACCCGGCGGACCGGCTGCAGAGTGTTTTCCGCACGCTGATCAGCGACGGCGAAGAGGTCCGCGAAGCTGTCCGGCTGACCGCCGCTGCGCTGGCTGACTCCGCCCCGGAGGACCTGGAGCCGTTCGCGAAGGAACTGGGCACCGCCGCAGACCTGAACGCCTATTACCCGGAGGACCCGGGCGTACTGCTGTCCCTTCTGCTCAACCGTGCCTCGCTGCAGCCCGGCGACGCCGTTTACCTGCCGGCGGGCAACGTCCATGCGTACCTCAGCGGCCTCGGCATTGAAGTGATGGCGTCCTCGGACAACGTGCTGCGCGGCGGCCTGACACCCAAGCACGTTGATGTGGCCGAGCTGCTCAAGACCGTTGATTTCCGGCCGGTCAGCGTGCCCCTGCTGTCCCCGGAGCACACGCAGATGGGCCAGGAGCTCTACCGCCCGCCGTTCGGCGAGTTCCAGCTGCAGCGGATCGAGCTGGAACAGCGGGCGCAGGACACTGCCGACGGCTACTCCCCCGCCGTGTCCATGTCCGGCTCCGACGTTTCGGTGCTGCAGAACGGACCCACCCTCGTCATTGTGGTCCGCGGGACCGTGGTACTGGACTCCCCCAAGGGCGATCTGATACTGGAAACGGGCCAGAGCGCCTTCATCCCGTCAGCCGAAGCTCCGGTGATTGCCAAGCTCTCGGCGCATTCGGCCCAGCACGACGACGGCGCACTCGCCTTCGCCGTGACGGTTGGCTCTGCCGATGCTGGGCGGGCTGATTCCGCCGAGCCGCTGCCGGCCTTCTAGGCGTGCCTGCGACAACCTCCACCCTGACCGGAAACATCCGGGTTCGGCTGCTGAACCCCTCCGACGCCGAGCTGCTTGCCGCAGCATACAAACTCAACCGGGACCATCTGGCCCCCTGGGAGCCGGAGCGTCCCGAGAGCTTCTTCACCGCTGAAGGCCAGCAAGCCGTCATCGACTCCAAAATTGCCCAGCTGGACGCCGGTTCCGAGGTTCCCCGGGTGCTTCTGGAGGGGGCGGACATCATTGGCTGCGTCACGCTGACGGGCATTGTCCGCGGCCCCTTCCTCAGCTGCCACCTCGGCTACTGGATCGGCCGGGCCTACACCGGCAGGGGCATCGCTTCCGCGGCGGCAGCCTTTGCCCTTGAGACCGCCCGGACCGAGCTGGGCCTGCACCGGGTGCAGGCCGCCACGCTGACGGGCAACGCGGCGTCGCAGAAGGTCCTGCGGCGCTGCGGATTCGAAGAGATCGGGTTTGCTCCCGCCTACCTCAACATCGCCGGGTCCTGGCAGGACCACGTCCTGTATCAGCGCGTGCTGTACTGACGGCCCGGCGGGACCCGGCGGACCTGCTTACCGGCGGATCTTCGCCTTCGCGGCAGCCGCCGCACCGCGCAGCTTGCGCAGCCCGTTCTTGGCCAGCGGAAGCGCCGTCGTGAACACCGGGTAGAGCGGGGACAGCGGCTTGTCCCAGGTGCCGGCCAGCTGGTCCTCGTGCTTGGCCCAGCCCATCTTGAACTTGGACACGCCGTCATTGAGCAGGCCGTTGAAGTCGTAGCGGATGATGCCGCGTTCCTTCATGGCCTGAATCGCATGCCACTTCAGCGCGTAGTTGGCGCGCAGGTGCTCACCCTCCTCGGTCATGCCGCCGTACAGCTCAAACGCCGTGTAGCCGCTGGCAGAGAGCCAGAGGAAGGCAACGACGTCGTCCCCGCTGAAGGCGGCGTAGACCGGCGAGTCCTCGCCCAGGTTGTCGAAGATGTCCAGGTAGTAGCCGTCTTCATGGATGCCAAAGCCGGCACGCTCGGCGGTCTGCTTGTACACCGCCAGGCACTTGGGGATCTCTTCCCGGGTTACCCGGCGGTAGTCCAGCGCCTCGCGGCCGGATTTGCGGATGTACTGGCGGTGCTTCTTGGACATGTCCGCCAGCAGTTCGTCTTCGGTCCGCGAGAGGTCCAGGATCAGCGTGCGGCCAATGAGGATGGTGTTGGCGGAGGGCCGGAAGCCGGCCGCGGGCAGCCCGGCGGCGATGACGCCGTCGGCGTCCCAGTCCGGCTCAATGCTCACGGCCACGGGCGAGTGGGCAGCCTTAACGTAGTCACTGACGGCGCCCAGGACTTCCAGTTCCCGGCCCGGCGCGGACTGCGGGCCGCGGGGGATGTAGGCGAGCGCCTTGAACGGGAACGGCAGCCGCCGCAGCAGCACCTGGGCGGCACCCACCACCTTGCCGCCGTCGTCCTGGACCAGCAGCCGGTCAACGGTCCAGTTGTGCTCGGCCTTGGTTTTGCCCCAGCCCCACAACTGCTGCGGATGTCCGTTGAAATCGTTGACGGCTTCGTTCCAGCGGGCGGAATCGGAACAGGGTGTAACGCGCAGTGTCATGCTTTCCAGCCTACCGGGGGTTACGGGGCCCGCCCGCGCGCTCCCTTGTGGTCCCGGCCACTTGTTAGGCTCAACTATGACTACTTCAACCTCTGGTACCCGTTCCGCGGTCCCCGGCTCCCGAGGGTCCGACCTGCCCCGGCAGCTGACAGTCACCGTCTGCTTCATCGTCTGCATCGTGGGCTCGATGATCGGCGTCGGCGTTTTCGGCGGCACGCCCATAGCCCAGGCCGCGGGCGGAGCCCTGAACGCGGACGCCACCTACCTGGCACCGGCCAGCGGCGCGTTCTCCATCTGGTCGGTCATTTATGCCGGGCTCGGCGCGTATACCCTCTGGCAGTGGCTGCCGTCCCAGCGAGCGTCGGAACGCCAGCGCTCCCTGGGCTGGCTGGTTGCCGCGTCGCTGGTCCTGAATGCCGCCTGGATCCTGAGCGTCCAGGCAGGCTGGGTGGGGGTGAGCGTTCTAGTCATCGTGCTGCTGCTCGCCGTGCTGGCGGCATGCTTTGTCCGGTATTCGCGGACCCCGGCGGCCAACTGGATCGAGGCGGTCGCCGTCGACGGCACGCTGGGCCTTTATCTGGGCTGGGTTTCCGTTGCGACCTGCGCCAACACGGCCGCCGCACTGACCGACGCCGGGTGGAACGGCTTCGGACTCGCCCCGGAAGTCTGGTCGGTCGCGATCCTTGCAGTGGTTGCCGCACTGGGCGTGGGTCTGGCTGCCTACGGCCGCGGCCGACTGGCCCCCGCGGCGGCCCTGGCCTGGGGCCTGTCCTGGATTGCCGTGTCGCGCCTGAACGGCGAACTGCTGTCCACCGGCACCGCGGTCGCAGCCGCGGCGGCCGCCGCCGTCGTCGTCCTGGCCGCCGTCGTCTACCGGGTAACCGGCCGCAACCGGCTCCGGGCCGGATAGCGTGCCTGCCGCCGACGAGCTCCTGGGCACCGCCTCCGCGCAGGCCCTGGCCCGTGCCGTCAGCGCCGCAGTCCCGGGCGCCGCGCTCCCGGCACTGAAGGCCGCCGGGAACGGACTTCAGGGCCTGTCCCTGCGTGAGCGGGCCGATCTGCTGCGCGACGCCCTGCTGTCCGACCTCCCGGGAAGCTACGGGGAGTTCGCCCGCACCATCCGTGCCGCGGCGGCAGGCTCCGAAGACTTCACCGGCTGGCTGATCTGGCCGGTGACTTCCGCCGTCGCTGCCAAAGCGGTGGAGGCGGACGGGGCGGCGATGGCGAACAGTGCGGCGTTCGACGACGCCATGGCGCTGCTGGCCGAACTCACCGCGCGCCTGACCTCGGAGTTCGCCATCCGCACCCTGCTCCGGCATGATCTGGACCGGGCTCTTGGCATCGCTGCCGGCTGGACGGACTCCCCCGACGCGGACGTCCGCCGGCTGGCCTCGGAGGGAACCCGTCCGTACCTGCCGTGGTCCGTGCGGGTACCGGAGATCATGGCCCGCCCCGGAGTCACCGTTCCGCTGCTCGAGGCGCTGTACCGGGACGAGAGCGAGTATGTGCGCCGGTCCGTGGCCAACCACTTGAACGACCTCAGCCGCGACCACCCCGGCCTGGTGGTCGAGACCGCCCGCCGCTGGCTGGACGATCCCGCTCCGCACACGGCCGCGCTGATCCGCCATGCCCTGCGCACCCTGATCAAGCGCGGCAACCCCGAGGCGCTGGGACTTCTGGGCTTCGCGCCCGCAGCCGTCGAGATCACCGGACCTGCCCTGGACAGCACCGTGGTTCCGTTCGGAGGCAGCGTCCGCTTCACCGCCGTTATCCGCAACACCGGAAGCAAACCGGCGCGGCTGGCAGTGGACTATATCGTCCATCACTGCAAGGCCAACGGGACCCTGAGTGGAAAGACGTTCAAGCTCACCACGGCTACGCTCGCGCCGGGGCAATCCCTCACCCTGACGCGCGAGCACTCGTTCCGCCCCATTACGACCCGCCGGTATTACCCCGGACCGCACGCGGTTACTCTGCAGGTCAACGGCATGCCCTCCGATCGGGCCGAGTTTGAGCTCCGTCCGGCTGCTGCCCCGCAACCGGTTTCCGCGCCCTAGCACCCAGCAAAAAGCCCCGGAACCGATCATCGGTTCCGGGGCTTATTTTGAAGGGTATCGCAGCCTACTTCAGGCGGGCGTAGGACTCCCACTTGTGCGACTGGTGCTCGCCGTCAACCACGCGGATGGTTCCCGACTTCGAGCGCATCACGATGGACTGCGTCAGCACGCGGTCCTTCTTGTAGCGCACGCCGCGGACCAGGTCGCCGTCGGTGATGCCGGTGGCGGCAAAGTAGCAGTTGTCGCTGGTGACCAGGTCATTCGTGGTCATGACGCGGTCCAGGTCGTGGCCTGCGTCGATCGCCTTCTGCTTTTCCTCATCGGAGGTGGGCCACAGCCGGCCCTGGATGACGCCGCCGAGGGTCTTGATCGCGCAGGCGGTGATGATGCCTTCCGGCGTGCCGCCGATTCCCATCAGGGCGTCGACGTCGGTCCCCTCGCGGGCGGCAGCGATGCCGCCGGCAACGTCGCCGTCCATCAGCATCCGGGTGCGGGCACCGGCGTCGCGGATTTCCTGCACGAGCGGCTTGTGCCGGTCCCGGTCCAGGATCATCACGTTGAGCTGGTTGATCTTCTTGCCCTTGGCCTTGGCGATCAGGTGCAGGTTCTGCTTGACCGGCAGGCGGAGGTCCACCATGTCTGCGGCTTCGGGTCCGGTGATCAGCTTTTCCATGTAGAACACTGCGGAGGGATCAAACATGGTGCCGCGTTCGGCAACTGCCAGGACGGCAAGCGCATTGTTGATGCCCAGTGCCGTCAGGCGGGTCCCGTCGATCGGATCCACAGCGACGTCGCACAGGGCGCCGGTGCCGTCTCCGACGTGCTCGCCGTTGTAGAGCATGGGGGCTTCGTCTTTTTCGCCTTCGCCAATGACCACTACGCCGTTGAAGTGGACGGTGGAAATCAGGGAACGCATCGCGTCGACTGCGGCGCCGTCGGCCGCGTTCTTGTCGCCGAATCCAACCCAGTGGCCGCCGGCAATGGCTGCCGCCTCGGTCACCCGGACCAGTTCAAGCGCGAGGTTCCGGTCCGGCTCGTCATCGCCTACCGCCAGGGCGGGGGAAAGTGTGGAGTACTGAGCGCCTTTGGTCACGTCTAACCTCATCTTCGAAATGTCGCTGTAAGCCGGTTGTTGAAATACCAACAAAAGGCTGGGCCTTGTTCCGATCATAGTCTCCGTGGCCTGCGCCACCACCAATGAAAACCTATTAGGTCCGGTTCGGCAGCAGCCCAACTAGGACTTGGACCGCCGGATAGGCGATCATTGAAGGGTGAGTGAGCACCAGCAGGACCAAGAGACGCCCGTAACCCCCGTACTGACCGGCAAGCAGGCCAAGCGTGCCAACGCAACGGTGATCGGGATGCTGATTGCCACCGGCATCACGCTGCTGCTGGTCCTGGTTCCGGTGCTGCTGAATCCCGCGCCCAAACCCTTCATCAAGGACGTGGACGTCCAGCAGGTAGCTGTGCAGGCAGCCGGCGACGCCGGGTACGCCCCGCTGGCACCAGAACTGCCGGATGGCTGGACCTCCAACTACGCCCGCTGGGAAGCAACCAACAGCAGCGGAGTCCCCCTCTGGGAAGTGGGCTATCTCACTCCGAACACTGAGTTTATTCGTCTTTCACAGACCAACGCCGGCAACCCGACATGGATCGCGCAGGTGTCCGGAGATTCCATGGCTGCAGGCGAGCGGACCGCCGGCGGCAAGACCTGGGAGCTGCGCGACTCCGCCGAGGGCGAAGCCAGCATGGTCCTGGAGCATGAGGGAATCACTGTTGTGCTGACCGGCGAGGCAGACCTCGCCGAATTCGATGTGCTGGCCGAAGCAGTGGTCCGGGACCTCACCGCATCCCCGGCGCAGTAACGAAGCGCCAACGAAATACCGGCGCGGGTGATCCGGGGTCTAGGCTAAGAAGCGTGAATGAACCAGCCGCTTCAGCAATAACCCCGGCCCAGGCATGGCAGACACTGCGCGAGGGCAACGCCCGCTTTGTCGCCGGTGAGTCTTCGCATCCCAACCAGGACGCCAACAGGCGCAGCTCCCTGATCCACGAACAGAATCCGTTCGCCGTGATCTTCGGTTGCTCCGACTCCCGCCTGGCCGCCGAGATCATTTTCGACCTCGGACTCGGCGACGCCTTCGTCATCCGGACCGCAGGCCAGGTCATTGACGACGCCGTCCTCGGCTCCCTGGAGTACAGCGTCGCCACCCTCGGCGTGCCCCTGATTGTTGTCCTCGGGCACGACAGCTGCGGCGCAGTGACCGCAGCCAAGCGCACGGTGGATACCGGGGAGATGCCCGGCGGCCACATCCGCAACCTGGTGGAGCGCATTACCCCTTCCGTCCTCGCCGCCCAGCGCAACGGGTTCACCGAGGTCAACGACATGGTCGTGGAACACACCAAGCAGACCGCCGAGCAGCTGGTGGAGAGCTCCCAGATCATTTCCGCCGCCGTCGAGGAGGGCCGCACCGCCGTCATCGGCGTTTCCTACCGGCTGGCCGAAGGCGCAGCGGATCTCGTCTCCGGCTACGGCGCCCTGGTCCACCCGGCCGTTCAGCGCACCCGCAGCTAGCTCTTCCCCGGGCCGCGGGGTCCGTTTCCTCCGGCCTGGGCCCGGGCGCCCTGTGGCGGCGCGGTTTCTGCCCCGGCGCTGCGGATACTAGGCTTGGGACCATGACTTCTGACACTCCTGAATTCCGCATCGAACATGACACCATGGGCGAGGTCCGCGTCCCGGTGAATGCCCTGTACCGCGCCCAGACCCAGCGCGCCGTCGAGAACTTCCCGATCTCCGGCAAGCCGCTGGACAGCGCACACATCGAGGCCCTCGCCCGGATCAAGAAGGCAGCCGCCACCGCCAATGCCGAACTGGGAGTGCTCGACGCCGAGCGCGCCCGGGCCATCGAAAAGGCTGCCGACATGGTCGCCGGCGGCTCCCTGGATGACCAGTTCCCGATTGACGTCTTCCAGACCGGTTCGGGCACGTCCTCGAACATGAACACCAACGAGGTCCTGGCCGAGCTGGCCACCCGCACCCTCAAGGACGCCGGCAGCGACACCACCGTCCACCCGAACGACCACGTCAACGCCTCACAGTCTTCCAACGACGTCTTCCCGACGTCGGTGCACGTGGCAGCAACGTCGGCCCTGATCAACAGCCTGATCCCCGCCCTGGACCACCTGGCGCTGTCGCTGGAGCGCAAGGCCGTGGAATTCAAGGACGTCGTAAAGTCCGGCCGCACGCACCTGATGGACGCCACCCCGGTGACCATGGGCCAGGAATTCGGCGGCTACGCTGCACAGGTCCGCTACGGCATCGAGCGCGTCCAGGCCTCCCTGCCGCGCGTGGCCGAGGTTCCCCTGGGCGGCACCGCCGTCGGCACCGGCATCAACACCCCGGCCGGCTTCCCGCAGCGCGTCATCGAACTGCTGGCCGCAGACACCGGCCTGCCGCTGACCGAGGCCCGCGACCACTTCGAGGCACAGGCCAACCGCGACGCCCTCGTCGAGGTCTCCGGCATGCTGCGCACCATTGCCGTCTCCTTCTCCAAGATCGCCAACGACCTTCGCTGGATGGGCTCCGGCCCCAACACGGGCCTGGGCGAAATTGCCATCCCCGACCTGCAGCCGGGATCCTCCATCATGCCGGGCAAGGTCAATCCGGTGATTTCCGAAGCCGTAATGCAGGTTGCCGCACAGGTGGTGGGCAACGACGCCGCCATCGCCTGGGCAGGAACCTTCGGCTACTTCGAGCTCAACGTCGGCATCCCCGTCATTGCCTCAAACCTGCTCGAATCCATCCGCCTGCTGTCCAACTCCTCGCGGATCATGGCGGACAAGATGATCGACGGCATCGAAGCCAACGTCGAGCGCGCCCGCTACCTGGCCGAGGCTTCCCCGTCCATCGTGACCCCGCTGAACAAGTTCATCGGCTACGAGAACGCCGCCAAGATCGCCAAGTTCGCGGTCAAGGAAGGCAAGACCATCCGCCAGGCCGTCGAAGAGCTCGGCTACGTCGAGCGCGGCGAACTGACGGAGGAACAGCTGGACACCGCACTTGACGTGCTGTCCATGACGAAGCCGCCGCAGGCCTAGTCCCAGCACCCTTGAGGGCGTCCGGCCGCTGGCCGGGCGCCCTTTTGCGCGGCATGCCCCGCCCCGGCCGCGGACGCCCCGGGTGAAGTTTGCACTAAAACGGCAAAGGTGTAAATATTCACTCTGTGAGTAATAGTGCACCAATGGAAGCCTGCGGACTCCGCGAGCGCAAACGGACAGCCACCAAGGTTGCCATCATTACGGCTGCACGCACCCTGACGGCCGCCCGGGGCGTCAACGGCTTTACCGTCGAGGAGCTGTGCGAGAAAGTGGGCATTTCCCGGCGCACGTTCTTCAACTACTTCCCCGCTAAGGAAGACGCCATCCTCGGCTCCCCGGCGGACGAGATTCCTGCAGACCTGGCGGAGGCATTCATCGCCGGCGGATCGGACTCCGCCCCCGGGTCGGTGTCGCCGTCGCTGCTGGCGGACTTCGTTGATTTCGCCGTCGCCCTGATGGATCGCATGGCCATTTCCCGCGGGGAAATGACGGCACTCCAGAACGCGCTGGCAGCCGAGCCGCGGCTGCTGCAGAAGGCCATGCACGGTTCCCGCGAGGCTGAGGAAGCCATGGCCGCCCTGCTGTCCGCCCGCGAGGGCCTTCCCGCCGATGATCCGCTCCTCCGGGCCGCGCTGACGCTGTTCCGCTGCCTCACCGAACGCGCCGGTCCCGCCTTCTTCGAGCCCGGCAACACCCGCTCCTACCGCTCGATCCTTACCGGCTCCGTGACCGCCATGCAGGAACTCTTCGCTGCCGCCGCTCCCCTTCCAACCCTTCCCGCCTCCCCCACCTCTCCCAAGGACATGTCATGACCGCCACCGCCGCGCGTGCTTCCGAGCCGCTGCTGCTGACCCAGAAACGCATCTGGATCATTTTCTCCGCACTGATCGCAGGCATGCTGCTCGCCAGCCTGGACCAGACCATCGTGTCCACCGCCATGCCCACCATCGTGGGCGAGCTCGGCGGCGTCGAGCACCAGACCTGGATTACCACCGCCTACCTGCTGGCCACCACGATCGTGATGCCCATCTACGGCAAGTTCGGTGACGTCCTGGGCCGCCGGAACCTGTTCCTGTTTGCCATTGCCCTGTTCACCGCGGCCTCGGTCGGCTGTGCCTTTGCCACCGACTTCTGGGGCTTTGTCATCTTCCGTGCCATCCAGGGTCTGGGCGGCGGCGGTCTGATGATCCTGTCGCAGGCCATCATCGCGGACATCGTGCCGGCCAACCAGCGCGGCAAGTACCTCGGCCCGCTCGGCGGCATCTTCGGCCTTTCCGCCGTTGCCGGACCGCTGCTCGGTGGATTCTTCGTGGACCACATGACCTGGCAGTGGGCGTTCTACATCAACATCCCGATCGGCATCATTGCGTTCCTGATCGCTTTCTTCACCCTGACCCTGCCGAACAAGAAGGCCACCAAGCGCATCGACATCGGCGGCGTGGTGCTGCTGTCCATCGCCACCACCTGCCTGATCTTCTTCACCGACTTCGGCGGCCGCGACGACCACGGGTGGACCGACCCGATGACGCTGCTCTTCGGTGCCGGCATGCTCGTTGCCGCAGTCCTCTTCGTCATGGTGGAAAACCGGGTGGCAGACCCGATTATCCCGATGAGCCTCTTCAGGAACCCCATCTTCGTCAACAGCACGGCCATCGGTTTCACGCTCGGTATGGGCATGTTCGCCGCGCTGGCCTTCGTGCCGACGTTCCTGCAGATGTCCACCGGCACTTCCGCCGCCGTGTCCGGCCTTCTGATGCTGCCCATGATGGTGGGCATGATGGGCACCTCGATCTACTCGGGCCTGGCCATCACGAAGCACGGCACCTACAGGAAGTACCCGATCATGGGTGCCTCTCTGGTCATCCTTGCCATGCTGTGGATGACCAGCCTCTCCGCGGAAACCCCGGTCTGGGTCATCTGCGCGCAGCTGTTTGTCTTCGGTGCCGGGCTCGGCTACATCATGCAGGTAGTGGTCCTGGTGGTGCAGAACTCCGTCCCGGTGGATCAGATCGGCACCGCCACCTCGTCCAACAACTACTTCCGCGAAGTCGGCGCGTCCCTGGGCGTGGCCATCTTCGGTGCCATGTTCACCTCGCGGCTCTCCGAAAACCTGATGGAGGTCTTCACCAAGGCCGGGTTCGATCCGGCCGCCGCCGGCGAAGCCACTGCCACCATCCAGCCGTCGGTCATGAATGACCTGCCCGAACCCGTGCGGGACGGAATTGTCACAGCCTACGCCGACTCCCTGGCACCGGTGTTCTGGTACCTCATTCCGTTCCTCGTCATCGCCCTGGTGCTGGCATGCTTCCTGAAGCAGATCCCGCTCTCGGACGTCGCCGGCATGGTAGCCCGCGGCGAAGCGGTGGGCGGGCCGGAGGCCGACCGCCTTGAGGCGGAGCGGCTTGCGGGCGGAAAAAGCCCGGCAGCCGCCGCCGCGGCCGCAGACACCCCGCCGTCGGCCGAAGATCCCGGCAGCGCTCCGGCGCCGCGCAGCACCGACGCCGGCAGCTAGCCCGTCCCGGACCTGCCCGCTGAAGGGCACAGGCCCCGTCTTCCGGCCGGAGGACGGGGCCTGTGCTGTTCAGCGCTCGAAATAGGGGACGCCGTCGGCCTCCAGCGCCAGCTTCAGCAGCATGGTGTGGCGGTCGCTGAGCGGAGGGAGCCGGTCCAGGTCAAACCAGGCGACGTCGGTGGACTCGTCGTCGTTGACGCGCGCCCGGCCGTCCACGTACCGGCAGCGGAAGGCCACGTTGAGGAAGGTGCACCGGTCCCCGTTGGGGAACGTGATGGGACCGTGCGAGCCCACGTGGATGAGGTGCTCGATTTCGGCCGTGACGCCCGTCTCCTCCTGGACTTCCCGCAGGGTTCCGGCGGCCGGCTCCTCCCCCGGGTCCAGCATTCCGGTGACCAGCGTCCACCGGCCGTCGTCAGCACGGCGCACCAGCAGCACCTGCTGCTCGCTGTTGAAGACAACACCGGTGATGCCCGGAAGCCACAGCAGGCCATGGCCGATCTTTTCGCGCAGGGACAGGACAAAATCGGGGGTGGGCATGTTTCTACTGTAGGCCAGGCAGGGCCATTGCCAGGGCGGCGCCGCCGAGCATGAACGGGCCGAACGCGATGGCCGTTTTGGCGGTGCCGCGCCGCGAGAGGATCAGCCACAGCCCCCACACTCCGCCCAGCAGGAACGCGGCGCACGTCCCGGCCAGCACGTACGGCCAGCCGGCGAAGCCCAGATAGAGCCCCAGCACCCCCGCCAGTTTGACGTCCCCGAAACCGAGTCCCGAAGGGTTGCCGAAGCGCAGCAGGAAATACGCGCTCCAGAGCACGACGCCGGCCAGCACCATCGCACCGATGCGCCCCGGGTCCCCGGCGGCGAGGGCTGCCGTGCCCAGCAGCAGTGCGGACACAGGATAGGCCGGCAGCACCAGCCTGTTGGGCAGCCGGTGCGTCGCTGCGTCCACCACGGTGAGCCGCACGGCCAGCACCAGGAAATACGCCGTTGCGGCACACAGCACCCAGAACGCCGGGCCGTCCAGCAGCCGGTACTCCCCCAGGATCCCCACCATGGGGAACACGGTACGCCACCGGTCGCTTTGCCGGCGCCGGGCTGCCCGGCACTGTGGATAACCCCGCCGAATCGGCGCTTCCCCGGGGGACGGCGCCCTCGGGGTTGCTGCTACGGCAGGATGTAGCGGACCGAAGACGGGCAGCTCAGCCGATCTGCCCGTCTTCCAGCAGCTCGGTCACCAGCGCAGCGATGGGCGAGCGTTCGGACCGGGTCAGCGTGATGTGCCCGAACAGCGGATGCCCCTTGAGCGTTTCGACCACGGCGGCCACCCCGTCATGGCGCCCCACCCGCAGGTTGTCGCGCTGCGCGACGTCGTGGGTAAGGATCACCCTCGAGTTCTGCCCGATCCGGGACAGGACGGTCAGCAGCACGTTCTTCTCCAGCGACTGCGCCTCATCCACGATCACGAACGAATCGTGCAGGGAGCGGCCGCGGATGTGGGTCAGGGGAAGAACCTCCAGCATGCCCCGGTCCAGGACCTCCTCCAGCACCTCCTTGGAGACCAGGGCTTCCAGCGTGTCGAAGACCGCCTGGCCCCACGGCCCCATTTTCTCCGCCTCCGTGCCCGGCAGGTAACCCAGCTCCTGGCCGCCGACTGCGTACAGCGGACGGAACACCACCACTTTGCGGTGCTCGCGGCGCTCCAGCACCGCTTCCAGCCCCGCGCAGAGTGCCAGCGCCGACTTGCCCGTGCCCGCTCTGCCGCCCAGCGAAACAATGCCGACGTCGGAATCCATCAGCAGGTCAATGGCGAGCCGCTGCTCGGCGGAGCGGCCATGCAGCCCAAAGACGTCACGGTCCCCGCGCACCAGGCGCACCTGTTTGTCCGTTCCCACCCGCCCCAGCGCCGACCCGCGACTGGAAAGCAGAACGACCCCGGTGTTCACCGGCTGCTCCGCGGCCGACGGGATGAACACCGGGCGGTGCTCGTACAGGGCGTCGACGTCGGCTTCGGCCACGTCCAGTTCGACGACGCCGGTCCAGCCACTGTCGCGGACCAGATCGCTGCGGTATTCATCGGCCTTCAGACCCACTGCCGAGGCCTTCACCCGCATCGGCAGATCCTTGGACACCAGGGTGATGTTCCGCCCCTCGTCCGCCAAGCTCCGCGCCACGGCAAGGATCCGGCTGTCATTGTCGGTGCCGCGGATGCCGGCGGGAAGGACGTCCACCGAGATGTGGTTCAGCTCCACGCGCAGGGTGCCGCCGGATTCGCCCAGCGGAATGGGTGCGCTGAGTCCCCCGTGTTCGATACGCAGGTCATCGAGCAGGCGCAGCGCGGTCCGGGCAAAGTACCCCAGTTCAGGATCGTGGCGTTTCTTCTCGAGTTCGGTAATGACCACCAGCGGAACAATCACCTCGTGTTCGGCAAACCGCAGGATCGCCTTGGGGTCCGAGAGCAGGACTGAAGTGTCCAGCACGTAGGCCTCGGGGCGGCCGTCGGACGCCGGCGCTGCGGCGGCCGCACCGGTGTCGGCAGAGGTTCGCGGGGAGGAATGGATAGCCACGGGAAACTCCAGTCAGGGGCGGTGCCCCGGATAGCTGGGCGGGGAGATCCGCAGACCGGGGAAGGCGGAACTGAGCCTTCCTGCACCGTATTCTGTGCACATCCGGCCTCCGGTTCCATCAGCGGGTCGCTGATCAATAGCACCAAGGTACGCCGGGGAAGCCCTGCGCCGCAGCAGGACACGGGCGGGTTTTATCCCGTTCACGGCGAGTTTGCCTGCTGTTCGGTTCAGGAACCGAAGCGGCGCTGCCGGCTGCCGTAGTCACGCAGGGCGCGCAGGAAATCCACCCGGCGGAAATCAGGCCAGAGCGCCTCGCAGAAATAGAACTCGCTGTACGCGCTCTGCCACATCAGGAACCCGGAGAGCCGCTGCTCGCCGGAGGTGCGGATGACCAGCTCCGGATCGGGCTGGCCCCGGGTGTAGAGGTACTCGGAGATCTGGGTGTCGCAGAGCTCTTCCGTGATTTCGGCGATGGATTTGCCGTGTGCGGCGGCGTCATGGAGGAGTTCCTTGACCGCGTCGACGATTTCCCGCCTGCCTCCGTAACCGATGGCTACATTGACGTGCAGTCCGCTCGCGCCGCTGGTGCTGGTTCCGAGGTCATTGAGCTTCGCGGCCAGGTTGGGCGGCAGGATGTCCAGGGCGCCGACGGCGTTGACCCGGATGTCACCCTTCTCGCCGAGCCGGTCCAGCGTGTTGCCGATGATGTCCAGCAGCGGATCCAGTTCATCGGCGTCCCGGTTCAGGTTGTCTGTCGAGAGCATGTACAGCGTTACCCGCCGCACGCCCAGTTCCTGGCACCAGCCCAGGAATTCCAGGATCTTGTCCGCGCCGGCCTGGTGTCCGTCGCTGGTGGGCGCGCCGGCCAGTTTCGCCCAGCGCCGGTTGCCGTCCACCATGACGCCGATGTGCCCGGGGATGCGGTCGCGAGCCAGGCTGCGGCGCAGCTTGCGCTCGTAGTAGGCATATACAACGCCCGGAAACCTCATGCGGAGCCGCACCTGCCTTGTCCTGTGTGCCGGAGAAAACGTCTCCGCGGTGGTGGGAGGCGCACTAAAAAGTGTATTCCCAAAAAGCGGCAGGCTCTTCCGGCCGTCCGGCGCGGCGCCTCCGGCCCGGCCGGTGCGGGCAGAACTGCCCTTGACTTTCCGGGCGCCCTGCCGTTGCGTCGGAGTGTAAAAACAAACTTTACAGCCGGGGATGCTAGAGGATGAGGGCAGTGGAGACCAGGGGCATCAGAAGATGAGGGGTACCGCATGAGGCGTCTGTGGCTATGGCTGGTCGTTGTGGGTGCCGCCCTCGCAGGGACGTCGGCCTGGAGCAGCGCCGCGCCCGAGGACCAGAAGTTCCTTCCGGCAGCGGCATCGGGAGTTGTCATCTTCACGGGTATCCTCGGGACCTTCCTGCTGCGGCGGCAGCGCGAAAGGGCTGCTTTGTCCGCGGCGGAGGACAGCTTCGAGCGCAGCCGGTCCACCGCGGTGCTGGCCAAGGTCTTCGTTGACGCCCTTGTCCCGGGGGCAGTGCTGCTGGCCGGGTTCATCCTCTTTCCGGCGGGGCAGCTGGCCGGAATCCTCGTTGCGGCCTGCCTGTGCATCTTGGTTGCGGACTTCTGCATCCGCTTCAAGCTGCAGACAAAAATCGCCGCGCAATGAAGAACCGGCTGGCGGAGCTCCGCAATAGGGCCGGCCTCTCGCGGGCCGAGCTCGGTGCCGCGCTGGCAGTCTCACGGCAGACCGTCAACGCGGTGGAGAAGGAGAGATTCGTACTCACGGGACCTGAAGTTACCAATCAGTAACTTACCGACTCGTAGGTTAGGATTTTGGATATGGCATCTTCATCGTCGTCCGCTCCCCCCGAGCGGGATCCCAGCTCCCGCAGCACTCCCGGCCCGGTGGAATCCGCCGTGGAAGAGGTAGCTGACATCCTGGCCATCAAACCGAAGCTTCGCGGCTGGCTGCATGCCGGGGCCACCCCGTTTGCGCTGGCCGCCGGAATCGTCCTGGTCGTGCTGGCGCCCACAACCGGCACCCGGATCGCATCGGCCGTCTATGCGTTCACCGGGGTGCTCCTCTTCGGAGTGTCGGCCGTGTATCACCGGGGCAACTGGTCTCCGAAGGTCAAGACCATCCTCAAGCGGCTGGACCACACCAACATCATGCTGGTCATTGCCGGCTCCTACACGCCGCTGGCGTGGTCGCTGCTTCCGCCGGAAAAGGCCAAGGTCCTGCTCTGGTTCATCTGGGGCGGCGCCGTTGCCGGAGTCCTGTTCCGGCTGCTGTGGCTGCATGCGCCGCGCTGGCTCTACACGCCGGTCTACATTGCCCTGGGCCTGGCGGCGCTGATCTACATTCCGGACTTCTTCACCGTCAATCCTACGGCGGCCGTACTGGTCTGCGTAGGCGGCGCGATGTATATCACCGGGGCTGTGTGCTACGCGATGAAGAAGCCCAATCCTTCCCTGGACTGGTTCGGCTTCCACGAGATTTTCCACGCCTTCACGCTGGCCGGCTTTGCCTGCCACTACGTTGCCATTCTGCTGGCAGTTCTCTCTGTCGGCGCCTCGCAGGGCTGACTTTCCGGGCCCTCCGACGCCGGATCAGCCTTCGCTGAGCAGCTCCCTCAGCTCGGCCGCCGTGGTGACGGGCCGCCGGCACACCATGCCCCGGCACAGGTAGGCCGTTGCAGGCTCGGTTCCGGGGCCGCGGCCTTCCAGCAGCGGAACGCGGGTCCGGCCCGCGGATCCGGGCGGCAGTTCCTCGCCGCCGTCCACGGCCACCCGCGAGGCGACCACCAGGCCCGGCCCTCCGGCGTCGCGCGCCGTGCGAAGCAGTTCCTCGACGGCGGAAGCGTCGGTGCCCGTTACCGCCAGTTCCGGCGGCCCGTCCAGCAGGAACTGCAGCACCGACATGGCCCAGCCCGCGGCCTGCGGCGCCTTCGGCGCCACGACGCCAACGTGGGCAAGCAGCGATTCCGCCAGGGCACGGTGGTGCAGGGAGCCTGAATACGCGGAATACGTCAGCAGCACGCCGGCAAACAAGGCAGCCCCGCTGGGCGTGGGCCCGTCCAGCGGATCCGCGGCGGCCTGTGCGCCCTGGGCGTTGGCCAGCTGATTCGGGCGGATAGCGGTGTCCTGCAGCGTGTCTCCCACGAGGAAACGGCTTTCGGCCGCCTGCACCAGCGACTCGGCCGCCGTGTACCACTGCTCGTCGCCGGTGGCCGCGTAGAGGGCAAAAAATCCCTCGGCTGCGGCGGCGTAGTCCTCAAGCAGGCCCTCGATGCCCTGCCCGCTGCCGTCGTGGGACACCCGCCGCAGCGTGGGCCCCGTGCGGTGTACCCGCAGGAGGTAGGCCGCGGCGTCCCGCGCTGCGCCCAGAATGCGCTCCGCCGCCGCTTCCTCCCCCGCATCGGCGAGCACGACGGCGGCGCGGGCCAGCCCTGCCACGGCCAGGCCGTTCCAGCCGGCCACCACCTTGTCATCGCGGTCCGGCTGGGGACGCCGGTTCCGGGCTGCCAGCAGAGCAGGCCGGCAGCTAAGCCACAGCTCCTCCTCGTCGGGGCTCAGCCGGCGGCCGAAGTGCAGAGTGCTGCCGATACCGCCGTCGGGACCGGGCTTTCCGCCGTGGGCGGCCATGTTCCCGGAGTCCAGATCCAGCAGCCCGACGACGGCGGCAGCGGTTTCCGGGCCAAGAACCTCCGCCAGCTCCGCCTCGGTCCAGACATAGGTGCCGCCTTCCACCCGGCGGCCGTCCATCAGAGTGTCGGCATCCAGGGAAGACGCAAAGCCGCCGCCCGGAACCTGCAGCCGGTCAATCATCCACTGCGCTGTTTCCCGGGTCACGCGCAGGGCCAGCCGGCGGTCCTCCGGGTCCCGGGCCGTCCGTGCCCACTGCGCATACAGCGCCAGCAGCTGCACGTTGTCATAAAGCATCTTCTCGAAATGCGGGACCGCCCACCGGCGGTCCACCGTGTACCGGGCAAAGCCGCCCTCGAGCTGGTCGTACAGTGCACTTCGGGCCATGGCACCCAGGGTGCGGTCGGCCAGCGAGGCAGCCGCCCCGGCGGTCGAGGCCCCGGCCGCGGCGTGGGCCAGCAGGAACCGCAGCACGGTGGAGGGCGGAAACTTGGGTGCCCCGCCGAATCCGCCAAACTGCTGATCTTCGGCGGCGCCCAGCGCGTCAACCGCGGCGGACAGCGTTCGGGCCCGTTCCTGCGCAGCATCGGCGCTGGCATCCGGGTTCCCGGGGACGTCGCCGGCGGCGCGGACCGGACCCAGCAGCCGCCGGTTTCCCTGCTGTCCGCTGGCCAGGTGGGCGGCAAGCTGCGCGGCGCTCTGCTCAACTTCCTCCGGGCGGTCCCGCCATGCCGCGGAGACGGCTTCGAGGACATCACGGAACGCGGGCATGCCCTGTACCGGCCGCGGCGGAAAATAGGTGCCGGCATAGAACGTCCGGCCGTCCGGCAGCGTAAAGACACTCATCGGCCACCCGCCCTGGCCGGTCATGGCCTGGGTTGCCGCCATGTACACCGCATCCACGTCAGGGCGTTCCTCGCGGTCCACCTTGATGGAGACGAAGTTCTCATTCAGGTAGTCGGCCGTGGCCGGGTCCTCGAAGGACTCGTGCGCCATGACATGGCACCAGTGGCACGCGGCGTACCCCACCGAAACAAAAACCGGCACATTCCGTCTGCGTGCCTCGGCAAACGGTTCGTCTCCGAAGGGCCACCAGTCCACCGGGTTGCCGGCATGCTGGCGCAGGTAAGCCGAGGCCTCGTTGCGCAGCCTGCCGGCCATGTCCTGCTCCTAGCCTCGGTCGGCGCCCGGGCGCCGGTCGGTGTCTGTTCCGGCCGCGGCGGATGCTGCGGGGCTGGTTCCGGCGGCTGATGCGGCGGAGCCGGTTCCGGCGGCTGATGCGGCGGAGCCGCCGGCAGCGATGTCCTCGGTACTGGGGATGAAGACGTCGCTCCCCACGCCTGTCCGCGCCTGCTCCCGGTAGCGGACCCGGCGGATGCGCTTCGTCATGTCACGAATCAGCAGCACAACCACCAGCACCAGGAAGAAGGTGGCGAGGAAACCCAGCAAACCGGGGGTTACATCCGCGATGCTCAGGCCGGATTTCAGCTCGCCGTCTTCGGTTCCGCCGGGGTTCACGAGCTGGGGCAGGCTGTACAGGAAGTTCACTTCGGTTTCTCTCTCTTGGAAGCAGGCGGCTGCACGCCGTCCCTACCCTCTATCGTATGCCAGCGAACAGGTCAGTCTCGGGGAGCTCGGTCTCCACCTTTGACATGATCAGCGAATAGTCCTCCCAGGGCCAGACCTTCCGCTGAGTTGGTGCGTCCACAGCGAAAAAGAATCCGTCCGGATCAACCTGGGTGCGGTGGCTCTTCAGTGCCCGGTCGCGCGCCTCGAAATAGTCTCCGCACCGGATCTGCGTGGTGGTGGGATGGGTGGGGGCGGGCGGCTGGTGACCCTCCGTGTCAGCTTCCTGCCAGGCGGCGATGCGCTCGGCGTAGGGCGAGTCCATTCCCGCCTCCACGAGGGCGTGGTGCAGGGCCTGGAACCGTTCGGGGTTGAACGCGCGGTCGTAGTAGAGCTTCATCGGCTCCCAGGCTTCGCCCGTCCCCGGGTACTGCTCGGGGTCTCCGGCGGCGTTGAAGGCTTCAACGGCCACCTTGTGGGCCATGATGTGGTCCGGATGCGGATAGCCGCCGTTTTCGTCGTAGCTGATGATGACGTGCGGGCGGAATTCGCGCACGAGTTTCACCAGGGGCGCAGCGGCGTGCTGCAGCGGCTCCAGGGCAAAGCATCCGAACGGCAGGTCCGGCAGCGGATCACCTTCGGGCAGCCCGGAATCCATGAAGCCCAGCCAGCGGTGCTGCACTCCCAGTTCACGCTGGGCATTGGCCATTTCGAGGCGACGCAATCCGGCCAGGTCCCGCTTCGCGGCGGGGTTGGCTTCCATCGAGGGATTAAGCACACTGCCGCGCTCCCCGCCGGTGCAGGTGGCCACCATCACGTCCACGCCCTGTGCCGCGTAGAAGGCCATCATGGCTGCACCCTTGCTGGCTTCGTCATCCGGGTGCGCGTGTACGGCCAGCAGCCGCAGGGGTCCCTGACGGCTGGAAATATCATTTGACGCGGTCGACACGGGGCAGCTCCTGATGGGTCGGCGGATTACAGACGGACAAACTCGGATAAAATAAAGAAGTGAGCACTGAGGAAGGTCCTGTTAAGCAGCCAGCCCCCGAGCAGACCCCGGATGGTTTTCCGTCCGCAACAAGATTAGCCAATCGATACGGCACCCCCAAGCCGGGCCTGTCCCGCAGGAGCAAGATCATCATGGGCAGCGCCGCGGTGCTGCTGGGCTGCGCCGGAGCGGCATGGATTGCCGCACCTTCGCCCGCGGGCGAAGTGACCTTTAAGGACGTCGGTTTCAGCATTCCCGATGCGGGCCGGGCAATCGTCGACTTCCAGGTCACCAAGGACACTGACGCCACGGTCACCTGCGCAGTGCAGGCCCTGAACGACTCTTACGCCGTCGTCGGCTGGAAACAGGTCACCATTGGTCCGGCCGAAGACGCCACCACCGCCCAGCGCGTGGAGCTCCGCACCGATTCCCTGTCCGTCACCGGCGGCGTTCACGCGTGTTGGATCGCCGACGAAAGCTGAGACCGGGAACCTGTCCGGAACCGGCTCCCGGCCGGTGCAGGTGTGCGGGCGCTTATCAAGCCGGGCCGGGTTCTTGGGTAAACCGGCTTTGAGAACTAGTATGGAGCCTACGTTATGCCCCGCCCAGGTGATCAGCACTGCAAGATCAGCACTGCAACCGGTCACCGCCCGGCGGGGTCTTTGCTTGTCAGGCCGTTCCGGCCCGCGGAGCAAATTCAGCCTGCCGGACCAGCCCGCCTGGTCCGGTCGTCATTAAAAGGAGAGACCCGTGTCCACCAACAGCGCACCTGCCGCTTGGCTCACTCAGGAGTCTTACGACCGCCTGAAGGCAGAACTGGATCATCTGTCCGGTCCCGGCCGCACGGAAATCGTGGCCCGCATTGAGCAGGCCCGGTCCGAGGGCGATTTGAAGGAAAACGGCGGGTACCACGCAGCCAAGGAAGAGCAGGGCAAGGCCGAGGCCCGCATCCGCCAGCTGACTCACCTGCTGCGGACCGCCCACGTGGGCGAGGCCCCGGCCGATGACGGCGTGGTGGAGCCCGGCATGCTGGTTGAAGCCAGGATTGCCGGCGATTCCGAAACGTTCCTGCTGGGCAGCCGCGAAATTGCCGGCGACTCGGACATCAACGTCTACAGCGAGAAGTCGCCCCTCGGCGCTGCCATCCAGGGCATGAAGGCCGGCGACAGCGCCACGTACACGGCCCCGAACGGCAAGAGCATTTCGGTGGAGATCATTTCCGCCAAGCCGTACTCCAGCTGATTTTCACGCAGGACGGTTTATAGCGTTTACAGCGGGTCCTCCCACCGGGAGGGCCCGCTTTTGCTTGTCTGCCCCCGCCTGGAGCGGCGGCTGAGCAGCACCGCTGCCAGGACACCGCCGGCAGCCCCGAAGAGGTGCGCCTGCCATGAGACTCCGATGGATACCGGCAGCACACCCCAGAGCAGGGAGCCGTAGACCAGGAAGAGGGCACCGCCAAGCAGCAGCTGAAGGATGTCCCGGTTGTAGATTCCGCGCACCATCAGGTACGCAAACAGGCCAAAGACGACGCCGGAGATGCCCACCGTCAGGCCGCCTCCGAAGAGCCACACGCCCAGCCCGGAGGTCAGCCACGATGACGCCAGCACCACCAGGTAGCGCCGCACGCCCTCCAGCAGGGTCAGGAATGAAAACACCACCAGCGGCAGGGTGTTTCCCAGCAGATGGTTGATGCCCGCATGCAGCAGCGGACCGAAGATGATTCCGTCCAGTCCGTCGACCCGCCGCGGCAGGATTCCCAGCTCGCGCAGCACCGCCGGACCGGCAAACATCGCCAGAAAATAACACAGCCAGATCAGGGCGGCGAGCCCCAGGGAAACGTACAGGGCCGTCCGGGCCCGCTTGGCAAGCACGGCCTACCCGTGCAGCACGATCGGCTGGAAACCCTGGGCACGCAGGTTGTTCAGTACGTGTTCACAGTGTTCGTGTCCCTTGGTTTCCATGTTGATGGTGATCGCCACATCGCCCATGCTAATGGACCCCCCGACACGTGTATGGTCCACTCCGGTGACATTTGCGTCCGATTCCGCGATGATCCGGGAGATGGTGGCCAGGGAACCCGGGCGGTCATCGAGCAGTATCCGAACCACCAGATACCGGCCGGCGGCGGCGAGGCCGCGCTGGATGACCTTGAGCATCAGCATCGGGTCGATATTGCCGCCGGAGAGGATGACGGCGGTGTTGCCGGGGTTCTCGATCTTGCCGTCCATCAGCGCCGCGACACCCACGGCTCCGGCCGGTTCCACCACCATTTTGGACCGTTCCAGCAGGAAGATCAGCGCACGCGCCAGTGAGTCTTCGCTGACGGTCACGACGTCGTCCACCAGTTCCTTGATGATGGAGAAAGGCAGCTGGCCCGGGCGCCCCACGGCTATGCCGTCCGCAATCGTGGACACCTTGGTCAGCGGCACCAGGGCATCCGCAGCGAGCGACGGCGGGTAGGCCGCGGCGTTTTCGGCCTGCACTCCGATGATGCGGACCTCGCGGCCCAGCTCCTTGGCGCGGGCCTTGATGGCCACGGCGACGCCGGCCAGGAGTCCGCCGCCGCCCACGCCCATCAGGACGGTGTCCAGGTTCGGGATCTGGTCCAGCAGTTCCAGGCCGATGGTTCCCTGCCCTGCCACCACATCCACGTTGTCGAACGGATGCACAAAGACGGCGCCCGTCTCGTCGGAGTAGCGCTGGGCTTCCGCGAGGGCTTCGTCCACGTTGTGGCCGTGCAGCACCACCTCGGCGCCGTGGCCCTGCGTCGCCGACAGCTTGGGCAGTGCCACCCCCAGGGGCATGAAGATCCGGGCCTTGATGCCCAGCCGCGCGGCGGCAACGGCCACGCCCTGGGCATGATTACCTGCGGAAGCGGCCACCACGCCGCGGTCCCGTTCCGACGGCGAGAGCTTGGCCATGCGGACGTAGGCCCCGCGGACCTTGAACGAGCCGGCCCGCTGCAGGTTTTCGCACTTGAGATACACGTTGGACCCGGTCATCCGGCCCAGGGCGCGGGACTGCTCAATGGGCGTCAGGGCAATCACGCCGTCCAACAGCTTGGCGGCTGCCTCAATGTCGTCCAGGTTCACGGGCAGGTGGGACAGATCAGTCACGGTTGTTTCTCGTCTTCTGCGTTGTCTTCCAACGCGGTATCGGCATCATCGGTTGCAGGGGCCGCTCCCCCGGCGGCGGCGAACACGGGATCACGTGCCAGCGCCGGATCCCCTTCCCAGCCCCGCGAGGCGATATAGCGCACCACGGTGTTCAAAATGGCGAGCAGCGGAACGGAGAAGAGGGCACCGGGGATCCCGGCGGCCAGGGTGCCGCCGGTGACTGCCAGGATCACGGCCAGCGGGTGCAGAGCCACGGCCCGGCCCATAATCAGGGGCTGCAGGATGTGTGATTCCAGCTGCTGGACGAGGAGCACAATGCCCAGCATGATCAGGGCGTTCACCCAGTCGTTGGCCACGAGAGCAAGCAGGACGGCAACAAATCCGGTGAGGACGGCGCCCACCAGCGGAACGAACGATCCCAGGAACACCAGGACCGCCAGCGGCAGGGCCAGCGGCACTCCGATGATGGCTGCGCCCGCGCCGATGCCGACGGCGTCGATGAAGGCCACGAGCAGCTGCACCCGGACGTAGTTCACCAGGGAGTCCCAGCCGTGGATGCCGGCGCCGTATCCGCCGGGGCGGGCGCGGCGGGGCAGCAGCCCGGCGGTGAAGCGCCAGATGCGGCGCCCGTCCAGCAGGAAAAAGACCAGGGCAAAAAGCGTCAGCAGGACGCCGGCCGCAAAGTGTCCGGCGCCGGTCCCCACGGAGAGTGCCCCGGAAAGGATGTTGGCTGAATTCTGCTGCAGCGTGTTGGTGGCTTCCTGCAGCAGGGTGTCCATCTGGGTGGTTGTGATGCGCAGCGGGCCGTCGGCGAGCCAGTCCTGGATCTGGGCCACGCCGGAGAGGGTTTCGTCCCACAGGTCGCGGAAGCCCAGGGCCAGCTGCCGGCCCACCAGGGTCAGTGCAGCAACAATCACGCCCAGGAAGGTCACGATCGTGACAGCGACCGCCAGTCCGGCGGGCACCTTGTTGCGGCGCAGCCAGTTGGAGATGGGCGAGAGCAAACCTGCCAGCAGGGCCGCGATCATCAGCGGAATAATGAGCAGCGAAAAGTTGCGCAGCAGCCAGATAATGCCGGCGGCAACCACCAGCACCACGCCGAGCCGCCAAGCCCAGGCCGCGCTGACGCGCAGCGCGTACGGCACGTCGTCGTTGCCCCTGCTGGAGCGGACAGCCGCAGCCTGCACCGCTCTGGGCGCGGCGATGCTCCGTGCGTGAGGTCTCATGGGCTCATCTTTCCACACTCAACGCCTGTGATTCCCACCTTTACGCCGGGGTTCGCGGCCGGGCCGTCAGCCGGTTTTTTCCGGCCGGATTCCCCACTCCGCAGCGAACGACGCCCCGGGGTCCAGCCACCGCAGCCCTTCACTGGAGTTCAGCGCATTGGCGGGAGCGGTCATCGGCTCGACGGCCACGGCAAGGGCGCGTCCGGGAAACTTATCGGTTACGAAGACCTGGACATAACCGAACTCCGGACCGCTCCACAACACGACGCCCCTGCCGTCCGGAGCGCGGAGGCGGTGCCGGAACTCCCCGTCTTCCGGCTCCAGATCCGTGTAGGCGGAGTCCAGGTCCAGGCCGCCGATCCGCCGCCCCGTCCGAAGGTCGGCGGGTCCGCCGGCAGGTTCCCGGCCCACCGGAATCAGTCCGTCATCGACCGTCAGCCGCGTGTTTCCCGAAACGGTCAGCGTCAGCTCCTCCGTTGGAACCGATCCCACCCGAAGGAACGGATGGGCGCCCAGCGCGAAGGGCGCCCGGTTTCCGCCCACGTTGGTGAGCGCCTGCCGCACGCGCAGTCCGCCGTCCCCGTCCAGGCTGTAGCGCACCTCGTGGACGAGGTGGAAGGGATACCCGTGCTGCGGGAAGATCTCGGCCGCCAGCGTGACGCTGCTGCCGGGCGGCGTGGTGCCGTCACCGACTGCCTCCACCTGCCGGTATCCGGTGTTGCGCAGCAGGCCGTGGCTGGCATTGCCGCGTGACGGTTCAGTGATGTCCAGCTGCTGCGTTTGTCCTTCCAGCGTCCACTTCCCGCCGGCAACCCGGTTGGGCCAGGGAGCGAGCAGGATGCCGCAGGCCGACGGCGGCAGCTCGGCGTCGGGATAGGTCTCCACAAACGCGGTGCCATCCAGGAAATAGCTGCGCAGGGCCCCTGCAAGTGCAGCGATCTGTGCTTCAGCGGTGCCGCCGGGTGTGGCCCGGCTGATCCGGAATTGGGCGCCGGTGGCGGGGGCAGCCGTGGAAACCGGTCCGGGAGTGGTCATTGCTCCAGCCTACCGCCGGCTACTCCTCAAAGTGAGTGCTCACGCGGTCCGAGACCACTGCAACCACCCCGGCCGCCACGTCCCGGACCTTGACGTTGCGGCTGTTGGAGACACTGCGCAGGATTTCAACGGCACCCTGCTGGCTGCAGTTGTTCTGCGCCATGATGATTCCGGCAGCCAGATCCACGACGGTCCGCGACTCGAGGGCGGCCTGCAGGTTGCGGGCCCGGTGCGTCTGCGCGTCCAGCCGCAGTGCGAGTGCCAGCGGAGTTGCCAGCTCCGCTGCAGCGGACTCAAGAGCAGCCAGCGCCGCTGGTCCGAAGGCTCCCGGGGAGGAGGAATAGCACGTGAGCACCGCGAGATCCGGGTCCGGCACCGCCACCGGCACCGATGCCGCGGCAGACATGCCCGACGCGCGCGCAGCAGTCCAATAGGCGGACCGCTGGTCTTCACCGTCCAGGTTCCGGGCGACGGCCGGCGCCTGATGTGCCAGGGCGCGGCGGGACGGGTCTTCTGCATGCGTTCCCCGCTCGAGTTCGATGAAGCCGGGTTCGCTGCCGACCTGTACCGGCTGGCGGCGGGACCGCACGATCATCAGGGAGGAACCGGCCACGTTCCACTCACGCAGCCGCTCGGTCAGAAGGACGGCGAGCGGTGCCAGAAAGTTCTCCAGATCAGGGTTCTCCAGCAGCAGTTCCTGGACCCGGAGAGGGAACAGGACGGTATCCATCGGCTTATCCATGCCCCGCGTCCCCTTTCCCGCATGTGCTCCGGAGGATTCCCCCCGCCGAGATCCTACGGTTCCGCGCGAGGGATGCACAGGGTGGTTCTACGCTTCGCACGTGGTTAACAGCAAAGAGGCCGGCAGGCGTTAGCCTGCCGACCTCTTTTCGGTTCGGGAGTCCTTTAGGTTAGGGAGTCCGGAGCCCCGGGGATGCTAGTCGTCGCCGCGCAGAATGGCGAGGATGCGGAGGATTTCCACATACAGCCAGACCAGGGTGACGGTGAGGCCGAAGGCAGCAGTCCAGGAGTAGCGCTGCGGAGCGCCGGCCTGAACACCCTGCTCGATGGACGTGAAGTCGACGATCAGGGAGAACGCGGCCAGGCCTACGGCGAGGAGGCCAATCAGGACACCCAGCGGAATTCCCATGATCTCGACGGAGTCACGGACACCGAACATGCTGTCGGTGGCACCGAAGATCATCAGGCCCATGTTGACGAGCGAGAACACGGCGTAGCCGATCATGGCGATCATGAAGAAGCGCATGGCCTTGGGCGTAGCGCGGACCTTGCCGCTGCGGAACAGGACCAGAGTCACGGCGAAGACGGACAGCGTGCCCAGGACGGCCTGCAGGCCAATGCCCGGGTACAGGTTGTCCAGCACCAGGGTCAGTCCGCCGAGGAACATTCCCTCGAGGGCTGCGTACGCCAGGATCAGCGCGGGAGCGGGCTCACGCTTGAAGGCGTTGACCAGGCCCAGGACGAAACCGCCCAGTGCGCCGACGATCATCAGCGGCGCTGCGGCGCCGGGAATCAGGATCATGGGAACGGCTGCGCCGACGAGGACCACTGCAAGGCAGGCCAGTGTCTTCATGATGACGTCGTCGTACGTCATGCGGCCGGTCATGGCGGGGCCGGCAGAAGGCGCCGTGTACAGCTCCTGCAACTGCTGGGGGGTCATCGAAGTCTGGTCCTGGGTGGCCAGGGAACCCTGGTTCACCCTGCCGCTGCGAACCTGGGAGTTAAAATTCTTGCTGTTAAAGACCGGATTACCACCGATTGCCATTAAATGTCCTCCATCTGGGGGCCTGTTTACCTAGAGCCTACCAATGTCAACGGCCGGCGGGGCCGGGAGATTCCCGGCAATGAGCCGCTGCGGGTAACAGTTTGGCAAAGCGCACCCTTCACCGCCCCGCTACGCTGGCACACCAAGTCGTTACCTGATCGCGACATCCCGCCGCAGAAAATCGCCACTGCCTGAAACATTCAGTGGGTAGCATGATCCCCATTCGGTGACACAAGTCACACTTGATCCGCTAAAGGTCCGATTTTTCGGTGCCCGCGGCCTTGGCGTGGAGGTTTTGGAACTTGCTACGAACATCGGCGCTGACCCGGTATCTGGGGATGTTGGCGGTGGTGGCGGCGATGTTTGCTGCCCTGCTGCTGTCTTCACCTGCCGCTCACGCAACAACAGCAACACCCTCGGACAGCGCATCCGCCGGCGCCGCGGACGACCCCACCGACGGCGCCGAGTTCGCCGACCGTATCAGCGGGGTGGTGCGGAACGAAGGCGTCCCGGTGGAAGGGGTCAGAATCACCGCCAGCGGCAACGGCTACGAAGGCGAAACGGAAACCGGGGCCAACGGCTCCTGGTCCATCGGTGTTCCCGAGCAGGGCGCCTTTGAAGTGGAGCTGGACGAAAGCACGCTGCCGGAGGGCGTCGCGCTGGCGGAGGGCCAGGAGAATCCGCGCACCGTGACCTTTGCGGGCACCTCCAACATCACCACCTTGTTCCTGCTGGGCGAAGGCATCGTGCTGCAGCAGGACAGTTTCATCTCGACCCTCACCGAACGCGCGGTGGCCGGCCTGAGCTTTGGCCTGCTGCTGGCGCTGAGCGCCGTCGGGCTCTCACTGATTTTCGGAACCACCGGACTGACGAACTTCGCCCACGGCGAGATGGTCACTCTGGGCGCGGTACTGGCCTTTGGCTTTGCAGCGATTGGCCTGTCCGCCTGGATCGCCCTGCCGCTGGCGGTGCTCGGCGGCGCCGTCTTCGGCTATCTCCAGGACGGCGTGCTCTGGAAACCGCTGCGCCGGCGGGGCACCGGGCTGGTGCCGATGATGATCGTCAGCATCGGACTGGCCGTCGCCGTCCGCTACACCGTTCTGTTCTTCTTCGGCGGAGCCATGCAGCAGCTGCCGGGGTCACAGAGCCCCACGCTGGAACTGGGACCCATCTCCATTCCGCGCAACACCCTGATCTCGCTGTTCGTCAGCCTCGCCGTCATCCTAGTGGTGGCCCTGCTGCTGCTGCGCACCCGGATCGGCAAGGCAACCCGCGCGGTCTCGGACAACCCCGCACTGGCCGCAGCCTCCGGAATCGACGTCGACCGCGTGATCCGTCTGGTCTGGATCACCGGCGGTGCACTGGCGGCCATGGGCGGAATCCTGTGGGCCTACTACCGGCCCGGGGTGTCCTTTAATATGGGGCAGCAAATCCTGCTGCTGATCTTCGCCGGCGTCACGCTGGGTGGGCTTGGCACTGTTTTCGGTGCGCTGATCGGGTCCGTGATTGTGGGGCTTTTCGTGGAAATCTCCACAATCTGGCTGGAGGCGGACCTGAAATATGTGGGCGCCCTGGTCATCATGATTCTTGTCCTCCTCGTCCGGCCGCAGGGAATCCTGGGCCGACGCGAGCGCATAGGTTAGGGGCTTAGCACAGATGGACTTCGTCAATATTTTTCTCGGCGCACTCAACGAGATCATCAGCCCCACCACGGCCGCCTACGCGCTGGCAGCCCTCGGGCTTGCCGTGCACTTTGGCTACACCGGCCTGCTGAACTTCGGCCAGGCCGGCTTCATGGCGGTGGGCGCGTACGGTTTCGCCATTCCCATCCTGTCCTTCAACGCCCCGCTGCCGCTGGCCCTGCTGATTGCCCTGCTGGCATCGGCAATCTTCGCGGTCATCCTGGGCATTCCAACGCTGCGGCTGCGGGCGGACTATCTGGCCATCGTCACCATCGCCGCGGCCGAAATCATCCGGTACATCGTGACCACCACGGGAATGACACCGGTGACGGGGTCGGCGAACGGACTCGCCGCCTTCACCGGAAGCTTCTACGCCCTCAACCCGGTGCCGCCCGGCAGCTACAACATCGGCCCCTTCGGCCTGAACGAGCGCGACGTCTGGGTCCGGATCGTGGCCTGGGGTCTGGTCATCGTGGCCTGCTTCCTGGTGTGGATGCTGATCCGGAGCCCCTGGGGGCGCGTGGTCAAGGGCATCAGGGAGGATGAGAACGCCGTTCGGGCCCTGGGAAAGAACGTGTACGCCTACAAGATGCAGGCCCTGATCATCGGCGGCGCGCTCGGATCACTGGCGGGGATTATCTTCACCCTCCCCCGCGACGCCGTGCAGCCGGCAAACTACGGCACCGAGCTGACCTTCTACCTCTACACCGCACTGCTGCTGGGCGGCATGTCCACGGTGCTTGGCCCGGTCATCGGCGCCATGATTTTCTGGGTCATCCTCTCCGTAACGCAGGGCCTGCTGTACGGTGCGATCGAATCCGGCTACATCACTTTCATTACCACTTCCCAGGCAGGGCAGGTTCGCTACATCCTTGTTGGTGTGGCACTGATGCTGCTGATGATCTTCAGGCCCCAGGGCATCCTCGGAAACAAGAAGGAGCTGGCGTTCGCATGAGTTCCCAGGCAGACGAACGCGGGAGCGGCAGGCGCAGCGGCGCCCATGCCGCGGAACCGGCGGCAGCCGCGGCAGCCGCGTCGGGTGCAACACCGCCGCCCGCAGCGGCAGGCAACGAATATATGACGGACACCCGGCCCATCGCCGCGGACGCAACCGGGCCGGGCTGCCGCAAGCGGGACCCGATCCTGGTGGCCCGGAACGTAACCCGCACCTACGGCGGGATCCACGCCGTCGACGTCGACTACGTGGAAGTGCCCCGGAACAAGATCACCGCGCTCATC
The DNA here is from genome assembly GCF_054792395.1 of Arthrobacter sp. Z1-15. NCBI lineage: Bacteria > Bacillati > Actinomycetota > Actinomycetes > Micrococcales > Micrococcaceae > Arthrobacter > Arthrobacter sp. Z1-15. The sequence goes on along the minus strand of NZ_CP096454.1, from coordinate 946,912 downwards.
GGCCCCAACGGTGCCGGCAAGACCACGCTGTTCAACCTCCTGACCGGTTTTGACACGCCGCAGTCCGGGGACTGGCAGTTCGAGGGGCGGGATCTGGCCGGTGTCTCCGCCTACAAGGTGGCACGGCTGGGCATGGTGCGCACCTTCCAGCTCACCAAGGTCATGGGCAAGCTCACCGTCATTGAAAACATGAGGCTGGGGGCGGCGTCGCAGCCGGGCGAGTCCCTCTGGCGGGCCTTCCTGCCGCCCCTGTGGCGCGGCCGGGAACGTGAAATCACCAAGCAGGCGGACCTGCTGCTGGAGAAGTTCAAGCTCGACACCAAGCGCGGGGACTACGCCGCGTCGCTGTCCGGCGGGCAGCGCAAGCTCCTGGAAATGGCCCGGGCCCTCATGGTCCAGCCGAAGCTGGTGATGCTCGACGAGCCCATGGCGGGGGTGAATCCGGCGCTGACCCAGTCCCTGCTGGACCACATCAAGAACCTCAAGGCCGAAGGCATGACCGTCCTCTTTGTTGAGCACGACATGCACATGGTCCGGCACATCGCGGACTGGGTCATTGTCATGGCCGAAGGGAAGGTGGTGGCCGAGGGGCCTCCGGGCGAGGTGATGAAGGACCAGGCGGTGATCGATGCCTACCTGGGTGCCCACCACGACGTCGACCTCGGTGATTCCGAAGGATTCGAAAAACTTGAGGCGGAACTGGAACACGACCCGGAGTCGTCAGTGGGCACCGAGCCCGACGGCGTCATCGGGCGCCGGATTGATGAGCGGAAGGAACAGGCATGACCGCCGAGGCATTCGAGGGCGACTCCGTCGTCAAGGTGACCGATCTGGTGGCCGGCTACATTCCGGGGGTGAACATCCTCAACGGCTGCAGCATCGAGGCCCGGCGCGGGGAACTCATTGGAATCATCGGCCCCAACGGTGCCGGGAAGTCCACGCTGCTCAAGGCCATGTTCGGGCTGGTGAAAGTGCACTCCGGGACTGTTGTGGTCCGGGGACAGGACATCACCGGGCTCAAGGCGAACAAGCTGGTCAGCCGCGGGGTGGGGTTTGTGCCGCAGAACAACAACGTGTTTGCGTCCCTGACCATCGAGGAAAACCTGCAAATGGGGCTGTACCAGGCGCCCAAGCGGTTCGCCGAGCGCTTTGACTTCGTGTCCGAGCTCTTCCCGGAGCTGCGCAAGCGCCGGGCCCAGCGGGCGGGGTCGCTGTCCGGCGGGGAACGGCAGATGGTCGCCATGGGCCGCGCGCTGATGATGGAACCGGCCGTGCTGCTGCTGGATGAGCCTTCCGCCGGCCTCTCCCCCGTGAAACAGGATGAGGCCTTCCTGCGGGTGCACGAGATCAACCGGGCCGGAGTCTCGGTGATCATGGTGGAGCAGAATGCCCGGCGGTGCCTGCAGATCTGCGACCGCGCGTACGTCCTGGACCAGGGCCGTGACGCCTACACCGGCACCGGCAGGGACCTCATGAAGGATCCGAAGGTCATCCAGCTGTATCTGGGCACGCTGGCGGACACCGCCTAAGCGCCCTCCGCAGCCGGAGCGCTTCCCAAGCTGCCGACAGAACAGCCCCCGCCGATCTGAACTGGTCAGATCGGCGGGGGCTGTTCTACTTTGTACCGATTTACTTGGCGCTGATTTATTTGTCCGTACTGATTTATTTGGTGCTGCAGATTAGAGCTTGCCCGATTCTGAGCGGCTCGGCAGCGGCTTGTTCTCGGCGTCGAACTGGTAGATGCCGATGAAGGCCTCGGTCGGGTCGCCGTTCTCATCGAAGGTGATCGGGCCGGAGTAACCGTCGTAGTCGATGTCTCCGCCTTCACGCAGGATGGTTACGCAGCCTGCGTAGTCGAAGCACTTCTCGCCGTCCGCCGAAACTCCCTGGAGTTCGGCCGCGACGGCCGTTCCCTCGGTGCTGCCTGCGGCTTCAGCGGCGAGAGCCGTCAGGGTGACGGCGTCGTAGCTTTCACCGGCGTAGGACCAGTCCTTCAGCGCAGGATCCAGCGCCAGCAGCGATTCCTTGAAGGTGTCCGAAGCGAACGGGCCCGGGATTGTGCCCTGGGCTCCTTCGAGCGTGCCCGGATCAAGGTCCGCACTGTAGTCCGAGGTGTTGCCGTCCACGAAGAACATCTGAGTGGGATCGACTCCCTTGGCGGTGAGCAGCGGAACGATGCTGGTGGCCTGCTGGAAGCTGATGACAACAATGGCGTCCGGTTCAGCGGCGACAACGGAGTCCACCTGGCTGCTGAACTGGGATTCGCCCTCGTTGAACATTTCCTCCTTGATGACCTGGCCGCCGGCCGATTCCACCGAGCCGCGGATGTTGCTTGCCAGCCCCGTGCCGTAGGCATCGTTCAGGACGATCATTCCGACGGTCTGGGCGCCGCAGTTCATGATGTAGTTGCCCAGCGTGCGTCCCTGCAGCACATCGGAGGGAGCAGTGCGCCAGTACAGGCCGTTGTCATCCCAGGTGCTGAAGTCCGGCGAGGTGTTCGCCGGCGAGAACTGGATCACTCCGGCTCCGGTGATCTGGCCGATGACGGTCTTGGAGACGCCCGACGACGCCGCACCGACGATGGCGCTGACGTCCTGGCTCAGCAGGTCCGTCACCGACTGCGTGGCGATGTCGGTGGTGGTGTCGCCGGAATCGCGGTGGACGATCTCCACCGGCTGTCCCAGTACGCCGCCGGCAGCGTTGATGTCCTGGACGGCAAGGTTGGTGCCGGCGATTTCCGGCGGGCCGAGGAACGCGAGTTCACCCGTGGTGGGCAGCAGTGTCCCGACCTTCAGCGGTGCGTCCGTGGTGCCGGTGGAGGCAGGCACGGCCGAGGGGTCGCCTTTCTCTCCCGGGTCCTTGCCCTTGCCGCCTTCATTCGGCGGGCAGGAGACTCCCCCCGCCGCCGCGGCAGTTGACGCTGATTCCGTTCCCGTTGACTCCGAAGCGGGAGTTTCCTCCGCCCCGCTGCAGCCGGAGGCAAACAGTGCCAGACCCAGCCCCACTGCCGCGATTTTTGCCACCCGGCTGTAACCGTCTCCCAGGCCCAGACGACTCGTGGTGCGTAGTGCAGTCATAGATTTTTCTCCCCGATCGAAAGGCGGAGGCCTTTGATGCTGTTACCAGGTGTTCCTGATTAGAAGAAAAGCTAGTTGAATAATGAGTCAAACATAAGGGCCTTGGGTTACGTCCTTGTAACGCTCATCACATTCTGCTCCGCTACCACTTGCCCCCGGGACCGGAGACGGTTAAAAGCCCACTCCGCAGCGGAGCATGACGTTGGCGAAAGGAGTGGCCTCCCCCGTCCGCACGATCAGCCGTACGGACGGGAGCAGCGCCTTGAACTCTTCATGCGTCACCGTTTCGGGCTTCAGCCCGGCCGCTGCGAGCCGGCGCTCGACGGCGGTGCCTTCGGCTTCCTCAGCCATGACCGCCCCTTCCACTTCGATCTCCGCCAGCAGCGCCGCCAAAACGTCGGCGAAGGGCGGCACCCCCTGGACGAGGGCCAGATCGACGGCTTCGACGCCGTCGGGGATCGGGAGCCCGCAGTCGGCGATCACCACAAGGTGCCCGTGGCCGAGCCGGCCGATAGCTGCGTTCAGGGGCGCGTTGAGGATGCCGGCTTTTTTCACGAGGCGAAGTCAGCCAGGTTTGCTGCGTTCACGGTGGTGACCGGAACCGGGATGGTGGCGTCGACGGTTTCGCCGTCGAGCAGCTGCGCGAGAACCTCCACGGAGCGCTTGCCCAGCTCGGCCGGCTGCTGGGCGATGGTGGCGGTCAGCGTACCGTCCTTGATGGCGGTGAAGCCGCCCTCCGTGCCGTCGAAGCCCACAACGCTGACGTCGGTGCCGGCGCGATTCCCCAGGGCCTGGATGGCGCCCAGTGCCATCTCGTCGTTCTCGGCAAAGATGCCGGTCACTCCCGGATTGGCCTGCAGCAGGTTCGTTGCCACGTTCAGTGCCTCAGCGCGGTCAAAGTTTGCGGTCTGCTGGGCTGCAATCTTGATGCCCGGGTAGGCCTTGATGCCCTCGGCGAAACCGGCGCCGCGGTCACGGCTGGCGGAGGTTCCCGCAACTCCCTGCAGGATGATGATTTCGCCTTCCCCGCCCATGGCCTTGGCCAGTTCGTCGGCGGCCTGGCGTCCGCCTGCCTTGTTGTCGCTGGAAACCAGGGACTGGACTTCGGCGCCGTTGACGGTGCGGTCAGCGGCTACCACCGGGGTGCCGGCACTCAGCAGCGGGCTGATGGAGGCGGCGGCGGCATCGGAGTCCACCGGGTTGATGATGACGCCCTCGGTACCGGACGTGGCGGCGGTGGCGAGCTGGTTGGTCTGGGTCGCGGAGTCGTTCTGGGCGTCCAGGACGTCGAGGTCCAGACCGGCCTCTTCGGCGGCGGCCTGCGCGCCGTCGCGCAGTTCCACGAAGAAGGGGTTGTTCAGGGTGGAGACGGCCAGGGTGACCGAACCGCCGGAGGCAGCGGCGTCGTCACCGCGGTTGCAGGCGGTGGCAGTCAGCAGCAGGCCAAGGGATACAGTCAGGGCCGCGGTCTTGCGGGCGGAGGAGAACTTCATTGTTATTTCCTTTTTGGTGAGGTGTTGCGGTGGTGAGGGGTTAGTGGGTGGAGTTTTTCCGGCGCAGCGCGTCGGCGCCGACGGCGAGGGCAATGACCAGGCCGATGACTACCTGCTGCCAGAACGAGGAGACGTTCAGCAGGTTCAGGCCGTTGCGGATTACCACGAGGACAAGGGCACCGATCAGGGTGCCGCTGATGCGCCCGATACCGCCGGCCAGCGACGCACCGCCGATGACGACGGCGGCAATGGCGTCCAGTTCGTAGCCCGAGGCGGCCTGGGGCTGGGCGGAGTCAAGCCGTCCGGAGAGCAGCAGCCCGGCCAGCGCGGCAAAGAGTCCGGACAGCGCAAAGACGGTGACCAGGACCCGGCGCACCGGGATGCCCGAAAGGCGGGCCGCTTCGGTGTTGCCGCCCACGGCGTACATGTACCGGCCGATGACGGTGTAGTTCAGGATCAGGGCGGCGGCGATGCCGGCGATGACCAGCACCACAATGGGCATCGGGATCGGGCCCAGGTCTCCGCCCAGGAAGGACACTTCGTCGGCGGTGGCGATGGGCCGGCCGTCGGAGAGGACCAGGGTCAGGCCGCGGGCGACGCTGAGCATGGCCAGGGTGGCGATGAAGGAAGGCAACCGGCCGTAGGCGACGGCGAAGCCGCTGACCGCTCCGCTGAGAGCGCCGATCAGCAGCCCGCCCAGCAGTGCCAGCCAGCCGGGCAGGTTCCCCTGCGTGAACATCCAGGCGGACCCCATAGCCGACAACGCGGCAACGGAGCCCACCGACAGGTCGATTCCGGCGGCAACGATCACGAAGGTCATGCCGAAGGCCAGGACGGCAATCACCGAGGCCTGGATTCCGATGTTCAGGAGGTTCGGGCCGGTAAGGAAATCCGGCGTGGCGATGAAGAGCGCCAGTCCCAGGACCACCAGTCCCACCAGTGCCCCGTTGTCGGCGAGGAACTTCTTTGTCCGTGCCCCGGTGTTTGCCGGTGCCTGCTTGCGCGCACCCGTCTCCGGTGTCTGCACCGCTGCCTTGTTCATGATCCGTCCTTCATCAGTTGGTCTTCCAGGTCACGCTGTATATCCCGCACCGCCAGTGACATCACGGCGTCTTGGGTGGCGCCGTCGGCGTCGAGCTCACCGGCGATGTGTCCGCCGCTCATCACGAGGATCCGGTCGCTCATGCCCAAAACCTCAGGCAGTTCGCTGGACACCATGACGACGGCGCCGCCGGCGGCGGTAATGGCATTGATCAGTTCGTAAATTTCCACCTTGGCGCCGACGTCGACGCCGCGGGTCGGCTCATCCAGCAGCAGCACCGTGGACCCGGCCACGATCCAGCGGGCAAAAACTGCCTTCTGCTGGTTGCCGCCGGAGAGTGATCCGACGGCCTGGTCCAGGCTGTGCATGCGGATCCGCAGGCGGTCCGCCACCTCCTGTGCGCGCTTTCGCTGGCCGGTGAAGTCCACCACTCCGGCCCGGGCTGTGGCTTTCAGGGTGGCGTAGCCAATGTTGTCGTTCACTGCCGCCCCGAGCACCAGGCCCTGGACCTTGCGGTCCTCTGGGACATGGCCGAGGCCGGCGCGGATGGCTGCGCCGATGTCGGCCTTGGGCAGCTGTTTTCCGCGGACGTGAACGGAACCGGCCGTGTAGGAGTCGGCTCCGGCGATGGCACGGACCACTTCGGTGCGGCCGGCGCCCATCAGCCCGGCGAGCGAGACCACTTCGCCGGCGGCAACGGAGAAGGACACGTCATGGATCAGGCCCTTCATGGACAGACCCCGGACCTCGAGCAGCGTTTCCCCCGGCCCGGCGAATTCCCGGCGGCGCGGGAACTGCTGGTCGATGTCGCGGCCGACCATCAGGCGGACCAGTTCGTCCTCGTGGGTGTCCGCGGGAACCTCGGCAATGAACTTGCCGTCGCGCAGCACGGACACCGAATCGCCGATGGCGGCAATCTCGTCCAGGTGGTGGGAAATGAACACCATGCCCACGCCCTTCCGGCGCAGGTCCTCGACCACGGCAAACAGCGAGGCAATTTCGTGGTTGGTCAGCGCTGCGGTCGGCTCGTCCAGGATCAGCATCCGCGCGTCCAGGCTCAGCGCCTTGGCAATCTCCACCAGCTGCTGCCGGGCGATGCCCAGTTCCCCCACCGGCTGGTCCAGATCCACGTCCAGTCCGATCAGGTCCAGGGCGGCCTGCGCCTTTGCCTTCATGGCGCGCCGGTCCACCAGTCCGTACTTCCGCGGCATCCGGCCCAGGCAGATGTTCTCGGCAACGCTCATGGACCCCACCAGGTTCAGTTCCTGGTGGATGGTGGCAATGCCCAGGGCTTCGGCGGCCTTGGTGTCGGGCAGCGAGACAGGCTTGCCGTCCACGAGGATGCGTCCGCCGTCGGGCTGGTAGACCCCGGACATCATCTTGATGAGCGTGGACTTACCGGCGCCGTTTTCGCCCAGGAGCACCTGGACCTTGCCCGGGCGCACGTGGACGGTGACGCCGTCGATCACCGTCACCGGTCCGAAAGACTTGGTGACGCCCTCGAGCGTCAGGATGGGGGTCTCGCTCATGCTGGGTTTCCTCCTGGAAGGGACGGGGTGGAGCCGCGGATGATGAGCCTGCTCGGGAGCACCACGGATTCGGGTGATTCACCGGCAATTTCCGCGATCAGCAGGTCAACGGCCAGCCGTCCCATGGCGTGGACGTCGTGGGCAATCACCGTCAGCGCCGGGTTGAGCAGCGTGAAGGCTTCAATGTCGTCGTAGGCAACAAACGCAATGTCGGTGCCGATGGCCAGGCCCCGCTCGTTGCACACACCGACGGCGCCGATGCTCATCAGGCTGTCGGCGGCCAGCAGGGCCGTGGGCGGCACGGGAAGGTCCAGCAGCCGGCGTGCCCCGGCCGCACCGCTGGCGGACTGGAAGTCGCCGAGGAAGACGAGGTCGCCGTCGTCGTCGGCCCCGGTTTCGGCGACGGCGGCACGGAACGCCTGCAGCCGCTCGCGCCCGGTGGAGGTGGACTGCGGGCCGGCGATGTAGCCGATGCGCCGGTGGCCCAGCGCCGTCAGGTGCCGGACGGCGTCGGCGATGCCGCCGGCGTTGTCGGCCGTGACGCCGGGAACGGGTGCGCCGTCCACCACGCGGTCCACAAACACCGTGGGCACCTCGCCGGCCAGGATGCCTACCAGGCTGCTGGCTTCGCCCTGCGGTGCGGCGATCAGGCCGTCCACGCGCTGGGAGAGCATGACGTCGAGGTAGCGCTCCTGCTGCTCCTGACTTTCGTTGGCGTTCCCGAAGAGTGTCAGGTACTGGAATTCGCTGGCGCGCTGCTCAATGGCGTGGGCCAGGTCAGCGAAGAAGGGATTGCGGATATCGGGCAGCAGCAGGCCGATGGTCTGGGTGCTGGTCTTGCGCAGCGAGCGGGCCTGGGCGTTGGGCCGGAAGCCCAGCTCGGCGGCTGCCTCACGCACAGCCTGGCGGGCGTCCTCGGAGGTGGCGGAGTGCCCGGACAGCACGCGCGATGCCGTGGCTGCCGAGACGCCGGCTTTCCTCGCCACGTCCTTGATCGTCGTTGACCGCACTCTGCTCCCTACACCGTTGTGGAATCGATTCCATGGAATCGATTCCAAGTATGGGGCAGATCATGCTGTGGCGTCAAACACGGCGCAGTGGGCCGGGTAACGGGAAGGTGCGTCAGGTGCTGCCGGAGGGGTCCGCGAAGGTGCTGCCAGGGGCGTCAGGGCAGGGGCCGCAGGGGCGGCGCGGCAGAGGGCTAAACGGGAACGACGTCCCAGTCCGGGGCGCCGTCCCACCGGACGTAGAGATCCTTCGGCAGGGACGCTCCCCCGCCGTGATACATGTGGAACTCCACGGCCTCGCCCTCCGCGAGGTTCATCCCGGCGGGCAGGTTCTTGGTGTTCACTCCCACCCGTGACCCGTCAACCACCACATTCACGAGATCGTGTCCGCTGACGTTGCGGAGCACGTAGGTGTCCTTGGACGGGTTTTCCAGTCTCAGGGCATTGCTCATGGCCACTCCCGGCGCAGATTGGGCTTGGAAACTTGGGCTTGGACTCCGCGCTGCAGCCGCGTTTTGAGCTGGAGCTGCAGGCACCGCCTGTCCTCCTCATGCTACTGACGGGCGCCCGCGCGCCGGAACCCGCTGCGGGCTGGGACCGCCCTCCCGCGCAGAAAATAAAACCGCCCAAGGGCCATCCCGGCGGCTGCATCCGACGAATAGGAATCATGATCGAGCAGAGCTATCACCGGCAGTCGGACCACCCGCTCCGGGAGTTCTCCGGCACCTACGGCGGCTTCTATCTGCTGCCCGGGGAAGCATGGGGTGTTTCGGTGGCCGAGGACGGAACGCCGCACGCCCGCTGCTGTTCCTGCAGCTGGGAGTATGACGCCGCGACGGAGGACGAAGCTGTCCGCCTGGTTTCCTCGCACCTGCGGGTGGCGCATCCGGACGAGTCCGGCGTGGTAAATCCGGAGGATAGGACGGCGGACAGAACACCCGGGCCGTAAGAAAACCGCAGTACCCCAGGTCGGACTCGAACCGACAACACATGGATTTTAAGTCCACTGCCTCTGCCATTGGGCTACTGGGGCGGAAGCCTAAGCTTCTGCTCAAGCCTACTGGAAGCCCCACCGGGGCAGAAAACAACGACGGCGGCCCCTCCCTCAGGAGGAACCGCCGTCGTACGCGTTCTGCAGGAGCAGGAAGGGCTGCTACTTAGCAGCTTCCTTCTTCTTGGCCGGCGCAGCGGCAGCCTGGAACGACTGGCGCGGGTTCTTCAGGTTGCGCAGGTCGGTCAGGTCGCGGCCGTAGGTCACGTTCATGAGCCAGCCGGAGATCACGCGGAACTTGCGCTCGAACATCGGCATGGCCAGGCCGTGGTAGCCGCGGTGTGCCAGCCAGGCCGGGAAGCCCTTCATGCCGAAGCCCATGATGTTGGCAACGCCCTTGTACTGGCCCAGCCCGGCAACGGCACCGAGGCTCTTGTGGTTGTATTCCTCGACGCTGCCCACGCCGTAGCGGGCGGCCAGGATGTTCTTGGCCAGCAGCTTGGCCTGGCGGACGGCGTGCTGTGCGTTCGGGACGCAGAAGCCGCCGACACCGCCGCCGGAGAGGTCGGGAACGGCCGAAACGTCGCCGGCTGCCCAGGCGCCCTCGAGGGGGCCGTCGTCGCCGGTGATGCGCAGTTCGGCGTTGGCGCGGACGCGGCCGCGCTCATCGATCGGGAAGTCGGTGGCGCGGACCATCGGGTTGGCCTGCACGCCGGCGGTCCAGATCAGGGTGTCCGTGGCGAATTCGCCGGCCGGGGACTTGTCCGCCATGTTGATCAGCTTGAGGACGCCGTCTTCGGCGGAGGCCAGCGAGGTGTTCAGCAGGACCTCGATGCCGCGCTCACGCATGCTCGAGACAACCCACTCGGCCTGGTCCGGCTTGACCTCGGGCATGACGCGGCCCATGGCTTCAATCAGGACAAAGCGGAGGTCTTCGCGCTTGAGGCGGTTGTTGATGCGGACCGCGTCGCGGGCCATGTCTTCAAGTTCGGTCAGCGTTTCAATGCCGGCGAAGCCGCCGCCAACGACGACGAAGGTCAGTGCGCGCTCACGCTCGGGGCCTTCGGGCATCAGCGATGCGGTCTCGATGCGCTCGAGCACGTGGTTGCGGGTGCCAACGGCCTCTTCGATGGACTTCATGCCGATGCCGGCCTCGGCCAGGCCGGGGATCGGGAAGGTGCGGGTGATGGAACCGGCGGCCAGGACAACGTCCTGGTACGGAAGCTCAAACGGCTCGCTGCCGTCGGCCGGCTCAATGACGGCCGTGCGGGCGGCGTGGTTGATGGAGATGACCTTGCCCGTGATCAGCTCGGTGTTCTTCAGGTGCATGCGGTGGGACACGACGGCGTCGCGCGGCTCAATGGTGCCGGCGGCAACTTCGGGAAGGAAGGGCTGGTACGTCATGTACGGCAGCGGGTCGACAACCGTGACGATCCCGCCTTCGTCCTTGACCTTCTTCTGGAGGTTCTTTGCTACGTAGAGACCTACGTAGCCACCGCCAACCACCAGGACGCGGGGACGGTCTGAAAACTGTGTCGTAGATGCCATGCCCTTATCGTACCTGAGTTTGTGAAAACCTTCACGAGATTTCGGAGTATTTTAGCTGACCCGTTTCGGTCTCCTCCGCCACAGGATGGTCTGCGGAGCGGCGGCGCGCACGGGCGACGGCAACGGCTCCTGCCACCGTCACGCCCACCAGCAGTCCGCCGAACCCCAGGACCAGCGCCGCGGGCAGCGGATCCGACTCGGCATCCGGAGGAAGCGCCACCGGAACCGTGGGCTCCGGAAGATCCGGCACCACGGGCTCTACAGCTACGGGGGCATCGGAGGCGGGCGCGGTTGGCGCCGCCCGGCGGTGGATCCGGATCCAGTCCGCAATGCTGCCCAGCGGATTAGCCGACACCGAGGGAACGTCCGAGCTCAGGGCCGCTCCGGCGTTCAGGATTCCGTAGCCGTAGAGGGTGTCCTGCCCCGGAGCGCCCGCGTCCCGGGCGGTGCTGATGATCCGGTTGATGACGTCTGCTGCGCTCATGTCCGGGTAGGCGGAGCGGATCAGGGCCGCAGTGCCCGCAACGAGCGGTGCGGCACCGGAGGTACCGCTCCAGTCCGCGTACCGGGCCGGGCCGCCGGGCAGGCCGCCCACCAGGTCTTCCGCCGGTGCGGCAACGCCGATGCTGATGCCCTCGGAGGAAGAATCCTGGCTTGCCTCGCCGTTGCGGTCCAACCCGGCGACGGTCAGCACACCCGGGATGGTGGCGGGAGCGCCCACCTGGACCATGCCGACGCCGCGGTTGCCCGCGGCCACCACTACGACGACGTCCTGCTGCTCGGCGTACAGGAACGCGTCGTCCCAACTTTCGGGCCATGAGGTGGACGAGCTCCCCAGGGACATGTTGATCACGCCTGCGCCATTGTCCACGGCCCACCTGATGGCGGCCGGGATCTGGTCCTCGATGGAGATCCCGGCGGGGTTGTCGGGGCCGATCCACGCGGAAACCGCCAGCAGTTCCGCCTTGGGCGCCACCCCGATAATGCCGTCGGATTTCACGGGAGCGGGAGCCTTCTTGGTTGGCTCTGCCTCACCGTCCGTGTCCTTCTCCGGCTCAACCGGGGGGAGGTGGCCGCGGCCGGCGAGCAGCGTGGCCACCAGTGTTCCGTGGGACGGGTTGGCCCCCACTCCCCTGCTGCCGGCAGGATCACCGGCACCGGAGACGTCTGTTCCGCCCGTTACTGCTCCCGCAAGATCCGGGTGGGTGGGGTCGATGCCGGTGTCGATCACCGCCACTTTAACGCCTTCGCCCTGGCTCACCTTCCAGGCAGCGTCAAAGCCGGAATCGGCAAGCCAGTACTGTTTGTCGCGCCACTCGTCCGCGGAAGCCGGTGCGGCCGGAAGCAGGGTCAGCATCAGCAGCGACGCCAGCAGGACAGCCCGGCGCCCCTTTTTCCGCCGCTGCCCGGGTGCGGCCCAGGCACGGGTCACCGCGCAGCGCTCAGGGCTATGCCGTCCAGGATGTCGTGCTCGCTGCTCACTGCCGAGGAAACTTTCCCGTCGGTGAGTTCCGACACCCGGTCCACTATCGTCTGCCAAATCAGGGCGCCGGCGCCGATGACGTCCACGCGGCCCGGATGCATGTACGGCAGGGCGGCACGGGCCTCCCGGTCCATGTGCAGCAGTTCCGAGGCAGCCTGGTCGATCCGGGCGACGTCGAGGTCGGCCCCGTGGATCGCCTCGGGCGAGTACTCGGGCAGGTGCAGCGCATGCGCGGTCACCGTGGTGATGGTGCCGGCCACGCCAATCAGGCGGTCGGCTTCAGCCAGCGGCACGGTCTCAAGAACCTGGGCAATGATGTCCAGGACGTCACCGCGGGCGACGGCGATTTCCGCCTCCGTAGGCGGGTTGGACGTCAAGTGCCGTTCGGTGTAGCGGACGCAGCCCATGTCAGTGCTCTTGGCGGCCAGGACGCCTTCGGAGGTGCCGAGGACAAACTCGGTGCTGCCGCCGCCCAAGTCCACCACCAGGGTCTTGGTGCCGTTGCTGCTGCCCAGAACGCTGGCGGCCCCGACGAAGGACAGTGCGGCCTCTTCGTCGCCGCTGATAACTTCGGGTTCCACGCCCAGGCGCGCGCGGATTCCGTCCACGAACTCGGCCCGGTTTTCCGCGTCGCGGCTGGCCGAGGTGGCAACAAACCGGACCCGGCCGGCCCCGTGTTCGCGGATGAGCGCGGCGTACTCGTCAGCGGCCTCGAAGGTCCGTTCCAGGGCCTCGGGAGCCAGGCGGCCGGTGGCATCAACACCCTGCCCCAGCCGGTTCACCCGCATCAGGCGGACGACGTCGGTCAGCTTGGGAACTCCGCCGTCGTACGTCACGTCCGCAATGAGCAGGCGAATGGAGTTGGTGCCGCAGTCCACCGCGGCAACGCGCTCCGCCGGAGCATGTTCCTGCGCCTCGCTGTTTTCCGGCGCTGCACTGTTTTCAGGCATTTCACTGTTCTCCGGCACGGCATCCCCCTGCTGTTCGGCGTTGGCGGCCTCAACGGCCTCGCGGCGGGCGGCACGCTTGGCGTCCAGCTCCTCCGCGGAGAGGCCCTGGGTCTTCGTGTGCCGGCTCAGGTCGCGGCTGGGCGCCGCGGCCGTTGTGTCCCACGCGCCCTCACAATAGCAGCGTTCGCGGGTCCACCACGGGGAAATCCGTTCCAGGGCTTCATCACCGAGCGGATTGACGCCGGGGCCGGCCGCCAGCGCATGGCCCACCAGGACGTGGAGGCACTTTACGCGGGTGGGCATCCCGCCGGCCGAGACGCCGTCGATCTCGGGAACGGGCCCGACGCCGGTGCGGGCGCCAATCTCATTGCGCACCTGAAGATACGCTTCGTGCGCAGCCCGGTAGCGGGCCGCAAGCTCGGGGTCCTGCTCCAGCCGCTCGGTCATTTCGGTCATGAGGCCGGAGGCTTCGAGCCGGGAAACCGCTGCCGTGATCACGGGGTGCGCCAGGTAGTAGGTGGTGGGAAAGGGAATACCGTTGCTGAGCCGCGGAGCCGTGGTGGCTACCAGGGGGTTGCCGCAGACGCAGCGCGCCCCGATTTCCACGACGTCGCGTGCCGGCCTGCCGAGCTGTCGGCTCAGTGTCTCCAGATCTTCGGAGGTGGGGGTGAGCTGCTCCTGGGTCATGCCGGAGGTTCCTTCCTGGGGGCCTGGACGGGCCCGGGCTAAGTGATGTCTGCGCTTCTAAGATTACTGTGCGCGGAACGGCGCCGGGGCCGAAGCCCGGCAGGAGGGATGCGGCGGTACAGCTACGGCGCCGTGGCCGCCCTCTTGACCGAGTCCCACAGCGAGTCGACCCACTGCAGGTCTTCCGCTTCTTCCTGCGCCTGCTGCTCCGCTTCCTCCACGCCATGTTCACCCTTGACGAGGTAGCGGGTCTCCCCCGGCATCACCAAAAAGATACGTTCGCGGGCCTGCTGCTTGATGTAGTTGGGGTCTTCCCAGCGCTCCAGCTCGGATTCCAGGTTCCGGGATGTCTCCTTCTCGGCGGCGATGTCCGCCTCAAGGGCGGCAATGTCGGAGCGCTGATGCAGGTACGTGTTCACTGACGGCGCGAGGAGAACCGTTATTACCAACGTCACCATTGCCAGGACGAGGAGGCGGCCGGAAAAGGCCTTCGCCGGAACCGGGCGCAGGTCATCGGCAGCCGTCTCGCCTGCGGCACCGCCGGGGGTGCCGGGAGACTGCTCCTGCGCCTGTATCCGGCGCCGGAACCTGCCGGCGGCAGCCGCGGAGCTGTCAGCTTTGCGACCGGCCGGGGCCTTGGCTGCGGGGGCCGCCTTGGCCGGAGCGGCTTTGGCCGCGGTGGACTTGGCAGGGGTGGACTTGGCAGGGCTGGACTTGGCAGGGGTGGACTTGGCCGGTGCTTTAGCCGCCGCTGGCTTGGCTGCTGTTGTGCCCGGTGCCGCCTTGCCCGGTGCCGCCTTTGGCGTGCCGGCGGCACGGAGCGTTTTCCCGCCGGCCGGTTCCGTGTTCCCGGCTCCGTCCACGGGCTTAGTGGCGCTGATCGTATCCGGGTCAGCCGCCGGGCTGCGCCGACGCACCGGTTTGGTCCCGCCGCGGCCGGAGGCAGTCCCGCCTGCGGCGCCGTTTCCCGCTGAACCGGCCTTGGGCACTTTCGGACGTCGGGTGGGCATGGGACTCCTTGAAGCGAACTAGTAAAAACAGACGGGTTAAACACAACCGGCGGGCACCCTCTTAACGAGGGTACCCACCGGCAGCAGGCTTACTCTGCCGTGAAACGCGGGAACGCGCTGCGTCCTGCGTAACGGGCGGCGTCGTCGAGCTCTTCTTCGATGCGCAGCAGCTGGTTGTACTTGGCTACGCGCTCGGAGCGGGCCGGGGCACCGGTCTTGATCTGGCCGGCGTTGGTGGCAACGCAGATGTCGGCAATGGTGGTGTCCTCGGTTTCGCCGGAGCGGTGCGAGGTGATGGTGGTGTAGCCGGCACGCTGGGCCATCGTGATGGCGTCCAGGGTTTCGGAGAGGGTGCCGATCTGGTTGACCTTGACCAGCAGGGAGTTGGCGGCGTTGCGCTTGATGCCGGTCTCCAGACGGGTGGGGTTGGTGACGAACAGGTCATCGCCCACAATCTGCACCTTGTCGCCGATGGAGGCGGTCAGGGTCTTCCAGCCGTCCCAGTCCTCTTCATCCAGCGGGTCTTCGATGGAGACGAGCGGGTAATCCCGGACGAGTTCCTCGTAGTAGGCGGACATTTCCTCTGCCGTGCGGCTGGTGCCTTCGAAGAGGTAGGAACCGTCCTTGAAGAACTCGGAAGCGGCAACGTCGAGGGCCAGGGCAATGTCGGTGCCCGGGGTGTAGCCGGCGCGCGTGATGGCTTCGAGGATCAGGTCCAGGGCGGCACGGTTGGACGGCAGGTTGGGGGCAAAGCCGCCTTCGTCGCCGAGGCCGGTGGACAGGCCCTTTTCCTTCAGGACGGACTTGAGGTTGTGGTAGACCTCAACGCCCCAGCGCAGGCCTTCCGAATAGGTCTGGGCGCCCAGGGGGACAATCATGAATTCCTGGATGTCGACGTCCGAATCAGCGTGCGAGCCGCCGTTGAGGATGTTCATCAGCGGCACGGGCAGGATGTGCGCGTTGGGGCCGCCCAGGTAGCGGTACAGCGGCAGGGCTGCGGACTCGGCGGCAGCGCGGGCCACGGCCAGGGAGACGCCCAGCATGGCATTGGCGCCCAGGTTGGACTTGTTGTCGGTTCCGTCCAGGTCAATCATCGTCTGGTCGATGGCACGCTGGTCAGCGGCGTCGAAGCCCAGCAGCGCCGGCTGGATCTGCTCGATGACAGCTTCAACGGCCTGCAGAACGCCCTTGCCCTGGTAGCGGGTCTTTTCGCCGTCGCGGCGTTCGTTGGCTTCGAAGGCACCGGTCGAGGCGCCGGAAGGGACCGCGGCGCGGCCGAACGTGTCATCATCAAGCAGAACCTCCACCTCAATGGTGGGGTTTCCGCGGGAATCCAGGATTTCGCGGGCGTGAATGGCATCGATGATTGCCATGGGAATGCTCCTGTTCGTTGGAACGCTAGTGGTAACTACAGCCGGCGCTATGAAACGCGCCACGCTGTCTGGTTCCAGCCTAGTTGAAACCGGCGCGGTAGTAAGGCCCCGCACCGCCATACGGGTGGTTTTCCGGGGTCCGGAACGCGGCCGGAGCCGCTAGCGGCGGTTGGTGAAACGGCCGACGGCGGCGCGCAGCGCGGCCTCGGCGTCCAGCCCTTGGGCCTGCGCCCGGCGCACGACGTCGAACAGGTGGTCACCCAGCTCATCCTCGCTGTTCCAGGACGCCGGCGGCGGCCCCTCCGCTTCAGCCGGCAGCACCGGCACCCCGGCACGCCGGGCCCGGTCCTGCACCTTCGCGGCCAGCAGGAGGGCCGGAAGCCCCGCGGGAACACCGTCGTAAGGGGAGGTCCGCTCCGGCTTTTCCTGCTGCTTGACCCGGTCCCAGGCCCGTTCAATTTCTGCCGGATCATCCGTCGTCTCTGCCCGGAGGGTTCCGTCAGGGGCAAACACATGCGGATTGCGGCGGATCATCTTCGCTGTGAGCGAATCCACTACGTCGCCGATGCTGAAATGGCCCATTTCCTCCTGCAGCCGGGCGTGCAGCAGGACCTGGAACAGGACATCACCCAGTTCCCCCGCCAGTTCCTGTGCATGTTCCGGTCCGGTGTGCCCGGATTCCACCGCCTCCACCACCTCATAGGACTCTTCGATGAGGTATTCCAGCAGGGAGCGGTGGGTCAGGGCAGCCGTCCAGGGACAGCGTTCGCGCAGGACGGCGATGACCCCGGCCAGACGGGCGAACCGCCGGCCGAGGTCATCGCCGGAGGCGGCGGAAGCCGAATCAGCCACGGGCCTGGTTGAAACCTTCCGTGACATAGGCGGCCAGCGCATCGCGCTCTTCCAGGGGAAGGAAGGCTGCATCAACGGCATTCATAGTCAGTTCCAGCATGTCGTCCAGGTCATAGTCGAACGTCTCCGCCAGCAGCTCAAACTCGCCGGTGAGGGTTACTCCGCTCATCAGGCGGTTGTCGGTGTTCACCGTGACCTGGAATCCGGTCTGGTACAGCAGGTCGATCGGATGGGATTCGATGTCCCCGCCAAAGGACTCGACGGCACCGGTCTGCAGGTTGGAGGAAGGGCAGATTTCGAGCGGAATGCCGCGGTCGCGGACCCATCCGGCCACCTGTCCGATACTCACCATGCCCACCGCGGTGTCGCTTCCCCCGTCAACTCCGGGAGCGTCGTCGGCCTCGAAGTCCACCTCGATGTCCTCGGCGATACGCACGCCGTGCCCCAGCCGAAGCGCACGCCCGTGCACGAGGGCATCGCGGATGCTCGCCACCCCGGCGGCTTCGCCGGCATGCACGGTAACCGGGAACTGGTTCTCCGCCAGGTAGGTAAATGCCTCCGCAAAGCGCGCGGCAGGGAACCCGTCTTCGGCGCCGGCGATGTCGAACCCGACGGCGCCGCTGTTCCGGTGCCGGACGGCGAGTTCAGCAATTTCCATCCCGCGGTCGGCGTGGCGCATGGCGGTGATGAGCTGCCCCACCTGGATCAGGCGGCCGCCGGCTTCCACCGCGTCCACGCCCGCGTTCAGGCCTTCCTGCACGGCTTCGACGGCTTCATCAAGACTCAGGCCGCCCTGCAGGTGCTGCTCGGGCGCCCAGCGGATCTCGGCGTAGACAACGCCGTCGTCCGCCAGGTCCTCCACGAACTCCCGCGCGACGCGGGCAAGGTTTTCGCGGGTCTGCATGACGGCAATGGTGTGGTCAAACGTTTCCAGGTAGAGCGGCAGCGATCCGGAGTCCGCGGCTTCGCGGAACCATTTGCCGAGGGCCACCGGATCGGTGGAGGGGAGCTCGTGTCCCGCCGCCTCGGCCAGCTCGATGATGGTGGCCGGCCGCAGGCCGCCGTCGAGGTGGTCGTGCAGCGAGACCTTGGGCAGGCTCCGGATGTCGAGGGACGGGTCAGAGGCAGGAAGCAGAATAGGCTCAGTCACGCTGCCAACTCTACGTGAGCTGCGGCACTGTCCCGGCCATTTCAACGGACCCAGTTACGTCGCCAGCTGCTCGCTGTTTCCTCGGAGACACCACCTAAGTCCCGTCTTGGTGTCAGCGGAGATCTCATCAGACGGGATCTGCGAGCCGCAGGTCGATCCCATACTGGGCGGGGGCACCGAGGTGGTCGCGGAGCGTACTGCCTTCGTAGTCCCGGTGGTAGATGCCGCGGGCCTGCAGAAGGGGGACGACTTCGTCGACGAACGTGTCGATGCCGTCCTCGTTGACGTCGATAGAGACCCAGAATCCGTCGCAGGCGCCGGCATCGAACCACTCCTGCATGTGGTCCGCGGTGGCCAGTGCGTCGCCGACGGGGGTGGGGTGGTAATCGATGACGCCGTGGGCCAGGATGTCGCGGATGGTCCATCCTTCCCGCGCTATCTGCAGTGCTCGTGCGGAGCGGGGATCGAAAGGACTCGGTGAGGCGGCCTGCAGCTGGGCGGGTGTCAGGGATTCATCAAGGTGACCGGCGTCGAGCTGCAGGTTCAGCATCGAGCCGAGGTAGGGCACGCGGGATGCTGCTGTGAGCTCACCCAATTGCACGCGCCGGTCAAGAGCGGCCCGTTTGTTCTTGCCGATGGCAGGCATGACTCCTGCGAAGAACATAATCTCGTCCGGGTTCCGGCCCGCCCTTCGGGCGGCGTCACGGTAGGCCTGGCGCTGGTTGCGGGCTTCTTCTATGGTGAACACTGCTGCGATGACGCCGCTGGCGTAGCGTCCGGCCAGTTCGAGCCCGTTCTCGCCTCCGCCGGCGGAGAAGATGACGGGTTGGCCCTGCTCCGAGGGTGGGATGGGGAGCGGCCCGCGTGAGGCAACGTATTCTCCCTGCATGTTGATGGGCTGGATCTTATCGGGGTCGGCGAAGTGACCGGTTTCCTGATCTTTGATCCACGCGTCCTGCTGCCAGCTTCCCCAGAGAGCCTGGGCGATCTGGATGGTTTCGTGGGCTCGCTGGTAACGCTGCTGCCGCGGCGCTACAGCTTGTCCGAAGTTCGCTGCAGCGGCAGGGTCGCTGGTCGTTACTGCGTTCCACCCGGCACGGCCGTGGCTCATCACGTCGAGGGCCTTGAATTGGCGGGCAAGGTTGAAGGGCTCATTGAACGTTGTAGAGCCGGTGGCGACAAGACCGATGCGCTTCGTAGCGCGGGCGATTGCCGCAAGCGTCATCATAGGTTCGAGGGTGATCTGGGGAGCTGCGTTATTCAGGCCGGACTGCAGTCCGGGGAAATCCGGGAGGAACAGGAAGGCGAACTTCCCGCGTTCGGCGGCCTGAGCGTAGCGGACCTGAGCGTCAAAGCTGGTGTAGTTAGCCGGGTCCACGCCGGGTGCACGCCAGGCGGAGCCCTGCGATCCATATCCATTCCCCAGATGCATACCCAGAATCATGTGCGGTTTGGTCATTGGTCCTCCTCGTACAGCTGTTCGCGGGCTTCTCATGATGGTGCTTGTCCAGTGTCAACGTTGCCATTAGTGTTAAGGTCAAATCGTGCAGGGCTTGGAGAATCGGAGGGCGTTATGCGCATTGGCGAGCTGGCCAAGGAAACCGGTGTTCCTGCCCGGATGCTGCGGTACTACGAGGAGCAGGGCCTCATTTCGCCGCGTCGCCTGTCTAATGGCTACCGGACGTACGACGAGTATCTGGTTGATCGAGTGAGGAAAATC
Source organism: Arthrobacter sp. Z1-15 (assembly GCF_054792395.1). NCBI lineage: Bacteria > Bacillati > Actinomycetota > Actinomycetes > Micrococcales > Micrococcaceae > Arthrobacter > Arthrobacter sp. Z1-15. Next base: position 927,000 of record NZ_CP096454.1, on the reverse strand, counting down.
CGGGGGCTGGTGGATGCCGGGATTCCGACGCGGATCATTTCGGACATCCTGCCGTGCCTGGATCAGCCACAGACGATTGTCGTGAAAAATGCCGAACCCGGGCTGCGGGAGCTCCTTTCCACGGAGCGGGACCGCATGACGGAGAAGATCGATTTCCTCATGCACAACCGTGACGCAATTACCCGATACATCGAAGCGATCGACCGTGCTGCCGTTTCTCCGCGCCAGGCAGCGCAGGCCTGGTAGCCAGAGAACAGCTATCCCAGGGCAAGTGAGCTTCTTCGTCCGCTTCATGCCCGTTTGGGTTGCGGCGGCCCTGTAGCCACCCCTCTGTTCAGGATCCTTCTGCTGCGGGGCGGGCCTTGCTGACGAACAACGTGCCAATGACGGCGCCGAGGGCGAGGATCGCAGCGACAGTGAATGCGGCCCGTCCGGCGGCGATGCTCTGAGCCGGGTCGAGCACGCCCGCGTGGGATGCGTTCGCTCCGATGGTGAAGGCGGAGATGAGGATAGCCCCGCCGGCGGCGCCGGCCAGTTGCTGGACAGTGGAGAAGGCGGCGGTGCCGTGGGAGTACAGCTCGGTTGGCAGTGAACCGAGAGCTGATGTGGTCATCGGAGCCCACATCAGTGCTTGAGTTCCGGTGATCACCAGATACGTGCCCAAAGCCAGCACTACGCTGGTGTTCTCATCGATCGTGGACAGGAACCAGATGGACGCCGCCCAGATGATCGAGCCGGGAATCGCCAGGGGCTTCGGGCCCACCTTGTCGTAGACGCGTCCGCCCAGTGCGGAGACGATCGCGATCATGGCCCCGCCGGGGAAGAGGAACAGGCCCATCTCCAGGGTGTTCAGCCCGAGGACTGCGGTCAGGATCAGAGGTAGAACGAGGACGACCCCGAAGCCGTTCATTGCGACGAAGGTCATCACGATCGTGGGCATGACGAAGGCGCGTGTCGTGAAGATTCGCATGTCCAGGAATGCTTCCTTGTGCCTCTGCAGCCTGACCTGACGGTAAACGAACGCGCCCACGCCACTCAATCCGACAAGGATCGGCACGTACGGGGCGACAGGCGCGTGGCCGGAGACTGACTCGCCAATGGACGCCAGCCCGAAGACCAGCCCGCCAAAACCGATGATTGACAGCAGCAGGGACGCCACATCCAGGGTGACCCGTTCAGGTACGGTGACATTCCGCAGCTTCACGGCGGCGAGGATCAGTGTCGTGACGATGACCGGCAGCATGAGGATGAACAGCCACCGCCAGCTCAGCTGGGACAGGATCAGCCCGGAGACGGCGGGGCCGACGGCCGGTGCGATAGCGGGAACCGCTGTGACGAGGGCCATCATTCTGCCCCGGCGCGAAACGGGGACCAGACGCATGGTGGTCGTGATGAGCAGGGGCACGAACACCGCGGTGCCCGCCGCCTGGATGATGCGCCCGGCGAAGAGCACGCTGAACCCCGGAGCGATAACGGCGATGACCGTACCGATCAGGAACAGCGTCATGGAACCAAGAAAGATCGCACGGGTAGTGAACCTTCGCATCACGAACCCGGTAGCAGGGATGAGCACGGCCAAGGTCAGCAGGTATCCCGTCGTCAGCCACTGACCTGTCGTTGGAGTGATGTCGAGGGCGGCAATCAGCGTCGGAAGGGCTACGCCCAGCATCATTTCATTCAGCAGGACAACGAAGGTTGAGACCATCAGCAGCCCGATGATCATTGCACTGCCCGGCGCCATCCGATCATCGGATGTAAGGGCGCGGGTGTCACGTACTGTCTCTGGGTGCACGGCTAAGGTGGGTTCGTTTGGGCTGGGTGCCGACATGGGGGCTCTCCTGATTGTGTGCATCTGCATTGACGGGCGCTTCCGGCGAAAGCGAGGGGCGCCAAACCATCGTGCAACCTTCTCATTAGTGAGAAGGTCAAATTCGCATGCACCGTTGTGACCAAGCGCACCGGCCGACGGGCACCTCCGCTGGCATCTCTGCTTGACCTTGACACCGCTGGAAGGTTGGACACTTAATGCTCGGCTTACTCCACGAAAGGACTTTCAGATGAAAATCGGCATTCTCGGTGCAGGCTCAATCGGTTCGACGCTTGCACGCAAGCTCGCCGCTGCAGGACATGAGGTCAAGGTTGCCAATTCACGCGGACCGGAAACGATTGCGGCGGATGTCCTCGCCACAGGTGCGACGGCGGTTAAGGCCGCAGATGCGGTGCAGGACGTGGAAGTCCTCATCACATCGATCCCTCTCCGCGGGATGCCTGCGCTCAAACCCCTCATCGCCGATGTCTCCGGGGACACGATCATCATCGACACATCGAACTACTACCCGGCCAGGGACGGGCGCCTGCAGGCACTCGAGGAGGGACAGGTCGAGAGCTTGTGGGTCGCCGAACAGCTTGGTCGGCCCGTAGTGAAAGCGTGGAACGCCATCCCGTCAGGCACGTTCGATGCCAAAGGCGCGCCGGCAGGAGACCCGAATCGCCTGGCGATCCCCGTCGCGGCCGACGATGAGGCGGCCAGGGAAACCGCGATGACGCTGGTGGAGGAAACGGGGTTCGATGCCCTCGACGCGGGCTCGCTCGCCGATTCCTGGCGTCAACAGCCCGGGGCCCCTGCATACTGCACCGAGCTGAGACTCCAGGAAATGCCGGCTGCCCTGGCCGCAGCTGACAAGGATGTGCTCCCCAAACGCCGGGACAAAGCCATGGCAGTCATCGGCAAGCGGATGGAGGCCGGAGATTCGTTGGCCGTTGCCGACCTTGTGGCAATTAATCGGACCATCTACACGTAGGAGAAAGCCTTTGCGGGCTTATCGGGGCGGTGCCGCTCGGCGGCACCGCCCGCCCAAACAGCAGCGGCGTCAGGGCGTTTCGGCGGTCTTGCCGGTCGGGGCCGCTTCGGCGGCGGGAGCCGTCTCCCCAGCGGGGCCTGCGGCTGCCGACTTGGGTGTCTTCAGCGGCGTCGGGCCGCGCAGCTTGGTGATGATCCGGTCGATGATCAGCCCAAGGACCATGGCGATGGCGATGGCCACCACGACTCCCAGCAGGTGGTTGTCCTTGAACCAGGCACCGGCCAGCGCTCCGATGGCAACGCTGTAGCCTGCCCAGACGACGGCCGACATGGTGGTGAGGATGATGAACACCCGGCGGGGAAAACCGGTGGCTCCGGCGGTGAGGTTTACAACCACCCGGCCGATCGGAATGAAGCGGGCAATCAGGATCAGTGACACGGCGCGCTTGTCGAGTTCCTTGCGCGCCCACACGAACCCGCGCTGCATCCGCGGCCCGCGCATCCAGCGGTACCGCTCGGTGCCGATCTTCCGGCCCATCAGATACGCCAGGTTGTCTCCCAGGAACGCTCCGCCGGCCGCTGCAGCGGCCACCAGCCAGAGGTTGGGACCGGCGCCGGTACCCACCAGCGCTGACATGCCGACCACCAGCGATTCGCTGGGGACCGGCGGGAAGAACCCGTCGATAAGGCAAAACGCGAACAGTGCGAGGTAAACCCACGGCGCATCGGCGGATGTCAGGATGAAGTTGTTGATACTGTCCACTGCGGCGCTCAGCACGTCCAGTCGGCTCCCTAGGATCGGTCTCTGGTATCTACAACGATGCCACCAACGCATTGGTGCCCGCCAACCGCACTGCCGGCCTCCGCGGAACGGGGCCTGGGCAGCGGGGTTGGCGGGCGGCCGCTACCCGATGCGGTCGATGATCAGCTTCTGTGCCGGGCGGGAGCCTTCGGGGGCAATCACGACGGCGTGCTCCAGGGCCTCGCGGGCACGGTCGAACTTTTCCGGGGTATCCGTGAGCAGCGTCATCAGCGGCTCTCCGGCCCGGACCACGGACCCGGGCTTGGCATGCATCCGGACGCCGGCACCCGCCTGCACCTGGTCTTCCTTACGGGCACGCCCGGCTCCGAGCCGCCAGGCGGCAACGCCCACGGACAGCGCGTCCAGTTCCACCAGCACGCCGTCGGCGGGGGCAAAGATGGTTTCGGATTCCCGTGCCTGCGGCAGCGGAGCCGACGGATCCCCGCCCTGGGCGGAAATCATGCGGCGCCACACGTCCATGGCACGGCCGTCCCGCAGGGCAGCCGCCGGGTCAGCGTCGCGGATTCCGGCCGCTGCCAGCATTTCCTCCGCGAGCCGTACGGTCAGTTCCACGACGTCGTCCGGCCCGCCGCCGGCGAGCACTTCCACGGATTCCTCCACTTCAATGGCGTTGCCGGCGGTGAGCCCGAGCGGGGTGGACATGTTGGTCAGCAGCGCGACGGTGTTTACCCCGGCGTCCTGGCCCAGGGCCACCATCGTTTCGGCCAGTTCGCGCGCGTTGGCTTCGTCCTTCATGAACGCGCCGGACCCCACCTTCACGTCGAGCACCAGCGATCCGGTGCCTTCGGCGATCTTCTTGCTCATGATGGAGGAGGCAATCAGCGGGATGGCCTCCACGGTTCCGGTGACGTCGCGCAGTGCGTACAGCTTCTTGTCCGCCGGAGCCAGGCCGGTGCCGGCCGCGCAGATGACGGCGCCGACGTCGGCCAGCTGGGCCATGATTTCGTCATTGGACAGGTTGGCCCGCCAGCCCGGAATCGCTTCGAGCTTGTCCAGGGTGCCCCCGGTGTGGCCGAGGCCCCGCCCGGAAAGCTGCGGCACGGCGACCCCGAAGACGGCTACCAGCGGCGCCAGCGGCAGGGTGATCTTGTCCCCCACGCCTCCGGTGGAGTGCTTGTCCGTGGTCGGTTTCCCGAGCGAGGAGAAGTCCATCCGGATCCCCGATGCGATCATGGCCGCGGTCCAGCGGGAGATTTCCTGCCGGCTCATGCCGTTGAGCAGGATCGCCATGTTCAGCGCGGCCATCTGCTCATCAGCGATGGCGCCCCGGGTGTACGCGTCGATGGTCCAGTCGATCTGCTCCGGCGACAGGGTGCCCCGGTCCCGTTTGATTCCAATGATGTCGACGGCGTCGAACTGTTCGCTGCTCATGCCTTCTCCTGCTCTTCCAAGTGCTGCGGGCCAAAGGCATCCGGGAGGACCTCGTCCATGGTCCGGATGCCGCTTACTGTCATCAACTGCATTGCCGATGCCCGGAATTCATAGAGCAGCTGCCGGCACCGTCCGCACGGCATCAGGATCTCCCCCGCGCCGTCGACGCAGACGAAGGCGGCCAGCAGCCCGCCGCCGGTCATCCGCAGCGAGCTGATCAGGGAGCATTCGGCGCACAGCGTCAGCCCGTAGGAGGCGTTCTCCACGTTGCAGCCGGAAATCACCCGCCCGTCGTCGGTCAGTGCGGCCGCGCCCACCGGATACTTCGAGTACGGCACATAGGCGTGGGCCAGCGCTGCGCGCGCTGCCTCGAGAAGTTCGGCCCACTCGATCTCCGGCACTGCCGGGGCGGGGATGCCCGAGTCTGCATTCATAGTGTTTCCTTGCTGGTCTGCTGCTGGTTCGAAGGACAAAGCGGGTTCCGGGTCACCCCTTGATATACGGTATTCCGCTGGCCGCCGGGCCACGCGATTTACCCACAACGCCGGCGACGGCGAAGATGGTCACCACATAGGGCAGCATGGCCAGGAACTGGTTCGGGACCGGTGTGCCGAGCAGGCTCAGTACGGACTGCAGGTTTGACGCAAAGCCGAAAAGCAGAGCTGCCAGGAGCGCGCCGATCGGATTCCACCGGCCCAGGATGAGAGCTGCGAGGGCGATGTAACCCTGGCCGGAGGTCATGTCGCGGTTGAACGAAGACACCGACACGAGGGTGAAGAACGCCCCGCCGACACCGGCTACGGCGCCTGCGGCCAGGACATTCAGGAACCGCATGCGGTTTACGTTGACGCCCAGCGTGTCGGCAGCCTTGGGGTGCTCCCCCACCGCGCGGGTACGCAGACCCCACCGGGTGTGGAAGAGGCCGAAGTAGATGGCCGCGACCGCAATGTACATCAGGTAGCCGATGACGGACTGGTCGAACAGGATCGGGCCGATGATCGGGATGTCGGCCAGCAGCGGAATGCGGATGGACGGCAGGCGAGGCGGCGCGTTCCACTTTGCGGTGTCGGCGCTGAGCACCGTCGAGAACAGGAACCCGGTGAGTCCGGAGACCAGGACGTTCAGGACAACACCGACGATCACCTGATTCACGATGTACTTGATGCTGAACACTGCCAGCACCAGCGAGACCAGCACGCCGGCCACCGCGGCGGCGAAAAGCCCCACGAAGGCGTTGCCGGAGAGCGTTCCCGCCACGGCGGCGGCAAATGCGCCGAAGAGCAGTTGGCCCTCGATGGCGATGTTCACGACGCCGGACCGCTCGCACAGCACGCCGGAAAGAGCGCCGAAGATCAGCGGGAAGGCGAGCGTGAAGGACCCCGCCAGCAGTCCGTAAATGGCGACGCTGGGGCTGCGGGCACTGCCCACGGACCAGGTGAGGAACGCGGCGATGAAAAAGACCGCGAAGATCACGATCAGCCAGGCCGGCACGTGCTGGAACCGGCTGACCAGGATTGCGGACCAGGCAGCCGATGCCAGCAGCACCACCGAGGAAATCCAGCCCAGTACAGGGGCGGAGACCACAATATTGGGCAGCTGGATGGCGGCGTTCGGCTCGGTCAGGCGGAACGTCACCTCCGCGGAGGGTGAATTGAGTCCGAAGAGAAAGAACCCGAGAACGGCGAGGGCTCCCAGGATGACCGGGACCTTCCAGCTGCGGATTGCCTGCGCCGCGGCCGGTTTGCCGGCGGAGGCGAGGGTGGTTGCGGTGCTCATGCTGTTCCTCCGGCTGCGGTGGTGTTCTTGGCGGTGCGTTTGCCGGACGTCTTGAATGCGCCCGGCGGCGGGATCCTGAAGATGGAGCGAACCAGCGGCGGCGCCGCGATGAACAGGACGATCAGCGACTGGACCACCAGGACAATGTCGATATTGGTTCCCGTGCTGGTCTGCATCGTCACTCCGCCGGCCCGGAACGCACCGAAGAGGATGCCTGCCGCAAACGTTCCCCACGGGGAGGAGCGGCCGAGCAGGGCCACGGTAATGGCATCGAACCCGAAGCTGGCGGCAACCCCGGAGGTGAGCACCTTCTCGGTGCCCGAGACCTGCGCGACGCCGGCGAGTCCGGCCAGGGCACCGGCAATGAGCATCACGATCACGTAGCCCTTGGTGGTGCTGATCCCGGCGTTCCGTGCTGCGGCCGGGTTGGCGCCCACGGCGCGCAGCTCGAAGCCTACGGTGGACCGGTTGAGCAGCCACCAGATGAAGACTGTCGCCGCCACGGCCATCACGAAGCCCCAGTGCAGACGGAAGCCCGCTCCCAGCAGCGGCGGGAACATGGCGGTTTCATCCAGCTGGGGACTGATCGGGTTGGTGGACCCCGGGCGCTGGAAACCCGGAGTGGTGAGCAGGAAGAGCACCAGCTGGATGGCGATGTAGTTGAGCATGATGGTCACAATGACTTCGTGCGCGCCGGTCCTGGCTTTGAGCAGCCCGGCAATGCCGCCCCAGATGGCACCGCCGAGCGCGCCGGCGATCACCACCACAAGCAGGTGAAGACCCACCGGGAGGTGCCAGCTGAAGCCGACCCACGCGGCCAGAGTGGCACCAATGATGATCTGTCCCTGTGCACCAATGTTGAACAGGCCGGCACGAAAGGCCAGGGCCACGCCGAGTCCGGCGCAGATCAGGGGCGTCGCCACTGTCAGAGTCTGGGTCAGCGGGTAGATCATTCGGGAAAAGGTCTCAGCCTCGAAGTTGAAGACCGACCCCTGGAACAGTGCAATGTAAGCGCTTGACGCTGCGGACCATGCCGCAGCGAAGAGGTCCGACGGGCGGCTGAAGAAATAGGACGCCGCCTCACCTACTTCCTCGTCGGTGAGGGCTATCAGCAGTCCACCCACGACCAGCGCCATCAGCACCGACAGGACAGAGACCATCGCATTGCCGGTAATGATCCGGCGGAGGACGGAGCCATCGTCACCGTCCGGACGCAGTTCGGACTCGGGGACGGGGACCGGCGGGGGCGGGAGCGCTCCCCCGGCGGTTTCCGCAGCAGTCAGCAGCCGGGTGTCCTCAGCTGCCGCCTCCTCCTTGAGGTGAGCGGATTCGCTGTGGTGCCTGTTATCTTTCTCCGGGCTCACTGCGCCCCTCCCTCAGTTTCGCTTTCGTGCGCAAGTGCTTCTTCAGCGGGCATCCCGGCCATCATCAGGCCCAGGACGTCGCGCGAGGTGTTGCCCGGGACAATCCCCATCAGCCTGCCGCCGTAGAGCACCGCTATGCGGTCTGCCAGTTCCAGGACCTCGTCCAGTTCGGTGGAGACGATCAGGACCGGGGTTCCGCCGTCGCGCTCCGCCACGATCCGTTTGTGCAGGAATTCGATGGAACCGACATCGACGCCGCGGGTGGGCTGAGAAGCGATGAACAGCGACAGCGGGCGGGACAGCTCACGGGCCATCACCACTTTTTGCTGGTTGCCTCCGGAGAGCGTTCCGGCAGCTGTGTGGGCCGACTGCGTCCGAATATCGAATTCCTCGATCTTCTCGGCGGCGTTGCCTGCCACGACGGAGGGACGCATGGACAGGCCCCGGGCGAACGGAGCTTTGTTGTAGCGGTTGAGGATCAGGTTTTCCGCCACGGTAAAGGGGCCCACCAGACCGTCAACACTGCGGTCTTCAGGCACGAAACCCACACCGGCCTCGATAATCTGGTCCACGCGGCGGCCAACAAGTTCCTTGCCGTCAAGGCTAATGGAACCGGAGACGTGGTCCTGCAGCCCCATAATGGCCTCGGTCAGTTCCGTCTGGCCGTTGCCCTGGACACCGGCAACGGCAAGGATTTCTCCCTTGGCGATGTCAAAGCTGAGGTGATCCACGACGGGCTGGCCCGTGTCCGCCAACACGACGAGGTCGCGGACGGAGAAGGTCTTGGCGCCGGGTTCCGCCGGAGCCTTGTTCAGCGTCAGGTTTACGGAGCGGCCCACCATCATGGAGGCCAGTTCCGTGGTTGAAGCGTCGGGCGACGCATCGCCGACCACCTTGCCGCGCCGGATCACGGTGATGACGTCCGAAACGGCCTTGACCTCGCGCAGCTTGTGCGAAATGAAGACCACCGATTTCCCGTCTGCGGTTAGCTGGCGCATGATGGCCAGCAGCTCATCCGTTTCCCGGGGCGTGAGCACGGCTGTGGGCTCATCCAGGATCAGGACTTCAGCGTCCCGGATCAGGGCTTTGATAATTTCCACCCGCTGCTGCACCCCTACGGGGAGGTCTTCCACGACCGCATCGGGGTCCACATCGAACCCGTACTGGTCTGAGATTGTCCGGATGCGCTCACGGGTGGTCTGCAAATTCAATGCACCGGCGAACGAGGTGGTTTCGTGGCCCAGGGCCACGTTCTCCGCGACGGTGAAAACCGGAACCAGCATGAAGTGCTGGTGGACCATCCCGATGCCGGCTGCCATCGCATCGCCGGGACCGGAGAAGACAACTGGTTTATCGTTGACCAGGATCTGGCCCTCGGTCGGTTCATAAAGACCGTAAAGGACGTTCATCAGTGTCGACTTGCCGGCGCCGTTTTCGCCGAGCAGGCTGTGGACCTGCCCCGGTTCAATCACCAGGTCAATATGGTCGTTGGCCACCAAGGTGCCGAAGCGCTTGGTGATGCCCTGAAGTTCGAGTTTCACAACCCCAACCAATCTGTTTGTGTCGTTGTGGGCGTTCCCGAGGGAAGACTACCCGGAACAGAATGAACCGCCGCCCGCCCCGCTGCAACGCAGCCGGACGAACGGCGGTTCAGGAAAGCAGTCGAGCCCGTGCTACTTGGGGCTGGCAGCTGATTCCACAGTGATCTCGCCGGAAATGATCTGGTCCTTGATCCCGTCAACCGCGGACTTCACGTCGGCGGGAACCGCGCTCTCCTGGTCATGGTAGGGAGCCAGCGCAACCCCGCCGTTTTCCAGGGTGCCGATGTACGGAGTGGCGTCGAAGTTGCCCTCGACGTCGGTCGTGATGACCTCTTCCACTGCCTCGCCCATGAGCTTCATGACCGAGGTCAGGATGAACTCGGTGCCGATGTCGTTCGTCTCGAAGCCGTCCGAGTCAACCCAGACAACCTTGTTGCTGCCGCCGCCGGCGTTGGCTTCCACCACGGCGTCCAGGGTGCCGGAGCCTACCGGACCGGCAACGGGCATGATGATGTCCGCACCTTCGTTGAGGAAGTTTTCAGTGGTGGTCTTGCCGGCGCCGGTATCAGTGAAGTTGCCGATGAAGGAGCCGGTCTGGTCTGCCTTGTTCCAGCCCAGGAGCTCGACGTCGGCACTGTTCTGTTCGTTGTAGTACTCCACGCCGTCAGCGAAGCCGTCCATAAAGATGGTGACCGTGGGGATGTTGATGCCGCCGTACGTGGCGACCTTGCCCGTCTCGGACGTGCCGGCAGCAACATATCCGGCCAGGAATGCGGCCTCAGCCGTGTCGTAGATGATGGGCTTGACGTTCTCGAGGTCGATGCTGTTGTCATCAACAATCGCGAAGTTGCTGTCGGGGTTGGCCGTCGCAACTTCCTTGGTTGCATCGGCCAGCAGGTACCCCACCGTAACGGTGAGGTTGCATCCTTCGCTCATCATGGAGTCAAGGTTCGGCAGGAAGTCCGTCTCTGACTGGGACTGCGCTTCCGAAATCTGGATGCCGAGGTCCTCCTCGGCCGCCTTCAGGCCCTCGTAGCTTGACTGGTTGAAGGAACGGTCATCAAAGCCGCCTTCATCGGAAACGATGCAGGCCCGGAAGTCTGACCCGGCTGCTGAGGCCCCGGAGCCGGTGGACTCGGCCTCTTCCTCGGGTGCGGCGCCGCAGCCGGAGAGCAGGAGCGCCGAGACGCCGAGCATGGCGGCGGAAACGCCTGCGTTGCGCTTGAAGCTGCGCGGGAAGTTCTTCAATGTTCCTCCAGGAATGAAATGGTTTCCACGCGCTGGATTCTTCTAGGCAGAGCACTCAGGAGTGAGCGTTCCGGCGTCGCGTGGTGCAGCGTTCCGTCCGTCGTTGGACCGCGGCATGCCTATCCTATGGGTAACGCCGGTCACTGTGAGACAGATAACGCTCCACGCAGGACATTGTTTACATGTTGTTATTATTTGCAAGCAAATGACGCGGATTGTCTCGGCATGACGTGCTACTGCGTCGCGTTGGCCCGGAGGCCCAGCGAGCGGGCAGCGTCCATCCCGGGGCGCGGGAGCTGGACCGTGTGCAGGAGTTGAACCAGGTGTGCAGGGCCGGAACTAGTGGCGCACGCCCCGGGCGGCACGCACGGCCGCTGCTGCCATGACGCTCACGCCGCAGCTGATGGAGAGCTCATCGGGGTTGTAGTCTCCGCGGTGCAGATCGTAGGTTTCACCGCCGGGGGTCCGCGTGCCCAGCCGCATCAGGGCGCCGGGAACGGCCTGGGTCATCCAGGCAAAGTCCTCCCCGCCCATCGACTGCGGGGCCAGGACTATGGAGTCCTCCCCCAGCTCGGCGCGGGCTGCAGCTTCGATCAGACTGGTTTCCGCATCGGTATTGATCACCGGCGGCACGCCCCGGGTGTGTTCCAGACTGACCTCCACACCAAAGGGGGCCGCAGTCTGCCGCACGACGTCGTCCAGCAGTTCGCCTGCCGAGTACCAGGCTTCTGCATCCAGGCAGCGCATGGTGCCGGACATGAAGCCGTGGCCCGGAATGGCATTGGGTGCGGAACCGGCATGCATCTGCCCCCAGACCACTGACACGCCGCTGCGCACGTCGATGCGGCGGGAAAGCACCGCCGGGACGCTGACAGCGATCTCCGCCAGCGCGAAGACGAGATCCTCCGTCAGGTGGGGCCGGGAAGTGTGCCCGCCGCGGCCCGTCAGCTCGATCCGGACGGTGTCCGACGCCGAGGTAATGGCGCCGATGCGCGTACCCACCTTGCCGGCGTCGATGCGCGGGTCGCAGTGCAGTGCCACAATGCGCGGCAGTCCCTCCAGTACGCCCTGCCGGATGACTCCCAGCGCGCCGCCGGGCATGACTTCCTCCGCAGGCTGGAAGATGATCCGGACGCGTCCGCCGAGGTTTCCGGCGGCGTCCATCCTGGCGAGGACCTGCGCCACTCCCACCATGACGGTGGTGTGGATATCGTGGCCGCATGCGTGGGTAATGCCTGTATTGACAGAGGCGTAGGGAAGGTTGGTCTCTTCCAGCACGGGCAGCGCGTCGATGTCTGCACGCAGCCCGATCCGGAGCGGGCCCTCCCCGATGTCGACATAGGCACCGGTTCCCTCCAGCCGGACGGGGTGCAGCCCTGCGGCTTCCAGAGCCTCGACAATCCTGTCGGTGGTGCGGAATTCCTTGGTTGACAGTTCCGGGTGCCGGTGAAGGTCCCGCCGGAACGCGAGCAGCTCTCCCAGCAGCGGAGCGACGCTTCCGCGCATCGACGGTACCGGGGAACTGTTCAGTGGGATAGTAGGCACAACTTCAAGATTAGCCACTGAGGCTGCTGTTACGGGAACCGTGTGACGCAGTTAAGGGACAGAGCCGTTAAAGGTCACAGCAGTTGGAGGTCCCGGCAGCCAAAGGACATCAGTGGTTAAAGGACATCAGTGTCGCCGCTGGCCTTCAGATGCTCCACGGCTTTCTTGACTTCCTGGGCGTGCTCTTTGGTGGTGACGAGCAGCGCGTCCAGGGTGTCAACAATGACCACGTCCTCAATGCCGATCAGTGCGATGACGCGCTTGGTATCGGACACCACAATTCCGGAGGCGTTTTCCGAGTACACCCGAGCGCCCTCGCCCATCACGGTCAGGGCGCTGTTCTCGGCAGCGGGGTTGAGCCGCCCGATGGCGGCGAAGTCGCCGACATCGTCCCAGTTGAAGATGCCCGGGATCATGGCAACGTCTCCGGCTGCAGCGGCAGGCTCCGCCACCGCGTAGTCGATGGCGATCTTAGGCAGCGTGGGCCAGACCCGGCGCACCACTTCACGCCGCGCCGGGGTGTCCCAGGCCTCGGCTATTTCCATCAGCCCGCTGTGCAGTTCCGGTTCGTTGGCTTTCAGGTGCTTGAGCATCAGGTCAACGGGGGCCACAAACATGCCGGCGTTCCAGCTGTAGCGGCCGTTTGCCAGGTAGGTGCGGGCAACCTCTGCCGAGGGTTTCTCCACGAATTCGACGACGGCGTGTGCGCTGGGCGCACCGGCAATGTCCAGTGTCTCCCCGGCACGGATGTAGCCGAACCCGGTGGCGGCGTGCGTCGGATGGATTCCGATGGTGACGATGTATCCCTGGGCAGCCGTGTGGATGGCTTCGCGGACGGCGTCCTGGAAGACATCGACGGGTGCAATGACCTGGTCCGCGGCAAAGGATCCCATGATGATGTTCGGATCCCTCTTATAGAGGATGGCTGCCGCCAGGCCGATGGCTGCAGCGGAGTCCTTGGGCTCCAGCTCCAGCACCAGGTTTTCGCTGGTGATTTCCGGAAGCTGCTTCCGCACTGCCTGGCGGTGCAGGGTTCCGGTGACCACCATGACGCGGTCTCCGCTGAGCGGACGCAGCCGGTCGTAGGTGGCCCGGATGAGCGTGGAGCCGGAGCCCGTCAGGTCATGCAGGAACTTCGGGGCGGCTGCACGGGACAGCGGCCACAGCCGCGTCCCTACGCCGCCGGCCGGAATGACGCCGTAAAAGCGGTCAAAGTCCGCCGAGGAAGGATTGGGTTCTACCGGTTCTGTACTCATCAGAGCCAAGATTAGCCGACGGGACGGCGAGCAGGCCTGAAGCAGGCCCGGGAACTGCGCCCCGATGTAACGAGGGTCACATGATAGGGCCACCTAAATTGAAAGCGCTCTGCGGGGCACCTAGATTATGCTTGAGCTTATATTGCTGTCGCACCGGCGTCATCACTGCGTGGAAGACACGCCAGCGCCGCTGCGTCGCAGGGAGGAAAATTCAGTGTCGAAGTTACCAGCAGGCACTCTCTACCGCGGCCGCGAAGGCCAGTGGTCTTGGGTTGCACACCGCATTACCGGCGTGGTGATTTTCTTCTTCCTTTTGGTCCACGTGTTGGATACCTCGCTGGTGCGAGTATCACCGGAGGCCTACAACGTCGTGATCGGCGCATACAAGAACCCCATCATGGGCCTCGGCGAGCTCGGCCTCGTCGCCGCCATCGTGTTCCACGCCTTCAACGGCGTGCGTGTGATCCTGATCGATTTCTGGAAGAAGGGCCCCAAGTACCAGCGCCAGATGCTGTGGAGCGTTGTCGGTCTTTGGGCTATCACCATGATCGGCTTCTCCATTCGCCACCTTCCCATCGTTTTCGGGGGTCACTAAGCCATGAGCACTACAACTAACGACGCCGCCTCCATTGAGGCCCCCCGCTCCGGCCGCATTGCCCCGAAGTACGCCCGCACTCCGGGCGGCAAAGGCAACTTCGAGATGCTGGCATGGCTGTTCATGCGTGTCTCCGGCGCCATCCTGATCGTCCTGATCTTCACGCACCTCTTCGTCAACCTGATGGTCGGCGACGGCATCCACGCCGTGGACTTCGGGTTTGTAGCCGGCAAGTGGGCCAGCCCGCTGTGGCAGGTCTGGGACCTGGTCATGCTGTGGCTTGCCATGCTGCACGGCACCAACGGCGTCCGTGTCATCATCAACGATTACGCGGACAAGAACACCACGCGGATGACGCTCAAGAGCATTCTCTACATTGCTTCACTCGTGATTATCGTGCTCGGCACCCTGGTCATCTTCACCTTTGATCCCTGCCCCGCCGGTGCTCCCGCGGATCTCCTCGCGGACTTCTGCACGGCGTAGCCGCAGCGTCCGTTCCCCACCGGGGCGCGGACAACACGAACGTTTTTCCAAGTTTCAACAGAAAGAGCATCTGGTATGCAGGTCCATAAGTACGACGTCGTAATTGTCGGCGCCGGCGGCGCCGGTATGCGTGCCGCCATTGAATCCGGCCAGCGCGCACGCACGGCGGTACTGACCAAGCTGTACCCCACCCGCTCGCACACTGGTGCGGCTCAGGGCGGCATGTGCGCAGCGCTGGCCAACGTCGAAGAAGACAACTGGGAATGGCACACCTTTGACACTGTCAAGGGTGGCGACTACCTCGTAGACCAGGACGCAGCGGAGGTCATGGCCAAAGAGGCCATCGACGCCGTGCTGGACCTGGAAAAGATGGGCCTGCCGTTCAACCGCACGCCCGAAGGCCGGATTGACCAGCGCCGTTTCGGCGGCCACACCCGCGACCACGGCAAGGCTCCGGTCCGCCGTGCCTGCTACGCCGCCGACCGCACCGGCCACATGATCCTCCAGACGCTGTACCAAAACTGCGTCAAGCACAATGTGGAGTTCTACAACGAGTACTACGTGCTGGACCTGCTGACCGTCACGGACAGCTTTGGCCAGAAGCGCGTGGCCGGCGTCGTTTCCTACGACCTGGCCAGCGGCGAACTGCACGTCTTCCAGGCCAAGTCCGTGGTCTTCGCCTCCGGCGGTGCCGGCAAGGTCTTCAAGACCACCTCGAACGCACACACCCTGACCGGTGACGGCATGGGCATCGCGTTCCGCCGCGGCATCCCCCTGGAAGACATGGAGTTCTTCCAGTTCCACCCGACAGGCCTCGCCGGCCTGGGCATCCTGCTCTCCGAGGCAGCCCGCGGAGAAGGCGCCATCCTGCGCAACTCCGAGGGTGAGCGCTTCATGGAGCGCTACGCCCCGACCATCAAGGACCTCGCTCCGCGTGACATCGTGGCCCGCTCCATGGCCAACGAAGTCCGCGAAGGCCGCGGCTGCGGACCGAACAAGGATTACGTCCTCCTGGACCTGACGCACCTGGAGCCGGCGCACATCGACGCCAAGCTCCCGGACATCACCGAGTTCGCCCGCACCTACCTGGGCGTGGAACCGTACACGGAGCCGGTGCCGGTCTTCCCGACCGCGCACTACGCCATGGGCGGCATCCCCACCAACATCAAGGCCGAGGTCCTGCAGGACAATGACACGGTTGTTCCGGGTCTGTACGCCGCGGGTGAAGTAGCCTGCGTTTCCGTGCACGGCTCCAACCGCCTGGGCACCAACTCGCTGCTGGACATCAACGTCTTCGGCAAGCGCGCCGGCATCAACGCCGCCGAATACGCGCTGACCGCTGATTTCGTGGACCTGCCGGAAGATCCGGAAGCCACCACGATTGCCCTGCTGGACCTGGTCCGCAACTCCGAGGGAACCGAACGGGTCGCTGAGATCCGCCGGGACCTGCAGAACACCATGGATGCCAACATGCAGGTGTTCCGTACGGCGGACACCCTGAACCAGGTGCTGACCGACATTGCCTCGCTCGAAGAGCGGTACAAGAAGATCAGCGTCCAGGACAAGGGCAAGCGCTTCAACCTGGACCTCCTGGAAGCCGTGGAACTGGGCTTCCTGCTGGAATTGGCCAAGGTGATGACTGTGGCAGCCCTGCACCGCGAAGAATCACGCGGCGGGCACTTCCGCGAGGACTTCCCGGAGCGCGACGACGAGAATTTCATGAAGCATTCAATGGCGTACAAGGTTGACGAGGCCGCCAACGCCGAGCACACCGCGGGCATTCGACTGGACACCAAGCCGGTCATCTTCACGCGCTACGAGCCAATGGTGAGGAAGTACTAATGACAACGGAAATTGCGGAGCCGGCCTCCAAGATCGACCTGCCGGAATCTGTGGGCGGGGAAATTCCCTCGTTCGAGATCACACTCAAGGTCCGCCGCTACAACCCGGAGGTATCTGACGAAGGATACTGGGACGAGTGGAAGCTGACCATGTACGGCACGGACCGCGTGCTGGACGCCCTGCACAAGGTCAAGTGGGAGCATGACGGTTCCGTCTCCTTCCGCCGCTCCTGCGCCCACGGTGTCTGCGGCTCCGATGCCATGCGCATCAACGGCCGCAACCGCCTGGCCTGCAAGACGCTGCTGAAGGACCTGGACACGTCCAAGCCCATCCTCGTGGAGCCCATCAAGGGCCTCCCCGTGGAGAAGGACCTGATCGTGGACATGGAGCCGTTCTTCCAGTCCTACCGCGAGATCATGCCGTTCCTGATCAGCAAGGGCCACGAGCCCACCAAGGAACGCCTGCAGTCCGCCGAGGACCGCGAACGGTTCGACGACACCACCAAGTGCATCCTGTGCGCGGCGTGCACGTCCTCGTGCCCGGTGTTCTGGACCGACGGCCAGTACTTCGGTCCCGCCGCCATCGTGAACGCGCACCGTTTCATCTTCGACTCGCGTGACGACGCCGGAGACATGCGCCTGGAGATCCTGAACGACAAGGAAGGCGTGTGGCGCTGCCGCACCACCTTCAACTGCTCCGAGGCATGCCCCCGCGGCATCCAGGTCACCAAGGCCATCGCCGAGGTCAAGCAGGCCATCCTGAGCCGCTCGGTCTAGCAGAACCACCCCCGGCAGAGGCGGCGTCCCCGGTCCAGAAGGACCAGGGACGCCGCCTTTCCCATGCCCCCCGCAACTCCCCCGTCTAAGGTAAGTCCATGCCAACGTTTGAATCCGTTTCCTTTCCCGGCGTCAACGACACCACGCTGGCCGGCACGATCGATGTGCCCGACGGCGAAACCCGCGGGTGGGCGGTGTTCTGCCACGGCTTCACGCTGGGCAAGAACAGCGCTGCGGCCTCAAGGATCTCCAAGGCCCTGGCCGGGCACGGAATCGGCGTCCTGCGCTACGATGCGGCGGGTCTGGGCGGTTCCAGCGGAGCCTGGGAGGAGGGCACGTTCAGCACCAAGGTGGCTGACATCCAGAGCGCGGTTGACTACCTGCGCGGGCAGGGCCGGAGTGTCTCCCTGCTGATCGGGCATTCGCTCGGCGGTGCGGCGGTCCTGGCCGCCGCCGGGAGCATTCCGGAACTGGATGCCGTGGTGACGATCGGCGCCCCGTCCCGTCCTTCCCACGTCCTCCACCTGTTCGAGGACGAGATGCAGACCATCCGCGACCAGGGATCCGCGCAGGTGGACCTGGGCGGGCGGAACCTGCAGATCCGGGAGGAGCTCCTTCAGGACCTGTCGTCGCATGACCTAAGCGGATGTATCAGCGACCTGCACCTGCCGCTGCTCGTCATGCACTCCCCCAGCGACAACACCGTCGGCATCGACAATGCGAGCGAGATTTTCTCGCTGGCGAGGCACCCCCGAAATTTTATTTCGCTCGAAGGCAGCGACCACCTGATGGTGGACCGGGCGCAAACCAGCCGGGCCGCCGACATTATCGCCGCGTGGGCCGCCGTCTATCTGCCAGGAAATGACGGAGCGGCTGAGCCCGGCTAGCCCCGGAGCTCCACTTCCTCGCGGAGCTTCCAGAGGCCGGTGGCATCGTGCTCGAACAAGCCGATCGTGTTCACAGTAAAGCGGGCGCCATAGTGGCGCAGTGTATGCATGGCACTGTCCATCCCGGCGTCGCTGACGTCGTGGGCCACCGTGACGTGGGGGTGGTACGGGAAGGGCAGATTGCGTGCCAGCGGGCCGCTCTGCATTTCCTTATGCAGGGCCGTACACTCGTCATACCCTTCATCGAGCTGCAGATATACCACCGGAGAGACGGGGCGGAACGTTGCTGTGCCGCGCAGGGAAACATCAAACGGTGCGTGGTTGGCCGCCACCCTGCGCACGTGTTCGGCTGACGCGTCCCAGTCATCCGTCTCCGTGGTGGTCACCACGGTAATGTGGGCCGGAATAACCGCTGCCATTGGGTCGCCGAAGGAAGCCCTCGCGTTCCGCAGTTCCGTGGCCATCGGCTCCGGAACTGCGATGACGATCCCCACGCAGGTGCACCCGGGCTCGTCAGTAACGCCGTCGACGACGCCGCCGGCGGTATCTGCCTGGACCAGTGGATTCCAAAGACTCATCGGTCAGACCGCGGTGGAGCCCAAAGGTAGGAAGCCTACTTTGTTGTACACATCGGCCAGTGTAACCGATGCCGTTTCCCTCGCCTTGGAGGCGCCCACCGCAAGAAGCCGGTCAAGCTCCGCCGGATCCTCGAGCAGGTACAGCGCACGCTCACGGATGGGGCGGATGTGCTCGGTAACAGCCTCAGCCAGATCGACCTTGAGGTGGCCGTACATTTTTCCTTCGTATTCCTTCACCAGCGTGTCCACGCTCTGCCCGGAGACCAGGGAGTAAATGGACAGCAGGTTGGAGATACCGGGCTTGGCCTCACGGTCGAAACGGATCTCCGTACCGTCGTCGGTCACAGCGGACTTGATGCGCTTGGAAATCACCTTGTCCGGGTCCAGCAGATTAATCAGCCCGGCGGGAGACGCGGCGGATTTGGACATCTTCGCTGCCGGATTCTGCAGATCGTAGATTTTGGCGGCAGCCTTCTGGACAAAGACCTCCGGAATGGTGAAGGTCTCGCCGTAGCGGGAGTTGAAACGCTTGGCGAGGTCCCGGCTGAGTTCCACGTGCTGGCGCTGGTCCTCGCCCACGGGAACGCCGTGCGGGTTGTACAGCAGGATGTCGGCGACCTGCAGGATCGGGTAGGTGAACAGGCCCACGGAGGCTGCGTCGGCGCCGAACCGCTGCTGCTTGTCCTTGAACTGGGTCATCCGGGAGGCTTCCCCGAAACCCGTCAGGCAGTTCAGGACCCAGGCGAGCTGCGCGTGCTCGGGAACCTGGGACTGTACAAAGAGGGTGGCCTTGTCCACATCGACGCCGCCGGCAATGTACTGGGCGGCAGTGACGCGCGTGCGCTGGCGCAGATCTGCGGGGTCCTGCGGGACGGTGATCGCGTGCAGGTCCGGGATGAAGAAGTAGGCGTCGTACTCCTCCTGGAGCCGGACCCAGTTCACCAGCGCGCCGAGGTAATTGCCCAGGTGCAGCGAGTCGGCGGAGGGCTGCATCCCTGACAGGATGCGCTGGCGGCCGGAAGCGGTGGATGTGCTCATGGTTTTGACCCTTAGAACTGGTAGTCGACCACTACAGGAGCGTGGTCTGAGAAGCGGCTGTCGTAGGTGGCGGCACGGTCAACGACGGCGGAAACGGCGCGTTCCGCCAATTCCGGCGTTGCCAGCTGGTAATCAATACGCCAGCCGCTGTCGTTGTCGAAGGCCTGGCCGCGCCAGGACCACCAGGTGTAGGGACCGGGAACGTCGCCGGCCAGCTTGCGGGCCACATCGGCGTAGCCAATCTCCTGGCCGAGGAACCGGTCAAAGTAAGCGCGTTCCTCGGGGAGGAACCCGGCCCGCTTCACGTTGCCTTTCCAATTCTTGATGTCCAGTTCGGTGTGCCCGACGTTCAGGTCCCCCACCACCAGGACAAAGTCGCTCTCCTGCTTCAGCGCGGGAAGCCGCTGCGCCATAACGTCCAGGAAGCGGTACTTGTCCACCTGCTTGGGGGTGTCAACCTCGCCGGAATGGACGTAGGCGCTAATCACTGTCAGGAGTTTCTCCGCGCCGTCCACGGGGATCTTGAAGTCAGCTTCGACCCAGCGTCCGGACAGGGCAAAGTAATCATCGCCAATGTGTTCACGGGTGGCTGCGGGGGCGATCCGGGAGGCGATGGCCACCCCGGCGCGTCCCTTGGCTTCGGCTTCGGCGTGCAGGATGTGCCATTCGTCGCCCAGGAGTTCACGGACGACGGCGTCGGGCGCGCGGACTTCCTGGAGGCAGAGGATGTCCACTTCGCGCTCCGCCAGCCAGTCGGCCATGCCCCGCTTGTAGGCGGCACGGATGCCGTTCACGTTCACTGTCGCAATGCGCAGTGCCTTTGCCGGATCGGCTGCTTCTCCTGCTGATGCCAAACTCACGCGAATAACCATACTCCTCAGTAGCAATGCGGTTCATCTTTGACCGCGGGCCGCAGTGGGGCCCCTGCGTGCGGTCGTGGGGAAAGCGGGGCGGACGCCGCTAGTCCACCAGGGTGCCCTCAACCGGGCCGCCGTCGGCTTTTTTGATCATTGAACGCGCGTTGTGGGACGTGATTTCGATGGTTTCCAGGGCGCGGCTGACCTGGCCCTCGTCCTTGCCGAGGTTGTCACGGATCACGCGGGACTGTACCTCGATAATCTTGAAACTGTGATCCAGCTTCTGGTCGCGGATGGTGGTGGACTCGTCAACAACCTGCACCGACGGCGTTCCTCCCGCGGCACGGGTCAGAGTGTCCTGCGCTTCGGCCAGCTTCGCGCCGGCTTTGCGGGCCGCCCCGCGGACGCTGAAAACCACAAACGCAAACAGGCACAGCCATCCCAGCGAGATGATGACAACCAGCCACCCCACGACGTCGTTCTCATTCGCCGCGAATACCACGGCCACCAGGAAGACGATCAGCATGAGGGTCATACCGTAGGTCGCCATTTTCTGGCTCACCCCGCGGCGGGCTTTGGACGTGGGCTGCGGCTTATTGCCGTTGGGGAGCGACTGCATGGCTTCATTGTCTCAAACTCGGAGCCCAGCCGTTAAACCGTCCTCCCGGGGCGAAATCGCAGCGCCGGCGGCTACCACGCCACGAGGCAGAAAGGGTGGCCGGCGGGGTCCAGGAAAACCCGGAACGACTCGGTGCCGCTGTCCATTCCGGTGGCCCCCAGTGCCAGGACCTGCGCCTCCGCCAGGTCCAGGTCGGCCACCTTCACGTCCAGGTGCAGCTGCTGCGGAATGTCCTGCCCCGGCCACTGCGGCGGCGTGTAGCCGGACACCTGCTGGAAGGCGAGCGCCGGCCGGTCCGGTGCATCGCCGATGGTGATCCAGGATCCGTCTGCCTCGTGCTCCACCCGGATCATGCCCAGAAGGTCTTCGTAAAAGGATGCAAGCGCGTCCGGGTCGGGGCAGTCAAAGACCGTGGCATGCCAGGATCCGATCATCAGCGTTCTCCTTGCTCGCAGGACGGTGGCCGGCGGGCTCGGACAGCACGGCGGCCGGGTGCAGCGGCAGCTTACTGCGTGGTGTACGCCCCGTCCACGGCGTACTGGGCACCGGTGACAAACGCCGCCCGGTCCGAGAGCAGGAACAGGACAACCTGCGCCACCTCGTCTGCGGTGCCCAGCCTCCCGGCCGGGTGCATCCCCACCAGCGAGGCATAGGCTTCCTCCGGCAGTGCTTCAAGCAGCGGGGTGTCGATGTAGCCGGGATGCACCGAATTGATGCGGATGCCCTGGTTGGCGTAACCCAGCGCCGCAGCGCGTGTCATACCGGTCACGCCGTGCTTGGCGGCGACGTAGGGGACGGCGGTGGCGGATCCGACCAGGCCAAGGATGGAGGACATGTTCACGATCGAACCCCCGCCGGCCTTCTGCATTTCGGGGATTTGGTAGAACATCCCGTAGAACACGGAGTTCAGGTTCACGTCGATAACCCGCCGGTAGCCTTCCAGGTCAATCTCCGTGACCAGGCCCAGCGGTCCGCTGATGCCGGCGTTGTTGAACGCCAGGTGCAGGCCGCCGAACTCGCTCACGGCGGTATCCACCGCGCCTTTGACATCGTCGGCGCTGCCCACATCCCCGACTGACGCCACGGCGGTTCCCCCTGCTTCCGAAATCTGGTTGACCACTGCCTGCGCGGCCTCCAGATCGAGGTCGTTCACCACGACGGCGGCACCTTCCGCAGCCAGCGCGACCGCGGTCGCTTTGCCGATTCCCGACCCGGCCCCCGTCACAAGAGCCGTCTTTCCGTCAAACTGGTCAGCCATGGTCATTCCTCCGGTTTCCGCCCCGGGCGCTGCAGTCGTCAGGGCGATGAGCTTCGGGTGCGGTCAAAGCAGCGGCACCCTCCCGTCCCATGATCCGGCCCCGTTCCCTGTTTCGGAAGGTTCGGCACCGGGACGGAACGCTTTGCTGCCCGACTGGTCCGCCCGCCCGGCCGGGTGGAAGACTGGCCGGATGCAGATACGCATCAGCAACGGAGACATCACCGCCAGCACTGCGGACGCCATAGTGAACGCCGCTAATTCCTCGCTGCTCGGCGGCGGGGGCGTGGACGGAGCGATCCACCGTGCGGCGGGGCCGGGCTTGCTGGCAGCCTGCCGCGAGCTGCGGCGCAGCTCCTGGCCCGGCGGCCTTCCCACCGGCGAAGCCGCGGCCACCCCCGCCTTCGAGCTGCCGGCACGCTGGGTCATCCACACCGTCGGCCCCAATGCCCGGGCCGGGGAAACCGACCCGGCGCTGCTGGAGTCCTGCTTCCGCAGGTCCCTGGACGTTGCCGAAGAACTCGGCGCCGAAACGGTGGCCTTCCCCGCCGTCAGCGCCGGCGTCTACGGCTGGAACCCGGCAACCGTGGCCGAGGTGGCCCTGCGGACGGTTCGGGATTATCCGGCCCGTACAGTCCGGTCCGTGGAGTTCGTGCTTTTCGGCGAACCCACCGAGCAGGTTTTCCGCAGGGCGTGGCAGGAACTGGCTGCTACTTCAAAAACAGGGACCGAAGACGACTCGTCGTGACCACCAAACCCAAACCGATCATGACCACGAAGTAGAGCAGGTGGCCGGCGGTTGCCCAGGTCAGCATGCCCACGCTGAGCTGGCGCATCATTTCCACTCCATGCCAGAGCGGCATCGCCTGAATTACCCATTGGAGGCCCTGGGGGTACACGCTCAGCGGATAGAACGTGGCGGAGAACAGGAACATGGGCAGCATGACAAAATTCACCCACTCCAGCTGCTGGAAGGTCTTCATGCAACTGGTGATCGCCATGCCGAAGGAGGCAAACCCGAAGGCCACCACCACGGCAGCGGGAATCATGAGCAGCGCCCAGGGAGAAGTCACCAGCCCCATGGCCGCCATGACAGCTGTGAAGCCCGTTGCGTACATGGCACCGCGGAGCAGCGCCAGCAGGATTTCCCCGAGTGCGACGTCGAGGGGCCCCAGCGAGGTGGCAAGCATGCCTTCGTAGAGCTTGGCGTAATTGAGTTTGAAGAACACGTTCATGGTGGAGTCGTAAACGGCTCCGTTCATTGCTGAAACGGCCAGCAGTGCCGGGGCAATGTAGTTCGCGTACCCGATCTCTTCGCCGCCCGGGCCGGCAACGGTGCCAATCAGGGAACCCAGTCCAATGCCCATGGCCATCAGGTACAGCACCGGTTCCACGAACCCGCTGAGCATGACGGCCCAGTTGCTGCCCCACGTGGCCTTCAGCCCGCGGGCGAACACCGCCCGGATGTTTCGGGCATAGAGGGATCCCAGGAAGCGGCCCTTCGGATCCAGCTGTTCGGGTGCCAGGCGCGGCGGCGCCGTCGTGTTTTCTGCGGTCATTTTCCCAGCCTCCGGGTGAAGTTCCGGCGTGCCAGGACCCAGCCGACAAAGCCGAGAAGCAGCAGATACGCCACGTGGACCGCCGTGAGTGCCGGAGCCTCGGCGTAGCCGTAGCTGAGGATCCGGCCGAGCTCGGTGGAGTGCCACAGCGGAGAAATCCAGCCGATCCAGCGGATGGCCCCGGGCAGGGATTCCAGTGGAAAGAAGGTGCCGGAGAACAGGAACAGCGGCATCACAATGAAGCGCTGCACCATGGCAAACTGCCCCTTGTCCTGCTCCAGGGACGCGCTGTAGGCCATCAGCGGCATGCCGAAGGCCACGCCGCCAAGGATCGCGGTGAAAATCATCAGCCAGGCGGTGCCCGGCTGCTCCACTGCACCGAAGAGCAGCAGGAACACAAAGTACGGGGCGGTGGTGATCAGCATCCGGACCGAGAAGCCGATCAGGTGCCCGTCCACCAGCTGATTACTGGAAAGCGGCGACGCGTTGGGACCGTAGTAAGTGCGCTGCCATCTGAAGCCGCCCATCACCATGTAGGTGTTTTCTTCGGCCGCCACCATGATGGCGGCGGTGGCCAGCAGGGCTGGAGCCACGAAGACGAGGTAGGAGACCGTGGTCCCGTCGCCGGCGTCGAACGTCGCGTCACCGGTGTCCACCAGCGACGCCAGCCCCACGCCCATACCAAAGAGGTACACCAGAGGGGTGCCCACCGCCGTCATGAGCACGGTCCACCCGTAGCCGCGCATGCGCCGGATCCAGTGCTCTGCGTAGTAAATGGCACCAAAGCGCCGGGTCCGGGATGCGGTCTGCTCCGGTGTCAGCGGAGAGCGCAGTCCCAGCACGGGATGCCGGTTTGCCCCCTCTTCCCCCGCCGGCGCGCCTGAAAGCTGGCGCTCAGTCAATGAGGCTCCTACCGGTAAGCCGGAGGAACACGTCTTCCAGGGAAGATCGGCGCACCAGCGAGGTGATGGGATGCAGCCCGCGGGAGCTGACCCCTTCCAGGGCCGCCTCGCCGTCCTCTGCGTAGATAAGGACGCGGTCCGGGAGTGTTTCGATCCGGCTCCCGATTCCTTCCAGTTCACCTGCCACCGTGGTGTTGCGCTCAGAACCAAAGCGCAGTTCCAGCACTTCCCTCGTGGAGTGCTCACGGATCAGGGCAGCAGGAGATCCTTCCGCCATGATCTTGCCCTTGTCCACCACCACCAGGCGGTCACAGAGCTGCTCCGCTTCATCCATGTAGTGGGTGGTCAGGATCAGCGTGACCCCGGCTTCCTTGAGCCGGAACAGCCGGTCCCAGAGGATGTGCCGCGCCTGGGGGTCCAGGCCGGTGGTCGGTTCGTCCAGCAGCAGGATCTTGGGATCATTGATCAGCGACCGTGCGATGGTCAGCCGCCGCTTCATTCCGCCGGAGAGGGACTCAATCCGGTCCTTGGCCTTGTCCGTCAGCTGGGCGAATTCCAGCAGCTCATCGGCCTTGGGCCCCAGGTAACTCTTGGGCAGGCCGAAGTACCGGCCGTAGGCCAGGAGGTTTTCGCGCACACGCAGGTCTTCATCCAGATTGTCCTGCTGCGGCACCACCCCCAGGTGGGCGCGCACTTCGGGTCCGTACCGGTCCGGGTCCAGTCCCATGACGGTGAGGTCGCCGGACGTGCGCGATGACACGCCGCCGATCATTTTCATGGTGGTGGACTTGCCGGCGCCGTTGGGGCCGAGGAGCCCAAAGGACTCCCCCGCCGGGACGTCGAAGCTGATGCCGTCCACGGCATGGAAATCACCGTAGGTCTTGCGGAGGTTCCGGGCTGAGATGACGGTGGAGGAGGCGGTCTTGGGGACAGTCGGGGCTGATGTGATCTGCGGCACTCGAACAGCGTAGTGCACCAGCCCCGACCTGAGGAACAGTTAGGCGAGGATGCCCGCTGCGCGCTCAGCCGCCTCCACCACGTTGGAGAGCAGCATGGCCCGGGTCATGGGCCCCACTCCCCCCGGGTTCGGGGAAATCCAGGACGCGACGTCGGCCGCGGCTTTCTCCACGTCGCCGGTGAGGGTGGTCTTGCCCGTCTCGGGGTCGGTGACCCGGGTGACCCCCACATCCAGGACAATCGCTCCGGGCTTGAGATCCTCTGCCCGAATCATTTCCGGGAACCCGGCGGCAGCCACCACCACGTCGGCTTCCTGCAGGTGCGCATAGAGGTCCACCGTTCCGGTGTGCGCCAGGGTGACCGTCGCGTTGATCGGGCGGCGGGTGAGCAGCAGGCCCAGCGGCCGGCCGACGGTCACGCCGCGGCCCACCACCAGCACCTTTTTCCCGTTGAGCGAAATGCCGTTGCGCACCAGCAGCTGGACAATCCCGTGCGGAGTGCAGGGCAGCGGCGACGTCATGGGTTCGCTGACATTCAGCACGAGGCGTCCCAGATTCACCGGGTGCAGGCCGTCGGCATCCTTTTCCGGAGCGATGCGTTCCAGAATGGCGTTGGTGTCAATGTGCGCCGGCAGCGGCAGCTGGACTATGTAGCCGGTGGTGGCCGGATCCCCGTTCAGCTCGTCGATGACCTTTTCCAGGTCTTCCTGGCTGATGTCTGCCGGCAGGTCGCGGCGGATGGAGTTGATGCCCACCTGCGCGCAGTCCTTGTGTTTGCCGCCCACGTAGGAGTGCGAGGCGGGGTCATCGCCCACCAGCACGGTTCCCAGCCCCGGGGTGACGCCGTGTTCGTCCTTCAGGACCGCCACGCGCTGCGCCAGTTCATCCTTGATGTCCTTCGCAGCCTTGCGGCCGTCCAGGATCTGAGCGGCCACGGGAGTGCCGAAATCGGTCTTTTCCTTCTTCTCCCAGCCCAGGTTCACACCGTTTTCCTCGGTCTCTTCAGGGGAGCTCTCCGGGGTGCCGGTGTTCTCCGCCGTGATGGAGCCTTCCATGTTGGTTCCCTTCTCCATGCTGATTACCACTCTTCCTGTCCCGGATACAGCGGGAAATTCTCGGCAAGCGCGGTGACCCGCGCCCGCAGTGCCTCGACATCGGGGGACGGTTTCAGGGCGGCCGCAATGATCTCGGCCACCTCGGTGAACTCCCGGGCACCGAAGCCGCGGGTTGCCAGGGCGGGAGTGCCGATGCGCAGTCCGGAGGTGACCATCGGCGGGCGGGGATCAAACGGAACCGAGTTGCGGTTCACGGTGATTCCCACGGAGTGCAGCAGATCCTCGGCCTGCTTGCCGTCCAGGGCGGAGCGGCGCAGGTCAACCAGGATCAGGTGGACGTCGGTGCCGCCGGTGAGGACGGACACCCCGTGTTCGGCGACGTCCGGCGCGGTGAGCCTCTCGGCGATGATCCGTGCGCCCTCGAGAACGCGTTCCTGCCGTTCCCGGAACTCCTCGGAGCCGGCAATCTTGAAGGCCACGGCCTTGGCAGCGATGACGTGCATCAGCGGCCCGCCCTGCTGGCCGGGGAAGACGCTGGAGTTCAGCTTTTTGCCGTACTGCTCCTTGGCCAGGATCACTCCCGAGCGGGGGCCGGCCAGGGTCTTGTGCACGGTGGAGGTGACGACGTCGGAAGCCGGCACCGGGTTCGGGTGCAGGCCGGCGGCCACGAGCCCGGCGAAGTGCGCCATGTCGGTCCACAGCAAGGCGCCCGCCTCATCGGCGATGGAGCGGAAAGCCTCGAAATCCAGCTGCCGGGGATAGGCGGACCATCCGGCTACGATGACCTGCGGGCGTTCGGCCAGCGCCTGCTCCCGGACCTTGTCCATGTCCACGCGGCAGGTCTGCTCGTCCACGCCGTACGCTGCAACCTCGTAGAGCTTGCCGGAGAAGTTCAGCTTCATGCCGTGGGTCAGGTGCCCGCCGTGGGCCAGGTTCAGGCCCATCAGCTTGTCACCCGGCTTGATCATGGCGGCCAGCGCCGCCGCGTTGGCGGATGCACCGGAATGCGGCTGGACGTTGGCGAACTCGGCGCCGAACAGGGCCTTGACCCGTTCGATGGCCAGATTCTCGGCAACGTCAACGTGCTCGCAGCCGCCGTAATAGCGCCGGCCCGGATATCCTTCGGCATATTTGTTGGTCAGGACCGATCCCTGGGCTTCCAGAACCGACCGCGGCGCGAAGTTCTCCGACGCAATCATTTCCAGGGTGTTGCGCTGGCGGGCCAGTTCATCATTCAGGACGGCGGCAATTTCCGGATCGACGTCGGATAACTTCGCGTCGGTCACGGACTGGGTGGACAGTCTCACAAGGATCTCCTGGGAAAGGGGTTCTATGGGTCAGGCTACCTGCCGGCACCCCCGCACTCGTTGAAGAACGGGAGCGTCCGGGCATGCAAACAGAGGGTGGCTTGACCTCCGGCCCAGGCGTGCGATCCGTGGTCTGTGATGCTTGGCCGCTCCCTGGTGGTGGTCCACCTAACGCCAGTTGCGACTTTTTCATCGTACCGGATCAGGTGCGGCGGACACCCCTGTGTGTCGTATCCGGACTCGGAAGCGCCTACGGAATCAGGCACTGCGGAATAGGCACCGGGTGCTCGCCGGTTGAAGCAACCTGGGAAGGACCGAATGAAGGGCAGGCGGATGGTGCAGGAGCAAACTGTTGACGTGGCGGTGATTGGAGCCGGCCAGGCCGGGCTGAGCGCCGCCTATTACCTGCAGCGCCGCGGGCTGGTAGCCGGGTCCGGGTTTGTGGTGCTTGACGCGAACGAGGGGCCGGGCGGGGCATGGCGGCACCGGTGGGATTCGCTGACGCTCGGTTCCGTCCACGGCATCCATGACCTGCCGCGCTCGGCGCTGGGCACTCCGGATCCCCGGGAGCCGGCGTCTTCCGTCGTCAGCCGGTACTACGGAGACTACGAGGCCGAATTCGGGCTGAACGTGCAGCGCCCGGTGCGGGTGCTCAAGGTCTCTGCCACGGGGGACGGACACAGGGACGGACACAGGGACGACCACAGGGACGGACACGGCGGCGGGCTGCTGCGGATCGACACCGACAGCGGAGCATGGCAGGCACGGGCTGTCATCAATGCCACCGGAACGTGGGACAAGCCCTATTGGCCCCGCTATCCCGGGCAGGAGAACTTCGGCGGACTCCAGCTGCACACCCATGATTTCCGCAGCGCCGCGGATTTCGCCGGCCGCCGCGTGCTGGTGGTGGGCGGCGGAACCTCCGCGCTCCAGTTCCTGCTGCAGCTAAATGACGCCGGTGCGCAGACGGTCTGGTCCACCCGCCGCCCGCCCGAGTTCACCCGGACGCCCTTTGATACGGAATGGGGCCGGGAGGTCGAACAGCGGGTCAGCGAGCGCACCCGCGGCGGGCTTCCTCCACTGAGTGTCGTGGCCGCCACCGGGCTGCCGCTGACGCCCCAATACCAGGCAGGGATCGACGACGGCGTCCTCGTCTCCCGCGGTCCGCTCACCCGGATCACGGCGGACGGAGTGGTCTTTGCCGACGGCAGTACCGCCGAGGCGGACGTTATTCTCTGGGCCACGGGCTTCCGGGCGGCTCTGGATCATCTGGCCTCCCTGCGGCTGCGCGAACCCGGAGGCGGTATCCGCATGAACGGACCGCAGGTGCACAGGCTTCCGCAGTTGTTCCTGGTGGGTTACGGCGAGTCTGCTTCTACGCTTGGCGCCACGCGCGCGGGGCGGGCTGCCGCGACGGCTGCCCTGGACCTGCTGGGCGCCGGGGTCTCCGGCCGCCCGGGCCAGGCCGCTATTCCACGTCCTCCCAGGAGAACTCAGTCCGGCTCCCCCGCTCCCAGTCGCGGCGCAGTATCGCGTACGTGACCGAAGCAATCCGTCCGCCCTCGTCCAGCTGCCAATCCTCACGGTAGTGGGCTTCCTTGAGGAACCCGGCACGCAGGAAGGTCTTCCGCATGGCGATGTTGTCCTCCCGGGTCCGCCCCGCAAACCGGTGGGCCTCCGGCTGGCCGGTAAAGACCATGGAAGTCAGTGCCTGCAGAACCGGCACCCCGGCGCCCTGGCCCCGGGCTTCCTCCACCAGCCGCAAGTCAAAGGTCGGACACTGGCTGCCCAGGCGCTCCACGATCACCAGCCCCAGCCGCTGGTTGTCTCCGTACACCCAATAGGTGCGTACGCCGTCGGCGTCAAAACGCCCGTCCATCACCAGCTGACGCACCAGCTCCTCCGACGGCGCGGTGATCCGGTGGTACGGAAAACTGTTGGTGGTCAGGAACTTGACCAGCTCCTCGACGTCCTTATCGGAGAGCAGCATGAAGGTTACGTCCATTTCCTTAGCCTAAAGGAGGGCCCCGCCGGCGGGTAACCTTGAAGGGTGACCGACTTTCCCGCTTCCTCCGCTGTCTCGGCCCCCGCCCCGAGCTCTTCCGCCTACACGCTGACCCTGTCCTGCCCGGACCAGCCCGGAATCGTCCATGCCGTTTCCGGCGGCCTTGTCGCCGCCCGCGGAAACATCACCGAGTCCCAGCAGTACGGCAGCCAGGAAACCGGTACCTTCTTCATGCGCGTCGACTTCACCGCGCCCGGAACGCACGCCGAAGTGCGGGACACCCTGGCGCCGGTGGCCCGGGAATTCGGGATGGAGTGGCAGCTGCACGCCGCCGGAGCGCCGGTACGGACCCTCATCATGGTCTCCAAGTCCGGGCACTGCCTGAATGACCTGCTCTTCCGCCAGCGTGCCGGAACGCTGCCCATCGAGATCCCGGCCATCGTGTCCAACCATCAGGACCTGGCCGGGCTGGCTGCCTTCTACGGCGTTCCCTTTCACCACATCCCGGTGGAGCCGGGCCGCAAGGAAGCGGCGGAAGACCAGCTGCGGGCGCTGATGCAGGACTTGGACATCGAACTCGTGGTTCTTGCCCGCTACATGCAGATCCTCAGCAACGAGTTGTGCCGCGACCTCTCCGGCCGCGCCATCAACATTCATCATTCCTTCCTGCCCTCGTTCAAGGGTGCCCGGCCCTACCACCAGGCTCATGCCCGGGGCGTAAAACTCATCGGCGCCACCGCGCACTATGTCACGTCCGATCTGGACGAGGGGCCGATTATCGAACAGGAAGTCATCCGGGTGGACCACGCCCGGTCAGCGCCGCAGCTGGTCGCACTGGGCAGCGACGTCGAAGGCCGGACCCTGTCCAAGGCTGTGCAGTGGCACGCCGAGCACCGCGTGCTGCTGGACGGAAAGCGGACCATCGTCTTCAACTGATGCGGGTGCCGCTCCGGCTAGGCTAACCGCATGGCTAACGTTATTTCGCTCCGGGGCAGCACCCCGGACATTGACCCGTCCGTTTTCCTCGCTCCCACAGCTTCACTCATCGGCGACGTCGTTATGGCGCCCGGGTCCAGCGCCTTCTACGGCGTCTGCGTCCGCGGGGACTCCAACGCCATCCGCGTCGGTGCCGGCAGCAATCTGCAGGACAACGTGGTGCTCCACGCGGACCCCGGCTTTCCCACCACTGTGGGCGAACGCGTCAGCATCGGGCACAACGCCGTGGTCCACGGCTGCACCGTCGAGGACGACTGCCTGATCGGCATGAGCGCAACCGTCATGAACGGGGCCGTTGTGGGTACGGGTTCCCTCGTGGCTGCCGGCGCCGTGGTCCTGGAAGGCACCATCATTCCGCCGCGCTCCCTGGTGGCCGGTGTCCCCGCCAAAGTGCGGCGTTCCCTCACCGACGAGGAGTTCGCCGGGGTGCAGGCCAACGCGGCCAATTACCTTGTCACGGCAGCGGCACACCGTGATGCGCTGCAGGTAGGGCAGGGCGCCCGCAGCCATTAGCGCGGGTGCGTGCCCCGCGGGCCGTCGCGCTGTTGACGACGGCCCCGGGCCGGGGTTTAGCTGTGTAGCCAGAGGCAGCGACAATGAAGTCCCCGGGAGGCACTCATGCCGGATCACCCGACCATCCTGGCAAGGCGCTCCGTCACCAAGGAGTTCCCCGGGGCCAAGGCCCTTTCCGATGTGTCCCCCACCGTCCGCGAGGCGAAGAGCGATGACTCCGCTGCAGCCCTGAAGGAGATCGAGCGGATCGCCGACTCGATCACGAAGATCCGCGACGGACGGTCTATCGGGACGATCGACGTCGCCCGCGACGGGGCCGACGAGCCTTGGATGGTTCGGCCGGACAGCCGGTGCCGATCGTCACCGGCCAGCTGGGCCGGCTGCATGCACGACCGAACCGCGCGTCTGTTTCTCAGAGAAGAGGACCATGAACGTCCCGCACATTCCCGCTCCTCCCTGCGCAGCTGCGGGGGCTCCCAGTCCGATCCGGAAAACCGGGCGAACCCTGAGGTGGGGCGTGGTGGCGACGGGTGACATTGCCGCCAAGGTCACGGAAGATATCGCCCGCCTCGAAGATGCCGTCCTGCAGGCCGTGAGCTCGCGGCACGAAGCATCTGCTGAGGAATTTGCGGACCGTTTCGGGATTACCCGTGCCTGCTTCGACAACGAAAGGGGGAAGGGATACCGCCAGCTGATTGATGACCCGGCGGTTGACGTTGTCTATGTTGCTGCTCCGCATGCGCAACACTATGAGATTTCCAGGGCTGCGCTAATGGCCGGAAAACACGTGCTCTGTGAGAAATCCCTGACCATCAATGCCCGGGAGGCTGAGGATCTGATCGGTATTGCGTCCGCCCGCGGGCTTTTCCTGATGGAGGCGGTGTGGACGCGGTTCCTGCCCTGCGTCAACCGGGTCTGGGAGATCATCGCCCGCGGGGAGCTGGGCGAAGTCCAATGGGTACAGGCGGATCTGGGATTCCAGGCTCCGGCCGGCAGCGGCAGCCGGCAGCTGGATCCCCAGGCAGGAGGCGGAGCCCTGCTGGATCTTGCCGTATATCCCCTGACGCTGGCCGTGGGAGCGCTGGGGTTTCCGGACGGCGTCTCAGCCGTGGGCACCCTGACCAATGACGGTGTCGACCGGCAGAACGCCCTGCTCCTGACGTATCCATCCGGTGCCGCCGCCCAGCTGATATCGTCGCTGGTTTCCCTGGGCACCCGCACCGCCACAATTTGCGGGACCAAGGGGTGGCTGCGGACCGGTGCGCCGCTGCACAACCCGGTGGAACTGACCGTCGCTCCTCATCGGGGCGAGCAGCGGATCGAGCGGTTTCCCCAGATCGGCAACGGTTACACCTATGAGCTGCGTGAAGCCACCCGCTGCATCCAATCCGGCCTGCCTGAGTCCCCCACCATGAGCTGGGACCATTCGCTGCAAACCATGCGGCTCTTTGACCGGGCACGCGCACAGATGGGGGTGCACTACACGAACGACGGCGCCGCATCGCTTCCGGGCCCGCGCAGCGCCTAGCTGCTCAGCGGGTCTAACTGCCGCGGGTCTAACTGCGGGTCTAACTGCGCAGCTAGGCCCGCTGCTCCCGGATTCGAGCACCAACGAAGAAAGCGGCCCCGCGGACAGCGGGACCGCTTTCTTCGTTGGTGCGGTGTGCGATTTCGGCCAGCGGCAGGACTGATCAGGCGTTGCGGACGTTGTCCTGGGCATCGGTGGCTTTGCTCTTCACATCGCCGGCAGCGCCCTGGCCCTCCTGCTTGACGTTCTGGGCAGCCTCAGTGGCGGTCGCCTTGACGTTCTCCATGGCTTCCTGCGCGGGTTCCTTGAGGCCCTGCGCCATTTCCTTGGCTGTATCAGTGACCTGCGTCGTCAGGGGCTCCGCTGCCGTCTTGATGTTGTCTGCGGCAACGCGCTCCTTCTCACTGGCGGGAATCAGAGAAGCCGCCAGAAGCCCGGCGCCAAAGGCGATCAGGCCGGCAGCAATGGGGTTTCCCTGGGCCCTCGCGGTGAGCTTCTGAGGCGCCTCGCCCACTGCCGATCCGGCGCGCGAGACGCCGTCGGTTGCTGAACCGGTGCCGGACTGAACCTTGTCCGTCATAGAATCTGCAGCTCCCATCACTTTGTCCTTGACGCCGGAAACAGCGTCCTTCATCTTGTCGGTCTGCCGCTGAACAATGTGGGACGGGGTGACCTTGTCAGCTACGGCGTCCACGTTGGTTCCAAGCCGGCGGCGGGTCTCTTCAATGTCTGCTCGTATTGCGTCGGGGTTTTCGCTCATCGTGGGTCCTCATTCGGTTTAAGGGTTCCGGGAATTTCCTGAAGGGTCTCCGACGTCTGGGGCATGCCCTTGATCTTCCGCATCTCAGTACGTCCGCGCATCGCGAGGACCGCGGCGATAATTCCCCAGATCACGGCCACCACGAGTCCTGACCAGCCGAGACCGATCAGGTGCCCGAGAGCCTGCCAGAGCGCAATGGAGAGAAACAGGAGGACAAAGTAGCCGGCCACTGCGGCGCCGGCGAACATGCCTGCGCCTTTACTCGCACGGGTGGCGGACTGCTTCAGCTCGACCTTCGCCAGTTCCACTTCCTGACGCATCAGAGTGGACATATCCTGCGTCACTTGACCGAGCAGATCTCCCAGAGATGTACTCTCGGCCTTTGTGGGGGGCGGTTCAGGGATTTCTGTGCTCATCAGTGCCGACCACCGCTAAAAGGATCACTGGCGCGGGTCCCCGATGCCGGCAGCTGGTCATCCGATACCGGCGGCTGCCCTGCGGGATGCGTGGGTTCCGTGGCGAACGGGTCGGCTGCCACTCCCCCCGCGTTGACAGTTCCCGTTCCGGCGTAGGTGGGCTGGGTAGGAGGCTCGGGAGGATAAATCGTCTCG
Organism: Arthrobacter sp. Z1-15; assembly: GCF_054792395.1. Lineage (NCBI taxonomy): Bacteria > Bacillati > Actinomycetota > Actinomycetes > Micrococcales > Micrococcaceae > Arthrobacter > Arthrobacter sp. Z1-15. The sequence continues at coordinate 892,154 of NZ_CP096454.1, read as the reverse complement.
GGCGTTGTTACCGTTCCCGTTCCCGTTCCCGTTCCCGCTCCGCGGCCGGCAGTGGAGGGGCTCTCGGGAACCCCTGCGCTCAGCCCCTTGTTCAGCCTGCCGGCCAGGAACCCGGCACCGGCAGCGATGGCAAGGAACGCGACCGGCCGCTGCCGGGCGAAGGACTTCACTTCGTCGACCAGGGAGCCGGGGTTGCGGTTGTCGAGCCAGGAGGCAACGGAGGATGAACGTTCGGCTGCCTGCCGGACCAAGTCCGAAGCAACGCCGGGCTGATCGGAATTATCCGCCATGGACTGCAGCTCGCCTGCCACGGAGCGGAGACCTTCAGCGACCTTCTGCTGCTGGACACCGGCCTGGTTGGTCAGATCACTCCGGGCCTGGTCAAACAGGTCCCGGGCGTTGGCGGTCACTTCAGAGGCAACTCCGGCGGCCTCGGACTTGGCTGTTTCCGCTACGTGCTGCGCGCTTCCTGCGGCGTCCTGTGCGAGACCAGCAGCCTGTTCCTTAGCTGCGCCCGCTTTGGCGGACGTGGCATCGGATGAATTGTCCTGGGCCGTGGTTGCGGCATGACTTCCGTCTCTGGGCCACTCGTTTTCCGTCATCGTCACTCTCTTTCATGAATCGTTGCGGATGAAGAATCAGAATCCTTGCCGATGAAGATCAGCTACACCGAACACACTCGATAATAAGCACACTTAGTACCCATTAGTAAAGCCGAAGTAAGCACACTTAGGGTTTTTTGTTAACCCTTGGCCACACCCTGTGTGGTAGCCCTGCCGGACGGGCCCGGCACCCTTGTGGAGCTCCGGGAGCACGTGGTTTGCTGGCGGCCTGACCGGCGCTCCGGGCGTCGGTTTACTCAGTCCCATCCAATGCTCAATCCGATCCGAAGCAAGAGGAGATTCCAGTGGCAGGAAATTTGTTTGCCCGGTCCGTGCATGACCTCACCGCGGCCGCGTGGTTCGGAGGTTCGCTCATGGGAGCCATTGGGCTCAACGGCGCGGCCGCCGAGGCCAAGGACCCGGCAGAGCGCACCCGGCTCTCCAGTCTGGGGTGGAAGAAATGGGCCCCTGTTCAGTCAGCCGCGATCATCTCGCATTTCGTGGCCGGGCTGGCGCTCGTCGGGGACAATAAGGGCCGCGTCGCAAAGCAGGAGGGAGTCGGGTCGGCAACCATCTACAAGACCGGCGTTACCGTGGTTGGTGCACTGGTGACCCTCTACGCCGGCATCGTCGGGCGAAAAGTGGAAAAGTACTCCGAAGAGGGTGCGGTGGGCGCAACCGAACCGCACCCCGCCGCCTCCAAGGAACTGCAGTCCGCCCAGCGCCAGCTGAAGCTGCTGCAGTGGTCCATCCCGCTTTTCTCCGGCGCAGTGATCGTCATGGGCGCCCAGCACGGTGAAATGCAGCGGGCCAGCAACGTCCTCCAGGGCCTCTTGCGGTCCTAGAACCGGCAGATCCCGGCCGGGAGATTCCGCCCGGCCGGGACAGCCCGACAGGCCGGACGTCATTTTCCTTTCCGGGCCCGACTTTTTCGGGTTTCCCCGCTCTGCACGCTATACATCCTTCGGCCCCCATGGTTATGTTCGAACAATGGGCGCCGAAGTGAACAGCAAAACCTACAGCCGCGAGCAGCGCACGCGTTACCGCCAGCGACTGCTCGAGAACCTCGACCGCTTTGCCGGATATCTGTCCACCGCGCAGTTCGCAGACACCTCCAGCATCGGGCTTGAGTTGGAGCTGAACCTGACCAATCAGGACTTTGCTCCTGCGCTCCGGAATACTGCAGTTCTGGAGAAGATCGCGGACCCGGCCTTCCAGACCGAAATTGGTGCCTTCAACATCGAGATGAACCACCCGGCGCTGTCCATCAAGGGGTCCGGCCTGAGGGACCTTGAAGATTCCCTCCGGTTTCAACTGAACCGGGCAGATACGCGTGCCGCTGAGGTGAAGACGGAGATTCTGATGGTCGGGATCCTGCCGACCCTCCAGCCTGCAGTGCTCGAGGACAAGGAATGGCTGAGCGCGGGCAAGCGCTATGCGGCCTTGAACACGTCGGTTCTCCAGGCCCGCGGTGAAGATGTGCACGTGGACCTGCGGGGTACGGAGCCGTTGTCCTTTTACGCCAAGAACATTGCCCCTGAGGCTGCCTGCACCTCCGTGCAGCTTCATTTGGAGGTCAGCCCGGAAGATTTCGCCCCGGCCTGGAACGCCGCCCAGATCATTGCCGCTCCCCAGGTGGCCCTTGCCGCCAACTCCCCCGTCTTCCTGGAACATATTCTGTGGCACGAAACCCGCATCGAGCTTTTTAAGCAGGCCATCGATACCCGCCCTCCCGAGATGAGGAACCAGGGGGTGCGGCCCCGCGTGTGGTTTGGCGAACGGTGGATCACCTCGATTTTTGACCTGTTTGAGGAAAACGTCCGCTACTTCCCGGCGCTCCTGCCGGAACTGTCACGCAGCAGCGGAGGCTCAACGGCCGCCGGGGCCCCCCTGCTCCCGGAACTGAGGCTGCACAACGGAACGGTCTACCGGTGGAACCGCCCCATATATGACCCCGGCGAGCACACCCCCAATCTGCGCCTGGAAAACCGGATCCTTCCGGCCGGCCCCACCGTTCTTGATGTCGTTTCCAATGCCGCCTTCTTTTACGGCCTGGTCCAGCACCTCCGCACCGCGGACCGGCCGCTGTGGAGCCGGCTGGCCTTCAAGAGTGCGGCTGACAACTTCCTGGCCTGCGCACGGTCGGGGCTGGAGGCAACCGTCTATTGGCCGGGCATTGGCGAAACCCCTGTCGCCGAACTGATCATCCGGCACCTGATTCCGCAGGCGGCTTCCGGGCTCCGGGAGCTGGGCGTCGACGACAACCTGATCGGCCGGTATCTCGATGTCATCAGGGAACGGGCACGCACCGAACAAAACGGAGCATCCTGGCAGATTGCCTACCTGCGCAGGCTTGAGCGCCAAGGCCTGGACCGCAGGCCCGCACTGGCGGAAATGACCCGCCGGTACTGGGAAAACATGCACACCAACGCCCCCGTCCATGAGTGGCCGGTGGACTGAGCCGGACCTGCCGGGAAAGTTTTGCTGCCCGGGGCACGAAAACCGTTCCGGTTCTGGCACTCCCCCATGGAGAGTGCTAATCTAATTTCATTCTTGAGCCGATGTGACTCAAGTTATCGACCCTTCTGAAGTTCCGAATATCGATTCGCCTGCCGTGCAGGTGGGCGTAAGGAGTTGATGACAGATGGCCATGAAGTTTGATCCATTCCGCGAACTCGACCGTATGGCAGGAGCCCTGCTGGATCCGCGGCAGCGGCTGCGGTTGATGCCCATTGACCTCTACCGAGAGGGCGACCACTACATCCTGAATGCCGATCTGCCCGGCATTGACCCGGGTTCCGTCGATGTGGACGTGGACGGCCAGCTGCTGACCATCCGGGCAGAACGCACCATCCAGGCCTCCGACGGCGTTACCTGGCTAACCCGGGAACGCGAATCCGGTTCGTTCCTGCGCCAGCTGAACCTCGGCCAGGGGATTGATATTGAGGGTATTTCCGCCAAGTACGAGAACGGCGTCCTCAGCGTTCTGATTCCGGTCAGCGAAAGGGCGAAGCCCCGCAAGATCGAGGTGTCTTCCTCCTACAAGGATTCGAACACCATCAGCGGCCAGTCCAGCTCGGAATCGGTAAGCTCGTCGGCTTCGAGCAGCTCCGGCTCCATGGAGTCCGGTTCCGGTTCTTCAGGGTCGGGCTCCGGCTCTTCCGGCTCGGGCTCTTCGGGCGACCAGGGCTCCGGCATCTAGGGACCCCGGCGACTCCCGGAGCTAGCGAACGGAGCTAGCGACCGCCGGCACCAATGACGACGGCGGCGCCCCACCCGTGAAGGTGAGGCGCCGCCGTCGTCGTGCGTTGAAGCGTCCGGACTTTAGCCCAGGCGGGTCTTCAAGTTGGCATCGAGCTCAGCGAGGAATTCCTCGGTGGTCAGGTAGGCCTGGTCCGGGCCGACCAGGGCCGCGAGGTCCTTGGTCATCTTGCCGGACTCGACCGTCTTGATGACAACATCTTCGAGGGTCTCCGCGAAGTTGATGACCTCGGGGGTGTTGTCCAGCTTGCCGCGGTGCATCAGGCCACGGGTCCACGCGAAGATCGAGGCGATCGGGTTCGTGGAGGTGGGCTTGCCCTGCTGGTGCTGGCGGTAGTGGCGCGTGACCGTGCCGTGGGCTGCTTCGGCCTCAACGGTCTTGCCGTCGGGGGTCATCAGCACGGAGGTCATCAGGCCCAGCGAGCCGAAGCCCTGTGCCACGGTGTCGGACTGGACGTCGCCGTCGTAGTTCTTGCAGGCCCAGACGTAGCCGCCTTCCCACTTCATCGCGGAGGCAACCATGTCATCAATCAGGCGGTGCTCGTAGGTCAGGCCGGCTGCTTCGAACTGGTCCTTGAACTCGGCGTCGAAGACTTCCTGGAACAGGTCCTTGAACTGGCCGTCGTAGGCCTTCAGGATCGTGTTCTTGGTGGAGAGGTACACCGGGTAGTTCCGCTGCAGGCCGTAGGCGAAGGACGCCCGGGCGAAGTCGCGGATGGAGTCGTTGAAGTTGTACATACCCATGGCCACGCCGCCGTCGTCACCGTACGTGACAACCTGGGTCTTGATTTCTTCCCCGCCGTCCTTGGGGGTGTAGGTCAGCGTCAGGGTGCCCGCACCGGGGACCTTGAAGTTGGTGGCCTTGTACTGGTCGCCGTGTGCGTGGCGGCCGATGATGATCGGCTTGTTCCAGCCCGGGACCAGGCGCGGGATGTTGGAAATGATGATCGGTTCGCGGAAGACGACGCCGCCGAGGATGTTGCGGATGGTCCCGTTCGGGGAAACCCACATCTTCTTCAGGCCGAATTCTTCAACACGTGCCTCATCCGGAGTGATGGTGGCGCACTTGACGCCCACGCCGTGTTCCTTGATGGCGTTGGCAGCGTCGATGGTGACCTGGTCATCAGTGGCATCGCGGTTCTGGATGGAGAGGTCGTAGTACTTCAGGTCTACGTCCAGGTACGGGTTGATCAGGCGGTCCTTGATGAACTGCCAGATGATGCGGGTCATCTCGTCGCCGTCGAGTTCTACAACAGAACCCACAACCTTGATTTTGTCAGCCACACGATCTCCTTGTGTGTTGGTGGGCACCGGAGCATGACTTGTGGCATGACGGAGCCCGTCTTTTTGGTCTGTATTTGTGTCCAACTATGCCACAGCCCACTAGAGGCGCCCTAAACTCCGGGACCGCAGATTACTCCGGCGGTCCCGCAGCCAGGCCGCGGACGAGGCCGTGTTCTAGTGGAAGAAGTGCCGGGCGCCGGTGAAGTACATGGTCACGCCCGCAGCGTTTGCGGCTTCGATAACTTCGTTGTCGCGGATGGATCCGCCCGGCTGGACGACGGCGCGGACTCCCGCGTCGATCAGGATCTGCAGTCCGTCTGCGAAGGGGAAAAATGCGTCGGAGGCAGCAACGGAACCGCGGGCTCGTTCGTCGTCCGGGCCGCCGAGGGTGTTGGCCCGTTCTACGGCGAGGCGGCAGGAATCCACCCGGTTGACCTGGCCCATGCCCACTCCCACCGAGGCGCCGTTCTTAGCCAGAAGGATGGCGTTGGACTTGGCAGCGCGGACTGCGGTCCAGGCGAAGGCCAGATCGGACAGCGTTGCGTCATCAGCTGCGGGGCCGGACACGAGCGTCCAGTTCTCGGGGTTGTCTCCCTCTGCCTGCATCTTGTCTGACTTTTGGATCAGCATGCCTCCGGAGACCTGCCGGAACTCGGCTGCATTGCGGCCGTAGCCCTCGGGCAGGGTCAGCAGGCGGATGTTCTTCTTCGCGGAGAGCATCTCCACAGCTTCAGGATCGAAATCGGGGGCAATGACAACCTCGGTGAAGATGTCCCGGACCGTTGCGGCCATTCCGGCGGTGACGGTTCGGTTGGCTGCGATGACGCCGCCGAAAGCGGAGACCGGATCACAGGCGTGGGCTTTCGCATGGGCATCTGCGATGGGGTCGGCTGCATCCGGGGAAGCGACCGCAACACCGCAGGGATTTGCATGCTTCACGACGGCGACGGCCGGCTCATCGAAGTCGAAGGCGGCGCGCAGCGCGGCGTCCGCGTCCACGTAGTTGTTGTAGGACATGGCCTTGCCGTGCAGCTGGTCTGCCTGGGCAACTCCGGGCAGGGCACTCTTGTCCACGTAGAGGGCAGCGTCCTGGTGCGGGTTTTCGCCGTAGCGCAGGACCTCCGACCGCTCCAGCGCCAGGCCGGTGTAGGCAGGCCAGCTGGTGCCTTCCGCGGTTCCGTCACCGAACTGCTCCGCGGTCCAGGCCGCTACGGCGTTGTCATAGGCTGCTGTGGAGGCGAACGCTTCAGCGGCCAGGCGGCGTCGCTGGCTGAGGTCAAATCCGCCCTCTGCCGCTGCCGTCACGACGTCGGAATACTTCTCCGGGTCCACTACGACGGCGACCGAGGGGTGGTTCTTAGCTGCGGCCCGGACCATTGACGGTCCCCCGATGTCGATCTGCTCGACAACCTCGTCCTGGCTGGCTCCGGACTTTACCGTCTGCACAAACGGGTAGAGGTTCACGACCACCAGGTCGAAGGGCTCAATTTCCATCTCTTCCAGCTGCGTCACGTGGTCTTCGCGGCGCCGGTCGGCAAGGATTCCGGCGTGAATGCGGGGGTGCAGCGTCTTGACCCGGCCGTCGAGGCATTCCGCGAATCCGGTGACGTCGGCAACCTCGGTGACCTCAACGCCGGCCGCAGCGATCTGCTTAGCGGTGGAGCCGGTGGATACGATGCTCACTCCGGCTGCGGCCAGGCCCTGCGCAAGTTCCGTCAGTCCCGTCTTGTCGTAGACCGAGATCAGGGCCCGGCGGATAGGAACACGGTTCAGCGGCTGTGAGCTCACGCAAATCTCCAAAATCAGGGGGTGTCGGTGGCTACAGTTTAGGTCACACACCCGTAGCGGGCAGAGTGTGAAGCGCTGACCGGGACCAGCTGCCGTAATACCGTTTTCCCGGCTGGAAGTTACTGGCTCTGGACCGGCAGCTTCGGCGCGGTGGAGCGGTAGGTGTGTCCGGTGGGTGTCCTGGTGAGAACCGTGTGCCGTTCCGGCGGCGGTGTCCAGGCAGCGGCAACTTCAACGCGTGCTTCCCAGCCTGGTGCTTCCTTGGCCTGGTTGCAGGCCTGGCACAGGCCCTGGATGTTCTCCGCACTGGTGGGCCCGCCTTCGCGGACGGGCTGAACGTGGTCGTAGTGTCGGATGGGTGCTCCGCACCACGGGGTCCGGCAAACCTGGTCCCGTGCGGCGATCAGCCGGGCCAGACCGCGGGGTACCAGCCGGGCCCGGGAATCCATCGCGGTGAGCTGTCCGGTGTCCGGTGTGACGTAGAGGCGGCGGAGCCAGACTTCGGTGCGCGGATCCGGGCGGGCCGGAGGCGTACCCCAACAGGCGCCGGTGCTGCCGGTACTGTCAGGTGATCTATCCGGATGATGCGGCTCTGCTTCCGCTGGGTTTGGTCCGCGGATCAAGTCCCTGGCCCACTGCGCCGGAACGATCCCGTAACCGGCCAGAATCGCCGGCTCCGCCCCGTCCGGGACAAAGGAGCCTGCGGCTTCCACTGACTCTCGGTCCCGGCTTTGCCCCTGTTCCTGCGCCCGTTCCTGTTTCTGCGCCCGTTCCTGTTTCTGCGCCCGTTCCTGTTGCTGCGCCTTTTCCTGGTGCCGTTCCTGTTTCCGCTGGGCCTTGTCCTCCTGCGGCAAGATTCCGTCTTCCGGCGGCAGGATTCCGTGCAGCAGGGCCTGATCCGTCATGATCAGCTGCACCTCAACCCGGACATCCTCCGCCCGAGCCTGCCCGGTGGAGCGTTCCACGAACGTATCGGCCATGATCTGGCCCTTCGACCGCGGGTCTCCGGTTGCGCGGAGCCGGTCCGCTTCCCGCGTCAGGGCCGCATACACGCCCACTCCCTGGGCGACCGGCAGCAGGGCCGTCACCCAGGTCATGGTGTCCGGTGCCGGCCGGCAGGACACAAACCGCTCCGAGACCGCATGCGCGGCACGCTTCACCACCGCATGCGGATCCAGACCGTAGGACAGGGACTTGATCCTCGCTATCAGCTGCCGGTCCCCGAGCTGCTCCAACCCACCCGGATTCCCGGCCACCAGTTCATCAACACGCTGCCGGTCGGCCAGGGACAAGCAGGCAGTCTCCCGGACCAGGATCGTGGCCCGCCACTCACTGATCACACCGATAGTCAGCGCGTGCAGGGTATGGGGCATTTCCGTGGTGAGGATCCGGGCCAGGCCCAGCAGCTTCGCCCCGTTGTGCGGGGACTCCCGCCGGGCCAGGGCGATCTGCGCGGCAACACCCTTCCCCAGCTGATCAGCCTTCAGCCCGGCGGCGGCCTGGGCGGTGCGGGTGGAAGCATCAAAGGCAGCCGCGGCACGGGCCTGCGCGGCAGTGATGACATTCTTGAGGTCCTCCAGAGCACGGATCTCATCGATCAGCCGAACCCGCTCCGTCGCTTCCAACACCGCAAGGTTCTCCACCGGGTCTGAAGCTTCCAGCAGCCCGGGCGCTATCTCCCGGCCCCTGCCCCCATCCAAGGTCCTGCCACTATTCTTCGAACCCGATCCGCCCCTACTCTTGGATCCGGGCAGAGACCCGGGCACAGCAGTAGGATGAGGCAGCCTGCTGCCGTCCGCGGAGATTGTCGAGTAGTACATAGCTTCTATTTTAGTGATTCAGGCCACTGTTTTCGCGCAATCGACCTACTGGTCATTTACTCGAAGATTCTGGTCACGGACCCAGGTACAGAGCCGCTGACACGAAGTGAGTCAGGCGCAGGATCTCGAAACGTGGACCGCCGGCTTGTGCCTCCCGGATCCGCCGCTTCCGCCGTCGTCTGCCTCCCTTCCCCCTCATCTGCGCATGAGGGCCGGCGTCCACCACGGCCGTCGTCCGCCGTCGGCCGCCGTCGTCCGCCGTCGGGCAACGTCCTCGTCTCTTTGACCGAACGTCAGCTGCTCCACGACACCGACAGTTGCCGGCACAACGCCGTGCTTTCCCGGATCGTCCGTTCGCCGTTATACAGTTTCCTCGGACCGGCCGCCGAGGGCCGTACCCGCATCCACCACCCCGCGGAAGGCCACTCTCCCGATGACAACCACTGACACCCTGCCTACCGGCGACCAGGTGGTCCAGGACCTGCCCTGGAAGTGGAAGGTTCAGGGACGCATCTTCATCATTGGCGGTCTGGGATTCATGTTCGATGCCTGGGATGTCACCCTGAACGGCGTCCTGATTCCGCTCCTATCCAAGCACTGGGCGCTGGAGCCCGCACAGGCCGCATGGATTGGTACAGCAAACCTGCTGGGCATGGCCATTGGAGCGTTCGTCTGGGGCTCGATCGCCGATGCCATCGGCCGCAAAAAGGCCTTCAGCGCCACACTGCTGATCTTTTCCATTTTTACGGTTCTGGGGGCCTTCTCCCCCGACATCGTCTGGTTCTGCATCTTCCGCTTCATGGCCGGCTTCGGCCTGGGCGGATGTGTGCCGGTGGACTACGCACTGGTGGGTGAATTCACGCCACGGAAACAGCGGGGCAGGGTACTCACCGCCATGGACGGCTGGTGGCCGGTCGGCGCTGCGTTGTGCGGAGCGACGTCGGCACTGATCATGGCGACGTTCGCCGACTGGCGGTACACCATGCTGATCATGGTGCTGCCGGCGCTGCTGGTGTTCTGGGTCCGCCGGTCAGTCCCAGAATCACCGCTGTTCCTGGTCCGCAAGGGACGCACGGCGGAGGCGGAAACAGTCATCAACGACCTGATTAAACGCACCGGTTCCGATGTCACCCAGTGGCGGTTACCGGCTCCGGAGGCGGCGGCCAGATTCTCCATGGGAGCCGTCGCTGCCCAGCTGACAGATCTGTGGCGGTACAGCTGGAAAATCACGGTGGCTGCCTGGTCGCTCTTTTTCACCATCCTGCTGGTCTATTACTTGGCCCTGACCTGGATGCCGAAGATCCTCGTGGACGCAGGCTTCAAGGAGTACGCGGCCTTCCTGACCACCTCGGGCATGGCCGCCGTCGGGCTCCTGGGAGTTGTTGCGGCAGCGCTGCTGGTGGAACGCGTGGGGCGCAAATGGATTCTGGCGGTGACCGGACCGCTTTCGGCAGTCATCCTGATCATCGTCGCCCTGGTCCTTGATGTTCCCGCAGCTGCCACTGCGTGGCTCCTGGCCTACGGATTTGTGGTGCAGGTAGCCATCCCGGTGCTCTACGCGTACGTGTCCGAGCTGTATCCCACGGAACTTCGCGGCAGCGGATTCGGCTGGGCGTCGACGGTCTCGCGGGTTGGCGCCGGGCTCGGGCCGCTGATCTTTGTGTCAGTCATGTGGCCCTATTTGGGGTTGCCGCTCTCGTTCGCGCTGGCCGGTGCCCTGGTGGTCCTGGCCGTGATCTGGATGCTGCGGTTTGCGCCGGAGACAAAGGGCGCGGCCCTGGACTGAGCTAGGAAACCGGAAGACCCTCGGCGCTGATCCGGTCCAGGGTCTCCAGCAGCAGCCGCCGCTCCTGGATCTTGATCCGCTCGTGCAGCGTCTCCTCCGTGTCAGTGTCCAGCACCTCCACGGCGGCCTGGGCCAGGATGGGGCCGGTGTCCACGCCGGCGTCGGCAATGTGCACGGTGCAGCCGGTGACCTTCACCCCGTAGGCCAGCGCGTCACGGACACCGTGCGCGCCCGGGAACGAGGGAAGCAGCGCCGGATGGGTGTTGAGGTAGCGGCCCTCGAACGTGTTAATGAAGTGCTCGTCGACGATGCGCATGAAGCCGGAAGACAGCACAACGTCAGGGTGATACGAGGCCACCTTTTCGGTGAGTGCACGATTCCAGTCGGAGCGCAGGTTGTACGCCCGGAAGTCCACAACGAAGGTCTCATAACCTGCATCCGCGGCGCGCTGCACGCCGTAAGTGCCGGGACGGTCGGCCCCTACCGCAGCGATTTCGACGTCGAGCGTCCCCTCCGCCACTGCGTCCAGGACAGCCTGAAGGTTGGAACCGGTGCCGGACACGAGAACAACAATGCGCATGCGTCAACCTTAGGCTCAGGCGTCCCCTAGGGTTAAACCATGAACAACGACGGCCGTACCCCTGATCAGATTCCTTCGCCGTTGCAGCCGGCACCGCAAAAGACGCCGGCTACAGACGAGCAGAAGCAGAGTGCGCGCGGCTACCTTCGGATTTTTGTGGCTCTCGTTATTGCCGTGCTGCTCACTTCCGGACTGGCGTTGCCGTGGAAGCTCGTGCCGCTCGCGCTGGCGCTTGCCGCCGTCGTCGTCGGAATTCTGACCCTCGTCAAGGTGGTGCGCCACGGCATCGGCCCGGCCCAAATGTTCATCACCACCCTGGGGCTGGCGGCGTCCGTGGTGATGACCCTTGGTCTCGGCCTCGCCGTTGCCACCTGGGACAACACGGAAAAGCTGGAAAACTGCATGGGCAGGGCGCTGACCATGCAGGCGCAGGACGAGTGCCAGTCGGAGTTCACCAGCGGACTCCTGCCGCGCTAACCGCAGACCGTTAGGCCCGCGCCGTCAGCGCTCCTCGCGTTCCAGCCAGGGCGCGACGGCGTAGCCGATGACGACGCCGACGGCCACCTCAGCGGCAATCCAGAGCCCCGTCCACAGCGGGTCTGCGCCCAGCTCGACAAAGCGGCCGATCCCTGCGGAACCCCCGGTAATGAGAACCACGGCCGCGGCCAGGATGCCGGAAACCAGGCCCACAAAAACGCCCAGCAGCAGGGTGGAAACCGGTGCGGTGAACCAGCGGGCCCTGATCTTCAGGGACAGCCATTCGTCGAAGTGGTTCTCTCCTTCGCGCAGGAACCACCAGCCGGCAAGCATGCCTGCCACCACCGGCAGCATCAGCGCGGCGATGGCGTATTCCATGCCGCCCGCCGGCAGGGCAGCCAGTACCGGGACGGCCGGCAGCGGGCCGACGGTCGTTTCCATGGGGCTGATGAGGCTCCCGGTTCCGAGTGCGAAGCCTGCGCCCGATGTCCAGCCCAAGGCCCAGCCGAGGAAGTTCGGCATCAGCCCGAGCTCCACGACGGTCAGCACCGCTCCGCCGATGAGCCCGGCGTCCAGGTGCTGGTAGACAGTAACGATTTCGGCCCAGCTCATAACCAGCGCGGCAGTGAGAAGCAGGGCGGAAAACCCCAGGGCGGCGGTAATACCGACGGCCCCGGCGCGGATTACCGCCCAGACGTAGGAACCGGCCCAGCGTGAGTGCTGGCTGGTACGGGAGATCCAATCCGTCAGATCCACGCCGATCAGACGCACCCAGGATCCGGCCTCGCGCCGGGCGCCGATCACCAGGCCCAGCCCTGCCGCAATGAGCGGTATCAGGGCGCCCGCCGTCACTGAGATGCTGACGTCGTCGTTGGCGGAGAAATAGGCGGCAGCGCCGCCGAGAACGGCATAGGTGCCCAGCGCCCCTAGCAGTGCCTGCCAGAGCTGGTCCGTATAGGAAGCCTTCGCCAGCCGCCGCCCTGCCCGCCAGGACAGGAAGAACGGGATGAGCGTCAGGCCCAGCGGAAACAGGCTGAGCAACCCCGTGCTCTCGGCGGGCCCCACGGCTCCGGCGGGGAAGGTCAGGGTCAGCGGCACACCGTGAATCAGGAGCCAGCCCTGCCCGCCCAGCCGGGCCAGCGATGCGAAGTCACGGTCGGTGAAGCCGTCGGCAAACCAGACGCCAATCAGCGGCAGGAATATCAGCAGGGCGGAGAGGACTGCAGCTTGGCCGAGTTCGACCACTCCCTGCAGCCACAGGGGCATGGGTAGGACACCCGGGGATTTCGGGCGGGTAAAGAGTTTCATCTTCTCTATCGTCCCATTCGCCGCGACGCGGGCGGTTCAGGAGGGGCCGTGTCGGTTCAGCCGCTCAGACTGCGGGCGACGTCGACAGCGTGAGTGATGGCGGCGCCGGCTCAGCCAGCGACTGCCCGGCTCAGCCAGCGAATGCCCGGCTCAGGCCGCGAGGTCGAAAATGCCCTTGGCCAGCGCCGCTGCCGCTCCGAAGAAGGCAAAGATGACGACGGCGGCACGGGCCTGATCATCGCGGATAAAGCGCTGAAGCTTCTCCCCCGCGTAGATGCCGCCAACGATCATGAGGGCGATCAGTGCCCACGCCCAGGCGTCGAACGGCGGCATCTGTCCGGGGTCCAGCGACAATTTGGCGGTCAGGGTAACAATGGCGATCGTGACGAAGAACGGCTGGAGGGTGGCCGCGAACGGGCGCTGCGGCCACCGGGCCATGAGTGCATAGGCACTTACCGACGGACCGCCCACACCCGCAACTGCGTTGGTGACACCGGAAATGAAGCCGGCCACAGCCTTGGGTCCGTTGCCGGTCACCGTCACCGAGGTGCGCTGCATCAGCAGCGAAACGGTCAGCGCCACCAGGACAATGCCGCCCACAACCACTGCCATCGGGGCGGACGGCAGATACACCGCCGCAGCTGAAGCGGGAATGCTGCCGAACACCGCCGGGATGGCCAGCCATCGGTACATCTTCCAGTCGATGTCCTTCCAGACGCGCAGCATGATCAGCGACGAGGACACCAGCCCGCACACGTTCACCATCAGCACTCCGCCGTGTGATCCAAGAAGGATCACCAGGAACGGGGAAATGAGCAGGGCGAAGCCGAGGCCCGCTATCCGCTGTGCAATGGCACCAATGAAGATTGCCACGAGTACGACGATGAGGAGTCCGGTAGTCACCCGAACACACTACGCTGAACCCATGGTCTCTCCCGTCACGGTCCTCCAGACAGCGGATTGGCGCCGTCGCGTCTTCGGCCTGTATGCGCAGGTGAGGCTCACCTCGCAGGAGGTCTCGCCGTCGTACGCCCACGAGCTGTGGCGCGCTGAACGGGACAAGCTCTTCGCCGAACATCCGGCGTCCCCTTTGAAGGCGCACGCCCGCGAACGTTTCCACGGCCTGCGGATCGGCGCCTACGATCCGGATCTGCGCTGCGACGCACTGATAGACGACGACGGCGCCGGCCAGGAGATGAACGTAGCCACCGGAACCGACGGGGTGGTGCCGTTTGTCCGGCTGGGGACGGTGGACGCAGACGGGGTGGGCCGGCTCGCCGTGTGGCGCCTGGCCACCTACGGGGGCGGAATTTTCCTGCCGGTGCGCGACGGGATGTCCGGCGCCGACGGCGGAAGCTACGGCGGCGGCCGGTACCTGCTGGACACGATCAAGGGTGCAGACCTCGGTCCCGGTGCCGCCCCCGGGAGCCTGGTCCTGGATTTCAACTTTTTGTACAACCCGTCGTGCGCTTATGACGAAGCCTGGGCGTGTCCGCTTCCCGGGCCGGACAACCGGACGGACGTGCACCTGCGGGTTGGGGAGATGTATGCCGAGTATTAGCGGGCTGGTTTTTCTGTCCGCCGCCGTGCCTAGGCTGGATCCGTGACCGTTTCCGTCTCTCCTGCTCGCCCCGAGGATGCCGCAGAGCTGGCTGCGCTGGCGGCCCTGACGTTTCCACTGGCCTGCCCTCCGGCGGTCACCCCTGAGGACAGTGCCGCTTTTGTTGCCGCGAATCTCTCGAAAGAGGCCTTCGAGGCCTACCTGGCTGATCCGTCGATAAGGGTGCTGGTGATCCGGGAGGGCGGACATATCCGGGGATATGCGCTGCTGGTTTTCCTGCCCCCGGCGGATCCGGAAGTGGTTGCCGCCTTACAGACGGTTCCGGGTCCGACAGCCGAACTGTCCAAGTGTTACGTCCATCCCGCCGCCCACGGCTCCGGTTTGGCCACGGCCCTAATGGAAGCGGCAAGGGAAACGGCCGCAGCGGAGGGATTCCGCTCGCTCTGGCTGGGAGTGAATGATCTGAACGTCCGCGCCCAGGCCTTCTACCGCAAGTCCGGCTTTACGAAGGTTGGCCGGCGCAGCTTCGACGTTGGCCCGCATACCTTCCGCGACTTCATTCTCGCCGCGCCCCTGGCCAGAACCACGGGCCGCGAATGACACACTGATCCTGTGCAAACGTTCCTGCCGTACGACAGCTTCAGCCGCAGCGCGACCGTCCTGGATCAGGCCCGGCTCGGCAAGCAGCGGGTGGAGACGCTACAGGTGCTCCGCGCCCTGGTCATCCCCGACTACGGCTGGCAGAGCCATCCGGCGATGAAGATGTGGATGGGGTATGTGCCTGCGCTGACGGCCTACGGGCTGGCCATGACCCGGGAATGGGTTGCCCGCGGCCATGCAGACACGGTTCTCGAACAGATTCTCGAGTTCGCTCCTGCGGCTGCGCACGACGACGTCGCTCTGCCGCCGTGGTTCGGCGACGCGGACTTTCACGAGAGCCACCGGTCGAACCTGATCACAAAGTCACCCGAGGTGTACGGGCCGCTCTTTCCGGAAACCCGCGGCGGACTGCCCTATATATGGCCCGAGCCGGAGAATCCCGAACTTCCTTCCGAACCCGAGGGTGATGCCCTCTGGGTTGCCCGGCCTGCAACAGGTGCCTCCAATGAAGCGGAAATTGTGTTGCCGATGCTGTCGGCGAAGGGAACCCCTATTTCCGGCAAGAAGGGCCGGCAATTGGCACGGTTTCTGGAGGACATGGACGACGGCGATGATGTCCTTCTGCTGGGCCCGGACCGCCATGCACTGCGCGTCGGGACGGTAGGACCGGTGCGGCTAACGAACGACACCGCGACGCGCTCCGTGGCGGTGACCGGGGAGATGGCCAGGTCCGATTTCGACTACCCGGCACGGCTGCAGGATCCGCGGACGCTATTCCGGGTCCCACGGCCCGGAACACCGAACTTCTAGCAGCCGAAGCCGGCTGGGTTCACGAGGCAATTGTCAGCCACACTCCGCGATTCGGCTTCCCAAACGCTAACAGTCTGGGTCGGCGGAAAGGCCAGGGCCCGTCCGTCAATGGGTATCATCGGGCCGCCGTTGATCGAGTAACGGCCGGAAAAGTAGACGGCAACGGATACGAAATAATCGCCGGGTTCCTCGTAAACATGGCTTGTTTCCGTGGTGTCCCCGACATGGTCCTCCGGAAGCGGTCCACCCGGCTGGGACGAAGGCCCGTATATCGTTCCGTCTCCGTAATTCCATTCATACTCAGTAGGCCGCACCTCAATACGGATGGTCTGCCCCAACAACGTCATGTCGAATCTCTGCTCATGTGCCTCGGCATACAGGTTTGTGGGCATATTGACTAGGGAGAAAGGGCTTGGCTGCAGGGTGAACTGGCCGGGATCGATCGGCGCCGTCTGAAATTCAGTGAGGACCAGTCCGACGAGCTCGGCGGCGACTTCGTCAGGATCTGAAGTGTAGATACAGGTCGGAGTGTCTCCGTATCTGGGCCAGGTCTCGCGAGGAGTTGCCTTCAAGCCGCTGTGCCACCACACGTATTGTCCGTCCGGTGCAGCATCACACTCCACGGGCTGACCGGCCAAGCAATCGATGTCGCCGTTCTCCTCATCGAAGCAGACCGGGCGGTAGTAAAAGCCAAACAGGCTTTCGGGTGTCCCCACGTTAACAGGGACGACGTTGCCTGTAACTGGGTCTTTCTGACGCACAACCCCTTTGACGCCTCCCGGAGCCCAACCGCCTTCGCTATTCTTGGCAGCAGCAGGAACTATAAAGAAACTGCTAATCGCAATTGACAGGACAACCATATGGCCTATTCGCCACTTCGACCAAGACATTGCAAGATCACATCTCCAGGGTCTCGAGGGTAACTACATACCACCCGTCGGAAGTAAATAACGCCTCCATGAGCTGGACAGCCGGCGCACTATTTCCCGTGTCGCTCCCTAAATATCCCTCTGGACTGTAGTAATGCAATTCATCCTGTAAAATAAGTGTTGTCGCTTGATAAGCTCCTTCATCTGTCATAACAAAGTTGGAATTAACATCCTGTACGTGCAATTTAGCCCCAAGCATCCAATCATCCTCAGCATAGCCATCTCCGAGGACCCGGTAATAACTGAGGCAATTGAAACAGGTATCATCACTAACAGCACGGACCAGCCCAGGATCACCAGTCTCATATCCGTAATTGACCAATTGATACCAATATATGGCAAACGCCTCGAGCCCCTCTTTGGATTCTTGCTTCGCCAATTCCGGCATTACCGGCAGAGGAACGTTTTCGGCAGGACCCTCAGCAGTAGCCGGCTTGTAGGCAGCAGTAGGGGGCGGGGTGGGCATTGCGATTGGAGACGCAGACACTGAAGCACCAGCACTGGCACCACTGGCACTGCCACTGGGTGCAGCGCTGCTGGTACCCCCCTCTGCTGCCTCAGCACCAGGATCACCATCAGAACCGGAGCACCCGCCCAACACTAGAACAGCAGCCAGACCCAAGGCACCAAGGCGGCCGCCCCTCCGGGCAGCGGAAAAGTCGGCAGAGAGAAAACCGGTACGGAACATGTGAAGAACCCCCAGGGCAAAATGGTGCGGGACTGTGAGTGACGCCAATAGTACGCAGGCTGGGGCACAGCATACGGAGTTATCCACAGCGCACCAGAGAAACCCGGAAAGACCCCTCCAAGGGGGCCACGGACCATGGAGGAACCAAGATCGTCCCCGACCCAGCTCAGGCTACTCTTTCCGGAGAATATCGCCGGGGAAATGCCACCGCTCGGCTGCTGAAGGTGAAGAAAACAAGATGCAGGGAAACCGATTTTCGTACCGCTGCATAGTTGGTGAGGAACGTACAGAACCCAAAGGGCTCCCACAGTGACGGACCACGCTCAAGGCATCAATCTTGAAAGCGGAGGCAGGGCGTCAACAGCCGAAGCCTGCCGGGCTGACAATGCAATCGTCGGCCACGTTCCGAGATTCTGATTTCCACACACTAATGGTCTGCGGTGCGGAAGGGACGGCGGCTCGTCCCTCGATCGGCACCATGGGACCACCGTTGATCGCGAACTCACCGGAAAAGTAGACAACAACCCGTGCCTGGTAATCACCTGTCTCTCGGTACCACAATAGTTATTGTTAGTGTCGGCCGCAGTTTCATGCGCCCCTACTTAATTGCGACAACATTGTCTGCGAACCAATTTCCATTAACGTATGATGCTTCGATCAGATGCACGGTTGTCGGGGGTAGGCCACCGTTCACATCATAGACATGTCCATTGGGGCCCCGATACTCATAGGAATCTTGTCGAATTTGCACGAGCACCTGAAAGAGGTTCTTGCTTGTCAGTACATATTTTGAATCAGTGTTCAAGACTTCAAGCTTTCCGCCGCTTATCCAATCCTCATTCTTATAACCCGGACCAACAATATCGAAAACACTTTTACAAACAATACACTCGGGCCCACTGATGTCCTCAAATGGTTGCAAGTCTCCCGTTTCGAATCCGTAATTACTTACCGCATACCAGTACTCGCCAAAGGCCTCGAGGCCTTCCTTGGATTCTTGCTTGGCCAGTTCCGGTACTACCGGCAGGGGAACGTTCTCGGCAGGACCCTCAGCAGTAGCCGGCTTGTAGGCAGCGGCAGTGGGCGTGGGCGTCGGGGTTGGAGACGCAGAGGTTGATTCGGTCGTACCGGCGCTGCCGCTACTGGGCGCCGCGCTGCTGGAACCGCCCTCAGCTGCCTCGGCGCCAGGATCACCATCAGGACCCGAACACCCGCTCAGCACCAGGACGGCGGCAAGTCCGAGCGCGCCCATCCGGGCGGCAGGTCTGACAGCGGAAACATCGGCAGAGAAAAAACCAGTACGGAACATGTGAAGAACCCCCAGGGCAAAATGGTGCGGGACTGTGAGTGACGCCAATAGTACGCAGGCTGGGGCACAGCATACGGAGTTATCCACAGCTCACCAGAGAAACCCGGGAACACCCTGCTAAAAGGAGCTCAGCGCGTATCCCCCAAGGACACCAGCATCCGCTTCACATCCCGAATCTTCGCAGACTAGAGGTAAGCGAAGCATGCCCGGGTTTCAGGACTGGAAAGCTTCTGCGTATTTCAGGGGCACTAGCAAAGCTGATGCGAGTCGCTAGCATCCGAATCCAATTGGGTTCACGAGGCAATCTTCGGCCACATTCCGGGACTCGGATTTCCAGACACTCACATTTTCGGGCGGGGTATCAAAGATGCCACGCCCGTCGATGGGAATCATGGGGCCCCCGTTCAACGAATACTCAGCGCTAAAGTACACAGTCGCGTAGATCTGGAAATTTCCCGTGGCTGTATAAACGTGGCTTGTCGCCGTCCGTTCTCCAATTCTCTGATCGGGCAGTGAGTTGCCTGGATCATAGGTCAACTCGCCTTTGCTCCCATCACCATAGTGAAGAACGTACTCAGTAGGTGTCGCAACGATTTTCACGTCCTGTCCAAGAAGCGCGGTATTGATGATTTGAGTCTGAGAATCCACGTAGATGTTGGTTTCCGCACCTCTCATCGTGTGAGGGCCCGGCTGGGTGGCCACTCTTCCTGCCTGTACTGGGTGTTCCTGAAACTCGGCAAGTAGGAGGGCCGTGACTTCTTCAAGGAGTGCCGCAGGATCCTCGGAGTAAACGCAGGTTGGGCCATTACCTTCGAACTCTTCCCAAATGGGCGGGTTAACTCTTACTGAGCGCGTCCAGAGGACGTACTGCCCACCCGGGCCTTCATCGCAGGAGTTGCCGCCCAGACAAAGCAAGTTCCCAACATCCCCCTCGAAACAAACCAAATCATATGAGTAGATGTACGTGTCATTCAGCAGGGCTGGCTCGTCTGTCCAAACGTTGGTACCTTCTGGTTCGCCCCATTTTCCGCCAGCTCCGACACCCTTTTCTCCCCAGCCGAACTCTCCACTGAATGCTATGGACGGGGAGGCACTGAGGATGCTTGCTCCACAGAACAGCAGAAACAAGGTACAAGTATAAAGAACTTGAAAAGTCTTTACTCGAAGTTTCTGCACAGATCCCATCGGGCTATATACCCTCGACTAGATCTACAACCCAACTACCGTCCGTGTATGTTGCTTCCATTATTTGCGCAAACGAGTATTTCGACGGAGTGTGTTCCCTGTAAATTACGCCATCAGGCCCCCGATCAAAACCCGGAGCTTCCCTGATCGAAAGAATCACCTGATACCGTCCTTTTGGTGTTTCGGCAAACTCAGTGCCTAACGCCACAATGGTCAGCATTCCGCCTTGGACCCAGTCCTCGCCGTTGTATCCTTTTTCCATCGCGACATAAAATGCTTCACACAACTCACATTCCGGCCCACTTAACTCTTGGACCGGCGACGTATCACCGGTTTCATATCCATAGTTGACCAAGTCGAACCAATATCTCGCGAAAGCTTCCAATCCTTCCTTCGATTTCACGTTTGCCAGTTCCGGCATTACCGGCAGGGGAACGTTCTCGGCAGGACCCTCAGCAGTAGCCGGCTTGTAGGCAGCGGCAGTGGGCGTGGGCGTCGGGGTTGCAGACGCAGAGGCTGATGCCGTAGTACCGGCGCTGCCGCCACTGGGCGCCGCGCTGCTGGAATTACCCTCAGCAGCTTCGGCACCAGGATCATCGCCGGAACCGGAACACCCGCCCAACACCAGAACAGCAGCCAGGCCCAAGGCGCCCAGGCCGCCACCCCGGCGGGCAGCGGAAAAGTCGGCAGAGAGAAAACCGGTACGGAACATGTGAAGAACCCCCAGGGCAAAATGGTGCGGGACTGTGAGTGACGCCAATAGTACGCAGGCTGGGGCACAGCATACGGAGTTATCCACAGCTCACCAGAGAAACGCGGAAATACCCTGCTGGAAGGAGCTCAGCGTGTATCCCGCAAAGACACCAGCATCCGCTTCACGTCGCGGAATTCCGCAGAGTCCGCATAGGCCGCAGCACCATCGAGATAGGACTGCCCGGACGCAACTTCCTCCGAGGGGTACTCCCCGGCGAAACGCCCGCCGCTGGACTCCGTGAAGGTGAAGAAATCAAAGAGACCGCACTGGCCGCGGTCTCCTGTGTCAGTAATAACCGCATACGTGGCGACCGGCTCCCCGCGGTTCGGCGAGGACGGCGCGATAGAGCGGTAAACGAACCGCTGCTCGGTGCCCTGCTCCGAGTCGAGTTCCGGCATGGGTTCAGTGTCATATTCCGTGTATCCGACTGCTTCATCCGGTTCCTCGCAGATGAGGTCGATAATGAGACCGGTGTCCAAACGCGCGACCATGTCTCCCCCGGCGTCGTTCACCTGGACGGAAACTCCGCCGGCCGGATCGTTGGCGAGGGCGGGCTTCTCCTGAACGGTCCAGTCGGCCCGGTGTTCAAACACGAGGGAACCATCCGGCGTCGTGTAGGAAACCCAGGCTGCCGGAGCACTCGAGGTTTCGCCGGTGTCCGAGGGACCGGCACAGGATGACATACTGAGCACAAGCAGCGTCGCCGCCGCCAGCGTGGTGTTACGGTATCTCACATCAGCTCCCGGAGATGTCCGCGCTAGCACCCAATGCTACTCAGCAGCGGCACCCGAGCCCAGAGCATCCGGTTTATCCGGGACGCGCCCGGCACATCCGGTCCGCACCTGCGAAAACCAGCACCACTATGTGCAGAGCCGCACGAGCCGCGCTCTTCCGCCGCGGCCGCCGGCCCCGCACGCGAACTTATTGGAGGTTCCGATTACAGATATAGCCGCAGAACACGATGTGTATTTCGGTACTCCCGAGCCCGTTCATGAGAGTGAAGACCTCCAGACCGCATCCCTGGCCGTCATCGAGCGGGTGGAGCACCGGCCGGACGTCGTCAAGGTCAAGGGCCGCCTGACCCTGATGGACACCGGCCTGACCCCGAACCAGGCCATGGTCGAGGACCTGCTGTTTGTCCGCAAGGTCCTGGACGACGCCGGCATTGCCTACCTTCTCGTCCGCGGAAATGACCAGCGCCCGGTCATCGCCATAGACCTCGTACACCGCGCAGACCTTCGCCGGGCCATGGTTGAGGCCTGCCGCGAAGAACCGTTTTATGCCCGCAGCGTGGACACCAAAAAGACCCGAACCCTGCTGATCGCCGACGGTGAGCTCTCACCGGCTGAATCGTCCCGGATCATCCGGGTCTTCCGCCCGCGCGCCGTCAGCGGCACCAACCTGACGTTCGGCCCCTCCGCCGGTGTGCAGCTGGAACTGTGGGACCTCAGCGGCCCCGAAATCACGCTGCCCGTGGAGAACTCCCTGACCCGCCGCACGCTGCCGGCCAATGAAGTGGTCCGCGGCACGGTGGAGAAGCACGGTCTGACCTGGCCGACCATCGAGAACATGTTTGCCGACCACGCCACGGACATCGACTTCGACGTCGACCTCGTCTTCTCCTGGGTAGACGGCAGCTCGGCCGAATACCAAGCCGCCCGGGCCGCCCGGATGAAGGACGCCGTAGTGGGCGAAGGCGATGACCACGAGGCACGCTTCCGCCACATCAACGAGCTCAAGTACGCCCTGCGTTCCGTCTACATGTTCGCCCCGTGGATCCGCCGGATCTTCATCGCCACGGACTCGGACCGCCCGGACTGGCTGGCCGATCACCCCTCGGTGACCTTCGTCCGCGCAGAGGAGCACTTCAGGGACCCCTCGGTGCTGCCCACGCACAATTCGCAGGCAGTCGAAGCCCAGCTCCAGCACATCCCCGGCCTGGCGGAACACTTCCTGTATTCCAATGACGACATGTTCTTCGGCAGGCCGGTGGGCCCGGACCTGTTCTTCTCCCCCGGCGGCATCACCAAGTTCATCGAGGCCAGCACCCGGATTGGCCTCGGCGCCAACGATCCCGAGCGCAGCGGCTTCGAAAACGCCGCCCGCGTGAACCGCAGGCTGCTCTGGGAACGGTTCGGCCGGATTACCACGCGGCATCTGGAACACACGGCGGCGCCGCTGCGCCGGAGCGTGCTTTTGGAGATGGAGAATGAGTTCCCGAACGAATTTGCCGCTACGGCGGCGAGCCGGTTCCGTGCCAAGGACAATATCTCGGTCACCAATTCGCTGTACCACTACTACGCGCTGCTCACCGGGCGGGCCGTAACGCAGGAAACCGCCAAGGTGAAGTATGTGGACACCACGTCCTACGCCGGCCTGAAGTCGATGGACAAGCTGCTGGCCAAGCGCAACATGGACCTGTTCTGCCTCAATGACGGAAGCTTCCCGGAAGTCCCGGCAGAAGAACGCGCCGAACGCGTTACGGATTTCCTCGAGAAGTTCTTCCCGATCAAGGCGCCCTGGGAAATGTAGGCGGCAGGACGACGACGGCGGGGCCCCCTCAGGTGCGCCCCGCCGTCGTCGTTCCCGGTACAGAAACTACCGGGTAACCACCACGTGCTCGTTGGGCACGCAGTGCGTCATGGTCAGGCCCTCGACGTTCCGCGGTCCGTTGTGGCCCAGGTTCTTCATCCGCTCGGTTTCTTCCTCATTGAGCGTCTGGGTGGCCAGCGGGCCGAGATCCTTGATCTCGTCCAGGCTGATGCCCAGGCCCTCGCCGACGCGTGCACCCAGCTCGTCATCGGTCATGTAGAAGTGCCAGAGCATGCGCTCCTGCACAGGACGGACCGCCTCGCCGACGTTGGCAATGAAGTTGGCGACCAGGTCGTCCTTCTCCCACTGCTCCATCAGCTGGTAGCGCTGGCCGGCCTGCATGTAGTCGTTCGTGCGGGGCAGGCGGGCGCGGGTCAGGCGGCCTTCGAGCTCAGGTCCGACCGCAGCCGGTGCCGTCCCGGGTGCTTCCTGCAGCCCGCCGGTGATGTTCGGCTCGTAGTTCACGTGCGGGTTCTGGCCCGGAGCGAGGTCGGTGCCGAAGGACATCTGGCCGCCGCGCTGGTTGGTGGCCACGCGTGCGTTTTTCGCGGAGTTCACCGGAAGCTGCAGGTAGTTCGGGCCTACACGGTAGCGCTGGGTATCGGAGTAGCTGAACGTACGGCCAACGAGCATCTTGTCGTCGGAGAAGTCCAGTCCGTCCACCAGGACACCGGTACCGAAGGCGATCTGCTCGTTTTCGTTGTGGTGGTCCGTGACGTTGCGGTTCAGGGTCATGGTGCCCACGTACTTGGGCTCGAACTCCTGCTCCGGCCACGTCTTGGTGTCGTCCAGCGGATCGAAGTCCAGTTCCGGATGATCGTTGTCATCCATCAGCTGCACGTACAGGTCCCACTTGGGGTAGTCGCCGCGTTCGATGGCCTCGTAAAGGTCCTTCGAGGCGTGACCCAGGTCGTTGGCCTGGATGTTCGCTGCGTCTTCCTCGGTCAGGGACTTCACGCCCTGCTGCGGGAGCCAGTGGTACTTGACCAGCTTGGTGTCGCCCTGTTCGTTGACCCATTTGTAGGTATTCACTCCGAAGCCCTGCATGTGGCGGTAGTCGGCCGGGATGCCGCGCGGGCTGAAGAGATTCACCAGCATGTGCATGGCTTCGGGGGTCTGCGACATGAAGTCGAAGATGCGGGCCGGTTCCTGACGGAAGGTGACGGGGTCCGGCTTCAGGGAGTGGATCACGTCGGGGAACTTGATGGCGTCGCGAATGAAGAAGACGCCCAGGTTGTTGCCCACCAGGTCCCAGTTGCCGTCTTCGGTGTAGAACTTCACGGCGAAGCCGCGCGGGTCGCGGGCGGTCTCTGAAGAGTCCCGGCCGCCGATGACAGAGGAAAGGCGGATGGCCAGGTCGGTCTTCTTGCCCGGCTCGGAGAAGAGCTTGGCGCGGGTGTACTTGGCAATGGGCTCGTCGCCCCACTTGCCGGAGGCCTCAAACTCGCCGTAGGCCACAAAACCGCGGGCGTGAACTACGCGTTCCGGGATCCGCTCGCGGTCGAAGTGGCTGATCTTTTCGAGGAGCTGGTAGTTCTCAAGGGTAGCCGGGCCGCGGGCCCCCACCGTACGGCTGTTCTGGTTGTCATAGACCGGGTGGCCCTGCCGCGTAGTCAGGTACGCCTCGGCCTGCTGCCGGCCGTCGTCGGGGTGCTGATTGTGTGGTTCCGTCATCACATTCTCTCCGGGTCGATGTCCTTGCTGATCAGGATGAAGATCTCCTTCCCTTCAACTCTGTATTGGACGGACATCACTCGTCAACCGGCGCCAGGTCACCGATGCAGTGGCGGCAAGCGTTCCTGCTTGGCAGACTGGGGCCATGACTACTGACGATCTTCCTCCCGTTGTGGAACTCACCGCTGAGCAGAGCTGGAAATACCTGGAGCAGACGTACCACGGACGCTTGGCGGTCAGCGTGAACAATCAGCCCAGTATTTACCCGCTGAATTATTACGCGCACGACGGCGTTATCCTCTTCCGCACGAGCCCGGGCACCAAGCTGGCCGAGTTGACGGTAAACGAGCACGTGGCCTTCGAGGCGGACGGGGTTCACAGCGACCAGGCCTGGTCAGTGGTGGTTAAGGGCACCACGCGCCGGCTGGAAAACCAAAGCGAAATTGACGCCGCGGACGAACTCCCGCTGCAGCCGTGGATCCGGACGCTGAAATACCGGTACGTGGAAATTCAGCCGGAAAGCATCACCGGGCGGTTCTTCAATCTGGGACCCGAACCGGAGCGGTAAGGGATTTCTAGGCCGAGGTCAGCTGCTGCGCGTCGAGAATCCGGACACCTGCTGCTTCGAGGCGGCGGCGGGTCTCGGCCTCGTCCACCCGTTCGCCGACCGTCCTGTCCTCATCCAGCGGGACGACCGAATGAACCACCGAGTCCTCGTAGACGTGCACCATGTTGTACGCCTGCCCCGCGTCCTGTCCGCGGGTTCCGGGCGTGGTCAGGTCCTGCGTGTAACAGGTAGCTGACGCCACGGACACGGGGATCCCGGCAAAGGTGGCAAAGGTGGAGTAGTGCAGGTGCCCGGCGATGATGGACCGGACGTCAGTCCCCTCCAGCGCTGCGGCGAGGTCCCGCTGATGGCGCAGCTCCACCAGGACGGTCAGGTCCTGGACGCTGGGGACCGGCGGGTGGTGCATGGCCAGCACGGTGCCTTCCGGGGCGGGCGTCCGGAGGACGTCGCGGAGCCAGGTCAGCTGGGCGCCGCTGAGCTCCCCGTGGTGGTACCCCGGGACAGTGGTGTCCAGGGTAATGATTCGCAGTCCGTTGACCAGGTAAACGCGGTCCACCGGCGCCATGTCCGGAGCTTCATCCAGCAGTGCCGACTTGAAGTTCTCGCGGTTGTCGTGGTTGCCCATGGCCCAGATCACCCGGGCTCCCATGCGCTCGGCGGCAGGCAGAACAATGTCGCGGAGCTTGGCGTAGGCCTGGGGTTCGCCTTTGTCGGCCAGATCGCCGGTGAAAACAATCGCCTCGGGTTTCTGCCCGGAATCTTCCAGCCGGCTGAAGAGCTCTTCCAGTTTGGCCCGGCTGTCCACTGCTCCATAGAGCGGACCGGTGCCGCCGACCAGGTGTGTGTCGCTGAGGTGAAGAATGAAATGACGCGGCCGGGGGTGTTCGGCCGGGAGGAAATCCATGAGGACCTTCTAGTGTCGACGACAGCTGCTACTGCGTTCCTTCCCCTCCATAAAAGCAGAGTTTTGGGTTGAAGGTTAACCAAAGGCGGCGTGTTCGCCCCCCGGGTAGTTCAGGTGGTGCCCGGACGGGACTCCGCACAGGCAATCGGGCCGGCTCGGCTCCGGCTCCGCAGGTTGGATTGCCTGCTCTGGCGCGCCGCCCCTCCCGGCCGTAGGCTCAGGGATGTCAGCGACTTCACGGAAGGACCCCCCATGAGAATCAGCCACATTCCGCTGCGTCTGGCCACCGGCGCGTACATCCTGAACTCCGGCCTGGGCAAGCGCAACCTCGACGCGGAAAGCGCCGCCGGGCTGCAGCAGATGGCCTCCAACGCCTTTCCCCAGGTCATGGACCTTGACTCGGAACGGTTCGGCAAGCTGCTGAGCGCTGCCGAGATCACCGTGGGACTGACCCTGTTGATGCCGTTCGTCCCGAGCCGGCTCGCCGGACTGGTCCTCGGAGCGTTCTCGGGCGGGATGCTCACCATGTATGCAAAGACTCCGGGCCTGACAGAAGCTGACGGCATCCGGCCCACTGCCCAGGGAACCCCGCTGGCCAAGGACGTCTGGATGGCAGGGATTGCCGCTTCCCTGATCCTGGACCGCAAAAACAGGACCAAGATCAAGGAAGTCACCAAGGTCAAGGAAGTCAAGGTGCCGGCCCCGGTCAAGGCGGGCGTTGCTGCTGCGGCAGTCAAGACGGCCAAGGATGTGGCGGGGAAAAAGGACAGGAAGAACAGCAAGAAGTCCAAGGCATCCAAATAGGCTGGAAGGGCGCCGGTGCTACCTGCGGCTGGGCATCGGGGCGTTTGCGGGTGAGCCCGCATCTGCAGCCGGTCGGCCGGCAAACAGCCGGCGCCCGAGAACCCCGTGGTGCGGCGCAAGCAGATATACCAGAGTGAAGACCGTGCCCTGACAGAGGACGATCATGCCCCCGGGCGAGGTGTCCAGGTACCAGCTTAGGTACAGCCCGGCCACCGAGCACGCGACGGAGAGCACCGGCGCCACCACCAGCATCCGGTTGAACCGGTCAGTGATCAGGTGGGCGGTTGCTCCCGGAATGATCAGCATGGCCACGACCAGGATCACCCCCACCGCTTGGAGGGCAACGACGGAGGTCAGCGCCAGCAGCCCCAGCAGGGCGGCACCGAGCAGGCGCGGGCTAAGCCCGACTGCGTGGGCGTGGGTTCGGTCGAAGGCGTACAGGGTGAAATCCCGCCGCTTGAGCAGCAGTGCCAGCAGCGTCAGCCCGCCCAGAACGGCAACCTGGGTGAGGTCGCCGGCGCTGACACCGAGGATGTTGCCAAAAATGATGTGGTTCAGGTCGGTTTGGCTGGGGGTGACGGAAATCAGCACCAGCCCCAGTGCAAAGAGCGTGGTGAAGACGATCCCCATTGCCGCGTCTTCCTTGACCCGGCTGGTTCCGTTCACCAGCCCGATCAGGCCCACGGCAAGGAACCCGAACAGCACCGCGCCGACGGCGAACGGGAGTCCGGCGATGTAGGCCAGCACCACACCGGGCAGCACCGCGTGGGAAACGGCGTCTCCCATCAGCGACCAGCCGATGAGGACCAGCCAGCAGGAGAGCACCCCGCAGACCGCTGCCGCAATGACGGCCACGGCCACTGCCCGGAGCATGAAGTCGTAGCTGAGGGGACCGAGCAGGATCTCAAGCATTGCCGGCTCCGTTCCGGGGTCCACCCGCAGGGGCCGGGGCGGCCGCAGCCATCACATCCAGGCCGAAGGCCCGGGCCAGGTGTTCGGGGCGGAGCACCTCGGAAGGATGCCCGTGCACCAGGACGCGGCGCATCAGCAGCACCGCCTGGTCGGCGAGGGCGGGCAGGGCCTGCAGGTCATGGGTGGAAACGAGGACGCTGCAGCCGTCGTCGGCCAGTACGCGCAGCTGGGAGGTGATCGTGGCCTCGGACCGTTTGTCCACCCCGGCAAAGGGCTCATCCAGCAGCAGGACCGAGGCTTCCTGCGCAATGCCGCGCGCCACGAAGGCCCGCTTCTTCTGTCCGCCGGAAAGGCGGCCAATCTGCCGGTCGGCGAACCCGGTGAGTTCCACCCGTTCCAGGGCACGGTCCACGGCGTTATGGTCCGCCTTCCGCGGCCGGCGGGTGAATCCCATCCGCCCGTAGCGTCCCATCATGACGACGTCGCGCACCGAGACCGGAAAGGACCAGTCCACCTCCTCGCTCTGCGGTACGTAGGCCACTTCCCCGTTGCGGCGGGCCCGGGCGGGCGGGGTTCCGTGGATTCTTACGCTTCCGGCGTCGGGTTTCACCAGCCCCATGATCGTTTTGAAGAGAGTGGATTTGCCGGAACCATTCATCCCCACCAATCCGCAGATGCAGCCGGGGTCCAGGGTGAGGCTGGCGTGTTCGAGCGCCGTGACGTCTCCGTAGCGAACGGTCACGCCGCTGACCTCGAGCGCCGGTACCCTCACTGCGCACCTCCGGTGAGGCCCTTGAGGATAACGCCGCTGTCATATCGCAGCAGGTCCAGGTAGGTGGGGACGGGCCCGTCAGCCCCTGAAAGGGAATCCACGTACAGAACGCCGCCGAACTCGGCATCGCTTGCCTCGACCACCTGCTGCATGGGTGCGTCCGAGACGGTGGACTCGCAGAAGACGGCCGGGACCCCGTTCTCACGCACATACCTGATGGTGTCCGTGATCTGCTGCGGGGTGGCCTGCTGCTCCGAGTTGACCGCCCAGAGATACTGCTCGGTGAGCCCGGCATCACGCGCCAAATAGGAGAAAGCGCCTTCGCAGGTCACCAGGGCCCGCTGGTTCGGGGGAAGGGACGCGAGTTCGCCGGTCAGCTGGTCATGGACCTGCTGCAGTTCAGCCTTGTAGGCTGCTCCGTTGGCTTCATAGTCCGCTGCGTTGTCCGGATCCAAATCAGTAAAGGCGGCAACCATGTTGTCCACGTAGATCTGGCCGTTCACCGGGGACATCCAGGCGTGCGGATTGGGCGTACCGGCATACGCGTCCTCAGCGATGTCGATGGTCTGCACCCCTTCGCTGACCACGACGTGCGGTACGTCGACGTCGGCCACGAACCGGGCGAACCAGGCTTCCAGGTTCATGCCGTTGTCCAGGATCAGGTCTGCGGAGGCAGCCGTACGGAGGTCTCCCGGCGTCGGCTCATAGCCATGGATTTCGGCGCCTGGCTTTGTGATTGATTCGACCCGCAGGTGTTCACCGCCCACGTTTTCGGCCATGTCCGCCAGCACCGTAAAAGTAGTCAGCACAACAGGCCGCCCGTCTTCGGCGGGATCGGCACCGGCGGGGGCGCTGCAGCCCGCGAGGACCAGCAAGCCCGTGACTGCAGCGGCAAGGGGAACATGTCTGAAGCGAGTGTGAGAGGCCATAGCAGGACCCTAATATTAGGGAGCCCGTAAACACAAGTTCGGGATGCCTAACTCTGGATGACCCGAAACCGTTCGAGCAGCACCATCGTGCAATCGTCAACGGTGAAGGCCGGGTCCCCCAGAGCGCTGCGGAACTCCTCGCCGTGCCAAAAATCTTCGTGTGCGGCCCTCCACTCCTCGAGCGTCCCGTGCCCTTCGCCCTCGTCCCTGGCGTGCTGCAGATCCACTGCCCCGAGCGGGACCAGCCGGATGCCCGTCACTTCCAGAACGGCCAGCGGCTCCCGGCTGCTGCCGATCAGGACTGACCGGTCACCGGGACGGGGCAGCGGTTCCCCGCCGTCGTCGTCGTATTGGAGGGCCAGGCTGGTGGTACTGGTCTTCGACCCGTCCAGGATGGCCCGGACCAGCGCGTCGCGCAGCGGACCGGGAAAGGCGAATTCGGCACAGGGCAGGTGTGGTTCCATTCCAGGGAGCCTACCGCCTGGATTGGAAGCAAAAAGTGGCGGGTGAGTCCCCGCCGTGGTTAGGTGGGCCAAGCCCGCCCTGCTATGAAAGGAAGCACCATGACCGAGGACCTGCCCGGGTTTGAGCTCTACGACTCCTTCGCGGTGGAGGCGAACGGAATCACGGTGACCGGCCGCATCTCCCGCTCCGACGCTTCCGGAGCCAAGCCGCCCCTGCTGCTTCTGCACGGGCATCCGGAGACCCACCTGATGTGGCACCGCATTGCCGATTCCCTCGCGGAAGACTTCACTGTGGTGGCCCCGGACCTGCGCGGATACGGAGGCTCTTCCAAACCGGCGGGCGACCCCGACCACTCCACCTACAGCAAGCGGGAGATGGCGAAGGACGCCGTCCGGCTGATGGAGCATTTCGGTGCCGAGCGGGGTTTCAGCAGCTTTGTGCTCTGCGCCCATGACCGGGGAGCACGGGTGGGGCACCGGATGCTGGCCGACCACCCCGGTCTGGTGTCCCGGGCAATGTTTCTGGACATAGCCCCCACCCTGGACATGTACGCCGCCACCGACCGGGCTTTTGCCGAAGCCTATTTCCACTGGTTTTTCCTGATCCAGCCGGAACCGATGCCGGAGGCCCTGATTGAAGCCAATACGCGGGGCTACATCGAGAACATCATGGGCACCCGCTACGCAGGGCTGGCACCGTTTCCCGCTCCGGTGCTGGACGCCTATGCCGAGGCGCTCTCCTCCCCCGGTGCCGTCCATGCCATGTGCGAGGACTACCGGGCCGCCGCCACCATCGATCTGGAGCACGACCGGGCGGACCGCGCCGCCGGTCTCACCCTGGATGTCCCGCTGCGCGTGCTCTGGGGGCGTCACGGCGTCGTGCACACGCAGTTCGATGCCCTGGGACTTTGGGAAAAGGCAGTGCCCGGCGTGACCGGCAGGGCCGTGGACGCCGGGCACTATCTCCCCGAAGAAGCTCCGGGGGAAGTGCTGGCCGAGATCAGGGACTTCTTTGCGGCCTCGCGGCCGGACTAATACACGATCCCGAATACCCAGACTGCCAGGGTAAAGGTCACCAGGGTGGTCAGTACCAAGGCAATGAGATTGAGCCAGACCCCTGCCTTGACCATGTGGACAATTTCCACGTGCCCCGAAGAGAAGGCGATGGCGTTGGGCGGTGTCGCCACGGGAAGCATGAACGCGCAGGTTGCGGCAATGGCCACCGGGATGACCAACAGCATCGGGTCTACGCCGAGCCCCAGTGCAACGCCGCCGATCAGCGGCAGGAAGGTGGCCGCCGTCGCCGTGTTGCTGGTTAGCTCCGTCAGTCCCAGTACAAGGGCGGCAACGGCTGCCACGATGAGGATCAGCGGAAGCGCTTCGAGTCCGGAGACCTGCGTGCCGATCCACTCGCTCAGTCCGCTGGCGGTAAAGCGCGAGGAGAGGGCGAGCCCGCCTCCGAAGAGGATCAGGATGTCCCACGGCAGCTCCTTGGCGCTGGACCAGTCCAGCAGCGGCACGCCTTTCCTGATGTTGGCGGGAACCACGAACAGAAGCACGGCCACGCCCATGGCAATCACGGCGTCCGCGAAATTGGAATCAGGCCACAGCAGCGGCACGGTAATCCACGACGCGGCGGCGAGGACGAAGATCGCCAGGACCTGCTTTTCGCCCGCCGACATCCTGCCGAGCAGCTTGTACTCGCGCTGAATCATCTCCCTGCCGCCGGGAATCTCGCTGATCTCGGGCTTGAAAATCACACAGGTCAGCAGGTACCAGGCGATCGCCATGAAGATGACGGCCAGCGGAACCCCAACCAGCATCCATTCGCCGAAACCGATGTTCACATCATGCGTCTCCGCCATGTAGCCAACCATCAGGGCATTGGGCGGCGTCCCGATAATCGTGCCCAGCGATCCAATGGAAGCCGAGTACGCGATGCCCAGCATCAGTGCGATGCTGAAGTTCTTCGGCGCCTTCTTCTCCTTGTCCAGGTTTGCCACCAGGGTCAGCACCGAAATGCCGATCGGCAGCATCATCACCGCTGTTGCCGTGTTGGAGACCCACATGCTGAGGAACCCGGTCGCGATCATGAAACCGGCGATCAGCTGCCTCGGTTTTGTCCCGACCAGAAGCACGGTGGCCAGGGCTATGCGGCGGTGCAGGTTCCAGCGCTGCAGTGCCAGAGCCAGGAAGAACCCGCCCATGAACAGGAAAATGATGGGGTCGGCATAGGGCGGGGCAGTCTCCTTGATAGTGGAGACGTTCAGCGCCGGGAAGAGCACAAGCGGAAGCAGAGCGGTCGCTGCCAGCGGAATTGCCTCCGTCATCCACCACGCCGCCATCAGCACGGCGATGGCTGCAGTTGCCCGGGCCGGCTGGGCGACGTCCTGGGGCATCACCAAATAGACAACGACGGCGGCAACGACGCCGAGCGCCAGGCCGATCCGTTTGCGCATGAGGACCCTGCGGTCTTCAGCCGGGGCAAGCATGCCCGGGGCAGTTTCACGGGTGGTCTCTGAACCTGCGTCTGTCGTACTCGGCGTCGTCAAGGGTAGTCCTCCGGGTTAGTGGGCGGGCGTGCCCCCATCCAACCCCACTTGCCGAAGGTCTGTAAAGGAACGTCCCACGTCAGATCGGGGTGCTCTACTCCGCGGGACGAACCAGGCCCTCTTCCACCATCCAGTCAAAGGCCACCTGCTCCGGTTCCTCCCCCTGCACATCCACCTTGAGGTTCAGCGAGCGCATGGTTTCGTCGTCGAGCTTTGCCGCCACCTGCTCCAGCACCGCCTCCAGTTCCGGATACTTCTGCAGGGTCTCCGTATAAATCACGGGCGCTGCGTTGTAGGCGGGAAAGTAGTTGCGGTCATCCTCCAGTACCAGCAGATCCAGGGCGTCGATCCGGCCGTCGGTGGCGAAGACCTCCCCTACGGTGCATTCGCCCTGGTCCACTGCTCCGTAAATGGCACCCGTGTCATAGATTCCGACATTCTGTTCCGGCACTACAGTGCCGCGGTTCAGTCCGTAGAGCGCAAGCATCGGGTTGAACCCGTCCTGCCGGGAATTAAACTCGGCATCCACGCAAAAGGTGAGTTCCTCCGCCGGAAGGTTTGCCAGGTCCGAAATGCTGCTCACTCCCAGTTCCTCGGCGCGGTCCCGGCTCATGGCCATGGCATAGGTGTTGTTCAGCTCCGCCGGCGCTCCCCAGGTCAGCCCGTTGGCCTGGTCTGCGTCATAGACCGCCTGCCACTGCTCCTGCTGGTCCGGAATTCCCAGCTCGTTGCCCAGATAGGTCAGCCAGGCAGTGCCGGTGT
Source organism: Arthrobacter sp. Z1-15 (assembly GCF_054792395.1). Taxonomy (NCBI): domain Bacteria; kingdom Bacillati; phylum Actinomycetota; class Actinomycetes; order Micrococcales; family Micrococcaceae; genus Arthrobacter; species Arthrobacter sp. Z1-15. Next base: position 858,479 of record NZ_CP096454.1, on the reverse strand, counting down.
ATTCCCACATCACGTCCGCCTGCCCGCTGCGCAGCAGTTCCCTGGCCGGCAGGCTGCCGGGGACGTTGCTCAGGTCCGTGACCTGGAATCCCGCCGCTTTGGACGCGAGGACCGCCATCTTGCCCAGGATGAGCTGTTCCGTGAAGTTCTTCGAGGTCACCGTCACCGACGCGTCCTCGGGCAGGCCCTCGATCCGCTCGATGCTGCCGGTAGCCACCGGCGGGACATAGGATCCCGCGGGCTGCAGTCCGCACCCGGCCAGGACCAGGACGACGACGGCGAGCGCGGCGGCCAGCGCGGCGGCGCTTCGCGAGCGCAGCGCGGAGTTCTGCATACGTGTCCCTGTCGCTGCCCGCATCCGAGTCCCTGTCCCTGTCCGAATACGGGTCCCTGTCCTCGTCCGCATCAGAGTCCTTTCGGGCGGGCCACATGCTCCACCAGCCGGCCCACCCAGTCCACCACCAGCGCCAGCAGGGCAACCATCACGGCGCCGGCGACCAGCACGCGGGGAAGGTTAAGGTTCACCCCCGTGGTGATCAGCACACCGAGTCCGCCGCCGTTGATAAAGGTGGCCAGCGCCCCGGTTCCAACCAGCAGCACCAGGGCAGTGCGGATGCCGGCCAGCATCAGCGGCACCGCCAGGGGAAGCTCCACCCGGAACAGTACGCGCGATGCACTCATGCCCATGCCCCGACCGGCCTCCACGAGCCGCGCATCCACACTGTCCAGCCCCACCATGGTGTTGCGCAGCACCGGCAGCAGCGCATACAGGACCAGCGCCACCACCGCCGTCCAAAAGCCGAAGCCCAGCCAAAAGGCCAGCAGGACCACCAGGCCGATCGCCGGAGCCGCCTGGCCGATATTGACGACGGCGAGCACCGGGCCGGTCAGGAAACGCAGCGGTTTGCGGGTCAGCAGGATCCCCAGCGGAATGGCCACAACCAGGACGATTACGGCGGAAATCAGTGTCAGGCGCAGGTGTTCCATGACGTAGACCCAGAGCGTCTCGGGAGACAGAGTGGCCAGTTCGGTCTGCGACAGTTCGGCGGCCGAGAGCCAGAACAGCAGCAGGGCCACTGCAGCGGCTATCCCTGCGAGCTGCCAGATCAGTCCGCGCGCGGAGTTGTCCCGGACCGGGGCGCCGGCTGCCGTAGTGGTGTACCGGCGCTCCTTTGTGGCCGCTTCCTTCGACGCCGTTTCCCTCGGCGCAGGGGCGGGCGCAGAGGCACGGACGCGCCCGGCGGCCTGGCTGCTGCTCATGGCCGGCCTGCTTCCGTGGAACCCGCCGGAGCTTCGGGCATCCGGCGGGGAGCGGTTGCGCCGGTGCTTCCCCCGCCGGCTGCCGGGCGCCGGGCTCGTACGGACTGCAGGGTCAGGGGCGCGTCAATGACGCCGTTGAGTTTTCCCTGTGCGTCAGTAACCAGCGCGAGGCCCTCGTCTGAAATCAGGATGGTGTTCAGCGCATCTGCCAGGGAGTCGTCCGGCCCTACCAGCGGCAGGCCCGCTGCCCTGTGCTCCGGCAGGGACTGCAGTCCTTCCAGTTCCGCAACCGGGAGCCAGGCCAGGGGCCGGCCGTCGCCGTCGACGACGGCCGCGTGGTCCTGTCCGGCTTCCAGCGCCCGTGCCAGCACGTCCCGCGGGCTTTCCCCGGCAGTTCCAGTGACCACCGGCAGCGCAGGAACGGCGCTGACGAGGGCCAGCCCCAGCTGCTTCAGCCCGGCGTCGGATCCAATGAACTGACGAACAAAGTCATTGGCCGGAGCAGCGAGGATCCGGTCCGGGGAATCGTACTGGACCAGCTGCCCGCCTTCGGCAAACACAGCAATCCTGTCCCCCAGCTTGACTGCCTCGTTGAAGTCGTGGGTCACGAAGACAATGGTCTTCTGCAGGTTCGAGTGAATGCTGATCAGCTCATCCTGCAGACGCTCCCGCGTGATTGGATCCACGGCACCGAACGGCTCGTCCATCAGCAGCACCGGAGGATCGGCGGCCAGGGCCCGGGCCACGCCCACCCGCTGCTGCTGCCCTCCCGAGAGTTCCTTCGGATAGCGGTCCCGGTACCGGGCCGGATCCAGCGACACCAGTTCCAGAAGCTCATCCACCCGGCGCGAGGTGCGTTGCTTGTCCCAGCCGAGCATCGAGGGAACGACGGCGACGTTCGCTGCCACGCTCATGTGCGGAAACAGGCCGCCGGCTTGGATGACGTACCCGATGCCCCGGCGCAGTTCGTCAGCGTCGGCGCCGATAATATCGCTGCCGCCGAGCAGTATCCGTCCCGAGGTGGGCTCGATCAGCCGGTTGATCATTTTCAGGGTGGTTGTTTTCCCGCAGCCGCTTGGACCGACAAGCATGACCATGTCACCGGCAGGGATCTCCATGTTCAGGTCATTGACGGCGGCGCGGTCCTGCCCCGGAAAGCGTTTGGTGACGTTTTCGAGCACGATGCCTTCGGAGGCGGGCCGGGAGGCGGAAGGATTCGTTTCAGACACGGATACCTCTCGGAATTGTGATCCTGCCCAGTCCAATGAGCAGCAGGTCAAGGATGAGGGCGAGCAGCACTACGCCGACGACTCCGGTCACCACCGATTCCAGGGCATTGGCGCCGCCCAGCCTGGACAGGCCGGAGAAGATAAAGCCGCCGAGTCCGGGGCCGAGGGCATAGGCCGCGACGGCCGCTATCCCCATCACCATCTGCCCGGAAACGCGGATGCCCGCCAGGATCACCGGCCACGCCAGCGGAAGCTCAATCCGGTAAAAGATGCGGATCCGTCCCATGCCCAGGCCCCGGGCCGCTTCGACGGTACTCGCCGGAACCTCGGACAGCCCGACAATGGCGTTGCGGAGGATCGGCAGCAGGGCAAAGAATCCCACCACGACAACGGCCGGGCGGACGCCGAATCCCAGCGGCGCGATCAGCAGCCCGATCAGGGCGAAGGACGGGATGGTCAGGCCGATGGCGCTGATGCTGTCGGCGGCCGACCGCAGCACCGGACTGCGGTAGGTCAGCGCCGCGGCCAGGACGGCCAGGACGGCGGCGGCCACCAGGCACTGGGCCACCAGGCTGAAGTGCTGCCAACTGGAAAACAGAATGTCGTTGAAGCGCTGGGAAACAAATTCATTCACGCCAAACCCGCTTCATCTCTCTGGTGGGAAGCCTGCGGTAATTCCAGCGTAGACCCGGGGCGGGGCGCGTGGGCAGGGGCCAGCCCGGCAATGGCACTGCCGGGAGGCATCCGGTGTTCAGCTCCGGAGCGGAATAATCCGGGAAAGGTGCTGTGTTGTAGCCCGCATGACTGAAACCACAAGCACCAGCCAGACCGGCTCCTCCCGGATTCGGACCATCGGCTTCATCGGCAGCGGAAACATCGGCTCGGCGCTGGCACGGCTGGCCCTCGGGCGCGGGATGGACGTGGTGATGAGCAACTCTCGCGGGCCGGAAACCCTGCAGGCCCTGCTGTTGGAATTGGGCGACCGCGCCCGCGCCGCCACCCCGGCCGAGGCTGCCGCGGCAGGCGACGTTGTTGTCGTCAGCATTCCGCTGAAGAACTTCCGGGCTGTCCCGGCGGCGGAACTGGCCGGCAAGACGGTCATCGACACCATGAACTACTATCCGCAGCGGGACGGGAGGATTCCCGAGCTCGACGACGAATCCACCACCTCCAGCGAGCTCCTCCAGGCGCATCTGCCGGATTCGCAGGTGGTGAAGGCGTTCAACACCATTCACTTTGAACATCTGGCCAGCCAGGGCTCGGCGCCCGGTACGCCGTCGCGGCGGGCGCTGCCGATTGCCGGCGACAGTGCAGGGGCGAAAAAACAGGTGGCCGCGCTGATTCACGAGTTCGGCTTTGACGTGGTGGACGCCGGTCCGCTCGCCGAAGGATGGCGCTTCCAGCCGGACACTCCGTCCTACGTCACTGCGCTGGATACGGACAGCCTCAGCGAAGCACTGGCCAAGGCTGCCCGCACGGCTGGGCCCTAACGCGGCCGGCGGTGCGGGCAGCCGGGAGGTAACTGCTCCCGGAGGGCACCTATGGAATCAGGACCAGCCGGATCGGATTGCCTTCCTTCGCATCGAGCTGTTTGACCGCCTGGACGGCTTCCCTGAGCGGCAGCCGGGCAGTAACGGACTTGGCGAAGTCCAGCCGGCCCAGCCGGGCCAGCTTCACCAGCTCCGGAACATGGTGGGCCTCGGAACCGTAATGGCCCAGGATCTGCTTGCGGGCGTAGGAGAATCCGGTGCTGTCGGCGATGGTGATCGGCGTGCCGCTCAGCCCCACCAGCACCAGCCTGCCGCGCCGGCCCAGGCTTTTGACGGCCTGGGCGCGGACGGCATCGACGCCGGCGAAGTCCAGCGCCGCGTCCAGGCCGCGGCCCGCCGTGGCGGCCTTCATCGCGTCGGTGAAGTCCTCCGCCAGGGGATCAAGGGCGTAGTCGGCTCCGAATTCCAGGGCACGGGCGCGGGCCTCGGCGATGGGGTCCACGGCGATGATGGGTGCGGCACCGACCAGGCGCAGCAGCTGCACTCCGTGGGCGCCGAGGCCGCCGATTCCCCAGACGCCTACCGACTCTCCCGCACGGATATCCGCGGTGGACGAAATGGCCCCCCAGGGAGTGGAGACCGCGTCGGGGATGATCGAGGCCTGGTCGAAGGGAATGCCGTCGCCAAGCTGAACCAGCACACCGGCCGGGACGACGACGTATTCGGCCCAGCCGCCGTCGTAATCCACCCCCATGGTGAGCGTGGCGCCGTTGAGCTCGTAGCCTGCCTGGATGACAACCCGGTCCCCGGCCTGGACGGACGTGACACCCGGGCCCGGCAGCTCCACCGTGCCCGCCACTTCGTGGCCGAGCGTGACCTCGCTGCCCTGGAGAAACTGCGGCTGCAGCAGGCCCTGGATCAGATGGACATCGGAGAGGCAGACGCCGGCGGCCTCCACCTTGACCCGGACAAAGCCGGGACCGGGCTCCGGGATGGGGACTTCCTTGAGGGCAAACTCTTTGGTCTCGACGTTGAGACGGCCTGCGAGCATGGTGCCGGAGGACATGGGGACCTCTTTCGCGACGATGGGGACGGCGGATACCCGCCGTCCCCATCATGCTCCCACGACCCTAGGCGTTCAAAATGACCTTGAGCGCGTCGGTTTCCGCGGCGCGGGAGAACGTGTCGTAGGCCTCGAGGATGTCATTAAGCGGATAGCGGTGGCTGATGAATTCCTCGGCCGGAAGCTTTCCTTCCGTAATCAGCTTCAGCAGCATCGAGGTGGTGTTGGTGTTCACCAGCCCGGTGCTGATATCGATGTTCTCGATCCACAGCCGGTCCAGCTCCAGGCTGACAGGCTTGCCGTGCACGCCCACGTTGGCCACGTTGCCGCCGGGCCGGACGATCCTGGTGCACATGTCAAAGGTGGCGGGAATACCAACGGCTTCCACCGCCACGTCGACGCCCCAGCCGTCAGTCTCGGCCATGATCTGCTCGCGCCAGTCCTGATCCCCGGAGTTCACGCCGTGGGTGGCGCCGAACTTGCGGGCCTGCTCCACCCGGTTCGAGTCCAGATCCACGGCGATGATCTTGGCTGCACCGTACAGCCCCGCGGTGGAGATCACGGCCAGGCCCACGGGCCCGGCACCGATGACGGCGACGACGTCGCCGGGCTTCACCTGCCCGTACTGCACGCCGATTTCGAATCCCGTGGGAAAAATGTCGCTCAGCAGGACGCCGTGCTCCGGGGAGACGCTTTCGGGCAGCCGGTACATGGAGGTGTCGGCATACGGAACGCGGATGTACTCGGCCTGGGTGCCGTCAATCAGGTGGCCGAAGATCCAGCCGATGCCTGACTGCCCCTCATCCCCCGTGCAGTGCGAATACAACCCTTCCTTGCAGAAGCTGCAGGATCCGTCCGCCGAGACGCAGGAAAGAATGACTTTGTCTCCGGTTTTGAAATTGTTCACCCCGGAACCGGTCTCCGTCACGGTGCCAACGCCCTCGTGGCCGAGGATCCTGCCGGGCGTTACCGCCGGGACGTCACCCTTGAGAATGTGCAGGTCCGTTCCGCAGATAGTGGTGGTATCGATCTTGACGATGGCGTCCCGCGGTTCCTGGATCTTCGGATCCGGAACGTCCTTCCAGGATTTCTGTCCGGGTCCTTCGTACACGAGTGCTTTCATGGTGTCCTCATCGCTCTTCAGCTCCGTTGGGTCGGTCCTTTCCCAGCCTAGGAGCAGGGTGGAAGGGTCCGTAAGGGTCCGGGCCTATTCCCCGTCGAGGTAGAGCCAGTTCCCTCCGGTCCTGACGAAGCGGCTGGTTTCCTCCTGCACTCCGCGCTCGGCGCCGTCGCGGTAGTGGGCGCGGAACCGGACCGTCCCGCGGTCATCCAGCGGCCCGCCGGCGGCGGTATCAATGATGTCCAGCCGCCGCCACTGCAGATGCGGGTCCAGGTCAAGGGCTGCCGGACGGGTGGAGGGATGCCAGGTGTCCAGCAAATACTGTCGCTTGCCGGCGGCGAAGGCCGAATAGCGTGAGCGCATCAGCGCTTCGGCGGTGGGCGCCGTCTGTACCCCCGAGTGGTACTTGCCGCAGCAGCCGGCATAGGTTTCACCGCTGAGGCAGGGGCAGCGGTCCTCGGGTGCGGGCACGGCAAAAGCTGGATCCGGTGAAGTCATGGCTCCAGTATCTCCGGTTCCGCTGCTCCCCCGGAGCAGCTCCCCTGCCGCCGGGCTAGTTTTCCCTCCCGGCCGGGGAAGTTTCAGTTTCCAGGCTCAGGCGCACAGCCTCGATCGCCCCGTTGATCCGGTCCGCACGGCTCCGTGAAACTTCTCCCAGCCGCAATGCCGTCTCCAACCGGGAGGACAGGCCGTCCAGCCCGGTCAGGGATTCCTCATATTCCCCCGCCGCAGCCGCTTCGGAAATTTCGGACACCTGCTGCTGAAGCTCATCAGCAGCTTTGGGTTCGAGGGTGGGGACCTCGCATCCGGTCAGGGCCGCAACAACCACCGCCGTGCCCAGAATGACCGGCAGGGTGCGCCCCCGGCACCTCACGGAGTGACGCTTTCCTGCAGCTCTTCCAGATGCTCGCCGAGCTGACCGGGAACTGCCGGATAACTCTGGTCCGGCGGGAAAACACCCAGCCGGTCAGCCACCAGGATCACGGACGTCACCAGAACGGCCATCGCGACCATGGCCAGCAGGCTCCGCCCCGCCAGCGCCAGCCGCGAGGGGCGCTGCGGCACCGTCGCAGCCGAACCTGCGGGCCGTTTCCGGGCTGACCCGACCCGGGGCGGAACCCGAGGCGGAGACACCGCCCGGTACACGCCTTTCGAGCCGGTGGAATGATGCACGTCCCGGGGCTGGGCACCGGGACCGGGACGCCAATCCGCTGCCGGAACGGGCCCGCTGTCCGGGGCCGGAACAGGCCCGCTGTCCGGGGCCGGAACAGGCCCGCTTTCCGGAGCCGGGACGCGACCGCTGTCCGGGGCCGGATCAGGGTGGGAGAGGTTTACAGGCTCGGGCTCCGGAAGCTCTTCCGGCCGGCCTGTGGTGCCGGGAGCCTCGGCCGTCCTGATCCCGCCCGCGGTGGCAACACCGCCGTCGTCCCCGTCGCCGGTTTCCCGGTCCGCCTGAGACAGAGGCAGCGACTCCGGAGACCCTCCGGAGGACCAGCGGTAGTCAAGCAGCGCCGCCGAGACCTCAGCTGCGGTTGGCCGCTGGTCCGGATCCCGTGAGGTCATGGATTTGAGCAGGGAGCACCAGTAGTTGCCCAGTTCATCCGGCACCTCGGGGTCGCGGCTCAGCCGGGCGATGGCTGCTTCGACCGCACTGCCGCCGAATTCAATGCGGCCGGTAACGGATTCCAGCAGCACCAGGCCAAGCGAGTAGATGTCGCTGGAGAACCCGACGTCCTGGGCGCTGGCCTGCTCCGGACTCAGATAATTGGCGGTGCCCAGCGTGGCATTCGCGGCCGTGATCCGGGCGCCGTCGAGCATCCTCGCGATGCCGAAATCTGTGAGCTTGGCCCTCGGCAGGGTGCCTGTTATGACCGGCGGAAGCAGGATATTTGCCGGCTTCACGTCGCGGTGGATGACTCCCCGTCCGTGAATGTAGGCCAGTGCGCCGGCCAGCTCCGCGCCGAGGTAGGCCGCCTCGGCCGGAGGCAGCCGCTCGACGTCCCGGAGCCGCTTGCGCAGGTCCGGTCCGTCAACGAGTTCCATGACCAAAAAGGCACGGGGTTCGCCGGCTTCGCCGTCGTCGCGGCCGGCGTCGTCCTTGCCGGCATCAAAAAGTGTCACCAGGCCCGGATGGGAAAGGGACGCCAGCAACCGCATTTCGGTTTCCTGGCGATCAACGTCGTCTGGGGCGACTGCGCTGGCCCGGAAGAGCTTTACGGCGATGTCACGGCCGAGAGCTTCATCCTGGCCCCGGTAGACGGTGGCCATGCCACCGTGGCCTATGGGTTCGTTGAGACGGTAACGCCCTGAGATGAGCCGGTTGGGGCCATCCGTTGCGAAACTTTCCATGCTGCAACCTCTTCTCCGCCCTTCAAGCGTAGCGGAGGGAAATCGTGGCGTAGATGGGCGGTGACGACTTTTTTTTAGCCCCCTGCAGGGGCCTCGCGGAAGCGCACCCGCTGCGCTAAACTGCCCTGCTGTTTTGGGAAGCAGCAGGGCAGTTTGGCGGGATGTTCAGCTGCGCTTAGAACGCCTTGACGACGGCGTCTACGAGCTGCTGGATTCCAAGGACGATGAACAGCAGGGCCGTGATTCCCAGCGCGATGTTGGTATGCAGTTTGTTTGCCCAGGCCTTGGGCACCCGGGTGCCGTTGAGCAGGCCGAGCAGCGTGATGGCCAGGAACGGCATGAAGAGGGATCCGAGGACACCGTAGGCCAGGATCAGGCCGATCGGCTTGCCGAGGATGAACAGGAGCATCGGCGGGAAAGTCAGCCACAGAACGTAGAACTTGAAGTACTTGCCGCCGATGCGGGTGTCCGGATGGCCGGATTCCTTGCCCCGCATGTTACCCCAGAAGTCGGCGAACATCAGGGACACTCCGTTCCAGACGCCGATGATGGAGGAGAAGGACGCAGCCCAGAAACCCACCAGGAAGCCGGTACCGACAAAGTCGCCGTATTCAGCCTTCAGGACGTCATAAAGATCCAGCAGCCCTTCGTCGCCCGAGCTGAGGGAAACGCCTGCCGAACGGACAACTTCGGCGCCGACGATCAGCATGGCGATTACGAAGATGCCGGTCATGACGTACGCCATGGAGTTGTCGATGCGCATGACCTTCATCCACTTCGGCGTGTACCAGCCCTTTTCCCGCAGCCAGTAGCCGTAGGCCGCGAGGGTGATGGTTCCGCCGACGCCCCCGGCCAGCGCCAGGGTGTAGACGACGCCGCCCTCGGGAATGGTCGGCACCAGGCCGGCGAACATCTCCGGCAGGTTCGGGGCAGCGATGACGGCCAGCCCCACGACGGTAATGAACATGATGCCGACCAGTGCGGCGGTGATTTTCTCAAAGGTCGCATACCGGCCGAACCAGACCATGACGAACCCGGCCAGGCCCATGAAGATGGCAAACGCCCACAACGGAATCCCCGGGAACAGGGCCGCCAGCGGCAGTGCCGCGGAAGACATGGCCGTGGCTCCGTATACGAAACCCCAGATCATGATGTAGGGACCGAAGTACCAGGTGGTCCACTTCCCGAGTGAACGCCATCCTTCAAAAATGGTCTTCCCGGTAGCCAGGGTGTAGCGGCCGGCACCTTCGACAAGGATGATCTTGAGGATCACGCCGAGGATCACTGCCCAGAGCAGCCCGTAGCCGTACTTGGAGCCCGCCACCAAAGTGGCAACCATGTCTGCCGCTCCCACGCCGGTTGCGGCCACCACCAGCCCGGGGCCGACGACCTTCCATTTGGCGGGGCGTCCGCCGTCGTCGTCCACCCGGTCCGCATGCGCGACCTGTGGCTTGGGAAGAGAACTATTGTCGGCCATGAGCCAGAAATCCTTACTGCTGTGAATTTGGGCAGCCGCAATCACCTGTGGTTGCGGTCACTGGGGTCTATGCATTCTCTCACGTTGCGCGCATACTACCCCTCGGTGTTACCGGCAGCCAGAGGTATCCCACGGGTCCACGGCGCTGGCCCCGAGCACCACGTAATCCTGCGGCCGGTCCGTCACCACGCACAGGTCATGGCGGATCGCCGTCGAGGCCATCAAGGCGGTGAGCGTGCCGGCGTCGTGGTCCAGGCCTGCTGAAACCAGCGCTGTTTCATGGTCAACAGGCAGGATGTGGCAGGCGTAGCGTCCGGTCAGCTCCCGGAGCCAGGAGACATCCGCCCGGGGCAGCTCCCCAAGGGCCAGGACGGAGATGAAGATCCGCAGGCTGCTGCGGTTCCTCAAAAAGCCGACCACCGCGGGGCTGGCATTCCCGCTGCGGATCTCTGCCAATACCGGCACGTCCAGCAGCAGTCCGGAGCGCCCGTTCACTCCCGGTCCTCCGCCCCGGCAAGAAGAAAGTCCAGGAAAGAGGCCCGCGCCGTCACCACCTCCTCATAATCCTGCAGGGAAACAGCCTGCAGGACGTGGGCGGGCTGCGCGGAGGCGGGCGGGGCGGCGTGTGGGGGTGCTGTGGCTATGGTCATGAGAATAGGGCGCTGTGCGCCGGTCCTTTCGGCGTGCTCTTGCCGGCACCGGTTGCCCGAGGGCGAGTGCTGGCCGCTTCTTCATCCGAACCACCCAACGAGCGTGGGGTTGGTATGCGGCCAAGTCGGAGCTTGGCGGCCGCAGTTCTTGAAGCTGTTGGAAGTATAACCAGCTTTGCTCCCCGACCGGGCCAACCCGTCACGCGGGGAAGAAACTCATGGCGTTTCCCGGCATGACGCCTGAGAAAACTGTTGACCGGCGCGGCTCCTGAAGCTAGCGTTTCATCGAACTGGTCAGACCAGTGAAAGCCCTACGGAAGCCGAGACATGGATTACGCTGATCTCTTTGACCTTGCCGGCCGCCGGATGATGGTGGTGGGCGCCGGAAGCGGTATCGGCCGTGAAGCCGCCCTGGCCCTGGGCGCCCACGGAGCAAAGGTGGTGTGCGCCGACCGGGATGCCGCCTCCTCGGCGGCCACTGCCGGACGTATCGGTCCCGCCGCCGAATCCCTGGTGCTCGATGTCCTGGATACAGCCGCCGTGCAGGCTGCAGCGGAGCGTTACTCGGACCTTGATGCCCTGGTCTTTACCGCCGCCACCAATGTGCGCAAGCGCATCGAGGACTACACCATGGAGGAATTCGACCGCGTGGTCAATTTGAACCTCCGGGCGTCCTTCGCGCTGATCCGTGCCTTCGGACCCCGGATGGCGGCGGGCGGGGGCGGGAGCATCATCGGCTTCTCCTCCATCCGTGCATCAACGGTGGAACCGGGCCAGAGCGCGTATGCGGCGACGAAAGCGGGGCTGGTCCAGCTCGCCCGAACGGCGGCGGCGGAATTTGGCCCGGCCGGCGTCCGGGTGAACGTGATCGCCCCGGGCGTGGTCGAGACACCGCTGACCGCCCAGATCAAAGACAATCAGGCCTGGTATGACGCCTACGCGGCCAAAAGTGCGCTGGGCCGCTGGTCCCGTCCGGAAGAGCTGGCCGGCGCCGTGGTGTATCTGGCGTCCGATGCCTCCAGCTTCGTCACCGGATCAGTGCTGACCGTCGACGGCGGCTGGACCGCCGTCGACGGCCGGTTTGATCCGCCTGCTTCCTAGCGCAGGTCCGCCCAGTCCGGAACGGCCGACGCCGGCCGGTTGGCTTCATACCAGGCTGCGGCGCGGAGCAGCCTGTCGTCGCTTCCCACCGGCCCGGAGAGCTGCACGCCTATCGGCCGTCCGTCCGCTGTGAACCCGCAGTTCACCGTGGCGGCGGGCTGGCCGGACATGTTGTACGGAACGGTGAAACCGATGTGGGCCATAGTCCGGTCCGGATCCGGCACGGGCATGGGCTGTTCCGCCGGGAAGGCAGCCATGGGCGCCACCGGTGAGATCACGACGTCGAACCCGGCGGTTGCGCTGATGGTGCGCTGCCGGATCGAGTCCATGCAGTTGTAGTGGCGGATTGTGTCGGTGCCGCTGAACGAGGCTGCGCGGGAGCACCAGCGGGTGATGTACTCCAGCAGCAGGGGCCGCTCCTCCGGTGCAAGGAGCTGCAGGTCGGCATATGAACGGGTGCGCCAGAAGCTGTCGAGTCCGTCCAGCAGGTCCTGAGTCATAAACGGATCAAGAACCGCCGGAACGGCGCCGGCGGCAGCGAAGACATCCGCGACGCGCTGCACGGCCGCCAGCACTTCGGGTTCCACGGGTGCGCCGCAGCCCGCCTCGAGGTGCACGGCCACTCTGAGCTGCGCCGCGTCGGCGGGGGCGGGATCCCAGTTCATCTCCGGATAGGGCCGGGTGGAGTAGTCGCGGATATCGGGACGGGCAACAATGCTCATGAGCGCGGCTGCGTCTTCGATGGTCCTGGCAAGCGGGCCGGCGGCCCGGCCCGGGTACGGCGCGTCAAGGGGAATCAGGCCCGCGCTGGGCTTCAGCGTTGCCAGGCCCTGCCAGGTTCCCGGCAGGCGGATGGATCCTCCGATGTCGGTGCCGATGTGCAGCGGACCGTAACCCGCTGCAGCCGCCGAGCCGGCACCGGCGCTCGAGCCGCCGGTGGTCCACGCCGGATTCCACGCGCTGCGGGAAATGCCGTGGCGGCTGGAGACGCCGGAGGACAGCATCCCCCAGTCCGGCATGGTGGTGGAGCCGAGAACGACGACGCCGGCCTCGACGAGGCGGTCGGTGACCGGCGCATTGGCCCCGCTCACCGGCGGACGGGGAAGCGCCGTGCCCGAGGGTTTGGGCAGCCCTGTCCGCGCAATGTTCTCTTTGACGGTGCATGGAACTCCGTCGTAGCGGCTGAGCGGGGCACCGGCCCGCCAGCGGGCATCACTGGCGCGGGCCTGCGCACGGACGTCGTCGGGATCGAAGAGGTAGAAGGCATTCAGTTCCGGTTCGCGGGCCTCCACGCGGGCGATGACCGCTTCCGCCACCTCCTCCGGACTCAGTGTTCCCGCCGTGAAGGCCCGGCTCATCTCCGCTGCGGAAAGGGCATGAAGGGAATTCTGCTCCGCCCCGGCCGTACCCGTGGAACCCGGTTCGTGTGCCGTTTCTGTCATCGTGGTCCTCCGTTGTGCGGGTCAGGAACGCGCGGTCAGTGCTGTGCTTGCCGTGCTGCCAGTTCCCCTCTCAGGGTCATGGAGGACCGCACCAGCGTTTTGGTGTACTCATGGACGGGATTGTCGTAAATCTGCGCGGTCCGGCCGCTTTCCACGATGAGCCCCTGGTTCATGACAACGACGTTGTCGCAGATGTGCCGCACAACGCCGAGGTCATGGGAAACGAAAACCAGCGTTAGCCGGTACCGGTCCACCAGGTCGGAGAGCAGGTTCAGCACCTGGGCACGGACCGAGACGTCCAGGGCACTCACCGGTTCATCCGCGACAAGGACCCGGGGTTCGCAGATCAGGGCCCGGGCGATGGAAATGCGCTGGCGCTGACCGCCGGAGAACTGGTGCGGAAACCGGTCGGCTGCGTCCGGGCCGAGTCCCACGGCCTCGAGCATCTCCTCCACCCGGTCGCGGTGCCTGCGGGCATTGGCAGGCTCTCCCGGAAGCAGCAGCGGTTCGGCAACGATATCCCTGACCCGCATTCTTGGGTCCAGCGACCCCATCGGGTCCTGGAACACAATCTGCAGCTGTTGGCGCAGCTGCAGCAGCTGGCGTTCACGGGCGCCGGCCACTTCATTTCCCGCCACGCGCACGCTGCCCGACGTCGGCTGGTCAAGGCCTGCGAGGATCCGCAGCAGGGTGGACTTTCCCGATCCCGACTCCCCCACCACGCCAAAGCGCTGGCCTGCCGCCACGTCAAAGGAAATTCCCCGCAGGGCCCGGACCTCGGCGGGCCTGCCGAACAGCGAGCTTCGGCCCCGGCGGTAGGTCCGCACCAGGTCCCTGACGCTGATCAGCGGATCGCCGGACTCCGGCTCAGCAGGCGGCGAGGCAGGCTCGACAGGCTCGGCAGCCGAGGCAGGCGCCGACCGGGATTCGCGCGCACTGACCGGCGACGGCGCCGGACCGGGCGGCGCGCTGACCGTGGCGACCGGCGTCGTCCCCGGTTTCGGCGGTGTATATTCTGCGGCCGACGCGACCGTGAAGAGCCGTCCCCGGCTGTCCTTGGCCTCGAGGTCCGAGGCGCCCAGCAGTGCTTTTGTGTACAGGTGCTGCGGCCGGGTGAAGACGTCGTCGGCCGGTCCTTCCTCCACCACCCGCCCGTTGTTCATCACGAGTACGCGTTCGCAGATGTTCGCCACGACGGACAGGTCGTGGGTGATGAACAGGAGGCCTGTGCCGCGCTCCCGGACCGACTCCAGGACCAAATCCAGCACCTGGCGCTGCACCGTCACGTCCAGCGCCGTGGTGGGTTCATCGCAGATCAGCAGCGCCGGATCGTTGGCCAGCGCCATGGCCAGCATGACGCGCTGGCGCTGCCCGCCGGAGAGCTGGTGCGGATAGGCCGCGGCAGTCCGGGCGGGATCGGGCAGCCGGACCGATGCGAGCATCTCCACTGCCCGGGCGGCGGCGTCGCGGGAGGTGGCGGCTGTGCGGTGCTTGAGCATCACCTCGGCAACCTGCTTCCCCACCTTCATGAGGGGGTTGAGTGCGGTGAGGGGTTCCTGGAACACCATGGTCATGTCGTTGCCGCGGATCCGGCGCAGCCGCCCGTCGGGAGCACCCACCAGGTTCCCGTCCGTCCCTGCGAGGCGGACGGATCCGCGGGCTTGAACGCCCTCGGGCAGCAGACCCATCAGGGCGGTTGCCGTCATCGATTTGCCCGACCCGGATTCACCAATGAGCCCCACCCGCTCCCCCCTGCCCAGGGAGAGGGAGAAGTTGTCCACGAGGACGCGGTCCTTCGTGGAAACGGTCAGGCCGTCAACCTGCAGCAAAGTCTCGGACACGGGCTACCGGCCTCCGTTCAGCTTCGGATCGAACCGGTCCCGCAGGCCGTCTCCCAGCAGGTTGAATCCCAGGACTGCCACCGCAATCGCGGCTCCCGGCCAGATGGCCAGCGTCGGCTGGCTGCCGAGGAACTGCTGGGATTCCTGCAGCATGCGCCCCCAGGACGGGACGGGCGGCGGGGTGCCCAGCCCCAAAAAGGACAGTGCAGCTTCGGCCAGCACGGCCAGCGCAAAGGTCACGGAGCACTGGACCACCACCATCCCGGCGATGTTCGGCAGCACGTGCCGGCGGGCGATGCGCAGCCCGCTCTGGCTCGATGCCCGCGCCGCAAGGACGTATTCAGTGCTCATCACCTGCAGGGTGCCGCTGCGCGCCACCCGGGCAAACCCAGGGATTGAGCCGATACCGATCGCGACCATCGCCGTCACGGTTCCGGCGCCGAAAACAGCACCGAAAACGATGGCAACCAGCAGTGCCGGAAACGCCAGCAGAATATCGGTGCCCCGCATGGTCACTTCTTCGGTGATGCCGCCGCGCATGCCGGCCAGGATGCCCAGCGGGGTTCCGACCAGCAGTGCAATGCCGACGGCGATCAGCCCCACGAACAGGGTAATGCGCGCTCCGTAGAGGATCCCCGAAAATACGTCCCGCCCGTAGCGGTCCGTGCCCATGAGGTGATCGGCGCTGGATCCGAGCAGCCGGTCCGAGGGGACGGCCCGCACCGGATCGTACGGCGTCCAGAACAAGGACACGAGCGCTGCCAGCACAACCAGTCCCACCAGCACCGACCCCACAATGAGCGTGGCGGAAAAACGGCGGTTCGAGGGGGCGCCTGCGGGAATCGAAGAACCGGCGGTCCCGGTCAGGACGGGTGGGATATCGCTCAACGTCCTAGGCCTTCTTTCGGATGCGCGGGTCAAGGACGGTGTACAGGACATCCACCGCCAGGTTGATGATCAGGGTGATTGCCACGAGCACCATCACTACGGATTGAACCGTCAGCAGGTCACGGTTGCCCACGGCATCCAGGAGCATCGATCCCAGCCCCGGAATGACAAAGACCCGCTCAATGACGACGGCGCCGACGATGAGCGCGGCAAGCTGGACGCTGGCAACGGTGAGAACCGGAATGGCAGCATTGCGCAGTCCGTGTTTCACCAGCGCTTCAAGTTTGCCCAGGCCCTTGGCGCGGGCGGTGCGGAGGTAGTCCTCGCTCATGATCTCCAGCACAGCGGAACGGACATACCGGGTCAGGATGGCTCCCTGGACCGAGGCGAGGGCCAGGACGGGAAGGAACACCCGCCGCAGGAAGTCGCCGAAGTCAACGCCGGGCGGCGTCCAGCCGTTGGCGGGAAACCACCCGAGTCCCACCGCAAAGACCACCACGAGCATGATTCCGGCGAGGAAGCCCGGGATGGCCACTCCCACCTGGCTCAGGCCGCTGAGCAGGACGCCGCTCACCTGCCGGTGGCGGACCGCCATGAGCGTGCCGAAGGGGATGGCGATCAGCAGGGCCGCCAGCATCGCCAGCCCAACCAGGATCAGACTCACCTGGACCCGGTCCAGAACCTGGGGGCTGATGTCCTGCCGCGTCACGTAGCTCACGCCGAAATCGCCGCGGGGCAGCCCCAGCACCCAGTCGAAGTACTGCACCACCAGGGGACGGTCGGTGCCGAACTCCCTGCGGGTTGCGGCCAGCAGTTCCGGTGTCGCATTCACGCCGAGGGCTATCTGCGCCGGATCACCGGGCACGGCGCGCATGAAGAAAAACACCGCAACCGTTGCCGCGATGAACGTGACGGCAAACCGTGCTGCGTTAATCAGCAGCCTCAGACCCATGGTGTCGTTACTTCCAGCCGATGGACCCCAGGTCCAAAGCTTCCGTGACGGAGTTGGCGGGAATCCCGGTGACGTCGGCCTTGGCCACCACGATGTTCGGGAAGAGGAAGAGCACTCCGGCCGCGGCGTCGTCGGTAATGGTGCGCACCACCTCCTGCATGCCGGAAACGTAGCCGGCTTCGTCGGCGGTGTCGGCAGCGGCCGCAGTTTCGGCAATGGCTGAATTGTCGTAGCCGAGGTAGTAGTCCGGATTGTTGAACATGGTGAGCAGGTCACGGCTCTCCACAGCGAGGACTACGGACATGTCGTAGTCGTGCTGCGTGAAAACCTTGTCGAGCCAGACGGCGGGGAATTCCGCGGATTCAATGGTGGCGTTGATGCCCGCCTCGGCCAGCTGCGACACCACGATCTCGGAAACGGCGGTGGCATAGGGACGGGTCGGAACGGTGAACGTCACGCTGAGGTCCTCCGCGCCCGCCTCCGCCAGCAGCGCCCGCGATTTCTCCGGGTCGTAGGGATATTTCCCGTTGAGGTCCTCGTAATAGGGATCCGTGGGCGGAACCGGCGCACCGATCAGGGTGCCGTAGCCGCTCCAGGCAGTATCGATCACGGCCTGGTTGTCGATGGCGTGCAGCACCGCCTGACGGACGCGGACGTCGTCGAACGGAGGACGCCGGTTGTTCATGGACAGCATGATCTCGCCGTTGGAGGTGCCGTCGAGCACCTGGTACGCCGGGTCGCTTTCGAAGGAGGCGAGCAGTTCCGGAGCCTGCATGTTGTGGACAACATCCACGTCTCCGGAGCGGAGGGCATTAGTGGGGGCAACGGCGTCGGCGAAGTACTTCAGGGTTGCAGTCTCGACCTTCGGGGCCTCGCCCCAGTAGTCGTCCCGGGCCTTCATCTCAATGGACTGGCCGCGGTTCCACGCTTCAATCGTGAACGGGCCGGTGCCGATTGCAGTTCCGGCCAGGTCGTCCACGCCGTTCTCGTCAAACATGGCGCCCACGGGGGTGCCGAGGTCAAAGAGCCAGGCGTTCGACGGGCGGGCGAGGACAACCTCCACCTCTGTGTCCCCGAGGACGTTGACGGACTCGACCACTGACATTTTGTTTTTCAGGCTGGATACCCAGGCGTCGGAGAGGACGCGCTCGATGCTGAACTTCACGTCGTCGGCGGTGAAGGCCTCACCGTTGGAGAAGGTGACATCCGGCCGCAGCGCGAACGTGTAGGTCCGGCGGTCCTCGCTGATGTCCCATGACTCGGCCAGCAGCGGCTGGACGGTCCCCTCCTGGTCGATCTCGACCAGGCCCTCGTAGACATTGGACATCAGTGCCTGGGGAATGGCTGCGCCCGCCGTGGTGGTGAAGTCCAGGTTGGTGGGCTCTCCCGTGAGCGCGACGGTAACGCCCGTCTGCTCCGACGGCTCTGCGGCGTCGGTTCCGCCCGAGCCGGCGGAGCAGGCCGAAAGGGACAGTGCCGCGGCCAGGATGACGGCGGGTACCCGGAGGTGGGTGGGTCGCATAAGGATTCTCCATCTAAGAAAAAGTGCCGCGGACGCCGATGGCGTCCAGCCAACAGCATGCATATATATATGTCTACACGTTGGAAGGTCAGACCAGCGACAAAAAACTCCGAAAGCGGGTGCGCCGCTCCCCACAGAAAGGTACATTCGGTAGTTCCCGACCAGAGGACCGCATGAGCAAGATTAACTTCACCCCGGCCGTCCCCGTGCTGACCTACGAGCGCGTCGTGGAACAGATCGAGGAAGCCATCCTCTCCGGCACGCTGGAACCGGGGCAGCATCTGCCCAGCGAACGCGAACTGGTGGTCCAGTTCTCCGTCAGCCGGCCCACGGTCCGGGAAGCCCTGCGGGTGCTGCAGAGCAGAGGGCTGATCGCGTCGCGCCCCGGGGTGCGGACCGGACCGGAGGTGCTGCCCCTCTCCGGGCAGGCTCTGGAACGTTCCTTCAGCACCCTGGCCCGTGTGGCGGCCCTGTCCCTCTCCGACCTGGTGCAGTTCCGGATTGTCCTGGAAAGTTCGGCCTGCCGCCTGGCCGCCTCGCTGCACACGGAGGAACAGCTCGAAACCATGTCATCCGCCGTCGCCCGCATGGAAGCAGCCGTACACGACGCGGACCTCTTCAACCGCGCAGACCTGGACTTCCATGCCGCAGTCTGGGAGGCAGGCCGCAATCTGCTGCTTCAAACCAGCGGGCAGGCAGTGTCCTCGGCGATCCTGGGCCTCATGAACGACCGGATTTCGGTGGCTCCGGACCCCCGCGGCGCCATGGAAGAGTCTGCCGCCAGCGACCGCGTCCTCTTCGAAGCCATCGCCGCCGGGAACAGCCCGGCCGCGGGAGCCCACGCGCAGCAGGCCATTGCAGACCATTTCAAGCAGTACCTGGACGACCGCGGCAGGAAAGCGCTGCACGCCCTCGCAACCAACGAGGATTCGGCGGAGCATTCCGCTCCCCCGGCTTAACGCAGAAGCAGGACGGGAAATCCTTCCCGTCCTGCAACTTATTCAAGCCGTTCCCGGAGGAACCCAAATCTAGATTTAGAGGGCCTGGATGTTTACGGCCTGGGGACCCTTGGGGCCCTGCTCGGTGTCGAAGCTAACCTTCTGGTTCTCTTCGAGGGAGCGGTAGCCACTCGAGTTGATAGCGGAGTAGTGAGCGAAAACGTCGGCGCTTCCGTCATCGGGCTCGATGAAGCCGAAGCCCTTTTCGGAGTTGAACCATTTCACGGTACCTGTTGCCATTTTTAATCATCCTTCTAAAGAAACCACCCCCGACCTTCGAGGAGTTTCACGCTGCAGCGCCATACGCGGCATCCTATAGAAAAAGCGGCTGGCCCTTGATTTGGGTTTCGCCGCTTGGAACACAGAACGCCCCACGCTACAACTTCGTCCAGTATACACAGGGGCCCCCGGGAGCGGCACCCCGCAGAGCGCACTACTCGTTAAGCTGAAGGTATGCGTTCTGCCACCGTTTCCGCCGCTTCGGGTTCATCCCACGAGCCTGCGTCCTCCCCTGCGTTCCCGCCCATGTCCTCCCCCATCGATGCCTATCTGGAAAAAATTCACTCTGAAATCGCGGAGTTGAAGGACGGCAAGCCCTACAGCAGCATTCCGGCCATGGCCAACGTGGATCCGAATAACTTCGGCATCGCGCTGGCCACCGCCGACGGCTACGTCTACGAAATCGGTGACACCCGGGAAGAATTCAGCATCCAGTCCATCTCCAAGCCCTTCACCTACGGACTGGCCCTGGCGGACCGCGGCATGGAGGCCGTGGACGCCAAAGTGGACGTGGAGCCGTCCGGAGATTCCTTCAACGAGATGTCCCTCGCCGAAGGCACGGGGCGCCCCGCCAACGCCATGATCAACGCCGGCGCCCTCACCGCGACTTCCCTGGTCCGCGGCTCCGGCGGCATCACCCGCTTCAACCGCATCCTGAACACTTACTCCGCCTTTGCCGGGCGCCAACTGTCCGTGAGCGAACGCATTTACCGGTCCGAACTGAAGTCCGGCCACCGCAACCATGCGCTGGCCTACCTGCTGCGGTCCTTCGACATCATTGAGTCCGACCCCACTCCGGTCATCAAGGACTACTTCCGCCAGTGCTCCGTTATGGTCAATGCCCTGGACCTGGCCATGATGGCGGCAACCCTGGCCAACAGCGGCCGCAACCCGCTCTCCGGCGACCAGGTCCTGGATATCGCCCCGGTGGAGCGGGTCCTGTCGGTCATGGCCACCTGCGGCATGTACGACGACGCCGGCGCCTGGCTCTCCAGCGTCGGCATGCCGGCCAAGTCCGGCGTCGGCGGCGGCACCATCGCCGTCCTCCCCGGGCAGGTGGGCCTTGCCGTGTACTCACCCCCGCTGGACGCACACGGATCGAGCGTCCGCGGGGTGGCCACCAGCCAGCGGATCTCCCATGACATGCAGCTGCACTTCGTCCGGGCGGCACGGACGGGCCGCTCAGCCATCCGCAACGTTTATGACATCACGGCTGCCCCCTCGGGCGTGCGGCGCACCGACGAAGCCAGCCAGGTACTGCGCAGCCACGGCCACCGGGCCCAGATCCTGGAGCTGAACGGAGACCTGCTCTTCGCCGGCGCGGAATCCGTGGTGCGGGCGCTCTCCAATCTGGAGGAAGAGGTTGAACTCGTGGTCCTGGATCTGCGCAGCGTCGACGAGGTCTCCGAGGTGGCTCTGCGCCTGTTTGCCGAGTCCGCCGAGATGCTCGCCAAGACCGGACGCGGACTGGTGCTCGTGGACGGGGAAGGTACCGTGACCGATGACCTCGCCGGACGCGGCTATGACGTGCCCTCCTTCGTCACCCGCAACGCCGCCGTGGAACACTGCGAAACCCGGCTGATTGATTCCTACGGAGCCGAACTGATCATGCCGGATGTCATGGAACCGGTGGATTCTCCGGCTCTGCGGCAGCTGGAGCCCGAGGATGCCCAGACTGTGCAGGACCTGATGGAGGAACGGGAGTACGACGACGGTGATGTGGTCCGCCGCGTCGGGCAGCGGTTCGGCGGGGTGTTCTTCATTGTCTCGGGCACAGTTGCCACTTCCATGCCGGCGCCTGACGGGTCGCGGATCAAGCTGACGACGCTGGGACCGGGCATGACGTTCGGGGAAATGGCACTGGCGGAAGACAAGCGCCAGGAAACCACGGTGAAGGCCGGCGGCCCTCTGAAGTTGAAGGTCCTGACTGCCGAGACCATGGAGTCCCTCGAGGCGGAAAACCCCCGGCTGGCGGTGGAGCTGTGGAAGGCACTCACCCGCGACGCCTACACCCGGGTGGAGCAGTATCTGCGGGAAAGTGCACTGCGGGCCAGGGACTGACGCACGCGGCGCCGTCGTCGGCTTCCGGACGAAGCCGGGGCGGTGCGCCGGCCGCAGCTGGGGCGGTGCGCCGGCCGAAGCCGGGGCGGTGCGCCTGCCGCCGCCGGGGCGGTGTGCCGGGGCGCGCCGCCGTCGGCCGCCTCGTGGTGCGCCTGTCGCCGTCGGCCGCCTCGTGGTGCGTCTGCCGCCGTCTGCCAGCACGGGTTCCCACCCTCTGTGGCTGCTGTGACGGCTGGTGCCACACCGGCCCCGGGAACGATCAAACACTGGGAAGCCGTGCGCAGCACGCGGGTGTTGGGCCGCCTATAGGGGTATACCGCGGCTGACGAACCCGCGCTCCCTACAAGAAAAATGACCGGGGGAAATGACCCGGTTAAACACAAAAGCAGGACGGGTAACCCGTCCTGCTTTTGTAAGGCAGATCAGTACAAGTACTGAACCAAAGTCTCTAGATTAGAGCGCCTGGATGTTCGTAGCCTGGGGACCCTTGGGGCCCTGCTCGGTATCAAAGCTAACCTTCTGGTTTTCGTCCAGGGACTTGTAACCATTGGAGTTGATAGCGGAGTAGTGAGCGAACACGTCGGCGCTGCCGTCATCGGGCTCGATGAAGCCGAAGCCCTTTTCGGAGTTGAACCATTTTACGGTACCTGTAGCCATTTTAATATTCCTTCTGGAGTGAAGCAGATCCCGACTTTCGGGTAGCTTCAGTCGCGGTGTTCCTTACCGCTTCTACAGAAAAAGCGGCTAGCCCGTTTGGGGTTTCGCCACTTGAAATACAAAATGCGCAACAACCAACAACTGAGTATGACTCTACACCACTTTCCCCGTAGGGGGTAATCGCCCCCCGGGGGGGGGCCGTCCAGAGGCCTCCCCTAGGGCCTCCCCCGGGGCTCTCTCCCGGAACGGCCGCACTATCCGCGCATCAGCAGATCGGCTGGAATTGCCGACTTGTCGGAAATCAGGCGCAGCAGTACGGGGTCGATGAGCTGCCCGCGGCGCAGAACGCTCACATCGCCCGTAGATTCCAGGACGACCAGGGCCACTTCCGAAAAGTTCCTGATGCCGGCCTGGCGCAGTTTGAAATAGACCTCGTCCTCCTCAATGCGGGCCGACTTCAGCCCTTCCTGCACGATGCTCTCGCCCGCCATCAGGAGGATCGGGTTGTTCGACAGGTAGGTGCCGCGCTTGGTCCGCCGCAGCACCGCTTCCAGCCGAAACAGCGCAAACATGGTTGCCAGTCCGATGATTCCGGCGAGCAGAGTGGGGGTGTCCCCCAGGACGACGCGTCCCAATACGGAGCCAAAGGCGATGACAATGGCCTTGTCCATCGTGGACCAGCTGGCGAGCGCACGCTGCCCGGCCGTACGGATGAGGACAAAAAAGGCTGCGTAGATACCGATGGCCGACAGGACAACCGCGAGCGCTTCCAGCGGTGTAACTCCGAGATTTTGCCACACGGTCATTCTCCTCACGATGAATGGACGGAACCGTGTTCCGGTTCCGGACAGTCAGCGGCGACGGAGAACGCCTGGTGTGGTTTGGAAATGCTGCAGCCGGCGCCTGCAGCCGCGTGCCCGATAGAAAAATGCTAGCCGGGCACAACGGACCCGTGACAGGCCGGGGGCCGGGCGGAGCCCGCTCAAAGCCGAGACGGCCGGCTGCAGGGAGAGCCCGGCGACGACGGCCGGCGGTCAGCCTGCCGCCGGCCCGCCCGCCATCGCCTGAACTGCACGGTAGGCAAAGACCATGGCCGAGCCCAGCGGAATCCCCGGTCCCGGGTAGAAATGTCCGGAGAAGGATGCGCTGGTGTTTCCGACCGCGTAAAGCCCTGGAATCGCTTCTCCGGCAGCGGTGAGGACACGGGCGTCCGGGTCCGTGCGGAGTCCGCCCTTGGTGCCCAGATCGCTGAGCACCATCCGGGCGGCGAAGTACGGCGGCTGTGCCAGCGGCACCAGGGCCGGATTGGGCCCGTGCGAGGGATCGGTGAAGAAGAGGTCGTACGGGTCCTCGCCCCGGTGGAAGTCCTCGTCCACCCCGCGCTCGGCAAACGCGTTGAATCTTTCGACGGTGCCGGACAGGGCTTCGGCGGGCAGCCCTGCCAGCTCCGCCAGCTCATCCAGGGTCTGCCCCTGGAGCCAGGTCCCGGCGGCCAGATGCTCCGCCGGGGCGGTGTTGTCCGGACGCATGATCGCCGGCAGCTGCCCCCCGAAGCGCGAGTCGAAGATGAACCAGGAGGGAATCCGGTCAGCAGTCGCCGCGGCCATGACACGTCCCATTTGGTCATAGGGCAGCGACTCGTTGGCGTAGCGCTTCCCGCTGCCGTCCACCATCAGGCCGCCGCGGAAGCCGAGGGTGAAAGCAGCAAATCCGGAGGGCTGCTCCGTCCCCGGGCACCACCAGGCCTCATCCATGAGGTCCACGGCGGCGCCGGCGGCCTGCGCGGCCCGGATGGCGGTGCCCACGTTGGCGTTGCGCGGAGACATGCTCCAGCCGGCCGCGCCGGGGGTGCCGTTCTCGCTGCGCATCTGCGCGTTGCTTTCAAACCCGCCGGCGCCCAGGAGAACGCCCGAGGCGGCCCGCAGCCGTTCAGGACCGCGGGCGGAGTTCACAATAATGCCTGCCACCTTCCCGTCCTCGAGGACCAGATCGGTCATGGCGGTTTCGGTGCGGACGGTTCCGTTGCCGGTGTTGGTGAATGCGAGCAGGAGCCGGCCGATCAGTGCCTGCCCGGCGGTCAGGGGGCCTTCCGGATGGCTTTCCCCGCGGTTGTCCCGGTCGATGGGCGGACGCACGAGTGCGGCGAGCTCACCGATCTCCTCGCGGGGCAGATCCACCGGCATGATGGAGCGGCCCAGATCCATCCGTCCGGGGCCGGGAAAATAGTCGGGGAAAGCAGCCCAGCGGAACTTCAGAGCGGGATCGTGTTCCAGCGCCTTGACCAGTTCCGGCGCGGTATCAAGGAAGGCGTTCCGCCGCTCCTCCTGCTGCTCCCCCAGCAGCGATACCAGATACGCCTCCGCGGCTTCCCTGGAGTCATCGACGCCGGCCCGCTCCTGAACCTGCGTCCCCGGCAGCCAGCAGGACGCGCCGGCATAGGACGAAGACCCGCCCAGAAAGTTTGTTTTTTCGACAAGGACTGTTTTCAAGCCGCGCGCTGCGGCGGTGAAAGCGCCGGCCAGGGCACCAGCCCCGGAACCTACGACAACGACGTCGTATTCGCCGTCCCACTTCTGCCCGTTTGCCTGCCCGCTTGCCATGGTTTCCCTTTTCGTCGTCGCCGTTGGAACGCAGGCCTGGCTGCGGTGTTCCGCCGTCGGGCCCGCCCTCCAGATTGTCAGGCGAAAAAACCGGTGGTCCGGGCTGTCCCACACATCGGGACTGGCACAGCAGTCCGGTACACGGTGTGAATAGATTCAGGTTTCCAGACGTTCGACTCCGAACAGGTGTATTGAAGGGAACGGTTCCACATGAGCATTGTCGAGTCAGACCAGGACGAAATCAGGCAAATTGAAGCCGGCCAGCTGCCCGCGCGCTACGCGCGCGGATGGCACTGCTTGGGCCTGTCGGACAAGTACAAGGACGGCAAGCCGCACACAGTCAATGCCTTCGGCCAGAAGCTGGTGATCTTCACGGGCAGCGACGGCAAGACCAACGTGCTGGATGCGTATTGCCGCCACCTGGGCGGAGACCTTTCCAAAGGCACCGTCAAGGGCAACGAAATTGCCTGCCCGTTCCATGACTGGCGCTGGGGCGGCGACGGACGCTGCAAGGCTGTTCCGTACAGCCGGCGTGTTCCCATGCGTGCCCGCACCAGCACCTGGCAGACCCTGGACCAGGACGGACTCCTGTTCGTCTGGAACGACCCGGAAGGAAATCCGCCGCCCGAGGATGTTGTCATCCCCCGTATCGAAGGCGCCGAGGACGAGGGCTGGACCAAGTGGGTCTGGAACGAGATCGTGGTGAACACCAGCACCCGCGAAGTTATCGACAACGTTGTCGACATGGCCCATTTCTTCTACATCCACAACAACTTCCCCACATACTTCAAGAACGTCTTCGAAGGCCATATCGCCACCCAGTACTTTGACGGCATCGGCCGCGAGGACGTCACCCCGGCCAACCCCGATCCCCGGGCGCCGAAGATGCAGAAGACCAGCTCGGTTGCGTCCTACTACGGGCCCTCGTTCATGATCGATGACCTGACGTACACCTATGAAACCTTCGAGATGAAGACCGTCCTCATCAATGCGCACTACCCCATTGATGAGCATTCCTTTGTCCTGATGTCCGGGATCATCGTGCAGAAGAAGCCGGAGCTTCCGGGCGACCCGGACCAGATTGCCGCCACGCAGGCCCAGTGGATCCTCAGGGGCTTCAACCAGGACGTGGAGATCTGGCAGAACAAGGCCAGGATCGACAACCCGCTGTTGTGCGAGGAGGACGGCGCCGTTTACCAGCTGCGCCGGTGGTACGAGCAGTTCTTTGTGGACGCAGCCGACGTCAAGCCGGAGATGACCGACCGCTTCGAGCACGAGCTCGACACCAGCCGGCCGGTGGAAAGCTGGCAGAAGGAAGTAGCGAGCAACCTGGCCCTGCGCAAGGCTGCAGAGGGACAGTTGATCTGATGACGGCACGTACCGATCTCCGCATTGTCGACAACCCGATGCAGCCGCTGGACTGCAGCGCCTGCGCCGCTTCCGTGCTGGTGCGCAAGTCGAACTGGCAGCAGACCAGCATCCAATGGAATGAGACGGCGCAAAAGGCCTGCCGGGAGCGTCCGCTTGCCTGCCGCGGAGAGAACCCGACCGAACAGTTTGCGGGCTGCGAGACCCTGGCGGCAACCATCCGCGATGCTTCGCTCGAAGGCAGGATCGACGTGATTTTCAAGGACGTACCCGAGAAGTAGCGCCGGAACATCAGGGAATGCGAAAGCGGGAGGGACCGGTTCAGGCCGGTCCCTCCCGCTTTTGCGTGCCCGGCCGGGGAACGGCCGGGCAGACCCGCCTACTCGTCGTAGGTGATCCTGACCTTCTCGCTGACGGCCACCGCCTGGCAGGCAAGAATGTAGCCCTCTTTGAGGTCAGCCGCGTCCAGGACCTCGTTCTTTTCCATCCGGATCTCCCCTTCCAGCACGCGGCAGGTGCAGGCACTGCAGGACCCCTCACGGCAGGAATACGGAGCGTCCAGGCCGGCATTGAGCAGGACGTCCAGCAGCCGGTTCCCGCCCGGCCAGGGCAGGGACCGGGTCTGGCCGTCCAGTTGGACCTCCACCTCGGTGCTCTCCCCCTCGACGTCGTGGACCACTGCGGCCACCGGAGCGAAGGGATCGGTGCCCAGCGAGGTGAAGCGTTCAATATGGATCTGTTCCGCCGGCATGCCCAGCGTGTCCAGTGCCCGGGCCACGCAGTCCATGAAGGGCCCGGGGCCGCAGATGAACACTTCGCGGTCTGCGTAGGGTGCGGCCAGGGCTCCGATGGAGGGCTGGTCAGGCAGCCCCTGCACGGTCCCCAGCCAGTGGATGACCGTGAGCCGGCCGGGATGCTGCTGGGAGAGGGCTATGAGCTCGTCCCGGAAAATAATGGAGGACTCGTCCTGGTTGGCGTAGACCAGCGTCACCAGTCCGCTGCCGGCCACAAGCACTGACTTCAGGATGGACATCACGGGGGTGACCCCGCTGCCCCCGGCGAACAGGAGGAAATCCCTGTCCAGCGAGCTCGGAGTGAAGGTTCCCGCCGGGCGCAGGACGTCCAGGACGTTGCCTTCCACCACGTTGTCGCAAAGCCAGTTTGATCCGTAGCCGTCCCTGGTGCGCTTGACCGTGACCTTCAGTTTCTCGTCCTGCTGCGGCGAACTGCAGAGCGAGTAGCAGCGCGCTGCACCGCCGGGGCGGTCGCTCGGAATACGGATGGTCAGGAACTGGCCCGGCTTGTAGCTGAAAGTGCTCTCCGATTCGCCCTCCGGTTCCAGGACGAGCGTGTGTGCATCAGGCGTTTCCCGGATGACCTCCACTACCCTCACCTGCAGGGGCGTCACCACCGACAAGGTGCTCATGCTGCTGCCTCTTCCCGCTGCAGGAATGCCAGCACGGTGCTTTCGAAGGCAGTTTTTTGCTCGATCATTGCCCAGTGCCCGCAGTTGGGGAACACATGCAGTTCCACGTCGGGGATGGTCCGCAGCGGCAAGAGCACGCCGTCCAGCGGAGAGACGCGGTCATCGCGGCCCCAGGTAATCAGCGTTTTGGCCTTGAGCTTGTGCAGCTGCGCCCAGGCCGGGGCAGCATCGGAAGCGGCGGCGGCCGCAGCCGCGGCCTTCATGGCGGCACTGCTGTACATCCTGCGGGCGCTCGCCAGCGTCTTCGGATCCGTGGCCTGCTGCCAGCGTTCGTTAATGAGTTCCTCGGTGACCAGCTCCTGGTCGTAGACCATCGACTGCAGCCACTGGATCAGCCGTTCACGGGTGGGATCCTCGGTGAAGGCAATCAGGAGTTTGATTCCCTCGGCGGGCGACGGGCTGAAGATGTTCACGCCCATGCCGCCCAGGGTCACCAGCTTAGCCACCCGGTCCGGGTGGCTAATGGCAAACCGCGTGCCGATCATGCCGCCCATCGAGTTGCCGATGATGTCCACCCGGTCCAGGCCCAGCCCGTCCATCAGGTCGACGACGGCCTGTCCGCCGGCCTGCATCGGATGCAGGTCCGAGGGGTCGCTGACGCCGAAGCCCGGGAATTCCAGGACATAGCAGCGGAAGTGCCGGGCGAAGGCCGGAAGAATGCCCTTGAAGTTGCCCAGGCCGGTCACGCCGGGGCCGGAACCGTGCAGGAAGACCAGCGGCGGGCCTTCACCTGCCTCGTGGTAGCGCAGCACCCCGTTGGCGGTCTGCAGCTCGCGCAGCACTGCGTCGCCGGTTCCGGCCGCGCTGCCCTCTTCATGGCGAAGGTCCGTGGTCATTTCTCAGGCTCCTCAGGTACGAATCTCTTCAGTCTTCCTGAACCCTAAACAGTCCTGCGGATGCGCGGCCGGGCAGGTCCCGATGACCGGGATGAACCGCCCCTGCCGGCACGGCGCCGCAATCCCGGTGACCGGGACATTCTCGGCTCCCCCCTGCCGAAGAACCCTAGATTTTGCACAGAGGCGGAGTACAAGCCCTGATGAGGAAGCGAGAAGCATCAATGACAACCACCGTAAATTCCGATGTGTTGACCGAGCGCGGCGACGAGCTTCGTTCCTACGGCCAAGCCAACGAAGACCTGGGCAAGCTCAATGACGCCACCGTGGATATCCTTCGCCAGTCCGGCGTCATGAAGCTGCTTGCCCCCGTCGAGTACGGCGGCACCCGGGCGCACCCGACGGAGTTTGCGGAAACGGTCATGAAGATCGCCAGCCTCGACGGAGCAGCCGGCTGGGTGGCCGGCGTCGTTGGCGTTCACCCCTGGGAGCTAGAGCTGATGGCGCCGAAGCTGCAGGAGGAAATCTGGGGAGCTGACGACAACACCTGGGTGTCCTCCCCCTATGCGCCGATGGGTGTGGCCACCCCGGCCGACGGCGGCTACCGGTTCAGCGGGCACTGGCAGTTCTCCAGCGGCACCGACCACGCGCAGTGGGTCATCCTGGGCGCGTTCCTCGGCGATGCCGAGGGCAAACCGCTGATGCCCTATGAATCAGTGCACGTGGTTGTTCCGCGCGCCGACTACACCATTGTTGAAGACTCCTGGGACGTGGTCGGACTGCGCGGCACGGGCAGCAAGGACGTCATTATCAAGGACGTTTTTGTTCCCGGGTACCGGGTGATCAGGCAGGCCGATCTGTTCAGCGGCAAGGTGGCCCGCGATGCCGGCAAGACCGACCCCATCCACCGCATCCCGTTCTACAGCCTGTTTCCCCTCGGCCTGACCTCCGCGGTGGTGGGCATCGCCGAAGGCGCCCTTCAGGCACACCTGGACTACCAGCGCAACCGCATGCAGGGCAACGGCTTCAAGAGCACCGAGGACCCCTACTCCATGTACGCGGTCAGCGAGGCCGCCGGAGAAATCCGGGCCTCCCGCTCGGCGCTGCTGGACAACATCAGCAGGATCTACGACACGGCGGCTGCCGGCCGCGAAATCAGCTTGGAGCAGCGTGCTGTGGGCCGCCGCACCCAGATCCAGGCTGCCTGGCGCGCCGTCGCCGCCGTCGACACCATCCTGTCTCGTTCCGGCGGCAACGGCCTGCGGATGAACAACCCGATTCAGCGCTTCTGGCGCGATGCCCACATGGGCCTGGCCCACGCCATTCACGTGCCCGGCCCCACCTACCACACAGCCGTCCTCACGGAACTGGGCGTGGAACCGCCGGCAAAACTGGCCTCGATGGTCTGACCCGCCGGGCAGTCCCGGGCACAGCACCGACCCTCAACACAACAGCAAAGCGAGGAATACCATGACTCACATTCGAGGACTGGGCTATCTCAAGGTCCAGACCCAGCACATCGACCGCTGGCGGGAACTCACCGTCGAAGGTCTCGGTTTCGCCGAGGCCGTGGGCCCGGACCCCGACGGCCTGTACCTGCGCATGGACGAACGCGAAGCACGCCTGATCGTGCTTCCGGGAACTTCCGACCGGGTCCTGGCCGTGGGCTGGGAAGTCCGCGACCAGTTCGCCCTGGCACAGGTGGCCGCGGATGTTGAAGCGGCCGGAATTGCCGTCACCTGGCTCAACGAGGAAGAAGCCGACCAGCGCGGCCTGGAACAGGTCATCACCTTCGCGGATCCGGGCGGAACTCCGGTGGAGATCTTCTTTGGCCCCCGCCTGGACCACAGCATCCTGAAGACCGGTTATGCGCAGAAGTTCGTCACCGGCGCGCAGGGCATGGGCCACGTTGTCCTGCCCACCATGGCCATGGAGAAGACCACCTCCTTCTACACGGATGTGCTGGGATTCCTGCCCCGCGGCGCAGTCCGGCTGGGCCCCCGGCGCCCGGCCAACCGATTCCGGTTCTTCGGCGTCAACCAGCGCCACCACAGCCTTGCCATCGGCGGGGCACCGCATGCGGATGCCCCGGGCCTGGTGCACCTGATGGTTGAGGTCGAGGACCTGGACACCGTGGGACGGGCTCTGGACAAGGTCACGAAGCAGGGCTTCAAGCTCTCGGCTTCGCTGGGACGACACACCAACGACAAGATGGTTTCCTTCTACGTCCGGGCTCCCGGCGGCTGGGACATCGAGTACGGCACCGAGGGCATGCTGGTGGATGAAACCTATTTCACGGCCGAGGAAATCACGGCCGAGAGCTACTGGGGCCATGATCATTCGGGCGCAGCGGATGAGCCGCTGGCCGCGTTTGTTCCCCAGAGCGCTGCCGTTTAGCCCGCAACAGGATTGCCCGCCGGGCGGAGGGAAGCCGCAGCATCCTTTCCCTCCGCCTGGCGGCACGCCGCCCTCAGCCTTCCCTGCAAGGAACCCCATGACTGTCTCTTCAACCGGTACGGCCACTTCCCGCGGCACAGCGGCGGACAGCGATGTTGAGCTCATCCGGCGCCTGACCCACGAGTACGTTTCCGCCCTTGACGGCGGCCGGCCCGACGACCTGGTGGCCCTGTTCACCGAGGACGGCATCTGGGACGGCACCGGCTGGGGAATCCCCGTGATTCAGGGTTCGGCTGCCCTGCGGGAGTTCTTCGAATCAACCATGTCCTCCAACCTCGGCACCTGCCACCTGGTCCTCAACCACATCATTGATGTGGAGGGGGATGCAGCGGAGTGCACCGCTTACTTCCATGCCTTTGGCCGGCGCCTCGACGGCAGCCTGCAGGATTCCCTGGGTCTGTACTCGGATGTGTTCGCCAGGACCGCCGGGGGATGGAAGTTCGCGCGCCGGTCGGTGTCCGGCCTGCTGGCTCCGCCGGCTGCAGGCTGAACACCGGGCTTTTAGGCGCTCAGGAACCGGTGCGTCGTTCCTGCGCCAGGTCACCGGGAAACAGTACTGCCGATACGCGGCGTGCGGCATCCAGCACCAGCGGAGCCACCCGTTCAATCGGATCCCTCACGGTGCCCACCAGGGAGATGGCGGCCACCGGCTCCCGCCGGCTGCGGATGGCCGCGGCCACGCAGGAAATGCCCTCGTAGCTTTCACCGGATTCGTACGCCAACCCGCCGCGCTGGCGGATCCGGTTCAGCTCCGCGTACAGCGCGGGAATGTCCCTGATGGTCCGCGGGGTGTTGGCAGGCAGTCCGTGCCGGAACATATCGTCCAGCTGTTCCGGGTTGATCCAGGCCAGCATGGACTTGCCCAGTGCCGTTGCATGGGCCGGAGCGTTGCCGCCCACCCGCGACGGCACCGAGGTGGCCGAGCGGCCGCCGGCTTTGTCCAGGTAATGGATGCTGGTGCCGTTAAGGACGGCCAGGTGGACCACCATTCCGGTCCGCATCTGCAGGTCGTGCAGCAGGGGCGCGGCCTCGGCCCGGATCCGGCTGTTTCCGTTGTCCAAACCGCCGAACTGCAGCGAGCGCCAGCCCATGCCGTAGCCGTCGGGCGCGTGTTCCAGCCAGCCCAGCTGCACCAGCTGGTCCAGGATCCGATGCGTGGTGGAGCGGGGCAGGCGCGTCCTGGACGCTATTTCGTCCAGCAGCAGCCGGACGGAGCGTGAATCGAACACCTCCATGATCAGCGTCATCCGCGCCGCCATCGCAGGGGGCGGTCCGGAGGGAGCCGGCGGCCAGGCAACAGGGGCTGCAGTCAGGGAAACACTCATCGGCACCGCCTGACAGCAACCCCGGCGGAACGCCGGGGGAACCTGCAACAGGGAACATTCATTAGCTGGGACCTCCTTGGCACATCTATGGACCACAAAAACTATGTGAGCTAACGCACATTTAGAGCTTCACTGTACACATCGCTACAGGACTTGCGCCACCCTTCCTCCATCCCGCTCTTCGGGACTGCCCGGGGCATGACAGCTCGCCGGCGCAATACTGAAGGCTGACTTGGGAGGACAGATGACTGCAACCATCGAGACTGCACCTGCTCATCCGGCGGGCATTGCAGAATTGGCCGCCCGGCTGCGCCGTGCCGAGCGGGACGGAACGCCGATCGAGCCGATCCGCGGGCTGCTCGCGGACGGCGGCATCAGTGCCGCCTACGATGTCCAGCGGACCAACGAGGACGCCTGGATCGCCGAGGGCCGCCGCGTTGCCGGCCGCAAGATCGGGCTGACGTCACGGGCAGTGCAGGCACAGATGGGGGTGGACCAGCCGGACTTCGGTGTCCTCTTCGCCGATATGTGCCTGGCCGACGGCGACGTGCTG
The DNA here is from genome assembly GCF_054792395.1 of Arthrobacter sp. Z1-15. Taxonomy (NCBI): domain Bacteria; kingdom Bacillati; phylum Actinomycetota; class Actinomycetes; order Micrococcales; family Micrococcaceae; genus Arthrobacter; species Arthrobacter sp. Z1-15. The sequence goes on along the minus strand of NZ_CP096454.1, from coordinate 825,478 downwards.
GCTGCCGGGGCGGTCCTGCAGCCGCGGATCGAAGCCGAGGTTGCCCTCGTCCTGAAAAAGGACCTCCCCGAGCCGGACACCACGCTCACCGAGCTGATCGCCGCCGTGGACTACCTGCTTCCGGCCATTGAAATTGTCGGTTCACGGATCACCAACTGGGACATTTCCATCCTGGACACCATTGCCGACAACGCTTCCAGCGGCCGGATCATCACCGGCACCCGACCCGTGGCGCCGTCGTCGATCGATCTGGCGGCCGCCGGCATGGTCATGGAAGTCAACGGCACGGTGGAATCAGTGGGCTCGGGCGCCGCCTGCCTCGGCCACCCGTACCGGGCCGCGCTCTGGCTGGTGAGGCGCATGGCCGAGCTGGAACGGCCGCTGAAGGCCGGCGAAATCCTGATGACCGGAGCCCTCGGCCCCATGGTCGCCTTCCCGCCCGGAGCCAACGCCGCAGTGAACATCCAGGGACTTGGACAGGTCCGCATCAAACATGAGGAGAAGTAGTGGGAACCAACGAACTCTGGCCGGTGGCCATCATCGGCTCCGGCAACATCGGAACCGACCTGATGATCAAGGTGCTGCGCGGGGCCAAGCGGCTGCAAATGGGTGCCATGGTGGGCATCGACCCGGAGTCCGACGGCCTCCGGCGCGCGGCCAGCATGGGCGTTCCCACCACAGCGGACGGCATCCAGGGCCTGCTTGAACTGCCGAACTTCAAGGACATCAAGGTGGTTTTCGATGCCACCAGCGCTTCCGCCCACCTCGCCAACTGGGACCTGCTGAAGGACACCGGCGTCCGCGTGCTGGACCTGACGCCGGCCGCCGTCGGGCCCTACTGCGTTCCCGTGGTGAACCTTGAGGACCATCTGGACGACGCCAACCTGAACATGGTCACCTGCGGCGGGCAGGCCACGGTTCCCATGGTGGCTGCCGTCTCGCAGGTGGCTCCGGTGCGCTACGCCGAAATTGTCTCCTCCGTTGCGTCCCGTTCCGCCGGCCCGGGCACCCGGGCCAATATCGACGAGTTCACCGAGACCACGTCCCGCGCCCTGGTTGAGGTGGGCGGTGCGGCCGAAGGCAAGGCCATCATCATCATGAACCCCGCCGAACCGCCGATGATGATGCGGAACACGGTCTACTGCCTGGTGGACGGCGAAACGGACCATGCCGCCATCGCGGCATCGGTCGAGGCGATGGCAGCCCGGGTGCAGGAATACGTTCCCGGCTACAAGCTCAAGCAGGAAGTGCAGTTTGAAACCTTCGGCCCGGAGAACGCCCTGCACATTCCGGGCACCGGCCGCTTCACCGGCACCCGGGTCACGGTGATGCTGGAAGTCACCGGCGCCGCGCATTACCTGCCCGCCTATGCGGGCAACCTGGACATCATGACCTCCGCCGCCATGGCCGTTGCCGAGCGCTGGGCTGAACGCGGCGGAGTCCAAGAACAACACATCGCCGCGGCGATGCAGGAGGCATAACCATGAGCAGGCTCTACATCTCCGACGTCACCCTGCGTGACGGCATGCATGCCATTCGGCACCAGTACACGGTGGACCAGGCCGTAGCCATCGCCACCGCACTGGACGCCGCCGGCGTTGCTTCCATCGAGGTTGCCCACGGCGACGGGATCAACGGCTCCTCCTGCGTGTACGGGTTCGGCGCCCACACCGACCTGGAGTGGATCTCCGCGGTTGCCGGCGCCGTCAAGCAGGCCAAGGTGGCCACGCTGGCACTTCCCGGCATCGCCACCATCCACCACCTCAAGGACGCCAACAGCGCCGGAGCCTCGGTGGTGCGCGTGGCCACCCACTGCACCGAGGCGGACGTCTCCGCGCAGCACATCGGTGCCGCCCGGAACCTGGGCATGGACACCGTGGGCTTTCTGATGATGTCCCACATGAGTCCGCCCGCCGAACTCGCCAAGCAGGCCAAACTGATGGAGAGCTACGGCGCCACCTGCGTGTACGTTGTTGACTCCGGCGGAGCCCTGACCATGCCCGGCGTCGCCGAACGGATTGACGCCTTCCGGCAGGTGCTGGACCCGGCCACCGAAATTGGCATCCACGCCCATGAGAACCTCTCGCTGTCGGTGGCAAACTCCCTCACCGCCGTGGAACACGGCGCTAACCGGGTGGACGCCTCGCTGGCCGGCATGGGAGCCGGAGCCGGAAATGCTCCGCTGGAGGCATTCATTGCCGCAGCAGACAAGTTCGGGCTTGACCACGGCTGCAACCTGCCGGCACTGATGGACGCCGCTGACGACCTGGTGCGTCCGCTGCAGGACCGCCCGGTCCGGGTGGACCGGGAAACGCTCTCGCTGGGCTACGCCGGGGTGTACTCCAGCTTCCTGCGGCACGCGGAAACAGCCAGCACCCGCTACGGCATCCCCACCACGGACATCCTGATGGAGCTGGGCAAGCGGCGCATGGTGGGCGGCCAGGAGGACATGATCGTTGACGTGGCCCTGGACCTGCTGGCTCAGAAGTAACCCGTCCAACCGCTTTCGAAAGGAACCACAATGACCGAAATCAGCATGGAGCAACAGCGGCCCCTCACGAGCGATCCGATGGCTTTCCGCAACGTCCTGGGCCACTTCCCCACCGGCGTGGTGCTGATTACGGGCATTACCGCGGACGGTGAACCGGTGGGCATGATCGTGGGGTCATTCACCTCCGTGTCGCTGGATCCGCCGCTGGTGGCGTTCCTGCCCACCGTTGCCTCGCAGACCTTCAGTAAGCTCCGCACCGCCGGTTCCTTCTGCGTCAATGTGCTGGCCGCGGACCAGGAGGACCTGTGCCGCCGCTTTGCGGGCAAGTCCGCGGACAAGTTCGAGGGCTTGTCCTGGCAGTCCTCACCGCTCGGCGCACCGGTGCTGGACGGGGTGGTGGCGTACATTGACTGCACGTTCGACTCGATCAACGACGCCGGCGACCACTACATCGTGCTGGGAGCGGTCCATGAGCTGCAGGTGTGCAGTCCGGTGGCGCCGCTGCTGTTTTTCCAGGGCGGATACGGACGCTTTGCCCCCATGTCGCTGAGCGCCCCCTTCGACGCTGACCTGATTGCCGGCGTCCGGCTGGCGGAGCGGGGCCGGACCGAGATGGAGCGGCTGGCTGCCGATCTGGGGGCCGAGTGCACGGCCATGGCCGTCATCAGCGACCAGCTGGCGGTCATAGTCGCTGCCGCCGGCACGGCAGCGGATCAGGAGGAACGCCTCGGTGAACGCATTCCGCTGATGCCTCCCATGGGTGAACTGTGCCTTGCCTGGGAAGACCCGAAGACCATTGACCGCTGGCTGTCCCGTGCCCTGCCCAGCGACGAGTGCACCCCGGACGAGTACCGGGCGCGGCTGGAAGCAGTGCGCCGGCGCGGCTGGTCCATCACCATGCGCGGCGGTTACCGGGACGAGCAGGTTTTCGAGGCCCTCCGCGAGTATTCCGCGGGCACCTACACGCCGGCCCAGGAACGCGAGATCCGCGAGATCATCTCCCGCACCTCCAACAGCTACGCTCCCGTGCAGCTGGAGGAGGGACAGACGTACGACGTCGATTCCCTGCTCGCGCCGGTGTTCGATGCCGTCGGGAAGGTGCGGTTGGTGCTGCGGATCGCCAATCTGCCGCGCAACGCCGAGGCATCCCGGATCCAGGCGCTGGCGCAGGACCTGTTGGCCGCAGCGCAGGCGATCGGAGCGGTAGCCGACGCCTGAGTTTCAACTCCCGGCAGGAGGTTCAGTTCCCGGCAGGAGGTTCAGTTCCTAGCAGGAGGTTCCGATCCTCCCAGGAACTGGACCGCCGCCCGGTGCAGACCGACGGCCAGCATGTCGGCCAGCAGTCCCGGATCCCAGGTGTGAGCGTCGATCTGCCTGCTGAGCAGCATGCCTTCCAGGAACCGGAAGAGGCACTCGGAAAGACACTCAGCCAGCTCGCTGCGCTGTTCTTCGCTTGCCTCCTCCGGCAGGACCGTGGCGAACCATTCCGTTGTCATAGCCTGCATGTTGGCCATGACAGTCTCCAGCTGCCCGGCACCGACGGAGGCCCGGCTGCCGTCCCGAAGCAGCAGCAGCAGGCCCAGGCGCAGGATTCCGCTTCCGGCAGAGGTTCCCGCGAGGACATCGCGGAGCTGGACGCGAAGCGGCGCAATCCAATCTGCGTTTCCCCGTCCCGGCCGGCTGGCCAGAACCGGCCGGACCGCTTCCCACTTCTGTGAGGCGCCGGCCACCACTTCGGCCACCAGCTCGTCCTTGTCTTTGAAGAACCAGTACAGGGAGCTGGCCGGCAGTGCCGCGCGTTCGCAGACCCGTGCCACCGTGACGCCGTCGTACCCGTATTCGGCGATCACTTCTTCAGCTGCCTGCAGGAAGGCCTGCCGCCCGTTCTCAGCGGCGGGGCGCTCCGCGGGCTGCGGAGGTTCGCGTTCAATGACAATCTCACTGTCTGCAGCCAGTTCGCCCAGGCGGTCCGCCATCGCATCCAGGGACAGCGCCAGCATCCAGACGATGCGGTTTTCATCGAAGTTCCACCCGGCATGCCGCCGGAGGAAATAGCTGTCCCGAACCGCCAGGGTGAGGGTGCCCAGCAGCAGCGATCCGGCGCCCCGCTGCTCCATGAGCTCGGGGAGGCTGGGTTTCCACCAGCGGGCCAGCCAATCGATGCTCTCCCTCCGGATCTGAAGGAAGCGGTCCCTGGCCGGTGCCTCCTGAGGCGGCCGAACCACCGCCAGCTGCAGCCCGAAACGCCAAAAGTCTTCACGGGGCCACTGAAAGATCTGCCCGTACAGGTCAGCACTCCGGTCTTCGCCCGAAGCAAACTCCGGCCACGTGGGAATGACCTGCAGGTGGGCGCCGATGGCCCGTTCCAGGGCCGCCGCAATGAGCTGTTCCTTGTCCGAGAAGTGCCAGTAGATGGAGCTGGCGGACAGGCCGGTGGCTTTCCGGACCATGGAGATTCTGGTTCCCTCGTAGCCGTGGCGGGCGGCAAGGCGCATGGTCTCTTCAAGGATTCGTTCACGGGTCTGTTCGCCCTGCCGGTTTTTCCGGTCCGTCTTGCGCTGCGCCACTACCCACCCAAATGTTTTCCGGTTCGAAACCTGATCGGTTTCGGCCAGTACATCCTTACACAGCCGGCGCGCGCCCGCCCGCCGCGGTCCCGGCCACCGATACCGGTCCGAACACGGAGTCCCCGAGATAGGGCAGCATCAGGGCTTTCTGCTCCGGGGCGATCCGCAGCAGCCGGCCGGTTTCGGCCTCAACGAAGGCGAGCGTGGTTTCCGCCTTGGCACAGATCTGTGCCGTCACCGGATCGCTGATGACGTAGGCGATGGTCAGGCTCGCTGCTTTGAGGGCGCTGATCCAGACGTCGATCTCCGCCGGGATGTTGCGGTAGGTCAGGGGCGAAAGGTACTTCACCCGGTGCTCCGCCACCAGCGCCTGGGTTCCCTCGGGCACGTTGTTGAAAAGTGCGACGGCGGGCTCGCGCCCGGGCCCGCCGGTTCCGCCGGGAGGGCCAAAGGCATGGATCCGGGCTTCCTCGAGAATCCGCAGGATTTCCACGTTGTTCACGTGCCCGTAGGCGTCCATGTCACCCCAGCGCATGCCGACGGAGCACCGGATGACCTGAGGGGTTTCATTCATGGTTCGTTTCTAGCACAAGCTCCCGCTCTTACCGCCCCGGCACTTACCGCTCCCGCACTTACCGCCCCGCCACTGCGGCGGCGGCCGCACCGGCACGCCGGCCAAAGAACGTGCCTTCGCCCAGGGACGTGCCGCTGATATACCCCTGCCCGTAGATCCCGGCGGTGGCGCGGCCGGCGGCATAAAGCCCGGGAACCGGTGCCCCGGAGACGTCCAGGACTTCGCCGTCCAGTCCGGTTCGCAGTCCGCCGAGCGTGAAGACGCTTGCACCGCCCCCGCCGGTGGAACCCGACTCAGGAGCACTCATGCCGCGGCTGACATCGATGGCGGCGAACGGTGCTTCCAGGGGCCGCAGCCACCGCTTGTTTTTGGCGAAGTACGGGTCCTCCCCCGCTGCCGCATGCCGGTTGTACGCGCGTACGGTCTCCGCCAGGGACCCCTCCGGCATGCCCACTTCCTGTTCGAGTTCTTCGATGGTTTCAGCCGCGAAATGCGGAACCACGCCCCAGCGCTCCTCTTCCGGAACTTCCTCGTAGGCCTTCTCGTCGAGGATGACCCAGACGGCCAGGTCCTGCTTGAACAGGGCGGCCTGTCCGAGCAGCCCGGGGTACTGGTCTTCATTGATGAACCGCTGCCCCACGGCGTTGACCAGCATGCCGCGGACCGCCAGCCCCGGGATCAGGGTGATTCCCACCTGGGCGGAGGACATCCGGGCAGTGCCGGCGCCCAGCGCCTGGGCCATGCGGATTCCGTGTCCGTCGTCTCCGCCGTCGCTCGTTACCCCCAGCCCCGTGAGCCGCGGGGCATGCAGGGCCACCATCTCGGCGTTGTCGGCAAAGCCGCCAGTGGTGAGGATGACGCCGCGCCGGGCGCGGTAGGTCACGGTCTTCCCGAAGCGGGTGGCGACGGCACCGGCCACCGTACCGCCGTCGAGGAGCAGCTGCCCGGCGTAGGTATCGGTATGGACCCGGATGCCGGCTTTCTCCACGGCCCCGGACAGTACCTTCATCAGCACTTTGCCGCCGTAGCCTTCCGAGGTAACCCGGTGGCCGCGCGGTGCAGGCTTGGCGAGGCCGGCAAACGGCATGGCGTTTTCACCCAGCCACATCAGTCCGTCGTCGGTGGGCGGCACCCAGGACGGGCTGTCCCACAGCGAGGGCTTGAACGGGACGCCGCAGCTGCTCAGCCACTCGTAGTGTTCCGGGCTGCCCTGGCAATAGACGCGGATCTTTTCGGCATCAGCGTGCGGACCCAGCGCCGCCAGCAGATAGGCCTCCATGTCCTCGGCGGTATCGGTGAACCCGCAGGCCTGCTGGATGGGCGTGCCGCCGCCCAGATAAATCTCGCCGCCGGAATGGGCCGACGAACCGCCTCCCCCTCCGGCCCGCTCCAGAAGAATCACGTCGGCGCCGGCGGCGCGGGCTTCCAGCGCGGCTGCGGCCCCGGCGCAGCCGAAGCCGATCACTAGGACGTCCGTCTCATAGTCCGCCGGGTCCGCCCCGCGGACATCCACCGGTCCTGCAGCTTTTTGCGCGCTCATCGCCGAGCTCCTTCTTTTAGCCGTTGTAGGGGCTACTTAGGCACAGGAAGGAGGAGCACGTACGCGCCGGTCCCGGCCAGCGGGACCGGCGGAGCACGTGTCTCAGTACAGCTGGCGCCGGCAACCTCCCGGCCCCCGGCTGTGCGCTTATGCCCGGGCCAGCTCCGTCACGCCGGCCAGCAGCTCGAAGGAGTGAAGCCGTGATTCGAGGGTCGGCGTCTGGGTGGCGACGATCAGCTCGTCGGCGTCGGCATGGGTGGCGAACCAGTCCAGGTAGTCGCGGACCTCTGCGGGGGTGCCCACCGCCGAGTAGCGCCCCATCTGCTTGACCTGCTGGCCGCCCGGGGACTCCAGGATGAGGTCTGCTTCCTCCGGGGTGAAGGTGCGGTCCCGGCCGAAGAGCTGGGTCACGCGGCGGCGCTGTCCGTCTTCGAACATCTGCCGCGCTTCCTCCGTGGTGTCCGCAGCGATGACGTTCACGCCGGCAATGACGTAGGGCTCCGCCAGCTGCTCGGAGGGCTGGAAGTCGCGGCGGTAAATGGCTACGGCGTCCTGCAGTGCCTGCGGAGCGAAATGCGAGGCGAAGGAGTAGGGCAGCCCCAGGGCAGCGGCCAGCTTGGCTCCGAACAGCGAGGAGCCCAGGATGTACAGCGGCACGTTGGTGCCCTTGCCCGGAGTGGCGTCGATGCCGGAGATCAGGGTGTTGCCGGTCAGGTAGCCCTGCAGTTCCTGCACGTCCTGCGGGAAGCTGTCGGAGGACATGGGATCGCGGCGCAGGGCGCGCATGGTTTTCTGGTCGCTGCCGGGCGCCCGTCCCAGGCCCAGGTCAATCCGTCCGGGGAAGAGGGTTTCCAGCGTTCCGAACTGCTCGGCGATGGTCAGCGGCGCGTGGTTCGGGAGCATGACTCCGCCGGCACCAAGTCGGATGCTCTGCGTGTTGGCGGCGATGTAGCCGACCAGCACGCTGGTGGCCGACGAGGCGATGGTTGGCATGTTGTGGTGCTCGGCGTACCAGATCCGGGTGTAGCCCAGCTTCTCGGCGTGCTGCGCCAGGGCCAGGCTGGACGCGAAGGAATCGCGCGCGGTTTCGCCCTCGTCGATGATGGCCAGATCGAGGATCGAAAGCGGGACAGTCATGGAAATTTCGGCCTTTCGTTGCACGGGTGCCCCGGCTGCTGCCCGGACACGTTAGTTAGGTGCAACCGCAAAGGCCGCTGCCTTATTTCACGCCCGGCAGGTGACGGGCCACACTGCGGACGACGGCGACGGCGACGGCGGCGACGGCGACGGCGGCGACGGCGACGGCGACGGCGGCGACGGCGACGGCGGCGACGGCGACGGCGACGACGGGAGCCGGGCGGTCAGTGGCCGCGGTGCCGCGCCAGGTAACGCGACAGCCGGTCGAAGGAGGAGTTCCATCCCGACTGATGGCCGTCAATCTCCCGGCGGTCGGAGAACGGCCCCTGCCGGAACGTCATGCGCGTCCCGTCTTCGTGCGGTGCCAGGTCCACGGTCATCAGAGTTTCGGCGCTGGCCGCACTTCCGTCCGGTGCCTGCCATTCCTGGGTCATGGCAAGCCGGTTCGGCGGATCGAGCTCGCGGAGGACACCTCCCCACCACAGCTCGTCACCGGTAATCGTGTTGACCATGCAGGCACGGTAGGTCCCGCCCACCCTGTCATCGATGCTCACGCGGTCCGCCGGAACGATGAAGCCTTCAGGCCCCCACCAGTCCGTGGCATGGGACAGGTCGACCCAGGCGTCGTAGACCGCCTGCTGCGGAACCGGGAAGTCCCGGACCATCAGCAGCTCGTTGTCGGAGCCCTGCGGAGATACCGGATCATTCATGGTGCTGCCCTCCCGTCAGCGGACGCCTCCTGTCCAGTGTGACCGTGCGGCGCCGGTTCCGGGATCCCCTTCCCCGGTTCTTCGGCCGGCCGCAGGGAATCCCGCCTGCCCGGGGCAGCACGGGCACAACGCGGCCGGCCCTCGATTTCCCGCGCGGTGTGACCCTTGGCATACTTGGACGGGCCTTCGGGCCGGACCGCGATACGTAACCAGAGTGAACGGCTAAGACAAACAATGACTGACCAGACATACAAGCTGATCGCCATGGCGATCTACATGCTCGCCATGCTGGCGATTGGCTGGTGGGCCTACCGTCGCACCACCGACCTCGACGACTACATGCTGGCCGGGCGGGACCTGAAACCGGGAGTGGCAGCACTGAGTGCCGGCGCATCCGACATGTCCGGCTGGCTGCTGATGGGACTGCCGGGAGCCATCTATGTCTCAGGGCTGGTGGAGGGCTGGATCGCCGTCGGGCTCACCGCCGGCGCGTGGCTGAACTGGAAGTTCGTGGCCCCGCGGCTGCGTTCCTACACCCTGGTGTCGAACAACTCCATCACGGTGCCGAGCTTCCTGGAGAACCGGCTCAAGGACCGCTCCCGGGTGCTGCGCGTAGTTTCGGGCCTGATCATCCTGGTCTTCTTCACCTTCTACGTCTCCTCCGGGATGGTGGCCGGCGGCGTGTTCTTCGAGAGCTCCTTCGGCTCCAGTTACCTGCTGGGCATGCTGATCGTGGCCGGCGTAACCATTGCCTACACCCTCTTCGGCGGTTTCCTCGCCGCCAGCTACACCGACGTCGTGCAGGGCCTGATGATGCTGGCCGCACTGATCATGGTGCCGCTGGTCGGCCTGTCCCAGGTGGGCGGGTTCGGCGGCATGACCGATTCGCTGCGCGAAATCAACCCGGACATGCTGGATCCGATCGCCGGCGGCACCGTCGTCGGCATCATTTCCGCCCTCGCCTGGGGCTTAGGCTACTTCGGCCAGCCGCACATCATTGTGCGCTTCATGGCCCTGCGCTCCCCCGCTGATGCCAAGGCGGGGCGGCGGATCGGCGTGGGCTGGATGCTCCTGACCGTGGTGGGCGCCGTCATGACCGCCCTGATCGGCGCCGCGTACTTCCAGCAGAACAACCTCACGCTCAGCGATCCCGAGGCCGTGTTCCTGGAGCTGGCGCAGATCTTCTTCCATCCTCTGGTGGCAGGCTTTGTCCTGGCCGCCGTGCTGGCCGCCGTCATGAGCACCATTTCCTCGCAGCTGATCGTGACCTCTTCGGCGCTGGTGGAGGACCTGTACAAGATCGCGCTCAAGCGCGATGCCTCCCCGCGCTCCATGGTGATGCTCGGCCGCATGGGCGTGCTGCTGGTGTCGGTGATTTCCATCCTGATTGCCCTGGACCGCAATGCCTCGATCCTGGATCTGGTCGGCTTTGCCTGGGCCGGGTTCGGAGCTGCCTTCGGCCCCACCATCCTGCTCGCGCTTTACTGGCGCCGTCTCACGACGGCCGGCGCACTCACCGGCATGATTGCCGGTGCGGCCGTTGCCTTCCTCTGGGGCACCTTCGAGATGCCGGGCATCCTGGGCGATGTCTACGAGATCATTCCGGGCTTCCTCATTAACCTGCTGCTCACCGTGGTGGTCAGCCGGTTCACCTACAAGCCGTCCGCTGAGATCGACGCCGAATTCGACGACGCCGTGCGAATTTCCAAGGACGGCGCCGCACCGGCAGAGCCCGTCCGCGCCTAGTTCCGCGCCCGCCTTTCGCCAAGGCACGACGGCGGGAAACACCCGGATTCCGGGAGTTTCCCGCCGTCATCTGCGTTAAGGCCATCTGCGTTAAGGCCATCTGCATCAAGGCCGCCACAGCGCAGGTCATGGCTCCCGCTTAAACGCCAAGCTTTGCCAGGGTGTCCTGCAGGGTCTCGGCGGAGTCCTGCAGCTTCTTGGTTTCGGCCTCGTCCAGCGGCATTTCCAGCATTTCGTAGACCCCGTTGATCCCGACGATCGACGGCAGTGACAGCGCCACGCCGCTGATGCCGTATTCCCCCTGCAGCGAGGCCGACACCGGCAGCACGGCGTTTTCCGCCTGCATCACCGCTTCCACAATCCGGACCCCGGCCAGGCCGATGGCATAGTTGGTGGCGCCCTTGCCCTCGATCACCCGGTAGGCCGCGTTGACGACGTCGTCGGTCACCGCGTCGAGGTACTCCTGGGTAAAGAGCTGCCGGCCGCTGATCTTCCAGTCCCGGATCGGGACCGGACCAATCGAGGCGTTGGACCAGACCGGGAACTCGGAGTCACCGTGCTCGCCGATGATGGTGGCGTGCACGCTGGTCATCAGCACGTGCGCTTCCCGGGCCAGCAGGAGCCTCAGGCGGGAGGTGTCCAAAACCGTCCCGGACGAAAAGATCCGGTTCCGCGGCAGCCCGGAGACCTTTTGGGCGGCCACGGTCAGCACGTCGCAGGGGTTTGTCACCACGATATAGACGGCGTCCGGAGCCTGCTCCATCAGCTGCGTCATGAGCTTCGAGATGATGTCCACGTTGACCCCGGCCAGCTCCAGGCGCGTTTGTCCCGGTTTCTGCCTGGCTCCCGCCGTGATGACAATGACGTCCGACCCGGCGAGCGCCTCGATGTTCCCGCCGCCGGTCACCGTGTTCGCGCCGGTGAACTGCGTGCCGTGCGCCAGGTCCAGGCCCTCGGCCTCGGCGCGTACGGCGTCTATGTCGTAGATGGCGATTTCCCGCGCCGCGTCCCTGACAATGGCGGCATAGGCAAGCGACGTTCCCACGCTTCCCGCCCCGACAATTCCCAGCTTGGTAACCGGTCTGGTGGTGATGTTGGCCATGGCTTGAGCCTCGCTCACGGTTGGAGGATCCCCCTTCCTAGCAATGGTAGGCGCGGGCTTCGGGCATGGGAACGGGTGCCTCCGGGAGCCCGCGGCCACCGGGAGAAAAAGCCGGGAGAAGGATTTGTCATCAGGGGGTTTACAGACGCCGCTCCGGCGCGCACACTCGAAACCATGATCAGTCACCCCCGGGATGACAGCGCGGTATCCGCTCCGAACACAGCCGCTTGGGACAGCACCCTGTCCCACCGGCCGCAGGAGGAACGCGCCGCCGCTGCCGCCCGTTTTGAAGCCGCCGGCTTGTCTGCGGCGCAGGTTCAGTCAGTGCTGGCCGACGGCGGAGACCGCCTGTACGCGGCCGCTGCCGCCGGCGAACCGGACTGGCCGGCTCCCTTTGGCGGCACCCTCGCCGTCGCCCTTCTGGCGGCCGAAGTTGGAGCCCTGGCGGCGCAGCTCGGCCGCAGGGCTTCGGGCGTCCGCTCCCTGGCAGCAGCCCATCTGCTGGAGGATTTCAGTGCGGTCACCGTCGCTGAGGAGCTGGGCGTGTCCCGGCAGAAAATATACGAAATCGCCCGGGGTGGCCTGCGCGGCCCGCACCTGGACACTGTTCCCTGGAGGTCCCGTGAAATCGATCAATGAGCGCGTCTCGCTGCCGGACGCCCAAACCCACTACCTCGTCCATCCCCTGGATATTGAGCCGGCCCGGAGGCCGTTCATCATTTCGTGGGTGCTCGGCATCTTGGGCTCGCCCCAGGTGTTTGCCGCGGCCGCGGCCCTCATGTGGGTCCTGACCAACAGCTTTGTCGTTCCGTTTATTGCCGCCGGTTCGCTGCTGCTCTTTGCCAATTTGGCCTCGGCCTACTATCGGCGGAGCGCCTGGGGATTCATCCCGGGCAAACGCAGGGACAGCGACCGCCCGCTGCGCGGACTGAACCTGCTGGCTGCGGTTCTCCAGGCGCTGGCGCTGGCCGCCGCCGTGATGCTCCTGATCCTGTGGTTCGCCAACCGCGAGGTGTCCCCCGAAGTCGCAGCCTTCGCCGCCGGCACCGTGTGCGCAGTGGCAGTCCTCATGGCCGCTGATGTGGTGGTGACCGCGCTGCGGACGCGCAGCGGGGCAGCCGTCCTGGCACCACTGGTGAATCTGCTGGCCGTTGCCGCCGTGTCCTGGTGGGGGTTCCTGGTTATCGCCGGGCGGACCGGGCCGCTGGACTGGTCCACCGCCGTCGCCGGCGCCGTGGTGCTGCTGGTGGTCTGGGGCATCTGGCTGGCCTGGACTCTCTGGCAGCGGCGGCGGATTGCCCGCGGCGGTTCGGCTGCCGCCGCGGCCTAACCTCCCGCCGTGCGGTGCTGAGGGCGACCGCGGTTAGTCCGCGGGGGCGGCCGGGCTGAACCTGCTCAGGTAGCCGGCGCGGGACTGGGTGACGTGGGCGGACATCAGGTCCTGGGCCCGCTCCGCGTCGCCGGAATCAATGGCAGCCATAATGGGCCGGTGCTCGCTCCAGGAGTCCTTGCCGCGGTTGTCGACGTCGGCCGCGTACAGCCACTCGATTTTGCCTGCCAGCTGGCGCAGCAGTGCCGTCAGCGAGCGGCTGTCAGCCAGGTCCGCCACCGCAAGGTGGAACCTGACATTGAGTTCGGGCAGTTTTTCCAGGTTCCCCTCGGCTACAGCCTGGTCGCCGGCGGCGAGGATCTCGGCGATCCTGCCCCTGAAGGTCCACCACTCGCCGTCGGGGGCTCCGGCGGAAAGCTGCCGGGCCGCGCGCTCGGCGGCACGGCGCGCCGTGGCTGTTTCGACAACTGTCCGCACAGCAAAGAGGTCGTCGGCCTCCTCCGCCGGAATGTTGGACACGGTGGACCCGGCATAGGGCCGGGACTCGACGAAGCCTTCGACTTCCAGCGTCCGCAGCGCTTCCCGGACCGGAACCCGGGAACTGCCGTACTTCCGCGCCAGCGCCGCCTCGGTGATCCGCAGCCCCGGGGCCAGGACACCAAAGATGATGTCCCGCCGGATTTCGTCCTCGATCCGCTCCTTGGGAAGCGCGCCGCCGGCTGCTGCTTCAGCTTGCCGCTCAGTATGCCGCTTAGCGTCCTGCTGCATATCCCTGCGCTCCCCGTGGATTGGCGGCGGCCTTCAACAGGCCGGTTTCGGGGTCGCTGACCACCGAGGACAGCCGTCCCAGCGCCCAGTCCCCCGCCCGGGTGACTACGTGCCCGCGGCGCTCCAGCCCCTCGATGACGTCATCTCCGAGCCGGTCTTCCACCACGGCGCCGCCGGGAGTCCAGGTGCGCGGGTAGAAGGAGCCGGGGATGGAAGTGGTGTGCAGGGCCGGTGCGTCCACCGCCTGCTGCGGCGAATACCCGCCGACGAGCGTGCGCAGCAGATACAGCAGCTGCCACTGGTCCTGCTGGTCTCCGCCGGGTGATCCCAGTGCCGTCACCGGCTTGCCGTCCTTGAGGACCAGCGTGGGCGTGAGGGTGGTCCGCGGCCGTTTGCCTGCGGTGAGGGTGGACGGGGCGCCGTCTTCCAGCCACGTCATCTGCAGCCGCGAGCCCAGGCAGAACCCCAGCTCCGGAATGGTCGGCGAGGACTGCAGCCAGCCGCCGGAGGGCGTTGCGGAGATCATGTTCCCCCATTGGTCCACGACATCCACGTGGCAGGTGTCCCCCCGGGTCTCCCCCGTGGGCATGACGGTGGGTTCACCCACGCCGGCGAACGCTGTTTGGCCGGCCAGGGCCGGCGCAACATACTCGGTGCGCAGCGGCGGCAGGAACGGGGTGTGTCCGGGCACCTTCCCGGGACGGAAGTCATGCGAGGCCCGGTCCGTGATCAACGCCCGGCGCTGCGCCGCATACTCCTCGCTGAGTAGGTACTCCATGGGGACGTCGGCGTCGCCGTAGTACGCCTCACGGTCGGCAATTGCCAGTTTCTGAGCTTCCAGGATGGTGTGCGCGCCGAGCTCGGTGGAAGGGTCCAGATATTCGTCGCCGAAGCCGGCAAGGATCGCCAGGGTCTGCAGGAGGGCGGGCCCCTGCCCCCACGGTCCGGTTTTGGCGATGGTGTGTCCGCGGAATTCGTAGGTCAGAGCGGGTTCATAGGCGGCGCTGCCGGCGGCGAAGTCCGCCAGCGTCATGATCCCGGCGTGGTCGGCCCCGGAGGAATGCCGGTGCGGAACGGACAGGAACTCCACAGCTGCCCGGGCCACGAATCCCTCGCGCCACTCGCGGCGGGCGGCGTCGATGCGCTCTTCGCGGGTTGCCTCCGGAGATCCGGCTGCCGCCAGCCGGTCCAGGACCGCCGCGTAGGCCTCATTGCGGATGAGTTCCCCGTCCGCAGGAATCCGCCCGCCCGGCATCCACTGTGCGGCGGACGTGGGCCAGTGTTCCGTGAACAGTTCGGCCACGGAGGCGATCGTGGTCCCCACCCGCCCCACCATGGGATGCCCGTTGCGGGCGTAGCCGACGGCGAAGGCCAGCACGTCGGCCAGCTCCCACGTGCCGTGGTCGCGCAGCAGCAGCAGCCAGGCGTCGACGGCGGCGGGCACTGCCGCGGCCAGGGCGCCGGCACCGGGCACCAGCTCCAGGCCCTCGGAGCGGTAATGCTCCGGCGTCGCCGCCGCCGGAGCGGCCCCCTGGCCCATGAGCACGACCGGCTCGGACGGGTTCGCGGCGGTGACGAAGACTCCGGTCATGTCTCCGCCCGGCCCGTTCAGGTGCGGTTCCACCACATGCAGCACGAAGCCTGCGGCCACCGCGGCGTCGAAGGCGTTGCCGCCGCGTTCGAGGACCGCCTGGGAAGAGGCCGTGGCCAGCCAGTGCGTGGACGCGCTCATGCCGAACGTGCCCTGCAGTGTGGGACGGGTGGTGAAGGAATCGGGTGCAGTGTAGGTCACGGTGCGGGTCTTCCTGTCAGTGAGGAGCGGGGCCTTCAACCGGTTTGAATACGATCGACGCTGCGCCCAATGCTTCGTATACAGTTACCTACTTCACATGCGTTAAGCAATACGAGGAGCCTGTCCGTGAAGAAGCGATTGAATGCGGTGCCCACCGATCGGGTCCATCTGTGGTTGATGCTGGCGCTGACCTTCTCCACCGGTGTGGTGGACGCCGTTGGCTACCTCGGGCTGGACCGGGTGTTCACCGGAAACATGACGGGTAACGTCGTGCTGCTGGGCATGGCCTTCGCCGGGGGTGCGGACCTCCCGATCCTGCGGCCCACGCTTGCGCTGATCTTCTTCATGCTCGGTGCCGCCCTGGCGGGGAGGATGCTGCGCAAGAGTCCCGCGGGCTGGTCCTGGCGAACTTCCATCGCCTTGATCGTGGTGGCCGGCGGACTGACGGCGCTGGCAGTCTTTGTGGCGGTGGCCGATGTCCAG
This sequence comes from Arthrobacter sp. Z1-15, assembly GCF_054792395.1. Lineage (NCBI taxonomy): Bacteria > Bacillati > Actinomycetota > Actinomycetes > Micrococcales > Micrococcaceae > Arthrobacter > Arthrobacter sp. Z1-15. Next base: position 809,238 of record NZ_CP096454.1, on the reverse strand, counting down.
GGCAACGAAATCCTGGGCAGCATCACCACCTCGTCCATGGCCGCGGTAATGGGTGTCCAGGCCGCCACCGCCAAACGGCTGAAAGTCGCGGAGATCACCACCGTGGTGGTGACCTCGACGATCACCGGACTGGCTTCCGATTCAAAGCTGGCCGGGGGCGACAGCCAGTTCTGGCAGCGGCGGGCACTGGCCGTCGCACTGATCCTGGCCGGCGCCGTCGCCGGGGCCGCGGCGCTGAAGGTCGGGCTGTGGCTGGGCCTGGCCATTTCCGCCGCGCTTTCCATTGCGGTGGCGGCAGCGGGCTACGTGCGGCACCACCGCGAGCGCCGGGCAGACGCGGAATCGGCAACCGAAGCCGGGTAGAGCCGGTCCCGGTATGCCGGTTGCCGTTCCTGCCTTAAAGTTGATCCATGCCAGCACAGGATGTAGCCGATTGGACGCCGGTCCACACCGACCGGCTGATCCTCCGCCGCCCCGAGGGAACCGATGAAGCAGCGGCCCTGGACCTGCATACCGACCCGCGGACCAATGTTCACCATCCCGCTCCGGGCACTGTTACCCGGGCGTCCACGGCGCGGATCTTCCATGAAATCGGGCTGCACTGGTACCGGCACGGCTTTGGTGTCTGGGCCGTGTCCACCCGGGAGGATCCCCGGACGCTGATCGGTTTCACCGGGCTGTCACACCGTCTCGTGCAGTCCCGTCCCGCGCTGAATCTCTACTACCGGTATATCCCCGAGGTCTGGGGCCGGGGTTACGCGACGGAGGGTGCCAGGGAAGCTGTGCGGCTGGCGGATACGCTGCTTCCGGGACTGCCCGTCATTGCCTACACCACGGTGGACAACATCGGTTCCCAGCACACGGCGCTGGCCGCCGGACTGATCCGGCGCGAGGATCTCGACGTCGACCGCGGCAACTACATTGACGTCCACCTTGCCCGGGGCTGGTATTCCGACCCCCTCTGACTTCCCTCCCCGTCAAGGCCGCACAGGTTACGGCGGGTATTTCCCCGGTACTACCCGCCGGGGCCGAAGGGCCGTCCTACGCTGAGTCGTGGACGAGTGTGCCGCCGCCCGGCGCGACCCGGAGGGAAACCATGGAAACGTTCACCCCCACAACCGATGCCGTGGCCAACAGCCTGACGCTGTCCGCGCTGCTCGCCCTCGTCCCCCTGCTCGTGTTCTTCCTGCTGCTGGCCTTCGCCAAGACCAAGGCGTATGTAGCCGGGGCGTGGGCGCTGCTCTCAGCTCTGGTGATCGCCGTCCTGGGATTCGGCATGCCTGTCGGGCTGGCCCTTTTGTCCGCCACGCAGGGCGCGGCCTTCGGCCTGTTTCCCGTTGTCTGGATCATCGTGATGGCCGTCTGGCTGTACCAGGTCACGGTGCTCAGCGGCCGGTTTGAGGACCTGCGCCGAGTCTTCGACGCCGTTGGTGGCGGAGATCTGCGTGTCCAGGCCATTCTCGTGGCCTTCTGTTTCGGCGGCCTGCTCGAGGCCCTGGCGGGCTTCGGGGCGCCGGTCGCCATCACGGTGACCATGCTGCTGGCCCTGGGCATCGCACCGGTGCGCGCGGCCGCGGCGGTGCTGGTGGCGAACACCGCCCCGGTCGCGTTCGGTGCCCTCGCCATTCCGATCACCACCGCAGCCAACCTGACCAACTACACCGGAGAGGAAATCGCCTCGGTGGTGGGGCGGCAAACTCCGCTGCTGGCCTTCTTCATTCCGCTGGTGCTGCTGTTCATCCTGGACGGCGCCCGGGGTGTGCGGGACTGCTGGCCGGTGGCCCTCGTCACCGGCGTCGTCTTCTCCATTGCCCAGTTCCTCTGCTCAAACTACTTTTCCTATGAACTCACCGACATCGTCGCCTCCCTGGTCGCGATGGTTGCCGCGGTGGGTTTCCTCCGCGTCTGGCATCCGCGAAACGGACAGGAAGCCGGCACCCGGATGAACGCGGAGCTCGCTGCTGCCCGCGCGTCGGGCTGGACGCCGGCCGGGGCGGGGTCCTCCGACATCGGCACCGCCACAACCGACACGGCAGCGGACCGGCTCACCCCCGGCCGCGCCTGGATGGCCCTGTTTCCCTACGTCTTGGTGATTGCCGTCTTCGGCGTGGTGAACCTGTGGAGCTGGGGCGTGGATATTCCCGAGGCCCTGGCCCGGACCAACATCAAGATTCCCTGGCCCGTGCTCCACGACGCCCTGCTGGACGGCAGCGGGCAGCGGCAGTCCTCCACGGTCTACAACTTCGAATGGCTGATCAGCCCCGGAACCCTGCTGCTGATCAGCGGACTGATCGTGGCGGTGGTCTACTCGCGGTTTAACGACGGGGGAAGGTATCCGCTGACCGTGCGCACGGCGGTCACCGAAATTGGGCGTACAGCGGTCCGGATGCGTTCGGCGGCCCTGACCATCCTGGCCGTGCTGGCGCTGGCCTACGTCATGAACTTCTCCGGGCAGACGGTGTCCATCGGCACGTGGCTTGCCGGCACCGGTGCCTTCTTCGCGTTCCTGTCCCCGGTCCTGGGCTGGATCGGCACCGCAGTGACCGGCTCGGATACCTCCGCCAACGCCCTCTTCGCGAAGCTCCAGGAAACAGCCGGCGCGCAGGCCGGCATTGATCCGAAGCTGATGGTCGCCGCCAATACCGGCGGCGGGGTTATGGGTAAGCTGATCAGCCCGCAGAACCTGGCCATCGGTGCTGCCGCCGTCAACATGAGCGGGCAGGAGTCAGTCCTGTTCCGCAAGGTCCTCGGCTGCAGCGTGGGACTGCTGCTGATCCTGTGCGTCATCGTCTTCCTGCAGTCCACGCCGGTTCTGGGGTGGATGCTCCCGTAGGCGCACCGGCCGGACTGTGCATGCGGAGTTTCCCCGACCGCCCTATTGTGGGCTCATGCGCCTCCTCCCCTTCCTGGCAGCCGTAGCCGCAGCCGTGGCAGCTGCAGCCGCCGGCTTCCGCCTCAGCCCCTGGCCCGCCGCCCTGATGATCCGCGCGGTGTTCTACCGCGGTGCCCGGCAGATGTCCGCCCTCATGCGCCCGCACGTGCCGGTGGCCGGGGTAGCTGAGCACCGCGGGCTGCGGTGCCCGGACGGCAGAGGCGGATACAAGGGGCTGGATGTCTTCCTCCCGGCGGACGCCGAAACGCCGGTACCGCTGGTGGTGTGGATCCACGGCGGAGCCTGGCTGTCCGGCAGCCGGCGCGACGTCGAGCCCTACCTGCGGATTCTGGCCTCCCGGGGCTTCGCCGCTGCCGGCGTGGACTACACCGTTTCGCCGCGCGGAACCTACCCCTCGGCTGTCCGGGAGGCGGGCGCCGCCGTCGCATTCCTCCGGGAGCGGGCCGGCGCCTTGGGCCTGGACCCGCACCGGATTATCCTGGCCGGTGATTCCGCGGGCGCGCAGCTGGCCGCTCAGCTGGCCGTGCTGGCCACCAACCCGGACTATGCCCGGCTAACCCGCCTGCCTCCCCCGCTGGATCCCGCTGATCTGCGCGGTGTGGTCCTGCACAGCGGCGTGTACGACCTGCAGGCCCTGGCCGGGCTGCGCGGAATCCTCGGGTGGGGATTCAAGACCGCGCTGTGGGCCTATACCGGCAGCCGCAACTGGTCAGCCACGCCGGCCGGTGAGCAGATCTCGGTGCTCGAACATGTCACCGCGGACTTTCCGCCGGCCTTTGTCACCGGCGGCAACGGGGACAGCCTGACGGCTTCCCAGTCCGTTCCCCTGACGGCCCGCCTGTCCGCTCTGGGGTCCGAAGTCCGGACCGGGTTCTGGCCCGCCGGCCACCGCCCGGCGCTGCCGCATGAGTATCAATTCCATCTGAACCGCGAAGAAGCACAGCAGACGCTGACCGAAACGCTGGTCTTCCTGCAGGCTGTGTGTCGACAAAAGACGCCCGGGACCAGCACCTTCCGTGCCGGGATCGGCGGACCTGCTGCTCCGGACAGGGATCCGCGCTAGGCTCATGCCTGAATCTGCCACCGACACGGGGAGAACCATGCGCCGGGCACTGACCGCATTACTGCTGAGCCTCATCACCCTGACGGGAGGTGCAGCGGCTGCGTCCGCCGTGACCCCGGATGAGGTCATCGTGGAGGACACTGCCGGCGTGCTGGACGCCAATACGCTCCTGCCCGCGCTGGAGGACATCGAGTTCCGGGAACCGACGACGGTGGCTGTCTACACCTACAACGGTCCCGAAAACAACGAGGACGGCAAGGTCCTCAACGCGGAAGTACTGCGTTTCGCCCGGGACGAGCACCCCGAATGGCTGAGCGAAGACGGCCAGAAGTGGGCCGACGGGCTGTTCATTTTCGCCCTTGACCCCGCAGGGCGCTGGACCGGAACGTACTACGGCGAGGACCGGAAGATTTCCCTGGATCAGCAGGAGGACATCCGGGACAAGACCGAGGAACTCTTCGCCGAAGCCAACTGGACCGAAGGCACCATTAGCGCCGTCGAGGAGGCCGCCAAGCTGATCAACCGCCCCTGGTACCTCTCCCCCGCGACCATCGTCGTCGCCGTCGTGGCCGTGCTTGGCGCCCTGGGCTCGGTCATCACCTACGTGGCGGTGCGCCGGAACCGGCAGGCCAAAAACCGGAAGCTGCTGGCCGAGGCGGATGCCAGCTATTCCAGCGTGACCCGCGATCTGGACGCCACGGAGGTAAACGCCAACACCATCCCGGCGTCCTCCCCTTACGGCGCCCGCGTGCTGGAGGAGTACCGGACCTTCATGACCCGCTACAACACCGCCACTGAGCTGAACAACGCTGCGCACGCCCTCTCCGACAAGGACCTGAAAAACAAGGCCGGCACCGCCACGGTGGAAAAGTACGCCGACGCCGCCATGGAACTGGACGGGCTCGACGACGTCATTGCCGACACCAACGCCCTGCTGAACAAGGCTGCGGGCTGGGAGCGGGCCTGGGACCGGCAGGCCGGCCCGCTCTATGAGGATCTGGACCGGCTCGACGAACAGCTCGAGGGCAGGGACGCCGTCGGGAAGGACTCCGCCACCGCCCAGGCGCTGCGCGCCTTCCGGCAGCAGGCCCGTGACCAGCTCGCTGATGCTTCCACCGGGCTCTCGGAGGACCGGATCACCCCGGAGCAGGCGCTGGACCTCATCAAGGCCAACCGCAGCGAGCTCTCGGACCTGCTCAAGAACCACGCCAAAACGGTGATTGCCGCCCAGACGAAGTCCGGCGCAGAGCGCGAGCTCATGCAGGAGGAGCTGGACAAGGCGGCGCAGCCCCGGCGCCGGCAGCGGGACTACCGGCCCGGCATCGTGGACACTGCCTTTCCGGCGTACTTCTACTACACGGCGGGCAGCTTCAACTCCGGAATCCAGCACGGGACCAGCAGCGTGGAACAGGCCCGCTCCTCGGCGCAGAGTTCCTCCACCGGCTACGGCAGTTCGGGCGGCAGCTTCTCGGGCGCGGGCAGCTCCGGGCGGTTCTGACCAAGGTGGAAAACGCGGCGGCCATCACTGTGCTGTGTGTGGACCAGTGTCTCAGAGCTCGACGTGCCGGTGCTCCAGACCCAGCAGGGATGCCGCGGCGGCCAGTTCTTCCCGCCGGCGGCCAAGGCACAACGCCCAGTGGTGCCCGACGCCGGTAGCGGCCCAGCGGTCCACCCACACGCCGGGATCACCGCCGAAATCCACGCGCGACGTCGTGTTCCCGATCTGCAGCAGCGGGCCCTCGGCGACGGTTCCCTCCGAGGTGACAAAGACGTAGCTGCCGTCCCGGTCCTGGCCGATCCCAAAGGTGGTGACCGGCCCCGGACGGACATCGAACTCCACCGCCACTCCCCACCCCCGCTTCCCGTGGTAAACGCCCAGGCCGCGCAGGAGCGGCTGCCGGGCTGACACCTGCAGATGGGCCGGGCCGTCATGGCCCATCTCCACCACGTTGTCGAAAAAGTTCAGCGCCTGGATTTCGGTGAAGGAGCCGCCCGCGCCCAGCGCCTGGGCAGCGAGCATGGCTACTGAAGTGCGCAGCTCATACTCTCCGGCCATGGGGATGCCCCGTGCGGTGAGCAGGGAGGCGCCCAGGATCATGCCGGCACCCAGCCGCTCATGCAGTTCTCCGGCCAGCCCCCGGTGGTAGTAGGCGAGGGAATCGAGCGCAAAATCGTCAATCAGGCGGTCCAGGCCGACAGAGACCCGGGCGCCCCACTCCAGATCCGGACTGTTGACGGAGCGGTCGAGTTCAAAGATTTCCCGCACCTGCGCCACCCGGTCCGCGGTTTCGTGTCCGGTGACCGCATTGACACGTTCGCGCAGGTCATCAAACTCCAGCACTTCCACATGCGAGCCGAAGGTGGTGCTGACGGTGGTCAGGTCCGTGGCGACGTCCAGCATTCCCGGATACAGGTGCCCCATGAGTCCGTGCCGGGCAGTACGCAGGCGTCCGCGAACGGCTGCCGCCCGGACCCAGGTACCGATGCGGTCCCAGGCGCTCTCCTGCCGGAGGTGTCCCGAGACTGAGCGAAAGGGGATGTCTGCCCGCCGGAAGACGTTCGCCACTTCAGGCACCGGGCACTGCCCGCAGTAAGCCAACCATTCACCGGTGCCGGTCCTGGCATGGTCCATCGCTTCGGTGGGCTGCAGGTCAATCACCAGGACCGGGGTTCCCGCTCGCTGCGCGACGGGCAGGACCATCGATGAGGTCAGGTAAGTCGCCAGGAAAATGACGATCAGGTCGCAGTCCGCCTGCCGCAGCCGCTCGGCTGCCTGGTCCGCCTCCCGGGTGTCGGAGATAAACCCGACATCCACTACGTCATTGCCCGTATCCCCGAACCGCTTCGCCACGTAGGCCGCGGACTCCCTCAGCTGCGGCAGCAGTCCGGGAAACTGGGGCCAGTAGGCGCCCAGCCCGCCGGAGACCAGGCCAATCCGTGCACGGTGGCGGACGGCAGCAGTAACCAGTTCGGAGCTGCCCGGTGACAGGGCCACGGAATCAGAAGTCGTAGTCGTCGATGTTCTCGGCGTTGAACACCGTAGGCGGACCCACGATGACCACGCCGCCGTCCTCGACGCTCCGCTCCCCCAGATCTCCGGCAGTGAAGGTGTCGCCGGGTTCTCCGGAGATGGAACCGTCCACCAGGGCCTTGGCGGCGAACGCGGCTACCGTCCCGAGCTGTGCCGGATCCCACAGGGCAAATTCGGTCACCGTGCCGTCCTTGATAAAGGACCGCATTTCGTTCGGCAGGCCGAGGCCGGTCAAGGCCACTTTGCCCTTGTAATCGGAGGTGGACAGGTAACGGGCCGTCGCTGCGATCCCCACCGTTGTGGGGGAGATGATGCCTTTCAGGTCCGGATGCGCCTGCATCAGGCCCTGCGCTTCCTGGAAGGACTTGGTGTCATCATCATCTCCGTACACCTTGGCCACCAGTTCTATGTTGGCGTACTCGGGGTTGGTGGCCAGCTCTTCCTCCATGTACTTGATCCACTCGTTCTGGTTTGTGGCATTCGCTGTGGCGGACAGGATGGCGATCTTGCCGGCTCCGCCAATCTGTTCGGCAATGAGCTCGGTCTGGATGAGGGCGACATCCTTGGCCACTACCTGGCTGATAAATACGTCCCGGCAGTCCGGATTGGTATCAGAGTCAAAGGCGACGATTTTGGCGCCGGCCTCGCGGGCCTCGCCCAGCGCCGAGCAGACGGCATCGGGATCATTCGCGGCCACGACAATGGCATTGGTTCCGGCCTGCGTCTCGGCATTGATGAAGGTGACCTGGCTGGAGGCCGACGCTTCCAGCGGCCCGACAACGTTGCTTTCGGCAAAACCGGCGTCGGTGGCCCCCACTTCACCGCCGCCCAGAACGACGTCGGTATAGGGGTTGTTCAGCTGCTTGGGGATGAAGGTGACGGTGGCGTCGGCGGTGTTGCCGGTGCCCGCATCGTCTTCCCCGCCGGCACAGCCGGAAAGGGCGAGGGCCGCGGCTGCGGCCAGGGAGGTGATGGCGGTGATGCGCCGCCGGGCGGGAGTACGGGGAGTGAACATCTTTGTTTCCTTCCTCAACTGAGCGGACGGTCCGCCTGGTTCGATGCGAGATTCGTGGACGTCGGGCCTGCGGGCGAAGCCGCCGGAGCAGGACCGGCTGGTTCAGGACCGGCAGTTTCGGTGCCGGCTGGTTCAGGAGCCGCGGCAGTTTCCGCGAGGCGGCGGCGCAGCCGCCTGTCGTGCCGCCGGCGCCCAATCGCCGCGGTGATGCTGGGTGCCACCGCGGAGGCTATGAGAAGCAGGCCCGTCAGGGTCACCAGGACGACGTCGGAAACCCGGTCCAGGCGCAGGGCATAGTTCAGGCTGCCGATAAGCAGCACTCCGGCAACGACGCCGATAATGCTTCCCCTGCCTCCGAAGATGGAGACTCCGCCCAGCAGCACTGCCGCGATGACCAGCAGCTCGAGGCCGGACGCATTGTCACTGCGTGCGCTCGTGTAGCGGAAGGTCCAGAAGACCCCGGCCGCCGCCGAGACGAGGCCGCTGGCGAGGTAGAGCCAGAACTTGGACCATTCCACGCTGATGCCGACAAACTGGGCCGCTTCCTTCGAATAGCCCATGGCGTAGAGTCCGCGGCCGAAGGCACTCTTGTGCAGCAGCAGCCAGGCGGCGGCCACCAGTGCCAGGGCCGGGATCATCATGACCGGAATGCCCGTTCCGCCCAGCTTGTCCGAAGCCAGGGATGTCAGCTCCGCGGGGAAGTCGGCCACGGCGTTGTCGCCGATGACCACCAGCGCGAGTCCGCGGAACAACGCGAGGGTGCCGATGGTGACGGCCAGGGACGGCAGTTGGAGAAAGGCAATCAGCGCACCGTTCAGTGCACCGGCAACCAGGCCGCAGAGCAGGGCGGCTGCAATGGCGGGCCAGATCCCGGTGCCCGCGGCCCACAGCACCCCAAGGACGGCGCTGGAGACGCCGGCGACACTCGCTACCGACAAATCAATTTCTCCAGTGATGATGATCAGGGTCATCGGCATTGCGATCAGCAGCGTCGGAATCACATCCAACAGCAGGAATCCGGTGGTGACCGGAGACGCAAAGCGCGGAATGGTGAGAACGGCGTACAGGACAAAGGCCACAAGAAGATAGACCATGACGGCGTCACGGCCTGCCCACCAGCGCGGCCCCCGAATTTTTTCAACACCGGTGAGCGGTCTGCTGGTGTCCACGGCCGCAGGGGTGCGGGGCGTCGCGGAGCTAGACATTCCGGCCCTCCTTTTCACGCAGGATGCGGGCCCGGCGCAGGGCGGCGAGCCGGTCGATGAGAATCGCGGCGAGGATAAGGATGCCGACCACCGCCTGCTGCCAGAACTTGTCCACGCGGATGGCGGTGAGCGAGCTGGTGATGGTGTTCAGCAGCAGGGCGCCGATGGCTGCGCCGACCACGGTGCCGCTGCCTCCGAAGATCGCGACACCGCCCACTACGGCCGCCGCCACGACGTCCAGTTCCAGGCCGGACCCGGTGGTTGCGCCCACTGCGTTGAAGCGGCTCGCGTACAGCACCCCTGCCAGCCCGGCCAGCGCGCCGTTGACCAGGAACGCTGTCAAGACCCGCCTGGAGGCAGGAATGCCGAAGAGTTTGGCAGCCTCAGGATCCGAGCCAACCGCGTAGAAGTCCCGGCCGGACCGGGTTCCGGACATGAAGACCGCGGCCGCGGCAACCACGGCGACGGCGACGAGCGTGATCATGGGAATACCCAGAAAGGTGTCAACCGAAAGGGCTCCGAAGGCCGGCGGGCGGTCCCCGGCGAAATACTGCGTGCCGCCGGCCCAGGCGTTGTTAATGCCGCGGTAGACGTAAAGCGTTCCCAGAGTGATAACAAGCGCCGGGACCTTGGCCAGAGTGACCAGCAAACCGTTGAACAGGCCCAGGACAGAGCCGAAGACCATGCCCAGCAGAATCACCACCGGAATGGGCGTCTCCGGTGCCGCTGCGAAGACAGAGCCGGTGCCGAAGGCAACCAGCCCAAGAATCGATCCCACGGACAGATCCACGTTGCGGGTGACGATCACCATGGTCTGACCCACGGCCAGGATGATCATCACGGTGGCGTTCAGCATGAGGTCTTTCAGGCCCTGCGGCGAGAGAAACAATGGGTTGACGACGGCGGTGGCCACTACCAGCACCACCAGGGCCGCCGTCACGGGAAACTCCCGCAGCCTGAAGACACCGGGCAGGCCCCGGTGTCCGGCCGCGGACGTCTCCCGGGCTTTCGCAGGCATCCCGGCTGTTGGCGCGCTCATCGGTTGTCCTCCCCGGAGGCTGTAGCTGCGTGCATGACGGCTTCGGCGCTTGCGGATCCCCGGTCCAGTTCCGCTGTCAGTCGGCCCTCGTGCATGACGAGGATGCGATCCGCCATCCCCAAGACCTCCGGAAGCTCGGAGGAAATCATGAGGATCGCCAGGCCCCGGCCGGCTAGTTCGGAAATCAGCCGGTGCACCTCGGCCTTGGTTCCGACGTCGATTCCCCGTGTGGGCTCGTCGATGATCAGGAGTGCAGGCTGCGTGGCGAGCCACTTCGCCAGGACCACCTTCTGTTGGTTGCCGCCCGAAAGGGTGCTGACCGGCTGTTCGAGCGTGGCTGTTTTGACGCGGAGCTTCGTTGTCCATTCCCGGGCCGCGGCCTTCTCCGCCTTTCCGTTGATCAGTCCTGCCGTGCGGAACCGCTCCCGGAGGGTGAGCGTGGTGTTGCGGGCGACGGACAGGCCCATGACGAGCCCTTGCCTGCGCCGGTCTTCGGGGACAAAGCCCACACCGGCGGTTATGGCAGCTTTGGGGTTGCCGGGGGCGAGCCGGCGTCCGTTGACGGTGACGCTTCCGGCGTCGTACCGGTCTATGCCGAAGATCGCCCGGGCCACCTCAGTGCGGCCGGCCCCCACCAGTCCGGCCAGGGCCACAATTTCCCCGGAGCGGACCTCAAGATTGATGCCGGTGAAGACGCCCCGGCGCTGCAGCCCGGAAACGGCCAGGACAGTTTTCCCGGGCCGGGCCGCCGACTTCGGGTAGAGCGAATCAACGTCGCGCCCCACCATGTCCCGGACGATGGCTTCGATACTGGTCGAGGCGGTGGCATGGGTGCCGATATATCGGCCGTCCCGCATCACCGTAATCCGATCTGAGAGACTGAAAACCTCGTCGAACCGGTGCGAGATAAAGAGGATGGCCGCGCCCTGGCCGCGCAGTGTGCGGGTGACAGTGAAGAGCCGCTGGACTTCAACCCCGCTTAGCGCTGCCGTTGGTTCGTCCATGACCAGTACGCGGGCATCGAGTGAGATCGCCTTGGCTATTTCGATGAGCTGCTGGTCAGCGATGGACAAGCCCTCGGCGGTCCGTGCCGGATCAAGGTCCACGCCGAGCTTCGCGAACAGCGCGGCGGCGTCCGCACGCATGCGGGAATGGTCGATCAGCCCGATCCTGTTCCGCGGCTGCCGGCCCACAAAAATGTTCTCCGCCACCGACAGGTCCGGGAACAAAGTCGGCTCCTGATAGATCACGGAGATGCCGGCGGCCTTGCTGTCAGCCACCGAACGGAAGCTGACCGGGCTGCCGGCAACGCGGAAATCTCCCTCGTCGGGGGCGTACAGGCCCGCCAGTATTTTTACCAGCGTGGATTTGCCGGCACCGTTCTCACCGCACAGTGCATGGACTTCGCCGCTGCGGAGTTCGATGGTGCCGTCGCCTAGGGCTATAACGGGACCGAAGGTTTTCAGGGCACCTTGCAGTGCCAGGACTGCGGTTTGGGGTGTGGTGAATTCTGTCGACATTCTTCTGGTGCGCACCTTTGCGGCTGGCTGGACCGGGAATGAACCGTTTCAATTACGTGGCCTGATCGTAGGTCCGTGATCTGCCTCACGTCAAGGATGCACAATTCCACCCAGGCGGCAGCTGCGCCTCAGCGGTGCGGGTCCGCCCCGGCATGTGCAGTGACCCGCCGGGCGGGATTTCCATGGGAGACACCGGGGACACCCGCAGCCCGGGCCGGAACGGTTCTCCTGCCGTGCTGCGCCTTCTGGCTGCCGAGGGCCGAACGGCCGGCCGGCCGTGAAGGGGCGGCCGCAGCCGTGGTGTCCCGCCGCAGCGCCGCACGCTCGCCCGGTGCCAGATACCGGACGTGGCGGCCGCTGCTCAGGCGCCGGGCACTTTGGTTGAGGACCGGCCGAAGTTCCCGCATCCGCGCCTCGTAGTTTCGGCTGCTGCCCTCGGTTTCCCGAAGGTAAGCATCGCACGCCCGATGCATTTCCAGCAGCACAGCCGCCGGAGAGGATGAACCGGGCCGAAGTTCGCTCAGCGTCTCGCGCACCTGCTGCCGGATGTCCGCCACGGCGGAACGGCATTGGGCAGCGTCCATGTTCGCCTCCAGGGCCCCGGGCCCGTTCTCTGCGAGCGCCCGCTTCAGGTGCACCTGCGTGATCAGGGCCTGCAGGGCCCTCTTCTCCCGTGCTCCCTGCAGCCAGTGCACCGCCAGTCCCGCGGCCAGCGCACCGAAGACTGCGCCGGCCAGACCTCCCGCCAGAAAAAACATCAAAGTAGCCCCTTCCCCCATGACTCCCCCATTGGTCCCCGGGCACTTCCGCCCGGACTGCGGCTCATGTCCGCCGCGAAGAGGAAGACTACGAATCCGACGGCCGATGCACCAGAGAAATCCGACTGCTGAAACTTCACCGGCCGGGAACTACCTGCTTTGGGCCGTGCCGCCGGACACGAGCGGCCATGAGATTGCTCGCATCCCGGGACCCGGAACCGCCCAACGACGGCGAATCCGCCCCGGGCCACTCATTTCCGGGACCTAGCTTAAAAATATGAAGCTCTCCTCGCTCATTGCGGCAGGGCTCCTCACCGGGGCGGCCGCCGCCGGAATCGCAGCCGCTGCTGCGCTGCAGCGGCACCCTCTGCCATCGGCACTGCTCATCCGCGGTGTATTCGCCGGCGCGGGCAAGGTCCCGGTGAAGGAGATCCTTCCGCATGTTCCCCGGTTTACCGTGACCGGACACCGGGGCCTGCAGTATCTGGGGTCCGCAGGCAAGCCGTCCCTGGACCTGTTCCTGCCCGATGATCCGTCCCGGAAACCTCTTCCGGTGGTCGTGTGGATCCACGGCGGTGCCTGGATCTCCGGTTCCAAGGAAGATGTTGCGCCCTATCTGAAGGTCCTTGCCGGGTACGGGTACGCCGTCGTCGGGGTTGGATACTCCATTTCCCCTGAAGCGGTGTATCCGACCGCCGTGAAAGAGCTCAACTCCGCTTTGGGTTTTATCCGCGACCATGCGGACCGCTACGGGCTGGACGCCAACCGGATTGTCCTGGCCGGAGACTCCGCCGGGGCGCAGCTGGCCGCACAGCTCGCCCTCGTCATCACCAATCCCGGCTATGCCCGGGACACCGGGGTAATCCCGGCCGCAGCCCCCGAACAGCTGTGCGGAATCCTGCTGAACTGCGGAGTTTATGACTTGACCTCAGTCGCCCGGCTGCCCGGCCCGGTGGGTTGGGGCCTGAGGAAAGCGCTCTGGTCCTACACCGGTTCCAAGGACTGGGCCGCCACCGACGCCGCAGGCCACATGTCCATCCCCGAGCACGTGGATCACCGTTTTCCGCCCACATACATTTCCGGCGGAAACGGCGACAACCTGACTCCCACACAGTCAGTACCCCTGGCGGACAGGCTGGAGAAACTCGGAGTGCCCCTGGTCCGCCGGTTCTGGCCGGAGAACTACAAACCTGCGCTGGGCCACGAGTACCAGTTCCAGCTGCACCGGCCCGAGGCGATGGAATCGCTGCACGAAACCGTGGCCTTCCTCGAGGCGGTGACGGGAGTGTCGGCGCTGCCCCGCAACCCGCTGGAGGAGCGTGCTCCCCTCCGGGATTTCGAAGCCCGGCCGGACGTCCGGCTCAGCGCCTGACTCCTCAGTTCGTCAGGGGTTCAACGCCGCAGCGCCTCAGGACCTCAGGACCTCAGGACCGGACGATGATGACGTCCAGGTTCCGCGGGCCGTGCACGCCCTCCACCCGTTCGAGTTCGATGTCCGAGGTGGCGCTCGGGCCGCTGATCCAGGTCAGCGGCCGGGTCCCGTCCAGCCGGCGCAGGGCCTCGGGCAGGATGCCGGCGACGTCGTCGGCGGCCACCACGCAGATGTGGTGGTCCGGTACGAGCGTGATGGCGCGGCGGCCCTGGTTGGGGCTGCCGTCCAGGATGATGGTGCCGGTTTCCGCCACTGAGACGGCGCTGCCGGTAACGACGGCGTCCACGGCATCGAGTTCTGGCACGCTCAGCGGTGCCTCCGGAGAGTCTGTGCGCCGGCGCCCGGGGAAGGCGGCCTCGGCATCGGCCAGCCAGGCCTCGTTGATGCCTGCAGGCACCACATAGCTGCCGGCTTCGGCCAGCAGTTCAGCGATCCGCGGGGCAACCCCCTCCTGGTCCACCACGGTAACTCCGGCCTTGTAATCCACCAGCCGGTCCACCAGCAGGTCGATGCGCTTCTCGGTGCTCATTCCGGACTCTTCGCGGTACGTCCGCGGGATCTCCGGAACGGCCGGAGCGTCGCGCAGCGCCGAGCGCAGCCGGTCCAGGATGTCTTCGCGTGCACTCATGCCTGGTCCCCTGTTTCGGTGGAGTTGTGCCCGGATGCGGCGGCGGACTTTTCATGGTCCTTGGCCCACCAGTCGCGGAAGGACTCGGACGGCGGTGCCGGAATGTCCCGGCTCTGCGTCCAGCCGGCGGCGATGCCGGGCAGCTTGGTGATTTTCTTTTTCCGTCCGGCGGCGATCCGGCCCAGCGGCAGGCCCTTTTCCAGCAGGCCAAGGTGCTTGCCTGAGGAGAAGGCCCAGGAAGCGCCCTTCATCAGCAGATCCATCTGGGTGGGCAGCTTCTTCTTGCCGCGTTTGCTGTCCACATCCTCGGCGCGCAGGTGCACCAGGATCTCCGGAATGTTGATCTTCACCGGGCAGGCGTCGTAGCAGGCGCCGCAGAGCGAGGACGCGTACGGCAGGGAATTGTTCTCCTCGGAAACGATGCCCGTCATCAGCGGTGAGAGGATGGCGCCGATCGGCCCGGGATAGGTGGAGCCGTACGCGTGCCCGCCGGTGCGCTCGTAGACGGGGCACACGTTCATGCAGGCCGAGCAGCGGATGCAGTGCAGCGCCGAGCGCCCCATTTCGTCGGCCAGGGCGGCGCTGCGGCCGTTGTCCAGCAGGACCAGGTGAACGTTCTGCGGTCCGTCGCCGGGGGTGACGCCGGTCCATAGGGAGGTGTACGGATTCATCCGTTCCCCCGTGGAGGAACGCGGCAGCAGCTGCATGAATACTTCGAGGTCCTGCCAGGACGGCAGGAGCTTTTCCACGCCCATCACGGTGATCAGGGTTTCGGGCAGCGTCAGGCACATGCGTCCGTTGCCCTCGGATTCCACGACGGCGAGGGTGCCGGCGTCGGCGATCGCGAAGTTCGCGCCGGAGATGGCCACCTTGGCGGAGAGGAACTTGCGGCGCAGGTGCGCCCGCGCCGCCTCGGCCAGCTTGGCCGGGTTGTCGGTGAGCTCCGGGTCCACCCCGGGCATTTCCCGCAGGAAGATGTCGCGGACCTGGGTGCGGTTTTTGTGGATGGCCGGCACCAGGATGTGGCTGGGCTTGTCGTGGTCCAGCTGGACGATCAGCTCGGCGAGGTCGGTTTCGAACGCAGCGATGCCCTGCTCTTCCAGGTACTCGTTCAGGCCGATTTCCTGGGTGGCCATGGACTTGACCTTGACCACCTCGTCCACGCCCTGCTCGCGGATCAGGTCACGGACAATTTCATTGGCCTCGCCGGCGTCACGGGCCCAGTGGATGATGCCGCCGCGGGCGGTGAAGTTCTTTTCGAACTGCTCCAGCAGTTCGGGCAGCCGCGCCATCACGGCTTCCTTGGTGGCGCTGCCGGCGCTGCGCAGGTCCTCCCAGTCCGGCAGTTCGCCGACCACGCGCAGCCGCTTGTCGCGGATGGTGGAGGTGGCGTGCCCCAGGTTGGCGCGCAGCTGGGCGTTGCCCAGTTCACGCTTGGCGGCCTTGGGGAAGGATTCGACGGCGTTGAGGTTGCCCTGCCCGAAAACCGGGAGGGTGGGCATGCCCAGGTAGGTGGTGCTCATCGTGAGGCCTTTCCGCTGACCAGGACGTCTCCGGTGACGGACACCGGATTCTCCCTGGTGCTGGCGAGGATTTCGGCAAAGTGCAGAGTGGAAACGCTGCTGCCCTGCCGGGAGAGCCCGCCGCCGATGTGCATCAGGCAGGAGGCGTCGCCGCCGGAACACAGGTCTGCGCCGGTGGCCGTAATGTTGGCTGCCTTGTCCTCCAGCATGGCGGTGGAGACGTCGGCGTTCTTCATGGAGAACGTGCCGCCGAAGCCGCAGCACTGGTCCGCCTGCGGCAGCGGTGCCACGGAGATTCCCTCCACGCTCTGGAGCAGGTTCAGCTGCCGGTCACCCAGGCGCAGCAGGCGCATGCCGTGGCAGCTGGGGTGGTAGGTGACGTTGTGCGGGAACCAGGAACCGAGCTGGGCGGCGGCATCGCTAACGCCCAGAACGTCGGTGAGCAGGGCGGACAGTTCGTAGGTTTTGGCGCCGACGGCCTCGGCCCGCGCTTCCAGGCCGGCGTCGCCGCAGGAGCGGGCAACCATCGGGTGCTGGTGCTTCACGGAGGCGACGCAGGAACCTGAGGGCGCGACGGCGACGTCGTACTCCTCCGCTTCGAAGGCCTGGACATGGTTGCGGACCACCGGCACGGCTTCGGGCAGGTAGCCGGAGTTCACATGCATCTGCCCGCAGCAGGCCTGGCCGGCAGGGAACACGACTTCGTGCCCCAGCCGCTCCAGGATAGCCACCGTTGCGCGGGCGGTCCGCGGATACATGGCATCCACGATGCAGGTGGCGAATAGAGCGATTCTCATGGCTGCCTTTCAGCGGGGCAAACGCCCCGTACGTGTGGTCTGACCATAGTAGAACATGTTGGGCCCGTCACTTCCAACCCGTTCGTGCTGGTGACAACCATCACAGAGATTGCAGATTTGCGCTAGACTCGCCAATGGTCTGACCACTGTGGCCTGACCATGCCCGTTCAGAACTATGCGGAGGACCCCGTGGAGTCGTTCATTCCCAGCACCGATCCAGTGCTCAACAGTGTTGCCGTTTCGGCGCTGGTGGCCCTGGTGCCGCTGCTGACCTTCTTTGTGCTGCTCGCCTACGTCAAGGTCAAGGCACATGTGGCTGGCGGGATCGCCCTGCTGGTGGCCCTCGCCGTCGCCGTTTTCGCCTACCAGATGCCGGCGGGCCTGGCAGTTCTGTCAGCCACCCAGGGTGCCGTTTTCGGCGCCTTCCCGGTGCTGTGGATCGTCATCATGGCCATCTGGCTCTACCAAATCACCGTGCTCAGCGGCCGGTTCGAGGACCTGCGCCGGGTGTTTGACGTGATCGGCGGCGGGGATGTGCGCGTGCAGGCCATCCTGGTGGCGTTCTGCTTCGGCGGGCTGCTCGAAGCCCTGGCCGGTTTCGGCGCCCCGGTAGCCATTACCGCCACCATGCTCGTGGCACTGGGCATCAAGCCGCTCAAGGCAGCCGCGGCCGTCCTCGTGGCCAACACGGCACCGGTCGCCTTTGGCGCCATGGCCATTCCGATCACCACCGCCGCCTCCCTGACCGGCCTGGATGCCGGCCACATTGGCATGGTGGTGGGCCGCCAGGCACCGCTGCTGGCGTTGTTCGTGCCGCTGATCCTGGTCTTCATCCTCGACGGCCGCCGCGGCGTCCGGGACACCTGGCCCGCCGCAGTGATCACCGGCGCCGCCTTTGCCGCCGCACAGGTTCTCTGCTCCACCTTCTTCTCCTACGAACTCACCGACATCGTGGCCGCACTGGCCGGCCTGGGTGCCGCCGTCGTCTTCCTGAAGTTCTGGCAGCCCCGCGGCCTCGAGGCCGCCCGCGAGCGCATGGGTCTGCCGGCCCTGGCCTCCGCCAGTTCCGCTTCCGGAAGCTCCCGCGGCCGCGGCACCTCCGCCGCAGCCGTGAAGGACGGCGACTCGCTGACCCGCTCCCGCACCCTGCTGGCCCTGTTCCCGTACTTCCTGGTGATCCTCATCTTCGGCATCGCCAAGCTGTGGAAGTGGGGCGCGGACATCCCCGCCTTCCTGGCCTCCACGGACATCAAGGTCCCGTGGCCGTGGCTGCACGAGCGGCTCCTCAGCGAAGCCGGCGAGCCCGTCTCCTCCACGATTTACACCTTCAACTGGCTCTCCAGCCCCGGCACCCTGCTGCTGATCACCGGCCTGATTGTCTGTGCGGTCTACGCCAAGTACGACGACGGCGGGCGGTACTCCATGACCGTGGGCAACGGCGTGGCCGAGATCTTCCGGACCGTCTGGAACATGCGCTGGGCCGGCCTGACGATCCTCTCCGTGCTGTCCCTGGCCTACGTCATGAACTTCTCCGGGCAGACCGTCGCCATCGGAACCTGGCTGGCCGGAACCGGTGCGTTCTTCGCCTTCCTCTCCCCCGTTCTGGGCTGGGTCGGCACAGCCGTCACGGGTTCGGACACCTCCGCCAACGCACTCTTCGCCCGGCTGCAGCAGACCGCCGGAATTGAAGCCGGAATTGATCCGAACCTGCTGGTCGCCGCCAACACCACCGGCGGCGTCGTGGGCAAGCTGATCAGCCCGCAGAACCTGGCCATCGCGGTCACCGCCGTAAAGCTGGACGGGCAGGAATCCGTCCTGCTGCGCAAGGTGGTGGGCTGGAGCGTTGGCCTGCTGCTGGTGCTCTGCACCCTGGTCTACCTGCAGTCCACGCCGATCCTGGGCTGGATGCTGCCCTAGCTTCCCGGAAAGCACCTTTTACTATGCCCGGATTGAACGCACGGCCTTGCCCCGGGAGCACCGAATGCAGCGGCCACACACTCCCGGCACATGGCAGGATGGAGCGGTGACAGAACACCCGCGCCGCAGCTATGACCTGCTGCTGGAAAACATCGAAGCCGACCTCCGCTCCGGGGCCATTTCCCTCGGCGATCAGCTGCCCGGCGAACGGACGCTCGCCGAGACCTACGGCATTTCCCGTGCTTCCGTCCGGGAAGGAATCCGCATCCTCGATGCCATGGGCGTGCTGCGGTCCTCCTCGGGCTCCGGGCCGAAATCCGGTGCCATCATCATCTCCGAACCCTCGGCCGGCCTGTCCTCCGCACTGCGCCTGCACATGGCCAGCAGCAGGCTGCCGGTGGCGGACATTGTGCAGACCCGGGTCCTGCTGGAAACGTGGGCTGCCGCCACTGCCGCAGCCAGACCGCCGTCGGAGGCCGCGGATGAGGCGCTGGCACGCGCCGCCGCCCTGCTGGAAGCGATGGACGCCCCGGACATTGAGCGCGAGGCATTCCACCTGCTGGACGCCCAATTCCACGTAGAGCTGAGCTCGCTGGCCGGCAACGCGGTCATCGAAACCATGATGGCCTCGCTCAGCGGCGCCATCAGCGGCTACGTCAAAAACGCGGTGGACCGCATGCCGGACTGGACCGCGGTCATGATCCAGCTCCAGGCCCAGCACCACGGGATTTACGACGCCGTGGCCTCCCGCCGCGGCAAAGACGCCGCCCGGCTGCTGCGCGAACACATCGAATGGTTCTACGCGCAGATTCCGGCGGATCAAAGCTCCGAAGCGTAAGCCCGCGGCACTGCTGGTTGAGATAGTAAGCAGCCTGATAATATGTGGCCAGAGCCGAGCACTGACGAACAGGAGAGTTCCTTTGTCGATTTCCAGCCAGGACGCCGCGTCCACTGAAACTGCGAAACGCATCGCCGAGCGGATTCAGGACAGCGGCGTGAAAATCGGGGTGTCCGAGTCCCTGACCAGCGGACTGCTGGCCTCCTTCCTGGGGGCCGCGCCGTCGTCGTCGGACTGGTTCCTCGGCGGGCTCACGGCCTATGCCACCTCCGTGAAGAGATCCGTCCTTGGCGTCACGGCCGAAGCCGTGGTGTCGGAGAAGTCCGCCGCCCAAATGGCTGAAGGGACGGCAAAACTCCTGGGTGCTGACCTGGCGCTGGGCGTCACCGGGTCCGGCGGCCCGGAGCCGCAGGACGGCCAGGAGCCCGGCACGGTGTTCATCGGCATCACCGCTTCCGGCCAGGAACGGCCCGAAGTGTTCGAGCGGTTTTTCGAGGGCGACCCTGAAGAGGTCATCCACTCCACGGCGGGCGCGGCCCTCGAACTGCTGGATGAGCGGCTGGAAAAGCTGCTGGCGGAGCGCGGCAGCCGCTAGGAAGCTACTCGGGTAAGGGCCCTTGAAACGGCTCCGTCGGAGCCTATTCTCCCGATATGTGGTCTGACCAACTTTCGTCCAGCTGTGAACAGGCCTACATTTGAAGGCGGAGCACCGCAGCTCCCTGGAACGGTTGGATCGAAAAATGAGCCTGAACACGGAATCCCCCGCCCGCGCGACGACGTCGATCGCTGACCTGGGCACGGAGAACATCAGCACCCGGGAAATTGACCGGCGCAAAATGGCGCACGACGCGTCCCATTACCTGATGATCCCCGAGGCCGTGGCCACCCCGCGCACAGCCGAGGAAGTGGCCGTCCTGCTGCGGCGCAGCCGCGAGCTGGGCATTTCGGCCACTTTCCGCTCCGGCGGCACGTCCCTCTCCGGGCAGAGCCAGAGCGACAGTCTCCTGATCAACACCCGCCAGCACTTCCGCGGCATTGAGGTGCTCGACGGCGGCGCCCGGGTCCGGGTGCAGCCCGGTGCCACGGTGCGGGCCGTGAACTCACGGCTGGCCGCCCACGGCTACAAGCTGGGGCCCGATCCGGCGTCGGAAATTGCCTGCACGATTGGCGGCGTGGTGGCCAACAACTCCTCCGGCATGGCCTGCGGCACCGAATTCAACACGTACCGGACCCTCGAATCCATGATCCTGGTCCTGGCCTCCGGCACCGTCATAGACACCGCCGCGTCCGACGCCGAAACCAAGCTGCGCACGCTGGAACCCGAACTCTTCGAAGGGCTTCTGCGCCTGCGCGGCAGGATCGTCGCCAACCCGCATTCGGTGGCCACCATCGAGCGGCTGTTCTCCATGAAGAACACCATGGGCTACGGCCTGAACTCCTTCCTCGACTACGAGAACCCGGTGGACATCCTGACCCACCTGATGATCGGCAGCGAGGGAACCCTGGGCTTCGTTGCCGAGGCCACCTTCCGCACGGTGCCTGCGCTGCCCAAGGTGGCCACCGGGCTGATGTTCTTTGACTCCCTCGACCGGGCCGCCAGCGCGCTGCCGGAACTGGTGGCGTCCGGGCTGGCCACCATCGAGCTGATGGACTCCACCTCGCTGCGCGTTGCCGCTGCCGACCCGACCGCCCCTCCGGAACTGCGGAATCTGGAAATCTCCGACCACGCGGCCCTGCTGGTGGAGCACCAGGCGCGTACCGCCGAGGAGCTGGCCGAGAAGCGCGAAAGCTCCCGGACACTGTACGAATCCCTGCCGCTGGCTGCCCCGTTCGCCATGACCGCCGTTGCCAAGGACCGGGCCGCCATGTGGCACCTGCGCAAGGGCCTCTACACCACGGTTGCCGGTGCCCGCCCGTCCGGAACCAACGCACTGCTGGAGGACATTGTGGTGCCGGTCCCCTCGCTGGCGTCCACCTGCGGGGAACTGTCCCGGCTCTTCACCGAGCACCACTACCGTGACTCGGTGATTTTTGGCCACGCCAAGGACGGAAACGTCCACTTCATGCTCAACGAGCGCTTTGACGACCCGGTGGAGCTGGCACGCTACCAGGCCTTCACCGAGGACATGGTGGACCTGGTCCTGGGCAACGGCGGATCGCTGAAGGCCGAACACGGAACCGGCCGGATCATGGCCGCCTTTGTCCGCCGCCAGTACGGCGACGAGCTCTACGACGTGATGTGCGAGCTCAAGGCACTGATCGATCCGGCTAACCTGCTCAACCCGGGCGTGCTGATCAACGACGACCCGCTGTCCTACATCGCCGACCTCAAGGTGGCGCCCACGGTGGAAGTCGAGGTGGACCGCTGCGTGGAGTGCGGATACTGCGAACCGGTCTGCCCCAGCAAGGACCTGACCACCACCCCGCGGCAGCGCATTGTCCTGCGCCGCGAGATTGCCGCCGCCGAAGCCCGCGGCGACGCTGCCCTGGCGAAGGAACTGCGCAAGGACTACGACTACGACGGCGTCCAAACCTGTGCGGCCGACGGCATGTGCGTCACAGCCTGCCCGGTGCTGATCAACACCGGAGACCTCGTCCGCCGGCTGCGGAAAGAGAACGCCAACCCCGTTGCTGATCTGGGCTGGAAGAGTGCGGCCGAGCACTGGTCCACCGTGACCGTGGCCGGCGGCAAGGCCCTGAGCCTGGCCAAGGCGATGCCGCCGCTGCTGCCCAAGGCCGCCACCGCCGTCGCGCGCGCAGTGGCCGGCAGCGAAACCGTTCCGGCCTATGAAACCGTCCTTCCGGCCGGCGGGTCGAAACGGAAGCCGCTGGAAAGCCCGGCTGCCGTTGCCGTTTATTTTCCCGCCTGCATCGGCACCATGTTCGGCCCGGCCGGTTCCGGCGAGGGCGTGTCCGCCGCGTTCCTGGAACTGTGCGGACGCGCCGGGGTGGACGTGCGGATTCCCTCCGGCATCGGCGAGCTGTGCTGCGGAACTCCCTGGAAATCCAAGGGTTTCGCCAAGGGTTATTCGGTGATGACGGAGCGGGTGCTGGCCAATCTGTGGGAAGCCACCGGCGGCGGGGCGCTGCCCGTGGTCTGCGACGCCGCATCCTGCACCGAAGGCCTGGACACGATGAAGCGGCTGGCCGGGGAAAGCCCGGAATACCCGGGGCTGCAGTTCGTGGATTCGGTGGAGTTTGTACGGGACACCGTGCTCCCGCAGCTGGAGGTGACCCGCAAGCTGCCCTCCATGGCACTCCATCCCACCTGCTCCTCCACCCAGCTGGGCGCCAACGAGGCGCTCCATGCCGTGGCGGATGCGGTCGCGGAGGAGGTCTTTGTGCCGCCGAGCTGGGGCTGTTGCGCGTTTGCGGGCGACCGCGGGCTGCTGCATCCGGAATTGACGGAATCGGCCACTGACCAGCAGGCGGCGGAAATCAATGAGCGCGAGTTTGCCGCCTATGCCTCGGTGAACCGGACCTGCGAGATCGGCATGTCCAAAGCCACCGGCCACACCTACCGGCATGTGCTGGAGTATCTGGCCGAGGCTACGCAGTAAGGCTGCTCCCCTCCCGGCGCACGCGTTCCCACTCTTTGCACACTCCCGTGTCCAGCGGGGCCCCACCAGCAACACCAGCCCCATAGTATGGGAACGCGTGCAGCCGGAGCACTGATTCTGGACGAAACCGGCACAGGAAGCTCTGGAGAACGGGACGGCTTATGAGCAGCAACCAGACAATGGACCGCATCCGCCGCACCGGTGCGCTGGGCTTCGGGACGGCGCCGATCGGCAACCTCTACCGTCCAGTGCCGGAGGCAGAGGCCCTCGCCGCGGTCGACGCTGCCTGGCAGCAGGGCATCCGGCATTTCGACACCGCGCCGCACTACGGCCTGGGTCTGGCCGAGCGCCGCCTCGGTGAAGTGCTCTCCGGCAAGCCGCGCGACAGCTATCTGCTCTCCAGCAAGGTCGGCCGGCTCCTGCGCCCCAATCCCTCCCCGCAGGGCAGGGATCCGGAGGAATTTGACGTTCCGGACGATCTGACCCGGATCTATGACTATTCCCGCGACGGCGTGCTGCAGTCCATCGAGGAGAGCCTGGTTCGGCTGGGCACCGACCGGCTGGATGTGGTCTACATCCACGATCCGGACGACCACTGGGACGAGGCCATCTCGGGAGCGGTGCCGGCGCTGTCCGAGCTACGGGAGCAGGGCGTCATCGGCGCCTACGGTGCGGGCATGAACCAGTCGGCAATGCTGGAGCGGTTTGTGCGGGAGGCCGACGTCGACGTCGTGATGCTGGCGGGCAGGTTCACCCTACTGGAACAGGCCGGAGCCCTGAGCCTGATCGCGGCGTGCAGGGAGCGGGGGGTCGGCATCGTGGACGTGGGCGTCTTCAACTCCGGCCTCCTGTCCAAGGACCGGCCTGCCCCCGATGCGACCTACAACTACGCCCCCGCTCCCCCGGCTGTGCTGGAGCGCGCCAACGCGCTGGCCGACCTCGCCGAGAAACACGGCACCACGCTGCCGGCCGCCGCCCTCGCCTTTCCCTACCGGGAACCGGCGGTGGCCGCCGTCGTGCTGGGCATGCGTTCCGCCGAGCAGGTGGAACGCAACGTCCGCCTGAGGGACGCCGTCATTCCCGAACAGTTCTGGCAGGACGCAGCCGCCCTCGGCTACATCAGCTAGCCGCGGGCCGTCAGGATTCCTGTGAGGGCAGCGTAGGCGGAATTTCCGGCAGCTCCTGCAGCGACCACTGTTTCCCGTCCGGGTCGCTGAAGTAGACGAAGGTTCCCCAGTCCAGCGGGGTGATTTCGCTGGCCTCCACGCCGTGCTCCACCAGGTGCTGCCGCGCTTCCGCCGCGCTGGGCACCACCACCTGGATCCGCTGCGTGCCCGGTTCCATGTCCGTGGTCCCCGGACCGATCACCACCGAACACGCCGAGCCGGGAGGCGTAAGCTGCACAAACCGCAGCTCCGGACTAATGCGCTCATCGAAGTCGGGGTTGAAGCCCACTTGGTCCACATAGAACGCTTTGGAGGCGTCCACGTTGGACACCGGCACGGGTACAAGCTCAATTTTCCAGTCCATGCCGTCCACGGTAAAACCGCGGACGACGGCGGGGAACACTGCCGCGGTCAGATGCGGTCCGCAACCGGCAGTCCGTTCGCCGCCGGCCGCCGCTGGTCGTCGCCGGTCGTCGCCGGTCAGGGTTTAAACGTCAGTGTGCTGAGGAATAAGCCCGGTATGCCCTGTGTTGCCGCCTATATGACAGAGCAGAGCGTATCCCCCGTCCCTCCGACCATTGATCTCAAGGACCTGGGCACGGTCCGCCGTCTGGGCTTCGGCGCCATGCGCATCGTCGGCCCCGGCGTCTGGGGCGAACCCGAAAGCCGCGGCACCGCCGTCGACGTCGTACGCCGCGCCGTGGAACTGGGCGTGGACTTCATCGACACCGCCGATTCCTACGGGCCCAACATCAGCGAGGAAATCATCGCCGAAGCGCTGTACCCGTATCCCGACGGCGTGCGGATCGCCACCAAGGCCGGCTTTGTGCGCACCGGACCGGATGTCTGGGTGCCGCTGGGCCGCCCCGAGTACCTGCGCCAGCAGGTCGAGCTGAGCCTGCGCCGCCTGAAGGTGGACTCCCTGGACCTGTTCCAGCTGCACCGCATCGATGCCACGGTTCCCGCCGAAGAGCAGTTCGCCGTGCTGCGCGACATGCAGCAGGAGGGCAAGATTAAGGCCCTCGGCCTGTCCCAGGTCTCGGTTGAGGAACTGAAGGCCGCCGGCGAGTACTTCACGGTGTCCACCGTGCAGAACCGCTACAACCTCACGGACCGTTCCTCCGAGGACGTGCTGCAGTACGCTGAGGACAACGGCATCGGCTTCATTCCGTGGGCTCCGATTTCAGCCGGCGAGCTCGCGCAGCCGGGCGGCCCCGTAGCCGAGGCCGCCAAGCGCCTGAACGCCACCGATTCCCAGGTGGCCCTGGCCTGGCTGCTGCGCCGCTCCCCCGTAATGATGCCGATCCCCGGCACGGGTTCCATTTCGCACCTCGAGGAAAACCTCGCGGCGGCGGACCTGGTGCTCGACGACGCCACCTACGCAGAGCTCGACGCCGCCAGCAAGTAAGCAGCGCAAGCTGCCGAAAGGCACCGACAAACACAGCACCACCGCCGGACCGCATCCGGCACGCACCACATTTCCCCACCGAAGGAGTACACCCCATGGCTAATATCCTCATGGTCGTTTCAGCAGCCGATTCCCTCACGATGAAGGACGGCAGCGAGCACCCCACCGGTTACTGGGCCGAGGAGCTCGTGGAATCGCACCGCGTGCTGCGCGAAGCCGGCCACACCGTCCGCATCGCCACCCCCAACGGCGCCAAGCCCACCGTGGACCAGGTCAGCCTGGACCCGCAGCAGGCCGGCGGTGAGGAAAAGGCAGTGGCCTTCTCCAACTACCTCTCCTTCATCGACGCCGAGCTGTCCTCGCCGCTGGTCCTCGCGGATGCGGATCCGGCGGAGTACGACGCCGTCGTCATGCCGGGCGGGCACGGCCCCATGGCGGATCTGGCCTTCGACAAGGATCTGGGACGGATCCTGATTGCAGCCGACAGCAACGGAAAGATCATCGCTCCGTTCTGTCACGGTCCGGCAGGTTTGCTGAGCGCCGAGACCGAGAACGGCGACTTTGTTTTTGCCGGCCGCAAAATGACCGTGTTTACGGATGAGGAAGAGCTCGGCGGCGGCACCGGGGAGAACACCCCCTGGTTTGTCGAGGACGTGCTGCGCAACAAGGGCGCCGAAGTGGAGACCGGTCCCGCCTGGTCCAGCTTCGTGGTCCGGGACCGGAACCTGATTTCCGGCCAGAACCCGCAGTCCAGCGAAGACGTGGCCAAGGCCGTGCTCGCGGCACTGGCCGAGTAGGACTGGAAATAGTGACCGTCCTGATTGCCGGCTGCGGCGATCTGGGCACGGAAGCCGGCCTGCGGTTCGCCGCGGCCGGCTTTTCCGTGCTCGGGTGGCGCCGCTCCCCGGAGAAACTTCCGTCCCCGATCAGCGGCCGCGCCGCGGACCTGACCGATCCGGACCTGCCGCCTGTCCCGGCCGATACCGACGTCGTCGTCATCGCCGTGGCCGCCGGCAGCCGCAGCGTTGAGGCCTACCGGGCGGCCTATGTGGACGGCACCGCCAACGTCCTCAATGCCCTGGAACGCGACGGCGTGCACCCGCGCCGCATCCTGTGGGTCTCCTCCACCGCGGTGTACGGCGACGCCGGCGGGAACTGGGTGGATGAGCAGACGCCGGCCGCGCCGGCCTCGGACACGGGCGCCGTCATCCTCGAAGCTGAGCAGCTGCTGCACCGGCGCCGGCCGGATGCCGTGGTGCTGCGACTGTCCGGCATTTACGGGCCGGGCCGCACCCGGCTGATCGACTCGGTGAACGCCGGCACCGCCGTCGTGCCCGCCTCCCCGCAGCTGACCAACCGGATCCACCGCGACGACGCCGCCGCCGCGATCGTTCATCTCACCACGGCGGTGGCCGATCCTGCCCCGCTGTATGTGGGCGTCGACAATGAGCCGGTGGATCTGGCCGAGGTGCTGCGGTTCCTGGCCGGCGAACTGGGCACGGAGCTGCCGGCACCGGCGGACAAGGAATCCAGCCGCGGCGGGGACCGCCGACTCTCGAACGCCCGGCTGCGCGGCACCGGGTTCGAGTTTGCCTACCCCACGTTCCGGGAAGGCTACCGGGCGGTGCTGGCCGGAGAGGGAGTCCGCCACCCCTAGCTCGGGGTGCTGCCCAACAGGTCCACGAGGGTGCCGGGGAAATCCGTGATGATCGCGTCCACGCCGAGATCGATCATCCGGGCCATCTCCGGGGCCTCGTTGACCGTGTACACCCACAGACCCAGGCCGGCGGCCCGGATGGCTTCAGCCCCCGAGGCGTCCAGCGAGTGGTGATCCGCAACGATCCCCTGCATGCCGCGGGCGGCACCTTCGGACAGCAGGCCCGCGTCCGGAACCGTTTCGACCAGCTGCCACACGGGAACGCCCGGTGATTCCAGCGCAAAGGCGCGAACTGCCGCGGGGTCAAAGGAGCTGACCGCAACGGGGTGGTGCCGGAGCAGGCGGATCCAGTCCGGTGCTGTCAGCGCGGCGGCGAGGGCTGCCTCCACGCCGGGGGATTCGTGCGGTGCCTTAATTTCGAGGTTGATGCCCAGGCCGAAGCCGACGGCGGCGGGCAGGTCGGCCAGGAACAGAATCCCTTCCCCGGCGAACTGCGCGCCGAACCAGGAACCGGCGTCCAGCCGCCGGAGTTCGGCTGCGGTGAAGGAGGTGATGGGAGCGTCCGCGCGGTCCGGAAAGACCTCCGCCACGTTGGTGGTCCTGCCGCCGGTGCCGTCATGGAAGAGAAACAGCTCTCCGTCCGCGCTGAGGCGGACGTCCGTTTCCACCATGTCCGCCCCGGCGTCCACCGCCTGGCCGAACGCCGCCGCGGTGTTTTCCGGTGCCAGTCCGCTGTTGCCGCGGTGCCCCACCACCAGCGGTCCGTGTCCGTTGCCGACTGCCATTGCCGTACCCACTCCCTCAACTGCTGGTCTTGTCCTTCTCACACTGTAGTTCCGGCAGGCACCAAAACTCCCTGCAACGGCAGAAGGTGCAGGCCCCGGTGACGGGATCTGCACCTTCTGCGTACCTGGCAAGAGGGGCTCAGCTGAATGAAACGGGCGGCCCCAGGACCAGGAGCACGCTGAAGACGACGGCGACGGCCGCCAGCACCACGATCACTGAGATTGCCGGACGGCGGAGCACCACGGCCTGGACCTTCTCAGGGAAACTGGCCGGTGACTCGCCGCCCGGGGCCAACCGCCAGCCGCCGTCGAGCTTTCCCCTGCGGTCCATTGTCCGCTCGAAGGGGATGGTGGCGTACGGAATGACCGCCGTGGCCAGGCCCAGGAGAATGGTGGCCGGCGACCACTTTTGGTTGACGCCCACAAAGACGGTGCTCACGGCGTAGGACAGGAACACGAAGCCGTGCAGCCCGCCGAAGATCGGAGTGAATGCCTCGTTGTCCAAGACGTACTTGGCGAACATGCCGGCCAGAAGCAGGGTCCAGGTGACGGCCTCGGCAAAGGCCAGGGTGCGGAACAAGGTGCGGGGTGTCATCGAGCTCTCTCGGTCGGGAGGTGCTGCTGCCATACCGCCGGTTAGATACCAACGGGTTGTCAGTATCGTACCGCGGCGGGTGCCGCGGTCCCCCATGGAAACGTGGCCGTGCGAGCAAGATCAACCGTTTGATGGACCCGCGGCCCGTGCGCCACCGTCGCTGAATTCAGCTGGGTCAATCCAAGTAGTACAGGTCCGCGGCTGGGATGGCCTGAGCAGATACGCTCAGTCTAGTTTCAGGGCACGCCCTGTGCGGCCGCATCCGGGACGCCGGTAGACAGACAAGAATCGGGGAAGCCATGCTCACTTTCATCAAGTCCCTGCCGCAGCCGCTCAAGGCGCTGTACGTTCTGGCTTTTGCCGTCTTTGGAGTGGGGTTCGCGGCGAGCATTGTTCAGATCGCCACGTCAGACGGCGCCGCCGGCGTCTTCCCCCTGTGGTTTGCCGCGATGGGCGCCGTCATCGTGCTGGTCGGGGTTTGCCTCGCCGCCGATCTCCGGTCTTCCGCCCGGGCGACCGCAGAGGCTGCCAGGGACTACCGGCCCATGGGCATGGTCAACTCGCGCCCCTTTGCGCCCTCGCCGGGATTCGTGCGTCTGATCGGGGTGTTCTTCGTGCTGGCCGGATCCGTGTTCGTCTTTATCGCTGTGACCGAGTTCCGGTGAACTCAGGCGAGCCGGGGGCCGGAAGCTATTTCCGGTACGTCAGCGGTTCGGTGATCCAGTCCAGGTCCTTCCACCGGTCCAGCCGCTGCAGGATGTTGAAGCTGGAGCGGCAGAACTCCCCCACCGCCTGCTGCGGATCCGGAGACGAAAAAGCATCCTCCAAGCTGAAAACAAACTCGCTCTCCGTGGACAGGAACCGCGCCTTCTGCGGCATCAGCATGGTTTCGTAGCTGCCGATGGTGGCCAGGAACGGATAGGGCAGTGCATAGAAGGACGGCTGCGGGGTCTTGTTGTCCCCGGGCCAGAACCCGAACTCGCAGAACCGCTCGTCGAAACTGTTTTTACCAATCTGGTCCGATCCCGAATACGGCGCCGGCTGGCCGCTGAAGACGTTGCCGGAGAGGTCCATGGTGCCGAACCAGAAGGCGGGCATGTCGACCTTCCCGCGCATGGGGGCAAGGAATCCGGCCAGGGAACGGTAGGCGAACTGCAGGTTGGCCAGGAACAGCTCCACGGCCTCCCGGTCATAGGAGTGGTGTTTGGTGTCCACATCAAAGGGCGTGGGATCGTAAAACTCCTGCGGCGCGGTGCTGATGGGCGTGGGAGTGCCGATGTAGTCCAGCGCCCCCAGCAGTTGCCGGTGGAAGTCGGCGACGGCCAGCCCGTCGATGAGGGGAATCCGGATCCGCCTTCCGCGGCTGTTCTGCACATCTACATGGTGCTGCATGAGGTTGAAGTAGATCTCAAAGTTGCAGTCCTCCGCCGGGATGATGCCGGTGCCGATGCCCTGGAGGCTCAGTTCCAGCCGCACGTGCGCCCATTCGGGGCGTTTATAGCTGCGCTCCAGCTTCACCTTGCCGGCCATCTGCAGGAACATGTGCAGGGTATCGGCCGTGTCCTGCCATTCCGGGTAGTTCAGGAACTTCTTGTCCATGGCGTTCACCTCTCGAAAGGCGGTGCGGCGGAGTTCTTTACAGTGTGTGGTGCGGGCGGGGACCGGTCAACGGCAGGGTTCCGGCTGGCTACACTGAAACTCCAACCTCCGAAAGCCGCCGCATGAACCCCTTCTCCCCCGCCCGCACCGCCGTGATCGCCGACGTCGACACCGGCCTGGACGACGCCCTCGCGCTGGTTTTCCTGGCCCGGGACCCCCGGATCGACCTGCTGGCCGTGTCGTGCGTGGCCGGCAACACCAACGTGGACCAGGTGCTGCGCAACACCCTGGATGTGCTGAACGCCGCCGGTTCCGGCAGTGTCCCCGTGGCCCGCGGCGCGGAACGGCCGCTGATCAACGATCCGAGGAACGCCCACGCCTTCCACGGCGCCAACGGCCTGGGCGGGCTGGAGCTGCCGAAAAGCCCGCACTCCCCCAGCCCGCTGGCCGCCGTCGAACTGATGCACCGCACCGTCGACGAGGCCTCGGCCCCGGTCACCCTGCTGGCGCTCGGCCCGCTGACCAACGTCGCCCTCTTCCTCCGGGCGTATCCGCAGACAGCACGGAAGCTGGAGCGCATCGTGTTCATGGGCGGCTCGGCCGGGATCGGCAACGCCACCTCCCATGCCGAATTCAACGCCTGGCACGATCCGGAGGCCCTGGCCATCGTCATCCACAGCGGCATCCCCACCGTCATGTACGGGCTCGATGTTTTTGTCCAGGCCACCCTGACGCCCAAGGAGTACCTGCCGCTGGCGGACGCGGACGACGACGGCGCCCGGCTGGCGGGCGCCATCCTCGCCGTGGGCGGGCGGCGCGGCGAGTCCGAGCCGCAACCGGTGACGATCGGCGACGCCGGTGCCGCCTGCCTGGTGGCCGTTCCGGAGACGGTTCAGCTGGAGCGCTATCCGGTGCGGGTCGAA
Organism: Arthrobacter sp. Z1-15; assembly: GCF_054792395.1. Taxonomy (NCBI): domain Bacteria; kingdom Bacillati; phylum Actinomycetota; class Actinomycetes; order Micrococcales; family Micrococcaceae; genus Arthrobacter; species Arthrobacter sp. Z1-15. The sequence continues at coordinate 777,886 of NZ_CP096454.1, read as the reverse complement.
CTCACCGGCCACAGCCGGGGCCAGACCCTGGTGGACCGCCGGCTGCAGCCGGGCGAAAGCGAACACCACGGCGACGCCGGCCCGGTGCCGCTGATCGACGTCGCCCTGGGCCTGGATCACCAACTGATGACGCAGACGTTCCTGGACACCGTCCGCCTGGGCACCGCCAAACGTGGCGGGTAACACTGCCGGGCACTCTTGTTCACGGGCGCTGCCCGACCCTAGGCTGAACAAGGGTCTATTTGTGCCGCAGCCGGACAAATCGAACCCCGCACGTCATTCGCGGAACCATCCCCGCCGCGACAGCTAAAACACTCCACCCCACTGCAAGGAGCGCTTCCTTTTGAGCAACCCCGCCAGGGCCCAGGGCACCCGGGCCTCGTACCGTCCGGGATTCAAGTACATCCTGATGCTTGGCGCGCTGGCGGCTCTTCCGGCCGTCACCACCGACATGTACCTGCCGTCGCTGCCCACCGTGGCGTCCGATCTGCAGACCAGCCAGGCGGCAGCCCAGTTCACCATGTCCGGAACCCTGATCGGCGCCGCCGTCGGGCAGCTGGTCATCGGGCCGTTTTCGGACCGGTTCGGCCGGCGCCTCCCGCTGCTGATCGGCATCAGCCTGCACGTCATTGTCTCGCTGCTGTGCGCCGTCGCTCCCGGGATCGGCACCCTGATCGGGCTTCGGGTCCTTCAGGGGTTCTTTAACGCAGCCGCCGGCGTGGTGGCCATCGCCGTCATCCGCGACCGCTTTGTGGGCTCCGACGCCGCACGGCTGCTGTCCCGGCTGATGCTGATCATTGGCCTTGCCCCGCTGCTGGCCCCGACCATCGGCCAGGCCGTTGCGGGCATTTGGCAGTGGCGGGCGGTGTTTGTGGCGCTGGCGCTGATCGGGCTGATTCTGGTGCTGATCGTCTGGCGTTTCATGCCCGAAACCCTGCCCGCCGAGCGGCGCCGCACCAGCAGCGGACCGGGTGCGTTCCGCGGCTACCGGGTGCTGCTGCGGGACCGGCATTTCCTCGCGCTGGCCTTCATTCCGGGCCTCGGCATGGCTGTCATCATGAGCTACGTGGTGGGATCCCCGTTCGTTTTCCAGGACGAGTACGGCCTGACGGCGGGACAATACGCCCTCGTGTTCGCGATTAACGGCGCCGGGATGGTCCTTTCCGCACAGGCCAACGCCGCCCTGGTGCAGCACGCGTCGCCGATGAGCATCCTGCGCATAGCCGTCCCGATTCTGCTGGGGCTGTCCCTGCTGCTGCCGGTCCTCATCATCACCGATCTCGGCGGCGTGTTCGGCCTGGCCGCGGGCCTGTGGCTGGTGCTGGGCATGCACGGGCTGATCGCGGCGAACGCCACCGTCATGGCACTGGGCAACTACGGCCACATGGCCGGATCCGCCGCCGCCATGATCGGCGCGCTGCAGGTGGGCGTGGCCGGCGTCGTCAGCCCCTTGGTGGGAGTCTTCGGCGGAAAGGCGCTGGCCATGTCCGCTGTGATTATCGGCTGCTGCGTGCTGATGACGCTGATTCTCGCCGCTGCCACTCCGGCGTACCGCCGCGGCGGAATGGCAAAGCTGGAAGCTTCCGGCAGCGCCGGCGCGGTGCCGGAACCCGGCGCCGTGCCGGAACCCGACGCCGCACCGGAAGCGACGGGCGGCCAGGCCTAAACCCAGCGGAGCTCGCTGCACGGCACGGAGACCCTTGAAATATGTTCCTCGTCACAACGATTAGGATTCCTTCATGTACTTCGATCTGCCCGCCGCCCAGCTCGCGGCCTACACCAGTTCACAAATCCGCCCGGCCGACTTCGAGTCGTTCTGGGATGAGACCCTCGCCGAGGCGCGGTCCCATCCGCTGAACCTCACCGTCACCGCCGAACCCACCGTTTTTGGCCACCGTGGACGTCTACGACGTCCAGTTCAACGGGTGGAACGGCGAACCGGTCCGCGCCTGGCTGCGCCTGCCGCGCGGCGTTACCGAACCGCTGCCCTGCGTCGTGGAATTTGTCGGCTACGGCGGCGGCAGGGGCGAACCGCAGGACAACCTGCTGCTGGCCAGCTCCGGTTTCGCGCACCTGCAGATGGACACCCGCGGGCAGGGCGCCGGGTGGAGCCGGGGCGCGACGGCGGACGGCGCCGGCAGCGGCGGCCCGCAGGTTCCCGGCCTGATGACACGTGGCATCCTGGATCCGCGAACCTACTACTACCGCCGGCTGTTCACCGACGCCGTCCGGGCGGTTCAGGCCGCCCGCGAGTTGGATGGGGTGGATGCAGACCGGGTGGCCCTCACCGGCATCAGCCAGGGCGGCGGCGTCGCACTGGTCACCGCCGCGCTGTGCCCCGATGTGCGCGCCGTCGTCGCCCGGGTGCCCTTCCTCTGCGATTTTCCCCGCGCCCTGCAGATCACGGATGCCTATCCCTACCGGGAAATCTGCGATTTCCTGTCCATCCACCGCACCGAAGCCGCACGGGCCCAGCAGACGCTGCAGTACTTCGACGGCGTGAATTTCGCCCCGCAGGCTCAGGTCCCGGCGATGTTCACGGCCGGCCTGATGGATGCAACCACTCCCCCGTCCACCGTGTACGCGGCCTACAACGCCTACGCCGGGCCGAAGCAGATCACGGCCTGGCCCTTCAACGGGCACGAGGGCGGCGGACCCGAGGACGACATCGCCGCCATTCGGTTCCTGCGGGAAATGACGGCCGCAGAACCGTCCGGTGCCGCGGCCCGGATCGGGCAAACCGCAGCGGTCAGGTAACGCTCCTTCCGGCACCTCCATCCGTCTCCCCGAAACCCTCCCGCGAAATGGCAGAAAGTGCTCCTCTCAGGGCTGAGAAGAGCACTTTCTGCCACTTCGGCGGGGGGGTGCGGTGGTGGGACGGGAGGTTTAGCGGGCGGCGGCGGCAGCCTGCCGGTAGCGTTCCAGGACCTGGGGAGCCGGCGGAGCGTCCACCACTGACTCATCGGCCGCGGTCCACTGCGGCCACTCGCCGGTGAGGACAGCGGCGGCCTGCCGGGCAGCGCCGTCAGCCACGTACTCCCCCGGCGCCGGCACGGTGACCGGCATGCCAAATACGGCCGAGACCGCACGCTGTAGGGCCTCGGACCTGGCCGCTCCGCCCACCAGGATGATGCGGCGGGCCTCGATGCCCAGATCGGCCAGCGCAGCCAAACCGTCCGCCAGCGAGCAGGCAATGCCTTCGACGGCGGCGCGGGCCAGGTTGGCCGGCGTGAAGTTCGCCAGGGTCATCCCGTGCAGTGACCCCGTCGCGTCGGGCAGGTTGGGTGTGCGTTCGCCCTCGAAGTACGGCACCAGGCTCAGGCCGCCGGCGCCGTCGGACGCCCCGAGCGCCAGGCGGGTCAGTGCGGGGAGATCCACCGAGAGCAGTTCCGCCGTGGCGTCCAGGACGCGGGAGGCGTTCAGGGTGCAGGCCAGGGGCAGGTAATGGCCGGTGGCATCGGCAAAACCGGCCACCAGGCCGCTGGCATCAGCGGAAGGATCCGCTGCCACGGCGAAGACCGTGCCGGAGGTCCCCACGGAAACGACGACGTCGCCCACCCCGGCGCCTACGCCCAGGGCCGCGCCGGCGTTGTCTCCGGTGCCCGGTGCGATCACGGCACCGTCAGGGGTGTGCTGATCCGTCTCGAGCGGGCCGAGGACCCGGGGCAGCAGCGGCACGTGGCCCAGCGTCTGCTCCAGCACTGCCGGCAGGTATTCTCCGGTGCGCGGGGACCAGTAGCCGGTTCCGGAAGCGTCGGAGCGGTCGGTGCGCAGCGCTTCGAGTCCCGCGCGGCCGCTGCCCGGCCCGTGCCCGGCCAGGCGCCAGCTCAGCCAGTCGTGCGGCAGGCAGACGGCTGCCGTGCGGGCCGCGTTCTCAGGTTCGTTTTCGGCCAGCCAGCGCAGCTTGGCCGCGGTAATGGAGGCCACCGGAACGGTTCCGGTCTCTTCCGCCCAGTACCGTGCGCCGTCGGGCCCGGCCTCGGAGATCAGCTTTTCGGCAGCTGCCGCGGAACGGGTGTCATTCCAGAGCAGCGCCGGACGGACCACGGCGCCGTCCTCGTCCAGGCACACCATTCCGTGCTGCTGCCCGGAGACGGCCACCGCCTCCACGTCCGCCAGACCGCCGGCGGCCTGCAGCGCTTCCTGCAGGGCCGACCACCAGATCTCGGGGTCGATCTCGGTGCCGGCCGCATGCCGGGCGCTGCCCGAGCGGACCAGGGCGCCGGTGGCGGCATCCCGGATGACCACTTTGCAGGATTGGGTGGAGCTGTCCACTCCGGCGACCAGGGCCATGGCGGTACCTTTCGTCATTTTCAGCGTGTTCGATGGTTCGGGCGATCTTACCCGGACGCCCGAACCGCCGGGCCCGTGCGGACACGGACCCGGCGGCAGGAATCTGCTTCAGGGGTTAGCGGGCACCCATCAGGTGTTCCACGGCGAGCTGGTTCAGCCGGACGAAGCCGAAATCGCGCTCCCCGGCCTTGTCGGCGTCGTAATCCTCAAAGGAGGCGGTGTCCGCCAGGAAGTCGGCGGTGCTTTCCCCGGCATCGAGGGTGGACTGGCCCAGCTCGAAGATGCCGGAGACGGCCAGTGCTTCCTGCACCTCGGGATCGGCGCGGAAGGCCACGGCGCGCTCCTTGAGCAGCAGGTACATGGACATGTTGGCTGCCGCGGAGGCCCACACGCCGTCGTAACCGTCGGTGCGGGAGGGCTTGTAGTCGAAGTGCCGCGGACCGTCGTAGGTCGGGCCGCCGTTGGGGAAGCCGTTCTCGAGCAGGTCCACCGTGAAGAACGCACTGGTCAGGTCGCCGTGGCCAAAGACCAGGTCCTGGTCGTACTTGATCGACTTCTGGCCGTTGAGGTCAATGTGGAAGAGCTTTCCGGACCACAGCGCCTGGGCAATGCCGTGGGTGAAGTTCAGGCCCGCCATCTGCTCGTGGCCGGTCTCGGGATTCAGGCCGACAATGTCGCCGTGCTCCAGCTGCTCGATAAAGGCCAGCGCATGGCCGATGGTGGGCAGGAAAATGTCGCCGCGGGGTTCGTTCGGCTTGGGCTCCAGCGCAATGCGCAGGTCATAGCCCTTTTCCTTGATGTAGCCGGCGGCGGTGTCAATGCCTTCCTTCATGCGGTCAAACGCGGCGGCGAAGTCCTTGGACCCGTCGTACTCGGAACCTTCGCGGCCGCCCCACATGACAAAGGTTTCCGCTCCCAGCTCGGCGGCCAGGTCCAGGTTGGCCAGAACCTTGCGCAGGGCGTAGCGGCGGACCGAACGGTCATTGGAGGTGAAGCCGCCGTCCTTGAACACCGGGTGGCTGAACAGGTTGGTGGTCACCATGGGGACCTTCAGCCCGGTTTCCGCCAGGGCGGTGGTGAAGTTCTTCAGGATCTGCGTCCGCTCGCTGGCGCTGGCGTCGAAGGGAATCAGGTCATTGTCGTGGAACGTGACGCCGTATGCGCCAAGTTCGGCCAGCTTGTGCAGCCCCTCGATCGGGTCCAGCTCGGAACGGGTCGGAACGCCGAACGGATCATTTCCGGTCCAGCCCACCGTCCAGAGGCCAAAGGTAAAGCGGTCCGATGGCGATGGCGTCAGTGTCACAGTTCACTCCAAAATCCGGTATTAGTTGGATTCAACAACATATGGCCCGGAAGGGCTAGTGTCAATGGGGTGAACACAACTCCGCTGCTCATCCGGCGCCCCCTGCCGGGATTTCCACCCCGGCGGGAGCAGGTGGCCCGGTCCGGGATACGCTGGAAAACCGCCGGCTCCCGCCACCGAAGCCCGGGCGCTTTCGATGTCCTTGTCATCCATTCCAAAGAAACGGCAGCAACATGAGTGCAGGCACCTCCCCGGGTACCGATATTCGCGGCCAGAACCTTTCCCGGGTCCTGACCCTGCTCCACCGCCGGGGTCCGCTCTCCCGCGCCGACCTGACCCGCATCTGCGGCTTCAACCGCTCCACCGTGGGCGCCCTGGTGGGCGAACTCGCCGCGCTCGGCCTGGCCTACGAGACCGATCCGCCCGCGCTGAAACGCGTCGGCAGGCCCTCTCCCCTGGTGCATGCCAATGAGAGAGTCGCAGCGATCGCGGTCCATCCCGACGTTGACGCCGTCACCGTGGGCCTGGTGGGCCTGGGCGGCACGGTCCACCGCAGGGTCCGGTGCGATGCCGGCACCCCGCCCACCGTCGCGGACACCGTCGCCATGGCTAGGGGCGTGCTCGAAGACCTGCAGCCCGAGCTGGCCGGCATGACCCGGATCGCCGGTGTGGGCGCCGCGGTTCCCGGACTGGTCAACAGCCATGACGGTTCCGTGCTGCTGGCGCCTCACCTGATGTGGTCCGGCGAACCGCTGGCCGCCGAGCTGTCCGCCGGCCTGGGCCTGCCCGCGCGCGCGGCGAACGACGCCAATCTGGGATCGCTGGCCGAAAGCCTCTTTGGTGCGGCGGTGGGGGCGTCCGACGTCGTGTACCTCAACGGCAGCGCGAGCGGCATCGGCGGCGGCGCCATTGTGGGCGGGATGCCGCTGCGTGGTGCCGCGGGTTATGCCGGCGAACTGGGCCATACGGTGGTTAACCCGCAGGGCATCCCCTGCCACTGCGGCCGGCGCGGCTGTCTGGAGACCGAAGTGAGCCTGGGGAGGCTGCTGGCCGTCCTGAAGCTGGATCATGCGGACCAGGACCAGCTCGAGGCCGCCATGGCCCGGGACAATTCCCCGGAACTCGTAGCCGAGACCCACCGCCAGCTGGATCTGCTGGCCGTCGCACTGACCAACTTCGTGAACATCTTCAATCCCGGCACGATTGTGCTGGGCGGCTTCCTGGGGGTGCTGCATTCGTTTGCCGCGGGCCGGCTGGAGGCGGCAGTGGCCGACGGCGGCATCGGCGGCCTGGGCAGCGAGGTCACCATCTCGCGGGCCGCGCTGGGCACGGACCTGCTGCTCGTGGGCGCCGCCGAGCTGGCCTTTGCCGGGCTGCTGGCGGATCCGGCTTCGGTGGGCGCCCTGCCGCAGGCCGCGCTGCGCTGACCCGCCCGGCTCCGGACCGGCGGGCTACTACGCCCTGTCCCTAGGCCCGGCGCCCGGTCCGGGCCAGCACCCGGCGGACCGGTTCGGCGTCGTCGGGCACCGGAACCGGCGGCGCAAACAGCCCGGGAGCGTAGGCCTGCTCGCCAAACCCGTCCATGGCCGCATCCACAGCCGCCAAGTCTTCTTCAGACAGTTCAGCGTCCAGCCCCTGGGAGGCGGCCAGATCCCAGCGGTGCACAATCAGGTCACCTCCGTAGAACCCGGCAAGCGTTTCGCCGATCGTGCTCGGCCCGAAATACCCGGCAAACTCCCGGTCCGCGACGGCCGGATCAGCCAGCAGCTCCGCCACCCGGCGTTCGTGCTCCAGCCACAGCTTCCCGGGGTCGGCGGTGTCCGCCGCAGCGCCCGCCATCCCGTGCTGCTCCAGAAAGTCCCGCTCGGTGGAGACCACGTGCTCCACCAGGTCCCGCGCGGTCCAGCCCTCGCAGGGCGTCTGCGCGCCCCAGTCCGAAGTCCGGGAGACGAGTGCACTAAACGGCCCGGCGTTCTTGCGCCAGATCTCAAGAGATGCTGTCATGATCGCTCCTTAGGTGCGGGGTCTGGAGTGGTATCTGCGGTCCACGGTAGGCCGGTCCGGACAGCTGTGTCTTGAACAAATCCGACAGCGTAAATCCAAGAGCGCAAATCCAACGGCGCAAATCCAACAACAACCCGACGGCAGAAACGGAAGCGGCCAGGTGTTCGACGAGACCGGGTTGAGCGAAATCGGCAGGGGCCACCTCAGCGACCCGTCCGACCGCTCCTTCACGATCCACCGCTACAGCCCCTCACCGCCGTCGGCCCCGTGGCTGCGCGTGTTCTGGATTCCCGTTTGGCGCGTTCCCGGCGGTGAAACCCGAGAACAGCGCATCCTCACCTACCCGACCTGCCTGCTCAGCATCACTGCCACCTATGCGCGCCTGATCGGCCCGACGACGACGGCGGCCCGGGTGATGCTGTCCGGCAGCGGGTGGGCCTTCGGCGTCATGCTCCGGCCGGGCGCCGGCCGAACCCTGCTCGGCGGGGACGTGTCCACGCTGACCAACCGCCACGCCGATCTGGCGGAGTTCCCTCTCCTCGCCGGCCTCGTTCCGCTCATCCGGGAGGAGATGTCCGCAGACCCGTCGCGTCCCGCAGCCCGTGCCGCGGCCCGGCGCCTGGTGGAGGACCGCTTCTCGTCCCTTCCCCCGCCGGCAGGGGATGCCGGTCTGGTCAACCGGATCGCCGCGCGGGTGGAGGAGGACGCGTCCATCACCACCGTGGCCTCGCTCTGCGCGGTTTTTGAACTGCAGGAGCGCACGCTGCAGCGGCTGTGCACTCGGTATCTGGGGGTTGCCCCGCTGTGGCTGATTCGCCAGCGCAGGCTCCAGGAAGCCGGCGAACAGCTGCGGCAGCATCCCGGCCCGCTCGGCGATTTGGCGGTGCGCCTGGGCTACGCCGACCAGGCCCATTTCTCCCGCGACTTCCGCCGGGCCACGGGATGGACGCCGGGCGAATTCACGGCGCTGGCGCAGCGCGGGAAACCGACAGAGCCGGGTCCTGCGCCCCCAGCAGCCGGTCGGGGCGGAACGGCGCCAGCACCGGATGCGGACGCCCGGCAAGGATTTCAGCCGCCATCAGCTCCCCGGCGATGATGCCCAGCGTGGCCCCGGAATGCGTGAACGCCACGAAGCAGGCCGGCAGCCCGGGAACCCCGCCCAGGACGGGCAGCCCGTCGCCGGGCACCGGTTTGAGTCCGATCCGCCAGCTCTGCGGCACCAGCCGGGGATGCCCGGCCAGGAGCGAGGACGCTTCGTCCACCAGGTCCTGCGCCACCTGCGGGTCCACGGTCCACCCGCCGTCGCCGGCCGGCGAAATCTGGTCCAGGTACCAGGTGTGATCCATCGCCAACCGGGATCCGGGGTGCGGACGGACCGAGACCCGCGGGGTGTTCAGCACCGCCCGCAGCCCGTGGGCCTTGGGCTCGGTCACCACCAGCATGGCCAGATCCGACCGGTCACCGAGCTGATAGCCCAGCCGGTGAAGGACCGCCGGAGTGCCGGCACCGGCGGCCACCAGAACGGCGTCGGCGGGGTAAAACTCCCCGGCTTCACTGCGCAGCCCGACGGCGGTTCCGCCCTCGACGACGACGGCGGCGGTGCCCGCGCCGGTCACCAGGGCGCCGCCGCGGAGCGCAAACTCATGCAGCAGGTGCCGGATCAGGTGCGGCAGGCTCACCCATCCCTCCCCGGCATTGAACAGGACCGCGGGCGGCAGCGCCGCAGGGTCCAGGCCCGGCACCAGGCCGGGGACGTCGGCGGCGGGGAGCAGCCGCGCGTCGTACGCCTTGTTCCGCTGGTTCTCATACCGTTCCGCGAGCGCCGTGCCCTCCGTGCCGCTGTCCCAGTGCAGGCCGCCGTCGAACCGGATCCAGTCGATCCCCGGATTCCTTGTCAGCAGCGTCCGGTAGCGGTCCATGCCCGCCAGCCGCAGCTGATGGTAGGGCTCCGGGTACTCGCCGCCGGAATTCAGCCAGGACAGGGACCGGCCCGAGGCTCCGCTCGCGGGGTGCCCCTCCGTCACCAGCGTGACGCGGGCACCGCCGCGCAGCAATTCCACCGCGGCCGAGATCCCCAGGATCCCGGCGCCCAGCACCGCCACGGATGTCATCACGCCCTCAGATCTCGCCGAGCGCCATCTGCGCCGCCAGGTACTCGGCCTGCCGGATGGCCAGCGCCACGATCGTCAGCGTGGGGTTGGCCGCGGCGCCGGTGGTGAACGCCGAGCCGTCGGAAATGAACAGGTTCGGCACGTCGTGGGTCTGGCCGAATCCGTTGCAGACCCCGTCTTCGGGGCGGGTGCTCATCCGCGCGGTGCCCAGGTTGTGGGTGGAGGGGTACGGCGGCGTCCGCACCGCCGACGTCGACCCCACCGCCTCGTACAGGGCCTGACCCTGCCCGTACCCGTGTTCGCGCATCGCGACGTCGTTGGGGTGGTCGTCGAAGTGCACGTTCGGCACCGGCAGTCCCAGCGGGTCCGTCACCGTGGTGTTCAGCGTGACCCGGTTGGTTTCCTGCGGCATGTCCTCCCCCACGATCCACATCCCCGCCGTGCGCCGGTAGCCGTCCAGGATCGCCGCGAACCCCGGGCCCCACGCACCGGGATCCACAAAGGACGCCAGGAACGCCGGACCCAGCGAGATGGTCTCCATGTAGTAGCCGCCGGCAAACCCGCGGTCGGTGTCGTGCCGGGATTCATCGGCGATCAGCCCAGCCATGGTCTCCCCGCGGTACATGTGCACCGGGGATTCGAACTGCGCGTAGACCGACCCGGTGGTGTGGCGCATGTAGTTCCGGCCCACCTGGCCCGAGGAGTTCGCCAGCCCGTCCGGAAACAGCGGCGAACCCGAGAGCAGCAGCAGCCGCGGAGTTTCGATCGCGTTGCCGGCCACCGCCACCACCCGCGCCTTTTGATGATGCAGCTGCCCGTCGGCATCGGCGTACACCACCCCGTCCACCCTGCCCTCGGGGGTGTGGGTGATCTGCACGGCCTGGCTCTCCGGACGCAGGTCCAGGCGGCCGGTCTTCAATGACTTCGGGATTTCCGACACCAAAGTGGACCACTTGGCGCCGGACTTGTCGCCCTGGAAATTGAAGCCGTCCTGCACCGAGGCGGGCCTGCCGTCATAGGGCTCCGCGTTCGTCGCGTAGGGGCCGGTGGCAAAATGCCGGTAGCCGAGCTTCTCCGCACCGTTGGCGAACACCTTGTAGTTGTTGTTCGCCGGCAGCGGCGGACGGCCGTGGACGTGGGTGGACCCCATCTTCCGTTCCGCGCGGTCGTAGTACGGCTCAAGATCCTCCAGCGTCAGCGGCCAGTCCAGCAGGTTGGCGCCGTCGATCCGCCCGTAGACGGTCCGGGAAACAAATTCGTGCGGCTTGAACCGCGGGGTGGCTCCGGACCAGTGCGTGGTGGTTCCGCCCACGGCTTTGACAATCCAGGCCGGCAGGTTCGGGAAGTCCCGGGCGATCCGCCAGCTGCCGGAGGTGGTGCGCGGATCCAGCCAGGCCATCTGGTTGAATGCTTCCCACTCATTGTTCACGTAATCCGAGTTGGTCAGGAACGGCCCGGCCTCGAGCAGCACCACGCGGATGCCCTTCTCCACCAGTTCATGGGCGAGGGTGCCGCCGCCGGCACCGGAGCCAATGATGACGACGACGGACTCGTCGTCGAGGTCAAAGTGCGCCGACGCCGCCATGGGGTCCGCGGACCCGCCGGGCTGAAAACTCGATATTTGTCCGCTCATGCCGCTCCTCCTCCGTGCTGCCGGGGTGCCTGCGCCCCGGTTCCGGAATCCGGTGCCGGTCCTGCCGCCCGCGCCGCTGCCGGGCCTGCGGCGGCGTCGCGGTCCGGCGCACTGTCCGCGTTCCCGGCAGTGGCTTCGCTGCCTCCGGCGCCGGGTGCACCTGCCGCCGGACGCTGCCCGGGCCGGGACACCGGGTACGGCAGCGGGCCGGTGTCAGGTACGTAGCCCTCGGGTGCTTCGATCCGCGGGGTCGGCAGCCAGTCCAGGTCATTGAAGCCGCGGTTGAGGTAGCCGCCCTTGTCGAAGGAGGGACCTTCGTAGCCCAGCACCTCCCACACCTGCGGGTCGTCATAGAGGTTCAGGACGGTGGTGCGGCGGATGAAGCCGAAAAACTCCAGATCGGAGACCCTGCGCAGCACCGCCAGCGCGCGTTCGTCGGAGAGTTCCAGGAACGGCTCCTCGGACTGCGCTCCCAGGGCGATCAGTCCCTGGGTCAGGACAACCCGGAACCAGGTTGACGCATCAGCTTCGGTGACGATGCGGTCGGTCATCCGCTCATACGCGGCATCGGGAAAGTCCGGGTGCGGAAAGGCGGTCCGGATGATCCGCTGCAGGATGGCCCTCGCTTCGGGGGTCAGATTGGTTTCGTTGAGGGTGGGATATTTGGCGGGGTACGTCATGATGTCCTTCCTGCTGCCGGCGGGATGAGGATGCCGCGGCCGGTGAGCTTGCCGGCGTCGAGGTCGTGCATGGCCTGGACAGCGTCTTCGAGGTCGTAGGCGGTGGTGTGCAGGGTGATGTCCCCGGCGGCGGTCAAAGTCATCAGTTCCACCAGGTCCTGGTAAGTGCCCACCAGGTTTCCCACCACGGAGATCTCCCGGGAAATCAGCTCAATGGTGGGAATCCGGATTTCACCGCCGTAGCCGATCGAGTAGTAGCTGCCCCGGTTGCGGAGCATGGCCACGCCCTGCGCTTCGGTGCCGTGTTCGCCGACAAAGTCGAACACGACGTGCGCCCCGCCTCCGGTGGCTTCCAGGACGGCTGCGGTGTCGGGGCTGCGCAGCACCGTGTCCGCGCCCAGCGCGCCGGCCAGTTCCAGGGCTGCCTCGGAAGTGTCAATGACGGTGATGTTTGCGGCGGTGAGTGCCTTCAGGGACTGCACGCCAATGTGGCCCAGCCCGCCGGCGCCGATCACCACGGCCTCGGTGCCGGGGAACAGCAGCGGCGCCGCCTTGCGGACTGCGTGATAGGCGGTGAGCCCGGCGTCGGCGAGGGCGGCGATGTCCGCCGGCTGCAGGGACGGATCGAGTTTCACGACGGCCCGGGCGTTGGTCTTGAGCTGCTCGGCCATCCCGCCGTCAGCGTTAAGACCGGGGAACACGGCGTTTTCGCAGTGCGAATCTTCCCCGGCACGGCACGGCGGGCACAGTCCGCAGGTCACCAGTGGGTGCATGATCACGGTGTCGCCGGGGGCCACGTTGACGACGGCGGAGCCTACTTCGCGCACCCACCCGGCGTTTTCATGGCCCAGGATGTAGGGCAGCCGGGGATGCTGGATCGCGTCCCACTGGCCCTCGATCACGTGCAGGTCGGTGCGGCAGAGCCCGGCGGCGCCCACGTCCACAATCACGTCCCACGGACCGGTGATTTCCGGCTCGGGCACTTCATCGATCTGCGGATCCTCGCCGTAGCGGTGCACCCGGACAGCTTTCACGCCGCACTTCCTTCTCCCTTGAACTCCGTCAGCACTCGGACCCCCAGTCTTATCCGGAGCGGCGTACGGGTCAACGGTGCCGGGTTCCCCGGTCAGGACGGAACGAAGCCCAGCTGCTTGTCCACCACGTTGGCCAGCGGCCGCCCGGCTTTGAAGGCTGCCAGGTTATCCGCGAATTGGCGGGCCAGCGCCGGGAGCTGGTTCTGCGAATCTCCGGACAGGTGCGGAGTGATCAGCACGTTCTCCAGCTCCCAGAGTCCGCTGTGCTCCGGGAGCGGTTCGGTCTCAAACACATCCAGGGCCGCTCCGGCGAGGGCGCCGCTGCGCAGGGCTTCCTCGAGCGCTGCCTCGTCCGCGAGGGCGCCGCGGCCCACGTTGATGAGGACCGCCGTCGGCTTCATGGCGGCGAGGACCTCCCGGCTGAGCATCCCGCGGGTGTCCGGCGTCAGCGGAGCCGCCAGGATCACGTAATCGTAGGCGCCTGCCACGGCGGTGAGATCAGTGCCGGCATGGATGGTGCCGAAGTCCCCGTCGCCGCCGCGGGCGGTGCGGCCCATGCCGTCCACGCGCAGGCCGACGGCGGCCAGCAGCCGGGCGGTGCACCGGCCAATGCTGCCGGTCCCGACCACCAGCGCGGAGGCGCCGGCCAGGTCTGCGGTGGCATAGTGGCGCCACTGCCGCTGCCGCTGCTGGGCTGAGGCGCGGCCAAAGTCCTTGGCGAAGTGGAACATGGCCGCCAGGACGTGCTCGGCCATCGGCCGGTCAAAGATGCCCCGCGCGTTGGTGAGCACCACGTCCGAAGCCACCAGTTCAGGGAACATCAGCTTGTCCACTCCGGCCGCCGGAACGTGGATCCAGCGGAGGGAGTCCGCTGCCGGCCAGGCCCGCCGGACGCCGTCGGCAAAATAATCCCAGAGGTAAAGGATGTCGGCTCCGGCCAGTGCTTCGGCCAGCCCGGCGTCGGCGGTCACGCGGACTTCAGCCTCCCGCTGCAGCTCTTCCAGGCCCACGAGGGGACGGTTTCCGGCAAGGACGGCGATGACGGGCTGGGATTTCATGCCCCCAGCCTAGCGAGAGAACACCTGGCCAGCGGACAATGCAGCGGCAGGGCAAAAGGAACCGGCCGGCGCGTAAGGCGCCGGCCGGTTCCTTGTTTTGTGCTTATGGTGCTGCTGGGCCCCGCTGGAATTCTGCTGGAACTCTGCTGCGGGGCCGGACCGCTTATTCGAAGGTGAGCGTGTAGTCGACTTCGCTGCCGCTGCCCGTTCCCTTGACCAGTTCCAGTTTCAGGATGTGTTCCTTCCCGTCATCCGGAACGGGGATAACGAGTTCTTCCGGATCGTTGCCGACGGCGACGGTGTACTCCTTGCCGTCCAGCGTTGCCACCAGGCTGCCCGGCTTGTCCCATTCGGAGAAGCTGCCCATGGCCTCGAGCACCAGCTGCACGTCGTTGCCCTTGGGCACCTCTACGGTGATCTCTTCCGTGGGTCCGGGGTATTCATCGAGCGTGAGGTAGCCGTATTCTTCCCCGGGGTAACCGTTGATCGTCGGATCCTCGACAACTCCCTCGAGGGTCATCGAGGTCGAGTACTGCACGTCGTTGCCGTTTTCGGCGAACTTGTCGGCCCACTCGTCACCGGCGTAAATCACCACTTTGTACTCTCCGGCGGGGGTTTCTTCCCGCAGGTAGCTGTCCGCGGAGGTGATGGTTTCCTTGCCGTCCGGCGAGTAGACCGTCAGTGCACTGTAGTCATCGGTGCTGTCCAGGATCACGGCCTCGTCCAGCTCCAGCTTCATGACGGCGTACCCGGCGGAGTTGAATTTCAGGTCGGTTTCCTCACCCACCGTCATGGTTCCGGCGGCGTCCTCGCTGCGGGCCAGGTCCAGCATGGCCAGTGCCTGCTCGCGGGTGATGGAATCGAGCCACTGCAGTGTCCAGTCGGTGGTGGTGTCCATGAGGCTGACCTTCCAGTCGCCGTCTTCCTTCACGGTGGACATTCCCAGCGGCGGAAGGGCACGCACCACGGCTTCGCCGTCGACATTGCCCTCGAGCATGACGTACCCGGACTTCCCGCGGCACATTTCATCCGAGCCGTCGAGTTCGATGCAGTCGGAGGTCACCCGCAGCTTGTCCCCTTCCACCTCCGCTTCCAGGGTTTCCACAGTGGCGCGGCCGCGGTCGCCGTCCTGCTCCGCGTCCTTGAACGTATTGGCGGTCAGCTTCAGGTCGATGTTGGATCCGCCGCCCGCGGCATTATCCAGCGCACGCCCGTAGTAGTGGACGGCGTTGCCTTCGTAGCTGACGAGGTAGTTGCCCACGTCGGTGATCTTGCCGCTCTGCACAATGCCCGGCACTGCTCCGATCAGCGCCTGCACGGCTTCCGCCGGCGAGCCGCTGCCCTCAACACCCTCGGGCAGGGTGCCGCGCTCGTTGCCCGTGGACTGGGTCATCAGTTCCAGACCGGTGTAGAGCGGGCTGAGGTACCAGCGACCGTTGTCCTTGACCGCCGCCATCAGCAGCGGATCGCCGTCGATTCCCAGTTCGGAGAACTCGGTGGTCTCGTCGATCTTTTCCATCTCGTCAGCTGCTTCCAGCGCTGAACGGACGGCACCGGTGGTCTGCTCCGGATCCACCTGGACCCGGACGCTGCCGGAGTCGAAGGCCAGGACGGCCAGCTGGTCATCAACCTCGGTGACCTTCGGCTCCACATTCTCGAACGTGACGGTGATGCCGTCGAAGCTGATGTCGTCGTCCACGTCCTCAAGGTCTTCGCCAACCTTGTTGGCCGCCTCCAGGATGCCGAACTCCTCGACCTTCTCGGTGAGGCCTTCACGCAGGCGGTTGAGGGAGTCGCGCTCCGCCGGAGCAACCATGGTGGCCAGGGCAACGCCGTCCTTGGCTTCCACCGACTCCATCAGCTTTTCGGCAACCTGCCCGGGTGAACCGGCGCCGCCGCGGATGATGTTCTGGATGAAGAGGAAGGCGCCCACGCCGGCCACCACCAGGACGACGGCGAGCGTCGCCAGGACGAGTGTCTTGCGGCTGGCCTTCTTCCGCGGTCCGTCGGTGCCGTCGGTGCCGTCCCCCGAGCCGTCATCGCCGGGGCCGGGCTGTCCGCCGGTGCCACCGGGGCCGTTGCCGGGCCCACCGGGTACGGCTGCACCGGGCTGCGGCTGCTGGTCCTGCTGGGTGGGTTTCTGAGGCTGCTGGTCCTGCTGGCTGTGGTCCTGCTCGGTGGAGTTCTCAGGGGTGGGGTTTTGCGGACTAGGCTGGCTGCCCGCAGGCGGCTCAACGGCCGCGGAGCCCTGCTGTTCTCCGCCTTCGCTAACGGGGCGCCGGCAGTTGCCGCAGAAACGCCATTCAGGCTGCAGCGCAGTGCCGCAGGACATGCAGTAATTCATTTATTCCCCCAAGATCGACACGGGGAGGTAATGCATGCAATATCCCCCCGGAAATAACAACGCAATTACCGGATTCTAACATGTGAAAGGGCGGCCCCTTTAAGCCGGGAAAAGCAGGCACGGGCATAATGACGCCTGCGCCTGCTCTCTCCCATCAACCGCCGGTCCGGACTTCGGCCCGAATTACCCTACGGACAATTGACCCGGCTCTCTTCGGGGGTAAAACCGTTCTGCAGCCATACCGCGTACGTTCCATTCGCCTCCGCCATCGCGCAGACCGACGCAGTGTCACTGCCCGCCGGCAGATAGGCGGCATAAATCGGCTCCCGGTTTCCGCGGTCATCGGAGGTCCGGTTGAACCCGTCGCAGGACAGGTCGGTGCGCAGATATCGCGCGCCGGGGTGCTGCTCAAGCTGCACTCTGATCTCTGCGGCAGCGTTCGCTGCACCGAAGCTGCTCACCAGCAGCACGGCGGCTGAACCGTCGCACTGCGGATAGTCGATCGGCTTCGCCAGGCCCAGGTCTCCGGGCCGGAACGGGTCCTGGTCCGGCGTGACGTAGGTGGTGACCTTGTCGCTGGCGATCACGTCACCGTTCAGGGTAATCGTGAAGGCCGCCGGGCTGATCTCGTAACGGGTGTTGCCCAGCACCCCGGCATAGCCGGCGGGAGTTTTCTGGGCTCCGGTGCTCATCGTCAGCCCGTTGCTCTTATCCAGGCCGCGGTAGACCATGCCTCCGTTGCGCATGCAGATGATGCCCTGGAATTTGGGTGAGTCCGCCACGGTGACAAATTCGCCGTCGTGCTGGCAGTACGCGGCGTTCAGCGCCCCGGTGTCCCATCCCGCGGCCCCGTAGCTTCCGGTGTTTCCGGACGGCGGACCGGCTGTCGCCGTCGGCCGCGGGGAGGAAGTTGGTGACGACGACGGCGACGGCGAGGCCGAAGCCGTGGCCTTTGCCGGTGACGTTTCGGCGGGGGTGGGAGCTGCCGTAGCCGAAGCCGCGGACGGCGAGGGCTGCCGGGTGGCAACCGCCTGGTCCGAACCGGATTCGTCGCCGGAGGTGAGGTATCCGTAGCCAAAGTAGGCACCGGCGCCGAGCACCAGAACAACTGCCGCAATCATGGCGGTCACCAGCCAGGGCGACCGGCGCTGCTTCTCGTCGTCGTCGTCGGTGCCGGTGCCGCCGTCGGTCCAGGCCTGCTCCGGTTCCCCGGTAACGTCTGCGGCCCATGCCGTGATGGTCTCCGGTGCAGCGGGCGGCGCCGGAGCTGCGGGAGTCTGCGCCGCCGGGAAGGCCTCCGTGGCTGCAAAAGCCTCCGTGGCCGGCGAGGAATCGGTCTCCGGCGGAAGAGTCTGTGCCGCCGGAGCGCCGCAGGCCCGGCAGAACCGTGCGGCGGCGGGCAGCTGCTGGCCGCAGCGGGCGCAGAACTGCCCCGGTGTGTTTGTTTCAGGATTCATCGGTTACCACCACGGTCCCGGATAGATGCCGTTGTCATTGGCTTCAAGGGAGTACGTTCCGTCGCTCTCATCGGTCACGAGGGTCCAGTCGGCGCTGACGGCCCCGGCGGGCCGCACCTTCCAGTCGGCCGCCAGCTTTTCACCGGTCAGGGCATCCAGGACCGGCTGCTCGTCGGTGTTTTCGATGTAGAGCTTGGAGCCGAACAGATACAGCGTCTGCAGGTTCAGTGCCTCGCCCTGTTCGCTGGTCACCTCCAGGGTGGAGGCCCAGGTGGTGGTGTCATAGACGCGCAGCGCCGGCAGGGTGGCATCGGAGGTTCCATACTCGACAACCGCCAGCGGTCCGGCCGAATCGAACTTCACGCTTTGGGCGCCGGTGAGCTGGGTGCGCAGTGCTCCGCTGGCCGGGTCGACGACGGCGACGAAGTCTTCGTTGCCGTTCACCGCCACCGTGAGGCCGCCGGCGTCCAGCGCCGCCGAACAGCTCGGGTACGTCACCGTGCCGTAGTTGTTTTCCCACAGCTTGGCGCCCGTAGCGGTGCTCCAGGCCGAGATCAGGCAGTCGTCGTTCCGGTCGGACAGAATCACCGTCGTGCCGTGGTGCGCGGTGAACAGTCCGCTGCCCTCGCCGACCTGCTCGAGCGCGGCGTTGAAGAACCGCACCGACGGCTCGCTGTACGACTCGCTTTCCAGTGCGATCGAACCGTCGCTGCTTCCGTGCAGGGTCAGCTCGTGGAAGTCGTCGTGCTCGGTTCCCGTGACGGGTGCTTCCGCCAGCGGCGCCGTCTTTTTGTCGTCATAGGTGCGCAGCACCGTTGCGTACTGCTCCGGGTCCAGCCCGGAGGCCGGGGTGCGGATTTCCACCAGGGCTGCCAGCTTCGGTGCTTCGCCGGTGCCGATGATGTCGAGGGTGCTGCCGGATACTTCCTGCCCGGACGGCGCCGCGGGCAGCGGGTACGTGCGCGCTATGGATTCGCCCGGGACGTGGGCGGAAACCCCGTTGGACGTCCGGTACACCACCATGCCGTCGCGGACTTCGGACGTCGACGGGTTGAAGCCGGAGAGCGGAATGCTGTCCGTTGCCTTGGCCGCTGCCGAGGAACCCGACGACGGCGATGCGCTGGCTGAACCGCTCGGAGAGGCGCTCGGGGTGGACTTGGCCGTAGAGCCGGGACTGGCCTTGGCGGACGCCGAAGCGGAGGATGACGGCGACGGCACAGCCCCGGCTGCTTCCGTCTGGTCATTCCAGGGTTCCCACACATAGACGCCGGCAGCCAGCGCCGCCGCCAGGATGACGGACCCGGCGACAATAAGCGGGGTCCGGCGTTTTTTCGAAGACTTCGGATCGCCCTGCATTCCGGGCTGCGGCACCGGCTGCGGATCGTGCCGGGCGGGAGGCCCGGGAGGTGCGGGTGCTGCCGGTGGCGGCGGCGGGGCAGCCGCTGATGCCGCTGATGCCGCCGTCCCGCAGTTAGTGCAGAAGCTGACTCCGGACTCCTGCGGTTCCCCGCATGCTGAACACTTCATGTTTTCCTTCCAATGGATCAAAGCGTTGTCTCAAGCTGCGGTTCGCCGCGTCGCCGGCGCTAGGCCGGATGTTCTTCTAGCCACTGCAGGAGGTCCGCAGTCAGAACCCGGTAGCCTTCCGCGGTGGGATGCAGTATTTCCTGGGATGCGGCAGCGGAGGCCGCTGCACCCAGGAGCGGTCCGATGCGGGCCGTCGTGACCAGCGGATCCGTGCTGCAGGCACCCCGCCGGGCAAAGGGGTCTTCCAAGGCATCGACGTACCGCACGTTCGGAAGCCCGGCTCCCAGCACCGACTGCTCGATCGTCCCGTTCAAGGCGTCGGTCACCTCCAGCCCGAAAGCCTGTTCCCCGCCGGTCAGCCGCCCGCAGTCCCCCGCACCGGCGTCGAACATCCGCGGATAGGGCAGAACGAGCACCGGGGAGCGGACAGCAGCGCCCAGCTTCCGGTACATGTCCTCGAGTTCGGGACGCAGCTGGTGCAGCCTTTGCTCGGTGTCCTCCCGAAGTCCCGGGTCCTGGCCGCACGGAGCTGTATCGGCGATGCACGCCTGCAGCAGGTCCGCGAAACCCAGATCGTTGCCGCCCAGATAGAGCAGGACAAGATCCGGACGGATTCCTGCCATCTGCTCCAGCTGCGCCGGCACTCCCCCGGAGCCGTGCCCCTCCACCGGCTGCGTTGATTCCAGTGCGGAGATGCGCGCGCGGGAGCACGCGAAGTTGTGGAGAACAATGGCTGAGCCGTCCGCTCGGGTTCCCGCTGCGGCCGCTGCCAGCGACTCCGAGCTGCGGTGGCAGCGACTCTCCGCGACGCCGTCGACCGATTCATAGGAGCCGGCGCCTTCACCGGATGCAAAGGAGTCCCCGAGCAGGACCACATGCGCGGCCCTCCCCGCGCTGGCGCCGATAAGCGGTGCCAGCCTGTCGCCGGCCTCGGCAGCCGGGGCATGCGGAGCCGGCGGGTAGGGGGTTGCCGTCGTGTGCGGTGTTGCCGTTGTTTGCTGCGGGCCGCGGCCGGCGGACGGCGTGCTGTCTTCAGCGGCAGGGACGGGCGAGCAACCCGTCAAAAACATCCCTGCCAGAAGCACGCCGGCCGCCAGCTTTTTCATCAGCTGCGCTGGGCCAGTGCCTGGTCCACTGCGGGGTCACCCAGCTGGCCAAGCCAGGTCAGCAGTGCCGGGTAGGTGGACGGGTTGGCCGCCACGGCGGGGCGGGTCTGCGGATGGTTGGCCGCCAGTTCCTGCAGACGGGCCAGCGGTGTCTGCGGATTTGCCGCTTCAGTCATCAGCTCCGAACCGGCGGCATCGGCAGCCTGCGCTACCGCCCCGTCGGTGTGCCCGGGCTGGTGATCTTCGGCTGCTGCAGCGGGGGTTTCAGCCTTGGCTACCGTCCCGGCCTTGACGTCAGGCTGAGCTTTCGCCTCGGACTGGACCCCGGAGTCGGCCTGAGCCGGCTGGGGAGCGTGCTCGGCCTGAGCTGGCTGGGTCTGTGCCTGCTGGGGAGCGTGCTGAACCGGCTGTGCCTGGCCGGCCGGCTGTACCGGCGCCTGCGCGGGCTGCGCTGCGGGAGCACCGGCAAAAGTGAAGCCGGACGTTCCGGAGGCGTTGCCGCCGGGCAGCGACTTGAAATGCTCACGGGAAGCCCGCGGCAGCCACAGGACCGAAAGGATGGCTGCGGGAACCACGAACGCCAGCAGCATGATGACCGCGCCGAGGTGGCCCTCATGCTGAACGGCCCAGACAATCATGAGCACCAGACCCAGAACAAACAGCAGCCCGGCGTAGCCGGTGGGGATGATGTAGGCGGAGCGGGGCTCCTTGGCCATCAACCGGAGGGTCACCACAGCGCCCGCGGTCAGCAGCAGTCCGAAGAACAAGGCGAGGACCTCAGGCACATAGCCGTCGGAGTAGTCGCTGGTGACTTCGGTGATCAGGCCGACCGCCGCACCGATGGTGAGGACGGCGCTGAACCCGGCGGCCAGGAGCAGCCACGGCTGCAGCCGGCTGCGGGGATCGGTCGGTGCCACGGCCGAGCCTTCAGTGAGGCGGGCAATGGACGGTGCGGAAACGGCCGCCCCGAAGGCCATCCAGAACATCAGGGAGAATCCGGGAGAGATGGAGTTGACGCTCAGGTTCAGCAGCGTCTGGTCTTCAAAGAGTGCCACCAGTGAAAGGAACGCAGCGCCGAAGGCCAGGACCAGGCCCGCTGAACGCCAACGGTCCGAACGCTTGTGAACCTGCAGTGCGATGAAGACCAGGACGGCTGCGCTGGCCAGGGCCATCACGGTGGCCAGGATTCCCCAGCCGGTGGTACCGGAACCGGCATCGCCCATGGCAACCCAGTAGCGGATGATCTGGACCAGGGCCACCGCGGCTGCCAGCGCCGCAATGCCGAAACTGACGTAAATCCAGCGCTGGTTGCGGGGCTCGTCAACGTTTCCGGGAGCAATTTCCCCGCGCCGCGGCTGGGCCGCCAGCACAGCTCCGGCCAGGCCGAAGGCCATGGCCGGACCGAGCGTGCCAAAGGAGCTCTGCTCAAAGGTTCGGGACGTGATCAGGTGCAGGGCTACGTAAACCAGCACCAAAAGGAAGTACGGAATGTTGGCCAGGAGCTTCAGGTCCTGGATCTTGCGGTAGCCGACGCTGGGCCCGAAGACGCCGGCGCGCCAGATGTAGCTGAGGCTCAGCGACAGCAGGCTGACCAGGGTGATCAGGATGACGTCCACGCGGGTGCCCGCACGGGATTCCTCGTAGGATCCGTAGCCGAAGACCGAATCGCCGTCGATCATCCAGACCATGAACAGCGAGATGATCAGCGCCAGGGCGGCAATGCCGTCCCGGAAATAGTCGCTCACCGGAATGCCGGCAAATGCCCCGTTGGACTTCTTTGGTGCTGCGGCCGGAGCCGGCTGCGTCTCCGAAGCGCCGCCGGCCGTGCCGTGCCCGTGTCCGCCCTGATGGACGGCACCGGCAGCAGCAAATTCAGGCTGCCGCAGGGCCTCCGCCCGGGTCGGCGCC
This sequence comes from Arthrobacter sp. Z1-15, assembly GCF_054792395.1. Taxonomy (NCBI): domain Bacteria; kingdom Bacillati; phylum Actinomycetota; class Actinomycetes; order Micrococcales; family Micrococcaceae; genus Arthrobacter; species Arthrobacter sp. Z1-15. The sequence continues at coordinate 755,428 of NZ_CP096454.1, read as the reverse complement.
CCGGCTGCGGAAGCCGCCGCCGTCGTCGTATCGCCGGATGGCGCCGGCGTACCGCAGCTGACGCAAAAGCGTGCTTCCGGTGCCAGCTGTTGTCCGCATTGAACGCAGAATTTCATAACACTTCCCTTTTGTGATGGATGTCGATTGCAGGCCGCGGCCTATTTACGAACAAATTCAAGTGAATAGCTGACGGACCCGTATTTGCCGCCCATGTCCAGCTCCAGCCCCATGGTCTGGGTTTCGGAATCTGCGGGGTAGGGAATGACCTGTTCGACGTCGGCCCCTGTGACCGGCACCTGGTACCGGTTTCCGTGGAGGGTGAGAATGAGGACTCCCGTGGAGTTCGAGCCGCTGGAATACAGATCGGTAATGGTGACGACTAGTTCAACGTTGTTGCCCTCGGGCACCTGCAGCTCAACTTCGTCGGTGGAGTTCCGGTTGTATTCGGTGTAGATGCTGCCGCTGTAGTCGTAGTCCGAGCCTTCAATCCGGGGCGGACTGACGTATTTCGAGACCTTCACCGCCTCCGAATACTGCACGCCGCTGCCTTCGTCGGCGAATTTCTCACTCCAGTCGTTGCCGGCAAAGATGACCAGTTTGTACTCGCCCGCCTCCAGCTCCGCGGGATCGGCGTTGCCGCCGAGCGTCACCAGCCGCGCTCCGCTTCCGGCCGGGTACACGTGGGCCCGGCCGTAATTGCCCAGGATCTCAAGGCGCTGCTTCTCCTGCAGCTTCACCGTTTTCACCGCGTAGCCGGCGGAGTTGAACGCCACGTCGGTTTCCTCGCCGATGGACAGTTCCCCCGAGGAGTCTTCGCTGCGGGCCAGGTCCATCAGCGCCAGCGCCTGTTCCCTGCTCAGTGACCGGACCCAGCCCACGGCCCAGTCTGCGGCGGAATCCAGCAGGCTGACCTTGTATTTGCCGTTCTCCTTGACCGTGGTGAGGCTCCACTCCGTTGAGGAGTTCAGCAGGCCCAGGCCGTCCGGTTCCGGAGAGCCGCCGTACCGCAGTCCGTAGCCGGAACCGTTGGAGCACATCTGTTCCTCGCCGTCCTCCATGACGCAGTTGGAGGTCAGGGTGAACCGGTCGCCGTACTCGTTTTCCACCGTGACCTTTTCCATCACGGCCTTGGTCCGGTTGCCGTCCTTTTCGCCGTCGCGGAAGGACACTTCGCCCAGGAGGAACTCGCCGCTGCCGGAGGAACCGCCCAGGAAACCGTCGATCAGCCCGCCGTAGTAATACAGGGCGTTGGCCTCATAGCTGGAAAGGTACGGAGCCAGCGGCATGACGCTGCCGCCGGAGACCAGCTGCGGAAGCACTGAAACGGCGTTGCGGGCGGCGTCGCCGGGGCTGTCGCTGCCCGGCGCCGGCTCACCCGGGACGTAGCCCCGGGAGCTGCTCGTGAACTGCTGGGAGAATTCCAGGCCGGAGTAGAGCGGGCTGATGTACCAGCGCCCGTCTGATTCCGTGGCCATCAGGGTCAGGCCCGAGTTGTTGACGCCCATGGAGGCAAAGGGGGTGGATTCATCGACGGCGTCCATATCCCCGCCGGCTTCGAAGGCGCTCCGGATGGCACCTGTGGTCTGCCCGGGATCAATCTGCACCCGCAGTTCTCCGCTGCTGAACTTGACCATGGCCAGGTGCTCATCAATTTCCGTCACAGCGGGCTGCGCGCCACCGAGGCTGATGTCGATGCCGTCCAGGGAAAGGTCCATCCCGTTCTCCCCGCCGGAATCGCCGTCGGAAACCTTCGCGAAAGCGTCTATGATGCCGTGGTCTTCGGCCTGCTCTTCGGCGGCTTCCCGGACACGCTGCAAGGCATCGCGTTCCTGCGGGGGCACCATGGTGAAAACGCCCACCAGGTCTTTGTCCTCCACGGCCTCGATCAGCTTCTCGGCGGCGGATTCGGCCGAACCGGCGCCGCCGCGGAGCATGTTCTGGACGTAGAAGTAGCCGCCAATGCCCGCTGCCGCCAGGGTCAGGAGCACGCCGGCGCTGATGATGACCCTGCGGCTGGGTTTCTTGAATCCGTCGGCGGTGTCGGCGGCGGCGGGACCGGCGGCGGCGGGACCGGCGGCGGGCGTCTGATGCCCGGTGACCGCTGCGGTCCCGGTCTCCCGGACAGCGGGCCCGCTCGGGGCGGCATCATCGCGGGGAACAGGTTCGCGGCATGAACCGCAGAATTTCCATTCCGGCTGGAGCTTGGCGCCGCAGGACATGCAGAAACTGGACAAAGTTTTTCCCCCGAAAAACAGGGGAATGCGAGTGTAGCTATCCCCCGATAAAACAACACTCTTACAGGGAGGAGCCTAGCATGCGGGTGCAGGAATAAATCCCTGCCAATAACGCTGCCAATTTACAGCGCCTTGCACTAATTAACCTTGTGCTCATTAAAGCCGTCGGCCGTTCCCGGAATTATCTGCTGCTTCATCCTGCAGCGGCAGTTCATCAGGGGACGGAAGGTGCGGTGAAGGAATAGGCTGGCCTGCCCCTTCACCGCACCCACGGCTGCTCCGGCCGTCGGCTCAGGGGCCGCTACTCGCAGCCGACGCCGTCGCCGTCCCGGTCCAGATGCGTGCCGTAGCCGGGGCTGCCGATGTAAACCGGCGCCGCTCCGGCGTTGCGGGCTGCCGTGCAGTTCGGGTAGTAGGCTGGCGCGGGCGGTGCAGGAGCCGGGGCAGGCGCGGGGGCCGGCACCGGAGCCGGGGCGGGAGGCTCCGGGGGAATGTACTGCTGCGCCGCCTGCTCATCGGCCAGGCGCTGGGCCTCAGCAGCCTGGGCATCGGCTAGCGCCTGGTCATCGGCGATACGCTGCGCTTCTGCTGCCTCTGCGGCTGCCCGCTCGTCAGCTTCCTTCTGGTCCGCTGCCGCCTGCCGGTCCGCGAGGATCCGGGTGGAACTGTCCTTGTCCATCCAGATCAAGGCGCCGTCGTCGTCCTCGGTGCAGACAAAGACCACCGATGTGCTGGACGAGAACGACGGCGTGGGAGTGCTGGTGGCCGAAGGCGAGGGGGACTTGGTGGGAACCCGCGACGCCGAGGCCGACGACGACGGCGTCGGGCTGGGGCTGGCCGCGGTCCTCACGGTCTCGGTCTTACCGGCTCCGAAGCACGGCTTACCGGCGACGACCGTGGAAGTCGCCGAAGGAGTCGGAGTCGGGGTTGCGCTCCTGGTTGCGGACGGGGAGGAGGAAGCCGCAGCAGGTTCCGCCTCTTCGGTTCCGCAACCCGCGACGGCCAGGACCACCGCTGTCAGGCCGGCAACCGCGAGAGCCCGCTGACGCCGATGCTGTTCCGATCTGCCGCCCTTGGCCGATTTTGGGCAGGACTGTATAGGTCGAAATAGCAAAGGATCCCCCGGGACGTTAGCAACATTTTTAGATGCAATTGCATCAGCCATAGAGTAACAGTGCCTGTGCAGGACGTTTGACCGTCATACAGTCCCGAACCTAGCCGCAGTGCCCGCTACCGCCGAGGGCCCTTTTTTACAGCCGCACGGTTTTACAGCCTCACGGTTTTACAGCCTCACGGTTTTACGGCCTCACGGTTTTACAGCCTCACGGTTTTACAGCCGCACGGTCCGAAAGCCCACCAGTTGGAAACGCCCGATCCGCAGCGTAAAGACCGGCCACTCCATCGCGGGCCCGCGGGCCCGCTCCGGCTTTGCCTTTCGCTCTCCGGTATCTCTTTCTCCGGTGTCTCTTGCCGCAGCGTCTCGTTCTCTGGCCACGCGCCGCGCCTCCCGCCACCTGCGTCTGGATTCGGCCTCCGCCAAGCGTTCGCGGTGCACGGCGCGGGCCAGGTCTATCGTCATTGCCATCTGCTTCTCCTCCGCTCGGGTTACTTCACGCTAGGTCCGAAAAAAGCGCGGGTGCAGCGGCGATGCGGACATGTCGGGTCCGTATCACCAGAAAAGGCTTACGGCTCGGCTGCCGCAGTTGTCAGGATCCTGAGGGCTAGCCGCTAACTGCCCGCCCGCAAGCCGGGAACGGGCCGCAGCCCTGTCCTCCGGTCAGCCCCGCCGGGTACCGTCGAAGAACGCTTCTTCCGGAGGTCTTGTATGGACTGGCTGGCAGTGTCCCTCCTGGCCCTCGCGGCGCTCGTTCTGGGAACCGCCGCCGGCTGGAGCATCCGGGCAGGCATTGACCGCCGCGACGAAAATGCGGCCCTGAACGCACTCATCACGGATCTGCACCTGAAGCGTCCGCTGGCCCCGATCGAACCGCAGGTGATCGAGGGCGCCGGCGACGAGGAACGCTGCCGCGCCACCGTGCTGGATGCACGCGAGCGCATGATCGAAACCCTCGCCCATCTGCGCAGCGGCTCCGCCAACACCGATGTGCTGATGCGCATGTCCACAGCCTGCACCCGCTACCTCCGTGATTCCTCCCGGGCGCCGGAGCGGTACCAGTTCGCACTGATGGAACTGCGCGAAACTATGGTCGACGGCGTGTTGCTGCTCAGCGACGCCGGCCGGCGCGTGCGCTACCGGGCACCCGGGGAACGGTCCGCCGCCAAGCCCGGCCGCACGCCGTCGCGCCGGCCGAACCGCCTGCTCCGCGGACGTTTATGACACCTGTGTGACGCAGGAAGAGACGCATGACGTCACGCTGCGGAGTTTGCGGCAACGCGGCGTCATTCTCTTGCCCGGACGGCCTCCGCCAAGCTTCCATGGTGGTGTCCGCTTCTCGAATCCGGACATTTCCCATCCAGAGCGGCTGAGAGACCTGGCTCGTTGACGCCGCAGCAACCACCCTTCGGGGCCGGTGCTCATGCCAGGACCGATGGACTCACTTCCCCGTTGGGCCCGAGCTGCAGAGCTGTGCAGCAGCGGCTCCTGCGTGCTCGAATGCCGTGTTCCTCGGTGCGACCCGAGAGGATCCCATGCACGACTCCCCCCGATCCCCCCGCATATTTGCGGCCCGCACCTCCCGCACCTCCCGCACCTCGGTTGCTTCCCGCACTCCCCTGCGGGTCGCGGCGCTCCTGGCCGCGGCGGCACTGACCCTGTCTGCCTGCGGATCCGGTTCCCAGACAGCAGGCACCAACGCCGCGGCCGGGACGTCCGGTGAACCGGTCGACGGCGGCACGCTGGTGTACGCCGAGGTCACCCCCATCAACAACTGGCAGACCCAGGCCGCGCGCTTTTACGAGAAGTCCAACGTGCTGAACTCGGTGCTGGACCGGCTGACCTACTTTGACCCGGAGAAGGGTGAGCTGGTTCCCTGGATCGCCTCGGCCTTCTCGGCCAACGCCGACAGCACCGAATTCACCTTCACCATCCGCCCCGGCGTCACGTTCAGCGACGGCACCCCGCTCGACGCCGCGGCGGTGAAGGCCAACCTGGACAGCTTTGGCCTGGGCCTTCCCGCCGCCCAGATCCAGCCGAACGTGGACTTCGCCGGCTACCAAACCAGCGAAGTAACCGGCACGGACCAGGTGGTGGTCACGTTGAACGCCCCGAACTCCAACTTCCTGCGCGCCACCTCCTCCGTCACTGCCGGACTCGTCTCCCCGGCCACGTTGCAGAAGGACGCGGCCGGGCAGTCGGCCATCTCGTCCATTTCCGGCTCCGGGCCCTTCGTCTACGAATCCGAAAAGCCCGATGAGGAAGTCGTGCTCGCCAAGCGGGACGGCTACGCCTGGGCTCCGGACGGGGCGGAGAACCCGGGCGAGGCCCACCTGGACAAGGTGGTCATCAAATACCTGCCCGAGGTCGCGCACCGCGCCGGCGCCGTGCAGTCCGGCCAGGTAGATCTGGTCCGCGGTCTGCAGCCGGTGGACGAGGCGGCGCTGGCATCCAGCGGCAACCAGGTGCTCGCGGCCGACGGCGTGGACCTCACGGTGAACATGGCCGCCGTGCGGACCGGCAGCGGAAAGCTGGCCGATCCCGCCGTACGGCAGGCCCTGCAGGCGGGCATCGACCGGCAGACCATCAAGGACACGGTGCTCTCCGAGAGCTACACGCTGGCGGCGTCGGTCCTGAACCATCAGGCCCCCGGCTTCGTGGACCTGAGCGCTGACCTGGCCTACAACCCGGAGGAAGCCCGGCAGCTGCTGGACGACGCCGGCTGGCAGGAAGGCAGCGACGGCATCCGCGAGAAGGACGGCGAGAAACTCGAGGTCACCGTCACCAGCTCCAACAACTCAGTGGTCATCAAACCGGCCTTCGAACTGATCGAGCAGCAGTGGCGGGAGATCGGCGTGCAGCTGAACAACCGTGCCGGAGACAACACCTTCCTCACCACGGCCATGCCCGATCCGAAGGTGGAGTTCTTCGGCACCCGCCAGTTCATCTACGGCGGACTCGGTCCCATCTTCGAACCGGCCAACAACACCATGACGCACACGTCGGACCCGGAGCTGAACGCCCTGTTCGCCGCCGAGCGTGCCGCGGCCCCGGGCCCGGAACGGGACGAGGTCCTGGCGGCGGAACAGCAGGCGCTCGTGGTGGACAAGGCCTTCTCCCTGGTCCTCTGGGACGAAGTCCAGGTTTACGGCGCGCACCGCAACACCCACATTGACTTCACCTCCGGCACGGCGCCCATCTTCCAGAGCGCCTGGAAAGCGGACGGCTAAGCATGGCCCGCTATCTGGCACACCGGATCGGGCAGGCCCTGCTGGTGGTCTGGCTCGCCTACACCCTGATTTTCCTCGCCGTGCAGCTGCTGCCCAGTGATCCGGTCACCATCTTCCTGACCTCCGACTCCGCGGTGGACCAGGCCGCGATCGACACCATGAAAGCCCAGTACGGCTACGACCAGCCGCTGCTCATCCAGTACCTGGCGCAGCTGGCAGCGCTGCTGGGCGGCGACGTCGGCTACTCCCTAACCTCGGGCGAACCGGTGACCGAGCGCATCGGCGGAGCCCTCGGTTCCACCCTCGCGCTGGCCGGCTCGGCGCTGGCGGCCGCCGTCGTCATTGCCCTGGCCGTGGTCGCGGCGGCCACCCTGGCACCGTGGCCGGTGCTGCGGCGGACCCTGGCGAACCTGCCGCCGCTGTTTTCCGCCGTACCGGTGTTCTGGCTGGGGCTCGTGCTCCTGGAACTGCTCTCCATCCGGCTGGGCCTGCTGTCGCTGTTCCCCGACGGGTCCTTCCTGTCCCTCGCCGTCCCGGTGCTCGTGCTCGCCGTCCATGTCTCGGCGCCCATGGCGCAGGTGCTGCTCAAGAGCGTGGAGCAGGTTTACCGGCAGCCGTTCATTGACGTGCTCCGGGCCAAAGGCGCTTCTCCGGCCTGGATCTTCTGCCGGCACGCGCTTCAGAACGCCGCCGGACCCGCCCTGTCCATCCTGGGCATCACCGTGGGCACGCTGTTCGCCGGATCCGTCATCACTGAAACCGTGTTTGCCCGCGCCGGCCTCGGCTCGGTGGTCCTGCAAGCGGTCACCACCCAGGACGTGCCCCTGGTCCAGGGCCTGGTGCTGCTCACGGCCACGGTGTTTGTGGCCGTCAACCTCCTCGTGGATCTGCTGCATCCCCTGCTGGATCCGCGCATCCTCAAAGACGCCAGGCAGGGTTCAGCCCCCGCTTTGGCCTCCTGACACCGCTCTCCCGAGGACTTCCCATGACTTTGCTTTCCCCTTCCGCAGCACCCGGCGACGTTGCGCCCGGTGCAACAGACCCGCCCGCCGCACCGGCACGACGACGGCGGCCGGGCTTCCGTCCCGCCCTCGCCCTGACCCTGCTGCCGGTGCTGCTGATCGCCGCTGCGGCGCTCTTTCCCGGGCTCTTCACCGGACAGGATCCGATCAGCGGGATCCCGCAGGAGAAGTTCCAGGCCCCCACTTTCGAGCACTGGTTCGGCACCGACCACCTGGGCCGGGACGTGTTTGCCCGCGTGGTGCACGGAACGTCGCAGACCTTCCTGACCGCCGGCCTGGCCGTGCTGATCGGACTCGTGGCCGGAACCGGAATCGGAGTCCTCGCTGCCACCGGCGGACGCGCCGCTGACGCCGTCACCATGCGTCTGGTCGATGTCCTGCTCGCCGTTCCGGGCTTCCTGATCGCGCTGATCATCGTCACGGCGTCCGCCCCGGGCCCGGTGTCCCTGGGCCTTGGAGTGGGCATCGCCGCCATCGCCTCCTTCGCCCGGGTGGTCCGGGCCGAGGTCCTGCGGGTGCGGAACCTGGAGTTTGTCGAGGCTGCCTTCCTCACCGGCGGCACCTACTGGACTGTGCTGCGCCGGCACCTGCTGCCCAACGCCGCCGGCCCGGTGCTCTCACTCGTCGCCGTGGATTTGGGTGCAGCCATCCTCGTGGTCTCGTCGCTGGGCTTCCTCGGCTTCGGCGCACCTCCGCCCGAGCCTGAATGGGGGCTGCTGATTGCCGAGGGCCGCCAGTATCTGGGCACCGCCTGGTGGATGACCACCCTGCCCGGCCTCGTCATTGTCGCCGCCGTGGTCCTGCTGGCCGCCCTCGGCCGGCAGCTGCTCAAGAGCTTCCGGTTCTGAGAAAGGAATCCCGCATGAACTCCTCCACAGGACCATCTTCCCTCCCGTCCGCCGCTGACTCTCCTGCGCGGTCCCTGCTCTCGGTGCGCGGCCTGACCATCGAGTACGGCCGCGCCCTTTCCCGCTCCGGCAACGCTGCCGCCCCTGCGGCTGCCGGCGTCGACCTCGAGGTGAACCGCGGCGAAGTGGTCGCAATCGTCGGCGAATCCGGGTCCGGAAAATCCACTCTGGCCAAGGCCATCATCGGGCTGCTACCGGATACCGGGCGCATCACCGCCGGGACCATCACCCTCGACGGCCAGGACCTGACCGGACTTGCCGACGGCGGCTTCCGGCGGCTGCGCGGCCGCCGGATCGGCCTGGTTCCCCAGGATCCCGGAGCCTCCCTGGACCCGGTGAAAACGATCGGCTCCCAGGTTGCCGAGATCTTCCGCCTGCACCCCGAGGCCGTACCCCGCGGAAAACGGCTCACCCGGGCGGAACTGCGCGGGGAGGTTATCCGGCTGCTGGAACTCGTCGGCATCGACCGCCCGGAAGAACGCATGCGCCAGTATCCGCATGAACTCTCCGGCGGGCTGAAGCAGCGGGTCCTCATCGCCATCGCCTTCGCCCTGCAGCCGGACCTGCTCATTGCCGACGAACCGACCTCGGCCCTGGACGTCACGGTGCAAAGCCGCGTGCTGGAGGTCTTTGGGCGGCTGGCCACCACCTACGGAACCGCCGTCCTCTTTGTCACGCATGACCTGGCCGTCGCCACCGATTACGCCTCGCGGGTGGTCGTGATGAACAGCGGCCGCATCCGCGAGGACCGCCCGGTGCTGGACATCCTGACTAGGCCCGAGGACCCGTACACCGTGCAGCTGCTCGCGGGGGCCTCCCCCGGACACCGCGCAGACGAACCGCCCGTCCGGCCGCCGTCGTCGTCCGGCATTCCGGCGCTGGAAGTCCACAACCTGACCAAAGTCTTTTCCCGCACCGGCACTGAACGCCGGGCCGTGGACGGAGTGTCCTTTGCGGTCCGCGCCGGCACCACCTTCGCGCTCGTCGGGGAATCCGGCTCCGGCAAATCCACCACCGCCCGGCTGATCCTGCGGCTGCTGGATCCCACCGGCGGCACCGTCCGGATTGCCGGCGAGGACGTCACCGCCACCGCGGGAAAAGCACGGCGGGAACTCTGGCGCAGCCTGCAGCTGGTCTACCAGAATCCGGACACCGCGCTGGATCCGCGGCTGAGCGTCGCGGACATCATCGGCGAACCGCTGCGCAGCTACCGGATTGGGACCAAGGCCGAGCAGAAGGCGCGGGTGGCCGAGCTGCTGGAGCAGGTCAATCTGCCCGCCCGCCTGGGACGGAGCCGGCCGATGGAGCTGTCCGGCGGCCAGCGGCAGCGGGTGGCCATCGCCCGCGCGCTGGCACCGGGTGCCCGGACGCTCGTCCTCGACGAGGCCCTGAGCGCCCTGGATGTCCTGACCCAGGCGCAGGTCCTGGAGCTGCTGAAGTCATTGCAGGAGGAGCTCGGCCTGTCCTACCTGTTCATTTCCCATGACCTGCACGTGGTGGAACAGGTCTCCGACGACGTCGGCGTCATGCACCGCGGGCAGCTGGTCGAAACCGGGACCACAGCGGCGATCTTCGCCAATCCGGCCAGCGAGTACACCCGGCGCCTCCTCGCTGCCAACCCCGGCCACCGGCTCCGCGACCTCGCCGCATCCCGGGATCTGGCCCCTTCCCTAAATCCTGCTCCTTCCCGGGTCTGAACAGTTTCCCCTTCCTTCTTCCTGCACTCTTCCCTTCCGAAAGGAACCGCATGACCAGCACCACCAGCCTTCCCCTGAACCGCCGAACCGACACCCGTCCCGCCGCCCGTCCCGTCACCGGCGAGGCCCGGTACGCGAACCTCGCCGCCCGGTTCCGTCCGGTCTTTGACCGCATTGCCGCCGGAGCCCTGGACCGCGAGCAGTCCCGGACCCTGCCGTTCGAGCAGGTGGGCTGGCTCAAGGACTCCGGCTTCACGGCGCTGCGTGTGCCGGCCGAGCACGGCGGAGACCCGGTCAGCGCCGAACACCTGTTCCGGCTGCTGATCGAACTCGCCGCAGCGGACTCGAATGTGGCGCACCTGCTGCGCTCCCACTTCGCGTTCGGCGAGACCGCCGCCCTGCAGCCGGCCGCCTTCCGGGAGCTCTGGTTTCCGCGGATCCTGGCCGGGCAGATCTTCGGCAACGCCGCCACCGAGCGCTCCGGCAACGTTCTGGGCACCACTTCCACCACGCTGCGGCAGGAGGACGGCCGGTGGCTGCTGCACGGGGAAAAGTACTACACCACCGGCAGCATCTTCGCGGACTGGGTGGTGGTCATGGCCAGCACGGCCGGTGTGGAGGGACGGCAGTACGCCGTCGTGCCCGCCGACGCCCCGGAAGTGAGCATCGCGGATGACTGGGACGGATTCGGCCAGCCGCTCACCGGCACCGGCACCGCCGTGTTTGACGACGTGCCGGTGGACGCCGGAAACATCCTGCAGCGCCAGGTCACCAGCACCCTGGAGCCCGCCTTTTTCCAGCTCTTCCTCCTGGCTGTCCTCGCCGGGATCGGTCGGGCGGCCCTGCGCGATGCCGCGGACCTGGTGCAGTCCCGCACCCGCACCTTCAACACCGGCTCCGGGGAGCTGTTCCGCCACGATCCGATTATTCAGGAACACGTCGGCCGGCTCGCCGCCAACGTGTACACCGCCGAGGCTGTGGTCACCGCGGCGGCCCGCGACCTGGATGCCGCCGCCGATTCCTCCCTGCGGCTTTCCACGGAGGAGGCGTTCCTGCGCGCCGAACTGGCGGTGCAGCAGGCCCACGTGGCGGTGCCCGGCCTGGTGCTGGACGCCGCCAGCGCCCTCTTCGACGTCACCGGAGCCTCCGCCGTCAGCCGGGGCAAGGGGCTGGACCGGCACTGGCGCAACGCCCGCACCGTTGCCACGCACAACCCGAGTGCGTTCAAGGCCCGGTCTGTGGGCGACTACCTGGTCAACGGCACCATCCCCACCGGCCTGCACAGCATCGGCGATGCCCCGTCGTCGTCCCCGCCGTCGTCGTCTACCGACGCAGCGTCCGCTGCCCCTTCGACCTCCGGAGCGATTTCCTGATGGCAACTTTCACGCGACGCCCGCGGCTGCTTCTGAGCGCCTTCGCCATGAACACCACCAGCCACATCCTCGGCGGACTGTGGCGCCACCCGGAGGCGCAGCAGCACCGGTTCAACGAGCTCGGTCTGTGGACGGATCTGGCCGCCCGGCTGGAAGCGGCGAAGTTCGACGCGCTGTTCCTGGCCGACGTCGTCGGGCTCTACGGCAATCACGACGGCGGCTGGGCCTCGCATGTGGAGCGCGGCCTGCAGGTGCCGGCGAATGATCCGCTGGTGCTGCAGTCGGCGCTGGCCGCGCGGACCGAACATCTTGGCCTGGCGCTGACCAGTTCGGTGGTGCAGGCGCATCCGTTCCAGTTTGCCCGGCAGCTGTCCACGCTGGATCATCTGAGCGGCGGCCGGGTGGCGTGGAACATCGTGACCAGCGTACTGGAAAACGCGCACCGCAACTTCGGCGGCGACGGGCTGGCCGAGCACGACAGCCGCTACGACTGGGCCGACGAGTATCTCGAGGTTTGCTACAAGCTGTGGGAGGGCTCCTGGGACGACGGCGCTCTGGTTCAGGACAAGGCCTCCGGGATTCATGCCGATCCGGCGCGGGTGCACAAGATCCTGCACCGCGGCGAGCGCTACTCGGTGGACGGGCCGCACCTGTCCGCGCCCTCCCCGCAGGGCACTCCCGTGCTGTTCCAAGCTGGCAGCTCAGGGCGCGGCCAGCAGTTCGCCGCCGCCAACGCCGAGGCCGTGTTCATCTTCGCTCCGCACACCGCCTACGCGAAGAAAACCACCGATTCCGTCCGGGCGCTGGCCCGCGGTCTCGGCCGGCGCAACGAGGACATCAAGTTCTTTGCGGGACTGTCCTTCGTGGTGGGTTCCACGGAGGCCGAGGTGAAGGCGAAGCAGGCCGAGTACGACGAGTATCTGGATCTGGACGCGATCGTTGCGCACATCGGCGGCGGCATCGGCGTCGACCTCGGCGGGCTGCCGCTGGACACCACGCTGGGCGACCTGCGGACCGACGGCGCCCGCGGCGTGCTGGAGGCGCTGTTCGCGTCGGTGCCCGGCGGGAATCCGACCATCGCCGACGTCGCCCGCTACCGCGCGTACAACCAGCAGATCGCCGGCACCCCGGAGCAGATCGCGGACCAGCTGGAAACCTGGCAGGACGCCGGCGTGGACGGCATCAACATCATCAACCAGATCCTGCCCGGCTCCTATGCGGACTTCATCGACGGCGTGCTGCCGGAGCTGCGGCGCCGCGGCCTCGCCCAGACGGAGTACCGTCCCGGCACCCTGCGGGAGAAGCTGTTCGACGGCGATGCGCGGCTGCCGTCCCGGCATCCGGGCGCCAAGTACCGCGGGGCGTTTTCTACGGTGGAGGTCTAGGAGGCGGGCCGGTCCCGGCTCTGGCCGGGGCCCGGCGGACGCTTAACAAACGAGCGAGCACGCGTTCCCACTCTCTGTTGCTGGTGTTACTGGTGAGACAACACCAGCCCCGTCAGGTGACAAAGGGTGGGAGCGTGTGTCACAAGGGGTCATACCCGCCGCACATGCTCCGGCGTCAGCTCCGCAAGGCTGGTGACGCCGAGCAGCTGCATCACGGTCGTCATCTCGGTACGCAGCAGTTCCAGGGTCCGCTCGGCGCCCTGCCGCCCGCCGGCCATCAGCCCGTACAGGTAGGCGCGGCCAATCAGGGTGAAGTCGGCGCCGGCGGCAATGGCGGCCACGATGTCGCCGCCGGACATGATGCCCGAGTCCAGGATGATCTCGGCGTCGGGCCCGACGGCGGCGCGGACGGCCGGCAGAATGCGCAGCGGCACGGGGGCACGGTCCAGCTGCCGGCCGCCGTGGTTGGACACCACGATCGCGTCCGCGCCGCGGGCGAAGACCTCGACGGCGTCGGCGGGGTTCTGGATGCCCTTGACGATCAGCTTCCCCGGCCACGTCTCGCGCAGCCAGTCCAGGTCAGCCATGTTCAGTGAGGGTTCAAACATGGTGTTCACCGTCTCGGCCAGGGACACTCGCTCCCCCTCGAAGTTGGCGAAGCCGAGCGGTTTGGTGGTGAGGAAGTTGAACCACCACTCCGGCCGGTAGGAGGCGTCAAGGATGGTCTTCGGGGTCAGGGTGGGCGGCATGGTCATGCCGTTGCGGGTGTCCCGCAGCCGGGCCCCGGCCACCGGGGTGTCCACGGTGACGATCAGCGCGCCGTAGCCGGCGGCGGCCGCACGGCTCACCAGTTCCCGGGACCGCTCCCGGTCCTTCCAGAGGTAGAGCTGGAACCACTTGGCGGCGTCGGGCACCGTCTCGGTGAGTTCCTCGATGGATGCCGTGCCCATGGTGGAAAGGGAAAACGGAATGCCGAATGCCGCCGCTGCCTGCGCTCCCCCGATCTCGCCGTCGGAGTGCATCAGCCGGGTCAGCCCGGTGGGTCCGATGCCCACCGGCATCGCAGCTTCAGTCCCGGCGATCTTGGTGCTCAGGTCAACGCTGGTGACGTCGCGCAGCACGTTCGGCACGAATTCGACGTCGTCGAACGCCGCCCGGTTCCGGCGCAGCGTCTGCTCGCCGAAGGAGCCGCCGTCCACATAGTCGAAGGCCGCCGCGGGAATCCGCCGCTTGGCGATGTCCCGCAGTTCCCAGACGTTGGTGGCCCCGGCCAGCCGTGCGCGCCGGCGGTCCAGGTCGAAGGCCTTGAACTGCACGAGGCCGCGGAGTTCGGAGTACTGAGGAATTCGGCGTTTCATGGCTGCTTTCTGGCTCGGTGTGACGCCAGTCTAGGACGGGCGTCACAAAGAGCAGCAGCGGGAAACCGTTCGTTACGCGAGCCCCAACACAGAGGCATACGTACACAGCCCAAAGAGGCGGACAGCCCGGTCCGTCAGAACCGTGCCGCCCGCCCCGCAGGTGCCGAGAAATCAGACCTCGGTGGTCACCTTCCAGGAGGAATGGATGGCGCCGTGGATGTAGTTGACCTCGCCGGCGTCACCAACGACGTCGACGGCGAAGCCCGCCTCCCGCAGCTCGTCCGCCAGGGGTGCGGCCGACGTCGTGCCGTCCGCGTAGACCACCATGGCGGCGGGTGCGGAGAAGCTCTGCTCGCCCTCGATCCATTCGACGGTCTTCTCGGTGATGCGGGTGATCTTCACGTTGCGGTGGATTTTCACGCCGTGCTCGGTGGCGTCCTTGACCGCGGTCCAGCGCCGGGGCATAGCCAGCGGCAGGCCCAGCTGCTGTGTCTCGTGCAGCAGCGTCACGTTGCGGCCGCGCTCGGCGAGGAACTCGGCAAGCTCCAGGCCCACCAGCGAGCCGCCGATCACCACCACGTTCTTGCCCATCGGCAGCCAGAACTTGGTGAACTGGCGGACAAACTCCGGGCTCTTGGTGACGCCGGACAGGCGGCCCAGCTTGCCCAGGGTGCTCAGCACGGCGCCGGCTTCCTCGGCGGTGGCGGTGCCGAGCATCATGGCGCGCAGCGTGTCGCCGGTCTGGACGTTCGGCAGGTCGCCGCCCGGGAAGTCGGGCTTGGGCCGGACGGCGCCGGTCGCGACAATGACCTGGTCCGGGTGCAGGGCACGGATGGATTCCACCGTGGCCTTCGTGTTCAGCTTGACCGCAATGTTCAGGCGCTTGATCTCGGACTTGAACCACTTCAGCAGGCGTTCGTTGTCCGGGGTGGTCATGGTGGAGAACCACATGGTGCCGCCGAGGCGGTCGGATTTGTCGATGACGGTGACCCGGTGGCCGCGCTCGGTCAGGACGCGGGCGCTTTCCAGGCCGGCCGGGCCGGCGCCGACAACCACCACGTGCTTGGTTGCCGAGGCGGGCTTCAGCGGCAGCAGCGCCTCGTTGCCGAGGGCCGGGTTCACCGCGCAGAACGGCGTGTCGTCAAAGAAGTTCTCCGCCACGCACAGGTAGCAGTTGATGCAGGGGCGGACCTGGTCGAACTTGCCGTCGCGGATCTTGTTCGGCAGCTCGGGGTCGGCCAGCAACTGGCGGCCCATCGCAGCAAAGTCGATCTGTCCGGCGGCCAGCGCCTTTTCCGAGATTTCCGGCAGCATGCGGCCGACGGCGATGACCGGCACCGAGACGTGCTTTTTGATCTCGGCGGCGTTCTCCAGGTAGGCGCCCACCTTGTTGGGGAGCGGTCCGTCGGTGAAGTTGTCGAACGGGTTCCGGCCCCAGCCGGTGACGTGGATGGAGTCCGCGCCGGCCTGGACGAACATCTTGGAGGCGCCGATGGCTTCCTCGAGCGACAGTCCGCCCTCCTGCCCGTACTCTTCACCGGAAACCCGGACCAGGATGGCCAGCTGGTTCCCGACCCGTTCCTTGACGGCCTTGATGACTTCGCAGGCCAGGCGGGCACGGTTGGCCAGGGAGCCGCCGTATTCGTCCGTGCGCTTGTTGTCCCGCTGGTTCAGGAACACACCCAGGATGTAGCCGTGGGCGGCGTGGATTTCGATGGCGTCCGCCCCGGACTTCGCGATGCGCTCGGCGGCGTCCGCCCAGGTCTCGATCAGCCAGGAAATGTCCTCGGCGCTCATGTCGCGGTAGACAATCTGCTTGCCGGCGGTGGCTGCGCCCATTTTGCCGAGTTCGGCCGGGGTGCTGTCGGCCAGCGCGGACATGTCGTACTTGTAGTCGGGCTGGTTCGGAGCGAGCACCGGCCGGCCGTTGGCAGTATCCACTCGGGCCACTTTGCCGTGATGCGTGGACTGGATGCAGAGCTTACTGCCGGCGGCGTGCACCGCGTCGGCCAGCGCCTTCAGGCCCGGAATGAACTTGTCCTCCGAGAGGCCCGGCTCCTTCATGGAGGCCGCGCCGAACGGGAAGGCGATCGCACAGGCACCCGTGATGATCAGGCCGGCGCCGCCTTCGGCGCGGGCTACGTAGTGATCGATCTCGGCCTGTTCAATCTCGCCGTGCTCGGAGACGTTCATGTCCATGGCGGGCAGGACAATGCGGTTGGTCGTTTCCATCGGACCGATGCGGCCCGGGGCCATCAGGTGAGGAAAGGTTTTGGTAGTCACGATCATTATGTTACCGCTTACGTTTACGTCGTATACATACGACGGCGGGGTGCAGCACTGCGCGGCTGCGGGGGCGGCGTGCGGGGTGGTGCAGGGGGCGGGTGCCGAGGACATGGTGCAGGCGTGGTGTTGGCCGGATGCGGCGCGAGTGCGGTGCGAATACGGTGCGGGTGCGGGACGGTTTCCGGGTCCCCTGACCCAGCTAAACCGCCGCCGCAAATAAATGGACATAGGATCCCGCTGAATGGGACTGCCGTTGCTGCAGGGTTAAAAGCAGCGAAGCCAGCGGAAATCATCCGCCGGCTTCACTTAGCAACATTCCGCTGACCCCCCACAGGCAGCGGATGTTACGGGATTCTTCGGTTTTCACTCGCGTCTCACACATGTGTGAAGCACGAGTGAAAATATAGCATCGGTCACATGCGGGGTCAAAGTTTTATTTCGCCCGAAGAATGGATCAGGAGTCTTCGTCCAGAATTGCTGCTATCGCCTTCAGCGCCTCGGGGTCCACTGGCCCGAGGGCGCGTGCGGCGAAATTGCGGACTTCCGCGCGGCGCAGGCTGCGGAGCAGCTCCAGCTCGGCTTCCACCCTTTCGGGCAGCTTGCCGCCGTCCTGCAGCAGGTATTCCGGATCCACGTCAAAGACTGTGGCTATGGCGCGCAGGGCCTCGTCCGGCACCACTTGTTCCTTGCCGGACTTCAGCAGTGACCATCTGGTGCGGGAAAGATAGTAACCGGCTTTCTGGGCGCCGTCCCGGATGGCCGGATAGTCAAAGGGTTTGCCCGATTCGGACATGATGACGTCCAAAAGGAGATTGATCTTCCTGGCAAGCGTTTCGGCTCGACGGAGGCCTGCAGTGCGCTCCGGGGAAAGATCAAAATCGTTCACGTATTTCAGCTCCAAGTCATAGCTGCGAGAAAACAGCAGAAGGTTGCCAGTCCAAGCGATGCACCTGACAGCGCCTCCCGCCAGGTATGTTCACGAAGGGACACCCGGCTGAATATCATCAACGGCGATAATATCAACAGCCACGCCCAAGCGCCCCCATATGTCGACATGACCCACAAGGCGGCAAAGGTCATGACCGATACGTGGGCTGAGACGTTGAGCCAGCGGCGGAAAAAGACAAGGCTCACGTTACCCAGGAACAGCGCTGCCACTGTGAGCGGCACCGGCGACGGGACCGGAATCAGGAAGCAGACCACCATGCCGGTGAACGTCAGCACGGCCAGAATCTTGATCCGCAGCCGGTCCGGCAGCCCCCTGCGCTGAAAGGGCCGCTTGGATGCCTTGTAAATGGTGCCCGGGATACCCACGATGCAGGCGAGAAGGGCGACGACGCCGAGCGGCCCAAGTTCCGCTTCGATGCCGGCAAGGAGCACCAGGACTGCCAGGACCAGCGCCGGAGGCAGGACCTTGGAGACGCTAGCCGCCAGTGCGAGCCGTGCGCCGGGCCGGTGAACCGTTGTGCTCAATTCTTCTGCCTATCTTGTCAATGATGTCGATTTCCTCGGGCGTCAGCAGCTCAGGGTTCAGGACCCGGATGTCGCCGATGAAAATGAACCAGCGGTAGAGCTGGGTGTTGGAGGTGCGGCTGTCCAGGGAAATGCTGGCGGCGTCCATCGACCGCCGGCCTTCATCCGTCTGGATCAGGCGGGTGACAATGGGCCGCAGCTTGGCCAGGTCCTGCGAGCGCCGGGTCCGTGTGCGGAAGGTCCCCTGAATCCGTTCCCACAACGGAATGATGAACCCGACGGCGAATCCCATGATCATCAGTGCGAGAAGGACTTGGTATCCGATCACCAGCACGCCAACATAACCGGTGCCGCTTCCCAGTATCTCAGTACCGATCTGCACCATTTTGGCTGCTGCGGCGAGGACCCCGGCTAAGCAGCCGGTGCTGAGGATGTCGAACCCGAGGCGGAACGCCCGGGATTCCCCGCGCCGGTTCCGGCGCAGCGTTTCCACGCCGGTGTATCCGGTGACTGCTCCGAACCAGACAAAGAACATCGCCTGGTACAGGGCGATGGTTGGCGCATCCCCGAAGGTGTCCGTGAAATTGGCGGCAGATCCCCGGGTGTCGGAAACCGCCAGCAGCACTATCTGCGCCAGTCCCAGGATCACCCCGATGCTGATCAGCACCTTCACCTGCCGGCTGGACCGCCCCGTGACCCGCAGCAGCAGACGGCTCAGCTCCGTCATGCCCACGCCCATGAGCAGGTGAACAATCAGGTTGAGGAGGTTCCGGCCGCCCAGCAGCTGGTCGACGGCGAGATACACCGGGTCAATGTTCAGGGTGGCCCCCAGTGCCACCAGCGAAACGGCCGGGAGGATGCCCGGCTTCCAGCCGAACCACAGGCCCAGCAGGCGGATCCCCACCACGCCCCACAGAATGCAGACCGGCAGGACTTGCAGGAGGGTCATATAAAGGTCCGCTCAAAGCCGCTGGGGCTTTGGCGCTCCTCGGGCAGCAGGGCGAGGGAGAGCAGGTAGGCAACGTGCTCGGCGGCCCGTTCGGTCTCATTCCAGTCCAGGGAGCGAGCCAGCATCCGCTTGATGCCCCTGCGGCTGCCGACGTGCTGGAACATGGACGGCATGGCCGTCTCCACCCCGCCGCACCCCTGGTGGCGCAGGAGAATATGCCCAAACTCGTGGCATGCCGCATGCGTGCGGTGCAGCCGGTTGTCGCCGGACGGCAGCAGGATGATCGACTTTGCGTCCTTCTCGATCCACAGACCGGTAACGGCGGGAATTACCGAATGGTCGATGTCTCGAAGTTCAATCGGTTTTCCGTGGGCCTTCGTGACCACGTCCAGCAATTCATCAAAGGTCACGTGTTCGCCGAGATCGAGGGCAGCTACGGCTGCTTCCGAGGCTGCCCGTTCACCGCCGTCGGACTTCCTAAAACGCACTGCCATTAATTCCCCATCGTGTGTTTTCCACATTTCCTGCGTATTTATGGAAAGAGACTGCACCGACTTTATCCCAAAAGGGCTAAAGCGGGCACAGCCGGGCAGTCTTCAGGGGAAGAGCATCAGGGCAGGAGCAGCGCCGCGGCGAAGGCCAGGCATCCGGCTGCATGGCCTGCCAGAACCTGCGTGGGGGTGTGGTCACCGAGCTTCACCCGGGACCATCCGGTGGCTGATGCCAGCAGCAGGGCGAGCGCCGATCCCACCAGCGGGATGGGAGCCAGCAGCGCCAAGCCCACGTAGGCCGCCACCGCCGAATGGACCGAGAGCTTCCACACCAGGTTTGCCGCCAGGCACAGGACCAGCCCGATGAACACTCCCCCGATTTCGCCGAACAGCGCCGCCGGGGCATCCAGGAGGATGAGAAGCAGCGCGCCGACGCCGATGGACGCCGCGGACGCGACCAGGATCGGTGCTCGCTGCTCGCGTCTGCCCACGTGGTGGTCGGTGACCGCCCCGCGCCGCTTCAGCCAGAGGATTCCGGCAAAGGGCAGTCCCACGGTGAAACCCGCCGCCACGATGCCCTGCAGCCAGGTGACGCCGGGGCTGAGCAGGGGCTGCAGCAGCAGGAGCAACCCCACAAGGACGGTCGGGGCGGTGGTTTCGGTGACGATGCGTGCTGCCCGGGTGGAGGCAGCGGAGACGCCCGACGTCGGGACTTGCGTGGTTTCCGGCATCAGACGATTCTACGGGGAGCCGCGGCGCCAGTCGGGCTCCGTTACCGGCCGCCCGCCGCCACCCGGGCAGCGGTCAGGGCAGCCCGTGCGCATTCCTCGTCCTGTTCCGGCAGTGCTCCGCTGACTCCCACGGCCCACATCGGCTGCGCGGCGGAATCGATCACGCCGCCGGCCAAGACAGTGGGCTGGAAGGACAGCTGGTCGGCAATCAGGGGAATCAGGCCGGGGAACCGTGCATCCAGGTTCGCGAGGACGGAGGTGTGCTTCTTCATGGCGGCAGCCGTCTGCGCTTTGGCACGGGCAACCCCGGGTGTGAACCAGGATGCGCCGTCGCCCCGGATCGTCAGGAGCTCGTGACCGGCGGCATCGACGACACAGACGCTCACGTTGACGCCAAGCTCCCGTGCTTTGTCCAGCACGGCCTCGGCAAGGATCCGGGACTCGGACAGGGTGGGAACAGCTGGCATGGACATACGTACGCTCCTTTTCGGGGGCGGACCGGGACAGCCGCGCCCCTGCGATCCTAGCGGCCGTGATCCTAGCGGTGTGCAGGCTCAGCGGTGTGCAGGCTCCCCGGACATCGAGTCCGCCAGCACGTGGTGCCGGCCCAGCGGCAGCATCAGCGGCTTGCCGGAGGACGGATCCGTGATCACCCGGTTCTCCATCCCGAACACAGTGCGCACGGTGTCCTCGGTCAGCACGTCCTCTGGCCGACCGGCGGCGTGCAGCTTCCCGCCGGCCACGGCCACCAGATGGTCGGCATAGCGGGCGGCCAGGTTCAGGTCGTGCAGCACCATCACAATGGTGGTGCCGCGGGAGCGGTTCAGGTCGGTGAGCAGGTCCAGCACCTCAATCTGGTGGCTGACGTCCAGAAACGTGGTCGGCTCGTCCAGCAGCAGCAGGTCGGTCTGCTGCGCCAGCGCCATGGCGATCCAGACCCGCTGCCGCTGCCCGCCGGAGAGCTCGTCCACGGCCCGGTCCGCCAGCGCCGCGGTTTCCGTGGCGTCCAGCGCGGCGGCGACGGCGTCGTCGTCGTCCTTGCTCCAGCGTGCAAAGATGCCCTGGTGCGGATGCCGGCCGCGGCCCACCAGGTCCGCGACCGTGATTCCTTCGGGCGCGATGGGCGACTGCGGCAGCAGCCCCAGCGTGCGGGCCAGCTGCTTGGCCGGAATCGAGTGCACGGCCTTGCCGTCCAGCAGCACGTGCCCGGAGCGCGGGGTAAGCAGCCGGGACATCGAGCGCAGCAGCGTGGACTTGCCGCAGGCGTTGGCGCCGATGATCGCGGTGACTTTGCCCGGCGGTACCACCAGGTCCAGGGAGTCGATGACCGTGCGGTCGCCGTAGCCCAGCGTGAGGTTTTCGACGTTCAGGGAATGGCTTGCGGTCACAGCGAGGCTCCTGCGCGGTTGACGCGGACAATGAGGTAAACGAGGAACGGGGCGCCGAGCACCCCGGTGATGATGCCCACCGGCATCCGGGTGCCAAAGGCGTACTGGCCGCAGAAGTCTGCCACCAGCACCAGCAGCGCTCCCACCAGTCCGGCGGGAATCAGCAGCGACGGGCCCGGGCCCACCAGGCGGGCGGCGATCGGCCCGGAGAGGAACGCGACAAAGGCGATGGGTCCGGCAGCCGCGGTGGCGAAGGAAATGAGCCCGACGGCGGTCACGATCACCACAATCCGGGTGAGGTTCACGCGCACGCCCAGGGCGGACGCGGCGTCGTCGCCCAGCCGGGTGACGGCCAGGTTTTTGGACTGGCCCAGCAGTACAGGCGTCAGTACCAGCATGGCGGCGAGCACCGGGAGCACCTGGTTCCAGGACGCGCCGTTGAGGCTGCCGGTCAGCCAGCGCATGGCCTCCTGCAGCTCCCATTCCGGCGCCTGGTTCAGCACATATGCGGTGACCGAATCCAGCATCGCGGCAATTCCGATGCCCACCAGGATCAGCCGGGTGTCCGCCACCCCACTCTTATAGGACAGCGCGTAGACGGCCAGCGCCACGATCAGTCCGGAGACAATGGCAAACGTGGACACCGCTGCGCCGCCGAGGCCGAGGCCCACAATGGCGAAGGCAGCGCCCCCTCCGGCGCCGGAGCTGATGCCGATGATGTCCGGGCTGGCCAGCGGGTTGCGCAGCATGGTCTGGAACGCGACGCCGGCCAGGCCAAAGCAGGCGCCGGTGAGCACGGCCAGTGCCGCGCGCGGCAGGCGCAGCCGTCCGACGGCGAAGGAGGCACCGGGCACGTCCTCGCCGAGGATCACGTTCAGCACGTCCGCCGGAGCATAGAAGGTGCGGCCGGCCATCAGGCTCAGCGCGAAGACGGCCAGGATGCCGACGGCGAGCAGTGTGACCACCAGCCGATAGCGGCGGGCGGCGCCGGAGCGGACGCGGGCGACGGCGGCACTTGTGGTTCCGGTGCCGGCGGCGGTTCCCGGAGCAGCAGGGGTGGGGGTTCCCGTTACGGCAGCAGCGGCGGAGCTTGCGGGGTTCACAGGGCACGCACCTTCTGCCGGCGGACGATGTAGATGAAGACGGGGGCGCCAATCAGGGCGGTAAGGATGCCGACGTCGATCTCGGCGGGGCGGGCGATGATGCGTCCGAGCACGTCGGCGGCGGTCACCAGGGCAGCTCCGGCGACGGCGGAAAAGGGCAGCAGCCAGCGGTGGTCCACCCCGGCCAGCAGCCGGCAGGCATGCGGCACCACGAGTCCGACAAAGGCAATGGGCCCGGTGACGGCGGTGGACGCCCCGCAGAGAATGACGGCGCCGAGCGAGGCGGCGCCGCGGGCCAGGGCCACGCGCTCCCCCAGCCCGGCGGCCAGCTCGTCGCCCAGGGCCAGGGAGTTCAGGCCGCGGGCCGAGAGCAGGCAAATGGCGAAGCCGACCAGCAGGAAGGGCAGGATCTGGGTGATGCTCTCGTACGAGCCGCCGCCCACGCCGCCGATCTGCCAGGACCGCACGCCCTGCGCCATGTCGTTGCGCGGCAGCACAATGGCGCTGACGAAGGAGGCCAGGGCGGCCGACGTCGCGGCGCCGGCCAGCGCGAGTTTCAACGGGGTGGCGGGGCCGCGGCCAATCGAGCCGACGGTGTAGACGAAGACGGCGGTGACGGCGGCGCCGGCAATGGCGAGCCAGATGTAGCTGGAGGCGGCGGCCAGGCCGAAGAACGCCATGCCGGCAACAATGGCGAGCGAAGCGCCCATGTTGATGCCGAGAATGCCCGGATCGGCCAGCGGATTGCGTGTCACGCCCTGCATCACGGCACCGGAGAGGCCCAGGGCGGCGCCGGCGACGACGGCGAGCAGCGTGCGCGGAATCCGCTTGGCGACGGCGGCTTCGTCAAAGCCGTCGGTCGAACCGCCCAGGGCGGCAAGAATGTCGTTCCAGCCGACGTCGCGCGCTCCCACGGTGATGCTGGCGAGCATCAGGGCGGCGAGCACGGCGACGGCGGCCAGCAGCCAGAGCGCACGCAGGCGCCCCGGGCGCCGTCGTACCGCGGCGTCCGGGGCTGCAGGTTCCTTCAGTGTCACTTGGCCTTGGCAGCTGCGTCGGAGAGCAGGGCGAGGTAGTCGTCCAGGACCCAGGAGATCGCCAGCGGCGTCGGGTTGGCGGCGGTGCCCAGCGGGGTGTCGGGCAGCAGCACGATGGAGCCGTTGGCGACGGCGGGGATCTGCGAGAGCAGCGGATCGGCTTCCAGGGCGCTGACGAGTTCCTCGCCGCCGTAGCTGACAATCACGTCCACGTCGTTGAAGGCGTCGGCCTGCTCGGCGCTCTGCGTCAGGGAGAACTTGTCGGTGGCGTCGGAGGCGGTCTTGACGCTGCCGGCCACGGCCATGCCCAGGTCCTCGAAGAACATGGTGCGGGTGTCCTTCGTGGTGTAGAAGCTGACCTCGCTGAGGTCGGTGGTGTCCACGTGGGTCAGGAACATGGCGTTTTTGCCTTCGAGCTCCGGGTGCTCGGCGGCGGCTTCGGACATTTCGGTTTCGAGGTCGGCAATCAGCTCTTCGCCTTCCTGCTGCATGCCCAGGCCCTCGGCGTTCAGCTCGATCATTTCGCGCCAGGAGGTGCCCCAGGCGGTTTCCGGGTAGGCGACCACGGGGGCAATTTCGCTCAGCGTGTCGTAGTCCTCCTGCGTCAGGCCGGAGTAGGCGGCGAGGATGACGTCAGGCTGGGTGTCGGCCACGGCTTCAAAGTCGATGCCGTCGTTTTCGTCGAACAGCACTGGGGTTTCACCGCCGAGTTCCTCGAGCTTTTCGCTGACCCACGGAAGCAGGCCGTCGCCGTCGTCGTCGCCGTAGTTCGCTGCGGCCATGCCCACCGGGACGATGCCCAGGGCCAGCGGCACCTCGTGATTGGCCCAGTTGACCGTGGCCACGCGCTCGGGCTTGGTCTCGATGGTGGTGGTGCCCAGGGCGTGCTCGATGGTGATGGGCTCAAACGCGGAGCCGGTGGCTTCGTCGCTGCTGGCGGCCGGGGTGGAGCAGGCGGCCAGGCCGGCGGTGAGTACTGCAGCCGTGCAGACGGCGGCGATTCGGGTAAGGCGCAAGGTGGGGTTCCTTCGTCAACAGGAGGGTGCAACCCGGCTGGTACCGAAGCGAGCCGGGGCGCCGCACTGGTTTTAGGGTTGCCTAACAAATCAAGAGTAAGGCATGCCTAACCATACTTGTGACAGTTGTTACGACTGTGACGCCTGCGGGACGGAAGTATGTACCGGATGCGCCGTTGTTGCACTTTACCGAAGGCACCGATGCCGCGGCGCTGAGGGCCTTACCGGTCCGTGGTCCTTTCCAGCGGCTCGATGAGTACGTGGGCGCTGAAGAAGTTGTGGGACTCCTTCGAAGGCCACGGCCGTAGCCGCCAGCTCCAGCCGGTATTCCCCTGGGGTTAGTTTTTGAGCAACGTCTCGGTAATTGCTCTTAGTGACTCCGCGATCCAACTCGTAGTCTCCGCAATCCGAGGTGTCGATGAGGACTTTGTAGCTACCCGTCCCCTTTCTGGAGGTCCTGTGGTAGGGGCCGGCTTGGGTAACCGTGCAGTTGTGGAATGTACTGGGGTGAGTGTTGTTGTATTCCTGCATTGAAAGGTCAGTTCCCGGCAGGACCACAAAGATTCCGAGCATCAGCAAGCCGAGTGACCAGTAGCAAGCCGGATTTTGAGCGACTTTGGCTTCTTGGCTTCCTTACCCAAGGAGTCCTTGCGTGTTTGCGGTTCTCTGATCTCTTCTGGGGATGCACTTCCCGGATTCATGGTTGTCCATTCATGTGCGGCCGGACATAGTCCGGCAGGCTGCGGGCTGGATAAGGAAAATCGTCGGTAGGTCGAAACTACGGTAGATTTCCGCGGGGAGAATGCGCACCAGCAACACACCAGAATGAGGCCTCAAAACAATGCCCAGGTTTGATTACGTGAAACCGCCGGAAAACACGTCTGTGCCTTATAAGCCGAGGCATCCCGTCCGCCAGCGCAGACGTCCGCAACGCCCCCGGACCGGAAATTTGCGTCTTCTCTTTGAGCTCGCTCTGATCCTCATCATCGTTATCCTGCTTTCCGATGGCGGTAATGACGGAAGTTCCACTGCTGCTCCGGATGAGGAGGCGGTCACTGCCTCCGCGGAACCCACCGGGCCAGCTGCGGCGCCCGTTTTTCCCGGTGAGATGCGCGGCGATGTTGTGGGGCAGCCCGAAGATTCCCTCACCATCGACGGGCTCAGCGTCACCGCCTCGGAACTCTTTGACGGAAAGACGACGACGTATGACGATTCGCCGACCCTGTGTACGTCCACCACACTGAAGAACAACTCCGGCGCGCAGATCACGTTCGACACCTTTGACTGGAATCTCCAGACACCCGGAGGACTCATTAATTACACCGTTCAGTATGGAAGCGATAATCAGCTGGGCGCTGGCGGAAAAATAGCGCCGGGCGGCTCGACCGGCGGCGACGTGTGTTTCTCCAATGACGAAGCCGGTCCGGGGCAGTATGTCCTGCTTTACACGCCCCCTCTCACCTCCGACTATCAGCCGCCCTCCGGCCGTGCCGCCTGGCTCCATTTCCGGTAGAGCGGTTTTGCCCGGCCTCCGCAGCGAAAAGCGGGGATCACGGGCGCGCCCAGCTCAGGCTGAGGCAGCCGCGCGGATTCCAGGTGCAAGGTGCAGGGCATGCAGGGTCTCCAGGACCAGCTGCACCGGTTCGGTGCCGGCCATGCTGCGGCGCACCACCGCATAGATGGAGCGGACGGGAGCGGGGCGAACCACCGGGATCCGGCGGACGTTGGCGGGCAGCTGCTGGGCGCTCAGTGCCGGCAGCACCGTGATGCCGATGCCGGCGCTGACGAAGGCGATGGCGGTGGCATAGTCGTGGGCTTCGATCTGGAAGGTAGGGGTGAAACCCGCGGCCGCGCAGGCATCCAGCAGGTTTAGCCGGCACAGCCCGTGGGCGAAGTCGTTGTCCACCCACTGTTCCCCGCCCAGTTCCGCCAGCTCGATCTCCGTCCGGCCGGCAAAGGGATGATGGTCGGGCAGCACCGCAACGTAGGGGTCGTCCACCAGGTGGTGGGCGTCGAAGCCGCTGCCCGGAGTGATGCTCCCCTTGCGTCCGACCACCAGCTGGATATCGGGACGGTCCTCCGGGTCGTGAGCGACGTCGTCGCGCAGCTGGAGTTCCAGCCGGACGCCGGGCAGGTCGGTGGTCAGCCGCCGGGCCACTTCGGGCATCCAGGCGGCGCCGACGGATGCGAAGTAGGCCATGGACAGCCGCCCGTTCCGTCCGGTCCGGAGATCGGACAGCACCGCCTCCGCCTCACTGAGCCGGGCCAGGATCTCTTCCGCCTGCGCTGCCACCGCCAGCCCCGCCGCCGTCGGACGCAGGCCGCGGCCGGCACGCTCGAGGAGGGTGAGGCCGGTTTCGCGCTGCAGGATCGTGAGGTGCTGGCTGACCGCCGAGGGTGTGTACCCAAGGTTAGCCGCGGCGGCGGCCACGGAGCCGCTGGCCACCACGGAGGAGAAGATTCGCAGCCGGTGCATATCCAACATGCCGCTGACTCTACAGCTGTACTGAATTGTGGATCAAGAATCGGAACTGGTGCTAAAGCCCGGAGCGGGGAAGACTACAGGCATGACATCTACAGCGTCCCGCAGCATTTCCGTTTCCAGCGGCGCCACTCCGCGCCTGTGGGCCGCGATGGCGGTGACGGTGGCGCTGTGGGCATCGGCCTTTGTGGGCATCCGGTCCGCCGGCGCGGACTACTCCCCCGGCGCCCTGACGCTGGGCCGGATCGCGGTGGGGGCGGTGGCACTGATGGCCATTGCCGCGGTGGCGGGACGACGACGCCGGGTGGCTGCAGCGGCTTCCACCAGCGGGCCGGGCGACCCGTCGGCGCGCGGACGGCTCCGGGGCCGGGTCCTGGCCCTCGTGATTGTCTGGGGGCTCGCCTGGTTCGGGGTGTACAACCTGGTGCTGAATGCGGCCGAACGGCATCTGGATGCCGGCACCGCCGCACTGCTGGTGAACCTGGCGCCCATGATTGTGGCTGTGCTCGCAGGTTTGCTGCTGGGCGAGGGATTTCCGCGGCGGCTGATCATTGGCATGCTGGTGGCCTTTGCCGGCGTCGCCGTCATTGCGGCTGCGACCTCCACCGGGACCGTCGATCCGGTGGGTGTGGGGCTCGGCCTTGCCGCAGCCGTGCTCTACGGCGGTGCGGCTACCCTGCAGAAGCGGCTGCTCCAGTATGTGGATGCTGCCACCATGACGTGGATCGGGTGCCTGGCCGCGGCCGTTGCCTGCCTGCCGTTCCTCCCCGAACTGGTCCGGGAGCTGTCCGCCGCACCGCTGTCCTCCACGCTGGCCGTGGTGTATCTCGGGGTCTTCCCCACGGCGATCGCGTTCACCACCTGGGGCTACGTCCTGGCGCGGTTCAGTGCCGGCCGCACAGCCGCCACCACCTACGCGGTGCCGGCCGTGGTGGTGCTGCTGTCTTGGCTGTTGCTTCGTGAGGTGCCGCCGGTTGCGGCACTGTTCGGCGGGGCGCTGGCCCTGGCGGGTGTCGCGGTGGCTACGCTGCCGCGGCGGCGGACGGCCGCCGTCGTGCATTAGTCCTTAGCCGATACCGTCCCAAATGATCGGGCAGGTCCTGCAGTGTCCGCCTGCCCTTTGCTTAGAGCTCTATCCAGCCTTGGGTCAGGGCGAGCACAGCTGCAACGGCTCCGGCCACTGTCATGAGGAAGAGAACCAGCTCCCCTCCCCGGAAGACACGCCCCCTTGTTCCCGGCGCGCGATCACAAACAGGACGGTGCCCGGGGCGTAGAAGATCATCGACAGCAGCACCAGCGGCAGGCCGGCGGCGTAGACCAGGAACACCGCGTAAATGGTGGCGATGACGGCAATGGCCAGGTCGCCCCGCCGGACGCGGCGCGGGGCTCCTTCATACGTTTCCCCGCTCCAGCCGAGCTTGAGGGCGTAGAGGGCCGCGAACAACAGGGAAAACAGCGTCAGCACAGCTGTCATGTCCAGTGCGAAGTCAAAGGCGTCCTCGGAGAAGTACGTGATGACCATGACCAGCTGGCTGAGCAGGGTGCTCAGCAGCAGGGCGTTGACCGGGACATCGTCGTCGCTGACCCGGGACAGGAACCGCGGCATGTCCTTCTCCGTGGCGGCCACGTACAGGACCTCCGCTGCCATGAGGCTCCAGGCCAGGTAGGCCCCCATCACCGAAATGATCAGGCCGGCGCTGACGAACACCAGCCCCCAGGTCCCCACCCCCGCGTCCAGGACGCCCGCCATGGATGGTTGGCGCAGCTCGGCGAGCTGTTCCATCGGCAGGACCCCGTAGGAAACAATCGTGACCGAGGCAAAGATGGCAAAGACACTCAGAAAGCCAAGGATGGTCGCCCGCCCAACGTCCTCCCGCCGTCGGGCATGGCGTGAATACACGCTGGCACCCTCAACCCCGAGAAAAACGAAGACGGTCACCAGCATCGTGTTGCTGACCTGCTCGAACAACGGCCCCGTGTAAGCCGCCCCTGTCAGGTTTCCCGCGAAGACAGCGGGGTCGAACAGGAAGACGGCAAACAGCACGAAGACCAGGATGGGCACAACCTTGGCGATCGTGACTATCCGGTTGATGGCCGTGGCTTCTTTGATGCCGCGCCTGATCAGGAAGAAGAATCCCCACAATCCGGCCGAGGACAGCACGACGGCGGGAAGGGTGTCCCCCGCGCCCAGCTGCGGAAACAGGGCTCCCAGCGTGGACATGGTGAGCACCCAGTAGGTGACGTTTCCCACGCAGGCACTGGCCCAGTAGCCCGCTGCGGAGAAGAACCCTACATAGTTACCGAAGCCGGCCTTGGCGTAGGAGAAGATCCCCGCATCCAGCGCCGGCTTGCGCAGGGACAGCCGCTGGAAGACGAAGGCCAGCATCAGCATGCCGGACCCCGCAATCAGCCAGGCGACCAGCGCACCCCACACCCCGGTTTCCTCGGCGAAGCGCTGGGGCAGGGAAAACACCCCGGCCCCAACCATGGACCCGATCACCACGGTGGTGAGGGTCAGCAGGGAGAGCTTGGCCGCTGGAGCCTTCTCCCCCGGAGCAGGCGGATTAGACATGGTTCTCTTCCAATCGGGTGTGGCGGCCGCTGAGGCAACACGGGTTAGACAACAGTGGAGGAGCGGACCGCTTCCTGCGGGGGTATCCCCCGGCAGCAGCTCACCATTATCTTCTCAGAAGGCGGCGGCGCGGTCCGAATCGGCAGCCAGCGGCCGGCGGCGGATGCCGAAGAGGCGTTTCCACCGACGACTAACCCGTCGGCGCCGCCGCGCAGCAGGCTCGTCGTCGCCGTCGTCGTCAATCCTGGTCAGCTCTGGTTAGTCAATCCCGTCGCGGATGATCGGGCAGGTCATGCAGTGCCCGCCGCCGCGGCCGCGGCCGAGCTCGGCGCCAACAATCGGGATGACCTCCACGCCGGCATTGCGCAGCGCCGCGTTGGTCTGGGTGTTGGGGTCGTAGGTGAGCACCACGCCGGGCTCCAGCGCGACGGCGTTGTTGGCACAGCCTAGAGTCACTGATGGCAACGCCTCCCCTGTCGCTCCTGTGTGATCCACGCCGACGTGCAGTCAAGGGCAGAGCGCGAAGCCCTAAAGAAAAGATGCTTCAGAATCTGCCCTATGCCAACCTGAGTAGCCATCTCATCAGACTTCGGCATCTGGGAGCCGCTTGAGTATCGCTATTAGCGACTCGATGCATAGCAAGGCGAATCTAAACGACGAAAATGCCTGGCAGGTACAGGCAACACGGCCAACACGGCCAACACGGCCAACACCAGGATGATGATGGACAGCCTGACCCACCGTAGATGTGCTTAGGCCCCAGAAGATCCACAACGATTCCTGACCTCATACACTGTTTCCGGCTTACATTCTGATTCTGATGACCGATAAGGTCCACAGGAAAAGTTCAATAATTGTCGATTGGAAAAGCGCCATGAGCACAGTCACCAACCTCGCGAACACTGTTATACGTAAAACCAAAATGAAAAGATGGATGTTACTTGCACTGATGCTAACAATTGTCGTTGCACTGTACGTTTGGCTGGGATTTTCCATTGCGGAGCACGCAACGCCCCAGTCTCACAAGGCATTCATAGCCGTCGGCACGGTTATCACAACACTTGGCGCTCTCATCGGCGCACTGGGCTCAACGGAACCATGGACAGGCAAGAGAGCGGAGGGCTCAAGCAAGGGTCTTCGCGACAGTGCAAAGTCATGGGGTGTTGCACTAGCCTTTGGGGGCGGATTTTTCCTAAGCCTTATTTCCATAATGGATGCAATAGGAAAATTTTCTCTCTAGACGACCCCAAATAGCATCCGGGAGTGGCCACCCAAATCCTCGAAAAGGTGTTGCAACGTGGCAGCTGCAAATGTGCGTTACGGATAAACAACGGCCACAGCGAGGCGGCTACATCAATCGGCTCGCCCCTATAACTTTGCTGGCTTCCACTGGTGTATCGGGAGAGCAAGGGGATTACCGCGACGGACGGATCTACCTCCGATCGTTATCCATGCGCGTTTCTCTCGATGGATCGTGTCTACGTGGGAACGTTTGCAACATGGGCGAGGACATGTGGTCGGTCCTCTGACACGCGTTAATCGATGGGGTCGCGGATAATCGGGCAGGTCATGCAGTGCCCGCCGCCGCGGCCGCGGCCGAGCTCGGCGCCGACGATCGGGATGACCTCGACACCGGCGTTGCGCAGCGCGGCGTTGGTCTGGGTGTTGCGGTCGTAGGTGAACACCACGCCCGGCTCCAGGGCGACGGCGTTGTTCGCGCTGTCCCACTGCTGGCGTTCGGTGGCGTGGTAGTCCCCGGCGGTCTCCACCAGGCGCAGCTGCTGGTACCCCATCGCTTCGGCGACCACGTCGACAAAGCGGCGGTCCCGTTCGTCGCGGATTTCCAACCCGGGGGCCTTGTCCGAGGGGTGGATGGTGAAGGGATGGATGCCGTCCACGATAGCCGGGTGGATGGTGGCCAAATCCCGGTCCGCGAAGGTGAACACGGTGTCCAGGTGCATTGCGGCGCGCAGCTTGGGCATGCCGGCGACGACGATCCGTTCCGCCGCCTCTTCCTTGAAGAGGGCCTGCGCGAGCTGGGTGATGGCCTGCCGGGAGGTCCGCTCCCCCATGCCCAACAGTACGGTGCCGTTGCCCACGGGCATCACGTCGCCGCCCTCCAAGGTGGCCTGGCTCCAGTCCTTTTCCGCGTCGCCCCACCAAATCTTCGAACCCACGTAGTCCGGGTGGAACCGGTAGATGGCCTGCATCAGCAGGGTCTCGTCATGCCGGGCCGGCCAGTACAGCGGGTTCAGGGTCAGCCCGCCGCCGATCCAACAGGTGGTGTCGCGGGTGTAGAGGGTGTTGGGCAGCGGCGGCAGCAGGTACTCCGGCCGGCCGGTGGATTCCCGGACCAGGCCGACGTAGCCGGAGAGGTAATCATCGGGAAGGTCCGACGTCGTGAGCCCACCGATAAGGATCCGCGCCAGCTCCGCGCCGGTCAGTGAATCGAGGTACGCCCGGGTGCCGGGCACCAGCCCGAGCCCGACCCGGTTGGCGATGATTTTGCGGTCCAACAGCCAGGTCCGTGCCTCGGGCAGGTCCATGGTCTGCCCGAGCAGGTCATGGAGTTCGACGACGTCGACCCCGCGGCTGGTCATCTTGTTCACGAAGTCGGCGTGGTCACGCTGGGCGTTTTCCACCCACATCACGTCATCGAACAGCAGGTCTTCCCGGTTGGTCGGGGTGAGCCGTTCATGGGCCAGGCCCGGCGCGCAGACAAGGACCTTGCGCAGTTTTCCGACCTCCGAGTACACCCCGTAGTCGGCGGCGTTGGGTGCGGAGGTGGCGGGAAACATGTGGTTCTCCTTGGTATTCAGGTGAGTTTTTGCAGGCTCAACAGATGTGGAGGACGGACTTTTTGTCCATCCCTCCACAGATTAGGAATTAGTGTCCGCGCTCTGCCTGCTGGGCCTGCTTGCGGCGGCGGAGTGCCTCGTTGACGGCGGGATCGTCGAGCGCAGCGAGCCACTTGAGCAGTTCAGGTCCGGCAGCGGGATTGGCGGCGACGGCGGGGCGGGCCTTCGGCTCATCGGTGGCCAGTTCCTGCAGCCGCAGGCCGGGGGTGCCAGGGTCTTCGGCTTCGGCCAGGATCGCGACTTCGGCCGGGTCCACATCCCGCGGCCTGGCTGCTGATGCTCCGCCGTCGACGATGTCTGCCGCCGGAATGTTCATCAGCGGTGTCGTCCGCTTAGTTGAAGGGGCATTCTCGTCAGCGGGATGTTCCTGCATTTCGTTCTGCATCGGATCTCCTTAGTCAGTAGCCTTACTTCCATCCTTGCAGAAGGTACGGCGGGCTCCGAATCCTGAGCGCACCGTCAGATATGTGTGGGCTTCACTATCGCCATGGCTATCAGGCCACCGACACAGCAGCTACCTATACTAAAAAGTAGTGCTGCACAGCGGAACCGACGCGAACTAGTGGGAGCTCAGATGGGGTTCAGGGCACGGAAATCGTTCAAGATCGCACCAGGCATCCGGATGACGGTCACCCCTAAGAGCGTCAGCGCTGGCGTCAAAGGAGCCAGGATCTCAGCCAACAGCTCCGACCGCGTGACCCACACTGTGGGCATCCCCGGTACGGGCATTTATCACACGGAAACCCTGTCCTCCGGCCACACTCGACGTCGGCGCCAGTCCGCAGCGGCCGCCAAACGGGGTTCGAATCCTAAACCGGGTGCCGCTCCTCAAACGTTCCGGTTCCTAAGGCCCCAATTCCAGGACTCTTCACACCCAAGTGGGAAAAGGAACTCCATAAGGCCATCCTGGGAAAACCCGACTTCGCGTTTTTGGCCCGCATCGGTGCCGACCACCCGTCTGCCCGTCCTTTGGCTTCCCTTCTGGAAGCAAGCTTGGTTGCCCTTCCAGCTGGGGATACGCAGCGTGGGCTCGAGCTGCTGACCTGGTTATTCGGTATTGGGTACGACCCAGCCAGGGATGACTTCGTCCAAGAATATCTGCCGGACGCCTCGTTCACCCTGCCCATCGCGGACGACATCACCGTCCAGCTGCCCACGGACCGGAACCTCATCGGACTGCTGCTGGCCGAGCTCTACCAGGAAACCGGCAGCATCCCGGCCGCCGTCGACGTCGTCGAACAACTCGAACCGAGCACCGTTACCGCTGTCTCTCTGGCCGAGCTGTACATGCAGCAGGGACGGTGGAATGACGTCGTTGACCTCGCTGAGGGACTCATCAACGAGGATGAGGCCGCGACTTTCCTGCTGACCCAGCGCGGCATCGCGTTCCGTGAGCAGGGCTATTTCGAGGCTGCCCACGCGGCATTAAAAGAGGCGCTGCGGATTCGATCCCGGCCGGCCGATCTGCACCATCGCACCCTCATTGAGCGAGGACTGACCTACCTCCGCGAAGGCAAGCGTTCGATGGCCAGGAAAGATCTCGAGAAAGTGCTCGCTGAGAACAGCGCATACCCGGGCCTGCGAGAGCACCTCGCGAATCTCCACGAGCGACCGGGGCGCGACCCTCTTGTGGCGCTATTAGAGTTTTCATCCCCGGCACAAAGTGATTCCTCCATTGTGGCGATTCAAGGGTTCAGGAAACTTAGCGGGCTCCATAAGGCCCTCTCTCAACAGCCGCTTTCGCAACGACTCTGGCAGTTACAGCTAGCCCATGAACGCCTGCTCGTACAACGCAGCTTGACTTGGCACTAGTACTCCCGAGACTCGGAGGAGGACACTTCCATCGAAGTAGTGGTATTCAGTCCCGAAGGCCGGCCCCATGCTGCGCAGCGTGTCCTGAATATAGGTCGATCGAGTTTGAGCATCTTCAGCATTGGCAAAAACCTCGACCACCGCTCCGCCGTCAATGCCCGTCTGCGTGGGGTCAGCCGAAGCATCTGCAACCCATGCTGCCGTGACATATTGCCCGGGACGCCCGATCAGGTTGTTTGAGTCATTGTTTTCAGTCACTTCCGTCACCGAAGAGACCGAAGGGATGGCAGCCTGAAGTCGCTCAGCAACGGTCAATGCCTCTACCGGCTCCGGCGGCACTTCAGCCGGTTCCCCCGCTGCCGGCGATGTATGCGGACTGATCACAGTCGAGGTGGAAGGCTCCAGTTGATTTTCGGTGGATGGCCCGCCCTCCGAAGAGCAACCGGCTAAAGCAATTGCACCAAGAACAAAGAATCCTAAAACATGCTGCTTTCGCATTATTCCCCCAGTGTGTACGAAACCTTTTCCAAAGACTATCCGGTCCCTGGGATCACGATGACAGTACGACAGAGATTGGTTGAGTTCATGCCGCTATGACTGCTGTCAGGTCCTTTGCTCTACTGCTAGCCGCGTGCACCGTACTCATCGATGCACATGGGGCGTTGCCGGTCAGCCTGCCCTCCAAGAGCGCCAGCTACCCGCCGGGATCAACGACGAAGACGACGGCGGGCCCGGCTGCCGACTGAAACTCGTGGAACGTCCCGGGCGTCAGCGCTGACGCCAGGGGTGAACTCCGAATGTTCGGGGAGGATGGGTAGAAGTTGCGCTTCTGTGGCAAGATCTCAGCGGTTCGGCTCACTACAGGTGCCGTCGGGCTGCCGAAAGAGGATCCGTCCCATGCCCTCCGGCTTAGCCGACTTCGTCGGCTAGCTTCCAGATCTCGAGCCACACTCATTCAAGAAATCAGAATCGGCAACAGGGGCTTGCGGCATCGTTTGACATCCGAACAAACTTGTGACACCGTTGCTAAAAGCAGCTCGGATGAGCAGCTGGAAATAGAATCCTGAGAAGGCTTCTGGAAGTACAGAAATAATGTGCATTTTCTTACCCAGACCGTCTTCTCCTTACCTACGTAAGGAGTTTTTTTATGCCTATCGAAACCCTCTCGGCCGATACATCTACGATTATCAAGTTTGAAGACGCGTACGAACAGTCCTATCAGGGCATCCTCCGCGTTATCGGGCTGGCCAAGATTAGCAGCCTCATCGCCACAATTGATTCGATCGATCTTGAAGCCAATCCAAGGTCATCGCGTGTAGGACCCATTACAGCGGCCATACGCGAATCGATAGAATCCACCCCGGAAGTACTGCCGTTCAAAACCAAAGGCGTACTCCTAGGCGCCTCAAAGTTCGAGAGGCTGCAGCGACACCGCTACCGGCTGTCTTTCCAAGATATAGGCGTCGAGGGAATCCTTGACGGAGGCCACAATATGCTCGCTTTCGGCCTCCATATCTTGGATCAGGCGGGTGTACTGAAGCAGTCAAACAAGCCAAAGAACTGGACTGACTTTAAAGCCATCTGGCATGCTAACCGGTCTTCTGTAGAGACACTCCGGAAATCCAGTGAAGAAGATAAGTCGACTTGGGATGCCGTTGTACCGGTCGAAGTCCTCCTGCCAAACGATCCGGACAGCCCCGAAGAAGTAGCAAAGTTCAATAATTCACTCTTGGACATCTGTGCCGCGCGAAACAACAACGCACAGCTGCGCTCTGAAACTAAATCCAATCAGAGTGGTCACTATGAATACCTCAAGAGTCAGCTGCCGGATTCATTGAATGCCTCGATTGAGTGGAAAACCAATGATGGCGGCAAGATCAAGGTTGCAGACGTGGTAGCGCTGGCTTGGATCCCACTATCGCTTGTCTCACCGATGCCAAACGCCGACGATGGTCGTGTGGTCGAGCCTCCCGTAGCTCAGAATATCTACCGCAGCAAGGGCGATTGCATCGTTCGATTTGAGCGGCTCATGAGCTCTCCTTCCGTCAGCGAGAACAATGGGACGGATTACAAAGCCAAACTGGTTTCCAGAGAAGTGAAAAGTGCTCTAGGGCTGGTTTCGGACATCTTGGATGTCTACGACCTAATTTCAGAAAACTATGCCAAGGCTTACAACACCAACGATGGAAGTTTTGGGCGCATCAAGGCTGTGCAGAGTGTCAACAAGAGCGATAATCTGAAGACTAAATTTATGGGCCGTGATCTGGACACCCGGATCCCTGAAGGATTTTTGATTCCGGTTGTATACGGCCTGCGGTCATTGATGGAGCGCACAGATGAAGGACACATCCAGTGGAAGGTTGACCCGCGTGATTTCGTGAAACAAAATCTCCCCGCCATCATGGCAACGTTCAAGACGGTAATCACTCTGTCTAGCTGGGATCCTCAAAAGGTAGGTAAGGAGCCCGGCGCTTATATTCAGGCTGAAAACGCCTTCGAGATGGCGCTGTTGCGGTCGAGTTCAAAAGCGTAACCATCCCTGACCAGAGCGTCTAGGCGGGAGGAGGAATTAAGATGATTGTTCCCCCTCCCGCCTCTGTCACAGTGGCTCTGAGCCTGATTTCCGCTAGCGTACGACTTATAGAGACTGCCAATTAGAGACTGCCAATGCTGTTCCTCCCTGCCTGAAGTGTCGGATACGCACAACGGAACGCCCTACCCGCGCGGTAACCGTCGACCTCGTCTGCGATCAAGCGCGCATACACTTATTCAACAAAAATATCCTCCCCCCAAGGGTCGGCTTCTCACTGCTAGCGGCCTGCCACCAGAACGCTTCAACACCAGATCAGCAGGAGCACACCGATGTCTCACGAGTCAAAATTGGAATCATTTCTTAGCGATTTCAATGGCCGCATGTGGTCCCAATCCGGGGCGCCTGACTACGTACACGCGCGTGCGTTTTATCAGGCCCTCGACGGAGTTCGGCTCGACGTAGTCTATGCAGTGGCTACCCATCGCCCATTGGTAGCAGACCTCCGGGCCATGTGGGAAAAGCGGTGGAATCGCCGACCCACTGGTGTCCTGATGGTTGTAGGGTACCTGGGACAAGATGCCTCCCCCAGAGCGGCGATCGTGGGTCTGCGGGACACCGCCCAGCTCGCAACGGATATGCCGTTGTCCCTCGTCGAGCGGATCGTGGAACAGGGCCTTGAAGCCCCCACCACAGCCTTGGCGGAACAGCTAATCGCTCCGTTGTTCGCTTCGCATGATGACGATGAAATCTTGGGCTTGGTCAATACCGGCCTGTTCGCCACGCACGAGCTGCTTGCGAATGTTCCGCACAGATCAGACTGGACAATGGCGAAGGAACGCTCACAGGCCTTCCGTGGACACTCCGGCGAGGACCTTGTCCGTGCTTTGGGTTGGGATGTCTCTCGAAAAGGGGCCGATCTCCTCCTTGGAAAAGACGGGCGAGAGGATGCCGTCGCTGTCCTTCTGGAAGGGAGCGAACTTTTCGATCGCCCTTCGAGTAGATTCGGGGAGACTTCTCCCGTCCAGCACGGCATATCCCTGGCACGAAACACCAGAATCAGGTGGGTTCTAGCTGTTCAGGGAGCCCGTATCCGTCTGTACACAGCCGATCCCGATGTTGGTATTTCCCGCAAAGGTAGTGACACATATACAGAGATCGACCTTGCAATCATCGACGACGAGCATCTGGCATACGCTGCCCTCCTAATAACGCCGGAAGCTCTTTGCGCGCAGGGAACCGCAGATACAATTCTTGCGTCTTCCCAGGACCATGCCGCCGGCCTGGGCGAGCGGTTGCGGGAGCGTATCTACGTGGACGTCGTTCCGGATCTTGCCACGGCAGTAGCGGCTCGGTTCGGAGCAGCCACAGAGACCGAACTCCGGGGCGCCTATCGCGCTACGTTGATCGTCCTCTTCCGGCTTCTGTTCGTTGCATATGCCGAAGATCGGGGACTTCTGCCTTATAAAACCAACGAGCGCTACACGCATGTCTCTCTTAAGGAACGCGCCCGTTCCTACGCTAAAAACCTTCAAAACAACGAGCATCTGAGTTTCGATCCGCAAGCCACCGACCTGTGGGACAACCTGCTCGGCATTTGGCGAGGCATCTTCTCCGGCCATACAGAGTGGGGAATCCCCGCCTACGGGGGTTCTTTGTTCGATCCAGCGGAAACGACGGGGGCAACCATCGACGCGTTGCGCCTCACGAATTCGGAGATCGGCCCGACACTCGTCAAACTGTTGGTGGATACCGGGAGAGACAGCACCATGGGCCCGGTGGATTTCCAGACCTTGAGCGTGCGCGAGTTCGGCACCATCTATGAGGGTCTGCTCGAATCGTCGCTGTCCGTTGCTCCCGCGGACCTAGCCGTGAACGCCGATGGCGTCTACGTGCCCGCAGCCGGGACCCATGACGTAGTCATCCATACCGGAGAGGTGTACTTCCATAATGCCTCCGGCATGCGTAAAACAACTGGCAGCTACTTCACCAAACAGTTCGCTGTGGAACACCTACTCGAGACTGCCCTAGACCCTGCCGTTGAGGAACACCTCGGCCGCGTTACAACATTACTCGCCGACGGCGATGAGGTATCTGCGCACGATATTTTTTGGGATTTTCGAGTCGCGGACATCTCCATGGGGTCCGGGCATTTTCTGGTCGGTGCTGTAGACCATATTGCATCCAGCTTCTCTGCATTCCTGGCAGAACATCCGCTGCCAGGCGTCACGCGGGAATTGGACCAGCTCCGGGCTACGGCATTGACCAAACTAGCTGCCACGGGCACCGGGGATCTTCCCGAAATTGATCAAATGACGCTGGTGCGCCGCCAGGTAGCCAAGCGCTGTATCTACGGAATCGATTTGAACGGTATCGCCGTTGATCTAGCCCGACTGGCCCTGTGGATTCATACCTTTGTCCCCGGTCTTCCTATGTCCTCCCTCGATCATGGGCTGGTTCAAGGAAACTCGCTGACCGGTATTGGTACCCTCGACGAGGCGTTTGATGTGCTCGAGCCTAACCGTATGGGTATGCGCTCCCTCCTGGCTGACCGGCTCGAAGAAATCCTGGATGAATCTGCCGAAACGCTGCGCCGCGTTGGTCTCACGGCAGAAGCCTCGGCGTCGGAAACGAAAGGCGTGGAAGAGGCTTACGCGGAGGCGCTCAAGGACTCAGAGCCTGCAAAGGCTATCTTGGATGCCGCAGTAGCGAACAGACTCGGCTTGATTAACTTGGACGGGGTCCTTGACACCGAAGTGATACTCCGGTTGGGCAGGCGTGCCGATGTACGCCAAGAGGTTGAAAGACTGGCAGGTGTACACCTAGCTGTCGCGTTCCCGGAGGTCTTCATCAGCAGGAACGGTAAGCCTGCCGGATTCCACGTCATCCTCGGCAATCCGCCATGGGACGAAGTCATGGTGGAAGAACCAAAGTTCTGGCAGCGGTTCTTCCCCGGAGTCATGGGCATGTCGCCCGCAGCTCAAAAGAAGGCCATCAAGCAATACCGCGCTGACCGACCCGACTTGGTCGCCCTACATCAGGGTGAGGAGGAAGCTGCCAAAAAATATCGTGAGGCGCTGCTTGCCGGTCCATACCCGGGTTTGGGCACCGGCGACGTCGACTTGTACAAGGCCTTCTCCTGGCGGTTCTGGCAGCTCCTGCGGGACGACGGACGGTTCGGGGTCGTTTTTCCCCGGTCAGTCCTGAACTCCGCAGGTTCGGCCCGGTGGCGTTCTACGGTCTTGGAGCAGGGGACATTCCAGTCGGTGGTGACACTAACCAATACCGGCAAATGGGTTTTCGACGAAATTCACGGCCAATATTCCGTGACGCTTCTGACCGTCAAGAAAACGGCGAGCCCCGAGGGCGAGGTCCGGTTGGCGGGTCCCTTCCATTCCCTGCGGGACTTCATGGCCGGTAGGCACATACTCGGTAGCCTGCCAGCCTCCGGCCTGGCGGAATGGGCCAGCGGGGCATCGTTCCCGCTCCTGCCGGACACTGCAGCTATTGAGGCCTTCCGGACGCTGCGTTTCCACCCGAGGTTGGACTCCGGCGAACAATGGCTCTTCAAGCCCGTGGCTGAGTTCCACGCGACGAACGACCGTCCCGTTTTCGACGCCGGAGAAGATGCCCCAGGACGGTGGCCCGTATACACCGGAGCGACATTCAACCTCTGGAACCCCGACGCCGGCGACCCGTATACATTCGCCGATCCAGCCCCGGCCCGCGATACGTTGTTCAAAAAGCGCAAGCGGCAAGCACGCTTGGCTTCCTCTGCATTCCGAGGGCTTGAAACCTATGTCGTCAATGACATCAGCACTTTGCCCTGCAACAGTCCCCGAATCGCTATAAGGGATGTGGCGCGTTCTACGGATTCACGCACTACAATAGCCGCACTCATCCCGGGAAATGCCTTTCTTACAAACACGGCCCCTTATCTCCTACAACGCACTGGGGACATCTCCGACGAGGCATACCTCTTGGGCGTTTTGTCCTCTATCCCATTGGACTGGTATGCGCGGCGTTACGTAGAACTGCATGTCAACCAGCACTTGCTTAACGGCTTCCCCATTCCACGTCCGGAACGGCATGACCCGCGGCGCCTTCGAGTCGTGGAGATTTCCGCGAGGCTGGCAGCGGTGGATGAGCGATACGCATCCTGGGCCGCGGAAATCGGCGTTCCCGTCGGGTCTGTGAAGGATGAGGCCACGAAAACGGAACTCATCCATGAACTTGATGGTGCCGTAGCGAGTCTGTACGGGCTGAGCCGGGAGAGCCTGATTCACATTTTCGAGACGTTCCACCGTGGATGGGATTATCGCCCCCGCCTGACGGGTGTTCTGACCCACTTCGACCGCTGGAGTAAAGCATGAGCTTTTCTACGTCTGTCACCCGCCCCGAGTTTGCAACCAACAGGACAGGTGCCGTCACTGAGCGCGTTGCTGATGCAGTCATCAAAATGATCGCAAACGGATCTGAGGGACGCGTGGAACCGACGCGAGTGGACATCGCTACGGCGTACTTCAACGTCGGAGGATTCACGCTTATAGCTGAGGCTTTGGAAGCCGCAGGACCGGTCCGCTTACTGCTGGGCGCCGAACCGATGGACTACGACGTGCGGTCCACCATTACACCCCTGAGTGTATTAGGAGCCCGCCGTGGAAACCCCCGACTACGTGAAGCGTTAGAGGAACACGCCAAAGCGCTCACAGAAGACAGGGACCTGGTAGGAATCACCAGGGAAGGAGATGCAGCTGTCCAGCGCCTGCTTGTGTGGCTGAAGAGCCACGATGTCCAGGTCCGACGGCTGGAAAAGCACTTCCTGCATGGCAAGGCCTTCATCGTCAAAGACGGCGGGGCCAGCGTCTTGGCAGGATCTTCAAATCTGACCTATTCCGGGATGGCCCGGAATCGCGAACTGAACCTCGGTGTGTATCAGCCATCTCCCGTCGAGCGCACCCAGGAATGGTTCGATGAGCAGTGGGAAGAGGCTGTCCCCTATGATCTGGCAGGACTCTACGCGGCACGTACCGAGCTGCACCAGCCATGGACGGTGTTCCTACGGATGCTCTATGAACTTTACGGGGACACCTTCGAAGCGGACACGGAGTTCGATAATGAACTTGGTCTGACGGATTTCCAAGCCGACGGCGTGCACCGTGCAAAGCGGATCCTCGCCAAACGTGGCGGCGTAATAGTGGCTGACGAAGTCGGCCTGGGAAAGACATTCGTCGCAGGTGAGCTGATCCGCGAGGCTGCTATCGAGCACCGGCAAAAAGTTCTTGTTGTCGCACCGGCCACGCTGCGGGATTCGACGTGGAGACCGTTCCTCAAGGACAAAAACATCAGCGCCGACGTCGTCTCCTACGAAGAACTCGCTGGCGACATCCAGAACGGCCGAGCAGGCAAGGCTGGCGCACATGTCCAGGCATTGGATTCCTACGCGCTTGTAGTTGTGGATGAAGCCCATAACCTCCGCAATGCAAGCACCCACCGCGCAGATGCATTCCGCATGCTCCTTGCCGGCTCGGTGCCCAAGAAACTCATTCTGTTGACAGCTACGCCGGTCAACAACTCACTGCAAGACCTGCAAACCTTGGTCTCCTACATCGATCCCTCCGACGGCGCATTCGCAGACATCGGAGTGCCTAGCGTCCGCCAGTACATCGGAACCGCGATGGCATTGGACCCGGACGAGCTCTCCGGCAAACACCTTTTCGAGCTGCTCGACGCAATAGCCGTACGCCGAACCCGCCGGTTCATCAAAACACAGTATCCACACGCAAAGGTCGGCGGCGTCCAAATAACCTTCCCTCAATCCCGTGTGCACCGAGTCGAGTATCACCTTGACGGAGTCCTGCCAGGCTTTTTTGACCGGCTGGCAGACGCCCTCGGCGCACGCTCTGAGGATGAGGACCTCACCACCACCGGTGTGACTTTAAAGGACCCCGGCAAAGTCTTGACCATGGCCCGATACGTCCCTTCGAGGTTCCTACTCGGGCAGGACAATCAAATTGAACAATACGAGATTCAGAACGCTGGTTTGCTCCGTTCCGCCCTCCTCAAACGGTTTGAGTCCAGTGCTGTCGCATTCGGGGCAACAATCATGAAGATGATCTCGTCCCAGGACCACTTTCTATCTGCGCTGGACCACGGACGGGTCCTCACGGGAGACGCTCTCAGAGCATGGGCAGCAGCCGACTCCGACGACATTGACACCGTCATAAGCGCCCTGAACGATGACACCCTCGACAGCAACGTTGACTCCGCTAGCGGGTACAACGTCCCTGCACTGCGGGCCGCCGTCCAGGCGGACAAGGAATTACTTCACCAATTTCTTACCGAAGTCGCCGCAGTGAGTTGGAAAGATGACCCGAAAATTGACCGCCTGGCTGACGAAATCGGACTGATCGCTGCCTCCGCGAAACGGGACGGGGTCGGGGCTGAAAACACCAGGGACCGCCGAAAGGTCCTGGTATTCACGTACTTCGCCGATACTGCTAACTACATAAACGAGGCCCTCACCGCCTTGGCGGCACACGGTGACAAACGGCTCGTTGACTACGCCGGACGCATCGTCGTAGCTACCGGAGGTGACCGACACGGGCGTAAGGAAGCCATCGTCGGCTTCGCCCCCCGTACAGCCGGGACGGTCGAAGATGAAGATAAGTATGATCTGGCGATCGCCACGGACGTGCTTTCCGAAGGCGTCAACCT
This sequence comes from Arthrobacter sp. Z1-15, assembly GCF_054792395.1. Taxonomy (NCBI): domain Bacteria; kingdom Bacillati; phylum Actinomycetota; class Actinomycetes; order Micrococcales; family Micrococcaceae; genus Arthrobacter; species Arthrobacter sp. Z1-15. Next base: position 711,662 of record NZ_CP096454.1, on the reverse strand, counting down.
GCAGCAAGCCGGCCACATCATCAACTACGACTTGCCATGGAACCCGATGCGCCTCGTCCAACGTCACGGACGTATCGACCGCATCGGCTCGCAGCACAGGGAGATACACCTTCGGTGCTTCTTTCCGGACGACCAGCTTGAGGAGCTGCTTCAGCTGGAAGGCCGCCTCCAGCTCAAGCTCAAGCAAGCTGCTGCTGCCTTCGGTGTCAGCGATGGCGTACTGCCCGGCATCGAGGCCGCCGAGCGAGTCATTTCAGAGACACGACAGGAAATCGAGCGGCTCCGCCAAGAAGATGCCGCGTTGTTTGACGCTACTGGATCCGCCGCCGCATCGAGCGAGGAATATCAGCGCCGCCTCGCAAACGCATGGAAATCGGAGGAAACAGCCAAGGATGTCCTAGAACTTCCGTGGGGCTCCGGTTCAATTATCGCCCGGCCAGGACGCCGCCCTGGGTTCGTTCTGTGCGCTCAAGTAGCTGACCACCCGCGCCCGGAATTCCGTTTCGTTCCGCTACAAAATGGAAAGTTGGAGGTGCTGGATGGCGAACCGGAGATTATCTCGGAACTGCTCACCTGCCTGGAGCAGGCTGACCCAGTAGATCCAAACACGCCGCCGGCTGATCCGTCGCCCGCCCTCCGGAATGATTTGTATACCGCGTGGAGTGCAGCGCAGGCTGATATGCATGCAGAATGGATGAAACGTACTGATCCCGCTTCCTTTGAGCCGTCAGTTCCGCGGGTCATGCGTGTTGCTGCCGACCTAGTTCGTCGCCATGGGGCCGGTTTGGGGGATCAACAGGACAGACTGGTCGAGAGGCTCAACCAAGTAGCCAACCCCCGCACGGAACGGGAGATCCGATCGGTTCTGGCGTCTTACCAGCAGGCATCCCCGGCGGTGACAGTCCGGGCGCTTCTGGATAAGGCCAACGAGCTCCGCCTCAAGACACCTAAACCAATTGAAGCGCTTCCTCAAGTTGATCTCGAAGACATCCGGCTCGTGACGTGGATGGCGATCGTCAACTGACCTATCGCGAGGGTGGACAGTCGTATGACGGACATATATGAAGGAAGCGCCCCCGTAAAATTTCCTTGGGATATGACCGCATCGGGCTGTCGCACTAATCCCGATCCGGCGAGAGCTACAAGAAATACCCGGAAGTGCGAACTTTGATGCAGCAGTCGAAAAGATGGTCGAGCTGGCTCAACAAGTCCATTTTATAGAACTGGTAAGGAAAATCCTCCGTGACATCCGGGCCTTCGAAATGCACAGTGTGTTTATGCCCAATTTTGGAGTCTGACGACCGTCTCATAAAGTCGTGAGAGAGCTATTGTGCACAGGTCGCTGAACATGCCCCGGCGGACGTGGAGTCGCCCGGCCGTACGTGCCGCTGACAAAGACTGGAGCCATACAAAGTGGACGCCAAGACGTACCCGTTACAAGACATCCTGAAGCCGGAGCGGCGATATGTCATCCCAACATTCCAACGGGACTACGAGTGGACCTTGGACGGCCAATGGAGACTCCTATTCGACGACCTTGAGACTACCGCCGACCGTCTGCTAGCCGCGAGGAACGGCCAGCAGGATGGAACCCGAGGAACGCAGCAAGAACAGAACATACCGCCGCACTTCCTTGGCGCGATTGTATGCGCGAGTATGCCCTTCCCCACTGGCGGGGTGGCTCTACGCTCCGTCATCGACGGTCAGCAGCGCCTTACCACGATTCAGCTGCTTATCCGGGGTCTGCTCGACGTGCTGATTGAGCACGACTCGGAGCGAGAAAAGTCAGTCCGACGGATGCTCTTTAATCCAAGCGATGTAGTTGAGGCCGCCGAAGAGGTGTACAAGCTCTGGCCCCGTCGACGAGATCGGGACGTCTGGCCCCTGGCTATGGCGGATGAAACACCAGCAGGTTCCCATCACCATCTGTATCTGCAGGCGCGTACGTTCTTCGCCTCGAGGAGCCTCCAATACGCACTCGGCGGCGAAGACGACGTCAGCGCACAGAAACTAACCGCCCTCGCAGACGCCCTGTCGAGTTTGTTCAAACTGGTGGTGATCGATCTCGACGATAACGACGACGCCCAGGTGATTTTCGAAGTACTTAACGGTCGGCAGACTCCCCTGTCGGCAATTGATCTTGTGAAGAATCTCCTATTCATGAGGGCGGAGCTAGATAACGAAGACGTCGAGCAACTTTACGACAAGTATTGGGCACAGTTCGATGACGAATGGTGGAAGGAGACGGTAGGACGGGGACATGCAGCGCGCGGTCGACGGGATGTTTTACTCTCCGTATGGTTGACCGCTGCTACCGGTAACGAGACGAACGTTGGGCACCTTTATCGGGAAGCTCGTGCCTTCTTGAATAGCGGGCCTTCTACCGAGCAAGCATTAGTAGAGCTCAACTCCTTTGCCCAGGCCTACCAGGTTGTGTACGGCAAACTCCCGGCCGCCGATTCGAGGTTGGTGACCGCATATCAGCGGCTTCACGCGCTCGATATCACTACTGCCGTTCCCTTGTTGACCTGGCTGGCTACCGTTTCACCTTCCCAGCTGTCCACGGACGATCACGTTCGTGCTGTGCGAGCAGTCGAGTCTTGGGCCATTCGCCGTACGTTCGCTGGATGGCAGACCAGAGGATATGGAGCTCTGCTCGCGAAGGTCCTTAAGGAAGCAAAGGAAGCACTGGGCGCAGGCAGAAACGTGCTCGAAACGATTAGCCGGGCCCTCCGAGATAACGCTCTTACCTGGCCGAAGGATGAAGACCTGGTCCAAGCTTTCTCCAGTCGCCAGTTTTACAAGGGCGCATCCCAAGCACGGCTTCGGCTCTTGCTTGGTTCCATCGATCAGCAGCTCCGTTCGGAGAACCGGCACGAGCCTAGTGCAAGTGTCGACTATGACAGCCTGCAGATTGAACACATCATGCCGCGGGCTTGGAAAGAGCACTGGCCCTTCACGGACGAGAATGGCGCAGCCCTAGCAGTTGGAGGGCAGGACCCCATGCGGGTTCTGCGCGGTGCAGAACGTGATCAAATTGTTGACAGGATTGGCAACCTGACGCTCGTCACTGGCGCATTCAATAATGATGTTTCTAACCATGGGTGGGATATCAAACGCCTTGAGTTTCAGAAACAGAAAAGCCTTGTTCTCAACTACGACGTAGCTAATGCTCCCGTATGGAATGAAGAGGCCATCAACCACCGATCCCAAGCTCTGGCAGAAGTGGCCATCCGCATATGGGGACCGCCCCCGAGCCACGCTGAGGAGTAGAGCTCTCCCCCAAATACCTTGAGCTCATCCTCCCCCATCTCTCCGGTGACCTGGCCGCTAGCGACGGCCCGGGCCTGGGTGCCGCCATGCTGGAGGACCACCAGCACCGGTTCACCGCCCCACAGAAAGTCCTGCTCGATTTCATCCGCTCAATCCACCCTCGTCCTCTTCGTCGGCGGCGCCCCAAGCGGCAAGACCTGGCTCGTCGAGAGAAGGCCAAGCACCTCGCCAAGGACGGCCAGCGCGTCGGGCAGTTCTGCTACAACAAGGGACTCAGCGTGCACCTGCGCCGCGAGGTCGCCGTCTGGAGGCAGGCCCGGCCGGTTTTCGTGGGTGCGTTCCACGACTACGTGCAGACCTTGGGCGTGCCCGACGGGGCCGGGCAGGAGTACTTCGACGAGGAGATGCCGCGGCTGATCAAGGAACTCGCGGATGTCCTGTCGGTCGAGGAGAAGCTGTGCGTCGTCGTCGACGAGGCCCAGGACTTCACCCCGCTGTGGTGGGAGACCTGCCCTCGACTGAGTACGCACGACGACGGCGGGGCGTGCGCGTTCGAGGACGGGCGAGAGAACACCTGCCTGTAGATTACGGAGAGCCGGCGTCGCCGCCGGCACGATAAGGGGAATCGTGCACTGTATACCGGACGCGGTTCGGGCGGACTGGCTGATGGCGGGCATCCCCCGCGGCCTCATCATCGACCAGGCAGGGATGAGTAACTGTGCCGCGCTGATCAGCCATGCCATGGAAAGGGAGGCACAGGGCGGCAGCGTGCTAGCTGTACCCGGCCAGGACGTTGGTAGCGGCGTGAGTGGGTACATCTAGCCGGCTTCGTCGGCCAGCGTCCATATTTGCTTCAGCGGTAGTTCGCGGCGCACCCTGGCCGGGAGGGAGGCATAGTGCTCCTGCAATTGAGCCACGACTTCGTCTGCGTCCCAAACCCGGATGGCAAACCGCTGGGACTCTAGGAGTTTCCGGGCGTTACGTGTCAATCCTCCCCAGGCCACCGGAAGTCCCTGGTCAGCACCGTGGATGGCCAGCGAACCGTGCAACTGGGAAACGGTCGGCGAATCAACAGGCAATGCTTGGCTCTTTACTTGGACAATGACCCGAGGTGAGTCCAGCCCAAGGATGCCCGTTCCGGCAACGATGTCGATGCCGTCATCGGTTCCTTCGCCGTGCTCCGTGCACACGTATCCCGAGCTGCGGAGGATGTCGGCGATAAGTCCCTCCATCTTGTGACCGGAGAAAGCTTCGATCAACCGGCCGGCAATTGAATCAGCAGCGTACCGGGCGACATCCACAGGTGGTTCCGTTAGTTCCTCCGACCCCTCCTCGTCATCCGGTATGGCGGGAGGAATGGGCGCAGGGAGTGTAAAAGATCCCGAGTTCTTCACCCGTGCACCAGGATCCGCATGCCCTGCCAAGCAAGTGCGGAGGCGATACTCGGCGTCGTTCCGTTTGATCTGGCAGATGGTCGAGAACGCGCCCAATGAATACAAAAGGCCTTGCTTGACCCTGGAGCGGGCAAGGTCTGTGACTTTCCACGTCACCCTTCGAATGTGACGGCGTTGGGGGTCGGGGTCCTCTGCATAGGTGTATCCGCTGTCGATGGTGCCGATGGCAAATGCGGATGTCTTCTTTAGCGGCATCACCACCACATCGCCGATTTCCATCCGTGCCTTCAGTGCCCAGAGCTGGCCTGCGAAATTCCGTACCGCACCAAGGCTCTGATTTGGGATGCCAGCGTCAACCTTAGCCATCACCGCTTCACGTGTCTGGCAGTCCTGCAAGGACGCGACTTCACCGAAACCTGCCCCAGTGCTTCCGGTTTCTAGCGCCCACTGCTCTCGTTCTCCCAAACTGCCAGCTCTGACCATCCAAATTGCCACGGAACCTCCCCTAGTGGACATTTGAGGTGCAGTCTACTGGCTGGCAACCGAAACTGGCGGCCAGCCGTTTCCGCTGTGACCCGCCGGTCGGGGCAGCCGGTTCTTGTCAGTGTCGTTCGCACAACGCGATGTTCGGGACCTCGTTTGATACCAGTGCTGATCGGTTCCAGAACTATTACAAGGACCTGTCGCTACGGCTGCAGCAGCGGCGATCGACGTCGTGATCGTCATGAATATGCTCCTCACAGGCTTCGTCGCGACGACGATGAACACGCTTTTCGTGGACAAGAACCTCCGCGCCCACGGCCTCATCCAGGCTTTCTCACGGACCAACCGCATCCTTAATTCGGTGAAAACCTACGGCAACATTGTTTCCTTCCGGGATTTGGAAGAGCAGACGAACGATGCCATCGCCCTCTTCGGCAACAAGGACGCGCGCGGTGTCGTTCTCCTGAAGCCGTATCCCGAGTACTACGGCGAATATCAGGAGAAGGTGGACGAGCTGCTCACGGCTTATCCCCTCGGGCCGCCGATCATCGGAGAGTCAGCGCAGAAGGAATTCATTGCCCTGTTCGGCGCGATACTGCGCCTGCAGAACACCTCACGTCCTTTGATGCGTTCGCCGGCAACGAGATCCTCACGGACCGTCAGGGCCAGGACTACCGCAGCGTTTACTTGGATCTGTATGCGGAGTTCCGCAAGGAAAAGACTGCGGACAAGGAACAGATCAACGACGACGTCGTCTTCGAAATCGAGTTGATCAAGCAGGTCGAGATCAATGTCGATACATCCTGATGCTTGTGCAGAAGTACCGAGAGCAGCGCGGTGATGGTGAGGACAGGGAGATCCGGGCCGAGATCACCCGTGCCGTCGATGGCAGCCCGACCCTGCGCAACAAGAAAGATCTGGTTGAAGCCTTCATCGACCGAGTTTCGATTACTGGGAAAATTGACGAAGAGTGGCGAGCCTTCATCGAAGAGCGCCGCGAAAGTGAGCTCGAGAAAATCATCGAAGCGGAGAACCTGCGCCCCGAAGCAACTCGGACCTTCGTAGACATGGCTTTCAGCGACGGAAGCATCCAGGTGGCTGGCCCTGCGATCACCAGAGTGTTGCCTCCGGTGTCTCGGTTCACTCCCACCGGGGGGCTTTGGGGAGAAGAAGCAACGCGTTTTGGTGAAGCTTGGCGAGTACTTCGACCGCTTCTTTGGACTCGTCTCGGCTCGGAATGACTAAGACTGAAGCGTCACATTGGAGGTAGCGGTAGAGCTGCGTGATCCGGGCGAGGCGGTGATTCATCTTCGATGAGTACATGTATTAGCAGAACATCCAGCGGGGGACCAGCCAGAGCCAGCGACGACGCTGTCCGCTTCCCGATGCTTTGGTGTCCGCGGTCATCAGATCCCAGTCGGGCTACGGAAGCGCCGGGCTCTCCACCGGTTTGTTGATGTCGCATGCGAGGATGAGCTGCCCCGGAAAGCTACTATAGGTGCGGCCGGCCGCAATTCTGTGCGACGCACTTTATCAGCAGGGGGTACTAGCGTGAGTGATATATCGAGGAATACGGGAACTTTCTTCTCGCGAACATTCTGGCATGGAGGGGCCGCCGGGCGACAAGTGGGGGACTTTCTCATTCCCGGAACTGAAGTGCCGGGTTATAGAAATTATTTGCAAAGAATGTCCGCGGAGATGCTCGCGGAGTATCGACCTGACTTCGTATATATCACTACCGAGAAGGATCTCGCTTTCGACTATGCCGTTTATTTCAGCCAGCTAGGACCTGCTGCGCTGTATAAAGTTGTTCCCGAGCGTGTAGACCATGACCCTGATTACCCGTCAGGCGTCTCATTCCGCTGTTCTCGCGCGCAGGTCATCTCCATCGAGGAGCACGAGTTTTCGTCTGGCACGCCGCTCACCGGGGCGAGCTTGCGGCATCAGACTTGGAGCGATGGATCGCGGCTTTACTCCGATGATGGGTTTCCCCTTCCCAATAGAGCGCAGGCTCGGCTCGGTGTCTTGCCCGAAGACTTGCGAGGCCTCGGATACAACGCAACCTTCACAGACATCAGTCGCCGAATCACGAAGCTTGTCGAGGAACGAAATCCGGGAATCACGCGCGATGCCATCATGAAAGTGATGCGGGAAGTCGGGGATCCCTCCGTTTCGAATTAGCTTTCCGCGACTTCGGGACGAGTCGATAGCCTCTTCAGGCGTACCCGGTCCGTCGTCAGCGGGATCGTGGGGCCCGCCACCGCATTGGCTTCCATGCAAAGGTCCGCGGGCATCGCCGATGAAGGCGGCCAGAACGGTTTTTCCTGTTCGGTCACTGCAATAACCAGGTTGCTGTGGTGGCCGTGAACTTCCCGTGCAGCGTCCAGCTCTTCCAGCATTTCCCTGGTAGCGGACTGTCTTCGTTCGCTCGACGTAGCTGACACGCTACATGCCATCAAAGCGGCTGCGCTGGAGGAGCTTGGAAGCATTCATCGGGCTCTGCAACGGCTGAACGTGAGAAGCAACGCAAGCTCCGCCTCACATCCAAAGCGTTGCGCTACTGCGCCACGGCACTGGCCTCAACATAAACATCTGCAGGCATCGCTCGGTGCAGCTTCCACATAATGCCCACCGGCTTCGATCCGGAATGAGACATGTAGTCCAGCTGCCCGAGGCAGGTGTACGGCATCGTCATCCCGTTCTCATCCCGCTGCCGAGGCCGTGTGAAGAGCAGAACTTTCGACCCCAGACTCTTGTGGTTGATGTACCGGCGGCCGGTCACGCTCTCCGGAGACGTGGCGTTCTGCGACTCCCAGTGGAACACCTCAGGACTCATCGCGTAGTCCTTGTACATGATGGATGCTGCGCGTTCCTTTTCGTCCTTCTCCAGCGTCACGAAGAACGCATCGGTTTTCGTCTCCCCACACCACGCGACGCCTTCCCGATGGCTAGTCTTGCCGCCGAGCGCGAAGTACCCCAGCGCGGCCAGGACTTCCTCCCGCCGATAGGTAGCGTGCGAATACAACGGAATCTGCTGCAACCCCAGCCCGAGCCCTTTGGGCGCATACCCGCAACGATGAACACCCAGGGCCGCCAGCTGCCGGATCTCCGCGCAGACCAAGGGATAGCCGCGCAGAAGCTGGAGTCCGGCGTCGTACGATTCATGCCCTCCTCCTTTCGGCCACAGCGCAAAGAAGAGCATCCGGGCCAGGATCTGCTCCCTGTCACTCAGCTCCTCATAACGGGGTGCATTCTCCGAGACCAGTTTCGTGTAAGTCTCCGCACGTTCCGGATCATCGATGCAGAGCATCGCCGTCATCCTGCGCAGCAGTTCCTCTTCCAGTGCTGAACTTTCGATCAGTTGGGAGGACGGCACGACGTCGTGCGCATGGCTGATGTCCGCCAGCCCGGCTTCCCGGATGAGCGAGGTCCAGGAGTCCCCGGTTTTGCGGTACACATCGGGCAAGTCCCGCCCGGATTCCCGGAGGTAGTCCTCCAGCAGGTGCTCCCCATAGGACCGTACCTCCGCCACGAGCTGCTTCCGGTTGACGCGGAGCTGATCCCGGATATTGTTCAGCACGGTCTGCTGCGCCACTCGGTCCAGGATGATCTGTGAGCCCGACGGCAGGTACGGGAACCCGTCCTCCACAGCCTTCTCCAGTGCCTTGCGCCGGAGACCTGTAAGGGCTTTGAGCTTGGCGTCGAACCGGAACTCACGGCGCTGTTGGCCGATGTAGTCCAGCACGGTCAGGACTGACTTGTCCTTCGCTCGGCGCAGGCCGCGGCCCAGCTGCTGGATGAAGACAGTTGCGCTCTGCGTGGGCCGCAGAAGCATGATGGTGTCAATCTCTGGCAGATCGAGCCCTTCGTTGAAGAGGTCGACGGCGAACAGGCAGTTCAGCTCCCGGTCCCGGAGTTTGCGCAGGGCTGCGGCGCGATCGGCCTCGGGTGTCTCACCGGAGACCGCCATCGATGCGATGCCGGCACGGTTAAAAACCTCTGCCATGTAATGGGCATGCTGCACGGAGACACAGAACCCGAGCGCCCGCATGTCGCTGGTACTTGTCACCTTGTCCCGAAGTTCGGAGATTACCTTGGCCGCGCGGGCGTCATTGCCGGTGTAGAGGGCGTCCAGCTGAGTGAGGTCGTAGTTCCCGCGTTTCCACTCCACCTGGCTGAGGTCGATGTCATCCGCCACACCGAAGTAGTGGAAGGGAACGAGGAGATCGGCATCGAGGGCGTCCCATAGCCGCAGCTCTCCGGCAATCCGTCCGCCGAAGAACTGGTCGGCCACATTAACTCCGTCGCCGCGCTCCGGTGTGGCCGTCAGTCCTAGGAGTTCCTGAGGTTGAAGGCGGTCCAGGAGCCGGCGGTAGGTGGGGGCTTTGGCATGGTGGAATTCATCGATGACGACGACGTCGAACTGCCGCGGATATAGCTTCTCCAGTCCCAGCACGGAGAGGGACTGCACACTGGCGAACACCTGCTTCCACTGTGCCGGTTTGTGGCCGCCGACATAGAGCTCACCGAACGAGCCTCGTTGCATCACGTCCCGGTAGGTGCGCAGCGACTGCTTGAGAATCTCCTGGCGGTGGGCGACAAACAGCAGCGACAGCTCACGTCCTGCGGCCTCGCAAAGACGCTTGTAGTCGAGCGCTGCGATGACGGTCTTGCCGGTTCCAGTTGCCGCCACCAGCAGGTTTCGGTGCTGGTCGTCGACGGTGCGGGCCGCGTCGAGGTTCTCCAGCATTTCCTGCTGGTGAAGATACGGCTGGATCTCCAGTCCCGTGGTGCTGTCTGGGCGGGCGGTCTGCCGCCCGCCGTTGCGGGCCAGAGCGGCGTCGAGGCGGTCACCGTCGACTGCCGGATCGTACGGCTGGAAGGCCGGCTGCTCCCAGTAGCTGTCGAAGGTTACCTCGAACTTGCGCAGCAGGTCCGGCGTGCCGACGGAGGAAAGCTTCACGTTCCATTCGAGCCCGTCCAGCATGGCGGGCGCACTCAGATTGGAGCTGCCGACGTAGGCCGTGTCGAATCCGGTGTTCCGACGGAACAGCCATGCCTTAGCGTGAAGACGGGTGGCGTGTGTTTCGTAATTGATTCGGACATCGGCACCATACTTTAGAACCAGCTCGTCTATCGCGCGCCGCTCGGTGGCGCCCATGTAGGTGCTGGTGATGACCCTGATATGGATGCCGCGGTCTCGGAGGTCTTCAAGCGCCGGCTCTAGGAGCCGCAGGCCCGTCCAGCGGATGAATGCACACAGTAGGTCGACGCTGTTGGCTGACCCCATTTCTGCCCGGAGCTCAGCGGCGAGATTGGGGTCGTCTTTACCGTTGGTCAGGAGTGCGGGCTTGCGTAGCGGCGTGGAGGGACGGCGCAGCTGACGACGTTTCAGCGATTCTGCGGGAAAAAGGGAAAGGAGCTGGGTGGGGCCTGGCTCGATCAGGTCTGTTGAGAAGCCCGCGAGGATTTTGTTCGCGACCATGACCCGGTCCTCTGGGTTAGCACTGGCCAAGACATCACGAACCTTTTCCGCGATGTGCTGTGCGAGGACATCCGGAGATTCGTTGGACGAAACAGAATCGAATATCGGGTTTAGTTCCGGGCGGTTAGCTAGTTGTCCTCTAAGACGCCCAGTATGCAGCTCCTCATATAGGCCCGGAACAACTTCGCTATTTTCCCCCATGATGCTCACCCCAAAAGATTACTGGATAACCCCGTGGTCTATGGGCTGGATGCCAGCGCCACGGATCCTTCCATCCTCGCCGAGTCCTCCCAGTGGTTCGCGGCGCGAGGCCATAACGTGTCCGGCGACTCTATCGGGTATGAATAGACCATGAGCAGACCCTGGTCCGATTTGGAACCGCAAAGTATTCGTGAAGCCATTGAGCTGTGGCACCTCATAGGAGGCGAAGACTTTATATCTCGGACGCGCTTCAAGGAATCAAACAGATATGTCGTACTTGACCGAGGGCAGGTCATTTCGAGCAAACCTTTGCTCGCGATGGCCTTCCAACTTCAGTTTGGCTGCGACCAAGATGGGCCTCCCCGTCTATCGGGTGGAGACCAAACTCGCGACATTCTGAAAAAGCGAGGATATGAGCTCGTAGACACCTATGGAGAAACCTTCGAGCTCGAGGAATTCCCGTTCGCTACTATCGATGTTCAGTCAGACACTAACTTCTGGTGGGTAAACCAATCCTCCAATTTTGATCTCGTGTACGAGGACGGGACATTATGGGCGGCAGCTAAAGGCAGAGACGGCCAGCAGGTCGCCCACTGGCAGAACCTGGAAAAGGTTCGGCCCGGAGATCTAGTGATTCACTACTCTAGACCCGAAATTCGGGCGGTTAGCCGCGTAGTAACCATGCCGACATACTCGTATCCGCCAGATGGCTACGGCGATATACCCGCTGACACACCGGGGACATTAGTGCTTACCAGCCCCTTGCATGAAAGAAAGATTCCACGGGAAACTGCCCTTCAGGTTCTTGACCATGGCGTTGGCCCTGTGACCAGCGAAGGACGACTTCGACATGGCTACTTCTTCCCGCTGGATCGGGACAACGCCCTGGAAATATTTCGCCTTATGGATATCAATACGGCGTTCGAGAATTTTCCCCCGGTCGATTTTGACACCTCTCTTGAGGCAGGGCACCTAGGCCCAACGGACAGCCTTGCGATCACTCGAGTGCGCGCAGAGCAGAGGTTTCTGCGCAGGCAGCAGCTTCGCAGATGGGGTGGGTCATGCGCACTCTGCGGGCAAAAGCTCCCGGATGAACTACTTGTAGCGGCTCACGTCAAACCCCGCTGGGCCTGTTCAGAAGAGGAGCGGATGGACATCATCAACATCTCCATGCTCGCCTGCCTGTTCGGTTGTGATGCACTATTCGAACTGGGGTATGTGGTTGTCAGCGATAACGGAACTATCGAGTGGGGCTCCAGGGAAAGCCACCTGATCAGAGACAGACTCACCCCAGTCGTCGGGCGGTCATGCCGAGCCCATACACGTGAATCACGAGAGTACTTCACCTGGCACCGACAGCATCATCTTGCGAACCGAGAAAGCTGAGACCACTCCAGACGCCAACTGGGCGGCTTGACTCGACGCCCCGCGTCACGCACTTACTGGAGCGTTGTCGGGCGCTTCGGGATCCGCTCCCGCTACAAACCATGCCTCTGCGGGAGCGGACCCCACTGGCGGTGCCTCAAACCTTTCCCCTAGAACGAAACCCGCCGCTCCTCAGCATTCTCCCGGTTCAGCTCCACATACTCGCGCTTCGGCAGCCCCACAGAGGCCGGAACACCGGGAAGCTCCTCGCCGCGCAGCGTGGCCTGGGCCGTCTCCCGCATGCACAGGACGCTGATCAGACCGATCACACCGGCAATCGCCATGTACCAGCCCGGCACCAGCTGGTTGCCGGTGGTCTCGATCAGCTGGTTGGCGATGGTCTGCGACGGGCCCGCGAAGAACGCCGTGGAGAAGTTGTAGGCAATCGCGAAGCCGGTGTAGCGGACCGCGGTCGGGAACAGTGCCGGAAGGGTCGAGGACACCGAAGACACCAGGATCACCAGCAGGAAGCCCAGCACACCCAGTCCAATGAACTGCAGGACCAGGTTCTCCATGCCCAGCAGCGCAATTGCCGGCACGGACAGCACCGTGTACCCAATGGCGGCCGTGAGCAGCAGCGGCTTGCGGCCAATCCGGTCCGACAGCGCACCCACGGGCGGAATAGCCACCAGCATCAACGCCATCACAGCCACCAGCATCCAGTTGCCCTGCGCGGTACTGTGGCCCAGCTGGCCGCTCAGGTAGGTCGGCATGTACCCGAGGATCAGGTAGAACGCCACGTTCAGCAGCACCACAAACCGGCCAGGATCAGCAGCTGCCGCCAGTTATTCGCCAGCACATGCCGCAGCGGAGACTTGGTGGTCTCCTTGTGGGCGGAGGCCTCCGTGTACACCGGGGGCCTCCGTCAGCCGGGTCCGGATCCACAGCGCGGTGAGGCCCAGCGGAATGGTCAGCAGGAACGGCAGCCGCCACCAGCCGGCCTCCATCCCGGCGTCCCCCACAACGGCAATCAGCGTGGTACAGACAATCGCGGCCAGGATAAACCCAACGGTGGTGCCGAACTCCAGGAACGAACCGAAGAAACCACGGCGCTTATCCGGCGCGGATTCCGCCATATACACCGCAGCTCCGCCGTACTCGCCGCCGGCGGAGAAACCTGCACCAGGCGGCAGATCAGCAGCAGCACCGGAGCCAGCAGGCCCACGGTCTCCAGCGTCGGCAGCAGCCCGATCGCACCGGTGGCCAGCGTCATCATGGTCACGGTGAGTACCATGGCCTTCTGCCGGCCCACCTTGTCGCCGAGCGGACCGACCATGTAGATGGTCAGGTAAGCCGTATACCCCGTAGTCGAACCACTCGACGACATTGCCCAGGGTCGAGCCGCGGATAGACCGATGGAGCGAACGAGAACTCAGACCTCGACCCTTCCTCGGTGGCCGCGTCGCGCTGGTGCAAGAGCACCAGCGGACGTTGAGGCTTAGCGTCCGCGCCCCGCCGGAAGCTGGCAGCCTGCACGGTGAGCAGCGTAAATGCGCGCATAACTCCTAGCAGCGGCGGGGTAGGGCCCAACCTGGACTGGTTCATGGCAATGGGTCCCGGGGACGGTCTTTCGCCTGACCACTGAACGATTCATAAAGGTAGGAGGCATAACGCCTCGGCTCGAGCCTGCCGGTGATCCAGGCGAAACCGGCCATCAGCCGCAGCGCTACCAAAACCCATGCTGCACACAGAGATAGGGATTGAACCGGCGCCGTCGTCGAATTCTTGCACAGAGCTTATGTGCGTAGAGTTCTGGCTCTGGCCGTCCTGCGGACGTGCGTACAGCTGGTGATCCTCATTAGAGGCATGTGTTGGACTCCCCATGCCGGTGAACCTACTCGACCCCGCGCTTAGTGTATCCCCAGGAGACCTTCACACGCGGGAACCTTCGAGCAGCGCGCCCAGCGGAACCTCCACCACCTCACCGTTCTGCACCCGGGGATAAGGCTGGCCGGTGAGCGCGGAGAGGGTGAGTCTGATCAGGGTGCCGTGAGCCACTGCGATGATTCGCTGGCCGGAGTAGTGCTCGGCCAAACCATGCAAAGCGCCGAGGGCACGCTGCGCCACTGCGTCCTCTGGTTCGCCGATGCCGATGGCGAGTGCAGCTGTAACCTGCGGTTCGGTCAGACCGTTGAGGGGCAGGCCTTCGGCGGGTCCGTAGTCCCTTTCGACCAGCCCGGGAACGATACCGGCAGGCTGCAATCCGAGTGCCTCAGCAATGAGGTGAGCTGTCTGCACAGCACGCTTCAGCGGCGACGAGACGACGACATCCCACTGATTAGCAGCCAACAGTTGCCCAGCTTTGCGCGCCTGGGCACGACCCACCTCGTTCAGCGGGTTATCGGTGCGGCCCTGTAACCGGCGCTCCCGGTTCCAGTCCGTTTCGCCGTGCCGCACCAGGACCAGCCGCTGAGTTGGCATCCGGGCCGCGCTCACGCCGGCACCAGTGTGCGAGGAGCTGCTTCCGGCTGCTGACATGCAGCCTCGGCCGCAAACACGTGTGCTCGCAGCACCTCCGGCAAGACCCGGTCCCCCGGCTTGGGCACCCAGCCGGTGACATGCGCCCGCAACGTCCGGCCCTGCCAGTCCGCAGAGACGTCAAACCCGTGCGGCCCGTAGAGTGCGGAGGTCACCATGCCGGTCGGACCCCGGCCACCGTCCCGACCGTCGCCTCCGGCGAGGTCCTGCTGGACCGGATGCAGCACCAGATCCAGCGGCGACACCGCGGCGGTCACCGCCAGCGCGCTGTGCCCCAGTCCGCCCACGCCCAAGCACGGTCCTGCTTCGAGCCGTTCGCCGGGAATGCTGATGCCCTCCGCGATCTGAAGCCGTCCCTCCGCCCAGGTCCCGTCCAGCAGCACGGCATCGTTGACGAACGATGCCGCAAACGCCGACACCGGCCTCCGCACCAGCTCCTCCGGGGTGCCGATCTGCTCAATCCGCCCGGCCCGCAGCACCGCCACCCGGTCCGCCAGGGCCAGGGCCTCCGCCCGGTCGTGCGTGACGTGCACCGAGGTCAGTCCCTGCTCGCTGGTCAGCGCCTTCAGGTCCAGCCGGAGCCGGGCCCGCAGCGGTTCGTCCAGGGAAGACAATGCCTCGTCCAGGAGCAGGGCCTGCGGAGCGCCAACGATCGCCCGCGCCAGGGCCACCCGCTGGCGCTGCCCGCCAGAAAGGGCAGCCGGCGGCCGCTCCCCCAGTCCGTCCAGCCCGACCAGCCCCAGCACACTGCGCACCCGGGCCGCCGCATCTTTCCGGGGCACGCCCGCCAGGCGCAGCGGATACCCCACATTCCGGGCCACTGACCAGTGCGGCCAGATTGCGTGGTCCTGAAAGACCATGCCCAGGTTCCGTTTCTCCGGCGGCACCCAGGCACCCGGCCCCGCCACCGGCGTGCCGCCGAGGCGCAGCGTGCCGCCCTCCGGCTGAACAAACCCGGCGATGCTGCGCAGCAGCGTGGTCTTGCCGGAACCCGACGGGCCCAGCAAAGCCAGGAACTCGCCGTCGTGCACCTCCAAGTCCACCTCCGCGAGGCCAACATGGCCGTTGGCGTAGACGTGGCGCAGGTTTTGAAGGCTGATCGAAGACATTTACTTTCCCTTCCGGAAGCGGGTGCGCGCTGTGCGGCGGGCGCCCAGGGCGGCGGTCGCGGAGAGCCCCGCGACGCCGACAATCGTGACCAGCAGCGCCAGGGCGGACGCCGAGTTATAGTCCCCGGCCTGCTGAAGGTTGAAGATGACCACGCCGAGTGTCTGGGAGCCGGGCGCCACCAGGAGGATGGAAATGGTCAGTTCGCGCACGGCGGTGAGCGCCACGACGACGGCGCCGCTCACCGCAGCGGGCGCGCTCAGCCGCAGCGCGACGTCGCCCAGGGCCCGCAGCGGGCCGGCACCGGAGATCCGTGCGGCCTCGTCCAAGGACAACGGCACGGATTCCAGCGGCGCCCGCACGGATTGGACCACCAGGGCCAGGAACGCCATGACATAGGCGCCGAGGATCACCCAGGGCGTGTTGAAGATGCCCAGCGCCGGGGCAATCAACAGCCAGGCGACGGCCAGAACCAGGCCCGGCAGTGCCTGCGGCAGCATGGCGGTGACGTCCAGCGCGGCGTTGGAACGGTGCTTGGTGCGGGTCAGGAGCGCACCAACACCGAGTCCCAGCACGCCGCACGCCAGCGCGGCACCAAGCGCCAGCAGCACCGAGTGCGCGATGCCGGTGAGCGCTCCGCCGCTGGTGACGGCGCGGGCGATGTTCGCCAGGGTCAGGTTCTCCCAGGTCAGCGGCACACCGGGGGCGGGCAGCAGCGCCTGCTCGGTCAGCGCCAGCAACGGCAGGACGCAGACGACGGCGGCGGTGCACCACAGCAGCGCCGCCACCACCCAGCGGGCGGACCCCAGCTGCAGCGGCAATGCGGCTGCTCCGGAGCCGCCCAATTCGCTGCCCCGGGGCAGCCGGCGCTGCAGCAGCACGGCGGCCAGGCCCAGCACCAGAAGTACGACGCCGATTGCAGCCACGGCGGGCAGCGGATTGCTCACCGTGCCGGAGGCGAGGTAGCGGTACACCAGGGTGGTGAGCGTGGTGTATCGCTCGGGCAGGCCGATCAAGGCGGGAATGCCGAAGTCGGAGAGGTTAGCCACCAGGGTGAGCACAAACGCGGCCACCACGGCAGGGCGCACCAGCGGCAGCGTCACCTGGCAGAACGTGCGCAGCCCGCCGGCACCGCTGATCCGGGCGGCTTCCTCCAGGCTGCCCGGAACCCGGCGCAGCGCGGCACTGATCACCAGGTAGGCCAGCGGATAGGAGTGCACGGCGAGCAGGAACACCACACCGCCGCCGCCGTAAATATCCAGTAATGGGCCAGCGGATCCGGTCAGTGCCATCAACGCCTTGTTCACTGTGCCGGTCGGCGCGAGCAGCGCCATCCAGGACATCGCCCCAATGAAGGGCGGAATCAGGAACGGCAGCAGGAAAATCCAGCGCAGCACCGTCCGGCCCGGCAGATCGGTCCGGTCCAGGACGACGGCGAGCAGCGCACCAAACGCGGTGGCCAGCGCGGCGGACCCGGTGGCGGAGGAAACGGAGTTCCACGCCGCCGCCAGCACGTCGGGGTCCGTGAGCACCCCGACGTTGGCCGGCTGGGCCCCGCGGAACACAATGACGCCCAGCGGCAGGAGCACCAGCAACGCCAGCACCGCCCAGACCGCCAGCCGGAGCCAGTGCAGTCCGTCGCCCCGCGGCCCGCCGCCGGTGGGGTTCCGGCCTGCGGGGCTCCGGCCTGCGGGGCTCCGGCCTGCGGGGCTCCGGCCTGCGGTCATGATCTGCCCCGCCGGCATGGCCACCGAGTTATTTGAGGAGGTCATTGAACTTCGCGACGGCGCTTGCCTGCTTCTCGGCAATCACCGCGAGGTCCGGGTTCAGCAGCTCCACGTCGGCGAGGGCGGGCGCACCCTCCGGGACACCGGCGTCGTCGCGCACCGGGAGGTAGGACTGCGCCACGGCCAGCTCCTGGCCTTCCTTCGATACGAGGAACTCCACGAACTGATTGGCGGCGTCCGGGTTCTTCGCATCGGTGAAGACGCCGGCCGGCTGGGAGACGTATGGCACGCCGTCGCTCGGGTAAGACAGAGCGACCGGTGAGCCCTTCGCTGCCAGTTCGCGGGCCACATAGTCCACCACAATCCCGATGCTCGAGGTGCCGGCGGCCACGGCCTGCCCCACCGGGCCGTTGCTTTCCAGCACTGTGGGTTCGTTCTTGATCAGGTCCTTCAACCAGTTCTCCCCCAGTGCCGGAGTCTCGAGCCAGACCGTGGTGTTGAAGGCAGCGGCACCGGAGACGTCCGGGTTCGGCATGGCGACTATGCCCTTGTATTCTTCGTCGGTCAGTTCGGCCCAAGACTCGGGGGCGTTGTCCACCAGCGTGGTGTTGTAGGCGATGACGGTGGGAATGATGCGGGTGCCCACGTAGTAGCCCTCGGCGTCGACAACATCCGGGTTCAGTTCAGCGGTGTTGTCGATGTCCAGGACCTGCAGGTCACCCCCGGCGGCGTACGCCTCGAACGTGGGGACGTCGGCGGCGAGGATCACGTCGGCCTGGATACCGCCGGTCTCCTTCTCGGTGGCGATCCGGGTCTTCAGCTCGCCGGTGCCGGCGCGGAAAACCTCAACGCTGACCTCCGGATTGACCTCGTTGTAGGCGGCAACCAGTTCATCGATCTTGGCCTGCGGCTCGGAGGTGTACACCGTGAGCGTGCCGGTGGCACCGGCAGCTGCGGCCGCTGCGGCTGCCGGGGAGTTTTCGGCGCCGTCGGCGCTGCCGCCGCAGCCCGTCAGGAGTGCAAGCGATGCCAGGGAAGCAAGAGAGACGACGGCGAGGGCGGGGTTCTTAGAGCTGCGCAGCAAGGGGTTCTCCTTGGAACACCGGCAGCAACGGCTGCTGCCGGGAAGGGTGGCCCGGTGCCCGTGCGGGCTCCGGGAGGGGATGGGTAAAACCGTTAGTGGCGGTGGTGGCCGCGGCTGGGAGGACCCCGGGGTGCGGGGAGGAATTGGCGTGCGCTGTGGCATCGGCGCTGGCCGCCGCTTTGAGGTGTGCGGTGGGCCTGCTGAACACCACGGCTTGGGCCCGCTGGAGCGGCACCGGCACGGCACTGAAACTGCCTTCACCCAGTCTGATGACCGAGAGCCAGCTGCTGTCCAGGCCCTGGACGGTCTCCGGCGGAGCAAAAAGATCCTGGGCGTAGGACACCGCCGGGCCGGCCCATACCGGCACACCGCCAAGCCGGCCTGACAGCGCATGGTGGTAGTGCCCGCACAGGACAGCACGGACGTCCGTGCCCGCAAGCACGCCGGCAAGCTCAGCGGGACGGGCCAGGCCGCGGCCAGCCAGCTGCGGCAGCAGCGAATCGACGGGAGGATGGTGCAGGGCAAGCACAGTGCCGTCGGGGGCAGGATCGGCCAGGACAGTATCCAGCCAGTGCAGCTGTTCTCCGGTGAGCCGGCCAGCCGGCTGTCCGGGATCATCCGAATCCAGCGTGATAAGGCGCAGTCCGCCAACGAAATGCACGTCATTCCCGGGGCCCGGCCCCTGGGCTGTGCGCGAACCGGTGAACACTTCTCCCGTCCACGCGCGGGTGCCGGGAACGTCATGGTTGCCGGGCAGCACGATCACCGGGCAGCCCAGCTCCCGCCCTGCCCGGGCAAACATGCCGGCGGCGTCGGCGTAGATATCCCGGCCGCAATCCGCGACGTCGCCGGTAACGACGACGGCGTCGGGCCGGTAGCGGCCCGCAGTACGCAGCGCTTCGGCGGTGCGCTCCCACGTATCCAGAGCACCGAACAGCAGCTCACCCGGGTGTTTCAGATGGGTGTCGGTGAGGTGGATCAGGGTATATCCGAGCCCGGTCATGCCGTGGGGAGTCCGGTACCGTGCAGCAGGATGCGGGCGTGGTCCAGCAAGTCCTGGCCCAGACCGTGCCGCAGCAGGTACGCGGCGGCGCCCTTCTCACCCTCGAAGGATTCTGCAGCCAAGTCCTGCAGCACGCCGCCCAGAACCTCGGGCGGGCTGGCCAGGTGCAGGCGGACAGCGGTAGCCATTTCCGCAGAATCGCTGATCAGACCGCTGAGCCGGGTCAGCACAGCCTGCCGGAAGGAATCGGGAAGGGCCGATTCGGTGCAGGAGTAGTCCTCCACAATGGCACTATGCGAGGCCCCCACGGCGTCAAGCACCAGCGCGATGACCAGCCCGGTGCGATCTTTCCCGGCAGCACAGTGCACCAGGACCCCGCCGTTGAGGTTCCTGATCACCTCACCGACGGCGCTGGTCATTGCCTGGGCGCAGTTCTGCAGCAAATGCCGGTAGACGGTTTCGATCGGTTCGGAGACGGGGATGCTTCCGCAGTAGAGCGGAACGTTCACCACCCGTATGCCAGCGGGAACAATGTCAGGAGCGGAGGTAACCTCCCCCGGCTCGCGCAGGTCCACAACCGTGGCGATCCGCACTGCGGCCAGCTCAGCGAGGCCGGCAGCGTCTGGGTCGTTCAGGGCTCCGGACCGGAAGAGAAGTCCCCTGCGCAGTCCCGGAGTGCCGGTTCCTGCTGCCGGGTCACGGAAATTGAACAATCCGGCAGCTGAGGGTGGAAGGCCTGCAGACGCCTGCGGACCGGGGTGCAGTTCAGTATTCATGGAACCTCTGGGTCGTGCTCGGTTGGGACTCTCCGAGTTCACCCAGCGGAGGTTAATCGACGGTGAACGAGGAGTAGCGGCCAGGCCAACCCTGTTCGAACACCTCCCACTCTTTCGGTTTCATCCCTCGCCCCTCTGCCACTACCGGAAAATGCTAAGCCGCGCGCCAAGTGCGCACGGAGGCAACCAGTAGGACAGCCCATTTATCCTGAGGCATTACGTGAGTCACCCCCACGGCAATTGCTTCAAATACATTGAGTGACCGCTCCGAGCGATTAGAGCTGAAGACAATGCCCCTTTTTTCAGGCGATTAACTGTGGCCGGGAGTTCCAATGAACGGGCGGGCAGCGGCAACGGCAACGGCAACGGTCGAAGCATTACCGAATCAAAAGCAAGCCGAACATGAATCAGCCCAGATCCTTGAGTGTCATTGACGGACTGCCCGTATTCACGGCCGTTAGACGGCGATTAGACGCAGTCTTCCCCCTCCTACCCGCTAGGCTGGCGCTGAAGTACTTCTTTGCCCAGCATGGGCCTACACCACAACCGCCGGCACGGCGGCATGACCAAGGGGGAGCATCATGAGTGAACCAACGCAGCCGAACAACCCCGGGGGCAACCCTGGACCGTGGAACACCGGACAGCCAGGACAGGGGCAGCCAGGACGGGGGCAGCCAGGACCCGGCCAGAACGGCTACCCGGCACCGGCCGGTCCTCCTCAGGCCGGCTACAGCAACTATCCCGGACCGGCAGGCCAGCCGCAGGGCTACGCCTACCCGGGGAGCCCGTACGGCCAGATGGTTCCCGCCGAGGAGCCGGCCCGCCCCAAGCAGGTCAACCTGGCATTCTGGTTCCTGATCGCCAGCGCCGTTCTGGGATTGATCTCGCTGCCCATCGCCATTGCCTACATGAACTCCCCGGAGTACCTCGAGTATCTGGAGACGGTCAGCCGGGATTTGGGACTTGAAGTTGACTCAGCTTCCCTGTCCGCCGCCATCGCGAGCAGCTCGGCTACCTCGGTGGTATCCGGCATCATCGGACTGGCTGTCAGGGTGGGGCTTGCCTTCCTCGTCCGGGCCGGCTTCAACTGGGCACGGATCGTCATCACGATCTTCGCCGTGCTCTCGCTCTTCTCGCTGATCGGTCTGTTTGTGACCGGACCGGTGGTCGGCGTCCTGACCCTCGCAGCAGTTGTGGCTACCATTGCCGCGATCGTCCTGCTGTATATGAAGCCCTCCGGCGAGTACTTCGCACGGAAGAAGGCTTACCGGCAAGCGCAGAAGTTCGGCGGCTACCAGGCGTAAGCCTCCGCTGGCCCCCGGAGCGGAGATGGTGCGCCCAGCACACCAGACATCTCCGCGCCGGGGGTCTTTTGCTGCCCGCGCTGCCCTCTTCGCCCGCCCCAGCGGACCAGACGCTGCTTCCCGTCACGGTGGGCCTGAACGCCGGCAGGGCGGGCTTTCGCTCGGCAGCCTCAAGTAGCAGCAGGCCCACCGGGTACACCTAGACCGTGATCAGTAGGATCAGGCCCATTGCTCCCGTCAGCAGGACCGCACCGCTTGTCCACAGAACAGCGTGCACATCCGCCGGAAAGTGTTCGGCCGCGATCCCGGTGACCCGCGAGGAGTAACGGCGGCGCTGAGTGAGGTATATACCGACGGCGAGGGAGCCCGTCACGGCGATGAGAACGAGAATCCACAGACCGTAGTGCGGAAGCCAGCGCAGAAAAATGAGCGCGGCGGTGAAGAGCGCCATTACAGTCCGGCCCCAGGCCAGCGTGGTGCGTTCGGGCTGCAGCCCGGGATCCTGATGCACAGGAACAGGTCGCCTGCGCATCAGTCCAGGAATACCAAAATGGCCACAACCGCTGCCGTCGCCGCCCCGACCAGCCCCAGGAGCGGGACGATGAGGGGTAACGGCAACGGCTTTCCACGCCGCATACTCGATTCCACGGAAATCCACCGCACTGCGGCACCGGCACTGATCAGCATTCCGGTAGCCACCAGGGTTACGGCCAGGACCTTGCGCAGGAGTTCGGGAAAGGCCTCGACGGCGAACGCCTCCAGTGCCAGCCCGCCGGCGAGGAAGCCCAGCGAGGTGCGAATCCAAGCGAGGAAGGTCCGTTCATTGGCCAGTGTGAACCTGGGGTCCGGTTCTGTGCCGCCGGGGAGCACCTTGCGGGTCAGCCAGCCGCGTTCATGGTCCTGCTCGGTCATCGCTCTCCTGCCAGGGGTCTCCGCCCATCGTATGCCGGTGGGGCCCGGGAGGACGAGTCTCCCCGTTCCCCCAACACAACGGTTGGAGATGGCCGATTTGATCAGTTTTCCCGGGCAGTCGGAAACTTAACCTTCGGAGTCCTCCGTCTCGATACTGATCATCCAGCTGGTGCCGAACCTATCGGTCAGCATGCCGAACAAATCGCCCCAGGGTGCCTTCTCCAGCGGCAGGGTCATCTGTCCGCCGTCGAGCAGTTTGTCCCAGTAGCCGCGCAGCTGCTCGCCGTCGTCCCCGCTCAGCGAGATGGAGTAGCCGCTGCCCTCATCCAGATTCACGTTGCTGGGGGTGTCCGAGGCCATGAGCACCAGCCCGTTGTCGGTCGTCAGGGAGGAATGCATGATCTTGTTCGCCTCGGCGGGGTCCTCGGCCATGCCCATGTCCGCGAACGTGCTGCTCTCCAGGGTTCCGCCGAAGACGCTCTGGTAAAAAGCCATGGCCTCCCGGGCGTTGTCCCGGAAGCTGAGGTAAGGGTTCATGGTGGTGGACATAATGCTCTCCTTGGAACTCCATGGGATGGGTTTCTCCATACGCCGCCAGAGTAAAACGCGGCCGGGCAGGGAGGAAGGGGGCACAGATACGCATGGTCACACCGTCTAGAAATAACAGCCGTTCCTGAACGGCAGAAGCGCCGGCACATGCCATGGCTTTCGTTAGATCTCACCGCGATAGCATCCCTTCAGGTCTCGGGCAGACTGGGGTCTTAGATATGAGTCGTGTCGGGCTAACTCGGCCGGAGCAACTTGTAATCCTAGATAGTCTCCACTCCCGCGCTTGTAGCAGTCTCCAACTCCGTTGCCGGTAGGCCCTTGACACTGTGGACTTCCAGTGCGCCCTGCTCTTTCAAATACGTGCCCGTGACTGGGACACGACTGACACCGAATTCGCTTGACTGATATATAGAGGCATCTTTTAGGTTTGCACGGCTAAGAGCTGCCGCATTAAGCACGGCTTTGGTGATATCCGCTCCAGTAAGATTAGCTTCTATGAGCTCAGCTCTGGTCAAGTTTGCGCGACTGAGGTTTGCGGATTGCAAATATGCATGGTTAAGGGTGGCGCTGGTGAGGTTGGCGTCTTGGAGTCGAGCACCACCTAAGAGCGCATGCGCTAGTTTTGCCTTGGTAAAATTCGCCTTATCAAGCTTAGCGCCGCTGAGGTTCACATTCGACAGGTCAGCTGATCTGAGGTTGGCCCCCTCAAGATTCGCATGTTTGAGGTTTGCCCCACTCAGATTTGTGCCGCTTAGATCGGCACTGTGAAGGTCTACAACATTGGTTGGAGCGGAAAGCTGAGTAATACGAGTGACAACGGTTGCCGCAGCGGCACAGTCTGTGGCAAAAACTGCCATCCCTTCCTCAATCTTCGCAGTGGTAGGAGACTTATCACGCAGATAAGCACAGAGCAGGTCGAGTACAGTCTGGCGATCACGCGGGGAATCTTGAGCAATGCGTTCGAGCGAGTAGATTCCTCCGAGTCGAATAGAGACGGATGACTCGGCACCTAGTTGTGCGACAGCCGCGGTGTAGCGATCGGTCCAATTTGCGTCCTGCTCCAGCACCAGCTTTCTTTCGTCAAGGATATGCTTCAACCTCGTGAACAACAGGGTAACTATGGCAATGAATCCACCAATTGCCAAGAGGATGCCCTGCCGTGCATCGTTTATCGCTTTTACCATCTCAGAAGCATTAAGTTCTAGACTGCCAGGCTCTAAACTTTGTGCAACCAAAATTCTGGGAAAAGCCACAAGCAAATAAACAGAGCACGCTACAAAAACTCCAGCCCCGAGAGTCCACCACGCCATTTGCGGTCGTCGCCGACGATATTTTTCATTTTCTTTTGTCATACAATGATGATGCCCTATTTCTGCAGACTAAGTTGCCGAGTTTCTAGTCGGCCCTCCCTCCCCAGAACTGCACGGAGAGAGGCTCCAACGCCCCGGATCTAGCGCGCACTCCGCCGCCGGCTGAACCCGAAGGCCACCGCCGCCAGCAGCACCAGCCCCTTGATGATCTGCTGCCACGCGGCGTCGACGGACAGGATGGACAGGCCCTGGTTCAGCACGCCCATCACGAGTCCGCCGATGACCGCTCCGATCACGGTCCCGACGCCGCCCTGCACGGATGCTCCGCCGATGAAGACTGCGGCGATGGCGTCCAGTTCAAACCCGCCGCCGGCGGAAGCCACCGCTCCCCCGGCGCGGGCAGTGCTGACCACGCCGGCCAGCCCGGCCAGGAAGCCCATGTTCACGAAGATGAAGAAGTTCACCCACTGCGTCTTCACCCCGGACATCATGGCCGCGTTCAGGTTCCCGCCCATGGCGTAGATGTGCCGGCCGAAAACGGTCCGGGTCAGCAGGAACGAGTACGCCAGCACCAGCGCCGCCAGGACAATCAGGATGATCGGTGTACCCCGGTTGTACGCCAGCAGGTAGCACAGGTACATGATGGCCACCACGGCAATGCCGATCTTGAACCAGAAGGACAGGCTCCGCTCGCGCGGCAGGCCCAGGCGCTGCAGGTCCGCGCGGGCCTTGAGCTGCTGCATGATCACCGCCACCGAGGCAATGGCCCCGATGCCCAGGGTGATGAGGTCCGGTGTGCCGGTGGTGGGCAGGGTGCCGGAGCCGATCGCGTTGAACGGCCGGGGCAGGCCGCTGACCGTGCCGCCGGTGAGCAGCACAAGGGCCACGCCGCGGAAGATCAGCATCCCGGCCAGCGTCACAATGAACGCAGGTATCCCCACAAACGCCACCCAGAACCCCTGCCAGGCCCCGATCAGGGCGCCGACGGCGAGCGAGA
Source organism: Arthrobacter sp. Z1-15 (assembly GCF_054792395.1). Taxonomy (NCBI): domain Bacteria; kingdom Bacillati; phylum Actinomycetota; class Actinomycetes; order Micrococcales; family Micrococcaceae; genus Arthrobacter; species Arthrobacter sp. Z1-15. The sequence goes on along the minus strand of NZ_CP096454.1, from coordinate 686,154 downwards.
GGACAACGGCGCCCCACCACGGCAGTCCCCAGTTGTTCATGGACAGCGCCGCCACGGCACCGACCACCGCCACCACCGAGCCCACGGACAGGTCGATGTGCCCGGCGATGATCACCATGACCATGCCGATGGCCAGGATCAGCACGTAGGCGTTCTGCTGGATCAGGTTGGAGACGTTGCCCGGATACAGCAGCCGTCCGCCGGTAAGGACTTGGAAGAGCAGGATGATGACGACGAGCGCGGCGAGGATGCCGTACTGCCGCAGGTCCACGCGGAGGCGTTTTTTCGACGTCGCCGTGGGGCGCGGCGGGAGCGGTGCCTTCGCCTGTTCGGGAGTGGTGGTGGTCACGGTGCTTGTACTCCTTGGGGTCGGGCTGCGGTCATGTGCCGCATCAGTTCTTCCTGTGTCGCGTCGGCGCGCTGCACCTCGGCGGTGAGCCGGCCTTCGGCGATCGTGTATATGCGGTCGGCGAGCCCGATCAGTTCGGGCAGTTCGCTGGAAATGACAATGACGGCTTTGCCCTGCGCCGCCATTTCGTTGATGATTCCGTAGATTTCAAACTTGGCGCCGACGTCGATGCCTCGCGTCGGCTCGTCGAGGATCAGCACTTCGGGACCGGAATAGATCCATTTGCTGAGCACGACTTTCTGCTGGTTCCCGCCGGAGAGGTTTCCGACGAGCGAGGACACGTTGGGTGTCTTGATGTTCATCTGCTGCCGGTAGTCGTCGGCGACGCCGTATTCCCGGTTGCGGTCGATGATGCCCAGCCGTGCGAGCTTCCCCAGGGCAGCGGCCGAAACGTTCACCACCACGCTGCCGATCAGATTCAGTCCGTAGCGTTTGCGGTCCTCGCTGACGTAGGCAATGCCGTTGCGGATTGCCTCGCCCACGGTCCGGGTGCGGATTTCCTCCCCGTCCTTGTACACCGTGCCGGAGATGCCGCTGCCGTAGGAGCGGCCAAAAATGCTCATCGCCAGCTCGGTGCGTCCGGCGCCCATCAACCCCGCAAAGCCGACAATCTCGCCGGCCCGGACGGAGAAGGACGCGTTGTCCACGACGACGCGGTCCACGTCGATCGGGTGGTGCACCGTCCAGTTTTCGACCCGGAATTTCTCCGCGCCGATGTCCGGTTCGCGCGGCGGAAACTGGGAATCCAGCGGCCGGCCCACCATGGCCCGGATGATGCGGGTTTCAATGTCGTCGGTGTCGGCGACCGGGAAGGTTTCGATGGTGCGGCCGTCCCGGATCACGGTGACCGTGTCGGCGATGGCCCGGATCTCGTTGAGCTTGTGGGAAATGATGATCGAAGTGATGCCCTGGTCGCGGAGCTGGGCGATCAGCCCCAGCAGGTGGGCCGAGTCGCCGTCGTTGAGGGCTGCCGTGGGCTCGTCCAGGATCAGGATCTTCACCTTCTTGGACAGCGCCTTGGCAATTTCCACCAGCTGCTGCTTGCCCACGCCCAGCTCGAGGACCTTTGTGGCCGGGCTTTCAACCAGGCCCACCCGCTCCAGCAGCGCTGCGGCCTCCAGGTTGGTCCGGTTCCAGTCGATCACTCCGCCGCGGGCCACTTCATTGCCCAGGAAGATGTTCTCGGCGATGGACAGGTACGGGCTCAGCGCCAGTTCCTGGTGGATGATCACGATGCCGTCCCGCTCGCTGTCGTTGATCGATCCGTAGCTGACTGCTTTGCCGTCCAGCGTGATGGTGCCCTCGAAGCTGCCGTGCGGGTAAACACCGCTGAGCACCTTCATCAGGGTGGATTTGCCGGCGCCGTTTTCGCCGCAGATCGCGTGCACGCCCCCGCGCTCAACGTCCACCGAAACGCCGTCGAGCGCTTTGATCCCGTTGAACTCCTTCACAATGCCGTCCATGGAGAGGATGACGTCATTCATGCCGTTCTCGTTTCGGTACAGGGACAAGCGGGGCGCGGACCTGCCGCGCCCCGCTTGTCCGTAAGGAAGATCGTGAGCCTAGAGTCCGACGTCGCCGGCGCTGACGAAGCCCGAGTCCACCAGCGTGGTCTGCACGTCATCCTTGGTGACCACGAGCGGATCCAGGATGTAGGTGGGAACCACCTTGACCCCGTTGTCGTACGTTTCGGTGTCGTTGACCTCGGGATCTTCCCCGGCCACGAGCGCATCGATCATGGCTTCAACCTGTGCGCCGAGTTCGCGGGTGTCCTTCCAGACCGTCATCGACTGGCGGTCGGTGAGCAGCGCCTTCACATTGGCGGCGTCGGCATCCTGGCCGGTGATGAGCGGCCAGTCGGTTCCGGGCGTGTAGCCGGCACCGTCCAGCGAGGCTTCAATGCCCAGCGCCAGGCTGTCATTGGGCGAGAGCACGACGTCGACCTTGTCACCGCCGGTGTAGAAGGACTGCAGCCGGTTGTCCATCTCGGCCTGCGCGTCCACTGACTGCCAGCCGAGGATGCCGATGGACGTCCATTCGTCATTGCTGGCCGGGGACTTGCCGGAGGGAACCACCAGCTGGCCCTTCTCCACGTAGGGAAGCAGCACGTCCCAGGCGCCGCCGAAGAAGAAGGACGCGTTGTTGTCATCCGGGCTGCCGGCGAAGGGCTCGAGGTTGAACGGGCCCTTGCCCTCGGCCAGTCCGAGCTGCTCTTCGAGGAACTCGCCCTGCAGCTGGCCGACCTTGTAGTTGTCGAACGTGGCGTAGTAGTCCACCGCGTCGGTTCCGTTGATCAGGCGGTCATAGGCAATGACGGTGACGTCCTGCTCCTTGGCGCTCTCCAGGGTGGGGCCGAGGGTTTTGCCGTCAATGGCCGCGACCACGAGGATCTTCGCCCCGCCGGCAACCTGGTTCTGGATCTGGCTGATCTGCTGGTCGGTTTTGTCATCGGCGTACTGCAGGTCCACGCTGCAGCCCTTGGCTTCGAGCTTTTCCTCCAGGCCCTCGCCGTCGTTGATCCACCGCTCCAGGCTGCGGGTGGGCATGGAAATGCCGACGTTGCACTCGGCGGCGTCGCCTTCGCCGCCGGCATCGTTTGAGCCGGCCGGGGCGCAGGCGGACATCCCGGCTGCGAGCCCGAGGGTCAGAAAGAGGGTCGAAACATGCTTGATTCGGGTCATCATTGGGCCTTCGAAAAGGATCCGCCTGCTGCTGGGTCTTGGGCCGTCCGTCGCGGGGGTGCAGGCGGGGCCACGCTGTAGTGCTTGGGCTGGATCGGACGGGTACAACGCTGTAGCGCCACCGGGACGGAGCGGCCGTCCCGGATTTGCAGGCGGGGACAACAATCCCACCGCGGAGGGCGGCAGGCAAGCATAGTTACCTAATTGCAACCGCACCGGCCCCTGGGTGCGCGTGGTCCTGTTGGCGGGCCCGGGCCTCTGTCTACCCCTCGGCTTGCTCGGTGGCCGGGGCTTCCCCGGTCCCCGGAGCCGCTGCCCGGCGGTAGCCGCTGGGCGGCAGGCCCAGGACATCACGGAAGGCTGCGGCGAGGTGGGCATGGTCTGCGTAGCCCAGGTCGGCGGCAACGTCTGCAATGACGGCGCCGGGGTCCGAGCGCAGCCGGTCGGCTGCCTCCTGCAACCGGTAGCGGCGGATCATCGCCAGCGGAGGCAGCCCGACATGGCGCCGGGCCAGCCGCTGCAGGGTGCGGACGGAGACGCCCAGCCGATCCGCGGCCTGATCCACCCGGGTCAGCGACGGATCCGTGCGGATCAGGTCCTCCAGCCGGTTGGCCAGCCGGGCTTCGGCCGCCGGAACGGGAATCTTCGTCTGGAGCCAGGACACGACGACGGCGGCGGCGCGGGCGCGGCGGGCGACTCCGCCGTCGTCGTTCCCGTTCTCGTTCCCGTTCTCGTTCCCGTGGGAGTCATTGGCGCCGCCGCCGGTTTGCTCTCCTGTTTCGGAGCCCATCGCGGCGAGGACGGCAGCGTGCAGGTCCGGGGCCGAATACGGAACTTCGGCGTCGCGCAGGGCGCCGGGATCGGAGGTGAAGGCAGGCACCGCGGCCGGGCGCAGCAGCACGCCCACTGCCCAGCCGCGGCCGCGCAGGTTCCGGTGTGAACTGCGCGTGGCCGGGCCGGAGAGGCTGACACCTTCGGGCCCAATGACGAGGTTCAGGGCGGGGAACGGCAGGATGTCCTGCCGCGAGATGACGCCGGCGCCGAGGTTCCATTCCGGAATCCAGAACCAGCGGACGCGGTCTTCCAGCACTTGCGGCGGAGGCAGACGGTGGAAGGCGGGCAACCGTGCCGGATAGAGCAGGCCTCGTTCGTCCACGGTTTCCTCCTTCCCGGGCGGTGGCGATCCGGAGTGCTTGTCGCGAATCTTCAAGCTCGGGCTGCCGGCTTTTCCCTAGCCTGACACCATGACTACTTCAGAGAACACCACAACGACAGAGAAGTCTGCAGCCCGGGATCAGGGTACCGCGCCCGTTACGGGCGTCACCGGCGCGTACACCGCCAACGGCCTGCCGCACGGTTCCACCAGTCTCACACCGTTTCTGGCCGTTCCGGGAGCCCGCGAAGCCATCGAGTTCTACCGGGACGTTTTCGGCGCCCGGGTGGTCGATGTGACGGAGATGGGCGGCGTCGTCGTGCACACAGATCTGGACTTCGGCACCGGGAGGCTGCAGCTTGGCGAACCCCATCCCGACTACGGCCTGGCGCCTCCGCCGGCCGGCGACGGGGACTGCTATTCCATGGGCCTGTACTGCTCCAGTGTGGACGACGTCGTCGCCCGCGCCGTAGCGGCAGGCGCCGTGGTCCGGGAACCGCTGGCCACCTTCGTCAGCGGTGACCGGTTCGCCAGCATCCGTGATCCGTTCGGGGTGCGCTGGTCCGTCATGACCCGGGTAGAGGATCTGTCCGAGGAGGAAAGCGCGCGGCGGGTGGCCGAGTGGGCGGCGGAGCAGCAGGGGTAGGCCCTGGGCACGCTCCCCGTCGCGGCAGCTCCTACTGGAAGTCGGCGAGCCAGAGGTCGGGCCCGAACACTTCGTACTGAATGTCCCGGGGCGGGACTCCGCGGGCGATCAGCGAACTGCGGACAGCCTGCATGAACGGCAGGGGCCCGCACAGGTAGTACTCGGCGTCGGCCGGAAGGTCCACTGCGCTCAGGTCCATGAAGCCGGTGAACTCGCTGTCCGGCTGCGCGTCGCCGGAGGGTTCCAGGAACCAGGTGAGTGACGAGGCCCGGGACAGCTTGGCCAGATCCGCTTGGACCTGGTCCCGCAGGGCAAAGGAAGCGGCCGAGTTGTCGGCATGCAGCAAGGTCACCTGCCGCAGGGACGCGGACTGGGCGAGGTGGGAAATCATTCCGGCCATGGGTGTAATGCCGATGCCGGCACTGGCGAAAACCACCGGCCGGACGCTGGACTGAAGCACCACGTCACCGAACGGAGCCGAGAGCAGCACCTCATCACCCACTTCCACCGTGGAGTGCAGCAGGTTGGAGACCTCCCCGTCCGGGGTGGACTGGCCGTGCACGCGCTTGACGGAGAACTGGCGGTACCGGCCGTCGTCGGCGCGGGTAAGGCTGTATTGGCGCGGCTGGTGGACGCCGTCGAGCATCAGCGCTTTCAGCGAAACGTACTGTCCCGGCAGGGAGAGCAGCACGTCCCGGTCATCGGTGCGTTCGACCACGAAGGTCACGACGTCGTCGGTCTCGCGGATCTTCCGCACCACCCGCCAGGTGCGCCAGACGTCCTCGGGAGCCAGGTCCGCCGCGGAGTACAGGTCCCGTTCCGCATTGATGAGGACGTTGGCCATCAGCCAATAGACCTCATCCCAAGCAGCAGCCACCTCGGCGGTGACTGCTGCGCCCAGCACGTCCCCGATCGCCCACATCAGGTGGTTGTGGACTACCCCATACTGCTCGGGCCGCAGGCCGAGGGACACATGCTTGTGGGAAATCCGCGACAGCAAATGGTCCGGCAGTTCATCGGGCTTGTTGACCAGGTAGCCGGCGAATGCCGCCACCGAACCGGCCAGGGCCAGCTGCTGCTTTCCGCCGGCCTGATTTCCCCGGTTAAACAATCCGTCCAGCAGTTCCGGTTTCTCGTTGAACATGTGCGCGTAGAAGCGCCGGGCAATTTCGCCGATATGCTCCCCCACCACGGGCAATGTTGCCTCAATTACCGGGCGGGATGTATCTGACAGCACTTCGGGCTCCTTTGCCGCATTGTTCGTGGACCGTGGAAATTGCCCAGGCCCAGCAGGTTCGGAACCCGCAGCGCATTATCTGCATCAAAGAGACCGCGACCGGAAAACCCGTTTCCGGATATCACAGTACCCTCTGTTCTACGTGTTGTAGAAATTGGGCGGGACGCTACTCCCCGGACGGCTGGCCGCGGACGGCGGACCAGTTCTCCCCGAGGACTGCATCGGCCAGCGGCTGCCAGTTGTTGGTCTGCAGCAGCGAGGCCACGGTGTCCCGGTTGATGTCGAGTTCCTGGCCTTCCGCCGCCACAGTCGGGAAGCAGACCCACAGCACCCCGCCGGGCTCCACGGCAGCGGCGGCGCCGGTCAGATCATGGGCCAGGTCAGCTGCGGTCCCCACAAACAGAATGACGACGTCGGCCGGCATGCGCGAGCCCGGCTCGGCTACAAGCGCCTGCTCGGGCAGGTACGGTGCCACCTCCGGACGGTCCTGCGCGCCGTAAACGGTAACCCGCTGCGCGGCGGCAACACCGAAGGGCTGGGCGGAGGAATCAGAAGAAGACATGGGTGGAACTCCATTTCACGGGCGTGAGGCGGTCTGGGCAGGGATGTCCGGCGGGCACGCCGACCAGCCGGTTGTTCCCATTCTTTCAGGTTCCGGCATCGGCGCAGGTCACGGCGGGTTTTGACCGCGCCGGGAGCTTTGTTCCTCCGCGGCGTTGCCCGTCGTATTCTCCGATTGGCACGGCAAGTCGTCTGCTTAACCCGAGCACCCTACACGCGCCGGAATCCGGTAGGCAGAATATGCGCAGGCAGGACGGCGCCTTCCGCCGGCCCATTCCCTAAGGAGACTCCCATGGCACTGTCATCGCCGCGCAGCGTGATCGTCACCGGCGGCTCCGGCGGCATCGGCCGGGCCGCCGCGCTGCGGCTCGCCCGCGACGGCGCCCAGATTCTTGTCCATTACAGCGGGAACCGCGACGCAGCCCGGGAAACGGCCGACGGCGTCGTCCGGGCAGGCGGCACCGCCGTCGTTTTCGGCGGCGATGTGGCAGAGGAAGGACAGATGCAGGAGATGTTCGTGGAAGCCGACGCCGCGTTCGGCGGTGTTGACGTGCTCGTCCACACGGCGGGCATTATGCCCCTGGGACCTGTCGCCGAAATGGATCTGAAGACCTTTGACCGGATCCAGCGCACCAACGTCCGCGGCACCTTCATCGTCGATCAGCTGGCCGCGCGCCACCTGCGCGGCGGCGGAGCCATCATCAATTTCTCCACCTCCATTACCCGGCTGCAGCCGCCCGGCTACGGCGCCTATGCCGCATCAAAGGGTGCAGTGGAAGCGCTGACCCTGATTCTGGCCCGTGAACTGCGCGGACGGAACATCACGGTCAACGCCGTAGCCCCGGGCCCAACCGCCACTCCCCTGTTCTTTAACGGGAAATCCCAGGAACAGATCGACGCCATCGCCAAACTCAACCCGATGGAACGGCTCGGGACGCCGGAGGATATTGCCGAGGCAGTCGCCTTCCTTGCCGGACCCGGCCGGTGGATCAACGGCCAAGTCCTCTACGCCAACGGCGGTGCCGCGTAGCCGCACTGCATCCTGCCGCATTTCGCCTACCGGCCGCCCATAACCGCTTGACCTGCTTCAGTTCCGGCTCAGGCGACGGCACCGGCTCGGATTCACCCTGCGCCCGAGGCCCAGAAATACCATCCCTGAAAAAGGATCCAGATCAGCAGCTGGGCGAGGAGAAGGAAGAATGTCACGGCAGACAGCACAAGTCCGGTGATCGCCGCCGCCGTGGCCATCGACATATTCCTCCTTCCGATAATGAGGGCGGCAACGGCCAGGGCGATCCCCACGGGGCCAACCACAAGTGCCAACCCTAGGGCTGCGATATCCACCACGCACAGTACGCCCGCGACCACCGAGCCAGCTGCCAGCCATCTCACGGTCTTCACCCGCTGCGGCGGCTGCGGGTAACCGGGAGGATTCGCGTGACCGGGCCGCTGCCGAAAAGTGGCAGCTGCCATTTCAGGGGGTCGAGGCAGCGGCGGATTACCGGGCTGCGGCTGTTGTGAATCCTGCGGATAAGCCGATTCGAACCTGTTGTCCATGTTTCCCCCAAGAGGTGGGTGTGCGCGGCTTCCGGCCTCAGAACGAAGTGATTGCAAGGCCCTCGCAGCGCCGTTTCCTCATTGTCAGCGACACCGGCTGACTTCGGGCAGACAGCTCAACAGTTGGGGATAACTTCCGCCCCTCCTAAACGGGACCCCGCTCCATCCAACCGGAGGAGCAGAGGGCTGTGCCCGGGCCGGTACCATCGAAGGGGCGAATCTCCCTGCACGTGTCGATGCACAGGCACCGCCATCCACCCCCAGCTCCAAGGAATCCAATGCCGTTGAACAAGAAATCACTCACCGGCGACGGGTTTACCGGCTTCCGGCCCATCATGTCTTTGGACGTGAACCGGATTCCGCATCGTCAGGGAATCTTTGTTCTGCTGCGGCCCGCTGAATTTGAACCGCGGTTCCTTGCCGTCAGCACGGCCGGGGTTTTCAAGAAGAAGAACCCTTCCCTGTCGCGTACCGAGCTCTCCGCGGAATGGGTTCCCGACGCGGACGTCCTGTTCATCGGCAAGGCCGGCGCCGGCAGCAAGGGCAACCGCGGGCTCCGCCGCCAGATCTCGGAATTCCTGGATTTCGGCAACGGAAAGCCGCCGGGACACTGGGACGGCCGGTTGATCTGGCAGCTAACCGATGCGGAGGACCTTCTCGTGGCGTGGAAGGAGCTGCCCGCGGAGGAGCTCAACGCAGCCCTGGCTGCGTATCACGCACAGTTCCTCGGGCTACACGGCCGGTTGCCGTTCGCCAACCTTGTACAGGCCCGCACCTAGGGTTCCGGGACGGGAATAAAACGCCAGCTGTAGCAGCCTGGGCGGCACCTTCCGGCCGCGGACGCAGCAGGAGCCCGGGATAAAAGTCCCGGGCTCCTGCCGGTGCGAGTGCAGAAGAAGGCTAGGGGGTGGTTTTCACCCGGTCAACCGCATCCCCGCACCGTTCGCGGTTCACGCTCCTCCCGGTGCTCGGCGGGCAAATCCTGTTGCCTGCTCGAAGGCCCGTGCCACCTGCAGCAGGGAAAAATCTTCCCCGTGGTTCATCACCATCTGCAGTCCTACCGGCAAGCCCCCGCTGCTGAACCCTGCGGGCATCGACAATGCGGGCAGCCCCGTCGCCGAAATCAGGCAGGCCGAACGCATCCAGTCCAGATAGGTCGTCAGCTCCTCGCCGTTGATACTGGTTGGATAGCGCAGCTCCGCGTCGAAGGGCAGGACCTGCGCGGCGGGCGCCAGCAGAATGTCATACCGGCCAAAGAATTCCTGAACCGACAGATGCAATCGGGTCCGCGCCGCGGCAGTGTCAACCACATCCTGTCCGGTCAGGGACCAGCCCTGTTCCACGTTCCAGCGGATCTCGGGTTTGATGCTCTCGGGGTGCTCCCGCACCGTGTCCCCGAGCATCTGGACGAATTCCAGGGCGCGCACGTTCCTGAACACTGTGTCTGCATCCTGAAGATCAGGGCAGGCCTGTTCCACCCTCGCGCCGAGTTCCTCAAACACTGCCAGTTGGGCTTCAAGCACCTTGAGCACTTCCCGATCCACCGGAACGCCCAGCCCGAAGTCCGGCGTCCAGCCGACCCGCAGGCCGGACAAATCCCGCACCAGCGGCCGGGCAAAGTCCTCGGCCCGGACCGCGCTCTTCGACGGTTCGGCCGGATGCGGGCCGGCCACCGCGGTCAGCATCAGTGCTATGTCCGCGACATCCCGGGCCATTGGCCCGCTGCGGCCCAGCCAGCCCCACAGGTCCCGGACGGGCCACACCGGAACCACGCCGGCCGAGGGCCGGAAACCCACCACATTGCAGAACGACGCCGGTATGCGCAGCGATCCGCCCATGTCGCTGCCGTCGCTGACCGTTTGGATCCTGGCCGCCAGCGCCGCCGCTGCCCCGCCGCTGCTGCCGCCGGCGCTCAGGTCCGGAGCATAGGGGTTGGTGGTGGTTCCGAAGACCTCGTTGAAGGTGTGCGACCCGGCGGCGAATTCCGGCACGTTGGTTTTGCCGGTCGTCACCGCCCCGGCTGCCTTCAGCCGCGCGATGATCAGGTCATCGGCGTCAGGTATGAAGTCCCGCAACAGCGGCGATCCCTGAGTGGTGCGCATCCCCTTGGTGTTGTGCGTGTCCTTGTGGGTCATGGGCAGTCCGTGCAGCGGCGGCAGCGGGTCGTCGCCGGCGGACGCGGTGACCTGGTCGGCAGCCGCTGCACGGTCGCGGGCGCCCTCCGGGTCGAGCGTGACCACTGCGTTGATGGCCGGGTTCACCTCGGCGATCTGGTCCAGATGTGCGTCCAGGGCTTCGCGGGCCGAGACCTTCCGGGAGCGGATCGCAGCGGTGAGTTCCACAGCGGTCAGGGACTGCAGCTCCCGGGATGATGCCGACAGAGCCACGGCTAGGCTCCTGCTCCGCCGACCCGGGTCCGGATCGCGGCCAGTGCCGCGGTCAGACCGGTTTCCAGAGTGGGTTCGGGCGCCGGTGCGAATTCCGGATGGTGGTTGCCCGGTACCGGGGTTTCGCTGTTGAGCCTTTCGGAAAGGGTGGAGCCGAACATCCAGTACACCGAAGGCACCCCGATCGCGTCGGCCAGCAGGCCGAAGTCCTCGCTGCCCATGACCGGGGGCACATCGCGGACGTTGTCCTCCCCCAGCGCGGAGCGCAGCTGCTCCGTTACCTCGGCGGTGGCAGCGGGATCGTTGTAGCAGCGGGGGAAGCTCGAGATTTCTTCGATCACCGGCTCGGGCGCGCCGGAGGCTGCGGCTTCGGCTGTGATGATGCGGCGCAGGGCGGTGAGTACCTGATCGCGCACCGCCGGCTCAAAGGTGCGGACGTTGAGCGTGAACTCCGCGCTGGCGGGAATGATGTTTTCCTTCAGGCCGCCGTGGAAGGTGCCCACGGTGACCACCGCTGACTCCCGGGGCGGGACCTCCCGCGAGAGGATGGTTTGGATCCGCACGATCATGTGGGCGCCCAGCACGATGGGATCAATGGACTTCTCCGGCTGCGAACCGTGGGCCTGCCGTCCCAGTACCGTGACTTTCCAGGAGTCTGCCATGGCCATGGCGGTGCCGCTGCTGATTTCCAGGCCGCCGGCCACACCCGGCCACACATGCTGGCCGTACACCACCTCCGGCTGCGGGGCCTTTTCCCACAAGCCGTCGGCCAGCATGGCACGGGCACCGGCAGCGGTCTCTTCGCCGGGCTGGAAGATGAAGACCACGGTTCCGGACCAGCTGCCGGTGCTTCGGGCCAGCAGCTCGGCGGCGGCCAGGGCCACGGCCATGTGGGTGTCATGTCCGCAGCCGTGCATCACCGGTACCCGGGTCCCGTCTTCCAGGGTGCCCTCGGCCGTGCTGGCGTACTCCAGTCCGGTGTTTTCGCCGATGGGAAGCCCGTCGGTGTCCGCGCGGAAACCAACCACGGGTCCGGGGCCGTTGCGCAGTACCCCGACGACGCCGGTGCCGCCGCAGAGGAAGGCGTCCAGTCCCAGCTCCTCCAGGCGGCCGAGCAGGAATTTGGATGTATTGGTTTCCTGCATGGACAGCTCCGGGTTTGCATGCAGGTACCGGTAGGTTTCCTGCAGCTTCTGCTGATCGGCTGTGCTGTAACCGTGGCTGGCAAGAATGTCATTGGTCATGGGATGGGCCTTTCGGAGACGGTAAGGGGTAGGAGTAGGAGGCGGGCGGGAACAAGGGCAGGCGCGGGGTCAGTTGACGAGTTCAGGTGCCGCTCCCGCTGTTTTTCGATCCCGGACCCACCAGGCGAGGGCAGCGGTCAGCAGCACCGTAAGCCCGGTGGAGAGCTTGGCCAGGGCCGGGACCAGCGGTACCACCACAAAGACGACAACCAGGGCCACGGCCACGGCCACCAGGGTGACGCGCGGCTGCTTGGCGGAAACCACCAGCTGGACGATCACGGCGCCAATGATGGACGGGAAGATGTAGAGCCGGGCCACGTCCATGACCTGGACGGGAATCAGGGTCAGGAGCCAGGTGCCCAGCAGGCCGACGAAAACCAGCATGGAGAAGACGTGGACCATGGCAGCGCCGCAAATGGCCATCAGGGCCGAGAAGTCCGCTTTCTTGGTGCCGGGCCTGGCCCCGATGGTCGCCTGGGCGACCATCGCGGAGGGCAGCAGCTTGTTGGCGATGTTGCCGATCATGAACGCCTGGTACATGGCCGCGGGGCCCAGCACCGGGTAATAGGTAATCGGTTCAACGAACCAGAGCACAAAGAAGGAGGCGCCGACGGCGAGCGCGGCGGTCCAGACCATGGTGCCGGTAATGCCGAGATCGGCGAAAAACACCAGGTAGGCGGGGCCGGCGAGGGACAGCAGCAGGGCGGCAAGCATGGTGAGCCGGCCCCAGCGGGAGGTGGTCTTGTCGAAACGGGCAAGGCTGGCGGCGGAATCGGCGGCCAGTGCAGATGTTGACATCAGGTTCTCCTCGAACAGTCGTTGGGGCGCGGGCTAGGCGGCGAGGCCGGAGGTGTGGGCGATGTAGGCGATGACCAGCCCCAGGACGATGGAAATCCCCAAGCCCCACTCCCGCAGCCAGGGTGCGTTCAGCTTCTTCGCCAAGAAGAGGCACATCCCCATGACAATGGCGGAGGCAACCACCGTCAGGACGTGCACGCTGCTCTTGGGCAGTTCGGCGATGCCCAGGCTGGCGAAGGCACCGAGCAGGGCCGCGGTGGGGATGATCGACATCAGGGCCGGGTTGACGTCGCGCAGCTTGCTGTCTCCGCGCTTGAGCAGCGGGGTAAAGATCAGGCAGCAGACCATCCACATGGCACCGGACAGGCTCATGGCGGTGAACGCGACGGCGTAGACGGTCTGGTTGTATCCCTCGCCGCCCAGAACAGCGTCCATGGTTCCGGCCGCAATGCTGGCCGACGCCGTTTCAGTGGCGGCCGACCCGACAAGCCCGATCCTGGTCAGCACGGCGGGTGTGCCGAAAAGGGACAGCAGCGCGATGCTCACGAGCACCACGGCCAGTGAGGGGCCGATGGCAGCCACGGCCCCTGCGCGGAAGGACGCTTTGAGCTCCGCCGGGCTGATTTCTGCGGCCGGTCCGGCGGCGGTTGCTGCCCGCATATAGATCAGGCTCTGAATGATGACGACGGCAAATACCGCCAGCGCGAAGACCCACAGGATGGGGATGTTGGCAATTTCCAGGATGTCCGTTGAGCTGCCGTTGCGCGGCAGGATGAGAAGTGACGAGCTCATGGGGGTTGGCTCCTTCAGTGCGTGCGTGGAGGGTGGGGGAAGTGGTGCGTGTCCAGCCGGATCAGGGTGTCTGCGAGCACCCTGACGCCGGTGGCGATCTGCCCGGTGGCAGTGAATTCCTCCGGGCAGTGGCTTTTGCCGTTGGCCGAGGGAACAAAGATCATTCCCATGGGCGCCAGCGCAGCCATGTGGACGGCGTCGTGCGTGGCGCCGCTGGGGACGGGAAGCCAGGAAACACCAGCTGCGTCGCAGGCGGCGGCGGCCAAATCCTGGACTCCGGGTGCCGACCGGACCACCGCGTTGTCGGTGGTCCAGCTCAGGTCCGCCTCGACGCCGTGCTGGCCGGCACGGGCGGCGATCTCCTCGGCCAGCCGGCGGCGGGTGCCGGTTAACCAGGATTCGTCGACACTGCGTACTTCGCCGTGCAGCCGGACCAGTGAGGGAACCACGTTGGGCGAGCTGGAAGCATTCTCCAGCCGGGTGACGGTGGCGACGCCGTGTTCGGGTGCGCCGCAGCCTTCGGCCCTGATGGCCAGAACGGCTTCCGCCGCGGCGACCATCGCGTCCCGGCGGTCGTCCATGGGACGGGTGCCGGCGTGGTCGGGGGTGCCGGTGAAGCTGGCGACCAGACGTTCGATTCCGGTGATCGCCGTGACGATGCCGATCTCGGTTCCGCGGGCCTCCAGCACCGGGCCCTGCTCAACGTGCAGTTCCAGGTAGGCGTGCGGCCGCCGTGTTCCGGTCCAGGCTGCCCTGCCGAGCAGGTCCGAAGGGTCCAGGCCGAAGTCCTCAAACGCGGATGCCAGGGTGCGGTCCGAGTAGTCGGTGCGGGCGAGGTCCCGGGGCGTGAGTTCCCCGGCCAGGGCTCGGCTGCCGAGGCAGCTAAGGCCGAACGGGTTGGACTCCTCCCCGAGGAAGTCGACAACCAGCAGGTCCCGGCCGAGGACGGTCCCCGATTCCCGGAGGGTTTCCACCGCGGCCAGTCCGCCGAGGACGCCGACGACCCCGTCAAACCGCCCGCCGCCGTCGACGGTGTCCGTGTGTGATCCGGTGACCAGCGGCGGGGCCGCCGGGTTCCTGCCGGGCAGGCGGCCGATGATATTTCCCGCATCATCAACGTGAACCTGCAGCCCCGCGGCGCGCATCTTGTCGGCGACCCAGTGACGGGATTCCCGGTAGGACTCGCTGAAGACCTCGCGGGTCCACCCGGGCCGGCCGGTACTGCGGAATTCGGCAAGATCCGTGAGGGCCGAATCCAGCCACTCGGCGGCGCCGGCATCAGCTGTATAAAGACCAGGCACTCGTCCTCCTAAATGCAATCGATTGCGCAACTGCCAAAAAAAACACCCCGCCGGGGCGGGAGTGCCCGGCTGCACGCCGGGTTGGGCACTACCCTCACATGCCGAACCCCACTAGTCCAGATCTTTTAAGGAATTACCTGAATATTTCGCGGCCTGATTTCGCCGTGTAAATTCTTGAATTCTTTTCGGTTAAATTGCCGGTTGCGGCCCGCGGTCGGGTCTAGACTTGCTCTTCCGGCAGGAGCCCCCTGCCCGTTGTTCCATAACCGCTTCTCCGGGAAGGCCCGCATCATCGGTGCAAACAGTCAGCGGCGTCCCTCACGTCCGGCCACGCTGGAAGACGTTGCCCGGTTGGCCGGGGTGCATCCGTCCACTGCGTCCCGTTCCCTGGCCGAACGCCCCGTGCGGATCAGTTCCGCCACAGTGGAGCGCGTCCGCGCAGCCGCCCGCACTCTGAACTACCGGCGGGACACCGCCGCCGCGGCCTTGCGCACCGGCAACTCCCGCCTGATTGGAGTGCTGGTTCCCCGGCTCACCGATATTGTCCTGGCCACTATGTACGGCGGACTGGATGCCGAAGCCGCGGCCCAGGGCTATGGCGCCGTGGTGTCCAACGGGCTGGATGACCCCCTGGTCCGAACCGAACGGCTGGGTGCGCTGTTGGCACGCCGCATTGACGGCGTCATCCTGGCCGACGCCCGGCAGGGTGACACCTTGGCCGACGAGCTGGCAGCCGGCGCCGTCCCCTATGTCCTGGCCATGCGCACCCTGCCCGGCCATGTGTCCGTCAGCACGGATGACGCCGAGGGCGGCCGGTTGGCCGCGCGGCATCTGTTGGAGCTGGGCCACAGACACGTTGGTGTAGCTGCCGCCGATCCCCTGGCCAGCACGGGACGGGACCGCACCGCGGGGTTCCGCGAAGTGTATGCGGCCGCCGGCTGGCCCGTTCCGGACGCCCGGGTAGCGGCGACGGGTTTCGGCGTCGCCGCCGGACGCCGCGCCGGCACGGAACTGGCGGCCGTGGAACCGGCACTGTCGGCTGTTTTCACCGTTGACGACTACACCGCCGTCGGCGTCATGGGGGCCATGCGCGACGCCGGACGCACGGTCGGCGCCGACCTGTCCCTGATGGGCTATAACGATGTGGGGCTGGGGGCTGAACTCCCCGTGCCCCTGACTTCCGTCCGGTCAGACATCGACTCCATGGGCAGGATAAGCGTCGCCCTCCTGATGGACCGGATCGCGGGCCGCGAGGTTTCCTCCGTACTGTTGCCGCCCGTACTCGTTCCCCGGTCATCCACTGTGCCCGTCCGTCCGGGCGGGTAACCACGGCTGGACCTCACGGCGGCAAAGGGGTTGACTGGTGCCCATGCCCCTTACCGGTGAATATGCCCCCAGTTCCAGCAAACGAGCCCGCGAGCAGGCGGAGCTGATCGAAAGTTCCGGCGGAACCGAGGGCACCACCCTCGGCGGCCGTCCGGTCATCCTGCTGACCACGGTCGGTGTGCGAAGTCCGGAAAGCTGCGCAAGACGCCGCTGATGCGGGTGGAGCACAACGGCGACTACGCCGTCGTCGCTTCCCTGGGCGGCGCTCCCAAGCATCCCGTCTGGTACTTCAATATCCAGGCCAACCCCCATGTGGAGCTGCAGGACGGACCGCAGAAGTGGGACATGCGCGCCCGCGAAGTCACCGGCGAGGAGAAGGCCGCGTGGTGGGAGCGGGCCGTCGCCGCCTATCCCCCGTATGCCGACTACCAGGCGAACACCGACCGCGAGATCCCGGTGCTGGTCCTGGAACGCATGGGCTAACCCCTTACACACGCATACGACGACGGCGGAACCGCTTGGGCTCCGCCGTCGTCGTATTCTTGCTGCCATTTGGGGTTTCTACTACCGGGGCCAGTGGCATCAAAACCCAAAAGGTCGCTGTACCTGCGTGTACTCCAAGCCGGGCGGCTCCTAATATCCATAATCATCGATGATGCCGCAGAGCCCTTTCCAAGCCGCCCTACACGGGCCGAACCCACCGCCATAAGGGCACTCCATTACAGGAAAATGCACTCCGCGCACATAACAAAAGGATAACGGTACAATAACAGACTGGTAACGTTGTAGAAAAGTTGCCATATTCCTTTCAATTCTTTGGCGGGCCTGCAAGGCTATAAATGTCCTACCGGGCAATGACACGTTCAACGCCACTGAAGGGAACGACATGAATACGCTGAAGAAAATTACTGCCTCTACTTTTATTGCTGCCGGAGCTGTAGCAATAGGCAGCTTGGGAATGGCCGCACCCGCCTCCGCCGAAGCCGGGCAAATCTCCGCCCCTGAGGAACAGGAAATGCGAGCAACGTTCGATAAGTACTTGGTTCCCGGCGAGACCCAGGACGTCCTGATTGACAACCTCGAAAGTGGCACCTCGTGGGACAACAGCAACCCGGACGCAGCCCCCGTAGCCGTGGAAGACTGGTCGACCAATGGAGAAACTGTCTCAGTTAAGCGCTACGGCGACGGCTCCATCTCCATCCACTCAGCTGAAAAGCCCACTGTCCTGCCGGAGGGGGTCGCGTCTCCGCTTGCTGAACTAACGGGTTGCACCACCACCTCGGGCAGCGGGTATTCCATATCGGAGAATTGCACCGTGAGCAACAACTGGGTCAACGTCAACATCGGCTTTGTAGCTAGCTACCAGATAGTGAACGGTGCACCCGACTCGATTACCCACGCCGGAAACACAACACAGCAGTGCGCCGCCGGAACCTGCACCCGGCCCGTGTATACAGCGACAAAGTACACCGAGGATGCTAATGGTCCTGCCGTGGCACAAATTCAGTCCACTTACCAGATGTTCCAGGGTGCCGGCAGTTCCGAATATTGGGTGCAGCTGCAGGCTGGTAACGACGGCGTTTCAGTCGTAAATTCCTAATCGGAAAAATTTAGGCCCTGACCCGTACATTTTATGATTTCTAACAAAGCGAATAGTACTTTTCCGGAGATCCAACCCCGGTTGGGTAAAAGACGCCAGCACAAGTGCCGCCCGCTCCCAGCGGGCGGCACTTTCCTGCGGCTAGGTGCTGCTGGTTCTTACCCCGTCAACAGCAGCCCTACACCGCTCGTGAGTGTGTATATGCGGCCGGCGGCAGGTTATGCAGCGAGAGCTGGCGTCCGAGGTGCCTTGATGCCTTGCAATGTCCCACTGCGCTGTCGCGGCAAACACGCTCTCGAGGCAAACACCCGGCTGGTCGTCCAATATGCAGGCCAATCCTCATGTGGAGCTGCAGGACGGACCGCGGAAGCAATGCCAGCGAGATCCCGGTGCTGGCCCTGAAACGGATGGACTAGCACTTCCAGAACGGAGACGACGGTGGACCCGCATGGGCTCCACCGTTGTCCTCATTTTTGCTGCACCCACCCGACCGCCGGCGCCCGGAAGCTCACGGGACCAGGACGACGCTGCCGCACACCCGGCCGGATTCCAGCCGCAGCATCGCCTCGGCCACGTCGGCCAGCCGATACCGGCTGTCGATGCGCGGCACCACCTCGCCTGCCTCGATCATGGCGGAAACGCGTTCAAGGTCTTTACCGTTCTCCCGGCACATCAGCCCCGTCAGCCGGCGGTTGCCGAAAAGCGACAGGACCGCACCACCGGCCTGCCGCTCGAAGATGGTCCCGGTCAGCCGGTTGCCTCCCTCCCCGCCGGCAAGCACTGCGGTGCCGCCGGGCGCCAGTGCGCGGCGCAGGCGGGCCGGGGACGGGTTGCCGCCGACGTCGATAATCGCGTCAAAGCGGGGCCCGGCGGCAGCGAAGTCCTCCCGTGCATAGTCAATCGTCCCCGCCGCACCAAGCGACCGGACAAACTCCGCTTTGCCGGCACTGCACGCGCCGGTCACCTCGGCCCCGGCCGCCCGGGCCATCTGCACTGCAAAACTGCCGACGCCGCCGGCCGCCCCGAGCACCAGGACCTTCATCCCCGCGGCCACCCCTGCGGCGTCCAGGGCCTGCAACGCAGTCAGCCCTGACACCGGAACCACTGCCGCCTGCACAAAGTCCAGACCGGCGGGCTTGAGCGTCAGCTTCTCCTCGGCTGCAGCGGAGAAGCCGGCAAAGGTGCCCCGGCCGATTCCATACACCTCATCCCCGACACGGAAACGAGTGACGGCGGCGCCGACGGCGGCCACGGTGCCGGCGAGGTTGTGACCAATCACCGGCTGCCGCGGCCGGCGCAGCCCGACGGCCGCGCGGAGCAGATACGGTTTGCCCGTCATCATGTGCCAGGCGCCGCGCGCCAGCCCGGCGGCGCGTACCTGCACCAGCACCTCTGCGTCCCCCAGCTGAGGAAGCGGACGCTCGGCCAGACGCAGGACCTCCGGGCCGCCGTACCCGATTTGCAGCACGGCGGGGGCTGCAGCCGGCAAGCCGGCCGGCGACGAAGCGGCAGGGGCGGCGGACAGAGTGGCGGACGGAGTGGACGGAGCGGAGGGGTCAGACGATAGGGCGTTATTGGAGGTGCGTGACGTGCGGGACATGGCGGTCCTTTCGAGGAAGTTCCTTCTGAAACACATCAGCCTTACAAAGTAAGAGCGACCGTACCTTACAAAGTAAGGCAGCGGTAGACTGCCCGCAATGACTTCCATAAACGCTTCCGCACACCCCCGCCAGCCGCTGACCCGCGAGCGGGTGCTCCAGGCTGCCGCCCGCATTGCGGACGACGGCGGACTAGGCTCCCTGACCATGCGCTCCCTGGCCTCGGATCTGTCGGTGCAGCCGATGTCGCTCTACCATCACGTGGCCAACAAGGAGGACATCCTGGACGGGCTGGTCGACCTCGTCTTTGACGAGGTGCAGGTGCCCTCCGAAACGCCCGGCGGATGGCGTGCAGCCATGGAGGCCCGTGCCCACGGCATGCGGGCGGCATTGTCCCGCCACCCGTGGGCGGTGGGTCTGATGGAAACGCGCACGACGCCGGGCACCGCCAATCTGCGCCACCACGACGCCACGCTCGGCGTGCTGCGCCGGTCGGGCTTCTCACTGGACGCAGCCGGTCATGCGTATGCCCTGCTGGACAGCTATATCTACGGTTTTGCACTGCAGGAGGCCGGGCTGCCGGTCGGCGTGCCCGATGCGGATCCGCAGATTGTGCAGGCCATGGCCCGCTCCATCCCGGCCGGCGAGCTGCCCTACCTGGCGGAGATGGCGATGGACCGCGCCATGCAGGCGGATTACAGCTTCGGTGCCGAGTTCGCGGTGGGCTTGCGCATCATTCTGGACGGCCTGACCGGACTGCCAACGCAATAAACTACCCGGATTGTTGAACAATCCAACGTGATCGCGCACACTGTAGGGATACCAACTCCCACCAGAGGTACGGAGGCCAGCATGCCGGTCATTGATCTGAACAGCGACGTCGGAGAGTCCTTCGGCAACTGGAAGATGGGCGACGACGCCGCCGTCTTCGAATCCGTTTCCAGCGCGAACGTGGCCTGCGGCTTCCACGCCGGAGACCCGTCCACCATCGCGCAGACCTGCCGCGACGCCGTCGCCGCCGGAGTCACCATCGGAGCGCACGTGGCGTACCGGGACCTCGCCGGCTTTGGCCGACGCTTCCTGGACTGCTCCTACACGGAACTGCACGACGACGTCCTCTATCAGCTGGGTGCCCTGCAGGCCATGTCCCGGGCGGCAGGCAGCGAGATCAAATACGTGAAGCCGCACGGCGCCCTGTACAACACGATCGTCCACCACGAGGTCCACGCGCAGGCCGTCATCGACGCCATCCGTACCTTCAACAAGGACCTGCCGGTCCTGCTGCTGCCCGGCGCCGTCGCCCTGGACAAAGCTGCCGACGCCGGCCTGCGCGGTGTTGCCGAAGCCTTCGCCGACCGCAACTACAACCCGGACGGAACCCTGGTGTCCCGGCGCGAAGCCAACGCTGTGATTCACGACGCCGACCAGGTCACCGCCAACATGGTCCGCCTTGCCACCGAAGGCACCATCACGGCCGTGGACGGCACGGTCATCCCCATGGACGCCGCCTCCATCTGCGTCCACGGCGACACCCCCGGCGCAGTCGCGATGGCCCGGGCCGTGCGCACCGGCTTGGAAAACGCCGGTGTCACCATCCAGAGCTTCGTATGACGTCCTCGCCCATCGCCGGCATCCGGCCCGCGGGAACCCGCGCGCTGCTGGTCGAGCTCGCGTCGCTGGCCGACGTCACGGCGCTGGACGCCCAGCTCAAAGCCCATCCGCTGCCCGGCCAGGTTGATGTCCTCGCCGCGGCCGGAACCGTTCTGGTCCGCTTCGCCGGACGGCGTGAGACGGTTGCCGCGGCCGCCGGGATTCAGGCGCTGGATCTCGCCCGCGCTGACTCCCCGGAAGCCCGCACGGTCACCATCGACACCGTGTACGACGGCGCCGACCTCGCCGAGGTTGCCCGCCTCACCGGTCTCTCGGAGGACGCCGTCATCAAGGCCCACACCGGCAGTTCCTGGCTGGGCGGATTCGGCGGATTCGCTCCCGGCTTCACCTATCTGACCGGCGGGGATCCGGTCCTGAACGTCCCCCGCCGCGACAGCCCGCGCACCGCGGTGCCTGCCGGGTCAGTGGCTCTGGCCGGCGACTACTCGGCGGTGTATCCGCGGGAATCCCCCGGCGGCTGGCAGCTGATCGGCCGCACCAGTGCCGTCATGTGGGACCTCAACCGCCCCGACCCGGCCCTGATCCGCCCCGGCGACACCGTCATCTTCAATCCCGTCCGCGAACTCGTCGACTTATCCCATTCAGCGGCTGAAGCGGCTGTAACGCGGGCAGAAGACGGAGTTCGGGATTCCGTGAGCCCCGCATCGCCGAGCGAGGAACGAGCGAGCAGCGAAGGATCAGGGTCCCCTCACCGAGTTTGCGAGGCGGAGGGAGGATCCGAAGCGCTAAGGGGTGATGGAATCACGCACTCCGTCTTGGAAGTGTCCGCCCCCGGCCTGCAGTCGCTGATCCAGGACCTGGGCCGCCCCGGCTACGCGGATCTGGGCGTCTCGGCCTCGGGTGCCGCCGACACCCGCTCCGCCCGGCAGGCCAACCGCCTCGTCGGCAACGCGGCAGACGCAGCGGTGATCGAGAACCTCTTCGGCGGCCTCGAACTCACCACGCACGGAGACGCCGTCCTGGCGCTGGCCGGAGCCGAACTGCCCGCTGCCATCGTGTCCCCGGACGGCGGGCGCGACCGCCCGGCTCCCCTGAATGCTCCGTTCGCGCTGCTCGACGGCGAGATCCTCACCTTGGGCGCCCCCTTCCGCGGAGTCCGCAGCTATGTGGCCGTCCGCGGCGGCATAACCGTCGAGCCCGTCCTGGGCAGCCGCAGCACCGACTCGATGAGCGGCATTGGACCCGTGCCGCTGGACGCCGGAACCCTGCTGCCGGTCGGCGGCGTCACGGGCACGGCCCCCGTCGGCTCTCCCGAACCCGGTACCCTGGGCAGCGGCGGCCGGCCGGGAACCCTCGGCGACGGCCACACTCCCACCCTGCTGCGCATCACCGCCGGCCCCCGGCAGGACTGGTTCGGCCCCGGCGCCGCCGACGCCCTGACCGGCCACACCTGGCGCACCACCAACGAATCCAACCGGATCGGCGTGCGTCTAACCACCGACGAGGACGACGGCGCCGCCCGTCCGCTGGAACGTGTCCGCGACGGCGAGCTGCCGAGTGAAGGCGTGGTCGCAGGCTCGCTGCAGGTCCCGCCGTCGGGCCTTCCCGTCCTCTTCCTCGCCGACCACCCGGTGACCGGCGGCTATCCGGTGATTGCCGCCGTCGTGCCCGAGGACCTGCCGGTGGCCGCCCAGCTGCCGCCGGGCCATCCGGTCCGCTTTCTGTTCGTGAACCCCGATACCCTGGCGCCGCTCTCCCCCGACGCGGCCGACGCCCTGTTTCCGGAAGGAACCCCATGAAGAAGGTCCTGATCGCCAACCGCGGCGAGATTGCCGTGCGCGTGGCCCGCGCCTGTGCCGATGCCGGAATCGGATCCGTGGCCGTCTACTCGGACCCCGACGCCGATGCCCTGCACGTGCGGCTCGCCGACGAGGCGCTGCCCCTGCACGGCTCAGCCTCCGCCGACACCTACCTGAACATTCCCAAGCTCATCGAGGCGGCGCAGAAAGCCGGCGCCGACGGCGTACATCCCGGCTACGGGTTCCTGTCCGAAAACGCCGACTTTGCGCAGGCAGTGCTCGACGCCGGCCTCACCTGGATCGGACCGGCGCCGCAGGCCATCCGCGATCTCGGGAACAAGGTCACCGCCCGCGACATTGCCGTCCGCGCCGGAGCGCCGCTGGTGCCCGGCACCGAAGGCCCGGCCGAAAGCGCGGAGCAGGTCCGCGTCTTTGCCGAGGAGTACGGCCTGCCGGTGGCCATCAAGGCGGCCTTTGGTGGCGGCGGGCGCGGCATGAAAATCGCGCGCCGGCTCGAAGACATCGAGGACGCGTTCGAGTCCGCCGTCCGCGAGGCGGTGTCCGCATTCGGGCGCGGCGAGTGCTTCGCCGAGCGGTTCCTGGACAAGCCCCGGCATGTGGAGGCACAGGTGCTGGCGGACACGCACGGCAACGTCGTCGTCGTGGGCACCCGCGACTGCTCCCTGCAGCGGCGGAACCAGAAACTGGTCGAGGAGGCCCCGGCACCGTTCCTGACCGATGACCAGCGTGCCACCATCCACGCCTCGGCCAAGGCCATCTGCCGCGAGGCCGGGTACACCGGCGCCGGTACGGTGGAATATCTGGTCTCCCCCGACGGGCTGATCAGCTTCCTGGAGGTCAACACCCGCCTGCAGGTGGAGCATCCGGTCACCGAGGAAACCACCGGCGTCGACCTGGTCCGGGAGCAGTTCCGCATTGCCGACGGACTGCCGCTGTCCTTCACCGAAGATCCGGCGCCGCACGGGCACGCGTTCGAGTTCCGGCTCAATGCCGAGGATCCGGCGCGCGGCTTCCTGCCCGGCCCGGGCCCGGTCGAGGCCTTTGAACCGCCGACGGGCCCGGGCATCCGGATGGATTCCGGCGTCCGCTCGGGCTCAGTGGTCCCGGCGGAGTATGACTCGCTGATGGCCAAGCTCATCGTGTGGGGCGAGGACCGGCCGCAGGCCCTGCGCCGGGCCCGGGCCGCCCTGGATGAGCTGGTGATCCGCGGCGTGCCGACGGTGATTCCCTTCCACCGGGCCGTGGTGCGGTCCGAGGCGTTCAACCGCGCAGACCAGCTCGGGGTGTACACAACCTGGATCGAGTCAGAGTTCGCCGAACCGCTGGCAGCCTCGCCGGAAATTGCCGCGTCGATGCCGGGGGCGGAGAGGGAGACCATCACGATCGACGTCGACGGCCGCGCCGTCGCGCTCGGCGTGCCCGCTGCGTTGCTGAACGCGCTGCGTGCCGGCGGCGGGGCCGGTTCCGCGGCTCCTGCAGCGGCGGCCGCGGACGACGGCGGGCTCCCCTCGCCGATGGCCGGGAACCTGGTGAAATGGCTGGCCGACGACGGCGCCGGGCTGGCCGAGGGCGATCCCGTTGCCGTCCTGGAGGCAATGAAAATGGAGACCACCGTGCGCGCTGACCGCGCCGGCACCTTCACCCGCGCCGAACTGGAACCAGGCTCCGCCGTCGCGCGCGGGGATTCCCTGGGCCGGATCGGCTCCTAATTCGTCCGGAGTACCGGCCGTCCCCCCTCCGGCCGGTGCTCCGGATCTCTTTCCCTGCACCGTCACTGCCTGTCCGCCCGCTAGATTAGGGAGATGCTTGTGAACCTGGGGGACATCACCACCGAACGCTCCGACCATCCGAACACCACAGTGTGGGTGGCAGAAGTGCTGCGCAGCCGGATTGCTGCCGGTGAGCTGCCGCCGGGCACCAAGCTGTCCGAGCAGCAGCTCGCCGCCTCCATGCAGGTTTCCCGCAACACCCTGCGCGAAGCGTTCACCATGCTCAGCATCGAATCCGTGGTCACCCGCTTTCCCCACCGCGGAGTATTCGTGTCCGCACCGGACGCCGCGGCAGTGCGGGAGATCTACCGGGTGCGCCGCATGCTCGAGCCCGCCGCCGTGCTCTGGGGGGCCGAGCTGGATCTGGAGCGGCTGGAAGCCGTGATCGCTCAGGCCCGCAATGCCAAGGCCCGCGGTGACGTGGCGGAAATGGCCGCCGCCAACCAGGCCTTCCACGAGTCGCTGATCGCCATGTCGGGCAGCCTGCAGCTGCAGCAGATGATGGGCCGGGTGCTGGCCGAGATGCGCCTGGTGTTCCATGCCATGAGCGCCCAGCCGGATTTCCATACCCGGTATGTGGAGGAAAACGCCGGGCTGGTGGAGCTGCTCCGGAACGGTCGCCGGGCCGAGGCTGCGGATGTGCTGCGCGGCTACCTCGACGCCGCGGAGGCCGAGCTGCTGGAGCATCTGGGCGCCTAAGCCGGTCCTTCCCGAGCCGGACTTCGTCTACGCTGTCCCGTTTCAGACCAAATAGGTGCTGTCCCGGGCATCGGTGATCAGCATGTGCCCGGGCGCATGTCCGATAGCCAGCGAGGGTTTGGACTCCATGACCGCGGCCTGGGGTGTGACACCGCAGGCCCAGAACACCGGCACGTGGCCGTCCGGAATCTCCACGGCGTCTCCGAAGTCGGGCCGCGACAGGTCGCTGATGCCCAGCTCCTCCGGGTTCCCGACGTGCACCGGCGCGCCGTGCACGGACGGGTAGCGGGCGGTGATGCGGACGGCGTCGGCCACCTGGGATGCAGGCACCGGGCGCATCGACACCACCAGCGGACCGCTGATCCCGCCGGCGGGTTCACAGCGGATTGACGTGCGGTACATGGGGACATTGGTGCCCTGGTCAATGTGCGCAATCCGGACCCCGCCCTCCTGCAGGGCAGCCTCAAAGGTGAAGCTGCAGCCCAGAATGAACGTCACCAGGTCATCGCGCCAATAGTCGGTGATGTCCGTCGGATCGGCCACCTTTTCACCGTCGACATACACGGTGTACCGCGGCAGGTCGGTGCGGATGTCGCCGCCGGCCAGCAGCGGCCCGGAGGTTTCACCGGCGTCGAGCACCCCAAGGATCGGGCAGGACTTGGGATTGCGCTGGGCGAAGAGCAGGACGTCAAAGGCCTGCTCTCTGGGCACAATGATCAGGTTCGCCTGGGCGTAGCCGGCGGACCAGCCCGCCGTGGGCGTTACGAGACCGGCACGAAAAAGCGCGCGGGCTTCGGCCGGGGACAGGGCAGCGGTGTCGAGTGCTTCCGCCGCGGGAATGTTGGGTTCACTGTTCATGGTCATGCGGGTCCTTTCCCAGAAAATTCAGCAGCCGGTTACCGCCCGGTTACTGCCAGAGGGCTGCCAGGCCGGAGAGGGATTTCCAGCCCAGGAACAGGGTCAGCAGCCAGGCAAGCACGCCGATGCCCAGCAACCACTTCGGGTAGGCGTAGCCCCGCAGCAGGTCCCGCCGCCGCCAGGCGGCATACAGCAGGATGCCGAAGCCGAGCGGGAGGATGAGCCCGTTGAAGGCACCTGCAAACACCAGCAGGGTCTGCGGAGCCTGCCCGAGCAGCAGGTAGGCAGCAGCGCAGAAGGCGATGAAAACCACCGTGATCAGGCTGCGTTTGCGGTCGCTGGTTGCCGTGGTGGTGACGAAGGAAACCGAGGTGTAGGCGGCTCCGATAACCGAGGTCAGGGCAGCGGCCCAGAACACGATGCCAAACATGCGCAGGCCAATTTCGCCTGCGGCGGCAAAGAAGGCGTCGGCGGCCATGTTGTCCCCGCTCAGCGCCACGCCGCTGGACACGACGCCCAGGATGGCCAGGAACAACAGCATGCGCATGACGCCGGTAACGATGATGCCCAGCAGCGAGACACGGGTGATGTCCTTGACGTGCCCGGGGCCCGTGGTGCCGGAGTCGAGCAGCCGGTGCGCGCCGGCATAGGTGATGTAGCCGCCCACCGTTCCGCCGATCAGGGTGGTGATGGTCAGGAAATCCACCTCGGCGGGCAGCACGGTGTTTTTCAGTGCTTCCCCCACCGGCGGAGCGGCGACGATGGCGACGTAGAGCATCAGCAGGATCATGACGGCGCCGAGCAGCACCACTATCCGGTCCAGGGCCAGCCCCGCCTTTTTGGACAGGAACACGAGGATCGCAACGGCGGCCGAAATGATGCCGCCGATCTTTGGATCCAGCCCGAACATGGCATTCATACCCAGCCCGGTACCGGCGATGTTGCCGATGTTGAAGACCAGCCCGCCCACAAACACCAGCGCCGCCAGCAGCCAGCCGGCGCCGGGAAGCACCTTGTTACCCAGCGCCTGGGCCCGCAGACCGGAGACGCCGATGATGCGCCACACGTTCAGCTGCACGGCAATGTCCACCAGGATCGACACCAGGATCGCGAAGGCGAAGGCCGCCCCGAGCTGGACCGTGAAGACAGTGGTCTGGGTAATGAACCCCGGGCCGATGGCACTGGTGGCCATAAGGAACATTGCCCCCAGCAGCGCCGTGCGCTTGGCGCTGGGTTTGGCCTTCGGCTTCCGGGGTTTGGCCACTTGGGGAGGCAGGGCTGTCATATCGGTTCCGATCACTCGAAGAAATGTGGTCGCGGCCACAAGGACTTCCAGCAGTCTAAAGGTTGTTCAACAATCCTTCCTGCATTGTGTTCAACAATCCCCGGAGTTTTACTTGTTGTTTACAACTGCCCCAGCACCCTACGACCAGAGGTCGCCCAGACCGGCCAGGGAATTCCACCCCAGATACAGGGTCAGGAGCCAGGCCAACACCCCGACTATCAGCAGCCACTTCGGGTAGTTGTAACCGGCCAGCAAGTCCCGGCGCCGCCATGCCGCCCAGAGCAGCACCGCGAAACCCAGAGGCAGGATCAGCCCGTTGAACGCACCGGCAAACACCAGCAGCGTCTGCGGCGTCTGGCCCAGCAGCAGGTAGGCAGCGGTGCACACCGCGATGAACGCGACCGTTAGCAGGTTGCGGGTCCGCGCCCGCGTGGTCAGGTTGGTGACAAACGAAACCGACGTGTAGGACGCGCCGATGACCGAGGTCAGGGCAGCAGCCCAGAAAACGATGCCGAAAAGCCTGATGCCCACTTCCCCGGCAGCAACTCCAAACGCTTCAGCGGCGTAGTTGCCGCTGGTGAGCACCGCACCGCCGGCGACGACGCCAAGAATCGCCAGGAACAGCAGCACCCGCATGATTCCGGTGACGATCACCCCCAGCAGGGAGGCCCGGGTGATGGACCCGAGGTTCTCGACGCCGGAGTTTCCGGCGTCCACCATGCGGTGCGCTCCGGCATAGGTGATGTAGCCGCCCACGGTGCCGCCGATCAGCGTGGTGATGGCCAGGAAATCCACCTGGTCGGGCAGCACCGTGTTTTTCAGCGCCGAGCCCACCGGCGGATTGGCAACTATGGCGACGTACAGCATCAGCAGGATCATGAGGGCGCCCAGGAACACGACCACGCGGTCAAGGGCGAGTCCCGCCCGTTTGGAGAGAAATATCAGGATGGCGAGCAGCGCGGAAAGGGCGCTGCCGATCTTCGGGTCCAGTCCGAGCATCGCGTTCAGGCCCAGTCCGGTCCCGGCGACGTTGCCGATGTTGAACACCAGGCCGCCGACAAACACCAGCACCGCGAGCACCCAGCCGATGCCGGGGAGCACCTTATTGCCCAGCACCTGGGCGCGCAGCCCGGAGATGCCGATGATCCGCCAGACGTTCAGCTGCACCGCTATGTCCACCAGGATCGACACCAGAATGGCGAAGGCAAAAGCCGCACCCAGATTCACGGTGAATACCGCGGTCTGGGTAATGAAGCCCGGGCCGATGGCGCTCGTGGCCATCAGGAACATGGCACCGAGAATGGCGGAGCGCTTGGCGTCCGGTCTGCGCCGCGGCTTGCCGCCGCGCCGCCTGCCTGCCGCGTTCGAACCTGCGGCACTTGGTCCCGCGGCACTTGAACCTGCGGCACCCGGTCCTGACGCGCCGGACGGAAGGTTGGATCCGTGCGGGTCGGCTTCGCCGGGGGATGTTCCGTCGCGCATGTGCTCCTCCGATTCGTGGGAGGTTCTCCACTGACGCGGCCAGTGTATGGCGCGCCCGGGCCCGCGTGAAGAAGCAACCGTTTGGAGCCCGGACGGTTCCGGGACTGTCCTTCAACCGCTGCGGGCGATCAGAGCCAGTGCTTCAGTCTCCCGTCCGGCAGTCACGAGGGCGGTGAAGTACATGCTGAAGCTCTCCTGCGCCAAATAGCTGCTGAGTCCGTGGCCTGCAACCGGCTCAAAGGACCGCCCGGCGGCGGTGACCTCATCCGAACTGAAAATCCTTGCGCCCCAGGACTCCTCCACCGGACTCACTCGGGCGGCGCCGGGGTTGAGCGTCACCACGGCAACGACTTTGCTGACTGCGGTCCCCGCTTCGGCGAACCGGTCCTCGGACGCCAGCGTGACATAGACATCGGCCGCGCCGTCGGTGGCCAGATCCACGTTAAGGTCCTGGGCGGAAGCCGGCTGGACTCCGGCGGAAGCAAGCAGCACCGCGGAGGTGACGCGGTACTGGGTCTGGTCCAGCGCCAGGGTTGCCATGGTGGTTCCGTAGGAATGGGCCACCACGTGGACGTCCGGAGGCGGGCCCTCCCCGGCAGAGCGGGCCAGGTACAAGCCGTCCAGTGCCGCGGCCAAGGCCGGAGCCCCCTTTTCCGCGCTGGCCATGCCGCCCACGGTGGCTTCAGTGGGCGGTTCATAACCCATGTACGCCACCACTGCCGTGGATGGGCCGTGGATGCCGGTCCTGCTTTGTTCCCGGGCGAGGGACTGCGCACTGTCCGCGAGCGCAGGTGCACTCTTCGCGGAGGTATTCATGCCCGGCACCAGAAAGGAAATGCCGGCGGCAGTGTCCAGCCCCTCCCCCACACTGACGGCGGCCAGGGGAACAGTGGTGCCGGGGTCGAAGGAAATCAGCTGCCGGGTTTCCGGTCCCGGGGAGTCCAGCGCCGCGAGCAGAGCGGTCACCGCCCGTCTGCGTTCGGACTGCCGGAGCCGCTCCAGTTGCCTTTCGGGGTCGTTTTCCGCGCCCCCGCCTGCCGCCGCCCGGCCCGGATTCCGGACCAGGTCCCGGTGAACCGCGGCCAGGACCCTGCGGTTGGCGGAGTCGCGGACCTTGTACGGGGCTCCTTCCAGGTTTCCCACCAGTGCGGGGAGGGCAGCTGCCAGGGCAGCCTGCTGGGGCCCGTTCAGTTTCGCCCAGAAGTTGATTTCTTCGTGCGGGCTCATGCCGGCCAGAAACAGCCGGGCATCCGGTTTCCGGCCCAGCTCGGCCAGCAGCTCCGGACTCAGCAGGGACAGCTGCGCGTACAGCGCCCTAATGTCTTCGGGCGTGGCATCCGGGGCCGCCGCGTTGGCAAAGGCCGCTTCCATGTCGCCGCGCAGGGCGGATGACAGATCCATTCGGTCCGACGGAAAGGTGGCAACCGCGTCCGGGGCGGAACGGGAAATCCTGGCCAAGGCTCGCAGGCAGTCGCGGTGTGCCTGGTCGAAGCGCGCAAACAGCGCCGCAGCCCGGGCCCGGAGCGGTTCCGCCACGGCCTCCCGGACTGCGTCTTGGGCACCCCGCGACGCGCCCTCCCTCCCCATGTCCTCCAACTCCCCTTCCAGCCGCAGGGAGGCGGTTTCGATGTCGGATTCCAGTGCCCGCCGCTGCGCTTCGATGCTGGTCAGTTCGTGGCCAAAGCGGTCAAGGACCGAACCAAACTCACCGTTGGTTTCCACGTATTCCCGGGTGTGGGCCAGCGGAGCGTCAAACGCCTGAAGAACAAGGCCCTGCTCCGGTGCGGAATAGATGCCCCCGAGCCCCTGCCATTTGGCGCCGGCCGATTCGACGGCTTCTTCGAAGGCCGCGGCTCCGTCACGGACTTCCCCTGCCAGGGCCTGGATCGGTTCGCCGTCGGGCAGTATCCGAAGCTCGGTCAGCTCGATGTGGAGGTGGTCCGTCATTCCACTGGCCTCAGGTCCAGGGGGCCGCCGTACCGCGGCATGCGGTAGTTCGGCGGCAGGGAGGCGGCCAGGCGCTGGGTGTCACGGACCATCTGCTCGTCACCCTGCAGGTATTCCGTTACGGCTTGGGTGACGCCCTGCACCGCGTTGTTGCACCGGGTCATGATGGCCGCCATGTCCCGGCCCAGCACCCCGGTGCAGATGCGTCCGGCGGCTTCGGCGATCTCGGTGCAGACGCCCAGCGCGTCCTGAAGTGCATGATCCTGCTCTGACAGCAGTCTCCTGGCCCTCTCCAGCTCATCGAGGTCGTGCCGGGTGTCGCGCAGCAGAGCCTGCACCGATGCCACCTGAATATCCATTTCCATGTGTTCCTCCTTGAATTCGAGGAACGTTACGGGCCACGGCTGTGCCGCGGAGGAACAGGGTATCAGCTGTGGAAGGGCCCGGGATCCGATCAGCGCTGATCCGGGAGGTGGAGGAAAATGCCCGCTATCCGTCGGTGTTGTCCGGTACATAACGCCCGTAGGTCGGCTCGGCGAACCCGCCGATGGCTCCCGGGGCCACAAGCCGGCGCTTTCGGACAGCGGCACGCGAGCGAACCGTTCCCACGGCCTGCCGCACTCCCACCCGTACGGCGGGCCCGTGCCCCGGCAGCAGCAGCGAAGCGTCCAGCTTGCCGAGCTGGCCCAGCGAGCGCCGGGCGCCGTCGTCGTCGCTGTGGAACATGGAATCGAGCATCTGCGGCCCCCGGTGCCGGCTGAGCGCGTGGCCCGTCACCAGCGCATCGCCCGTGGCAACCGCATGGGCCGCGGGCAGATAGAACGCCGTATGGCCGGGCGTATGGCCGGGGGTGGGCACCGCCACGGGCGAGCCGGGCAGGGCCGCCAGTTCGTCGTCGTTCCAGGGTGCTGCGGTGGGCACCGCCACCCGTCCCGCACCGCCGGCAACCAGCACATGCCAGGTCCAGTGCAGCACGGACGGCTGCCAGATCCGGCCCAGGATCTGCGCCGCGGAGACCTGTTCCCGGTCCTGCCCCAGCACGTAGGGATGTTCGGGCGCACTGCACAGGACGGGATGCCCGTAGGCGGCAGCGAAGTAGCCCGCCGTTCCCGCGTGGTCCACGTGGGCGTGGGTGACCAGCACGGCCGCCGCATCCGCGGGGTCAAGTCCGGTGTCGCGGATTGAGTCCAGGACCAGCGGCAGATCCCCCGGATACCCGCCGTCGATCAGCGTAAATGCGTCCCCGGAGCGCAGGATGATCCAGTTTGAGGCCGGCCCCTCCACGAAGGAGACACCCGCTGCCGGTTCCGTCACTGCGTATTTGGGTGTGCCGCCGTACTTTGGTGTGCCGCCGCGAACTCGCATCCCCTGTACCTCCTCTACAGAGATATAGTCCGCCCGCTGCCGTACCGCAATCCCCGGGAATGCCGCGCTCCAGCCGGAGGTTGTGCCGGCATGGACACCTCTGACACTGTTTCCGAACCGCTGCCGCCCGTCCGCCAGCTGCGCCTGGTGATTGCCGCCGACGATTATGAGGCCGCCCTCGCCTTTTACCGCGACACCCTCGGCCTCCCTGAGCAGGAGGCCTACTCCGGCGGCGACGGCGCCGAAGTCACCATTCTGGACGCTGGCCGTGCCACGCTGGAGATCTCCAATCCGGCGCAGGTGCGCCTGATCGACGGGGTTGAGGCCGACGGGCGGCCCAGCCTGAAGCTGCGGGTGGCCTTCGAAGTCGACGACGCGCGGCGGGCGACGCGGGCAGCGGTCGATGGCGGCGCGGAGCTGGTGGCCGATCCCCGGGAAACCCCGTGGCGGTCGCTGAATTCCCGGCTCAATGGTCCCGAGGGCCTGCAGCTGACCCTATTCGAGGAACTGGACTGATTTCCTCACCTGCCTGCTGCGGGCCGTCCCCTAACCACGCCCTGGACCTGGACCTTCACCTGGATTGAGCGGTGCGGCAAGCCGGGGTTTTGTAAGCTGGAGGGGTGCTCCGATCCCCCGCCGCCTCCGAGACCGCAGGTGCGGGCCGTTTCGCCCCGAGCCCAACCGGAGATCTGCACGTCGGCAACCTCCGGACAGCCATTCTTGCCTGGCTGTTTGCCCGGTCCACCGGGCGGAGCTTCCTGCTCCGGGTGGAAGACCTGGATCCCGAGCGCTCGCGGACCGAGGCAGGGCAGCTGCGTGACCTCACCGCTGTCGGGCTCACTTGGGATGCCGTCCCGGTGCGGCAGTCAGAGCGCACGGATATCTATCTGCAGGCCATCGGCCGGCTGGCGGAGCAGGGCCTGGTGTACGAGTGCTTCTGCACGCGCAGCGAAATCGCGGACGCACCGCGCGCTCCCCATGCCCCGCCCGGCGCCTATCCCGGAACCTGCCGCCACCTCAGCGAGGACGAACGTGCGCGACGGCGGCAGCTGCGTCCCGCCGCACTGCGCCTGCGCAGCGGGGTCGGCGAGTTCACGGTAACCGACGTGCTGCACGGCAGCTTTACCGGACCGGTGGATGACCTGGTGCTCCTGCGCAATGACGGCGTTCCGCCCTACAACCTCGCGGTGGTTATCGACGACGCCGCCCAGGGCATCAACCAGGTGGTCCGCGGCGGGGACCTGCTCAGTTCCACACCGAGACAGGCCTACTTGGCCTCGCTGCTGGGCCTGCCGCCGGTGGAGTACGTCCATGTTCCCCTGGTCCTCAATCCGCGCGGCCGGCGGCTGGCCAAGCGCGACGGCGCCATCACCCTCGGCGCGCTCGCCGGCGCCGGCATGGATGCAGACGGTGTGCGGAACCTGATCCTGGCCTCGCTGGGTTTGCCGCCCGGCCCGCTCGACGACGCGCTCGCCGCCTTCTCCGTGGCGCGGCTGCCCCGCGAGCCGTGGGTTTTTGAAGCACCGTTCCCGGCTACACGCGTCCCAGGTGTATCCCCAGCGCCAGGATGAAGGCCGCCAGGCCGATAACGCCGACAATGGCTGCATCGCGGCGGTGGTGCAGCCAGAGCCAGGACGGCCGTTTCGTGAAGAAAGCATAGAGTCCGGTCAGCAGCAGGATCAGTCCGGCCATTCCCACGTATCCGGGCAGGCCGGACGCGACACCCTGGGCGATGACCAGAAGCAGCATGATGAGCCCGAAAACGAAACTGCCCCAGTGAAAGGCGGGTTCGCCGCGCGGATGTGAAGGTGTAACCGAACTGGTCATTGCTGATCCCAACCGGAGCCGCCGGCACCCGCAACCGGGGCCGGGGCTCCTCGACTAAGCGCGTAGCTTGCTCGTTCCATTCTCCGGGCCGCCGCTGCGGCTGGGAATACCGCACCCCGGCAGGACCGCTTGAACGAGCTAAGCAGCAGCCCGAAAAGACTTCACCCGCCACCCTTGACCTCTCCCGGGCAACGCGCGTAGCTTCGTAATCAACCGGAAGGTTGAACAACCAGCACCTTGATTACAACGACAGAAGCTGACCGACTACATGAAATCCAACGGCGACGACCCTCTTCTGGACAGGGCCTTCCTGGCTCTGGCCGATCCGGCCCGCCGCCAGATTATTGCCCGGCTGTCCCGGGGCCCTGCAACGGTCAACGAATTGGCGGAACCCTTCGAGATGTCCAAGCAGGCCGTCTCGAAGCACATTCAGGTCCTTGAGCAGGCACAGCTTGTCACGAGAAGCCGTGACGCCCAGCGCCGGCCCGTCCATCTGAACCCCGCACGGTTGGAGGCGCTCACCGCATGGATTGGCCAGTACCGGCTGGTCCGCGAGGAGCAGTTCCGCGGCCTTGATGCCGTGCTTCGCAGCCAGGCCGCTCCCGGCGGCCGCCAGGCAAAGGATCCATCATGACCAACGCTCTGGAGCTCAACGTCCCTGACGGACTTCCCTTCATCAACTTTTCCCGCGAGGTGGACTATCCGGTTTCTCAGGTCTTCCGCGCCTATGAGGACCCGGATCTCATTGTTCAGTGGCTCGGTCCGCGGGGCATGAAAATGGAGATCGAACACTATGACTTCCGCACCGGCGGTTCCTACCGCTACATCCACACCGGTCCGGACGGCGTGCCGTACACGTTCAGCGGCATCTTCCACACGGTGCGGGAGAACGAATTTGCCGTCCAGACCTTCGAGTTTTCCGGTTATCCCGACGTCGTGAGCATCGAGTTCATGACGCTGGAACAGCTCGACGGCGGCCGCACCCGCATCAGCGCCCATTCCGTTTACCCCTCCATGGAGGCCCGCGACGGCATGGCTGCATCCGGCATGGAAGGCGGCGTGGCCGAGGGCTTCGACCGGCTCGACGAGCTGCTCGCCCAGCTCCAGGAAGGCGCGCTGCAGGGAGAAGGTGCACCGTGAGCAATCCGCTGACTGTTAATGCCCCGGAGGGAACGCCCTTCGTGGAGTACGAACGGGAGTTTGATTTTCCCGTGCACGAGGTATTCCGCGCCCACGTGGATCCGGAACTCTACGCGCAGTGGATCGGTCCGCGCGGGCTGAGCACCAGCATCGACGTTTTTGAGCCTCGTCCGGGCGGTGCCTACCGCTTTGTGCAGGCAGGGGACGACGGCGCCGAGTACGCCTTCCGCGGGGTGTTCCATTCCGTCCGCGAGAATGAATTCCTGCTCCAGACCTTCGAATACGAAGGGTATCCGGACGCGGTGACGCTCGAATACGCTACGTTCACGGAGCTTCCCGGCGGCAGGAGCAAACTCGCCGGCCGCTCGGTGTTTCCCACGCTGGAAGCCCGGGACGGTTTCGCTGCCGAAGGCATGGAAACCGGTATGTCCGAGGGCTATGACCAGCTTGACGAAGTTTTGGGCCGCAGCCTGGCCGGGACGTGACCGTATAACCGCGAGCAGAAGGTAGGAGCACTCATGGACTGGACCTTGGAGGTGGTGGTTTTGCCGGTCAGCGACTTGGACCGGGCCGTCACCTTTTACCGGGACCGGATTGGATTCAATCTGGATCACCGCACCGTCAACGGGGATATGGATTTCGCTCAGCTGACACCGCCGGGATCGGGCTGTTCCATCGTGATCGGCAACCTGCCGTCCCAGCAGCAGATGGAGCCCGGATCGATGAGCGGTTTGCAGCTGGTGGTCTCCGACGCGCGGGCGGCCCGTGAGGAGCTGGTTGGCCGCGGCGTGGAAGCCAGTGAAGTGACCGTCATTGACCCGCGCGACGGCGGAACGTTCTTCGGTTTCTCGGATCCGGACGGCAACAGCTGGGCCGTTCAGGAAATGAAGATCCGGGCCGAGCAGCCGCTGATCCCCCGCAGCACTTCGGAACCCTGAGGGGCGGCACGGCCGGTCCGGCTTTCCCGGAGTCCGCTTTCCCGGAGTCCCTTTCCCGAAGTCCGCTTTCCCCAGGGTCGCTAGTACAGATAAGGGGCGTAAAGTCCGATCTTGACCCCGTTATCTGTACTACCAACAGGGAACACTACCAACAGGGAACCGGGCCGCCAGGGAACCGGGCCGCCCCGGCTAAAGCGTGCGCACCACCCGTGCCGGCGAACCGACCACCACCGAGTTCGCCGGCACGTCCCTGGTCACCACGGAAGCGGCAGCAATGACGGCGTTCTCACCTATCGACACTCCGGGCAGCACCGTCGCGTTGGACCCGATCCACACGTTGCGTCCGATGACGATGGGCGCCGGATGCATGTCAGTGCGGCGGTCGGGGTCGAGATCGTGGTTGAGCGTGGCCAGCACGGTGTTGTGGCCGATGAGGCAGTCGTCCCCGATGACCACCCCGCCCTGGTCCTGGAACTTGCATCCGGCATTGATGAAGACGCGTTTGCCGATGGTGGTGTTCTTTCCGAAGTCCGAGGAGAACGGCGGAAACACAGTCACGGTTTCGTCGATGTCCCTGCCGGTCAGCTGCGCCAGCAGTTCCCGGACCCGCGCCGGTTCCTGGTACCCGCTGTTCAGCTCGCCCGTGATGCGCAGCGCCTCCTGGCTGACCCGGTGCATCGCCGCGTGCAGCGGGGAACCTCCGGTGATGGTCCGGCCGTCGTTCAGTGCCGTGAGAAGGTCCTCGAGGTCCATGGTGTCCTTTCGATCAGCTGTTCCTCGGACTTTAGCCGTGCAGCACCGACCCCCGCAGCACCCTAACCCTGCAGCGCGCCGGCAAACCACCCGGTAATCGTGGTCGGATGCGTGATGGCGGTCCCGACGACGACGGCGAACGCCCCCGCCTCCAGGCAGGCGCGCGCCTGCGCCGGGGTATGGATCCGGCCCTCGGCGATCAGCGGCACGCCCAGGTCCAGGGCCGCAATCTCGGCGATCAGTTCCAGGTCGGGGCCGTCGGTTTTGTCCCGTTCACCGGTGTAGCCGGCGAGGGTGGTGCCGATCAGGTCCGCTCCGGCGTCGGCGGCGGCCTTCGCATCGGCAGCCGATCCGCAGTCAGCCATCACCAGCACCCCGGTCTGCTCATGCAGGGCGGCGATTGTATCGGCGAGGCTGCGTCCGTCCGGCCGGGGCCGGCGGGTTCCGTCAATGGCGACAATGTCCGAACCCGCCGCAGCGCAGGCCAGCGCATGCTCGAGCGTGGGAGTGATGAACACGCCGTCGGCGCCGTCTTTCCACAGCCCGATCATCGGCACGTCCACGGCGGCCCGGGTCTGCTCCAGGTCCCGGATGCCCTGGATCCGGACAGCTGCAGCCCCGCCGTTGACGGCGGCCTGCGCCATCTGCGCCATGGTCCGCGGATCGCGCAGCGGCTCCCCCGGATACGCCTGGCAGGAAACGATCAGCCGGGACTGCAGGGTGGTGAGGTCAAGCATGGGAGTCCTCCAGAGGTGGTGCGGTCGGGGCAGAAGCAAGGCGGTCAAAGGCAAGTTTGGCGGCTCCCACCAGTGCGGCGTTGGTGCCGAGGGCAGCCGGAACCACGGGCAGTCCGTCCAGCGGGTCCATCAGCTCGGCCCGCAGCGCCGCCCGGAACGGGGCCCACCACAGATCACCGGCCTCGGCCACGCCGCCACCGATCACCACGACGGATGGATCCAGCACGTTGGCGAGACCGCCCACGGCTTGTCCGGCGGCTGCTGCACCGAGTGTGAAGGCCCGGACGGCGGCAGAATCACCGGCGGCGGCGCGGGCAGCAACCTCTCGGGCTGACCCGGCGCCGGAAGCGGCCTCACCGGCCAGCCGTCGGTACAGGTTAAGGATGGAGGGTCCGGAGGCAATCGCTTCCATGTGCCCGGCCCGGCCGCAGCTGCACGGCAGCGCCCGGCCGCCGTCGTCGTGCGCGTAGGGCGAGGCCAGATGCCCCACGTGCCCGGCCACTGCCCGCGCACCCAGATGCGGTTCGCCCGCCAGAATCAGGGAGCCGCCGACGCCGGTGCCCACCGCCACGAGCAGGCTGGAGTCCACGCCGGCAGAGGCGCCGAGCCAGTGCTCGCCCAGGTTGTGGGCGTGCACGTCGTTGACCGCGTAGGCGGGCAGAGCGGAGTGATGGGCCAGGTGCACCGCCAGCGGAGTGCCGGCCCAGCCGGTGAGGGAATCGGTGGCCGAAACCACCGACCCCTCCCGGGTGTCGATGACACCGGCCGAACCGATGCCCACTGCCGCCGGCTCCAGCCCCAAGGCCCGGGCCCGGGCCAGCAACATGGTGACGAGCCCGACGGCGGTGGCCAGGATCGCCGCCGCTCCGGCGGTGGCCGGGGTGGGGCGGGACTCGACGGCGTGCAGTGTGCCGCCGGCGTCGACAATGCCGGCGGCCGTTTTGGTGCCGCCCAGATCCACCCCGATGACGCAGCGCCGGGCCGGAGGCATCAGTTTGGCCGCAGGCATGGCTAGATCAGGCCGTTGCGCTCAAGGATGGTCCGGATGGCGGCTGTTTCCGCGTCGTTCAGGTTCACCATCGGTGCGGACATGATGTTGGTGTCGATGACGCCCATCAGCATGAGTGCGGTCTTGAAGGCGCCCAGCCCGGCAGCTCCGCCGGAAACGCGGCCCGGGGTGGGCGTGTAGACAATGGTGAAGACGTCCGCCAGACGGTCCTGTTCGGCTGCGGCGGCAGCAAAGTTGCCGCCGGCAGCGGCGTCGTACAGCCGGCGGTAACCGGCCGGGTCCACGTTGCCCAGGCCGGGCACGACGCCGTCGGCGCCACCGAGCAGGGCGCCGTCCACCACTACTTCATGGCCGGTAAAGATGGAGAAGTTGTCGATCGAGCGTGCGGCGAGGACAAGCTGGCGGAAGGACACGTCGTCGCCGGAGGAATCCTTGACGCCGGCAATCACCTGGTCCCGGCCCAGCTGGATGAGCAGGTCCAGCGGCAGCTTGTAGTTGGTGCGCACGGGCACGTCGTAGGCGAAGAGCGGCACGTCGAGCGCAGCGTGGATGCTGCGGAAGTGGGTGTCGGTTTCCTGCGCGCTGGTCAGTGCGTAAAACGGGGACGTGACCACAAGCGCGTCGGCGCCCAGGCCCACCATTTTCCGGCCTTCTTCAATGACGCGGTTGGTGGTCTGCTCGGAAGCGCCCACGATCAGCGGAACCTCACCGGCATTGACGCCGGCAATGGTGCTGACCACCAGGTCGCGCTCGTCGTTGGTCAGGTACGGCACTTCGGCGGAGGAGCCCAGGACAAACAGGCCGTGCACGCCTCCCTCGAGCAGGTGCTTGGTGACCCGGGTCAGGGAATGGGTGTCGATGCTGCCGTCAGCGGCACGCGGGGTGACGACGGGCGGGATGACGCCGGTGAACCGGCGGATGGGCTGAGAGGCCACGGATATCTCCAAAGTGCTGGTAATGGTTGGTGCGGTGGAACGGGGTGAAAAATCAGGGGTGCAGCAGGCTGGGCGCGGCGCCCAGGAGCTTGCGGGTGTACTCGTCGCGGGGGTTCGCGAAGATGCCTTCGGCCGGTCCTTCTTCGACGATCCGGCCGTAGTACATGACGCAGATCCGGTCGGAGACGTAGCGGACGGTCTGGATATCGTGCGAAATGAACACCATGCCCAGGTTCAGTTCCCTCTTCAGGTCTGCCAGCAGGTTCAGCACCTGGGCCCGGACGGAAACGTCCAGGGCCGAGGTCGGTTCATCGGCCACGATGACCGCCGGGTCCAGGGCCAGGGCCCGGGCAATGGCCACGCGCTGGCGCTGCCCGCCGGACACCTGGTGCGGGGTAACTTCGGCGGCGGTGTAGGGCAGGCCCACCAACGCCAGCAGGTCCTTGACCTTCGCGGCCCGCGACCGCGCGTCGCCGATGCCGTGGACCTGCAGCGGATCGGTGAGGATGTCCTGGATGGTCATCCGCGGATTCAGTGCGGTGGACGGGTCCTGGAAAACGACGGCGACGTCCTGGCCGAAGCGCTTCCGGTCCGAGGCCCGGCGCGTGCTGATCGGCTTGCCGTGGAACAGCACCTGCCCGGCGGTGGGTTCCTGCAGCCCCACCAGCACGGAGGCCAGCGTGGACTTGCCGCAGCCGGATTCCCCCACCACGCCCACGGTTTCCCCGCGGCGGACGGTGAAGTCCACGCCGTCCACCGCCTTGACGATGTTAGGCCGGAAAATCGATCCGGTCCGGGTGCGGTGGTGGACCTTGAGTCCGCGCAGTTCCAGGACCGGGGTGTTCCCGGCGGCCGTCTCTGCGCCCGTGGAACCGGCACCCGTGGAAACGGCGCCCGTGGAATCTGTGCCCGTGGAATCTGTTCTCAGGGAATCGGTGCTCATGCTTGTCCTTCGGCACTGGTACCGGCGGCGGCCAGGGCGGCGCCGTCGTCGTTGTGGCTCTCGGTCAGGTGGCTGGCCCAGTAATGCTCGCCCTCGCCCACCCGGACAAAGGAGAGAACCTGGTCCGGATCGGCGTCCGGGCGCAGGGACCGTTCGGCAAAGCGGTCTCCGGCAGCGAACTCGCGCGGCGACGGGACGGTGCCCTGGATCTGGTGCAGGCGGTCGGCGTCGGATTCGATCGACAGCACGGCGCCCAGCAGGCCCCGGGTGTATTCGTGGTGCGGGTTGCGCATCAGCTCGGAGGAATCCGCGGATTCCACCACCTGCCCCGCGTACATCACCGTGATCCGGTGTGCCAGGGACGCCACCAGGGCCAGGTCGTGGCTGACGAAGACCATGGCAAAGCCAAGTTCCTCGCGCAGCTCGTTGAGCAGGTCCACCACCTGTTTCTGGACGGTGACGTCCAGAGCGGTGGTGGGCTCGTCCGCCACGATGATCTTCGGTGAACGGGACAGGGCCATGGCAACGAGGACGCGCTGGCGCTGTCCGCCGGAGAGTTCATGCGGGTAGCTCTTCAGCGTCCGCTCCGGGTCCAGCTTGACCAGTTCCAGCAGCTCGCGCGGGGACTTGCGGCCGTTGCGCCGGGTCAGCTGCAGCAGCTGGTCCTTGATCAGCATGGACGGATTCAGCGAGCTCAGCGCGTCCTGGTAGACCATGGCGATCTGCTCGCCGCGCAGTCCGCGGTAGCGCTGGTCGCGCTCGCGCTTGTCATTGGTCAGCAGTTCCTTCCCGTTGAAGGTGATGGAACCGGAGAGCACCGCTGTGGGCGGCAGCAGTCCCATGATGGCCAGTGAGGTGATCGACTTTCCGCAGCCGGACTCCCCCACCAGTCCCATGGTTTCGCCCTCGCAGACGGTGAAACTGACGCGGTCCACAATGGCGGTGTCGCCGTAGCGGCCCGGGAAGCGGATGGACAGGTCGCGGACTTCGAGGATGACCGGCGCGTCGGCGGAAACGGCGGGCAGCCGGTCGGTGCGGCGCTTTTCCACTTCGGCCAGCAGGTTCAGTTCCTGCGCCAGCGCGGCCAGGGACCCGGGCTGGTTGATCCGGGTTCCGACGTCGGCGGCGTCGCTGAGGACGGTGGCATTGGGTTCCACCACCACACCCTCGGCGGCGGCAGGAGCGACGACGCCGGCGGGTGCGACGACGCCGGCAGCGGCCGGAGCGGGAACGGCAACCGCGGCGTCCTTCACCGCCGCGTCCTTCACCGGTGCGTCCTTCACCGGTGCCGCACGGCGGGGCCGCGGGTTCACCATCGCGTCGGTGAGGCCTTCGGCGAGGATGTTCAGCGCCAGGACGGTGAGCAGAATGGCGATGCCGCCAAACGTCGTCGGCCACCAGGCACCGCTGAAGACCACGTTGCGGCCGTCCGCCATCACGTTGCCCCAGGACGCCGACGGCGGCTGGACGCCGGCGCCGAGGAAGGACAAGGAGGCTTCAAGGATGATCGCATCGGCCACCATGACGGTGGCGAAAACAAGTACGGGGGCTGCGGTGTTGCGGACCACGTGCTTGGTGAGGATGAACAGGCGGCCGGCTCCGATGACGCGTTCGGCGCGCACGTAGTCCTCGCCGTACTGGGCCAGGACGTTGGCGCGGACCACCCGGGCGAGCTGGGGCGTGTAGACAATGGCAATGGCGAAAATGATGACCGGAACGGTCGAGCCGAAGAGGGCCACCGAATGGTCCTTGAGGGCAAAGAGCAGGGCGGCGGCCAGGGCGATGCCGGGGAACGCCATCATGATGTCCAGGACGCGCATGATGCCTTCATTCACCCACTTGCGCGAGGTCGCTGCGAGGGCGCCCAGGGTCGCACCGAGGACGACGGCGACAAGTACCGATCCGAGGCCGATGGCGGCGGAAACCCGAGCGCCGTACAGCAGCCGGGAAAAGACGTCGTAGCTGTTGCCGTCGGTGCCCATCAGATACTCGCCGCCGGGCGGAAGCACCGGGGCACTGGATTCGTTTTCGCCGAACGGGGCCAGCATGGGCCCGGTGACGGCGATGAAGGCCACCAGGACCAGGAAGCCCAGGGCGAGTTTGGAGCTGAGGTTGAGGGAGGTGAAGCGGGCGCCGGAGGAGGCGAGCCGTTCAGCGAGTCCGTTGCGCATGGGTTATACCGTCCGGATCCGGGGATTGATGAGCACGTAGAGGACATCCACCAGGATGTTCACGACGACGAAGGCCACGGCGATGGTCAGCACGGCGCCCTGGACGAGGTTGGTGTCCGAGGTGTTCAGCCCGACGATGATCAGGTCTCCCATGCCGTTGAGGTTGAAGATCTTCTCGATCACCACGGCGCCGCCGAGCAGGTAGCCGATGCGCAGGCCCAGGACGGTCACCGGCGTGACCAGGGCGTTGCGCAGGACGTTCCGGGCCACCACGGTCCGGTACGGCACGCCGTTGCCGATGGCGGTGCGGACATAGTCGCGGTCCAGCTCCTCCACCATCGAGGTGCGCACCACCCGGATGAGGGACGCGGAGACCGGCAGGCCCAGAGCCAGGGCAGGCAGCGCCATGGAGTACAGCCAGCCGACAAACCCGTACTGGTCGGCCCAGTCCAGGCCGCCGGTGGGAAAGATGGAGCCGGCGGGCAGGGCAAACCACTGGATGAGCAGGATGGCCAGCCAGAACGACGGCGTCGCGATCGCTGCGATGGAGAAGACGCGGATGGCCTGGTCCGGCCAGCGGTCCCGGTACAGGGCGCTGGTCACGCCCAGCACCAGGGCCAGGAACACGGCCAGCAGGATCCCGAGCAGGGTCAGCTGCAGGGTAACCGGGAACGCGGCCGCGATCTTGGACGC
Source organism: Arthrobacter sp. Z1-15 (assembly GCF_054792395.1). Taxonomy (NCBI): domain Bacteria; kingdom Bacillati; phylum Actinomycetota; class Actinomycetes; order Micrococcales; family Micrococcaceae; genus Arthrobacter; species Arthrobacter sp. Z1-15. Next base: position 642,882 of record NZ_CP096454.1, on the reverse strand, counting down.
CACGGACTCCTCCGGCGGGTTGGTGAAGCCGAAGTCCAGCCGCACCACGCCGCCCAGATACCGCAGGAACTGGACAAACAGGGAGTCGTTCAGGCCGCGGTCCTCGCGGAAGGCGTCCTTGGCCTCTTCACTGGCGTTTTCGCCCAGGACGGCGGTGGCCCGGTCTGCCGGGATGACTGACAGGACGATAAAGACCATGATGGTCACGCCCAGCAGCATGAACGGCAGTGCTGCCAGCCTGCGGCCCAGCAGGCGCAATAGTGTTGCCATGTTTTATTTCTCCAAGGTGGTGCGGGGCCGGGCTGCCGGACGCGGAGCTCGCGGGGGGACGTCCCTGCGTCCGGCAGGCCGGGGTCTTACTTCCGGCCTACGCCTACGAAGGAGAGTCCGGTGGTCGGGAGGGGCTGGAAGCCGTCAAGCGTTCCGCTGTCCCAGGCGGTGGGGAGCTGGCGGTGGAACAGCGGGTACAGCGGCACCTCTTCGGCCACGATGTCGACGACGGCGGCGTGCAGCTTCTTCGCCTCCGCCGGGTCCAGCTGCACGGCCTCGTCCAGCTTTGCCTGGACCTCCGCGTACTCCGGGGTTCCGGACCAGGCCATGCGGTTCTTCGCCCAGGTGTCGCCGCGGTAGAACCAGCTCAGCAGCAGGTCGCCGTCGTTGCCGAAGACGGAGGGGTCGCCGGGGGCGATCAGCACGTCGAAGTTCTGGCCGCCCACCTTTTCCGGGGCGTAGACAGCGGCCGACTGCAGCGGCTCCAGCGTGGTGGTGATGCCGATCGCGTCCCAGCTTTCCTTGATCAGAGGAGTCACCTTGGTGACCCAGCCGGCGTCGGTGGAGGTGAGCGTCAGGCTCAGGTTTTCCATTCCGGCTTCCTTGAGCAGGGCCTTGGCCTTTTCCGGGTCGTAGCCGTAGACGGTGCCGGCCTCGGTGTAGGAGGGGTGGCCCTTCTGGAAGTAGGAGGTGGCGGCAGCCGCGTTGCCGAGCAGGGCCTTGGAGATGATGTCCTCGGTGTTGGTGGCGTAGTGCAGTGCCTGCCGCACCCGCTTGTCGGCGAACTTTTCCGACGCGCAGTTGAACATCATGAAGAGCAGCCCGAAGGACTGCACTGATTCCACGTCCAGCTTGGCCTTGAGCTGGTCCACATCCAGGTAGGGAATGTCCTCGATCGCCTGGGTCCGGGACGGGACAGCGGCCACGCGTGCCGCCGGGTCCGCCAGCAGAAGCCACGTCATGTCGGTGACCTTGGCCGGATAGGAGCCGTTGTATTCCTCGAACTTCTTGAAGATGATCCGGTCTTCCTTGACCGCGGAGACAAACTTGTAGGGTCCGCTGCCGACCGGTGCCAGGTCAAAGGCGGCCTGGTTTGCGGCCAAGGCCTTGGGAACCACCTTGACCACGGAAATGCGCGGGCCGAATTCAGCGAAGGGGTATTTCAGCTTGAACTCCACCGCGTCGCCGTCGGCGGTGACGGAGGCGATGAAGGGGACAAAGCCGGCGAAAAGTGACTTGTTGGCCGGATCCAGGACCCGCTCAAAGGAGTAGACGACGTCGTCAGCGGTGACGGGCTCCCCGTTATGGAAGGTGGCACCTTCCCGAAGCGTGACCCGGTAGGTGGTTTCGTCGACCTTCTCCGGTTCGGCGGCGGCGAGGGCGAGATACGGTTCGCGGGTGGCCGGGTGCAGCTCGGTCAGCCCTTCGAAGATGTGCAGGTTTGCTGCGACGGGGGTGGCACCCGTGGCGGTCATCGGGTCGAAGCCGGTGGAAAGCGAGTAGGAAATACCGGCCTCAATGGAATCTGCGGCGGCGGCGCCGGTTGCGGTGCCGGCAGCTGAACCGCCGGGGCTGCAGGCCGCGATCGACCCCGCGAAGGCTGAAGCCGCGCCCAGGACGCCGGCAATTCGGAGGAAGTCTCGGCGGCTTGCGCTCCGGAGGAAACCGGTGCTTGCTGAAGTTGTCATCAAGGTGCCTCACCATTCAGGGGGTGTGATGCGGATATCGGACGTAGGACATCCCATGCGGGTTGAGTAGACTGTAGGCTGAATCACAAGCGGGGGTCAAGCACGTCACATTTGTGACCCGGCAGAACATCCACGGCGCTGCTCTGCGCGGCCGATCCCTGTGAAGATTGCCCGAAGACCTTTTTGACGGAGGAGTTCCGATTTTGGTGAGCGACACCCCAGCGCCGATGCCCGGCACGGCGGACCATTCCTTCCCCGCACCCCCTGCCCGCTTGGAAGCCAGGCCGCCGCGTTTCAGTGCGCAGGCTCGGCTGGCGGCCCTGCAGAGCGACATCATGGAGCTGATTCTGGACAGCAAGCTGCAGGCCGGAAGCCCGCTGCCCACCGAGGCGGAGCTCTGCTCGGCACTGGGCGTGGGCCGCAATACCCTGCGGGAATCGCTGAAGGTACTGCAGGCCCTGGGCGTGGTGGAAATCCGCCACGGCTACGGCATGTTCGTTGCGCCCACCAACTTTGATGCTCTGACCGCAGGGCTGAGTTTCCGCGGACGGCTCTCGCTCAGGCAGCAGGGCAAGGAAGCACTGGAGCTGGTGGATGTCCGGCAAACCCTGGAATCCGGACTGATCGGCCAGGCCATGAGCCTCATGACTGCCGCGCATCTGGCGCGCATTGAGGCCACGGTGGAGGAGATGGAATCACTCGCCGACCAGGGCCGCGCCCTGGCTGCCGTGGACTCGGAGTTCCATCGGCAGCTTTTCGAGCCGCTGGGCAATGAACTGCTGACCCACCTCATGTCGGTGTTCTGGGATGTCTACAGCCGGATCCACGCCGAGGCCGGCATGAAGGCTGCCAGCCTGCACGCCACCGCACAGATGCACCGGGAAATCTTCGAAGCCGTACGGGCCGGGGACAAGGTGCTGGCCTCGGAGCGGATCAACAGCCATTTCGACGGCATCCGTGAAGCTATTGCCGAGCTGGTCAACCGATGACCGCAGCGCAGGCAGCTACCGATTCGAAGGAAGACACAATGAAGGTTTTGACCCTGGACAGCAGGGAAGCAGCCGGGGCTGCGGGAGCGGCCCTCGTGCGGGACTGCGTGGAGGCCAAGCCCGACGCCGTGCTCGGTTTTGCCACCGGCTCCTCCCCCCTGCCGCTCTATGACGCCCTGGCGGAATTCGGCCTGGATTTCTCCCGCGTCCGCGGTTTCGCCCTGGACGAGTACGTTGGTCTGCCACCGGGAGATCCCCGCAGCTACGCAGCAGTTATCGACACCGAGGTGGTCCGGCGGCTGGGCCTCCGGCCGGGATCCGTTCGTGTTCCCGATGTCGCCGCCGCCGATCTGGACGAAGCTGCCCGGGACTATGAGCAGGCAATCCGCGCTGCGGGCGGCGTGGACCTGCAGATCCTCGGCATCGGCCACAACGGGCACCTTGCCTTCAACGAACCCGGCGCCGCACTGGATTCACGCACCCGCGTGGAGCAGCTCGCCGAACGGACCCGGCGCGCCAATGCCCGCTTTTTCGACTCCCCCGATCAGGTGCCCACCCGCTGCCTGACCCAGGGCATCGGCACCATTCTGGATGCCCGGGAGCTGCTCCTCATTGCGCACGGCGCCGACAAGGCCGACATCATCGCCCGGGCGCTGCAGGGGCCGGTCAGTCCGGACTGCCCGGCCTCCGCCCTCCAGCTGCATCCCCGCGTCACCGTGCTGCTGGACCGGGCTGCCGCAGCCGGACTCCCGGCCGGGTTCGCAACCGGATGCGCAACCGGATGCGCTGCCGGATCCGCTGCGGGTGAGGGCGGACAGTGACCGCCCTCGCTTCCCCGCCCGTCACTGTTCTTCGCGGCAGGGCACTGGTGGGGTCCGAGATCTTGGCGGACAGCGCCGTCGCCGTTTCCGGAACGGGAATCCTCTACGCAGGGCCCGGGTCCGGGCTGTCCGCTGCGCTGTCGGCAGCCGGCGTCCCGGCCGGGAATGAACCCAACACCATCACACTCACTCCCGGGCAGCTGGCCGTTCCCGGACTCGTGGACCTTCACTGCCACGGAGGCTACGGCGTCGACTTCCCCTCCGCTGACGCTGCCGCTGCCCGCACCGCGCTGCACCGGATGCATGCCGCCGGAACCACCACCGTGCTGGCCAGTCTGGTCACCGCTGCCCCCGCGGACCTGCTCTCCGGCCTGGAGATGCTCACCGGGCTGGCCGCGGCCGGCGATATTGCCGGCATCCATCTGGAAGGGCCGTTCCTCGCTGCGGCCCGCTGCGGCGCCCAGGACCCGCGCTGGCTGCGCTCCCCCGACCCGGATTTCGCCGGGGAACTCATTTCCGCAGGCGGCGGTCACCTGCGGACCATGACGTATGCCCCGGAGCTCCCCGGCTCCGATGAACTCGTGGACCTGCTTGCCGCGCATTCGGTGGTGCCGTCGGTGGGGCACACCGCTGCAGCAGCTGACACCGCCGGCGCCTCCCTGGCACGGGCAGCCGCCGGACTGGCGGGCCGGGTTCCGACGGTCACGCACCTGTTCAACGGCATGGACCCGATCCACCACCGCTCCCCCGGCGCCGTCACCGCAGCGCTGCGCGCAGCCCGTGCCGGGACCGCCGTCGTGGAGCTGATCGCCGACAACATCCATCTTGATCCAATAGTCGTCGCCGCGATGTTTGAACTGCTGGGGGCCGAGAATATCGTGCTGGTGACGGACGCGATGGCGGCGGCCGGACTCGCCGACGGATCGTACCGGCTGGGGCCGGCCGAGGTCCGGGTCCGCGGCGGTGTGGCCCGGCTGCCCTCCGGCTCCCTTGCCGGCGGCACCGCCAGCATGCTGGATCTGGTGCGCAACGCCGTGGCCGCCGGGGTACCGCTGGAGCTCGCCCTGTATTCCGCCACCGAGGTTCCCGCACGGGTGCTCGGCAGGACCGGACAGATCGGCACCCTGGCCGCAGGCGCCGCCGCCGACGTGCTGCTGCTGGATGCCGGCCTGCGTCCGGCCGGCGTGATGCACCGCGGCACCTGGATTACCGCGGCGTAGCCGCCGCACGGGCCCGGTTTTATGCCTCGCGGAGCACCACGACGTCCTTGGGCGCGAGGGTGATCTGCTCGCCGGCGGCAAGAACCCGTCCGGTGAGAAGATCGGTGCCCGCGGCATGCGCCTGGACGGTAACCGGGGTGTCAGCATGGTTGAGCAGGAAGGCCGTCCGGACGTCCCCGAGCGACCGGACGGCGAATTCCAGCTCGGGTTCGTCGGCGTACGGGCCGATGAGGCCCTGCTCGGCGAGGACGGACCGGAGAATGGACAAAAGCCCGTTCTGATCCAGCAGGGTGCCCACATACCAGGCGGCACCGCCGGCCGGGAACGGCTTCCTGGTCACGGCGGGCCTCCCGGCGTAAAAGTCATCACCGTAGGTGCCAACCGTTTCGGCTCCCTCGGCAACGAGGATTTCAAAGACGCTGCGCGAGGTAACGGTCCGCTCCCCTCCGGCGCCGGTCAGCGAGATCCGGTTCACGACGTCGTCGGGCAGCGAATCAGTCTCCTCCACGCGCACTCCGAACAGTGAAGCGAGCGGCCCCGGCACATCGGTGAGGAAAGCGTTGGTGTCCTGGTTGACCCGTCCGGAATGAAACGTGGAGACAACGGATCCGCCGCGTTCCGCCACCGCCCGGAGCCGCTCCGCCGTATCACCCTTGATCATGTGCAGCAGCGGGGCGACGACGACGTCGTATCCGTCGAGCGGCGCATCCACCGGGACAACATCGAGTTGGACGCCCGCCTCCCAGAGGGCACGGTGATATGCAAGGACAACCTGGGGATAGCTCACCGTGCGGTTCAGGCCGTCGGTCATCTCGGAGGCCCACCAGCTGTCCCAGTCGAACAGCAGTGCCGCCCGGGCCGGGGTGCGGGCGCCGAGAACGGCGTCTCCCACCCGGCGGAAGTCCGCCCCGAGTTCCGCCACCTCGCGGAAGGCACGCGTGTCAGTGCGCCCGGAGTGGTCCAGCACGGCTCCGTGGTACTTTTCGCAGGCACCGCGTGACTGGCGCATCTGGAAATACAGCACCGCGTCCGCTCCGTGGGCAACGGACTGCCACGACCACAGCCGCAGCACCCCCGGACGTTTTACGGGGTTGATGTCACGGCTCGCCGTGATGGTGGGCGTCTGCTCCATCACCCAGAACGGATCGCCGCCCTTGAGCCCGCGCATGAGGTCATGCGTGAACGCCATCCGTGCCTCGGACCGGTCGGTGGGCGGATAGTTGTCCCACGATGCGAAGTCCAGGTGTTCAGCCCAGCGGTGGTAGTCGATGGGCCGGTACATGCCCATGAAGTTGGTCGTGGCGGGGGTCGAGGCGTCATGCTCGCGGATCGCGGCCTTCTCTTCCACGAAGTTCTGCAGCATCGCCTCTGACATGAACCGGAGATAGTCGAGGGTGATCCCCTGGAAGGCCGTGTGGTTTTGGCCGCGCCAGTGCTCGCTCAGTGCGTTCGGCGGAACAATCTCGTCCCAGTCGGTGAAGGTGTGGGACCAAAAGGCCGCGTTCCATGCCTCGTTAAGCCGGTCCAGGCTCCGGTAGCGTTCCCGGAGCCAGCTGCGGAAGGCGGCGGCGCAGTTGCCGCAGTAGCAGGCGCCTCCGTACTCATTCCCGATGTGCCAGGCAACGAGCTGGGGATGGCCCGCGTACCGTTCGGCGATCTTCCCGGCCAGGCGGGCCGAAAGCCTGCGGAACACCGGCGAGCTCGGGCAGGCGTTGTGCCGCTGTCCGTACACGTGCCGGCGGCCCTCAAAGTCGGTGCGGTTCACCTCCGGATGCCGATGCGCCAGCCACGGCGGAAGTGCCCCTGTGGCGGTGGCCATGACAAACCGCCGCCCCGAGGCGGCAACGCGGCCGACGACGGCGTCCAGCAGGGTGAAGTCGTAGTCGTCTTCGCCCGCGGAAATCAGTGCCCAGTCGAAGACGCCGAGGGTGAGAGTGTCAATGCCGGCACGATCGAAGGCGGCGTGGTCCGCTTCCCAGACCTTCGGCGGCCACTGCTCGGGGTTGTAATCACCGCCGTACAGCACCTTGTTCTGCGGGACGGGGCGGATAGGGCTGGTGCCGCTCACGCGATGTACTTCTCCTCGATGTCCGTGGTCAGGGTATGGGCGTTTTGCAGCACAACCGCCGCAACGATCGACGCCAGCGCGATAAGGGCGAGTTCGGACCCCACGCCGACGACGCCGGCGCACGCAATAACGATGGCTGCGGCCCCGATGGTGGCCCGGTGAGAGGAACGGACCAGACGAAAGGCGAGCCGGAGGATGTCACGGGTGCGGAAGTTGTAGAGCGAGTTGATCACCATGGCGTGAAGGGCGGCCACGGCCACGAGGAGGAACACTGCGCCCTGCGCGGCGCCTGCGAGCACCAGCGGCAGCCCCGGCGGAATCACGGAGTCCAGGAAGGCGACGTTGATGCCGAGGATGGCGATGACCGTCAGCACCAGCCACCACCAGCGGAGGGTGCTGGCCGCGTTGAGCCGGTACCCGCGCCAGAATGATTGGGCAGGCGCCAGGTGTTCCTCGCCGGTGCTGGCGCGCCACGCGAAGATCACGGCGGCGAACGCAGGGCCCGCCGGAAGGAGGCTCAGTGCGGCGAGGGGTGCGTTTGAAGGATCGGGGGACAGCGTCACCAGCAGGACCAGCCCGGGCGACGCAGCTGCCAGAAAGAGGACTTCCAGAACGAGGACCCGGTAGACGGCGGCCGTGATCTGGCCCAGCGTGCCGGACGTCAGGGTGTCTGTCGTTTGGCTCATTGTTGCTCCTTCTGGGAAAAAATGCCGCGGTCACCGGGGCCCCGTGAGGGGCCCCGGTGACGGCGTCTACTTGCTGCCGGTATCTGTATGTTGTCGTGCGGTCTACTTGCTGTCGGCGTAGCGGTCGTAGGCGGTGTTCACCAGGTCGATGTACGTGCCCATGCCCTTGCCCTCAAGTTCAGCGACGTAGCTGTCCCATTCGGAGAGATCACGCTGGCCGAGAATAAACTGCAGCGTGGCCTGCTTGGCGGTATCGGAGAGGGGCGTCTCCAGCAGGGTGGCCTGCTCGCGCTCCGCTTCTTCCAGCGGGAACGGCGGAGCCAGCGGAAGGACGTCCTTCTCCTTCATGATGTCCTGGAAGGCCAGTTCCTCCTCGGAGAACGTTGACTGGAGCAGGTCCGTCGTTCCGCCGTAGGCAAAGACGCCGCCGCCGAATCCAAAGTCCTTCTGCAGGTGCTTCGGTGCACCCGCGTTGAGGCTCACGTAGTCGACGTCGGCGGCCAGCGTCCGCTTCCCGTCCGCGTCCTTGGTGAAGGTGGTTCCCTCAACGCCCCACTTGGCGAATTCCATGCCTTCGTCCGAGTACCAGAGCCAGTCAATGAACTGCATCATGGCGGTGAAGTTCTCACTCTCGAGAGCCTCGGCGTTAATCATGATGCCGTTCTCGAGAAGGCTGGTTCCGGCCACAACGTTGCCTGCCGGTCCCGCGGGCAGCGGGATCTTCGAGACAGTGGCGCCCGGGACGGTATCGCTGAGGGCCTGCCGGTAGTCGTTCACGAGGGTCTGTGCGTTGGTGCTGATCGCGAAGGACTTGCCGCTCACGAACTTCTGGTTGGCTGACTCATCATCCTGTGTGAAGCTCTCCGGATCGATCAGCCCGTCCTCAACGAGTCCGGCCACATACTCAACGAACTCGCGGTACTCGTCGGTTGTCCCGGTGAACTCGAATTTCTCGTCGTCTTCATTCCAGGATGCCGCGTTCCAGCCCCAGCCGGCCGAAACGCCGTAGGTCATGGAGATGATGTTCAGGAGGCTGTCGCCCTGGAACCGGTCCGACAGCGGGTAGGAATCGGGGTTCGCGGTCTTGATTGCCGTCAGGACTTCGCGGAATTCGTCCCAGTCCTTCGGGTCCTCGAGTCCGAGTTCCTCCATGACATCGGTGCGGACCGCAATCGTGTAGTCCTGCCAGACGGCCTCGTGGACTCCGGGCAGCACGTAGAACTCCCCGTCAGCCTGGCGGAGCCCCTCGATGTTGTCTTCAAGCCCCCAGTTTTCGATTTTCTCCGAGAGGTTCGGCATCAGGTCGAGGTACTTCGAGACGGGGAGGATTGCGCCCGAGGACACGAACGCCTCTTCCTGGCCGGGGTACGTCTTCGGAATGATCATCGGAGCGTTGCCCGCGCCGACGATCAGGCTGCGTTTCTGCTCGTAGTCACTCATGGGAACCACTGTGGGTTCCAGGGTGACGTTGGTCCGCTCGGTCAGCTCTTCCCAGAACAGCCAGTCTTCCTTGAGCGGGTAGTTCGGGTGGTCGCTGAACAGAATCGAGAAGTCGAGGGCTTCCGTGGCTTTGAACTGGTCGCCGGCTTTGTAATCCGCCATGGCACCGGCATCTTTGCCGGCAACATCGGCGCCGTCGGCTTCGCTGCTCGACGAGCACGACGTGAGTCCGGCGACAAGGGCGACCAGCGCTCCTGCCGCAAGGACCTTCCTGGGTGTGGACAGCATGTCTTTCCTTTCGTTGCCGACAGGTCGGCGTTGAGGGGCGGGTAAACGGGAGGTGCCAAGCCGTCAGCCTTTGACGGAACCGAGCATGACTCCCGAGACGAAATACCGTTGGACAAAGGGGTAGAGGCAGAGGATCGGGAGCACGGTGAGGACCATCGTGACCGATTGGATGTTCGAGGCGACCTGGGCGAGGTCCGAGCCGCCGGCTGAAGACGATGCATTGGATGCACCGGCTATGAGGTTTCGGAGATAGACCGTGACGGGGAAAAGATCCGCACGGTCCATGTAGAGGAAGGCCTGGAACCAGGAGTTCCAGAAGGCGACGGCGTAGAAGAGCACCATTGTTGCCATGACAGCTTTGGACAGCGGCAGGACAATACGGAACAGAATGCCGAAGGTGGAGAGACCGTCAATCTGGGCGGCTTCCTCGAGTTCTTCCGGAAGGTTCTCGAAGAACGATTTCATCACCAGCAGGTTGAAGACGGAGATGGCGTTGGGAAGCACTATCGCCCAGAGCGAGTTAGTCATGCCCAGGCTGGAGATGAGGACGTAGTTGGGGATGAGCCCTCCGTTGAAGAACATCGTGAAAACCGCGATGCCGATGAGGAACTTGCGGCCGCGCACCCGTTTTTTTGACAGCACGTAGGCGTAGCACGTGGTCAGCACCATGGCGATGATGGTGGCCACCACTGTGTAGACCACGGTGTTCTTGTAGTTCGTCCAGAACAGGGAGTCGTTCAGCACCAGCTGGTAGGTGGTGGTGTTGAATCCCTTGGGCCACAGGTTCACCTGGCCTGCCCGGATGGCTGACTCGCCGCTGAAAGACTGCGCAATGATGTTCACGAACGGGTACAGCGTCACGCCGACGACGCCGAGCAGCGCGATGGTGTTGAAGACCTGGAAGATCCGCTCACCCCGGCTGGAACGGACGCGGCGGGGCTTCTGCTCCGGCTTCTTCAAGTCGGTGGGTGCTTGGGCGGTGGTTACCACAGGCTTGTCCCTACTGTTCGGCGGGAAATCGCATTGGCGGAAAGAATCAGGGTGAGGCCGATAATGGCTTCAAACATGCCGATCGCTGCGGCGTAGCTGAAGTTGTTGGCCTCCAGCCCGACCCGGTAGAGATACGTGGAGATCACGTCGGCGGTGGGATAGGTGAGCGGGTTGTACAGGAGCAGGATCTTCTCGAACCCGACGGAGAGGAACGTGCCGATATTCAGCACCAGCAGGGTGACCATCGTGGGGCGGATGCCCGGCAGCGTGACGTGCCAGGTCTGCTGCCACCGGTTCGCTCCGTCGATGCGTGCGGCTTCGTAGAGCGCCGTATCCACGCCGGTCAGGGCGGCCAGGTAGAGGATGGTTCCCCAGCCCACCGTCTGCCACACCTCGGACGAGACGTAGACGGTGCGGAACCATTCCGGTGTCTGCAGGAAGGGAATGGCGTCCCCGCCGACCGCCCGGACAATCTGGTTCACCGTGCCCTCCAGCGAGAGCAGCTGCATGAGCATTCCGGCAATGATGACGATCGACAGAAAGTGCGGCAGATAGGAAATCGTCTGCACAAAACGCTTGAAGTACCGTGACCGGACTTCATTGAGCATCAGCGCCAGGATGATGGGGAGCGGGAAGCAGAAGAGCAGCGTGAGCGAACCGATGGCGAAGGTGTTGGCGAACACGGCCCAGAACGTCGGGTCGTTGAGGAACATCTCCACATAGCGGAATCCCACCCATTCTTCGCCGAAGATATTGCCGCCGGGCCGGAAGCGGCGGAACGCGATGACGTTTCCAAGCATCGGCACGTAGCGGAAGATCGCGAAGAACAGCAGCGGCAGAATGACGAGGACGTAGAGCTGCCAGTCGCGCCGCAGGCTCTTGCTCCACGGCACATGACCCGTCTTCGGCTGGAAGGGACGGCGTCTCTTTCGCGGCGCAATCTCGGCCGACATGCCGACGGCGGCTGCAGCATCGGGTCCCGTTGCGCCGGCGCCGGTGGTCGACACACCGGTTTGGTTCAGGCTCACAGCGCCCCCTCGAGTTCCGGCCGGATCGCCGTGGTGACGGTGCTGACGCTGGTCAGCGCCCGGTCCGCTCCCACCCGGCGGAGACCGCCGACGAGCTGGAGCCCAACGGCTGTGTGGATGTCATCGCTGGAGCGGGCCACGCGCAGTTCAACGGCTCCCGGCTCGACGATCAGTTCCCCGTCGAGGCCGGTGAACGCGGTGAGGTCTGCCGGGACCGTCAGGGCGACGCGGACGGACTCCCCCGGTTCCAGCTCCACGCGGGCAAATCCGACAAGCCGCTGTATCGGCCGGGTGACCTGGGCGGCGGCATCATGCAGATACAGCTGGACGATGTCCGCCGCCTGCATAACGCCCGTGTTCGTTACTGTCACTTCGATGGTGACCTCGCCGTCGACCTCCCAGTCGGAGCGGCCCTCCACTTCGCGGACGCCGCTCCAGTCGAAGCTGGAATAACCGATTCCGTGCCCGAAGGCGAAGGCCGGGGAAGGGTCCAGGTCGGAGACCCCGGACTTCGCTCCCAGCGGGGCGGTCAGGTAAGTCCCCGGCTGCGACCCCGGGTCCCGGGGAATGCTGACGGGCAGGCGTCCGGACGGTGAGAACCTGCCGCTGAGCAGGTCGGCGACAGCCCGGCCGCCCCGCTGGCCCGGGAAGAATCCCTGCACGACGGCCGCGGCACGGGAGGGTGCGTCACCGAGGGCGTAAGGGCGGCCGGCAAGGAGCACCACCACCACCGGCGTCCCCGAGTCGAGGAGCGCCGCGAGCAGCTCCGACTGCACTCCGGGCAGTTCCAGGTCGCTCGCGTCGCAGCCTTCGCCGGAGGTTCCCCGGCCGAAGAGACCGGCGCGGTCGCCAAGGACGACGACGCACACGTCGGCTTCGCGGGCCGCGTCAACAGCATCCCCGAAACCTTCCCGGCCGGGGCCGTCCACAGTGCAGCCCTGCACATGGGTGACCTCGGAGAAACCGGCACGGAGCTCTTCGAACACGGTGGGGATATCGATTCCGACGGGAGTCTCCGGGTGTTTTCCACCCACATGCACGGGAAACGAGTAGCAGCCGAGCATGGCCATCGGGTCATTGGCGAGGGGACCCACAACGGCGACGCGGGTTCCGGCTGCCAGGGGCAGGACCCCTTCGCTGTTGGCCAGAAGGACCAGGGATTCACGAGCCATCAGCTCCGCCAGGTCCCGACCCTCCGCGGTGTCCAGCTCCAGCGACTCGACGCCGGCCGGGAGAGGAGACCAGTCCTCGTCGAGGAGACCGATCGAAATCTTCTGGGTTAGGACCCGGAGTGCCGCGCGGTCAATCAGTGCTTCCTCGATGCGGCCGTCTCTCACGCCCTCGAGCAGCGGCGACCCGAAGGTGTCGACTGTGGGGAGTTCGACGTCGACCCCGGCATTCAGGGCAAGCCCGGCCGCAGCCGTTCCGTCTTCGGCGACGCGGTGCAGCCGTTCCAGGAAGCGGATGCCGAAGTAGTCGGCAACGACGGTTCCGTCGAAGCCCAGGCGGTCGCGGAGGATTCCGGTGAGGAGGGCTTTGTCCGCGGCGGAGGGCACCCCGTCAATTTCCGTGTAGGAGTGCATGACCGAGCGGGCTCCGCCGAGCCGGAGGGCGGCCTCGAACGGGGGAAGGAGGACGTCGGAGAATTCCCGGGGCCCCATCGATACGGGAGCGAGGTTCCGTCCGGCCCGGCTGGCCGAGTAGCCCGCGAAGTGCTTCAGGGTGGAGATCATCCCCGCGCCCTCGAGTCCCTTCACATAGGCCGTACCAATGGTCGCGACGAGGTAGGGGTCCTCGGAGATGGTCTCTTCAGTGCGGCCCCAGCGGTAATCGCGTGCCACGTCGAGGACCGGTGCCAGGCCCTGGTGGATGCCGGCGGCACGCATCGATCGGCCGATGGTGTCCGCCATGCGCTGGATCAGTCCGGGATTGAAGGTGGCGCCCCACGCAAGGGGAACGGGATATGCGGTGGCGCGCCAGGCGGCAAAACCGGCGAGGCACTCCTCGTGGACAAGGGCCGGAATCCCGAAGCGGCTGCGCTCCACAAGGTGTTCCTGAGAGAGCGCAAGTGACTTTGCGGCGGCAACGGGTTCCACCGGCGCCGTACCGAAAGGCCTGGTCAGCTGGCCAAGCCCATGTTCGGTGACAGCGTTCCAGTCGATGGGGTCGGCCGCCAGGTCCTGTTGGAGCGGGGCTACTCCTCCGCCGGAACTGTCGGCCCCCACCCACACGCCCACCAGCTGGGCGGCCTTCTCCTCGAGCGTCATCCGGGAAACGAGATCGGCTGCGCGGTCCGCAGGAGACGCGGACTCGTCACGCCAGAGCTCTTCGCTGCTCGAGCGGGCGATGCGTGGCATATGACTCCTTTGTCAAACAATCGGGTAAGCGGCTGCCGACCCGAAGAAGACAAAGTTCCCCGTGTACCACAGCGGCGTAGCACTAAAAGTTTCGAAAACAGTTGCGAAAAGCTTGCCTGAACATTAGCGCGTTATTGTGAGGTGTCAAGGGTTGGATTTCCGCTCTTCCAAAATCCCCCGGAACAGCAGGTGGAATTCTCAGTAGCTGGGAGGTGCAACCGCGAAACGGAGTGCTACGGTAGCAGGATTGTTTTCGAAATACAGACGAGGAAACCCATGCCCATCGATACCCCGGCCCCTGCTGCTGCCGGCTCCGGCCGAATGACAATTTCCGCAATCGCAGCTTCCATCGGTGTCTCGGTTCCGTCGGTATCGAAAGTGCTCAACGGACGTTCCGACGTCGCCCCGGCCACGCGGCGCAAAATCGAAAAAGCCCTGCAGGACCACAACTATCAGCGCAATAGCCGTCAGACCGGTGCCAGCGCCGCCCGGCTGATTGAGCTGGTTTTCCATGAACTCGATTCCGCCTGGTCCATTGAGATCATCCGCGGTGTGGAACAGGCCGCGCGCCGCAACGGCATGGGTGTCGTCCTCTCGGATCTGGGCGGTCACCACAGTCCCGACCAGCGCTGGATGCGGGAGATCATCGCCCGCCGTCCGCACGGCATCATCCTCGTCCTGTCGACCCTCACCCCGGAGCAAAAACGCCAGCTGGAGACCCGCTCAATCCCCTACGTGGTGCTGGACACCAACGGTGAGACCATCGTCGGGGCGCCGGCAGTCGGTTCCAACAACTGGCAGGGCGGGCTGCTGGCCACCAGGCACCTGCTGTCACTGGGTCACCGCAGGATCGCCATGGTCTCAGGGCCCGAGGACGTACTCTGTTCACGCGCCCGGGTGGACGGGTACCGCGCAGCGCACTCTGAAGCAGGCGTTCCCCTCATGGAAGACCCCATCAGGTGGGGCAACTTCACCGTCAACGGCGGGTACGAGCACGGCCGCGAACTGCTCTCCCGCCCGGACCGCCCGACAGCCATCTTCGCCGGCTCGGATATGCAGGCCCTTGGCGTGCTCCGTGCGGCCCGTGAGCAGGGCATCGATGTCCCCGGGCAGCTGTCGGTGGTCGGTTATGACGACCTGCCGCTCGCGGCCTGGGTGGACCCGCCGCTGACCACCGTGAATCAGCCGCTCCTGGAAATGGCCGATGCCGCAGCAACTATGGTGCTCGGCATCGCCCGCGGCACCGACCCCAAGCCACGAAGCATTGAGCTCGCCATTGAACTCATTGTCCGGGACAGCACCGGGCCGGCCCCCGTTTAGCCGTTGCGCTGCCAGCCGGGCCTGGGGAAGCACCTTTCTGCCATCTCGGCGGGGAGGAACCCGGGGACCGGTTAAACAAGTAAGGCCCCGCCAACAATGGCGGGGCCTTACTCTCTCAACCGAAATATTGTCCGGCGGTGACCTACTCTCCCACATCCTCCCGGATGCAGTACCATCGGCGCTGTGGGTCTTAGCTTCCGGGTTCGGAATGGGACCGGGCGTTTCCCCCACGCTATGACCGCCGTAACCCTTCCACCCGCACCACCCCCAACAAACCCGGGGTGAGGGGAAAACAATGGTCACAACAAGAAACACACCCCAACCACCAACCCCTAAAGGCCGAACAGTCAGGCATGTATCCCCCATAGGTGAATACAACATTCTTTATTCTACGGCACCCGCCCCCGCGAAAGGGACACGTTGGTGCCGGTTCCAGGAGTGACAAACCACACGGGTTTGTTATCCGGGAACCACATAGTGGACGCAAGCAGCACATGATCTAACACAACCCTTTATACTTTGGAGGACCGTTTGAAGTCGTGTCCTCCCAGATTGTGGTGTGGTGTAAGTTATCGGCCTATTAGTACCGGTCAGCTTCACGGGTCTTTAGTCCCCGCTTCCACATCCGGCCTATCAACCCAGTGGTCTGGCTGGGGGCCTCTCACACACAAGGTGTATGGAAATCTCATCTCGAAGCGGGCTTCCCGCTTAGATGCTTTCAGCGGTTATCCCATCCGAACGTAGCTAATCAGCGGTGCACTTGGCAGTACAACTGACACACCAGAGGTTCGTCCGTCCCGGTCCTCTCGTACTAAGGACAGCCCTTCTCAAATTTCCTGCGCGCGCAGCGGATAGGGACCGAACTGTCTCACGACGTTCTAAACCCAGCTCGCGTACCGCTTTAATGGGCGAACAGCCCAACCCTTGGGACCTACTCCAGCCCCAGGATGCGACGAGCCGACATCGAGGTGCCAAACCATGCCGTCGATATGGACTCTTGGGCAAGATCAGCCTGTTATCCCCGAGGTACCTTTTATCCGTTGAGCGACGGCCATTCCACAATGTACCGCCGGATCACTAGTCCCGACTTTCGTCCCTGCTCGAGATGTCTCTCTCACAGTCAAGCTCCCTTGTGCACTTACACTCGCCACCTGATTGCCAACCAGGCTGAGGGAACCTTTGGGCGCCTCCGTTACTCTTTAGGAGGCAACCGCCCCAGTTAAACTACCCATCAGGCACTGTCCCTGACCCGGATTACGGGCCGAAGTTAGATATCCAGTATGACCAGAGTGGTATTTCAACGATGACTCCACCCGAACTGGCGTCCGGGTCTCACAGTCTCCCACCTATCCTACACAAGCCACACCGAATATCAATACCAAACTATAGTAAAGGTCTCGGGGTCTTTCCGTCCTGCTGCGCGTAACGAGCATCTTTACTCGTACTGCAATTTCGCCGAGTTTATGGTTGAGACAGCGGGGAAGTCGTTACTCCATTCGTGCAGGTCGGAACTTACCCGACAAGGAATTTCGCTACCTTAGGATGGTTATAGTTACCACCGCCGTTTACTGGGGCTTAAATTCCCAGCTTCGCCCGTAAGGGCTAACCGGTCCTCTTAACCTTCCAGCACCGGGCAGGAGTCAGTCCGTATACATCGTCTTGCGACTTCGCACGGACCTGTGTTTTTAGTAAACAGTCGCTTCCCCCTGGTCTCTGCGGCCCCGATCCCCTCCGGACAGCTAAGTGTCCATCAAGGTTGGGGCCCCCCTTCTCCCGAAGTTACGGGGGCATTTTGCCGAGTTCCTTAACCATAATTCTCTCGATCGCCTTAGTATTCTCTACCTGATCACCTGTGTCGGTTTGGGGTACGGGCGGCTAAAACCTCGCGCCGATGCTTTTCTAGGCAGCATAGGATCACCGGATTCCCACCAAAGTGGGTCCCGTCAGATCTCAGGATCGTCATCAAAGACACAGCAACGGATTTACCTATCGCTGACCCTACATCCTTAGACCAGGACAACCATCGCCCGGCCCGGCTACCTTCCTGCGTCACACCTGTTAATACGCTTACCTCCCGGGATCAGGTCCCGCGCTCCACCAAAAACCGGGTCGCCACAAGGGCGGCCGGTCAGGTATCGGGCGGTTAGTGTCCCCCGTTCAGTATTGGCGGTTTTTCGCCGGTACGGGAATATCAACCCGTTGTCCATCGACTACGCCTGTCGGCCTCGCCTTAGGTCCCGACTTACCCAGGGCAGATTAGCTTGACCCTGGAACCCTTGATCATTCGGCGGACGGGTTTCTCACCCGTCTTTCGCTACTCATGCCTGCATTCTCACTCGTGTAGGCTCCACCGCTGGTTTACACCGCGACTTCACTGCCCACACGACGCTCCCCTACCCATCCAAACGCTTGAACGAAAATGGATAAACCATCCGCTTGGCTAATATTTGAATGCCACAACTTCGGCGGTGTACTTGAGCCCCGCTACATTGTCGGCGCGGAATCACTTGACCAGTGAGCTATTACGCACTCTTTCAAGGATGGCTGCTTCTAAGCCAACCTCCTGGTTGTCTTCGCAACTCCACATCCTTTCCCACTTAGCACACGCTTAGGGGCCTTAGTTGGTGGTCTGGGCTGTTTCCCTCTCGACTATGAAGCTTATCCCCCACAGTCTCACTGCTGCGCTCTCACTTACCGGCATTCGGAGTTTGGCTGACGTCAGTAACCTTGTAGGGCCCATTAGCCATCCAGTAGCTCTACCTCCGGTAAGAAACACGCAACGCTGCACCTAAATGCATTTCGGGGAGAACCAGCTATCACGGAGTTTGATTGGCCTTTCACCCCTACCCACAGCTCATCCCCTCCATTTTCAACTGAAGTGGGTTCGGTCCTCCACGCGCTCTTACACGCGCTTCAACCTGGCCATGGGTAGATCACTCCGCTTCGGGTCTAGATCACGCCACTGCATCGCCCTGTTCAGACTCGCTTTCGCTACGGCTTCCCCTCACGGGTTAACCTCGCGACGTAACACTAACTCGCAGGCTCATTCTTCAAAAGGCACGCTGTCACAAGCACAACACCACAAGTGGCATCGCCCTGCTCCAACGGATTGTAGGCACACGGTTTCAGGTACTGTTTCACTCCCCTCCCGGGGTACTTTTCACCTTTCCCTCACGGTACTTGTCCGCTATCGGTCATCAGGGAGTATTTAGGCTTACCAGGTGGTCCTGGCAGATTCGCACGGGATTTCTCGGGCCCCGTGCTACTTGGGATCCTCTCCAAGCGGCAGCATACATTCCGGTTACGGGGCTAACACCCTCTACGGCCCGGCTTTCAAACCGGTTCACCTATGCACCTGCACTCACTTCACCAATCCGGCAGAACTGGTACGGAAAGTCCCGCAACCCCAGTGATGCAACGCCCGCCGGCTATCACACACCACTGGTTTAGCCTCTTCCGCGTTCGCTCGCCACTACTAACGGAATCACTGTTGTTTTCTCTTCCTGTGGGTACTGAGATGTTTCACTTCCCCACGTTCCCTCCACGCACCCTATGTGTTCAGATGCGGGTCACCCGGTCACTCGCGCGCCGGGCGGGGTTTCCCCATTCGGACATCCTGGGATCAACGCTCGGTTATCAACTCCCCCAGGCTTATCGCAGATTCCTACGTCCTTCTTCGGCTCCTGATGCCAAGGCATCCACCGTGTGCCCTTAAAAACTTGACCACAAAGATCAATAAATATTATCGCTATCGAGAAAACCACGATCTCACCAGGCACCCCGAAGAGCACCCGGATCCACCAGGTTTATCTGAAATTGCACTTAATAATTTTAAGATGCTCGCGTCCACTATGTAGTTCTCAAACAACAACCCCGTCACACCCCGCACCCCCCACGTATTCACCGTGAAAGCCTTAGGTCTGCGCAGGAACAACCAGAAACAACACGAACCCGTGCCACTTCCAACCATAACGATTGTCAGTTCATACGGTCCTGTTGTCTCAGGACCCAACAGTGTGCCAAACGGTAAAACCCGGTACTCGAAACACCGGCAACCCTTTCCAACCGGTCCACCCCCGCAAGCGGGGAAGAAACGGCGTACTCATGCTGCCGGGCTCAACGCCGGGCACCTGCCTATTGATATTCCACCCTTGAGCACCCACCGAAGAACAAACGCCTTCGATATGGGCATCTCCTGCAAAGCACGCATCCCACACTGTGGAAGGACACGCAACCTTGAGGTGCTCCTTAGAAAGGAGGTGATCCAGCCGCACCTTCCGGTACGGCTACCTTGTTACGACTTAGTCCCAATCGCCGGTCCCACCTTCGACGGCTCCCTCCCCACAAGGGGGTTAGGCCACCGGCTTCGGGTGTTACCAACTTTCGTGACTTGACGGGCGGTGTGTACAAGGCCCGGGAACGTATTCACCGCAGCGTTGCTGATCTGCGATTACTAGCGACTCCAACTTCATGAGGTCGAGTTGCAGACCTCAATCCGAACTGAGACCGGCTTTTTGGGATTAGCTCCACCTCACAGTATCGCAACCCTTTGTACCGGCCATTGTAGCATGCGTGAAGCCCAAGACATAAGGGGCATGATGATTTGACGTCGTCCCCACCTTCCTCCGAGTTGACCCCGGCAGTCTCCTATGAGTCCCCGCCATAACGCGCTGGCAACATAGAACGAGGGTTGCGCTCGTTGCGGGACTTAACCCAACATCTCACGACACGAGCTGACGACAACCATGCACCACCTGTAAACCGGCCACAAGTGGGGGACCTGTTTCCAGGCCTTTCCGGTTCATGTCAAGCCTTGGTAAGGTTCTTCGCGTTGCATCGAATTAATCCGCATGCTCCGCCGCTTGTGCGGGCCCCCGTCAATTCCTTTGAGTTTTAGCCTTGCGGCCGTACTCCCCAGGCGGGGCACTTAATGCGTTAGCTACGGCGCGGAAAACGTGGAATGTCCCCCACACCTAGTGCCCAACGTTTACGGCATGGACTACCAGGGTATCTAATCCTGTTCGCTCCCCATGCTTTCGCTCCTCAGCGTCAGTTACAGCCCAGAGACCTGCCTTCGCCATCGGTGTTCCTCCTGATATCTGCGCATTTCACCGCTACACCAGGAATTCCAGTCTCCCCTACTGCACTCTAGTCTGCCCGTACCCACTGCAGACCCGGGGTTGAGCCCCGGGCTTTCACAGCAGACGCGACAAACCGCCTACGAGCTCTTTACGCCCAATAATTCCGGATAACGCTTGCGCCCTACGTATTACCGCGGCTGCTGGCACGTAGTTAGCCGGCGCTTCTTCTGCAGGTACCGTCACTTTCGCTTCTTCCCTGCTGAAAGAGGTTTACAACCCGAAGGCCTTCGTCCCTCACGCGGCGTCGCTGCATCAGGCTTTCGCCCATTGTGCAATATTCCCCACTGCTGCCTCCCGTAGGAGTCTGGGCCGTGTCTCAGTCCCAGTGTGGCCGGTCACCCTCTCAGGCCGGCTACCCGTCGTCGCCTTGGTGGGCCATTACCCCAACCAACTAGCTGATAGGCCGCGAGTCCATCCAAAACCGCATCAAGCTTTCCACGGACCGCCATGCGGTGGTCCGTCGTATCCGGTATTAGACCCGGTTTCCCAGGCTTATCCCGAAGTTAAGGGCAGGTTACTCACGTGTTACTCACCCGTTCGCCACTAATCATTTTGTGCAAGCACAAAAGTCATCGTTCGACTTGCATGTGTTAAGCACGCCGCCAGCGTTCATCCTGAGCCAGGATCAAACTCTCCGTAAATGTGTTACAGACACAGGGCCGGAGCCAAGGAAAATTGGCTGCACGGTCCTGCACTAAATTCGAAACCAGCTAAAAAAGTCCTCCGCGCCCACGGGGTGGGCGGAAGAACCAGTTCAACCAATTAAAATAAATTGGTATCAATAAACTTGGCACACTATTGAGTTCTCAAACAACAGATGCATCCGAAATACTCGGAAAAACAATGGTTTGTTTTTCTTTTCTCTTCGCTGCAGTGTTTCTTTATTCTATTTCATCCGGACTGTTTTAGCAATTCGGGATAATTCCCGAAACCGCGTCTTTTTCCTCCGGAGGAGCCCGCACAAAAGCCCCGGCTTTCCGTTCCCGGCCCGTGGGGCAGGATGGATCACCAGGATGTTTTTGGTGGGGTTTGGCCGCCCTGCTCGGTAAGTTTTTCAACTCCCGGCCGCGGCGACTTAGAAGACTTTACACAGGTTTGGACCCCGCCGCAACTCGGCTCCCGGAAGCCCCCGGACAGGCCCCAAACAGGCCCCGAACGGGCCCCTGACACGCTCGGGGAGAACCCAACCCCGGGAACACCGTCTCCGGGCAGAGGCCCGGACGACATCCGGACCGCACAACATCCGCCGACAACATGCGCCCACGCAGCGGCGGCCGGCAGCTGCTGGTCTCGTGCCGTGACTATCCGATCGCGGCTATCTGCGGGTTGCCAGCCGGGCCGGCCGGTTAAGCAGCTGGATGAGCAGCCGGATGAGCTGACCGGTGAGCAGCCGGCCGGGCCGGTCGGATGAGCTGACCGGTGAGCAGCCGGCCGGGCCGGTCGGATGAGCTGACCGGTGAGCAGCCGGCCGGGCCGGTCGGATGAGCAGCCCGGTTAGTTGCCGCCCTCGGCCAGCGTGACGTCAATCGGCTCGTAGTCCGTGCCCTTGGTGTCCACGCCTTCTTCTTCCAGCTCGGCCAGCGCCTTCTCCACATACTCATTCGTGTAGGCGGTTTCCGGCGGTTCAGTGGTCAGGATGGTTGTTCCGGTTTCGTTCTTCGTATCCATGGCGATATCCACGGTTTGCTTCCAGGCCCCTTCATCGATCATGCCCACGCCGTTGGTGGAGGGAAAGATGAGCTTGTTGGTTTCATTCGTCATCCACAGCTGGTGGCTCTGCCCCAGGGTGGACCCGGATTCGGTCACGATCGTGGCCGCTTCCTCCGGATTGTCCTTGGCGTAGATCCAGCCTTTGATGGCTGCCTTGATGAAGGCGGTGGTGGTGTCCTGGTACTCGGCGTCGTCGCCCAGCCGTGACGCGTCCGCCCAGATGGCGTCCTGCAGCATGGCGGAACCCTCTTCGTTCCAGTCGATTACCGTCAGGTCCTCGGGCTGATACAGCTCCCCCGTCTCCGGGTTCACCGTCTCCAGCACCTGCGCGTACTCGTTGTACGTCATCGCCTGGGCCGCATCGATGTCTCCGGAGAGGAACCCGTTCATATCGAAGGCCTGCTGGATCAGTTCAATGTCATCTGCCGCCACGCCCGCGTTCTGCAGGCCCGCGAAGAGCTCCCATTCATTGCCATATCCCCACGAGCCCACCTTCTTCCCCGCCAGATCCTCCGGGCCGTCGATGCCGGAATCGGCCATCGCCACCTGCAGCGTGGCGCTGCGCTCAAAGATCTGCGCCACATTGGTGATGTTGGCTCCCTGCTCAATGGATCCCAGGACCTTGGGCACCCAGGAGATCGCATAGTCCACGTCCCCGGAGGCGAGCACGTCCTGCGGCACGATATCTGCCCCGCCCTCGACGATTTCCACGTCCAGTCCTTCGTCCTCAAAAAATCCCTGGTCCAGCGCCGCGTAGTAGCCGGCAAACTGTGCCTGCGAGAACCACTGCAGCTGGAGTTTTACCGGCGTCAGCCCTTCGGCCGCTTCCCCCTCGTCCGCTCCGCTGCCCGAAGCGCAGCCTGCCAAGACCAGTGCTGCCGCAGTCCCTGCCGCGGCGGCGGTGCGGATGCGTTTTCCATTTCCACGTGCCATTTCGTTGCCTCCAAATAGGTGTAAGCAATAGCTGTGAGCAGAACCGCCCGAACGGGACGGAAGTGAACCGGCGGTTAGTGCCGGGAGCTGTATTTCTCCAATGCGGCGGTGGCACAGAAGAAGACGAGGCCGACGACGACGGCGCCCAGGACGTAGGCCCAGGCCAGCGTGTAGTTGCTGGCGGAGGCTGCGGAGGTGATGGATTTACCCAGTCCGCCCACCGGGCCGCCAAAGTACTCGGCTATCAGCGCCGAGATCACGGCCAGCGAGGAAGCGATCCGCAGCCCGGTGAACATATAGGGGACGGCGCTGGGAAGCGTGACGGTGCGGGCCACCTGCCAGCGGCCGGCGCTGTAGGAGCGCATCAGGTCACGGTGCACGGGCAGGACCTGCCGGAACCCGCGCAGCGAGTTCACGTAGACGGGAATGAACACGGCAATTCCCGCCACGATTTGCCGCGGCGCCTCCTCGCCGGCGCCGAACATCGTATAGAGCACCGGCGCGACGGCGACGATCGGCACTACGGAAAGCGCGGCCACCAGCGGCCCGGCCAGCCGGTCGAAAACGGGAAGAAGGGCCGCGACGACGGCGGCCGCCACGCCCAGCAGGCCGCCGGCCACCAGTCCCGCCGCAGCGTTGCCTCCGGTCACGAGCGAGGCCGAGACAATGTTGCCCAGGTTGCCGGCAAACGCCGCGGCGATGTCGAACGGCCCGGGCAGCACGAACGCAGGAACAGAGAACAGGCTCACAGCCCCCTGCCAGAGGAGCAGCGCCGCGAGTCCCAGCAACACCGGCAGCAGTGCCTGCCGGCCGCCGTCGAGGGCACGCCCCAACAGTGCGGGCGAGGTGACCGCCTCAGCCGCCGGCGCCGTTTTCAGCGTGGAGGGCTCCAGCGCGGTCACCGCGTCTCCACCCCGCGCAGGGCCGGTGCCGCGGTGCCGTGCAGCGATTCCCGGACGGCCGTGATGGCGGCGTAAAAGGCAGTGTCTTCGCGCAGGTTCTCGCCGCGCTCCCCGGCGGTGCCGAGCCGCATGGGCAGCACTGCCTTGATCCGTCCGGGCCGGGCCGACATCACGAACACCCGGTCGGAGAGGAACACTGCTTCCGGAATGGAGTGCGTGACAAAAACGACGGCGGCTCCCGTTTCCGCGCAGATCCGCACCAGCTCGTTCTGCATCCGTTCCCGGGTCATCTCATCGAGGGCACCGAACGGCTCATCCATCAGCAGCAGCCGCGGACTTTCGGCCAGCGACCGGGCGATGGCAACCCGCTGCTGCATGCCGCCGGAAAGCTGGTCCGGAAAGGAGTCGGCGAATTCGGTAAGCCCCACCATCGCCAAGAGTTCCTCGGCGCGGCCCCGGCGGACCTTTGCCGCGGTTCCGTGCAACTGAAGCGGGAGCTCGATATTGGCGCGGACTGTTCGCCAGGGCAGCAGGCCCGCCTGCTGGAACGCTATGCCGTAGGCCTGCTCTTTGCGTGCCTGCCGGGCGGTCCGCCCGAAGACGCTGATGGTTCCGCTGCTCGGTTCGTCCAGGTCCGCAATCAATCGCAGCAGGGTGCTCTTGCCGCAGCCCGAGGGTCCGATCAGCGACACGAATTCGCCCGGTGCCACGGTCAGGCTGGCTGCCTCCAGGGCAGTGACGGAGCCGCGGCCGGTGGGGAAAACCCGGTGGACATCCCGAACTTCCACCGGCGGTTCCGGCACCGCCGGGACCGCCGCTTCTGGTGATCCATTCATGCTGTTTGTTCTCCTCTGCGGTAGCGGTGCAGGAACAGTCCCAGGACGGAGGTGGCGGCCACTGCCGCCAGTCCCAGCAGGACGGCGCCGAAAATGGGTGCCCAGGGTTTGCCGGGGTCTCCCCCGGCAGCGGCCGCGTACTCCACGATCATTCGGCCGATCCCGCCCTTCAGCCCGATTGATACTTCGGCGACGACGGCGCCGATTGCGGCGTTTGCCGCCGCCAGCCTCAGGGCCGGCAGCAGGAACGGGATGCTGGCGGGCAGGCGGAGGAACAGGAAGCTGCGCCACCAGCCCACCGAGTAGCTGTGCATGAGGTCCACGTGGCTGGCCTGGGGGGAGGCGAATCCCCGCAGGGCACCGACTGCCACGGGGAAGAAGGCCAGATAGGAAGCAATCACGGCCACCGACATCCAGTTCTCCCAGGCGAAGGAGCCGATCTCGAGCTGGGATCCCCACCGCCGGACCAGCGGAGCAATGGCGATCAGCGGAACGGTCTGACTCAGGATGATCCACGGCAGGAGCGCGGACCCCGCGGAGCGGAAGCGCTGCATGACCATGGCAAGCCCCATCCCGACCAGTACTCCCAGCAGCCAGCCCAGCGCGGCGATCCCCAGGGTAAAAGCTGCGGCTTCAAGGACTGCGGTCCAGAGAGGCGGCGCCCCGGCAGCCGAGGTAGCCGGTTCCGCCAGCCGGGCCAGCATGGTCCAGACGTGCGGCATGGCCAGGTCGGTGGTCCGCGGCAGGAGTGGGAAGCCGCCCAGGCTCACGCCGGCGGCGGGTCCGGCGAGTTTGTATCCTTCCCAGAGCAACACCGGAACCAGCACTCCGCCGGCGGCCCAGCCGATCCGAGCTCCCGGCGGCGTCCTGGTTCCGGTGCCGGTCATGCCGTTGCGCTCACGGTCTCGCGCAGTGCCGGGATGACGCTCTCGCCGTAGATCCGCAGGGTTTCCTCCTTGTTGTCATGCTGGAGGTACCCGGCGAACTGGGTGACGCCCAGGGCCTTGAGCTTTTCGAGCTTTTCAATGTGCTGCTCTGCCGTGCCCATCAGGCAGAAGCGGTCCACAATCTCGTCCGGCACAAAGGCGGCGTGCGTGTTTCCCGCCCGGCCGTGCTCGTTGTAGTCGTAGCCCTCCCGGCCGGCAATGTAGTCGGTGAGTGCCTGCGGCACGGCCGAGTCCGCCCCGTACTTGGCCACGATGTCGGCGATGTGGTTGCCCACCATGCCCCCGAACCAGCGGCACTGCTCCCGCATGTGCTCCCAGTCCTCCCCTATATACATGGGCGCAGCCACGCAGAATTTGATGGACATGGGGTCGCGCCCGGCGGCTGCCGCGGCGGACCGCACAGCCCCGATCATCCATTCGGCGATGTCGACGTCCGCCAGCTGCAGGATGAAGCCGTCGCCAACCTCGCCGGTCAGCTTCAGCGCGAGCGGGCCGTAGGCGGCCACCCACATTTCCAGCTCCGAGCCCTTGCTCCACGGGAACTGGAGGGTGGCGCCGTTGTATTCCACTGAGCGGGAGTTCGCCAGCTCGCGGATGACGTGGATCGATTCGCGCAGCGTTTTCAGGGTGGTGGGTTTGCCGTTGCTCACGCGCAGCGCCGAGTCGCCGCGGCCGATCCCGCACACCGTCCGGTTGCCGTACATCGAGTTCAGCGTGGCGTAGGTGGACGCCGTGACGGTCCAGTCCCGGGTGGCCGGGTTGGTGACCATGGGCCCCACCTTGATGTTCTGGGTTTCCGCCAGGATCTGGCTGTAGATGACGTACGGTTCCTGCCATAGGATGTGGGAGTCAAAGGTCCAGACGTAGTCGAACCCAAATTCCTCGGCCCTCTTGGCGAGCGCCACCGTTCGTGCGACGGGCGGATTGCATTGCAGAACTGCTCCAAATTCCATGCTTTTCCGCTCCTAGATCAGATACTGGCTCGGGGCACGGCGGATGTAGCGGCCGTGGCCCTTGGTGCCCAGATATTCGTTGTCGTTGATGAGGATCCGGCCCCGCGAGAGCACGGTGTCGACGTGCCCGTCGATCTCGTAGCCCTCCCAGGCCGAGTAGTCCATGTTCATGTGGTGGGTCTTGTCCAGCCCGATGGAGGTGTGGCCCGCGGGGTCGTAGATGACGACGTCGGCGTCGGCTCCCGGGGCGATCACGCCCTTGGTGCCGTACATGCCGAACATGCGTGCCGGCGTCGTGCTGGTGATTTCCACCCAGCGCTCAAGGGTGATCTTCCCGTCCACCACGCCCTGGTACATCAGGTCCAGCCGGTGCTCCACCGATCCAATGCCGTTGGGAATCTTGGAGAAGTCGCCCACCCCCAGGTCCTTCTGCCCCTTCATGCAGAACGGGCAGTGGTCGGTGGCCACCATCTGGATGTCGTTGGTGCGCAGCGACTGCCACATGTGGTCCTGGTGATGTTCATGCTTGGAGCGCAGCGGTGTGGAACAGACATATTTGGCGCCCTCAAAGCCTTCGGCGCCGAGCTGGTCCTCCAGGCTCATGTAGAGGTACTGCGGGCAGGTCTCGCCGAAGACGTTCTGTCCGTTGTCGCGTGCCGCGGCCAGCTGCTCAACGGCCTGCTTCGCGGAAACATGCACCACATACAGGGGCGCTCCGGTGAGGTTGGCCAGCATGATGGCCCGGTGGGTGGCTTCCTCCTCCATCTGCCAGGCACGCGCCACCCCGTGGTAATAGGGATCGGTTTTGCCCTGTGCCAGCAGTTCGCTGACCATGGCGTCAATGGCCGGGCCGTTCTCGGCGTGCATCATGGTCATCAGTCCGGTGTCGGCACCAACGCGCATGGCCTTGTAGATCTGGGCGTCGTCGCTGTAAAAAACTCCCGGGTAGGCCATGAAGAGTTTGTAGCTGGAGACCCCTTCGTCGATGAGACCGGCCATGGCCTTCAGGGAATCGTCATTGACGTCCCCGACGATCTGGTGGAACCCGTAGTCGATGGCGCATTCCCCGGCCGCCTTCTCGTGCCAGGCGGCCAGCCCGTCCATCACGCGCTCGCCGTAGCGCTGGATCGCGAAGTCGACAATCGTCGTCGTGCCTCCCCAGGCTGCGGCACGGGTCCCGGTCTCGAAAGTATCGGAGGCCTCGGTGCCGCCAAACGGCATCTGCATGTGGGTGTGGGCGTCAATTCCGCCCGGAATCACGTACTTGCCGGCGGCGTCGAGCACCGTGTCGACGGAACCGGCAAGGTCGTGCCCCAACAGCGTGGACCCCGGTGCAAGCACCGCCGCGATTTTCTCCCCGTCAATGAGAACGTCCGCCTCGCTGCGGCCGGTGGAGGTGACGACTGTGCCTCCGGTAATCAGTGTTGTACTCAAAACGACATCCTTGTCTGTATAAAAGGCCCGGCCCTTTCAGGCCGTCTGGCGCGTCTGTCCGGAGGCTACGGGGCCGTGATCGGCGCGTAGGCATCCGGGCGGCGGTCGCGGTAGAACTGCCAGTTGTTGCGCGCCGTCCGGACCAGGTCCATGTCCAGGTCCCGGATCATCAGCTCGTCGCCGTCGCGGGCGCCAATGTCGCCCACGTAGTTACCCTGCGGGTCCACCATGTAGGACGTGCCGTAGAAATCCACGGCTTCATCGCCGAACTCGTTGGTTTCGGCTCCCACCCGGTTGGGAACCACCACGTAGTAGCCGTTGGCCGCTGCGGCGGTGGGCTGCTCCAGTTCCCAGAGCCGGTTGGACAGTCCCGGCTTGGAGGCGTTCGGGTTGAAGACAATCTGTGCGCCGTTCAGGCCCAGCACCCGCCAGCCTTCAGGGAAGTGGCGGTCGTAGCAAATGGTCAGGCCCACTGTGCCGACAGCGGTTTCAAACACCGGCCAGCCCATGTTTCCCGGCCGGAAGTAGAACTTTTCCCAGAACTTCTCGACGTGGGGAATGTGGTTCTTCCGGTATTTGCCGAGATAGGTTCCGTCGGAGTCGATCACCGCAGCGGTGTTGTAGAGGACTCCGGGCTGATCCTCTTCGTAAATCGGAAGGATAATCACCATATTGTGCTCCGCGGCGAGCTTCGAGAACCGCTCGGTCAGGGGTCCGGGAACCTTCTGCGCGTAGTCGTAGTACTTGTTGTCCTGCACAATCCCGAAATACGGGCCGTGAAACAATTCCTGGAAACAAATGATCTGTGCGCCCTCGGCAGCTGCCTTGCGGACAAATTCCTCGTGCTTGGCAACCATGGACTCTTCATCCCCGGTCCAGGTCGTCTGGGTCAAGGCTGTACGGATGATTGTCATTGTGCCTCCTAAGTAGCGGCATAGGTGCCGCGGTCCTGATTGGCCGGTTGAAGGGCCTTAATCAGTCTCTGTCCTGAACATTTCCCCAACATTTCCACCGCGTAAAAAGGTTGAACTAACTTGCCGCGGCGTCTGTTCATCCTTGACGCTCCCGCCGGAACCCGCAAGGGTTTTTCACCTGTTGTTTGGCAACCCCCGGAAGCGGATAATGGCCGTCGCGGCACACACCCGAAACAATGGGGTGCTAACCTCCTCGATAGATCACCGGCCGGAAATGGCCGGTAGAGCTGGTCTGGATTTGGACCATAGATCCCTCCGATTTCCTTTCCACCTGCGAGGAACTATGAACCGATCCCTTACCCCTGCCCTTTCCCTGCTCCTGGCGGCCGCGCTGGCCGGCCTTACCGGATGTTCAGGGACAACCGAACCGTCAAAGCCCGCTGCACAGGACCCCACCGGAACCGCCGCCTCAGGCACGCCCGATGCTTCGGCGTCGTACCCGGTGACAGTGACCAACTGCGGCACGGAAGTGACCCTTGAGTCCCAGCCCGAACGTATTGTGACGATAAAGTCCACGGCCTTGGAGACCCTTCTCGCCCTGGGCCTGGGCAGCAAAATGGTTGGCTCGGCCTTCTCCGACGGGCCGGTCCCCGAAACCCTGGCTGCCGACGCAGCATCGGTGCCGGTCCTGTCCGAGGCGGCGCCCACCCAGGAAGCCGTATTGGAACTCGAACCGGACTTCATTTACGCCGGCTGGGAGTCGAACCTGAGCTCCGACACCGCCGGTGAACGCGATTTCCTCGCGTCGCTGGGAATCGGCAGCTATGTCTCTCCGGCGGCCTGCCGGGAAGAAGGCGCCCCCGGAAAGCTGGATTTCGAGGATGTCTTCGCGAACATTACGGAAGCCGGAGCCCTCTTCGGCGCCCCGGAAGCAGCGGCGGAGCTGATCGCTGAACAGCGCAGCGTGCTCGACGGCGTAACGCCGGCCGGCGAGGATCAAACCGCCTTTTGGTTCTCCTCGGGACGGGACACCCCGTATGCGGGGGCCGGGCTGGGTGCTCCGCAAATGATGATGGACGCGCTCGGCCTGGTGAACATTGCTGCGGACGTTGACGATTCCTGGGCGTCGCTGAGCTGGGAAACGGTTGTTGCTGCCAACCCCGATGTCATAGTCCTCGTGGACGCAGACCGGAACACCGCCGAGTCCAAGAAGGAGCTGCTGGCGTCCATGCCCGCCACTGCCGGGATGGACGCGGTGATTAACGAGCGCTATCTGGTCCTGCCTTTCGCCGCCGGTGAGGCCGGCGTCCGCAACGCCGAGGCCGTGGCGGACCTCGCCGATCAGCTGTCCAACCTGCCGTGACCTCCATCCGCAGCAGCCGGACCGCAGCGAAAACGCCGCCGCCCGCGCCGGCCGTGAACGCCGGCACGGTGCAGGAGCCGGTTCCGCGCCGGCCGGCTGCGGCCGGATCAGCGGCGGGGTCCGCGGCGGGATCAACGGCCGGGTCAACGGCCGGGCCAGCGCGGGGGCCAGCGGCGCGCACACCGCGCCGACGGTTCCGCACGGGGCCGGCGACGGCGGTCCTCGCCGCAGTGCTCGTCTTTTCCGTTGCGGCGGCGACGGCGGTGGGACCGGCGGACATCAGCGTCGCGGACGCCTTCGGCACCATAGCCGCCCATCTCGGGCTGGGCACCAGCCCGCTGTCCCCCCTGCACGACGGAATCATCTGGGAGCTGCGCCTGCCCCGGGTCCTGACGGCCGCTGCAGTGGGCGCCGGCCTGGCCATCAGCGGTGCAGTCATGCAGGCGCTGACCCGCAACGCCCTGGCCGACCCGTATCTGCTGGGCCTGTCCTCGGGAGCCTCGCTGGGCGCTGTCTGCGTGGTGCTGCTGGGCCTGCAGCTGCTGCTGCCGCTGGCTGCCTTCATCGGCGCCCTGGCGGCGCTGGCGGCAACCCTGCTGCTGGCCCGGCTGGCCGGCGGACTCACGCCGTCGCGCACCGTGCTGGCGGGAGTGGCCGTTTCCTCCCTGGGCAGCGCCCTCACCAGCCTGGTGATTTTCTGGACCGCCACCGGTGATTCGTACCGCAATATCCTGGGCTGGCTGCTCGGTTCGCTGAGCGGCGCGCAGTGGTCCAGTGCGGCGATCTCCGCCGCTGCCCTGCTGGTGGTCGGGGTGCCGCTGCTGGCTGCCTCCCGCCTCCTGGACGGTTTCGCCTTCGGTGACGACGCCGCCTCGGCCCTGGGCATCAATGTTCCGGCCGTGCGGTGGTCCATGCTGGCCGGAACCGCCCTGCTGACCGGCGCCATGGTCTCCGTCAGCGGAGCCATCGGCTTCATCGGGCTGGTGTTTCCGCATGTGGTCCGGCTGATCGCCGGCCCCGGGCATCGTTCGCTGCTGCCGCTGTCCGCCCTGCTCGGTGCCATCTTCCTGATCTGGGCCGATACCGGGGCCCGCTTTGTCTTTGAGCCCCGCGAACTGCCCGTGGGCGTGGTGACCGCGGTGATCGGTGCGCCGGTGTTCGCGTACGTGCTGGCCCGGCGGAAGGGCGGGGCATGAGCGCTGCAACTCTTCAGGCAGCCGCGCTGGATGTGTCCCTGGGCGGCAAACTCGTGGTGGACGGCGTGGACTGCACCGTTCCGGCCGGCGCCCTGTCGGCGCTGGTGGGGCCCAACGGCGCCGGCAAGTCCACACTGCTGCGGGCCCTGGCCGGCGTCGTTCCCGTCCGCCGCGGCACCGTCCTGTGGCAGGGCCGGGACCTGCTGCGGCTGCCCCGCCGGGAACGTGCCCGCATCGCGGCCCTTGCAGAGCAGGAATCCGGCACCGATACGCCGCTGACCGTGCGGGACGTCGTGGCCCTGGGAACCATGCCGCACCGTCCGCTGCTGGGCTTCGGCGGCAGCGAAGACGACGCCGAGGTGGTGGACGCCCTGGAGTCAGCCGGTGTGGCGGATCTGGCGGACCGGCTGTTCGGCGAGCTGTCCGGCGGACAGCGCCAGCGGGTCCAGCTGGCCCGGGCGCTGGCGCAAAAACCGCAGCTGCTGCTGCTGGACGAGCCGACAAACCATCTGGATCCGTACGCGCAGCTGACCACGCTGCACCTGATGCGGAGGCTGGCAGGGCAGGGCATCGCCGTCGTCGCCGCCCTGCATGACCTGACGCACGCCGCCGCCCACTGCGACCACGTGATTGTCCTCTCCGCAGGCACAGTGGTGGCCGCCGGTGACCCCCGTGCGGTGCTGACTGCCGACCTGATCCATACCGTCTACGGCGTGCACGCCCACGTGCTCGAGCATCCGGCGACCGGCCGCCCGCTGATAGCCCTGTCGCTGCCGTAGATCATGCCTGCCCGAAATCCGGAACCGGCAGCCCGGCATCCCGGCACGCCGCGGCATAGCCTTCACGCCAGGCTTCGTCGGAGCCCAACCGGAACATGTCCTGTTCCGCCGGGCGCACCAGCGAGCGGGACCCTTCGTTCCGTGAGCCCGTGCCGGAGGGCCTGACCAGCTCGGGCAGGCCGCGCACCACCGCCACCGGGTTTTGGCTCGTCTTGCCCTTGATGAGGTCTGCGGCTGCCGCGATCTCGTCCGCGACAGCGGTCATGGTCGCCTTCATCAGCTGGCCGAAGGTGTCCACGCTGCCGCGCAGATCGGTGATGACGTCCACGCCGGCGGCTCCAATGGCGGCGTCGGTCTGCCCTTCGCGCCAGGCCCGCCCCATGGTGTCGGTGATGAGGACTCCGACGTCGAAGCCCAGTGCCCGGCGC
This sequence comes from Arthrobacter sp. Z1-15, assembly GCF_054792395.1. Taxonomy (NCBI): domain Bacteria; kingdom Bacillati; phylum Actinomycetota; class Actinomycetes; order Micrococcales; family Micrococcaceae; genus Arthrobacter; species Arthrobacter sp. Z1-15. The sequence continues at coordinate 610,181 of NZ_CP096454.1, read as the reverse complement.
AGGGCGGCGCACAGCGCCCGCGCCGAGGCGTCCGGGTCAACGGGCAGCAGCAGCACCGTCCCGGCGGGAGTGTTGCTGTTATCCACGCCGGCAGCGGCGGCGACGATACCGAGCTTGTTTTCGACAATCCGGGTCACTCCGCCGGGGTGGGTCCTGCTCGCGACAACCCGAACGGTTTCGTCCGTGATGGCCTGTTCCCGGTCCGCCGCGGGCACCTGGCGGCCCTCGGCCTTGGACACGACCTTGGACGTGACCGCCAGGATGTCCCCGGGCTGCAGGGTGCAGTCCGGGGCTGCCGCCGCGGCGGAGAGGATCACCGCCGCCAGATCCGTCCCCGGAGTTATCTCTCCGATGCCGGGAAGGGTAAACAGCGTGATGCTGCCCATCGGGTCAGCGCTTGAGCGCAGGCAGCACGCTGCGGGAGAAGACGTCGATCCACTCGCGCTGGTTCCGGCCCACGTTGTGCAGGTAGATGCGGTCGAAGCCCAGGTCCACGAACTTCTGGATATAGGCGCGGTGCACGTCCGGGTCGCTGGAGATCACGAGCCGTCCCTCGAAGTCCTCCGGCCGAACCAGTTTCGCCATCTGCTCCAGTTCGAACGGCGAGCGGATGTCCCCCTTGGGGAACTTCATGCCGCCGTTGGGCCACTCCACCATGGCATTGGTCAGCGCTTCCTCGTCCGTCTCAGCCCAGCTCATGTGCAGCTGGAGCACCTTCGGCATGGTGTCCGGATCCTTGCCGGCTTCACGCGCTCCGGCGTCGAACCGGTCAAAGAGCATTCCGATCTTCTCCAGCGGTGCGCCCACCGTAATGAGCCCGTCCGCATGCCGGCCCGCCCGTTTGGCGGTGACCGGCCCCGCGGTGGCCACCAGAATCTCGGGGGCTACCTCCGGCATGGTCCACAGCCGGGTGGATTCCATCTTGTAGTACTCACCCTTGTGCCGGACGTCCTTGCCGGCCAGCGAATTGGTGAAGAGCTTGGTGATGATGTCGATGGCTTCGAACATCCGGTTGATGCGCTCGGGCGCCTCCGGCCAGTACTGCGCCGTAATGTGTTCGTTGAGCGCCTCTCCGGATCCCAGCCCCAGCCAGTGCCGGCCCGGATACATCGCTGCCAGCGTCGCCGACGCCTGCGCAACCATCGCCGGATGCCACCGGAAGGTGGGAGCGGTAACACCGGGTCCAATATCGCCCTTGGTGCGTTCACCCAGTGCGGACAAAACATTCCAGACAAAGGCTGACTGACCCTGCGCCGGAACCCACGGCTGGAAATGGTCCGCCGCCATAACTCCGGAAAAACCTTTACTTTCGGCATATTCAGAGAGCGCCACCGCTTCAGTGGGATGGAATTGCTCCAGCATTGCCGCGTAACCAATTGTTAAAGAAGACATATACCCATCCTGACAGCCGGACATTTCGAGACGGAAAACGGATGTTTCCAATGGAATAAGCAGCATCATCACGGCTCACCGGGAGACCGTAGGCCCATCCTAGGGGCGGCGGGGACCTGAGCCTAAGCATGACGCTGAGCCTCAGCATGAAGCAGGTCGGAGTTCTACGATGGTGGGACCGAACCGGTTTCCCGACGGAAGGACCTCCATGACAGCGGACGCCTCCACGCAGAACTCGTCCGATCAGAACTCTCCAGACCAAAACCCTTCAGAGCAGAACGTTTCAGACCAGAACTCCGCAGAACAGAATGTGGACGGACGCCTGGACGGCTACGCCCCGTTGCGTTCCTATGCGGCCATCGGAGACGGACGCACTGTCGCCCTCGTGGCCAGGGACGGGTCGGTGGACTGGTATCCGACGCCGGACCTCGACTCCGTGCCGTCCTTCGCAGCCTTGCTGGACGCCGAAAACGGCGGGCGGATTGAGCTGCAGCCGGTGGACGATTTCACTGTGGAACGCACCTATGTTGACGGCACCAACGTCCTGGCCACCACGTTCACCACTGCCTCCGGCAGGGTCCGGGTCACCGACTCCCTCAATACCGGCGTCGCTGGACGCCTGCCCTGGGGTGAGCTGGCCCGCCGGATCGAAGGACTCGAAGGCAGCGTGGGGATGCGGTGGGCGGTGTCCCCCGGCAACTGCTTCGGCACCGCCTCCCCCTGGGTGGAGGACAGCGCTCACGGCCCCGTGCTCCACGCCCAGCAGACCACCATCGCGGTCCGCGGCATCCGCCACGGCAGTGAAGAGGTCTCGGATCAAGGCATCGCCGGCTCCTTCACCGCGTCCCAGGGCTCCAGGCACCTGGTGGCAGTCGTTTCCACCCACAACGAACCACTGGCGCTGCCGGACCCCGAAACGGTGGATGCCGGCGTCGAGCGCACCATCGCCAACTGGCAGAACTGGCTGAAGGAATTCTCGTATGACGGCCCGTGGTCCGAGGCGGTCGAGCGCAGCGCCCTGGCCTTGAAGCTGCTGATCCACAGCCCATCGGGTGCAGTGGCAGCAGCAGCCACGACCTCCCTTCCCGAAAGCCTGGCCGGCGGCAAAAACTGGGATTACCGCTACGCCTGGGTCCGCGACACCGCCTACACCCTCAATGCCCTGGTTCGGTTCGGGCTCCGGGAAGAGGTTCACGCCGCCGTCGCGGGCATGCTGAAGAGCATCCGCAGCCAGGGATCGGAACTGCAGGTGTTTACCGCCCTGAACGGGGACCGGGCGATGGATGCGCAGGAGCTGGACCTTCCGGGGTGGCGCGGCATCGGCCCCGTGGTGCGCGGCAACAACGCAGCCCGCCAGCTGCAGATGGGTGTTTTCGGCGACCTGTTCAATATTGTCCAGCTCTATGTCGACGCCGGGCACGTTCTGGATACCGGCACTGGACGGCTGCTGGCGGACCTGGCCGATCTGGCGTGCGACACCTGGCAAAAGCGCGACGCCGGGATGTGGGAGCTCACGGACGAGCGCCACTACACCACCTCCAAGCTCGGCTGCTGGCATGCGCTCAGCTGCGCCTCGCACCTCGCTGATCTGGGGCAGATCCCCGGTCCCGGCGACCGCTGGCGTGCTGAAAAAGAGCGGATTGCCGAATGGGTTCGGGAGAACTGCTGGTCTGAAGAGCGCGGCAGTTATGTCTGGTATCCGGGTTCGGACAAGCTCGATGCCTCCATCCTGCTGCATGCGATCAGCGGTTTTGACCGCGGTGAGCGCATGAGCTCAACTCTCAACGCACTGCGCGAAGAACTCGGACGCGGGCCGCTGCTCTATCGCTACAGCGGCGCCGAGAAGGAGGAAGGGACCTTTGTTGCGTGTGCGTTTTGGCTGGTGTCGGCGCTGACCCATGTTGGACGCCGGGAAGAGGCGGTGGACTTGATGGATCAGCTGGTTCCGCTGGCTAATGACGTCGGTCTGTATACCGAGATGATCGCCGAGGAGGACTTCTCCTTCCTGGGGAACTTTCCGCAGGGGCTCTCGCATCTTGCGCTCATCACCGCTGCGATCACGGTGCACGACGCGCGGGAGGAGTAAATGCCCGGTCCCCGGCGGGCCTAGGAGGTGCAGCCCTCGCCGTCGCCGTCGCCGTCGAACTTCGGGTCCCAGCCCGCGTCGCCTGCCCTGATCGGGGCAGCGCCGGCGGCCTTGACCGCCGCGCAGTTCGCGTAGACCGGCTGGCTTTCAGGCACGGCGGGGACCGCTCCCGTGCCCGGTGCCGTGTCGAGGGGGACGCTTTCCGCGGGGCCGTCCGACGGGACGGGCTGGTCCGGGCAGGAAGCGAGGACGCTTGCCGATGCATCATGTTCCGCCTGTGTCATCCAAAGCCTGTATTCAGCTTTGACGGCAATCTGCCGGGCTACGTATTCACAGCGGAAGGCCTTGTTGGACGGCAGCCAGGTGGCGGCGTCGGAATCTGATTTGGCACCGTTGGCGGGCCCGTCGGCCGCCATCAGGTTCAGCGGGTCGTTGGCGAACTGGCGGCGTTCCTCGGCGGACAGCTGCTGGGCGCCCTTCTGCCAGGCGTCCGAGAGAGCCACGATGTGGTCGATCTGGACTGCGGTGCTGGTCTCGTTGCCGCGGACAAAGGAGATGGTCGTACCGGTGTAGGGATCTGCGAAGGTGCCCGACGCGACCACGCATTCCTTCGTTCCGTCCTTGTACACAACGTTGGTGAGGTCGCGGGCCAGAATGTCGTTGCGGGTATCGCAGCCGTTGTGGTCGACGTCGGCCCATGACGGCCCAAACTGGTCCCGGTCATAGCCGGTTTTCGGCGCCCTGCCCTTGATGGGAAGAGTTTCCAGCTGCTCCGCGGCAGAGCCGGCTGCTGCCTCTTGGGCGGTGGCGGTGCCCGTCCCTGCACCGGAGCCCCCTCCGGCGCCGGCGCCCGCATCCGCGCCGACGTCCGTCAGGGGAGTACAGGCCGCGGAACCTAACAGAATTGCGGGCAGGGCTATCAGGGACAGAAATTTGGAGCGCAGAGAAGTCATCGCTATTAATTATGGGCGATGACGCGGCATTGTTTTTCCCGTCGCTGTTTCCCGCTGTTTCGCACTGCTTTCCCACTGTTTATCCCTCTGTTTATCCCTTCGGGTTCCCGTCGCTGCCCGCGGCCGGGAAGTTCCCCGGAGAACCCGCACGGTAGAGTCAGCGTGCGCGGCACAAGCCGTCCCGCACCCGTGTATCCGGTCGGCAGCACAACACCGGCCGATCTCCGTTTGAACAGGAACACCCTTGGCGAAGATTCTTTGTCCCCGAATCCGGCTCCGTGCCGTGGCAGCGGCTGCAGTCCTAGCTGTCGGCAGCACCATCCTGGCAGCGCCGGCCCTCGCGGTAACCGAGCCGGTGCCGGCGCCTGTCATTGCGCCTGTACCTGAGCCCGCGACCTCGTCCGCACCTGCGCTTGCGCCCGTTCCTGTACCTGAGCCCGCACCCGCACCCGCAGCTGGCCATCGCTTTATCGTGAAGTTCGCGGACCAGGCGGTCTCGGGCCCGGACCGGGTTGAATCCTATTCCCAGGCAGCCGCTCCCCTCGGCACCTCCGTCACCGAGCTGCATGAAACCGCCACGGGCTCACTGGTGGTGGCGGTGGACAAGGACCTCACCGCGGAAGAAACAGCCGCCGTCGTCGACACACTCGAAGCCGATCCGGATGTCGCCTCCGTGGAGCCGGACGTCGTGCTGTTCCCGTCCGCTGCCGAGCCCAATGACCCGTTGTATCCCGTGCAGTGGAATTTGCGTGCGGCCGGCGGCGGAGCCAATGCGGTTGCCGCCTGGAACGCCGGTACCGGCGAAGGCCAAGTGGTCGCCGTCGTCGACACCGGCATCACTGACCACACGGACCTCAACGCCAAGGTCCTGCCGGGTTATGACGTGATATCCGTTCCCGACATGGCAGGCGACGGTGACGGCCGTGACGCCGATCCCCGGGATGAAGGAGATTGGTACGACGCCGGTTCCTGCGGCAGGACGGTCGGTGCATCGTCCACGTGGCACGGCACCCACGTTGCCGGCATCGTCGCCGCCAGCACCGGCAACGGCGTCGGGATCAGCGGGGTAGCCCCCGGAGCCAGGATCCTTCCGGTTCGTGCCATGGGAACCTGCGGCGGGTACATGTCGGACATCGCCGACGGGATCATCTGGGCCGCCGGAGGCAGCGTGCCCGGCCTTCCGCTCAACCCGACGCCTGCGCGGGTCATCAATCTGAGCCTGGGCGGGGTAAGCACCTGCTCGCTCTTCATGCAGGACGCGGTGGACTACGCCGTCGGCCGCGGTGCCGTCGTCGTTGCGGCGGCAGGCAACGACGCTATTTCCGCGAGCCGGACACAGCCGGCCAACTGCGCCAACGTGGTTGTGGTGGGTGCAGGTGACCGGGACGGGTCGAGGGCCCGATACTCGAACTTCGGCTCCCTGGTGGACATCCTGGCGCCGGGCGGAACCACCACCGGTGACGTGACGGGCGGGATCATGTCCACGCTGAACAGCGGAACTTCCCGGCCCGCCGCCGAAAGTTACAACTACTATCAGGGAACCTCGATGGCGGCTCCGCATGTGGCCGGCACCGCGGCCCTGCTGCTGGCCGCCAATCCCGCCCTGACTCCCGGCCAGGTTGAAGTGGTGCTGAAGAAAACCGCCCGTCCGCTGCCGGGCAGCTGTGCGCCGCACTGCGGTCCCGGCCTTCTGGATGCCGGAGCCGCCATGGCCAACGGGGTGCCGCCCTTTGCCGACGTACCCTTCGGCCTTCAGTTCTATGACGAGATGCTCTGGATGGCCGCCGAAGGGATTTCCACGGGCTGGGCCGAGGCAAACGGGACCACAACGTACCGCCCGTTCCAGGCGGTGAACCGTGACGCCATGGCCGCCTTCATGTACCGGTTGGAGGGGAGCCCCGCCTTCGTCCCGCCGAAAAAATCGCCCTTTGCGGACGTGTCCGTCAGTAACCCCTTCTACAAGGAAATCGCCTGGCTCAACAGCCGGGGAATCGCCACCGGTTGGCGCGAGGCGAACGGAACCTCCACCTACCGGCCGACGACGCCGGTCAACCGCGACGCCATGGCGGCCTTCATGTACCGGTATGCGGGCTCCCCCGAATACACCGCTCCCCCGAACCCGGTGTTCCCCGATGTTGCGACCGACAGCCAGTTCCACAAGGAAATCTCCTGGCTGGCGTCGTCGGGCATAACCACCGGATGGGATGACGGGGCCTATCACCCTGTCAGCCCGGTGGCCCGTGACGCGATGGCTGCCTTCATGAAGAGGTTCGACGACAAGTTCGGGCAGTAGCACCGGCGGGGCAGGCTTCGACAGCTCTTCCCTGCTCCGCCGGTCGGACGTAGATTCGTTAATTACCGTCCGCGCAGGGAGATGCAATGGTTACGAACAAGTCCACGGCTGCCAAAGCCGACAAGAAACCGACTGCACAGCCGGCCGCGCCGGAAAGCAACGGGTTGGTCCAGTCCTCTGACGGCTCCGGCCAGGTGGCCGTGGTGACGGACTACACGAACGAGCTGGATGAACTGCGCGAGCTGAAGATCAAGACCAAAAAAATCAAGGAAAAAGCCGACGACGACGCCTGGCGGCACAACTACCCCTACGACACGAAACTCTCCCGGCGCAGCTATGAAAAACAGAAGCGCGCCCTGCAGATTGAGCTCCTCAAAATGCAGCTCTGGGTCAAGGATTCCGGACAGAAGATGCTGATCATCTTCGAAGGCCGTGATGCCGCAGGCAAGGGCGGCGCCATCAAGCGTTTCAACGAGCACCTCAACCCCCGCGGTGCCCGCATTGTGGCCCTGGAAAAGCCCACCGACGGAGAGCGCACCCAGTGGTACTTTCAGCGCTACGTGGCGAAGCTTCCCAGCGGAGGTGAAATCGTCATGATGGACCGGTCCTGGTACAACCGGGCGGGGGTGGAACGCGTGATGGGATACTGCACTCCGGCCCAGTATCTGGAGTTCATGCGGGAGGTGCCGGAGCTTGAACGGATGCTGGTGAACTCGGGGGTGCTGCTCAGCAAGCTCTGGTTCTCCGTGGGGCGGGCGGAGCAGGTGGCCCGGTTCGCTGCCCGCGAGACGGATCCGGTGAAACAGTGGAAGCTCTCCCCAACCGACCTGGCCAGCCTCGATAAATGGGATGACTACACCGAGGCCAAGGAAGCCATGTTCTTCTACACCGATACCGGCGATGCTCCCTGGACGGTGGTGAAGTCGAATGACAAGAAGCGCGCCCGGCTTGAAGCCATGCGCCAGGTCCTGCACTCCGTCGACTATCCCAACAAGGACACTTCAGTGGCGCGTGCTCCGGATTCGTTGATCGTGGGTCCGGCCGCGAGCCATTTCGAGGAAGGCGAAGAGCCCAGCGGCCAGTTCCCCGTCGTCAAGCCCAAGGGCTGAGCGCTCCGGTTCCGGCACGGCCTCTGTCCGCCGCCTGCCGCCGTCCGCCGTCCGTCGTCCGCCGTTCGCCGTTCGCCGTTCGCCGTACGAGCAAAACGGCCGTCCCACCGTGTGATTAACATCTTCTGTCAGTCCGCCCGCACGGACTCGTAAAGTTAATTACAGGGAATGCAACGACCGCCTCGAGATGCCACCGGCCGGATTCGGATGGCGATCTTCTGGTGTTTCCTGCCCTACTACCCTGAACCAAAACCCACTCCGTCCCCGCTCTGCCGGGGCCTCGCACGAAGGTAAGGAGCCGTTGAACCTCACCACCACGCTGCGCCGAATCGACTACGGTGAGCCTTCGGAGCACGGCGCAACTACCTACATCCTGCACACTGCCGCCGGCACGTTTCGCACTGAACCGGACAATATCCGTCCCCGTGCCCTCGCCCTCGCGGTGCCTCTCAGTTCCAATCTCCCTGCCCGCCCCCGCCTCACTCTGGTCCTCGATGAGGAGCGCAGCGTGGTGGACTGGCAACCTGCTGCAGAAGGTGAACAGCCACCGGGCGAAGTGTCGCTGGACGGGGTGGAGTGGGACGGGCACTTCGGTCTGGCCGTGGACTACTACGACACTGCCACTGCTGCCGCTGCTGCGCCGGACACCCGCTGGTCAGTCGTCCGGTACGGCCCCGACCGCAGCTTTGTAATCGACCCAACCGCCGACTACGCGGCGGCTTTCGGTCTGGCCCGCGAACACAATCTGTCAGACGATTACCGCGCTGACACGTTCGACGACCGGTACGTTGTCATCCAAGCTGCCCTCACCGAATGGGCCTGCTACGCCGCCGAGGGCCCGCGTGCTGAGAAATGAGTTGCGTCCGTCGGACCTTCCTTCTTCGCCGCGGTTCCCAGTGATGGGATGCTGCTGTCCGCGCGGCGATATCTGTCAGGTGCAGGCTGATGTACCGACGTACCGAGCGGGGCTGGTTGTGGGCCAACCGGCGTAAGCAGTCTGCGAAATCCGAAACAGGCATTAAAGGCATCGTTGATTGGGGCCTAGGTAGTCGGATGAAAAAGTCGGGTATTTGGAGTACCTGAAAAGGGCTCCTGGGGGGCCTTTTTGGGGCTCTTTCGGGGCCGGAAATGTCAGTGGCGGGTGAAAGCCTGAAGGCATGGATCAGAACGGATCTTTCCCCGTGGAGGCTGACGGCAACGGCAACGCTGCGGAGCGCGGCCTGTCGGTTTACGCTGCCGCACCGGGCGCCGGGTCCGAGGCCGCTGCCGGTGTCGTCCAGGACGGGCTCACCGGGTCCCTGGCCCTGCAAAACCTGCAGTCCCTGAACCAGGACGAAGCCGCCACCGTCCTCTCCCGCCTCGATCACCTCATCCGATGGGCCCAGGCCCAGCAAGCCAAAACCCTCACCCGCATCCACACCCAGTTCCGCACCGAATACCACCAGGACACCGCCACCCTGGACCCCGCGATGGCCTTCAGCCTCGCCGCCGAGGAAGCAGCTGCGATCCTGCACGTCCCCGCGAACACCGCCATGATGCTGATGAGTGAAGCCGGCACCCTGTGCACCACCCACACCCCCACCCTCCACGCCCTGGAAACCGGAAACATCAGCTACGGCCACGCGCAGACCGTCGTCGATCAATGCCAGAACATCCCCGCGAAGGAACTGCCCTCTTTCCAAACACAACTGCTGGACCTGGCACCCGAACAAACCCACACCCAGTTCCGGGTCCGGGCCCGGCGGCTGCGGGAGAACACCTACCCGGAAACCATCACCGTGCGTCAGCGCAGCGCGTTCGAGCAGCGGCGGGTGGCCCTGCAGCCTGACTGCGACGGAATGTCCTGGCTCTCGGCCCTGCTCCCGGCCGAGAAAGCCCAGGCATTCTTCACCCGGCTCAGCATTGCAGCCCGCGGCGAGCAGGCCCACGGCGACCCGCGCACCGTGGACCAGCTCCGCACGGACATCCTCACCGACCTCCTCGACGGCGAAAACCACGACGCGTGCAACTGCACCGACACCGGCCTCGCCAACGATGCCGGTACGGGAACCGGCCCCGGCCGCGATTCTGGTAGTCGTCCCGATTCTGGTGCCGGCGCTAATTCCGGTGCTGTTAAGCGTGACGGGGGTAAGGGTGCTGGAGCCGGTAAGCGTTCCGGGGGTAAGCGTTCCGGGGCGGGCAGAAGCGGTGGTTCGAAGACCGGCACCGGATGCGGCGGCCACAGTTCCCGGGCCCGGACCGAGATCCTGGTCCTGATCAGCGCCGAAACCCTCCTGGGCGCCGATGACCAGCCCGCGGAACTGCACGGCTACGGACCCATCAGCCCCGAAACGGCACGGCGGATGGCCCGCGAAGCGGCGAAGTGGACACCCGTGGAACGGAACCCGGACACCGAGGAAGTCCTGCGGGTCGGAAAGCGACGGAAAGTACCGGACGGGTTGAAGCAGCTGCTGCGGGTCCGGGACGGGATGTGCCGGTTCCCGGGCTGCCGGACCAACGCGGTGATCTCCGAAATCGACCACACCAAACCCTGGGCGCAGGGCGGCGCCACCGATCACGACAACCTGGAACATTTATGCCGGCGGCACCACATGTTCAAAACCAAAGGATTCTGGAAAGCCTGCCAGCCCAGTCCCGGAATCATTGAGTGGACCTCACCGGGAGGACGAAAGTACCGTACCGAACCACGCCTGACCCTGGCCCTGGACACAGCACCAGCCCCGCCAGCCCTGGGCCCTGCAGCAGCGGCCCGGCGGACAGCACCAGCCCTTGGACCGGTGGGTCCGGCGAGTGCCGCGAGTGTTGCGGCTGCCGGACAATCAGGCACGGGTCAGCCGGGTGCCGGAGACCGCGGCGACTACGGCGACCCGGACGACTACGGAGACGACCCGCCACCCTTCTAGGCAATACGAGATCGAGCCAATGCGTCGATCTAGGCAGTCCGTCTAAACGGTCCAAGCGTCGAACCATCTAGCTATTACATCGATCAAGGCAATCCGTCGAGCCACCCGGGGACCGCCAGCGTGCTGCTGACCGTTGCCCTGGAAAGAGACAGCGCCATGGGGAGGAGACGCAGACCACGCCATTGTGATCTGCGTTGCCTAAGATGCTAGCGAGATTCCCGTCGCTTTGCAGAATCGGCACGCTCGAAGGTGCGGTGCGACTGGTTCAAGAACCCCGTCGCGGAAGTGTCAGGAGTGCATGAGACGATAAAAACATGCCTTCCTCACCGCCTCTGATCGATGTCACTGACATCATTCGCGTTGTCGGCGGCGCCGCATTCCAGCGCGGCCAGACGTACGCCAAAGGCGGTGCCGTGGACGCTATGGAGTGGGATCCGCAGGCAGAAGTGCTGAGGGCCAAGGTTCGCGGTCATTCCTCGGTACCGTACCGAATCATGCTGCAGCTGGGCGAGAAACGGCAGGGCGACTACCGGCTGCTGGACAACCACTGCAGCTGCCCGGTGGGGTTCGACTGCAAGCATGTGGCCGCCGTCGCGCTCCAAAGCAATACAGATCATTTATTGGCCCGGCAGGAATTTATCCGCCCCGGCCCGTCGGAAAAGCCGGCCGTGCCCGCCTGGCAGGAGTCGCTGCAAACCCTCATCGATGCTGACCTCGATGCCCTGACCGGGAGCACACCCGCCGCGGCCACGCCGCTGGCGCTGCAGTTTGAAGTGCGGACTTCAGACGCCGGCATGAGTGCCCGCTGGGGTGCCCCGGCTCCCCGCAGCTCTCACCGCGCCACTTCCTTCCGGCTCGGAGTCCGGCCCGTGGTTCGAAATACCAAGGGCAACTGGGTCAAGAACAATCTGGCCTGGAGCAACATCGCCTACCAGACGTACGGCATGAAACTGGACCCGGAGCAGCACCGCTGGTTTTCGCAGTTCCCGGCTCTTCACCGCTCCAACGGCGTGAGCTATTTCGGGCAGAACGATTCCTGGCTGTACCTGGATGATTTCGCAAACCCGCTCCTGTGGCAGCTGCTGGAAGATGCGCGGCGGATCGGCGTGGAGTTTGTCGGCACCAAGAAGGACGTCAGTGTCCAGGTTGGAAAGCGGGCGGCACTGTCCCTCGATGTCAGGGCATCGGAGCCGGGCGCATCCGCTCCGCTGCAACTGCTCCCGGTGCTGGAGATCGACGGGCAGCCGTTGCCCACCGACGCCGCCGGGCTCATTTCCGGACACGGCATCTATGTCCGCAGTCCGGAAAACGTCATTACCCTGGCGCCCACCGCCCGGCCCCTCACCGATCAGGACAAGGGCCTGCTGCTCAAGGGCGCACCGGTGATGATTCCGGAAGAGGACGCTCCGGTGTTCCTGGAAAAGTTCTACCCCAAGCTCCGCCAGGTGCTTCCCGTAACCAGCAGCGACAACTCAGTGGAGTTTCCCGAGATTTCCCCGCCCCTGCTGGTTCTGACGGCATCGTTCCAGCCCGACGATGCACTGTTCCTCGATTGGGAATGGGAGTACCGGCAGGGCGAGGACATTACCCGCATTGCACTGGGCACCCGGGCGGATCCGGCTGCCGGCTACCGCGACGTGGTGGCTGAAGCAGATCTGCTCACTGCCGTCGGCAAGGTCCTCGGAGGGGTGCCCCGCAGCCGCTCGTACCACGGCATCGACACCGCCGAGTTTACCGAGTACCTGCTGCCCAAAGTCGAAAAGGTCGACGGCGTACGGGTGGACGTGATCGGCGAGCGCCCCGACTACCGCGAGCTGACCAGTGTTCCGGAGCTTCGAATCACCACGGTGGAGACGGAGCGCCGCGACTGGTTTGACCTTGGCATCATGATCACCGTGGACGGGCGGCTGGTGCCCTTTGCCGATGTCTTCAAGGCCCTGTCCCTGGGCAAGACCAAGCTCCTGCTCCCGGACCGCACCTATCTGTCCCTGGACCGGCCCGAATTCGCCCAACTCCACGCCCTGTTGGAAGAAGCCGAAGGGCTGCAGGAATGGGAGACCGGCGAAATGACCATCAGCCGGTACCAGGCCGGCCTGTGGTCCGAGCTGGAGGAACTTGCTGAGGAAACCGAGCAGGCGGCGGCCTGGCGCGCTTCGGTCACCGGGTTGCTGGAACTGGATTCCGTGGAACCGGTCCCGCTGCCCGCGGGGCTCAAGGCCGAGCTGCGCCCCTACCAGGCTGAGGGGTTCAACTGGCTCGCCTTTCTCTGGCAGCACGGGCTCGGCGGGATCCTGGCGGATGACATGGGGCTCGGCAAAACACTGCAGACGCTCGCACTGCTGGCCCATGCCCGCGACGTTGCTGCCGCTCAGCCTCCAGCAGCGCCCGACGACGGCGGGTCCCCCACTCCCCGCCGACCGTTCCTCGTGGTTGCTCCCACCTCCGTGGTGCCCAATTGGCTCTCTGAAGCCGCCCGCTTCACCCCGGGCCTGCGAACTGTTGCCGTTCCGGATACCAGTGCCAAATCCAAGGTCCCGCTGGCGGACCTGACTGCAGACGCCGACATCGTGGTCACTTCCTACGCCGTTTTCCGGTTGGACTTTGCCGCCTACCGGGCGTTGGAGTGGGACGGGCTGATTCTGGATGAGGCGCAGTTCGTGAAGAACCGCACCACACGCGCGCACCAGTGTGCCCGTGACCTCGTTGCCCCGTTCAAGCTGGCGATTACCGGCACCCCGATGGAAAACAACCTGCTGGAGCTGTGGAGTTTGTTCGCCATCGTGGCACCCGGGCTGTTTCCTTCGGCCCGAAAGTTCATTGAGGAATATCAGCGCCCCATCGAGCGTGGTGAAGACGCCAAGCTGCTGGCCCGGATGCGCCGCCGGATCCGGCCGCTCCTGATGCGCCGCACCAAGGAAGCCGTGGCCAAGGATCTGCCGGAAAAGCAGGAACAAATCCTTGAAGTGGATCTAAGCCCGAAGCACCGCAAGATTTACGAAATGCACCTGCAGCGCGAACGCCAGAAGCTGATGGGCCTGATCAAGGATCTCGACCGGAACCGGATGATCGTGTTCCGGTCCCTGACCCTGCTGCGGATGCTGAGCCTGGATGCTTCTCTGGTGGATGAGGACTACACCGGTGTCCCCTCGGCCAAGCTCGATGCTCTCTTTGAGCAGCTCGAAGATGTCACTGCCGAAGGCCACCGCGCACTGATCTTCAGTCAGTTCACTTCGTTCCTCAAGAAGGCTGCCGAACGGCTGGACGCGGCCGGTGTCCCCTACGCCTATTTGGACGGCTCCACGAAGGACCGCGGTGCGGTGATCAATTCCTTCAAGGACGGCGAGGCGCCGGTGTTCCTCATCAGCCTCAAGGCCGGTGGCTTTGGCCTGAACCTGACGGAGGCCGACTACGTGTTCCTCCTGGACCCTTGGTGGAATCCGGCAGCCGAGTCGCAGGCGGTGGACCGTACGCACCGCATCGGGCAGACCCGCAACGTCATGGTTTACCGGATGGTGGCGCGGGGAACCATCGAAGAGAAGGTTATGGCCCTCAAGGAGCAAAAGGCCAAGCTCTTCAGCTCCGTGATGGACGACGACGCCGTGTTCAGTTCCGCGCTGACGGCAGATGATATCCGGGCGCTGCTGGACTGAGTATCTAAGCAAGCAAGCAACTGAGCAAGCGAGCAACTGAGCAACTGGGGTTGCTGCGCCGGGATACTGAGGTAGCTGCGCCGGGATACTGGGGTTGCTGCGCCGGGGCCCCGCTCGGCTGAGCCAGTCCAGTCCAGCAACCAGCAACCAGCAACCAGCAATAAACCATGGTATGAATTTCTGCACACATAGCGTGCTCCTGACACCCCAAATTCCGCACCGTTGCAGGTCATAATCGGTTTCCCCACTCCACCAGGCCGGCTGGCACAGCTACTAATCTGGGAAGGGTCAGCGCTTTGCCCACTCCTTGGGCCGTGTCCACGCAGTGCGCGGGAATGGCCGAGATGGCTGTTATCGGGAAAGGATTATGTACACCCAGGATTCAACCCTCGTCCGTCCACAGGACGTGAACACGAAGGATGAAGACGATCTCGTGCATGTGTTCTGCACACCCTGCAAGCGCCGGGCGATGCACCACGCACAGCGCCCGATGCCTTACTGCGGGAAGACAATGCCCAACCGTCCGCTGCGCGAGGACAACGGCCAATTGCCGGTCTGCATTGTGTGCCTTGATTTGGCCCGGTCCGGGCCCTGCCCGCGCTGCGGCACGCAGGCCAGGTTCTAGTCCTCTCTGGAGCCTGACGAGCCATTCCGCGATGACGGTTTGATTTGTACAGTGGGGTGATGGCTACTGACGAACGCCCCATCGGATTCTGGCTCAAACTTGTGGACCAACTGGTTGACGACCAGTTTGGAGCCAGTTTTGAAGAACACGGCGTTACCCGGAGGCAGTGGCAGATGATGAATCTGCTGACTGACGGTCCAGCTTCTGAGAAGCAGCTGACAGACGGACTAAAGCCCTTCTTCCCTGTCGTGGAGCCCGGCACCTCGGTGGAACTGATTGAAGAACTGCGGGAAAGCGGCTGGGTCGCGCTGGACGAGGACCAGTACCTGCTCACGGACTTAGGCCGCCGGAGCTTGGAAAACCTCCGCGGCGCCGTCGAGCGGATCCGTGAACAGCTCACTGAGAATGTTTCGGATGACGAGTACACGGCTCTCGTAGCCGTGCTGCAGCGAATGGCGACCAATTTGGGATGGGATGAAACCCAGGACAAACCGGTTTCACCCTAGGACCTCGCCTCGCCCTAAAACCGCTCGCCCTGAGCAGCGGGTTTCCTTGGCGCAGCAGTTTTCCTTGGCAAAGCAGTTCACCCTGGCAAAGCAGCTCGCCTTGGCGCCCGCTCCCCCTTGTTACAATTGCCGCATGTCATTCCCGAGCATCATGAGCGGCCACAGGTCCGCTCTGGAAGGGATGGTGGGCCGGCAGGCCTGCAGAGCAACTGTTCTGCCACCGCTCGCCTAGCCCTTCCCGCAGCCTTTCGTGTTGGACGCGCCTTGTTCAGGTGCGTTTATCCGTCGTGCCTGCACACGGGCGAGCGGACCTTCCCTGTCCTCATTCCTGCTCATCCGAAGGCAATATTTTTATGCAACCCCTGACAGAATCAGCAATCCGTCGTTCCTTCATCAATGCAAGCCGCTCCGAGACAGCGGCCATGAACCTGCCGCAGAACTTCGAAACCATCGACTGGGACCAGCTCGACCAACTCGGCTGGCGGGACCACAAGATGCCCAAGCGCGGGTACCTGCTGGCGCCCTTCGAAGGATCGTTGGTCGGCGTCCTGCTGCGGGCACCGGACACCGCGGCCCCCAAAAACCGGCGGGTGCTTTGTGCCCTGTGCGAGGACATCTTTTCCGAGGAAGAGGTGTTCCTCTACGTGGCCCGCCGCGCCGGGGCCTCCGGCAGGAACGGAAACTCCGTGGGAACGCTCATCCACTCGGAGTTCACCTGCTCCCGCAATGTCCGCGCGGCTGTGGATCCCACGCCCATCCATCCTGATCCCGAGGCTGTCATCAAGAAACGGATTGACGGACTCCAGTTCCGGACGGAGCAGTTTATCCGACAGGTCCTGGCCCAGTAGGCAGGGCCCGCTAAGGACCTGAACCGGTGGTCCGGCGACTCTCAGGAGGCGCCGGATCGCCGGCTCAGCCGGCGCTCAGTAGCCCTCATCCACATTCACGACCCCTTCCAGGGGCTTGCCGGCAGCAAGCCTCCGGACATTCTCACGCACGCGGGCGGCAAGCAGCGGAGCCACCATTTCCGGTGTTTCGGCAGTGTGCGGAGTGATCAGCGCGCGCGGCTCGCTCCAGAGAGGATGTCCGTCCGGCAGCGGCTGGGGATCGGTCACGTCCAGTGCTGCCCCGGCCAGTTTGCCGCCGGCGAGCGCCCCGACCAGGGCATCAGTATCCACGGTGGGTCCCCGGCTGATATTCACGAGAAAGGCGTCCGGCTTCAGCAGTGCCAGCCGGCGCGCATCCATGAGATGTTCGGTGCCGGCCGTGAGCGCTGCGGCAAGGATCACGACGTCGGCAGTCGCCAGTGCCTCGTCCAGCCCGGCATCCGTCACTGTTCGTTCAGCACCGGGGACCGGCACGTTGTGCGCACGCACCACGGTGATGTGGTCTGTAAAGACCTTCAGCAGCCGCAGGATTTCCGAGCCGACACCTCCGGCGCCAACAAGAACCACATTCCGCCCCTGGAGAGACACACCGCGAGGCGGTCCCCATTCCCGGGCCCTGGCAAACGCGGGAATTCCGCGCATGATCGCCAGAGTCAAGGTGAGGGCAAATTCCCCCACAGGCTGCCCGAAGGCACCTTTGCCGCTGGTCCACTCCCGGGCGCGGTTGGCCCGCATGAGGCTGTCATACTGGTCCACCCCGGCGAGGTAAAGCTGGATCCAGCCAATGCCGGGATGCTCCGTCAAGACTTTGCCCACCGCGGAGGCGCTGACGACGTCCGTCAGGACCAGTCCAACCGTGGTGTCGGACAGCGGCTCGACGACGCCGCCTCCCGCCCTGACAGCAGCTGCCAGTTCGTCGCTGGGGGACGGAAGAAGTGCGATGGACGGAACGGCGGGCCCGGGCCCGGATGTGCCCTGCGGAGTGGGATTGAAAGGGTCAGCGTGCTTGGCCATGAACGGCTCCTGCGGGCTGTGGGATTACCCGTGGAATCAGGTACGCACGGGCGCCGGCAAGGTGATCGGCCGGCTCCAAACGAGTCTAGTTCCGGTCCATAACCAGGGATAGGGACGGCAGCGTTAGCCCCGCTGGGTCTGGGCCAGCAGCTGCTCAAACGGCAGCGACGCCGCCGCCCCGGTGCGGGCTGCAGGCTGCTGATCCCCCAACAGGGCCACAAGCTCTGCGGCCGCACGTCGCACCCTGCCGTCCAGCGGCGTCGTTCCGGCTTCGCCGGTGCCCCAGTCCTCCGGTGCGGCGTAGACAGCGGTGGGGGTGACCCGGGCACGGAGGTAACTGAACATGGGCCGAAGGGCGAAGTCCAGGACCATCGAGTGCCGGGAACTGCCGCCGGTCGCTCCCAGGATGACCGGTTTGCCATCCAGCGAGGTGTTGTCGATGACGTCAAAGAAGGATTTAAACAGGCCGCTCATGGACGCCGTGAACACCGGGGTTACGGCCACCAGCGCGTCGGCTCCGACTACTTCGGAAATCAGCGCCTCCAAATGTGGCGCCGCGTAGCCCGTGACCATGTTGTTCGCGATATCCACGGCATACTCCCGCAGCTCGAAGGTACTGACCGTTGCAGAGGCGCCGGCGGCTTCAAAGGCTGCGCGTGCTTCCGCGCCGAGCTGGTCGGCCAGCATCCGGCTTGACGAAGGAACACCCAAGCCTGCTGTTACTACTACGATTCTGCGATCCGCCATCGCGGCGACCTCCTGAAATTCATGTGTTTGCATCTAGTTTCTCAAACTCTCCGGTGCATCCTGATATTCCCGGCATCTCAAAAATTGGTGGCTGCTTCCGCTGCTAGTAATCTCAAGTCAATGGCCTCCCCTCACCCCTCCCCCGAAATTCCACCGCCGGTTCCGCGGCCAACCATCCGGTCAACCATCACCCACGGCGCCCGGGGAGCCCTCATAGGACTGGTCGAACTGGTACCGGGAGTCTCCGGAGGCACGGTGGCCCTGGTCCTCGGAATATTCGATCGGCTAATTGCCTCGGCCAACCACCTCATCAGCGGCCTCTCGCAGCTCGTCTTCAGAGGGAGCCGAAGCGCGGCTGCGCGTCGGTTTGCACCGGTCGAATGGAGTTTGGTGTTGCCGCTGGTTGCCGGCATGTTCCTGGCTCTGGCCACGTTGTCGGGGCCACTGCATTCCTTCGTTGAGAACCAGGCGACCATCGCAAGCGCGTTATTTTTCGGCATGGTGGCAGCCAGCCTCCTCGTACCGATCAGCATGGTGAGGCAAGCCGGACCGGCCACGCGTGCCGGAAGGATCAACGGCGTTGCCGTGGTGCTTCTCGTTGCTGCCGCTGTGTTCATGCTGCTGGGGATACCGGCACTGCAGATTCAGGATCCTCCATGGTGGGCTCTGATCCTCAGCGGAGCAGTTGCCGTGTGCGCTCTGGCACTGCCGGGCCTCTCTGGTTCCTTCATCCTGCTGACTTTCGGCATGTACGAGCCAACGCTTGAGGCTGTCAGCACCAGAGACTATGGCTACCTGGCGCTCTTTATTGCCGGCGCCATTCTAGGCTTGGTCTCCTTTGTCCGTTTGCTTGGTTACCTACTGCGAGTACGGCGCCGGGCTGTCCTCTTGGCAGCCACCGGACTGATCCTCGGTTCCCTTCGCGCACTCTGGCCCTGGCAGCAGGACAGCACCCTACTCGTGCCTGATGACGCATGGCTGTGGCCGCTGGCAGCATGCCTGGCGGGGGCATGCGTAGTCCTGCTCCTCTGGTGGCGTCAACCGAACCCCGTCGTGCCCGCATCTCAGGTCAGTGCCCCCGCCGCTGGCAGCAACCAGCCGCAGCGGCCTGGGGCTGCCCCGGCCGCCCCTGTGCGGCAAGACCGCGACGAGGACTCGTATCCCCATGACTGACCAGCACAGGCCGGCACAGCAATGATTCCCTGTCCTCGTCCCGCTGGCCGGTGAATGTGGTTTTCGCGCCGCTGCCTCTCTTCAACGGAAGTGGCCGCTGACCATGGTTGCCTGTTCGGTCTGGAGCTGACGCAACCAGCGCAGGCCCACGGACGAGATAGCCGACGGCATTCCCGGCGTCTGCGCGAAACCGACATTGCAACGGCCCCGTGTCCCTCAACTCCGCGTCCCTCAATCCGGACCATGAGAAATTCCTAGACCTGGGCGGGTCCTGCCCTTAACGAAGTGAGATAGATCTGTGAGTGAAACAACCCAACGCCGCGTAAACGTGGCTGCCCTGATGACGGCGTTGCTGGCTGCCTGCACGGCGTTCCAACTGAACGCCTCCATGCTGTCCCCGGCCCTGGTCACCATTGAGGAAGAACTCAATACGACGTCGGCGGCGGTCGCCCTGACCCAGACGGCGTTCTTCACGTCCGCGGCTCTCTTCTCTCTGTTCCTGCCGCGGCTGGGTGACATCATCGGCCGCAAGAAGGTCCTCGGCGGCATGCTCGTGGTCCTCACCATCGGTTCCGTGGTGGCCGCTTTGGCACCAAGCATCGAGGTGCTGTTCATCGCCCGCCTGATCCAGGGAGTCTCCGGCCCCACGGTCGCGTTGTCGCTCATCATGCTGCGCGTGGAAATCCATGAGCCCCGGTTGCTCGGCACCCTGATGGGCGTGATTGCCGCTGTGAACGGCGGCATCGCCGGCGTGGACGCCATTGCAGGCGGCTACCTCGCCCAGAATCACGGGTTCGCTTCGGTCTTCTGGGTTATGGCACTTGTCGGCGCCGTCGCCTCCACCCTGCTGATCCTCATGGCCTCCGACTCCACCGCCGAAAAGAAGGAAAAGATGGACTGGGTGGGCGTTGTTCCCCTGGTCATCTCGGTGGGCACCCTGCTGACCGCCTTCAACGAGGCCGGCAAATTGGCCGAGGCCAATTGGCCGCTGGTCATCGGTCTGATCGTCATTGCCGTCATCGCCTTCGCCGTGTTCTGGAAGGTCGAGAACCGCAGCGACCATCCGCTGGTGGCCACGCACCTGCTCAAGCAGCGTTCCACCTGGGCACTGCTCCTGAGCACCGTCCTCACCATGACCGGTGTCTTTGCCGTCATGAACGGCATCCTTCCCGCACTGGCACAGGACAGCATCGTAGGGTTCGGCATGGGGGCCGAAGAATCCGCCTGGTGGACCATTACTCCCTACGCCATCGCCGGCCTGATCATTGGCCCCTTCGCCGGCCGCCTCGCAGGCACCTGGGGTTACGGCAAGGTACTCCGCATCGGCACCATCGGCTCCGTCATCGCCCTGGCGCTGATGCTCCCCGTCGTCGGCAGCGACTCCAAGCTCGGCCTGCTGGCCGTCTCGGTACTGGTCGGCATCACGTATGCCGGCATCGGCAACGTCATGCTCAGCGGCCTGGGCGTCATGCTTTCCCCCAAGGAGAACCCCGGCTTCCTGCCGGGCCTGAACGCGGGAGCCTTCAACCTCGGCGCAGGCCTGAGCTTCGCGGTGATCTACGCCGCGAAAACTGCCACCACAGCAGCCGACGGTTCCGGCACCGAAGGTTACTACGGCGGCATCATCGCCGGCGTGATCATTCTCGGACTGGCTCTGGCGGTGTCCTTCCTCATTCCGAAGCCCGCCGAGGTGGAAACAGGAAATCGCCCCGGAACCCCCGCCGCGGCCGACGCCGAACCTGTTCTGCGCTGACACTGCGGCTTACGCCGTAACAGAGCGCTTCACCAGCGCCCCGGCTTACGCTGCCCGGCTTACGCTGTTCCCATGATTGAGCAGCGTAAGCCGGCACCGCCGTCGTTCCTTGTCCCCGTCCCGCTGGCCGGAGCGCACGTGGCACTCGAACCGCTGTCTCCTGACCACGTCCCCGGACTGATCGAAGCGGTGAAGGACGGCGAGCTCTGGAACACCTGGTACACCCGGATCCCGTCGCCGGACGGCATGGCCCACGAAGTCGAGGCACGGCTGGCACGGCAGGCCGCGGGTTCGGTGGTCCCCTGGGCCATCCGCCGCACCGACACCGGAGCACTCTGCGGCATGACCACTTACCTCAATGTCCGCACCGAGAACCGCAGGCTGGAGATCGGCTCCACCTGGCTTGCTGCCAGTGCCCAGCGGACGCCGATCAACACCGAGGCCAAGCTGCTGCTGCTCACGCGGGCATTCGAGGATCTGGACTGCATCGCAGTGGAGTTCCGCACCCATTGGCACAACCACCAGTCCCGCGCGGCCATCGCCCGGCTGGGCGCCAAGCAGGACGGCGTCCTGCGCAACCATGAGATTTGGCGGGACGGAACGCTGCGGGACACCGTGGTCTTCTCCATCATCAAGAGCGAATGGCCGACCGTCCGGCTCGCGCTGGCTTCCCGTCTGGCCCGTTCCTAGGCGATCCTGTCAAAAGGGATTCCTCCACGCGGGGGCTCCGCAACAGGAGGGAATCCGGCGCCGCGGATCCAGTTGCTGCGCAGAGCGCAGCGCATAGGTTAAGCGCCGTCCCGGCCTGACGCAAATCAGCGCAGGCAGCAACCGGACCCGGGAACAACAGCGGGAAATGCGGGGTGAAAATCGTCGCTATCTTTAATGCAGTGCCCGCCCCTTCAGGGGCCAGTGCCGCCCCTCGAACCGTCTTCCGGCCCCTGCCTGATCCCGTTCCGCTGCGTGCTGCACTGGGTCGCGGCCCGGTCCGTCCCGCACCGCTGCGGCGGCGAGACCGGACAACCGGAAGGGCACTGCACCACCGGGATTTACGGGTCCCTTAGCTAGAACCTCAACGAAGCGGAGATGTTATGCCCACCAAAATCATCCTGGACTGTGATCCCGGTCATGATGATGCGGTCGCCCTGCTGCTGGCACACGGCAGCCCGGAGATCGACCTTCTGGCGGTGACCACCGTCGTCGGAAACCAGACGCTGGAAAAGGTGACCCGCAATGCGCTGGCAATTGCCCGTGTTGCAAATATCACAAACGTTCCCTTCGCTGCGGGCAGTCCGCGCCCCCTGGTGCGGACCATCGAAAATGCTCCGGATATCCATGGTGAATCCGGCATGGACGGCCCCGAACTGCCCGAACCCGCCATCGAGCTGGACCCGCGTCACGCCGTTGACCTGATCATCGAAACCGTCATGGCGCATGAGCCCGGAACGGTCACGCTGGTCCCCACCGGTGGGCTGACCAACATTGCCCTGGCCGTGCGCAAGGAACCGCGCATCGCCGAACGTGTGAAGGAAGTTGTCCTGATGGGCGGCGGCTACCACGTAGGCAACTGGTCCGCGGTGGCCGAGTTCAACATCAAAATCGACCCCGAAGCAGCACACATCGTCTTCAACGAGAAGTGGCCGCTGACCATGGTCGGCCTGGATCTGACACATCAGGCGCTGGCCACGGACGAGGTAGCCGACCGCATCGCCGCCGTCGGCACCAAGCCCGCAAAGTTTGTCGGAGAGCTCCTGGAGTTCTTCGGCCACGCGTACAAGGACGCACAGGGCTTCGATTTCCCGCCGGTGCACGACCCGTGCGCCGTCGCCTACGTCATTGACCGCTCGGTCATGACCACCCGGCGGGTTCCGCTGGACGTGGAGCTGACCGGCACCCTGACCCTGGGCATGACGGTGGCTGACTTCCGCGCGCCGGCGCCCGCTGACTGCAACACCTCCGTGGCCGTCGATCTGGACCACCAGAAGTTCTGGGACCTGATCGTGGACGCCCTGGAGCGGATTGGAGAGGTGGACCTGTGACTGAAACATCCCAGCGCCGCGTAAACGTGGCCGTCCTGATGACGGCACTGCTCGCCGCCTGCGTCGCGTTCCAGCTGAACGCCTCCATGCTGTCCCCCGCCCTGGTCACCATCGAAGAGGAACTCAACACCACTTCAGCGGCGGTTGGCCTGAGCCAGACGGCATTCTTCACGTCCGCCGCCCTCTTCTCCCTGTTCCTGCCGCGGCTTGGCGACATCATCGGCCGCAAAAAGGTCCTCGGCGGCATGCTCGTGGTCCTGACCATCGGCTCCGTGGTGGCCGCGCTGGCGCCCAGCATCGAGGTGCTGTTCATCGCCCGCCTCATCCAGGGTGTCTCCGGCCCCGTAGTTCCGCTCGCACTGATCATGCTGCGCGTGGAAATCCGCGAGCCGAAGCTTTACGGCACCCTGATGGGTGTCATTACCGCAGTCAACGGCGGCATCGCCGGCGTGGACGCCATTGCAGGCGGCTACCTCGCCCAGAACCACGGGTTCGCTTCGGTCTTCTGGGCCATGGCCATCGTGGGCGCCATTGCCTCCGCCCTGCTGATCTTCCTGGCTCCGGAGTCCACGGCCGAAAAGAAGGAAAAGATGGACTGGGTGGGCGTTGTTCCCCTGGTCATCTCGGTGGGCACCCTGCTGACCGCCTTCAACGAGGCCGGCAAGCTGGCCGCAGCCAACTGGCCCCTGGTCATTGGTCTGATCGTCATTGCCGTCATCGCCTTCGCCGTGTTCTGGAAGGTCGAGAACCGCAGCGACCACCCGCTGGTGGCCACGCACCTGCTCAAGCAGCGTTCCACCTGGTCACTGCTGCTCACCACGCTGCTGACCATGACCGGTGTCTTTGCCGTCATGAACGGCATCATTCCGGCCCTCGCCCAGGACGGCGTCGTCGGCTTTGGTCTCGGCGCCGAAGAATCCGCCTGGTGGACGCTGACCCCGTATGCCATCGCCGGCCTGCTGATCGGCCCGTTTGCCGGCCGTCTGGCCGCAACCTGGGGCTACGGCAAGGTACTCCGGATCGGCATGATCGGTTCCGTGATCGCCCTGGCGCTGATGCTCCTGGTGGTCGGCAGCGACTCCAAGCTCGGCCTGCTGGGCGTTTCGGTGCTGATCGGTATTACCTATGCCGGAATTGGCAACATCATGCTCAACGGCCTGGGCATCGTGCTCTCCCCCAAGGAGAACCCCGGCTTCTTGCCGGGCCTGAACGCGGGAGCCTTCAACCTCGGCGCAGGCCTGAGCTTTGCGGTAATTTACGCCGTGAAGACGGCGACCACCGCAGCCGACGGTTCCGGCACCGAAGGCTACTACGGCGGTATCATTGCCGGTCTGGTAATTCTCGGACTGGCCCTTGCCTCGTCCTTCCTGATTCCCAAGCCGGTCCACGCTGAAGTTTCAGCCGACGCCGGCACCCGCTGATCCCCACCTAGGAGAATCCCCGCATGACCGCCGGAAAAGTTGTAGTTGTTGGCTCGCTCAACGCTGACCTGACCGTCCGCACCGATCGCTTCCCCTCCCCGGGAGAAACGCTCAACGGCTCGGAACTGGTGATTGTCCCGGGCGGCAAGAGCGCCAACCAGGCCGCTGCAGCGGCTATTCTGGGCGCAGATGTACGGCTCTTCGGCGCCGTCGGCGCTGACGGCCACGGAGATCTCCTGCTGAAGGCAGCAGCTGATGCAGGGGTAGATGCCTCACGGGTGCTTCGCCGGACGGATACGGCGACCGGCACTGCCATGATCGTCGTGGATGCTGCCGGTGAGAACACCATCATTGTCTCCCCCGGCGCCAACGGCACCGTCACCGGTGCTGAACTTCCGGCGGACCTGTTCGACGACGCCGCCGTCCTCTGCCTGAGCCTGGAAGTCCCGCTCGAAGCGGTGGCAGCTGCGGCCCAGGCAGGGCACGACGCCGGTGCCACCGTACTGCTGAACCTCTCGCCGTACCGCGAGGTTCCCGCCGAGCTGCTGGCGCTGACGGACGTCCTGCTGGTCAACGCCCACGAGGCGGCACAGGTTTCCGGGCTGGCCGACCCGGCCGCGGACTGGGAAGCCGTCATTGCTGCCTTCGCCCGCCTGGGCATTCACCGGGCCGTCATCACTCTGGGCGGGGACGGCGCCGTCGTGCTGGACGGAACCGCTGAAGGGGCGGACCGGATTGTTGCCGCGGCCCCAACCCGGGTAACGGCAGTGGATACGACCGGCTGCGGCGATGCCTTCACGGCTGCCACCGCTGCCCGGCTGGCTGCCGGTGATTCCCTGCCGGCCGCCGCCGAGTTCGCCGCCCGGGCCGGCGCACTGGCTGCGACGCTTCCGGGCGCGCAGTCCTCCTACACGGCGCTGCTGGGACTCGGCGCCTAGGTTCTCAGCGAGAGGGCCGGGACCGGTTAACCGCCGGACCCGGCCCTTTCTGCGTGCCCCGGTTCAGCCGTAAGGACCAGATCCTTTCCCGAAGAACAGTTTTCAAAGCCAGTCTTAGTGCTGAGGCGCACGGGCCGGGCCCCCACTACGCTGGAGGGCAGATGCGGCAGACCTGCTGCACGTAGCCGGCTTATAGGGGAAAGCATGTCTGAGCAGACGCCGCAGGAAAACAACTACAACTACAACGCCTACGCCGGGGGTCAAACACCTGACGCGCCGGCGGCTCCGGTACGGCCCAAGCAGGTGGAAATATCCTTTTGGCTGCTCATAGCCTCCCTCCTTATTTCAGTGGTGAGCGTGCCCCTCACGATTGCGGCCTTCAACAGCCCCGAAAGCCGGGCGGAGACCGAAGCCGAGCTGCAGCGGCAAAACGTCGCCGGACTCACCGTGGATGATGCCATCGCCGCTACCGTCGCCTTTTTGGTGATCACGGCAGTCATCAGCGTGGCCATCACCCTCCTGGTAGCCATTTTTATCCGCAAGGGCCACAACTGGGCCCGCATTGTCCTGACCGTCTTCGCCGTCCTGTCCCTGCTGTCCCTGCTGGTCCCGTCAGCGGCAACCGCACTGGGCATCGCAGGAATGGTGCTGATCCTGGCAGCCGCCGTGCTTTTGTATGTGACACCCGCTCCTGCGTATTTCGCGGCCATGAAGCAGTACCGGCACGCCAAAAAATTCGGTCAGGCGTACTGAGCCTGCACCGACCGGTAATCCTTAGCGGCCGGCCGCCCGGCCGGCCGCCCGGCCGCTGAACAGGCACCCGCCCAGGAACGTCCCCTCCAGGGAACGGTAGCCATGCATGCCGCCGCCGCCGAAACCGGCTGCCTCGCCGGCCGCATACAGTCCCGGGACCGGTTCGCCGGCGGCACCGAGCACGCGGGAGTCCAGGTCCGTTTCCAACCCGCCCAGCGTTTTGCGGGTCAGCACCGAAAGCCGGACCGCGATCAGCGGCCCGTCTTTGGGTTCCAGAATTGGGCGGGGAGCAGCAGTCCGGATCAGCCGGTCGCCCAGGTAGCTGCGGGCTCCGCGGATGGCCGTGACCTGGCTGTCCTTGCTGAAGGGGTTCGCTATTTCACGGTCCCGCGCAACGAGCTCCCCGCGCACGGCCTCAGCCGAGAGCACCGGCGCTTGTCCATCGGTGGAGTCCTTCGCCAGTGCATTCATCCCGGCAACCAGCTCCTCCACGGAACCGGCCGTGATGAAGTCCTCGCCGTGGTCCAGGAACTGCTGCACCGGACCGGGAATGCCTGCCGTCGCCCGGCCGAGGACATCGCGCACTGATTTTCCTGTCAGGTCCGGATTCTGTTCCGAGCCGGAGAGGGCGAATTCCTTGCGGATAATTGCCTTGTTCAAAATGAACCAGCTGTAGTCGTGCCCCGTGGTGCGCAGGTGCTCGAGGGTCCCCAGGGTGTCGAATCCGGGAAACAGCGGCACCGGAAGCCGGTTCCCCGCCGCGTCCAGCCACAGCGAGGACGGCCCGGGCAGGATCCGGATCCCGTGGTTCGGCCAGACGGGGTTCCAGTTCCTGATGCCCTCCACGTAGTGCCACATGCGGTCCGGGTTGATGACGCGCCCGCCCGCGGCGGCGCTGGCCGTGATGCCGCGGCCGTCCACGTGTCCGGGTACGCCGCTGAGCATCGTGTGCGGCGGGCTGCCCAGCCGTTCCGGCCAGGCGGCACGCACCAGGTCATGGTCGCCGCCGATACCTCCGGTGGTCACGACGACGGCGCCGGCCGAGAACTCAAAGTCGCCCGCCCGGGTGCGGCTGGTCACGGTGCCGCGGGCCGCCGTCGTCGGCTCCAGCACGGCGCCGCGGATTCCGGTGACGACGCCGTTGACCACCGTCAGCTCCTCCATCCGGTGCCGGAAGGCCAGGCGCACCACACCCCGGTCGGCGCCGTCGCGCACCTTGGCCTCAAACGGGGCGGTAACTCCGGGCCCTGTGCCCCAGGTGATGTGGAAGCGCGGCACCGAGTTGCCGGGACCGGTGGCACCGTAGCCGCCGCGCTCGGCCCAGCCGACAACGGGAAAGATGCGGTGCCCCATACCGTGCAGCCAGGAGCGTTTCTCTCCGGCAGCGAAGTGGACGTAGGCCTCGGCCCAGCGGCGCGGCCAATAGTCCTCGGGCCGGTCAAAGCCCGCAGTGCCCAGCCAGTCCTGCCACGCCAGCTCGACGGAGTCCTTGATGCGCAGCCTGCGCTGCTCCGGGCTGTCCACCAGGAACAGCCCGCCGAAGGACCACCAGGCCTGTCCGCCGAGGCTGCCCTCGCCCTCCTGCTCCACCAAGATGACGGAACGGCCGGCGTCAATCAGCTCCGCGGTGGCCACGAGCCCCGCCAGCCCGGCCCCTACAACAATGACGTCTGCGTCTTTGGTTGGCTGCATCCGGTTCACGCTACCGGCAGCTTTCCCCTCTGGCTAGGGAGGATACTCACCGGAATGACGGTACGCGCCCGGGGTGTCTTCCCTCTCCCGGCACCCACTTGGCGGTTGCCCCTTTCTGCGGGGGGACGACGTTTCCTAGACTGGGCCTATAGCTGCTCTTCGCAGAGGACCAATCCTGCGCAGAGCCTGTGTCCGCCTCGACTTGACTGGAGAAGACCATGACTGAGAAGGAAACGCCCGCAGGCAATGAAGACAAGGACCGCATCCACAACGAGGCCCCCTCGGAAGGTGACACCTCGCAGTCGCCTGACTCCGAGCGCCGGCACACGCAGGAACCCGCTGAGGGAGATGACCCGGACGGGAAGAAATAGCGGGGAACCGTAAGCCCCGCAGCAGGATCCTGAATATGCAGCAACTTGAATATGTGCAGCACAAAGGCCTTGGGTTTCCGGTGGGAAACCCAAGGCCTAATTGATGGACCCGCTCATTCGGTAAAAGCCGCTAGGAGGCCCGTGCCCTTCCTTCATTGCGGCTGGCGTCGCCGAGCACGTCGGCATCGGAGCTTTGATCAACCACCGGCCCCGTCCCGGCAATCTCCCGCAGCAGCTCAATACCCGCAACTGCCTCCTGCTTTGTAGGGAACATCGCTGACACCGCCATCAACGCGCCGTCACCGGAAATGAGCTTGATCCGGAACGCGCCGTCATGTGCGTCTACCAGCTTGAAGTAGCCCGACATCTCTTACCTCCTTGTAAGGGGTACCACTCGTGCCCTTAATAGTAAGCCAGCTTAGGGACAGTGGGACCCTCCGATTCACAAAACACCTACACCGTGTCTGCAGCACTTGCGGAACCGGCAGCCGCTCCTCCCGGAGCTGCCGTCAGAGCATGCAGGATCTGTTCGGGAGTGGCCGGCTGCGATGTCAGCAGCGCCGCGAGGATGCGTGCCTGCGGCGGCTTCAAATCTCCGGAGGGAATCGCTCCGGCACGTACCAGGTCAATCCCTCCCCCGTCCCCGTAGGTGGGAACGACCGGCCCCTCCGGAACCCGGGAACTGAGGACAACGAAGCACCCGGCGCGCACGGCATCCTGGACCGCCTCCGCAAAGCCCGGCCCGGCGTTGCCCAGCCCCGTTCCGGCCAGCACCACGGCATTGCTGCCGGCTCGGACGGCGTAGGAAAACAGATCGGTGCCGGCGCCCGGGGAACAGTCGATGATCTCCACCCGCGTCGTGTCAAAGTCCTCATTGGGCATGGCCAGCGGAGCAGGGCGGAGCGGCCGCGCGGTCACATGCAGGGTGTCCCCGATAAAGTGCGCCACTTCGGTGCCGCCGGCAAAGGGATTGGCTGCCTGTGTGCTGGTGCTGCGAAGACCCCGGGCCGAGCGAATCACACCGGCAAAGGACACCAGCACGCCCGCGCCCCTCAAATCCGGTGACGCGGCAGCCTCCACAGCTTCCTCAAGGTTGAGCGGACCGTCCGGAGCTACGCTGTCCGCGGGCCGCACTGAGCCGGTGAACACCACGGGTTTCGGGGAGGCATGCACCAAATCCAGAAGGAAGGCCGTCTCCTCCATGGTGTCTGTCCCGTGCGTGATGACGACGCCGTCAACCGTGGAATCCAGCAGGGCGTTGCGGGCGGCCTGCGCGATGGTCCGCAGATGCGAGAACTGCAGCCGGTAACTTCCGCTCACCATGATGTCCCGGACGCTGACCGTGTGCCGGCGGGAGAGTGTTTTGATCAGTTCCTCAACGCGTTCCGAGGCCACCAGCCCGCCTCCCGCCGTGCTGCGGGACGCTATGGTGCCCCCGGTACCCAGAATTCGAATCGATGCCACTGGCTGACCCTTCACGTGTTTAACCTGTCTAGCCAACGTAGGACGCCTGCCCTGCCGGTGCCTAGGGGAAGTCGCGGTACCGGCACCTCCCACCGTCATCCCGGCCACAGCCCCTGCATAGACTGGAACCATGGCCGATACCGTCAGTGCTGAACAGCGCAGCCGGAATATGTCCCGGATCCGCAGCAAAAACACCAAACCCGAGCTTCTGGTCCGGCGCCTTCTCCATGCCGCCGGGTACCGCTTCCGCCTCCACGGTGCAGCGGGGGGAACCTTGTTGCCCGGGAAGCCCGATCTGGTCTTCGCGTCGCGGCGGAAGGTGATCTTTGTCAACGGCTGTTTCTGGCACCTCCACAGTTGTCCTGCGGGCCGGCACGCCCCGCAGACCAACAGCGCTTTCTGGTCGGAAAAGCGAAACCGGACTGCTCAGCGCGATGCCGCGGCGGTCCAGTCCCTGTCCGCAGCCGGATGGGAGTCCCTCACCGTATGGGAATGCGAACTCAAGGACCGGGCGGACCTCGAGGCACAGCTCACTGCCTTCCTCGGACCGCGTCAGCACGGCATGCCGCCCGCCGACGGGGATCCCGGTAGGAATAGACTCAAAACCTGAGCGCACTCAATGGGAGGAACATATTATGGCCGGCAGTACCGTGAAGCGCGGCGTGCTTTTCGACGTCGACGGAACCTTGGTGGATTCAAACTATCTGCACGCTGTTGCCTGGTGGCAGGCCTTCCGCCGCTTTGACTACGACGTCCCCATGTCGGCCATCCACCGGGCCATCGGTATGGGCGGAGACAAGCTCGTGGAGCACCTGCTCGGTGACCGCGACGAGGACCGGGATGAACAGCTGGACTCAACTCACGGGGCCATCTTTTCCACCTGGTGGCCGTCCCTTCGATCCTTTGACGGCGCCCGTGAGCTCCTGTCGATCTGTGCCGATAAGGATCTGACGGTGGTCCTGGCGTCATCTGCGTCCGACGCCGAGCTGAAGGTGCTGCGCACAGTGATTGACGCCGATTCCGCCATCAGCGCCGCCACCAGCTCAGCCGATGCCGAAGAGTCAAAGCCCTCACCGAACATTCTGCAGTCTGCGCTGGATTCCTCCGGCCTGGCAGCCTCGGACACGGTTTTTGTTGGAGATTCGGTCTGGGATGTGAAGGCAGCCGCGGCTCTGGAGATCCCCACCATCGGCCTGCTCTGCGGCGGCACCAGTGAAGCGGAACTGCGCGACGCCGGTGCCGAAGAGATCTGGAACAACCCGCGTGAACTGTTCGAAAGTCTGGGCGACTCCCTGCTGGGCAAGCTGGCGGCCCGCGCTTAGGCAATCGCACGCAGGCAGGGCCGCGCCTCTGCCGTTCACGGACGAACAGCGGACGTGCACAGGGTCGCGGGGCCGGGACGTGCACAGGGCCGGGGCCGGGACGTGCACAGAGCCGGGGCCGTGCCGTACACAGGCCGTGCACAGGGCCGGGGACACACAGTGTCTCCGGCCCTTTTCCTTAACCTTTTCCCTAACCTTCCTGAACCCCCAAGGGCCCCTTCCAGGACCCCCAGGTGCCGCAGGGCCTGCTCACATGTGATTGACACCACCACAATTCTGTACAAGGGTAGGCCCATCGGAAGCCGCTTTCCAAGGCCCTGGCAGGCCTTTCTTGGCGGTCTGTTGCCTCTATGTTTTCTGCCTATCCCTGGAGCCTTCGCACATGACACGTCCCCTCTTCCGCACAGCCATCGTTGGCACCGGCGGCATCGCCCACGCACATGCCCAGAGCATGTCGACCCTGAGCGACAGGGCACAGGTGGTGGCCGCCGTCGACATCGATCCCGCGAGGCTCGCGGAGTTCTGCGATAAGTGGGACATCCCAAACCGGTATTCCTCCCTGACGGAGCTGCTGGCGGCCGAGGAGCTGGACCTGGTCCATCTGTGCACGCCGCCGGGTTTCCACAAGGGCCAGGCCGTTGAAGCGCTCCGCAGCAACGTGAATGTACTGTCTGAAAAGCCTCCTGCACTGACTCTGGCGGACATGGACGAAATCGCTGAGGCCGAGTCCGCGTCCGAGGCCTTTTTCGCCACGGTCTTCCAGCACCGCTTTGGATCCGGGGCGGAGAATCTGAAGCGGCTGATGGGCGGGGAGGATCTGGGCCGCCCCCTGGCTGCGATCTGCAACACCCTCTGGTACCGGCCCGACAGCTATTTCGACCTGCCGTGGCGGGGGCAGTGGCTGGTGGAAGGCGGCGGACCCACTATGGGCCACGGCATCCATCAGTTCGATCTCCTGCTTTCAATTTTGGGAAACTGGAGCGAAGTTACGGCCGTCGCTGCCCGCCAGGCACTTCCCACCAATACCGAGGACTTCTCCGCCGCGATTGTCAGCTTCGAGAACGGCGCCGTTGCCACCGTCATCAACAGCCTCCTGGCCCCGAACGAAACCAGCTACCTGCGCTTCGATTTCAGCGGTGCCACCGTTGAGCTCGAGCACCTGTACGGATACTCGGATGACAGCTGGGCTCTCACCCCGGCCCCCGGCCACGAAGACCTGGAACGCCAGTGGAAAGAGGGGTTGACGGGCCGGCCCTCAGGACATTCCTCGCAGTTTGCCGCCATTTTTGACGCCCTCGAGACCGGCAGCGTGCCTCCGGTCAGCAGCACCGACTCCCGGCTGACCATGGAGCTGGTGGCTGCCATTTATGCCTCTGCGTTCACGCGCAAACCCGTGGTGCGCGGCCAGATAGATTCAACCTCCCCCTTCTACGGCACCATGGACGGCAATGCCGCGCCGTGGGCCGACGTGAAAGAGAGCCACTAATGTCCCAGCCCCACTCCACCCTCACCGAACCGGGCCGCCCGGGGCTGTCCCTGGATCACGAGCACGGCCGAAGCCTGCGGGTGGCTTTCGACGGCACGGAGATCTTCCGGTATGTCTACGGCCCGTGGGACCCCCAGTTTGAGTCCCCCCGCCCCTATTTCCACCCCCTGACGACCCTGGGCGGCAGGGAAGTCAGCACCTACCGTCCCCATGACCACCTGTGGCACAAGGGAATGGCGTGGTCCCTTCCCAACGTCGGTACGGAGAACTTCTGGGGCGGCCCCACGTACAACCGCGGCCGCGGTTACGAGCAGCTGGAAAACAACGGCTCCACCAACCACGTGGAGTTCACCTCCCTGGAGGTGGGTCCCGAGCGCATCTCCGTAGTGGAAAACCTGGAGTGGGTCACCCAGGGCGGAGAACTGTGGGTCCGTGAAGAGCGTCGGTTTGGAGTCGAGGTGCTCGACAGCGGGGAGCAGGGCGCCTGGACACTGACCTATTCCACCCGCTTCACGAACGTCTCCGGGGCGGAGATAGTGATGGGGAGTCCCACTACGAAAGGCCGCGAAAACGCCGGCTACGGCGGGCTGTTCTGGCGCGGCCCGCGGTCCTTCACGGGCGGCTCCGTTTATGTGCCCGGGCGTGAAGGCGGAGATGACCTCAATGGAATCCGCTCCCCCTGGATGGCGTTCAGCGGCCGGCATGACGGAGAGGGCGGCGCCTCCACCCTGGTGTTCGTGGATTCCCCGAACAACTCCTATCCCGGCGGGGAGAACACGGAGTGGTTTGTCCGCACCGGTATCTTCGCCGTCGTCAGCCCCTCCCCGTATTACTCCACGGAGCTGACTTTCGAACCGGGCACCAGCCTGTCCTATGAATATGCCGTGGTCATTGCGGATGAGGACCGGGGTCTGGAGGGCTCGGCGGAATTGGCCGCTGCCAGCCTGCACCTGCTGGGCTCGTCCGCGGCAGCGGGCCGCTGATGCTGTCCGCGCCCGGCGGTACACCGGCAGGTTTTCCCGGCGGCACCGGCGTCACGCGCATCAACGTGTACACCTGGGACGCAGTGGACGGCCAGTGCGGCGGCAGTCCGCACCTTCATACCGCCACCACAGAAAGTTACGTGGTGGTGGCGGGCCGCGGCCGGGTTCAGACGCTGAGCTCCACCGGATTCGATGAGCATCCGCTCACGCCCGGAACGGTTCTGTGGTTCACTCCCGGAACGGTGCACCGGTTAGTCAACGACGACGGAGCCCTGGAAATCGTCGCAGTCATGGGCAATTCGGGGCTGCCCGAAAACGGCGACGCCGTTCTCACCTTTCCGGAACCGTACCTTGACGATCCGGAAAGGTACCGCCTGGCCGCCACGCTGCCCGGCGACGGCACGGTGGAAGCCCGGGAAGCCGCAGTAGTTGCCCGCCGGGACCTTGCAATGGAAGGTTTCCTGGCCCTGCGTTCCCGGGTGGAGGCCGAGGGACCGCAGGCGCTGGAGCATCTTTACCGGCAGGCGGCAGCACTCGTTCAGGACAAGGTCGGCACCTGGAGCGCCCTTGTCCGCAACGGTCCCCTGGCACAGGCCCGGCAGAGTCTGGAGCACTTGGAGCAGCTAAGCCGCGCCGACGGCAGCCACCTGCACAACGCCGTCGTCCGTTCCGCCTCGCCCACCTCCGCGGAGCCCGTGTACGGGATGTGCGGAAGGCTCCAGACCTGGAACCTGATGCCCTCTGCCGCGGAACCGGCCACTCCGGTGCGGCCGGGCTGACGGTGCATGCCAGTGGTAGTCTCGACAATTCCCGCAGAGAGAGGACACTACGTGACCACTGAACCCACCGGCCCTGCCAATAATGACGAGGATCCGCTGGGGCCCAGCGCCCCGCAGCCCGAACCCACCGGAGACCCGCGCCGGCCCGGCTCTTCCGAGCACAGCGCCGACAACATCCGTGACGATCAGGGCACCGCTCCGGGCGGCACAGTTCCCGCCGGTCATTCCGGCGACTCGGACGGCTCCGGCCCCGGGGAGGACAGCGGTTCAGCGCCCGAGGACGCCCTGAAAGACCCTGAATCCGCCGACGGCTGACCTGCCTGAGGCAAGCCCCTCCTGTGGCCGGTCGTATCTAGGCCAGTCCTGTCTAGGCCAGTCCTGCGCGGCGCAGCGCCTCGGCCATCGGCCCCTGAGGAACGGCAGCAGCCGGAGCGGCAGCAGGCGGACGACGGCGGCTGGTGCCCCGCGCCGGGGTGCCCGCCTTATTGCCGCGCTGGGGCGCTGCACCCTTGCCCGCGTCCTTTGCAGCGGTCTCCTTTGGTCCCGGATCTCTGCCCGCGGCTCCCCTGTTCCCAGCGGTCCTGTTCCCGGCGTCCCTATTCCCGGCGTCCCTGTTCCTGTCGCCCTTATTCCCGGCGTCCCCAGCAGGGCCGGTCCGCTGCGGCCGCGCACCCCGCGGACCGGCGGCGTCGTCGTCCAAACGAAGCGTCAAAGAGATGCGCTTGCGCTCCGGGTCAGCCTCCAGCACCTTCACCTTGACCACCTGTCCGGACTTCACGACGTCGCGCGGATCGGAGATGAACGTGCTGGACATGGCGGAAATGTGGACCAGCCCGTCCTGGTGCACGCCCACGTCCACGAAGGCACCAAAGGCAGCCACGTTGGTGACCACGCCGTCCAGCACCATGCCGGCCCGGAGGTCAGTGATCTTTTCGACTCCTTCGGAGAAGGTGGCCGTGCGGAAGGCCGGACGCGGGTCGCGGCCGGGTTTGCGCAGCTCGGCCACAATGTCCAGGATTGTTGGCAGTCCCGCGGACTCGTCCACAAACGCAGACGGATCCAGGTTTTCCAGGGCCGCACCGGCCGGACTCATTTTTGTCCCGGCCGCAGCCAGGATCCGGCGCGCAATGCCGTAGGACTCCGGATGAACGCTCGAGGCGTCAAGCGGCTCTGTTCCGGCGGTCACGCGCAGGAAGCCGGCGCACTGCTCAAACGCCTTTGCGCCCAGCCGCGGCACCTTTTTCAGATCTGCCCGCCTGGCGAACGGACCGTTCTCATTGCGGAAAGCCACAATGTTCTCGCTCAGCAGCGGCCCGACGCCGGCCACCCGGGTCAGCAGGGCCGGCGACGCCGTGTTCACGTCGACGCCGACGGCATTGACGCAGTCCTCAATCACCGCGTTCAGCGACCGTTCCAGCTTGGCCGCTCCGACGTCGTGCTGGTACTGGCCCACCCCGATCGACTTCGGATCAATTTTCACCAGCTCGGCCAGCGGATCTTGCAGCCTGCGCGCAATGGACACTGCCCCGCGCAGCGAAACGTCCATCCCCGGCAGCTCTGCCGAGGCCAGGGCCGACGCCGAATAGACCGACGCGCCGGCCTCGGAAACCACCAGCTTCTGCAGCCCGGCCTGCGGCAGCAGCCGGATCAGCTCTGTGGCCAGCTTGTCGGTTTCGCGGGACGCGGTGCCGTTGCCGATAGCGACCAGCTCCACGCCGTATTTCTGCACCAGGTTAGTCAGGCGGGCCAGCGCGTCATCCCATTTGCGGGCCGGCGCATGCGGATACACGGTGTCGGTGGCAACGGCCTGCCCGGTACCGTCCACCACGGCTACTTTCACACCGGTGCGCAGGCCCGGGTCCAGCCCCAGTGTGGCCCGGTTTCCCGCCGGAGCGGCCAGCAGGACATCTCGCAGGTTCGCCGCGAAGACCCGGACTGCCTCCTCTTCGGCCGAGGCGAAAAGCCGTACGCGCAGGTCAACGGAGAGCTTGGCCAGGATCCGGCGCCAGGCCAACTGCACTGTCTGGACCAGCCACGCGTCCGCCGGCCGCCCGCGGTCGGCAACCCCGAGACTGGCAGCCACGGCCCGCTCGTACTTCCGGCGGGCGGCGTCGAGCGCTGCTGCGTCCGCGGGGTCGGCCTCCGCCAGGCCCAGGTCCAGGATGCCTTCCTTTTCGCCGCGCAGCAGTGCCAGAACCCGGTGCGAGGGCATGCCCGAGGGTGACTGGGCAAAGTCGAAGTAGTCGGCAAATTTCTGGCCTTCGGCTTCCATGCCCGCCTTAACCTGCGAGCGCATCCGCCCTTGTTTCCACAGCCGCTCGCGCTGTTCGGTGAGCAGGTCCGCGTCCTGTCCCGCCCGTTCAATCAGGATTGCCCGCGCTCCGGCGAGTGCCTCGGCTGCGTCCGGAACGGCGTCGAACAGGTAACCGGCTGCGGCCTGTTCCGGAGCCAGCAGCGGGTTCTGCAGCAGCGCGTCAGCGAGTGGTTCCAGTCCTGCCTCACGGGCAATCTGGGCCTTTGTCCGGCGTTTGGTCTTGTACGGCAGGTAAATGTCCTCGAGCCGGGACTTGGTATCCGCATCGTTTATTGCCGCACTCAGCTGCGGCGTCAGTTTGCCCTGGCTGTCGATGGCTTCCCGGACCGCCTGCCGGCGGTCCTCCAGCTCACGCAGATACCGCAGCCGCTCATCGAGCTCACGCAGCTGCGTATCGTCGAGGGTTCCGGTGGCTTCCTTGCGGTAGCGGGCAATGAAGGGCACTGTTGCGCCGCCGTCCAGCAGGTCGACGGCGGCACGCACCTGCCACGCCGCCACTCCTAGTTCTGCGGCGATCAAAGCGCAGACGCGGTCGGTGGCCGGGTTGGCGGCTTTCAGGGAAGACTTGGGCTCGGGCTTTGATTTCGGGGGCTGTACCGGGGGAAGACTCACCCGGCCATTGTTCCCTACCGCCCGTGGGTCCGGTCAACTACGGACGTACCCACGGCGTCGCTGATCCTGCCGCTGACTCTCCCGCCGCCGGCCCCGCCGCTGACTCTCCCGCCGTCGACTCTCCCGCCGCTAACCTCCCCGCCGCTGACTCTCCCGCCGTCGACCCCGCCGCTGGCTCTCCCGCCGCTGACTCTCCCGCCGCTAACCTCCCCGCCGCTGACTCTCCCGCCGTCGTCATCGGTGTCGGAGCCGTCGCCCGGTTCCCAGCGCAGCAAGTCTCCCGGCTGGCACTCCAAGACCTCGCAAAGGGCAGCCAGCGTGGTGAAGCGAACGGCTTTGGCACGGCCGTTCTTCAGGACGGCCAGGTTTGCCGGAGTAATCCCGATCCGTTCGGCCAGCACGCCCACCGGCATCTTGCGTTTGGCCAGCATGACGTCGATGTCCACGATAATCGGCATCAGATCACCTCGTTCAGCTCGGTGCGCAAGTGGGTGGCTTCTGCGTCGATGGCCACGGCCTGTGCCAGCAGGGCCCTCAGCACCAGGACAATCAATGCCACCCCGGCGACGGCCACGCCCACGCCTCCAATCAGCAGGACGACGCCGGGAGCGACCCCTTCGCCCGGCGCCAGGACTGCACCAAGACCGAACAGGAGCAGGGCACCGGCGGCCACGGCCCCAATCACGACGTCGACGTAGCGGAAAGCTGCCGGTGAAAAGACAGTTCCCCGCCGCGCCATGGTGAGCAGGCACCAAACACAGACAAGAATGACCTGCACGGCAATGATCCCGAGGACGACAATGACAACCACCGGAAGCCGCACGGCATCAACGTCCGGTCCCGCTTCAGCCAGGTCACGTGCCAGCAGCGGCACCATGAAGGCCTGCACAAACAGGGTTCCGGCCAGCACCACCGCCAGCACTATGCGCAGCGCCAGAATAGTCAGCTTTCCCATGACGTGAACTTTCCCATGACGGGCCTCCTTCGATTGATTAACAGAAGAAAGCTATCGATAATCGAGAGGCATTACAAGACCTTGGAGCTTTCCATCCTGCCGGGCGGGTCGGTGTACCGCTGGATTCGGGCGCCGGGCTAGGGTGCCGACATGGATAACAGTGAAAGAACCGGCTCCTGGCAGGAGCGGAGCGACGGCGTGTACATCCGCGAAGTGCGTGACCCTGCGGGAGGAGAGGCCGGCAGCCCCCTGGAGGACAACGCCCGAGTGGCCGATCCGCTCCGGCCGCAGCCCCGGCGTAAACCCTTTCGGGCCGCATGGATTCTCACCGGAATCCTCATCGGAATCGGACTCCTGTGGATGGGCGGAGCCTTCGAGGCCGTACCGGTTCCAGGCTGGGCGCCCAACGTGGATCCGGAGACCGGCATGCCCGTCAAACCTGACCTGCCACCGCTGACCGTACAACTGCAGAATCTCGCGTCCATAGCACCCGCGGCACTGCTGACCGGGCTGGCATCCGCGGCGGCCCTGCTGATCACCCAGGGTGCTCTGCGTTCACGGGAACTTCAGCAGTCGGCACCGACCCCTGCTCCCTAGCCGCAGGTCGGCCCGGGAGCAGGAGTTCGTGAAATCAGGAGACGTCGACGGCGTCCTGGCTGGCGCCGGGCGCCTCTGAGGTTTGCTCCGCGGCATCGTGGGCCACCACGTAGCCGTAGACCAGTCCCTGCCCGATCGTGGCGCCGGCACCGGGATAACTCTTGCCGAACACGTTGGCAGCCGTGTTTCCGATGGCATACAGCCCTCCGATAGCGGATCCCTTTCCATCCAGCACCCGGCCCCGGGCATCGGCGGTCACGCCGCCACAGGTACCCAGATCGCTGAGGACAACCTTGACGGCGTAGTACGTCTTTCCGCCGAGCGGCCGAAGATTCGGATTCGGCTTCACGGTTGGGTCGCCGTAGTAGCGGTCGTAGGCACTGGAACCGCGCTGGAAATCCTGGTCGACGCCGGCGCCGGCCAATTCGTTGGACCGTGCCGCCGTAGCTGTAAAGGCATCCTCAGGGACCCCGATGCTGCGCGCAAGTTCGCCCAGGCTGTCCGCCTTGGCTGCAATACCGGCCTCGTACCACTTGTCCGGCAGCGGCATCCGCGGAAAGAGGCCGCCGGCCAAAATGTAACTGTTGCGGTATTCCTGGTCAAAGACCATCCACATGCTGCCGACCGGGTTGCCATCCCGCTCCCGCTCGAGCACCCGCTGGCCGAAGGACATGTAGTCCTGGGCTTCGTTGACGAACCGTTCCCCGCCGCCGTCCACAATGAAGGATCCCGGCAGGGAGCGCTCGGCCAGCATGACCGACGGAGCCCGGCCCGGAAGGGGTGCGACAGCAGGGAACCACCAGGACTGGTCCATCAGATCCGTGCCGGCTCCTGCTTCGACTGCAGCCTTGATGGCGTCGCCGGTGTTTCCCTCGGCGCCGAAACTCCATGCTTCCAGCGCCGGGGACTGATGCTCGTGGCGCATGGCCATGTCATGGTCAAAGCCGCCGGCTGCCAGCACCACACCCTGCCGGGCAGTAACAGTGACTTCCCGCCCGTCCTGCTGCAGCACCGCTCCGGTGACCCGCCCACTCTCGGTGATGAGCCGCACCAGCGAAGTTTCGGTCCAGATCGGGATACCGGCGCGCAGTACTCCGGCGAACAGCCCGGCGGCCAGAGCTTGTCCGCCGGCGACGTAGTCCCGGCCCAGGGCACGGCCCGCCACACCTTGAGCAAGGCGCCTCACGGCCGTGGGCAGCCCCTTGACCGGCACCTTGGACATCAGGTTCAGCCACCGGTAGTCCTTGCCCGTAATGGGCATCGGCAGGCCGGCTTCCATGGTTCCGCCCCGTAGCCGGCTGCGCTCGTCGCCGAGGGTATTGGCGTCAAACGGGCGGCATTCGCAACTGCGGCCCATGGCCGACCCGCCGGGCTTCTCGGGGTGATAGTCGGAGTACTCCTTGTCCCAGAGGAAACGCATGGGGGTAGTGCGCCGCAGCATCTCCACCGTGGCAGTTCCATTGGCCAGGAAGGTCTGCCACCGGTCCTGCGGCGAGGTGCCGCCGACCACGGCGTCCAGGTACGCCTCCGCCCGTGCAGGCGTGTCAGCGGCACCTGATTCCTTCAGCACGGGATTGTTGGGGATCCAGAAGGCGCCGCCGGACCGGGCGGTGGAACCGCCGACAAACCCGGTTTTCTCCACCACCAGAACTGATGTTCCCAGCTCCGCAGCCGCAAGTGCTGCGGACAGGCCTGTGCCCGAACCGATCACCAGCAAATCCACCGTGGTGTCCCGGGCCGTGTATTTGCGGGGAGGTACCGGTTTCGCCATTGAAAGTCTCCTTGTTGTCTTCGGTTCAGCGTTGTATTCGGCGGGTTCAGCGTGTTCACGTGTTGCGGTGCTCAGTGACGGTGTATCCGGTGACGTTGTGCTCAGGGCCGGCGCTTTCAGTGCCGGTGGATTCAGCGCCGACGCTTGCCGGCACCATCACTGGTTTCCTGCCGTGATGTGCACCCTAGCGTGCATATGAGCTGAATCACAGTTCTAGTTTTGCGGTAACACCTGTTCCGCGCGGATGCCGGCCGGATTTCCTCCGCCGGCCCGCCTGTCGGACACATGTGAAGCAGCCGTCCAACCTTGTCGTAGGCTCGGCGCATGACGAGAATCCGCTGGGCCGCCTGGTGCTGGATACTGTGCGTCCTGGCTTTTCCGGCGCAGGTCCTCGCCGCCCTGCAGTGGCCGCAGAAGTACTCCTGGTCCTCGAACCTCATCAGCGACCTCGGAGTCACCGCCTGCGGCCTGTACAACCCGGGAACAGGGGTTGAACGTTTGATTTGTTCGCCGTGGCA
This sequence comes from Arthrobacter sp. Z1-15, assembly GCF_054792395.1. NCBI lineage: Bacteria > Bacillati > Actinomycetota > Actinomycetes > Micrococcales > Micrococcaceae > Arthrobacter > Arthrobacter sp. Z1-15. Next base: position 569,075 of record NZ_CP096454.1, on the reverse strand, counting down.
CCTGCTGGCGAACGGTTCCACCGTGGCCAACGGGCTGCTCCTTGCTGCGGGTTCGGCACTCCTGTGGTCTGCCTGGCCCAACCGCAGGCAGGGCCAGTGGGCCATGGCTCTCCTGCTGGTGGGCGGCCTGCTGGTGTCAGCTGTTGGCCTTCTGCCGTGGGACCTCTACCCGGCCGCCCACGAGACTGCCGCCCTCCTGCAGGCGTTCTGCCAATGGGCGGGAATGGTGGTCCTGATCCTCGCGCTGGGCAGGGGATCCAGACTCGCAGCAGTCAGTCGGGCCACGGCACTTGCCCTGCTGGTCTCGGTCGGAGGTTTCATCCTCTTCCTCAGCGGCGTGGGCGGCGGCAAGGAGCCGGTTCTGGGCCTCGGCGCGGCCGAACGTCTCGCTTTTGACTCCCTCACCCTCTGGGGCGTGGCCGTGGGCTGCCTTCTTCTCCGGCTGCCGGCCGGCTGGCCATCACCAGTCGTCAGCGTTGAAAACCCGGCGGCGGGTGCTGAGCAACTCCATCTCCGGACGGGCCGCGACCAGCCGTTCGACGGCGTCAAGCACTTCGGTGATGTGCGCACCGGAGGCTGACACCAGCCCCACGCCGATTTCGGCCCGCCGGTGCAGGTCAGGCTGGCCGGTCTCCGCAACAGACACGTCGAATTTGCGCCGCACCTCGGCAATGATCGGGCGGATAACGGAGCGCTTCCCCTTCAGCGAATGCACGTCCCCCAGCAGCAGGTCGAATTCAATGACTCCCATCCACATGACGCCTATGGTGGTACACCTCCGCGTTTCGCGCCACCCGCGCCACCCGCACCGCCCGGGCAAGCCCGGTCAGCCCAGCCCAAGTGAGCTGCAGGTTGGACCGCCGTGACCTCCGGCCCGCCGTGCACACGCCGCTGCCGCCGTGCACTCGCAGCGGCCGCAGTGTTATCTTCTCTAAGATGAGCACGTCCAGCAGATCCCCTGTCCGTCCGCGCCGCCGCAACGTCCTCTCCGGAGTACTGGTGGGAATCGGGATTGCCGCTTTCGTGGACGAAGTCGTTTTTCACCAGCTGCTGCAGTGGCACCACTTCTACGACAAGTCCACCACCGCCGTCGGGCTCTTTTCCGACGGCCTCTTCCACGCCTTCGGCTGGTTTGCCGTGGTGGCGGGGCTCTTCCTTTTTGCCGACCTGCGGCGGTGGCACATCCTGCTGCCCGCCCGCTGGGCCGGGGCCGTCCTGCTGGGCACCGGCGCCTTCCAGCTTTATGACGGGACCGTGCAGCACAAGCTGATGGGCCTGCACCAGATCCGCTACAACGTTCCGCTGCTTCCCTATGACCTGCTGTGGAACGGCACTGCCGTCCTGATGATCCTCGCCGGAGCGGCGCTGCTGTACCGCACCCGACGAGACACGGCAGCGCCGGCCGGGGTCTAACCATGCACAGCCACGAGCAGGGGGCATTCGGCGCCGAGTTGGTGTTCCTGATTCCTGCCGCGGCAGCTGTGGCGGCGTATTGGGCCGGGACCCTTTCTTCCCGCTCCCGAGGCTGGCCGGTACACCGCGCCCTGCTGTTCACAGCCGGAGTCGGCGCAGTCCTTGCCTCCGTGCTGGGTCCGCTGGCAGTCCAAAGCCACGAGGATTTCGCCGTTCTGGGCGTCACCCATGTGCTGGCGGGCATGCTGGGACCGCTGCTGCTGGTCTTGTCCCGTCCGGTATCGCTGGCGCTGCGGGCCCTCGACGTGGTGCCGGCCCGGAGGCTGGCCCGCGTGCTGCGCAGCCGGCCGCTGCGGATCCTGACGTTCCCCCTCACGGCAGCGGTGTTGAACGTCGGGGGCATGGTGGTGATGTTCCGCACCGGAGTCTTTGCCGCCATGCAGGAATCCCTGCCCGTCCACTGGCTGGTGACCTTCCACCTGGCCGCGGCCGGCTACCTGTACACCGCAGTGCTCGTGGGCCGAGATCCCATGCCGCATCGCGCGGGCTTTGGCTTCCGTGCCGCCGTTCTGATCGCTGCGACCGCCGACCATAACATCCTGGCCAAAACACTGTATGCGCAGCCGCCGCCCGGAGTGCCGCAGGCGGCAGGAGAAACCGGCGCCCTGGTCCTCTATTACGGCGGCGGGGCAGTGGAGCTGGCAGTGGTGGTCCTGCTGTGCCGGCAGTGGTACGTCGCAACGCGGCCGCGCGGAACTGTCGCCTCCCCGCTGCATCATCAGTAGGCTTACTATATGCGGCCAACTGGAGGGCCGCCGGCACGACAAGGGGTTCCATGACCATTACACGCAAAGACCTGCTGAAGACCGCCGTAGACGTCTTCGGCTGGGACACGTTCCGAGACGGACAGCTGGACGCGATGGAAGCCGTTGTCGGCGGCCGGGATGTCCTGTGCGTCATGCCCACCGGCTACGGGAAATCCGGCATCTATCAAGTGCCGGCGTTGACGCTTCCCGGGGTCGCCGTCGTCGTTTCCCCGTTGATCGCCCTGCAGCGCGACCAGGCTGACGCCATCAATGAGGCCGCCGGCCGGGTGCGGGCCTACGTCCTGAACTCCACGCAGGCGCAGGGCTCCATTGATGAGGCCTGGGCGGCGGCCGAGAACCCGGATGAAACCGTGCGGGCCAAGTTCCTGTTTCTTGCGCCGGAGCAGCTGGCACGGGAGGAAGTCGCGGATCGGCTCGCAGCACTGGATGTCTCGCTCCTTGTCATCGACGAGGCGCACTGCGTCTCGTCCTGGGGCCATGATTTCAGGCCCGATTACCTGCAGCTCGGCACCTTGGTCCAGGCTCTGGGGTGCCCCGTCCTGGCCCTGACGGCCACAGCCGCACCTCCGGTGCGCAGCGAAATTATCGCCTCGCTAAACCTGCGGGAGCCGCTGGTCCTGGCCCACGGGTTCGACCGGCCCAACCTGCACCTGGCCGTGCAGATGCATGTCTCTGCCGAAGACAAACGCCGTGCCGTCCTCGAAACGGTGCCGGAGCTGCCCGGCCCGGGGCTGCTGTACGTGGCCACCCGGCGCGAGACCGAGGATTACGCTGCCGGGCTGGAAGAACGGGGCATGCGTGCTGAGTCCTACCATTCGTCGCGGCGTGCCAAGGACCGCAAAGAGGTCCACCGGAAGTTCCTCGACGACGAGGTGGACGTGGTTGCCGCCACCAGCGCATTCGGCATGGGGATCGACAAGCCGAATGTCCGGTTTGTGGTGCATTCGGCCATCCCGGACTCCATCGACAGCTACTACCAGGAGATCGGCCGCGGCGGACGGGACGGCGAGCCGGCCTACGCCGTCCTGCACTACCGGCCCGAAGACCTGGGGTTGCGCCGGTTTTTCGCCAGCAAGACTCCGGATGCGGACGGGCTGGGGCAGCTGCTGGCAGTTTTGCGGGCTCACGACGGCGGCGCCACGCCCGCGGAGCTGCGCACCGAGTTGGGAATCAGCTCCCGGAAGCTGGGCGGGCTGCTGAACCTGCTCCGGGAGTCGGGCGCAGTGACGGAGGATTCTGGCGTCTACCGGGCCGGGACCATGAGCCCGGAAGAAGCCGTGGAGGCTGCCGTCGCCTTTGCCGAACGCCGGGAGAACATTGACCAGTCCCGCGTGGACATGGCCCGGCAGTATGCCGAGACCACCGGCTGCCGGCGCGAGTTCCTGCTGGGCTATTTCGGCGAGCAGCTCGGAGGGCCCTGCGAGAACTGCGATAACTGCGAGAAAGCCGCAGCGCAGGGTGACGCCCCCGCGGGGAAACCTGAGCCCGCCCAGGATCCGGAGGCAAAGCCCTTTCCCCTGCAGTCGCCCGTTGCCCACAGCGAGTGGGGCCCCGGCATGGTGATGAGTTACGACGACGGCACCGTCACCGTGCTGTTCGAAAGCGAGGGCTACAAGACGCTCTCGCTGGACCTCGTGCTGGAAAAGGACCTGCTCAAGCCGGCGGGCGCCGTCGCCGAGGACGTCGCCGAGGACTGAGGAAACCCAGCGGCGACGACACCCGGACGGAGCACCCGACTCAGGTTCGGGTGCCCGCTTTAGGTTCGGGTGTCAGGTTCGGGTGTCAGGTTCGGGTGTCAGCCGCCAGCGTTCCGTCCACCAGCCGGACGATCATGGAGCAGTCCCGGGACGACTGCCCGGAATCCACCAGACGCTGGAAGAGCTGCTGGACATGTTCACCGATTTCCAGCGGCGTTCCGGTATCGCGGGCAGCTGAGATGGCAAGGTTGATGTCTTTGTTGGCCAGCTCGGCGGTAAACGTCGGAGCAAAGTCGTTGTTGGACGCCGCCGTTGCTACGACTCCCGGCATGGGGTACCAGGTGCGGAGCGCCCAGCTGTCCCCCGACGATACCGAGGCAATGTCCCAGAAGACCTGCTTGTCCAAGCCCAGGCGGTCGGCGAGGACGGCACCCTCGGCAGCGCCGGCGAGGTTGATAAACAGCATCAGGTTGTTGCAGATCTTGGCAGCTTGGCCTGTGGTGGCTCCCCCGGTGGGGATGATGTTGCCGGCCATCGGATCGATGTAGCCGGCGGCATCCCGCACGGCATCGGCTTCGCCGCCCACCATGAACGTCAGGGTGCCGGCCTCGGCACCGCTGATTCCGCCGGAGACGGGAGCGTCCACAAAGCGGTAGCCGGCAGCAGCTGCAGCCTTGTGCAGCTCGTGGGCTGATTCAATGTCGATGGTTGACGAATCCACCAGCAGGGTTCGGGTGTCCGCGGACGCCAGCACCCCGTCCTCCCCCAGATATACGGCCCTGGCATGTTCGCCTTTGGGAAGCATGGTGAAGACGACGTCGGCGCCGGACACCGCGTCGGCGATGCTGCCCGCGGACTCCACTCCGTGCTCGTGTGCTGCGGCCACCGCCGCCGGATTCACGTCGTATCCACGGACGGTATGTCCGGCCTTCACTAGGTTGGCCGACATGAAGCCGCCCATGTTTCCCAGACCAATCCATCCCACTGCAGCCATGATCGAGCTCCCTTGCTTGTGCGGCACCTCTGGAGGTGCACGTTGTAAAAATCAGAATTGCAGTCCGCCCGAAGGTGACGGGGGCGGGTAAGTGCTACTTTCGTTCTCCCCCGGTGTCAGCGCTGGAGGCCTCAGTACGGGCAGCCTCGGCGCTCTTGGAGGCCGCCAGCAGGTCCGCGGTCCCCTGCGCGTCGGCCGCGTCCACGTCCTGCAGGGAAATGCCGTTGGTTTCCCTGAGCACCAGTACGGAAACCGCCGTGACGGCACAGGCGATCAGCAGGTAGATCGCCACCGGGGTTGAGGAGTTGTACCGCTCCAGCAGAGACGTCGCAATGATCGGCGCCAGTGAGCCGGCGACGATCGACGTCACCTGGTACCCCAGGGAAACACCGGAATAGCGCATCCTGGTGGGGAACATTTCCGCCATGATGGCGGGCTGTCCGGCGTACATCAGCGCGTGGAACAGCAAACCGATCGTCACGGCCGCCAGAATCACGAGGTCATTGGCCGTGTCCATCATCGGGAAGGCGAAAAAGCCCCAAGTGGCACCCAGGACCGCGCCGGCGAAGTACACCGGACGCCGTCCCAGCCGGTCCGACATGCGGCCCACTAGCGGAACCGCGCAGAAGTGGATGAAGTGGGCAACGAGCAGCAGCAGCAGAATCCGCGACGTGTCCACCTCGACGACGAGCCGGAGGTAGGTGATGGAGAAGGTCACCACAAGGTAATAAAGAATGTTCTCGGCAAACCGCAGGCCCATGGCGGTGAAGACGCCGCGGGGGTACCGCTTGAAAACTTCGATCACCCCGTAGCCCTTGGCTTCCTGCTCCACTTCCTTCTGGGCTTCCAAGAAGATCGGTGCGTCGCTGACCTTGGTCCTGATGTAGTAACCCACCAGCACAATCACTGCCGAGAGCCAGAAGGCAATCCGCCAGCCCCAGCCCAGGAAGGCGGCTTCGGACAGCGTGGAGGAGAGAATGAACAGCACTCCGGTGGCGAGCAGGTTGCCCATCGGCACCGCGGACTGCGGCCAGCTGGACCAGAAGCCGCGCGACTTGTTGGGGCTGTGTTCGGCCACCAGCAGGACGGCGCCGCCCCATTCACCGCCTACGGCGAAACCCTGGATGAACCGCAGCAGCACCAGCAGTCCCGGAGCCCAGTACCCCAGCTCGTTGAACCCGGGCAGGCACCCCATCAGGAACGTTGAGACGCCCACCAGGATGATGCTGAGCTGGAGCAGCTTTTTGCGGCCCAGCTTGTCACCAAAGTGTCCAAAAACGATCCCGCCGATGGGCCGGGCCACAAAACCGACGGCGTAGGTCACGAAGGCCGCGATGATCCCGTCCAGCTCGGTGTTGGCATTAGGGAAAAACAACTTGGCAAAAACCAGCGTGGAAGCAGCCGCATAAAGGAAAAACTCGTACCACTCAACGACAGTGCCGGCCATGGAGGCCGCCACTACTTTCTTCAGTCCCTCCGGGGCCGCCTGCTTGCCGCGGGCCGCCGGTGATCCGTCCTGCCGGGGAATTCCTGTGCTCATGGGGATGCTCCTGATGATGTCTCCGTTGACATAAAACGTAAGCATCACAAACTGCCGGGGCAGCTGATGATGCTTAGAGTATGGCGGCATACCGGGGCCTGTTCAACGCCTTACAAGTGCGCGGCGCGCCTGATTTTCGGGGCCGGGGTCTGCGCACGCAGTCGGCTGCTGCCTGCGCCGGCGGGTAGTTCACCGCCGGCCCCGGCATTGTGTCCTACAGAACATTCCCCTAAGAATGGACTATGACGGTTACTCTCAGATCTCTGGAAATTGCTGTTCCCCCCACTGTGCTGGTCCAAACCGAAGCACGTGATGTGTTCGCCGCCCAGCCCGGCCTTACCAGGCTGGGCCAAAGGCTCGTGGCCACGTGTTTCAATTCCGCTGCCATCGACACCCGGCGCACCGCCCTTTCCGAACTTTCTCTGTCCTACCGGTCCGACAATCCCGTTTTCTTTGATTCGGCATCCGGCAACATGCTCAGTCCCAGCACGAAAACCCGAAACGATATTTTTGCCACCGAAGCCACAAAACTCTTCATTGAATCAGCCCAGAAAGCGGTTGACGCGTGCGAGGGCATTGGCCCCGAAGACGTCACCCACGTTATTACCGTCTCCTGCACCGGGTTCTTTAACCCCGGTCCGGATTACAAAGTAGTCAGGGCTCTGGGCCTCAACGCCTCGGTGCAGCGGTTCCATCTGGGCTTCATGGGTTGCTACGCGGCTTTTCCGGCGATGCGGGCAGCCAAGTCCTTCTGCGATGCCGATCCTGAAGCAGTAGTTCTCGTGGTCAGCGCCGAACTGTGTTCCCTGCACGTCCGCACCTCCAATGATCCGGACACCATTATGGGCTCGTCGCTCTTCGCCGACGGCGCCGCCGCCGCCGTCATTACCGCCCGCGACCTGCCCGGCAACGCCCCCGGCATCCAGCTGGACCACTTCGAAACCGTGCTGACCCCGGTGGGCGAGGAATCCATGGCCTGGAACATCGGGGACGAGGGTTTCGAAATGGTGCTGGGGACGTACGTTCCGCACATCATCGACGACCACATTGTCGGGGCCCTCGAGCCGCTGCTCGCCCGTGATCCCTCCGTTGCCGGGTTGCCGTACCGCGACATCGAGCACTGGGCGATCCACCCCGGCGGACGCAGCATCCTGGACAAGGTCGAAGCCAAGCTTGACCTGAGCGAGGAACAGCTGGTTCCTGCCCGTGAAACCCTGCGCAACTGGGGCAACATGTCCAGTGCGACCGTGCTGTTTGTGCTCAAGCACATCCTGGACCAGCCCTTCCGCGGCGGCAACGAGCGCATTTGCTCCATGGCCTTCGGTCCGGGCCTGACCGTGGAAACCGGCCTCTTCACCCGCGTCGGCGGGCCGGTGAACGCGAGCGCCGGCGATCAGGCCGGTGCGCAGGCCGAAGTGCAGGGGGAGGAACGAACAACGGCCCACGGAACGGCACAGGCACCGGAAACGGCAGCGGTGCCGGCACCGGCGGGCGTGTGAGCGGCAAACCCTTCCCGGCGCCCCACAGCTCCGCGGCGCGCGGCTCCCTGGCGCAAGGTCCCCTTGCCCGGAGGCTGACACCGCCGCAGCTTCGGTCCCTGGCGGAACGGGATCCTGCGGCCGTGGAGGAGATGGACCGGCCGGACTGTGATCCGGAGAAGCTCCGGCGAACCTATGCCCAGTTCTGGCTCATCAATTCGGTGGTGTCCGGCTGGAGGCGCAACTACGCCCGTTACCTGCGTCCGCAGTTCGACTCGGGCCGCACCAACACGCTGCTGGACATCGGCTCCGGCGGCGGTGATGTGCCGCGCATGCTGGCCCGGTGGGCACGCCGCGACGGTCTGCGCCTGGAAATTACCGGGATCGATCCCGATCCGCGCGCGCACGCCTTCGCTTCATCGCGTCCGGCGCTGCCCGGGCTGAGTTTCCGCCGGGCGTTCAGTTCGGAGCTGGTCGCTGAAGGCCGGACGTACGACGTCGTCATCTCCAACCACGTCCTGCACCACCTCACCGACGAGGAGTTCTCCGTGCTGCTCGCAGATTCGGAGGTACTGGGCCGGCGCTTGAGCCTGCACGGCGACATTGAGCGCAGCCGCTGGGGTTATGCCCTTTTCTCCGCCGGAACCCTGCCGTTTTTTCCCGGGAGTTTTATCCGGCAGGACGGGCTCACCTCCATCCGCCGCAGTTACACCGCGGCGGAACTGGCAGCCGCTGCCCCGCCCGGCTGGCGCTGCCTGCAGCAGCATCCGTGGCAGAACCTGCTGATGCGGACAACGCCGGGAGACAACGGATGACCGCGCTGCCGCTGCCTCCCGCCGTCGTGCCCCGGCCCGTCACCGATGTGGCGGTGGTGGGCGGCGGGCCGGTGGGCGTCTTCCTCGCCGTGCTGTTGGCCCAGGCCGGAGTGAGTGTCCAGGTGCTCGAACAGCGGCAGGAACGATCCGCACACTCGCGGGCCATCGGCATCCATCCCCCGGCGCTGGAGGCCCTGGCCGCTGCCGGTGTGGCGAAGGCGATGAGCAGCGAAGGGGTGCAGATCCGCCGCGGCGAGGCCCGCAGCAGCGGCCGGCCGGTGGCAGCAGTGGATTTCTCGGCGGCGTCGGCACGGTTTCCGTATGTCCTGACCCTTCCGCAGCTGCGGACCGAAGCGATCCTGGAAGCCCGGCTGCTGGAACTGGATCCGCACGCCCTGGTGCGCGGAGCGAAGGTGGACGAACTGCACGACGACGGCGGCCGGGTCCTGCTGTCCGGCACGGCCGGCCGGGCCGGCGAGCCGGGGACAGGTACGGCTTTTGAGGCATCCGCCAGGATTACCGTGGCGGCCGACGGCGCGCGCTCCCCGGTGCGCCGTTTGCTGGGCACGCCCTGCCGGACCCGGGAGTTGCCGGACACCTACTTAATGGGCGACTTCCAGGACTCCACCGGCGACGGCCCGGTGGGCGTGCTGTATCTGGAGTCCGGCGGCATTGTGGAGTCCTTTCCGCTGCCCGGCGGTGTCCGGCGCTGGGTCGCGCACACTGACAGCCTGCTGGCCGGGGCCACGGCCGGTGACCTGGCAGCTCTGGTGGCCGAGCGGACCGGGGCCTGCCCGGATCCGGCGTCGAACACCATGCTCAGCGCGTTTTCGGTGCGCACGGGACTGACGCGCCACCTCGTCCGCGGCCGCACCGTTCTCATCGGCGATGCAGCCCATGAGGTCAGTCCCATCGGAGGGCAGGGCATGAACCTCGGCTGGCTGGATGCCGCTGCCCTGGCACCGATCATCGTTGGGTCCCTGCGCGGAGATGATGTGGGTGCGGCACTGGCCGACTTCGGGCGGAGCCGGCGCCGGGCCGCGGTTGTCGCGTCCCTTCAGGCGCAGCTGAATATGGTGCTCGGCCGGCCGCTGTCGCCCCCTCTGCTCGCGGCCCGCAACGCCGGCCTGTCCGCTCTCTTCCGGGTGCCCGCCGCAGGCAATCTGGTGGCCCGCCGGTTCACTATGCAGTAGCCGACGGTTCGAGCCCGCTGAGGCGCCCTGGCTGGTTCATGGTGCGGGGCAATTTAAGGGTGCGGGGCAATTATAAAAGGGGGCTCCGGCCCGGTCCCGCGGCGGGAGCCGGGCGGGAGCCGGGCCGGAGCCCCTTTTTGATCAATCTAGGTGTCTTGATTTAGGTGTCTTGTCAGTTCAGTTTGATTGTCAGTTTGGCTGTCCTGTCAGTTTCCGGTGCTGGAGCTTCCATGCCGGGCACCGGCAGTCGTGCGGTCCCGCACTCCCCCGCCCGGCTGCTCTTCTCCACCGGGCCGCGCGCCGCCGTCGGGCCCGGAGGGAACAGCGGAGGCAGCAGGAACGGTGGACAGGGGACCGGAATTCATCATCTCGGATCCTCCGGTCAGGCCCGGCTCCGCCGGCATCTTGGCGGTCGGCTGGATATCCAGCGTGCGGCGCAGCACCTGTTCCTTGATGAAAAGCACGGCAATCAGCGCAACCACGGAGATGACGGCGGCAATCTGGAAGATCGTTGCCGTGGCGTCACCGTAGGCGGCACGGAAGATGCCCTGAACTGCTCCGGGCAGTCCGGCGATATCCAGCGAATCACCGGCTCCGCCGTCGGTCACCGGAATATTGGCCGCCCGCATGCCGTCGGCCGCCCGGCTGCTGACGGCGCTGGACATAACGGCACCCAGGACGGATACGCCCACGGCACCGCCAACAGTCCGGAAGAACGCAATGGAAGCGCTGGCCGATCCCACTTCGGAGACCTTGACCGTGTTCTGGACAGCCAGGACAAGGTTCTGCATCAACAGGCCCATGCCCAAACCGAGCACGAAGATGTACAGGCTGACCAGGAGCATGTCGGTTTCGTGGTCCATGCTTCCGGCCAGTCCGGTGCCGGCGATCACCATGATGGTGCCGGCGATCAGGAACCGCTTCCATTTGCCGAAACGGCTGATGAGCTGTCCGGATCCCACCGAACCCATCAGGTTTCCCGCGATCATCGGGAGCATCAGCAGCCCGGCCTCAGTTGGGCTGTAGCCGCGGGCAATCTGGAAGTACTGTCCCAGGAAAGTGGTGGAACCGAACATGGCGATACCGACGGCAACCGAAGCCACAATGGACAGTGCGGTGGTGCGTTCGCGGATGATCTTCAGCGGGATGATGGGTTCACGCACCTTGGATTCCACCAGGACCAGCAGTGCGAGGAGCACAACGCTGGTTCCAACCATCGCAGCGGTCTGCCAGGACATCCACTCGTAGTAGCCGGCCTTGCCCGCGAAGGAGACCCAGATCAGCAGCAGGGAGACGCCTGCGGTGAGCAGGATCGAACCCAGCCAGTCGATGCTGACCTTGCGGCGGGTGTGCGGCAGGCGAAGGGTGACCTGCAGCAGGAACAGTGCGACGACGGCCAGCGGCACGCACAGGAAGAAGGTCCAGCGCCAGCCCAGCGGACTGTCCACGATGAAGCCGCCGAGCAGGGGGCCGCCGGCGGTTGCCACGGCCATTACGGCACCCATGTAGCCGGAGTACCGCCCTCGTTCGCGGGGCGGAATAATCGAGCCGATGACGGCCTGCACCAGCGCGGTCAGCCCGCCCATGCCAAGACCCTGGATGACCCGTGCCATCAGCAGGACCGGCATGTTGTCGGCAAACCCGGCCACTACGGAGCCGATCACGAAGATGATGATGCTCAGCTGGACCAGGAGTTTCTTGCTGAACAGGTCAGCGAGCTTGCCCCAGATGGGAGTGGAAACGGCGTTGGCCAACAGCGCCGCGGTCACGACCCAGGCAAAATCGGTCTGCGTTCCGTGCAGGTCGGCCATGATGGTCGGCAGTGCGTTGGCCACGATTGTCGTGCTCAGCATGGCCGTAAACAAGGCGGCCAGCAGGCCGGTCAGTGCCCGCAGGATTTGCCGGTGGCTCATTTCACCGGGGACCTGGGCCTGGCGTGCGGGCTTGCCGTTCCTGCGAACCTTAGGGTCTTTGCCGGACTTGCCGGCGTTCCCGGCGGTCACCGGGTTCTTTGCGGTGGCGGATCTTTGCGGCTCTGTCACTTAGTTTTCTCCTGCCGGGGTGGGCGTTGGATGGGTACCCGGCTTCATTGCGCGGATGGATGTATCGCGGATCGATGTATGCAGGGTGTCGGCCAGCTTGGCCAGGGAATCACTGGCCAGAGCGGCTTCCTCGTTGGTCCAGTCATCCAGCATGTGCTGCAGCAGTTCAGAACGGCGGTGCATATCTTCGGTGACCGCGCGGCTTCCGGCCGGGGTGAGGCTGATCAGATATGCCCTCCCGTCTTCGGGGTGGGGCCGCCGGCACACATACCCCATCTCCACCAGTTCCGAGAGGTGCCGGCTCAGGCCGGCTGCCCCGATGCCAAGCTTCCCCGCCAATTCCGTTGCACGGATTTCCGGTTGTTCTCCGATGAGGCGCAGGACCGCCAGCAACGCAGTGCCGGGACCGCGGGGGTCGGTGCTGCGCTGCGCGACGCAGCGCAGTTGGCGCTGCAGCCGGTACACCTGGGTGATTAATTCTTCAGCAGTCTGCTGGTTTACGGACACGAAACACCTGTCTGGAAGTGCCTTAATTGTTTGCCTTAGGCAACAATAAGCCGGGTTACTTGCCTGAGTCAACCAACTAGGCATAAAAAAATGCGGAAAGGACGGTGGTTTCGCTCACGCGCTGGCATCCGGAATCGAAAGTACGAGCGACGCGCAGGCTGCTCCTCGGCATTGTCCTCATCGGCCTTGTACTCGGCGTGGTCGGAGCCCTTATCGGCATCGGCATTCCCGGCCTGATTGTCAGCATCGCCGGGTGGATAGCCGTCGTCGCCGGGCATAGGCTCCTCCGCCGACCGCTCGTGATCAGCACAACGACGAGCAAAACCAGGACCATACAGACGATCGCGGGTATGCGCAGTGCCCACACTTCATCACTGAGGAAACTGGAGGTGTGTACGAGCCACGGCGTCAACGGCGGCTGGTCGACATACCCCCACACAGGCGGCAGAGCATGCGGAAGTACAGTTCGTCGCGTTGATAACCGTACCTCCACGACAGCAGGGACAGAAGCAGGACGAGCAGGAACACCGGCAGCGCAACGGCCCGGCCGGCTAACGGCTGACGCACGATCAGCATTACTTCACCTGCCTATCCACAATCCTCGATCCTCTTTTTCGCTTCTAAAGTTGTTCCGTCCGCGACGAGCGACAATCGGAGGACTCTTGTTCTGTTACGACGCTACCTACCGGATGCCTGAGCGAGGGTGTGGGCTAGTCGGTAGGAGTTGGCGCCGGTTTCGATGATGGTTCCGTTGAAGTTGAGCCGGCCGACGATCGCGGCGCAGAGACGGAGGTCGGTGAAGGTCTTTGTCCAGCTGGAGAATGACTCGTTGCTGGCGATCGCGATGGAATTTTTCTCCTCGCGCTCGGTGAGGACCTAGAAGAGAAGTTCGGCGCCGCGACGGTCGAGTTCCACATAGCCGAGCTCGTCGATGCGGAGCAGGTCGACCCTCCCATAGCGGGCGATGGTCTTCGCGAGCATCTTTTCGTCAGCGGCTTCAACCAGTTCGTTGACGAGCCTGGTAGCGAGCGTGCACTTCACCTGCTACCCCTTCTCGGCCACCGCTGTCCCCAGCCCGATGAGTAAATGGGACTTGCCGGTTCCTGAGTCTCCGATCAGACACAGAGGTTGGCCTTTGCGGATCCAATCCCCGGTCGCCAGCGTGTGGATGGTCGCGGAGTTGATGTTGGGGTTCGCATCAAAGTCGAAGCTCCCGGCCACTTGTCCCGCGGGAAGTTCGCGGCCTTCACCCGCCGGGTCGAGGAGCGACGGTCCCGGTCGTCGCACTCGGCAAGCAACAGCTCGGCTAGGAAACCCTGATAAGACAATTGTTCTTTTCCCACGACGGCTAGGGCTTCGTTCAGGACTGCGCGCAGATCGTTGGCAGGCGCAGCCGCCGGCACGCTTGGTCCACGGCCGCGACAGCGGCCTGTTCGGTCGGGCCACGTCGACGGCGCAGCGTAGGCGTCACCGTGGTGGGAGCAGTAGGACTCATGAAATGGTTTTCCTTCGACTGGCGAATCGACGTGGCGTCCGATGTGCTAGGGGACGTATCACCTGGGTTTGATTAAGCCCGCTTGGTGAGACTGACAACCCGTCGAACTTGTCCCGCGACGTGAGCACTACGATGAGTCTCAGGGTGACGGTCTGACTTGGACCCACCCAATGATCCGAATGCCCGATCATCGTTGAGGGACTGGCTGCATTCGCTTGCGTACCGGCGCGCTTCGACTGCAACGACGTCTGCCGGCGTCAGCTTGGAACTGCCGGACGTCCTTGGAGTGCTGCGAGGCCATTTGCCGAGCCTGTCCTCTAGCCAGCGGGTAGGACAGACACCGTTGGAACGCATTGGAAATTGGCGACGTTGCCAGTATGGATATCCGGAAACGCGACGTCCGTAGACTCTCCCCCGGCCAAGGTGAACGTGTCCTCGGCGAAGCCGACAGGTTCGTCGCCGGCACCGCGGACGATGGAAAACCTAACTAAGTACGAGTTGGTTGTGGTGCCGGTGTTAGTTAGACGAGCCTTGCCTCGCCATACGTTGTCTTCGTCAGCCCCGCACAGGAATCCGCTTAACCCATCCGGATTTCCAGTCGGCGCCTCCGTGACAGGTGCCGTCACACCTGGTGTCGGTCCAGGCGCCGGATCGACGCAACCAGTTAGGGCGGCAACGATCACGGCGACAGTAGCAGTCCTCATGAATGCCTCGATGCGCATGCTCTCAGGATAGATCGTGGTCAAGCGTCAGCATCACCTCATCCGGGTAAATGTTAACTCATATTCCGCGATCAGCTGTTTGGCGCAAGCATCCAACCCTCCGGGCGCGAACGCCGAAGTTAGGTCCTTCCCCCCAGTTGGCTGGCGCCGGTGCTCATCCGAGGCATAGGCCTTCTTTGAAGAGCAACTATCACAGCCCCTGGAATGCGAGACAGAAGGAGGGGGCACTCCAACTAAGTCTGAGACCCACAGGTTGAGATGGGAGGTTTCTGACCTGGGGGCTGGCATGGGGTTTGTCGCGGTGGGGGATCCCTTGGGAAACTCGAGATCAGCACTAGGTAGGAGTAGCGTCCGTATCTCGCGGGCCCAAAAAAAGGGGGACTGTAGTGGCTGTCTTGGATATGGTATCCCCGCGCAGCTCTTGGGCGCAGAGACTGCACGACCTACTGGCCACGCGACCGCCGGAGAACCTCAAGGGCATGGGAGTGCCTTCCGACTGTGCGGAGAACGAGTTTTGGGCACGGTATTTGAGCTGATCTGCGCAGTGACGCTCACCGAGGTGGAGGTATGGGCTTACACCCGAGCAGTGACGCTTGGTTCGCGTTGGTAGTTCCGCCGCCTCACCGGGCTTGCGGGCCGCAGGGGAGCGGTCTACATATTGACAAGGTCTGCCCGACACTTGCGCATGTGCGTCGGTATCGAAGTAAGGTGATTTCGAGAATTCGGGAACTCATGACATTTCAGGCCACTGTGGTGCAGGTACTGATCGCTTCACCCTCCGACACTTCCGAACATAGGGACGCCATCGAGGGGTGTCTGAACAGGTGGAATATCAGTCGAGCGGTTGGTAGCTCAGTCATGCTTTTGCCGCGGTGCTACGAGACCAGTGCCGTTCCACGGATGGGCACTGATGGTCAGTCCGTCATTAATAACCAGCTAGTCAAAGAGGCGGAGTTGTTATTGCAGTGTTTGCTAACAAGCTTGGCAGTGCCACGCCCCGGGCCCTTTCTGCGGCGTTGCCTGGCTTCTGGTGAATCACCGTCAGCGGTCAGCGGACGCCTCCCGTCCCGGCTCCTGGCGCCCCGGCGACGACGAGACCCCATGAGCACCCGCTCCGACGCACAGCTTTCCGTCGAGCTGTCCCGGCTCGCTGCAGGTTACGGCGCCGTTTTGCCCGACACTCCCTCTCACGCCATTCCCTCAGCCGACGCTCCCCCAGCGGACGCTCCCCCAGCCACGGAGCAGTTGCTCGCCGCCGTCGCGGCCTGCCACGACCTCGTACGGATTTCCACCGACCTGCAGGGGCAGGCCGTGCGGGCTGCCCATGATGCCGGCGTGAGCTGGCCGAAAATAGGCAAAACTCTGGGCACCTCTGGGCAGGCTGTCCAGCAGCGTTTCGATCCGCACTATCTTCCGGTCAGTGCATCTGATGGTGTTTCCGGGGGCGTTTCCGGAGGCGTATCCGGCCAAGCCCGCCACGGAGCCACCCGGATCCTCGGTCCGGTCAGCCGCAGCGAGGGAATGCACCACCTGGCCGCGGCAGGCTTGCAGGGTTCGCGGCTCATCCGTGCCCTGCACGGTGAACACGTGCTCGAACGGGACGACCGCCCCTGGGAGATCAAACGGGTCTCGGTACTCTCCGCCCGGCCGATGCCGTCGGCCAGCGACGGCTGGCAGGCGGCAGCCACCCGCTTCCCGGATTGCTTCTACATCCGCCCGCTGCAGCCGGAAGGTCCCGAAGCCTGACCCCCGGGCGTCGGGTCAGGCCGCCAGGTGAGTCGGGGCGAACAGGCCAATTGTTGCTTCCACCACCACCACGTTCGGGCCCTCGGCGGCCAGCGATTCCTCCAGCGCCTTCCGGACACCGTCCGGCGCAGTTCGCCGCGCAGGGACGCCAAAGGACTCGGCCAGCTTCACGAAGTCAGGGCCGGCAAGTTCCGTGGCGGTGGCCTTGCCGAAGGCTTCGACCATGTATTCACGCAGGATCCCGTAGCCGCCGTCGTCGACGATCAGCCAGGTGACCGGCAGGTTATGCTGCCGGGCGGTGGCCAGTTCGGCAATCGAATACATGGCTGACCCGTCCCCGGAGACGGCCAGCACTCGCTCGCCCAGCCCGACGGCGCCGCCGATGGCCCCGGGATAGCCGTAGCCCAGCCCGCCGGCGCCCTGGGCGGAGTGGAACTGTCCGGACTTCGCGTCCCAGCAGCTCCAGGCCCAGTAGGCGGCGATGGTCATATCCCAGTACGTCTGCATGCCGGCGGGGACGGCAGCGCGGATGTCGGCCATGAACGCCCGCTCCATCCCCAGGTCCTGGCTGTCCAGCCGGGCGGAGACCTTCGCCAGAGTGGCGGCCACGACCTGTTCCGGGCTCTTGCCGTGCCAGTCCGGCGCGCTGCCGGGCGAAGAACCAAGAGCCTGTCCCAGGGCACGGTCCAGTGCCCCGAGCGCCTGCCCGGCGTCGGCCCGGATGCCCAGCGCCGGCTGGTTGGATTCCAGCACCCGCGGTTCGGCGTCGATCTGGATGATCCTGCCGCGGGGCTTCAGAGTGAAGTAGTTGGAGGTCACCTCACCCAGCGAAGATCCGATGACGAGCAGCACATCGGCGTCCTCAAGGACCTCGGTGGTGTAGCGGTCCTCGATCCACGACTGCAGGGACAGTTCATGGGTCCAGGGGAAGGCGCCGTTGCCGCCGGGGGTGCAGATCACCGGCGCGCGCAGTTTTTCGGCCAGTGCCAGCAGATCCTCCTCCGCGCCGCCGCGGCGGGTTCCGCCGCCGGCGATGATTGCCGGACGTTCCGCCGCGGCGAGCCAGCGCACGGCTTCCTTGACCAGTTCGGTGCGGGGCGGGTTATCAAACGGTTCGGCCAGGGCATCTTCCACCGCCGGCACCAGAACCGGGTTCAGCAGGACATTTTGCGGCACTTCCAGCCACACCGGTCCCATCGGTGAAGAAATGGCTTCCGTCCACGCATCCTGGATGGCCGAGGGAATGCCGGACGCGTGCTGGATCAACCGCTGGCTTTTGGTGACGTTCGCCGCCGAGGCCTTCTGGTCATCCAGCTGGTGCAGCATTCCGCGACGGCGTGCCCCCAGCCCTTCGATGGGGATCTGGCTGGCCACCACCACCATCGGCACTCCCGTGGCGTAGGCCTCCTGCAGTCCGGACAGCGCGGTCAGTGCGCCGGGACCGGTGGAGAGAAACAGCACCCCCACCTGGCCCGTGGCACGGGAGAAGCCGTCAGCGGCAAAAGCAGAATTGTTTTCCACCCGGGAGGAGACGAACCGCAGATCGGAGCGGGACAGCGCATCAAAGAGCCCCAGGGCATGCTGTCCGGGGATTCCGAACACGGTGGTGGCGCCGAGCGCTGTAAGCGTTTCGATCACCAGGTCCCCGCCGTTGCGCACCTCGGCCCCGGCCTCCGGCATAACCGCGGTGGCTGTTTCCTCGTCGCGGATATTGGGCAGGGACGTGGCGCCGCCGGGCACTGTTTCGGGCCGTCCTGCCGCGCTCATTCCGGCAGTCCCATCAGGGTGATCAGGTCGTAGGCAACATGGGAGGCAGCCACCGCGGTAATATCGGCGTGGTCGTACGCCGGCGCCACCTCGACGACGTCGGCCCCCACCAGGTTCAATCCGCGCATCCCGCGCAGGATCTCCAGCAGTTCGCGGCTGGTCAGCCCGCCGGCTTCCGGAGTGCCGGTGCCCGGTGCATGGGCCGGGTCCAGAACGTCAATGTCCACTGAGATGTACAGCGGCCGGTTTCCGATCCGGTCCCGAAGCTTCGCCACCACCTCATCCACGCCCTGCCGGAAGACGTCCGCGGAGGTGACGATGCCGAAGCCGAAGCGCCGGTCGTCCTCCAGATCGCGCTTACCGTACAACGGGCCGCGGGTGCCGACGTGGGAGATGGCCTCGGTATCCAGGATGCCTTCCTCCACCGCCCGGCGGAACGGAGTGCCGTGGGTGTATTCGGCTCCGAAATAGCTGTCCCAGGTGTCCAAATGCGCGTCAAAGTGCAGCAGTGCCACGGGAGAGCCGGCACGCTCGGAAGCGGCCCGCAGCAGCGGCAGGGCAATGGTGTGGTCACCGCCCAGGGTCAGCAGCTTGGTGCCGTTCTCGGTCAGGTCCATGGCATTGGCCTGAATGGTCTCGATGGCCTCGTCGATGTTGAAGGGATTCACGGCCATGTCACCGGCATCCGCCACCTGCAGGTTCTCAAAGGGCGAAGTATCCAGCGCCGGGTTATAGGGGCGGAGCAGCCGGGAGGCTTCCCGAACATGGTTGGCGCCAAAGCGGGCGCCGGGCCGGAAAGAAACCCCGGTGTCAAAGGGAACTCCCGCCACTGCCACATCCGCATACTGCACCTGGTCCAGGCGCGGCAGGCGTGCGAACGTAGCGGGCCCGGCATAGCGCGGCACCAGTGACGCGTCGATGGGTCCAAGGTTTCCGTTGACAGTGATCCGCGGGGGATTCCGCATATGAGTCTTCTCCAGGTTGGCGGTTCCGCCGCTGCGGGACAACCTGCGGGAGCGGCTAAACGGCCTAATTACCGGGCCGGGAGCAGGTTGCCTCATAGGCATTAAGTGTTTCCCCTGAGGCTAAAGTGGAACCGGGGCTCAGGTCAAGACTAGGCTGTGACTATGGCGGCTCATCAGCACAGTGCGGACAATAACTACGACGTCGACGTCCTGATCGTGGGCGCGGGCCCAACAGGACTGGCCCTTGCGGCCCAATTAAGCAGTTTCGGCACGAGTTTCCGCATTATCGACCGCCAGCTCAACCGCAACGAGCACTCCCGGGCGCTTGCCCTGCAGCCCCGCACTCTCGAAGCCCTCCGGCCGTTCGGCGTCAGCGCCGGCCTCGCCGCCGCGGGCCATCCGGCGCGCGGCCTGCATCTGCACCTGCCCGAGCAGACCATTCCCGTGGACCTGTCCGACGCCGGGATCGAAGACTCCGAATACCAGCACCTGCTCTTCCTCTCCCAGGCCGAGACCGAGCGCGCCCTGGTTTCCTACTTGAGCTCCCGGGGTATCCGCGTGGAACGCGGCGCCGAACTGCAGGATCTGGAACGGCTGGACCCCGAGGATCCGTTCGCCGGCATGGAAGCCAAGATCCAGCGCCTGGACCGGGGGATCGAGCGCGTCCGTGCCCGCTACGTTGTTGGTGCCGACGGCGCCCACAGCACGGTGCGATCCAAGGTGGGTATGGATTGGCGCGGCAGCGGCTACCCCGGAACCTTCGTCCTGGCCGATCTTGAAGCCGACGGCGCGGAGCCCGGCATCGTCCACTCCTACCTCAACGACGACGGCTTCATGATGCTCTTCCCGCTGGGCAGCCCGGCCACCTGGCGCCTGGTCGGCATGAAAGAGCACGGTGACAGCTCCGAAGCGACTCTGGCAACGCTTCAGGCGATGGCGGACAAGTTCACCGGAGGCGACCTCACGCTGAAGGATCCGCAGTGGGTCAGCACCTTCAACCTCTCCCACCAGATTGCCGAGTACTACCAGTCCGGATCGGTTTTCCTCGCCGGCGATGCCGCGCATGTCCACTCCCCCGTGGCGGCGCAGGGCATGAACACCGGCATCCAGGATGCACTGAACCTGGGCTGGAAACTATCGCTGGGTGCACGCGGCCTGGCCTCGGACGAACTGGTGGACAGTTACGACGCCGAACGGCGCCCGGTGGGGCAGGGCATCCTGCACTTCACCGACCGCGTCTTCCGGCTGGCCTCCAGCCGCAGCGGGCTGCTGAAACTCCCCCGCACCAAACTTCTGCCTGCCCTCGCGCCCAAGGCTTCCGGGTCAAAAGCCCTGCGCTCCCGTCTCTTCCGGACGGTCTCCCAGCTCGACACCCAGTACCGCGGCAGCGACATGGTGGACACGGCCGGTTCCCGGCTGCCGGCATTCCTGACCGCCGGCCCGAAAGCAGGAGACCGCCTGCCCGATGCCGTGGTTTTGGATCACGGCCGAGAAGTGCGGCTCCACGAGATCCTGGCGACTCCGGGATTCCACATCCTCCTGTGCGGCCGAGGGTGGCCGGCTGACACGCAGCTTCGGCTGCATGACGCCCTGGGACGCCTGTCCCCGTGGCTAAGCGTCCAGCGCCTGAATGTAGGCAGCCGGCTGGCAGCAGCCAGCCCCAATGAAATCCAGGACATCAGCGGGTTGGCCTTCGAACGTCTGGGTTTGAGCGTTCGCCGCCCCGAGCTGCTGGTGGTGCGCCCGGACGGGCACATTGGGTTCCGTTCCCCGGGCACCGACATCAGCGGCGCCGTGGACTACCTCAACCGGATCACGACCCCGTCGCAGGCGTACCAGCCGGCATAAGCTGTTTTCTGCCTGGCAGGACTGACGTCTCTGGCAGGGGCTGGAGTGCCGCCCGGCATAAGCCGTTAGCAGCTAGCTGGCTGCCGGGCTGACCAGCGTCCACAGGACCACCGCTTCAGCATCAGTGGGATTGTGCCATGAGTGCGGTTCCTGGCCGGGGAAAGTGACGGTGTCGCCTTCGGCCAGCTCCATCGATTCGCCGGCGAAGACCAGGACAAAGCGGCCGCGCGCCACGTGCAGGACCTCAACGTCGCAGTCCACCGAATAGAGCTCGGTTTCCCCCGAGCCGCCGGGGGCAATCACGGCACGGATGACCTGCACCCGGCGCTCAGTCCGCGGCGTCACCAGCCTTTCGGTGATTCCCGTTCCGCCCAGGTTCACCGAGGGCGCATCCATCCACCGGGTCAGTTCGGTGGCCGGCGCCGTGAAGAGATCCCCGATGGAAATGGACAGCACCTGGCACAGGGTAAGCAGGGAGGCCACCGACGGGGAGGTCAGGTCCCTCTCGACCCGGCTTAGGAAACCCTTGGTGAGGCCGGTGGCCGCAGCCACCTGTTCAATCGTCATCCGGCGTGCCTGCCGCGCGAGACGGATCCTCGGGCCGATGGCCATCGGCGCGTTGGAGGGCTCTACGGGCAGGGCCTTCATGACGTGGCTTGGCTGGCGGGACCGGAAGCTGCATCCGTGCTCGCCGATTCGGAATCTTCGGGCTCCGGAAGTTCGGCCACTTCGTCCGGGTCGCCGTCGTCCTCCCCGATCCAGACCTTGATGACCGCCCAGGAGACCGCAGCGATCGGCACCGACAGGATGGCTCCGATGATGCCGGCCAGGATGGTTCCGGCGGTCAGGGCCAGCAGGATCACCAGGGCGTGGATGCTCAACGTGCGGCCCATGACGACCGGCTGGAGGAAGTTTCCTTCCAACTGGTTCACGGCGATGATCACGATCACCACGATGAGGGCGACGATCGGGCCGTTGGCGACCAGCGCGATCAGGGCCGCGAGGATCCCGGCCGCCGTGGCACCCACCAGCGGGATGAACGAGCCGACAAAGACGATCACGGACAGCGGCAGCGCCAGCGGCACCTGCAGAATGAACAGTGCAGCGCCGATGCAGATCGAATCCACCGCAGCCACAATTGCTGTTCCGCGAACGTAGCCGCCAAGTACCTCCATGGCACGGGCACCGGACAGCCGGGCCTTTTCCCGCTTCTCTCCATGGAACCAGCGCAGGAAGAACGCCCAGATTTTGTCGCCGTCCTTGAGGAAGTAGAAGAGCACCACGGCCATCAGCACGAAGCCGGTGACGAAGTTTGTTGCCGCTCCGATTCCGGCCAGCGCACCGCTGCCCGCTGTCGAGCTGGTGGCGAAGTCGATGGCGGCATCCCGGGCGTTCTCGATGGTGCCGCTGTCGAGCGGAATGGGGCTGTCCTGGAGCAGCCGGTACAGCTCGTTGAAGCCCTCCACCGCCTGATCCACCAGAGAGCTCCACTCGCTTCGGATGGCAAACACGATGCCGGTAATGAGGCCGCCGAAGGCAGCCAGCAGAAGCAGGAAGGAGACACCGGTGGCCAGCGCGCTGGGCCACCCCTTGCGGCGGAGCCAATTCACGAACGGGGAAATGGCTGCTGCCAGGATCAGCGCCAGCAGCACCGGAATGACCACCAGGGTGATCTGCCGCAGGCCGTAGATGGTGACGCCGGCCAGGAGCAGGACCAGGAGGATCTGTGCTGACCGCTGGCCCGCGTGCCCCAGGGCTCCGCTCCAATACCGCTGAGGGGACTCCGCGGCCTGCCTGCGCTGATCGGGGGACGGTGTTCTGGGCATGGCCTGGTCTTCCTGTTGGCGGAACCGGTCTGGAATTGCTGGCGGAACGTACTAAATTCTAAATTGCGGTTTAGGGCTTGTTCTCGGATACGGGCGCACCGTCGTCGCGCTTTTGGGCGTCGGCGTCGGGCGCAATGAGCTGGTCACGGACGTGCCGGCGCATCACCTTTCCGATCAGGGAACGCGGCAGGTCCGGAATCTGCACGATCCTGCGCGGCACCTTATAGGCTGCCAGTTCGTTGCGGACGTACGTTCGGACGGCTTCCGCGTCGAAGTGTGCATCCTGTTTCAGCACCACCGCCGCCACGACGTCTTCCCCGCCGCCCGCCTTGCCGATGCCGACGACGGCGGCGTCGGCAATGCTCTCGTGGCGCTTGAGCGCTTCCTCCACTTCCGAGGGAGAAACGTTGAACCCGCCGGTGATAATCAGCTCCTTGATCCGGTCCTGGATCGTGACGAAGTGATCCTCGTCCACGGAGACGATGTCGCCGGTGCGGAACCATCCGCCGTCGAGCAGTGCCGCCTGCGTTTCCGCGGGCTTGTTCCAATAGCCCTGGAAAACCTGCGGGCCGCGGATCAGCAGCTCGCCCTGCTCCCCGTGGGGACGGTCCGTCTGCGGATTCTCCGGATCCACCACGCGGATATCAGTCAGCGGGAACGGAACCCCGACGGTTCCGGGCTTGCGGGTGGGTCCCATGGGATTGCCGATGGCCACCGGTGAGGTTTCCGTCAGCCCGTAGCCCTCAATCAGGTAGCCGCCGGTGGCGTCCTCCCAGGCGGAGACGGTGGCAACCGGGAGGTTCATTGCCCCGGAGATGGCAAAGCGCACTCCCTTCAGGGAGACACCCTGTTCATTGGCCACGCTGACAATGCGGTCATAAATCGGCGGAACGGCCGGCAGGAACGTCGGCGGGGTCTTCTTGACGGCCTTGACCACGAGGTCCGGGTCAAACTTGGGGAACAGCACCAGCCGTGCTCCGAGGCTCATCGCGAAGGTCAGGCAGAGCGTGAGCCCGTAAGCGTGGAACATCGGCAGCACCGCATAGAAGGTTTCCTTGCCCGGCCGAAGTCCGGGAACCCACGCCCGGCCCTGCGCGGCGTTGGCCATCAGGTTCGCGTGGGTGAGCATGGCCCCCTTGGGCACGCCCGTGGTTCCGCTGGTGTACTGGATGACGGCCAGGTCGGAAGCGGCGGGCCGGGGGTGCCTGCGCCGCAGCGGCCGGTGGTCCAGCAGCTTCTTCCAGGGAAGCACCAGCCGTGCTCCGCTGCGGGGAGCCTTGGATACGGTGAGGGCGCTGCGTGCTTTCCGGGCGGCCGGCACCGGAAGCTTCAGGGCCAGCCGGTTACCCAGCGGCATGCTGTCGACCAAGTTGACGGAGATGATGCTGCGCAGCGGAATATCGGCCGGCATTGCCTGCACCCGGTCCACTGCTTTATCCCACACCACGGCTACGGTGGCGCCGTGATCCTCAAACTGGTGGCGCAGCTCCCGGTCCGTGTACAGCGGATTGTGTTCCACCACAATGGCGCCCAGACGCAGCGCCGCGTAGAACGCCACAATGTGCTGCGGGCAGTTTGGCAGGACCAGGGCAACCCGGTCGCCTTTTTTCACGCCGAGCTTCCTCAGCCCGGTGGCGGCGCGGCGGATCTGCTCGCCGAGGTTCTGGTAACTGGTGACGGATCCGAAGAACTGCAGTGCCGGCTTTGATCCGAATTTCCGGATTGACTCTTCCACCATGTCCACCAGGGACCCTTCGGGAAGGTGCAGATCGGCAGGAACACCCTCGCCGTAGTGACGGGTCCAGGGACGTGTCTGCTCGGTCAGGTCTGAGGAGGCTTGAGTACTCACGTCCTCGACTTTAGCCGTTGGCCGGGGCGGCTTCCGCCGCGCACTGCCGGTTCCGGTGCCAAAGCTGCCTTCTGGCCGCATGTTGCCTTCCTCGGGTTTCACCTTGATCTCCGCTACACTGTTAGCTCGAAGGGGAGTAGCTCCGGCCCTCCCGCAGAATTAATCTTAGTGAACGCCAGCGGCGCGCACGGTTTCCTGCGGTGACGGCCGAGGTCTGTCGACATACTGGCCGCCACCGTGCGGCCCGGCATCCCACCCAGTGTGCACTGCGCACGGGCGAGCGAGACCTTCGGTCAGTTTCGCCATCAGCTGACCGGAGCACCTCTCAAACCGCTCCGGTCTTCCACCAGGAGCATTGTGAACACCCACCCCGCAGACGGCCCTTCCGAACGTCCGCAGCCGCCGTCCCCGTCCGATCTGAAGCGCTGGCGGCAGTATCTGGCCGATGAACGGGCCGAAGCCGACACCTACCGTTACTTGGCCGAACGCCGCGAGGGCGAAGAACGCGCCATCCTGCTCGCCCTGGCCGAGGCTGAAGGACGCCATGAAGCCCACTGGCGAGAGCTTCTGGGCGACGACGCGAACCGGCGCACCAAGGCTTCCCTTCGGAACCGGCTGCTCGGTTTCCTGGCGCGCCGCTTCGGGTCCGTGTTCGTCCTGGCCCTGGCGCAGCGCGCCGAGGGCCGCTCCCCCTATGCCAGCGACCCGAACGCCACCAATGCGATGGCTGCCGACGAGCAGATCCATGAGGAAGTGGTGCGCGGACTGGCGACCAGGGGCAGGACCCGGCTCTCCGGAAACTTCAGGGCAGCCGTTTTCGGTGCGAATGACGGCCTCGTTTCCAACCTTGCGCTGATCATGGGCATCGGTGCCACCGGGGTGTCCAGCGGATTCATCCTTTTCAGCGGCCTGGCCGGACTGCTGGCGGGCGCACTGTCCATGGGGGCAGGCGAATACGTTTCGGTCCGTTCGCAGCGGGAGCTGCTCGAGGCCTCCCGCCCCACGCAGATCACCCTGGCCGCGGCAAAGTCCCTGGACATTGACGCCAACGAGCTGGTGCTGGTCTACCGGGCCCGCGGCATGTCCCCCGAGGCCGCGGAGCACCGGGCAGCCGAACGCATGGGGCTGTACAGCTGCGACTGCGATCCGAGTTTCTCGCTCAACCCGGAAGCAACAGTTGACGGAGGCGACGAGCACGAAACCGTGGGCACCGGGCTCGGCGCCGCTGTATCCAGCTTCTGCTTTTTCGCTTCCGGCGCCATCATCCCGGTTCTGCCCTACATCTTCGGGTTCACCGGGCTGGCGGCCGTCGTCATTTCCTGCGTACTGGTCAGCCTGGCGCTGCTGATGACCGGCGCCGTCGTCGGCCTGCTCTCCGGCGCCTCGCCGCTGAAGCGCGGTTTGCGGCAGCTGGCCATTGGCCTTGGCGCAGCCGCCGCCACGTATGCCCTGGGCATGCTGTTCGGCACCGGCGTCTAAATCTTGCATCGGCGGGCCTGCACCGGCGGGCTTGCACTTTTGTCCGTCCCGGAGAACGATGCGGAAGAACCGCGACTACTTCCGTAAGGACTTCCATGAGCATCCTGTCTCCTCTCCTGCCGCTGCGCAGCGGCGCCCTCATCCCGCAGATCGGGTTGGGAACCTGGCCGCTGGACGACGACGAGGCGGCCCGCGCCGTCGACACCGCCGTCGGACTCGGTTACCGCCATTTCGATACCGCGGAGAACTACCGCAATGAAAAAGGAGTCGGTGAAGGGCTGCGGCGCAGCGGCCTGGACCGCAGCGAAGCCTTCATCACCACCAAATTCAACAAGGAATGGCACAGTTTTGACGGCGTCCGCCGTGCTGCGGATGCAGCACGGCAGCGGCTTGGCACCGACTACGTCGACCTGCTGCTGATCCACTGGCCCAACCCCGGACTGAACCGCTATGTAGAGGCTTTCCGCGGCATGCGCGCCCTTCAGGACGACGGCTTGGTTCGGGCCGTCGGGGTATCCAATTTCAAGCCGGCGCACCTGCAGCAGCTGGCCGACGCCGGCCTGGTTCCCGAAGTTAACCAGGTTCAGCTTGATCCCTACCACCCGCGCCGCGAGGTCCGGGAAAGCCATTCCCGCCTGGGCATCGTGACAGAGGCATGGAGCCCGCTGGGCAAGGGCAGCGGGCTCCTGAGCGATTCCCGCATCACGGCCATGGCCGGGAAGTACGGCAAGACTCCGGCCCAGATTGTGCTCCGCTGGGACCTCCAATCCGGCCTTGTCACCATCCCCAAGTCCGCCAACCCCGAACGGATGGCTGAGAACCTGGACGTGGTCGACTTCGAACTCGACGCGGAGGACATGCAGTCTCTTGGCGGCATGAAGACCGAGGAAGACATCGCGGATTCGGACGTATTCGGCCATTAACGGCCTCCGCCCCGGCTACGCCTGTCGGACTTGTCCACAGGTACGACACCTGGGTATCTCCGCTTCCCCGACTCGGTTAGATTGATCGGACCGGCCGGGGTCCGGACCGCGGGCCCTCCCCGACTCGCCTGATCAATTGGCGGGAGCGCAGTCTGAACCCGTCATCCGTTGTGGCGTGCGTCCGTGTGGCAAGGGAAGGGATAAACCATGGTTGCCTACGACATCGACACCGCTGCGGCAATGGACGCGGTCCGGAAAACGGAAGCGGACCTTATGGTTCTGGCCTCCGTTCCCACCGAGCTCCAACGCAGCGTGGATACCGTTGTGGCTGCCCTGGGTGCCACCCGGGTGGCCCGCGCGTTTACCGCCTTGGGCGCGGGCGACCTTCTTCCGGATCTGCGGTCGATTCTGAGCCGAGCCGAGGAGGCAGTGCAGGGTGCCACGCAGGCAGTCGGCGAGTATCTGCGCGCAGACGACGAGATGCGGGCACGGGCGGAAGCCGCGGCAGCCGCCGTCCCGGATGCCTCGGGACGCAGCGCGGAATCGGCGCTCCCGCCCGCTGCTCTTCCCCTCCTTCCGCCGGCACGGCCGGCTCCCCTTCCGAAACCCGGACGCCCGGATGCAGGCCCGGCACGCGCCCTGCCGGCTCCGCTGCCGCGCCCGCTGCCACTGCCGCAGAAGCCGGAGCCGGAGCCGGACCCCGAACCCGGAACGCTCGTACCGCTGCCGGGCCCGCCGCCCTGGCGCCCGAAATGGCTCTTCCGACCCGCACTCCCGGGACGCCCGTCCTTCATCGTTGCGCGTGATTTGATGCTGCGGCTGTACTACCCCTGTCCGGGCGGCTGGTTTCCGCAGCCCGACTGCTTCCGGCCCCGCTGGCCGGGCCCTGCCTATCCGCCCGGCGCCTGGATTCCCCGGTGGCCGGCATTTCCGCCTCGTTGGCCGGTTGATCCCCCAGGGTGGGCGGGCCCCGCCTATCCGCCCGGCTGGCCGGGCCCCGCTTACCCGCCGGGCTGGCCGGGCCCGGCCTACCCGCCCGGCCCCGCCTACCCGCCCGGCGGCTGGTATCCCCGCTGGCCGGAACCCGGCCTTCCACCACAAGGCAGATCTCCCTGGTGGCCCGCCCGGCCCCTCCCGGCCGTGCTCCCGAATCCGCTGCTCATTAAGCCCTCGCTGCCGGACCTTGTCTGGCCGCTGGACACCAAGCCGCTGCCCGTACCCGTGGCCGTCGACGAAGCCCCGGGCGCCTCCGGGGACAACTCCAGCGGAAAGTGGGGCCTGACATGAGCTCGAGTATCGATCTCAGCGGCACTGCCCACCTGCCTGCCGTCCCGGAACTCAGGGAAGGCGCCGCTTTACTCCTGGCATGCAGCTCCCGTGCCGGTGAGTCCATTCGACAGGCCCACGCTCACTGGTCGGCCCTGGCCGGAGCCTATGCCGCCCCCGAACAGCAACAGGTCCATCATGCAATGGATGGTCCGCGAGCTGCTGGACAAGGCGTCCTGGAGGTTGCTTCCCGTGCGGCAGCTGCGCTTGAAACCTTCGCGGCCGTCGTCGAGGACATCCGCAGCAGGCGCCTGGCGCTGCAGAGCGCAGCCGGGGATTTACAGGAAAAGGAACGGAATGACGCCGGTCCGGGTATCAGCCCGACAGGCGTCAAAACGCCCGTGACGCTTCAGGGGCAGCTCCTGCAGGCCGAAGCAGACCAGCTGGCCCAGGAACTGGCCGCAGCCGAAGACCGGTGCATCCGCTCCCTTGACGCTCTGGCGGGGCGCGACTCCGGCTCCGACTCCGGCTCCGACTCCGGCTCCGGCTCCGGGTCACGTGAACAGCAGCCGATCGGACAGTGCCTCCGCTGACCCGGACAGCGCCGCCGGCCGCCGGTCCGGGTCATGTGCCCGGAGTGTGTGCACTTGACCACTCCAGGCACCCCGGCTGCCTTAGGCCGCGGGAAACTGCGTACCGTGCAACCCGCCAAAGCCTCGGAGAGATTTGACTTGCAGAGGGAAGCGGGAAACTCTAATAGAGACTACGCATCACCACGTATCAGGTACGGAAGAAACGCATCAGAGGGGCAGCGTCGCTTTCATAACCCGGTAGAGCCATGCCCGCAGACGAACGCACCTGCGAATCCGGGCCCGGCCTCCTCCTCTCAAGCAGCCCGATGATCCTCCAGGGGAACCGGGTATATCTTCCGTTAACACAAGGAAGGCCTATGGCTAACATGACTGAACCCACCCCCCCTTCGGGGCCGGGTCCGGCAGGACGCGCCGGAGCAACCCTCCATGGCGCGGACGCCGGAACAGCAGCATCACACACCCACGAGCCCCCGGCAGAGACCATTGAGCCGGACGCCGACCCTGACCAGGAACTCCTGGCGCAGCTCCGGGAGACGGAGCGCGCGCATGAGACCGCCCGCAGCACCGAAACCCCCGCCAAGCTGGACAAAGTACTGTTCGGAGTCACCGGCGTTTTGGCTATTGCCTTCATCGTCTGGGGTTTTTACGGCAGGGATTCGCTCGCGACCACGTCGCAGTCGGCGCTGGACTGGGTCATGGAAAACACCGGCTGGCTGTTCGTCGTGCTGGCTTCCTTCTTCGTGGTCTATGTCCTCTGGCTCGCGCTGGGACGATTCGCCCATATTCCCCTCGGCAAGGATGACGAGGAACCGGAGTTTTCAACGGCGTCCTGGATCTCCATGATGTTTGCCTCCGGCATGGGCATCGGCCTGATGTTCTACGGCGTTGCCGAACCGATGTTCCACTATGTCTCTCCTCCGCCGGGCACCGTTGACGGCCAGACCCCGGAGGCGCTCCGGACGGCTATGGCCACCTCGGTCTTCCACTGGGGACTGCATCCTTGGGCCATGTATGCCATCGTCGGCATCGCCATGGCCTACGGCAGCTACCGCCTGGGCCGCAAGCAGCTCATTTCCTCCGCCTTTACCTCCCTCTTCGGCAGGGCACGCGTGGACGGCCCGCTGGGCAAGGTCCTGAACATCTTCGCCATTTTCGCGACACTGTTCGGCACGGCTGCTTCCCTGGGCCTGGGCGCCCTGCAGATCGGCAGCGGCCTGGAATCAACGGGCGCGATCGGCACTGTCGGCACCAGCATCCTGGTGGGCATCGTTGCCGTCCTCACCGCCTGCTTTGTCGCCTCGGCCATGTCCGGGATTTCCCGCGGTATCCAGTGGCTCTCCAACATCAACATGGGCCTGGCCATGCTGCTGGCGATCATCGTCTTTATCGCCGGCCCCACCCTGTTTATCCTCAACGTCATCCCCTCCGCTATCGCGGACTATGCGGGCAACATGGCTGAGATGGCGTCACGAACGGAGGCCGTCGGCGACGAGGGCATGCGCGAATGGCTCTCCGGCTGGACCATCTTCTACTGGGCCTGGTGGCTCTCCTGGACGCCGTTTGTCGGCATGTTTATCGCCCGGATCAGCCGCGGCCGCACCATCCGCCAGTTCGTCACCGGAGTCCTGCTGGTCCCCTTCACAGTCACCATTCTCTGGTTCTCGATCTTCGGCGGCGCCGCCATCGGAACAACGAAAAGCGCCGCCCCGGGTGAAGCTGATTCACTGGTGGCTGCCGCAGGATCCGATGCAGCACTCTTTGAGCTCTTCGCCCTGCTGCCCATGCCCAACCTGATCGCAGCTGCGGTCGGTGTCCTGGCGATGGTCCTGATCGGCATCTTCTTTGTCACGGGCGCCGATTCGGCCTCCATCGTGATGGCTTCGCTGAGC
Organism: Arthrobacter sp. Z1-15; assembly: GCF_054792395.1. Lineage (NCBI taxonomy): Bacteria > Bacillati > Actinomycetota > Actinomycetes > Micrococcales > Micrococcaceae > Arthrobacter > Arthrobacter sp. Z1-15. The sequence goes on along the minus strand of NZ_CP096454.1, from coordinate 538,201 downwards.
TCCAACGGCTCCGAGAAGCCGGCACGCACCGTCGTCATCTTCTGGGGTGTCCTGACGGGCGCCGTGGCAGCAGTGATGCTCCTGGCCGGCGGCGACGATCCCTCGGCCGCCCTGGGCGCGCTGCAGCGGATCACCATCGTGGCGGCCCTGCCGTTTGCCATCGTGATGCTCCTGATGACGGTAGCCCTGGCCAAGGACCTGGCCCGCGATCCGATGGCCCTGCGCCGGCAGCTGACCAAGTCAGTGGTGGAGCGTGCCATCGCCACGGGCGTGGACGAGCACGGCGGGTCGACCTTCGACCTCGCCACGCAGGAACACGACACCACCGCACACGACGTCATCACTCCCGCTCCGGTTCCGGCACGTCCGTCACCGTCGGCAGGAGCTGCGGATGACGGCCAGCTGCGTCCGCGCGGCTAACCTCCGCCGCTGTAAAACCCAGCTCTAACACCAGGGACCTGCCACCGATATCCGGTGGCAGGTCCCTGGTGTTATATGGAAGGGGCCATTGGCAGCAACCAGGCCCTCCGCTCGCTCCAACCTCAGCGGCTAGTTGGACCCCGCAGCCTTCAGCTCGGCTTCCAGCTGTTCAAGGGACTTGCCCTGCGTTTCCGGCATGAAACGACGCACGAACAGGATTGCGCACAGGCCCAGCGCCACGAAGATGAAGAAGGTGCTGGAGATTCCCAGCCCCGCCATCAGCATCGGGAACGAGAAGCCGACGGCGAAGTTGGCCATCCACTGCACAAACACCGACAGTCCCATCCCCAGTCCTCGGACCCGCAGCGGGAAGATCTCTGCGATCATCAGCCAGGTGACCGGTGAAATGGAGCCCTGCTGGAAGGCCAGGAACAGGACGGTCAGGGACAACACCACAAAGCCGCGGGCAGTGCCTTCAGCCATGGTCAGCGACGCAACACCGATCAGCAGCAGCGTCGAGGACGTTCCGATCAGGCCGGTGATGAGCATCGGCCGGCGGCCCACTTTTCCCAGCAGCCAGATACCCAGAATCGAAGCGGCAACCGACACGACTCCGTTGGCGATGTTGGCGGTCAGCGCGGCCTCGGTGCCGAAACCGGCGTCGGCCAGGATTTGCGTGCCGTAGTAGACAATCGCGTTCACGCCGGTGATCTGCTGGACCACGGACATCCCCATGCCAATCAGCAGCACCCGGAACAGCCAAGGCTCCGCGAAGTCCTTCAGCGAGCCGCGGCGGGTGGTTTCGTGGCTCGCCAGCGCCCGCACGTCGTCGTACTCGGTTTGGGCGTCCTCGGAGCTGCGGATCTTCTGCAGCACCGCCATCATCTGCGGATAGCGGCCCTGCGCGGCGAGCCAGCGCGGGCTCTCGGGCACAAATTTCATGCCGATCCACAGGGCAATGGCCGGCAGTGAAGCCACTGCCAGCATCCAGCGCCAGACGTGGTTCTCCTCGCCCCACACGTTGCCGATGACGGCATTGGTGGTGAAGGCCGCCAGCTGGCCGGTGACGATCATCAGCTGGTCCCGGGTCACCATCTGCCCGCGCCGGGCGGCCGGGGCGACTTCGGAGAGGAACATGGGCACGACGGCGGATGCCCCGCCCACGGCGAGTCCCAGGACCACGCGGGCAGCGACCATCAGCCCCACGGAGGGGGCCACTGCGGTGCCAAGCGCTCCGGCGAGGAAGACCATGGCCAGCATCATCAGGAGCCGGCGGCGCCCGAAGCGGTCGGCGAGCTGGCCGGCGATGACGGCGCCGAAGGCTGCACCGAACAGCAGGCTTGATGTGATGAGGCCTTCGGTGAACGGGGTGAGTCCCAGGTCCGTCTGCATGAAGGGCAGCGCCCCGTTGATGACTCCGGTGTCATAACCAAACAGGAACCCGCCCAGGGTTGCGATCCAGGAGGCGCGGCCCAGCGCGCCGCGGTGGCGGCTGCTTCCCTGCTGTGCAGCCGCTCCGGGGGAAAGAAGTGTGGACATCAGGTGTCTTTCTGCTTATATCCAAGCGCACAAAACCCCCGTCGGACGGAGAAACTCCGGCCGACGGGGGTCTGCGTGCGTGTACTAGAGCGCTGCGAAAACTTCGCGCAGCAGCGTGGCGGTCTCGGACGGCGTCTTGCCGACCTTCACGCCCGCGGCCTCAAGGGCTTCCTTCTTGGCCTGGGCGGTTCCTGCGGAACCGGAGACGATGGCGCCTGCGTGGCCCATGGTCTTGCCTTCGGGAGCCGTGAAGCCCGCCACGTAGCCGACAACCGGCTTGGTGACGTTGGCCTTGATGAACTCGGCGGCACGCTCTTCGGCGTCTCCGCCGATTTCGCCGATCATGACGATGGCCTTGGTCTCGGGGTCAGCTTCGAAGGCCGCGAGGGCATCGATGTGCGTGGTGCCGATGACGGGGTCGCCGCCAATGCCGATGGCGGTGGAGAAGCCAAGGTCGCGCAGTTCGTACATCATCTGGTAGGTCAGGGTGCCGGACTTGGAAACCAAGCCGATCGGGCCCTTGGAGGTGATGTTGTTCGGGGTGATCCCGACCAGTGCCTCGCCCGGCGTGATGATGCCCGGGCAGTTCGGGCCGATGATGCGGGTGACCTGGTTGCCGTTCTCGTCCACCTTGGACTGGGCGTGTGCCCAGAACTCAGCGGAATCCTGCACGGGAACGCCTTCGGTGATGACGACGACGAGGCCGATGCCGGCGTCGATCGCTTCCATGACGGCGTCCTTGGTGAAGGCCGGCGGCACGAAGACGATGGATACATCGGCGTTGGTCTTGTCCATGGCTTCGGTGACGGTGCCGAAGACGGGCAGTTCGACGTCGCCGTGGGTGACCGTGGTACCGGCCTTGCGGGCGTTAACGCCGCCGACAACCTGGGTTCCGGCCTTGAGCATCAGGGCGGTGTGTTTGGTTCCTTCGCCGCCGGTGATGCCCTGAACGATGACCTTGGAGTCCTTGTTCAAAAAGATAGACATAAGGGGATTCTCTTTCTAAAGGTTCGACAGGCTCTGGGTCAGCGAGCGGCGTAAGCGAGCTCGGCAGCCTTGTCGGCGCCTTCGTCCATGGTGGTGGCCAGCGTGACCAGCGGGTGGTTGGCGTCAGCAAGAATGCGGCGGCCTTCTTCGACGTTGTTGCCGTCCAGACGGACGACCAGCGGCTTGTTGGCTTCGTCGCCGAGGATTTCCAGGGCCTTGACGATGCCGTTGGCTACTGCGTCACAGGCAGTGATGCCGCCGAAAACGTTCACGAACACGGACTTGACCTGCTCATCGTTGAGGATGACGTCCAGTCCGGCGGCCATGACGGAAGCGGAAGCCCCGCCGCCGATGTCGAGGAAGTTTGCCGGCTTTACATTGCCGTGCTTCTCGCCGGCGTAGGCGACGACGTCGAGCGTGGACATGACCAGACCCGCACCGTTGCCGATGATGCCTACCTGGCCGTCAAGCTTGACGTAGTTGAGGTCGTTGGCCTTGGCCTTGGCCTCCAGCGGGTCGGCAGCGTCCTTGTCTTCCAGTTCGGCGTGGCCGGGCTGGCGGAAGTCTGCGTTTTCGTCCAGGGAAACCTTGCCGTCGAGGGCCAGGATTTCACCGTTGCCGGTCTTGACCAGCGGGTTGACCTCAACGAGGGTGGCGTCTTCCTTGACGAAGACGTCCCACAGCTTGAGGATCGCGTTGATGACGCCTTCGCGCAGCTCGGGAGCAAACCCTGCGGCGTCAACGATTTCTTCGGCCTTGGCCTGATCGATGCCGACGGCGGGATCAACGGCCACGCGTGCCAGGGCATCGGGACGCTCAACAGCGAGGACCTCGATTTCCATGCCGCCTTCCACCGAGCACATGGCCAGGTAGTTGCGGTTGGCACGGTCCAGAAGAACGGAGAAGTAGAACTCCTCGGCAATGTCGGCGCCCTGGGCAATCATCACGGTGTTGACGGTATGGCCCTTGATGTCCATGCCGAGGATGTCGGAAGCGTAGGAGAACGCCTCGTCAGCGGTCTTCGCGACCTTGACGCCGCCGGCCTTGCCTCGGCCACCGACCTTGACCTGTGCTTTGACGACAACTACGCCGCCAATCTTCTCGGCTGCAGCTTTGGCTTCTTCAGGAGTGTGCGCCACGATTCCGGCAAGCACGGGTACACCGTGCGCCTCAAACATATCGCGCGCCTGATATTCAAACAGGTCCACGGGCTAGTGTCCTTCTACGTCGAAGTAGGTTTACATTCGATCAGATGATCGCCGAAGCAGATGCGTCGTGCCGGTCTGCCCCACTGGAACTTTAGTCGCTCGGCGTCCAACGCCGTCCCCAGACTACCTCTTTAGTGATTAAGCGCACAGTTCTATGGTTTGTAGAATTTGCGGAGCGTGGGTTATGAGCGGCGGGTCCTGACCGGCAGTCAGGACTCCTTGGTCAGGGGTGCGTAACGCAGCAGGAGGCGCTTTTCACCGACGTCGAACTTCACTTTCGCCACCGTTTTGTCACCCGTTCCCTCGACGGCCAGCACGGTCCCGTGGCCGAAGGTCGTGTGATTGACCTTGTCCCCCACGCCCACTGAAATGACTTCTTTCTGGGGCTGCACCCGGCCGATGGCCTTGGAAACGGGTGCGGCGGAAATGCTCCCGCCGGTGCCCGGGCCCGACGCCGAACCGGCACCCCAGGAGGAGCCGCCGTAGCGGCTGGAGCCGGAGCCTGTGCTGCCGCCCCAGGTGGGGCGGTCCATGCCCTCGCGCTTCCAGTCGATCAGTTCCCCCGGGATTTCCCCCACAAACTGGCTGGCCGGGTTGTACTGGCTCTGCCCCCACATGCTGCGCACTTCCGAACGCGTGATGTAGAGCCGCTTCCGTGCACGAGTCAGGCCCACGTAGGCGAGACGGCGTTCCTCGGCCAGTTCCGCCGGATCCGTGGCGGACCGCTGGTGCGGGAACAGCCCCTGCTCCATGCCGGTCAGGAACACCACCGGGAACTCCAGGCCCTTGGCTGTGTGCAGGGTCATCAGGGTGACCACGCCCTGGCGGCGGGACTCCTCAACGGCGGCGGCCACCTCCTCGGCGGAGCCTTCCGGGGCATCCGGAATGGAATCGGCGTCGGCCACGAGGGAGACCTGTTCCAGGAACTCCCCCAGGGATCCCTCGGGGTTCTCTTTTTCGTATTCGCGGACCACCGCGACGAGTTCGGCGAGGTTCTCCACCCGTGACTCGTCCTGCGGATCCGGGGAGGACCGCAGCTGGGCCAGGTATCCGGTCTGTTCCAGCACCGCTTCCAGGGCGGCGGAGGCACCGGAGCCGTTGGCGACTTCAGCGAGATCGTCAATGAGCTTGACGAACCCGTTCACTGCATTCAGTGAACGCGTGGCCAGTCCCGGCGCCTCTGCTGCCCGGCGGAGGGCAGCCATGAAGGAGATCCGTTCACGTTCGGCCAGGGCGGCGACGGAGTATTCCGCCCGGTCCCCGATGCCGCGCTTGGGTTCGTTCAGGATCCGGCGCAGGTTCACGACGTCGTCGGAGTTCACCAGCACCCGCAGGTAGGCGAGCGCGTCCTTGATTTCCTTGCGCTCGTAGAACCGGGTGCCGCCCACGACCTTGTAGGGCAGCCCCACCCGGACCAGGACGTCTTCGAGGGAGCGGGACTGGGCGTTGGTGCGGTAGAACACTGCCACGTCCCCGGGGCGCAGGTTTTCCTCATCCTGCAGCCGGTCGATCTCCTCGGCAATGAACCGTGCTTCCTCATGCTCGTTTTCGCCAACGTAGCCAACGATCTTCTCGCCGCTGCCCTCGGCCGTCCACAGGCGTTTCTCGGGCCGGTTGGGGTTGCGCGAAATGACCGCGTTGGCCGCGTTCAGGATGTTCTGGGTGGAACGGTAGTTCTGCTCCAGCAGGATGGTCCTGGCGGAGGGATAGTCCTTTTCGAAATCCACGATGTTGCGGACGTCGGCGCCGCGGAAGGCGTAGATGGACTGATCGGAGTCGCCCACCACCGTCAGCTCCGCCGGCGGAATGTCCAGTGTGTTGCCTTCCCCGGGGACGCCCACCAGTTCACGCACCAGGGCGTACTGGGCGTGGTTGGTGTCCTGGTACTCATCCACCAAAATGTGGCGGAAGCGGCGACGGTAGTACTCGGCCACTCCCGGGAAGGCGCGGAACATGTACACCGTCTGCGCAATCAAATCGTCAAAGTCCATTGCGTTGGCAGAGCGCATGCGCTCCGTGTAGCCCTTGTACACCTCGGCCACGGCCTGCTCGAACGGGTCGGCGTAATTGGCGGAAGCGGCAAATGACTCGTCGTCGATCAGTTCGTTCTTCAACGCCGAGATCTTATGCATGATCATTTTGGGCGTGAACCGTTTGGGATCAAGATCCAGGCCCTTGGCCACCAGCGTGATCAGGCGCAGCGAATCAGCGGAGTCGTAGATCGAGAAGTTGGAATTCATCCCCACCGATTTGGCCTCGCGCCGCAGGATACGCACGCAGGAGGAGTGGAAGGTGGAAATCCACATGGTCTTCGCGACCCCGCCCACCAGGGCCTCGATCCGTTCCCGCATTTCGGCGGCGGCCTTGTTCGTGAAAGTAATCGCCAGGATCTGGCCCGGATTGGAGCGCCCGGTCGCCATCAGGTACGCGATCCGGTGACTGAGAACCCGGGTTTTTCCGGATCCGGCACCGGCTACGATCAGCAGCGGCGAACCGCCGTGCTTGACGGCTTCTTCCTGCTGCGGATTCAAGCCCTGGAGCAGATCCGCCGCCCGTTGTTCGTCCACGCGGGACGCCCTCGGGCGCTCCCCGGAAGTCTGGGCGGGCTCCGCATCAACAGGCTCAGCCTGGGCAGCAGCGCCCCGGGCAGTGTCAGTTTTGGCGGCTGAAAAGTACGGATCAAAAAGATAGTCCATGGTGCTCTTAAGTCTAGGTGCTGCCGCTGACCTTTTCCGGCCGGTCCACACCCCGGACCGGACCCGGGCCGGACAGGGCTGGACGGAGGCCCTGCCGCCGGACTGCGGCCCGGACTAGACGGAGGCCAGGGCGCCGCTGATTTCGCGGACAGCGGAGGCAGTCCCGGCGATGTGCCAGCGGAAGCCCTGCACCGTGGTGACCGCAGTACTGCCGCCGGCTGCACGCACGATCGCCTTGCCCGGAAGCCAGTCCCATTCCGGGCAGCTGTGCTGGAACCAGGCTCCCAGCCGTCCGGAAGCGACACCGCCAAGATCGCAGGAGCCCGAGCCCAGCATGCGGATGGTGGCGGTCCGCGCGGCGGCGGCGGTCCAGGGGCCGGCCACTTCCGGCCGCAGCAGCCAGGTGGGGTGCAGGTAGGTTCCGGCGCTGAGCCGGTCCAGGGGTGCGTCATCCAGCCGCGGGAGCGGCGAGCCGTTAAGGGTTGCCGGGTGCCCTTCACCGCCCACCCACAGCCGGTCTTCCTGCGGTTGGTAGATGGCTCCCAGCAGCACCTCGGGGTCCCCGTCCAGGGATTCGGGTTCGTCGACTTTCAGGGCTATGGCCGAACACCAGTAGGTGGAGCCTGCGAAGAAGTTGTAGGTGCCGTCCACCGGGTCGATGACCCAGGACCGCCCGGAGGTGCCCGTCACGCTGGCACCCTCCTCGCCCACGATCCCGTCGTCGGGACGCAGCCTGCGGAGCCTGTCCACCACCAGCTTCTCGGCGGCATGGTCAGCGGCGGTCACGACGTCGGACACGGTTGTCTTGGCCGTGGCGGTCAAACCCTGCGAGCGCATGCGCAGGGCCAGCGCACCGGCGTCGCGCACCAGCTCTGCGGCAAGGGTGAAATCGTCAGTTGCTGCATGAACACTCATGCAGCAACCCTATCGGGCGAACGTTGCCACAGGGGAAGCACCCAGCTCCAAACTTGCCGATGCGTACGGCGATACTCTTAGGTATGGGAAAAACTCCGGCACAGCGGGCGGCAAAGCACGGCGAGAAGGCTGCTCTGCCCCCTCATCTAGCGAACCAGTCCATGCCGCGCTCACCGCAGCAGGCCAAAAGCAACGCAAACCTGATCCTGATAGCGGCGGTCGCCACGACGCTGTTCATGTTCTTCTACCTGCACCTGATGGTGCTGAATCAAATGACCCAGCTTGCGGACGGCATGTCCATGCCGGATTCGCTGGTGGGCGGTTACAGCATGGAGTACCTGAACGATCTGCGCTCGGTCATGGACGAGGATGCGCTGGGCCAGCTCAGTTACGTGCACAAGACCGCCGGAACCATATTTCCGCTCATGTTCGGGTTCACGTGGCTGCTGATCATCGGCTTGAATGCCCGCGGCCGGTTGAAGCGCTGGGTGTTGTGGGCCGCGCCGATCCTCTTCGTGATCGTTGACCTGTGGGAGAACGTCGTTATTGATGCAGCCCTGGGTTCGGAGACGTTGGCCAGCGGCGATGCTGCCCTCGCCAGCACCCTGACCATAGCCCGCTGGGTGCTTTTCGCCCTAAGCCTGCTGGCCTCGGCCGTTGCAGTGTTCGGCAAGCGCGGACCGCAGGCTCCTTAACACGTTTCCCTGCTTAGAGCAGGGCCAAAGACGGGCACAACGGAAAGGCCCCGCCGGATCGGCGGGGCCTTTCGTTTGTTCGGTGTGAAACTCAGGTTAGCGAGCCGTCCTTGTACGGCTAGCGCACGTTGGCGCGGTGCGCGCCCACCGGTGCGCCCTCAAGGTTCGGACCCGAGTCATTCCCCGGCTGTGCCTCGTGCCGGCCTCCGGTTCCGGACTGGCCGGCCGGCTTTGACGGCCACCAGAACTTTTCGCCGAGGGTGAAGGCCAGCGCGGGAACAATGACCGTTCGAACCACCAGGGTGTCCAGCAGGACACCGATGGCCACGGTGATGCCCACCTGGGTCAGGGTCACCAGCGGCAGCACGCCGAGGACGGCGAACACTGCAGCCAGCAGGATGCCGGCGCTGGTGATCACGCCGCCGGTGGAGCGCAGGGCGCTGAGCATGCCCTGCTTGGTGCCCATGGTCATGGCGTTCTCCCGGGCCCGGGTGGTCAGGAAGATGTTGTAGTCCACGCCAAGGGCCACCAGGAAGATGAACGAGTACAGCAGCGTGAGCGTATCCAGTGCCGGGAAGCCGAGCACGTTCACAAACAGGAACCAGCTGATGCCGGTGCTCGCAACGAAGGTCAGGAGCACTGAGGCCACCAGCAGCACCGGCGCCACGATGCTGCGCAGCAGCACCAGCAGGACCAGGAACACCAGGATGATCACGGAGGTCACCACCAGGGTGAGGTCGTGCTGGTTGGCAGCGAGCTGGTCCACCCGTTCCGCTGCTTCGCCGCCGACCAGTGCGCCGTACTCCGGGTTCGCGGCCAGATCCGTGCGCAGTTCTTCGATGAAGTCGTTGGACTCGGCGGTGCCCGGTTCATAGGTGTCAATGACGTCAATGCGTGTCAGGCCGTCGTGTTCGGAGGCCGCTTCGGCTCCGGACACGCTCTCCAGGGCCGAAACTTCCTCGATTACGGCATCGGCGCTGTCGGAGTTCACCAGCACGATCACCGGCGAGGAGGATCCTGCGGGGAAACCTTCAGCGAGTGTTTCGGCGGCCGTAACGGCCTGCGGCTTTTCGGTGAACTGCTCGTTTTCGCTCAGGCCGATCTGCACGTTGAACAGCAGTCCGCCGGCGGCCAGCAGGACGACGACGGCGGCACCGGCAATGCGCTTGGGCGCACGGGCCGTAGCCTCGCCGAGCTTGCCCCAGAACTTGCCTTCTCGGGCGGCATCGCCGACCTTCGGCACGAACGGCCAGAAGAGTTTCCGTCCCAGCAGAACCAGGGCCGCGGGCAGGATGAAGAGGGCACTGAGAATGGCAAGGACAATGCCGGTGGCTGCTGAGAAGCCCAGGCCCCGGTAGCTCATGGTGTCGGTGAAGAGCAGCACGAGGAGGGCCAGGATGACGGTACCGCCGGAGGCGATAATGGCTTCCCTGGTCCGGGTCAGCGCCTTGCCCATGGCCGAGTACTTGGACTCGTGGATCCGGAGCTCTTCGCGGTAGCGGGCGATCAGCAGCAGCGCATAGTTGGTGGCGGCACCGAAGACCAGCACACTGGTGATCCCCACCGCCGACGGGTCCACGTCAATGCCGACCACCGGTGCCAGCAGGTCAACGACCTTCAGGGCGGACTGTTCGATGGTTGCCACCACCGCCAGCGGCACAAGCCACAGCCAGGGTGACCGGTATGTAATGAGCAGCAGCAGTGCCACGACGCCGGCGGTGACGGTGAGCAGGATGAAGTTGGCGCCGGAGAATACCCCGGCGAGGTCCGCGGTGAACGCCGCTCCGCCGGTCAGCTGCGCGGTCAGCCCTGCGGGCGCCGCCTCGGAGATTCCCTCGCGGAGGCTTTCCACCTCCGCCGAGACGGCATCGCCGTCGTCGGCTGCCGCCTGCAGCGTGACCGGAACCAACGCGACGAGCTTGTTCTCGGACACAATCGGAGGCACCTGCGGCGGGGGCCCCACGGCCCCGAGCTCGGTGGCTGCCGCGTTGATGTCCGCGATCGCGGCCTGATCGGCGTCGGTCATGGCCTCGCCGTCTTCCCGGGATACGACGATCAGTGCCGTCGATTCCTGGGCGTCGGGGAATTCTTCCAGGAGTTCATTGACCTGGGTCGTTTGATATTCCTCGTCGAGCCCGCCCACCGTGGACGCCTCGTTCTCCTGCGCCGGCAAAGCAAAGAGGCCGATGACGACCGCAAGGCTCAGCAGCAGCGTGATCCAGGCCGTTTTGGCCGATTTCACAATCCCTGCGTACATGTCTGCTCCTGGTGCAAAATAAAAGTATCTCCTCGGAAAAGTATCTCACTTATAGAGATACTTCAACATAGAGTTACGATAAGAGGGTGGAACAGAAGGATCTGCGGCGGGACATCGTCAACGCGATCCGCGGCATGGCCCTTGACGGGCAGCGTGTCGCGGATACTTTTGCGCACCGGGAGGGCCTCAACGCCACGGACATGCGCGCACTCACGATGATCATGGAAGCCGAAACGCGACGGGAAGCCCTGACCGCCGGGCAGCTCAGCACCATGCTGGGGACCTCAACGGGAGCGACGACGGCGGTTATTGACCGGCTGGAGCGAATCGGGCACATTCACCGCAACCGCGGCCATGCCGATCGCCGGAAGGTGACCCTGCACTTCGAGCCGCTGGCCATGCAGCTGGCCGCGGCCTACTTCGGGCCTCTCGGAGCGCTGACGGATGAGGTCATGAGCCGATACTCCAGTGAAGAACTCGAAACCGTACGCCGGTTCATGGAGGACATGCGCCAGGCCTACGCCGCGCATCAGGCGGCCCTGGCTGCCCCCCGCCCCGCTCCCGGCACAGGTACGGATCAACACGCACCGTAACGGGTGCAGCACGCGGACCGCAGAAACAGGTAAGCTGATAACCGCCTGCCGGCCAGCCCGGCGGCACGCCCTCGTAGCTCAGTAGGATAGAGCGGCCCTCTCCTAAAGGGCAGGTCGTCGGTTCGATTCCGGCCGGGGGCACCACACACGTTTCGGCGGCCCGCGTCAGGGCCGCGCATCGCTAGCCGCGCACCGCTAACCGCGGACCGCATCCTCGTCCGGGACCGTTTCCACGGCAAACTGCGTGCCGTGCAGCTCCGCATACCGGCCGCCCAGTTCCAGAAGCTCAGCATGGGTTCCCTGCTCGGCGATCCGCCCGCCTTCGATGACCAGGATCTTGTCCGCATTGCGGATCGTCGAAAGCCGGTGGGCAATGACGACGGCCGTCCGGCCTTCCAATGCCTCGCCCAGCGCTGCCTGAACCGCGGCTTCAGAGGTGGAGTCCAGGGCGGCCGTGGCCTCGTCCAGGATTACGATGCGCGGCTGGGCCAGCAGCAGCCGGGCAATGGTCATCCGCTGCCGTTCTCCGCCGGACAGCCGGTAGCCCCGCTCCCCCACCATGGTCTCCAGGCCGTCGGGCAGGGACCGGATCAGGTCCTCCAGCCTGGCGCGGCGCAGCGCATCCCAGACCTGTTCCTCGGTGGCTTCGGGATTTGCCAGCAGCAGGTTGGAGCGGATGCTCTCGTGGAACAGGTGCCCGTCCTGGGTCACCATGCCCAGCGCCTGCCGCATTGCGGCGAAGCTGACGTCGCGCACGTCAGTGCCGGAAAAGCGCACCGCTCCGGAGTCGACGTCGTACAGCCGGGAGAGCAGCTGGGCAATGGTGGACTTGCCCGCACCGGAGGTGCCCACCAGGGCAACGGTCTGGCCCGGTTCAACCCGGAACGAAATGCCGTGCAGCACTTCCTCGCCGCCGCGCGAATCCAGCACTGCCACATCCTCCAGCGAGGCCAGCGAAACCTTGTCGGCTGTGGGATACGCGAACCGGACGTCGTCGAACTCCACCCCCAGCGGACCGTCCGGAACGGGCACCGGATGCTCCTTTTCGCGGATCAGCGGCTTCAGGTCCAGGATCTCGAAGACCCGCTCAAAGCTCACCACTGCGCTCATGATTTCCACGCGGGCGTTCGCCAGCGAGGTCAGCGGCGCGTAAAGCCGGGTCAGCAGAAGCGCCAGGGTGACGACGTCGCCGGTGTTCAGGCTCCCGCTGAGGGCCAGATATCCGCCCAGCCCGTAGACCAGCGCCAGGGCCAGTGCCGAAACCAGCGTCAGTGCCGTGACAAACACGGCCTGCATCATGGCCATCTTGACGCCGATGTCGCGGACCCTGGCGGCACGGACGGCAAACTCCTCCGACTCCTGCTCGGGCCGGCCGAACAGTTTGACCAGGGTCGCCCCCGGCGCAGAGAACCGCTCGGTCATCTGCGTTCCCATCGAGGCATTGTGATTTGCGGCTTCGCGCCGCAGCCCCGCCAGCTTCCCGCCCATGCGGCGGGCCGGAATGAGGAAAACCGGCAGCAGCAGCATGGCCAGCACGGTCACCTGCCAGGACGTATTGAGCATGACGATCAGGGTCAGCACCAGCGCGACGACGTTGCTCACCACACCGGAGAGGGTTCCGCTGAAGGCCTGCTGCGCACCGATGACGTCGTTGTTGAGGCGGCTGACCAGGGCGCCGGTGCGGGTGCGGGTGAAGAACGCGATCGGCATTTTCTGCACGTGGTCAAACACCGCCGTACGCAGGTCCAGGATTACCTGTTCGCCGATCCGGGAGGAGAACCACCGCGTCGCCAGCGACACTCCCGCGTCCGCAACGGCCACTGCGGCAATCAGCAGTGCAAGCCGGATGACCAGGCCGGCAGTCGAGCCTGCAACTATGGCGTTGACGACCTCACCGGCCAGGACCGGGGTGGCCACCGCCAGGAAAGCCCCCAGCGTGGACAGCAGCACAAAGCCGATCAGCTGCTTCTTATAAGGAGAGGCGAAAGTGATGATCCGCCGGAGCGTCTCCCGGGAAATCTTGTTGTCGCTGCCCCTGGCTGTGGAGATCTTATGAAGGGAACTCCACGCCGCGCCTTCCATGCTCATGTTGCCGCCTCCGTTGTATGCACTCTTCAGTTTAAGCCTCGGCACCGACACTCCATTCCCGCCGCTCCTGCCGCGGTTTGCGGCGGGGTCTGCGGCCGGGCCTGTGGCAGGTTTGCGGCATCGGCTGCGGGGCCTGCGGCGGACACCGGCCGGACGCGGCGCCGCCCTGCGCCCTTCAACAGCGGACGGCGGATGTGCCGGCCACCACATCCACCGGCGGGTCCGCTGGTACACTTCCATTCGCTGCACCCTCTCCCGGGTTGCCGGCAGACGAGGAAGGCTTCCATGCCCACGGTGCTTCAACCACTGCATGCTGCGTCCGGTGACGCCGACGTGCAGTATGCCGTGGTGGGGGTGCGCACCGGGGAATTGAGGGCCGCCGCCGACACCGTGCTGCGCGCGGCAGGCCTGCAAACGCTGCACGTCGACGGCGATTCGGCGGCCATACGGGCGATGCGGGACCACGACGTCGTTCTGGGCGTGGTGGATTCGGCGATGCTGCGCACCGCACTGCCGGACCAGCTCCGCCGCCTTCGGCAGGAGCCTTCCGTCGCCGGCCTCCCGGTCATTCTGTTGTCCGGTGCCCAGGACCTGGACATTGAGGCGATGGTCCGTTTCGGCATTACCGACTTCGTTGCCGGCCAGGTGCAGGAAACTGATCTGGCCGCGCGGGTGGCGCTGGTCCTCGCCCGCAGCCGCGCCACCAGGCGGCGCAAGGTAGCGGCCGCCCGGCTGCGGGACGACACCCGTGCCATCTCTGCTGCACTGCGCGGCACCAATGACCCGGAACGCATGGCTGCCCTCGTGGTGCGCGGCCTCGGCCGCACCTTCAACGCCTGCCACGTCCGGCTGGAAACGTTCGCCGGGGAGCGGGTTCCCCAGCTGTCTGCCGCCTGGAACCGGGCCCGTCCGGCGGAGGACCTTCTGCCGGTTCCCCCGGAGGAAGCGCTCCACCTGTGCGCATCGCTCTGGGAGCGGGAGACCGTCCTGGTGGTGGAGGACCACCACAGCCCCGACGATCCGGACAGCAGGGTCCTGACGGTTGCTGCCCCGGCACCGCTGACCACCTCCGTATTCGCACCGCTGGCCCACGGGGACCAGGTGCTCGGCTATATCTGGATCGCGGGAACAACAGGCGCGCGGCACTGGAGCAGGACTGAGCTGTCCCTGATCCAGCATGTCTGCGGAAACCTTGCCCACGGGTTGGTGCAGGGACACCTCATTACGGCGCAGCGGGAGGTGCTGTCCCGGTTACGGGAGCTGGACCAGGCGAAAACCGATTTTGTGGCCACGGTGAACCATGAACTGCGGACGCCGCTGACCTCTATCACCGGCTACCTTGAGCTGATCCTTGACGGTTCCGCCGGTGAGGTTCCCCCGCACATGGTCGAGATGCTGGACATCGTGGGACGCAACGCAGCGCGGCTGAACCAGCTCATATCGGACTTGCTGACGATCTCCCGAAGCGACGCGCGTGCCAGCCGTGCCGTCGAAGAAATCGATGTGGCCGCTTTGCTGGGAGCGGTGGCAGCGGCTTTGGCGCCGGCCGCGGCAGCGAACGAGATCACGCTCGCACTGGGGCCGGTGACGGTGCCGCTCCTCGTCGAGGGGGACAAGGCTCAGCTGGAACAGGTCTTCACGAACCTGATTTCCAACGCAGTAAAGTTCACTCCCCCGGGCGGAACCGTGGATGTGCTCGCTGACGCGGTCAGCACGGATTCCGGACCGCAAATCCGGGTCAAGATAGCCGACACCGGCATCGGAATTCCGGAGGCGGACATTCCGAAGCTGTTCCGGCGGTTCTTCCGGGCCTCCAATGCCACGGCTGCCGCGATTCCCGGCACCGGCCTCGGACTGGCGATCGTACAGGACATCGTTCTTCAGCACGGCGGAGAACTCGACATCAATTCCGTGATGGGCCGGGGCACCACGGTCACGGTGCAGGTTCCGGCACAGCGCTAGCAGGGCTTGGGCTGCAGGCGGCTCAGACGGAAATCCGTTCCGGAAACGCATAACAGTTCAGCGAGGATCCGCGGCTGAAGCCCACCAGCGTCATTCCGGCGTCCGCCGCCAGCTCCACTGACAACGACGACGGCGCGCTGACCGCGGCCAGCACGGGAATGCCGGCAAGCTGGGCCTTTTGCACCAGCTCGAAGGACGCACGCCCGGAGACCTGCAGGACCGTTCCGCGCAGCGGCAGCATCCCGGCGCGCAGGGCCCAGCCCACCACTTTGTCCACGGCATTGTGGCGTCCGACGTCTTCCCGCAGGCACAGCAGCTCCCCGTCGGCACTGAACAGCCCCGCCGCATGGACACCGCCTGTGCGGTCAAACACCGTCTGCTTCCGGCGCAGTTTCTCCGGGAGTCCCGCCAGCACCGAAAGGGGGACCCGCACGTCGTCCTCCCCCAGGGAGAAGTGTGATGACTTGCGCACCGCTTCAATGGACGCCGTGCCGCAGATGCCGCAGGAGCTGGACGTGTAGACGTGCCGTTCCATGGATGTGTCCGGAGGCGCCGTTCCCGGCCGCAGCTGCACGTCCACCACGTTGAAGGTCTGCTGTCCGGACTCGTCGACGCCTGCGCAGTAGCGCAGGCTGATCAGCTGTCCCGGGTCCCAGATGATGCCTTCCGAGACGAGGAACCCGGCGACGAGGTCAAAATCGTCACCGGGTGTCCTCATGGTGACAGTAAAGGAGCGGCCGCCGACACGGATCTCCAAAGGCTCCTCGCCTGCCAGCACGTCTTCGCGCTTGGTGACTGTTCCGTCCGTGCGGAACTTCGTGATGTGCGCGCGCCGGGTAACCCGTCCCATTCCGTCTCCTTAACCGCCGTTCCTCATGTGCCCCTGGCCCCATTTAAACCCAGTGCTCGGGCCTGCACCATCCCCGGTGACTGCTTAGTGTGCCGGAGGTTCGTTGACGGTCCAGGGCAGCGGCAACGCAGTGACTGCCTCGTCCTTGGTGCACCCGGCGTCGGGTACCACCATGATCGCATCGGCATCAGCAATGCCGCGCAGCATTCCTGACCGGAAATAGGGTGAGGGCAGCGCCCGCCCGTTTTCAATCCGGCAGGGCACCAGACGGGTCCGTCCCGGCAGCGGCTCAATGTCCACGCCCGCCAGGACGTGCCGTTCCGGCGACAGGGGCGCACCCCGCAGCCCGTCCAGAAGCGGTGACAGCACAGTGAACACCGCCATCATTGCGGCGAGCGGATTTCCGGGCAGGGCTACGAGCAGCCGTCCGTCCGGAAGCCGCGCCAGCATGGTGGGATGGCCCGGGCGCATGGCGATGCCGTTGATCAGCATTTCCGCGTCCATGTCCTCCAGTGCCTGCCGGAGGTGGTCCGCCTCGGATCTGCCGGTGCCGCCTGTGGTGATGAGGACGTCGCCGGAGGACATGGCGATGGACGTTTCATCCGTGGCATCGGTGCTCAGGGCGGCCACCACGTCCTCGTAGCGGTCGGACAGGCGCCTGACGACGTCCATCCGGCCGCCCAGCATCGTGACCAGCTGCGGCAGCTGCGGCCCGAAGGTATCCCTGACCTGGCCGGATTCCGGGATACCGTACTCAATGACCTCATCACCGGTGAGCAAAAGCGACACGCGCGGCGCACGGAGCACCGGCAGGGTGTCGTGCCCGCACACTGCGGCCAGGGCGATGTGCGCAGGATTCAGCAGTGTGCCGCGCCTGATCGTCACTTCCCCGGCTGCTGCCTCTTCCCCGGCGGGACGGATGTGTTCGCCGGTCCGGGGCTCATCGCTGCGGGCAGATTCGCTGAGGGACAGCACCGGGCTGTCTCCTCCGGAGAGGATCCCGCTTTCCGAGCGCAGCACGCTGTGCGCTCCGGCGGGAATCACGCCGCCGGTCAGGATGGCGACGGCCTGACCCGGCTGCAGCGGCCGGCGTCCGGACTCCTTGTGGATCTGCCACCGTTCCGTCTTGGGTTCCTGATGCGTCACCAGCCGCCACGGCGGGGCACCGGCCACGGCCCAGCCGTCCATCGCGGACGAGGCATAGTGCGGGACCGGCTGCAGGGCGGTGATGTCCTCGGCCAGCACCTGTCCCAGTGCTTCGGCCAGGGGAACAGTTTCATAGGGCAGCGGCCGGCCCGCCGAGAAAGCCAGGCTGCGCGCCTGCGCCCAGGGCGAGTTGGGCTGCAGCGGAAGTATCACGGGAGTGGAATTGTCAGTTGTCATTGAAGTCTCCGGTTTCGCCGTAGTTCTTGCATTCGCGTGCCGCCACGCGCATTGCTGCGCCCATGGCGACGGCGTCGTCTGCCTGTCCGCTGCCCGCCGCCAATCCTGCCGCGAATCCGGCCACAAAGGTAGTCAGCGGAGCAGCGGGACGGACCACCGAGTGCGCGGCGGCGGATGCCAACTGCAGCACTGCGTCGACGTCCACCGCGGTTCCTTCCAGCTCCAAGGCGGTCAGCAACCGGCCGCACCACGCTTCGAGTTGTTCTTCCTGGCTTGCCATTCCCTGCTCCTTAAGCTGGCCTTCTCCCACACGCCGGGCCTTAGATGTCTGCGGGGCGGCCGGTTTCCACCGACCATCGCCGGGCGTCCTCCCACGTGTCGATATCAGCCGTGCTGTGGGCGGGCACCGCAACGTCCCTCCTCTGCACCCTAGCAAGGAGCCTCTTCATCGAGAGATTTTCCAGCCCGCCAGGCCTGTCGTGCTGCCGTACCGCCGCACCCAAATCAGCGGTCAGATACAGTGCGGCCAACGGCTGCGCCCGGCCGGATTCGTCAACCGCCATCAGTGACCGGGGTTGCTCTCCCTCCGTTGCGCAGCCCTGGGAATCGGCGGCCGCGGCAGCCAGCAGCGTACCGACAGCGGCACCGATGAACGGCATGTCGCAGGCAAGAACCAGTGTCCAGCCCGGCGGCGGCCTGCCGATGCGGGCATCAAGCGCCGACAGCGCAGTCGAGGCTGCTGCCACCGCTGCCGCCGGCCCGGAGAACGGCGGGTCCTCCCGCACCAGCAGGGCGTCCGCACCGGCGCCGGCGACAGCCGCGGACAGGCTCTCGGGACCGGCGACGGCTACCGCTGAAGCCGCAGCCGCAGCATCCAGGGCAACGCCCAGCAAGGTACGGCCGGACACCTGCAGCAGCGCTTTGGGCGTCCCGTCCAGCCGCGAAGACCTTCCGCCGGCCAGGATAATGGCGTTGAAGCGGGGCAATTCCCCGTTGGCGTCAGGCATCAGGCTGCTGTGCCGGCGTCCAGGAACTGGTTCCACTGCGGCGCCGGACGTTCAAGTTCACGGATTTGCCATCTCGCGCCCCGCGGAGGCTGGGGCCGGAACCTCAGCTGCCACCCCATCTGGCTGAGTGTCCGGTCGCCCTTGGCATTGTTGCAGCGCAGGCAGCAGGCGACCATGTTCTCCCAGCTGTCCCCTCCCCCTCGTGACTTGGGCAGGACATGGTCCACTGTCGAGGCGGCTTTCCCGCAGTAGGCGCACTGGTGACCGTCGCGCCGCAGGACCCCGCGCCGGGTTGCCGCCGTGCCTTCCCGATACGGGATCTTCACATACCGGTGCAGCAGGATCACGGAGGGCCGGGGAAGGATTTCAGTGGGGCCCACCACCGGGTCGCCGCTCTCCGCGACAACGCTGGCTTTGCCGGAAAGCACCAGCACCAGTGCCCGGCGGAAGCTCACTACCGCCAGCGGCTCGTAGCCGGCATTCAAAACGAGAGTGCGCATGCAATTCCTCTTCGCATGCCGGTCCGTCGGCGGAGCAGTCCACCGACGGAGGAGGACGATACTTCGGATGATATGGAAAAGAGTATGCCCCGATCCGGGTCTTGGCCATTTCCCGCGGCAGTACGGGGCTTAAACGGCTCAAGGGCCCTCCCCGAAGGAAGAACCCTTGACGGCCGGTGATGGAACCGGCGGTACAGCTGGTGGCGGAGTGCCTATCCGACCCGGATGTATACGCCTCCGGAGCCCAGCTCGGCCGGTGCTACGACAGTCGAATTGCCGTTGAAACCACCGTGGATCGCCTGGCCGTTACCGATGTAGACAGCGATGTGGGCCATGCCCATGCCGCCGTCGGCGTAGTAGATCAGGTCGCCCGGGACGGCCTGAGAAGCGCTCACGGTGCTGCCCAGGGACAGGTAGCCTGCAGGCCAGTCGTGGAAGCTGATGCCGGCTGCAGCAAGCGAGTTTGTCGCCAGCATGGTGCAGTCCTGCGAGACGCCAAGCTGCGCGTAGGCCGCTGCGGCAATGATCGCAGCCGTCCCCGAGGAAGCGGCGGGGGCTTCCTGTGCAGCAGCGCCGGATGCGGCGGGTGCCACAGCGCCGGATGCGGCGGGTGCCACAGCGGCTTCCGTCGATTCCAGTGCCGGGGCTGCGGTCTGCTGTGTTGCTGCGTCCAGCTCTGCGCCGCTCTGTGCCTGCACTGCAATTTCCGGCTGCGGTGCAGCAACAGGTGCCTGGATAACGCCGGCCGCTGCGGGGCGGTCGAAGTTCACCGTGGCGGTGTGGGGCACCGTCAGCGGCGCGGCAGCAGTCAGATCGAGGGTGCTGGTCTGGACGTCGCGAGCCAGTTCGGATCCGGAGGCGTTAGCCGCGACGCCGGTGCTCAGGACAAGTCCTGATGCGGCGACAACGACAGCTGCCTGGCGTCCTACGGTTCCGGCGTTGGCGGTTACGGCCTGGGCCAGCGCCGTCAGCGGTGCGGTGCGTTCTACCGGCGCCCGGTGGCGGGCGCGCTCAAGTGTTGATGACATGTTGGTGCAATCTCCGTTATCTGGCAGCTGCGCTTAGCTGACGCGGACGAAGCTTGCGCCGCCCAGGTAGGAGAGCGGGTGCAGAACGGTGTTCATACCGTTGAAGCCGCCGCTGATGACCTGGCCGTTGCCCACGTAAATGGCTACGTGGCCGGCAGTGATGACGAGGTCGCCGGGCTCAGGCGAGCCGACAACGGAGCCGTAGGCGTAGAACTGTGCCGGTGCGAGGTCGCCAACCGACTTGCCGATGGAACGCAGTGCCTTCTCGACCATGGCGGTGCAGTCCTGGGCGACGCCGATCTGGCCGTAGGCGGAAGCCACGAGGGCTGCGCCAACGCCGCTGGCAGCGGGTGCCGGAGCCGGAGCCGGAGCGGGTGCTGCCGGTGCGGGCGTGTTGGCTGCGGGGGCTGCAGCGGGCGCGGTGTAGACGTTGCTGCTCACGGCGGCCTGCTGGGTCTGTACGGCAGCAGCCTGCTTGGCCTGCTGGGCCTGAGCGGCAGCCTGCTCCTGGGCAACTGCGGCGGCGGCGGCAGCGGCTTCCTCAGCTGCAACCTGTGCGCGGTAGTCCGCACCGGAAACAGAGGAAACGGACTGAAGCGTTGCCAGTTCGAACGGCGCCTGTGCCGACACCGAAACGGCTCCGGTGGAGGTGACTGCGCTGAGCGGAGTGGCTTCGAGGGCCTGGCGTTCGGTGCTGACGGCTGCCTGGGCGGGCAGGCCCGCTGCGAGGACGAGGCCGGAAGCGGCGACGACGACGGCGGCCTGGCGGCCAATGGATCCAGCGTTGGAGGTAACGGCCCGGGATAGTGCTGAAATCGGGCTCGTCTGAGTGGTGACCGCGCGACGGCGGCCGTGAGCTACTGATGACACAAGTTTGCCTCTCCCAATGCCTACGAGGTGAGCTGTCGGATTCGGATGGGAGTCACCCGGCTGCTGGACCGTAAGGCCCGTGCAACTTAACCCCTAGGGCTTCTTGCGAAACCCGAATGTGGTTCCCCCGCCTCTGCCATGCGATGTAGCGAACGGATCTCAAACAGTGGCAGAGCTCGGCGATCTGTTCGAGAGTGCCCGATCTTTGGCCGATCAGGCACGAGGAAGAGCGTACAACAACATTTGCTTAATGTCACG
The DNA here is from genome assembly GCF_054792395.1 of Arthrobacter sp. Z1-15. Taxonomy (NCBI): domain Bacteria; kingdom Bacillati; phylum Actinomycetota; class Actinomycetes; order Micrococcales; family Micrococcaceae; genus Arthrobacter; species Arthrobacter sp. Z1-15. The sequence continues at coordinate 516,945 of NZ_CP096454.1, read as the reverse complement.
TTCCGGTCACGGAATGGTTATCCTGCGGTCACAACCAACCGAGCGGATCGACAACTTCCCCGTTAACCATGACCTCGAAGTGCAGATGGCAGCCTGTGGAGGCGCCTGTGGTGCCGCTGGCACCAACCAGGTCTCCGCGTTCCACGCTCGCTCCCACACCCACCGCGAGGTTGGACATGTGGTTGTAGGTGGTCTCCACGCCGTTGCCGTGATCCACGACGATCCGGTTACCGCCCCCGCCGGCGTGCCAGCCGGCGAAGGTAACGGTGCCGGAAGCGGCAGCGGTGACATCGGTGCCGCAGGCTGCTGCGAAGTCCTGGCCGCGGTGCAGCTCCCCGGCGCTGCCGGTGATGGGGCTGACCCGGTAGCCGAAACCGGAGGTTTGAACCAGGTCCGCAGCCAGCGGAGTGGCAAGAGTACCCTTCGCGGCACCTGCGGCTATCTCCGTGCCCGAGGCCACCACTACTTGGCGCAGCTTCGCATCCGGATCAAACTTGCTGCTCAGCGCAGCGCGCTCGAAGTCAACGCTGGCGTTGGGATCAGCGGAAACCACTACAGCTTCCTCGACGGCGGCAGGCTGCATCTCCTGGACTGGCTCGCTGACGGCTGCGGTGGTGGGAAGGGCCACGGTAAGGATCAGGCCCGATGTTGCTGCGGTGATGGCGACCTTCTGTGCTGCATCACCGATGGAGTTCGATTTGGTTTCAGCCCGGCGGCGGCCTGAGGCCTGTCCGTTCCGGGGACGCGGGGCGGTAGCCGGAGCAGACGCGCGGCGTCTGCCCGGGGCAGCGTGCTTCGACAAGATATACCTCTCTCATATGCCTGCGAAGTTAGCTGTCGGATTCGAGTAGAGAAACTCGGCCCCACACTCGGCACAGTGCGCCTGTAAGCGGCTGTGTGCTGATGCTGGAGGCTTCACCCCAAGGCAGCCTCGGCTGCCAGTTGATGGGTCCTCCGCCCCTGCCTGAACGGTCTGTAGTTCCGGGCCAGTGGCAGGGTTCGGCGGAAGGCCCGGATAACGGTGCTATTTCAACGTCAGTAAGTCACTATAAGGGACGGCGGCCAAAAGAGACCATTCCGTTATCCGGCGGTGGACACAAACACGTGTGAGGCGACCTCTGGAGGAAGCTCCAGGGCTCCTTCGATGCCCGGCACCCGCACCGATATGTAGCCCGCCACCACCTCGGCCGTGAGCTCGGCCCCGGGGCGCAGCCCTGCCTCGTCCAGCTGGGTCAGCAGCTCCGGTTCCACCTGCACCGGCTCGGCCAGCCGGACCAGCGTCAGCTTGGTTCCGGGCTCGGCGGCGGCCACTGCGGCAACGAGGTTTGTGACCCCGTGGTGGAACAGCTCGGCGGCCGTGCCGCCGATTCCTTCCAGTCCCGGGATGGGATTGCCGTACGGAGATTCGGTGGGGTGTCCCAGCAGTTCATAGAGCCGGCGTTCAACCCGCTCGCTCATGACGTGTTCCCACCGGCAGGCCTCGTCGTGGACATAGGCCCAGTCCAGGCCGATCACGTCCGCAAGGAGCCGTTCAGCCAGCCGGTGCTTGCGCATCACCTCGGTGGCGCGCCGCCGGCCCAGCTCGGTGAGCTCCAGATGCCGGTTGCCGGAAACCACCACGAGCCCGTCCCGTTCCATCCGGCCGATGGTCTGGGACACCGTTGGCCCGGAGTGCCGCAGCCGTTCCGCGATCCGGGCCCGGAGAGCGACAATGTTCTCTTCCTCGAGCTCAAGGATGGTGCGCAGATACATCTCAGTTGTGTCGATGAGGTCCGTCATGACAGGCCGCTCCTATTACTCGTGCGGAAGATTACTCGTGCGAAAGATTCAGGAGAACAACGGCGGACACCGCCGCCGGAGGTCATTATTGCCCCTTACGTTAGCTTATTTGTACAGAGTGCAGATAATTCCGCCCACCGCTGGACCGCCCGCAACCGTCGGTCACGAATGGCTGGGAAACCGGCCGGTGGGGCAGAATGGAAAGGCACATCAGAGCACCCTGCCTACCGCTTGGAGCGATTACCCATGGGCGAAACCGCCGCGCTTAAGATCCCCGCTGAACTCCTTCCACTGGACGGCCGGTTCGGAGCCGGCCCCTCCAAGGTGCGTCCGGAGCAAATGGAGGCCCTGGCACGCGCCGGAGCCAACCTGCTGGGCACTTCGCACCGGCAGGCTCCCGTCCGGAACCTGGTCGGCAGCATCCGAGAGGGACTCTCGAGCCTGTTCCGCGCTCCCGAGGGCTATGAGGTCGTGCTGGGCGTCGGCGGCTCCACTGCTTTCTGGGACGTGGCTTCCTTCGGCCTGGTGGACAACAAGGCCCAGCACCTGTCCTTCGGCGAGTTCGGTTCCAAGTTCGCAGCCGCCACCAATAAGGCGCCCTTCCTGGCGGCTTCCTCCATCATGAAGGCCGAGCCCGGCACGCGCCCGGATCCGGCGGCCGAAGCCGGCGTCGATGTCTACGCCTGGCCGCAGAACGAGACCTCCACAGGTGTCGCCGCGCCGGTGCGCCGCGTGGAAGGGGCCGACGACGGCGCCCTGATCCTGGTCGATGCCACCTCCGCTGCGGGCGGACTGGACGTGGACCTCGCCGAATCCGATGTCTACTACTTCGCGCCGCAAAAGAACTTCGCCTCCGACGGGGGCCTGTGGCTGGGCATGTTCTCCCCCGCCGCCCTGGAACGTGCCGCGCGGATCAATTCCTCGGACCGGTGGATCCCGGACTTCCTTAACCTCCAGACAGCCATCGACAACTCGAGGCTGAACCAGACGTACAACACGCCGTCCCTGGCCACCCTGGTGACCCTCAACGCGCAGGTTGAATGGCTGAATGCGAACGGCGGCCTGGCCTTCGCCGCCGGCCGCACGGCGGACTCCGCCGCCAGGATCTACTCCTGGGCTGAGGCGTCACCGGTGGCCACACCGTTTGTGGCCCGCCCCGAAGACCGGTCCAACGTCATCGCCACCATTGACTTTGACGAGAGCATCGATGCCGCCGCCGTCGCGAAAACCCTGCGCGCCAACGGCGTCGTGGATGTGGAACCGTACCGCAAGCTCGGCCGCAACCAGCTGCGCATTGCCACTTTCGTGGCGATTGAGCCCGACGACGTGAGCGCATTGCTCCGCTGCATCGACTTCGTTATCGAAAACTCCTAGCCGCGCCGCGGTCCGCTGTCGCGGGCCCGGCTCCGGCCTGCAGGATCCGCGGGATCCGGACGCTACACAGTGTCCGGGTCCTGCTCCGTTTCACTGGTGGACAGGTGCAGCCGCCGGGGCCGCGCGCGGTCGTAGGAGATGCGCAGGTGGTGGGACCGCCAGGCCCAGATGAACCCCACGACTGCAGTGATGATCCCCGAAGCAGCAGCAACGCCCAGGCTCCAGCGCGGGCCGAAGCTGTTGGAAACCCACCCCACCAGCGGGGCGCCCAGGGGTGTGCCGCCCATAAAGATGGCGAAGTACAGGGCCATCACCCGCCCGCGCATCACGGGGGTGGTGGTCGTCTGGACATAGGCGTTGGCGCTGGTCATCAAAGTCAGGGCGAACAGCCCGACCGGAATCAGCGAGACCGCAAACCACAGCAGCGTCGGCGAGGCAGCGGCTACCAGACAGGCCGCGCCGAAAGCCCCGGCGGCCCCGAAGATGAACCGCAGCCGGGGTTTGTCCCTCCGAGCCGAAAGCAGCGCTCCGGCCACGGACCCAACCGCCATCACCGAGTTCAGCAGCCCAAAAACTCCGGCGTCCTGCCCGAACTCGGTTCGGGCCATTGCCGCAATGTAGACCGCGAAGTTCAGCCCGAACGTGCCGACGATAAAAATGGCCAGCATCACCATCATCAGGTCCGGCCGGCGGCGGACATACCGAAGTCCTGCCCTGATGCGGCCTTTCCCCGGAGCTGCCTTGGGCAGGACCCGCAGTTCGCTGCTGCGCATCTTGAGCAGGGCCAGGACCATCGCGCCAAAGGTGAACGTATTAATAAGGAAAACCCAGCCGGGCCCCACGGCGACCGTGAGCAGGCCGGCCGCAGCCGGGCCGATCAGGCGGGCGCCGTTAAAGGAGGCGCTGTTCAGGGCGACGGCGTTGGGCAGGTCGGTTTCTCCGACGACTTCCGAGACGAAACTCTGCCGTGCCGGCGCGTCGACGGCGGAAACCACGCCCAGCGCCAGCGCAAAGGCGTACACGTGCCATAGCTGGGCCCCGCCGGAAAGCACCAGGACGCCCAGGCCGAGACCCAGCGCAGCCATGGCCACCTGCGTGAAAAGCAGGACCTTGCGGCGGTTGTATGTGTCGGCAATCAGCCCTGCCCACGGCGCCAGCAGCAGCTGCGGGCCAAGCTGCAGCGCCATGACGATTCCCATCGCCGCTGCATCCTGGTTGGTCAGGATGTCATAAACGAGCCAGTCCTGGGCAGTCCGCTGCATCCAGGTGCCGATGTTGGACACCAGCGCTCCCAGAAACCAAATGCGGTAGTTGAAGAGCCTAAGCGAACGGAACACGGCTCACCGCCGATCCATGAACAACTGGAAAACCCCTGCCCCCGGCACTGCCCTACCTGTCCTCCTGAGTCCTGTCCTCCTGCTGTGCCGTCCCGGACTGCCCGGCGTCGTCGTCGTCGTCGTCGGTGCCGGCTTCAGCTTCGGCGCGGGCCAGGGCGTTTGCCTGTTCCTGTGCTTGGGCGGCTTCCTCCGCCGCGACGTCCTCGGGCCGGACCCGCTCCGACCACGGCACCCACTCGGGAGCGAGAACAGCGTTTTCGGAGGGGAGCAGGCCGACTTCACAGACCGTTGCCGCCTTGCCGCGCGGCACCCGGGCCACCGTGGCGTACCACTGCCACCCGTTGTATCCGGGACGAAGTGCCTCGAACCGGTGGGTGACCAGGCGTTCGGCATCCGCAGCGGCACCCGCGTAGGCACCGATCTGCTCGGCCGGAACTACTTCGAGAAGTCCTGCCCGGGCAGTATCGACGGCGGCCGCCAGTACGGCGTCGGGCTTGGACGGACGGCGCGGCGTGCGCCGTGCCTTGGCAGCGGGAGCGCCGGCGGACCCGCCGGACGATTCTGCCGGGGTGGGTTGTTCAGCAGCAGCTTCGGAAGATGATGTTGCGCTCATGGTCATGCAGCGACTCCGCCTTATACGTCCAGATCATCGGCGACGGCACGCAGGACGGCCGCCACCTTGGTGGCATGCTTCTTGTCGGGATACCGGCCCTTGCGCAGGCCGTTCGAGACTGCATCCAACAGTTTAATAAGGTCTTCGGTAATGACTGCCATGTCATCGGCACTTTTGCGCGTCGCCCGCGCCACCGACGGCGGGGCTTCCAGGATGCGGGCCGAGAGGGCCTGCGGCCCCCGGCGGCCGTCGGCAACGCCGAACTCCATCCGGGTCCCCGGCTTCACCTCGGTCACACCGGAGGGAAGGGCCGAGGCGTGCAGGAACACTTCCTGCCCCTCGTCCGTGGCCAGAAACCCAAAACCTTTACCAGTGTCGAACCACTTGACCTTGCCGATGGGCACTTCGGTTACCTCGTTCTTAGCTGTTGAGTGCGGCAGTAGTAACTGCCGCAGTGTTCCGCAACCCGCAGTGCCTGCCGTGTGCCGGAATGCACGGCCCGGGTACTCCCTGAGATACCAGGTGCATCCAGATACTGTCCATCCAGATACTACGGGAGAGATCCTACGGGGAAGTCTGTTCCCTTTAGAATATCCCGCCCCGGTATTCCTCCCCGGTGCCCGAGCCTTTGGACCCGGTCATTTCCGCTGTTAGCGTTAAGCGCCATGGACACCAGCACACCTTCCGCCGGCCGGACACCGCACCGAACGGCGCCCGAGGGGCCGCGGTGGCGCCGGATCCTCATCGGCGCAGCTGCCCTGCTTGCAGTAGTGGGACTGCTCTGCCTGGCGGTGGTTGTGCTCTCCGGGCTGCGGTCGGAAAGCATCTGGCCCGGTTACGCCGCGGGTGCCTTTTACGCCCTCCCTGTGGCGTTCCTCCTGATGGCAGGCCTGGTAATTGACGGAATCCGCCGCAGGCGACGCGGCTGATCCGTCCGTTTTGGCGCCGGGTCGGGTAACGTGGAGACGATGTCCGCGATCCGAGCTTTAGCCGAAGATCTAGCTGCACGCAGTGATGACCAGCTGCGTGAATTGCTCGCGGCCAGACCAGATCTCATTCTTCCCCCGGTTCCCGATTTCCAGGCCCTCGCGGCCCGGGCGTCAACCCGGATCAGCGTCCAGCGCGTGCTGGAAAAACTCACCTCTCCGGAACTGCAGGTCCTCGAAGCCGTGGACCTGACCACCAACGAGGACTCCCACCTCAGCACCACGGCCTCGTGGTTGAAGAGCGCCATTGCCGGCTCCACCATCAAGGCGCTGGATTCCATCCTGAACCACCTGCACACCCTGGCCCTGCTGCGCCGGGCCACACCGCATCCCGGTGCTCCCAAAGCCGATGCCACCCGCCGGTTCTACCTTCCGGTGGCGGTGCTGGGCGAAGCGCTCGGGGCGTATCCGGCAGGCCTGGGACGCCCGTATTCCACCCTTGCCGTCCAGCATCCCGAATTCGGGCAGCGCCTGGTCGGGATTGTGGAAGGACTGCGCCGGAGCGGCATTCCGATGGAGCGGGCGGATACGCCCGCAACTGCGGCGCACTCCCTGCACCATTTGGTGTCGGACCCGGCGGGCTGGGCCCGGCTGATGGCCGATGCCCCGCCCCAAACGCTGGAGCTGCTGCGCCGTTTCAAGTACTCCCCCGTCGGCGCCATTCCCAAGAAGGCCGCCATGGGGCGGGCTGTCCTGGACAACCCCTCCCCCACCCCGGTGGAGTGGCTGATGGCCCGCGGCCTGCTCGTCCCCCTGGACGCCCTGCACGTCGAACTCCCGCGGCCGGTGGGACAGGCCTCCCGCGGCCACGTCATCGTCTCCGACTTCAAGCTCCAGCCGCCGGCACCGGTGACCCGCAGCGTACCGGACAGTGTCCGTGACAATGCCGCCTTTGGCGCGGTGGCCGAAACCCTCCGCCTGGTCACTGAACTACTGACCGTGGCAAAAACCACTCCCATCAGCACTCTCAGATCCGGCGGGGTCGGGGTTCGGGAAGTGCGGCGCGTTTCGGAATCGCTGCGCATCGACGCGCCGGCCACCGCGTGGCTGCTGGAACTTGCCGCGCTGGCCGGCCTGCTGTCACTGGACGTGACCACGTCCCGCTGGTGCACCACGGAGGGAACCTGGCTGACCTCGGACCGGCACGACCAGTGGAAGCAGCTGGTCCGGGCCTGGCTGGATGCGGACCGCGCCCCCTCGCTGGTCGGCAGTCCGCTTCCGGGCGGCGGAGCGATCAATGCCCTGGCCGCCGAAGCCTCACGCCCGGACGCTCCGCTGGTCCGGCAACGGGCGCTGGAGATGCTCGCCCGGTTTGCCGCCGAGGACGCCGGTGAGGAAGGTAGCACCGGAGCCCTGGACGCGGAGGCGCTGGTCAGCGCCCTGACCTGGCATCAGCCCCGGCTCCAGCGCCGGTTCGCCCGCCTGGTTCCGGGCATCCTGAAAGAGGCGGCCCAGCTGGGCCTGCTGGGCTCCGGCGCCTTGACCGACCTCGGTGCCGCCGTCGCTGCCGGGGACTGGGACGGCGCCGCGCAGCGCCTGCGCGATGCCCTTCCGGAGCCGCTGAATGCCTTCCTGCTGCAGGCGGATCTGACCGCCGTGGCTCCCGGCTACCTTGAACCGGGAGTGGCACGCCGGCTGGCATCCGTTTCCGACCCGGAGGGGCAGGGCCCGGCTGCCATCTACCGGTTCTCCGAGGGCTCCATCCGCAGGGCACTGGACAGCGGACAGGACGCCGCCGGCATCCTCGGCTTCCTGCACCGGCATTCCGCCACTGAGGTGCCCCAGCCGCTGAAGTACCTCGTGGAGGATACCGCTGCCCGCTACGGACGGCTCCGGGTGGGCGCTGCCGCGTCGTATCTGCGCAGCGACGACGAAGAGGGTTTGACCGGCCTGCTCGCAGACCCGCGCACCGCGTCGCTGGGCCTGGTGCGCCTTTCTCCCACCGTCGTCGGCTCCGTCGCCAGCGCCCAGGAACTTTCCTACTCCCTGCGCGAACTCGGATATTCCCCGGCACTGGAGGGCCGCGCCCGCCCGGTCGCCGGTTCCCATGCGCATCCCGTGACGGTGGCGGCGACGTCAAAAACCAGGCTGAACCCCTGGGAGCTGACCGACGACGACGTCGCGAACCAGCTGGCGGCGCTCCGGGGCGAGGGTCCGCCCGTCGCCGGCCGCTCCGAGAGCCAGCCGCTGGTCGGCCTGGAGATCCTGCGCGAAGCAATCCGGACGCGGAGCTCGGTGCGGATGGGCGTCGTGGACGGCCAGGGGAATCAGCGGCAGGAAATTTTCGTTCCCTTATCAGTCACCGACGGAAGGGTGAGGGTCTTTGACCCCCGCCGCGACGTAGAGCGAGTGGTGTCGGTGCACCGAATCATGGATGTGGAAATAGTGGAGGATACCCCGGCGCATGGCTGACGGACCGTTGATTGTCCAGAGTGATAAGACCATCCTGCTGGAAGTGGACCATGAACAGGCCACCGAGGCTAGGCATGCCATAGCGGCTTTCGCCGAGCTGGAACGCGCCCCGGAGCACATCCACAGCTACCGGCTGACGCCGCTGGGACTGTGGAATGCCAGGGCCGCGGGACTGGACGCCGAGCAGGTGCTGAACACCCTGCTGAACTACTCCCGTTTTCCGGTGCCGCATTCGCTGCTGGTGGACATCGAGGAAACGATGTCCCGGTACGGCCGGCTGCGCCTGGAAAAGGACCCGCAGCACGGCCTGGTGCTGCGCACCAACGACTACCCGGTGCTGGAGGAAGTCCTGCACGCCAAAAAAATCCAGCCCCTCCTCGGTCCGCGGATCGACGGCGAGACCGTGGTGGTGCAGTCCTCCATGCGCGGCCAGCTCAAGCAGCTGCTGCTGAAGCTCGGCTGGCCGGCGGAGGACCTCGCCGGTTACATCGACGGCACCCCGCATCCCATCCTGCTCGAAGAGAATGGCTGGGCCCTGCGTCCGTACCAGAAGCTGGCGACGGAGAACTTCTGGGCCGGCGGCTCCGGCGTCGTCGTCCTGCCCTGCGGCGCGGGCAAGACCCTGGTGGGTGCCGCCGCCATGGCCACCAGCTCCACAACCACCCTGATCCTGGTCACCAACACCGTCTCGGCCCGGCAGTGGAAGGACGAGCTGCTCAAGCGCACCTCCCTGACCGAGGACGAAATCGGCGAGTATTCCGGCGCTGTGAAGGAAGTCCGGCCGGTCACCATTGCCACCTACCAGGTGCTGACGCTGAAGCGCGGCGGCCTGTACCCGCACATGGAACTGCTGGACAAGAACAACTGGGGCCTGATCATTTACGACGAGGTGCATCTGCTGCCCGCCCCGATCTTCCGCATGACGGCTGACCTGCAGGCACGGCGCCGGCTGGGCCTGACCGCCACCCTGGTGCGTGAAGACGGCCGCGAGGGCGAGGTCTTTTCGCTCATCGGGCCCAAGCGCTATGACGCGCCGTGGAAGGACATTGAGGCACAGGGCTACATTGCCCCGGCCGAGTGCATCGAGGTCCGGGTGGACCTGCCGCGCGATGAGCGGGTGGCCTACGCCATGGCGGAGGACGGGGACAAGTACCGGCTGTGCTCGACGTCGGAAACCAAGACCGGCGTCGTTGAACAGCTGGTGCGCCGCCATGCCGGTGAACAGACCCTGGTGATCGGCCAGTATCTGGACCAGCTCGATGAACTGGCTGAACGCCTGGACGCCCCGGTCATCAAGGGCGACACCCCCGTGAAGGAACGCCAGCGGCTGTTCAACGAATTCCGGGAGGGCAGGCTGACTACCCTGGTGGTCTCCAAGGTCGCCAACTTCTCCATCGACCTGCCCGAGGCTTCGGTTGCGGTCCAGGTCTCCGGGTCCTTCGGGTCCCGGCAGGAGGAGGCCCAGCGCCTGGGCCGGCTCCTGCGCCCCAAGGCAGACGGCAAGGCCGCCCACTTCTACACGGTGGTGGCACGGGACACCCTCGACCAGGAGTTCGCGGCCAAGCGGCAGCGTTTCCTGGCGGAGCAGGGCTACGCCTACTCCATCCTTGACGCGTCGGACATCGAAAAGCCCGTATAGCGGGAGAACCCGCGGGCAGTTCCGGCACCTCGGCTTCTTTTGGGATTCATCCTGCTCACCTACAGACAACGCACAGCTAAATGTAAGAAACTGGGGAAGTGAATAAATCATCCGGACCTGAAGCTCGTCTCCTTGTAGTGGATGATGAGCCCAATATTCGCGAACTCCTTTCCACCTCCCTGCGCTTCGCCGGGTTCGATGTCGTCGCGGCGGCCAACGGCCGCGAGGCCCTCGCCGCCGTCGACTCCCACAACCCGGACCTTGCGGTGTTGGACGTGATGCTTCCGGACATGGACGGCTTTACGCTCACCCGCCGCCTGCGCGCCGCCGGCCAGCACTTCCCCGTGGTCTTCCTGACCGCCCGCGACGACACCGAGGACAAGGTCACCGGCCTGACCGTCGGCGGCGACGACTACGTCACCAAGCCCTTCAGCCTGGACGAAGTGGTGGCCCGCATCCGCGCCGTGCTACGCCGCACCCAGCCCCTGGAGGACGACGACGCAGTCATCCGCGTGGATGACCTGGAGCTCGACGACGACGCCCACGAAGTACGCCGCGGCGGTGTCACCATCGACCTGTCACCCACCGAGTTCAAGCTGCTGCGCTACCTGATGCTGAACCCCAACCGGGTGCTCTCCAAGGCGCAGATCCTGGACCACGTCTGGGAGTACGACTTCAACGGTGACGCCTCGATTGTTGAGTCTTATATCTCCTACCTGCGCCGCAAGATCGACCGCAGCCCGGACGCTCCGGCGCTGATCCAGACCAAGCGCGGCGTGGGCTACCTGCTGCGCACGTCGGAGAAGCGCTAAGCCTTGCTCCGCCGCTGGAAATCAGCCTCCCTCCGCTCACAGCTCGTAGCCATCATGGCTGTCCTCATGGTCATTACGGTGACCATCACGGGGCTGGCCACGATCTATGTGCTGCGGCAGATTCTGGTGGACCGTCTGGACGTGGAGATCCGGGACAACGCGCCCGCCGTTTCGCGCTATCTGATTGCCGACGGCCCGGCAACCGACACCTCGCTGTTCCAGTTTTACGGCCTGTACCTGGCTGACGACGGAACCCACGGTCCCGAGACGCATTCCGACCCCCGTGACGATACTCCCGTAGTCCCCCACTACACGGCAGAGGAGGTGCGCGAGCTCGACCAGCAGGGCAAAACGGTTCCGGGCACCATGCCCGGCAGTAAAGGCTGGCGGGTGAAGGTGTTTGCCCTGGAGAGCTCGGGATCGGTGGCCGTAGCCCTGCCCCTGGACTCCGTGGCCACCACTGTCGACGAAGCCGCCTCACTGGTCTTCTCGGTGGGGCTGCTGGGAACCCTGGGCGCCACCGGCATTGCCTACTGGGCAGTGACGCGCCAGTTCCGGCCGCTCAGCCAGGTGGAGAAGACCGCTGCCGCGATTGCCGCCGGGGATCTGTCCCGGCGTGTGGATGTCGGCAATCCCGCCACTGAGATTGGCCGGCTGTCCCGTTCGCTCAACGCGATGCTGGCCCATATTGAGACCGCCTTCGCGGCACGCACCAAGTCGGAGCAGAAAATGCGCCGCTTCGTTCAGGACGCCTCGCATGAGCTGCGCACCCCGCTGGTCACGATCCGCGGGTTCTCGGAGCTGTACCGCCACGGAGCGCTGCAGCAGCCCGAAGAGATAGCCGCGGCCATGGGCCGGATTGAGAGCGAAGCAAAACGGATGGGCCAGCTGGTGGAAGACCTGCTCACCCTGGCCCGCGTGGATGAACAGCGCCCGCTGGAATACGCGCCGGTGGACCTGCTGCTCCTGGGCAATGATGCAGCCATGGACGCCCGGGCCAGTTCTCCCGGACGCGAGATCCGCGTAGTCGGCCTCGACGGCCAGCAGCCGCGGCCGGCGCCGACTGTCGGCGACGAGGCGCGTCTGAGGCAGGTCGTGGCCAATTTGATGACGAATGCCCTGCGCTACACCCCCGACGGATCCCCCATCGAGATTGCCGTGGGCGTGGCCCCGGTGATTCACAACCGCTCGGACGCGGTGCTGGAAATCCGCGACCATGGTCCGGGTATTTCCGAGGAGGACGCCGCCCGGGTCTTCGAAAGGTTCTACCGGGCGGACTCGTCGAGGTACCGGGAAACCGGCGGTACCGGCCTGGGTTTGGCCATCGTCGCGGCGCTGGTGGCCCAGCATGACGGCACGGTCCGCCTGTCGGAAACTGAAGGCGGCGGCGCCACCATGTCCATCCGGCTGCCGTACCGCGCCCCGGAAGACCTGGACAGGGATCACGGGGCCTGAAGCTCCCGCGCAGGCTCTTCCCCTTCCCCCTACCGCCCTTCCCCCTTCCCCCCTTCCCCTTCCTGTCCTCCACAGCAGCGCGAAAGAGCGGTGTCCGGCGCGGTTATCCACTGCGGGCGTCCGCGGGCTCGGAAGCACTGGTGGCTGGCCTAGCGTCAAAGGCTCATTCACCTTCCGAAGGGAGATACCACCATGGCAATTGTCTCAGTGGACAGCGAGGCCCTGGATGCCAAAAGCGCCGAGGTCCGCGGCACGATCGACCGCCTGCAGTCCGACATCAACCGCATGCAGACCGGGCTGCAGTCCCTCAGCGAATCCTGGCAGGGCCAGGCATCGGCCAACTTCCAGACGCTGATCGCTGAGTGGCGCAGCACGCAGGCCAAGGTGGAGGAATCACTGGCCACCATCAACCAGGCGCTGGGCTACGCGTCCGTGCAGTACGCAGAGACTGAGGCAGCCAACGTGGCACTGTTCCGCCACTGAGCCGGAACTGGTCCGTGCGGTGCCCCCCGCGCGAGCCGGCCCGCGGAAACGCTGGCCACGGACAACACAAAAGCGCGGCACCCGCCTGGGGTGCCGCGCTTTTCCTGCAAAGCAGTGTGTCCATTGAAACAGTGTGTCCATTGAAACAGTGTGTCCGTTGAACCTCTCGGTCCGCGGGACAGCCGGCTCGCCGGTGGTGTGGTCCCGGCCGCAAGGCCGGAACCACGGGGCTGCTAGAAGCCGCCCATACCGCCCATACCGCCCATTTCGTCGCCGCCGCCCATTGCCGGTGCTGCCTTTTCAGGCTTGTCGGCAACTACTGCTTCGGTGGTCAGGAACAGGCCGGCAATGGAGGCTGCGTTCTGCAGAGCAGAGCGGGTCACCTTTACCGGGTCGTTGACGCCGGCAGCCAGCAGGTCTTCGTACTCGCCGGTTGCAGCGTTCAGGCCGAAGCCCTCGGGCAGGCCGCGGACCTTGTCGACGACGACGCCCGGCTCCATGCCGGCGTTGAAGGCGATCTGCTTCAGCGGAGCGTCGATGGCAACGCGCACGATGTTTGCACCCGTGGCTTCGTCACCCTCGAGGTTGAGGTTTGCGAAGGCCTTCAGGCCGGCCTGAATGAGGGCAACGCCGCCGCCGGCGACAATGCCTTCTTCAACCGCAGCCTTGGCGTTGCGGACAGCGTCCTCAATGCGGTGCTTGCGTTCCTTCAGCTCAACCTCGGTGGCTGCACCGGCCTTGATGACTGCAACGCCGCCGGCCAGCTTGGCCAGGCGCTCCTGCAGCTTCTCGCGGTCGTAGTCCGAGTCGGAGTTCTCGATCTCGGCACGGATCTGGTTGACGCGGCCCGCAATTTCCTCGGGATCGCCGGCGCCTTCCACGATCGTGGTCTCGTCCTTGGTGACAACAACCTTGCGTGCCTTGCCCAGCAGGTCCAGCGTGGCGTTTTCCAGCTTCAGGCCGACTTCCTCGGCAATAACCTGGCCACCGGTGAGGATGGCGATGTCTGCGAGCTGGGCCTTGCGGCGGTCGCCGAAGCCCGGGGCCTTGACGGCAACGGACTTGAACGTGCCGCGGATCTTGTTAACAACCAGCGTTGCCAGGGCTTCGCCCTCAACGTCTTCGGCGATGATCAGCAGCGGCTTGCCGGACTGCATGACCTTCTCCAGAACGGCAACGAGGTCCTTCACGTTGGAGATCTTGGAGTTCACGATCAGGATGTACGGATCCTCAAGGACCGTTTCCTGGCGCTCGGCGTCGGTCACGAAGTAACCGGAGATGTAGCCCTTGTCGAAGCGCATGCCTTCGGTGAGCTCTAGCTCGAGGCCAAAGGTGTTGGACTCTTCGACCGTGATGACGCCTTCCTTGCCGACCTTGTCCAGGGCCTCGGCGATCAGGTCGCCGATCTGCTGGTCACCGGCGGAGATGGAAGCCGTAGCGGCGATCTGCTCCTTGGTTTCGATCTCCTTGGCAGAGGCCAGCAGCTCGGCCGTGACGGCCTCGACTGCCTTCTCGATGCCGCGCTTCAGGCTCAGCGGGTCGGCGCCGGCAGCAACGTTGCGCAGGCCTTCCTTCACCAGTGCCTGGGCCAGGACGGTTGCCGTGGTGGTGCCGTCGCCGGCAACATCGTCAGTCTTCTTGGCAACTTCCTTGACCAGCTCGGCGCCGATCTTTTCGTAGGGATCGTCGAGCTCGATCTCCTTGGCGATGGAAACGCCGTCGTTGGTGATTGTGGGGGCGCCCCACTTCTTCTCAAGGACCACGTTGCGGCCACGCGGGCCCAGGGTGACCTTCACGGCGTCGGCGAGGATGTTCAATCCGCGCTCAAGGCCACGGCGTGCCTCTTCGTCAAATGCAATGATCTTGGCCATAACGGCTTTCGTCCTTCCGGAACAGTCATGCTGGGTGCTTAGATGTTGCATTCCAGACTGCGGTGCCCGCGACGGACGGGCCGTGAGGGTGCGATCTCTTTACGCACCCGCAGGCCCTCACCTCAGTGGCTTGCTGTTTCACTCAACGCCGACCGCATTTAGCAGTCATACGGCAAGAGTGCTAACTCAATAATTAGCACTCTCACACACTGAGTGCAAGCGATCACGACTCTCCGACGTCCGGGTCACAGGCAACATTCCCCGGGTGCCGCCCATCCCTGGAGATCCCCTGACACACCAAACGGCGGCATCCCGGGAGCGGTTGCCGCCGTTGGGGTTCGCGCAGGTGCCAAAAGCGCCGCTAAACGGCTCGCACATCCTCCGCCTGGGGGCCTTTCTGGCCTTCACCAATTTCAAATTCCACCCGCTGGCCTTCTTCGAGGGTGCGGTACCCCGAGGCCTGGATGGCGGACCAGTGCACGAAAACGTCCGTTTGGGCCTCATCCAGCGTGATGAATCCGTAGCCTTTTTCCCCGTTGAACCATTTGACGATCCCCTGCGCCATGTGCATTTCTCCAACCTTGTTTGCTCGTGCGTTCCGCCAACGTGGTCGTGGCGGAGCGGACCGGCGCACAGGCGGTCCGGGTACAGCGGATACATGCTTGCTTCGGACCGGCGTCGCACGGCTGGCACTCACTTTAGCCAGCGTGATGCAGCTCACAATTACTGCGGCAGGATCGTTATGGAGTTTTTACGTTCGGGCAGTATTCCCGGCTACTGGAATCCCGGGCCGGGAACTACGGTCACCAGATTGAATTCGGCAGATTCGGCGAGCGTGGGGATCCCCAGAGTTCGTGAGAGCTCCTGGGCATTCGGCAGCTGCTCGGCACCGTTGTAGAAGATGATCGACGTCTGGAGAGGCGTTCCGCCCCAGTTTGCGACCTGCGCGGTGGCCCAGCCGTCGCCCGCAATCCGCGCGGAAAGATTCGCGCCGAGCCCTCCGATCCCGCTGGCATTAAGCACCACCACGGGCTGGCTGCGGTCCACCGCGGCTTCGGGGGTGGGCGACGGCTCGGGCGTCGGGGAATCGCTCGGCTCGGGCGTTGGCGACGGCTCGGGCGTCTCCGACGGCGCCGGCTCCGCTGACTCGGTCGGGGCAGGCTCGGCTTCGGTGGGCTCGGGTTCCGGGGTAACCGCCGGCTGGGACGAGTCGGACACCGGTGCCGGGGCAGCGCCGTCCTGCCCGATGCCCAGCCGCGGCAGGACAAAGAAGGCCGCGAGGCCCAGGATCAGGGCCAGCACTCCGACGGTAATGATCAGGCCAAGGCTGCCGGACCGCGACGGAATCAGCCGTTCGCGGTGAACGCCCTGGCGTGATGACGTCTCGGGAACCTTGTCAAACTCATCCCGGGGGTATTTGCTCATGGTGAGGTATCAGTCCTTGGTATCAGGTGGCGCCGGTTAGACGTCAGAGCCTGAACGACGGGCGGTGCGCGCGCGCTGACGGGTTGTACGTAGTCTACGCAGTCTCTTGACCAGCATCGGGTCGTGAGCCAGGGCATCCTCGGTGTCGATCAGAGCGTTCAGCACCTGGTAGTAGCGGGTGGCGGACATGCCGAACAGCTCCCTAATGGCCTGTTCCTTCGCCCCGGCGTATTTCCACCAGGCCCGCTCCAGTGCGAGCATCTGCTGTTCCTGTTCCCCGAGCGGACTGTCGGGGTCAACCGTGCCGTCCAACGAGAAGGCTTCGGTTGTTTCGGCCACAGGATGCTCCCAGATCGGTTGTCGGTTTCCCTCTCTATGCTAGTTGGGAAATAACAGGCTTGTCATTCGGCGGGCTTTCTCCGCTGAACGCCGGGGGTCCCCCGGCCGCTCCCCCAGCCGCAGGCCCGGCTGCCCGCACCGCCGGATGTGGGAAACAGCACCGGGGGAACGCCGTTGTGGGCTATGGTCTGATGCTATGTTTGCGAAGCTCGGAACCCGGACGGTGGCAGCACTGCTGCTGGTTGCCTTCACCTTTGCCGGGGCGTCGTGTTCAAACTTTCCAGCAGATCCGGAGGGGACACTGGACCGTGTCACGGGCGGCACCCTTCGGGTGGGCGTATCCCACTCCCCGCCGGCCACGGACGTTGGCGGGGCTGAACCGGCGGGCACGGAAGCCGACCTGGCCCGGGATTTCGCCGAGTCCCTGGATGCCGGTGTTGAATGGGTCGAGGGCGGCGAAGAGTACCTCATGGAGGCCCTCAAGCAAGGCGACCTGGACCTGGTGATCGGCGGGCTGACCGAGTCAACCCCGTGGACCGACAAAGCGGCGGTGACAAGACCCTATGCCGAGAGCACCAACCGCTGGGGAGACTCAGAGAAACATGTACTGGCGGCGCCGCTGGGCGAAAACGCGTTCCTTTCACGCCTTGAACAATTCCTGGCCGACAGGGAGGCCGGCAAATGACCAGGCAGCAGGGACGGACCGAACTGCCCCAAGAGCAATCTGACGCACTTCGCCGCGCCGTGCGGCTGGAGTGGATAACCATCGGTTTCCTTGCGGTCACCGTGACTGCCGTCTTCCTGGTCATGGGCAACTCCCAGGCCATGCGGGCAGCCTGGATCGAGGACATGCTCTCCTTCATCCCGCCGCTGGCCTTCCTGCTCGCCGTCCGCCTCGTGGCCCGGCCGCCGGGCACCCGCTACCCGTACGGCTATCACCGTTCCATCGGCGTCGCCCATCTGGTGGCGGCCGTGGCGCTGACTGTCATGGGGTCCTTTCTCATCTATGAGTCGGCGACGGGGTTGATGAAAGGCGAGCATCCGCCGATCGGCACAGTAGAAATCTTCGGAAGCCAGATTTGGCTGGGCTGGCTGATGATGGCAGTAATGGCGGTGACCACCATCCCTCCGGTGATCGTCGGTCGAATCAAGATCCGCCTCGCACGGCAGCTCCACAACAAGGTCCTGTATGCGGACGCCGACATGAACAAAGCCGATTGGATGACCGCGGTGGGTTCCATCGTCGGGGTCGCGGGAATCGGGCTCGGTTTCTGGTGGGCTGATGCAGCCGCCGCCCTCTTCATCGCCCTGAGCATCCTTCGCGACGGGCTGCGCAACATGCGCGGGGCGGTCACCGACCTCGTGGACACGGCGGCTACCACCTTCGATGAAGCGGAGCCGCACCCGCTGGCGGAAGAAGTGACGGGCTATCTGCACGGGCTGCCGTGGGTGGAGGCAGCCGGGGTGCGGATGCGCGACCAGGGCCAGGTCTTCCATGTCGAAGCCTTCGTGGTGCCCGTCAAGGGCACGCCCCTGTCACTGTCCCGGCTGGCAGAGGCACGCGAGGGCTGCGCCGGCATCGATTGGAAGCTGGCCGACACGGTGGTGATTCCCGTGCAGAACCTGCCGGAGGAACTCGGAGGCCGCAGCGGCGTGCATCAGTCGGGCAGCGAGGAATGACGCGCAAATACTTCCGGACCTAGGGTGGAAACGTGAGCTCTAATGATCCGACACTCTTTTCACTGCCATCCGCCGCCGAGGGACCCGGGTCCGGCTCCGGCTCCGGCACGGAGGGAGAACCGTTCCCTTTCGCGGCTCCAGCGCCGCTGACAGACTTCATGGCACCGGATTGGGCCAGGGCCCTGGCCCCGGCCGCCCCGGAACTACACCGAATCGCAGGATTCCTTGAGGAGGAGCGCCGCTCCGGCTTTCCCGTGCTGCCCGCTCCGGGCCATATTCTCCGGGCATTTTCCCGCCCGCTTGCTGACGTCAAGGTCCTGCTGATTGGCCAGGATCCCTACCCGACTCCCGGCCACGCCGTCGGTTTGTCCTTCTCGGTGGACCGCGGCGTGCGCCCGCTGCCGCGGAGCCTGAACAACATCTACAAGGAACTCGACGCAGACCTGGGCATCCCCCCGTGCCCGCACGGCGATCTCAGTGCCTGGTCCGACCAGGGTGTCCTGCTGCTGAACCGGGTCATGACGGTCCGCGCCGGCAGCGCCGGGTCGCACCGGAGGCGCGGCTGGGAGCAGATCACCGAACTGGCTGTCCGCGCCGTGGCCGGCCGCCGCTCTTCCGACGGCAGCCCCGTCCCTTTGGTGGCTGTCCTCTGGGGCAACGATGCACGGTCCATCGTTCCGCTGCTGGAAGGCACACCCCGGATTGAATCGGCCCATCCAAGCCCGCTTTCCGCGTCGCGCGGGTTCTTCGGCTCCCGCCCTTTCAGCCGCACCAATGAACTGCTGCAGGAGCAGGGAGCACAGCCGGTGGACTGGCGGCTGGACGCGATACGGTAGGAGAAACCCTTTACCGAGGAGACCAACCCGCATGCCTGACCCTTCCGTGCCCGCCGAGAAGCCCGCGCAGGACGTGCCCCGCCGGGCCCGCCCGCTGCTAACCCTCGAGGTCCTGCGGCGGGAACAGCTGACGCCTCACATGGTCCGCATTTATGCCGGCGGTCCGAACTTCGGCAGTTTCACCGCCAACGGCTGCGCCGACGCCTACTGCAAAATCTGGTTTGGCCCGGACGGCAAACCGCTGGACGGGACGTCCGACCTCGAGTCCCTTCGGAGTTCCTTTCCCCGGGAGGAATGGCCGGTGTCGCGCACCTACACGGTCCGCAGCGTGAACCCTGCCGCCCGCGAGCTGGCCATTGATTTTGTGGTGCACGGGGACGAAGGCCTGGCCGGCCCGTGGGCCGCACAGGCTAGAGCCGGTGAAGCACTGACGTTCTCGGGGCCAGGGGGTGCGTTCAATCCCGACCCCGACGCCGGCTGGTATCTGTTCGCTGCCGATGAATCCGCCCTGCCCGCCACGGCTGCGGTGCTGGAGGCCCTGCCGGCCTCCGCCGTCGGGCAGGTGTTCCTGGAGGTGGGCGGCCCCGAGGACCGCCAGCCGCTCACGGCGCCGGAAGGCATCTCCGTGACCTGGCTGTACCGGGGGGACACGCCGGCGGGAAACACCGGCATGCTGGCGGCAGCCGTCTCGGCCGCGCCTTGGCCAAGCAACGACGTTCAGGTCTTCGCGCACGGCGAGCGGGAGGCAATGAAGGCCCTGCGGGATGTCTTCTTCACGATGCGCGGACTGGAACGCCGGCAGGTGTCGCTGTCCGGATACTGGGCTGCGGGGCGCACAGAAGACGCATTCCAGGCAGAAAAAAAGACCCCGGTCGGCAAAATCCTCTAGATTCTTGCCGTCCGGGGCCTTTCCGCCGGCTGCCTACCGGCGCCGGTTCCGGCGGTCATTGCCGGACAGGTTTCGCGTCAGGGGCCGGGCGAGGTTGTCGCCGAACACCACGCCGCCGGCAATCGCCAGGATCACCGTCAGCGCATTGAAGATTCCGACGGCGCCGGCGGTGAAGTCGTCGGTACCGATACTCAGGCCGTACATGGCGCGGAAGATGCTCAGCCCGGGGAACAGGAAGAGCACTGCCGGAACAGCAACGATCAGCTGCGGCGCCCCCATTCGAAGCGCGATCATCCGTGCCACCATGCCGATGAAAATGGCAGCGACGGCCGGCGTGAGCCGGGGGCCAACGCCCACCATTTCCGACAGCTGGAACACCAGGAAGCCCGCCGCTCCGGTCAGGACGGTGGGCAGCACCAGATTCATCGGAGACTGTTCCACCACGCAGATCGTGCCCAGCGCCACGGCCAGCAGCAGCATGGTCACCGCGAAGGGGTACTGCGAGGCGGCAACGTTGGTCACGTCCAGCCTCGGCATGCCCGCCAGCGCCCCCACAACAAGCGCGACGGCGATGCCTGCCACCAGCGCTCCGAAGGTCAGGAACGCTGACAGGAAACGTCCCGAAGCAGTAACCGGGAACCCGTTGATCGCATCCTGCACGGCAGAGACCAGCCGGCCCGTCGGCAGGAGCAGCAGGATCCCGCCGGCCACCACAATGCCCGGAGAGATCGGCACGTCGAAGGACCAGAACAGCATGGCGATGGCGGTGACGACAAAGCCGCTGGCAGCGGTGCTGAAGAAGTCCGGCACCCGCCAGCGTCCCAGCAGCCGCTGCAGGAGACTGACCAGGACGGTACTGAGGAAAGCCACCAGCGAAGCCAGCGGTCCGCCGCCGATGAAGCCCACAATAGCCGCGGCAAACACGCCGGTTGAGGCCGTCACGGCCCACCTCGGGAACGGCTTCGGCTGATGGGTGATCTCATTCAGCCGGTTGGAAGCTTCGGCGCGCGAGATTCCGCCGTCGATAATGTCCGTCACCAGCTGGTGGACCAGCCCCAACCCGGCATAGTTGTTGGTCCACGAGCGCACCACGCGCATGACCGTGATGGGCGTCTGGTCCTTGGGCGAGTAGTTCAGCAGCACCGACTGGTTGGTGATGTCCACCTCGATGCTCTCCAGGCCAAAGGCAGCGGTCACTGCGATGATCGCCGTCTCCACTTCAAGGGCACCGGCACCGTAGCGGAACATGGTTTCGGCCAGGCTGAGGGCCAGGTCCAGGGTCTTCCGCGCCGATGCATCCGGGCCCGCGGTTCGCACCAGGGGGTTGGCGTACGGGGAACCTGCCAGCCGCTCCACGATGGACATGGCCTGGGTGGGAGGAGTCTCTCCCTGCACCAGCTTGCGCAGCATCCGGCGGGCCGCTGCCGATGAGCGGTCCTGCTGCCGGGCTGCGCTGGAACTCGTGCCGTGCTGCCCCGGCACGGTCTTGCGGGCGCGCGGCTTCCGCGGCGGCTGCGCCGTCTCTGACGGCTGGGCAGACTTGCCGCCGCCGAACCCTCCGGAGGGCAACCGGATGCGTCCTGTACCCGTTCCGCCCGAAGTGCCCTTGACGGGAGTCTGCATGACGGAGGTGGTGGGCGGCGGCGGTTTGGGACGGGTGCTCCTGAGCCCAAAACCGCCGGGGCCAGTGGGCAGGCCAGCGGTGCCGGCGGACCCGGAGCCCTTCGGCGCTTTGCCGGGAGCGGCAGGGCGCCGAATCTTCGCGCCGGCGGGTGCTTTTTTGCTTCCCCCCGCGGCCTTTGGCCCCTGCCCTGAAGGCTGGTTTCCGGAAGTTCCACCGTTGCCGGGAGACTGGATAACCGGTATCAGCCCCACCATCGGATCGGGGTTCTGTGCAGGCTTTTGGCGGTCTGCATCGGACGTGTTTTCCAAAGGACTCACCCTTTCGCCTCTGTTGCCTGAATCCCGTTCAGGCTTTTGCTGTTAGTAAAACGGCTGCTGGTGACGGCGCCAGTAGATCTGCCGCGCGACGCGTTCGCCGATCGTGTTCCAGATCTTGTACCGCACCGGGTCCAGCACCAGGTCGTAGCAGCCCACGAAGTCCGTGACGGTCTTCGAGAAGCTGGTCTTGAAAAGACCCAGGCCGTGGTGGGGGTGTTCCTTGTTTTTCAACTGGTCGCTGGGAGGCGTCCCGCAGAAGTCATACTCCTCGATTCCGAAGTCTTCCTTCAGCTCGGAGATGGCCGTCCACTGGACCAGGTGCGAGTCACCGTACTGGCTGCGGCGGGGCTTGGACCCCCCGTCCTTGTAGGTGCCCTTCTTTCCGTAGGCGATGACAAAGGCACCTACGGTGGGCTCGCCGTCTTCGAAGGCGAAGTAGAACCGGCCCTGGCCTGCTTCCACGAAGTTGGACCAGAAGCGGTGGTAATACTCGTAGGAGCGCATCCGGGCCGAGGAGCGGTCCTCGATGTGGCTCATCAGTTTGTACATGGTGCGCATGTTCTCTTCGGTGGGCTCCACCCGGCGGACGTCGGCGCCTTCCCGGATTGCCCGGCGGACAGCGTTGCGCCCGCGCGAGGAGATGTTCTTCAGGACCTGCTCGATGTCCGGGGTGGTGTCCAGCAGCGCAGTGGAGTCGTTGGGCTGCAGGTTGAAGGTCTTGACCAGGCCGGCACCTTCGAACTGGGCCCGCACCTGGGGGCTGTCGACGATGTCCGGCTCCACTTTCACGGCAAACACGTTTCGCTTGGATTCCTTGATGAACCGGCGCAGCGCGTCGAGGACCTCCGGCACATGCGAGGGCTCAGCAACATCGGGGCCCTTGATGAGGTACCAGAGGCTGCCCAATCCGGGCACCTTTTTTTCGATTGCCAGGTTGTATGTCGTATAGCCGCGGCCGGTAAACACCAAGTAGATGGGATTCCATCCGTGGTGAGATTTAACCTCCGCGTAGGACGCGGACTGCAGCACGTTCCCGCCGCCCGGGTTGGACTGCACGTGGCTGTCCCATTTCTCTTTTTCCTCGGCGGTGGCCAGGCGTGCACTAAAGTCTCGCAAAATACCTCAACTAATCGCTTGATCGCTTGATCGCTTGCACCATCTGCGGCTGGTCCCCTGCGGAACCCGCACCACGGGCTCCGGACCGTCCTCAAGTCTATCCGCTGGGGGGATCACTCAATGAAATTTCCCCAGAGGGTCCCCTGTGAGTTCCCCCGTGCTCCCGTGCACGCAACTGCAGGCCAAACCAGCGTCAGCCCTCGGCGCCGCAGGCCGCAGCCCTGCCTGGCCGGACGCTCCCCGGAACAGGCAGTTCCGCCCATCTCCCTGCCCGCCCTGCGGGCCCGGGGCGAGGGACAAACGAGGCGGAGGAACACAGGAGCCTGTCCGCCCCGGCTACACTAAATGCAAACACATGAACTTTGCGGGGATGGGGAGCACCATGGGACAGCGGCTGGAACTCGGATTGGACACCTTCGGTGATGTCACCTCGGACGCCGGAGGCGAACGGCTGCCGCAGCACCAGGTGCTGCGCAACGTGGTGGCAGAGGCGGTGCTGGCCGACTCGGTCGGCATCGATTTCATTGGCATCGGAGAGCATCACCGGGAGGATTTTGCCGTGTCGGCGCCGGAGGTGGTCCTCGCCGCGATTGCCGGGCAGACCAGCCGGATCCGGCTGGGCTCGGCGGTCACCGTCCTGAGCTCCGACGATCCGATCCGGGTCTTCCAGCGGTTCTCAACCCTCGACGCCGTTTCCAACGGCCGCGCCGAAGTGATCCTGGGCCGCGGCTCCTTTACGGAGTCCTTTCCGCTGTTCGGGCTCGAACTGGCGCAGTACGACGAGCTCTTCGAGGAAAAGCTGGAGCTCTTTGCTGAACTGCGCCGCGAAACCCCGGTGACGTGGAGCGGCAACACGCGGGCCCCGCTGCAGAACCAGCGGGTCTATCCCCCCACCGCCGGCGGTGAGCTGCCGGTGTGGATCGCCGTCGGGGGCACACCCCAGTCCGTGGTCCGGGCGGCCCACTACGGGCTGCCGCTGATGCTGGCCATTATCGGCGGCGAACCGGCAAGGTTCGCGCCGTTTGTAGACCTGTACAAGCGGGCGCTGGACCAGTTCGGCCGACCCCTGCTTCCTGTGGGCGCGCACTCCCCCGGTTATGTCGCTGCCACTGACGAGCAGGCGCTCGAGGAGGCTTGGCCGCATTTCGAGCGGATGCAGAACCGGATCGGGCGCGAGCGCGGATGGAGCCCCACCACCCACAGTGATTACCTCGCGTCCGCCGGCCCGGACGGAGCCCTGTTCATCGGCTCCCCGCAGACCGTTGCCGCCAAGATCGTTCGAGTGGCCCGGGAGCTGGAGCTAAGCCGTTTTGACCTTAAATACAGCCTGGGCACCCTGCCGCACGAGCTGTTGATGAACTGCATCCGCCTGTACGGCACCGAGGTTGCACCGCTGGTGCGCGAGCAGCTGGCCTAGCGGATCAGGCCGACGCCGGGAGGAACCAGCGGATGCGCGGTTCCTCCTCGGCCAGGCCCGCCGCCTTGTCAATGAGCTTCCGATCCTCTCCGGTGATGCGCTCCTGCTCCTGGCGCAGGTATTCGCGCCAGGTCGCGACGTCGTAAATCTCGCGGAACTGGCGCGCATCCGTCACCGAGTGGACCAGCTCCCAGTCCCGCGCGCCGGTGCGCATCCGGGAGAGACGCACCTCATGCATGAGCTGAACAAACTCCGCAGCCTTCCCGGGAGCCAGTTCATAGGCGATGAGAATGGTGACCGGCCCGGCGTCGGGGGCCGGCTCCTGTGTCGCCTCGATCCCCAGGTCAGCTTCCGCGATGCTGCGGTCCAGCCGGCCGGTGCGCGGCAGCAGCGGCAGCACGGTGACGCTCAGCCCCGCTGCCCCCAGGACGGCTCCCGCCGCAGCCAGCACCGGTGCGTAGCCGTAGGCGGTGGCCAGGGAACCCCACACGACGGCGCCAACCGCCTGCGCCCCGGTGGTCACCATGAGGTAGACGGAAAGCCCGCGGGCCCGCACCCACTCCGGCAGCGTGAGCTGCATGGCGCTGTTAAGGATGGACAGGGTTGCGATCCAGGCGATGCCGGCGAAGACCAGCAGAACTCCCAGCACAGGCGCCGGCAGGAAGCCGGCGGCAAAAGCCGCGGCGCCAAAAACGGCGGCTGCCAGTCCCAGCATCAGGTTGTCATTGATACGGTCTTTGACCTTCGGCAGCAGGATGACTCCCGCAACGGCGCCGATGCCCAGCGCACCCAGCAGCAGCCCGTAGCCTGCGGAACCGAGCCGGAGGTGCCCGTTGACGGCCACGGGGAGCAGTGCGTACAGCGCACTGGCCGGAACCATGAAGAGGGCGGTCCGGAGCAGCACGCGCCGGATGCGCGGGGCCGCCCTGATGTAGCGCATGCCCGCGGCCAGCGCTTCCCGCATCCGTTCGGGATCCTCCGGCTCCGGCGGCGCCCGCCAGATGTAGACCGCAACCGCTGTTCCCAGAAAAGACACGGCGTTGAGGCCAAACACGAAGGCCGGACCGAAAAAGGACACGAGCACCCCGGCCAGTGCCGGCCCCACCGCACGCGCTCCGTTGACCGCCATGCTGCTGAGGGCGGATGCGGACCTGATTTCCTCCCGGGGCACGAGCTCGGGAGTGATCGCCTGCCAGGCAGGCTGGCTCAGGGCCACCCCGCAGCCGATCAGAAAGGTGTACAGCAGCAGCGAGTCCGGATCCAGCAGATCCAGCGCAGCAATCACGGTCAGGACAGCCGCGGCACCGGCGGCGAAAAGATTGGAGCCCAGAATGAGGCGCCGCCGGTTGAACGCATCCGCCAGGACCCCCGCAATGAAACCAAGCAGCAGGGACGGTGCCAGGTTGGCCGTCTGGACCAGGGACACGAGGGCGGGGTTGGAACTGTTTTCGACCAGATACCACTGGGCTCCCACGGTCTGCATCCAGGTGCCGATGCTCGACCCGATATTGGCAAGCCACAGAATCAGGAACATGCGGCGGCGCAGCGGCGCCCAGGGAGATGCCGTGTCCATCGGGATACCTCCGTCCGGACGTGCCGGTTCAGATGCGCTGGTTCAGATGCGCCGTTCAAATACCCCGGTCAGACCACCCGGGGAAAATCTGCCCATGCCTTGCGGAACCGCTTGCGTGCGCTCTCCCCGCGTTCTTCCTCCAGGGCGTGCAGCCGTCCGTAGGTGAAGCCGTTGGAGCCGGCACCGGCCGCGGCGGCACCCAGCCGGCGCAGGTAGTCCCGGCTAACGACGCTGTCCTGGTATTCGCCGAGGATCTTTTGCACATGCTCAGCGCCGGCGGCCAGTTCGGCGGAACCGGAAGCCCGCACCGGCTGGGCAACCTCGGCGGCATAGCGCAGCCGCTTGGCATCCTTGCGGGCGTCGTGCAGTGATTCCGACCGGTGGTCCTCGCTGCGGGCCTCGCGGGCGTCCCGCACCTGCCGGTGCAGGCGCTTGCGGCCGCGGCGCAGCATCCGACCCGCGGTTTGGGCAGCCGGTGCCTCTGCTGCGGCCGTAAATTCGGGGCTGCCGATCACCGACTCAAGCCGTTCCAGCAGGCGCCGGTAACGGTCGCCGTCGAGCACGCGGGCCACTTCCGCATGAGCCATGCGATAGTCGCCGAGCAGTTCCTCGGCAATGCGCTGCTGCACCGGCCCCATCACCAGTTCGGCAGGCTGGGTTCCGACAAGAGCCTGCAGCCGCGCGCGCAGCACCTGGGCGTCGCGGGCCGCACCCAGGACCCCGGCAAACCATTTGAGTTCGGTGCGCACTTCGTGGGCCGGCTCCGGTGCAAGCACTTTGCGGTAACTCGACAGGGCCGAACGCATCCGCCGGGTGCTGACCCGCATCTTGTGCACCGCGTCTGCATGGTCTGCCCGTACGCGCGGATCCTCCGCCAGCATGGCCAGGAACTGATTCCGCAGATATGCCAGCAGCAGGAGTCCGGCGGGACCCTCTGGCTGCGGAGGCCCGAGGCTCAGGGCGCCGACCCGCACGGCGGCCTGCTGTGCAGCAAGGCCACCCTCGGGGCGGGGCTCGGCGGCAGCGACGACGGAATCCGCTCCGCCGCTGAGCCGTGGCGTATGCAGCGGGGTTTCCGGGTCCTGAGGGGTGGGCATGGCTCAGTATAGGGCCGGGAAACGGCGCAACGGCAGGGGTTTGTGCCGCGGCAGGGGGAAACAGTCCCGCATCGCTGTTCCGGGTGCAGCTCCGGCGGTAGCATCGCGGTACCGTGCCGCTGTCCGGCCCGCCCGCCCGGCGGTAACCGCTGCAGGCTGAAATTCCGACGAGGAACATTAGGGCCGTGTGAAGCGATATGAGATTCGTAAAGCTGGGAAGTTCCGGAGCCACGGTGTCGGCTGTCGGTCTCGGGTGCATGACCTTCGGTGACCCCAACCACGGCAACCACGGCTGGACGCTGCGGGCTCCGGAGTCCAGGCCCATCCTGCGCAGGGCCCTTGAACTGGGAATCAATTTCTTTGACACGGCCAACGTCTACTCCTCCGGCGACAGCGAGGAAATTACGGGGGCCGCACTGCTGAAGTATGCCCGGCGTGATGAAGTGGTGATCGCCACCAAGGTCCACGGCGAAATGATGCCAGGTCCCAACGGCTGGGGCCTCTCGCGCAAACACATTCTGTGGCAGGTGGACGAGAGCCTTCGGCGCCTGGGCACCGACTACATTGATCTCTACCAGGTTCACCGCTGGGATGCCTCCACCCCGCTCGAGGAAACGCTGGAAACACTCGACGGGCTGGTGCGGTCGGGGAAAGTCCGGTACCTGGGCGCCTCCACCATGTATGCCTGGCAATTCGCCCGGGCGCTCACGCTGCAGCAGGCCCACGGCTGGTCTCGGTTTGTGACCATGCAGGCGCATTACAACCTGGTTTACCGCGAAGAGGAACGGGAAATGATTCCCCTCTGCAGTGCCACCGGCACCGGTGTGCTGGCCTATTCCCCGCTGGCCCGCGGGCGGCTGGCGCGGGACTGGCAGCAGGGAAGCCGGCGGCAGTCCCAGGACGCCCTGGGACACTCCCTCTATGCGGGGCAGGACGTACCCAACCGGGCCGTCGCCGACGCCGTACTCGCCGTAGCGCAGCGGCACGGCGTGACACGGGCCCAGGTTGCCCTGGCCTGGGTCCTCACCCACCCGGCGGTGACGGCCCCGGTGCTCGGTGCCACCGCCGCCGGGCATCTGGACGACGCCGCCGCGGCCCTGGACCTGCAGCTCACGCCGGAGGATCTGGACGAGCTGGAGCAGCACTACACCCCCCGGCACGTGGCAGGTTTCTAGCCCTTCACTGCTCCGGCAACCAGGCCGGAGGAGATGAAGCGCTGCAGGAACAGGAACAGCGCCATCACCGGCAGGGCGGCCAGGACCGCACCGGCGGAGAAGACACCCCAGGTGCGCGACTGGCTGTCACCCACGAAGGAGTAGAGGCCCACCGCCAGGGTCTGTGCTTCGGGGTCGTTCAGGACAATGGACGCAATCAGGAACTCGCCGGTAGCGGTGATGAAGGACAGCAGCCCCACAATCGCCAGGATGGGCGTGACCAGCCGCAGGATGATCGTGAAGAAAATCTGGATGTGGCTTGCTCCGTCGATGCGCGCGGCCTCGTCCAGGGACTTCGGAACCGTGTTGAAGAACCCGTACATCAGGTAGGTGTTCACGCCGAGGGCGCCGCCGAGGTAGACCATGATCAGGCCGGTCTGGCTCCCCAGGCCCAGCCACGGCACGACGTCGGAGATTCCGCTCAGAAGCAGGAAAATCGCCACAACGCCGAGCATCTGCGGGAACATCTGCAGGAGCATCAGGCTCAGCAGGCCGAAGCGGCGTCCGGTAAAGCGCATCCGGGAGAAGGAGTACGCGGCCAGGGCACCCAGGAACACGGTGCCGGCGCTGGTAATGAGCCCGACGACGAGCGTGTTCAGGAACCACCGGGCGAAGGGCTTCTGCGGATCCGAGAACAGGTCCACGAAGTTGTCGAACTCGATGGTGGAAAACAGGCCGCTTGCCGAAACCAGGGTTCCGTTGGAGCTGAGCGCGGCGGAGAGCACGTATGCCAGCGGGAAGAGCGCAAAAACGCCCATGACCAGGCCCACCAGGTGCCGCCACCCCTTGTCCCGGAACCATGCGCCGAAGGGTTTGCGGGGTTGTGCAGGGCTGGCCGGGCCGGCGTTGGTCCGAGCCGGGGTCAATGTCGAGTTGCTCATGAATTCACTTCCTCCAGCGCCTTGGTCTGCCGGAAGCTGACCGCGGAGATAACTGCCACGATGATGAAGATGATGACGGCCAGCGCGCTGGCCAGCCCGTAGTCACGTCCGGACCCCTGGCCGAAGGCCACCTTGTAGACCAGCGTGATCAGCAGGTCCGTGGCCCCGATGTCCATGTTGGTGTCGGTGAACCTGGGCCCGCCGCCCGTAAGCATGAAGATCACGTTGAAGTTGTTGAAGTTGAAGGCAAACGTCGAGATCAGCAGCGGTGCGGTGGAGACCAGCAGCAGCGGCAGCTTGATGGAGCGGAAGATCCGCCACGCGGATGCCCCGTCCATGCGGGCGGCCTCGTTGACATCCTCCGGCAGGGACTGCAGGGCGCCGGTGCAGACCAGGAACATATAGGGGAACCCGAGCCACGTGTTCACCAGCAGCACACTGAATTTCGCCAGCCAGGGGTCGGTCAGCCACGGGATGTCGGCGCCGCCGAACAGGGTGGCGTTGATGAATCCGAACTCCTGGTTCAGCATTCCGGACCAGACCAGGCCGGCCAGGAACGCCGGGAAGGCGTAGGGCAGGATCATGATGGTGCGGTAGATCTTTTTGCCGCGCAGGTTTGGATGGTTGAAGGTCAGAGCCAGGAACAGCCCAAGACCGAAGCACAGCAGCACCGATCCGAGCGCAAACGTGAAGGTCCATACGATGACGCTGAGCAGCGGCCCGCGGAGGTCCGGATCGGTGAAGGCCCGTTCGAAGTTCTCGAACCCCACCCCCACCTTCCACCCGGTGGCGAGGCGTTCGCCGTCGGCGCTCACAAAGGATCCCTCGCCGCCGTCCGTATAAACGGTGCCGGTCTCGGTATCCGTGAAGGTGTCCGCCGCTTCGTCGTAGACCAGCACCGGTTTGAACACGTAGGCATTGGAACCGTCGGCGGTCTGCAGGACGCCGTCGTCGAGGTCATCGGAGAGCGGAACCTTGATGTCGGTGATTTCCTGCTGGACGGCAAGCAGTTCGTTGAAGCTCAGGGTGCGGTACCCCTCGGCTGCCACAGCTTTGCCTGTGCCGCCCATTTCGGCGCCCTCAGCCTCCTTGAGCGGTTCACCCGTGGTGCCGATCCGGACGCCGGCGTCGGGATCGGTGACCAGAAGGGACAGGACATCGTCCTTTTCCACCACGGACACCTGGTATGCCGGAGAATCCGGAACGCGCTTCTGGGCGCTCATGGAGATGGCTGAAACGGCGTCGTCCTTGCTGCTGTTGTGCCCGTCGCCGTAGTTGGTGAAGGCGATATAGCCGCTGTACACCACGACAAAAACCTGGAAGACCACCAGGAACAGGACTCCCGGTGCCAGGTACTTGGCCGGCAGGCCGCCGCGGCGGAGGTAGATCCAGTTGATCAGCACGGTCACCGCTGCCGCCACCGCAAGGACGGCCCATTTTTCGCTCATGAACAGGGCCATGAGGACATAGACGGCAAACGCATCCGTCAGGCCCAGGAGCAGAATTTTGGCCAGAAGGCCTGTCATGGAATCGGGCCCGCGGCGGCGCTTGGGCGTTCGTGCGGAAATGTCTGGGCGGACAGGGGTGTCCAGCTGATCAACCATCGGGGTTCTCCTTGAACCAGTTCGGGCCGGGACACTGCGCTCCATAAAGGGGCAGTGTCCCGGCCCGCATACCTCGTGCCCCGGCGGAAGGCCGGAGCGGTTTCTATCTCAGGTGCGGCTGACGCCGGACTACTTGGCGATCTTCGCTTCGACGTTGCTGACCATCGTTGCCCAGGACTCTGCTGGATCGCCCTGGCCCTTGATCAGGGCAAGCTCAGTGCCGCCCCAGTCGGCCCAAACAGCACCCATTTCCGGGATGGCCGGCATGGGGACGCCGTTGGCGCCGATCTCGCCAAAGGCGGCGAGAGTCGGGTCTGCGGCTGCCTTGTCGAACGACGCATTCAGGGCCGGCGGACGTCCGCCGCCTTCAAACATGGCGTCCTGCACGGCCTCGGTGGTGAGGTAGTTCAGGGCAAACTCAGTGGCGGCCAGGGAGTTCGCGCTCTTGGAGCTGATGAAGAAGCCGTTGACGCCCACAAAGGGCTGCGCCGGCTGATCGCCCGCGGTCGGCAGCGGGTCAACAACGACGTTGATCCCGGCTTCCTCCGCCAGCGGCACGTTCCACGGCCCCGTCAGGAAATACGGGGACGCTCCGGCATTGAACTTTTCCTTGGCAATGTCTGCGGTGATGTTGGAGTTCAGGATGCCGGCTCCGGCCTCGCCCCATTCCTTCACCTTTGCGGCGAAAGCAGCACCGTTTTCGTTGCCCAGCTCCAGCTTCGACGCGTCATAGCCGCCGGTCTCGTCAGTTCCGAAGACGGGAACACCCATGGAGGTCTGGAACGGGTACAGGTGGTACGGGTCGCCCTGCTTGGGATCCATCCCTACCAGGAACGGGAACTCGGCGCCCTTGGTGGCAACGGCTTCCTTGCCGTTGGCAATGACTTCGTCCATGGTGGCTGCCGGTTCGGGAACCAGGTCCGCGTTGCGCAGCAGACCGATGTTCTCGATGGAGTAGGGCACACCGTAGGTGCTGCCCTCATAGGTCATGGCGGCGACCGCGGACTCCTGGAAGTCTGCTGCCTTGTCACCCAGCTCGATCGGGGAAATTACGCCGTTCAGGACAAATTTGCCCAGCCAGTCGTGCGGGCCCACGATCAGGTCGGGACCTTTTCCGCTGGGGACCTGTGTGATGAAGTCGTCGGAGACCTTCTCGAAGTCCTTCGTCACCAGCTTGATTTCAATGCCGGTGTCTTCCTTGAACTGGGCCGTGACATCGGTCAGAGCCGGCGAGCGTTCCGCATCGACCCACATGGTGAGTGTGGTGGCGCCGGCGGTGGACAGGTCCGTGGAGTCCGCGCTTTCGGCGGAATCACCGCCGCCGCAGGCGGTCAGGACAAGAGCAGCGGTGACCGAAACGGCCCCGAGAGCGAGGGAGCGGCGGCGAGACGCCGTCATACCCGTGGTGTGCACCTTCATTGGTGAACCTCTCCTAAATTTTCAAAATGGATTCCGGCGTTTTTCAGCGCTGCTGTCCGGGCCTCCTGCGCTGGCGCAGGAGATAAGGCAGGAGCAACGGAACACTCCATCGGGACCTCAGTACGGAGAAAGTGTAAGCGCGTACACGTTGTGCGTCCAATCACAGACCTGCGTCACGGTTTAGACCCGCATTCGCTGCCGCTGTTTCACCCCCATCCCCTGCTGTGACCCAGCAATCCGGGAAACAGTCAGTAATCTTAGGACTGACCCGAGTTGTGCAAGCGTTTTCATTCTGGGTGCGGTATGCCCCTAGGATGGCACCCATGCTCAGCCACGTAATCCCCGGCACCGGTGCAGAAACCGGCCCGGCCCTTGTCCCCCTGCACGCCGCCTCCAGCGAACACGACCGGCAGTGGTGGCGTTCTTCCGTCATCTACCAGGTGTATCCGCGCTCGTTCCGGGATCTCAGCGGCGACGGCATCGGCGACCTGCCCGGCATCACCGCCGAGGTGGACTCGCTGGCCGAGCTCGACATCGATGCGCTGTGGCTGTCCCCGTTCTACAAGTCCCCGCAGAACGACGCCGGGTATGACGTGGCCGATTACTGCTCCGTTGACCCGCTGTTCGGCACGCTGGACGACTTCGACGCCCTGGTGGCAAAGGCCTCCGGACACGGCATCCGGATCATCGTGGACCTTGTGCCCAACCACTGCTCCAACGAACACGCACTCTTCCAGTCCGCCCTGGCGGCCCCCGCCGACTCCCCCGAGCGCGACATGTTCATTTTCCGGAACGGCTCCGGAGAAAACGGAGACCTTCCGCCGAACAACTGGCAGTCCCATTTCGGGGGTTCCGCATGGACCCGCACCACCAACACGGACGGCACGCCGGGCCAGTGGTACCTGCACCTGTTCGATTCCAGCCAGCCGGACTTCAACTGGGACAACCCGGCGGTGCGCGCCGAGTTTGAGCGGGTGCTCCGCTTCTGGCTGGACCGCGGAGTCGGCGGGTTCCGCGTGGACGTAGCCCACGCCCTGGTGAAGAAATCAGGCCTCCCGGACTGGGGCGGCCGTGCGGACGGCTGCTCGTCGGAGGGTTTCCCCGGGCACGAGGCACCGATGTTCGGCCAGGCCGAAGTGCACGACATCTACCGTTCCTGGCGGAAGCTGCTGGAGAGCTACGACGGCGAGCGCGTGCTGTGCGCCGAAGCCACCATCGATCCCCTGGACCGGCTCTCGGACTGGGTGCGTCCGGATGAAATGCACCAGACCTTCAACTTCGCCTACCTGCACCACGACTGGCAGGCCGGCGCCGTCCGCCACGTCATCCAGTCCTCCCTCGAGGCCTTCGACAAGGTGGGGGCGCCCACCACCTGGGTGCTCTCCAACCACGACGTCGTACGCCACGCCACGCGCTTCGGCCTCGAAGGACACCAGGACCGGCCGGGCGACGGCCTGGGGCCCGATGACCGCCAGCCCGACTATGAACTGGGGCTCTCGCGCGCCCGCGCCGCAACTCTGCTCATGCTCGCCCTGCCCGGCGGCGTCTACCTCTATCAGGGAGAGGAACTGGGGCTGCCGGACCACACCACCATGCCGCATGACTTCCGTGAGGATCCGACCTACCACCGCACCGGCGGTGCCCGCCTGGGCCGCGACGGCTGCCGCGTCCCGCTGCCCTGGTACTCCGCTGCCGACGGCTTCGGTTTCAGCAGCACCGGCGCTTCCTGGCTGCCCCAGCCCGCCGAATGGGCGTCGCTGGCCCGGGATGTCCAGCGTGAAGATCCGGCCTCAACCCTGAACCTGTACCGCAGCGCGCTGGCCGTGCGCCGGGAGTACGCCCTGGGTGCCGGATCACTGGCCTGGTGGCCCGGCGTCAACAACGACTCGGTGGTTGCCTTCCTGAACGGTGAAGTGCTGACGGTGCTGAACATGGGCGCCGAGCCGCTGTACCTGCCGGAGGGTGAGGTTCTGGTGGCCAGTGAAGCCGGCTCCGGGAGCGACGGCGTCCTGCTGCCCAACCATGCCGTCTGGCTCCGGCTAGGCTAACTCCGGATAGGCAACCCGGGTTTGAGGCACCTGACCTGAGGGTCCGGTGCCTCAACTCTGTGGGTCCGGCGCAATGAAGCACTACCAGAACCGAGGATCGTACATGGCAGGGATCAAAGACGTGGCCGCCCGCGCGGGAGTCTCGTCGGCCACGGTGTCGCGCGCCCTGAGCGGCAACGGCAAGGTCTCCGAGGCCACGCGCCGGAAGGTTCAGGCGGCAGCCGACGAGCTCGGTTTTGTCATTTCCTACAACGCGTCGTCCCTGGCCTCCGGGCGCAGCCGCAACATCGGGATTGTCATGCCCACCGTTGGCCGCTGGTACTTTTCGCAGGTGCTCGAGGGTGCCGCCGCTGCACTGATCGACGCCGGCTACGACCTGACCCTGTACAACACCAGTGACGGCCCGGGGCACCGCGAAAGCGTGCTGACAGAGATGCTGCGGCGCCAGCGGCTGGACGCCGTAATTGCGGTGGCGCTCAAACTCACCGATGAGGAACTGGGCCAGCTGCATGCGGTGGGCAAGCCGATTGTCGCCATTGGCGGGCCCCTGCCGCAGACCCACACCATTCGGGTGGACGAGGCCAACATTTCGGTGCTGGCTACGGAGCACCTCATCGCGCTGGGCCATACGCGGATTGCCCACATTGGCGGCGGGGAAGAACGTGAGCGTGATTTCCGGCTGGGCAGTACGCGCCGGGACGGGTATGAACAGGCGATGGGCCGGGCGGGCCTGGAAAGCCTTCACATTAATAGTCCGGACTTCTCCGTTGCCAGCGGCGTGAGCGCCGCCAAGACTCTGCTGGCTGCTCCCCGAAACCGTCCGACCGGCATCTTCTGCGCCTCGGACGAAATTGCCGTCGGGACTATTCTTGCCGCCAGGGGCCTGGGACTGCGCGTTCCCGAGGACCTGTCCGTAATTGGGATCGACGGCCACGAACTCGGTGAGGTTTTTGGGTTGACCACCATCAGCCAGGACCCGCGGGGACAGGGAGCCGCCGCCGTCGCCGCCGTGCTCTCGCTCCTGGCGCAGAAACCGCCGGAAGCCGACTGGATCCAGCGGTTTTATCCGACCGAGTTCGTCATCCGCTCCAGCACCTCGGTACCGGCGGATCTGCGCAGCTGACCCGCCGGTACCGTGCCCGCTGCGGCGCCCGGGGCCATGCCCTCGTCTTCGGCCCTGAACCGTGCTTGACTAAAACGTCAGTCCGCCCGGCCGAAGGAACTCCGCCCTCCCATGTCGCTCTTTCTTTGGATCCTGCAGATAGTCCTGGCCCTGCTGTTCATGGGAATCGGCGGGCAGCGCCTGACACGTTCCGCGCGGCAGCTCAGACGGCTGCCCTGGACCGACGGATATCCGCCGGCAGCCATCCGGGCCCTGGGCGCCGTGGAGATTGTTGCGGGCCTGAGCCTGCTGCTCCCCGGCCTGCTGGACTGGTCCCCCCTGCTTACTCCCGCTGCCGCCGCGGGGCTGGTGCTCCTGATGGCGCTGGCGGTGGCCATGCATCTGCGACGCGGCCAGCGCCAGGCGGCAGTTCTCCCGGCTATCCTTCTGGTAATGGCCGCGATTGTGGTGTGGGGGCGGCTTACGCAGCTGCACTGAGCCCCGTCCCCGGCCGGTACCCAAAGACAGATTCCCAGGGAAGCGGAGCGGGATGGCAGGAACAACGGATGCCGTGGCGGAACTCTATGCGCTGATGCCCGAGGAGTTCACGGCTGCCCGGAACCGGCGCGCTTCAGAGGCAGCGAAAGCCGGAGACAAGGCCCTGGGCAAAGCAATCCGCTCCCTGCCCAAGCCGTCGTCGGCCGCTTGGCTGGTCAATATGCTGTCGCTGCACCGGGCAGAACTGATCTCCGAAGTCCTTGAACTGGGCGCCGTCCTGCGGGAAGCGCAGAATGACCTGGACCAAAAACAGCTGCGCCATCTCAGCGGTGAACGCCAGCGCCTGCTCCGCTCAGCCGCGAGGGAGGCACAGAACCTTGCCAAGGAGCTGGGGCATCCGGTCAGCGCTGCCGTCGGGGCCGAAGTTGAACAAACCCTGTGGGCTGCCATGACGGATGCGGATGCCGCCGCAGCCGCAGCGAGCGGCCAGCTGGTCCGCGGGCTGGAAGCCAACGGGTGGGATCCGGTGGACGTGGAGGGTGCCGTTGCAGACCCCGGTTCGGTGCGGCCGCCGGCCTCCGGAACACAGCGGACCCGCTCCTCCCCTTCCCCGGGAGCTGGCGGGGACGGCGGGGACGGCTCGGGGCCGGCGTCGAAAACGTCCGCCAGTGCCGGCACCGCCGCCCAGGCCAGAAAGGAGAAAGCTGCGGCGGACCGCGCCCGCCGTGCCGCCCGTTCCTCCCTGGAGGAAGCGCAGCGGGACGCGGCACGGGCCGAGGACGCGCTGAAGGAAGCCCAGGACGAGGTTGACGCCGTTGCTGACCGGCGCGACGAGCTGACGGACGAAATTGACGAGCTGCGTGAGCGGATCCGTGACCTGGAGCGTGAGGTGGCTTCCGTGGACCGCCGTGCGGGGACGCTGGAACGGGCACGCGATGCCGCCCGCCGCTCGGCGCGTGCGGCGCGCCGCGCCGTGGAAAAGGCGCAGACCAAGCTGGAGGGGCTGGGCTAGGACGCCGCACCGGAGCCTGCCGCGGATGCCGCCCAGCAGGTCGGCAACCGGTAAATACGCGCAGTTTTTTCGCCCTAATTATCCGCGGGCAACGGTGGTACGTTCGAAATTCGACAGACATTACTCCCCTTTGGAGGAATCATGACTGATCACGTTGCCCCCGTCAGCGACTGCGCCGTCCACAGCTGCGACTACAACCACGACGGCTGCACCGCCTACGCCATCACGGTAGGCGGCGCCCCCGACCACGCCAGCTGCTCCACCTTCATCGACACCGCGGAAACCGGCGGCCTGCCCAAAGTCCTGGCTTCCGTGGGCGCCTGCCTGCGCAGCGAATGCCGGCACAATGACCACCTCATGTGCACCGCCCATGACGTCAAAGTCGGCCCGGGCGCTGAACTGGCTGATTGCCTGACCTACCAGCCGCGCTAGCTGTACCGCAGGGTGCAGATGTCCTCCCACGATCCGGGAATGTGATCCAAGCCTCATCAGCCTGTAGCGTTGGAGGCCACAAACCCGCTTCAAAGGAGAGTTATGCCCGGCTTGGACACCGCTTTGACACCGCTTCGTTTTCTGGAGCGCGCAGCACAGGTCCATCCGGACAAAACAGCGATCATCGACGGTGACCGGCGCCTGACCTACCGCGAGTTCGCCGCGGCGGTGACCCGCACGGCGCAGGCCCTGCAGGCCTCGGGCCTGACAGCCGGCGGCCGGGCTGCCTTCCTCGGCACCAACTCCGCCGAGCTGCTGATCGCCCATTATGCCGTTCCCCTGGCCGGCGGCGTCCTGGTACCGCTGAATACACGGTTGTCCCCGCCCGAAGTGGCCTACATCTGCAACCACTCGGGTGCCGCCGTGCTGTTCGGAGATCCGGACCTGCTTCTCGCCCTGGGTTCGGTGGAGCTGGAGACGGTCACGGAGGTTATTGCCGTACCCCTTCAGGACGGAAGCCCCGGCACCGTGGAGGGCACGACGTCGTACGCCGAGTTCCTGGCGCGCGGCACCGACAGCCCGCTCTCCTGGGACGTGGCGGATGAAGACGCCGTCATCACGCTGAATTACACCTCCGGCACCACCGGCCGCCCCAAGGGCGTGATGTACACCCACCGCGGCGCCTACCTGAACTCGCTGGGCGAAGTGCATCACCAGGGCTTCACCGCCGACAGCGTTTATCTGTGGACGCTTCCCATGTTCCACTGCAACGGCTGGTGCACCACTTGGGCCCTGACCGCAGCCTCCGGAACGCACGTCTGCCTGCGCGCGGTCCGGGGCCCGGACATCTGGCGCCTGATCGATTCCTGCGGCGTGGACCACCTCGCCGGTGCGCCAACGGTGCTCAGCGCCATTGCCACCGCAGCGGAAGCCCATGAGCTGGATCATCCCCTGACCATCGTGACCGCCGGGGCACCGCCGAGCCCCACCATCATCACGAAGATCCATGAGCTGCGCGCCGCCGTGGTGCACGTCTACGGACTCACGGAGTCCTACGGACCGTATGCCGTCTGCGAACCGCAGGCCGCATGGGCAGCACTGGACGGCGAGGCCCTGGCCCGGAAGATGGCACGCCAGGGTGTGGGCATGCTGACGTCGGACCGGCTGAGGGTGGTCCGCGACGAGGTTGGCGCCACCGGCGAGCTGACCGATGTTGCCGGCGACGGCGTCGAGATGGGCGAGATTGTCATGCGCGGCAACTCGGTGATGAAGGGTTACTACCGCGACGACGACGGGACGGCCGACGCCTTCCGCGGCGGCTGGTTCCACACCGGCGACCTCGGCGTTATGCATCCCGACGGCTACGTCCAGCTGCTGGACCGGTCCAAGGACGTGGTGGTTTCCGGCGGCGAGAACATCTCCACCATCGAGGTGGAACAGGCGCTGGCCAGCCATCCCGCGGTGGCCGACGTCGCCGTCATCGGCGTCCCGGACGAGCGCTGGGGCGAGCGGCCCAAGGCCTTCGTTGTGCTCGCACCGGGCCGGAACGTCACCGAAGATGACCTCGTGGCCCACGTCAAGGCCCGGATCGCTTCCTACAAGGCACCCCGGTCGGTGGAGTTCATTATTGACCTTCCTAAGACGTCCACCGGAAAAATCCGCAAGAATGAACTGCGGTCACAGGAATGGGAAGGCCGGGAATCCCGCATTAACTAAAGGCGTCCCGCGGCGCCGGTTCCCGTCACCGCGTTTCCCGGGGAACATCTTTGAGCAAGGGAGAAATTCATGGCTGCCGTCGTGCTGGGCTGGAATCCTGCCACCGCGTTTGGTGCCGGTCCCGGCCGTGCGGACTACCGCACGGCGGCCTCCACCGTGCAGCGCACCGGGCTCTACGGCACCCGGTGGCGGGTAGGCCGGGGCCAGCAGCTGGATCCCGGGACCGACGCGTGGCTTTTCGCCCAGGGCCGGCACGGGCGCGGACTGCTCGGGCACGGCGTCGTTGCCTCCGCACCCCAGCCCGGTGCGGCCCTGCCGGCCCGGCTCGGCCTGCTGGCCGGCATCGTCTTTGACCTGCTCCTCCCGCCGGGCGACGCCCTGCCCGCCGATGGGCTGGCGGAGAGCGTCCCGGACCTGAACTGGAACGCCGTCCGCAGCACCGGAACCGCGGTTCCGGACCAGGCCGAGGTGCAGCTCCGGGCGGCCTGGACCACGTTCCTGCGGTCCCGCCCCGTTTCCGGGGATTGGCTTGCCGCCGCCGACCCCACAGTCCCCCTTCCGGGAAGCCTCCCGCAGGACAGCCTGCGGACCGTGGGAATCAACCGCTACGAGCAGGATCCCGACGCCGTCCGGCAGTGCGTCTCTTTTCACGGCACCTCCTGCGCGGCCTGCGGCTTGTCAATGGAGCAGGTTTACGGTCCGGCCGGCGCCGCCTTTGTCCAGGTGCACCACATTGTTCCGCTGTCCTCCATCTCCCCGGACTACACACTGGATCCGGTGGCGGACCTGGTGCCGCTGTGCCCCAACTGCCACGCCGTGGCTCACCTCGGGGTACCCGATCCGTACACACCCGGTGAACTGCGGCGGATGCTGGCAGCCGCGGCCGGACCGGTGGCCCCAGCGAATCCCCTTGCGGGTTCGGTCCCCACCAACGAGGAACTGGAAGCCCAGGCGGACGCGGCACGCCTGCGGGACAACCGGTAGCCCGGTGCGCGGCAACCAGCAGAACAGGAGCACTCCGTGGCAGAATCGTTAGCGCCATGACCATTCCTGCCAGCACCTCAAAATCCGTCCGAGTGGACGCCTGGTTGTGGGCCATCCGCGCCTACAAGACCCGGTCCGCTGCCACTGCGGCCTGCCGGGCCGGCCATGTCAGGCTCAACGGCAACCCGGCCAAGGCCGCGCAGCCGGTCCAGCCCGGAGACACCATTCGGGTCCGCCAGCCGGGGTACGAACGGATCCTCGAAGTCCGTCAGCTGATTGCCAAGCGCGTTGGTGCGGAGGCGGCTTCCCACTGCTTCACCGACCACACACCGCCGCGGCCGGTGGGTCCGGCGCTGGGGGTTCCCCTGCGGGACCGCGGCGCCGGACGCCCCACCAAGAAGGACCGCCGCGAAATCGACCGGCTGCGCGGCGACCGCTAGGGAGTTCCGACGGCGCTCGGCTTCAGCTGGTCATCCACGAATTTTGGAGCGGCGGCTGCCATGCCGGCAAAGGCCATGATGACGGAGGAACAGGCCAAAATGGTGAGGGGAAGAGTCCAGCTTCCCGTTGCGGAGTGCAGGGCACCGATCGCAAACGGCCCGGCAGCCGCCAGCAGGTAGCCCACGGGCTGGCAGAAGCCGGACAGTTCTGCCGTGACCCGGGGGTCCCGGGAACGTCCCGTGATGAGGGCCAGCGCCGTCGGAAAGGCGAACCCGCCGAATCCCAGCAGCAGCGCCCACAGCCACGGTACGGCACCGGGAAACAGCAGCAGCCCGATATACCCCGCACCGGTGGCGGCTGCCAGTGCCGCAACATACACGCGCAGGCCCGGCGCACGCGCCACCAGGGCAGGCATGATCAGGCCGCCGGGGATGCCCAGCGAAGCGATGATCGCCATCATGAAACCCGCCTGGGACTGGCTCAGTCCCGCATCGCGGTAAATCTGCGCCACCCAGCCGAACTGCACATAGGCGTTCATGGACTGGACGCCGAAATACAGGCACAGGGCCACTGCGGTGCCGGACGACGTCATGCGCAGCCGGCCTGCGTAAGGCAGCGGTCCGCCGGCTGCGGTTCCGGCTGCAAGATCGGCTGCACTCCCGGTTCCTGCGCGTCGCGGACTCCTGCCGCGGAACGCTATGACAATCCAGGGCACCGCGGCGATGAGTGCCGCGGCACCCCAGACACGCAGGCTGACCTGCCAGCCGTCCGCCCCGCCTGCCGCCAGCGGGGCGGCAATCAGCAGCGGAATGGTTGCGCCCACTGCCAGCGTGGTGCCGTAAACGGAGTTCAGCAGCGCGGTCCGCGCTCCACCGTGCCGTTTGATGAACGCCGGGACCAGGATGTTGCCCACCGCCATGCCGGCAAAGGCCAGCACCGTGAGCAGCAGGAAAGCCACCTGCGATTCGACGACGGAGCGCAGCAGCAGTCCGGCGGCAACGGCGGCTACTCCCGCGGCGATGGTTCCGTTGATGCCGGCCCGCCGGGACATCGCGACGGCAAGGGCTCCGACGACGGCGAAGGTGAGCCCCGGCAGTGCCGTCAGGACCCCGGCCAGTGTTGAACCCATCCCGAGCCCGGCCTGGAGCTCGGCCAGCACGGGACCCACCGACGTCGCGCCGGGCCGCAGGTTGACGGCGACGAGGACGACGGCGGCGGCCGCAGCCCACAGCGGCAATGTCAGGCGCGGCCGGGTCCTGCCGGCTGTCTGTTTTCTGGCTTCACTCACCCGGCCTTTCTAGCACGGGCAGCGCCAAACACCTCCGGCCGCGTGTTCCGCCCGCGTCACGGAACGGAACAGGCGGCCGGAGGAAGGGTTCAGGCGGAGGCGGGCTGAGCGGCCCGGCTGTCTCCGGTTTCCACGAACCGCTGGTGCCAGGACAGGGCTTCATCGAGCAGATGCGGGGTGTGCTTGCCGAAGCTCTCGCGGCAGGCCCGGTCGAAGTAATCCTGCAGCAGGGGCTGGAAGTCCGGGTGTGCACACTTGTCGATGATGGTCCGGGCGCGCTGCTTGGGCGAGAGGCCGCGCAGGTCGGCGAGTCCGCGTTCGGTGACCACCAGCATGGTGTCGTGCTCGGTGTGGTCCACGTGGCTGACCATGGGCACGATGCCCGAGATCTTGCCGCCCTTGGCAGTGCTCGGGGACAGGAAGGCGGAGAGGAAGCCGTTGCGGGCAAAGTCGCCGGAGCCGCCGATACCGTTCATCATGGCCGTTCCGGCCACATGGGTGGAGTTCACGTTGCCGTACAGGTCGGCCTCGATCATGCCGTTCATGGCGATGCAGCCCAGCCGGCGGATCAGTTCCGGATGGTTCGAGATCTCCTGGGTACGCAGGATAATCCGCTTGCGGTAGAACTCGATGTTCGAGTTGAACTCTTCGATTCCCGCCGGGCTCAGCGAGAAGGAGGTGGCGGATGCTACCCGGATCACGCCGTCGCGGATGAGGTGCAGCATCCCGTCCTGGATGACCTCGGTGTAGGCCGTGAGTCCGGTGTAGCCCGAGGTGGCCAGCCCGCCCAGGACGGCGTTGGCAATGTTGCCCACGCCGGACTGCAGCGGCAGCAGCTTGTCGGTCAGCCGGCCGGCCTTGATTTCGTCGCCGAAGAAATCGATCAGGTGCGCGGCAATCTGCGTCGACGTCTCATCCGGGGCGGCGAAGGGCGTCATCCGGTCCGGGGCATCGGTCTCAACGACGGCAATAACCTTGTCCGGATCCAGCCGGAGGTACGGCTCGCCGATCCGGTCATCCGGGTTCACGAGCATGATCGGCTTGCGGTGCGGCGGCAGTGCCGTTCCGTAGTAGACGTCGTGCATGCCGTCCATGGCTGCCGCCTGCTGGGCGTTGACTTCCAGGATGATCTTGTCGGCCTGCTCAATCCAGGTCTTGTTGTTGCCCACGGACGAGGACGGGATCAGGGAGCCATCTTCGTTGATGCCGACGACCTCGATCACCGCCAAGTCCACGTGGCCGTAGAAGCCGAACCAGGTGTACTGGGCGACGTGCCCCAGGTGGATGTCGATGTACTCGAGTTCGCCGTCGTTGATCCGCTTCCGCAGGGTGGGATCGGACTGGTACGGCAGGCGCAGTTCCATGCCGCCGGCCTTCGCGAGCACGCCGTCGAGCTCGGGAGCGGTGGAGGCTCCGGTCAGGACCTTGATCTGGAAATCCTCGCCCCGTGCGTGCGCTTCCTCCATCTGGATGGCCAGGGCCTGGGGAACTTCCTTGGGATAGCCGGCGCCGGTGAAACCGCTCATCGCCACGGTCATGCCGGGTTTGATAAGCGCCGCTGCCTGTTCAGCAGACATCCTGCGCTGCAGCAGTCCTTCGTGGTGAATGCGGTCGTGCATGGTGGCCTTTCCTTAGATGGGACCAACCAACACTATCCGCAAATGTGCCGTGCCTCATATTTGGGAGATTCCGCTTGGGAAAAGCCCGGGCGCAACGGCCGCTTAGGGTGCGCCCTGGTCCTTGTCCAGGTCCGCCTCCAACCCGGAACCGGGTTCAATGACCACCCCGTCTTCGCGCTGCTGAACGCCGGATTCAGCGGGTGCCTGGCGGCTGCGTCCCTGAAGAAGGTTGGCGACGGTTTCCAGTTCGGTGCTGAGCTCGGCGAGCCGGGACGAGCTCGTCTCAACGGCGAGAGCGGCCACGAGTTCGGTCTGACGGCTCCGCAGCTGGGCGAGCGAGGGGGCTGATCCATTGTTTTCCATACTTCATCCTACAAACGGGACCGTTACACTGCCCAAGGCGGCCCGCCATGACAGGAGGATTCATGACTAACCCGACAGATGACGCTTTTCAGGGGTGGCTGGCTTTCCGCAGCGCCCGCAACCGCGAGCTGGGGCAGGAGCACGGCTGGCTGACCCTGACTTCGCTG
Source organism: Arthrobacter sp. Z1-15 (assembly GCF_054792395.1). Lineage (NCBI taxonomy): Bacteria > Bacillati > Actinomycetota > Actinomycetes > Micrococcales > Micrococcaceae > Arthrobacter > Arthrobacter sp. Z1-15. The sequence continues at coordinate 473,083 of NZ_CP096454.1, read as the reverse complement.
CAGTGGTTAATGCCCGTTCCCGCACCGGCGGAAGGCCTCCCGGGGCTGTGGTCCGGAACGGAAACGGAAGCGGCCCTGTCAGCAGCGGCCGGCAACGGTCTCACCCTCGTTGAGAGCGGAACAGCGGTTGACGGTACCGTCACTGTTTCCCTTGAGGACGAGGAATCCCTGCTCTGGGTGCAGTTCGGCGGCAGCGACGGCGGACGGATCGTGGTGGAGCTGGCCCGCCGCGGCGGACGCTACGCCCTTCGCACCAGGGATGCGGAGTCCCCCGTGTTCACGGCATTCAGCGGAGTTCCCGTCTTCGATTTCAGGCCGGATCTGGTGCTGCAGGCCCGCTTCGATGCCTATCCCGAGCCGGTGGACGTTCCCATCCGGACCGCGCACCCCGCCGTCGACGGCGTTCACCGCACCGTCGGTGAACTGGCCCTCCGGCTTCCCGGGACGGAGAAGGAATACCGGCTGCAGGTGGGCACCGAGGGGCCGGACCGCCTGGCACTGACCTTTCACGATGCCACCAACAACCAGGCAACCGCCGGCTGGCGCAAGGTCGCTTTTGCTGCACCCCGGGCCGGATCATCTGCTGTGACAGTGGATTTCAACCGGGCCGTAAACTATCCCAGCGCGTTCACTCCGTACGGCACCTGCCCCATGCCCGTGGGCAGCAACATCATCGGGGAACCCGTGGAAGCCGGAGAAAAACGGCCGGACGGACCGGCGCTGCCATGACCGCGGAGCCCGGGCCGTCCGCATTCCGCCGGGTGCCGCTGACGGAGGCCCTGCAGCGCAGCCGCATCATCGCAGTCCTCGGAGCCGGCGATCCGGTCCGGACCGACGCTGTGGCTGACACCCTGGCGGCAAACGGCATCCGCTGCCTGCAGCTGACCATGACCGTTCCGGGCGCCCTGAACTCCATCGAGCGTCTGGCCGCCCGGATGCCCGCAGGCGTCGCCGTCGGAATGGGAGCGGTGATGACGCCGCAGGATGTGGTCCGGGCGGCCGGCGCCGGCGCCCGGTTTATCGCCTCCCCCACTGCCGCTCCGGATGTCATCCATGCCTCCCGGAACCTTGATCTGCCCAGTTACCCCGGCGCGCTGACCCCCGGGGAGGTCCACTTGGCGTGGCGCGCCGGCGCCAGCGCGGTGGGGCTGTTTCCCGCCGGTCCGCTCGGTACCGGCTACCTTGCTGCGGTTCGGACGGCGTTTCCGGACATTGCTCTGATTCCGTCCGGGTCGATCGACTGCGGCGGGACGGCGCCCTGGTTCGCTGCCGGCGCCGCCGGCGTCGCGCTCGGCCGGGACCTTCTCCGGGAGGCCATGCTCCCCGGCGGGGATCTGACGGCCCTGGCCGGGCGGGTGCGGCAGGTCATCGCCGATGCAGAGCCGGGCCCGGGATAGGCGCCCCGCAGCCCGGCGTGCGCCGCGGCACGCTTCCGCGAGATCATGGAGGGAACACCTGCAACCTTCTCCGACCGGAAATGAGACCCCATGACACTCAAAGAGCAGCTCCAGGCCGATATGAAGGCCCACATGAAAGCCGGAAACCGCACCGCGCTGATGACGGTGCGCAACGTTCTCGGCGAGATTGAAACCCGCGAAAAGTCGGGCAAAACCCCGGTTGAGCTCGACGACGTGCAGGTCGTGTCGCTGCTGCAGAAGGAAGCGGCCAAGCGGCGCGACACTGCCGGCATCTACCGCGACGCCGGCGAGACGGAGCGCAGCGACGCCGAAATTGCCGAAGCCGAAATCATCGAAGCCTACCTGCCCGCACCGTTGACGGCTGCGGATGTCCAGGCCATCGTGGACGAGGTCATTACCGAGCTCTCCGCTGCCGGCACGGAACTGTCGATGCGCCAGATGGGTGCGGTCATGAAGCCGGTCACGGCCAAGGTGGCCGGGCGCTTCGACGGCAAGGCCGTCAGCGAGATTGTCCGCAGCCGTCTCGCCTGACCTGCCGGCCCGGTAGAGCTAGCGGGCGGCCGCCGGAAGTCCTGACTTTCCGAATCCGGCGGCCGCCACAAAGGCGGTGGCGGTGTTCGGGGCAATTTCGGTCATACCGGCATCCACGATCAGCGGTCCGGCGCCTGCTGCGGCGGCGAGCGCCTCAAAGTCGGCCCCGGCTGCCGCCCGGACGGAGACCGGACAGCCGCCGTCGAACCAGGTACTCCGTTCCTGATCGGACAGCGTCAGGTACCAGGCGAGCAGCGCGTGGGCCGCCTGCGCTCCGGCTTTGCCCGTCGACATCTCCAGGTCCGCGTTCACCACCACCACCGGCGCGCCCTCCCGGCCGGGCATCGGCTCGTCGTCGGGCAGCTGGGTTCCGGAGACCTGCAGCGCCCGGACTGCCTTGGGCATTTCCTCGTAGGTCACCGGCTCAAAGGCCAGCGCCTGCGCCCGGCCGACGACGACGGTGCCCGACGGCGCGTGCGCCGCCAGTTTCGCGAACGCCTTGGGTCCGGCCCGGCGGACGGTCTTTGTGAACCGGCCGAACACCCAGTTCTCCCATGCGTCGTCGCTGTCCCGCCGCGCGTACGCGCTCACGCTCGCCGCTGCTGCGGCAGCCACGGCGTCATAGTGGGCGGCGGGATCTTCCTTGTCGACGAGCAGGACTATCGGCTGGACGGTGTCGCTGGGTTGCATGTCTCCAGTTTTTCACGACGGAACACCGGTCCGGTCCCCCGCGCCCGGCGGTTACCCCTCCTGGCCGCCGGAGCTTCGCCGGAACCTCAGCGTCACGAGTTCAAAGGGCCTCAGCTGCAGCGGCACCGCTCCTCCCGGCTGGTGCTTCCCCACTGCTTCAGAACCGATCCGCCGTTCCAGCAGATCCGTGGCGGCGACGTCGTCGTAGGCGAAGCCGGCCCGGACGTTCGCCTGTGCCCTTCCGCCGTGGGCTTCGTAGAGCCGGACCACCACGTCGCCGCTGCGGTCCTCGGCCAGCTTGACCGCTTCCACCGCCACAGCAGGATGATCGACCGTAATGATTGGCTCCGCAGCTGCCGCGGCCACCCCGGAGATATACCGGAGCGGGAGGTTCAGCCGGTACCCCTCGGCCACGGCGTCGGGAATTCCGGAAGCGGGCCGCAGCGAGAACCGGAAGCTGTGCGGCCCCTGGTCTGCCCCCGGGTCCGGAAACAGCGGGGCGCGCAGCAGGGACAGCCGCACCGTGGTGCAGGTCCGCCCGTCCACCGTCTCGCGGAAGGTGTCATGGCCGTAGGTGGAGTCATTGGCCACGGCCACCCCGTAGCCCGGCTCCCCCACATGGATCCACCGGTGGGCCACGGTTTCAAAACGGGCCGCATCCCAAGAGGTGTTGGCGTGAGTGGGGCGGTGTATGTGTCCGAACTGGATCTCGGACGCTGCCTGGGCGGCGTGCACGTCCAGCGGAAACGCGAGTTTGAGCAGTTTTTGCTGCTCGTGCCAGTCCACGTCCACGTCCAGGTCCACTGCCGAGCCGTCGGGGCTCAGGGAAAGGCGCTGCACGATCTCCGAGTCCCCGAAGGATCGCGTGATCCTCAGGACCCGCTCTCCGCTGCCGTCCTCAAGCTCCATGCTGTCCGGCTGCATCAGATCCACGGAGCTGTACCGGTAGTGCGCGTCCAGGTCCCAGGCATCCCACTGGTTGGGAGTGTCGCGGAACAGCTGGAACAGGTTTCCGGGCCGCCCGGGCGGGAAGACTTCCCGCCCGGGCGCCTCACCCGGGCCGGTTTCATCCGGCGGCGCAGCGGCAGCCGAAGGCGATACCACCAGCGACCGGAACAGGCCGGCGGAGTCCACGGTCAGCCTGAGCCGGCCGCTGCTGATCCGCCAGTCGCCACCGGTCCGCTGCCAGGTCCAGGGGAAGGGATCCGGCACCGGCCCGGCACCGGCGGCCGGTATGCCGGACACAGGGTACGGACCGGCGTTCAGGGCCGCAGCCGAGTCCCCGCTGCCCAGCAGGGCCCGGGCCGAGTTCTCGATCAGGACTTCCAGCCCCGCGGCCACCAGCGCATAGTTGCGTTCTGCTTCCTGATGCACCCAGGCAATGGAGGTCCCGGGCAGGATGTCGTGGAACTGCTGCAGCAGGACGGTGTGCCAGGCCTCTTCCAATGCCTCGTACGGATACTCGGCCCCGGCGGCCAGCGCCGCAGCTGCCGCCCACAGCTCCGCTTCCCGCAGCAGGTGCTCGCTGCGCCGGTTGCCCTTCTTGGTATTGGCCTGGCTGGTGTACGTTCCGCGGTGGAATTCCAGGTACAGCTCCCCCGACCAGGCGGGCGGGTCCGCCAGTTCGGCCTGCGCTGCGGCGAAGAAACGCTCGGGGCTGGACAGCTGCACGGCAGGGGAACCCTCCAGGGAGGCGGTGCGGCGGGCCGCGGCCAGCATTTCCCGGGTCGGCCCGCCGCCGCCGTCCCCCCAGCCAAACGGCACCAGCGAGGTGTTGCCGAATCCCTTCTCGCTGTACTGGCGCTGTGCCCGGGCCAGCTCCTGGCCGGACAGCTCGGAGTTGTAGGTATCCACGGGCGGGAAATGGGTGAACAGAACGGAACCGTCAATCCCTTCCCAACGGAACGTGGAGTGCGGCATGACGTTGGTTTCGTTCCAGGAGATTTTCTGGGTCAGGAACCAGCGGGAGCCCGCCGCACGGGCAATCTGCGGCAGCGCCGCCGAGTAACCGAAGGAGTCCGGCAGCCAGAGGACTTGCGGTTCCACCCCGAAATTCTCGCCGAAGAAGCGCTGCCCGGCCACGAACTGCCGGGCCATGGCCTCGCCGCCGGGCATGTTGGTGTCCGCTTCGACCCACATTCCGCCGGTGGGCACAAACCTCCCCTCCCGTACCCGCTCCGCTACCCGGTGGAACAGGTCCGGATAATACTGCTGCAGCCAGGCGTACTGCTGGGCCGAGGACGCGGTAAAAATGAAGTCCGGGTCCTGGTCCATCAGCTCCAGCACATTCGCGAAGGTACGGGCCACCTTGCGCACCGTTTCCCGCACCGGCCACAGCCAGGCACTGTCAATGTGGGCGTGCCCGACGGCGTGGATGCGGTGGGCGCTGGCGTACGCCGGCAGGGCGAGGACGCCGGCCAGTTGTTCGCGGGCGGAGTCCGCGGTGCCGGACACGTCACCGGGATCGACGGCGTTGACCGCCCGTTCCAGGGCCCGGAGGATTTCATAGCGCCGGGGCAGATCCATCGGCAGTTCATGCATGAGCCCGTTCAGGGTCCAGAAGTCCCGGGCGAGGTTCCAGACCCCGGTGTCCAGCAGTGCGAGGTCCGCGGACCGGAACACGTACAGCGGTGCCTGGCCCGCCGTCGCCGGATCGCCCAGCGGAGTGGGCGCATAGGTGAATCCGGCGATCACGTTCGGATTCGACGCGGCTTCCAGGTAGAACAGAAATGCTTCGCCCGGCGCCTGCCTGACCGGAACGTGCAGGTTCCGGGGCTCCACCGCCTTCACGATCCCTCCGTCCGCCGTGTAGACCAGGCCCTCCGCCTCAAACCCCGGCCCGTCACCGCTGAACCCCGGATCGATCAGCAGTTCGGGACGGCCGCTTCCGCCCTCCCAGTCCGCCGGCACGGTACCGGACACCCGGAACCAGGTGGTTCCCCAGGGGGCGCCCCAGGCCTGCCCGGGGGAAAAGTGCTGGTAGTCCTGCTGCGCGGCCTGGGCAAAGGGAACGGGCTCCCCCGGCGCCGTCCAGGCTTCAAGCGCCGCCGGCACGCGGTTCCGCCACACGTTCCCGGCGAGCTTTTCCCTCAGGAACCGGTTGATTCGGGCTTCTACAAGTTCGCGGCTGTCGTGCACGGGGCACCTACCCTTTCATTGCGCCGCTCAGGGCGAAGGAGCCCCCGAGCGCACGGGAGAGGATGTACAGGAAAATCACCGGGACGGAGTAGAGGATGGAAAAGGCCGCCAGTTCCCCGTAGGCCACCCCGCCGTACTCGTCGAAAAAGCGGAAGATGCTTACTGCCGCCGGCTGCTTGTCGGCGGAGAACAGCAGGATGAAGGGAACAAAAAAGTTTCCCCAGCCCTCCAGGAAGACAAAGATGAAGACAACCCCCAGGCCCGGGCGCATGAGCGGAAGCACCACGTAGTACAGCGCTTTCATGTTCGAGGCACCGTCAATCCATGCCGCTTCCTCCAGGCTGACCGGTACGGAGTCCATGAAGTTCTTGGTCATCCAGATCGCGATCGGCAGGAAGGTCGCACCCATGAACAGGATGGTTCCGCCCAGGGAATCCAGCAGGTTCAGCTGCACAAAGAGGCTGTAGACCGGAACCATGATCGCCGTAATCGGCAGGCACGTGCCGAAGAGAACGGTGTACATGAACGGGCGTTTGAAGCGCAGCTGGTAGCGCGAGAGAGGATACGCGGCCAGCACGGCGGCCGTAACGGTAACGGTGGCCGCGCCAAGGGCCAGCAGGAAGCTGTTCAGCAGCGGAATGAACGTCTGCTGCGCGGTCAGGATCGCTGAGAAGTTGGCCAGGGTAAGGGTGGTCGGAGCAGCCAGTTCATACGTGGCATCAGCGTTGACCGAGGCGCTCAGGAGCCAGGTCAGGGGCAGCAGAAACGCCAGGGCCAGCAGCACCAGCACCGCTGTGGAGATTCTTGACGAAGAGGACCTGCGGGCGGACGCCACCGGGGGTGCGGTCACGGCTATTCCTTCCTCTCCCGCAGCATGCGGATGTAGGCGATGGAGAAGACTGCACCGATAAACAGCATGACGACGGCGATGGCCGTTCCGTATCCGATGTCACCGTACTGGAAGGCCTGTTCGTAGGCCATGATCGGAAGGGTGGTGCTGGCATTCAGCGGCCCTCCCCGGGTCACCACGAAGATGAGAGTGAAGGTCCCCAGGGTCAGGAGCGTAATCAGCATCAGGTTGGTGGCGATGCTGCGCCGGATCATTGGAAGGGTGACGTACCGCAGACGCTGCAGGGTCCCCGCCCCGTCGATGGTCGCGGATTCGGTGATGTCCGGCGGCACGTCGTTCAGTGCCGCTTGGTAGTTCATCATCGAGAACGCGGTTCCGCGCCAGATATTGGCAATGATCAGCGCCGTCATGGGTTGCTCGTAGAGCCAGTCGACGGCGGGAATTCCCGCCAGCCCGGTCAGCTGGTTGAGCATCCCGTCCCGGAAGAAGAAGGCGTAGGCGATGAACGCGGCCACGATTTCGGGCAGGACCCAGGCGGCCACGACACAGGTTCCCGCGATCGCGCCAACCACTGCGTTGGCCCGCTGCATCAGCAGGGCGAGGAGCATGCCCAGGCAGTTTTGCCCGATCACTGCGGAGGCAAACACAAAGAGGAAGGTGAGCCAGAGGGAGCGGGGGAACAACGGATCGGTCAGGAGCTCCCGGTAGTTCTCCAGCCCGATCCATTCCGGGTTTTTGGCTGCTGCGCCGGTCAGCCCGGCGTCGGTGAAGGAGCCGTACACTGCCCAGACAATCGGTCCGCCAAGGAACACCACCAGCAGCAGCACCGCCGGAGCCAAAGGCAGGAGCCTGGCGAAGCGGCCCGCCCGGGCGGCGGCCGGACGCCGCCGCCCTCCGCCGGGACGCCGTCCCGGCCCTTCCGGCGAGCCGGCGGGCCGGGCGATCGATGTACTGGACACGCGCCCGGCTACTTCTCGGTCACGTTCTCTTCACCCACGATTTTCCTCAGCGCGTCATCGTAGGCAGCGGCAGCTTCCTCCGGAGATTTCCCGCCGGCCACGACTTCCTGGGTTGCGGTCAGGACGGCCGTATCGATTTCGGCAAAGTCCGACGTCGCCGGCCGGTAATTGCTGACGTCAAGAACCTCGGTGACCGCACCGGCGAACGGGTTCATGTCCAGATATTCGGGGGCTTCGGCAACATCGGTGCGGACCGCGATCTTGGAGCTGTCCACGGTGTACTGCAGCGAGTTGTCATAGCTCAGGGCCATCTTCACGAACTCGGCTGCCAGCTCCGGCGACTCGGTCCCCGACCCCACCGCCAGCGTCCACCCGCCGGACATGCTCACCGCCCCGGGGTCCTGGCCGTTCTGCGTCGGGAACGGAGCAGCGGCCATCACTTCGCTGTACTGGGGCCACTCGTACTGGCCGCCCTCCTGCCAGAACTGCGGAGCGTAGGAACCTTCAACCGTGGCCCCCATCCGGTCCTGCGGAAGCATCTCCCCCACGATGCTCTGCCAGATGTTCTCGTCCAGCGCTTCTGCCGGGGTGACCGCCAGTCCCTCGTCATAGATGGTTTTCAGGAAAGCGAGGGAATCCACAAAACCCTGCGAACCGGTAATCCACTTTTGCTCGTCCTCGTCGTAAAGGGTTCCCCCGGGAGTTCCGTAGAGCAGTTCATAAAAACTCTGCATGGTTCCCGCATACATGCTGAAGGGCACCACGTCGGGATTGGCGGCCTTCACCGTGCGCGCCATGGTGAGGATTTCCTCCCAGCTTCCGGGTTCCCAGGGCAGGCCGATGCCGGCTTCCGAGAGCACGTTCTGGTTGTACCAAATGACCCGGGTGTCGGTTTCCAGGGGAATGGCGTAGGTACCGCCGTCGTCGCCTGTTCCGGCCTGTTTCGCCGTCTCGTTGAAGCCGTCCCAGTCCTCCCAGTCCGTGAGGTAGTCGTCCAGCTGGAGCATGTAGCCGGCCTCGACGTCGGCCCGGAGCTTGAAGGAGTCCTCCAGGAACACGTCGGGCGCCGTATCCGCGGAGCGCTGGGAGAGCGCCAGCTTGGTGGCATAATCCTCGTCGTTGCCTTCGATCGGTGCGAGTTCAACGCTCACGCCGTCGTTGGCTGCTTCGAACTCCTGTTTGACATCCTCCATCAGCTCCACCATTGGCACGTCCACGTTTCTGTAGACGATTCGAAGGGTTTGCTGACCGTCCTCGCTACCGCTTCCGCTGCAGCCGCTGAGGGCCAGTGCCGCGGCTGCTCCTGCGGCAAGGATCTTGGTGATGGCTCGCATGGTTCTCCTTTGATCCACGGTTGCCACTGCGGGGACATGCCCCGGTGGTGCGGCTGACGCTAATACAAGAACGCCGTTTCCTCAATCATTCGCGGACTGGCTGCCGGTGCAGTCCGAAGAGTGGAGGCGGAACCGGGCGGCAAGGGAGCTGGACGGCAGCGCTGGGTGCTCGACGGCGGAAGTCAGGGTTCGGCGGCGGTCAGAGGTCGACGGCGGCAGTCATCTCACTGACAAAGGCCTCGGTTTCCGCTGCGTTGCGGAAACCGTAGGACACTTCGCGCACGGCTTCTTCCCGGCTGGCCGGAACCGAGTGGTACTTCACGGCGTCAAAATTGCCGGGCCCGGTGACGGGCTCCACCAGCGGCCGGTGGTCCAGGTGCGGGAACTGGCGCAGCGTCGGGTCAATCCGCCACTGCGCGGTTTCGATCCAGAAGTGGTCCCCCATGCCTGAGGAGCCGCTGGCCACCCGAATGTCTTCGACGCCCGCGCCGGCCATGAGCCAGGCGAGTGTGAAGGAGGCCGGCGCGCCGAGACCTGATCCGTAGGGAATGTGACCCTCTGCCACCGCCGCTGTCTGCTCTGCAAGGCGGGTTGCTTCCTGAAGGCTGAGTGATCGCATGCTTCCATGTTCCCAGCCGGATGTGCAGAGTACCTATTTGGAGGGCTCCCGGGCATGCAGCCTCTGCCTCTGCACCGGCCGCGGCGGTACCGTTGAAACATGACCGACCGCGAAACGCACCAGCGGCACAGTTCCAATCCGACCGGCGCCATCCGCAGGATTCCGTCCGGAAAGAAGGCCGACGCCCTGTGGTCCTCCATGGAACGCGAGGATGGGCTGTACACCATCCTGGAGGCAGCCCGGCGGCTGGGCTTTGGTTACGGGCCAAACCTCCGTGCCTCCCGGCTGACCGGAAAGGGCAGGGTCCTGGCCGTGAAGCGCGGCGACGCCTTCCTCTATCCCGGGTTCCAGTTTGATGTGCCCGGCGGCCGCATGGTCCCGGCGGTCAAGGATGTCATCCGGCTGGGCCGCTGGATGGGCTGGACGGATGAGCAGGTGGCCCTGTGGTTTTACACCCCAAACAACCTCCTGCAGGGCAAACGTCCGGTCGATGTCCGCACTGACGAGGAAAAGCTGATCAGCACCGCCGAGAAGGATATTGCCGGCCGGTCCTGAGCCCTGATTGGGCGGCTACTGCGGCCAGCGCCCGGTTTCGAAGAGCTCGGCCAGCAGGGCCTGCGCCGGGGCGGGGTCCAGACCGCGGGACGCCAGCCACGCGTCGTCGCCGTACGACGCCGCGTAGCGGTCACCGGAATCGCACATCAGGGAGACGATGCTCCCCGCTTTCCCCTCCGCTTCCATCCGCGCCGCCAACTGCCACACGCCCCACAGGTTGGTGCCGGTGGAGGGGCCTGCGTGCAGCCCGGCGATGTCAAAGAGGTGCCTGGCGGCGGCCACGGAGGCGCTGTCCGGAACCTGGATCATGTGGTCGATGACCGCCGGCACAAAGCTTGGCTCCAGGCGCGGGCGCCCGATGCCCTCGATGCGCGAGGGGCCGCCGGAGGCGGGCTCCCCCGGATTGCGCCAGGACGGATAGAACACTGAGTTTTCCGGGTCCACGACGGCCAGCTTCGTGGCATGCCGGTGGTAGCGGATGTAGCGGCCGAGCGTTGCACTGGTGCCTCCGGTACCGGCTCCAACCACAATCCATTCGGGGACCGGAGACTCTTCCAGCGCCAGCTGACCGAAAATCGACTCGGCGATATTGTTGTTGCCGCGCCAGTCCGTGGCCCGTTCCGCGTAGGTGAACTGGTCCATGTAGTGGCCGCCGGTGCTGCGGGCAACCTCTTCGGCGGCCGCATATACCTGGGACGGATCGTCGACGAAGTGGCAGGTTCCGTTGTACTGCTCGATCAGCGCGATTTTCTCGGCGCTGGTGGTGCGGGGCATGACGGCGACAAACGGCAGGTCCAGCAGCTGCGCAAAGTAGGCCTCGGAGACGGCGGTGGAGCCGCTGGAAGCTTCCACGATGGTCATGCCGCGGGTGATCCAGCCGTTGACCAGCCCAAAGAGGAACAGCGACCGGGCGAGCCGGTGCTTCAGGCTGCCGGTGCGGTGGGTCGACTCGTCCTTCAGGTAGACCTTAACGGACCAGCCCGCCGGAACCGGGACCTCGAACAGATGGGTGTCGGCGGAGCGGTTGCCTTCGGCTTCAATCCGCCGGATGGCTTCATCGGACCAGCGGCGGTTCGGAACCTGGGAAATAGTCACCCGATCCAGCCTACAGGCGCTCCCTGAAGATGCCCGAGCGGATCCGGGTGCGGCCGGATGCCGGCTCGCCGCGCAGGACACCGGCCGGAGCAGATTCGTGACAGGAAGGAGGTTGTGGATTAGCCTGCGGCGCCTGCAATTTGCCGCAGGGCACGGATGTGCGCGTCGAAGGCGTCTTTTCCCGCCGCTGTGAGCCCCACCCACGTCAGCCGGCGGGCGTCCTGCCGGTTCTCGGAAGCGGCCTTCGCCAAATGGATGTACCCCGCATCGGCCAGGGTCTTCAGGTGCTTGGACAGCGTGGCATCGGATATCCCCAGGCCGTCGCGGAGGACGGCAAAATCCATCTGGTTGACGGCCCGCAGCAGCCCGCAGATCCGCAGCCGGCTGGGGGCATGGATGAGGTCGTTGAACTGTGCCTCAGGCATCGCGCAGCCGGTCCAGCGCCGAGCGGTAGGCCACTGAGGCCAGCCAGGTCACCGCGCCGAAGGCGGCCAGGCTCGTTAGTGCCACGGCCCACCCGGCACCCAGCGACACCAGGCCGAGCGAGACGGAGAACAGTGCCAGGCACGCCGCGAGCATCCCCGCCACCGCCAGGGCAGCCCCGGATCCCATGCTCTGGAAGCGGATTCCGGTTTCGCGGTTCATGAGATGGGCGATGATCAGCACGGCGACCAATGCCAGCCATCCGGAGGTCGGCGGTTCATAGTTCTCCCCCGGGCTGGCCGTCGCCGCGCCGGCTACCCACCATGCACCGACCCCGCCGTAGGCAGCCAGCAGCACCCTGGGAACGCGGGTGCTGTCCGCCAAAGCCCGGCGGTCTCCGGACAGTTCGCTCAGGCGGGCAGCCGCCTCGTCGGCGGACGGCCGCCCCTGAAAGTCATTTTCCATAGCGGCAAGTCTATGGGTTACTTTCCATTGAGGCAAGAGACTTGGATTAGCGGCAGTGCCACCGCACCGCCTGACGTGCCCCGCTACTTTCCCTGCAGGACCTCCGCCAGCCGGTGCAGTTCCGCTGACGTATCCAATGCCATCTTTTCCGCACTGGCCAGCAGACCCAGGATGTTCTTCGCCCCGGCGTCGTTGGAGGCATGGTTGGTGCCCGGCAGCAGCCGGGCCTGGATCCGCACATAGTTGGTGTCCAGGATCCGGCGCAGCCCCTCCCGCATGAGCTGCCCCGGGCCGCCGAAGACCATGGCAAAATCCTGCTCCAGGGCCTGGAGGTCCGCTGTATTGTGCGTCTGTTCGGAGCTGAGCAGCAGGCCCACCGAAGTACCGGAGGTGCCGGTGCCCAGCGACACCAGCATCACGCCGTCGTCGTCGTCCCGGGGCATCGAAAGTCCCAGGGTGTAGGCCACCAGCGCGGGATCGTCAGCGGCCAGCCCGCCGTCCACCAGCTCCCGCGTCCGGCCGCCGGGATCGGTGTAGGTCACCGCGGGGAAAAACCGCGGCAGCGATCCTGTTGCCCGGGCCGCGAGCGCCATGGGCGCATCACCCAGCTGCGATTGGTCCAGTCCCCCGCCGGCAAAATACAGTGCCTGCGTGTTGGCCAGGTCGCAGGTGGTCACCGCCACGGGAAGGATGGCCTGCGACAGCGTGGCATCGCCCAGGACCTCTTCGAGGAAGTGCTGCAAAGGCTGCGCGGGATACATGGATCCGCCGGGCGGAATGGCTGTCAGATCCCGCTTGGCGTGGTCGCGCGGAAAGATCGACTTCGCGCTCGCGAAATTCAGGTTCCGCACTTCTTTGGCGCTGTAGGGGGTGCCGCCGTCCCGCGGGCACGTCAGGGCGAGCGCGATCATCCCGCCAACGGACGTACCGACAATCAGGTCGAAAAGTTCCGCGGTCGGCCGGCCTGCCCGTTTCTCCAAGTGGGTCAGCCACATGATGGGGATGATGCCGCGGACTCCGCCGCCGTCGATGGAGAGAATGCGCAGCATGGCGGCTCCTGAGGGGAATGCGGTGTTGTCCCAACGTCCGATTAACCCTGCCCGCAGCGTCTGCAGGGGTCAAGGCCGGTGTGCGTCCGAGCCGCTCGGGCGCGGCCCTTTCCCGAGCGCCGGCCTCTGCTTGAGCCCGGCGCTGCCTCATCGCCAGTAATTATTGGCAGCCGCTATCGTCGCAAATTCGGTGGCCACCACCTGGGACGCCGCAATGAGCCCGTTCGGGCTGTTCGCGTAGGCATCACGGATGATGCTCTGCACATGTTCGTCCGGCTGGATGGCAAAGGAGGTCTGCAGCGCCAGGCTGATGGCCAGACGGCGCCCTTCCTCAGGGCTTTCACACTTGAGGGAGTTATTCGGAACGAGTTCCATGGGGTATGTCCTCTGTTCGGCGTTGCGGACCACCTCATTGTGGACGGCTCCCGGGAAGGGGACAAGAGCCGGACTGCCGCGAACAAGGAGGCCCTGATGGATGAGTACCTGATTCTGCTGCCCGACGACGAGGACGCGTGGGAGCGCCTCAGCCGCGATGGGCGGGAAGCGGTGCACGGCCGGCACCGGGAGTTCACCCGCCGGCTGCAGGAGGGCGGACAGGTGCTGACCGGCGGTGCGGAGCTGGCTCCCTCCCGGACAGCATGACTCAGCCCACCGGCGCCGCCCGCAGCACCGCTGCCTCTGCCGTTTCGCCCGAGACCGCCGTCGACTGGGCCTTCTTCCTCTTCGGCGGGCTGGCTGCGGGATGGTTCGCCGTCATGCTCCTGGATGAGAGCCTGCAGCCGCGGCACCTCTGGGTGCTGGTCATCTTTTGGGCCGTCCTGGCCTACCTCGTACTGCCGAGATTGCACCGGGTCCTGACCCGCATCTACATCCCCGATTACTTCATGGGACGAACCCGGACCAGCGACGGGCTCTTCGGAGACCCGGTTAATCTTGCGTTCCGCGGGCAGGAAGAACAACTGCGTGCCGCGCTCGAGCAGGCAGGGTGGACAGCAGCGGACCCCGTCACCCTGGCCAGCAGCCGCCGCATCGTCCTCGACAGCATTCTGCACCGCAGCTACGCGGCAGCCCCGGTCAGTCCGCTGTTCCTGTTCGGCCGCCAGCAGGACTTCGCCTATCAGCAGGAAATTGACGGAAATCCCCGCCGAAGGCACCATCTGCGCTTCTGGCGCTGTCCCCCGGGGTGGCTTTTGCCCGGCGGGATCTCCGTGGACTGGCTCGCGGCGGCCGCCTATGACCGCTCCGTCGGGTTGTCGTTTTTTACGCTTCAGGTCACGCACCGGATCGGTGCCGACATTGATGCTGAGCGGGACTATGTGGTCTCGTCCCTGGCGGAGTCCTCCCCGGACCTGCCGGTTGAGGTCATCAGGGGTTTTTCCACCGGTTACCACTCGCGCAACGGCGGCGGGGACTCGTTCGAGACCGACGGCGACCTGCCCATCGTGGATGTGGGCCGGACACCGTTCCGGCATGGTTCCCCGCTTCTTAGCCCTGGATCCGGACGGGTTACCGGCCAGGTTTCCGGGCAGAGGCCCCGGCGTCCGGCGCCCGTCGTCGTCGGTGCCGTTTTGGTGTTCCTGCGGGCAGCCGCCGCGCTGACAGTTGCGGCGGCTTTACTGGGCAAAGGCAGCGAACCCTGGCGGAGCATCCTTCCGCAGCCGGGCACCGCCGATCCCGGCACCATCGGTCTGGGCATCAATCTGGGCAGCGGCAGTGAGGCGGTCGGATTCCTCTTTGTCGCCTTCGCGTGCGCGGACGCAGGCTTGGGCATTCTCATCCTTCGCGGAGTCAACGCAGCACGGCTTGCAGCGATGACCCTCAGCGCCGCCGCGATTGTCCTCCAAATTGTTTCCGTAGTCAGCAGCGGCCCGGACGTTCCCCTCAGGTCCAATCTGGCCGGCTATTCCCTGGACGTCCTGCTTATTCTGGCCCTGTCCAGCGGGCGGGCACGGGAGTTCGCGCATCAGCGGCACCGCGTCCGCCAGCGACGGCGCCGCAGCAGTGCCCGGGACGCCGTCGGCTAGGGTTGCGGGAACAGGGGGGTGCTGATGATCATCACTGAGTTTCCGCGGGACCTGCTCATGACCGGTGCCATTTTCGGTGTGGCTGCATTCATGTGGGCCGGATGGGCGCAGGAGCGCCCGCCGCAGGGGGTGGCCTGGCGGGTTGTCCTTGGCGCTCTGGGGCTCTGCGGTGCGGTTCTGGCGGCCGGGACCATTCCGGCGGCGGTCAGCAACTGGGCCGAGCCAACTGCGATCGTTTTCGGCGGGACGGCCTTCGCCTGGTACACCGCCGTGTTCTGGCTGGAAGTCGCCGCGATGATTGCCCTGGTCATTGTGGCCACGCGGAGGAAGCGCAGCGATCTCATTGCTCCGCTGATCCTCGCGGTGGTCGGCATTCACTTCATCCCGCTGGCATGGGTGTTCCAGCAGCCGGTCTATCTGGTGGCCGGGATTGCAGTGACCGCTGCCGCGGCCGTGGCGGCTTTCATCCCCGACAGGACCGCAGCGCGCAGCTTCTGGTGCGGGCTGCCCGCCGGCGCAATTCTCCTCGCCACCGGCGCCGTCTGCGCGGCGGCCGGGTTCGGTGCCCTGTAGCCAGAGGGGAAAGCGCCCGGCCTCAGACAAAAGGTTCACGACTCCCCCTCCCCCCTCGGTTTTCTTGCGACTTTTGAATCCTTCGGCACCTCATTAAACGACGACCGCATTAAACGACGACGGCGCCGCCCGGACCGTGGAAGCGGTCCGGCGCGGCGCCGTCGTGCGTTGTTTTGTTCTCGTTCCCCGCTGCAGCGGGAACCTTGCCCTTAGAGCTTGGAGGCAACCAGACCGGTCAGGTCCACGAGGCGGTTGGAGTAGCCCCACTCGTTGTCGTACCAGCCGACAATCTTGACCTGGTTGCCCATGACGCGGGTCAGGCCGGAGTCGAAGATGCAGGAGGACGGGTCGCCCACGATGTCCGAGGAAACAATCGGATCCTCGGTGTAGGTGAGGATGCCGGCCCAGCGCGGATCCTGTGCAGCCTTGGCGTAGGCGGCGTTGATCTCCTCGACTGTGGCTTCCTTTTCCAGCGTGACGGTCAGGTCGGTGACGGAACCGGTGGGGACCGGGACGCGGATGGCGAAGCCGTCCAGCTTGCCCTTCAGCTCCGGCAGGACCAGGCCGATGGCTGCAGCGGCACCCGTGGAGGTCGGAACCATGTTCAGGGCAGCGGCACGGGCACGGCGCAGGTCGCTGTGCGGGCCGTCCTGCAGGTTCTGGTCTGCCGTGTAGGCGTGCACCGTGGTCATCAGGCCCTTTTCAATGCCGAAGGCATCGTTCAGGACCTTGGCCAGCGGGCCGAGGCAGTTGGTGGTGCAGGAAGCGTTGGAGATGATGTCGTGGTTCCGGGGATCGTAGTCGCCGTCGTTCACGCCCATCACCACGGTGAAGGCGTCGCCCTTGGCGGGTGCGGAGATCAGGACCTTCTTGGCGCCTGCGGTGATGTGCTTCCGGGCGTCGTCCGCCTTCGTGAAGAAGCCGGTGGATTCGATGACGATGTCAACGTCCAGCTCGCCCCAGGGCAGGTTGGCCGGATCGCGCTCGGCGAGCACCTTGATGGTCTTTCCGCCAACGATGAGGTTGCCGTCTTCGACGGAGACCTTCTCGCCCAGGCGGCCGGCGACGGAGTCGTACTTCAGCAGGTGGGCCAGCTGTGCGGGGTCGCCCAGGTCGTTAACTGCTACAACCTCGAAGCCTTCGCCGTGCTCCAGTGCTGCTCGCAGGAAGTTGCGGCCAATGCGACCAAAACCGTTAATACCGACGCGTACCGTCATGAGGGCCTCCTCAGGCTCGATAAGATTAAATTTAGAGACTAAATTTATTACCTCCTATAATTATGCTGTTATCGTCGCCACACGTCAAAAGGGCTCACCCATGGATGCCTCCACCAGTACCCCGCAGCTCCTGCGCCGCACCAACCTGCGGGCAGTGCTCGAGGTGCTCCGCACCGTGCCCTCGGCCACCGGCACCGACCTGATTTCCGCCACCGGCCTGACACGCGCCACCGTCATTGCGGTGTGCGATGACCTCATTGCCCGGGGCTGGGCCCGGGAACGCGAATCGCCGCGGATCGGCGGGCAAAAAGGCCGGCCCGCCCGCCGCTTCGAGTTCAATTCCGGCGCCGGTCACGTCTTGGGGCTCGACGTCGGCATCGCCACCGTCCGTGTCCTGGTCTCGAACCTGTCCGGCGCCGTCGTCGGCGGTGCCGAAGCCCGCTTTCCCCGCCACGGCGGAGCGCCGGAGCAGCGGCGGCGGGTGCTGACTGCCGCCGTCGACGACGCGCTGGCCGACGCCGGCACCACTTCCGCGGCCGTGTTGTGCGTAGGCATGGGCATCGCTGCCCAGGTGACCGGAGAAGGCGCCGTCGCTCCGGGGCAGGAGGTGGCGCCGATGTTCGAGCTCGGGCTGCAGAAGGAATTCGGTGAAGGCCGCGGCTGGCCTCTGCTGGTGGAGAATGACGCCAAGCTCGCGGCCCTCGCCGAGCGCTGGCGCGGGGTGGGTGCCGGAGAAGAGAACCTGGCCGTAATCCTGGCCGGCGAGCGCCTGGGCAGCGGCATTATCGAGTCCGGCCGGCTGCTGCACGGCGCGTCCGGCGGCACCGGAGCGATGGGTGCGCTGGAACTGGTGGCCGGCGTCGGCAACGAGGACGGAATTGCCAAGCTGGCACGGCTCTGGGGCAGCGCGGCATTGAAGGACGGGCACGACGGCGCCATCCGTGCCCTGGTGGGCCCGTCCACCAACCGCGCTTCCGCCCGGCTGGTCTTTGAGGCCGCAGCCGCCGGCGATCCGGTGGCCGTGGAGATTCTGGACCGCATTGCCCGGCGGATGGCACGGGTACTGGCCCTGGTCTCCTCCTTCTTCGATCCGAAACTGATCGTTATCGGCGGCGCCGTGGCGGCGTCAGCTACGGCCCTGCTGCCGGTGATGACGGATGAGCTGGCCCGGTACGTGAGCGAGCCGCCCCGGGTTGCCGTCTCGGACATGGGCAAGATGCTGGTGCCCACCGGAGCCGTGCGCCTGGCCCTGGATTATGTGGAGGCCCACATGCTGGAACTGGTTCCGGAGGTCCGCCGGCCGGCGTGATCCGCCCGGCGATCCACCCGGTCCCTCCTCCTACGCCCTCTCCTCCTCTCCTCCTCTCCACCTCTCCGCGAGATGGCAGTAACGGCTGTTCCCAGGCCCGGGAAGCGCACTTACTGCCATCTCGGGTGAAAGAAAGGGGCACCAAGGCACCGATTTAGCGCATCTCCTGCATGCGGAGCAGGTTGCCCGCCGGATCCCGGAACGCACAGTCGCGCATTCCCCAGTCCTGGTTCATGGGCTCCTGAACCACTTCCGCTCCCCCGGCCTCAACCTGTGCAAAGGCAGCATCCAAATCCGCGGTTGCCAGCATCATCCCGGCGTAAACACCCTTGGCCATCATTTCCTCAATGGCGCGGCGCTCCTCATCCGTGATGCCCGGGTCGGCGGCGGGTGGCTGCAGGACAATCGAGGTGCCGGGCTGATCCGGCGGTCCCACCGTGATCCAGCGCATCCCCTCGTAGCCGACGTCGTTGCGGACCTCGAATCCCAGAACGTCCCGGTAGAACGCCAGCGAGGCATCCGGGTCGGTGTGCGGAAGAAAGGCACAGTTGATCGTGATGTCCATGTTGCTCTCCCTACTGCGGCTGCACCAGCCGCACTTCTCGATTCCTTATCGGCCGTGTCGCCCGCCGGGTGATGCAGGGCGGCAGGCCGGCCAGGCTGTCCTGCGCCTGCCGCTGGTATGCCCCCGGCGGCACGCCCACCAATTCGGCGAACCGGGTGCTGAAGGTTCCCAGGGACCCGCAGCCAACCGCGAAGCACACGTCAGCGAGACTGAGGTTCCCGCGGCGGAGCAGGGTCATGGCACGTTCGATCCGCCGCGTCATCAGGTAGGAGTACGGGGACTCCCCGTAGGCACTGCGGAACAGGCGGCTGAAATGGCCGGCGGAGATGAATTCGCCGCGGGCCAGCGCCGTTACATCCAGCGGTTTGGCATACTCCCGGTCAATCCGGTCACGCACCCGCCGCAGCCGGGCCAGATCGTCCAGGTGCCTGGACACCCTGACCGCCTGCGCCGCCGTCGTCATGCCCCCACGGCCCTTTCGATGCACGCGCGAATTGCTGCTTCTCCGGCCGCCGTCAGCTCAGGCGCCAACGCGTAGGAGACCGGCCAGACGCCGTCGGGTTCATCCAACTGCGCTTCCTCATTGAAGCCGAAGACGCAGTAGCGCCCCTTGTCCACTTCACCGCTGCGAAAGAAACAAACGACCTTCCCGGCCCGCGCGTAGGCCGGCTGGCCGTACCAGAGCCTCGGCACCAGTTCCGGGGCTGCAGCGGTCACCACGGCATGAATACGTTCAGCCAGCGCGCGGTCCGATGCCGGCATTTCGGCAATTTTCGACAGGACGGCCTTCAGGTCGGCGGCTGCTTTGTCCGCTTTCCTTCCCCGCCCGGCCGTCTTGAGTTCGGCCGCTCGCTGCTTCATGGCCGCGCGCTCCTCCGCAGAGAATCCGCCCTCGCGGACTTCTTCCGGTTCAGTTCCTGCGGCTTGCCGGTTCGCCACGATCTGCTCTTTCTGCCCGTTCCCGTAAGTGTGCCTCTACGCTAAGACCAGCAACAGGTCCGGCGCTTCTTGATTCCTGAGCGATCCGGAAGCAAAAGGGCACGATGAGGATGCCGTCCTTGATGGACCGCTCCGGACGAACAGGAACAGTATGGAACCCAATGGCGGGCAGGCGTATGTGGACGGATTAGAGCAGAAGGCAAAGGCAGAGCTTCCCGACTACGTGTACGGCTATTTTGCCGGGTCGGCAGGCGGCGGCGAATCCGTGCAGGACGCCGCGGCACAATGGGATGCGCTGCGCTTCCGCCCGCGGGCCTTCACTCGCACCTCCGCGCGCCGGACCGAAACATCAGTGCTGGGAGTACCGCTGCAAACACCTGTCCTGGCTGCTCCGATGGCGCAGCAGAACGCGGCCACTCCCCTAGCCGAACTTGCGACGGCGCGTGCCGTCCGCCGCACCGGGTCGCTGCTGGGCGTCTCCACCAACACTTCCGTTCCGTTCGGGAAGATCGCGGAAGAAGGCGTCCCGTGGTGGTTCCAGGTGTACGTCATGAGGGACAGGGGGTTGTCCGACGCGCTGGTGCAGCGAGCCGCGGACGCCGGCGCGAAGGCGCTGATCCTGACCGTGGATACGACACGGCTGGCCTCCGGCGGGCTGGTTATCGACCCCCTGCTGTGGCCCGAAACCCCGGGGAAGAAGAGGCTCGGGAATCTTCTCGACGAAGACCTGACCGGCCTTCCGGAGGATGCCCCTGCCGCGGCGGAGGACCTGACCCTGGACGTCATTGGCGAACTACGCGAACGGTCGGGTCTTGAAGTGGTGGTGAAAGGCGTTCTGCGCGGCGATGATGCGCGCAGGGCAGTAGATGCAGGGGCCGCCGGCGTACTGGTTTCCACTCATGGGGGCCGGCGGCTCGGCCGGTCCGTGACTTCGGCCCAGGCGCTGCCAGAGGTGGTCCAGGCTGTCGGCGGCGATTGTGAGGTTTACGTCGACAGCGGGATCAGGACCGGGGATCACGTAGCGGCTGCGCTGGCGATGGGCGCGCGTGCCGTTTTCGTGGGGCGGCCGGTGATGTGGGGCCTGGCCTCCGAGGGCGAAGACGGTGCAGCCGGCGTTCTCGCACACCTTACCGAGGAACTGCGGTTCACCATGTCCGGCATCGGTGCCGACGCCATCGCGGACATCACACCGGACCTGCTGTGGCGCGGGACGGCTGATTAGACCGGACGTGGGCGCGGCCCACGTCGTGCCGACTCCGGCTTTCGACCAGCACACGGTTTTCGCCCGCATCGCGCCATGCCGCGGCCAGGGCGTCTTCAGCGGGTAAAGCGAACCCGCCGGGCAGGGCCGGGGAACCCTTGAAAGGGTGGGCCCCGCGGCGGACGAAAACGGCATTCAGGGTGCCTGCGGTGACAGCAAAAACCACCAGGTCCACGGCCAGCGCAACGGACGGATACTCACGGGGAACATATTCGGCTTCAGCGGCCATCAGCTTCCTGTCAGTACCGTCCGGGTGGTGCAGGGCGGGGAGGTGAAGAAGTTCGGCCGGGTAATGATCAAGTCGGCGCGGCCCGTTCGTCGAGCCGGCGGACCGACTCCCGTACCGCCCCGTGCAGCATGACCTCCAGATTGCCGACCACGCGGTAGGGATGTTCGACCATGCCGTCCGCGACCCATCGCAGCACCACGGCGAGCACGGCCGAAGTGTAGAAGTCGACCACCAGCACGCGGTCCTGCAGGCGCACCGGTCCCCCGCCTTCCCGGTCCATTACAGCCTCGGTGACAGGCCGCATCTGCCAAAACAGGAACCGCTCGAGCCCGGGCTGGCCCACCCCACTGAGCACCCCGAGCGTCGATGAGCGGTTGTCGCGCATGTACCGCATCAACCAGACCAGTCCGTCGGCCCATCCCACCTCAGCGGCGAAGGCTCGGACCCGGCGGGCGACCTCGGTCTCGAACACCCATACCGCGAGGTGCCGCACATCGGGGAAGTGGTAATAGAACGCCTGCCGCGTCAGTCCGCAGTCACGTGTCAGTTGCGTGACCGTCACCTTGTCGAGCGGCTCGGTGCGCAGCCGGGCTTTCAGCGCGGCTGCCAGAGCCTCGCGTGCCCCGGCATGCCGCTCCGTTTCGGTATCCTCTTCGGTCATGCCTGAAGGTAGCACCGGGCGTTTCTAGACACATCGCAACAGGTGTCTAATGACGCGGAACGGCGGGCTTTCTACCTTAGAAATGAACGGCACGCATGCCGCGGGCCGCTAAGGAGAGGTCCCCAAAGATGTTCTTGTTCGAATCGATTCCCTGGTACTCCTGGGCGATGTTCGGCGTCGTCCTGGTTGCCCTCATTGCGCTCAACGAGGTGACGCGGCGCTGGAAGTGGGCCGGTCTGGCCTTCTTCGTGGCCCTGCCCATCCTCCTGACCCTGTTCGTGTGGCCCACAACGGCCGGAGACGGGTCCTCCACAGGCACCTGGTTCCACTGGGTAAAGGTGTACTCGGCACTCCTCGGGTGCCTGGGCTTCATGCTCATTCGGTACGTCCCGCGAATGGCACAGAACCGCTGGATGCTGATGTTCCCTCCGCTGATCCTGGCGATCAACATCGCCGAAGCTGTCATCCGCGACGTCGAGGTGGCCGGTCTGCAGGGCATGCACGACGGCGTCTTTATGGTCGGCGGCCCGTGGAACTATATGAACGCCATCGCCGGCATCCTGAACCTGCTCACCATCTGTGGCTGGACGGGCATCATCGTGTCGCGTGACAAGTCGAAAGACATGATCTGGCCGGACATGATGTGGTTCTGGATCATCGCGTACGACCTGTGGAACTTCGCCTACGTCTACAACTGCGTCGGTGACCACGCCTTCTACGCCGGTGCGGCTCTGCTTATCTCCTGCACCATCCCCGCGTTCTTCCTGAAGAAGGGTGCATGGCTGCAGCACCGCGCCCACACGCTGGCGCTGTGGATGATGTTCACGATGGCGGTCCCGACGTTCGTGAGCACGTCGCCGTTCGCCGTCGAGTCTTCGCACAACCCAACCGCGCTGTTCGTCGTGTCGGCCATCTCGCTTGCGGCCAACATCGCCGTCGCGGTCTACCAGGTGTTCACCATTCTCAAGTGGCACCGCAACCCGCTGCGCGACGAGCTGTACACCCACCTGCCCCAGTACCGGGAGGTGCGCGACGCGAACCTTCCCGTCGCGTCTTCCGTGCCCCTGCCGGCGTCGCCGGAGGTGGGCCGAAGGGTCACCCTCTGACCTCGCTGTCCGCCTCCGGTTCCGGCCGGGTGCACAGCGGACACCACGCGCCGTGGTCGAGCCTCCACAGGTTCGACCACGGCGGCCGCCGTATCCGGCCACGGCCCGCCGGATCGAAAACCGGACAAGAAAAAACCCCTCCTGATCGGACGTTTCGCCTGATCAGGAGGGGTTTCGTGGAGCCCCCTGCCGGATTCGAACCGGCGACCCCCTGTTTACAAGACAGGTGCTCTGGCCAGCTGAGCTAAGGGGGCGGTGCCGGCCAAGCCGGCTGCGCGCCGTCGTCGTGCCCTGCCAAAAGGCAAACACGGTGACTGCGCTAGTCAAGGTTAACCCAGAGCGCCCGTTCCCGCGAAACCCAAACAGGTTTCACGCGAAACGGGCGCTGCGGGCGAAGCCCCAAAACTTACTTGTTGGCGTCGATTGCCGTCTGAACGGCGGTTTCGAAGTCGTTGGCGTTGGTCTCGGCGCCGTTGACGTACACCGTGGGCGTTCCGCTGACGTAGTCCACGCGGGCCAGGCGGTCCGTGTAGTTGACGAAGGCGCGGAAGCCGTCGTTCTGGATGCAGTCGGCTGCATCGCCGGCGCCCACGGACTCGGCCATTTCGGCCAGCTCCGCATTCTTCATTTCGCCGTTTTCGTAGTTCGAGAACACGGCGTTCATGAAGTCCCAGTACGATCCCGGGTTGCTGTCGGCCACGCATGCGGCTGCGTTGGCGCCGCGCGAGGAGAAGTTGCTGGGTGACCCGCGGTCCAGGAAGGCCACCGTGCGGTACTCGTAGGTAACCTCACCGGCGTCCAGCCAGGACGCGACCTTGTCCTCGTAGGTTTCCTCGAAGTCGGCGCAGTGCACGCAGTTCACGTCCACGTAGACCACAATCGGAACCGGCTCGCCGGCTGCCGCGGGGGTGATGCCCGGCGGAACGGGGGCGTCGTCCTTGGCTTCCGTGGGCGCTTCGGGCAGCGAGGCGACGTCGACGTCGAACGGCTCGGTGGACTTCAGTTCCGATGTGGAGGTCAGCGTGATGCCGCCGTATTCATTGGCGTTGGCCGGCGCCGGGCCGGTCTGAGCTTCCGTGCCGCTGCCGCCGCGCATGGAGTCAATCACGATGAGCGCAACGACCACTATGATCGCCACCACGGCAACGACCACGCCCCAGCGCACCAGGAGCTTGTTGCGCCGCTCCTTTTTCTTCTGTGCTTCACGCAGGGCGCGCGCCTGTTCACGCGCAGCAGCCGTGCGATCGGCCTTGCTGGGCTTGGGGTTCCGCTCAGTCATAGTTCCTCATGTTTTCTCTCACGCCTGCCCGGTTGGGCAGGCGGCCGGCAGGCAACAGTTTAGGCCACCAAGCCATGCTGCCCTTACTTCCAACGCCCGCAGCAGACACAAAGTTTCCGGCCTTGGATAGAGTGGCATAAATACAAAAGCCAACCAAGGGGTGCATATCGTGAACGCTGCTGCCGCTGATCCTGCAGAAAAAAATGCCACGGACGGGTATGGCGATTTCGATTTCATCGTAGTTTCCAACCGCCTTCCCGTTGACCGGGTGAATACCGAAGACGGCGAAAGCTGGCGCCGCTCCCCCGGCGGGCTCGTCACCGCACTGGCTCCGGTCATGGCCAAGGCCGACGGCGCCTGGGTCGGCTGGCACGGAGCTCCGGACGAGGAGCTCAAGGAGTTCGACCACGACAATATGCACCTGCTGCCGGTGCCGCTGAGCGACTCCGAGGTGGAGCTGTACTACGAGGGATTCTCCAACGCGACCCTGTGGCCGCTGTACCACGACGTCATTGCCCCGCCTGAGTTCCACCGGACGTGGTGGGATTCGTACCGGACCGTCAACCGCCGGTTCGCCGACGCCGCCGCCACCATGGCGGCCAAGGGCGCCACTGTCTGGGTACAGGACTATCAGCTGCAGCTGGTCCCCCAGATGCTGCGCAGGGACCGGCCCGACCTCAAAATCGGCTTCTTCAACCACATTCCGTTCCCGCCGCTGGAGATCTTCGCCCAGCTGCCGTGGCGCAGGAACATCATCGAGGGCCTGCTCGGGGCGGACCTCATCGGCTTCCAGCGCCCCTCGGATGCCAGCAACTTCCTGCGCTGCGTCCGCCGCTTCGCCGGACATTCCGTCCGCCAGCAGCAGGTGCACGTGACCAACGAGGACGGCGTGTCCTACGTTTCGCGGGCCGAGTCCTTCCCCATCTCCATCGACGTGGACCAGATCACCGAGCTGGCCAAGCGCGAGGACATCATCGAACGCTCCCGGCAGATCCGCCGCGAGCTGGGCGATCCCAAAACGGTCCTGCTGGGCGTGGACCGCCTGGATTACACCAAGGGCATCAGCCACCGCCTCAAGGCGTACGGCGAGCTCCTTGAAGACGGCAAGCTCACGGTTGAGGACGCGTCGCTGATCCAGGTGGCCAGCCCCAGCCGCGAGCGCGTGGAGCAGTACCGGCTGCTGCGCGAAGAAGTGGAAGGCACCGTGGGCCGGATCAACGGCACCTACGACACCATGGGCAGCACCGCCATCCGCTACCTGCACCACAGCTATCCGGTGGAGGAAATGGTGGCCCTCTATCTGGCCGCCGATGTCATGCTGGTCACCGCCCTGCGCGACGGCATGAACCTGGTGGCCAAGGAATACGTGGCCGCCCGCATCAACAACACCGGAGCCCTGGTCCTGAGCGAGTTTGCCGGCGCCGCGGACCAGCTGCGCCAGGCTGTCCTGGTCAACCCGCACGACATCGACGGATTGAAGAGCTCCATCCTTGATGCCATCAACATGCCGGACCGCGAGGCGCAGCGGCGCATGCGGCTGATGCGCCGCCAGGTCCTTCAGAACGACGTCGAGCGCTGGTCCAAGAACTTCCTCAACGCACTGCAGCAGACGGAGACTGAGACGGAGAGCGGCAAATGAGCGAACTTCCCGCAGGCCTCCCGGAGGCCCTGGAACAGCTGGCGGCTGCACAGACGCTGCTGGTGGCACTGGATTTCGACGGCGTGCTGGCTCCCCTGGTGGAACACGCCGACGACGCGCGCCCCCTGCCCGGGTCCGCCGCCGCCGTCCGGGAGCTGGCTTCCCTGCCCAACACCTTCACCGCGATGATTTCTGGGCGCGCACTGGACAGTCTCCGCCGGGCCGCAACCCCCGACCCGGAAACCCTGCTGATCGGCAGCCACGGCGCTGAAGCCTGGACCGGGCCCGATGCCGAGCCGCTGCAGTTGACTCAGGAACAGGACCGGCTGCTGGACCGGGCCCGGGCAGCAGTGGAGGAAATCATTGACTCCCATCCGGGCACCTGGATGGAAACCAAGCCCGCCGGCGTCGTACTGCACACCCGGAGCGCGGCCGACGACGTCGCCGCGGCAGCCACCGAAGCAGCCCGCGCCCGGCTTACGGCCATTGACGGGGTACAGGTGACTGACGGCAAGCGGGTCCTCGAGACCTCCGTGGTCCACAGCAACAAGGGCGAGGGAATCCGGACGCTGCGCACGCTCACCGGCGCGACGGCGGTGCTCTTCGCCGGCGACGACGTCACCGACGAGAACGGTTTTGCTGCGCTGCTCCCCGGTGATCTGGGCGTCAAGATCGGCCCCGGCGACACCCGGGCATCCTTCCGGGTCCAGTCGCCGGAGGCGTTCACCGGAGTCCTGGAGACCCTGCTCGAATTACGGCGCGACCGGGGCTAAGTGGTGCCGCCGGGCGGGTATGGCATACTGACCCTGTGACCGCGGCCACAACCGCTGCCACCTGTTCCTTAATTCAATAGCACTTCACAACGGATCGTCGGGCACGTACCTGCCCGTGAAGGAGAAATATCATGGCAACGGTAACGTTTGACCAGGCCACGCGCCTGTACCCGGGCACGGATCGCCCGGCAGTCGATAACCTCAGTCTGGAGATCGCCGACGGCGAGTTCCTGGTTCTGGTGGGTCCCTCCGGCTGCGGAAAATCCACCTCCCTGCGCATGCTCGCCGGACTCGAAGACGTCAACTCCGGCCGCATCCTCATCGGAGACAGGGACGTCACCGACGTTCCGCCGAAAGACCGTGACATTGCCATGGTTTTTCAGAACTACGCGCTCTACCCGCACATGTCCGTGGCCGACAACATGGGCTTCGCACTGAAGATTGCCGGCGTGGGCAAGGAAGAGCGGCTGGAGCGGGTCCGCGAGGCGGCGAAGCTGCTGGACCTCGAGGACTACCTGGACCGCAAGCCGAAGGCCCTCTCCGGCGGGCAGCGGCAGCGTGTTGCCATGGGCCGCGCCATCGTGCGTAACCCGCAGGTCTTCCTCATGGATGAGCCCCTGTCCAACCTTGATGCCAAGCTGCGCGTCCAGACCCGTACGCAGATCGCGTCGCTGACCCGGCGCCTTGGCGTCACCACCGTCTACGTCACCCACGACCAGGTTGAGGCCATGACCATGGGCGACAGGGTTGCGGTGCTCAAGGACGGCATCCTGCAGCAGGTGGACACTCCGCGGAACCTGTACGACCACCCGAACAACGTCTTCGTGGCCGGCTTCATCGGTTCCCCGGCAATGAACCTGCTGGAGCTGCCCGTTGTTGACGGCGGTGTAGCCTTCGGCGGTGCCGTCTACCCGGTGGCGAGTTCGGTTCTTGGTGCTGCTGCCGGCAACACCGTCACGCTCGGCGTCCGGCCCGAAGACCTGGAGATCGTGGATTCCTCCGGCGCGGGCCTGAAGGTGGAGGTCGACGTCGTGGAGGAACTCGGTGCCGATGCGTATGTTTACGGGCACACCACCCTTGACGGCACGGATCGGGACATGGTGGTCCGTGTCGACGGGCGCCGTCCCCCGATGAAGGGTGACACCCTGTTTGTCCGCCCGCAGGTGGGCCATGTGCACCTCTTCGACACCAGCAACGGTGAGCGCCTGGCCGACCACGCCTGATCTGCCCGCCTCAATGCGGTGGCCCCCTCGACTGAACTAGACTCGTTGAGGGGACCACCGCATTGCTGTTTAATCAACAACGCTCGACAAAGGGCATGTGCTTATGACCGAACCTGCAGGCGCAAACTGGCGAGACGAACCTACCGACTGGGATCAGCCGGGCAAACTGCCGCGGCTTCATGTCTCCACCCCGGAGAAGGCCCTTGCCTCCCTGAACATCACTGCGGCATCCATGGATCCCGCACTTTTGGACCTGCCCTGGCATCTGCCGCTGGAGGACTGGCCCAAGGAAAACCTGGCCGCTCTGCCCCGCGGCATTTCCCGGCACGTGGTCCGCTTTGCCCGGATGGGTGATTCGCTCATCGCGATCAAGGAAACCAGCGAACACGTGGCCCGGCAGGAATACCACATGCTGCGCAAGCTGCGGCGGCTGAATGTCCCTTCGGTTGCGCCGGTTGCGGTCATCACCGGCCGGTATGACGTCCACGGCGAAGAGCTGCAGCCGGTCCTCGTCACCAAGCACCTGCGCTTCTCGCTGCCCTACCGTGCCGTTTTTTCCCAGACCCTGCGCGAGGTCACCCTCACCCGGCTGATCGATGCCCAGGCCCTGCTGCTGGTCCGCCTGCACCTGGCCGGGTTCTACTGGGGCGATGTTTCGCTCTCCAACACCTTGTTCCGGCGCGACGCCGGCGCCTTTGCCGCCTACCTCGTAGATGCTGAAACCGGCGAGCTCTACCCGGAGCTGTCCCGCGGCCAGCGCGAGTACGACCTGGAGATCGCCAGGGTCAACATCGCCGGGGAGCTGATGGACCTCGCTGAAGGCGGGTTGATCGAGGAAAGCGTGGATCCGCTGGCCACGAGCGAGCGGATCATGGACAGCTACCGCAACCTCTGGGCGGAGCTGACGGAAAAGGAATCCTTCGAGCTCGGCGAACGCTGGCGCGTGAATGCCCGCATCCGCCGCCTGAATGACCTCGGGTTCGATGTCGACGAACTCACCATCAAAACCACCGCCGACGGAACCCAGGTCCAGCTCCAGCCCAAGGTGGTCGACGCCGGACACCACCAGCGCCGCCTGCTGCGCCTGACCGGGCTTGATGCCCAGGAGAACCAGGCCCGCCGGCTGCTGAACGACATGGATTCCTACCGCGCAGACAACAACCCGGACCTTGACGAGGAGCTCAGCGCGCATCTGTGGGTAACCCAGGTCTTCGAGCCGATCGTGAAATCCGTACCGCGTGAGCTCGGCAGCAAGCTCGAGCAGGCCGAGGTGGTGCACGAGGTCCTCGAGCACCGCTGGTACATGTCGGAAAAGGAAAACCGGAACGTTCCGATGGCTGAGGCAGTGCAGTCATACATGGACACGGTTCTCCGCCACCGCCGGGACGAGGCTGCCATCCTGCTCACCGCAGACACCAGGACCATGAAGATCCTGGACTCCGGCGGCGCACCTGAGCAGATGTCCTGAGGTTGTCCGGATCACCGGGGTCTATGCCGGATCTCACCGCATAACAGGGAAAAGGCACCGCCGGCAGGGCGTTAACAACTATAGGTAGCATTCATGCTAGATAGGAGGTCCCTGCCCAGTTATGTCCACACCAGTTGTTTCCCACCCACCGGGAGCCACTCTTCAGACCGTCCCCGTCCATGTACCGCCAGCGGGTCAGGAATGGTGGCGCTCCTCAGTCATTTACCAGATTTATCCCCGGTCCTTCCGTGATCTCAGAGGTGACGGAATCGGCGATCTTCGGGGTATCACCGAAGAGATTCCGACGCTGGCCGAACTGGCCATCGACGCCGTCTGGCTATCACCGTTCTACCGGTCGCCGCAGAAAGACGCGGGTTACGACGTTGCAGACTATTGCTCGGTGGACCCGCTTTTTGGCACTCTCGAGGACTTCGACGCCCTCGTAGCCCGGGCCGGCGAGTATGGTATCCGCGTCATCGTGGACCTGGTCCCGAATCACTGCTCCGACCAGCACCCTCTCTTCCAGGCAGCGCTGGCAGCGGCACCCGGCTCGCCGGAGCGGGACATGTTCATCTTCCGGGACGGCAGGGGCGAGAACGGGGAGAACCCGCCGAACAACTGGCAGTCGCACTTCGGCGGCCCGGCCTGGACGCGGACCACCAATCCGGACGGCACGCCGGGGCAGTGGTACCTGCACCTCTTTGATTCCTCCCAGCCCGACTTCAACTGGGACAACCCGGCGGTGAGGGACGAGTTTGAACGAATCCTGCGCTTCTGGCTCGACCGCGGCGTCGGCGGCTTCCGGGTGGACGTTGCGCATGCCCTGATCAAGAAGTCCGGCCTGCCCGACTGGGGCGGAGCCGCCGACGGCGCGTCCTCCGAGGGCTTCCCCGGCTCTGCGGCTCCCATGTTTGGACAGGAAGGCATTCACGAGATCTTCCGGTCCTGGCGGAAGCTTCTGGATGAATACGACGGCGACCGCGTTCTCTGTGCCGAGGCGAACGTGGACCCCGTGGAGCGCATCACCGACTGGGTCCGCTCCGATGAGATGCACCAGGCGTTTAACTTCGCCTACCTCAACCATCCGTGGGAGCCGAAGGCGCTGCGGGACATTATCGAAACCTCTCTGCGGGCCTTCGATACCGTTGGTGCGCCCACCACCTGGGTACTGTCGAACCACGACGTCGTCCGCCACGTTTCCCGGTTCGGGCTGGAATCCAACAAACTGCGCAGCGGAGACGGCATTGGCCCGCGGGACAGCCAGCCGGACTATCTGCTGGGCGCGGACCGCGCCCGGGCCGCCACCATGCTCATGCTGGGCCTGCCCGGCGGTGTCTACCTCTATCAGGGCGAAGAGCTCGGCCTGCCCGACCACACCATGATGCCGGACGAGTTCCGCCAGGACCCCACCTACCACCGGACCGCCGGCGCGCGGGTAGGCCGTGACGGCAGCCGTGTTCCGCTGCCGTGGCGGGTCAATGAGCCCTCGTTCGGGTTCAGCTCCGCCGGCCGGTCCTGGCTCCCGCAGCCGGCCTACTGGGGCCGCTACTCCCGGGACGTTGAACAGCGGGACCCGTGGTCGTCGCTGAATATGTACCGCCAGGCCCTTTCCGTCCGGCGGGGCCTGGGACTGGGTGCCGGTTCCCTGAAATGGTGGCCCGAGCACGATGCCGAGGGTCTGGTGGCCTTCGTCAACGGCAGTGTCCTGGTCGCAATGAACATGGGCGAGAAGCCCGTGCAGCTTCCGGACCTTCCCGTTCTGGCAACAAGCTCGCCGTCAGCGATGGAAGGCACCCGGCTGCGGCCAAACCGCACGGTGTGGCTGAAGCTGGACTAGCGCGGGAGAATCGCTTTTCCGGGATTAAGGATTCCGGCCGGGTCGAAGGCATCCTTGATCCGGCTCTGCAGATCGCGTAGTTCTTTCTGCTGTTCCTGCGCCAGCCAGCGGAGCTTGAACTGGCCGATCCCGTGTTCGCCGGTGATGGTACCGCCCATGGCAAGGGCCACTGTGATGGATTCATCGAGGGCGGCGTCCAGCCTCAGGGCTGCGGCGCTGCCCTCAGCAGTTTCCACCCAGAAGGTGGGATGCAGGTTCCCGTCGCCGGCATGCGCCACGACTTTCAGCCGCACGTCGTGATCTCCGGCCATCCGGTGCAGCTCGCGGATATAGGAGACCAGCCGGGACCGCGGAACAGCCACGTCCTCCCCCACGCGGAGCTGGGTGTGGACGGCATCGCCGCGGCTGTGCCGGCGCAGGTCCACCAGGCGCAGCGCTTCTTCGGAGCCCTCCAGGCTCACAGTCCCGCCCAGGGCCGCGAGGACGGACCGAACCACTTCAGCTTCGGCGTCGGCTCCGTATCCGTCAGTCTGGATCAGCAGCAGCGCTTCACCCCGGCTCCGCAAGCCGGAACCGTGGACAGTGTCGAGGGCCGTCATGGTTGCGCCGTCGAGCAGTTCCATAATGGCCGGCTGCACCCGTGCCTTCCCCACGGCGAGGACTCCGGCGGCTGCACTGTCGAGGTCGGGGAAAAAGGCGGCGAGGGTGCAGACCTTGACCGGCAGGTAACGCAGCCGCACGGTAATGCCCACCACGATTCCCAGTGTCCCCTCGGAACCGGTGAACAGGCTCGTCAGGTCATACCCGGCGACTCCTTTGAAGGTTTCCTGTCCAGTGGTGATGAGCGTCCCGTCCGCCAGGACGACGTCGAGTGACAGGACAGAGTCCCGCGTCACCCCGTACTTCGCGCAGCGCAGACCGCCGGCGTTGGTGGCTACATTGCCCCCGATCGTTGAAATGCGGTAGCTGGCCGGATCCGGGGCGTACATCAGCCCGTATTCGGCGACGGCCGCGCTGAGCTCGGCGTTGATCACTCCCGGTTCGACCCGGGCGATTTCATCCTCCGGGCGAATTTCCAGGATTCGGTTCATGCGCTCCAGACTGAGCACTATGCACCCGGCGGTGGCATGCGCTCCCCCGGAAACACCGGTCCCGGCACCCCGCGGCACCACGGCAGTTCCGGTACGCGAAGCCCAACGGAGCACCTCCTGGACCTCGGCCGCCGACTCTGGCCGGACAACCGCCAGCGGATTGGCGTAGTCCAGCACTGGCCCCTGGTCGCTCGCATAGGCTGCCAGTACCTCGGGGACAGTATCGACGGCGATGCCGGGCAGGGAGCCGGCGAGGTCCGGAAGTGCGTGTGCGGTCATACGAGGATGCTACCGGGCTCCCATGAACCGCGCGTACCGGTCAAGAATCTGCGGCCAGGCAGCGGAGAAACCCAAGTGCGTTTCCACGACCTCGGCCACCTGGCCGAGACCGGAATGCGTCAGGCTGATCCTTGTCTCATTTTCGCTCAACGGGGTAAAAGTGACACGGACTTCCGTGGGCGTCCCCGGACTGTGCCCGGCCACCCAGTCCAGTGCCAGCTCAGCGTCCTGAACCCTGCTGGTCACCGTTGCCCACACTGCCGTTTGTCCGTCCGGTCCCGTCTCCGTGAGGGAAGCGGCTTCAAACTCCGGGTGGGTCCCCTCCCCGAATTCCGTGTACTGCTCCGGCCACCACAGGTGCAGGTACTCGGTAAAACCGTTGAACGCCTCGTGCAGCTCGCGCGGGACAACACGTTCCACGACGATGTCCTGAACGGCGGCGGCTTCCTTCGCGGGATCCGGCTGCTCGGCGTGGGAGAAAAGGGAAGAGTTCATCGTTCAACCCTAGCCGGATCGGCTGTCCGTTGTGCCCCTGCCATTTGGATCACTGCGGCCCGGCCGGATAACACGACGGCGGCCCCGGACGGCCAAACACGGCGGCGGCCCCGGACGGATAGCACGCGGCGGCCCTCCCTGCCTCCGAACCCATTCCCGGCCCGGCCGGCGGTTCTGCCCTATCCTTTCCCCGCGAGATGGCAGTAAGTGCTCTTCCCGGCGCTCAGACGTGCCGTTGCTGCCATCTCGAGTGAGAGGAACCTCCTCGCGCGTGAGAGGAACCCAACACGTGTGAGGGGAAACAGGGGATAAACACGTGAAGGCCCCGCCCGCCAGGACCCCCACACACCCGCAGCTGAACACCCGCTACCGAAGAACCCGGGGTAAACAACCGGGGGGTTAAACAGCTGAGGCCCGCACCACACGGTGCGGACCTCAACCTCTCTGCCAGAATTTGTCCGGCGGTGACCTACTCTCCCACATCCTCCCGGATGCAGTACCATCGGCGCTGTGGGTCTTAGCTTCCGGGTTCGGAATGGGACCGGGCGTTTCCCCCACGCTATGACCGCCGTAACCCTTCCACCCGCACCACCCCCAAACAAACCCGGGGTGAGGGGAAAACAATGGTCACAACAAGAAACACACCCCAACCACCAACCCCTAAAGGCCGAACAGTCAGGCGTGTATTCCCCATAGGTGAATACAACATTCTTTATTCTACGGCACCCGCGCCCTGTTAAGAGAGCGATGGTGCCGGTTCCAGGAGTGACAAACCACACGGGTTTGTTATCCGGGAACCACATAGTGGACGCAAGCAGCACATGATCTAACACAACCCTTTATAATTTGGAGGACCGTTTGAAGTCGTGTCCTCCCAGATTGTGGTGTGGTGTAAGTTATCGGCCTATTAGTACCGGTCAGCTTCACGGGTCTTTAGTCCCCGCTTCCACATCCGGCCTATCAACCCAGTGGTCTGGCTGGGGGCCTCTCACACACAAGGTGTATGGAAATCTCATCTCGAAGCGGGCTTCCCGCTTAGATGCTTTCAGCGGTTATCCCATCCGAACGTAGCTAATCAGCGGTGCACTTGGCAGTACAACTGACACACCAGAGGTTCGTCCGTCCCGGTCCTCTCGTACTAAGGACAGCCCTTCTCAAATTTCCTGCGCGCGCAGCGGATAGGGACCGAACTGTCTCACGACGTTCTAAACCCAGCTCGCGTACCGCTTTAATGGGCGAACAGCCCAACCCTTGGGACCTACTCCAGCCCCAGGATGCGACGAGCCGACATCGAGGTGCCAAACCATGCCGTCGATATGGACTCTTGGGCAAGATCAGCCTGTTATCCCCGAGGTACCTTTTATCCGTTGAGCGACGGCCATTCCACAATGTACCGCCGGATCACTAGTCCCGACTTTCGTCCCTGCTCGAGATGTCTCTCTCACAGTCAAGCTCCCTTGTGCACTTACACTCGCCACCTGATTGCCAACCAGGCTGAGGGAACCTTTGGGCGCCTCCGTTACTCTTTAGGAGGCAACCGCCCCAGTTAAACTACCCATCAGGCACTGTCCCTGACCCGGATTACGGGCCGAAGTTAGATATCCAGTATGACCAGAGTGGTATTTCAACGATGACTCCACCCGAACTGGCGTCCGGGTCTCACAGTCTCCCACCTATCCTACACAAGCCACACCGAATATCAATACCAAACTATAGTAAAGGTCTCGGGGTCTTTCCGTCCTGCTGCGCGTAACGAGCATCTTTACTCGTACTGCAATTTCGCCGAGTTTATGGTTGAGACAGCGGGGAAGTCGTTACTCCATTCGTGCAGGTCGGAACTTACCCGACAAGGAATTTCGCTACCTTAGGATGGTTATAGTTACCACCGCCGTTTACTGGGGCTTAAATTCCCAGCTTCGCCCGTAAGGGCTAACCGGTCCTCTTAACCTTCCAGCACCGGGCAGGAGTCAGTCCGTATACATCGTCTTGCGACTTCGCACGGACCTGTGTTTTTAGTAAACAGTCGCTTCCCCCTGGTCTCTGCGGCCCCGATCCCCTCCGGACAGCTAAGTGTCCATCAAGGTTGGGGCCCCCCTTCTCCCGAAGTTACGGGGGCATTTTGCCGAGTTCCTTAACCATAATTCTCTCGATCGCCTTAGTATTCTCTACCTGATCACCTGTGTCGGTTTGGGGTACGGGCGGCTAAAACCTCGCGCCGATGCTTTTCTAGGCAGCATAGGATCACCGGATTCCCACCAAAGTGGGTCCCGTCAGATCTCAGGATCGTCATCAAAGACACAGCAACGGATTTACCTATCGCTGACCCTACATCCTTAGACCAGGACAACCATCGCCCGGCCCGGCTACCTTCCTGCGTCACACCTGTTAATACGCTTACCTCCCGGGATCAGGTCCCGCGCTCCACCAAAAACCGGGTCGCCACAAGGGCGGCCGGTCAGGTATCGGGCGGTTAGTGTCCCCCGTTCAGTATTGGCGGTTTTTCGCCGGTACGGGAATATCAACCCGTTGTCCATCGACTACGCCTGTCGGCCTCGCCTTAGGTCCCGACTTACCCAGGGCAGATTAGCTTGACCCTGGAACCCTTGATCATTCGGCGGACGGGTTTCTCACCCGTCTTTCGCTACTCATGCCTGCATTCTCACTCGTGTAGGCTCCACCGCTGGTTTACACCGCGACTTCACTGCCCACACGACGCTCCCCTACCCATCCAAACGCTTGAACGAAAATGGATAAACCATCCGCTTGGCTAATATTTGAATGCCACAACTTCGGCGGTGTACTTGAGCCCCGCTACATTGTCGGCGCGGAATCACTTGACCAGTGAGCTATTACGCACTCTTTCAAGGATGGCTGCTTCTAAGCCAACCTCCTGGTTGTCTTCGCAACTCCACATCCTTTCCCACTTAGCACACGCTTAGGGGCCTTAGTTGGTGGTCTGGGCTGTTTCCCTCTCGACTATGAAGCTTATCCCCCACAGTCTCACTGCTGCGCTCTCACTTACCGGCATTCGGAGTTTGGCTGACGTCAGTAACCTTGTAGGGCCCATTAGCCATCCAGTAGCTCTACCTCCGGTAAGAAACACGCAACGCTGCACCTAAATGCATTTCGGGGAGAACCAGCTATCACGGAGTTTGATTGGCCTTTCACCCCTACCCACAGCTCATCCCCTCCATTTTCAACTGAAGTGGGTTCGGTCCTCCACGCGCTCTTACACGCGCTTCAACCTGGCCATGGGTAGATCACTCCGCTTCGGGTCTAGATCACGCCACTGCATCGCCCTGTTCAGACTCGCTTTCGCTACGGCTTCCCCTCACGGGTTAACCTCGCGACGTAACACTAACTCGCAGGCTCATTCTTCAAAAGGCACGCTGTCACAAGCACAACACCACAAGTGGCATCGCCCTGCTCCAACGGATTGTAGGCACACGGTTTCAGGTACTGTTTCACTCCCCTCCCGGGGTACTTTTCACCTTTCCCTCACGGTACTTGTCCGCTATCGGTCATCAGGGAGTATTTAGGCTTACCAGGTGGTCCTGGCAGATTCGCACGGGATTTCTCGGGCCCCGTGCTACTTGGGATCCTCTCCAAGCGGCAGCATACATTCCGGTTACGGGGCTAACACCCTCTACGGCCCGGCTTTCAAACCGGTTCACCTATGCACCTGCACTCACTTCACCAATCCGGCAGAACTGGTACGGAAAGTCCCGCAACCCCAGTGATGCAACGCCCGCCGGCTATCACACACCACTGGTTTAGCCTCTTCCGCGTTCGCTCGCCACTACTAACGGAATCACTGTTGTTTTCTCTTCCTGTGGGTACTGAGATGTTTCACTTCCCCACGTTCCCTCCACGCACCCTATGTGTTCAGATGCGGGTCACCCGGTCACTCGCGCGCCGGGCGGGGTTTCCCCATTCGGACATCCTGGGATCAACGCTCGGTTATCAACTCCCCCAGGCTTATCGCAGATTCCTACGTCCTTCTTCGGCTCCTGATGCCAAGGCATCCACCGTGTGCCCTTAAAAACTTGACCACAAAGATCAATAAATATTATCGCTATCGAGAAAACCACGATCTCACCAGGCACCCCGAAGAGCACCCGGATCCACCAGGTTTATCTGAAATTGCACTTAATAATTTTAAGATGCTCGCGTCCACTATGTAGTTCTCAAACAACAACCCCGTCACACCCCGCACCCCCCACGTATTCACCGTGAAAGCCTTAGGTCTGCGCAGGAACAACCAGAAACAACACGAACCCGTGCCACTTCCAACCATAACGATTGTCAGTTCATACGGTCCTGTTGTCTCAGGACCCAACAGTGTGCCAAACGGTAAAACCCGGTACTCGAAACACCGGCAACCCTTTCCAACCGGTCCACCCCCGCAAGCGGGGAAGAAACGGCGTACTCATGCTGCCGGGCTCAACGCCGGGCACCTGCCTATTGATATTCCACCCTTGAGCACCCACCGAAGAACAAACGCCTTCGATATGGGCATCTCCTGCAAAGCACGCATCCCACACTGTGGAAGGACACGCAACCTTGAGGTGCTCCTTAGAAAGGAGGTGATCCAGCCGCACCTTCCGGTACGGCTACCTTGTTACGACTTAGTCCCAATCGCCGGTCCCACCTTCGACGGCTCCCTCCCCACAAGGGGGTTAGGCCACCGGCTTCGGGTGTTACCAACTTTCGTGACTTGACGGGCGGTGTGTACAAGGCCCGGGAACGTATTCACCGCAGCGTTGCTGATCTGCGATTACTAGCGACTCCAACTTCATGAGGTCGAGTTGCAGACCTCAATCCGAACTGAGACCGGCTTTTTGGGATTAGCTCCACCTCACAGTATCGCAACCCTTTGTACCGGCCATTGTAGCATGCGTGAAGCCCAAGACATAAGGGGCATGATGATTTGACGTCGTCCCCACCTTCCTCCGAGTTGACCCCGGCAGTCTCCTATGAGTCCCCGCCATAACGCGCTGGCAACATAGAACGAGGGTTGCGCTCGTTGCGGGACTTAACCCAACATCTCACGACACGAGCTGACGACAACCATGCACCACCTGTAAACCGGCCACAAGTGGGGGACCTGTTTCCAGGCCTTTCCGGTTCATGTCAAGCCTTGGTAAGGTTCTTCGCGTTGCATCGAATTAATCCGCATGCTCCGCCGCTTGTGCGGGCCCCCGTCAATTCCTTTGAGTTTTAGCCTTGCGGCCGTACTCCCCAGGCGGGGCACTTAATGCGTTAGCTACGGCGCGGAAAACGTGGAATGTCCCCCACACCTAGTGCCCAACGTTTACGGCATGGACTACCAGGGTATCTAATCCTGTTCGCTCCCCATGCTTTCGCTCCTCAGCGTCAGTTACAGCCCAGAGACCTGCCTTCGCCATCGGTGTTCCTCCTGATATCTGCGCATTTCACCGCTACACCAGGAATTCCAGTCTCCCCTACTGCACTCTAGTCTGCCCGTACCCACTGCAGACCCGGGGTTGAGCCCCGGGCTTTCACAGCAGACGCGACAAACCGCCTACGAGCTCTTTACGCCCAATAATTCCGGATAACGCTTGCGCCCTACGTATTACCGCGGCTGCTGGCACGTAGTTAGCCGGCGCTTCTTCTGCAGGTACCGTCACTTTCGCTTCTTCCCTGCTGAAAGAGGTTTACAACCCGAAGGCCTTCGTCCCTCACGCGGCGTCGCTGCATCAGGCTTTCGCCCATTGTGCAATATTCCCCACTGCTGCCTCCCGTAGGAGTCTGGGCCGTGTCTCAGTCCCAGTGTGGCCGGTCACCCTCTCAGGCCGGCTACCCGTCGTCGCCTTGGTGGGCCATTACCCCAACCAACTAGCTGATAGGCCGCGAGTCCATCCAAAACCGCATCAAGCTTTCCACGGACCGCCATGCGGTGGTCCGTCGTATCCGGTATTAGACCCGGTTTCCCAGGCTTATCCCGAAGTTAAGGGCAGGTTACTCACGTGTTACTCACCCGTTCGCCACTAATCATTTTGTGCAAGCACAAAAGTCATCGTTCGACTTGCATGTGTTAAGCACGCCGCCAGCGTTCATCCTGAGCCAGGATCAAACTCTCCGTAAATGTGTTACAGACACAGGGCCGGAGCCAAGGAAAATTGGCTGCACGGTCCTGCACTAAATTCGAAACCAGCTAAAAAAGTCCTCCGCGCCCACGGGGTGGGCGGAAGAAGCAGTTCAACCAATTAAAATAAATTGGTATCAATAAACTTGGCACACTATTGAGTTCTCAAACAACAGATGCATCCGAAATACTCGGAAAAACAATGGTTTGTTTTTCTTTTCTCTTCGCTGCAGTGTTTCTTTATTCTATTTCATCCGGACTGTTTTAGCAATTCGGGATAATTCCCGAAACCGCGTCTTTTTCCTCCGGAGGAGCCCGCACAAAAGCCCCGGCTTTCCGTTCCCGGCCCGTGGGGCAGGATGGATCACCAGGATGTTTTTGGTGGGGTTTGGCCGCCCTGCTCGGTAAGTTTTTCAACTCCCGGCCGCGGCGACTTAGAAGACTTTACACAGGTTTGGACCCCGCCGCAACTCGGTTGCATTAGCTGTGACTGGGGTCCCTAAAACGCCTCGGGTGACGCCTCGGCGACGCTTTTCACTGCGTTTTTCGTTGCAGGTTTACCTCTTTGCCGCACCCCGCGTGATGCCCTCACCGTCTTGGGCATGACGGTGGGTAGCTCCCCGGGTGGGAAAGCTACCCACAGTCATACCCGTAGGCCCGGCTCCTTCACCTGCTGGCCAGCAGGTGGTCACCAGCTGGTCCCTTTGGGTCCGGTGCTGACCACCGGCGGTCGGGATATTTCATACCGCCGGCGGCTGGGACCTAGTCCACTTTCCGTCGTGCTGCGCCGGCAACGAGGAGCGTTCCGATCAGCAGCGCTCCTGCTCCGGCCAGGGATATCTGCGCACTGGCACTTGCCCCGGTCCTGGCCAGTCTGTCCTTACCCAACACGGCATAGGTATTGGTAACCGTCGCCGCTACGGTTTCGCCCGAGACGATCACGACGCTGTAGGGCAGTATCGTCTCGACAGTGACGTTGCCGTTTTCACCGGACGTTGGTTCGGTGATGGTGCACTCGGTTCCGGCGGGAATGCCGTCGAAGACCTGGACATACTCCCCCGGGAGGGTTTCAGCGGGGATCCGCACCACTTGCTCGAGTTCGTTCCCGCAAACAACGTTCAGGACCGATGCGGACTGTTGCCCCGCACCGTTTCCGGCCACGATCTTAGTAACCTGTAGTGATCCGTTCACAAACTGCACCGTGTTGGTCAGCCCCGCAGTTACTGTGGTGCCCGGCTCAATCACTACCGTCACCGGATCTCCCGCGTCAACGGTAACCTCCGACGTCGCACCCGAGCTCGATTCCGTCACCGTGCATTCCGTTCCTGCCGGAATGTCAGTGAAGGTTTCCCCGTATGGTCCGGCCGCCGTCCCTGCGGGAATGACAACGCTGGTGGTCAGGACTGTTCCGCACACGACATCGAGAACGATCTCTGACTGCAGACCGGCAGCATTCCCGGTGATCGTTTTGGCGACGTTGAGGGCTCCCGGCCGGTAGCTCACCGTATTGCTGACAGTGACGGCTGAGCTGGCTTCGATCACGACTTCCTGGGGTGCGGAGGACACCACTTCGACAGCAGTCGTTGATCCCGTTTCCGGTTCAGTCACGACACATGTGCTTCCCAGGGGAATGCCTGTGAAGGTGGCCGTCTGGTCCTCAGTGCTCCCGGCGTCGATGGTGGCTTGGAAAATGAACCCGTTTCCACAATCAATGTTGAGGAGGATCGCCCCCTGTTGGCCCACGGCATCACCGGCGAACGTCTTGTTGACCGTCAGCACCCCGGTTTGGAAAAATTCCGCTGTCGCCTGCGCGGTGGAACTGATCGAGGAATTTGCCGCAAGAATGAGCTTTTGGGCCTCGGTTACTGATGGGTTGTTTCCGGCGTAGAGGTAAACGTTGCCGGTCTCGACCGGGACCACTGCCTCCGCGGTGATCACTGCCGGCGCCGTTGTTTGCGCGTCACTTCGCACCCAAAGTTGCGTGCCTGAAGCAACCGGGGTCCCTTCCACGAGTGGAACAGTTCCTGCGGCATCGGTATATAGGGTGAATCCGTCCGGCACAGTAACAGTGAGAGTCGCTCCGCCTCCTGCTGTCACAGTGAACGGTCCTGTGGTCCCGTCAACAGGACCGGTCGCTACCGGGGGAGTAATGTTCACATCCGGCGCCGGCGGTTCGGTGAGCGGTCCGGCTGCAAGGACGTCGGCGACAATCTGCGCGGTCAGCGGGCGAATGGCGTCGGTGTCCTGAAGCACGTAACCGTCGCTGAAAAACCAGACAGCTGCTTGTACGGCAGCGGCGCGGATGCTGTCATTGGCGGCTGGGGGAAGTCCCGGCTGATCCGGGAAGTAGCTGTTGAGGACCCGGTTAACATAACCGATGTTAGGGACGTTGGATTCGTCCCAAGAGCCGTTCTCGTAGCCGAGGCCTGTATAGGTGGCGGTGCGAATATCGATACAGTACATCTGCTGGGTGTTTCCCGCCTGATCCACCGTGTTAATGATGCCGGCAAAGGGTTCGTTAGCCGTTTCATACCCCGCGGGAACATCGGCTGGGTAGCCCGTTGTCGGATCGAAGGCGGCACCGATCGGCGGGAGCCCACCCGTCACCGCTGTGCCGGGCCCGGTGCCGGTCATCGTAATTTCAACGACGTCCAGAGGCACCTCTTCTCCGGGCGACGGACCCGAAAACACGGCATGGGCCGGTGACGCCAGTTGCATCAGAAGGCACAGCACGGCAAAGATTCCCAGGCTCGTACCGCCGGCCCTGCCTCCCCTCATCAAATGACTAGCGCCCGGCGCACGGCCGGATTTGTGATGCAGACTCATAACTTCCCGCTTTCCCGACTTGGCCCAGTTGGATATACGCAGAACCGAGTTGTGGACGGACTACATCCCTAGGCTCCGTGGTCAGCGAGGCTACCGGCTGGGCATGCGCATGAAAAGGGGAAGTACAGGAATCATCTACTGAGACTGATGATAATGGCGTTACAGCTGTGGTCGGGGTCGTATATATGGGTCCGGAGCGGTACTATCGCCGCCCACCTTTCGTTCCCCCTCCCCGTACTCTCCCTCCCGCTTGCCGCAAGATGGCAGTAAATTCTCTTCCCGGCGCTCAGAACGTGCCGTTGCTGCCATCCCGGCGGGAGGATCGGGAAAGGGACCCAAGCATGGCGGGCTTTGCGGCCGTGCCGGAAGCCCGGGTTGCTTCCTGGGTGCCGGCGCTCGTGCTCCCGGCCCGGCCGGCGGTTCTGCCCTATCCTTTCCCCGCGAGATGGCAGCAAGTGCTCTTCCCGGCGCTCAGACGTGCCGTTGCTGCCATCTCGAGTGAGAGGAACCCAACACGTGTGAGGGGAAAGCAGGGGGTTAAACACGTAAGGCCCCGCCCGCCAGGACAGGACCCACACACCAGGACAGGACCCCGCCCGCCAGGACAGGACCCCCACACACCCGCAGCTGAACACCCGCTACCGAAGAACCCGGGGTAAACAACCGGGGTTAAACAACCGGGTGCTTAAACAGCTGAGGCCCGCACCACACGGTGCGGACCTCAACCTCTCTGCCAGAATTTGTCCGGCGGTGACCTACTCTCCCACATCCTCCCGGATGCAGTACCATCGGCGCTGTGGGTCTTAGCTTCCGGGTTCGGAATGGGACCGGGCGTTTCCCCCACGCTATGACCGCCGTAACCCTTCCACCCGCACCACCCCCAAACAAACCCGGGGTGAGGGGAAAACAATGGTCACAACAAGAAACACACCCCAACCACCAACCCCTAAAGGCCGAACAGTCAGGCGTGTATTCCCCATAGGTGAATACAACATTCTTTATTCTACGGCACCCGCGCCCTGTTAAGAGAGCGATGGTGCCGGTTCCAGGAGTGACAAACCACACGGGTTTGTTATCCGGGAACCACATAGTGGACGCAAGCAGCACATGATCTAACACAACCCTTTATAATTTGGAGGACCGTTTGAAGTCGTGTCCTCCCAGATTGTGGTGTGGTGTAAGTTATCGGCCTATTAGTACCGGTCAGCTTCACGGGTCTTTAGTCCCCGCTTCCACATCCGGCCTATCAACCCAGTGGTCT
Source organism: Arthrobacter sp. Z1-15 (assembly GCF_054792395.1). Taxonomy (NCBI): domain Bacteria; kingdom Bacillati; phylum Actinomycetota; class Actinomycetes; order Micrococcales; family Micrococcaceae; genus Arthrobacter; species Arthrobacter sp. Z1-15. Next base: position 429,793 of record NZ_CP096454.1, on the reverse strand, counting down.
GGCTGGGGGCCTCTCACACACAAGGTGTATGGAAATCTCATCTCGAAGCGGGCTTCCCGCTTAGATGCTTTCAGCGGTTATCCCATCCGAACGTAGCTAATCAGCGGTGCACTTGGCAGTACAACTGACACACCAGAGGTTCGTCCGTCCCGGTCCTCTCGTACTAAGGACAGCCCTTCTCAAATTTCCTGCGCGCGCAGCGGATAGGGACCGAACTGTCTCACGACGTTCTAAACCCAGCTCGCGTACCGCTTTAATGGGCGAACAGCCCAACCCTTGGGACCTACTCCAGCCCCAGGATGCGACGAGCCGACATCGAGGTGCCAAACCATGCCGTCGATATGGACTCTTGGGCAAGATCAGCCTGTTATCCCCGAGGTACCTTTTATCCGTTGAGCGACGGCCATTCCACAATGTACCGCCGGATCACTAGTCCCGACTTTCGTCCCTGCTCGAGATGTCTCTCTCACAGTCAAGCTCCCTTGTGCACTTACACTCGCCACCTGATTGCCAACCAGGCTGAGGGAACCTTTGGGCGCCTCCGTTACTCTTTAGGAGGCAACCGCCCCAGTTAAACTACCCATCAGGCACTGTCCCTGACCCGGATTACGGGCCGAAGTTAGATATCCAGTATGACCAGAGTGGTATTTCAACGATGACTCCACCCGAACTGGCGTCCGGGTCTCACAGTCTCCCACCTATCCTACACAAGCCACACCGAATATCAATACCAAACTATAGTAAAGGTCTCGGGGTCTTTCCGTCCTGCTGCGCGTAACGAGCATCTTTACTCGTACTGCAATTTCGCCGAGTTTATGGTTGAGACAGCGGGGAAGTCGTTACTCCATTCGTGCAGGTCGGAACTTACCCGACAAGGAATTTCGCTACCTTAGGATGGTTATAGTTACCACCGCCGTTTACTGGGGCTTAAATTCCCAGCTTCGCCCGTAAGGGCTAACCGGTCCTCTTAACCTTCCAGCACCGGGCAGGAGTCAGTCCGTATACATCGTCTTGCGACTTCGCACGGACCTGTGTTTTTAGTAAACAGTCGCTTCCCCCTGGTCTCTGCGGCCCCGATCCCCTCCGGACAGCTAAGTGTCCATCAAGGTTGGGGCCCCCCTTCTCCCGAAGTTACGGGGGCATTTTGCCGAGTTCCTTAACCATAATTCTCTCGATCGCCTTAGTATTCTCTACCTGATCACCTGTGTCGGTTTGGGGTACGGGCGGCTAAAACCTCGCGCCGATGCTTTTCTAGGCAGCATAGGATCACCGGATTCCCACCAAAGTGGGTCCCGTCAGATCTCAGGATCGTCATCAAAGACACAGCAACGGATTTACCTATCGCTGACCCTACATCCTTAGACCAGGACAACCATCGCCCGGCCCGGCTACCTTCCTGCGTCACACCTGTTAATACGCTTACCTCCCGGGATCAGGTCCCGCGCTCCACCAAAAACCGGGTCGCCACAAGGGCGGCCGGTCAGGTATCGGGCGGTTAGTGTCCCCCGTTCAGTATTGGCGGTTTTTCGCCGGTACGGGAATATCAACCCGTTGTCCATCGACTACGCCTGTCGGCCTCGCCTTAGGTCCCGACTTACCCAGGGCAGATTAGCTTGACCCTGGAACCCTTGATCATTCGGCGGACGGGTTTCTCACCCGTCTTTCGCTACTCATGCCTGCATTCTCACTCGTGTAGGCTCCACCGCTGGTTTACACCGCGACTTCACTGCCCACACGACGCTCCCCTACCCATCCAAACGCTTGAACGAAAATGGATAAACCATCCGCTTGGCTAATATTTGAATGCCACAACTTCGGCGGTGTACTTGAGCCCCGCTACATTGTCGGCGCGGAATCACTTGACCAGTGAGCTATTACGCACTCTTTCAAGGATGGCTGCTTCTAAGCCAACCTCCTGGTTGTCTTCGCAACTCCACATCCTTTCCCACTTAGCACACGCTTAGGGGCCTTAGTTGGTGGTCTGGGCTGTTTCCCTCTCGACTATGAAGCTTATCCCCCACAGTCTCACTGCTGCGCTCTCACTTACCGGCATTCGGAGTTTGGCTGACGTCAGTAACCTTGTAGGGCCCATTAGCCATCCAGTAGCTCTACCTCCGGTAAGAAACACGCAACGCTGCACCTAAATGCATTTCGGGGAGAACCAGCTATCACGGAGTTTGATTGGCCTTTCACCCCTACCCACAGCTCATCCCCTCCATTTTCAACTGAAGTGGGTTCGGTCCTCCACGCGCTCTTACACGCGCTTCAACCTGGCCATGGGTAGATCACTCCGCTTCGGGTCTAGATCACGCCACTGCATCGCCCTGTTCAGACTCGCTTTCGCTACGGCTTCCCCTCACGGGTTAACCTCGCGACGTAACACTAACTCGCAGGCTCATTCTTCAAAAGGCACGCTGTCACAAGCACAACACCACAAGTGGCATCGCCCTGCTCCAACGGATTGTAGGCACACGGTTTCAGGTACTGTTTCACTCCCCTCCCGGGGTACTTTTCACCTTTCCCTCACGGTACTTGTCCGCTATCGGTCATCAGGGAGTATTTAGGCTTACCAGGTGGTCCTGGCAGATTCGCACGGGATTTCTCGGGCCCCGTGCTACTTGGGATCCTCTCCAAGCGGCAGCATACATTCCGGTTACGGGGCTAACACCCTCTACGGCCCGGCTTTCAAACCGGTTCACCTATGCACCTGCACTCACTTCACCAATCCGGCAGAACTGGTACGGAAAGTCCCGCAACCCCAGTGATGCAACGCCCGCCGGCTATCACACACCACTGGTTTAGCCTCTTCCGCGTTCGCTCGCCACTACTAACGGAATCACTGTTGTTTTCTCTTCCTGTGGGTACTGAGATGTTTCACTTCCCCACGTTCCCTCCACGCACCCTATGTGTTCAGATGCGGGTCACCCGGTCACTCGCGCGCCGGGCGGGGTTTCCCCATTCGGACATCCTGGGATCAACGCTCGGTTATCAACTCCCCCAGGCTTATCGCAGATTCCTACGTCCTTCTTCGGCTCCTGATGCCAAGGCATCCACCGTGTGCCCTTAAAAACTTGACCACAAAGATCAATAAATATTATCGCTATCGAGAAAACCACGATCTCACCAGGCACCCCGAAGAGCACCCGGATCCACCAGGTTTATCTGAAATTGCACTTAATAATTTTAAGATGCTCGCGTCCACTATGTAGTTCTCAAACAACAACCCCGTCACACCCCGCACCCCCCACGTATTCACCGTGAAAGCCTTAGGTCTGCGCAGGAACAACCAGAAACAACACGAACCCGTGCCACTTCCAACCATAACGATTGTCAGTTCATACGGTCCTGTTGTCTCAGGACCCAACAGTGTGCCAAACGGTAAAACCCGGTACTCGAAACACCGGCAACCCTTTCCAACCGGTCCACCCCCGCAAGCGGGGAAGAAACGGCGTACTCATGCTGCCGGGCTCAACGCCGGGCACCTGCCTATTGATATTCCACCCTTGAGCACCCACCGAAGAACAAACGCCTTCGATATGGGCATCTCCTGCAAAGCACGCATCCCACACTGTGGAAGGACACGCAACCTTGAGGTGCTCCTTAGAAAGGAGGTGATCCAGCCGCACCTTCCGGTACGGCTACCTTGTTACGACTTAGTCCCAATCGCCGGTCCCACCTTCGACGGCTCCCTCCCCACAAGGGGGTTAGGCCACCGGCTTCGGGTGTTACCAACTTTCGTGACTTGACGGGCGGTGTGTACAAGGCCCGGGAACGTATTCACCGCAGCGTTGCTGATCTGCGATTACTAGCGACTCCAACTTCATGAGGTCGAGTTGCAGACCTCAATCCGAACTGAGACCGGCTTTTTGGGATTAGCTCCACCTCACAGTATCGCAACCCTTTGTACCGGCCATTGTAGCATGCGTGAAGCCCAAGACATAAGGGGCATGATGATTTGACGTCGTCCCCACCTTCCTCCGAGTTGACCCCGGCAGTCTCCTATGAGTCCCCGCCATAACGCGCTGGCAACATAGAACGAGGGTTGCGCTCGTTGCGGGACTTAACCCAACATCTCACGACACGAGCTGACGACAACCATGCACCACCTGTAAACCGGCCACAAGTGGGGGACCTGTTTCCAGGCCTTTCCGGTTCATGTCAAGCCTTGGTAAGGTTCTTCGCGTTGCATCGAATTAATCCGCATGCTCCGCCGCTTGTGCGGGCCCCCGTCAATTCCTTTGAGTTTTAGCCTTGCGGCCGTACTCCCCAGGCGGGGCACTTAATGCGTTAGCTACGGCGCGGAAAACGTGGAATGTCCCCCACACCTAGTGCCCAACGTTTACGGCATGGACTACCAGGGTATCTAATCCTGTTCGCTCCCCATGCTTTCGCTCCTCAGCGTCAGTTACAGCCCAGAGACCTGCCTTCGCCATCGGTGTTCCTCCTGATATCTGCGCATTTCACCGCTACACCAGGAATTCCAGTCTCCCCTACTGCACTCTAGTCTGCCCGTACCCACTGCAGACCCGGGGTTGAGCCCCGGGCTTTCACAGCAGACGCGACAAACCGCCTACGAGCTCTTTACGCCCAATAATTCCGGATAACGCTTGCGCCCTACGTATTACCGCGGCTGCTGGCACGTAGTTAGCCGGCGCTTCTTCTGCAGGTACCGTCACTTTCGCTTCTTCCCTGCTGAAAGAGGTTTACAACCCGAAGGCCTTCGTCCCTCACGCGGCGTCGCTGCATCAGGCTTTCGCCCATTGTGCAATATTCCCCACTGCTGCCTCCCGTAGGAGTCTGGGCCGTGTCTCAGTCCCAGTGTGGCCGGTCACCCTCTCAGGCCGGCTACCCGTCGTCGCCTTGGTGGGCCATTACCCCAACCAACTAGCTGATAGGCCGCGAGTCCATCCAAAACCGCATCAAGCTTTCCACGGACCGCCATGCGGTGGTCCGTCGTATCCGGTATTAGACCCGGTTTCCCAGGCTTATCCCGAAGTTAAGGGCAGGTTACTCACGTGTTACTCACCCGTTCGCCACTAATCATTTTGTGCAAGCACAAAAGTCATCGTTCGACTTGCATGTGTTAAGCACGCCGCCAGCGTTCATCCTGAGCCAGGATCAAACTCTCCGTAAATGTGTTACAGACACAGGGCCGGAGCCAAGGAAAATTGGCTGCACGGTCCTGCACTAAATTCGAAACCAGCTAAAAAAGTCCTCCGCGCCCACGGGGTGGGCGGAAGAACCAGTTCAACCAATTAAAATAATTGGTATCAATAAACTTGGCACACTATTGAGTTCTCAAACAACAGACTGCTTCCGGCACCGGCAGGCTCAGATCCAGGGGATCTTCCGCTCTGCGTCGCTCCGGAGCAACTTTTCTATCTTACCGCTCTGTCCAGAGGCTGTCAAAACGGCTGCTCGTCCGTCCGGCGAACCGGGTGGAACCGTGGGCTCCGTGACGCTCAGCTGTTCTCGTTGCCTCGATCAGCGCGGGTATTAACTCTAGCACGATTTTGGACGGCTATGAACCGCCCCGAAGCCTGCGTTTGCAGCAGGTCCGGGGCGGCCCCCATAAGGTCCGTCGGCTAGATGTCCTTCGGCTTCAGATACAGCACGCCCAGCGGCGGGATGGTCAGTGTTGCCGAGGCAGGCTGACCGTTGCAGGCACCCTCCAACGCGGTAACAATGCCCATGTTGCCGACGCCGGAGCCCCCAAACTCAACCGCATCGGTGTTCAGTGCTTCCACCCACTCGCCCGCCCACGGCAGGCCAAGCCGGAAATTCTCGTGGGGTGTGCCGGCAAAGTTGGCAATACACACGAGCGGGTTCCCCTGGTGGTCGTACCGGATGAACGACAAGGCGTTGCGGGCGCCGTCGTTCTCATTGATCCACTGGAAACCCGCCGGCTCATTGTCCCGGTCGAACAGGGCGGGGGTATTGACGTAGATCTCGTTGAGCTGCCGCACCAGCAGCTGCACGCCCTTATGCTGCGGCGTATCCGTCAGATACCAGTCCAGGCCGTACTGCTCGGACCATTCGGCTTCCTGGCCGAACTCCGTGCCCATAAAGATCAGCTGCTTCCCCGGATGCGCCCACTGGAACGCCAGGTATGCGCGCAGGTTGGCCAGCTGCTGCCAGCGGTCCCCGGGCATTTTGCGCAGCAGGGATCCCTTGCCGTGCACAACTTCGTCGTGGCTGATCGGCAGCAGGAAATTCTCCGTGTAGGCGTAAACCAGGGAGAACGTCAGCTTGGCGTGGTGGTACATCCGGTTAATCGGGTCCTCGGACATGTACTCGAGCGTGTCATGCATCCAGCCCATGTTCCATTTCAGGCCGAAGCCAAGACCGCCGCTGCTGGTGGGCTGCGTGACGCCGGGGAACGCCGTGGATTCCTCGGCGATCATCACGATACCCGGGACCCTGCGGTAGGCGGTGGCGTTGACTTCCTGGAGGAAAGAAATGGCCTCCAGGTTTTCCCGCCCGCCGAAGGCGTTGGGCCGCCACTGATCCGCAGGACGTGAGTAGTCCAGGTACAGCATGGACGCGACTGCATCGACGCGCAGGCCGTCGATGTGGAACTCTTCCAGCCAGTAGATGGCATTGGCCACCAGGAAGTTCCGGACCTCGCGGCGTCCGTAGTCGAAAATCAAGGTGCCCCAGTCAGGCTGCTCGCCGCGGAGCGGGTCCCCGTGTTCGTACAGCGTCTGGCCGTCGAACTTCGCCAGCGCCCATTCGTCCTTGGGGAAGTGTCCGGGAACCCAGTCGAGAATGACGCCGATACCGGCCTGGTGAAGCTTGTCGACCAGGTAGCGGAAGTCGTCCGGATGGCCGAACCGGGCAGTGGGAGCGAAATAGGACGTGATCTGGTATCCCCAGGACCCCCCGAACGGGTGCTCGGCAACCGGCATGAACTCCACATGCGTGAATCCCTGCCAGGTCACGTATTCCGCGAGCTGGTCGGCCAGCTGCCGGTAGTCCAGACCGAGCCGCCACGACCCCAGATGCACCTCGTACACGCTCATTGGCGCATTGTGCGGGTCACGGGCAGCCCGTGCTTCCATCCATTCGGCGTCCTGGAACGAGTAGGTGGACTCCACTACGCGGGAGCCCGTCAACGGCGGCACCTCAGTGCCCTGCGCCATCGGGTCAGCCTTCTCCCGCCAGACTCCGTCACTCCCGAGGATTTCGTATTTGTAGCGGGCTCCGGGCTGCACATCAGGAATAAAGATTTCCCAGACGCCGGAACCGCCCAGGGAGCGCATCGCGTTCAGGGTGCCGTCCCAGCCGTTGAAGTCGCCCTTTACACGCACCGACTGGGCGTTGGGTGCCCACACGGCAAAACTGACACCGTCGATGTCACCGAGGACTGACTTGTAGTGGTGCAGGTTGGCCCCGAGCACCGTCCACAGCTTCTCGTGCCGGCCTTCACCGATGAGGTGCAGGTCGATTTCCCCCAGCGAGGGCAGGAAGCGGTAGGGGTCGTCAAAAAGCTGCGGCTCCAACCCGTCGTAGGTGACTTCGAGCCGGTAATCCGGGACCTGGCCGGGGCGGTCAGCGGGAAGGGTGCCGACCCAAATGCCGTTGTACTCGTGCTCCAGATCAACCCGGCCCGCGGATGTCACGGCGGTGACTGCCTCGGCCAGCGGACGCAGGGCCCGGATGGTAACCAGTCCCTGGTCATCGAGGTGGGCCCCGAGGATGGCATGGGGCTGGTGGTAACGACCTTCGGAAACGGCCTGCAGGACATCGGCGGACACCGGCAGCGGGTTGCGGTGCACCGGCGCCGGGTTTGCCTCCGCAGGAACCACGGCATCGTTCGACTGTGCGGGTACGACGGCGTCACGAGGCTGCGCGGGCAGCGCAGCTTCCGGCGACGCCACGGCGCCCGGCCGCGCAGGAAGCGCTGGTTCCGGCGTGGAATTCCTGGCTGCAGAATTCTTGGCTGAAGGATCGGGCCGGGGGGTCTTGTTCACTGTGTTCTCTTCCTGGCTGCTCGTCCCGTGGGCTTGCTTGCGTGCCTGCTCAAGAATCTGCCGGACGGCAGCGACGGGCACGCGAATCCAATCGGGACGGTTGCGGATTTCATAAACAACTTCGTAAAGGGCCTTGTCCAGCCACAGGGCAAGGTAGAGCGGGTCGCTGCGGTTTATCTGCGTGCCGGTTTCCTTCTCGTAGCCGCGCAGGAACGCTTCAGACGCTGTGGCTGCCCAGCGCGCGGCCTCCAGGGCCCGCCGCTGCTGTTTGCGTGACCCGGAGACAGCGGTTCCGTCGGCGCCGTCGGCACCTTCCACCATCGCGACGCCGGCGGCGTAGTCGATGGAACGGAGCATGCCCACCACATCCCGAAGCGGGACGTCGGGAACGCTGCGTTCCTCGGCCGGACGCAGCGGCTCGCCTTCAAAGTCGAGGACCATCCACCCGTGGCTGCCGGATTTCAGGACCTGGCCCAAGTGGTAGTCAGCGTGGATGCGCTGAAGGTTGGGCAGGATCTCGAGGTCGGCGATCTGCTGGAGCAGGTATTCCAGGGGTTCGTCGTACTCCCCCACATGGCTGCGGGCTTCCTTCCAGGCCCAGCGGATCCGGTTTCCCAGGGACTCCAGGAAGTCAGCCCGTTCCGCGGCCGTGGGAGGCTGGCTGCCGAAGGCCTGTGCCAGCTGCCGGTGAATTCTTCCGGTCACTGCCCCAAGTTCTTCCGCCTCGGCAGTGAAATCTGTGCTGTTCAGGGCAGCTGCGGATGCCGTGCGCCAGGCATCCTCGCTGTTGGGGATGAACTCCCGCAGGACGCTCAGGTGCCCGGTGACCCAGGCATCGCCGTCGTTCGCCTGCGGATCCCGCCAGCTGCCGGTGACCCAGCCCAGGGTGGCCGGGACGTCGCGGGAACCCGCGGCGGTGAGTTTGGCGCTGACTTCCACGTCGGGGCTCTCCCCGGCGGCCAGGACCCGGTAGAACTTCAGAATCAGCTGGCTGGGCTCAACCGGAACCACCACCGAAGTGTTGGACTGCTCGCCCTTCATCAGCTTGGCGGGCACGGTTTCCGTGAATGGCGGCCAGTCTTCGAAGCCGCCGAGGGCGACGCCGTGGGTGTGGCCGTCAAGGGAAGCCGACTGCTCACGCATCATCTCGAGCCACGCGGTAACAAACACGGGATCAGCGGCGCCGTCGTACAGCCAGCGCTCCCCCGCCTGCTGGTGCTGTGCGCGTCCCAGCAGGGAGGCAGCCAGCTCCGGAACCTCGGAGCTGCGGTAGCTGACGGGCACGCTGATGATATCCGTGCGGTGCCCCGAGCTGACGGCAACGATGTGCACCTCCAGCTCCGCGAGCCCGCTGGGGTCCTCCAGCCGGATACCGCCCACCCGGTCCAGAGTGACGTCGCGCCCCTTGGCAGGGAACCAGCGCTGCTGCGGCAGCCAGGCTGTCAGGAGTTCGGGCAGGGACGGCATCAGCTGGGTCATTTCTTCACGGCCTCCGAAATGGGAATCACGGGAATCGCTTCGGTGAGGGGCGACGACATATTGGACTTCGGCGATCGCAGCCGCAGCCAGTAGAAGTCGTGGCTGCCCAAAGTCAGGGTCACCGAACCGTCCGCCCCGAAGGCCGGGAACGGGGTTCCACCGAACGCATCACGCAGGCCCCTGCCGGCGAACTCCGGCAGGCTGACTGTGGCTGAGACGGGGTGCTGGGACAGGTTGAAGATGCAGAACATGACTTCACCGACTTCACCCTCGGGGTTGTCCGCCGGCAGTTCGCGAAGGAACGCCAGGACGGATTCCGCCTCGGTGGGCACGTTCCGGTAGGAGCCCAGGCCGAACGCGGGATGGGTCCGGCGAACCATAATCATCTGCCGGATCCAGTGCAGCAGCGAGCTGGAGCTTGCCAGCTGCGCCTCCACGTTCACGTGGTTGAAGTGGTAAACCAGCGACTGCACCACCGGCAGGTACAGCTTGCCCGGATCAGCAGTGGAGAAACCGGCGTTTCGGTCGGGGTTCCACTGCATGGGCGTCCGGGAGGAATCCCGGTCCTCCAGCCAGATGTTGTCGCCCATTCCCAGCTCATCGCCGTAGTAGAGGAAGGGGCTTCCCGGCAGCGAAAGCAGCAGCGCATGGATGAGTTCGATTTCCGACCGCGAATTGTCCAGCAGCGGGGCAAGACGCCGCCGGATGCCGATATTGGCGCGCATCCGGGAGTCGGGGGCATACCAGCCGAGCATCGCCTGGCGTTCCTCGTTGGTCACCATCTCCAGCGTCAGTTCGTCATGGTTGCGCAGGAAGGTTCCCCACTGCGCACCCGCCGGAATGTCCGGGGTTTCCTCCATGGTCTGGATGATGGGCGCCGCCTTCTGGTCGCGCAGGGCGTAGAAGAGGCGGGGCATGATCGGGAAGTGGAAGGCCATGTGGCATTCCGCGCCCGTCTCGTCGCCGAAGTACTCCACAACCTCGTGCGGCATCTGGTTGGCCTCGGCCACGATGACCCGGCCCGGGTAGTTTTCGTCCACCATGGTGCGCAGATCCTTGAGGAACCGGTGCGTTGCCGGCAGGTTCTCGCAGTTGGTGCCGTCCTCTTCAAAGAGGTACGGGATGGCGTCGGCGCGGAAGCCGTCGATGCCCTGGTCCAACCAGAACCGCACGACGTCGAAGATGGCCTCAACGACTTTGGGATTCTCGAAGTTGAGGTCCGGCTGGTGGCTGAAGAAGCGGTGCCAGTAGAACTGGCGCCGCACCGGGTCAAAAGCCCAGTTCGATTCCTCGGTGTCGACAAAAATGATGCGCGCATCTTCGTACTTCTGATCGGTGTCCGACCACACGTAGAAGTCTCCGTAGGGGCCGTCCGGGTCACTGCGGGATTCTTCGAACCACGGGTGCTTGTCCGAGGTGTGGTTCAGCGGCAGGTCAATGATCACTCGCACGCCGCGGGCATGGGCCTCCGCCACCAGGCGCTTGAAGTCGCTGATCGTCCCAAACTCGTCCAGCACGTCATAGTAGTCGGAAATGTCGTAGCCGCCGTCGCGCAGCGGGGACTTGAAGAACGGAGGAAGCCAGAGGCAGTCCACGCCCAGCCACTGCAGGTAATCCAGCTTGTCGATCAATCCGGTGAAGTCACCGGATCCGTCTCCGTTGGCATCCGCAAAACCACGGACGAGCACTTCATAGAAAACTGCCTTGCGATACCAGTGAGGGTCATTGGTAAGCCCGGGAGCATGCAGCTGAAACGGGTTGGGCACTAGGAGTTCCTCCGAACTGACAGAATGTGGGCGGGCTCGATATGGGCGTCCAGCCGGACGTAGTTGTGTTCTCCCCAGCGCCAGCTCTGGCCGCTGATGAGATCATCCACCCAATAGGTTCCATCCTCGTTGAAGTCCTGCGGGTCCAGATGCAGGGCCGCCAGATCCAGCGACACGGTGCACTCACGCGCACTGTGCGGGTCTGTGTTCACCACAATGATCAGCGTGTCCCTGCTTGACGGGTCTCCGGACCTGAGCTGCTTGTGTTTTGAATAAACGATGGTGGCCTCGTCGGTGCTCGAATGCACCGTCAGGTTCTGCAGGTCCCCCAGCGCCGGATGGGAGCGGCGGATTTCGTTCAGGCGGGTGATGTAGGGCGCCAGGCTGCGGCCTTCAGCCTCTGCCGCGGCGAAATCACGCTGCTTGTACTCGAACTTCTCATTGTCGATATATTCCTCGGCGCCGGGGCGGGCCACATGCTCGTACAGCTCGTAGCCGGCGTAGACCCCCCACAGGGGACTGGCCGTGGACGCCAGGGCGGCGCGGATCTTGAATGCCCCGGGACCGCCGTACTGCAGGAATTCGGTCAGGATATCCGGCGTGTTGACGAAGAAGTTGGGGCGGAAGAACGCCGCCGTTTCCGAGGATACCTCCGTGAAGTATTCCTCGAGTTCTTTGCGGGTATTGCGCCAGGTGAAGTAGGTGTAGGACTGCTGGAACCCGGCCATGCCCAGCGCGTGCATTACGGCAGGCCGGGTGAACGCCTCGGCAAGGAAGATCACGTCGGGGTGCTTGTCATTGACGGACTTAATCAGCCATTCCCAGAACTTCAGGGGCTTGGTGTGCGGATTATCCACGCGGAAAATCTTTACCCCGTGGCCAATCCACATGAGCACGATGCGGAGTATTTCCTCCGACAGGCCGGTGTAGTCGTTGTCGAAGTTCAGGGGATAAATGTCCTGGTACTTCTTCGGCGGGTTCTCGGCGTAGGCAATTGACCCGTCCACGCGTGTGGTGAACCATTCCGGGTGGCTGCTGACCCAGGGGTGGTCCGGCGATGCCTGGAGGGCAAGGTCGATCGCCACCTCGAGGTTCAGTTCGCGGGCAGTGTCAACGAAGGCGTCGAAGTCTTCAAACGTACCCAGATCGGGGTGGATGGCATCGTGTCCGCCTTCGGATGCTCCGATGGCCCACGGCGATCCCGGGTCCAGGGGCCCGGCGACCAGCGTGTTGTTCGGGCCCTTCCGGTGGGTCGTGCCGATCGGATGCACCGGAGGAAGATAGATGACGTCGAATCCCATGCCGGCTACCCGCTCCAGGCTGCGCGCAGCCGTCCGGAACGTCCCGGAGGTCCATTCGCGGGTGGTGGGGTCCAGCACCGCACCTTCGGACCGGGGAAAGAACTCGTACCAGGAGCCGCGGCCGGCCCGTTCGCGCTCTACCAGGAGGGGAAAACGCTCGCTGCTGGTGACCAGGTCCCGGATGGGTTCCTTCTCGAGCACCGCCAGGACGGCGTCGGAACTGCCCGCGGCAAACCGGTCCTCGACGGGCAGACCGGAGTCGGCGAGGGTGTTGGCGGCTGCGGTAAACACAGCGGCGTCCTCAGCGCTTCGCCCGGCGGCTGCGGCGGTAAAGAGTGCAGTGCCCTCGGCGAGCATCAGCTCCACGTCGACGCAGGCGGCGATCTTCACCTCGGCGTTGTGGTGCCAGGTTCCGTACACGTCCGCCCAGCCTTCGACGGCGAAGCTCCAGTTGCCGGTTGATTCGGGCCGAAGCAGTCCTCCCCAGCGGTCCAGTCCAATGCCGACGGGGTGCATGCGGACCCGCTGGACCTCCAGGCCCTCGGGGTCGTACAGGACAGCGCTGACTCCCACGAGGTCATGGCCTTCACGGAACACCGTGGCCCCGACGACGAGGTCTTCACCGGGAATGGCTTTGGCCGGGATGCGGCCGCATTCCACCACCGGGGTCACATTCATGATGGGAATCCGGCCGAACCGGAGTTCCTCAGCGGACAGGTCTTTAGATGGCTTCGCACTGGAACTGGTCACAGACTAGACGTTAGCGACAATCGGGACAGAATGCTAAGGCAACGTACTTTCCCGGTGTTTTCCTGCAGGTGGCACCGCGTATTGCGCTATTCCGGCAGTGCGGGGCGCGGACGGCAAATCTGGAGGTCATTTGACCGATTGTTTGGTGCATCCATCCCCTTTGGCACCGGGTTTGCGCTAGCGTAACCGGGGTGAAGGCAATTCGAAGGTTTACCGTCCGAACAGTCCTCCCCGACAGTATTGCTCCGCTGAGCAGGCTGGCCTCAAACCTGCGCTGGTCCTGGCATGAGCCCACTACGCGGCTCTTTGCTGACCTCGACCCGGCCGCCTGGGTGGCGAGCGGACAGGATCCGGTCAAATTCCTCGGCTCCGTCAGCCGCGCCAGCCTTGAGCGGATGGCAGCCGATGCCGGCCTCGTGGAGCGCATCCAGGAACTGGGTGCCGACCTTGACGACTATCTGGCGGCTCCCCGCTGGTACCAAAGCCTGGGTGAAGATGCGCCGCGGTCGGTGGCGTATTTCTCGCCGGAATACGGCATCAGCGCCGTCCTGCCGCAGTACTCCGGCGGTCTGGGCATCCTCGCCGGCGACCATCTGAAGGCCGCATCCGATCTGGGTGTCCCGCTGATAGCCGTCGGGCTCCTCTACCAGGCCGGCTACTTCAAGCAGGCACTGTCCCGCGACGGATGGCAGCTGGAGACTTACCCGGTCCTGGACCCCAACGGGCTGCCGCTGACGCTGCTGCGTGAAGAGGACGGAACGCCCGCACGCGTGAGCCTTCCGCTCCCCAACAACCGCCGGCTCTCGGCGCAGATCTGGCGTGCCGACGTCGGCCGTGTTCCCCTGCTCCTGCTGGACTCGGATGTGATCGGCAACGACGACGCCGCCCGCGGCATCACGGACCGCCTGTACGGCGGCGGCGGCGACCACCGGCTGCAGCAGGAACTGCTGCTGGGCATGGGCGGCGTCAAGGCGCTGCGTGTGTATGAGCGCCTCTCCGGCACCGCCGGACCCGAGGTTTTCCACAGCAACGAGGGCCACGCGGGCTTCCTGGGCGTGGAGCGGATCCGGGAACTGATGGATAACGGAATGGGCTGGGAAGAAGCGCTGACTGTCAGCCGCTCCAACACCGTGTTCACCACCCACACGCCGGTGCCTGCCGGCATCGACCGTTTTGACCAGGCTCAGATCCGGCATTTCTTCAGTGCCGGCCTGGCGCAGTCCGTACCCACCGACAAGGTGCTGGGGCTGGGAGCCGAAAGCTACGACGGCGGAGACCCCTCCAAGTTCAACATGGCGGTGATGGGCCTGCGCCTGGCGCAGCGCGCCAACGGGGTGGCCAAGCTGCACGGGGAGGTGTCCCGCGAGATGTTCTCGGGCCTCTGGCCGGGATTCGATGTCTCGGAGGTTCCGATCACCTCGGTCACCAACGGCGTCCACGTTCCGTCCTGGGTGGATCCGGAACTGACCAAATTGGCCCGCGAGAAATTCGGCGTGGCCACGGTCCACGACCGCGACTGGGGCCGCGCCTACGAAATCGGCGACCAGGATCTGTGGGACCTGCGCCGGCGGCTGCGCTCGAACCTAGTCACCGACGTCCGCCGGCGGGTACGTTCCGCTTGGCGCAAGCGCGGCGCCACCGATCCCGAGCTGGCCTGGACCGAGAACGTCCTGGATCCGGACGTGCTGACCATCGGCTTTGCCCGACGCGTGCCCACCTACAAGCGGTTGACCCTGATGCTGCGCGATCCCGCCCGCCTCAAGGCGCTGCTGCTGCACCCCACGCATCCCATCCAGGTGGTGGTGGCGGGCAAATCACACCCGGCGGATGAACAGGGCAAACGGATGATCCAGGACCTGGTCCGGTTTACCGATGACCCCGAGGTGCGCCACCGGATTGTGTTCCTGCCCAACTACGACATTGCCATGGCCCGCACGCTGTTCCCCGGCTGCGACGTGTGGCTGAACAACCCGCTGCGGCCGTTGGAGGCATCCGGCACGTCCGGAATGAAGTCCGCGATCAACGGCGGCCTGAACCTCTCCGTCCTGGACGGCTGGTGGGACGAGATGTTCGACGGCGACAACGGCTGGGCGATCCCCTCGGCCAATCCCACCAAGGGTGCCCACACCCGGGAGGTTTACAACCCGGAGCAGCGCGACGATCTGGAGGCGGCGGCACTGTACGACCTTCTGGAGAACGCCGTCACGCCGCTGTTTTACGGCAAGGAACCTCCCGCCCAGGCGGGGGCAGCAGGACCGTCCGCGGCCTCATCCGACGGGCTGCCCGGCGAGTGGCTGGAAATGGTCAAGCACACGCTGGCCGATCTTGGCCCGGCGGTGTCCGCGAACCGCATGCTGAAGGAGTACGTCAACCGGTTGTACCGGCCCGCCGGACAGTCCGGCCGCGCGGCTTCCGCCGACGGTTTCGCAGCAGCCAAGGACCTGGCAGCCTGGATCACGCGGATCCGCGACGGATGGTCCGGTGTGTCCGTGGAACACGTGGACTCCATCGGCATCACCGATGATCCGCAGATTGGCGACCAGCTGACGGTGCAGGCCTACATTTCGCTGGGATCACTCCGCCCGGAGGACGTCAGCGTGGAGGTTGCCTACGGCAAGGCGCTGGAAAATGACCACCTGAGCGACCCGCGGAGCGCGGAACTGGAGCAGACGGAGGATCTGGGGTCCGGACGCCACCTGTTCTCGGGGACGATCGGCATCGAGCAGGCCGGCCCGTTCGGCTATACGGTCCGCGTGCTCCCGGTGCACTCCGGCTTGGCTTCCAAGGCTGAACTGGGGCTGGTGGCAAACGCCTAGGCGGTTGGGGCAGCTGCCGCGCTTAGGCCGGAAACCTAAGCGCGGTACAAACTGACGGAGTTGGCCGGAAGGATGTCCTTGTCCCCGCCTCGGCGCTGCCCGCCCGCGCCTGCCTGCCCGCCGGCAGCCGTGCTCAGGAGCAGCTCATAGGAGTGGTCTCCGTCGCGGACAGCGCCGGAGCCGCGGAGCGCTTCAGCATCCGGCAGGACAATTTCGGCATCTTCCAGCGATCCGTTCAGGACCAGCAGTCCGCTCAGCTCCCCCGCTGAGGAGCCCACCAGCAGCTGGACCACGCGGGTGCCGGGATCCTGCCATTTGTCCTGCGGCATTGGCTGGCCGTCGGCGTCAAACCAGAGCAGCGAGGTTCCGCGCGCGTCGGCGGGGAAACGGTACGGCTGCGAGGCAAGGAAGTACCGCCGCAGGCTCAGCAGGGTGCGGGTGAAAGCGAGCATCTGCTCAGCGTCAGCGTCCAGATTCCAGTGCACCCAGGCCAGCGGGGAATCCTGGCAATAGGCATTGTTGTTTCCGTGCTGGGTCCGCCCCAGCTCGTCGCCCGCGGTGAGCATGGGAACCCCCAGCGACATCAGCAGCGTGGTCATGACGTTGCGGGCGCTCTGCGCCCGGCGGGCGTTGATGCGCTCGTCGTCGGTGGGACCCTCCACGCCGTGGTTGTAGCTGCGGTTGTCGTTGCTGCCGTCCCTGTTGTCTTCACCGTTGGCCTCATTGTGCTTGCGCTCGTAGGAGGTCAGGTCTGCCAGGGTGAAACCGTCGTGGGCAGTAACGAGGTTGATCGAGGAGAGCGCCGTCCGGCCGGAGCCGGCAAACAGATCGGCGGAACCGGCCAGCGAACCGGCGAGCCGGGCCACGGAGCCGCCCGTTCCGCCGGCGGCAAGCTCGGCCTGGTCCCGGAGCCAGAAGTCCCTGGTGGTGTCCCGGAACCGGTCATTCCAGTCAGCCCAGCCCGGAGGAAAGTTGCCGGTCTGCCATCCGTCCGGGCCTATATCCCACGGCTCGGCAATGAGTTTGATCCCGTTGAGAGTGGGGTCCGCCGCAAGCGCAATGAGAAAGGGGTGCCTGCGGTCAAACCGGCCGTCCGCGTCGCGGCAGAGGGCAGGAGCCAGATCGAAGCGGAATCCGTCCACCTGGTACTCCTGAACCCAGTAGCGCAGCGAGTCCAGGGCCAGCTGGATTACCCGCGGTTCACTGAAGTCCAGGGTGTTTCCGCAGCCGGTGGTGTCCACGTAGCGGCCCTCGCCGTCGTGCCGGTAGTACCGCTCATCGCCCAGACCGCGCCAGCTCAGTGCCGGCTGGTCCTTTTTGCCCTCGGCCGTGTGGTTGTACACCACGTCGAGGATGACCTCGAGGCCGCCCTCGTGCAGGGACCTGATCATTCCTTTGAGCTCGTCCTGAACAGCCTTGGCGCCGGCCTCACGTGCGGCGCGGGTGGCGTATTCCGTATGCGGAGCGAAGAAGCCCAGTGTGTTGTAACCCCAGTAGTTGGTGAGGCCAAGGGCCCGCAGGTGTTCTTCGTCGGTGTGGAAATGGACCGGCAGCAGTTCCACGGCGGTCACGCCGAGGCGCCGGAGGTAGTCCACCATGACCGGGTGCCCGAAGCCGGCGTAGGTGCCGCGGAGGTCTTCCGGGATGTCCGGGTGGAGCATGGTCTGCCCGCGGACGTGCGCTTCGTAGATGACGGTGTCCCGCCAGGGAGTGTGCGGCTGCCGTGAGGAGCCCCAGTCAAAGGCCGAATCAACATGCACCGAGAAGAACAGCGGCACATCCCCCTCGCCGGGCACCTCGTCAATCCCCCGCCCGTACGGGTCCAGCAGCAGCTGGAAGCTGCCCGGCTCACCGGGCAGCTCCCGGCCCTGGGGCCAGAACCCGTAGCGGGCGCCGTAGGCGAGCCCGGCAACCCGGCCGTGGTGGATCCCCGCCACTGATTCGCCCAGGGGCTCGGAGGCCCAGACTCCCGGCGCTTTCTCGAAGTGGATTTCCACTGCGGACAGGCCGGGAGCATAAACGGACACGTTGACGGTTCCCGGCACCTCCTCGATGCCGGGAACCGTGTTCCGTACGCCAAGGGGGAAGGGCCGGGATACCCGCCGTGCGGCGGCCTGGCCCTGTGGATCACCAATCAGGTCTGCCATGCTGCCTCTCGGATGACTCCGCCGCGGATCAGGCGGAACGCTGCCGTGATATCTCGTACAAGCTGATGCCGACGGCCATGGAGGCGTTCAGGGATTCCATAGCCGAGTCAATGGGGATGGAAACGATCTGGTCGCAGTTCTCGCGAACCAGACGGGACAGGCCCTTGCCCTCGGAACCCACCACAATGCAGATCGGATCCTTGGCCAGGACGATATTCGGCAGCGACACGTCGCCGTCGCCGTCCAGGCCCAGAACAAAGATGCCCATCTTCTTGAAAGCCTTCAGGGCGCTGTTCAGGTTTCCGGCGCGGGCCACGGGCACGCGGACAGCGGCACCGGCACTGGTCTTCCACGCCGAAGCGGTCATGCCCACGGCACGCCGTTCCGGCACAATGACGCCGTGGGCGCTGAATGCGGAGGCGGAGCGGATGATCGCACCAAGGTTGCGCGGGTCGGTGATGCCGTCCAGCGCCACGAACAGCGGGGCGTTGCGGATGTGGCCCTTTTTCCAGGCCTCAATGGTTTCCTGGGCGAGGTCCATCGGGTCCGCGTAGTCGTACGGCGGGATCTGCAGGACAAGGCCCTGGTGCACGGCCTCGTTGGTCATGCGGTCCAGCTCGGGCTTGTGCGTTTCCATTACGGGCAGGCCGCGGTCAGCCGCCATCTTCAGCGATTCACGGACGCGGTCATCCATGTCGATCCGTACCGCCACATGCAGTGCCTTGGCGGGGATGCCGGCGCGCAGGGCCTCGACCACGGAGTTGCGGCCGGTGACTACTTCCTCCGCCACCTTGCCGCGGACATTGGTTCCGCTGCGCCCGCCGGCGGCGCGGGTGTCGCCGGCGCCGCGCTTGGCTGCCGAGCGTTCTGCGAGCTGCTTGTTCTTGTACGCCTTGTGGTACGGGCGCTCTTCAGCCTTGGGTGTGGGTCCTTTACCCTCAAGAGCCTTGCGGCCCAATCCACCGGTGCCCCCGCTGGGGCCCTTTTTGGCTTTACGCATTGCGCCGGGACGTCCGTTGTTGGCCATCGATTACACCTTAAACCTAGAAGAAAGCATTACTTCTAGTTTACGCAGGCTCCCGGGCGGCCGCTGTCCACGCTGCGGAAGTGTACTCCCAAAGCTAAATACACGCCCCGACCGCCGCCCCGGCGGCGGGGGGATCAGCCGTCGGCGAGCGTCCAGCGCGCTCCGTCCGGCGTGTCTTCCACTGCGATGCCGGCAGCGGTGAGGGCATCCCGGATGGCGTCGGCGCGGGCCCAGTCCTTGGCGGCCCGGGCCGCATTCCGCTCGCGGAGCTGTCCTTGGATAAGAGTGTCCAGGGCGGCGTGCTCCGCCGAGTTGCCGGCGGCCGGTTGCTGCACCGCGTCCAGGCCCAGGGCCAGGGTCATGGTGAGCACTGCGCGCAGGGCGTCCCGGACCGCTTCGGTGTTTCCCTCCGCCAGCGCGGTATTCCCGGTGCGGACCGTATCGTGCAGCACGGCCAGAGCCTGGGGAACGTTGAGGTCATCGTCCATCGCCTCGGCGAAGGCTGCCGGCATGGACCTGGAGCTCAGGACAAAGCCGTGATCCCCGGTTCCATAAACCTTCGCGCGGGCTTTATTGATGAACCCGTCAATACGTTCAACAGCGGCTGCGGCTTCCTGCAGCGACGTCGGCCGGTAGTCCAGCACGGACCGGTAATGTGCCTGGCCCAGGTAGTAGCGCACCACCCGCGGCGAGGCTTCGGCCAGCATCTGTGAAGGACTGACCGTGTTGCCGATGGACTTGGACATCTTCTCGCCCTCGAAGGTGACCATGCCGTTGTGCATCCAGAAGTTGGCAAAGCCGTCTCCGGCTGCCTGCGACTGCGCCATCTCGTTTTCGTGGTGCGGGAAGCGCAGGTCCAGGCCGCCGCCGTGGATGTCGAACCGCGGCCCGAGGTACTTGGTGACCATGGCCGAGCATTCCAGGTGCCAGCCCGGCCTGCCCTTGCCCCAGGGGCTGTCCCAGGCGGCAGTTTCCGGCTCGCCTTCCTTGTGCCCCTTCCACAGCGCGAAATCGCGCGGGTCGCGCTTGCCCCGGGGGCCGGCGTCGGGCGCTGCCTGCATGTCATCGATGTTCTGGCGGGTCAGCGACCCGTACCTGTCCCAGGACCGGACGTCGAAGTACACGTCCCCGGAATCATCGAGGGCGGGATAGGCGTGGCCGGCCTCGATAAGCCGGGAAATCAGCGCGTGCATTTCCGGAATATGCCCCGTGGCGCGCGGCTCGTAGGTGGGCCGCTGGACGCCAAGGATGTCGTACGCCTTGGCGAATTCCTGCTCAAAGCGGTAGGCAAGGGCCCACCACTGCTCGTCGGGAACGACGTCGGCCGATGCCTCGGCACCCGCCGAGTCCGCCGCCTTGGCCAGGATTTTGTCGTCAATGTCAGTCACATTGCGGACCGTGGTGACCCGGTAGCCGCGAAACTGGAGCCAGCGGGTCAGCTGGTCAAAAACGATGGCGGAGCGGATGTGGCCCACATGCGGCATGCCCTGCACTGTGGCACCGCAGTAGTACAGGCTCACCTCGCCCGTTTTGAGGGGAACGAAGTCACGGACCTGCGCAGTTGCGGTGTCATAGAATCTCAAGCTCACCGCTCTAGGCTATCGCCTGCCGGGGCATGCGAACTCAACCGGCGGGCAGCAGCGGGTTTTGCACCTGCACGACGACGGCGGTGGCCACCGCGGCGATCCCCTCGCCCCTCCCGGTAAAGCCCAGGCCGTCGGTGGTGGTCGCCGAGACGCTGACCGGGGCGCCGGCCGCACCGCTGAGCATAACTTCGGCTTCAGCCCGGCGGGGGGCGAACTTGGGCCGGTTGCCGATCAGCTGAACTGCTACATTGCCGATCTCAAAGCCGGCGGCGCGCACGATCCGGGCCGCCTCCTCCAGCAGGGAGAGCCCCGAAGCGCCGGCATACTCAGGTCGGTCGGTGCCGAAATGCGTTCCCAGATCGCCGAGCCCGGCGGCGGAGAACAGGGCGTCCGCCGCGGCGTGGGCCACGGGATCTCCGTCGGAGTGCCCGGCCAGGCCGCGTTCGCCGTCCCACAGCAGCCCGGCAACCCACAGCGGGCGCGGCGCGTCATCGGGAGCGAAAGCGTGGACGTCAACACCGATTCCGGTGCGGGGCAGATTTACAGCAGGCATCAGTCAGTCCTTGGGGTTGGCGTGGTTGCGGGCCAGCACCGCTTCGGCCAGCAGCAGGTCGAGCGGGGTGGTGATCTTCAGCGACAGTTCAGATCCCTCAACGACAAACACGGGTGTGCCCAGGGACTCCGCGAGCATTGCATCGTCGGTCACCGCCGCGGCCTGCGCCTCGGTGAACCCGCGGGCAGCCTCATGGGCACGGCGCAGCAGTGCGGCCTCGAAACCCTGGGGTGTCTGCACCGCGCGAAGAGTGGAACGGTCGGGGGTGCCGGTGACTACCCGCGGCGCGATGCCCGCCTGTCCGGACGCGGTAACCGCCGTGGTCTTGACGGTGTCGGTAACAGCCACTGCCGGAATTACGGCGGCGGCTCCCGATGCCAGCGCGCCTGCGACCCGGCGGAAGACCTCCGGCGGCGTCAGCGCCCGGGCTGCATCGTGGACCAGGACCGCGTCGAGATCCCCGGGGAGGGCCTGCAGGGCGGCGCGGACGGAATCTGCGCGGGTGGCGCCGCCGTCGACCACGGTCAGCGAACAGCTGACGGCTGATTCCCGGCACAGGGTCCGCATGACGGTATCCCCCGCGGGAACGGCCACGCTGACCGCTGCAGCGACCCCGGAGGCTTCAATTCCCTGCAGGGCATGGGCGAGGAGGGCAGTTCCTGCCAGCGGCACCTGGGCTTTGGGGATGCCGTAGCCCAGCCGCTGCCCGGAACCGCCTGCTACGAGGATGACACCAATCCGCTGTTCGCGGGAAACTGTTGAAGACACCCCTTCAGCCTAGTGCCCGCCCGGCGGGGCAGCCGCAGGGCGGCCGGGGCTCCGCGTCAGCACCGCCGTAAAGATGCACGGCAAACAGGCCCTGCGAAGGCACACGCTGCCTGCTTCCAGGCCGGGGATCCTCATGCTTTAAAGACAAAATGCCGTGCTTTAAAGACAAAATGCCGGTCCCTCAGGACCGGCAGCGTGCCTTCGTGCTGTGCTTTTGTTCCGTGCTACTAGCTTGCCAGGACCTTGTCCAGGACAACTGCGGCCTGGTCCTCGTCCGTCTTTTCAGCCAGTGCCAGCTCCGAAATCAGAATCTGGCGGGCTTTCGCAAGCATTCGCTTCTCTCCTGCAGAAAGTCCGCGGTCATGGTCGCGGCGCCACAGGTCACGAACGACCTCTGCCACCTTTACCACGTCACCGGACGCAAGCTTCTCCAGGTTTGCCTTGTACCGGCGCGACCAGTTGGTGGGCTCTTCGGTAAGCTCGGCGCGCAGCACGTCAAACACGTGCTCCAAGCCTTCCTTGCCCACCACATCGCGCACCCCAACGAGGTCAACGTTCTCAGCCGGTACTTCTATGGTCAGATCACCCTGTGCCACCTTAAGCTTGAGATACATTTTCTCTTCGCCCTTGATGGTCCGCATCTTGATCTCTTCGATCTTCGCGGCACCGTGGTGAGGGTAAACAACTGTTTCGCCAACCTCAAAAACCATGTGGACTTTCCCCTTTCCCAGCCTCTAGTTTACCATGGGTGCGACACGCCGAGAAGAGTTTTCGCAGGTCAGGTACCTGATCGTGATCCGCCTAGGTATTATCCGACCCGCTCCCCGTGTTCCCACCTGCGGCGATGGCTTGGCGAAGGTCCGTTTCGAGTCCTCCGCTAAGCGCCGGAAATCCAACATTTAGGCCGTTTGCCGATAGGCTAGGCACAAAAGATAGCCTCAGGTCGCAAGACCGCAATACCCCAGGAGTTTTGTGCTGTGAGATTCACACCCAAGAACCGGGCGCAGCGCGCAGCTGCCGCCGGTGTAATTGCGCTGGCCGTACTGGGAGTCTCCAGCTGCAGCGCAGTGAACGAGCAGGCAACGGTGCGCGAATACTCACCGTCGGACGGCATCGTGGAAAACGTCGGCGAGGTGGAGCTGCGAAACCTCCTGGTGGTCAGCAACGGTGACGGCGAGGCCGGCCGCGTGCTGGGCACAGTGGTCAACGCGTCCCCCGACGACGTCGAGTTCTCCCTGGCCATGGGCGGAACCACGCTGGAGTGGACCATCGAGTCCGGCGACAAGGTCATCTTCGAGGACGCCCCCGCCGACCAGACAACGGTTCCCAACGTCGATGTCCTTCCGGGCACCGGACTGCGCGCGGATGCCAGCGACGGAGCTGAGACCGTGGAGCTGAACGTTCCCGTCGTTGACGGCACGCTGGAGGACTACCGCGAGTACCTGCCGACGCCCTCCGCCACACCCATGGACACCGCCACGATGGTCCCCTCGGACCAGGCCACCGACGTCCAGCAGGACACCGGGATCGACACCGGCACTGCCACCACGGAACCCACGGCACCTGCCGAATCGCAGTAAGCTCCCTGCCGCGGAAGCCCGCGGAGAAGCTCGAACGCAAACAGAAGGGACCCGGCCGAACGCCGGGTCCCTTCTGTTTGCGGTCTCTGTGCCGGTTCCCGGGATCAGGTTTCGAACTTGTACCCCAGCCCCCGCACCGTCACCAGGTGCCGCGGAAGGGAGGGATCCGGCTCGATCTTTCCCCTCAGCCGTTTTACGTGTACGTCCAGGGTTTTGGTGTCGCCCACGTAATCGGCACCCCAAATCCGTTCGATCAGCTGCCCCCTGGTCATCACCCGGCCGGAGTTGCGCAGCAGCATCTCCAGCAGTTCGAATTCCTTCAGCGGCAGCGGAATATCCGCTCCGTTAACCGTGACCACGTGCCGGTCCAGGTCCATGCGCACCGGACCTGCTTCCACTGTTGGACCGGACGCGTCACCGCCGTCGCCCCGGCGGCGCAGGACCGCCCGGATCCGGGCCAGCAGTTCACGGGAGCTGTACGGCTTGGTGACGTAGTCGTCGGCGCCGATCTCGAGGCCGACCACCTTGTCGATCTCCCCGTCCAGGGCAGTGAGCATAATGACCGGCACATCGGAGCGCTGGCGGATCTGCCGGCAGACCTCCGTGCCCGGCTGCCCCGGCAGCATCAGGTCCAGCAGGATCAGGTCTGCGCCGCGCCGGTCAAACTCGGTCACGGCGTCGGTGCCGTTGTCCACCACGCAGACCTCAAATCCCTCCCGCCCGAGCAGGTAGGAAAGGGGGTCGCTGAACGACTCCTCGTCTTCGACTATCAGAATCCTGGTCAAGCACTGACTCCTTGTTCCTGGCTGCCGCCGGCCGGCGCCGCCCTGCCCCTGGGGGTGGCCGCGGCACGTTCCTGCGGGCGCACCGGCGCAACTTCCGCAGACTCCATTTCCGGCAGCCTAACGGTAAAGGTGGACCCCTGCCCCGGCTGGGACCAGAGGGTGATTTCTCCTCCGTGGTTAGCCACCACGTGTTTGACGATGCTCAGGCCCAGGCCGGTTCCCCCGGTGTGCCGGGACCGTGCACTGTCAATCCGGTAAAAGCGTTCGAAGATCCGCTCCTGGTCGTCAGGGTGGATTCCCGGCCCCTGGTCCGTGACGGCAACCTGTGCCATGCCGTCGCGGGAGCGCAGTCCTATCCCCACCCGGCTCCCCTCCGGCGCGTACCGGATGGCATTGTCGATCAGGTTGCGGAAGGCGGTGGTCAGCATCTTCGCGTCCCCGTAAACGGCCCCTTCAACGGCGCCGCCGACGACGACCGTCGTGTTTCTATTCTCCGCGGGCAGACGGTTGGCCTCCACCGCATCGGCGACGAGCCGGTTGATGTCCACCTCGCGGGCCCGGTCCACCATGTCGGTGCTCTGCAGGCGTGAGAGTTCAATGATGTCCTGCACCAGGGCGGTCAGCCGGGAGGACTCCTTGCTCATTCTCGCGGCGAAGCGACGCACGGCCTCTTCGTCGCCGGCGGCATCGTCCAGCGCTTCGGCGAGCAGCGAGATGGCACCCACGGGGGTTTTCAGCTCATGCGAAACGTTGGCGACGAAGTCGTTGCGCACCTCTTCGGTGCGGGCAATCTCCGTGTGGTCGTCAGCCAGGATCAGGATGTATTCCTCTCCCACCGTGGACACCCGGACCTGCAGGATGGTGGTTCCCTGCCCCAGCGGGCCGCGCTGCAGCTCCAGCTGCCGTTCCTCAATGACGCCGTCACGCCGCACCCGCGCCGTCAGCTCCAACAGTTCGGGCGGAACCAGCGTGTGCCCGCGGACCAGGCCGAAGGCATAGGCTCCCGGGCTTGCCCGGACCACGCCGTCGACGGCGTCCACCACGATGTAGGCCCGCCCGATCGCGGCCAGCACCTCAGCCGCGCCGTCGGGGATGGCCGGCTCGTCGCCGGCCGCCAGTTCCCGGCGCTGGTGCCGGGACACCACATAGCCAAGCACGCCGAACACTCCCACGGCCAGGCCGAGCACTCCGGCAACCAGGCCCAGCAATACAGGATTCACTCTCCTAGCTTAGGCTGACGGCCGGGCCCCGGGGTGACCCGCGGTGGCATAAGTCCCCGCGTTAAACTAACGTTCATCTGAAGATGCCCAACGGTTAACCCGCTGCTGAAATCCTGCCAATGCGGCTGTGACAGGCAGCTAAGGGACGTTGGACGAGTGCTGTACAAGTGAAAGGACCCGAAGTGCGTAAGGTTTTTCAAGCCGAGCTTCATCAGATTGGCGAAGAGCTGACCCAGATTTCCGAGCTCGTCACCGAAGCGATGCAGAAAGCCACCCTCGCCTTCGAAGGTGCGGACACCGAGCTGGCGCAGGACGTCATCGCCGCCGATGCGCGGATTGATTTCCTCCAGAACGACCTCGACGAGCGTGCCATCGACATCCTCGCGCTGCAGGGCCCCGTCGCCAGCGACCTGCGGATGATCGTGGGATCACTGCGAATGAGCGCATCGCTGGAACGGATGGGCGACCTCGCCCGCCATATTGCCCAGCTGGCACGCCTGCGGTACCCCGAACAGGTTGTTCCCGAACCGATGGTGGACACGTTCAGCGAAATGGCGCGCCTGGATATCCGTATTTCAGAGCTGCTGACAGAACTCCTGGAGACGCGCAACCTGGACCTGAGCACCGAGATTTACGCCTGCAATTCCCGCATCAACGAGCTGCATGCGGGTGTTTTCAAGGCCGTGGCCGCTCCTGACTGGCAGGTGTCCGCGGTCAGCACGGTGGACCTGACTTTGGCGAGCCGCTACTTCGAACGCTTTGCAGACCACGGGGTTTCCGTGACGCGCAAGGTGAACTACCTGGTCACCGGGGAATGGCAGCCGCTGTCCGAGTCCAGCCGGTAGGCGCCCGGCGGAAGGAACAGGCATAACAGGAAAGGGCGGCCCCGCGGGGCCGCCCTTTCCTGTTATGCCTCGACCGTACCGGGACGGACGCTACTTCTTTTTGCCCTGATTGGCCACAGCCTGGATGGACGCTGCTGCAGCTTCCGGATCCAGGTAGGTACCGCCGGCCTTCACGGGCTTGAGATCCTCATCCAGTTCGTAAACCAGCGGAATGCCGGTGGGGATGTTCACGGCGGCGATATCGGCGTCGCTGATGCCGTCCAGGTGCTTGACCAGCGCGCGCAGGGAGTTGCCGTGCGCTGCGATCATCACCGTCTTGCCGGACTTGATGTCCTGGGAAATGTCGGATTCCCAGTACGGCAGGAAGCGCTCCAGGACGTCCTTGAGGCACTCGGTCCGGGGCAGTTCATCCTGCGCCAGATCCGCATACCGGGGATCGTGCGCCTGGGAGAAGTCGCTGTCGTCGGGCAGGGGCGGCGGCGGGGTGTCGTAGGAACGGCGCCACAGCATGAACTGCTCCTCGCCGTACTCCGCGAGGGTCTGCGCCTTGTCCTTGCCCTGGAGCGCACCGTAGTGCCGCTCGTTCAGGCGCCAGCTGCGCTTCACGTCGATCCAGATGCGGTCCGCGGCCCCCAGGGCAATGTTGGCCGTATTGATGGCCCGCTGGAGACGCGAGGTGTACAGGATGTCGGGCAGGATGTCGGCTTCCACCAGCAGCTCGCCGCCGCGGAGGGCCTCGGCCCGGCCAAGGTCCGTCAGATCCACGTCCACCCAGCCGGTGAACAGGTTCTTTTCATTCCATTCGCTCTGGCCGTGGCGCAGAAGGATCAGTTTGTAAGTCATATATGTCATGGTAACGGAGGACCCGGCGCCGGGGCAGGCCGGCGGCCCGCTGCGGATGCCTGCATGCCGTTCCCGCAGAACAGTCCCGCGCACGTCCGTCAGCGGTGCCCCTCATGCAGCCCGCGAGGTCCGCGTCCTGAGGCACACCGCCCGGCCAGTAACATTGTTTGGTGCAAAAACCGCAAAAACCCGTAGGAAATGTGACCAGGGGCACTACAAACCCTAATAGGCTCCGGCGCGTGGACCGCTGGCTGGCCGGTCCGCAGGGCTGGCGGCTGCGGCGAGCCGCAGATCCCCTCATCGTTGACCTTGGCTACGGCGCCGCTCCCACCACCGCCGTCGAACTCCACACCAGGCTTGGCCGCATCCGTCCGGATGTCGACGTCGTGGGCATCGAGATCGACCCCGTGCGCGTCCGCTCGGCGAAGGCGCTGGAACGGAACGGGCTGTCCTTTCGGCAGGGCGGTTTCGAGCTGCCGGTGGACGGGCGCCGGCCGGTCATGGTCCGCGCGTTCAATGTGCTGCGGCAGTATTCCGAGGACGAGTACGGGGCTCACTGGGATATGGTTCGGTCCCGGCTGGCTGACGGCGGGATTTTCGTTGACGGGACCTGTGATGAAATCGGCCGCCGCTCCACGTGGGTGGAACTGGACTCCGGCGGTCCGCTGTCGCTGAGCATTTCACTGCGGTTCGGCGCGTTTGTGCTGCCCTCCGATGTGGCCGAGCGGCTACCCAAGGCGCTGATCCACCGCAATGTTCCGGGCGAAAAAGTCCATGCCCTGCTTCAGGCCATGGACACCGCGTGGATCCAGGCCGCGCCGCAGGCTTCCTACGGCAACCGGCAGCGCTGGCTGGCCATGTGCGCGGCCCTGCGCGCTGCGGGGTGGCCGCTGCTGACCGGCCCCGCGCGGTGGCGCCTGGGCGAGATCACCGTGGCCTGGGACGCCGTCGCACCGGCCTGAACCGGCCCTGTTCCGGCTACCAGCGGCCGTAGGGTCCGGAAGATCCCCGGCCGGTGCCGCTGACTGAGGGCTTGACGTCAGCCAGGTAAACGCAGGCCGCCACGAGTCCCGCTAGGGTAAACGGCAGCAGGGAGCCGGGGCTCAGCGTACCGAGGATGCCCACGGCAGTCGCAGCTCCGGTCATGCCCATCCAGAAGCCCTTGGTCCGTTTGCCGGTGGCCTCAAAAATCGCAGGCTTGCGCCGTACGGCATCGGAAAACGCCCAGAGCGCAATCACCAGCGTGGCCAGGCCGAGGGCCCGGTAGAACAGCGGCTCGAGGAGGAAGACGTAAATCACTGTTTCAGCCTACCGTGCCAAGGCCTGGGCGAGGTCGGCCCAGAGGTCCTCGGCGTGCTCGATGCCCACCGAAAGCCGCAGCAGGTTCTCCGGAACGGACTGCGGCTCCGCCGGCTGGCGGCGGCGGCGCTCGATCAGTGATTCCACTCCGCCCAGCGACGTGGCCGGCAGCCACAGACGCACGTTCTCGGCCACGGCCTGCGCCGCAGCCGCCCCGCCGGCAACTTCGATGCAGAGAATCGACCCGAAGCCGTCCATCTGCTTTGCGGCCCGCTCATGCCTCGGGTCGCCGGGCAGCCCCGGATAACGGACGGCCTCCACCGCCGGGTGCACAAGCAGCCGCTCCGCCAGGATTCCCGCCGTGGCCTGCGAGCGCTCCACGCGCAGTGCCAGGGTCCGCAGGCCGCGCAGTGCCAGCCACACCTCAAACGGACCGCCCACGGCCCCGTGCAGTGACCGGTAGCTGTGCAGGCGGGTCCGCAGTTCCTCGCTGGAGGTGGCCAGTGCGCCGAGAACCACGTCCGAATGTCCGGCCAGATACTTGGTCACCGAGTGGAGGACGACGTCGGCTCCGAGCTCCAGCGGGCGGGTCACCATGGGAGTGGAGAAGGTGTTGTCTGCGACAACCAGCGCACCGACGTCGTGGGCGGCGGAAGCCAGGGTCTCGATTTCGGCAACCTCGAGCATGGGGTTGGTGGGACTCTCCACCCACAGCATGCTGGCCGGACGGGAGTCTGCCTCTTCTGTGCCGGACCCGCGCAGGGCAGCCGTCACTGCATCGGTATCGGCGATGTCCACGGTGCGGACGGTAAACCGCCCGTTGGCAGCCTCTTCCTCCGCCAGCAGCAGCGAGCCCTGGTAGCTGTGCCGCGGCATCACCAGGATTCCGCCGAGGGGAATCAGGGAAAGAGCGGCCGCCACCGCCGCCAGCCCGGAGGAATAGACCAGCGCAGGAAGCGCGGCACCTTCGAGCTCGGACAGCGCCGCTTCAAACGGATCCCAGGTGGGGTTGGAAAAGCGGCCGTACACGCGCTCGCCGCTGGCGGGGGTACCCGCGCCCTGGAAAGTGGAGGAAAGCACGATCGGCGGATTGACCGGAGCATCGGGTCCCCGCTCCGGCCTGCCGGCCGATACGGCGACAGTCTCACGGGCGAGGTTGGCGGAATGGGAGTTCGGCTCAGGGGTCATTGAAACAGCCTAGTGCGCGGCGGAAACACGTGCCATTGTGTCGTTCCCGCGGGTTCCCTGCACGGCGCTCTAGACGAACTTGCCGCCGGGCGTCGGGTCCGGGTCGCCGGGCTGCCGGAGCGAAACGATCGCCAGGACCAGCATCAGCACCGCAGCGAAAGCTATGGACGCCCCGTTGAACCACAGGTCCAGCACGAACCCGATCCCGCCGCCTCCCGCAAAGCCGAGCAGCACCAGGAAGAAGAGCCCCGACCAGAAGAGATTGGGTTCGCCGTTGATCCCCTTCCTGGAGAATGCGGCCTGCATCAGGAAGTTGAAGGCCATCTGCACCACAAAAGTCACGGCCACGGCGCCGTAGAGCATGCCGTGGTTCTTGTGGAAGGAATTACCCATGCCGCCGGCCACGAAGCTCACGCCGTACGCGATGAACCGTGGATCCAGGTCGGTCAGCGCCGCCAGCAGGGTACCGATGACAAGGAGGGCAAACAGCGAGAACAGCATGCCGGGGGTAAAAGACCTGCCGCTGCGCAGGAAGGCCGTCATCAGGACCCCGGACAGCGCGGATCCCACCCCGAAACACAGCACGGAGACTATGGCCGGCACGAACCTTCCCCAGTCTCCGTCCACCAGGTAAAAGCCGCTGGAAACCACGTTGCCGGACTGGACGGTGGCGAAGGTGTCTGCATGGGCCAGCGTCCAGGCGTTGAGCAGCCCGGCGGTGAAGGCGAGCAGGAAGCCGATGAACGGCTGTTCCATCAGCGGAAACCGGATGACCTCCGGATGCTTGTACACATACTGCACGCCGGCAGGGGGTGTTGGTGGAGCACTCATGGGCTCGCTTCTTTCCGGAGAGGGTGGCTTACGACGGCCGGCCGCGCTGGGATCCATGCCCGCTCAGGCAGCTGTTCCCTGCGGGAAGCCGGCAGGGGAACACGTTTGCATTCCCCTGCCGGTTGACTACCCGCGGCTCTGCTGAGGTCCGCGGAAAACGTCGGTGGCCCGGAGCGGGTTGGTGGGCGAGTGCCCCGATCCGCCGCCTGAACTGCTGTGGCCGCTTCCGTGATGCCCGGGAGAACCGGACATTGATGCCGGCGACCCTGCGGACGTGCCTGATCCCGCATGGTGCGGGCCGCGGAAGACGTCGGTGGCCCGCAGCGGATTGGTGGGCGAATGCGCCGACCCGCCGCCGTCTCCCCCGGAACTTCCGCGGGAGGCCGCCTGCCCGGGAATGCGGGAGGAACGGGGTTGGCTGCCGGCCGAAGCTGCCGGTTCCCGCGGAGTCTCCTGCGGACCCACGAAAACATCCGTTGCACGCAAGGGATTTGTAGGGGTGTGCACAGTCTTTTCCGCCTTTCGATTGCTGGTGCCGAACTTTTCCGGCTCGGCTGGCCGCCGGGAGTTCCGGGTAGCGGCGAGCGCATCGGTGACCGCGACAAAACGGGTGAGATGTGAGCTGAGCACCCGTTCGGCAGCCTGCCTTCCGTCTATCCGGCCGTGCCGCAGGGTGAAGCTCAGCCCCCAGGGGTTCCCGTTGAGATGGTTGACAGCGGCGTCCGCTCCGGACGGCGGCACGAGAACGCATCCCCAGACCGCCGCCGCGGTGTTCAGTTCATCCACCACATGTTCCTGGCCCGCATGCTGATAGACACCGGTGGCCATTGCCGTGAAGGTCTTGTCGATGAAGGCTCCCGTCTCGGCGGCATCGTGATGCTCATCAATGAAGGCTTTCAGGGAGGCGGACAACAAACCGGTATGCGAGGGCGACGTGAAAATGAAGCCGTCCGCCCAGGCCAGGTCCTCTCCCCTGGCCAGGATGCCCCGTGCCGCCGGTGCTGCCTGGTCTCCCAGCACCAGTTGCTTTACGCCGCGCAGCCGAAACTCAGTTCCCCTCTCCGCAAGAACGTTGCGGATAAGGGCGGCGAGCTCGGCGTTGGCACCGAAAAGGCTGGACGAGACAACCAGGATGCGGGCCACCGGTCAGCCCTTCCGGACCTTCGACTGGTCGTACCAGATCACCGGCGAGGGCTCGTCGTTGCGGGGCATGGACTCAACAAAATCAGTCGTGACATTCAGGTGGTCCGCCACTATCTGGGCCGGGTTGGATGCCAGCCATTTGTTGGCCGACACCTCGCTGTACTGCGGGTTCTTGAAGACCTCCAGATAGACGATCTTCTCGTCGCCGATGTTCTGCACGTAGTGCCCGGCGACGCGCGGAACCACACCGACGTCGCCCGCCTGGTAGTTGAAGGTCCGGGCGATGCCGCCGGAATCAAAAATTGTCATCCTTCCAAAGCCCTGCACCCAGTACTGCCACTCGGAGCCGCTCGGATGCCAGTGAAGTTCCCGCATGCCTCCGGGCTCAATCTCGACGAACGCCGCCGAGATGGTCTTGGCCGCCGGGAAGACGTTTTCGTCAACGATGCGCACCGTTCCCGCTTCCGAAACGATGGGTGTGGCGTTTTCCATGTGAAAGCTGAACATTTCGGGCACCCGCCCCTCCGGAGTCGGCCGCTCGACTTCGGAAATCGGGCCGGGGACGTTGGCCTTGAAGATGTACTTCTCGTCCTGTGGAAATGACGAAATCTCGCCCGGGGTTGTCTTCAGGTTTGCCGCCAGAACGTCCACCGGGACGTGAGCAAACCAATCGCTGAGCAGGAACGTGTTGTACTCGGAAAAGTCCCCGTCGCTGAACACCAGGAGGAACTCGCATCCCTGGTCCAGCCCCTGAATGGAATGCGGAAGGCCGGCCTCGAAGTTCCAGAGGTCGCCGGCCACGACGTCGTCGATGAAATAACGGCCCTTTTCATCGATGGCCGTGACCCGGGCATTGCCCGTAATCATGAAGCCCCATTCTGCTTCCTTGTGCCAGTGCAGCTCCCGGTAGGCACCGGGTTCAAGACACATGTCCACCCCGGCGACGTCGGTGGAAATGGGCAGTTCCCGGTTGGTCACTTCACGGGTCCAGCCGCCCGGCTGGAGCCGCTGGTGGGCGTCGGAGAAACTGAATTTGCAGTTGGGCAGCACGCCTCCGTCACGGGGCGGGGGAACCAGCATGTCGGGATTCTCCCGGTCCCGCCAGATGTCTCTGGGGCCGAGGTCAATCCAGCCCTTGCCGTCAGCTTCCCGGAACGGCTGGGGAATGTTGTCGGTGCCTGCTGCGTCACCTGAGCCGACACTTGGTTCGACCTTCGTGGTATCCGTCATGAGATGATCCTTCACTCGATGCGGCAACCGCCTTGGCGGAGTGTCCGGCGCTCCGGCGGGCTCACATATTTCACGGTAGGCGGGGCGGCGAGGGGGTGTACACGCACTTGGCTTTTTCCGTGCAGGGCCCCGGTCAATCGGTTTCCCGCTGTTCTCTTTCGCGTTCCGGGGGATTAGCCTCGCGGCATGGAACCTGCTGCTCCCCTTGTCCCCGGCACTGATTTCGGCCTCACCCTGTGGACCGCGCCCAACCCGTTCGCGGAACCGACTTCCTACGCGCTCGTGCATCCCTACACGGCCGAGGCAGGAGAGGGACTGAGCCAAACTGCTGTTGAGCTGGGACTGCGGCGCCTGGATGAGGACCGCGACATCCTGCCCCTGGGTACCGACACCATGTACGTTTCGCTCCGGGCACAGCAGGTGGAGTTCTGCCTTTCCCATGAGGTGTGGCTCCGCCATCCGGTTCCGGACGAATGGACCGGTAACGCCGTCGGCCGCCGCTACGTGGTTTTTGTCCTGGGGACGGAACCGCTGGAGGACGACTCCGACGCCGAGACCATTTCCGCGTACCTCAAACAGCGCGACAGCATTTACAGCGCTCTGGTCAAGATCAGGCTGCGCGTCGACAGGCGCTGATGCCGCTGCCAGGGCTAATGAAGCCTCCGGCCGGGGGAAATCAACTGGAGGCATCGCGGATGACAGGGTGGAGACCTAGGCTTTGTCGGATGGATGCCAGCAGCACACCGCATCGGGTCCCCGTGGTGGTTTTTGACGACGGCTCACTGACGCGCGCCGGCCTGGAAAGGGTGGCCCGCTATGCCTCGGAAGCCGCCGTCCTGGGCGGAGTCCGCGGTCCGTCCCTAGCCCGGCTCCTCGGAAATCTGGGCGTCCCGGTCCGGGAGTCCGGTTCCCCCGGTGCCGGCGTGGATACTGCCGTGGAATTGGCCGCCTCCCGGGCGGCCGTGCTGGTAACGGGAGTTCCCCTGGACACGCAGGAGTGGACAGCTGCGCTTGTCGCGGCGGCCCGGGCCACAGGGCGGTGCGGATTCCTCACCCATGTTCCCGACTCCGGGCACACCGGCTCCGTGGCGGTTGCCGCGCTGACGACGCACGCTCCCTCGTGGGCTGATCCAACCGGCCAGGCTTTCGGTGCCCTGGCGCTGCTGCATGCCGAAACTTTCGGTCCGCGGAACGTCAGCTCCCCGGCCGAGGCCGCCGGCCTGCTGGACCTCCCCGGCACGGACCGCCTGTTCATCTGCGCCGCTGTTCCCTATCCGGAGCCGGAAACAGCGCCGGCACCGGCACCGGCTTATCCCGTGACGGCCGCCGACACCGTGCTGGCCGTCCTGACGGACAGCACGCTCGAAGTGACAAACCGCTGCCCGGTGGCCGTGCGCGTGCGGGTCCGCCTGGGCGCCGCCGGAGAGGAGGCACGGGACCTCGGAGCAGTGGAAACCGAACTGGCCCCTCGGGAATCCGCCAGCCATCCGTTGCAGGAAGCGGCCTTCCTTGCCGGGCTTGAGCCGCCCGTCGCCGTCGTGCGCCACTGGAGCCATGAAACCGAAACCGTTTACGACGGCGGGACGATCCGTATCAACGGTCTGGACATCCGGTTTCTGGATGCCGGCGGAGGAACAATCGCCGTGGGCAGCTACGGATCCCGGCAGGGGCTGCACGTTGGGGTGAATTCGCCCGAGCTGGGCAGCGCCCTTGGCTCTTCGCTGACTTCCGTGGCGGATCAGTATGCCCGCATGGCTGCCCGGCGCAGCGCAGCCCTTTCGGATCTCCTCAGCCAACTCGCCGGGCCCTTGGAGCAGGCTCCGCCGGCAACGGCTTCCCAGCCGAACTAGGTAGGCTAGGCGGGTGAGTATTTCCAATTCCCCCGCCCGCCCTGCCGGCCTGTTCATTACGTTCGAAGGCGGCGACGGAGCCGGCAAGTCCACCCAGGCCCAAGAGCTCACTGCGGCGCTGGAAGCAGCGGGCCGGACAGTTGTCCGCACGCGCGAGCCGGGAGGAACCCCGGTGGGCGAGCAACTGCGCTCGCTGGTGCTGGAACACGGCAACGGGGAGATTGACGCCCGCACCGAGGCCCTGATTTTCGCGGCGTCCCGGGCCGCCCATGTGGCGCAGGTAATCCGGCCGGCCGTGGAACGCGGAGATGTGGTCGTGTGCGACCGCTATATCGACAGTTCCGTGGCCTACCAGGGCTCGGGGCGTTCCCTGGGCACCGACGAGGTCCGGCAGCTGAACGTCTGGGCCACCGAGGGTTATTCGCCGGACCTCACCGTGCTGCTGGATGTCGATCCCGAACAGGGCCGGTTGCGGCGCACCGCTCACCAGGCACAGGAAGACCGGCTCGAATCCGAACCCGACACCTTCCACCTGCGCATCCGCAGGGCTTTCCTGGAACAGGCCCGGAACGATCCCGCGCGCTACCTGGTGCTCGACGCCGGCCGGCCTGTGGACGAACTGGCGGAGGCCGTCCTGGCCCGGGTTCAGGAGCTGCTGCCGTGAGCGTCTGGGACGACCTGCAGGGCCAGGACCCGGTAGTGGACCAGCTGCGGCGCGGCGCCGCGCAGTCCACCCCCAACCATGCCTGGCTGTTCACCGGCCCGCCGGGCTCCGGCCGGTCCAACGCGGCCCGCGCTTTTGCCGCTGCGCTGCTCTGTGACCAGCCTGATCCGGCCGCACGCGGCTGCGGAGAATGCAAGGCCTGCCGCACGGCGCTGGCCGGTTCCCACGCCGACGTCACCTCCGTCACCACGGAAAAGGTGACGATCAGCATCGTGGAGGCGCGCGAGCTGGTGCGCAAAGCCCAGGACAAGCCCTCCACCGGCCGCTGGCGCGTCATCATTGTCGAAGACGCCGACCGCATGCAGGAACGCAGCACCAACGTGCTGCTCAAAGCCATCGAAGAACCGCCGCCGCGGACCATCTGGCTGCTGTGCGCTCCCAGCCCCGGTGACGTTCTGGTCACCATCCGTTCACGCTGCCGGGCGGTCAGCCTGCGCCTGCCTCCGGTGGAGGATGTGGCCGAGCTCCTGGTCCGCCGGGACGGCATCGACCCCGATGTTGCCCGCGACGCGGCCCGGGCCGCACAGAGCCACATCGGCATCGCCAAGCGGCTGGCCACCGACGAGGGTGCCCGCAGCCGGCGCGAGTCCATCGTGCGGCTGCCGCTGTCCCTGCGCAACGTCAGCGGAGCCATGAAGGCTGCCGCCGATCTGGTGGCCCTGGCCGAAGCCGAAGCCACCAGTTCCTTTGAACAGCGCGACGCCGCTGAACGCCGGTCGCTGCTGGCCTCGCTCGGTGCACCCGAAACCGGCACCGTTCCCCCGGCCATCCGCAGTCAGGTGAAACGCTTGGAAGAGGACCAGGTGCGCCGGGCGAAACGGTCCAAGAATGACTACTTTGACCGGGCGCTCACGGACTTGCTGTCCTTTTACCGCGATGTCCTGATGCTCCAGCTCGGCAGCGGGGACAGCCTGGTGAACGAGAACCTGCGCCGGGAACTGGCCGAATACGCCTCGCACGGCTCACCGGAACAGACGCTGCTGCGCATGGAAGAAATAAACGTGGTCCGGCGGCGTCTGGTCTCCACGAACGTGGCCCCGCTGCTGGCCATCGAGGCCATGGCGGTTAGCCTGTTATAACGGTGTCCGGCCATGCCCCGGCCGCTTCCCCAAAAACACCCATTGCCACCAGGAGCAACGATGACCCCAGCCAGCCGCCGCTTCCCCCGACTCGCGCTGGCTGCAGCGTCCGCCGTCGTCGTGCTTGCCGGCATGACCGCCTGCACCGGTGAGAGCCCGGCGGAGGAAACCAGTGCCGCGCCGCAAGCCGGCACCACCTCATCCGCCGCGGCGGAGGTCATCGGCGACGTCCCCGAGGACCTGCTGCCCTACTACAGCCAGGAGGTCAGCTGGGGCGGGTGCGAAGCCGGCGTCGCCGACGAGTTCCGGTGCGCCACGGTGGAGGTGCCGATGAACTACGCGGATCCCGGCGGGGAGAGCATTGACCTCGCTGTCATCCTCGCCGAGTCCGACGGCAGCGCGCAGGGGACCATCCTCGTCAATCCCGGCGGCCCCGGCGGCTCAGGGTATGACGCCGTCAGCGAGAACCTGCAGGGAATCACCACCGACCGGCTCCGGGAGAACTTCAATTTTCTCGGTTTCGATCCCCGCGGCGTCGGCCGTTCCACACCCGTTCAGTGCCTGACCGACGAAGAGCTGGATGAGGAGCGGTCCGAGTACCTGGACCCCTCCACCCCGGCCGGCCTCGCCGCTTCCCGGGCCAGCGCCCAGGAACTCGCGGACAAATGCGCCAAAAACTCCGGACCGGTTTTGGGGTTTGTGGACACCGAGAGCGCGGCCCGGGACATGGATATCCTGCGTGCCGTTGCCGGTGATGAAAAACTGAATTACCTGGGCTTCTCCTACGGAACCTTCCTCGGAGCGACCTACGCCGAGCTGTTCCCCGAGACCGTGGGCCGGATGGTGCTGGACGGCGGACTCGATCCGGCGGCGAGCAACGAGGAAATCACGCTGGGCCAGGCGGAAGGCTTCGAAAAGGCCATCCGGGCGTATGTCGAGGATTGCCTGTCCTCCGGCGGCTGCCCCCTGTCCGGCACGCCGGAGCAGGCCATCGAGACCATCCGTGCGCTGATCGCCTCGGTGGAAGCGAGTCCGATGACCGCGAAGGACGGCCGGACGGTAACGGTCTCCACCTTCGTCAGCGGCTTCATTCTGCCGCTGTACAACGACCAGAACTGGCCCGTGCTGACCCAGGCCCTCGAGGCCGCCCTGCAGGGGGATCCGTCGCTCATGCTGCGGCTGGCCGACCTCAGTGCCGACCGGGATCCTGACGGAACCTACGCGTCCAACAGCACCGTGGTCTTCAGCGCCATCAACTGCCTGGACTATCCGATGACCAGCGACGATCAGCAGATGCGCAGTGATGCCGAGGAACTGGAAAAGGCATCCCCCACCCTCGGGAAGTATCTGGGCTACGGCGGCATCACCTGCGAGGCCTGGCCTTATGACGCCGTGAACGAACCGCACGAGATCCACGCTTCCGATGCCGATGACCTGCTGGTTATCGGAACCACCGGAGATCCGGCCACACCCTATGAGTGGTCCGTCTCCCTCGCCGAACAGCTGGATTCCGCCACCCTCGTCACCTGGGAAGGCGAAGGGCACACCGCCTACGGCCGCGGAGACGAGTGCATCGCCGACACGGTGGACGACTACTTCATCGACGGCACGGTTCCGTCCGGCGACAAGGTCTGCTCCTAGCGCTTCTGCCTTCCTGCGCAGTCTCTTGTCGCCTTTATTCACCCGACGTAGCTTTTACTCATGCAGATAAAACCTGCGTCGGTCACCGGGACCGCCCGGCGGTCCGCATCATCGGCGCAACCGTGGCGGCCCGGCAGTGAAAGGGAACCCAGCGGTGTCCCGGGGCCGTAGCCCTTCTGGCAGCAGCCCTTCAGGCCGGGGCCGGATATTCGGTGTGCTGCGCCTGCTGGCTGGGCTCCTGCTGCCCTTGGCCGTGTTTTACGGCTTGCGGGCCGCCGGGGCAGGCGCCTACACCGTGCTGGTGGCCGGCACGGCGCTTTCCCTGGTGGACACGGCCGTCGATCTGGCGCGCAAGCGCAGCATTAATCCGGTGACCCTGTTGTGATCAGTTTGATGGTTTTCAGCACGGCGGTCTCCCTGCTGGCCGGCGACATGCGTTTCCTGCTGGCGCGCGGTGCCTGGGCGACGGGCCTTTCCGGGTTGTGGTTCCTTGCCAGTTCCTTGACCAGTTACCCCCTGGCCTACCTGTTGAGCCGTCCGCTCCTTGAAGGCCGTTTTGGCTGGCCGGCGGATTGGGACACCCTCTGGGAACGGATGCCGAAGTTCCGCCGGATATGGCGGGTCACCGGTCTCACGGCAGGCGCGGCGCTGCTGCTCGACTGCGGTTTGCGGATCCTGATGGCCTACACACATAGCCCCTCGTTTTGACCAGCCGCCCTGCGGCATATAAAGTTGTTCCTTGTGGATTCTGGCCGTTAGCGGATAGATGAAGCCCGCCTCCTTAGCTCAGTTGGTAGAGCGTCTCACTCGTAATGAGAAGGTCGCCAGTTCGATTCTGGCAGGAGGCTCCACAGCAAAAAACGAAAAATCCCCCGGAACTCGCAGAAGTTCCGGGGGATTTTTTTGTGCGGATTATCAGGTGGATTAAATCCCAGCGGAGGCTCTTAAGGATTATCGAGCGGTGCGGAAGGCTTAGGTGCCGGACGCCGCGCAGCCAGCATGGCCTTAATACGCTCTTCGGCATCGGGGGCGGCATCTGCGGCAGCCACGTTGGCTTCTTCCACGGCACGCAGCACTTCCTGCCGCTGGATTCTGACTCCGCGGGGAGCATCAATGCCGATGCGCACACCGTCGCCCCGCCCTTCAAGGACAGTGATGACGATATCGTCTCCAATCAGGATCTGTTCGCCTGATTTGCGCGTTAGGACCAGCATTCGCCCACTCTATCCCACGTCCCGGTCCCTGCTGCGGCCCGTGCTGCCCCTCGAAGCATCATGACAGCACCGGAGCGGGAGCCGGCCCCCCGTCGAGCCAGCCGATGGGCAGGCCCAGTGCGTTCACGGTCTGCGGAGTCGCCGTTGCCTCCAGACCCTCCACGGCCAGTGCCTCTACAGCGGCTGCTGCTCGAACGGCACCGACCCAGGCGGCCGTGTCATCAGGTTTTCGGCCCGCGTCAGCCACCACCCATAGCTGGTCCGCCGACAACGCCGCAACCAGCGTCGCATGCCTCCCCAGTTCGGTGGCACCCCGGCCCAGGCTGTATGCGAGGAAAATGCCGTAGCCGCCCATCACTCCGGCGGCCCGCGCCGCTGCCACCGCACGCCGGTCACCGGCCCGGACAACGTCGTCGGGCGTCACCAGGCCGGCGGCACGGACCCCGGATGATCCTGCACCCACGGCGCGTGACATGGAGCGGCAGACTTCCAGCGCGTCCT
This sequence comes from Arthrobacter sp. Z1-15, assembly GCF_054792395.1. NCBI lineage: Bacteria > Bacillati > Actinomycetota > Actinomycetes > Micrococcales > Micrococcaceae > Arthrobacter > Arthrobacter sp. Z1-15. The sequence continues at coordinate 389,654 of NZ_CP096454.1, read as the reverse complement.
CCCCCAGGCCCACTACGATCACAAGGTCGCCTGCTCCGGACAGCGGTGCGGGAGCGGACCGGACGCGGTGCTGCGTTTCCGCCACCGGAATCAGCGACACCGGTTCGGCCGCCGGAACGTCAGTGGTTTCCGTGCTGAACGTCAGCGTGTCCATGAGCTCCGCGAAGGCCGGCGATGCCGTGGACACCGCGGCGGCACCTTCACCGGCGGGAGCCTGCAGGCGCGCTTCAACTTGCTCGGCGCGGTCCAGCAGCGCCGCGATGCCGGCATCCTTATGTGCGTCGGGCTCTCCCGGTGCACGACGGCGGCCCCGGGGCGGCAGCTGAACCGTCACCTCATAGTGGTGGCGGGCGAGAAACCCGCCAATGCCCCCGACAGTCACCTTTTCGGCGGCAATTATCCGCGCACGCGGGCCGTGTTCGGCCAGCACCTGTGCCTTCAGCGCCTCAATCGACGGGCCTTCAAGCTGAAATCGTCTCGGTTCCACGGACCACCCCCACTGTTTCAATGCTGACGCTAGCCGCTGTGACCTCCGAATACGAAAGAACAGGCAGTCCTCCCGTTTGCGGCGCGACCAGCCGGCGGATGGCCGGCCTCAGGGCGGGGGCGCAAACGAGCACCGCAGCGTAGCCCGCGTTTTCCGCTGCGGCAACGGCTGCCTTCAGCGACGCCATGACCGCATCGATGCGTGGCGGATCCAGCAGGATCTGGGTGCCCTGATCCGATGGACGCAGCGCCTCCAGCATGGTTTGTTCCAGCCCCGGATCGATCATAATGACGCGCAGCACGTTCCGGTCGATGTACTGAGCGGTTAGGGCCGGGCCCAGGGCCTGGCGGGCAACCTCCACCAGCTGTTCGGGATCGGGGGAAATCTTGGCCCGCAGCAGCAGTGACTCGTAGATGCGCGGAAGATCATTGATGGGGATCTGTTCCGCCAGCAACCCCTGCAGCACCCGCTGCACCTCGGCCAGCGACATAACCCCGGGAATGAGTTCGTCCACCGCGGACGGGTTCACCTGCTTTACCCCTTCGGTCAGTATGCGCACGTCTTCGCGCGACAGCAGCCGGGCAGCATTCGCCGTGATAACAGCGGAAAGGTGCGTCACCAAAACCGAAACCCTGTCGATAACCGTGGCTCCGGACATTTCCGCCGCGTGGCGCATCTCGTTCGGCACCCACTTGCCGGCGAGCCCGAAGACCGGTTCCACGGTGGCGGTTCCGGGCAGCCCCTCGAGGTGATCCCCCAGGGCCAGGACCTTGCCCGCCGGCGCTTCGCCGCGTCCTGCCTCCACCCCCGCAATGCGTATGACGTAAGTGGCGGAGGGAAGGTCCACACTGTCCCGGGTTCGCACAGGCGGGACCACAATGCCAAGTTCCATGGCGATTTTCCGTCTGAGCGAGCGGACGCGTGCCAGGAGGTCGTCGGAACCGCCGGTGACAATGCCCACCAGGTCCGGGGCCAGCATGATCTCCAACGCGTGGACCCGCATCTGCTCGATCAGGTCATCCGTGGTTTCCGCCGGGGGTTCATTGAGCCGGGCAAGGGCAGTTTCCTTGCTCGCTTCTTCGGCAGCTTCACTGGCCTTGATTCGCTGGGAGATAAAGATGAGCAGCGCGCCAATAATAATGAACGGCAGCTTCGGCATCCCCGGGATAAGTGCCATCACAATAGCCGCTCCTCCCGCGATCATCAGCGCGTTGCGGGACTGGCCCAGCTGGGCGGAGGCTGTCGAGCCCATGTCCGCTTCGGCGTTGGACCGAGTGACGATCATGCCGGTCGAAACCGCCATCAGCAGTGCGGGTATCTGAGTCACGAGGCCGTCGCCGATGGTCAGCAGGCTGTAGGTGCCCACCGATTCGCCGATGTCCATGCCCCGCTGGAGCATGCCGATCGCGATGCCGCCGATGAGGTTGATGATGATGATGATCAGGCCGGCAATTGCGTCGCCCTTGACGAACTTTGATGCGCCGTCCATCGCGCCGTAGAAGTCGGCCTCGGCGGATACCTCGGCCCTTCGTTCCCTTGCCTGCGTGTCGGTGATCAGCCCGGCGTTCAGGTCGGCGTCGATGGCCATCTGCTTGCCCGGCATGGCGTCCAGGGTGAAGCGGGCACCCACTTCGGCGACCCGCTCGGCACCCTTCGTGACCACCACGAATTGGATGACCACCAGGATCAGGAAGATCACGGCACCGATAATCAGTGAACCATTGACGGCAACGTGTCCGAAGGCTTCGATCACCTGGCCGGCGTACCCCTCCCCCAGCACCAGCCGGGTGGATGCCACGTTCAGGCCCAGCCGGAACAGCGTGGCCACCAGCAGCAGCGAGGGGAATACAGAGAAGTCCAGCGGCTTGCGCACGAACATCGTGGTCAGCAGGATCACCAGTGCCAGCAGGATGTTGATGATGATCAGGATGTCCAGCAGGACGGCGGGAATCGGCACGACCAGCAGCAGGATGATGCCGATGACGCCTACGGGCACTGCCATTTTGACGAGGTTCGACTTCACGTCGCCGCCTTACGGTGGATGGGTCTGGGGGTAGCGGGGGGTGTCTGCGGAGCAGCCATGGTGTGCACGCCGGACGTTGAACCACGGCTTTTAAGCGCCATGACGAATGCCAGGATGCGCGCGACGGCGTTGTAGAGGTCCGGCGGGATCTCCTGGCCCAGCTCGCAGGCCGCGTGGAGCGCACGTGCCAGCGGAATATCGCGGACCATGGGGACACGCTGTGTCTCAGCTTCCTCCCGGATGCGGGTGGCAATAGTGCCGGCTCCTTTGGCCACCACCCGCGGCGCCGATTTGCCGGGCTCGTATTTCAGGGCCACAGCAACATGTGTCGGGTTAACCAGAACGACGTCGGCGTCGGCAACGGCGGCAATCATGCGGTTTCGGCTCATTGCCAACTGCCGCGCACGGCGCTGGGACTTGATCAGGGGATCACCCTCCATGTTCTTGTTTTCATCCCTGACCTCTTTCAACGTCATCCGGGTCTTTTTCCGGTTCCGCTTCTGGACAACAAAAATGTCCGCGACAGCCAGGACAAGCCCGGCAGCCACCGCAGCCTGCAGCAGCGATGCCGTTCCCCCGGCTGCGGCTTCCAGAACCGACGCCACCGGCAGCCCTCCGGCGGTGGTGAGCACGGGCATCAGGCCCTGGATCACCATGTACAGGACCAGGCCCACGACCGCGGTCTTCAGCAGGGCCTTCACTCCCTGCCACAGTGCCTGCGTGCCAAACACGCGCTTTACTCCGGTGACCAGGTTGAACTGCTCGAATTTGCCTTTGAACTTCTTGAAGTGGATGCCGCCCTGCAGGGCAGCAGTGAGGAGGACGGCAGCCGCGACAACGCCCAGCAGCGGTCCAAGGACAAATCCGAGCGCACCCAGTCCCTCACCAAGGAGAGTCAGCGCCAGCCGCGGATCCGGATTTGCGGTGATGGCGTCCACTCCCAGCAGCCCCTCGGATCCGGCCTGTGCGCCGCGGTTTATCGTCATCGGCATCATCAGTGCCGCAATTCCGACCCCAATCCATGCCGTCAGGTCCTCCGAACGGGACAGCTGCCCCTTGGACCGCACTTCCTTCATGCGCTTGGGAGTGGCCTGCTCGGTCCGTTCTCCGGTGCCTTCCTCCGCCACCTAGCCCACTCCCGTCAGGGCCCTGACGGCCTGCTGCGTGATGGCAGCAACGATGCGGGGCAGGGCCACAAAGACCACTCCGGCCAGGGTGAGTGTCAGCAGGATTTTCAGGGGGAACCCCAGGGCAAAGGCATTCAGCGCCGGTGCCACCCGGGTCAGCAGCCCCAGCCCGGCGTCCGCCAGGAACAGGACCACCAGCAGCGGACCGGCAATCTGCACGGCTGCCACGAACATCTGGGACACACCTGACACCAGGGTGGAGACCGGATCGGCCAGGGCTATCCCTCCTCCAAGCGGCAAGGCCGTGAAGCTGCGGACCAGCCCGCCGATAATCAGCTGGTACCCGTCCGAGGCAAAGAGGAGGGCCAGCGCCGTCAGCTGGAAGAGACGGGTGAACTGGGCCCCGTTGACCATGGACTGCGGATCGAAGGCTTGTGCAAGGCTGAACCCGCCAAACAGGTCAATCAGGTTTCCCGCGGACTGCAGGGCGGAAAAAATAACCAGCACCAGGAATCCCAGCACGAACCCCACACCCAGTTCCAGGACCAGCGCCGTGAAGTACGCCGCCGTCCCGAGGGATGTGTATCCCTCGCTTGCCACCGGCGCGACTGCCAGGGCGAGGCCGATGCCCAACATGGCCTTCACCCGTGCGGGAAAGGCATTGTAGGAAAAAGGCGGCGCCACCACCAGGAACGCGACCATTCGCGCGCCGGCCAGCATGACTGCCTCCAGCCATTCCTGGTTGATGCTGATTCCCATCAGCCGCCGCCCAGCAGCTGCGGAATCTTGGCGAACATTTCGTTGGTGAAGGAGACCATCTCGGCGATCATCCAGTGCCCGCACACGAGCAGGGCGATGCCGACGGCGATGGCCTTGGGCACGAAAGAAAGGGTGACTTCCTGGATTTGAGTAATGGATTGCACCAGGGACACCGCAAACCCCACCACGAGCGCAGTGATGAGCACCGGCGCTGACAGTTTCGCGGCCACCCACAGCCCCTGAAGCCCAATGTCCAGGACCGAATTGGTATCCATCAGGTGCCTCCCTGGTAGCTGTTGATCAGGGACGTAATGATCAGTCCCCACCCATCAACCAGAATGAAGAGCAGGATCTTGAACGGCAGCGAAATCATCACCGGCGGGAGCATCATCATGCCCATGGACATCAGCGCCGCTGATACCACCAGGTCAATCACCAGGAACGGAATGAAGATCACGAAGCCAATGATGAAGGCCGCCCGCAGCTCGGAAATCATGAAGGCGGGAATCAGCGTCAGCAGCGGCACATCCTGAGGGCTCTCCGGGTTCTCGCGGTCCGCGGCGCGGGTCATGAGCGCAACGTCCTCTTCCCTGGTGTGGGCGAGCATGAACTGCTGCAGGGGTCCGGAGCCGGTGTCGAGCGCACCTTCGAAAGTGAGGTCCCCGTTCAGGAACGGTTGAACGGCAAGCGTATTAATTTCCGTCAGGACCGGACCCATGATGAACAGGGACAGGAACAGGGCCAATCCGGCCAACACCTGGTTGGGCGGAATTGACGGCAGCGACAGGGCGTTGCGGGTCATGGCCAGCACCACGAAGATCTTCGTGAAGGACGTCATCATCAGCAGCAGCGCCGGTGCCACCGACAGCAGGGTGATACCGATCAGGGTGACGACGGCGGTGGAGGGCCCGCCGTCGGCTCCGTTGATGTCGATGCTTAGGCCCTCGCCGTCGTCGGGCGCGGAAGGATCGGTGGGGGCAGACGGGTCGGCGGGCGGCAACGGGTCGAAGGTCACGGCATGGGACGGAGCGGCAGCGGCCAGCGACAGCGCGAGCATGGCGCCGAACACAAGCAGTGCAAGAGCCAGGAACCCGGCCAGCCGGCGGCGGTGGAGAGCGGCCTTCACCCGTTCCTGCCCCGGCGAAGGGCAGCGGCGGCCTGCCGCCAAGTGGCAGGCGATAGGACGGAACCGGCCAGGAGCGGATGAGCGGCCTCCGGCTGGCCATTCAGCGCGTGGGCCGGACCATCGGCACGGCGCCGCGGACGCGTGTTAAGCAAACCGGTACTGCCTGGGCCGTGGTTATGCGCGGGGTTGTGGACTGCCGCTTCGAGATGCGTCTCAAAACTGACCGGCGGCGGGAGTTCCGCCTCGGACGTGTGCAGGACGTTCACGGAAGCCTCAGTGACACCGAGCAGGAAGCGCTGCCCGCCGGTTTCCATCACCACCACCGACGCCTTGGGCGTGATGGCCTGCCGGCACACGACGCGGACCAGCGGCTCGGCGCCGGACGCCCGTGCGTTGCGGGTCAGCCGCCGCTGGAACCACCAGACCAGGGCCAGGACCGCACCGAGCGAAACCACTACCCGGAGGACCAGGGCAACTGTCTCCACTTAGCTGAGACCTTCGGCCACATCGAGGATCTTGGTGATGCGGACGGCATAGTCCTGGTCAATGACCACCACCTCGCCGTTCGCAATCAACCGTCCGTTCAGGAGAATATCGGCCGGTGCTCCGGCGGAACGGTCAAGCTCCACCACCCGTCCCGGTTCCAGGTTCAAGACGTCACGGACCGCCATGCGGGTGTGGCCGATGGCGACCGTCAACGCCATTTCGACGTTGTTGATGCGGCTAAGCTTGCCGGCCATGGCGGAGTCGTTTCCGGTGCCGTGGGGAGTGTCGCGCAGCCGGATGGCAAACCATCCGGCGCGGCCGTCATGCCCGTGCAGTTCAAAAACCACAGTGGAGGGGTGGCTGAACAGCGCTGAAGCGTCATCAATATGGGTATCGCCCAGGACCCCGACGCCGAGCGTTGAGCCCGCAGCCTCCAGCGCCGGCCGCAGGATGTCCGCTTCAGAGAGGAACGGAGACGGGGATCCGGCGATGTCGGCGAGGGGCGTGCTGCTGTCGAGCACCAGCGCCAGATCCGCCGATTCGGAACCCACGAATGACGCTGTGACTGCCTGTGCCACCTCTTCAAGGGGCATGCCGCTGCCGGGGAACGGCAGCGGCTCCAACACGATGGAGGTGGGCAGCAGACGGACAAGTGCCGATGCCGCGTCTGTGTGCAGGGATGTGGGGATGCTCATTTTTTATTCTCCTCGGTACTGACAATGACGCCGGCCAGGCGTGAACCGCTGGAACCTGCCGCAGCCTGGGCCAACCGATGGCCTCCGACCGTGACGTTCAGCGGGCGGTGGCGGGGATGGCCCAGGTTCAGGACATCGCCGACGGCAAGGTTCAGGACCATTGCCGGTTTCACCGGGATGGAATCGAGCTGCAGCAGGACCTCCACCGGAACGTGGGCGAGTTGCCCGCGGATCAGTTCCGCCGGCGGTGCCGACGATCCGGCGCTTCCCACAGGGTCGAGCTGCGGCAGCAGAGCGCCGGCAGGAATGGCAACCGTCGCCGGCGCCACGTTGTCGCCCACCACCATTTCAAACCGCGCAACAATCATGGGGTCAGCAGAGGCCGCCGCCTGCGCGAACTGGGAGTTGTACTGGATGGACGCAAGCGTCATCGGCAGTCGCAACAACGTTCCCAGGGAATAGTGCAGCCCGTCCAGCGCATCATCCATGATGCGTCCCAGGAGTGCCTGCTCAATCTGCGTGAACTTCCGTTCCGGAGCCACGAGTGCTCCGGTGGCGCCAAGCATGTGTCCCACCCAGGACAGGGCGGCCGGTGTGGGGAACTGGATAACGGCTTTGGCCCCGATGTTGGGAACGTTGAACAGGACCATTCCGGTGACGGCCGGCAGGCCGGCGGCGTATTCGTCGTAACTAAGGATCTCCACCCGTTCGCTGGTCACCTGGGACAGCACCCGGACCTTGGCGGTCAGCTGGGTGCCCCACTGGCGGGCAAAGGTGTCGAAGGCCATCTCCAGTACCCGGGCGTGCTCACGGGCAAGGGTGGTTGGACGGCGGAAATCATAGGCCTCCGGGGAGGCGGCGTTTGCGGGCACGCCAAGGGCAGTTGTTTCATGATGGACCGTCACAAGTGCCACTATCGGCACCGGGACCGGCGGCGTAAGCCTTTCCAAAACCTGCTTTTGGGGGCGCCTCAGGGCTAATGCTGCCCTGGCTCCTGCATACCGGCGGCCGGCTGCGGGGAGGCCGGCTGCGGGGCGACCGGCTGCCCGGAGACGATTCCCGGGATCAGCCGGCGGACCTCTTCGGTCTGTCCCGAAAGCACCACAATGTCCACCCTGCGGTTCTGCGCCAGCTCAGCCGCCGAGGTGCCCGGAGTGAGCGGCCGGGACTCGCCGAAGCCAACGGCTTTGACCCGGCTGAACTCCACGCCTGATTCCTCCACCAGGTAGCGCAGCACCTTGACTGCACGGGAGGAGGAAAGCTCCCAGTCCAGTGCGTTGTCGGTAATCTGGCGCACCTGTGCTGTGTGTCCCTCCACGGATGCGTGATAGGAAGTGGGGGCAACAATGGGACCGATGGTTTCGAGCACCTTCACAGCCTGGCCAGTGAGATCGGCGGCGTCCGGGGCGAAGAACATCTCTGAACTCACCAACCGGATGGTCAGGCCGCGGTCGTCGATTTCAAACCGCACCGTGTCAGCCATGCCCTTCTCTTGGAGGCCGGCTCTGATCCGTTCCTGAAGCACGGTCAGGTCCTGGACCTCGGCCGCGGCAAGTGCTGCCGGATCGGTGGCGTCTGGAATTTCCTCTTCTGCTTCCCCCGCCCCGGGCAAGCCGGCTTCCGGTTCAAGGATTTCCTTATCGTCCAACTGTTCCGGTGAGGCGATAATGCCAACGGCGGTGTCCACGGTGTTGGATTCCACCGTTCCGAATCCGGTGGCCAGGGAGTCGCGGAGCTGCTCGAATTTTTGCTGGTCCACCGTGGACATGGCGAACAGGACGATAAACATGCACATGAGGACCGTCACCATGTCCATATAGGATGCCATCCACCGTTCGTCAGGGTGGCTTTCCTCATCCTCCTGGGGCCGGCGGCGCCGCGGGGCGCTCATGCCGCCTCTTTGGTGTCTTTAATCTTGGGTTCTTTGGGTTCTTTGGCGTCGGTCAGGGCATGGGCCGGGACCATGGCCCGCAGCCGCTCGCCGAGCAGCCTCGGCTGGCTTCCCGCCTGCAGCGCCAGGACCCCCTCCATCAGCAGGACCATTTCATCGGCTTCCAGGTCCGCCAGCCGCTTCAAACGGGTGCTAATCGGAAGCCACAGAAAGTTCGCGGAAAGCAGGCCCCAGAGGGTGGCGACAAAAGCTGTGGCAATCATGGGACCCAGGGTTGCCGGTGTGTCCAGGTTTTCCAGTACATGGGTCAGCGAGACCACGGTGCCGATGATGCCGATTGTCGGGGCGTAGCCGCCGAGTGCGTTGTAGAACTTGACGGGCACCTTGTCCGTGGCTGTTTTCGTGGCGATCTCATCTTCGAGCAGGACCCGCAGTTCCTCGCCGTCGGTACCGTCAGCAATGTTCTGCAGGGCAGTCCGCAGAAAGGGGTTCTCCGCTTCGCCGGCATCTTTTTCCAGCGCCAGCAGGCCCTCGCTGCGGGCCTTTTCGGCGAGGGACACCACCGAGGCGATAGTCTCCCGCGGATCCGGCGTCCGGCCGGTGAAGGCACGGGGCAGTGCCTTGATGGACAGGATGAAGTCCTTGAGGGTTCCGCCGGCCAGCCCCACTGCCAGGGTCGCCCCGAACACCAAAATCATGGGGGCCGGAATAAGGATGGCCGTGAGGTGGGAACCCTCAAGGGTGATCATCGCGTAAAGCGACCCAAAGGCCAGAACAAGCCCGATGATTGTTGCGGGATCCATTACATTTTCCTAGGACGAAGTGGCACGGTAACGCCTCCCGGCCGGCTGTCGCCGGACGGTGTGGTGTCGGAGGCGGAGGGGACAAGCCCCAGAGGCTGTCCCAGGCGGAAGGCCCCTGCCGGGATATCCCGGGCCATGGAGATCACCCTGGCGCGGTATCCCGCGATTAGTTCGATGACTTCGGGCAGGCTTTCGGTCACGATGTACTTAGCCCCGTCGACCATCACCAGAGTGGTATCCGGGGTGGAATGGATCCGCTCTATGAGGTCGGGATTAATGGCGAACCGGGCATCGTTCAGCCGTGTAAGAACAATCATGAGCCCGTCCCGGTCGTAGAGCTGGCTTCAAGAGCCATCACTTCTACATTCGGCTTCGCGGCGCTCTTCGTAAGGAAGAGAAAAGCCTCACCGGTCCGATGATGCGGCTGGACCGATGAGGCTAGTCACTTTAGCGCTTGAGGTTTGTCAATTCCTGCAGGACCTCATCCGATGTGGTTATGATGCGCGCGTTAGCCTGGAAGCCACGCTGGGCAACAATCAGGTTGGTGAATTCCTGCGAAAGGTCCACGTTGGACATCTCCAGGGAGCCGGCCGCCACGTTACCGTTTCCGCCCGCACCGGGACCGCCGATTACGGCTGCGCCGGAGTTGGCCGTGGCCACGTAGGACGAGCCGCCAACCTTCTCCAGCCCGCCCGGGTTTGTGAATCCTGCCAGCACGATGCGTCCCAGCGCCTGCTTGGATCCGTTAGAGAAGGAACCGACGAGCGTGCCGTCCGCAGCCATGGACCAAGAATCAAGGGTTCCGGCGCTGCGGCCGTTCTGGGATGCCACGGCAACGGTGTCCACGTCCGCGTATCCGCTGATCGCAGCGAGGTCCACGGCCACAGCCCCAACGGTAAGAACCGGATTAGCCGGAGCGGTGAGCTTACCGGCAGTGAAGGCCAGGGATACAGTCGTTGCACCGTCAGCGGAGACGTCCCAGCCGGTGCCAGTGCGTTCGAAAGTTACCGGCACGGACGAGGAGTTGCCGTCGGCGTCAAAGACTTCCAGGTCCCTGACGAGCTTGGTGCCGGTAACGGCATCGTCTGGCAGGTTTCCGGCGAGTGCAGCGTTGGTGGTCGCCGCTGCCGGTGCAATGGCCCCGGAGGGGATGGTGATGTCGGTGAGCGCCCCGCCTGCTGCAACCACGCCGTTTTCGGCTCCCCAGCCCTGGACCAGGCTGCCGTCGGCGGTGACCAGGCGGCCGTTTGCATCAACGTTAAAGGCACCGGCACGGGTGTACTGGGTCTGTCCTCCCTGCCGGGTCACGAAGAAACCGTCTCCGTCGATCATCATGTCAGTACCGCGCCCGGTGGCCTGCGCCGAACCCTGCGCGAAGTTGGTGCTGATGCCTGCCACCTGCACCCCGAGCCCCACCTGAGCGGGGTTGCCGCCGCCTGCGTCCACTCCCGGGGCCGTGGCGCCCTGAGTGAGCTGGGACAGCGTGTCTTGGAACTGCACCGCAGTCGCCTTGTAGCCGGAGGTGTTGACGTTGGCGATGTTGTTGCCGGTGACGTCAAGCATGGTCTGGTGCGAACGAAGTCCGGATATGCCGGAGTACAGGGAACGGAGCATGGGAAAGGCCTTTCAGCTATTAAGAAGGGGAGGTATGGAAGAACCGGGCAATGCAGGGGGAGTTTCCCCGTCAGGATCCGGAGTTGGAGCCCGCGGTACTTCCGGAGAAGGAACCGCGGGTGGAACGGCAGGTGGAACTGCGGATGAGTCGACGACGCCGGAGATCCAGTCAAGCTGGATCTCCTTGCCACCCACCGTGACGGTCGGAACTGCGTTGACGAAGGAAACCGATGTGGCAACTCCGGTCACTTCCACACCATTAGGACCGGTGTAGCTAACGGTTCGGCCAATGAGGGCGGCCGCGGAAGTCCTCATTTGCAGGGAGAAGTTCTCCTCGTCCAGCCCGGCCATGGTGGTCAACTGCTCCATCATTGCCAGTTCGGTGGTCTGGGAGATCATCTGGTTGGTGTCCATGGGCGAGCTTGGGTCCTGGTTGCGCAGCTGCGTCACCAGAAGGTGCATAAACACCTCGCTGTCCATGGTCTGTTTCGGGTTACGGGCCGCTTCAGCGGTTTGGACTCCGCTGGGCGGTGGCACTGCCTCAATGGGCACGGGTGTTTCTCCTTAGGGTGTTCATGCCATGACATCCAGGGCGGTCGTCGCACCGGTGGGCCCGGAACGCTGGGGTGAAGTTTCAGAGAGGCCTGCCGCCGGAAGGTTCACCGGTTCCGCAGATGCGGTTGCTGCCCTGCCGCTGCGGTCATCGGCCTGCGCCGCGCCACCGCCGCTGCCATTATCCGGAGAGTTCTGGTCAGAAAGCGTCAGCGTCGCGGCTGGTCCATTGCTGGCACCGGCCAGATCCCGCCGAAGTTCCACGAGAATGTGCCGGAGTGCCTCCCGCGCCGTTTCCGTTGGAGCAAACATTTCCACGCGCACGCCTTCACTGCTGATCACTGCGCGTACTGTCACAGGCCCCAGGTTCTCGGGATTAACGCTGAGCGTCATCACGTGTTCACCGGGGCCGGCCGCAGCAAGCCGGACCAGCGGCTGGGAAACCTGGCTTAGCAGCTGCTGAGGAGCCGCCGCAGGCGTGTGGCCGGTGGCCGCAACGGCAACCGGGGCCGCCGGGGCCGCCATGGGTGCGAGCGCAACCGGCGGCTGCACCACTGATGCGTCCTTAGTCGAAACTTCGAGCCCGGCAAGGCCGGAGACGGCTGCAGCCGAAACCGGTGCCATGCGTGCGGCTCCACCCGAGGACTGAGGCGAGGTGCCCGGCAGGACAGGCGCAGCCGGCAGGACAGGCGGCACCGGCTCCGCGGCTTCGCGCGGCAGCGCAGGCGCAACAGGGAGAACGAACGTACCGGGTGCGCTGATCTTCACCGCAGGCTCTGTTGTACCGGTGCCTGAGGCCAGGGAGCCGACGGGCATGGTGCCCTCGGGCAACGGCACCGGAAGGGAAACGGCTGCAGTCCCGGGCTCTCCGCGCCCGGGGGTGGCCGGCGCCGCAAGCGCCGGCGTCACCCCAGCCCCTGCAGATTGTGCAGGCACAGCCGACGGAGGAACCGGCTGCAGCTGATGCTCCCCGGGTGTTTTGACCAACGGCGCAACTGGCGCTGCCGTTTCGGCGGCGACTGTCTGCAGGTTGAGGTTGGGCGGAGCGGGAACGGGTGCGGCTGAGTTCGGGCTCGAAAACCGAGCGCTCGCAGCAGGGCCGGTGCCGGCCACCGCAGGGACCGCTCCCGTTTGTCCCGAGGACAGGTCTAACGGAACCGAAGCCTTGGCAGTCGCGGGTCCCTCCGAACCAACCGGACCGGAGGCTCCAGCAACGGATCCAGCGCCAGAACCCGGAGCGGGAGACGCTCCCGGCAGTGCCGGGTCATGGTTTAGCATCTGCATCGGCGGCTGAGGCTCGCCGAAATACCAGCCAATCAGCGACCTGGCGGGGTTGTCCCATGACACGCCGCTACCCCCTGCTGGCACCTTGGGTTCTGCCTTCGAGGCCTCCGGCTGAGCGAACGCGGTCTCGGCGGACGCTGATGCTGTCTGCTCCCCTGCGGCGCGTACACCGGATAGCGCTCCGGAAGCGAGCTCCTGCGCAACCGCAGCAAAGGCTACGGCTGAGGTGGCTGCTTCTCCGGACTGCGCCAGGTTGCCCGATTCGGTACGGGGCGGCACGCCGGCAGCGACGGTGAATCCTGTGGCTAAGCTCATGAGAAGGCTCCTGTCAGTGACGCTTGGGCCGCGCGCGCAGCTGCCACGATGTCTGCCACTGCTGCGGGAGCAGCGGACGCCGAGGCCTCGGTGGGCAGGATTCGCCGGATGGTTGTCAGGGTGGCGTCGGTTTCCCAGGCATCCCGGATTTGGATAGTCTGCCCCGGCTGGGGAGCATCAACTGCTTTGCCGTTGCCCAGGTAAATTGCCACGTGGCCGCCGTCATGGCTGATCAGCAGGTCACCGGGCTGGGCCTGGGCCATGGAATCCACCTTGGTACCGGAGTTCATCTGGTCCCAGGTGACTCGGGGCAGCGAATAACCCAGGTCTTTATACACGTTTTGGACAAAGGATGAACAGTCCAGTCCCACAGCCGGATCATTTCCGCCCCAGACGTACGGCAATCCCAGATACTTCTGCACTGCATCCACAACCTTGCCCGTCGCGGCCGCACCATTCCCGGATGCAGCACCGGCGGCTGACGCAGCTGTGGCGCCCGATGAGCCGGTGCCGGTCATGGCAGCCAGCGTTGCGGCGAAATCTCCGCCGTTCCCGCCGGAAGCGGACGCAGACGTCAGATTTACCGGCGCTGCCGGTGCTGAAACTGTTGCCGGGGGCGCGGCACTGAGCTGCTGCAGCGTGCTGCGGATCTCCGCAACGCGTCCTATCGCATCGGTCATGCTCATGACGTTGCTTCCTTCTGCCGGCGCTGCCAGGCGGTACCCGCTAACTCGTCCAGAACCGTTTGTTCCGTCCGCTGATCTTCGGCAGCAACATAACCGGCATGCCGTGCCTCCAGTTTTTCCAGTCCCACGGACTCGGCACGCGCAGCGGAAAACACTGTCTGTGCCGCTGCGGCATCGGATTCCAGCCGGGATCCCAGCGCGGCGAGATCCGCCAGCATGGCCCGCGATGAAGCCCGGGCGGCGGCGACGGCATGCAGCGTGGCGCTGTCAGTGGCCATCAACGGACTCTCCGTCAGGGACAAGTAGGCTTCGGCCTGTTCTTCGGCGGTCTCCCGGACACGCGCATTGGCAGTGGCCAGCTTTACCGCCGCAGCCTCTTCCTGGAGCCTTCGCAGCCTCAGTAGCCCGGCCAGGGGAAAGACACGGCTCATCGCGGGGCCTCCAGCATCCGGACCAGCTGATGAAGCTGGAGCCAAGCGGCGTCCGCAGGGGTCTGCTCATCCATACCCTGCTGCAGGAAGCTGTTGATGGCGTCCTGGTAGTCCACAGCGGCATCTACCAGCGGATTCGAGCCGCGCTGATAGGCGCCCACATCCAGCAGATCCTGTGCTGCCCGGCGGGCGGCAAGGACCTTTCGAAGTGTTGCGGCCGCCTGCCTGTCCTCCCGGGCCGCAACGCGCGATGCAACACGGGAAATTGAACCCAGCGCGTCAACGGAGGGAAAGTGGCCGGACACGGCCAGTTTCCGGTCCAGCACCACGTGGCCGTCGAGGATGGAACGCGCGGCGTCGGCTATCGGCTCGTTGTGGTCATCACCGTCGACCAGGACCGTGTAAATTCCCGTTACCGATCCGCGTTCGCCGGTGCCTGCCCGCTCCAGAAGCTGCGCCAGCAGGGAAAAGGTGGATGGCGGGTAGCCGCGCGTGGCGGGGGGCTCGCCCGCGGACAGGCCAATTTCGCGCTGGGCCATCGCCACACGGGTCAGCGAATCCATCATCAGCACGACGTCGGCACCACTGTCCCGAAAGGACTCAGCAATGCGGGTGGCCAGGAATGCAGCCCGCAGCCGCACCACGGCTGGCTCGTCCGAGGTGGAAACAACAACGACGGACCGGGCCAGGCCCTGGGCGCCCAGATCGTCTTCGAGGAACTCGCGGACTTCACGGCCGCGCTCCCCCACCAGGGCAATAACCGAAACTTCCGCGTCAGTGCCCCGGGCAATCATGGACAGGAGCGAGGACTTGCCGACTCCGGAGCCGGCAAAAAGTCCCATGCGCTGCCCCTTGCCGACGGTCGTCAAGGTGTCCATGACACGCACACCCAGCTGCAGGGGGGTGGTGATCCTTGCCCGCTGCATGGCATGCGGGCTTTCGTTGTCGAGCGGTACCCTCGGCCCGCTGATGAGCGGACCCTTGCCGTCAATGGGATTTCCGAGTCCGTCAATGACGCGGCCCAGCAAGCCGCTTCCGGTGGGAACCAGCAGCGGCCGGCCCAAGGACCGGGCCGGAGTCCCCGCGGACAGCCCCACGACTCGTCCGAACGGCATGCAGCGGATTCCGTCCCGGCTTGCCGCAACAACCTCGGCGTGAATAGCCGCGGACCCCTCGCCGACGGTCACAATGTCACCGACCCCGGCGTCGAGCCCGGTGATGTCCAGCCCAAGTCCCAGCACAGAGGCGACCGAACCCACGCGCGTGGGGGCGGCGGCTTTTAACGCCTCGGCGAAATGCGGCGAGCGGTGGCCGGCAGTGTTCCTCATGCCGTGCCGCCCGAGAGTGCGGACCGCGCCCGTGCGACAGCTGAGGCCAGTGTGGCGTCCAAGTATCCGTGGGCGAAATCAGTGACGGCGTCCCCGGGGTTCAGCGTGTGGTCTGCCTTCAGGCGGACGTCCGCGGCGGAGATCGTTTCCAGGTCCAGTGCAGCCAGATCGCTCGGATGCAGCCGCACGGCGCGGACCTCGTTGCGGGGCACCCCGGTCAAAGCCCGGTTCAGTGCCGCCCGTGCGGACGTTTCGGAGTTTTTCAGTTCCTGGCCGAGCAGGGCTTCAGCCAGCTCGACGGAGGCTGCCTCAAGATCCGCCTGAATTGTTTCGACCGCTGGTATGACCGACTGTTCCAAGCTGCGCACCGCGCGGTTAAGCGCGTCCACGGCACGGTTAATTTCGTTCCGCCCGGCGGCAAGCGCCGCTTCGTGGTCGGCGACAAGCTGCGCGCGGAGAATCCCCGTTTGAGCGGCGGCGGAGCGGAGTCCGGCGGCAAATCCTGAGGCGTGCCCGCGGGCCTGTTCCTGCACGCTGCCGCGGGGAAGGTTGACGTCCTCCAGCGCCGGGTACGTCATGCGGGAATAGGCCGGAGCCGGCTCAACTAACATATTCTTCCTCATCCGCATGGCGCACAGTAATGGTGCCCTGGGCCTCAAGGTCACGGATAACGCGCACAATGGTGGCGCGCGCCTCCTCCACCTGCGACAGCCGCGCCGGGCCCGAGGAATTGATCTCGTCGTCGAGCATCTCCCGGTTGCGTTCGGAAACGTTGTTGCGGATGCTGTCGGTGACGCTGTCCGGGGCACCCTTCATGGCCAGTGCCAGAGTCGTGACGTCGATGCCGCGCAGCACGAGCTGGACGTCGCGGCGTTCCAGCTTAACCAGGTCAGCGAAGGTCAGCATCCGTGAACGCACTTCTTCCGCCAGCTCCGGGTCACGGGCCTCCAGGGCGTCCAGAAGGGCCCGCTCGGTGGCTGCGTCCGCACGGTTGATGATGTCCACCAGCGGCTGAATGCCGCCAACCGCATTGGCGGTGTCGCGTGCTGCGCCGACAGCGGCGGCACGCTCACGGAGCGTGTCGGCAACAATGCGCACGGCTTCAGGCGTTGCCCGGGACATTGTGGCAATAGCCTGGGCCACATCGGTTCGCAGAGTGCTGCTCAGGCCTGCGAGAATGGCGGACGCATGCTGTGGGCGCAGGTGCGCCAGCACGAGGGCCACGGTCTGGGCCAATTCCCCCTCGAGCAGGGAGACAATCTGCGCGGGTTCCGCCCGTTCCAGGAAATCGAAGGAAGCCCCTGCCAGGGACGAGGCGAGCCGGTCCATGACGCCGGAGGCACGTTCGCTGCCGAAAGAAGCTTCCAGTATTCCCATGGCGACATCACGTCCGCCGTGCGCCAGGTGCTTTCCCTCGGCTGTGAGCTCGTGGAAGTCCAGCAGGATCCGTTCGGCGACGTCCGGAGACACCCTCTTCATCCGCACAATTTCCGCGGCGATCTCCTGGGCCTCGGCTTCGGTGAATTGTTTCAGCACACCCGCCGCCCGGCCGGTGTCCATCTGCATGAGCACGATGGCGGCCCTACGGGCCCCGCTCATGGCCGCCACGGCTGCAGCGGCGGGGTCGATGGCCGCATCAGGGGCCTGCACCTGGGCGACCGCGGTTACCGGAGCGGCAGTTGTCGTGTCACTCATGCGGGCTGTCCTTCATCCATGAACGTACGCAGGTACTCGGCGGTGCGGGCGGGGTCCTGACCCGCGAGGGCATCGACCTCCACTCGTTTGCGTTCGGTGGAATCACTTCCGATGGGCACTATGGGCAAGCCGGCGGTATCCGTGGACATGCTGATTGCCGTTGTGGCCGGTTCGCTCTGACCAATCATGGCCAGCTTGGTGGCCGGTGCCAGCGGATCGAGCTCCGGCAGTTCGCCAATGTCGATGGACTCGCGGTTCTGCCGGCGGGAACGCACAGCGTAGAAAACCATGAGCAGCAGCACAGCCAGGACAATTCCGGCGGCCTGGATGATGTTGTTGACCAGCTGCGCCCGGCGCCCTTCCTCCGCGGCATCCGCGGCGGCTGCCAGCGCGTCCTGGGCAGCCGCTGCGCCGCCGGTGTTGAAGGCCACCATCTCCACTGTCAGCTGGTCTCCGCGCTCGGCATTGATACCCGCGGCCGTAGCCACCAGGGCTTCGACGTTGTTCAGGTTCAGGCCTGCGGCCGCCTCGGTATTCAGTGCCACTGACACGGTCTGGCGGTTCAGCGCTCCTGCGGGAATTTCGCGCGTTTCCGTGACCTTGTTGACCGCGTTGTTGCGGGTGCTCGTCTCGGAATTGAAGGTTCCGTCGCCGGCACCGTCACCGGGTACGGCAATGTTGTCGGGGCCCAGTACGCCGGCTGCGCCGCCTGCGCCTCCACCGGTGTAAGCCTCGGTGGTGGTGGCTTCATTCAGGGCAGGCGCGTTTTCGGGGCTGACAAAGGACTCCTCCACGCGGTTGGCGGACTCGTAACTCATGTCCGCGGCAACCGCCACGGTGGCGTTTCCCGGGCCCACCATGCGGTCCAGCATCGTTTGCACCGATGCCGACACGCGCTCCTCATAGTCCGAGGATTGCTTGTCCGCTGACCCGGTGGCGCCCATGCCGACGGCGGAGAGGACGGTTCCGGCCGAATCAATCACTGCCACGTTGGTGGCGTCCATGCCGTCAATGGAGGCAGAGGTCAAATGGACGATGGCCTGGATCTGATCGGCTCCGAGGGTGACGCCGTTTTCGGTCTCCACGAACACCGAAGCGGTCGGATCCGCCTTTTCGGATACAAAGACGGTGTCTTCCGGAATCGCAAGCTGGACGGTTGCCGCTTTCACGCCGTCGAGCGCTCCCACTGTCTTCGCCAGCTCGCCCTCCAGTGCCCGCTTGTAGGTGACGGACTGCTGGAACTCGGAGGAGGTGACACCCATGTCATCCAGGAGCGAGTAGCCACCCGTCGACGACGCCGGGAGGCCTGCGCCGGCGGCTTTCAGCCGCTGGTCATACACGTTCTCTTCAGGCACCATCACTGTGCCGCCGCCGTTGGCGATCTCGTACGGAACGCCGTCGGTCTTGAGCTGTTCCACAATGGTGTTCGCATCGGCTGCCGACAGGCCGGAAAACAGCGGAGTGTAGGCCGGTTTCGTGAGCCAGCTGGTCAGCAGGGCGATCCCCAGAGCCAGTACGGCAACACCAATGATGGTGATGGTTTTCTGCGCCAGGGAAAAGCTGCGCACCGTATCGCCGATCCGTCCGAAGGCGGCGTTCATGGGACGCGCCATCAGGCCTGCATCCGCATGATCTCGTTGAATGCGTCAACTGCCTTGTTCCGTACTCCGGCCACCAGTTCCAGGGTTACCTGGGCACGCGTGGACGCAATGGAAGCACTGTGAATATCGTCGAGATCACCGGTCACGGCCTGTACCGCGAGGCTCTTCGATGTCGCCTGCAGCTGTGAAATGTTGTCGACGGCGCCGGTCAGTGACGCGGCGAAGGCCGATCCATCGGTGGATGCCGTCGCCGGAACCGCGTCAAGGTAGCTGGTGGGGGTTACGCCGGAGATGGCCGGAATGGGGGGAACGGGCATCAGGAGCGTCCAATCTGGAGGGCGGCTTCATAGGTGGCTTTGGCGCGGTCCACCACGGCGGCATTTGCTTCGTAGCCGCGCTGCGCCAGAATCAGGTTGCTCATCTGTTCGGACATGTCGATATCCGGGTAGCGGACATAACCGTCAGCGTCGGCAAGGGCGTGGTCGGGCTGGTAAACTATCCGGCCCTCGGCGTCTCCATACTCAACGCCCGAAACATAGACGCCGCTGACGCCCGGGCCCTCCTGGGCCACTACATAGCGGGCCTGGAAAGCGGCTCCGTCGGTGCTGGAAACATTGTTGGCGTTGGCCAGGTTGTCCGAAACGGCGTCGAGCCACTTGCGGTGAGTGGTCAGGCCGGTGGCGGCAATGCCGATGGCGTCGAAGGTCATGAGGAGGTCCTCAGCGCGGTGCGGAGGGAGTTCGCTTCTCCGCCGACGGCCTGCGTGGCGAATTGGTACCGCAGCACGGTGTCGATGTTGGAGAGCGTCTCGGTGTCAAGGTTGACGTTGCTGCCGTCCAGCCGCGTCGGCTCCATGGACCGTTCCGTGGTGGCTTTTGCGACGCCGGAACCCGCACGGACGGAGGTGGCCAGTGCATCTTCGAAACTCACCCGCTGGGCGTGATAGCCCGGGGTGTTCACATTTGCAATGTTGTTTGCAATGGTGCGCTGACGCAGAGCCAACCCGTCAAGGGCGCTTTGCAGCGCAATTGAGGACACGGAATCGAACACGGAAAACCCGCTTCTCGCTGAGGGACAGTGCGGCCGATCCGTGGCCTGGAAATGAGCATTCCTTGCTCGATAGTTGTTATCGGCCTGTCCGACAGGTATGTAAGTAGTTTTTCCGAGTAATTAGGATGCGACTGCAGGTAGTTTTAGTTTTGCTTCCGAGTGCTTCGGGGATGCCCGGATTAGCCCGCCACGTCCAAATAAACAGCCGCCGCCGAAGGACCGGGAACGCTGCGGATTAATTCGGACTGCCGCCGGTTTGTTCTGGCCTCGCCACGGAGCTGGATGTAGGCCCTTTCCTGGGCCTTGGCCAGAAGGCGGGCACGCGGCATCAGCTCGACGGGCAGCGGCCCCAGGTTCGACGCGGGCTGCCACGTCAATGCCAGTTCACGTGCCTGGACCGAGACCATTTCCGCCGGCTCCCGGAAGATCTCCAGGTTGTCTTCGAGTTCAGTGAGCACCCGCTCCCAGAGGGCCAGGTTCTCGGCGGCTTCGTCGGAGTGGTCCGGGCCGATCGCTTCAGCCGACACCGAGGGTGCCTCCGGAATTCAACGGCGCTGATGTTTGTGCGGGCACCTGTGCCGCGGCCTCGTGCCAGGCCAGCCGGAGCGGCTCCAGGAGGTCGATGCACTCGCGGGTCCGCTCGGGGCTGCGGTGGATATTGGCATCCATCATGGTGGTGAGGCTGTAGGCGTAGAGGGCCTTGAGGTTTTCGGCCCCGTCCCAGACGTCCGTCTTCAGCGTGCCCGTCAGCTCCGAGACGATGGCCTGCGCATGCACCAGGTTCTCCGATGCCACCGCCCAGTTGCCGGACAGCTGGGCAGCTTCGGCTCGGCTCAGGTCCAGCAGGAGACGGTCGTAGAGCATGGTCAGCAACCGTGCGGGTGTTGCGGACATGACGGCATTGCGGGCGTATTCGGCGCGCTTGGCGGCCATTCCGTAGGTCAGGTTCATTTCTTGCTTCCTGAAGTGAAGTTCAGCGAATCGATCTGGGATGTCAGCCATTCCTGCTGTGACTGCAGCTGGCCCAGCTTTACTTCCAAGTTGGACCACACGCTCTGCAGAGTGGACTGGCGGGATGCGAGCCGGCGGTCCCAGTCCTCGATCTGTGTGGTGAGGGACCGGACTTCGGATTCCTGCCCCTTGATCCGCTGGGTGATCGTGCCGTCATATTTGTCCGATGCCGTTTTACCGGCTGCTTCCACCCGGCCGGCAATGGTTTGCAGCGTCGCCTGGGTTTTGCCCGGATCGGCGGCCAGGGCTGCGGCGAACTTCTCGGCGTCGAACTCCACCGTGCCGTCCTTGGTGATCACAATGCCGATCTCCGACGGCGACCGGCCGCCCACCGGAGACGTCGCGGCGGTCATCAGGCTCTGCTTGATGTCGCGGACGCCCGAGTCACCCGTGAAGAGGCCGCCGGTGGCCTTTGTGGTACCCGACGACGTGGAGGTGGTGACGGCAGCATTGCGGTTGATGTAGGAAAAGATATCCACGAGGCCGGCGACCAGTTTGGATGCGACGTCCGTGACTGCCTTGTCATCCCGGACCACGGTCAACGTGACGGGAGTGTCCGAGGCGGAGGTCACCGTCACGTCCACGCCGGGCATGAGGCCGGTGAAAGTGTTAGTCGCGGAGGAAATGGTGGTTTCAGCACCGGGCACGCCGGCCCAGAGGGTGACTTCGGCATTGCGGGCGGCCTTCAGCACCATTCCCCCGCCGGCAGTGCTGAACGGATCGGTGCCGTTTGCCGTGACGCTGAACCCGGCATCGGCACCGGTGGCGGTGGAGGTGAGCTGGATGCGGTACTGGGCGGTCCCGGCGGCGTCGACCCCGGCCGCGATTTTGACGGCACTGACGCCCTTATTGGCCTTGTTGACCTCGGAGACCACTTCGTCGAGGGACTTGCCGTCAACGTTGAGGGTGGTGGATGTTTCGGCGGCGCTGATGGTGATTTCGGTGGCATCAGTGGGCCAGGATGTGAGGGCTGCGGAGAGGCTGACCTGCGCCGATGCGGTCTGTTTGACCACCATATCGAGGGATCCCGCGGCTGCGCCGGCTGTGACGGCGGCGGTGACTTTGTCCGAGCTGCTGGCGGCGGAGTACAGGTCAGTTCCGGCCGGCTTTGCGGTGCTGCCGGCGGCCTCGGCCATGGCGGCCATTTTGGTGTTCAGCTGCTGCAGGGCGCTGACGAAGGTCTGACTGGCGGCCACCTTGGTCTTCAGGATATTCTGCGGGCGCGCTTCGATCTGCATGAGACTGGCGATCATCTCACTGGTCTTCAGGCCGCTGATCAGGCCGTCGATTCCTGCCATGTGTGCTGATCTCCTTGGACTGATACGGATGAGGCAGGAGAAAAGCCGGCGGCGGAGAGTGTGAGGTCCAAGTCAGTTTCTCCGCCGCCGGCGGTCATTCACCTGCCAGTAACGCTGGTGGTGCTAGTTGCTGCGACTGCTACTACTGCAGGAGCTGCATCACGCCGGAATTCATCTGGTTGGCCTGGGACAGCATTGCGGTGCCGGCCTGGGACAGGATCTGCGAGCGGGTGAAGTTGGCCATTTCCGAAGCCATGTCCGTGTCGCGGATACGGGATCCGGCGGAGGACAGGTTCTCGATGGACACGTTCAGGCTCTTGATGGTGGATTCCAGACGGTTCTGCGATGCACCGAGCTCGGAGCGTGCGCTGGAGATGGTCTTGATGTCCTTGTCCAGCGCCTCAATCGTCTTCAGCGCGGATTCTGCGCTGATGAAGCCGCCCGTAGCAGGGGTCGTGACTGTACCGTCATCGGCGACTACAGCCGCTGTGCCGGCCAGGGTGTCAAGGGCATCACCAATTGCGGCAACATCAACCATCTTGACGGCGATCTGGTCGTTGTCCGCTACGCCTCCCGCACCGATCTGGAAGGTCAGAGTCTTGGGGACGGAGGGAGCGCCATCAGCCGCCGTTGACTTGAGCAGGTCGATGCCGTTGAAGTTCGTGGAGGTACCGATGCGCTCCAGCTCCTTGGCCAACGCCTTGACCTCAGTTGTGATCGCGGCACGGGAATCCGGGTTGTTCGAGTCGTTACCGGACTGGACAGCCAAGTCACGAACCCGGTTCAGGATGGAGTGGACCTCGGTCAGGGCACCTTCAGCGGTCTGGATAACACTGATGCCGTCCTGCGCGTTGCGCGCTGCCTGCGTCATGCCGGAAACCTGGTTTTTCAGGCCTTCAGAGATCGCCAGACCGGCTGCATCGTCAGCTGCACGGTTGATGCGCAGGCCGCTGGAAAGCTTCTCCAGGGACTTGGACTGTGCATTCTGGTTCAGCGTCAGGTTGCGGTACGCATTGTTTGAAGCGGTGTTGGTGTTGATTGTGAAACCCATGATGTATTCCTCCGTGAGTGGGCTGTACTGACCGGCCCATCCATGGGCCGGCAACCATAGCTATCGGCGGAGGATCATCAGGTGTTAGGAGTTCTGCAAAAGTTGTTATTCTCTGCCCGGCAATCCGCTTAGGCAGGCATGCGGCCGGAATCGGCCAGCGGAGCGCGCGGCGGGAAATGCTCGCGCGTGATGCCACCTATGGTCCGGTCTGCCATGGTGGACAAATAGGCGGCCCGGCGTGCTGGCGCAATGCGTGACTGCATGGGAGGAGCGACGTCGTCGTCAGTGTAATGGGCACCCAAGCCGTCACGGAGGAGGCGAACAGCCTCAGCGCGCTGCTGAGAAACCGCTGAATGTGTGGCACCCAGTTCAGCCGCCAAATCCTTGACGCTGCGGTCGTGAAAGTAGACTTGTTCCACGATGTACCGCATTTTGGGCGGCAGGGCGGATACGGCGGCCTGCAGATACTTCAGCCGCTCAGCTGCAAGGAGGGAGCCCTCGGGGGACGGGAGCGTTGTCGCCAGAAAGTCAGTGGTGGACTCGTCGAGGCTGGAAACGGTCCGTGATGCATCCGCCAGGGCGTCCTGCGCCACCGACGGCTCCACCCCAAGGGCCGAGGCAATCTCGCCCACAGCGGGCGTGCGCCCCAGGGCAGCGGTGAGGGTTTCCTTGACGGCCAGGGTTTCCTTGATCCGGCGGCGGGCGGTTCTGGTGGCCCAGTCCACCGAGCGCATTTCATCGGCAAAAGCGCCGATGATGCGGCGGCGCGCATAGGCACCGAAAGGAACACCCAATTCGGGATTGAAGGAATCAGCGGACATGATGAGCGCCACTGATCCTGCCGATGCAAGATCATCGCGTGACAGATGAGTTGCTTTTGCGCATGTTTCAGAGACCAAATAACCAACTAAGGGAAGATTTTCCACCACTAGCCGGTTGCGTTCGAGACGGTTCAATTTGTGCGGACCCCCAAGCCCTTGTGACAGACATATGTTTACCTGGCACATGGCTTAGGGCTGAGACCACTAAAAACCCCACGCGCGAGCGTATACCGTGAAGATACCACTAACATTGCGGGCCGGGATGCCGATAGTGACGGACAACCGACGAATCGTTATGTTTTATCGGAAATTTTGGACATACAAGATCAATTTAAGGAGGTGAGTGGAGATGGGTACGCAGAAATTGTCTGCACTTCTCTGGGAAGAACGCGAGCTGCTGGAGCTGCTCGTATTCAAGCTTGAAGAAGAACAGCTCCTGCTCACCTCCGGCAAAAGCCGCTGGCTGCAGCATGCCACCCGTGAAGTGGAGCAGGTGCTGGAGCGCCTGCGGGCAGCGGCACTCGGCCGGACGGTCGCCGTGGCAGCACTGGCACTGGACTGGGGGACGGGCGAGGACGCCACACTGCGCGAGCTTGTGGCCGCGGCTCCCCCCGGGCCATGGACCGAGATCTTTGCCGGACACCTGCAGGCCATGACGGAACTGACCATCAAGATCCGTGAGCTTCGGGACACAAACGAGCAGTTCCTGCGGGCGGCGGCACGGTCTGCCCAGGAAACCCTCGCCAGCCTGAACGCCGAAAACGGTACCTACACGGCATCAGGTTCCGCCGCCGTGTCCACAGCCGGTGCCCGCCTCGTTGACCAGCAACTTTAACCCCGAAGGACCCTACTCGCGATGAGCACATTCAGCGGCCTGAATACCGCATACACGGCACTGACTGCTGCCCGCAGAGGGCTGGACGTCATCGGGCAGAATGTTGCCAACGCCAACACCCCCGGATACACCCGGCAGCGGCTGGAAACATCAGCAACCGCGCCCCTGTCATCCACCGGGTTCAGCACCGGCCCCCGCGTGGGACAGGGCGTCACGGTGGACGGTATTGCCCGCCTCGGCAGTATGCAGCTGGATGCCCGAGTGCGCGCCACCACCGCAGTGTCCGGTTTTTCAGCGGTCCGGGCCAACGCACTTTCCGCCCTGGAGGTCAGCCTCAACGAGCCCGGCGACAATGGCATCTCGGCGTCCCTGGACGGTTTTTGGGCCGCCTGGCAGGGCGTATCGAACAAGCCGGGCGACCCTGCCGCTGCCGAGGTTCTCCTTAATGAAGCCGCGACGGTGGCCAGCCGCATTTCCTCCGGATACCTCTCCGTAATCCATCAGTTCAAGGACGTGCGCTCGGACCTCTCCGCCATGGCCGATGAGCTGAACACCGCCGGCGCCCAGCTTGCCAGCATCAACGGCGCGATCCGTTCTGCACTGTCCAACGGCGGCTCCGTCAACGAACTCCTGGACCAGCGGAACGCCCTGGCCTCCACAGTGGCGGCACTGGCCGGAGGAACCGTCCGCGAGGGCGCCGACGGCATGGTGGACGTCCTGGTGGGCGGCAACGCCTTTGTCACCGCCGAAACTTTCCGGCCCGTCGAAGTGGTAGGCAGTTCAGCCCTCGGCGGTGACCCGGTCCAGCTCGTGTGGAGCCACCGGCGCGGTGACTCAGTGGCGCTGTCCGGCGGCGAAATGGCCGGAGCCCTGAGCATTCTGGCTCCGGGCGCCGACCTGACCAAGGCTGCTGCATCATACAACGCGCTGGCCGAGAAACTCGCCTCAACGGTCAACGCAGTGCACAGCACAGGAACCGCACCCGGGGACGGAACACCGGGCAGCACAACAGGGCTGGATTTCTTCAGCTTCGACGCCGGGCAGCCGGCGCTTAGCCTGCACGTCATTCCCACCAGTGCATCCGGGATTGCCGCCGGAAACGGCACCGGCGGCTTCGATGGATCCGTCGCGGACAAGATCTCCCAACTGGGAACCTCCGAGGGCTCCCCCGACAAAGCGTGGTCAGCCTTCGTCTCAGGCACCGGCGCAGCAGCCCGCAGCGAAATGCAGCAGGCCAAGCTCGCCGGGGTTGCCGCATCATCCGCCGTCGGACTGCAGCTGGCCAATTCCTCAGTGGACCTGGACGAGGAAAACATGAACCTGCTGGCGTACCAGCACGCTTATCAGGGCGCCGCCCGCGTCATGAGCGCCATAGACGAAATGCTAGACACCCTGATTAACCGCACCGGAATTGTTGGAAGGTAACCCGTGATCACCCGCACCACCAACCAGACCCTGGCCCGCAACGCCCAGCAGAACCTGCAGGCCAACATGTCGCGCATGGCCAAGCTCCAGGAACAGGTTTCATCCTCCACCGCCATCACGCGGCCGTCGGACAACCCGGCCGGAACAGCTGACGCCCTAAAGGTTCGGGCGGAAATCCGGGCCAACGCCCAGTACAGCTCCAATATCAACGACGCCGACGGGTGGCTCACCACGGTGGACTCCGCGCTGGACAACACCTCGGACCTGATGCGCCGCATCAAGGACCTGACACTGCGGGGCGCCAGCGCCGGATTGTCTCCCGCGAACAAGGACGCCGTCGCCACTGAGCTTGAGGGCCTGAAGCAGGATCTGCTCAAGGAAGCCAACACTACGTTTGCCGGGCGGAGCGTCTTCGCCGGAAACTCCAACGCCAAGGGTGCTTTCACTGCGGTAAACGGGGAATATGTCCACAGCGGTTCGGGTGCGGGAGTGATGCGCAGGGTCGACGGCGGCGCGCCGGTCCGGGTCGACGCCGACGGATCAGCCGTTTTCGGCTCCGGCCCCGGTTCCGTCTTCGCCCTGGTCGACAGCCTCGCGGCCGACCTGCGCTCCGGAGCGGATGTGACGGGCCATCTGGCGTCGATAGATGCCCGTGCCAACGCGATCCTCTCGCGCCATACCGAAGTGGGAGTCCGGCACGCTGCCGTCCTGAAGGCACGGGACACCAACCTGGACCAGACCGTAAGCTTGGAAGCCCGCCGCTCCGGCATCGAGGACCTGGACACCGCCAAGGTCATCCTGGACCTGAAGCTGCAGGAGGTCGCTTATCAGACTGCCCTCTCGGTGACGGCCAGGGCCCTGCAGCCCAGCCTCATGGACTTCCTGCGATGAGCGTGCGTACAACATTCCTGGCACCGCCGCCGGGCTTTGCCCCCGAAGTAGACTTCGTCCTCTCGGCCGTGGACGGCGCGGAGGGGCTGTACTCGCTGAAAACAGAGCGCGGCTCGGACAACACCGAAGGCCTCCGGCTTTTTGTTCTGGACGCCGCCGTTTATCTGCCGGAGTACCAGCCGGAAATCAGCGATGAGCAACGGCTCCAGCTGGAGCTCGCCGACCCCGCCGAGGCTCGGGTCCTCGTCGTCGCCAACTCCACGGAGGCGGGCACCACGGTAAACCTGCTGGCACCCATCGTCCTGAACACCCGGACACTGCGCTGCGCGCAGGTCATCCTCGACGGGCAGGACTGGCCGGTCCGGGTTCCTCTGGAGGAAGCCGCGGCGGCCTAACCGATCCTCCAACGCACTAAAGAGGGGCGCACACCCGGTTGGGTGTGCGCCCCTCTATAGTGCGCCTGACGCTATTAGGCGAAGTCGGCCGTGGCCGGGTCTGCTCCGTAGCGGGTTCCGTTGTCGAGCGCGTTGATGGCTTCGATGTCCTCATCGGAGAGCTTGACGTTCAGCGCCTCCCAGTTTTCCTTGATCCGGGACTCCGTGACGGACTTGGGGATCACAATGCTGCCCAGTGCCAGGTGCCAGGCGATGACCACCTGGGCCGGAGTGGCGCCGTCGTACTTGGCGGCAATTTCGACCAGCTTCGGATCTTCGAGCAGGCCCTTGCCGGAGCCCAGCGGGGACCAGGACTCGTGCAGGATGTTGTGCTTGGCCTCGAAGGCGCGCAGCTCGGCCTGGTTGAGGTAGGGGTGCGTCTCAACCTGGTTCAGGACCGGGACAACGCCGGTGGCGTCGATGATTTCCTGCAGGGCCTCAACCGTGAAGTTGCAGACACCGATGGACTTTACACGGCCCTGCTTCTGCAGTTCGATCAGGGCCTTCCAGGTGTCCACGTACTTGTTCTGCTTGGGCTGGAGCCAGTGAATCAGGTAAAGGTCCAGGGTTTCCAGACCGAGGCGCTCCATGGAAGCGTCGAAAGCCTTGAGAGTTTCTTCGTAGCCCTGGTCCGCGTTCCAGACCTTCGTGGTGATGAACATGTCCTCGCGCGGAACCGAGGTGGCGGCGATGGCGCGGCCGACGCCGGCTTCATTGCCGTAGATCTTGGCGGTGTCGATGTGGCGGTAGCCGGCGTCGAAGGCCTGCCCCACAACCTTCTCGGCCACCGAATCCTCGACCTGCCACACTCCGTAGCCAAGCTGGGGAATGGTGTTGCCGTCATTGAAAGTCACAAGCGGTGAAGTAGTCATTCGCCTATCCTTGCAAACCGCCGGCTGAAATCCGCTTTCCGTGACGCCTCTATGCTGGACGCGAAAAAAGTGTCCGCCCTATTCCCGATCTGCGGAAAATTCTTCAGGTATTTTACGGGGCGCCGACGGCGGCTTTCAGGGCCCGCTCGGCCTCCAGCACGTCTTCGGCCACCAGCCGGGCGCGGCGGTGAACGTTCTCCAGGCCGGCGGACGCAAACCCCCACCGTTCGCCTTCAAGCCGGGACATGGCCGCCGCCTCGGCGGTGGCCGCCAGGGAGTTGCCGCTGCGCGAGAGCGCCCGGTGCACTGCAATGAGGGAGCCGGGGATGTCCTGGCCGTCGCTCGGCAGGCGCCGCTGCGCGGTGACGCAGACTTCCCGGACCCGGGGCAGCAGCTCGGCCAGTCCGTTGGCGACGGTCACCAGCTCGTTGTACACGGCGTCGTCTTCCACGCCTTCCAGCATCTGGTGGTAGCGGTCCAGGCCGCGGGTGAAGCGGTCATGGGCGCGGCGCCACACACCTTTCCCGAGCTGGGTGTCGTCCTTCCGCCCCTGACGGGCGGCTGCAAAAAGTGCCATTGGTCCTACAGGTACTGGCCGGGACCGGCATGCGGCTCGGGATGGGCGGAAGAGGGACGGGATTGTCCGGCGGGATCGGCGCGCCGGGGCTCGCCGTTGTCACCGATGACGACGCCGGGCGCCAGCACCGTGCCGGGCGGCAGCTGTCGCAGCTGCAGCCGGGACGCCATCTGCTGGTTGGCCGTCTGCTGTGCGGCTATGGCGGTTTGGATGCCGCGGAACAGCCCTTCGAGCCAGCCGACCATTTGGGCCTGCGCGATCCGCAGCTCGGCGTCGGTGGGCACGGTCTCATCCAGGAACGGAAGATTCACCCGGTGGAGCTCCTCGACCAGTTCGGGGGCAAGCCCGTCCTCCAGTTCCCGCAGTGAGCGTTCATGGATTTCGGCGAGGCGGTTGCGGGCGGCATCGTCCAGCGGGGCATTACGGACTTCTTCGAGAAGCTGCTTGATCATGGTGCCGATCCGCATGACTTTGGCCGGTTCATCCACCAGATCGCGCAGCTTGGCCGGGCCGGAGCTGCCCTCTCCGCTGTGCCCGTGACCGCCCGGGCCTCCGCCGCCGTCGGGTACGGCAACTCCGTCCCCGCGAGAGCTCCCCGGAGAGCCGTCACCGGCAGCCCGGGATTTAACGGGCGGATTGCTTGACGGCGTGTCATCGGGGCGGCCGCCGGAATCGTTGGAGCTTGATGAAGTGTCGGAACCGGGCGCAGGCGCTACATCCGGCCGGGCGGCGGATCCGTTCTCGTCAGTCATGCGTTAATGCTCTCATGGTTGGGGTTCAAAGCCGGGTGCCGGGTCAGCTTTCCAGCTCCTCCGTCCGCATTTTCGCGTATTCGCCGTCCGGACTCAGTCCCGCCACCTGCTGCCCTGCGTTGAGTTGGCCGGCCGTGTAGTGCCGGTCATCGAATTCCGGCCCGCCCGTATGTTCTTCTTCCGGCAGGTTGATGTCGTCAGCCAGATGCCCGTCCTCGCCGTCCGGCTCCGGGGCGGGCAGGCTGATGTCTTCCCGCAGGTGCTCGTCCTGCGGCAGGTCATTCGAGTTCTTGTGCTTTTCCATGATCCACCGTAGGCACCGGCCCCGGCTCCGCTCAAGGCTTGGTTACGAAACGACACAAACCCCGCGCCCTGCATCAAGAGACGACGACGGCGGCACCCGGGCAGGTGCCGCCGTCGTTTCCGCGGGTGTTCGATCACGGGAACACCCGCCGCGCCGGGCTCCTCAGCTGCGCTAGCAGCAGCGGCCCTCGGGGCTGGAGTCCTGACGGTCCATCTTGTCCTTCCAGAACTCCCGCTCACTCAGCAGCGGTCCGGTGCAGCCGGTGGACTCATGGAAGGCGACGTATTTGCGGTACGCGTCCTCCCCCATGACATCCCGGAAGAACCGCACGAAACCCCGCAGTCCGTCCTTTACCGTCCCGGTGCTCATGAGTGCGCCTTCCGGACAACCTTCCGGTCCGCGGGCAGCGCGTCCCACTGCGCCTGGAGCTCCTTTTCCGCCGGCGTCGCCAGGAAGCCCGCCGGGGCGAACATCCGGGAGGGAACGGCCGGATCTTCGGCGCTGGGAGAACCGCCGGCGCGGAACGAGCGGATGCTGGCAATGACCGCGGTGATGATGACGATGATTGCCAGCGTCACAAACACAATGGACAGCGTGCCCTGGATGAACGTGTTCCGGACGACGGCTTCCATGGCTTCCACCGTCTTGGCGGTGCCGAAGCTGGTCTCGCCCCGGTCCAGAGCTCCCTTGAAGGCATTGTGCTGCGCCCAGTAGCCGACAGCCGGAACCGGGCTGAAGATCTTGTACATCGAGGCGGTGATGGTCACCACGGACGCGAAGGCCAGCGGCAGCACCACAATCCAGATGTACTTGAATACGTTCTTCTTCGCGAGGATGGCCAGGCAGATGGCGAGCGCAATCGCCGCGAGCAGCTGGTTGGCGATGCCGAAGAGCGGGAACAGGGTGTTGATCCCGCCGAGCGGGTCCGTGACCCCCATGATCAGGATCGAGCCCCAACCTCCGACCATGACGGCCGTACAGATCCAGGCTCCCGTGCGCCAGCCGGTATCCCGGAACTTCGGGATGAAGTTGCCGATGGAGTCCTGCAGCATAAACCGGGCCACGCGGGTGCCGGCGTCAACGGCGGTGAGGATGAACAGGGCTTCAAACATGATGGCGAAGTGGTACCAGAACGCCATCATCGAGGAACCGCCGATGAGGCTCTGCATGATCTGGGCTAGGCCGACGGCGAGGGTTGGTGCGCCGCCGGTGCGCGACACGATGGATTCCTCCCCCACGTTTGAGGCCATGTTGGTGAGCATGTCCGGGGTGAGGTTCACGCCGGCAAGTCCCAGGCTGTTGACGAACGCGACGGCGCCTTCCACCGTTCCGCCGGTGGCGGCTGCGGAGGAGTTCATGGCGAAGTAAATGCCGCGGTCAATGGAAATGGCGGCGACCAGGGCCATGATGGCCACGAAGGATTCCATCAGCATGCCGCCGTAGCCGATGAAGCGGGTCTGGCGTTCCTTTTCGATCATTTTCGGCGTGGTGCCGGAGGCGATCAGTGCATGGAAGCCGGACAGGGCACCGCAGGCAATGGTCACGAACAGGAACGGGAACAGCGGACCGGCCACAACCGGGCCGTTGTCGGCAGAGGCAAATTCGCTGATCGCCGGAACGGTGATTTCCGGGCGGACGATGATGATGGCCACCGCGAGCATCACGATGGTGCCCACCTTCATGAAGGTGGAGAGGTAGTCGCGCGGCGCGAGCAGCAGCCAGACCGGAAGCACAGCGGCGATGAAGCCGTAGATGATGATCCCCCAGGCGATGACGGTCTTGTCCAGGGTCAGGGCGTCACCCAGTGCGGTGTCCGCGATCATTCCGCCGCCGATGATGGCCAGCAGCAGCAGAACAAAGCCGATGACGGACACCTCGGTGACTTTGCCCGGGCGCAGGAAGCGCAGGTAAACGCCCATGAACAGTGCAATGGGAATGGTCATGCCCACGGAGAAGACACCCCACGGGCTTTCCGCCAGGGCGTTGACGACCACCAGGGCCAGGATGGCGACAATGATGATCATGATGGTCAGTGTGGCGATCAGGGCCGCGGTTCCGCCCACCCGGCCCAGCTCCTCGCGGGCCATCTGGCCCAGGGACCTGCCGCCGCGGCGCATGGAGAAGAACATGACCAGGTAGTCCTGGACGGCGCCGGCCAGGACTACGCCGATGATGATCCAGATAGTGCCGGGCAGATACCCCATCTGTGCGGCGAGGACCGGGCCCACCAGGGGGCCGGCTCCGGCGATGGCGGCAAAGTGGTGTCCGTACAGCACCCGGCGGTCGGTCGCGGCATAGTCCTTGCCGTCGGCCTTGTACTCGGCGGGGGTGGCGCGCCTGTCATTGGGCTGCAGGAGCTTGCGCTCAATGAACTTGGAATAGAAGCGGTACGCGATGAAGTAGGTGCAGACTGCGGCGAAGACAAACCAGATGGCGTTGACGGTTTCCCCGCGGACCAGTGCCAGCATGTACCAGCTGACCCCGCCCAGCAGGGCGATGCCGGACCAGACGGCGATCTTCAGCGGCGTCCAGCGGCGGTCTTCGGCCTCAGCCGTTTCGGGGTCCAGCGCAACCGGCGGAAGATCGGGATCCTGCACCAGGACGTCACTGTCCTCAGGCTGTCCGGGGGCGGCCCGGTGCCGGCGATTCTCACTCATGGGGGTCCCTTTGCTTGCGGTAAGAACTCGGAAAGGCCGGGCAGTGAGACCGGCCCAGGAGACGGAAAACCCGCACTCTTGCCACCGAGATTAGCAGTGCACCTGTGATGTGCTCCACAAAGTCCGGACACGGTGCCCGCAGGGCGCGCCGCAGCACCGGCGGATGCCGCCCCGCGGGACCCCGGGCGGCGTATCCGCCGGTTGGTTCCGGCGTTCAGATCAGGCAGGCAGCCCGGCTCAGGTGGTCAGGAGGATCTTGCCCGTGTGGCGGCCTGAATCGAAGTACTCGTGCGCCGCACCGGCGTCGGCCAGCGGGAAGGTCTTGTCCACCAGGGGACGGATTTTCCCTGCTTCCACCAGGGGCCAGACGAATTTGCGGACGGCCTGCATGATGGCGGCTTTCTCCTCGGCCGGCCGGGACCGCAGCGTGGTTCCAATGACCGCGAGCCGCTTGCGCATCACCAGGTTGAGATCGATTTCAGCCTTGGTGCCGCCCTGCAGCCCGATAATGACCAGCCGTCCCGAGACCGCCAGCGCTTCGAGATTGCGCTGCAGGTACTTTGCGCCCATGACATCCAGAATGACGTCGGCGCCGCGGCCGCCTGTGGCTTCACGCACCCGCTCGACAAAGTCCTCATCCTTGTAGTTGATGAGCACCTGTGCGCCGAGGGACCGGGCCAGTTCCAGTTTTTCGTCCGAGCCGGCCGTCACCATGGGCACGGCACCGAAGGCGGCCACCATCTGGATCGCCATGGTGCCGATGCCGCCCGCGCCGCCGTGGATCAGGACGTGGTCCCCCTCGGTCACTCCGGCTGCCATGAACAGGTTGGAGAAGACGGTGGCCGCTGTCTCGGGCAGCGACGCCGCGGAAATGAGGTCCAGCCCTGCCGGAACCGGAAGGACCTGGCCTGCCGGAACATTGACCTGCTCGGCATAACCGCCGCCCGTCAGCAGGGCGACGACGTCGGCCCCCACTGACAACCCTTCCACGCCGTCTCCGACGGCGGCGATCCGGCCCGAGACCTCCAGACCGGGGTACTCCGAAGCGCCCGCTGGCACCGGGTAGTGCCCCTGCCGCTGCAGCACGTCTGCCCGGTTCAATCCGGCAGCCGCCACATCGATGAGCACTTCCCCTGGTCCCGGGACCGGCGCGGGCACATCCTGCACCTGCAGTGCGTCCGGGCCTCCGGGCGTAGTGATGACAACTGCTCTCATTCTGTCCTCCACGGGGTGTGATCAGATTTTGGTGAATTGCACCTTTCTGCCAGACTACTAGTGGGGAAGGTTGTCCGAGCGGCCGATGGAGCTGGTCTTGAAAACCAGTGTGCGGTAACCCCGTACCAAGGGTTCGAATCCCTTACCTTCCGCAATTGGGGCGGAAAACGGTTTGTGTCTAATGTCCCCCGGGGCGCCGCAGTCCGTATTCCATCCAAAAGATAAGGCGTATCAACTTCCGGAAACGGAAGCTGATACGCCTTATTTTTATGCCCGGAGGCTATTACCCTCCCGCATTGTTTCCAGAACGCCGTTGAATACACCGCCCGCGGCCCGAGCTTTGGCCGCCCTCGGCCTAGCCGAAAGTCCGACCCTCACGCCCGGACACCTCCAGGTCACCCATTCGTAACCTGCGCCACATAGTATTACCCACGTCACTCGCGTTACCCCCCTCGCTGCCGGCTGCACGGCAGCATTTACCGTCGGCTGGTTCCAGCTGACCTAGGAGCATGAGGCATGAGACCTTCAACCTGGAAGGCGGCCCTGGGAGCAACCCTCTCGGCCGGCCTGTTGGCGGCACCGATGACGGCGCTTCCGGCCTACGCCGAGGACAGCGCTGCAGCTGTCCCCGGCGTCATTATCAACGAGGCATACCTGAGCGGCGGCAGCGCCAACGCGCCCTTCGCCAACAAATTCGTTGAACTGTACAACCCGACGGATACCGATGTGAGCCTGGAGGGCTGGTCCCTGCAGTACCGGTCCGCGGGTTCGACGGCGGCGCCCACCGGAATCGGCGCCCTCGCCGGCACCATTCCCGCCGGCGGCCACTATCTGATCTCCGGAGCCTCGAACGGCACCACAGGCGCCCCGCTGCCGGCCGCGGATGCGAGCGTCGGTGCCAGCTTCAGCGGCTCGGGCGGCACCCTCATCCTGTCCAACCAGGCAACCCGGGTGGATCCCCTGCCCGCCGGCTCCGTCACCGGGCAGCCTTCAGTGGTGGACCTGCTCGGCTACGGCAGCTCCAACACCTTCGAAACCGCTGCCGCCGCGGCACCGGCCGGAAACGCCGATCCGAAGTCCCTGAACCGGACCGGATTCACCGACTCCAACAACAACGCCGCTGACTTCACGCTCAGTGCCGCTGTCACCCCCACCGGTACCGGCGGAACGGTGCCGGGCGAACCGGACCCCACTCCAACACCGGACCCCACCCCCACGCCTTCCCCCACCCCCACGGCTCCCGTTGACCCGGCAGACCCCGTGGCCATTGCCGAGATTCAGGGCACCGGGGACGCCAGCCCGCTGATCGGCCAAACCGTCACCACCCGGGGCAAGGTCACCGGTGTCTATCCCACCGGCGGCTTCAACGGCTATTACCTGCAGACTCCGGGAACCGGCGGAACCCTCGATCCCGCCAGCCACACGGCGTCGCACGGAATCTTTGTCTTTTCCGCGGATACTGTCGGCTCCGTTGCTGCCGGTGATTACGTGGAAGTCACCGGAACCGTCGGCGAGTACTACGGGCTGACCCAGCTCACGGTTGCAGCTGGCAACATGTCTCAGCTCAGCGAGCCGGCCGAGGAGGTCAAGCCCGCCAGCGTGGCCTGGCCCGCCTCCGATGCCGAGCGCGAAACCCTGGAAGGCATGCTGCTGGCACCGCAGGGCAGCTTCACCGTCACGGACAACTACTCGCTGAACCAGTACGCCGAAATCGGCCTGGCTGCCGGTGACTCTCCCCTGGTCCAGCCCACTGCTGTGGCTGCCGTGGGCACTGCAGAGCATGCCGCCGTCGTCGCCGACAATGCGGCACGGGCAGTGAAGCTCGACGACGGCGCCAGCACCAACTTTCTGAGCGCCGCCAACCAGGGAATTCCCCTGCCGTATCTGACCCCGGAAAACCCGGTGCGCATCGGCGCCGCCGCCGCCTTCACCACCGGCGTGATCCTGGACTTCCGCAACAGCGCCTGGAAGTTCCAGCCGCTCACCGCCCTTACCGCAGCCAATGCCGCCGAGGCGACACCGGCGTCGTTCGAAGCCACCCGCACCACGGCTCCCGAAAGCGTGGGCGGCAACCTGAAGCTGGCCTCCTTCAACGTGCTGAATTACTTCAGCACCACCGGAGACAGCATTCCCGGCTGCACCTACTACAGCGACCGCGCCGGCGCACCGCTGACCGTGCGCGGCGGCTGCGATGCGAGGGGTGCCGCCAACGCGGAGAACCTCGAGCGCCAGCAGGCCAAGATCGTCGCCGCGATCAATGCCCTCGGCGCCGACGTCGTTTCACTCATGGAGGTGGAAAACTCCGCAGTCTTCGGCAAGGACCGCGATGATGCACTCGCCAACCTGACGGCCGCACTGAACGAGCAGGCACCGGGCACCTGGGACTACGTCCGCTCCCCCGCTGCCCTGCCCGACGACGAAGACGTGATCCGCACCGCCTTCATCTTCCGCACCGCAACAGCCGAGCCCGTGGGCGACTCCGTCATCCTCAACGACGAAACGGTCTTCTCCAACGCCCGCGAGCCGCTGGCCCAGGCCTTCAAGCCCGCAGGAGGCGAAGACGGCTCAGCCATCCTGGCCATCAGCAACCACTTCAAGTCCAAGGGATCGGCGCCGGACTCCGGCGAGAACGCCGACACCGGGCAGGGCGGCTGGAACGCCGACCGCGTGCGCCAGGCGCAGGCTCTGACCGCCTTCGC
Source organism: Arthrobacter sp. Z1-15 (assembly GCF_054792395.1). NCBI lineage: Bacteria > Bacillati > Actinomycetota > Actinomycetes > Micrococcales > Micrococcaceae > Arthrobacter > Arthrobacter sp. Z1-15. The sequence goes on along the minus strand of NZ_CP096454.1, from coordinate 352,859 downwards.
CGACACGGTTTCCGAATCCGCCGGCACGGACAAGGTGTTCCTGCTCGGCGACTTCAACTCCTACGCCGCCGAGGATCCCATGAAGGTGCTGGCCGACGCCGGCTACGTGAACCTGGGCAAAGCCACCGGGAAGCACTCCTACGCCTTCAGCGGTTTGGTCGGCTCCCTCGATCACGTGCTCGGATCCCCGGAGGCGGCCGAGACCGTCACCGGAGCCGACATCTGGAACATCAACTCCGTGGAATCCGTGGCGCTGGAATACAGCCGCTTTAACACCAACGTCACCAACTACTACGCACCGGACCCCTACCGCTCCTCGGACCACGACCCGATCCTCGTTGGACTCGACCTGAGCCTGGCCGGTACCGAGACCGAAGAACTGAACCTGCTGAACATCAATGACTTCCACGGCCGGATTGACGCCAACACCGTGAATTTCGCCGGAACCGTTGAACAGCTCAAGGCCGCCGCCCCCGACGGCAGCTCGGTGTTCCTTTCCGCCGGCGACAACATCGGCGCCTCCCTGTTTGCGTCGTCCGTACAGCAGGATGCGCCCACGCTGGATGTCCTGAATGCGCTGGGCCTGCGGGCCTCTGCCGTGGGCAACCACGAGTTCGACGCCGGTTTCGAGGACCTCACAGGCCGGGTGGACGCCGCCGCCGATTTCCCGTACCTCGGCGCCAACGTCTACCTCGAGGGCACCACCACGCCCGCGCTGGATGAATACACCCTCCTGGACGTCAACGGGGTTTCCGTAGCCGTCATCGGCGCCGTCACCGGTGAGACACCCACGCTGGTCAGCCCCGGCGGCATCGCCGAGCTGGAATTCGGCGATCCGGTCGAGGCAGTCAACCGGGTGGCCGAGCAGCTTCAGGCCGAGGGTCTGGCTGACGTCATCATCGCCGAGTACCACGAGGGTGCCGGCAGCGGCACCCCGGACGGCGCCACCCTGGAACAGGAGCTCGCCGCGGGCGGCGCCTTCACCGAGATTGTCACCGGCACGTCCGCCCTGGTGGACGCCATCTACACCGGCCACACGCACAAGCAGTACGCCTGGGATGCCCCCGTTCCCGGCGTCGACGGCAAAACCCGTCCCGTGCTGCAGACCGGCTCCTACGGAGAGTTCATCGGACAAATCCAACTGGACTACAACCCGGAAACCGACGAGGTCCTCTCCTACACGGCAACCAACGTTCCGCGCACCACGGAAAGCGCCGATGCGCTGGTCGCCACCTACCCCGCGGTGGCCGAGGTCAAGTCCATTGTTGACGCGGCGCTGGCCTATTCCGCGGAGGTCGGCAACGAGCCCGTAGGATCTGTCACCGCCGATATTACGACGGCGTTCAACGGCACCGTCCGCGACGACCGCGGCTCGGAATCCACTCTGGGCAACCTGGTGGCGGACTCCCTGCTCAGCACACTGGCCGCACCGGAGCGGGGCGGCGCCGAAATCGGTGTCACCAATCCCGGCGGCCTGCGGGCCGAGCTGTATTACGGCGACGACGGCGTCATCACGTACGCCGAAGCCAACGCCGTGCTGCCGTTCGTCAATAATCTCTGGACGACCACCCTCACCGGAACCCAGCTGAAAACGATGCTGGAGCAGCAGTGGCAGCCGGAGGGCGGCTCACGCCCCTTCCTCGCGCTGGGGCTTTCCGACAACGTCACCTACACGTACGACCCGGCCCAGGCCGCGGGCTCCCGGATCCAGACGGTCACCGTCAACGGAGAAGCCCTGGACCCGGACCGTGCCTACCGCGTGGGAACGTTCAGCTTCCTGGCGCAGGGCGGTGACAACTTCAGTGTCTTCACCGACGGCACCGATACCCGTGACTCCGGGCTCGTCGACCGTGACGCGTGGATCAGCTACATCGAAGCGAACAGCCCGCTCTCGCCGGACTTCGCCCGCCAGGGCGTAACCGTGCAGGGAGCTCCGTCCGCTGCAGCTCCCGGCGCAGCAGTGTCCTTCACCGTCTCCGGCCTGGACCTGACCTCACTGGGCAGCCCGGCGAATTCTTCGCTGGCGATCAGCTGGGTTGATGCTGCCGGTGCCGCCGTTGCCCTGGGCAGCGCCGCGGTGGCCTCGGGTACGGCGACCGTGAACGTCACCGTTCCGGCCACGGCCAGCGGCGCGGGCACGCTCGTACTGACCGCGGATCCCTCCGCAACCACGGTCACGCTTCCGGTGACAGTGGAAGCACCGCCGGTGCCGCCCGCTCCGGTGTGCGTGGCTCCGGTTCCGCCGCACGGCTGGTGGGATATCCGGGGCTGGATTCGGTACGCCCTGGAATGGGCAAGGTATCTGATCTGCCTCAGCGGCCGGTAGTTCTTCCGCTGACATAAAAGTGCCGTCCGGTAGCCCAGCTCCCGGACGGCACTTTTGGCATTCCCCCGGCCATGTGAAGGCCGAAATACCCACTTGGCCTCATTGTCGGTTCTATCTTGCCTGCTGCCTGCTATGAAGCATCCGGCAGCAGCTGGGCAGCTGAGCCGGCATTCGTCCGCAGAACGGAATCGGCCAGAAGGTCGGAGAACAAACCCCTGCGCCCAAATGCGCTCCGCTGGCGCACTGACCCGGTTCCGTCACGCAGAATTGAGGCCATTATTTCTTCGACGGCGGTGTCCTCCTGCCATTCGGCCAGAACCGGCCGGACGATTTCCAGCAACTGGGACAGCACGTCTCCGGCGGGAGCCGGGCACCGGCTGAGGGGACTGACAAGGTTTCCGCCCATTCCCTCACGGCTGGCCAGCCAGGACCATGCCCTCACCTCGGCTGCGCTGACGTCATCCGGTCTGCTGCCGGCATGCCAGCTGCGCACTGCTGTTTCCACCAAGGCACGGACAAGAGCTGCGATGCCGGCGGCATGGCCGGCATCCAGGCAGACGTCAGCGATTCGGACCTCGAGGGTGGGCACGTGCTTGGAGAGCCTGACGTCAAAGTAGACCATCCCGTCATCCAGCGGAACTCCGGAGGCCAGCAGCATCTGAATCTGCCGTTCATATCCCGACGCTGTCCCAAAGACCGGCGGCGGTCCCGCGGTGGGCCAGCGGCTCCACGCCTGATAGCGGTAGCTGCTGTATCCGGAGTCGGAACCGTTCCAAAACGGCGAGTTGGCGCTCAGCGCCAAGACCACCGGCAGCCAGGCCCTGATGCGGTCCATGGCGGCAATGCCTTCCTCGGGAGACGCTATCCCCACGTGTACGTGGAAGCCGCAGGTCAACTGTTCCTTCAGCGTGAGCGCGAAGCGCTCCTGCATGTGGCGAAAACGCGGCATGGGCACCAGATGCGGTGCCAGCGGCGGCGGACAGGTTCCCACCGCCGCAACACGGGCGCCGAAACCGGAGGCCGCTTCGTCAACCAGCTGCCGCCCGGTGCGGATCGAATCGAGTTGAGCCGCAAGGCTGACCTGCGGCGGGCCTGCAACCTCAATTTGTTCCTGCTGGAGTTCAAGGGTGACGCTGAAGCCGGGGTTTCCGGAGCAGAGGGCGGCAGCAGCAGCGGCTGTCTCCTCGGCGACCGGTATGGGCTGGAAGGTGCGCCCGTTCACGAGCAGAAGTTCTTCTTCGACGCCGAAGGTTCGGACACCGGGAAATGGTTCAGCGGAGCTGTTCATCAAGACCTTTGAGGTACGAGGTGAAGAGCCGCCTTCTGAACTCACCATCAAGGTTAGCATTCCTCGCCGTGGGGGTTCCCGGGTTGTATTACGGGCCACCTTTATGCCTATCGTAAGCACACTTACTAAATCTTCGTCCGGCTTAGTGGAGGCAATAACCGTGGACCAGAATGAAGCTCCGATCCTTGATGCCCTGGATGAATACCACCGCCTCGACCGCTATGGCTTCACTCCGCCCGGGCACCGGCAGGGCCGCGGCATCGAAAAGCGCACCCTGCAGGTGCTTGGCGCCGATCCCTTCCGCAATGATGTCCTCGCCAGTGCCGGGCTTGATGACCGGTCCTCATCCAACGGATATCTGCAGCAGGCCCAGGACCTGATGGCTGACGCGGTGGGAGCGGAACAGGCCTTCTTTTCCACCTGCGGCAGCTCACTTTCGGTTAAGGCTGCCATTCTGGCCGTCACCCGCGGCACCGGTGAGATCCTCATCGGACGCGACGCCCATAAATCGGTCACCGCCGGATTAATCCTGTCCGGACTGCAGCCGCGCTGGCTCCGGCCCCGGTGGGACAACGACCTGCACATCGCCCACCCGCCGTCCCCCGAAACCGTCGAACAGATGTGGGAGCGGCATCCGGATGCCGCTGCCTGCCTGATCGTCAGCCCCACCCCGTACGGCACCTGCGCCGACATCGAATCCATCGCCGAAATCTGCCACCGGCGGGGCAAGCCGCTGATTGTCGATGAGGCGTGGGGCGCCCATTTGCCGTTCCACCAGGACCTTCCCACGTGGGCCATGAGCGCCGGCGCGGATATCTGCGTGGTCAGTGTCCACAAGCTCGGTCTGGGCTTGGAGCAGGGCTCCGTGTACCACCTACAGGGCTCGCTGGTGGACCCGGTCCGGCTGAAGCAATGCGCCGATCTGCTGGCCACCACCAGTACCAACGTGCTGATGTATGCCGCACTGGACGGGTGGCGGCGGCAGATGGTGCAGTCCGGCAGGGAGGAACTCAGCGCCGCCCTTGAACTGGTGGAAATCACCCGGGCCCGTATCAATGAACTGCCCGGCATGTATGTGTTGCATGACGAACTCATCCGCGAAGAGGCATCCCACGACTTTGATCCCCTGCACGTGCTGATCGATGTGAAGCAGTTGGGCATCAGCGGCTACCAGGCGGCCGACTGGCTGCGTGCCGAGCGGCGTATCGACGTCGGAATCAACGACCACAGGCGCATCGAAGCGACCTTCTCGCAGTCGGACAGCCCGGAGACTGCCGACCGGCTGTTGGAAGCGCTGGGCGCTTTGGTCCAGGCCGCGCCCGAACTGCCCACCCCAACCCCCGTCCTGCTGCCAGATTCATCTGATCTGGAAATGCCAACCGTCCGCCTTCCCCGCGACGCATTCTTCGGACCCGTGGAAGTGGTTCCCGCCAAGGAGGCGGAGGGCCGCATTGCAGCGGAGCAGATCACCCCGTATCCCCCGGGCATTCCGGCCGTGCTCCCCGGCGAGCGCATCAACGGGCGTGTCATCGATTACCTCCTCTCGGGCGTCGAAGCGGGTATGGTGCTGCCCGACCCGGCGGACCCTAAATTGAACACAATCCGAGTGAGTCAGGAGTGACCTTGCCAGAGCCGCTGTTTACCCTCGACAACACCAAGCCGTTCCGGGATCAGGCCAAACCCGGCCACAACCGGTGGCACCCGGACATCCCGCCGGTCGCCACCGTCCGTCCCGGCGAAACCTTCCGGGTGGACTGCCGGGAGTGGTTTGACGGCCACATCCGCAACGACGATTCCGCCAGCGACGTCCTGACGGCGCCGTTCCACACCGGGCACCAGCTCAGCGGCCCGTTTGAAGTAGCCGGCGCGAAGCCCGGTGACCTGCTGGTGGTGGACATTGTCGACGTCGGGCCCATCAGCGAGGGGACGTCCGGACCGCTGGCCGGTGAAGGGTGGGGCTACACCGGGATCTTTCCGCGCACCAACGGCGGCGGCCTGCTGACCCACCGGTTCCCCGACGCTTACAAGGCGATCTGGGACTTCAACGAGGGCACCGCGATCTCCAGGCACATTCCTGAGGTCCGGCTGAAATCCAAGGTGCATCCCGGCGTCATGGGGACCGCGCCCTCCGCAAAACTGCTGAGTCGCTGGAACCGGCGCGAGGCCGCCCTGACGGCGCGCAACCCGCTGCGCGTTCCGCCGCTTGCGCTGCCGCCGCTCCCCGAAGGAGCCCTGCTGGGCGGGGTCGAGCCGGACCGGGCCGCCGAAGTCGCGGTTACGGCCGCGCAGACCGCCCCGCCCCGGGAGAACGGCGGAAACCAGGACATCAAGAACCTCACCCGCGGCACCCGGATTTTTTACCCGGTCTACGTTGACGGCGGCATGCTCTCGGTCGGTGACCTGCACTACTGCCAGGGTGACGGCGAGATCACCCTCTGCGGGGCGATTGAGATGAGCGGCTGGATTGACCTGCACGTTGACCTCATCCCCTCGGGCATGCGCACCTACCACTTGGAGGACAGTCCCGCGTTTCTGCCCGGCGATCCCGAGCCCCGCTACGAGGAATGGATCTCCTTCTCCGGCATCTCGGTCACCGGCCGCGGACGCCAAAAGTACCTGGATGCCCGGCTGGCCTACCAGCAGGCCTGCCTGCACGCGATCAACTACCTGACCAGTTTCGGCTACACCCCGGAGCAGGCCTATCTGTTGCTGGGCGCCGCCCCGGTGGAAGGCAGGCTTTCGGGAGTAGTTGACTTCCCCAATGCCTGCGCCACGGTCTACATCCCCACGGCCATCTTTGACTTCGATGTCAGGCCTTCCGCCGGGACCCCGCATCAGGTCAGCCAGGCAACCCCGCTGCCGCATGCACCGGCGTCGGACGTTCCGCGGGAAAAGACCCTCCGTGCGGTGCCGGTGGCCAAGCGCGCCCTGCTCCCGGAGGCATCCTCCATCGGCACCTATCTGGCCGGCACTGCACGGCATCTGCTCCCCGAGACTCTCAGCCGGCGGCTCGGCGGAAAGAGCCGCGGGAAGCGCTGACGGGCGGAGGACGAGGCGCGGGGACGCACCTGCTCCCTAACTGCCTCCGGCAGGATCTTCGCTTACTGCCGGGGGTCGGGATTGTTGGGCGTCTCACTGCCCATGTCCGCGGCGCCGAACACCTTAACCGCCGGGTTGTCCGTCTCGTTGTTGGGCCGAGGCTGCAGCTCCGGGTGGTGCAGATCCAGTGCCGGCCGTTCAGACCGGATCCGCGGCAGCGCGGTGAAGTTGTGGCGCGGCGGCGGGCAGGAGGTGGCCCACTCCAGCGATCCGCCGAAGCCCCAGGGATCGTCCACTTCCACCTTCTTGCCCCGCCGCCAGGTGATGTACACGTTCCAGAAGAAGGGAATCAGCGAGATGCCGAGAAGCATGGAAGAGATGGTGGACAGCTGGTTCATGGCCGTGAACCGGTCCTCCGGCAGATAGTCCGCGTACCGACGGGGCATCCCGGACACCCCCAGCCAGTGCTGAATCATGAACGTGCCGTGGAAGCCCAGGAACAGCAGCCAAAAATGGATCTTGCCGAGACGCTCGTTGAGCATCTTTCCGGTGAACTTGGGCCACCAGAAATAGAAGCCTGCGAACATCGCGAAGACAACGGTTCCGAAGACCACGTAGTGGAAGTGGGCTACCACGAAGTAGGTGTCTGAAACCTGATAGTCCAGCGGCGGCGATGCCAGGATGATGCCGGTCAGTCCGCCGAAGAGGAATGTTATGAGGAACCCGATGCTCCAGAGCATGGGGGTCTCAAACGTTAGCGACCCGCGCCACATGGTGCCTATCCAGTTGAAGAATTTAACGCCGGTCGGTACGGCGATCAGCATGGTCATGAAGGCGAAGAAGGACTGCATGACGGCGCCCGTGACATACATGTGGTGCGCCCACACGGTTACTGAGTAGGCGGCAATGGCGATGGTGGCAAAAACGAGACCCTTGTAGCCGAAAATGGGCTTGCGGCTGAAGACCGGCAGGATCTCCGAGACAATCCCGAAGAACGGCAGCGCGATGATGTAAACCTCGGGGTGGCCGAAGAACCAGAACAGGTGCTGCCACAGGATGGATCCGCCGCGCTCCGGATCGAAGATCTGTGCTCCGAACCGGCGGTCGGCGCCCAGCGCGAACAGGGCTGCTGCCAGCGGAGGGAAAGCCATGATGATCAGAATGGAGGTCACCAGTGTGTTCCAGGTGAAGATCGGCATGCGCCACATGGTCATGCCGGGAGCCCGCAGGCAGATGATGGTGGTGATGAAATTGACCGCACCCAGAATGGTTCCAAAGCCGGACAGGGCGAGGCCAAAGACCCAGAGGTCACCGCCGACGCCGGGTGAGAAGGTGGTGTTGGACAGCGGCGCATACGCGGTCCAGCCGAAGGATGCGGATCCCTGCGGCGTGATGAAGCCGCTTACGGCGATGGTGCTGCCAAAGAGGAAAAACCAGAAGGCCAGGGCATTCAGGCGGGCGAACGCGACATCGGGAGCACCGATCTGCAATGGCATGATGACGTTGGCGAAACCGGCGAACAGCGGTGTTGCAAACATCAGCAGCATCACCGTGCCGTGCATGGTGAACAGCTGGTTGTACTGGTCCTTGGTCTGCAGGATCTGCATGCCCGGTTCGAAGAGTTCGGCGCGGATAACCAGCGCCATGACGCCGCCAAGGCAGAAGAAGACAAACGACGCGATCAGGTACATGTAACCGATGGTCTTGTGGTCCGTGGAGGTGATCCAGTTGACGACGACCCGGCCCTTGGACAGGGGCACCACCCGCGGAGGTACAAAGGTTCCGGATTCATCTGTGGAGTATTTGAGCGTCGACATTGGATGCCATCCCCTTGGGTACACCGGCCAGATCATCGTGCCCACGGCCGTCCCCCCGGAATCCGCCGTGGCTTGTATCGTAGGTCTCCTCTTTCCCTGCCGTCCAGAGACAACAGGCGATGCGTCCCCGCCTGCCTGCCATCACAACCCGGCTCTGCGGGAATGAAACGGCCCAGAACCCGGTTGCACCCGGGACAGACGTCGAGATTTCATCAAGGAGAGAGCTCATGACAACACAGGTTGAGTCGACCACCCCCGCCCTCACCGACTGGATTCCCTCGCAGCAGTACATTGCCGGACAGTGGCGGGACGGAAGCTCCGAACGGGTTCTCACCGACACCAGTCCCTTTGACGGCACGGAACTGATGAGCATCCGCCAGGCTTCCCGCGAGGACCTGGACGAGGCCTACACCGCTGCGGCCAAGGCCCAGCAGGAGTGGGCAGCACAAACGCCTTCTGCCCGCCGTGCGGTTATGGAACGTGCGGCTGAGATTTTCGACGAGCGCCGTGAGCAGATCATCGCCTGGCTCGCCGCCGAATCCGGCAGCACCGTCATCAAGGCCACCATTGAGGTGGAGTCCGCACGCGCCATCACCAAGGAATCGGCCACCTTCCCGCACCGGGTCTCCGGAAAAATCCTGGAATCGGACACGCCGGGCAAGGAATCCCGGGTGTACCGCGGACCGCTGGGCGTTGTCGGCGTCATCAGCCCCTGGAACTTCCCCCTGCACCTCTCCCAGCGCTCGGTGGCCCCGGCGCTGGCACTGGGCAACGCCGTCGTGCTCAAGCCCGCATCCGATACCCCGGTGACCGGCGGACTCATGCTCGCCAAGATCTTCGAAGAGGCAGGCCTGCCCGCGGGTGTCCTCAGCGTGGTGGTGGGCGCCGGTTCCGAAATCGGCGACGCTTTTGTTGAGCACCCGGTTCCGGGCTTCATCTCCTTCACCGGATCCACTCCGGTGGGCAAGAACCTCGGCGCGCTGGCTGCCAGCGGCCCCACCCTGAAGCACGTGGCACTGGAGCTCGGCGGCAACAGCCCGTTCGTGGTCCTGGCCGATGCGGACGTGGACCAGGCCGTCAAGGCGGCCATCATGGGCAAGTTCCTGCACCAGGGCCAGATTTGCATGGCCGTGAACCGGATCATCGTCGAAGACGCCGTGTACGACGAATTCGTGGAAAAGTTCGCCGCACACGCCAAGACGCTGAAGTCCGGAGATCCCCGGGACCCGCAGAACACCGTGGGCCCGATCATCAACGCGAAGCAGCTCGAAGGGCTGCAGAAGAAGATCGAGCTCGCCAAGGAGCAGGGCGCACGCCTGGTCGTCGAGGGTGAAACCAACGGACAGGTTCTCTCCCCCTACGTTTTCGCCGACGTCACCAAGGACATGGAACTCTTCCAGGAAGAGATCTTCGGTCCGATTGCCGGGATCATCCGCGCCGCCGATGCCGAAGACGCCCTCTCGCTGGCCAACGCCACTGACCTGGGGCTCGCCAGCTCGGTCTTCACCTCAAATCTGGACGCCGGGGTCCTGTTTGCCCGCCGTATCAAGGCAGGCATGACCCACGTCAATGACATTCCCGTCCAGGACGAGGCCCACGTGGCTTTCGGCGGCGAGAAGAACTCCGGCCTGGGCCGTTTCAACGGTGAATGGGCGATCGAGGAATTCACCACCGACCACACCGTCACGCTGCAGCGCGAACCCCGGCAGTACCCGTTCTAATCCGGTAGCGTATCGGCCTCGGCAACGAGCTGACTGCACGACGGCGGCCCGCACCTCTGAGGTGCGGGCCGCCGTCGTCGTTACCGTGTTGCCCGTACCGTGTTGCCGGTACCGTGTTGCCGTCCCTGCCGGCGGACCCGGGGGCACCCGTTCTCATCTGCCTTCAGATCTGAGAGGATGCTGCACCAGCACCAGCGGGAAGAGGAGATCCACATGCCGGCAAGCAGGCAACACACGGTGGAGAACGACGGCGCCCGGCTGGCCGTCTTCGAGTACGGACTGCCGGCGGGGCCGGGCACCCCCACGGTCCTGCTGGTCCACGGCTATCCCGATGATCACACCATCTTCCGCAGCGTCATTGACGATCTGGCCGCCGATCATCATGTGATCGCCTACGACACCCGCGATGCAGGGGCTTCCCGGCTTGCCGCGGACGCTGACGCACCAACAGCCGAGGTTCCGCCGGGGAACGGTGGCAGCCCGCTGGCGCCGTACCGGCTGCCAGTGCTGGTTGAGGACTTCTACGCCGTGCTGGAGCAGGCCGGCGGACCGGTTCACGTGGTCGGCCACGACTGGGGTTCGATCCAGTGCTGGGCCGCCGTTCGGGATGCCCGCGCCGCCGGCAGGATCCTCAGCTTCACCAGCATTTCCGGGCCGGACATCGGCCACCTGCACCGCTGGTTTTCTCAGTGCGTCCGCGATCCGCGCCGGTGGCTTCTTGCCGCAGGGCAGGCGCTGCGGAGCACTTATGTCGCTTTCTTCCAGCTTCCGGTCCTGCCGGAAGCCCTGTGGCGCGTGCTGGGTCCGCGCTATGCCCGGCGGGCCGGCACCACCGCGGAAACCGCCACGGACAATGCGGTCCGCGGCCTGCAGCTCTACCGCGCCAACCTGCTGGGATCGGGCGTCTCGGGCCGGTCACCGCTGCCGCGCGTCGAGGTTCCCGTGCATGTGCTGGTGCCTCTGCATGATCCGTTCCTCTCGCCGCGGCTGACGGACGGACTCGGCACGGAAGTCCGGGACCTGCGGATCAGCCCGGTCGACGGCGGACACTGGTGGCCCACCGAAAACAGCGTGGCGTTCTGCCGGATGCTCCGGCGGTTCACCGGCGGCGGTCCGGCCCAGTAGCGCTTGACCCTGACGCTGCGTCAACCTGCAGACTGTGGGGCATGAGCAAAAACTTCAACTCCTTTGACATCAGCCCCGTCCCCGCACCGGGACCCGACGCGGTTCCGCCGCCGGTGTACCGCGGCATTTACGGCATGCCCATGTTCGTCACCGTGCCCACAGAGGACCTGGCGGCATCGGTGGACTTTTGGATTCACGGTCTGGGTTTTATCGACCTGTTTACCATTCCCGGCCAGCTGACCCACCTGCGCCGGTGGGCGTTTCAGGACGCGCTGCTTGTCCCGGCCGACGGCATAGCCGGCCGCCCCTCGCTGACGGTGAGTTTCGCCTGCGTGGAAAGCGAGATCGAGGGCATTGCCGCGGCGTGCACCGAACTCGTGCCCGGATGCGTTGACGGTCCGCGTTTCACCCCGTGGAACACCGCGGACCTGGAGATCACCACGCCGGAGAACACGCGGGTCATCTTCACTGCCGGCCGGGCACTGGATCCGTCGGGCGGGCAGGCCGATTCGCTGCGCTCAATGGGCATAAACGTCCCCAACCCCTGAGGAGTTTTTCCTACCCGGGCGGGGCCGGGACCGTGTCTTCCATGGGAATATCGTCAACGCCGAGGCGGCGGATTGCCCACGGGCCCAGTACTGCACCGGACAGGATCATGGCTGCCGAAACCAGGCAGGCTGCCTGCCAGGACACGTAGTCATAGACGAAACCCGCCGCCAGTGCGCCCGCCGCGGCGCTCAGCAGCCCGACCGCCGTGTAGACGCCCATCGCGCTGCCAACACTGTCCGGCACCGCTTCGGCCACAACCGCCTGTTCGATGGGCATCAGCACGGCCCAGGCCAGCCCGCTCAGGATCCACAGGGCCGCGATCATCACCGGACTGGACGCCCAGGCCAGGGAAGCGGCAAAGGCCGCGCTGGCTACGGAAGCAGCTATGACGGCGCGCCGGCGTCCGGTCCGTACAACGACTTTGTGCAGCAGCGGAGGCAGTACGGCCAGGGCGACGGCGCCGGGCAGGAACACATAGGCCGTCTCAATGACCCCGAGCCCGAATCCGCGCTGCAGGTGGAGCAGCAACAGGATGGACACGGCCGCTTCAGCCGCCGCAGTAGCCCCGGACGCGATCAGCATCGGCCGCACCCGCCGGGTTACTGCACGGGTAGTCATCTCGCGGGCGCTGCGGCCGGCGTCTTTGGGAGCGGTGCGGGACGGACTGGCGAAGAGCATCACGGCGCCGATCAGGCACGCACCGGCACAGGCCAGGAGGACCGGCTCAAAAAGGTCGGTTCGTCCCAGCAGCGTCAGCCCGGCGACGAACGCCACCCAGGTTCCCGTTTCCTGCACCGACATCAGGCGGGCGAACGCTCCGGAGTCCACTGCCAGGCGTTCACTCACGATCGCGCGCAGCGAGACCCACAGCAGGGCTCCGCCGACACCGCCGAGCCCCGCCGCGGCGTAAGCTGCGGCAAGGCTGTCGGCAACCGCGTATCCGCAGCAGGACAAGCCGTAGATGAGGGCGCCAACGCCGGCGAGCGTCCGCCGCTCCCGGGTGTCGGCCAGCCGGCCCGCAACCGGGCGCACAACCACGGAGACCAGCAGTTCCGCGGCGACCAGCAGCCCAATCTGCGCCGCTTCCGCTCCGAGGGCCAGGCCTGCCCAGAGCGGGATCAGGAAATCGATCAGGGCAGCCGGGCCGTTGGTGAAACCGGCGGCAAGCAGCGCTGCCCCATGACGGCGTTTCGCCTTTTCAGTTCCCCGGGACACCGCACCAGTAGACATCGCCCCAGTATGACGCTGCCGGCCGGAAAATGTGCGAGCCGCGCTGGGCGGACTTACCCCCGGGGCGCTCCGCCGGGAAGGGTGGCCGTCAGCTGCCGGCCGTCCGCCGTGCCGGCACCGCTGCTGCCGCCTCCGCGGGCCGCCGAAGCCAGCAGTGCGGCGGCGATGTCATCCGCATCGCGGACCGTACGCGCCCCGGCCCGGGCAGGAGATCCTGCCTCTGCGGCAATGGCTGTCCCCCACTGGACCGATGACAGCTGCAGCCCCAGCACGTAGAGGTCTTCCTGCGGATCGCCGCTGATGCCCACCGGCCGGTACGGCGGCAGCGTCACATCGAGTCCGGGCGTCACCACTGCCGTGCCGTCGGCGGCCATCATCACCTTGGGGCGGGCAAGTCCGTCCCGGAGCATGCCCCCGAGCAGCGGCGAAATGTTCCGGTCCACGCGGTTGGCGGGCATCATTGCTTCCACCAGGGTTTTTGCCGCATATTCAGTGCCCGTCCACGGTGAAGCTCCGGTGAACACTCCGCGGGCTTCATCCACGTCAAAGCGCGGATCGGGACCGACAAAGTGCACGATGCCGGCACGCACCAGGGCTGCCAGCTGTTCGATCCGCTCCGGCGGCGGTCCGCTCGCCAGGCCTTCCACGAGCGGCTCAAACCAGCCGCGCAGTTCGGTAAGCCAGGACGCTTCGGCGAGTCCGCCGTCGGCCACAATGGTTTTCAGCACGGTGCGTCCGGCATTGAGCGCACCGATAGCCATCTTCAGCGGGTCGTCCTCGCCCGCGGCGGAACCGGCGGCGTCAGCCTCCAGATAGGCGAGGACGGCGTCGTCGAGGTCCTTTGCCCCGGCATAGGGGCGCCGGCCGAGCGGCTGGGCCAGCGCTTCCAGATTGGTGCGCCGGTGGGCGGGGACAAACCGGTCCAGGACTTTTTCCTTCGCCGCATCCCACTCCGGACCGGGCAGGTCCAGGGCGGCACGCAGCTCGTCCAGGAATACGGCGGCCGGAGCCGACAGTTCATCCGGAGCCACCCGTGCCAGGGTGGAGTAATACGCCCAGACGGCATCCCGGTGCAGCAGGGGCCACAGGTCATGGTCGAAGCCGGGCAGGATGCCCTCGTTCCGGAACACGGCCGCGGCCTCTTCGGTGAAATAGCGCAGCTTCACACTGCGCGGCACATACGTGTCCAGGCGGGCTTTCGCCCGGTACGGCGTCCCGCGGCGCGAGGCTGCCACCAGAATGGGCTCGCGCCCGCCGGCCTCGTACCGCAGCGCACGGCCGGCCGGCTGTCCGCTGGGCACAAAACGTCCTCCGCGGCCCACGGTTACCTGGATCATGATGTCGAAAAAGTTGAGGCCCAGACCGCGCACCAGCACCGGTTCGCCGGCCGGAAGCACGGAGAAATCCACATCCGAGGGCACAGCAGGGGGAAGGTAGCGCAGGTTGTGCCGGTCGGCAGCGTCGCGCAGCCGGTCCTGTTCGGCACTGAGGGCGGCGGGCAGGTGGCCCAGGGCGAGGACGACGGCGTCTGCGGCCAGGGCGCCTTCCCCTGCCGCCTCCAGCGTCCAGCCCGGGCCGGACCCGCGCCTGGCCAGGCTGAGGACTTCGGCCCGTACGTGCTGCAGCTGTACTCCCGCAGCAGCAGCCGCCTCCTCGAGGCGGGCGTAGGTCCACTCCAGGTACCGCCCGTAAAGCGCCCGGCTGGGAAACGCGCCGGCAGTGAGTGCGGCCAGTTCTTCCCGGTCCCCGGCAGACAGACCGGAGTGGACGCCGGTGTCCGGATCGGCCATCAGGATTCGCCACTGGTCAAAGGAGAGCCCGGTGGGAGAGGCTGCCAGCTCCGCGGCCGTAGCTCCGGCCGGAACGACCGTGGGAAAAAGAGAGGGGGTGTTCATCAGGAACAGGCGTGACTGCCCGGTGCGCCACACGTGGCCCGGGCCCGGGTTGAACGGATCGATGACGGTGATGCCCAGCACTGGCCTGTCCTGCGGCGCCAGCGCAAGATATCCCGCCAGTGTCCGCTCCACCACAGAGATTCCACGCGGGCCCGCTCCTATCACGGCCACCTGAAAGCTCTGTGTATTCGTCATGCCTCAAGAGTATCCGGCCCGTACCGCGGGGCCACCACGCCGGAACAGTCAGCCGCGTCGCCCGGTGCTGTTGTCCGTCCGGGCATTGGCGTACCATCGCAGGACCTTGGCCGACTCCCGTTTGGAGGAAACGCCCTCATGCCGGTTTCGCGCGATGCACAGGATTTGCTGCGCGACATTGCGCGCGCCCTGCAGGACGACGGGCCGGTAGCGGTCGGGACAATGTTCCGGAGTCCGGCGCTGCGGACCGGAAAGAAGGTTCTCGCGTTCCTCGGTTCGAGTTCCGGGGACAGCCTGATCCTCAAACTTCCCCGGGCACGCGCCGCAGCCCTGCAGGCCGAAGGCATTGCCGGCCCGGTGACGATCGGCAAGCGGACCATGCGGGAATGGGTCGAGGTGCCGGCGGGGACCGACTCCGATGCGACGCTCACGGCCTGGACGGCTTTTGCCCGGGAAGCACTTCTCTACGTCCGCAGCATCCCTGCCTGAGACACGTCCCGACGCCGTTTTCGAAGTCCGGGCGGCCTGCGTGACGGGCGTCCTAGGATGGGCACATGACTTCCTCGACTTCCGATCTGTCCGCAGGCCCCTCCGCTGATGACGAATTCCTGTGGCTTGAGGATATTTACGGGCACAGGCAGCTGGACTGGGTTCGCGGTGAAAACAAAGTCACCGAGGATCTGTTGGCGGAAACCGGATTCGAGCAGACGGAAAAGCGGCTGCTCGAAGTCCTCGATTCCACGGACCGCATTCCCATGGTGGCCAAGCGGGGCGAGTACTACTACAACTTCTGGCGCGATGCCGAGCATCCCAAGGGCCTGTGGCGGCGCACCACCTGGGAGAGCTACTGCTCCGAGGATCCGCAGTGGGAAATCCTGCTGGACGTGGACGAACTCAGCCGTAGCGAGGGCACGGAGTGGGTCTGGGGCGGATCCGCATTCCTGCGCCCGTCAGACGGATCAACGTACCGGCGTGCCCTGGTGGTCCTCTCCCCCGACGGCGGCGACGCCGCCCGCTACCGTGAGTTCGACGTCGTCGACCGCGGGTTTGTGCCGGACGGATTCGACATTCCGGCCGCCAAGAACCGGATCAGCTGGGCCGGGCCGGACGAGTTGTACGTAGGCACCGATTTCGGTCCCGGTTCAATGACTTCCTCCTCCTACCCGCGCACCAGCCGGATCCTGCGCCGCGGCATGGCCCTGGCCGATGCCGAGCCGTATTTCGAAGTTCCCGAGGACCACATGATGGCAGTGGTGGCCCGCGACCAGACGCCCGGTTTTGAACGGGACCTCGCCGTGGACATCGTCGACTTCTACAACAGCTCCACGTTCCTGCGGCGGAACGGGCAGTGGGTGCGCCTGGATGTTCCCCTGGATGTGAACGTTGATGTGCACCGGCAGTGGCTGGTGCTGCGCCCCCGCAAGGACTGGGAGCTCGACGGCGTCGTGCATTCCGCCGGTTCACTGCTGGCCGCTGATTTGGAAGATTTCCTTTCGGGCAACCGGAAGCTGGCCACTTTGTTTACGCCTGATCCTGCAACGTCCCTCCAGTCATGGAGCTGGACACGGGACCAGCTGCTGCTGAACCTGCTGCGCGATGTGTCCTCCGAGATTTCGGTGCTGGACCCGGCCAACGGCTGGAAGGCGACGGTCCTGGACGCCTGCCCGCCGCTGCACACGGTGGACGCGTACGGCGTCGACGACGAAGACGAGGAAGCCGGCAACGACTACTGGCTGGTCAGCACCGGGTTCCTGACGCCGTCCACTCTGTCCCGCGGAACCCTGGGCAGCGCCGGCGGTTCCGCTGCAGTGGTGAAGGAGTCGCCGTCGTTTTTTGACGCCTCCGCCTGCACGGTGGAACAGCACTTTGCCGTGTCAGCCGACGGCACCCGGGTGCCGTACTTCCAGGTGGGACCGAAGGACCTGGTGCTCGACGGCGGCAACCCCACGCTGCTGAACGGCTACGGCGGTTTTGAACAGGCGCTGACGCCTACCTACAGCGGCGTGGTGGGTCGCGGCTGGCTGGAGCGCAGCTTCACCGATGACGGCGGGGTGAAGCGTTCGGGCGTGTATGTGCTGGCGAATATCCGCGGGGGCGGTGAATACGGACCCGACTGGCACCGCGCAGCACTGCAGGAAAACAGGCACCGTGCCTATGAGGATTTTGCCGCCGTTGCCCGGGATCTGACGGACCGCGGCGTCACCTCGCGGAAGCACTTGGGCTGCACGGGCCGCAGCAACGGCGGACTGCTGGTGGGCAACATGCTCACCACCTATCCGCACCTGTTCGGCGCCGTGTCCTGCGGCGTGCCGCTGCTGGACATGCGCCGCTACACCAAGCTCTCCGCCGGATACTCGTGGATTGCCGAATACGGCGATCCGGATGATCCGAAGCAGTGGGAGTTCGTGAAGACCTTCTCCCCCTATCACCTGCTCAAGGAGGACGCCGACTACCCTCCCACGCTGATTTGGACCGCCACCAGCGACGACCGCGTCGGTCCGGTGCAGGCCCGGAAAATGGCCGCGCGCATGAAGGCCATGGGGGTGCAGAACGTCTGGTTCCATGAGGCCCTTGAGGGCGGCCACGCCGGAGCCTCGGACAACCGCCAGGCGGCCCGCATGTACGCCATGTCCTACGAGTTCCTGTGGGAGGCCCTGACCGGCCGGTTGGGCTAGCTCCTGCGGCCTATACTCGGCACGGTGAATAGTGAACCGGTGCAGCGGAGGGAAGCGACGGCGGACGAGGCCAAGGCGGTGGCCCATCCGCTGCGGATTCGGATCCTCCAGGTCCTGCGCGGGGAGACCCTGACCAACAAGGAGATCGCCGAGCGGCTGGGCTCCACGCCCGGGGCGACACTTCATCATCTGCAGCTGCTGACCGAACACGGGTTCGCCGCTGCGGAGCCGGTGCGTGCCGGAGCCCGGAACGCGAGGGAAATCCCCTACCGGGCAACGGGCAAAACACTCGGGCTGACCTTCAATCCTGCGCTGCCCGAATCCGCGCTGGTGGGTCCGGCGATCCTCGAGTCGGCGTTGGAGAACTACCGGCTGGCACCGGAGTCGGGGCGGCACTCCGAAACCAGCGTGACGCTGTACCTCTCCGACGCCCAGCGCTCCGACTTCCAGGGCAGGCTCTCTGCCCTGATCAGCGAGTATGCCGGCACCCGGCACGGCGAAGGTGTGCAGAAATATGGATTCTTCTCCGCCATGTACCGCGCCGGCGTTTCGGAGCCCGGAAACGCGGCACCCGTTTCCGAAACTCCGGCTGCTTCCGGGATGCCCGCCGACGGAGATCTGCGTGAACCATGACGCCGTGCGCTCCGCGTACGGCCCGAGGGCGCTGGAGTACCGGACGGCAGTCGGCAGCATCGAACACACCCATCCCGCGGACCGCGAGCTAGTTGCGGCCTGGGCAGCCGGGCTGAAGGGGCCGGTTGTCGACGCCGGGTGCGGCCCCGGTCACTGGACTCGGTTCCTGGCCGAACACGGCGCCCGGGTTGAGGGCCTGGACGTGGTTTCCGAGTTTGTGGCGCTGGCCGCGGAACTGTCTCCGGGGTTTCCGTTTCGTGTCGGCTCGCTGGAGGATCTGGGGGTGGAGGACGGCTCGCTCGGCGGGATCTTCGCCTGGTATTCAATGATTCATCTGGAGCCCGCCGAGCTCCCGGCTGTCCTGGCGGAATACGCCCGTTGCCTGCGTCCGGGCGGGGCCCTGCTGACCGGGTTCTTTGAAGGTCCTGAGGTTGAACGTTTCCCTCATGCAGTGATGCCGGCGTACTTCTGGCCGGTGGACGAGCTGGTCTCAAAAGTGACGGCAGCAGGGTTTGAAGTGCTTGAAACCCATCGGCGGGCCGACACCGGCCGGCGCCCCCATGCCGCGGTGACTGCACGCCGCCTCGGGCGGCCGTAAGGCGGAGGGCCCATCCGGCCGTTCCCTGACGTTTTGCTCTTACCCGTCCCTTATGGGTAGTCTTGTCAGGCTGGCAGCGGAAGCTACCAGAGAGCATTTGGAGACGTGCCAGAGCGGCCGAATGGGCTTCACTGCTAATGAAGTGTGGGCCTAAAGCCCACCGGGAGTTCAAATCTCCCCGTCTCCGCGCTAAGACCCCCGGGCAACCGGGGGTTTTTTTGTGCCCGGATTTTTAGGCCCTGAGGCGGCCGTGCTCCTGTCCCCCGGACTGCTTTCCGGACTATGTTGTTTCCCGAACTATGTTTAGGCCAGTCAGCAGACAGCTCCTTCGCTGCTGCTCCGCCAACCTGAAGGATGTTCCATGGAAATGCGCTTACTGGGCCGCAGCGGCACCGTCGTCAGTACCTACGCCCTAGGAACCATGACGTTCGGCAATGAATCCGACCAGCGGGTCTCGCATGACCTGCTGAACTCCTACGTGGAAGCCGGCGGCAACTTCATTGACACGGCAGATGTCTACACCGCCGGCACCTCCGAGGAAATCATTGGCCACTGGCTGCAGGCCCGGCCCGAGGCCGCCCGGAATGTAGTTCTTGCCACCAAGGGCAGGTTTCCCATGGGCGCAGGCCCCAACGACCTCGGGAATTCCCGCCGGCACCTGCGCCAGGCACTCGACGCATCGCTCAAACGCTTGGGAGTGGAGCACATTGACCTGTACCAGCTGCATGCCTGGGATCCGCTGACCCCGCTGGAGGAAAGCCTCGGCTTCCTGCAGGACGCAGTGACCGCCGGCAAGATCAGCTACTACGGGCTCTCCAACTTCACCGGCTGGCAGCTCACCAAGGCTGTGTTCACCGCGCGGGCACACGGCTGGAATGAACCGGTGACCCTGCAGCCGCAGTACAACCTGCTGGAACGCGAAATTGAGTCCGAAGTAGTTCCTGCAGCGCTCGACGCCGGACTGGGCCTCTTGCCCTGGTCACCGCTTGCCGGCGGCTGGCTCACCGGAAAGTACCGCAGGGAATCGGTTCCGGCGGGCAAAACCCGGGTGGGAGACAATCCCACCCGCCAGTTCCAGGGATGGGACCTGCGCAGCAACAACGACCGCACATGGCAGATCCTTGATGCCCTCAAGGCCGTTGCCGCAGCCCACCAAGCCACTCCCGCCCAGGTTGCCCTCGCCTGGCTCGCGGCACAGCCGGGTGTGACCTCGGTGATTCTCGGCGCCCGCACCGTCGAACAGCTCGCCGACAACCTTGGCGCGGCCTCACTCCGGCTCTCCGATGCGGAGCTGCAGCGGCTTACCGACCTCAGCCGTCCGGCGGTGGGCAACTACCCCTACGGGGCCGATGGGCTCAACCAACGCTCACGGCAGTACTAGAAGTCTTCCGGCCGCAGGTTCTTAACCCACTTGCTGATTTCATCCTCTTCCGGGGTGGCCGGCTTCTTGCCTGCAGCCCCGCCCTGCTGACCTGCAGGTGCAGCGGCGCTTTCGGAACCGGAGGCACCACCCGGTCCGGCATCGGAGGCTTTGGCTGAGCCGGAGGCGCTGCCGCCTGCCGTTCCCGCCCCTGCGGAGCCGGCAGGACCCGCAGCCGCTGTCCCGGACGGGCCGGACGCTTCGGACGCTCCGGACGCTTTGTCGCCGTCGTTGGCGCCGGGCGCATCCGTGCTGTCGCTCCGGGCTGCGGGAGTTCCCTGTTCCGGCCCCTCCGGGCCCGCCCCGGCGGGAGCGGGCGCATCAGCCGCGGTTCCGGCCGGACACGGCGGCTGGAACGGCTGAGGATGCATGGCCAGGTTCTCCACCGCTGCAGCGGAGGCACGGACCCCCAGACCGGTGAACTGTGCATAAAGTTTGACGGCGGCGATGGGGTGCCCCTGGGCAATCGCGGCATACACCTGCTGGTGCTGGACGGCGTTGAGCCTGGCGTTGGCCTCGTGGGCCGCTTCAGCCGACGTCCGCGTTCCGGCCGGTGCCGCCTTGGCTCCTGCCGGCTTTCGGGGTGTCTTTTGCGGCTTCACTGTGCGCTGCCGGTCTTCCTGGCCGCCGTCTGTTCCGGCTGCCTCTCCGGAAGCGGAGCTTTTCCGGCGCTGAGCCCGAACCACCACGAAATTCACCACGACAATGGCCACGACAAACAGAACAATCACCAGAAACTCCATACCTTGATCCTAGCTTCGCTCACGGTGCCCGCGCCTTCCGCCCGGTATATTGACGTGCAGCCCCGGCCGCCGAACAACGGAGACGACATGAGCCCGAACACTTCCCTGCGTTCACTGCGGGTGCACATATCCGGCGGCATCGCTGAAGTCGAGCTCACCGGCCCCTCCAAGGGCAATGCCATGGGGCCTGATTTTTGGAAGGAACTGCCCGAGGTTTTTGCTGCCCTCAGTGATGATGACAGCGTGCGCGCCGTCCTGCTGTTCGGCTCCGGCGGAAACTTCAGCTATGGCCTTGATCTGCCGGCCATGGCGCCTGTTTTCGCTCCGATGCTTGCCGCCGGCGGGATGGATGCACGGCTCCGGGAAGATTTCCGACGCCGGATCAGGGATCTGCAGGAGGCGGTCAGCTCCCTGTCGAAATGTTCCAAGCCGGTGATCGCCGCAGTGGACGGCTGGTGCATTGGCGGCGCAGTGGACGTGATCACTGCCGCTGACATCCGCATTGCTTCCCCCGCCGCCACCTTCAGCGTGCGCGAAGTCAAGGTCGCCATCGTCGCGGACCTGGGGTCCCTCCAGCGGCTTCCCGGCATCATTGGGGAAGGCGCAGCCCGGCACCTCGCGCTGACCGGGGAAGACTTCGACGCCGACCGCGCCTACAGCTTGGGCCTCGTCACCGAAGTGGCCGACGACGTCGTCGGCCGGGGCCGCGAGCTGGCCGCCGCCGTTGCCGCGAACCCTCCGCTTGTTGTCCAGGGCGTAAAGCACGTGATGAACCACGGGCAGGAAGCCTCAGTGCAGTCCGGCCTGGACTATGTCCAGCTGTGGAACACTGCGTTCCTGGCCAGCCGCGACTTTAAGGAAGCAGCCACGGCCTTCGCCGAACGCCGGCCCGCGGCCTTCACCGGAAACTGACTCCGGGCGAGGGGCCTGCTCCGGCCCGATTCCGGTGTCCGCGCACGTGTCCGGGGCTGCCGCCCCGGGCGCTTAAGATAGTCGGGTGGCTGTTACCGATGAAGCAATAACCAAGATCAAGGAAATGCTCATCAGCGGGCAGCTGAAGGCCGGTGACCGGCTGCCGCCGGAAAATGAGCTGAGTGATCAGCTGGGCCTGTCCCGAAGCTCGCTGCGCGAGGCCGTCAAAGCACTCGAACTGATCCGGGTTCTCGACGTCCGGCGCGGCGACGGCACCTATGTGACAAGCCTGGAGCCGGGACTGCTGACCGAAACCATGGGTTTCATGGTGGAGATCCATCAGGAATCTTCAGCGCCGGAACTTCTGGAAGTGCGGCGCATTCTCGAGCCCGGCGCTGCCGCCCATGCTGCTGCACGCATCAACGCCCGCGGCCTGGCTGCCCTGCGGACCTGCTTGGACTCGGTTCCTGTCCAGGCATCTGCGGTCCAGCTGGCGGCCCATGACTTCGCCTTCCACTCGCAGATAGCCCGGGCTTCCGGTAATCCTTACCTGGCGGGGATGCTGGATTCCCTCACCGGCAGTGCCCTGCGGCTGCGCACCTGGCACCGGATCGTCGAAGCCGGAGCGGTCTCCGCCGTCCTGGGCGAACATACAGCCATCCTCGAGGCCCTGACGCTCGGTGATGCGGACCTGGCCCGCTCCCTGATGACGGTCCACGTTGCATCCGCTGAGCGCTGGCTGCGGCGGCCGCCGGCAGAAGCTCCGGCAGCGCAGCCGCCTGTTTTCCGGCCCGTTCCGATGCGCCTTCCTGACCCTCCTGCAGCGAGGGCTCAGGCCCCGGCTGGGGAAGTTGTTCCGGCACGGAAATCTGCTGCGGCTGCGGCTGCGGCTGCGGCCGAGATTCCGGTACTTGTTGAGGATCAGGCGCTGGAGGGCCAGGCGCTGCCTGAGATTCCGGCCCCGACTCCGGCACCGGCACCGGAGGCAGCGGCGGAGCGGTCCCCGAAGCCCGCGCTGAAGCGCACCAAGGTTCTCAGACGGCCCCTGACAGCAGGCAGCTCCCCGGCGCCGCGCAGCTTCCGGGCAGAGAGCGCCGCCCCGCACCAGCCCTCGTCCCCGCAGCAGACCCCGCCCCCGCAGCAAACCCCGCCTCCGCAGCAGCGCTCCGCCCCGCGCCAGCCCTCCGCCTCGGACAAGCTCCCGGCCCCGCAACAACTCTCGTCCCCGCAGCAGGCCCCAGCCCCGGAGCAGGCTCCCCCCGCGGCGCCGGCCCGCCGACCGGCGCCGCAGATTGCCCGGATCGCCCCCGAGCCCGCCCTGTACGAGCTGTTCGCTATGCCTTCAGCGCCAGCACAAAAGGCAGCACGGAAGCCGCGCCGGCCTGCCTGAGCACCCGGCCTGCTTCGGTGAGGGTCCAGCGGCTGTCAGCAAAGTCATCCACCAGCAGAACCGGACCGGGATTGGCAGCAAACCAGGCGGCTCCTTCTTCGGGAACCGCAAACTGGTCCCAGACCGAAGCCAGGCGGAACGCGCTGTTTCCTCCGGAGCCTCCCGTCGGCCCGCCGTGCGGGAGCTGCAGCGCCCCGAGATACGGGATGCGGCCAAGGGATGAGATGCCCTGTGCGAGCGAGCCGACCAGCTGCGGACGCGACCGCGACGGAATGCTGACCACTGCAAGCGGCCGTTCTTCCCAGCCCCATTGGGCGAGCACCTGCACACAGCCCTTGAGCAGTGCTTCATCTGCCGTTGTGTCTCCGGCGTCCGGGGCGAAGATCTCCCGCAGCCGTCCGCCCCAGCCGAGATCCGTCAGGCGGGCCAGCGCGCGTCCGGTGGACAGCGCTGCTTCAGGCTTGATCTTTCCCTTCACCGGCACGCCCAAGCGGTCCATGCCCGAGGGGTACATTCCCCGCGGGTCAACATCCACGCCTACCCGGCTCAGTGCCTGGTCCGCATGATCGGTGGCCTCGGCGGCAACGTCGCCGGAGAACCAGCGGCCGGCACAGTTGTCGCAGCGTCCGCACGGGGCTGCGGCCGGGTCATCGAGCTGCAGGGACAGGAATTCCATCCGGCATGCCGTGGTGCTCTCGTAATCGAGCATGGCCTGCTGTTCCTTGACGCGCGCCGCTGAAATACGCTCGTACCGCTCCCGGTCATAGCTCCAGGGCTGTCCGGTGCCGCGCCAGCCGCCGGACACCCGTTCCACGGCACCGTCCACGGCCAGGACCTTCAGCAGCAGTTCCAGTGGCGAGCGCTTGAGGTTTACCCGGGTTTCCAGGGCGCCGGTGGACATGACCGACCCCGATGCCAGCTCCGCCAGTACGGCACTGGCCGTGCCCTCCGCAGGCATGGAGGAGGTGGCAAAGTACTCCCAAATGTCCTTGTCCTCGGTCCCCGGCAGCAGCAGTACATCGGCGCTGGGGGTGCCGCGGCCGGCACGGCCCACCTGCTGGTAGTACGCCACCGGCGAGGAGGGTGCTCCAAGGTGGACCACAAACCCCAAGTCGGGCTTGTCGAAGCCCATGCCCAGTGCGCTGGTGGCCACCAGGGCTTTCACCTCGTTGTTTTTCAACGCCGCCTCCGCCTGCTCCCGATCTGCAGGGTCCGTGCGTCCCGTGTAGGCCAGAACCGGGTGCCCGGCCTTCTGCAGGAGCTTGGCGGTGTCTTCGGCCGCGGACACCGTCAGAGCATAGATGATGCCGGATCCGGGAAGCTCGTCGATGTGTGTCAGGAGCCAGCCCAGCCGCGCCTTCGGCGTGGGCAGCCGCAGCACTCCGAGTCGCAGGGAGCGGCGGGCCAGCGCTCCGCGGATGGTGAAAACGTCCTCGCCGCCGGAAGCCAGCTGCTCCTCGACGTCCTTAACGACCCGGGAATTTGCTGTGGCCGTGGTGGCCAATACCGGCACGGAGGCCGGCAGCTGTTCGATCAGGCTGCGGATGCGCCGGTAGTCAGGCCGAAAATCATGTCCCCAGTCCGAGATGCAGTGTGCTTCATCAATCACCAGCAGCCCGGAACGGCGAATCAGTTCCGGCAGATGGGTTTCCCGGAAACCGGGATTGTTCAGGCGTTCCGGCGAGACCAGCAGCACGTCCACCTCGTCCGCCTGGAGCTTGGCGGAAATGTCCTGCCATTCCAGCTGGTTGGCTGAGTTGATCGCCACGGCGCGGACTCCTGCGCGGGCTGCGGCCGCCACCTGGTCGCGCATGAGCGCCAGCAGCGGCGATACGATCAGCGTTGGCCCGGCTCCGCGGGCACGCAGCAGCAGGCTCGCCACAAAGTACACCGCGGACTTGCCCCACCCGGTGCGCTGGACCACCAGCGCCCGCCGGCCGCCCGAGACCAGCGCCTCGATGGCTTCGTACTGCCCCTCATGAAACTCGGCGGCGTCGTTGCCGACCAGCGCCCTCAGCAGACCGGTTGCTTCGGCCCGAAGCACGGGGTCCGTCCCTGCCGGGCCTCCGTGCAGGCCGCCGTCGATGCGGGGCACTGTTTCCTGCTCGGCGGACGAAGGATTTTGAGTGTCTTGCTGGGATTCCATACCTTCCACTATTCCAGCCGCGGCTGACGATTTCCTCCAGCCCGGGAAACGCCTGTGGACACCGCCGGCTGCGCAGCGGGCCTGTGGATACCGGCCAAGAACCGCGCAGATCGCCGAAAAACCGGGAGGGCGAAAGCCGGAGGAGGGAAAGCTGGCCTATAGACTGTCGGGGTGACTAGTGCATTCGATCTTTCCGCGTCCTTTAAGGCCTACGATGTCCGCGGCGTCGTAGGAGAGACCATCACCCCGCAGATCGTCAAGGCTGTCGGCGCCGCTTTTGTGGACGTGCTCGACCTTGCCGGTCAGACCGTGCTGGTGGGCGGCGACATGCGCCCGTCCTCCCCTGAATTCATCAAGGACTTCGCCGCCGGAGCCACCATGCGCGGCGCCGATGTCCTGCTGCTGGACCTCATCTCCACCGATGAGCTCTACTACGCCTGCGGAGCCCTCAATGCTGCGGGTGCCACCTTCACGGCCAGCCACAATCCCGCCCAGTACAACGGCATCAAGATGTCCAAGGCCGGAGCCGTGCCCATCTCCTCCGAGACCGGCCTCTACGACATCCAGGCAAAGGCAGAGCAGTACCTGAACGAGGGCACAATCCCCGCCGTCGAGACACCGGGCCGCATCAGCGTCCGGGACATCCTGAAGGATTACTCCGAGTACCTCCGCAGCCTGGTGGATCTGGGCGGTATCCGTCCACTGAAGGTTGTGGTGGATGCCGGCAACGGCATGGCCGGCCTGACCACCCCGGCCGTTCTGGGCGACACGATGCTGTCCGCCCTTCCGCTGGAAATCGTCGACCTCTACTTTGAGCTGGACGGGTCCTTCCCGAACCATCCGGCCAACCCGCTCGAGCCGGAAAACCTGCGCGACCTGCAGGCCGCCGTCGTCGAGCACGGCGCGGATCTGGGCCTGGCCTTCGACGGCGACGCCGACCGCTGCTTCGTGATTGATGAAAAGGGCGACCCGGTCAGCCCGTCGGCAATCACCGCCCTCGTGGCCCGCCGTGAAATTGCACGCGCCAAGGCCGCCGGTGAAGCGACCCCGGTCATCATCCATAACCTCATCACCTCCCGTGCGGTTCCGGAGCTGGTGGAGGCCGACGGCGGCCGTGCCGTCCGCACCCGCGTCGGCCATTCCTTCATCAAGGCGCAGATGGCCGAGGAAGGCGCTGTCTTCGGCGGCGAGCACTCCGCGCACTATTACTTCCGCGACTTCTACAACGCCGACACCGGCATGCTGGCAGCCATGCACGTGCTTGCCGCGCTGGGTGAACAGACTCTGCCGCTTTCGGATCTCGCCCGCGAATACGAGCCGTATTTCTCCTCCGGAGAGATCAACTCGGAGCTCTCGGACGTTCCGGCGGCGGTTGCCCGCGTCCGGAATGAATTCGAGCGCGACGGCGTCACCGTGGACGCCCTCGACGGTTTGACTTTCACCTCAGATGACGGACAGTGGTGGTTCAACCTCCGCGCGTCGAACACCGAACCCTTCCTTCGGCTGAACGCCGAAGCCGAAGACCTCCCCACCATGGTGCGGGTCCGCGACCGCGTACTTGAACTAGTTAGGAACTGAACCAATGGCTGATGTTGAACTGAACGGCGAAGAGCCCTCCGCCCAGGTCCAGGAGGACCTGAATTCCCTGTTCGGGACCGCGCTCGGCGTGGCCCAGGAGCAGCTTGAGGCACAGGGTGCCTTCCTGCCGGCCGCACTGGTTGTGCAGAACGACGGCGAGCTCCGGATGATTGCCGTGGCACCCGAGGAAAGCGACGAAGACCTCGACGCCGATGCGATGATCGATGACATCTACCAGGTGCTGACCGAGCAGAAGGCGGACAACCGGGCCGCTGCCGTGTTCTCCGACATCCACCTGCCGGATGAGGCGACGGATGCCATTCACGTAGTGGCTGAACACTCCGAGGGGGTCTCCATCTCGGCCATCCAGACCTACTCCGAGACCGATGGCTCCTGGACGTTCAACGAACCGCAGTGGGAGTCGGGCGACCGTCTGGTCTGGGGAACTGAAGAGTCCCCCGCAGGCGCTGACGAGGCCTAACCGCAGCTTCACCACCTGCCGGCGGCACCGTGCACAACGCACGGTGCCGCCGGTTTTTTGCTGCCCGTCAGAACGCCGCCCCAAGACGTGCCGCCACAAGTTGAAGGGCCCCTTCCGTCACCGGAAAGGGCCCTTCCATCAGTATTTACGCCACGGCTAAGCAGCCGCCGGGGCTAGACAGCCGCGAAGCGCTTCTTGAGCGTCTCCAGCTCGGCGACCAGGTCCTCGGGCAGGGATTCTCCGAAGCGGGCGTACCACTCCTCGATGCCGGCGAGTTCCTTCTTCCATTCCTCGGGGTCGACGCGGACGGCGGCCTCGACGTCCGCGGGGGTCATGTCCAGTCCGCTCAGGTCCAGGGATTCCCCGGTGGGCACGTATCCGATCGGAGTTTCGACGGCGTCGGCGGTGCCTTCGATCCGCTCGATGACCCACTTCAGCACCCGGGCGTTGTCGCCGAAACCGGGCCAGGCGAAGCCGCCTTCGGCAGTGCGGCGGAACCAGTTGACCAGGAAGATCTTGGGCAGGGTCTCCTGGTTCGCCTTACCGCTGAGGGTGATCCAGTGGCGCAGGTAGTCTCCGGCGTCGTAACCCATGAACGGCAGCATCGCCATGGGATCGCGGCGGACCACTCCCACCTGGCCCGCTGCGGCCGCGGTGGTTTCCGAGGAGAGGGTGGAACCCATGAAGATGCCGTTGGTCCAGTCGCGGGACTGAGTCACCAGGGGCACCGTGGTTTTGCGTCGGCCGCCGAAGAGAATGGCAGAAACCGGTACGCCGTTCGGGGAATGGTATTCCTCCGCCAGCATGTCGATCTGGTCGATCGGAGTGCAGAAACGGGAGTTCGGGTGCGCAGCGGGGTGGCCGGCCTCCGGCGTCCAGTCGTTTCCGAGCCAGTCAGTCAGATGCGCGGGGGCCTCGTCCGTCATGCCTTCCCACCAGACACCGCCGGTGTCGGTGAGCGCCACGTTTGTGAAGATGGAGTTGCCCTTGGCTATGGCGCGCATAGCGTTGGGGTTGGTGCTCCAGCCGGTGCCGGGAGCGACGCCGAACAGGCCTGCTTCCGGGTTGGTGGCGCGCAGTTCGCCGTTGTGCCCGAAACGCATCCACGTGATGTCGTCGCCGAGTGTCTCGACTTTCCACCCCTCGATGGTCGGATCCAGCAGGGCGAGGTTCGTTTTACCGCAGGCGGACGGAAAGGCCGCGGCGACGAAGTAGTCCTTCTTTTCCGGGCTGGTGAGCTTCAGGATCAGCATGTGCTCGGCGAGCCAGCCCTCATCCCGGGCCATGATCGACGCGATGCGCAGGGCGTAGCATTTCTTGCCCAGCAGGGCGTTGCCGCCGTAGCCGGAGCCGTAGGACCAGATGGAGCGGTCTTCGGGGAAATGCACAATCCATTTTTCGTCGCTGCAGGGCCAGGCGACGTCGGTGTCGCCCTCAGCCAGCGGAGCTCCGACGGAATGCAGCGCCGGCACAAAGAACGCGTCCAGTTCTTCCATTTTGCGCAGTACATCCGTGCCGATGCGGGCCATGATCCGCATCGAGGCAACGACGTAGGCGCTGTCGGTGATTTCGACGCCGAACTTGGGGTCCTCCGCTTCGAGGTGACCCATCACGAAGGGGATGACATACATGGTGCGTCCGCGCATGGAGCCGGAGAACAGACCGTCCAGCTTGGCCCGCATCTGCGACGGTTCCATCCAATTGTTGGTGAAGCCTGCATCCTGCTTCTTCTCGGAGCAGATGAACGTCTGCTCCTCGACGCGTGCCACGTCCTTGGGATCGGAAAATGCAGCAAAGGAATTCGGGAATTCCTCCGGGTTCAGCCGAACCAGGGTTCCGGCTTCAACCAGTTCATCGGTCAGTGTCTTGTTTTCCGCCTCGGATCCATCGACCCAGTACACGCGGTCCGGCTGCGTCAGCTCGGCTACTTGCTGAACCCAGGCCAGCAGGGCCCGGTGGGTGGTTGGGGCCTCCGCAGAGGCCTCCGGTGTGGTGCTGTCCAAATGGCTCGGAGCAGCGTTTTCGCCGCTCTCATTGAGAACTAGCTGACGCGCGTCATCGCCCATGACTCTTCCCTTCGTTGGGTCAGTGGTGTGATTGTGATGCTAGTTGTCGGCGAGCCGAGCGCCCCGGCGAAAAAGGTAGTACCTATAATGGCGGCCATGAAGTGTTTCCCTAGAATTCAACGAACTTTTGTGGCCCAGCCTACTCGGATGTGACGAACGTCATATAGACCGGTCTAGTTGACGGACGTCACGTCCAGCGATTAGGCAGCTCTCAGAAACTGGGCTATAGTTATTTACGGCCAAACAGCCACGGACAAACTTTGAATGAAAGCCTCAACGGGGCCGGTAGTTCAAAAATAATCCAAATGCGTGCGTAGCTCAACGGATAGAGCATCTGACTACGGATCAGAAGGTTGGGGGTTCGAATCCCTTCGCGCGCACCAGCGAAACCCGGTTCGACCAGTAGAAATACTGGTTGAACCGGGTTTTTTCTTTGCCCGGGGAGCGTGCCGGGGGTCCTGTCCCGGAAGCCGCCCCGCTGCCTCCCCGCTGCCACCTCCAGTCAGCGGGCCAGTTTTCGGAGGTCAACGGCGGAGTCCGCCAGTTGGGCGGGATCCACCGGAATTCGGCGGTCGATGATGCGGCGGGCCGCCCGCACCGTGAAACCGCCGTCGATGGCGGCACACCCTTCCAGCCGGCCGTCAGCATCGAGCCGGAAGGCAGCTGCGGGCAGGCCCTCTTTTTTTCGGATCACTACGCGGCCCTCCCCCGCCATCGACCCAACCCCCTCCACATGCACCCCGTGCCGGTCCGACCAGAACCACGGGGCACCGTGGTTTGGCAGCTCCTGGCCCAGCAGAGCAGCACCGGCGGTTATGCCCGTATTCCTCGCGTGTTCCCAATGTTCAGCCCGGCGCAGCAGTGTTCCGTCGGGCAGCCGGACACGTGCGGCGTCACCCACTGCATAGATCTTCGGATGACTGGTGCGCTGGTGCTCATCCACCAGGATGCCGTTGTCGGTATCCAGCCCGGCTGAAACGGCCAGCCCCGTTTCCGGTACAACGCCGATACCCACCAGCACCGCGTCCGCGTATACGGCGGCGCCGTCCGCCAGCGCCAGGCGGTGCTCCTGCCCCTGAACCGTGATGGCCGCAGGAATTCCGGTAAGGACGCGGATCCCCCGCTCTTCATGCATGCGGTGCAGCCGCCGCGCGAGCGTCGTCCCGACGGCCGGCACGAGCGGCGGGTCAACCGGGTCAACCAGTGTGACCTCCGCCCCGAGCGCCAGCGCTGCCGATGCCGTCTCGGCTCCAATCAGTCCAGCACCGACAATGGCCAGCCGCACGCCGGGACGGAGCACATCCCGCAGTTTGTCTGCGTCCGCCCGGTTCCTCAACTCCAGCACTATTTCCAGGTCACCGCCGGGCACGTCGAGTTTACGGGCGGCGGCACCGGTGGCCAGGACGATTCTGTCAGCGGCCAGCTCCCGGCCGTCCTCCAGCAGCACCACGCCCTCGTCCGGCTTCAGGGCAGCTGCCCTTCCGGCCAGGACCTCAATCCGCCGGTCCCGGAACCAGTCCTCTCCGGCCAGCAGGATCTGATCTCTGGTGCGGGTGCCGAGCAGGTAGTCCTTGCTCAGCGGCGGCCGGTCATAGGGCAGACCCTCAGGATCGATGAGGGTCAGTTGTCCGGTGAAGCCGCGGGAGCGCAGCTCGCGGGCCGTGGCGAATCCTGCCATGCCTCCGCCTGCAATGATGACGGATTCAAGGGCCATTGGTTTTCCTTGCTGTTGCGTTGAGCCGTTCTACCAGCCTAGGCGCAGGCTTCCCGATTTCCTGCGCCGTTGCCCGCCCGGCGTCCGGCGCCCGGGGCTTTCGCATGGGCCGCGCCGCGTGCCAAGCTCTAGTGCATGACTGAACGCAGCGGCACCGAATACGACGGATCGGGACAGGAACGCACCGGACAGGCGGGTGCCTCCGGGCAGCGGCCGCAGCGGATGGAGACCGACGTCGTCGTCCTCGGCGGCGGGGCGGTGGGAGAAAATGCAGCGGGCCGGGTGGCGCAGGCCGGGCTGGAAGCCGTCCTCGTGGAGCCGGCCCTGATCGGCGGCGAGTGCTCCTACTGGGCCTGCATGCCCTCGAAGGCGCTGCTGCGCCCGGGAACCGCCCTCGCCTCCGCGAAAGCCGTTGCCGGATCCCGGGAGGCCGTGACCGGAACCCTGGATCCGCAGGCCGTGCTTGACCGCCGCGACAGCTTCACGTCGCACTGGGACGATTCGAGCCAGGAGGACTGGGTGAAGGGCGCCGGAATCGGGCTGGTGCGCGGACGGGGGCGGATAACCGGTCCGCGGGAGGTGCAGGTCCACTACGACGACGGCGGCACCTCCACCCTTGTCGCGCGCCGCGCCGTCGTGCTCGCCACCGGCTCCCTGCCCATCGCACCTCCACTGAAGGGGCTGGACCAGGTCCAGTACTGGGGCACGCGGGAAGCGACCTCGGCGCAGGAGGTTCCTGCCCGGTTGATCGTCCTCGGCGGCGGAGTTTCGGGCACTGAGCTGTCGCAGGCGTGGGCCCGGCTCGGGTCCCGGGTCACATTGGTGGCGCGGCACGACGTTCTGGACATGTATCCGGACCCGGCACGCGAACTGGTCAAGGCGGGGCTGGAGGCCGACGGCGTGGAGCTCCGCACGTTTGCCGCCACCGAGTTTGTGCGCAGCACGGCGGACGGCGGTGTGGAGATGGGGCTGGAGGACGGTTCCGTCCTATCTGCCGACCGGCTGCTCGTCTCCACCGGACGGTCTCCGGCGCTGGAGCAGCTGGGCCTGGAGGATCTGGGTTTGGACGCGGACCAGTTCGACGCGGGCAGGCTGACTTCGGATGACACGGGCCTGGTGAACGGCACTGACTGGCTCTATGTGGTGGGGGACGCCGCCGGCAAGGTGCTGCTGACGCATCAGGGCAAATACGAAGCCCGTGCCGCCGGGGCGGCCATTGCAGCACGTGCCCGCGGCGAGTTAGCGCCCACCGCTGCACCGCGGGCGTGGAGCCGGGAAGCGTCGACGGCTAATCATGTTGCCGTACCGCAGGTGGTTTTTACGGATCCGGAGATCGCCATGGTCGGCCGGACCGCGGAACAGGCCCGGGCGGACGGCATCAATGCTTCAGAGACCTCGCTGGAGCTGTCGGTGGCCGGGTCAGCCCTGTTCGCCGACGACTACCGGGGCTGGGCGCAGATGGTGGTGGACGAAGACCGCAGGGTAGTCGTGGGAATGACCTTTGCCGGTCCGGGCGTCTCCGAACTCCTGCATGCGGCCACTATTGCCATTACCGGCGAAGTGCCGCTGGAGCGGTTGTGGCACGCGGTGCCCTCGTATCCCACCATCAGCGAGATCTGGCTCCGGCTGCTGGAAAAGTACGGGCTGTAGGGGTTTCTGCCGTCAGGCCCGGCGGACGATGAAGTCGGAGATTCGGGCGTCACGCCCGTCGAGCTCTGCCCACGGTTTGGCCGATTCCATGACGGTCAGGCCTGATGTGGGATAGTCGGTGGCCATTTCCATGACCGCGTCCTCGTTCGACTCCACTGAGGCCAGCCGCATGGCGAGGTCCTGGACTCCGGGAAGGTGGGTAATTACCAGCAGGCTGGTAACCGTCTCCGGAACATTGTTAATGACACTGAGGATCTGTGCTGCTGTGGCGCTGTAAAGACTGTCCTCGAGCTTCGGGGTTGGTCCTTTGTCCCCCAGCTCCTCGCAGATCCAGGTGCAGGTTTGCCGGGTGCGCAGGGCGGAGGAACACAGAATGAAATCCGGAATGGAGTCGTTTTCCACCATCCAGCGTCCGGCCAGCGGGGCGTCCCGGTGTCCGCGGCTGGACAGCGGCCGTTCATGGTCGGAAACGTCCCGGGGCCAAGCCGCCTTCGCGTGCCGCAGGAGCATCAGCTTTTTTAGGTGGTGGCCGCTCATTGGCCCAGTCTATCGGCGGTGCCGGTACCGGAATTCCGGTCCCGGCACCGCCGATCCGTCAGATGCTGTATTCGGGTGCTGCCCAGACAACAACTTCAGGGTGCTCGTAGAAGCGGTAACCCTGGCCGCGGACCGTCCGGACGGTGTTCGCCAACCGGCCGAGCTTTGAACGGAGCCGGCGGATGTGCACGTCAATGGTCCGCTCGTTCGGCACTTCCTCGGCGTTGCGCCACAGGCCGGCCAGCAGTTCCTCGCGGCCCACGGTCCGGGTGGCGTTCTCCACCAGGTAGTTGAGCAGTTCGAATTCCTTGAACGTCAGGTTCAGGGTGTCGCCGTCAAGATGCACTTCCCGGCGGGAAAGGTCAATCAGGACTCCGGACGGACGCGGGGCGCTCTGCGCCTGCACGGGCGGTGCGGCTTCCGGACGGGGACGGCGCTGGGCGGTGGGATCACCGAGTGCCTGGCGTACGACGTCGATATCGGCTCCGGGAGCCTCTGCCGGTGCCAGCGCCACTGCGGCATGGCTCTGCGCTCCGGGGCAGAGCGTCTGGATGTAGGCGCGCACTTCCTGGGCGAGCTTCGTCAGCGATGTTCCGTTGGCAGCTGCCGTGTCTTCGTCGAGGCCGACGTAGATGACAAACCCGCGGGCTACCGTGTCGTTGCTGACGGACTGGGGGCCGGGGATTCCGTTGGGCGTGACGACTGCTGTTGGGGCCGTCATGGGTGCCGCATCGCTGGCCGGAGATACGGGCTGCAGCGGGCGTGGCGGCTGCTGGCCGAAACCTTGAATTCCATATTGGGCTCCGTACGTCGCTCCGCCGTACTGGCGGGGAAAGTCCCCTGCTGCGCCCTGCCGGGCCGCGCCGGCCCGGTTCTGCGCATTGCGCAGTGAAATGTGTACGTACCCTGATGCTACTGACATGTTGCAACCTCAATGTGAATGACCGTCATCACGCTCGAATGCTGGGGGTGTGCCCGGGTCGAGATGGCGCAGTTTTCGCCCGTCATTGGGCCTGAGTGGTGCCTGAGATATGGGGGTGGGTAACTCAGGCGTGCATTCGACAACAGCACGGCTTCTCGCCGGCGGGGCCGGCGGGAAGGACTGCGACAGGTGCTGCCGTGTGGATGTTCACATTACGGATTATTGCATGTAACAAAGGAGTACGCGCAAGTAATAATGCGGTGATCGTCTCACCATGTGGACGGATCGGGCCTAAAAGTGATGCACCTCACACTATTGGGCGTGGAAAGCGCTCTTTTGACCCACCTCACAGTCAGCACCCCGGGAACAGGCATTTCCGGGGCGTGGCCCACAGTGCCGGGCCCCTATGAGTGCTCGCAGGACGGCCGCCGGGCATAAAAAAGCACCCGTCCATAAATGATCTTATAAACGGGTGCGAGTCAAGCACTCCGAGAGGTGTCCACATATTGGACACCTCTCTTGTCTTCCGGGAGCTTTTAGTCGACGACGCCGTACAGTCGGTCACCGGCGTCGCCCAGGCCGGGAACGATGTAGGACTTTTCGTCCAGCCGCTCGTCAATCGAAGCCAGCACAATGGTGACGTTCGCGTCGGCCAGTTCCTGCTGCAGGATTTCCAGTCCCTCCGGAGCGGCCAGCAGGCAGATGCACGTGATGTCCGCAGCGCCGCGCTTGAACAGGAACTTAATGGCTTCGCGGAGGGTTCCGCCGGTGGCCAGCATGGGGTCCAGGACAAAGACCTGGCGTCCGGTGAGGTCATCCGGAAGCCTCTCGGCATAAGTGATCGCTTCGAGGGTTTCCTCGTTGCGGGCCATCCCCAGGAATCCGACCTCAGCGGTGGGAACCAGGCGGGTCATGCCCTCAAGCATGCCCAGTCCGGCACGGAGGATCGGCACCACCAGCGGGGTGGGCTTGACCAGCCCGGTGCCTACCGCCGTCGTGACCGGAGTCTCGATCTGGACGGGCTCAACGCGAACGTTGCGGGTGGCTTCGTAAGCCAAAAGGGTGACGAGTTCTTCCGTGAGCTGTCGAAACACCGGTGAAGGGGTGCTTTTATCGCGGAGAACGGTGAGTTTGTGGGCAACAAGGGGGTGATCCACTACAAGTACGCGCATGCTTCAAAACTACCATTCGCACGGACAGGTACCCCTGCTGAGCAACTGCCCGCCCGGCGGCGGCGACTGCGGGGAACTGCGTGTTCTGCGGGAAGATGGGAGCATGATGCCCCCAACAGCGCAGCATGAGGCGTGGATGGATCTTGCCCTTGCCGAGGCCCGCGGAGCCCTTTCCACCGACGACGTGCCCATCGGCGCCGTCGTCATCGGTCCTGACGGGACCGTAATTGGTACCGGACGCAACGAACGGGAGGCCAGTGGCGACCCCACGGCCCACGCCGAGGTGGTGGCAATCCGCCAAGCTGCAGCCGCTGCAGGTGAGTGGCGTCTCGAAGGATGCACTCTGGTGGTCACCCTTGAGCCCTGCGCCATGTGTGCCGGAGCGATTGTGCTGGCACGGATACCGAAGGTGGTGTTCGGGGCCTGGGATGAGAAGGCCGGAGCCTCCGGATCGGTTTTTGACATCCTCCGGGAGCGGCGCCTGAACCATTGGGTGGAGGTTTTCCCCGAAGTACGGGAAGCGGAGTGCGCAAAGTTGCTCACCGATTTTTTCGGCTCTCGGCGATCAGGCTGACACGGGCCAATTCCCTACGTAGGCTTACTAATTCAGAACCCGTTATCCCAAGGAGTTTCTCAATGAGTGCAGATCAGGACGGACTGGACACAGTCGTCAAAATCCTCGAACACGCCAAAATTGCGCAGCTGACCACCGTGGATGCAAGCGGCCACCTCGTGAGCCGTCCGCTGGAGCTGCAGGAGACGGATTCCGACGGCAACCTCTGGTTCTTCACGCAGGACCCCTCCCCCAAGGCTGACGAGATCCGGACCAACCCCAACGTGAACGTCTCCATCCATGATTCCAAGGGTTACCTCTCCATCAGCGGCACGGCGTCGATCACCAAGGATGAAGGCAAGATTGACGAGCTGTGGAAGTCGTCTGCAGCTGCGTGGTTCGAGGAGGGCCGGGAAGATCCCTCGGTCGCCCTGATCAAGGTCGACACGGATACGGCCGAATACTGGGCGTCCGACGAGCCCCGTGTGGCCAGCATCTTCAAGATCGCGAAGAGCGCCGTCACCGGGAGCACCCCCAATGTTGGCAAGAACGACGTCGTCGACCTCTAGTTCCGCCGCGGCCTCCGAGGCTCGCAACCGGCCGTTTTGGGGCAGGGCGTTTTAGCCGGTAAGGTTGACGCGTTGGTGACGTGTCCGAGCGGCCGAAGGTGCAACACTCGAAATGTTGTTTGGTGAAAGCCAACGTGGGTTCAAATCCCACCGTCACCGCCAACTGAGAAAGACCCCGGTTCCCTTGTAAAGCAAGGGAACCGGGGTCTTTTCTTGTGCCCCGCGGGACGGACCCTGGAAACAGGTGGCTGAACTTCGCCTCATGTGGCTCCGGCAAACCGCGCACTGCACCAGCCTGGTCGTTAGCTGGCCCGTTGCTGATCGAGGTCTTGCTGATCGATGTCTTGCTGAGGGGCTTCGGTGCGGACAGGCCATCGGCCGGTGGCGTGGTGGAAATCTATGGCCCGGAGCATGGGTGTCACGTCGTAGGCAATGATGTTCAGGCTGAGCTTGACGCCGTCAACGAACTTTACGGTGAGGAACCGCTGCCCTTTCGTTACGCCCGCCGAATAGTGGACGATGTCGCTGTACAGGTGCTCATGCTCCTTTCCGAGGACACTGCGGAAGGCAATTCCGTAGACACCCGGAACCACGTAAAAGTTCCGGTACGCAGCGAGGAAGGCCAGTCCGCCGATAATTATTGCCGTCGAACCAATCCGGGCACCGAGAGGGCCGTCGGCGGAGGTGAAAGCCCACAGACCCATCAGGAGTCCCACAGAGACGAAGAGCCAGCCAACGATCGGCACCACCTTGGGGATCCGGACACGTTCCGGGTGGGTTTTGGACCGGTTGGGATACTTTCGCGCCCACCAGGCAACCGCTGCAATTGCCAGGGTTGTGCCGGTGGTGATGCTTATCTCCAGAAAGTTCGCTGCTGACATCGTTTGGCCTCCCCCGAACCGGATATGTAACGCACGCCGATTATAGTTCCGAAGATTATGGACCCGAAGCATCAGCGGCGGCCTGCATGCCCGCGCGGCCTGATGCCCGAAAAGCTCTTTTCCCTGAGAAAACCTGTTCCCAGGACTACTACGGGGACATATTCTGGGCCGCAGACCGGCAACCCCGGATTGCCGGCATAACCAATGGAGGCCGCAATGTCTGTGCGCATCCTCAGAGCAGATGGACCTGCTGAAGAACTTGAGGACACCGAAGAGCTGAAGTTCTCATACCAAGTAACGCGGGGAGGGACCCTCGTCATTCTCGAAGCAGCGGACGAGGGACGGTGGCTGGTCCGAAAGGAAATCTCGGCCTCCCGCTGGAACGAGGTTTCCGGCCGACGCTACATCGGTGAGACCGGCATTGTGGGCGGAGTTGAAGGCGGCAAGGCCGAGGGACGACCCAAGACTAAACTTCCTCCCCAGCGCGTTTAGCAGCGTTAATCCACAGCACTAATCCACAAAGTGGGTCTTCGGTTCCGCTCCGCTGACGGAGGCGACGACGGCGGCGGCCACATCGCGCATCTTCATGTTCCTCGCGCTTGAGGCAGCTCGGAGAATGCCCACGGCAGCGTCCTGGCTGCACCTGTTCTGCGCCATAATGATGCCGGCGGCAAGGTCGATTGTGGTTCGGGAAGTCATGGCAGCCTTGAGGTTCTCGCGGCTCTCCGTCAAATGCGCAATGCGCACGGCAAGCCGGAGGGACTTTGAGGCACCACGGGCAAACTCTTCGGCTTCGCGGACCATTTCGTCGGTGAAGGCGTTGGCTTCCCGCGCGTACATGTTCAAGCCGCACTGCGCTTCCCCGTCAAGGGGGATCGGAACTCCCAGAATGGATCGAAGCCCGAACTCGGAGATTGCGTCAGTGTATTCCTGCCACCGGGAATCCAGGCTCATGTCCGACACCAGCACCGTGCGGTTGTTGCGTGCGGCCTCCAGACACGGACCGTCGCCGTACTCGTACTGGACTTCATCCATCTGCTGAGCTTCCGGGCTGCTGCTGGCCACAGTTCCGGCGCGGTTTGGCCGCAGCAGGGTCACCCCGCAGAATACTTCTTTCCCCGACGCGGAAAGAGTGTCGACGGTCAGCCGCGTCAAATCTTCAAGAAAGCTTTCGACGTCGTTGGTTTCCAGGACCATGTCCTGGAGCAGCCCTGAGTAGTCCCTCTCATTTCGCTCCTGTGTGTCTGGTTCCAGGTCCGTCACATCAGTCGAAGTGCTCTTGTAGTTCGTCATTTCACCGATTTTCTCTGATGGGTGGAATCGCAGGATGCCCCGCTCTTTCCGATTAAAGCACCGCAGCCAACTTCCGGCTGGTGCAACCGGAGACCAGTCCCTTGAACGTTGGGCACAGACAGCCGAAGGCAGACGCGGGGAACCGCGCCTGCCTTCAGCGGGTGCTGGTTATAGTGCACATAGTCCTGCGGTTGCGGTCTACCTCGGCTGCGAAGTCCGGGGAGACTTTCGGTTGCGGGACAAGAAGTAGCCGAGCGCCACCATGCCCAGGCCGAGCACCAAGTGCAGCCAGTTGTCGGCGTTGTTCAGCGGCAGGAAATTTGCGCTGGAGTCATGTCCGATAAACAGACCATAGAGCCAAAGCAACAAATAGATGACGCCCCCGAAAATGAGGTAATTGCGCGCTCCGGAGACAGAACGGGCAAAAAGGAATCCGGCGATCCCAAAGAGCAGATGCACAATGTTGTGAAGAATCGAGACCTGGAAAACACCCATCAGCAATGCTTCAGAGTGGTGTCCGGCAAAGGTCAGTTGATCATAATTAGTGGTAATGCCCGGGATAAATCCCAAAATCCCGACCAGCAGGAAAACTGCACCCACGACCATGGACGCGGTCTGTACCCTGGTGCGCCCGGTACTTACTCCGGTACGGTCCGATGTTGCCATTAAGCTTCTCCTATCTGCCGTTATCAACGAGGCGGGGCCTAACCCCTCTCCGAGTGGGGCCGCAGCCTGCTGCAGCCGGGGTTCTTAGGCTTTCGCCTACCATCACCCAATATACTAAGCATGCTTACTAGCATGTCGGAAAAGCTCGGCGTGTCAACACTTTGTCGAGAATCCGCTGCGCCCCTCGGAATACGGGTGCAGAACGGGGTGCGGGCGGCCAGGGGGGCCGAGCAAGGGGCGGGCGGCCAAAGGGGGGCAGCCAAGGGGGGCCGGGCACCGAACAGTCAGGCACCCCAGAAATGCTTTACCGCGTCAGCCACCGCCTTTCCCTGTTCCAAGCCCGCGGCGGCCGAAGGGCGTCTCGTTGATTCGAGCAGCATGTTCGTTCCGAAGGCAACCAGGCTTGCTTCATTGGCCTCTATCAGGAAGGTGCCGGCCCGGCCCGACAGATGCTCCATGCTCTGGGGCAGTGTGGGGCCAAAGGGACTCTCAGGAGCTTCCGGCCCACAGGAGAGGACCAAAACCTTGTCACACCCGGTTGCCACATCTGCATTAACAGCTGACCGCATCCCGCCATCCATATACGGGTGGCCGTTGATGGACACGGGCGGCCACGCTCCGGGAACGGTGCAGCTGGCGGCCACCGCGAGGGCCAGTTCAACACCGGACGATGCATCGAAAACTGTGAAGGCGCCGTCGTCGGCATTTACCGCCGTCACCTTCAGCAGCTTGGGCGGCCAGGTCGGTTGCGGCAGAAGCGACCGGATGGTGCGTACCCAGGCATCCTCTGAAAGCCCCTTGCCGGCTGCCCTCGCCAGGGCACCCAGCCGCGCCCGAGCTTCCTGCTCGCCTCCCGGGCCGCGCGCGGCGTCGGCCATCATGTTCAGAAACCCGTCGGTGCTGAAGTGCGCCAGCTCCCCCTGCCCCATAGCCGTTTCCGCCGAATCGTCCTCCCGGAGCTGCGCCGCCAGCACCTGACGCACCACTCCGAACCGCAGGGCAGCGCCGACAACGGAGCCTGCGGATGTGCCCACCACCAAGTCAGCGTCGTTCAGTTCGATGCCGTGCTCCAGCAGGGCAGCCAGAACACCCATCTCCCAGGCAATTCCCGCCACTCCCCCGCCACCAAGAACCACCGCGCGTGTTTCATGCTTATTAGTCATGCGGGCAGTCTAGACGTGCGCCCCGTGATGCTTGCCACAACTTTTCCGTGTCACGGTGCCGGGGTATTCAATGGAGACATGGCATTGCGTGTATTGATGGTTGGCCGGAAACACGAAGACTGGGTTGTGGACGGTATCCGCCGCTACGAAAAAAGGCTGAAGAAGCCTTTTGACCTCACCTGGGTCTCCATTCCCCATTCTGCGCGCGAGGGCGACGCCGCACGCAAGGAGGAATCGGAGCGCCTGTTGTCCAAGCTTGGCAACGACTACGTCATCCTGCTCGATGAGCGGGGCAAGGCCATCACCTCTCCGGCTCTGGCGAAGACGCTGCAGAAGCCCCTCGACAATTCCCGCAATGTCACGCTGATTATCGGTGGAGCGTACGGAGTGGATGAAAGCGTTCATGCCCGCGCGGATTTCATCTGGTCCCTGTCACCTCTGGTTTTCCCGCATCAGCTCGTTCGCCTCATCCTCGCCGAGCAGGTGTACCGCGCGCAGGAGATCGCCGGCGGCCGTCCGTACCACCACGAATAGCTGATGGTTTCCCTCCAGGGCCCTGCATACCCCTCCCGGTACAGTGGAATCGCCCCCAAACACCACCGCGCGGCGAAGTTCCGCCGTCGCTCTTCGCCCTGCGCGCCCCGCGCTCTGAAAAGGTTCTCCATGCGTTCGCTTGTTCTTCGTTCCCTGACGTCCGCGGGAGCAGCAGCCGTTCTCATGGCTGTCGGCATGGGTGCTGCCTCTGCCCATGTGCATGTTCACCCGGATTCCACGGAGGCAGGAGAGTCAACGCTCCTCACCTTTGAGACCTCCCACGGCTGCTCGGGTTCGCCGACGACGGCGGTCACGGTCACTCTGCCGGAACAGATCACCGATGCCACTCCCACCGCCCACCCCGGCTGGACGATCAGCAAAGTTACCGAGGAATTCGCAGAACCGCGGGTGCTGGAGAACGGAACGAGCATTGCGTCGCGGACGAGCCAGGTGGTTTTTACGGCTGCTGAACCGCTGCCCGACGGCGTCCGGGACACCTTCCAGCTCAGCGTGCGGCTCCCCGATGCAGCAGGAGAGACTTTGGCATTCCCCGTTCTCCAGTCCTGTTCCGAGGGTGAAACCGACTGGGCACAGCTCCCGGCGGAGGGCCAGTCGGATGCCGATCTTGAGTCTCCGGCCCCGGCATTCACCGTCTCGGAAGGTTCCGGAGACTCGGATGCTTCCCATGACGGAGAGTCCCACGACGATGCGGGAGATAGGGAAGACGGCACCGGAGACAGCGAAGACGGCCAGGACCGCAACGATGCCGTGGACGAGGATGACATTGAGGCCGCCGCAGTTGCCGGTTACGCGGGTCTGGGTGCCGGCGTCCTCGGACTGGTCCTGGGAGCCACAGCACTGTACCGGACGCGGAAACCGTAACGGTTGCGGCGTCATTTACGGTGCCTCCGGCGCTTCGTAATTGACGCTCCCCCTCCCTGAGGACAGGGTAAGGCTATGAATATGCGGTTGTGGAAGTCTTCGTCAGTATCAGCTGTGGCCATTGGTGCCGTTTTAGCCCTCGCCGGTTGCGGATCGGGCGGAGGGGAGGCAGCGTCGTCCGAGTCGCCGTCGTCGTCGTCGTCCAGCGTCTCTCCGAGTGCGAGCGCACCGGCCAGCCCCGCAGCTTCTGATCCCGGGACGGCGGTGCCGACGCCGGTGCCGACGCAGACTGCCGCACCTCCGGTTCCACCAGCCGGGGCCGCTTCCTGTTCAGCCGCCGATCTCGCCGGGTCAGTTGAGGAAAACGTTGGCG
Organism: Arthrobacter sp. Z1-15; assembly: GCF_054792395.1. Lineage (NCBI taxonomy): Bacteria > Bacillati > Actinomycetota > Actinomycetes > Micrococcales > Micrococcaceae > Arthrobacter > Arthrobacter sp. Z1-15. The sequence goes on along the minus strand of NZ_CP096454.1, from coordinate 310,123 downwards.
GCGGTGCTGCCGGCAGCGTCTATCGGACTCTGGTCCTCACCAACGTTTCAGCGGCGCCCTGCGCCGCAGCACAGGGCTATCCGGGCGTTTCCTATATCAATGCCGCCGGCCAGCCGCTGGGAGCAGCCGCTGTCCGCTCAGGCGGACCGGTCACCGGGGAACCGCTTCTTCTGGAACCGAACCAATCCGTGGTTTCTGAGCTGAAGGAAACGCGTGCGGAAAACTACGGCGAAGATTGTGTTTCCGAACAGGCAACCCAGCTGGTCGTGTATCCGCCGGACGACCTTGAGTCGCTGAACATCGACCACCAGATTCTTGCCTGCGCCAACCCGAACGTTGAACTGCTCAGCGTCGGCCCCGTCCAGAAGCGGTAAGTTCTGCGGGCGAGGCATTCGCAGTGCTCCTCCACAGGACCCTTTGTCTCGGCTGCCCCAAGGAATTGTCCACATAGAAAAGTTCTTCCAGCCATGGTCGCCTGTTTCCTGAAGAATTGATTCATGCAGACAGCGGCTGAAATGAAGGATCCCGACTTTTCGGGAGTGCTTACCTTCCTGGCGTCCGTGGGAGAAGCGTCCGAGAGAGTCCAGCACCTGAGCCGTCACGCCGTGCAAGCCAGCGCAATGATGGCCCCGGGAGAAGCAGCGGTCCTCGCGGCGGACATCGAAGCCATTTCACGGCGGGTGGAATACCTCCAGGTAGTCTGCGCCGGGGCCCTGGAGAGGCACCGGGTTATCGACAGCTTCGGCACGGGAGGTTCAACAGGAGACGTCCTCGGTGCCGACGGTTCCGATGCAGGAGTTACCGGTGTGGCCAGTTCCGGTTCGGAAAGCCAAGCGTCGTCTGCACACTCTGCCGATCTATCCGGATGGAACAATACGTGGGGACAATCAGAGCCGTCCTGCGAGCCGGGGAATAGTGAAAAAGTCCGTGCTGAATTCCGGACCACGGCAGATTACATGCGCTGCCGTCTCCGGATCAGCCGCGCCGAAGCGCAGCGGCGTCTTCGGCTGGCCGCATACCTGGTGCCCTCCAGCAGCACCAGCGGACAGATTCTCCCGCCCGATCTGCCGGTCCTCGCGGACGCTTCCGCAAGCGGACTGGTGTCCTCCGCAGCAGCAGCTATTGTCGCCAATGCCGTTGATGAGATCCGGCACCGTACGGATGCCGCGACGGGTTCAACCGTTGAGGCTGATCTCGCTTCCCTTGCTGTCCGTCAGGACACGGACTTCCTCGTCAGAGCAGCCCGCCGATGGGTGCTGCTGGTTGACCAGGACGGAGCGGAGCCAACGGTTGAGGAGCTGCGCCGCTTTCAGGGAGTGTTTCCCGGCCGAAAAAAGAACGGCCTCAATCATCTGAGCATCTATTGCACCGATGACCAGCACGAGACACTGCTGACGGTGATGAACGCAGCTGCAGGGCCTCGGATACAGCAAGCGCCCGCACCGGGGCGGGACGGCGAGGGACCGGCCCACAGCGGCGAAGGCGGCGATGTCATGGCTGCTGAAGGAAGGGTCACCAACAGTCCGGCTGGTGTCGAGGGCAGAGACGGCACACCAGCTAATCCCGACACCTTCTCCCGTTTAGATGTCCGCACACGGCCCCAGCGGCTGCTCGGCGGACTCGTTGATGCAGCGAAAACCGCCCTCGCGACAGGCGGCGTCCCTGCTTCAGGCGGTCTCCGTCCGCAGGTGCTGGTGACGATCGATTCGGCATCTCTGCTGCAGACCTTCGATTACGGCTCCCTCCTCAAGCCGATGGACGGCCCGGAGCCGCAGCCGAAGGCCCCTGCAGGACCGGAAAACACACCGGTATCCGGATCCGCAGCAGGGCCCGGGCAGACAGCAGGGCCCGGGCACACAGCAGGGCCCGGGCATACAGCGGGATACGGGCACACAGCAGGGCCCGGGCACACAGCGGGATACGGGCACACAGCAGAGCATGGAAACGCAGTCAGACCCGGAAACTTTGCCTTCTCCGGTCCTGTTAGCGCGGCAACAGTTCGCAGGCTCGCCTGTGACGCCGAACTGTTGCCCGTCGTACTCTCCGGTGAGGGCAGAATTCTGGACATAGGCCGTGCCCAACGAATATTCCCGCCGCATCTTCGCAAAGCCCTCCATGCCCGAGACGGCGGCTGTGCTTTTCCCGGGTGCACGATTCCAGGACCTTGGACTGAAGCCCACCACATTCGGCACTGGAACCACGGCGGACCGACCTCTACGGACAACGGAGTACTGCTCTGTTCGCATCACCACCACGAAGTACATAAGGAAAACTGGCACATCGATGTGAGGTCAGGCGTGCCGTGGTTTGTTCCGCCGGCATATGTGGATCCCGATCGAAATCCGCTACGGAACACCTTCTTCCGTGCCGGTCTGAGCTCTGGATACTCCGGTCAGGCATCCGCAACGATCCGGGTGTCGTGAACGGATCTGCAGTCCCGGATTCGGCCTCCAGCCAAACCGCCCCTTCAAGGGTCAAAAGTGTCAGGGCAGTGCGGAAGAATAGGTCGCATGACATCGGGAGCTTCGGTGCTGCAGAAGTTCACCCCCGCCACCAGAGAGTGGTTCGAGGGTGCCTTTGATGCGCCAACACCTGCTCAAACCGGAGCATGGGAAGCCATCTCTGAAGGATCGAATGCGCTGGTGGTTGCACCCACCGGTTCCGGTAAAACGCTCGCGGCCTTCCTGTGGGCGCTGGACAGTTTTATTGCCTCAGCCGCCGGCACTACCGCGGCCATAACTTCTGAAACAGCTGCAGCTTTCGAAACGGCTCCAGCGTCGGAATCTGCATCAGCTCCGGCATCCCAAGCGACTCCTGCTGTCTCCAATGACGCGTCTTCCACGATCAATCCCGGCAAAACTGCCAAGACCGCCGGCCGTAAACGAAACACGGAACCGAAACGCAAAACCAAGGTTCTGTACATTTCACCGCTGAAGGCACTCGGCGTCGATGTCGAACGGAACCTGCGTTCTCCCCTCATCGGGATCACCCAAACGGCAAAACGCCTGGGCCTGTCGACACCGGCCATCACAGTTGGGGTCCGCTCCGGAGATACACCTCAAAATGAACGCCGGGCACTGCTGACCCGGCCCCCGGACATCCTGATCACCACACCCGAGTCACTGTTCCTCATGCTGACATCGCGGGCACGGGAAACTCTCGCGGAAGTGGAAACGGTCATCGTCGATGAGGTGCACGCCGTTGCAGGAACCAAAAGAGGCGCACACCTCGCCGTAACCCTTGCCCGACTGGACGCAATGCTGGACAAACCCGTCCAGCGCATTGGCCTGTCTGCAACGGTGGAACCGCATGAAACGGTTGCCCGGTTCCTCGGCGGAAATGCTCCGGTCACGATCGTCGCGCCGTCTTCCACTAAATCTTGGAACCTTACCGTGACGGTTCCGGTGGAGGACATGTCGGACTTGGGCGGCACACCTCCTGCTGAAGACACGGTGGAAGGCGGATACGCCCCTCAGGCGAGCATCTGGCCGCACGTCGAGGAAAAGATCGTCGACCTCATCGAGGCCAACCGCTCCACCATAGTGTTTGCCAATTCCCGACGGTTGGCGGAACGGCTGACTGCCAGGCTAAATGAAATTCATGCCTACCGGAAAGAGGGGGCGATAGCGTCGGAAGCAGCTGCCGCTGCTGCCACGGGAACCGACGACTCCGCAGGGGCACCATTCGCGGATGGCACCACCGTCAGCACCGGTATGCGCGACTCCAGCGACACCGGTACCGATACCGATACCGATACCGGCAATCGAACCAGCAGCAGCACGGCTAATGGGGCCCCGATTGCAGGAATACCGACCGCCCGGCCTCCCGCGCAACTGATGGCACAAGCCGGAGTTTCCATCCGGTACCGAGATACGGAACCTTCACCAGCAGACAGTGAGCCGTTGCTGGCCCGCGCCCACCACGGGTCTGTGTCCAAAGACCAGCGCGCACTGATCGAAGACGACCTCAAATCCGGACGCCTGCGCTGCGTGGTGGCTACCAGTTCCCTCGAACTCGGTATCGACATGGGCGCCGTGGACCTGGTGATCCAGGTCGAATCCCCGCCGTCAGTGGCCAGCGGCTTGCAGCGTGTCGGACGTGCCGGGCACCAAGTGGGAGAGACCTCGCAGGGCGTCATGTTCCCGAAGCACCGCGGAGACCTGCTCAATTCCACCGTCGTTGCCGAGCGCATGCTTGCCGGACAAATCGAACCCCTTTTCATACCCGCCAATCCGCTGGACATCCTGGCCCAGCAGACAGTTGCGGCAGCAGCACTGGGTTCGATCGACGTGGAGGAATGGTTCGACGTCGTCCGCCGCTCCGCACCATTTGCGGGACTGCCGCGTTCGGCCTTCGACGCCACCTTGGATCTGCTGGCAGGCCGCTACCCTTCCGACGAGTTTGCGGAACTTCGCCCGCGGATCGTCTGGGATCGGACCGACGGCACCATCACCGGACGCCCTGGTGCGCAGCGCCTTGCAGTGACTTCCGGAGGAACCATCCCGGACCGCGGACTCTTTGGCGTTTACCTCGTGGGTGATTCCGAAGGCAAAAACAGCAGGCGTGTCGGTGAACTCGACGAGGAAATGGTTTACGAGTCCCGGGTAGGCGATGTGTTCGCCCTGGGCGCCACCAGTTGGCGCATCGAGGACATTACCCACGACCGGGTGCTGGTCTCCCCCGCCTTTGGACAGCCCGGGAAACTGCCTTTCTGGCGCGGAGACTCGCTGGGCCGGCCGGTGGAACTGGGCCGTGCGCTCGGGGCTTTCGTCCGGGAAATGTCCGGAAGCGATGATGCGAAAGCCCGGGAACGCCTGGCCGCCGTCGGGCTCGATGAGTGGGCGGCAGACAACCTCATCACGTATCTGCGTGATCAGCAGCAGGCAACGGATGTGGTGCCGAACGACCGCTCGCTGGTGGTTGAGCGTTTCCATGATGAGCTCGGAGACTGGCGAGTTGTCCTGCACAGCCCGTACGGAATGCCGGTTCATGCTCCCTGGGCTCTGGCAGTCGGAGCCCGCCTGCATCAGCGTTACGGACTGGACGGCTCGGCCATGGCGTCCGACGACGGCATCGTGCTGCGGGTGCCGCTCATGGAAGACGAGCCGCCGGGTGCTGAACTCTTCATCTTTGAAGCAGACGAGCTCGAATCCATTGTCACGGCAGAGGTGGGCGGATCCGCCCTGTTCGCTTCCCGGTTCCGGGAATGCGCAGCCCGGGCCTTGCTCCTGCCAAGGCAAAATCCCGGAAAGCGCAGCCCGCTGTGGCAGCAGCGGCAGAGATCAGCGCAGTTGCTGGACGTGGCCAAAAAGTACCCCACTTTCCCGATCGTGCTCGAGACCGTGCGTGAATGCCTGCAGGATGTCTACGATCTTCCGGCGCTGAAGGACATCGCCGCCGGTATAGAGCGCCGCGAAATTCGGCTCGTTGAGACCACCACGCCTTCGCCGTCGCCGTTCGCGCGGTCCCTCCTCTTTGGATACGTCGGCGCGTTCCTGTACGAGGGTGATTCGCCGCTGGCCGAACGCCGTGCAGCAGCACTCTCGCTGGATCCGACACTGCTCAATGAGCTGCTCGGCAGAGCAGAACTGCGCGAACTTCTCGACGCACGCATCATCACGCAGATTGAACGCGAGCTGCAGCGGCTGGCTGCGGACCGCCGCGTCCGGGGCGTCGAGGGCGCGGCGGACCTGCTCCGGCTGCTGGGACCGCTTACGGTGTCCGAAACCGCGGTTCGCCTGCAGCCGGCCGACAGCAACACGGCTGAGACCGGCAATGGCATTGAGACCGACGACGGCGCCGGACCGGCCGCATCGTCAGAGCACGCCACCCCGGAGTACGCCGCCGAACTCCTCGAAGAACTCGTCCGCAGCAACCGTGCTTTGAAGGTGGGCGTCGCCGGACTTTCCCGCTATGCGGCGATTGAAGATGCTGCCCGTCTGCGCGATGCCCTGGGTGTTCCGCTCCCGATGGGGGTTCCGCTGGCCTTTATTGAGCCGGTGGCTGACCCGCTGGGTGACCTGGTTAGCCGGTATGCCCGAACGCACGGCCCGTTCACGGCAGCAGAAGCTGCTGCACGGCTGGGACTGGGTGTCGCCGTCGTCACCGGCACCCTGCAGCGGCTCGCCGGTGAAGGCCGGGTGGTTGAAGGTGAGTTCCGCCCCGCAGAGACCACCATTCTGGATGCCTCAGCCGGAGTCGACACCACACCAGGCGCCGTTATCACCGTTCCGGGAACGCCGGGAGGAACTGAATGGTGCGACGCCGATGTCCTGCGCCGCCTGCGCCGACGTTCGCTTGCGGCGCTGCGGTCGGAGGTGGAGCCGGTCGATCCGGCCACCTTCGCCCGGTTCCTGCCCGTCTGGCAGAATGTCGGATCCTCGCTGCGCGGACTCGACGGCGTGGTTACCGTCATCGACCAGCTTTCCGGAGTTCCTATTCCGGCGTCGGCCTGGGAACCGCTTATTCTGGCCTCCCGGGTGCGCAACTATGCACCGTCAATGCTGGATGAGCTAACGGCCACGGGAGAGGTCCTCTGGTCAGGAACCGGTTCCCTGCCCGGCAATGACGGCTGGATTGCCCTGCATCTCGCGGAAAACGCGCCTCTGACGCTAAACCCGGCTGATGATTTTGATCCCTCCGAACTGCAGCTGCAGTTGATAAATCTTCTGTCCGGAGGAGGAGCCTACTTCTTCCGCCAACTGGTTGATGCGCTGGCCGCGCAGGGCGCAGAAACGTCCGATGCCAATGTCATCAGTGCCCTCTGGGATTTGGTCTGGTCCGGCCGGATCAGCAACGACACCTTCACACCCGTCCGGTCCCTGCTGTCCGGCGGGAAAACAGCACACAAGCAGCGCGCTGCAACTCCCCGTGCCCGTACCGCCCGGCTTGGCAGGCTCGGCCGTGCTCCCGGCGCATCCCTCACCGGAAGTTCCATGCGTCTCGCCGCGGGAAACCAGCAAGCCGCTCTGCGCAACGCACCGCAGCTCGTCGCCGGACGCTGGAGCATGCTTCCTGCGGTTGAAACCGACACCACCGTCCACGCACACGCAACGGCAGAGCTGCTCATGGACCGATACGGAATCCTGACCCGCGGCTCTGTTGCCAGCGAAGGGACTCCCGGCGGGTTTGGCCTGCTGTACCGGGTGCTTGCACGGCTCGAAGAGATGGGGCGCTGCCGCCGCGGTTACTTCATTGAACAGCTCGGTGCGGCACAGTTCGCCGTACCCGCAACCGTTGACCGGCTGCGGTCCTTTTCCGAGGACGCACAACTTCGGAAGCCGGAGCCCGCAGCAGTGGCGCTGGCTGCCACCGACCCGGCAAATCCGTACGGTGCGGCGCTGCCGTGGCCGGCGCTCGACGGCGGACACCGCCCCGGACGGAAGGCCGGTGCGCTGGTGGTCCTGGTGGACGGAAACCTGGCGCTTTATGCCGAACGCGGCGGCAAGACTCTGCTCTCTTTCACCGAAGATCCGGCAGTGCTTGAACTCTCCGCCGAAGCACTGGTCGGGATCATCCGGCGCGGTGCCGCGGAAAAGATGGCCATCGAGAAGGTCAACGGGCAGGACATCCTGGATACAGACGCCGCCAAGGCGCTGACTCACGCCGGTTTCTACACCACTCCAAAGGGGCTGCGGTACCGTGTCTGACCCGGTCTGGCTGCACCCCACCGTTCCACACCCGGGAGGTACCGGTGCCTGAAGGAGATACCGTATGGCGTGCCGCTCGCGAACTGAACGCAGCGCTGGCGGGCCAGACCGTCACCCGGTGCGATATCCGGGTACCGAAGTTCGCGACCACCGACTTTTCCGGCCACACAGTTGCCGACGTTGTTTCCCGCGGCAAACACCTGTTGATCCGGCTGGGTAATTCCGAGACGGGCTGGCTGCTGCATTCCCATCTCAAAATGGAGGGGCTCTGGCATGTTTACGACCGCGGTGAGCGGTGGCGCCGCCCGGCCTTCAAGGCCCGCTGCATCCTCGAAACGGCTCAAAAACAGGTGGTGGGCTTCGATCTTGGTTTCCTGCGCGTTCTTCCGCGCGCGGAAGAGGACGACGCCGTGGGATACCTTGGTCCCGATCTGCTCGGGCCGGACTGGGATGCGGCCGAAGCACTGCGGCGGATCCGGGCAGTTCCCGAACGGCCTATCGGCCTGGCGCTGCTGGACCAGCGCAATCTCGCGGGAATCGGAAACGTGTACCGCTGCGAGATCTGTTTCCTGGCGGGCGTGCATCCGCTGACACCGGTGGGAGAAGTGCAGAACCTTCCGCGGATCATCGATCTTTCCAAGCGACTGCTCGAAGCCAATAAAACGCGCAGCCGCCGGATAACCACCGGAAACAGAGGCCGGGATCCGTTGTGGGTCTACAACCGCGATACCCGGGGGTGCCTGCGCTGCGGAACAAAAGTGATGCACCAACTGATCGGGGACAACGAACTGGAGCTGCGGGACCTCTATTACTGTCCGCACTGCCAGCCCGCTGTCCATATGGCTTCCTCTTAGCAGCCCAGGTAGAGATCGTTACAGCTCTCCGGCCGGTAAATCAACAGCTCCGTCAGGCGTAAGCGACCCCCACCCAACCGTGCCGTCACAAACCGGCGCCTCTGGCGCGACCTCATCCGCCACGGCAAACCCGTCCGTGTCATGTCCGCGCCACAACCGGAGACGCCTAGGGTCTCGCCGTACTATATGCGGTATGTGTCCGACCGCCTCTTCAGGAGTGCCGGGCTTCTGGTATTCGGGAGACCCGGACCAGGAGCCCGGCAGAACCGTGCTCAAGGCCCTGCGGGACTACCGCGCCGCCGAACAGGAAATGCGCCGGCGGGCACGCGATTCACTGAGCATCAATGAGAAGGACATGCAGGCTCTTCGGTACCTGATGCGGGCACACGAGCAGGGAAACAGCTTGGGACCCACAGATGTGAGCCGTCTGCTCGCCATTTCCACCGCGTCGACCACCGCCCTGATCGACCGGCTGGTGAGCAGCGGACACATTCGGCGACAGCTCCATCCCACCGACCGCCGAGCTCTTGAACTGGTTCCCACGGAAAAGTCGAGCCGCGAAATGCGTGAGCTCCTTGGACCGATGCACGACCGCATGATGGCCGTGGCGGCGTCCCTCTCGACAGATGAAGCGGAGATCGTTGCAGGCTTCCTCCAGCGGCTCACCGATGTGGTCGATGAAAAACCAGCAGCCGCAGAGAACACCGGCGACGGCTCCGCCCCCTCCTAGCCTTCGGTTTTGGTTGACGCCCACGGCTTTCGCTAAGGCCTTCGGGTTCCGTCCACGCCCACGGTTCGATAGCGGCCAAAGCTTTCGCTAGCTGGGCCCTCGCCGTCGTCAGTCAGAGGCAACCCGCCGCACTGGGTACTCTGGAAGGGTGATGCAATCTCCGCTCCCCGTGCGCAACGGCGTGAACGCCACCCGCTTGCGATTGCCGGTTGAGGGCCCGTGGGACACTGCCATGGAGTACGTTCTGTCCCGCTTCGGCCATGTCGATCCGGACGGAATCGTGGACCGGTTTGCCCGTGGCGAAGTGGTAGGTGTGGGCGGAATTCCGCTGACGCAACGCACACCCCTGAACGAGCACACCTTCATCTGGTATTACCGTGAGCTTCCTCCGGAGAAGCGGCTGCCGGTGGAAATCAACATCCTGCACCAGGACGAGAACCTGCTGGTTGTCGACAAACCGCATTTTCTGCCCACCACACCCGGAGGGATGTATGTGGCCGAATCCGCGCTGGTGCGGCTTCGAGTGCAGCTGGACATTCCGGACCTCATTCCGATGCACCGGCTGGACCGGATGACGGCCGGAGTCCTGCTGTTTTCAACCAACCCGGAAACCCGTGGAAAGTACCAAACACTTTTCGAAAAACGGCGGATTTCCAAGGAGTACGAGGCTGTCGCTCCGGTGCGCACCGACCTTGAACTCCCGCGCATCGTCCGCAGCCGCATGATCAAGTCACGTACCTACCTGCTGGCGCAGGAGGTGGAGGGCGAACCGAATGCGGAAACACGCGTCGAGCTCCTGGAAGCGCACGACGGCGTGGGCAGGTACCGCCTGCAGCCGCATACCGGAAAAACCCATCAGTTGCGTGTGCATATGGCTTCACTGGGAATCGGCATCCTGAACGATTCGTTCTACCCGGAGCTCTTGCCGCAGGCACCTGACGACTACACCCGGCCGCTGCAGCTGCTCGCCCGCTCTGTTGAGTTTGTCGACCCGCTGACGAGGCAACCCGTGCAGTACCGAAGCGGACTGACGCTGGCCTGCGCGCCGCAGCCGCGGGACATCCGTTTGCCCCAGGAAGGCTGACCCGGAAACAGCTAAACCGGAAGCAGCCGGACCCGGATTCAACCGACTCATTCAATACTCACTCGATACCAACCGGCACGTCGCGGAATCCTGCCCGGGAAAGTTTTTCTGCCCATCGGTCTTGACTATAGGTAGGGTGAGTGAAAACTTCCGGGCAGCTCCTGCTGTCTCCGGCAGGGGAAGGACCCTGATGATTCCGCCGACGACGCCGTCCGGACCGCAGCGCGGGCCGAGAGAACAGCATGCTCCGGACACGCAGCGAGATGCTGAAAAACAGCTGTCTCCAGATCTAAAACAGCCGTTTCCCGATCTGCAGGACGGTCCGGCCCCCTCTCCGCCCCTGAGCGTATCCAGGGCAAACCCAGTCCGTAAACGGGTTGTTCAGCCCTCAGCACCCGAGCACCGGCCTCATCCGTCCGAACAGCCCGCATTGGTTCCCCACGCCTCCGCACCCGCGGAGGGCAACTCCCCCCGCTCCCTGCTCCGGCAACAACATTCTCCTCCCGTGGAGCCTCCCGAGCTGCGGAACGGCAAACAGACGAGGCGCGCAGCATCGGGTGCACCTTCTCCGGTGCAGAGCAAAATACCCGGATCGCAGCCGGCGGACCGGACGGCCCCATCGGTTGACCTCATCCGCAGGACGGCAGTGACCGCAGCGACAGCAGCGGTTGTGGCGTACACCGTTTCCGCCATCGTTTCAGCTGACACAGGCAATCGGTTCCCGGCGCTTGATCCGGAGGGTGCTCTTAGCCCGGCCGGATCCCTGGTGGCACCGGCCGCCATGGTGTGGTGGCTGTGGCTGCCGATGGTTGCCGGATGGTTCCTGTATGCGGTGTACCAGTGGCTTCCCCGGCACCGTACGAATCCCCGGCATACCTGGTTCGGCTGGCTGATTCTGGCAGCGGAGATCCTGGCGCTGGGCTGGCTGCTGGCTGCCGTTACCGGGGCAGCAACCGGCATGCTGATTGTCGGTGCGGCTCAAACCGCTCTGGGGCTGTTCAGCATTGCCCGCATCAACGCCAGACCGGCACCTACGTGGACTGAGGGCATCCTGACCGATGTGCCCCTTGGCATGTTCCTTGCCGCAGGCGTCTTCACACTCAGCACTTCCCTTGCCTTCCTCCTGACGCGCTCGGATGCAGATCTGGCCGGATGGGGCGGCAACACCTGGGCATCGGTCGCACTGATCACCGTGACCGTGGGAATAAACATCGTATGCATGACGGACCGGGGACACTTGTCCCTGGCGCTGGCAGCGGTTTGGGCACTGGGGTGCGTGGCCGCTGAACGGTTTAGCGCGGCACCGGAATCGTCTGTTGTCGGGGCAGCGGCAGCAGCAGCAGCTTTCCTCGTGCTCGTCTCGGCTGGTTCACGCCGGCATCAGGTGGACCATGAACGGCGGAGGAACGAGCGCCGCCTTCAGTAGCCGCCCACCTGCCTTGGACGTGCCGTTCTGTTCCTCATCCCGCCCCGGCTCACCCTCTCCCGCCGCCCAGCCCCGGCTTGCCCGCCCTTCTCCCAGCCCTGGCTTACCCTCTCCCGCCGCCCAGCCCTGGCTTACCCGCCCTCGATTAACCCACCCTCGATTTATCCGCCCGGTTTACCCGTCTCCGGCCCGGCTTACCCGTCTCCGGCGCGGCTTACCCTCCCCGCCCCAACCCGCCCGCCCCAACCTGCCAGCCGCCCTGCAGGAATACCCAGCAGACGGCAGTGGTTGCCGCCGGGTATGAAGATCATCGGTGTGGAAAAGTTCGGCGGCCCCGAGGCCCTGACAGCGATGGAGGTTCCGGAGCCGCACGCTGGGCCGGGAGAAGTGCGCATTCGCGTCAAGGCAGCAGCCGTGAGTCCGACGGATACCGTACTTCGGGCCGGAGGACAGGGCAAAGGAGATATCGGAATGCCGGCCGTTCCCGGAATGGACGCAGCAGGGATTATTGACGAGGTGAACGGCGCCGACGGATGGCAGGTCGGTGACAGAGTCATGACGATTGCCCTGCCCCTGGGCGCCCACGGCGGTGCCTATGCCGAATATCTGGTTGCGCCGGCAGACTCTCTGGCACATATTCCGGATGGTACGGATTTCGCCGAAGCTTCCACTCTTCCCATGAACGGTCTGACTGCAGTGCAGACCCTGGAAAAGCTCAACCTGCAGCCCGGACAGTCTCTTGCGGTAACGGGTGCGGCGGGAACGCTGGGCAATTATCTGGTGCAGCTGGCCAAGCAGGCAGGTCTGGTGGTGGTGGCCGACGCCGCCGGCAAAGACCGCGCGCTGGTTGCCGATCTGGGGCCGGATTACATGGTGGAGCGCGGTGACGATGCCGCACAGCACATCAGAGAGTTCTTCCCTGACGGAGTTGATGCGCTCGCCGATGCCGCCGTCATGAATGAAAAGGCTGTGCCGGCAGTGAAGGACGGCGGCGGCTTCGCAACGTTCCGCTGGTGGCAGGAAAACCCCGGCCGCGGAGTTACGGTTCATCCGGTTGCAGTCCGGGACGAATACCATTCAGGCCAAAAGCTGGAGGCACTGCGCCGTTTGGTGGAAGACGGCACACTGACTCTCCGGGTTGCTGACCGGCTGTCAGCAGACGACGCCGCAGAAGCGCACCGCAGGCTCGAAGCCGGTGGAGTCCGGGGACGCTTGGTGCTGCTCTTCTAGTCGCACGGAACAGAACCCCTCAGAGCGGAACCCACCGTCCCCGCTGCCGCCGCAGGACGCGCAGGCGTTCCGCCTCAGCCACGCCGTCCACCGCATGACGCATATTGGCTGCCGCCCGCTTCGCCTGGGAGTTCTCCAGCGACCATTCATTGTCCGGCACCATGAAACGCAGGGTGATGCGCGGTATGCCACTGACAATGTCGAGCTGGTTGGCTTCAACATGGTGGCTGGCTGCCAGAGCGGCCACGGCAGTCTCCATCACTGCTTCAGGGGGTGTGCCGGGTTTCAGCCCCGTAATATTCAGCTGGGCTCGGAAAGAAGGCATGAAAACAGGTTAGACGGTTACCGCGGTCCCGCGGTTTTCCCGCCTGCGTGCCCCTTCGTGCTCAGCCGGAAGGACCAAAACCTGCACCAGGACGGAATCCGGACCTGTTTTGGGCTCCGGCACCTCCCGCAAACCACGCCGTCGGGACAGCCGTCGCGGCTGTACGTCACCGCTTTCACGGACAGCACCTGCCTCAACGGCTGCTCCAACGGCTACTTCAACGGCTTTGACCGCAGCCCAACCGATTAGAGCTCGTTATCCTCCGGGCTGAAGTCAGCCAGAGGGTCACCGCCCAGGTGGGCCGGATCGTCGCTGCCATCTTCTTCATCCGCAGCGACTGGGTCGTCGAAATCGACATCGCTTGCCGCTTCTCCGATGGTGGGCACTTCCGGAGGAACCTGGGACTGCCCGTCTTCAAAGCGTTCTTCGGCGGTTTCATCCCGCAGCGTCTGGTCGGACAGGACACCGGGTTCGTTGAGCAGTGGATCTTCCTTCACCAGCGGGTCCTCCTGCCAGCGGTCCGGATTATCCTCCGCCGCCCCCGGGTAGTTCAGGTCTTCGGGGTCAATCAGCTCGTCGACGTTACTCAGGTCATCCGCATCCGTCAGATCCTCCAACGGAACGTCGGCTACCTCGTCAGGAGTCGCTACGTCGGCAATGTCGTCGGCCAGTGCGGGGTCGCTGCCCAGCTCGGGATCGGGAATGCTCTGCTCGTCCATCAACTCTGCCTTTCCGTCTGCGTTTGCCTGCCGGTCCCCGGGGTTTAAGACCGGGAGGTCCAGCAGACCCTCTTTAGTAAGCCTACTGATATCCCCTTCCCGGCACCACCTGAGGATTAAGCGTCTCGCGCGGCGCGCACAATTGTAGCCAAATTCCGCGGCATGTCGGGGGCTGACCCAATTACGTCACATTAGTTTGACGTAAAGGTCACCCTAAGTAAGGGTTACCTGAGTTACCCATTTGGAATAAACCGAGGGAGTCGCAGTGACCTTGCTGCACCACACTGAAGAGCGCTCTGACCTGGCCTCACAGGCAGAACTGGAAATGGCAGCCGCGAGCCAGCTGTTCAACGCTCACACCACCGGACGCTACAGGGCCGACGTCATGCAGGGCGTGGACCTGGTAGCGAAGACGGTTGCCGGGACCACCCGGCCATTCACCGGAATTCCGCCGGCCCGGCTGCTGCCGGCCGTGGACAGTGTTGACCTTGAGTCGCCGCTGCCGGATACCGCTGCAGCGCTGGAGGAACTGGCGGGCGTGTATCTGCGTGATGCGGTGTACTTCCACGACACGAAGTACGCCGCCCATCTGAATTGCCCGGTGGTGATCCCGGCGCTGGTCGGCGAAGCGATCCTCTCCGCAGTGAATTCTTCCCTCGACACCTGGGACCAAAGCGCCGGGGCCACACTGATCGAACGCCGGCTCATCAACTGGACGGCAGAGCGGCTCGGACTCGGCGCAGGCGCCGACGGCGTTTTCACCAGCGGCGGCACCGCCTCCAACCTGCAGGGTCTGCTGATTGCACGCAACCACGCGGTCGAGGAGCTGCGGCTCGACCCGCGGCATGACGGCCGGCGGCTCCCGGCACTGCTGGACGGCCTGCGCATCTTCACCTCGGAAGCCAGCCACTTCAGTATTTCCAAGTCCGCGTCACTCCTGGGACTGGGGTACGACGCCGTCGTGCCCATTCCCTGCGATTCTCACCGAAGGATGGATCCGGCCGCTCTTCGCACAGCCCTGGCGGAAAGCACCGGCCGCGGCGAAACGCCCATGGCCATCGTTGCCACTGCCGGAACCACAGACTTCGGCAGCATTGATCCGCTTGCCGCCGTTGCCGCCCTGGCCCGTGAGCACGGGGCCTGGCTGCACGTGGATGCCGCGTACGGCGGAGGGCTCATCACCTCACTGCGGTACCGGCATCTGCTGGAGGGAATCGAGGCCGCGGATTCAGTCACCGTCGATTACCACAAGACCTTTTTCCAGCCGGTCTCTTCCAGTGCACTGCTGGTTCGGAACGCGGCCTCGCTTGGACATGTGACCCTCTACTCGGACTACCTCAACCCGGAAAGTGCAGCGCGGGAACGGGTTCCGAACCAAGTCGACAAGAGTCTTCAGACCACCCGGCGTTTCGACGCGCTCAAGCTCTGGCTCACACTGCGGCTCATGGGCGCCGACGGCATCGGGCTCCTTCTCGACGCCGCCGTGGATCTGGCTGCGGAGGTTTCCGCCGTGCTCGCCGATGATCCAGACTTCGACCTTGCCGCACCTGCTCAGCTCAGCACCCTTGTCTTCCGCTACCTTCCCCCCGGCGTGGATGACGATAAGTCCGACGCCCTCAACCGGCACATCAGGAAGGAAATCTTTGCCTCGGGAGAGGCAGTGATTGCAGGAACTACGGTGGCCGGCCGCCACTACCTTAAATTCACGCTGCTGAACGCCGAAACCACTGTGGACGATGTTCGGGAAATCCTCACCCTGATCCGCTCTGCCGGAGACGCCTACCTGGCAGGAGCAGCCGCATGAAGCCCTCCCCTGTGACCGAAAACCGCAACGGTGCCGGCGACGGTGCCGCTGCGTCCGGCCGTCCCGCCGCCTCCGGCGCTCCTGCCGCGACCGACACCGTTGCCGCATCCGATGCCGCCGGCCCTCCGCGGCCGGGACACGTGCATGACGCCGTGGGCATCGGCGTCGGGCCCTTTAACCTCGGTCTCGCCGCACTCGCCGAGCCCATTCCCGATCTGGACCTCGTGTTTGTTGACCAGCGCCCGGGCTTTGACTGGCACCCGGGCATGATGCTGGACTCCGCGCACCTTCAGGTCCCGTTTATGGCGGATTTGGTGACGCTGGCCGACCCCACCTCCCCCTACTCCTTCCTGAACTTCCTGAAGGAGACGGGCCGGCTCTACCGCTTCTACATCCGGGAGAATTTCTATCCGCTGCGGGCCGAGTTCAACGCCTACTGCCAGTGGGTCGCAGACGCACTGCCCAACGTGCACTTCGGCGAGCGCGTCACGGAGGTGCGGTACGACGACGGCGTGTACTCCGTGCTTACCGACGGCCCCGGCGGCAAACAGGTGCGGTTGGGCCGCCGTCTGGTCCTGGGCACCGGCACCTCGCCGCATGTGCCTGCGGCAGCCCGGGAAATCATGGGGGCCGGCGGCCTGGTGCTGCACAACTCGGACTACTTGGCCCGCAAAGCCGAGCTGCAGTCCAGCTCCAGCATCACTGTGGTCGGCAGCGGCCAAAGCGCTGCAGAGATTTACCTTGATCTCCTGCAGGATCTGCCGGTACACGGGTATGAGCTGAACTGGGTCACGCGTTCCGGCCGTTTCTTCCCGCTGGAATACACCAAGCTGACCCTCGAGATGACATCACCGGAGTACGTGGACTATTTCCATGCCCTGCCCGAAACTACCCGTGACACTCTCGTGGCCGGCCAAAAGAACCTGTACAAGGGCATCGATTCGGAGCTGATCAACCACATCTACGACACCCTGTACGCGCAGAGCCTGGACAGGAAACCCCGAACCCGGCTGTTGACCCACATGGAGCTGCAGGAAGCACGGTACGATCCGGAAGCCGGCCGGCACACCCTGGCACTGCATCACGACGAGCAGGACCGGACACTCCTCCTGGAGACCGACGCCGTGGTCCTCGGGACCGGGTATGCCTACCGGGAGCCGGAGTTCCTGGCCGGAATCGGCGAGCGCATCCGCCGCGACCGGGCCGGCCGGTTCGATGTGGACCGAAACTACGGGATCGGCACCACGCACGGTGAGATCTTCGTCCAGAACGCGGAACTGCACACCCACGGTTTCGTCACCCCTGATCTGGGCATGGCGGCCTACCGCAATTCGGTGATCATCCGCGAAATGCTGGGCCGCGAGCACTACCGGGTGGAACGCGCCATTGCGTTCCAGGAGTTCGGTGTTGAGCCGGAGGACGCTGCGGCGACCGGGCCGGCCCGGACCTCAGCACCGCCCGCTGCCCGGGACGCGGCACCTGAGGGCGCCCTCCCCGAGTCGCTGCTGCCCGACGGCGATCGGATATCAGCATGAACTTCACCATCGTTCCCGTGGACGCCGTCCGCGATTCCCCGCTGCTGCACGGCTGGATGAGCCGCGACTATGCCCGTTTCTGGGGCATGCTCAACGCTTCCCGGTCCGATGTGGAAACCGAATACGCGCGAATAGCCGCCGACCCGCACCACCATGCCTGGCTGGGTCTGGAGGACGGCACTCCGGCGTTTCTAACCGAGTCCTACGCGCCGGAGCACTCACCGCTGGCGGGCCACTACTCCGTCCAGCCCGGCGACACCGGAATGCACCTGCTCGTGGGCCCTGCTGAACGTCCCCGGTCCGGATTCACCACTGCCGTGTTCCGGTCGGTCCTGGACTTCCTCTTCGCAGATCAACACACCGAGCGGATTGTCGTGGAACCGGACGTCCGCAACACCAAGATCGCCGCGCTGAATGCCCGAATGGGTTTCGTGCCCGCCGGCACCATCTCCCTTCCGGACAAGGACGCCCTGCTGAGTTTCTGCACCAGGGCCGACTACGTGCGAACCGGCGGCATGCCGGATGCTCCCGCTTCTTCGCCGTCCGCCGCCACCATTCAGGAGTAATCCCGTGACCATGATTTTTTCCCATACCGCTGGTTCAGATGCCGTTCCTTCCAGCGCAGTTCCTTCAGACACCGTTCCTTCAGACACCGTTCCTTCAAGCGCCGTTCCTTCCCCGGCCGCCGCCTCCGCTGCGCCGGACCGTGCAACGACGGCCCACCTGACACCGGACCGGTGGGAAGCTGCAAACCGGCACGTGATCCGCAAGGCCCTGGCTGAGTTTTCCCATGAACGCATCTTCACTCCGGAACCGATCACTACAGCTGCGGCTGCAACGGCTGCAACGGCTGCAACGGCAAAGGAAACCGCTGATTACCGTCTGGTGTCCGACGACGGCGCAGCCGAGTACCGTTTCAGCGCCCGGCTGCTCGAACTAGATCACTGGTCCATTCCCGGCACGAGCATTCACCGGTTTGCCGGCGGAACCGAAACCGCACTGGACGCCCTGGTATTCGTCACCGAGTTCTCGGAAACACTGGGAATCAACGAGCAGATGCTTCCCGTCTATTTGGAGGAGATCAGCAGCACACTGGCCTCGCACGCCTTCAAGAACTCGCCCGCCGCGCCGTCGTCGGCGACTCTGGCCCGCGGCGTAACCGAAGGCGCAGACCCGGCCGCAGACTTCCAGGCCGTGGAACAGTCCATGACCGAGGGCCATCCCTGCTTCGTCGCCAACAACGGACGCCTGGGCTTCGGTTCGGATGACTATTTGGCCTACGCGCCGGAAGCCGGAGCGCCGGTGCACCTGGAATGGATAGCCGTCCGCCGCGACCGTGCCGTCTTCACTTCCCTGCCCGGACTGGACTACCGCACACATCTCGAGGGCGAGCTGGGAGCAGCTGTCCTCGCCGGCTTCGATGCCGCACTCGCGGACCGCGGAGCCAGCCCCGCTGACTACCTCTACATGCCTGTGCACCCGTGGCAGTGGACCAACAAGCTCGCCGTCACCTTTGCCGCAGAGATTGCCCAGGGGCATCTGATCCGGCTGGGTTCCGGATCCGATGTGTATCAGGCGCAGCAGTCCATCCGGACATTCTTCAACCGGGCCCGTCCCGACCGCTGCTATGTGAAAACAGCCCTGTCCGTGGTCAACATGGGTTTCATGCGCGGACTCTCCCCCGAATACATGCTCGCCACCCCGGACATCAACGACTGGCTGGACAAACTGGTCCGCAGCGATGAAACCCTGCAGGCAGCCGGATTCAGCATCCTGCGGGAAAGCGCCGCCGTCGGCTACACCAACCGTTACTTTGAAGCCGGCGCACCCAAGGGATCGCCCTACCGCAAGATGCTCTCCGCCCTGTGGAGGGAAAGTCCGCTCCCCCGGCTGGACAGCGGTGAACAGCTGGCAACCATGGCGTCGCTGCTGCACACCGATGCGGCCGGCCGGCCGATGGTTTCAGCGCTCATCGAGCGGTCCGGTCTCAGTGCTCGGACCTGGCTCGAACAGTACCTTCAGGCGTACCTCGTGCCGCTGCTGCACTGCTTTTACGCCTATGAACTTGCCTACATGCCGCACGGCGAGAACCTGATCCTGGTGCTCCGGGACGGAGCGGTGCAGCGGACGATCATGAAGGACATCGCCGAGGAAATAGTGGTGACGGGTGACCGCACCCCGCTGCCCGAGAACTGTGCGAGGGTGCGGATCGAAATCCCTCAGGAGGACAAGATCCTGTCCATTTTCACCGATGTGTTCGACTGCATCTTCCGGTTCCTGGCGGCGTTGCTGGAGGAAGACGGGCAGCTGGAAACCCGGCAGTTCTGGGAAACGGTGGCGTCGGTGGTGCACCGATACCAGGACGCCCATCCGGAACTGGCTGACGAGTTCGCCGCCCACGACCTGTTCACCGGAGATTTTGTACTGTCCTGCCTGAACCGCCTGCAGCTGCGCAACAACCAGCAGATGCTGGACCTGAGCGACCCCTCCGGCGGACTTCAGTTCTCCGGCCGCCTTGCCAATCCGCTGGCGCAGTTCCGGCGCTGACGCCACCGCCGCCGCCCTCCCCTTTCCCGGGAGGGCGGCACCTTCTCGGGAAGCCGCGCCGCGGGAACCCTCCGTCGCAGGGCGGGCGGCGCTTCACGGTGAGGGCGGGTACCGCGGACCTAACGCAGCGCCGAAATTCCGGTGATGTCCCGGCCGACAATGAGGGAATTGATTTCGTACGAACCCTCATAGGTGTAGATGGCTTCGGCATCGGCAAAGACCTTGGCCATGCGGTAATCGGTCACGATTCCGTTGCCGCCGAGGATGCTGCGGCCCAAAGCCACTGTCTCGCGCATCTTGCGGCTCGCATAAGACTTGGCCAGGGCGGCCTGAGCCATTCCGTCCGAGGAACGCCGGCCGGCTGCCGAGGGATAACCGCCGCGTTCCAGCTCCGCGACCCTGGCGAGCATGCCCGTGCTCGCCACGGTGTTGCCCAGCATCCGCACCAACTGTTCCGTAATGAGCTGGAACGATGCCAAAGGACGGCCAAACTGCTGCCGTTCCACAGCGTAGGCACGGGCGATGTCGACGGCGGCCAGCTGGGCGCCAACCGCCTGCCAGCCCACCATGATCCGGGATCCGCGGAGCAGGTGCTTGATGTCCTCGAAGCTGTCGATGCCGGCGAGCCGGTCCGCTTCGGAAACGCGGACATCCGTCAGGGTGATGTCTGCGTTCTGCACGGTGCGCAATGCCGTTTTATTTTCGATCCTGCGCCGCTGCACACCCGGCAGCGAGGCGTCCAGAAGGAACCCGCGGACCTTCCCGCTCTCCGGTTCACGGGCCCACAGCAGCATGTAGTCGCAGAACGTCCCGTTGCCGATCCACCGCTTGCTGCCGTTGAGGAGCCAGGAATCCCCGTCCCGGACAGCCGTGGTTTCCATGCCCCCGGCGACGTCGGAACCGTGCTCCGGCTCGGTCAAAGCGAAGGCGCCGGTAATCCGCAGCGACAGCGCATCGGTGAGCAAGCGGTCCTTCTGGTCCTCCGACCCGAACGCGTGCAGGGCTTCCACGAAGAGGTCATGGTGGACCATGAAGAACGTTGCAATGGACGTATCAGTCCTGGTCATTTCGGCGATGACCAGCCCGGCAAACAGCGGGCTGTAACCCTGCTGCACGGGCGTGGACAGCTCCAGTGCGGCCAGCTTGGGCAGGATTTCGGACGGGAAGTACGCATCCCGCCACCACCGGGCGGCATGCGGGGCGACTTCTTCCGCCAGAAAAGTCCGCAGCTCGGCAAGCTTCTGCTGTTCCCGGGCGCTGAGCAGGTCTTCGAAGGCATAAAAGTCGGCATCCGGCAGGTTCAGGGCAGCCTCAGGGGATGCAGCGGCGGCCGGGGGTGCGGTAGGCCCCGGGGCTGCCGGCGTGTCAGGAGCTGCCGGTGTGCCAGGAGCCTCAGGAGCTGCCGGAGCCTCCGAAAGATCGGAAGCCACGTCAGCGCGGTCCCATCCGGATAGCGCCGTCCAGCCGGATGGTTTCGCCGTTGAGCATCTGGTTTTCGATGATGTGCACGGCCAGAGCGGCGTACTCGTCCGGCCGTCCCAGCCGGGAGGGATGGGGCACCTGGCTGGCCAGTGAGTCCTGGGCATCCTGCGGAAGACCGGCCATCATGGGTGTTTCGAAGATTCCGGGCGCGATGGTCACCACGCGGATCAGGTGCCGCGCCAGCTCCCGGGCCAGCGGCAGCGTCATCGAAGCGACGCCGCCCTTGGATGCCGAGTAGGCAGGCTGCCCGATCTGGCCGTCGAAAGCGGCGACGGACGCGGTATTGATGATGACTCCGCGTTCGGACGTTCCGCCGGTTTCCACCGGCTCCGTCTCGGCCATGGCCTGCGCCGCCAGCCGACTGACGTTGAAGGTACCGATGAGATTCACCTGAATGACACGGGCAAAGTCCTCCAGCGGCAGCACTCCGTTGCGGCCCAGCACCTTCCCGGGGGTGGCGATGCCCGCACAGTTCACGGCCACGCGCAGCGGGCCGGCATTCATTGCCGCCTCCACCGCTGCAGCCATCTGATCTGCGTTGGTGACATCACCGGGAACAAAATGCGCGTTGTCTCCCAGTTCGGCGGCGTAAGCCAGCCCGCCGGAAGACGGAAGATCCACAAGGATCACTGATGCGCCGGCGTCGTACAATCTGCGGGCAGTAGCCCGCCCGAGCCCGGAGGCACCTCCGGTAACGAGTGCCGATGCCCCTGAAATATCCACTGCATTCTCCTGCGTAAAGTTGCTGCCGCCCCTGCGGCGGCATGACGAGCCTACTGTGATCCGCCGCACACTGCATCTTCGCCCGGCACCCCGCGCCCTCCCTGCCGGAAGAAGGGTGCCGGCCCCGCTTCCTGGCCCGAACACAACACCGCCGCTGTAATGACGGCACGGAGAGGTCTAGGGTGGTGCGCATGCTTCCCGAGGAACCGCTGCACGAGATCCAGGCCCGCGCCGACGACGCCGCCGCTTCCGTTACGGCGGCCTTCACCCGTCCGCTGCTCGGCCTCCCGGGCACTGCCCTGGCAGCCGTCGAGAGTCCACGGCGCCGGAGTCTGCTGCCCGGCCCCTGGCACTACTGGTGGCAGGCGCACTACGTGGATGCGCTGGTGGATGCCGCACTGCGCGGTGCTCCCGACGCGCTCGGCCAGGCCCATCGGCTGGTGCGCAGCATTCGGCTGCGGAACGAGCTGCGGGCCACCAACTGGTACTTCGACGACATGGCCTGGCTGGCGCTGGCAGTGGGGCGGCTGGACACCCTCGTGCCCGTCCGCCCCGTCCGGAACCAAAACCAGGAGGACCCTGCCGGGCCGGTGAAACCGCGGCCGCATCCGCGCATGCTGGCATCACTCACGGAGGCCCTGAGATCCGCACACACCATGGACCTGGGCGGCGGGCTGTATTGGAACCGGCGGCGCTCCTTCAAGAACACTCCCGCCACGGCACCGGCCGCCCTGCACTTCGCACGAAGCGGCGAGCGTGAGCGGGCCCAGTCACTGGTTGATTGGTTGAACTCCGTACTCCTTGACGGCAGCGGCCTCTACCTAGACGGCATCAAGCCGGCAGTTTCCGGGGAACCGGTCATGGAACGAGCCGTCTTCACCTACAACCAGGGTCCCGTCCTCGGCGCCCTGCTGGAACTTGGCGGGCCGGCGAACCTGGCCCGGGCGGCAGAGCTGGTGGGAGCTGTCCGGACGGAGCTGACCCATCCGGGCACTGCTGTGCTGATCACGCACGGCACCGGCGACGCAGGGCTGTTCACGGGCATCCTCTGCCGCTACTTGGCCTTGGCTGCAGTCTCACCAACCCTTGCTCCGCCGCAGCGCGAGGAGGCAGCAGAACTCGTCGGCGCAACGGCCCGGGATCTGTGGGCCGGACGAACCAAGCGCGGAGAGCGGACCGTCTTTTCCCCGCATCCACTGGAACCGGCGGAACAGCATTACCCGGCGGGCACCGGCGTCGGCCTCTCCACCCAGCTTTCGGCGTGGATGATTCTGGAAGCGGCGGCCCGGGTCCGGCGCGGGCTCGGCTGACATCAGGCTTGCTCAGGCTGCAGTGACGCGCTCTGCGCCTAGGCCGCGCTGCTAGGCGGTGCTGCCTAGGCCGTGCTGCCGGCGCTTTGGGGGCTTTGCGAGCTCGCGGCACGCTCGTCGAGGTCAGCGAGAGTGAGCCGATGGCGCGGCGACGGCGGCAGGGGGTGGCTGCTCTTCACTTCCAGCGCGGGAGTCACGTGCAGGATTTCTCCGGGATCCATTAGCCGCCAGTTCGGATTGTCGTCCATTCTTTCGGTGGCCAGCAACACCGCGGCCCGCCGCTCATCACTCAACTGCTGGCTCGTGACACTGATCCGCTGAGTCTTCATCCCGCTGTGCTGATCCTCCTCGCCGAGCTCCAGCACGTAGAGGGGATGGGTGTCCGGGTACCGCACTGCCCACAGATTGGCAGCATCGGTCAGGATGATGTTGACCGCGAACAGCCGGCAATTCTCAGCAACCCACCCCAGTGCGGAGGCTATGGCTGCACCAACGTCACCGCCGTTGGTGCGGATTTCTGCAGTAATCAGCGCAAAAACCCGCTCGGAATCCGTGTCGCCCTTCACCAGGTCCATCACACCCAGCTGCTGCAGGCGGGAGTCGAGCAAATCCAGATCCTCCACCACGCCGTTGTGGGCCAGAAGGCGGTTGTCCTGCTCAAAAGGGTGGGTGTTGGTTTTCACGTCGCCGCCGGTACTGGCGTACCGCACATGGGCGATGAACGTGATGCTCTCGACGTCCCTGGCCTCGGCCGCGAATGCCTTGTCCTCATACGCCGCAATGGGTGCCTTCACCACTGAGGGCCTGCCCTCGCGGTCATACACGCCTATCCCGAATCCGTCTGCTTCCCGCCGGCTCTGCTGCGCCAGGCTGTCCGGTGCCGTGAGGAGCCAGAAGGTGGCCTTAACGGGATGATGCCCGGCGTGCATACCGAAGAGCCGACACATACTGAACCTCCCGGATTTGCCGCGGCCCCACAGTCCCGCCGCGGGTTTCCCTGACTCTGCAGACTCCTTCAAGAGTCCCGCGGCTCCCGGGCAAAGGCAAGGGTACGGCTCCGTCACCCCGACGGCAGCGGAGGCTAAGGATAGGGCGTCCGGCCTTCCGCCAACATCCGGACCAGGTCCGCGATTTTCCGTTCCCGGGCCGCAGCGGTTCGCAGGGCGTTGAGGCGGAAGTACAGGGCGTACCGGTTCTGCGCGTTCAGGACGCTGTATGTGGCCTGCGCTGCGGGCACTTCCGCGATGGCCGCCAGCAGATCCTCGGGAACCTGCGCTGCTGCCGGGCCCGCATAGGCAGCGTCCCACCGCCCGTCCGCTTTCGCCTGCTCGACGGCGGCACGCCCCGCCGGCTGCATCCGCCCTTCCGCTTCCAGCCGTGCCACAAACCCAACGTTCCGCTGGCTCCAGATACTGCGCGGACGCCGCGGGGTGAACCGCTGCAGATAGCTTTCCTCATCGCGGCGGTTGGCCTGCCCGTCAATCCAGCCGAAGCACAGGGCCTCCTGCAGCGCCCCGTTGTACGACAACGCGGTGACGGTCCCGCCCTTGCGCCCCAGGACCAGCAGGACCCCCGGCGAGTCGGCGTGGTGGGATTCCAGCCAGCTCCGCCAGGCTGCGGCATCCGGGAGCAGCAATTCGGGCAGGGGCGCCTTCGGTCCCGTCCGGGACCCTGCAGGCTTCTTCGAGGTACCGGCCATGTCCAGAGAGTATGCCTCCGGCACCTGCTTCAGAAACCCCCGGCACATGCCCCGGAAAGGGGTTGGCCAGTTCAGCCGAGGGCCAAAGCGCCGCGCGTCGGCTCAGTGCCCCCGCCGCTTTGCGGTAAAACACTGCTATGAGTGTTCGTACCCCTGATCCCTATCCCGGCTGGCTCTCCGAAGATGACCTGCGTGAGGCGAGGCAGCGCCTTCCCATGGTCTACGTGGAAGCGGTGCCGGTCCGATGCGACCCGCTGGGCTACGTAACCGAGGTGGGCCTGCTGCTGCAGGCCACCGACGAAGGCAAGATGGTCCGGACCTTTGTCTCCGGACGGGTCATGTACCGGGAAACCATCCGTGCCGCACTGCTGCGGCACCTCGAAAAGGACCTGGGTCCCATGGCCTTTCCGCAGCTGCCGCCGGCGCTGACGCCGTTTGCCGTTGCCGAGTATTTCCCGTCGCCCTCCCAGTCCGGGCTGACCGACGAACGCCAGCACGCCGTCGCCCTGGCCTATCTCATCCCCGTCACCGGAGAATGCGATCCCCGGCAGGATGCCCTCGAACTGTCCTGGCTGACGCCGGAAGAGGCCCTGAGCCCGGAAATCTACGCCGAGTTTGCCGGCGGCCGCGGAGACCTTCTCCGGCAGGCGCTGGCCTCGGCCAGCTGGGGACGCTAAACGCCCGTTACCGCTTCTTTATATACTGGGTGCCGATTGTCCGAAGAGAAGGAACCTGCCATGCCAGAGAGCCAACCGGAGTCTTATACATTCCGGGTCAATGCCGAGCTGCTCGCGCCCGGACAGATTCCGGTGCACGAAAGCACCTCGCTGGCTCCGGTCCGGGACAGCTCGGTGGAGAACGACGACTTCGGTGTACCGGCGCTGGTCCATCTGGTCCTGGAGGACGGAATGACGCTGCGGCTGGCGTATGGTTCGTCCGTCCGCGTGAAGGCTCCGGCCCCGGCCGGCGCGCCGGCCGATGCTGTACGCGTGGTTCCGGCTGAAGAGGAAAACTACGCAGCGGTTGTTGCCGCCGCTGCCGCCGCACACCCGCGGGACAGCCAGGTCCAGGAAATTTCGGCCCGCCTGAGCCGCGGACTGAACGTGAAATCCGGAAGCAACCTGCGGGACGTCCGCGACCTGGCGCACACGCTGTATGTGGATCTGGACGACTCCGAGAACGCCCTCCAGGTCTGCAACATCATCACCGGACTGCCGTTCGACGGAAACTTCGGCCGGTGGAACTGGATTCAGGCGGCCCTGTCGCTGGCCGCCCACATCACGCATGAGTCCGGAGATGAAGAAACCTCCGCGGCGTACGCGCAGGCAGTCCGGGCTGGTGACGCCGCGGAAAGCGACCCGCTCAAGGCCAAGCTGGCAGCGGAGATGCTGCAGCGGCAGTTAAACGAACCCAACCTCTACGACCGCGAGATTCACCGCTCCGCCGAGGCGGGCGATGAACACAGCGAACGCGACTGGCGCGTCCTGCGCCTCGATGCACTGCTGTACCTGCGGGCCCACGGCGGTTCCCAGACGCTGTCGGAAAGTGAACTGGACCGCCGCATCCGCAATGAACTTATTGCCGTTCGCGGACTCAACCTAAACCTGTAGGAAGGCCGGGTCTTGAGGCTGGCCCCAGGCCGGACCTCTAGTCAGGCCCTAGGCCGGACCTCTAGTCAGCAGCTCCGGACTGATCCGGAGCTGCGCGCCGGCGGAGGCGCCGGTTATGCAGGTGAACAGCCAGAACCATGGTCATGCCGACCGCCGCACCGATAACAGTTTCCACGGCCCGGTCGGAAACCAGCAGCAGCGGGTCGCCGGGATGCGCCAGTTCGGTGCTCACCAGGGCCAGCGGTGTGACCACAACCTGTGCAAGGGCATACTGCCGGGCGATGAGCATCTCCGCACCGAACTGCAGCAGCGCAATGACCACCGCCATCTGCCACGGCTCCAGCCCCGGCAGCAGGATCAGCGCCGTGAGGAGCAGTCCCCCGAAGGTGCCGAGGATGCGCTGCAGCCCCCGGTGAATCCGGTTGCGCACGGTCAGCCCCACCAGCGGCACGGTAGCTGCAACCATGGCCCAGTAGTTGTGGCCAATGCCCATTGCCGTTGCAATGGATCCGGCGATCGCAGCCACCAGAGCGTACTGTCCGGCGTCGGCATAAATGGCTCTGCGCTGGGCGGAGGTGAAACGGGGGCGCTCGGGCTTTTCCCAGGGCGTGCGGTACCGGCGCAGGAACCAGCCGGAGAGTCCCAGCACCAGGGAAAAGAGCACAGTGCCTGCAGCTACCAGCATTGCCTGCCAGAGAGGCGGCTGGTTCGGTACTGACGAAATGGCGGCATAGGCAAAGATGTGGAACAGGGATCCCGCCGGGCGCAGCCGCCAGAATCCGGTCGCCAGAGTCCCGAGCCCGGCCACCGCCGTCGTTCCCGCCACAATGTCCCAGGCGCCGGGGTCCAGCCGTGAGGTCAGGGCGCCGGCAAGAATCACAGCCAGCATGAGCGCTGCCGCCCGCAATTGGTGGCCGAAGCGCTGGCGGTGCGGCTCGTTGCGGCCGTAGATGCCGGTGAAGGCGCCGAAGCTGGCGAAAATGGCCAGATCTACCCGGCCGAACGCCAGCAGCAGGAGCAGGGGAACGCCAACGCCGAGTCCGCACCGGATGGCCACTTGGTGGTCATTGTGGGCAGGTGCGATCCGGAACATATCGCGCAGGTGATTCAAGGCAGGCTGCTCGGCCTTTCAGGTCAGTAGGAGGCTGCGGCCGAAAACCGCACTTTCCACCGTACTCCCGTGGATAACCGCCTCCGGAAAAATGTGGCACGCATCCCAGCGCCCGACGACGTCGGGCACTGAATCCGGCAGCGCACCTCCCTCGTCGGCGGGTAAGGCAAAATGGAGGGGTGTCCTCCTCAACGTTCTCCTTTGCCCTCGGTAAGCGCCTGCGCGAAACCACTGCCCCAACAGCTGAGCAGACGCAGGCCAACGGCGGTGAGTTCCAGGGCCGCACCGGCACCATCACCACGCCGCACGGAGAGATCGCGACGCCGGCCTTTATTGCCGTAGGAACCAAGGCCACGGTAAAGGCCGTGCTGCCCGAGTCGATGGCTGACCTGGGTGCGCAGGCGCTGCTGGCCAACGCGTACCACCTGTACCTCCAGCCGGGTCCCGACGTCCTGGACGCGGCCGGCGGTCTGGGCAAGTTCATGAACTGGTCCGGCCCCACCTTCACGGACTCCGGCGGATTCCAGGTCATGAGCCTGGGTGCCGGTTTTAAGAAGGTCATCAACATGAACGCGGACGGCACCACCCACGCCACCGGTGCGGATGACGCCGTCGCGCCAGGCAAGGAACGCCTCGCGCATATTGACGACGACGGCGTGTGGTTCAAGTCCCACCTCAACGGTGACAAGCACCGCTTCACTCCCGAGGTGTCCATGCAGGTCCAGCACCAGATCGGAGCGGACATCATGTTCGCCTTCGATGAGCTGACCACGCTGATGAATTCGCGCGCCTACCAGGAGATGTCGCTGGAACGGACGCGTCTGTGGGCGGAACGCTGCATCGCGGAGCACCGCAGGCTTACCGAAGAACGGGTCGGCAAGCCGTACCAGGCACTGTTCGGGGTGCTGCAGGGCGCACAGTACGAGGATCTGCGCCGGAAGGCCTCCCGCGATCTGGGATCAATGGACTTTGACGGCTTCGGCATAGGCGGAGCGCTGGAGAAGGAGAACCTCGGAACCATCGTGCGTTGGTGCACGGAGGAACTGCCCGAGGACAAGCCCCGCCATCTGCTCGGCATTTCAGAGCCGGATGACATCTTCACCGCGATCGAAAACGGTGCCGACACCTTCGACTGCGTCTCCCCCACCCGGGTTGCCCGGACCTCGGCGTTCTACACGCCGTACGGGCGGCTGAACCTGTCCAACGCGCGGTTTAAGAAGGACTTCACTCCGCTGGTGGAGGGGTGCGACTGCTATGCCTGCGCGCACTACACCAAGGCCTACATCCACCACCTGTTCCGCGCGAAGGAAATGGTGGCCTCCACTCTGGTGTCGATCCACAACGAGCGGTTCACCGTGAAGCTGGTTGACGATGCCCGGCTCGCCATCGAGAACGGCACGTTCTTCGACTTCAAGGCTGAGACCCTCGGGAAGTACTACAGCGCGAAGGCGTAGCGGAGCGAGCCGGACGCCGGCGCCGGGCGTACTGATGTGCTCGGGCTTGCCGGGCTTGCCGGGCTTGCCGGGCTTGCCGGGCTTGCCGGGCTTGCCGGGCTTGCCGGGCTTGGCCGTGCGTTCTGATGTGCTCGGGCTGGCCGGGCTGTTCGGGTTGTTCGGTTTCGGGGCCGGGCCCCTAGTTCCAGCTTCGGGGCCGGGCCCCTAGTTCCAGCTTCGGGGCCGGGCCCCTAGTTCCAAGTTCGGGGCAGCGGCGGATTCTGGTCCGGGTCCTGTTCTTCGACCGGACTCTGTTCCGTTTCGGGCGGATCTTCCGGCCCGCCGGAGGCAGCACCGGTCCCGCTGCCGGGTGCCGATTCCTCGTCAGCTGAAGGACCGGCATGGAAGCCTTCGTTGTCGGCAGCTTCCCCGGCACCTGCCGCGCCAGCGGCATCGCGTCCGGCGGTGTCCTGTCCAGGATCTTTTACCGCGGGATTGTTCTGTTTTTCCGCCGCGGAATCGTTCCGGGTGCCGTCATTGCTGCTGCTGTCGTTGTCCTGCATGCCGTTCCTCCTCAATCGCGGCGCTCAATCGCGCCCCTCAACTATGTCGTGAGGCGTGTCGCTCAACCGCGTCTTTCCCGACAGCCGTGCCCCTGCCCAACTCTGAGCAGCATCCTGCTGCCCGCACGGCGATGGATGTGACGCTAGAGCAAAAAGGGCAGGTGCAAAAGGGCACGGGGAAGATCGCGTGCCGGGCGAGCCGCTCCCGCTGCCGGACAGGAACACTGCCGTCCAGCAGGCCGCAGCAGCCGGTACAGCCAGCAGGCCGTACAGCCAGCAGCCGGTAGCCGGTAGCCGGTACAGCCAGCAAAGACGCTAGAGGCGGCAGGAGGCCTAACGCCCCACCGCAGGGCCCTTACCCGGCAGGCGGAGCAGAAGCTGCAGCGGCCTGGTAACTCGGCTCGCGCTTCTTGATGGCCTTGATAACCACAGCGGTCACCGGAACAAACAAGAACTCGATGAGGGTCTTGTAGACGAATCCGAAGATCACGTAGTTAATGAACCCGCCGGCATCGGTTATGCCAATGACGGGCGCAGCGATGGCACAGAAAATCAGGGTGTCCGCGAACTCTCCGACACCGGTGGATGCCATGAGCCGGCCGATCAAGGCCCGTTCACGGAACCGCTCCTTCATCTTCACCAGCACCCATGAATTCAGTGTCTGGCCGGCCAGGAAGCCCAGCAGGCTGGCCACCACGATTTGCCAGACCGGCCCCAGCGCCAGTTCCAGTGCCGCCTGCTTGGCCTGCCCGTACTCATCATCGAATCCGGGCAGCGCAATAATCACGGCGAAACTGAGGGCAGCCGCCGCGGACACGGCGAATCCGGTGAAGATTGCCCGGCGTGCGGCCTTGAAGCCGTACACCTCGCTGATGACATCCCCAAGGATGTACGCCAGCGGAAAGAGGAAGAAGCCGCCGTCGGTGACGATGCTGAAGTCGCCGAAGATTGGCCCGAGCACCACACCTTTGGTTGCCCCGATGTTGGAAATAACAATCACCACGCACATGAGCGTCAGGATGATGTCGTAATGCGAGCTGCCACGGGCCGCAAAGGCCGGGGCGGGCGCCGGATCGACGCCGGTGGAGGTGTGCATGGAGAGTTCCGTTTCGTAGTGGTTCGCCTGAGCTGTCTCCGGCTGTATTAGCACTGTGCCCGCTGCACCGGGCGGCCTGTCAGGGCCGCCGTCAATTCTGCCACGTTCCGGAGCGCAACACCGCCGCGGCCCCTTTGCAGGATCACCGCCGCTCTGCACCATCATCTTTTTGAACACGTTCAAAAATGTGATGTACTTGCGGGCGTGCCGGGCAGATTGAGGGCATACAACTGAACACAAGGAGTGTTGATGGCCGCCACGGTCAAGAGCGAACAGACCAGGCGGCAACTGATCGATTCAGCGCTCGAGCTCTTCCGCACGCTGGGCTACGCCAAAACCACCATGCGAAGCATCGCTGAAGCTGCAGGCGTATCGGTGGGCAACGCCTATTACTATTTCCGGTCCAAGGATGAACTCGTGGCCGAGCTGTACCGGCAGCTTCAGGACGAGCACCGCACCCGTGCCCTGCCGCTGCTGCGCGAAGGACACAACCTGGGCGAACACCTCAAGCTCATCCTGCTGGCCCACTTGGACATCCTGGAGCCCTATCACGACTTTGGGGCGCATTTCCTTCGGCTGGCCATGCCGCCGTCGCCGTCGTCGGCTGCCGACCGCCGGAGCCGCCGGAACACGGCGGACGACGGCGTCGGGCGGGCGAAATCAATCGCGCTGTTCCGGCAGGCCGTCACCGTGTCGCGTCCGCAGCCCCCGCTGGCCATCCGGGATGACCTGCCCGAACTGCTATGGCTGGTCCACATGGGCATCACCCTGTTTTGGATCTACGACCGCTCACCCGGACAGACCCGCTCCCGCAGGCTCGCACACAGTGTCGCTCCCCTGACGGCAAAGCTCGTCATCCTCTCCCGCCTGCCCGTGGTGCGCAATATCGTGGAAGATGTTGTCCACCTATTCCAGGGAGCCAGACGCGATGACTGACAAAGCCGACGACGGCGTCGCACTTCCGCTGCCCCCGGCGGACACCGGCAGCGCTGCCCGCCGGGTGCTTCCCGGGCCGCTGGCTGCCGCCCTCGGTTATGCCGTTGCCTGCCTGGTTCTGGCTTCCATCGCCACAGCGGTAGTGGGGTGGGGCACGGCGCGGGACTTTTGGGGCTACGTCTGGACCGTCATCGTCGCCGCCTTTTATGCCGCGGGGCTCGGCCTGTTCACTGCTCTGCCCGTTGCCGTTATCCTCGGGTGGTCCCTCCGCCGGGTCATGAACCAGGGCATTCACGTCCTCGCGTTCTTCCTGGTGCCGACGCTGATCGCTTGGCTCATCATTGGCCTCATCGTGCAGTCCGCCATGGTGCCGCTGCTCATGGGTGCAGCTGTTGGCCTGTCCATGGCTGCCGGCCGGGCTGCCATTTGGCCCCTTGCGCGCGCCTATCCCTGACCGGCCCGCAGAGGGTGCGCCTTCACGCGGCCGGAAACGGTGTGCCGGGTGGGCCGGTGTTCCGCTGGCACCGGTGAACGCTTTGGGTGGAAGATGGAGTCATGTCTGTTAACACACACTCCGCCGGAACCCCTGCTCCGGCAATCACCCTGACCATCGCCGGCTCCGAAGCCACCGGCGGTGCCGGCGCCCAGGCCGACCTGAAAACGTTCCAGGAACTGGGAACCTACGGGATCGCCGCACTGACGTGCATCGTGTCATTTGATCCGAAGGACAACTGGAACCACCGTTTCGTACCTGTCGAGTCCCAGGTAATCAGCGACCAGCTTGAGGCAATCCAGACCGCTTATGACCTGACGACGGTCAAGCTGGGCATGCTGGGCACCCCTGCCACCATTGACACCGTAGCCAAGGCGCTCCAGAGCCAGGCGTGGACGAATATCGTCCTGGACCCGGTCCTCATCTGCAAGGGCCAGGAACCCGGTGCTGCACTGGACACCGATCAGGCGCTGAAGGCACAGATCCTTCCGCTGGCAACCTTCGTTACCCCCAACCACTTCGAGTCCATGTCTCTGGCTGGAATGGACGCCATTGAAAGCGTGGAGGACCTGCAGGAAGCTGCCCGCCGCATCCACGAAGCTTCCGGTGCCGTGGTTCTCGCCAAGGGCGGAGTCCGGCTTGAAGGCGATGACGCCGTGGATGTGTTCTACGACGGCGAGACCATGGAGGTGCTCCGGGCGCCCAAGGTAGGCGACGTCGCGGTCAGTGGCGCCGGCTGCACTCTTGCCGCCGCGATCACCGCGGAACTCGCCAAGGGTGCCACCCCGCTGGCTGCTGCCCGGACCGCCAAGGCCTTCGTCACCGAAGGCATCCGCAACCGGGTCTCCTCGCACACACCCTTCGACGCCCTGTGGCAGGGCAACGCCGGCAACGGCCCCGCCCTCTAGTCCGGGAACCTCCCACTCCGGGATCCCTCTCGTTCCGGGACCCGTGAGTCCGGGACCCGTACCCGCCGCCGCTGACCGTGCGGCGGGTGCGGCTGACCGGCCGGCTGGGTACGGCTGACCGGCCGGCTGGGTACGGCCGGCGGTACGGCTGACCGGCCGGCTGGGTACGGCCGGCAGTGCGGCTGGGTTGACGTGTTGAACGCAAGCCAGTCCCGGATAGCCGCACACCGGGCTAAGCCTCAGGTGTCCTAGCGCCGAAAGAGCCGTGCGTACGCCCGTTGCAGGGACAAGGCGCCCGTGACCGTCCGTGAGGAGAGCAGGCGCCGGTGCTCGGACTGCAGGTCCGCAAGTTCATGGCCCTGTCGTTCCGTATACGACCGAATCCTGTCCTCTTCCACGTTGGCTTGTGCCTCCATCCGCGACCGCGGATAAAAAGCTGCCGCACACCGCTGCGCTGCGGCCAGCCACAGCCCGCTTGCACCAAACGGCGGTGCCCCCGGCAGGTCCGCAACGGACCCGTGTGCCGGCGGCTGCGCCGAAAAAATGGCTGCCACAGCGTCCCACCAGGAACTGCTCCAGGCAGACCGGGACGGCAGTACCGCTGCCAAATGGGCGGAAATATCAGTGCGACGCTGCCAGGTTTCTGCCAGGGCCGGACCCAGCAGCCCCTCGCGCAGCGCGGGAAGCGGCAGGACATAGTCCGCCAGACCCCAGTTTTCCATAGCCCCGGCAAGCCGGACTCCGCTGTAGGTGTCCGTGGCCAGACCCAGGACGGGAACTCCCGCTGACAGTGCGAAGACCGCCGGGTGGTAGCGGGAGGTGAAGACCAGGGAGGCGCCGGCTGTCAGCGCAGCAACCTGCCGCGCCGGGAGGACCGGCAGCTGCAGGGACGGTGTGGTCATGGCAGCGGCGATTCCGGCATGCGAGTCGATGTCCCAGCCGCGGTCCGCGCCGATCCCCATATGGGCGATAAAAACTGCCGGCAATCCGGTCTGCCGGTACAGGACGTCCAGCTGTTCGCCGAGCCGGGCGGCGAAATCATCGGGCACCTCGGACGAAGGTGAGACGGTCACGGCCACATAGCCGTTCTCCGGCAACCCTTCAGCCAGGGCCTCCGCCCGGGCTCCCGCCGGTGCGACGGGCTCGGGTTCATGAAGCGTCGGATTGTGGATCGCCGGTTCGTGGATCGCCGGTTCTTCAGCCGCCAGGAAGGAAGCATCGTCCAAACCGGCAACGGCAGCCGCGCCCAGGCTGCGGGCCAGCTGCAGGGATGCCGGCTCCCGCATGGAATTCAGCTCCGTCGATTCAAGCATCCCGGCCAACGCGATGGTGTCCGGAGCCGTCAGCTGCGGGCCGAGTGTCTGGCCGGAAATGACCACCGGTTTTCCGAGCGCCCGGGCAACCGCCACGACAGCAGCCCGCTCGTACAGCAGCCAGCCGTACCGCGAGTTCAGGTTGCCGCCTCCGGCAACCACCACGCCGTCGCACTCCGACAGCACGCCGATCAGGGCTCGGGCCGGATCCCCGACAGGCAGCTCGGCTGTGCCGTCCAGATGGCTGCGGATCTGCTGCAGGTAAGCCTCGCGTTCAACCGGCGGCCAGGGAAAGGGCAGCGTTGCTGCTGCAGCGCAGCCAAACAACAGCTCCGTCTGTTCCAGGTTCCGGGAAAGCAGCAGCACTTCCAGCCCCCTGCTGCGCAGTTCATCCGCAGCGGCATGCCCCATCGCCTCGTCGCCTGCGTGGTAGACGTCCTGTCCAAGGTCCGCCAGGACGGCAATACGGGCGGTCATTCGCGGCGCTTCCCGCGCCGGGCCGCCCGGAGGGCTGACGCTGCCGCGCTACCCCGCCGCAGGATGCTGCTGAAACTCGTTCTGTGCGTAACCGTGTCCTCCAACCGCGCAATGGCATCATTGAGCTGCGCCTGCATCGCGTCCATGCGCCGCTGATTCTCCAGCAGCAGCTCTTTCTGGTCCTCCATCAGGCGGCTCACTTCCAGCAGGATTCCCAGACCGCCCTTGGCCAGGTCCTGCCGCAGGTACTCGTCCCGGACACGGCGGTCAAAACGCCGGTGATCCTCCGACTTGTCAAAGATGCTGTTCGCGTCGGCACCGCTGGCGGCAGGGCGCTGGCTCCAGAACGCAAGCGGTTCCCCGTCGAGGAACCCGATCGGCTGGCGAGACAAGACCCGGATGTTGAATTCCCAATCGCCGCAGACGTCCATTCTTTCGTCGTAGTAACCAAGCTCCTCATGCAGGGAACGGCGGTAGAGGAAGGAAATGGGGACGGCCCGATTAATCTGCAGCATCTCGCCGAGCGATATTTGCTGAATATCCCCCCAGAAAGGTTCAGAACCGGTCTCCCGGATTTCATCCCCGACGATTTCTTCATAGCGTATGTTCGTCCGAACGACAACCCCCGCGTCGGAGCAGTTTTCCAAATAGTGGACTGTCCGCTGGAGAAATTCAGGGTGCCAGAGGTCGTCGTCGTCATGAATGGCAATGTACTTGGAGTCACAGCTGCGGATGCCGGCATTGGACGCTGCTTCCATTCCGCGGCTCTGCTCGTGGTCCACCACCGCGACCAATGCCCGGGAGGCTTCCGGAAGCAGATCGAGCACTGAGCGGACCTCTTCGGGGCGGCCCCCGTCATTGACGACAACTACCCGAAAGTCGCTGTAGGTCTGGGCAAAGATGTCCCTGAGTGCACGCTGCAGGAGTTTTGGACGGTCCTTGGTCCTCACGATGACGGCTACGGACGGTGGTACTGGCGCTGACACTTGGCTCCCGGGGTTGGCTCCGCTTCAGTTCCCACGATACCGGGAGTCCCTGGTGCCCTTATTACCGTGCCGGCAGGTGCCGCCGCACTGCGCTGCAGCATGCCCAATAAAACGATTCGTCTTTACTGTTGACATCTGTTTATGAAGGAACAAAGGTACAGGTAGCGCCCCGATTGTTCCTGACCAAAAAATCGCGGAACTACCCAGCTCGTCTTTAGTCAATACCTCATTGCCCAGCCTCGGTCGGTGGGATTCGGGATCAAAGATTCCGGCCCCAGGCTCCGGCATCCTCTTTTAAATAAGGAGAAGTATGAACAATCCAAACCATCGGAGATCAGGAAGGGCCACGCTGGCAACACTTGCCGGCCTGGCCTTGGTCTCCAGTATGTGGACCCCGGCTTCGGCCGTGGAGGGGAACACACAGGGTGATCCGACGGCACAGGGCCTTGCCCGCGTGACGCCTGATCTCAAGGTCTCCACTGACTTGTCCACAAAGCAGGGCCCGGTCTCAGTGTTCGTTCAGTTCACCGGCAAAGGCGCCTTTGAACAGACTCAGCCGCAGGAAGTCCGTGACGGGCTTGCGGCACCGCAGAACAAGTCGGCCGAGGTGCAGCAGATCCGCGCCTCGATTGAAGCACAGGCTGAGGAAGTTGCCGCACAGGCTTCCTCCAGCATCCTTTACACCACCACCAACACCATTCCCGGTGTTGCCATCAACGGTGATGCAGAAGCCATCAGGGCCCTCGCTGCCCGCGGCGACGTCGCAAAAATCACCGGCATCATCCCCAAGACCTATGAGA
Source organism: Arthrobacter sp. Z1-15 (assembly GCF_054792395.1). NCBI lineage: Bacteria > Bacillati > Actinomycetota > Actinomycetes > Micrococcales > Micrococcaceae > Arthrobacter > Arthrobacter sp. Z1-15. The sequence continues at coordinate 273,280 of NZ_CP096454.1, read as the reverse complement.
ACAAGGGCGGGGATATCGATGTCCGGGCCCTGGACTCCTGGACTCAGCGGGACCAGACCGGTGAGGGCGTCACCATCGCTGTCCTCGACACCGGACTGGATTACACGCACGCCGACTTCGGCGGTCCGGGCACCCTGGAAGCCTTCGCCCAGGCGCAGGCTTCGGATTCCATGCCGGCGCCGGATTCAGGTCTCTACGACCCGGAGAAGTTTGCCGGCGGCTGGGACCTGGTGGGCGACGATTACAACGCCGACCCGTCGGTTCCCGCACTGTACAGCCCGATCCCCAAGCCGGACGCGAACCCGCTGGACTGCCAGAGCCACGGCTCGCATGTTGCCGGCACAGCCGCGGGCTACGGCACCAACGCAGACGGCACCACCTTCGAGGGCGACTACTCGACCCTCACCGCAGACGATGTTAATGCCATGGGCATCGGCCCGGGAACTGCTCCCAAAGCCAAGATCGTCAGCGTCCGCGTGTTCGGCTGTGAAGGCTCCTCCGAGGTTGTCGGCCAGGCCCTGGACTACGTCCTGGACCCGAACGGCGACGGCGACTTCAGCGACCGCGCCCAGGTTGTCAACATGTCCCTGGGCTCCAGCTTCCCCGCCTACGATGATCCGGAAAACGACATTGTCAACGCGCTGACCGCGCAGGGCATCCTGTCCGTGGTTTCCTCCGGCAACTCCGGAGACATCTATGACATCGGCGGTTCACCGGGCAGCGCTGAAACAGCGCTGACCGTAGCGAACAGCGTCGGTTCGCAGACCACCCTGGACGCAGCCAAGGTCCTGGCGCCCGCGGCAGGAACCGCATCCGGCCAGTACACGGCGAGCTTCAACTACGCAGGCGCGCCGGCGGACGCCCTCACGGGCACCGTTGTCATGGGTCCGGACGGCGACAACTCCGACGGATGTGCTCCCCTGGATGCCGGCGACAATGCCGGCAAGTGGGTTTGGCTTTCCTGGGATGACGACTCCAACACCCGCGAATGCGGTTCCAAGGTCCGCTGGGACAACGCCGAGAAGGCCGGCTTCGCCGGCGTCGTCGTCGATTCCACCCTCAACGGCTTTGATGCCGGAGTGGGCGGCAACGCGCTGATTCCCGGTATCCAGCTGACTGCGGATTCCTCCGAAGAACTGCGCCCCGCAGCAGAGGCCGGCACGCTCGAACTCGAGCTCGCCACCGATCTGCTGGGTTCAGTAACCGGAGAGTCCGGCGCACTGGATACCCTGAACGCCAGCTCCTCGCGCGGCGTCCACGGCTCCAACGGCGTCATCAAGCCGGACGTCGCCGCACCGGGCACCCAGATCAAGTCCGCCCAGGTGGGTACCGGCACCGGTGCCTCCATCAAGAGCGGAACGTCCATGGCGGCTCCGAACGTTGCGGGCATTGCGGCTCTGGTGATTGCTGCGACCGATTACAACCCGTATGAAGTCAAGTCGATCATCATGAACACCGCCACCCACGATCTCCTGACGGCCGACGGAATTGCCTACGCTCCGAACCGCGTTGGTTCGGGACGTGTGGATGCGCTGGACGCACTCGAGACGAAGGTCTTCGCCTACGATTCCGAGAATCCGCGGCTCACTTCGGTGAACTTCGGCGTCCTGGAACTCGGCGCCAAGCCGATCGAGCTCACCCGCTCGGTCACCGTCGAGAACAAGGGGGATTCCCCGCAGACCTTCACAGCCGAGTACCTGGCCGCAACACAGGTTCCCGGCGTCTCCATCACCACCTCAACCGCACCGGTCTCCGTTCCGGCCAACGGCCAGGCAACCGTCCCGGTCACGCTCAGCATCGCGGATCCCGCGGCGCTGGCCAAGACGATTGACCCCGCCGCTGAGAAGGTCCAGGGTGAAGCCGAGATCGCACGGCAGTACCTTGCGGAGGCCTCGGGCCGGCTGCAGCTGACGAGCGAGAACTCCGAAACCCTCCGGGTGCCGGTCTACTCCGCTCCGAAGCCGACCTCCACCATGAAAGCAAGCTCCAAGATCACGTTCGCTGACGAGTCCGCGCTCTCTACGCTGGCCTCCTTCAGCGGCCGGGCCCTGAACCAGGGCCAGGACAGCGAAGCCTATGTTTCGCTCGTGACCCCGCTGGTGCTTGGCGCTGAGAGCGATCGCGAAAGCGACCTGGCCCTGGAGTCGCTGTACTCCCTGGACCTGCGGACCGTAGGAGCTTCCTCCAACGTTCCGGCACTCGCTGCCGCCAACGGAGATCCGGCTGAGGCCGTCCTCAACGTTGGCTTGAGCACCTGGGAAAACTGGGCCTCGCTGAACAGCAACAGCCAGATTTCGGTGGAGCTCGATACCAACAACGACGGCGCGGCTGACTTCCTGGCTGCCACAGGCACGCTTGATGGAGTGGACCTCGCGGTATTTACCCTCTACCCGATCGTCGACGGAACAACCGGCGATCCGCTGGCCATCTTCCCGGTGAACGGCACTCTCGGAGACAGGGATACCAACAACTTCGACACCAATGTGGTCACTCTGCCCATCCCCGTTGCTGCCCTCGGTTTGGACGTTACGCAGTCCGCACCGATTCAGTACCGGGTTTCCACCATCAACGCGTTCAGCGTTGATGAAAGCGGCCAGATGGTGCCCGTTGATTCCACCGACTGGATCGGCTTCAACGTCACGGAGCCCGCACTGTGGTTCCAGGGAGCCGAGGGTAGCGAGGGCGCCAGCGTCTTCGTGGACGCCGACGCCGCCAGCCTGGCGGTCAACCGGCAGGCCGGCACCACCGAAGGCAAGGCACTGTTCCTGCACCACCACAACGCCGAAGGCGTCAAGGACCAGGTCGCCAAGGTTGAACTCGGCCCGCTGCGCTTCCCGGACGTTCCGGGCGGCATGTTCGAAGATGACATCAACTGGATGGCCGATCAGGACCTGACCACCGGTTACGACGACGGCACCTACCGTCCGGCCGGCTCCATCAACCGTGATGCCATGGCTGCATTCCTGTACCGTCTGGCCGGCTCCCCGGCATACGACGCACCGGATGCATCCCCCTTCACGGACATCGCACCGGGCGCCCAGTTCTACAAGGAAATCTCCTGGCTTGCGTCCACGGGAATCTCCACCGGCTACCCGGACGGTTCGTTCCGCCCGGTTGCTCCGGTGGCCCGTGATGCAATGGCTGCCTTCATGAGCCGGTTCGCCGGCGAGCAGTGCTCCGTCCAGGATGCGCTGGGCTACCAGGCACCCGGTACGGCATCGTTCACCGACGTTGCTGTGGACAACCAGTTCCACAAGGAAATCTCGTGGATGAAGGACTCCGGTGTTTCCACCGGTTACCCGGATGCCAGCTTCCACCCGTACGAGAACGTGTCCCGTGAAGCCATGGCGGCGTTCATCCACCGCCTGGACACCTACAACAAGGACAACGGCGGCTGCAATTCCTTCTAGTTCCGAAAGGACCTAGTTCCGAAACGCAGTAACCACCAGCACGGCAAAGAGCAGGTCCCGGAGGAATCCGGGACCTGCTCTTCTGCGTGGCCTGCTCTTCTGTGTGGAGACCGGCGGCGTCTCCCGCCGTAATCCTTACTTCAGGAGCCTGGACAGCCTCCGGTCCGCAAGGAGTTTCCCGCCCGTCTGGCAGGTGGGACAGTACTGCAGCGATGAATCGGCGAAGGAGACTTCACGGACCGTGTCCCCGCAGACGGGGCAGGGCTCTCCCGTGCGGGCATGAACCCGCATGGCCCGCCGCTTGGAGTCCTTCAGCTCGGCCGCCGGCCGGCCGGCCGCGTTGGCGTTCGCGGACTCGAGAACGGCCCGCAGCGCCTGGTAGAGCCGCGAGACTTCTTCAGGTTTCAGTTTTGCGGCGGTGGCGAACGGCGACAGGTGGGCGGCGTGCAGGATTTCGTCGCTGTAGGCGTTGCCGATCCCGGCAATCACCGACTGGTCCCGCAGCAGGCCCTTAATCTGGCCCCGGTGTGCGGCGACCAGGGCCGCGAAGGTGTCAAAGTCGACGTCGAACGCCTCCGGCCCCAGCCGGGCGATCCCCGGAACATCGGAAGGATCCCGCACCAGATAAACCGCGAGCGCCTTCTTGGTGCCCGCTTCCGTGAGGTCGAACCCGGGCTCATCCGCGGCGCTGCCCTGTCCTTCCCGCGGGGCGAACCGCACGCGCAGCGCCATCCGCCCCTTGCCGGGGCGCAGCCGGCCCGGCTTCAGCGCATCCGAGAACCGCAGCCATCCTGCCTTGGCCAGATGCATCACCAGGTGCACCCCGCCGGCACTGAGGACAATGAACTTGCCGCGGCGTTCGACGGCGGACACCGGCGCGGACTGCAGCGCGTCCAGCGGCACGTCCGCGGTCTTCAGGACCGCGAAGGACAACACCTCCACCTCGGAGATGACAGCCGGCGGAGCGCCGGACGGTAGGAGGTTTTCCCGCAGGAAGTCGACGAGACCCTGCACTTCGGGCATCTCTGGCATGGACCTACCCTAACGGTTGACCGGAGTTCGGTCAGTCCCCGGAATCAGTCCCCCGGGTCAGTCCCCGGAATGTGACTGCAGGAACGAATACACCTCGGTCTCGTCCACCCCGGGGAACGCCCCCGGCGGCAGGGCTGCCAGCAGGTGCGAGTGCGCCCGGGCGCTGGGCCAGGCGAATCCGGACCATTCCGAAGCCAGCTCGCCGGGAGGCGTGCGGCAGCAGTCCGGGTCCGGGCAGCGGGACTTGGATCGGGCGGTGGTGTCACGCCCGCGGAACCACTTCACGTGGGCGTACGGCACGCCGATGCTGAGTGAAAACAGGCCGCCGGAACTCCGCTCGGTGCGGGCGGTGCACCAATAGGTGCCGGCCGGAGTGTCCGTGTACTGGTTGAAGGCGCTGAACTTGTCCGGCACCGCAAACACTTCCCGCGACGTCCAGTACCGGCAGATCGGCTGGCCCTCGATGGCGCCGGTGTGGTCGGCCGGAAACGTCACGCCGTCGTTCTCGTAGGCCTTGTAAACAATGCCCGACTCATGGACCTTCTGGAAATGGGTGGGGATGCCCAGGTGCCTGGTGGCAAGGTTCGTGAACCGGTGGGCCGCCGTCTCATAGGACACCGCAAAGGCGTCGCGGATGTCCTCCACCGCAATCTCCTTGGCTGCCTTGGCCCGCTGCAGGAACTCGACGGTGGCGTTCTGCGGCAGCAGCAGCGCTGCGGCAAAGTAGTTGGTCGCCACCCGCTGGCTCAGGAACTCCCCGTAGCTGCGCGGCGTCTGATGGCCCAGGACATAGTGGCCCAGCGCCTGCAGCAGCACCGACCGCGGATCGTGGTCCGAGCGCTGGGACTGGGTGAGGTAGATCCGCCGGTTCTTCAGGTCGGTCACGGACCGCGTGGAGTGCGGCAGGTCGGAAACATGGTGCAGGGCAAAGCCCAGGTGGGCCGCGATATCGGCGATCACGTGCTGCGAGAGGGGCCCCGAGGTATGGCCCACGGAGTCCAGCACCTGCTGCGCGGCCTCCTCGTATTCCGGAAAGTAGTTGTCGCGTTCGCGCATCATTTTCCGCAGTTCACCGTTGGCCCTGCGGGCCTCTTCGGGGGTGGCCACCTGCTCGTTCAGCCGGCGCTCCAGCTCGGACTGCAGCCCCACCAGGGATTCGAGCACGTCAGTGGGCAGCCGGGAGCTGATCCGAACCGTGGGCAGCCCAAGGGACGCGTACAGCGGTCCGCGCTGGGCCCGCTCGAGCTCGATCTCCAGCGCTGCACGCCGGCTGGGCGGCTCCGACCCCAGCAGCTGGTCGATGCTCACGTCCAGCGCGGCGGCCAGCGACTGCATCATGCCCAGCTTTGGCTCGCGCTTGCCGTTTTCGATCAGTGACAGCTGCGAGGCGACGGTACCCACGGCGGCACCGAGATCATCCAGGGTCATCCCCTTGGTTTTGCGCAGGTGCCGGATGCGCCGGCCCATGCTGATGACGTCCACCGTCCGTTCGACGTCGGAGCCGGGAACCGGCTTGCGGGGTGCCGGAGCGGGCCGGTGCCATGTTGTGTCAGTCACATTTTCAGATTATGCGAAGAAGTGCGTTTCTTGCCAGAGAAAACCTCTGGAAAGGGGGTTGTTCTTGCCGCAGTGTTGGTTTCACAGCAAGAACCGCCCCGGTAAAACGGCAGGCGGTTGCAGGAAAACCCTTCAAGGAGACGTTCGAATGACCCAGGACCAGAACACCGCCCCCACGGCCGAGCAGCTCGCTTCCGACTGGGCCACCAACCCGCGCTGGGAAGGAATCCAGCGCGACTACACGGCCGACGACGTCGTTCGCCTCCGCGGACGGGTCTCCGAAGAGCACACGCTGGCCCGCCGCGGTGCTGAAAAGCTGTGGGACCAGGTGCGCAACGCCGGCGACGACGGTTACACCAACGCCCTTGGCGCGCTGACCGGAAACCAGGCCGTGCAGCAGGTCAAGGCCGGGCTGAAGGCCATTTACCTCTCCGGCTGGCAGGTGGCAGCCGACGCCAACAACTCCGGCCACACCTACCCTGACCAGTCCCTTTACCCGGCCAACTCGGTTCCCACCGTGGTGCGCCGCATCAACAACGCCCTGATGCGCGCCGACCAGATCGAATTCGCCGAAGGCATCCAGAGCGTTGATGACTACTTGGTGCCGATCGTCGCCGACGCCGAAGCCGGATTTGGCGGGCCGCTGAATGCCTACGAGCTGATGAAGTCCATGATCCAGGCCGGTGCCGCCGGTGTTCACTGGGAAGACCAGCTCGCGTCGGAGAAAAAGTGCGGCCACCTGGGCGGCAAGGTACTCATCCCCACCGCACAGCACGTCCGCACCCTGAACGCCGCCCGTCTCGCGGCCGACGTCGCCGGCACGCCCACCGTCGTTATTGCCCGCACCGACGCCGAGGCAGCCACGCTGATCACGTCCGACGTCGACGAGCGTGACTCCGAATTCATCCTCCGTGAAGACGGACAGCCCGTCCGCACCGCGGAAGGCTTCTACAAGGTCCGCAACGGTATTGAACCCTGCATCGCCCGGGCCAAAGCCTACGCGCCGTACTCCGACCTCATCTGGATGGAGACCGGCACTCCGGACCTGGAGCTGGCCCGCAAGTTCTCCGAGGCTGTCCGCTCTGAGTTCCCGGACCAGATGCTGGCCTACAACTGCTCGCCGTCGTTCAACTGGAAGAAGCACCTGGACGACGACACCATTGCCAAGTTCCAGCGCGAACTGGGCGCCATGGGCTTCAAGTTCCAGTTCATCACCTTGGCCGGCTTCCATGCCCTGAACTACTCGATGTTCGACCTGGCCCACGGCTACGCCCGCAACGGCATGAGCGCCTATGTGGAACTGCAGGAGAAGGAATTCGCTTCCGAGTCCCGCGGCTACACAGCCACCAAGCACCAGCGCGAGGTCGGCACCGGATACTTCGACGCCATCGCCACCGCGCTGAACCCGAACGGCAGCACCCTGGCGCTGGCCGGTTCCACCGAATCCGCCCAGTTCCACTAACACCCCGGCACAACCCATCCCGCGAGATGGCAGAAAGTGCCCGTACCAGCCCTGAGAAGAGCACTTTCTGCCATCTCGGCGGATTCTTAGCAGCAGCATCATCCCCCAGCCTCGAAAGACCCCGAAGGAGAACGCCATGAACGACCCCATCACCCTGAACGGTATATCCCTCACCGCTTCCGCTGTGCGGCGGCAGGAGGAAATCCTCACCCCGCAGGCGTTGGACTTCGTCAAGGCGCTGCACCGGGCCACGGCCAGCCGCCGGCAGGAACTCCTGCAGCAGCGCCAGGCCCGCCGGACGCAGATCTCCAACGGTGCCGACCCGACGTTCCTGCCCGAAACCCGCAGCATCCGCGAAGACGACTCCTGGCGCGTAGCGCCCACCGCGCCCGGACTGGAAGACCGCCGTGTGGAAATCACCGGTCCGGTGGACCGCAAGATGACCATCAACGCGCTGAACTCCGGCGCGAAGGTGTGGCTGGCTGACATGGAGGACTCCTCCACGCCGTCGTGGGCCAACGTGGTCAACGGCCAGCTGAACCTGCGCGATGCACTGGACCGCCGCATTGACTTCACCTCTCCCGAGGGCAAGGACTACAAGCTGCAGGGCACCTCGCTCACCGACCTGCCCACCATCGTGGTGCGTCCCCGCGGCTGGCACCTGCCGGAAAAGCACATGCTGGTGGACAACACTCCGATTGCAGGCGGCATCGTGGACTTCGGCCTGTACTTCTTCCACAACGCCCAGCGCCTGATCTCACAGGGCCGCGGCCCCTACTTCTACCTGCCGAAGATCGAAAACCACCTCGAGGCCCGGTTGTGGAATGACATCTTTGTCCTGGCCCAGGACCTGCTCGGCATCCCGCAGGGCACCATCCGCGCGACGGTGCTGATCGAAACCATCACCGCCGCTTTCGAGATGGAGGAAATCCTCTACGAACTGCGCGACCACGCCGCTGGACTGAACGCCGGCCGCTGGGACTACATCTTCTCCGTGATCAAGAACTTCCGTACCCGCGGCCCCCGGTTCGTCCTGCCGGACCGGAACCTGGTCACCATGACGGCACCGTTCATGCGCTCCTACACCGAGCAGCTGGTCCGTGCCTGCCACCGGCGCGGCGCCCACGCAATCGGCGGCATGGCCGCCTTCATCCCGAACCGCAAGGACGCAGCGGCCAACGACGTCGCCATGGAGAAGGTGCGCGCCGACAAGACACGGGAAGCGAACGACGGCTTTGACGGGTCCTGGGTGGCCCACCCGGATTTGGTTCCGGTGGCCATGGAGGTGTTCGACGGCGTGCTCGGCGAGAAGCCGAACCAGCTCGGGCGCAGCCGGGAAGACGTGGTTCCCAATGCGAAGTCGCTGCTGGACATCGCGGGAACCCCCGGGGTCATCACCGAAACCGGGATCCGCAGCAACATCGAGGTGGGCATCCGCTACATCGAGTCCTGGCTGCGCGGCAACGGAGCGGCCGCGATCAACAACCTGATGGAGGACGCCGCCACCGCCGAAATCTCCCGCTCACAGATCTGGCAGTGGATCCATGCCTCAGCCGTCACCGACGAGGGCGAGATCATCACGCACCAGTGGGTGGAGGAACTCGTGGACGAGGAATTCGAGGCCCTGCAGCGGTTTGACGGCGACCGCTTCGACGACGCCCGGGAGCTCTTCGAGGAAGTGGCCTGCGGCGAGCACTTCCCGACCTTCCTGACGGTGCCGGCCTACGCACGGTTCCTGCATGAAGCGCAGGAGCTCGCTGCGGTGTAGCGGCGGCAGCTGCGCTCCGGTTAGCGCAGCGAGGACAACGCAGCAAAGAAATACCAGCACAGAAATACCAGCAGGGTCCGGGACCGGGTGCGGCTCCGGACCCTGCTGCCGTCCGGGCCCTATTGAAGTTTCCGACGCCCTGTTGAAGTTACCGGAGCCCGCCGTCGCCACCCCCGCAGGGCCCGCCGTGACCCCGCGAACGGCAGCCCCTCCCGCACCGGCGTACCATGGATAGGCCCCTAGTTTGGGCGTACCTCCCCAATCCCAAGGTGTGTTTGCTTCAATGTCCTCCTTTACCCAGGCCTTGGCCCGTGGTCTGAATATCCGGCATATCCGGTTCATGGCGCTTGGTTCCGCGATCGGCACCGGCCTCTTTTACGGTTCCGCGTCAGCGATCCAGTCGGCCGGCCCGGCCGTCCTGCTGGCATACATTATCGGCGGCGCAGCCGTGTTCCTGGTCATGCGGGCACTCGGCGAAATGGCTGTCCGGCATCCGGTGTCAGGGTCCTTCGGCCAGTACGCCAGCCGTTACCTCGGCCCGTTCGCAGGCTTCATCACCGGCTGGACCTTCGCCTTTGAAATGGCCATTGTGGCCATCGCCGACGTCACCGCACTGGGAATCTACATGGGCTTCTGGTTCCCCGACGTCCCGCGCTGGATCTGGATCCTTGCCGCGGTCCTGCTGATCTCGGCACTGAACCTGATGCGGGTGAAGGTTTTCGGAGAGACGGAATTCTGGCTCTCGATCATCAAGGTCACGGCCATCCTGGCGATGATCGTCGGCGGCGCGGCCATCGTGGTGTTCGGCTTCGGACTGCCGGACACGGCAAACCCCGGGCTGGAGACCATGCTCGGTTCCGGCGGCTTCTTCGCCAACGGATTCTGGGGCCTGCTGGCGTCCTTCGCCATCGTGATGTTCGCCTTCGGCGGCATCGAAACGGTCGGCATCACCGCCGGCGAGGCGGACAACCCCAAAAAGGCCATCCCCGCCGCGGTCAACACCGTGCCGGTGCGCATCCTGCTCTTCTACGTCTGCGCCCTGGCCGTGCTGATGATGATCTTCCCGTGGCAGGACATCGACGGCGCCACCAGCCCGTTTGTGCAGATATTCGATTCCCTGGGCATCCCCGCGGCAGCGCATATCCTCAATGTCGTGGTGATCACCGCCGCGCTCTCCGCCATCAACGCCGATATTTTCGGTGCCGGCCGCATGCTGTACGGACTGGCCCGGCAGGGCCAGGCACCGGCGTCGTTCGCCAAAATTTCCCGGCACGGCGTGCCGTGGATGACGGTGGCCACCATGGCCGCGGTGCTGCTCGCCGGCGTCGTCCTCAACGCCCTGCTGCCCGAGGACCTGTTCAAGATCATCGCCTCGATCGCCACCTTCGCAACTGTGTGGGTGTGGCTGATGATCCTGCTTTCGCACATCGCCATGAAGCGCGAGATGAAGCGCCGGGGGCTACCGGCGTCGGAGTTCGGCGTGCCGTTCTGGCCGGTCGCGTCCTACGCGGCACTGGCCTTCATGGTGTTTATCGTGGTACTGCTGGGCGTCATGCCGGATACCCGGGTGGCCCTGATTGTGGGTGTCGTCTGGATCGGGCTGCTCTTTGTCGCCTACCGGCTGTGGGTGCGCGGTGACGGCCGGATGCGCGCCGAGCTGGTCGACGAGACGGGCATCGAGTGGGTCAACGCCGAAGATGCTCCGCGCAGCAGCGGGAATGCCGGAGTGGTTTCCTAGGTTGCACCCGGCATGAAGGTTGAAATTTGGTCTGACATTGCCTGCCCCTGGTGCTACATCGGAAAGCGCCGTTTCGAAGCCGCACTCGCCGGTTTTGAGCACCGCGACGACGTGGAGGTCTCGTGGCGCAGCTACCAGCTGGACCCGTCCCTGCCCGAGCATTACGACGGCACCGAGGTGCAGTACCTGAGCGAGCGCAAGGGCATCGATCCGGTGCAGCTGGCCGGCATGCTGGAACAGGTCACGGCCCAGGCGGCGGGAGTCGGCCTGAACTATGACTTCGATTCCCTGGTGGTGGCGAACAGCTTCTCCGCGCACCGGCTGATCCATCTGGCCCGCACCGAAGCGGGCCCCGCGGCGGCCGACGCCGTCAAGGAAGCGCTGCTGTCGGCCCACTTTGAGCAGGGCCGCGACATCGGCAGCCCGGAAGTCCTCGCTGAGATCGGCGCCCGTGCCGGAGTGGCTCCGGCCCGGGTGCAGGCAATGCTGGCCGGCGGCGAGTTCACGGAAGAGGTCAACGCGGACATTGCTGAAGCCGGGCAGCTCGGCGTCAGCGGGGTGCCGTTCTTCGTGATCGACCGCAAGTACGGCATCTCCGGCGCCCAGCCCCCGGAACTGTTCACCCAGGCGCTGGAAACTGCCTGGGAGGAATCGCGTCCGCTGCAGATGGTCACGCCTCCGGCTTCAGGATCGGCAGACGGCCCCGCCTGCGGACCGGACGGCTGCTAGCAGCCAGCTTTCGAACCTACCCGGCTGCCGCGGCCAGCTCCCGCTCCACGCCCTCGGGCGAGAGCAGATGTTCGGTCACCATCAGGCTGGCGCCGAGCAGTGCGGCGCGGTCTCCGGCCGCGGAGGCCACCACCTGCAGGCTGGAGGTGGCCAGCGGCAGCGAGCGTGAGTAAATCACTTCTTTCACGCCGGCGAGCAGCTGCTCGCCGGCGGCAGCCATTCCCCCGCCGATCACGATCACCGAGGGATTGAGCAGGTTCACGCAGGTGGCCAGCACGTCCCCCACATCGCGTCCGGCCTGGCGCAGCGCACGGATGGCCTGCAGCTCCCCGTGCCGGGCCAGCTCCAGGACATCGTCGCCTGTCTCCGCCGCCAGGCCCGCCTCCCGCAGGGCCCGGGCCAGCGCCGGCCCCGAGGCGAGCGCTTCCAGGCAACCGGTGTTGCCGCAGCGGCACACCATGCCGTCGCCCCGCGCCACCCGCACGTGCCCCAGGTCCCCCGCGGTTCCGTTGGCGCCGCGCTGCAGCTGGCCGCTGCTGATCAGGCCGGCACCGACGCCGGTAGCCACCTTGATGAACAGCAGATCGTCGTGGCCCGGCCAGTACGCCGCACGCTCGCCCAGCGCCATAATGTTGACGTCGTTGTCCACCAGCACCGGAACCCGGAGGCTGCGCTGAATGTAGTCGACGACGTCGAACCCGTCCCAGCCGGGCATGATGGGCGGCTTCACCGGACGTCCGCTGAGATGCTCCACGGGTCCGGGCAGCCCGATGCCGACTCCGGCCAAATCCGCTTCCGGGCGGGCGGCAGCGGCGAGCATGTCCCGCCCTGCCGCAACCACCCAGTCCAGAATGGCTTCGGGACCCGCCGACACCGGCATGGCCGCCGCGGACCGGAAAAACTCGGTTCCCACCAGGTTTGTCCCGGCTGCCCGGATATGGGTGGCGCCCACATCCACTGCCAGGACCATCTTCGCGTCGGGATTGAAGGCAACGCGCGACGGCGGCCGGCCGCCGGAGGACACCGCTTCGCCGGCCGGGCCCACCAGTCCCGAGGCAAGAAGCAGGTCCACCCGTGCTGCCACCGTTGACCGCGCCAGTCCGGTTGCTGCCGCAAGCTCGGACCGTGTGCGGGCATGCCCGTCGCGCAGCAGCTGGAACATATCCCCCGCCGGGTTTCCGACCGGCGGAGCCCCGGCGCCGGCAGATCCTCCCCCGGTGATCCCGCTCCTGCCGTTGGCCACGCTCCTGCCGGCGGTTCCGTCCCTGCCGGCGGGTGCGCTGCCGGCAACGGCCGGGGCCTGTATATATGTCATGACCAACGAATAGCACGCCCCCATATGAAAGTCATCCGGCAGAAGTCTAACGACTGGTTCAACTTTTGCTTGACTGTCGGCATAAGTCTCCCTAGGTTGAAGGTGGCGCACGTCACATTGATGGCGTCCGGCCAGGTTCCGCCCGGCACCGTTGCCGCGAAAGACACCTTTGCATCAGCAGTCGATTCACCAGATCAGGCCAGCACTTTTCCGAGGAGCGCAGAGTGAGACTTTCCCTTCAGCTGTACACCGTCCGCCGAGAACTGGAGGCGGACTTCCCCGGAACGCTCAAGGCGTTGGCCGCTGTAGGTTTTCAGCAGGTGGAACCGTACAACTTCCACGAAAACCCCCAAGAGCTCGCCGCGGCCCTGGACGAGAACGGGTTGAGCGCCCCCTCTGGCCACGCCCCGCTGCTCCGCAGCGACCAGGACGCCATCTTCGCCGCGGCCAAGATGCTCGGAATCGGCACCGTGATTGACCCGCATGTCCCCGAGGACCGGTGGAAAACCGAGGAGGACATAGCCGCCACCGCTTCGGCCCTCAACGACGCCGCCGCCAAGGGTGCCGGCTACGGGGTGAAGGTGGGTTACCACAACCACTGGTGGGAACTCGAAACCCTTCCGGACGGCCGCACCGGACTGGAGGTCCTCGCCGCGCATCTGGACCCCGAAGTGGTTTTGGAAGTGGACACCTATTGGGCCGCAGTGGGCGGGCAGGACGCCGCAGCCCTGCTGGCCCGCCTCGGCGACAGGGTCCGGTTTATCCACATCAAGGACGGCCCGGTGACGCCGGACCCCGCGGCGCAGCTGCCGGTGGGCGACGGCGTCATGCCCGTCTGGGACGTTATAGCCGCAGCAGCGGCACTGGAGACCGGCGTCGTCGAACTCGATGACTACGCCGGAAACATGATGGACGCCGTTCAGGCGAGCTTCAACTACCTCACCGCGGGAAGGCCGGCAGCATGAGCAAGCAGGGACCTGTCGGCGTCGGAATCATCGGCGCCGGAGTCATCAGCAAGGAATACCTCACGAACCTCACGTCCTTCCCCGACGTGAAGGTGCACATCGTGGCGGACCTGTTCGAGGAGGTGGCCGCCGCACGTGCGGCGGAGTTTGGCATCGCCGAGTCCGGCGGCGTCGACGCCGCCCTGAACCACCCCGACGTCGAGATCATCGTCAACCTCACCATTCCTGCAGCCCATGTGGAGATCGCCACCGCGGCGGTCAACGCCGGCAAACATGTCTGGAGCGAAAAACCGTTCTCGCTGGACCGCGAATCCGGGCTCGGGCTGCTGAAGACCGCAGATGCCGCCGGGCTGCGGCTGGGCTGCGCTCCGGACACGTTCCTGGGTTCGGGCCTGCAGACCGCGCGCCGCATGATCGAACGCGGCGACATCGGAACTCCGTTGACCGCCCTCACGCTGATGCAGTCCCCGGGGCCCGAATCGTGGCACCCGAACCCCGCCTTCCTCTTCCAGGAGGGTGCCGGTCCGCTCTTCGACATTGGCCCGTACTACCTCACTGCCCTGGTGCAGACCTTCGGTTCCATCCGCAAGGTCGGAGCCTTTGGATCCCGCGCCAAGGAAGTCCGCACCATCGGCTCCGGCCCGCGCGCCGGCGAGGAATTCGCCGTCACGGTACCCACCCACGTCAGTGCGATTGCACAGTTTGAGGGCGGCGCCTCCTCGCAGAGCATCTTCAGCTTTGAGTCGCCCTACCCGCGGCCGGGCTTCGTCGAGATCACGGGCAGCGAGGCCACCATTGCGTTTCCGGACCCCAACATGTTCGACGGCGATATCCGCATCTGTGCCACGGGCTCGACCGATTGGACGACCATCCCGGCGCCGTCAGTTCCCGGCACGCGCGGCACGGGAGTGCTGGACATGGCGCGGGCCATCCGCGAAGGGCGCCCGCACCGGGCGCAGGGCGAGCTGGCTTACCACGTGCTGGACGCCATGGCCGCAATCTCGGAGTCCGTGGAAACCGGAAGCTTCGTGACGGTGGAGAGCTCCGCCGCCCGGGTACCGGCCCTGCCCGAGGACTGGGATCCGACGGCCCTGACGCTCGCCTGAGCCGGGCCTGATTCCGGGCTGCTGGCCGCCTTCCGGCTGGCAGCACGGCAGCCCGGAATCACGCAGCCCGGCAGCGCCGCAGCCTTCCACCAAACCAGACCCGCTTCTTCCAACCAGTTCAAGGGATGTTCCGCATGCCTCTCCCCTCCTCCGACCGCCCGCTGGGGGTCGCCGTCATCGGCTATGCCTTTATGGGCAAGGCGCACTCACAGGCGTGGCGTAACGCACGGGCGTTTTTTGACACTCCGGCCTACGAACAGAAGCTGCTGGTCGGCAGGGATGCGGAACAGGCTGCGGCGGCCGCGGAGCGGTACGGGTGGCAGGAATTCACCACCAACTGGCGGGATGTGCTCACCCGGGATGACATCGACGTCGTCGACATCTGCTCCCCCGGCTACCTGCATGCCGAAATGGCGATCGCTGCCCTGGACGCCGGCAAGCATGTTCTGGTGGAGAAGCCGCTGGCCAACACCGTGGCCGAGGCGGAAGCCATGGCCGACGCCGCACGCCGCGCCGCAGAACGCGGCATCACCTCCATGGTGGGGTTCAACTACCGGAGGGTTCCGGCACTGGCCCTGGCCCGGGAACTCATCGCCGAAGGCCGGCTCGGCACCATCCGCTCCGTCCGCAGCGCCTATCTGCAGGACTGGCTCGCCGACGCGGAATCACCCATGACCTGGCGGCTGGACAAGGAGCGCGCCGGCTCGGGCGCGCTCGGGGACATCGCCTCGCACCTGGTGGACCAGATCCGCTTCCTGCTTCAGGACCGCATCATCGGCGTGTCCGGACGGCTGCACACCTACGTCACCGAACGGCCCGAAGCCGAGGCTGCGGGAGCCGCGGCGGGGGAACCGGCAAGGACGCTGCCGGTAACTGTTGACGACGCAGCCTGGGCCACCCTGGATCTGGCCGGCGGAGCCGTGGCCAGCGTGGAGGTTTCCCGAATGGCCCTGGGCCGCAAGAATTCCCTTCAGATCGAGGTGTTCGGGGATCTGGGCAGCCTGTCCTTTGACCTGGAGAACCTCAACGAACTGCAGTTCTTCGACGGAACCCTGCCCGTCCGCCGTCAGGGTTTCACCCGGATTCTCGCCACCGAACCGGAACACCCCTACCTGTCGTCCTGGTGGCCGCAGGGGCACGTCCTGGGCTGGGAACACAGCTTTGTGCATGAGGTTGCCGATTTCCTGGCCTGCATCAGGTACGGACGGACACCGTCACCCTCGTTTGAGGACGGCCTGGCCGTGCAGCGCGTGCTCGCGGCCGTGGAAGAAAGTGCTGCCGCCCGGAGCGTCTTGGTTCCCGTCGACGACGTTTAGGGCTGCACCAGAAGGCGCCGTGTCCGGAGCTCATCCGGATCCGCACCCCCGGCAGGCCACCCGGCCCGCGGCAGGTCAGCCTGCGGGTGCCGGGGCTGGCGGCGGCGTTTCAGTCATCCAGGGACAGCTCATCGGGCCGGTGGCGGTGGCCGCAACATTCTCCGGCGGCACCAGGGTGGTGTAGCCGGAGCCCAGGACAACGTCCACGGCGGAGCCCTCCCGGTCGTCCTGGACGTACTGGGTTCCGGGGATCTGCTGCTGCAGTGTGAACGCCGCTGCTTCGCCCTCCGGGCCGGAGATGATGATGGCGCTCATGCCTGCGCGGTTGACCGTGCTGTTGCCGACGGTTCCGCGGACAAACCCGCGCTCGGTTAGCGCATCGGACACCTGGGTGGCCAGGCCCGGCGTCGGCGTCGTATTGAAGACGTTCACGGTCACGGTGTCCGGCGACTGATAGGTGAACGGTCCCGCAGGGCACTCGGCGGACGCCGTCGGTGCCGCCTCCGGCTCGGACAGCACTATCCAGCCGCGCAGGACCGCCTGGGCAAAGATTGCCGCGAGCAGCAGAACAAACACCAGGACACCGATGACAATCCGGTGCCGCAGGCGCCGCCGCCGGGCCAGGCGCACCCGCTGGGCCTCATCAGCTTCGGGATCAAAAACGGCCCCCAGATCATCTTCAGTGACAATCCGGTGTCCGTGCCACTCGGTGGGGTCGGCTTTCGCCGTCCGGTCCCGGTGCGGCGCCCCGGAGGTCTTGTCAGTCATCGATGACGAGGACGCGTGCATGCAGGATGGTCCGCTGGTGCAGCGCGGTCCGAACGGCGCGGTGCAGTCCGTCTTCCAAATACATGGTGTCCCTCCATAACACGACGTGCGGGAAAAGATCTCCGAAGAAAGTGGAGTCCTCAGCGAGCAGCGCCCCCAGATCGAGGGTGCTCTTGGTGGTTACCAGCTCATCGAGCCGCACCTGCCGGGGAGGTACCGCTGCCCAATCCTTGGGTGTCACGTATCCATGGTCAGGGTAGGGGCGTCCGTCGCCAACAGCTTTGAAGATCACTAATACAGACTAAAGAAGAAGTGCAGGCTTTGAAACAGCGGGGCCCGGCGGGGCGCGCCCATTCGGGGTTACATTACGGCCACAGCGGTCTTTCGGGCCTTAAATACGGCTCTCACCAGTACAAACACGTCCGGCGCCCGGCCGGGCGGTTTTCGCCGCACACCGGCCGCAGTGGAATACTGGCACGGTGACTTCTCCTCGCTTTGGCTTGCTGCTCGACGTCGACGGCCCCGTGGCCAGCCCGGTTTCCCGGACGGTTCCGCCGGGCATCATCGACCACCTCGTGCAGTTGGCGGCGGCGGGCTGGCCCGTCATTTTCAACACCGGCCGTTCCGATGACTTCATCCGCAAACAGGTGATGGAACCGATGATCGCCGCCGGTCTGTCGGCCGGCACCACCCTGCATGCCATCTGCGAGAAGGGCGCCGTGTGGTTCTCCTTCACCGGGGCCGGTCCCACCGAACCGCAGGTCGATGCGGCCCTCGCCCTCCCCGAAACCTATGCCGACGCCGTCCGCCAGCTCGTGGCGTCCAAGTACCGCGGCCACATGTTCTACGACGAGACCAAGCGCGCCATGGTGTCGGTGGAGCAGCACGTGGACGTAGCCAACGCGGACTACCTCCGGGAGCAGCAGGAATTCGACACTGACGCCCTGGCCCTGATGCGGAAGTTCGATCTGGGCGTCTGCCGGCTGGATCATCACGCACCGGACAGTGACGACTCCATCGATTACCGGATCGATCCCACAATCATCTCCACCGACATTGAGGCACTGGGGGTGGGCAAGGACCTCGGCGCCCGCCGCGCCCTTGCCCTGCTGGCGGATGCCGGCACCGAGGTCCCGCACGTCTGGCGGACCGTCGGCGATTCCCGCACCGACTACGCCATGGCCGATGAGCTGCACGCACTCGGGTACGACGTTGCGCACGTGGACGTGCGCCCGGCCGACGGCGTCCCGGCCAAGCCCTATCCTGTGCTGACTGCCGGCGACCGGATCCATGAAGACGCCGGCGGAGCCTTTTTTGAGCGCTGGGCGGCGATGGCTGCGGGCCAGGCACCCGACGACGACGGCGTGAGCTAGGCCGCGTTAATCAAGTTGATTCGCGTTCGCCTGGGCGAGCCTTAAGTGGTGACGCGACAGGAGATCTCTGACGACCTGTGGTCTCTGATGAGCCGTTGATGCCAGCCCACGTCATTCAGGTCGCGGTCATGGGCTGATCACCGGCTCGTCGGGGTGCAGAAGCAGGCCGGCCCCGCCGGCACGATTGACTGGGTCGATTCGACCATCGCGCGTGTGCATCAGCACGGCGCCACCCTCGCCCGGGACACAGGGGGCTATGCCGAATCGCATAAGCGTGGCCGCGCGACCGCGGACAAGCTCCTCCGCAGTTACCGAACCGCTGTCACCTCGCCGCCAGCTGATCTGGGTCAGCTCAGAATTGATCAACATGTCCTTGCCGCAAACTCGGTTAGGACCGCGGTGATATCTACCCCTGGCCAATGTGCCAGGACGGCAGGAACAGCACATCTGCTGCCCAGCCCTCCTCACTTGTTACTTCCTCACGGACGAGTTCGGTGAGAATGCTGGCCATCACCTTCTCGACGATGACGGACCGCGGCAGCTCGTCAGCAGCGCGCCACCCAGCACCACCTCTGAGGTGGTCCCATTGACCGAGGCGCACGCTCTCAACAACTGCGTGTACCTCGTCGGGGGTCAACCAGATGGGTGCCGAAGCACGCGGGGGCGTCGTTCGCCAGACGTCCAGCTTCGCGCGTGTCGTCTCCGGCTCCCTGAGAAGTGCGCGAACCACCGTGACGCGGGCAGGCACTCCCTGCAGGTAAGTGGCCCACATAGCTTCAACCTGAGGGGAGAAGAACGTCAAAAGTGCGAGTCGAAGTCGTCGCGCCTTGTTCTGGTGCTCCCGCTTCATCCGAGCCACGCGCACGGCGTCGCCGAACCCCTTCAAGTCTTCGTCGAGGGTGGGCAAGGAAACCTCAATGCATACAGGTCTTTCCTCAAGTACCGCCACGACCGCTGCGCTCACGAGATCAGCGAGTTCTGCGTCAGTTGCTAGGGGCGCGAAGCCGAAATCAAGCTGGAACACGATCCGCTCCGGCTCTGGCTCGGGCTGCGAACTGGGATCCTCCAGCGTCGATTGCTCGAGCCGGACAAGGACCGGGGCAAGGGATGAATCGAGGTGTGCTTTGAGCTCCTCAATCAGATCCGGAATCGCTCGAACAGTCTGCAGGGTCTCGCCGGCCACCTGAGACATAGCGGCGCGATTCGGCTCCTCGTTCGTCGAGTACCACTTGGAGATGAGGTATGCGATGGACTCGGATACTGCAGTCAGGTACGCCCGGACATCGTCGGAGGCGGCGTCGACCTCGCGACGGTCATCAGCGGTCATCGCTTCATCCGCTAGCCGCACGACTGCGCCCGCGCCAATGAGGCTCTCGCCCATGATTGGACGCGCGGGGTCCGCCGCTAGCCCAATGTATGTGCGCGTGAGCACACCTTCGACCCATTCTCGGTCCGCAGTAGCAACGGCGGTGAACTCTGCCGAGGGCCGATTCGCGAGGCCCTGCTCTGCCGTTCGCACCAACGATTCGATACTCGCCTGCCCCAACCCCGTCAGGTCGCCAATCGCATCGGCAAGGTCGGAAAGTCGAAAAAGCCGAAGAGCAACCTTCGTCAGCGCGACAGTAGTGTTTGGGGACGACTTACCCGGCAATGCAGATCGCACTCATCTTCTCCTTCTGGGCGGCTCATGTCGCGTTACCGCTAAAGACTCACACACGCGAACCCGAATCAACCCAATCAACACGGCCTAACTTCTCAGCCGGCGGCTGGCTCGGCGCACTGCCTCCGTGAGCCGGTCCAGCCGCTCGGACTGAAGGGTCCAGGACTGCCAGTACAGCACGACGTCGTGGTGGGCCTGGGCGTCGAGCAGCACCAGCCGGCCGTCGTCGAAGTCGAAACCTACCTGCAGTTCCGGCACCATGCCCCAGCCCAGCCCAGCCCGCACGGCGGCCACAAAGGCCTCCGACGACGGCACGGTGTGCATTGGCGGCGTGCCGGAGACGTTGCGGGAGGCAAGGAAGCCGCGCTGCAGGTCGTCCTTGGTATTGAAGTGCAGCACCGGCATCGCCTCCCAGTCCACGCCGGCTGCTCCGGTGAACCGCTCCCGCAGACCGGGCGCCGCCGCGGGAACGTAACGCATGGCCCCCAGCCGCACGGCCCGGCAGCCGTTCACTGGTGCCGGATCGGACGTCACTGCGCCCAGCACGTCGCCCTGCCGCAGCAGCCGGCTGCTGTGGTCCTGGTCCTCCACATGCAGATCCAGCGTGGTGTCCGCCCAGCCGGCGGCGTCCTCAAATACAGCCAGGAACCAGGTGGCCAGGGAATCAGCGTTCACGGCCACGGGCGTGGCGGTCACTGCCGAGCTCCCGGACCCCAGGGCTTCCCGGGCCTCGGCTTCCAGCAGCTGCACCTGCCGGGCCAGGCGCAGCAGCGCCGACCCGGCGTCGGTCGCGGTGCAGGGCATGGCCCGGCGCACCACCACCTGGCCCGCCGACTTCTCGAGCGCCTTGATCCGCTGGCTGACCGCGGACGGACTGATGTGCAGCCGGTCCGCTGCCGCCTCGAAGGTGCCCTCGTCAATGACCGCTGCCAGGGCCCGCAGATGCTCAAAGTTCATGAAGTAAATCTAATGCAGGTTCAGAATCTTTCGTTTGTCTGCATCGCCGTGCAGAACTACCGTCAAAGGTATGTGGAGCATTTGGGGTACCGGACTGTTGACCGGATTGGGACTGATCGTCGCCATCGGGGCGCAGAATGCCTTTGTCCTGCGGCAGGGCATCCGCCGCGAGCACGTCGCTGCGGTGGTGGTGCTCTGCGCGGTGAGCGATGCCGTTCTGATCCTTGCGGGAACTGCGGGTATCGGCGCTCTGGTGGAAAACTTCCCGCAGGTTCTGCGTATCCTGCGCTGGGGCGGCGCGGTTTACCTAACCTGGTTCGCGGTCCGGTCCTTCAGGTCCGCACTGAAACCTGCCGTGCTGACCGGTCAGGCGCCGCGCTCCCGCGGATCGGTCATTACCACCACGCTGGCGCTGACCTTCCTGAACCCGCACGTCTATCTGGACACCGTGGTGCTGCTGGGCAGCCTGGCCAACCAGTACGGCGAGGCCCTGCGGTGGGTCTTCGCCGCGGGGGCCGTCCTCGGCAGCATCCTCTGGTTCTCCGGTCTCGGTTTCGGCGCCCGTGCCCTGTCCGGAGCCCTCAGCAGGCCGCGCACCTGGCAGGTGCTGGATCTGCTCATCGGCATCGTGATGCTTGCCCTGGCGGTCAAACTGGTCCTGGGCTGACGCTGCGGCAGCTGCTGTACAGGCTGGGAGGCGGCTCCTACACTGGCCCAACTGCCTATCCCGCGTGCCCCGCCACCACTGACAGGATCACCGCCCATGCCTCTCGTTTCCAGGTTCTTCGCCGGAGTGCTCCTGGCCAATGCGGTGCCGCACGGGGTCAGCGCTGTCCAGGGGAAAGAGTTTCCGACGCCGTTTGCCGCGCCGCCCGGCGTCGGGCTCTCCAGCCCCGTGGCCAACGCCGTGTGGAGCTCCCTGAACGCCGCCGGCGGCACCGCCCTGCTGGGCCGTACCGCCACCGGCGCCCGCGAGCGGGCCGCGGTCCTGGCCGGAGCCGTCTCCATGAGCATCTTCCTCGCCTATTACTTCGGCAAGGTGCAGGGTTCGGCGCCGGGCACGACGCCGACCAGGACCTAGCCGCGAGCTCCGGAAGATTCCGGCGCCCGCTCCTAGGCCGGAACGTGCGTTGCGGTGACCCAGCGCAGCAGCGAGTACAGCAGCTGGGACGCACCGGGCATAAACCCGGACCCGTGGTGGTAGACCGGGTCCATGGTGGTCACCAGCAGGCGGGCCGGCTGGTTCACCTCGTCCACGTAGAGCAGGGCGCCGGAGTCGGTGCCGTCCTCCTCCATGACAACCAGGGAACGCGCACCGGCCGGCGGATGCAGCAGGCCGTGGTGGTGCCAGGAGACCGAGCGCGGCGTGAAGTACTCCCACAGCGGATCCCCGGGCAGCCGCAGCCGGGTGCCGTTGTCCTCTCCGGTGCGCCAGGTCCAGAACACGGTGGGGCGGAAGGTGTAGCCGACACCCGGCAGCCAGTTCTCCACCTTGTTTTCGCCAAGCACGACCACCGTCTTGGCCGGATCCTGCAGCGCCGCCCGGACCGCGGGAGCGAAACGGGCCAGCTGGCCCTGATGCAGGCGGTCTCCCACCAGAATCACGTCCAGGGCGGCCAGATCGGCCGGATCTGCATCGGGCAGGTAGACCGGCTCGAGGCGGTAGGGTGCCAGCGCCGGATCGGCCACGGTGCGCAGCGCCGGGAAGGTGCCGCCGTGCAGCAGGCCGATGCGCGGGGCACTTCCGGGCCCGGCAGCAGCCGCGGCGCCGGCGGTCGATGCGACGGGGGTCGTGGCTGCGGCGGTCGTCGCAGCGGCGGTAGCGGTTGCGGCGCTCATGCGCGGACTCCTTCAGCGTCGTGGCGGGACCGGACCCCGGAAGCAGAAACGGACCCGTTCCCGGAACCGCCGTCCAGCCAGGCCACCAGGTTGGGACCGAGCTTCCGGGTGGAGTACTTTTCGTCGGAGAAGCTCTCCAGATCGTTGCCGCCGTGCACGAGCACTTCGCCCGCTCCGAGCCGGTAGCTGTAGTCCAGGGGCAGCCGGTACTGGCCGATTCCGGTGACGGTCCGGGCGCCGTCGGGCAGGTCCAGGTGGTAGCCGCGTCCGTAGAAGCCGGCGACGCCGATTTCCTCCAGCCGCTCGTAGCTGTGCGTCCCGGGGACGCCCGTGCGGTAGTGAAGATCCCGGTAGTCGACGCCGTCCCAGACCGGATGCGGTTCCACGGAGTGTGGCCGCACATCCTGCGGGCCGCGGAATTCCAGCTTCCGCCACGGCGCCAGTCCGTCGATGAACGGCTGCACGACCTGCCCGTTCACCAGCACCCGGCCGCCGCCGCGGACAAAGCCGTTCAGCGCGTCACGGTGTTTAGCCAGGAGCAGATGGTCAGCGCCGCCGCCGATGATCAGCCCGCCGGCGGAAAGGATCCGGGCGCGGGCTGCGTCGTCGTTCAGGTCGTAGGCGTCCACGTCGTCCAGCGCACCGCGCCACGAGGGGTCTCGCTGGCCGCGCATCGGGGCGTCGCCGATCAGGCGGTAAATCACGGAAGGTCCTTTCGGAAGGGCAGTGCGGCTGCGGACTGGGGAGGTAGTGCGGCGCCGGACTGGGGAGGCACGGGGCAGTCCGCACGGCAGGAGGGGCCGAAGTCCGGCACGGCAATCACGCGGTCGCCGGAGACGGTGCCCACGGTGGGGGTGCAGATGGGCAATCCGTAGACCGCTGAGAGTGCGGAGCCGGTGAGCAGCTCTTCGGTGGGCCCCCACCGGGTGTCGTCACTGCCGACAAAGAGCAGCGCATTGCGGGAGACGTGCAGGGCATGGTCGGGGTGGTGCGTGGTCATGATGACGCCCATCCCGTCGGCGGCGAGGCCGGAGAGTACGGTCAGCACGCGGGACTGGTTGTGCAGGTCCAGGGCCGAGGCCGGCTCGTCCAGGATCAGCAGTTCGGACCCGGAGGCCAGCGCCCGGGCAATGAGCACGAGCTGCCGCTGGCCGCCGGAGAGTTCGGCGTAGCTGCGGTTGGCCCAGGCGGCGACGCCCACCCGTTCCATGGCGGCGTCAGCGGCGTCGTGGTCTTCGCGGCGCGGGGTCTGGTAGGCGCGCAGGTGCCGACTGCGGCCCATGAGCACCATCTCGGCCACGGTGAAGGAGGTGCCGCCGGCACCGTGGTCCTGGGGTACGTAGCCGACGGCGGGGCCGCAGCTGATCTGTCCCTCGCGGGGCGTCAGCAGCCCGGAGAGGCACTTGAGCAGGGTGGTTTTGCCACGTGCGTTGGGGCCGAGGATGGACAGGATCTCACCGCGTTCCAGCTCGAAGCCCAGGCCGCGGAACAGCCAGGGGCGCAGCCGCGAGTAACGGAAGCCCAGCCCGGTCACGGACATCAAGGGGCCGGCTGCGGCGGCCGGTGCGGCTGACCTGCCTGCCGCAGGTTCAGCGGCGGCCGGCGCGGTTGCCGGAGCTGCACTCAGGGGTGTTGTCAGGGCTGACACGACGGTCATGACAGCGCGCCTTTCTTCTGGGAACGGGCCAGCAGCACCACAAAAACGGGGGCGCCGATAATGGCGGTAAGGATGCCCAGCGGCAGTTCGCTGCTGGACAGGGAACGGCTGAGGGTGTCGATCAGCATCAGATAGGTGCCGCCGAGCAGCAGCGACGCCGGCAGCAGCACCCGGTGATCCGGTCCCATCCAAAGGCGGGCCAGATGCGGAACCACCAGGCCCACCCACCCGACGGCGCCGGCCACAGCCACGGTGCCGGCCGTCATCAGGGCCACTGCACACAGCAGGACCACGCGGGAGCGGTGCGGGTTCACGCCCAGGGCGGCGGCGTCGTCGTCGCCCAGTGAAAGCACGTTCAGGCGCCAGCGCATCGCCAGCACCACGGCGGCACCGATCGCCACGGGGACCAGGGCGGTGAGGACCTTGGTGTAGCTGGCGGCGGCAATGGAACCGAGCAGCCAGTGCACAATCGAGGGCAGTTCGGAGTATGGATCGGCGGTGTAGGTGATGAAGGAGACCATCGCGTTGAAAAACGCGGCCACCACGATTCCGCCGAGCACGATCATCAGCATCGGGCCGCCGGCTCCGCCCATCCGCCCCAGCGCCAGCACGACGGCGAGCGCGGCCAGGCCGAAGCCGAACGCACCGCCCACCATCCAGCCGCCGGAGAGGCCAAGGGTCAGCACCAGCACGCCGCCGAAGGACGCTCCGGCGGTGACGCCGATGATGTCCGGGCTGACCAGCGGATTGCGGAACAGGGCCTGCAGGCAGGCACCGCCCAGGGACAGCGCCCCGCCCACCAGGAACGCCAGCAGGACGCGCGGCAGGCGTACGTCGAGCACCACGGTGGCTTCCTGATCGGTCCAGGTCCGCCGCAGCGCGCCCTCTCCCCCGCCGGCGCCGAAGAGTGCCGTTGCCTCGTTGGCGAGGATGCGCAGGATTTCGTTTGGCGGCACCCAGTACCGGCCGGCGGCCATGGACACCAGGGCCACCGCGCACAGGATCAGGACGCACAGCAGCAGCGGCAGCCGGTGGCTGCGGGCCGGCGGGCGGGATGATTCGGGCGGGGCCGGCCGGGAAGAGACCGACGGCGGCATGGGCAGGCCGGCAGCCTCAACTGCCGCCGCCGGGGCCGCCCGTGCGATGCCCGCGCCAGCCGCCGTCGTCGTGCCCGTCCTTGTCTCAGGCACTGAAGACCTCGTAGCCGGTGCTTGCGCTGTTCAGGTCCAGGCGGAGGGCGGCGTCGATCTGGGTCTCTGAAATGTCGTAGCCGTAGAGGTAGCTGATCTTCTCGCGCATGGCTGCGCGGAGGTTGTGCCGGGTGAGCCCGGGATGGAAGATCTCGGCGGCCCACTGCCACATCAGCGGAGATTCGGCGCACGGGACCTCCCAGCGGTAGCCGCCCAGCGGAGCCTTGTAGACGCGGCGGTTGCGCACTGCTGACACGGAGGCCAGGGACTTGTCGGCGTACACGTCCGCCGGGGTGCGGGTGTCGAAGCCTCCCAGCGTGATGACCTCGGGGTCCCATTCGATGAGCTGCTCGGCGCTGACCACGTTCTCGGCACTGATGTTGTCCGCGGCCATGTTCCGGCCCCCGGCCAGCTCCATCCAGTAGTGCATGTAGGAGGATTTGTTCGACGCGGAGTAGCCGTCTCCGGACTGGCCCAGGTGGACCACGCGCACCGGCGTCGTCACGGAGGAGAGTTCCTGCCGGAGGCGCTCGATCTCGGCGTGCATCCAGTCCACAATTTCGGTGCCGCGTTCCGGCTTGCCCAGGATCGTCGAGAACAGCGAGACCCAGGTTTCCAGGTATTCCTGCGTGCCGTAGAGCAGGCAGACGGTCTTGAAGCCCGCCGTTTCCAGCGGCTCCACCAGGCCGTCGCCCTGGTCCGCCCACTGGAACACGACGTCGGGGTTCAGGGAGGTGAGCGTTTCAATGTTCGGCGTGAAGCTGGACGGGGAAACCGTGGTGGTCGTCTTCGACTCCGGGTACATCTCCCCGAACAGGCCCTGCCGGTTGGCCTGGACGGTGGACTCGTTGATGCCGACAATCTTGCCGTAACCGCCGTCCACCGCGGCGAGCATGGAAGGCGAGGGGATCACCGTCGTCGCAATCCGCTGCACGGGAGCGTCAAAGGAGACCTGCACGCCGCGCATGTCAGTCACGGTGAAGCCCTGCGAACCGGCTGATCCGCCGGCGGCGGCCACCGTTTCGCGGGAGGAACAGGCGCCCAGGGCAAGGGCCAGAAAGCCCAGGCCGGCGCCGCCCAGAAGGGTTCTGCGGGAGGTTCCATGAGGAGGATGGGAGGGAGACAACTGCATTCCTATCGCTGACGAAAGGTAAGGCTTACCTAAAGACTGACGTAGATATCAGACCACATCGAAGCGATTAGCGCATATTTGTGTATCGTAATTCGCTGATCCGCCTCTGCAGGGCGGCCCTTCCAGCCCGCCCGGGGACGCGAAGCGACGGTGGATGCCCGCTCCCGGCGTGGTAGGCTCCCTGACACGCTGGTAAAGCAGCGGTTCTGCGGGAGTCCCCCTGGGGGCTGAGAGGGCTTAAGCGCCGACCGCCACACCTGATGCGGGTCATGCCGCCGTAGGAAAAGGACATCCCGGTGAATCCTGCACCCCAGCCCTCCCGTTCCGTCCCCGGAACACCCGCCGTCGACGTCGTAGTGGTCGGCGCCGGAGTGATCGGTTTGGCAGCAGCCTGGGAGCTGCGGCGGCGCGGCCGCACAGTTGCCGTGGTTGACCCGGATCCCGGGGGCGGCGCATCTCTGGCCGCGGCGGGAATGCTGGCTCCGGCCTCCGAGGTGCAGTACAGCCAAGAGCCCCTGTATCCGCTGATGGCTGCCTCCGCGGCCGAATATCCGGCGTTCGTTTCGGCCCTGGAAGCAGCGGCGGGCGCGTCCGTTGGTTACCGGCGCACCGAGACCCTGGTCTGCGGAGCCGATGCCGCCGACCGGCAGGCGCTGGCAGATTTGCGCCTGCTGCAGAGGAGTTACGGGACAACGGTTGAGCAGATATCCCTGCGAACCGCACGCACGCTGGAGCCTGCGCTCAGTCCCCGCCTTTCGTCCGTCTTCCGCATTCCCTCCGACCATCAGGTGGACCCCCGCCGGCTCACCGCAGCCCTTCTCGGTGCCCTGGTGGCACCCGGCGGGACGGAGGGTTGTCCTTCCGGCCGGACAGACGGCGGCCCTGCCGTGCTCATTGGAGCTTCCGCCACCGGCCTGCTGTGGGGAGGCGGAGCCGTTACCGGCGTCGTGCTGGAGGACGGGAGGGAACTTGCCGCCGCACAGACGCTATTGGCAGCGGGCACCGGACTAAGCCGGCTGCACGGTCTGCCGTCCGGCTATGCTCCGCCGCTGCGCCCCGTGCACGGGGACATCCTGCGCACCCGGCTGCCCGCGGGAGCGCCTCCCCTGCTCGAGCACACCGTCCGCGGCCTGGTTCACGGCGTACCGGTCTATCTGGTGCCGCGCAGCGACGGCACGATCGTCATTGGCGCCACGTCCCGCGAGGACGGACGGAACGGGGCCAGCGCCGGAGGTGTTTTTGCCCTGCTGCGGGACGCACAGACCCTCGTACCGGCAGTTGCGGACCTGGATCTGGTCGAAGTCATGGCCAAGGCCCGCCCCGCTACCCCCGATGACCGCCCGTACCTCGGCGCCCTGCGCAGGCCGGACGGGACGCCCGTACCCGGTGTGGCGGTGTCCACCGGATTTTCGCGGCACGGGGTGCTGCTGGCTCCGCTGGCTGCCCGCCTCGCAGCCCAGCTTCTCACCGGCATGCGCGGCAGCAACCCGGCAGCCGATGCCCGGTTCCTGGCCGCTGCCGACCCGCACCGTTTCGACCACAGCAGTCCTAACCCGCCCGCCGCCGCTCCCGCCGCTTCGCCGCCCACCACGCCTCCGCTCAGCACACCGCCGCCCGCCACCTCGAACAGGAGCATGTAATGCCCGCCATAACCTTCAACGGCACCCCCAGGAACGTTCCGCGGGAGACCACGATCACCGATCTCGTCGCCGGCGCCACCCGGCGCCCGCTGCTGCCGGACGGCCGTCCGGCCGACGGCGGGCGCCTAGGCGTAGCGGTGGCGGTGGACGCCGCCGTCGTGCCGCGCAGCTCCTGGTCCCGCACGACAGTCGCCGAGGGACAGACCGTTGAAATCGTCACCGCCATCCAGGGAGGCTAATCATGGCCAGCGTTCTCACAGCCGACCACTTGGAACTCGACGGCACAGAACTGTCGTCCCGGCTCATCATGGGCACGGGAGGCCTGACCTCCCTTCACACCCTCGAGCAGGCACTGCTTGCCTCCGGGACCGAACTGACCACCGTGGCAATGCGGCGCTTCACCCCACAGCAGGGCGATTCCCTTTTTGCGGTGCTGGAGCGCAACGGCATCCGGATCCTGCCCAATACGGCCGGTTGCTACACCGCGCGCGACGCCCTGCTGACAGCGGAGCTTGGACGCGAGGCACTGGAAACTAACTGGGTGAAGCTGGAGGTGATCGCCGATGAAGAGACACTGCTCCCCGACGTCGTGGAGCTGCTGGACGCCACGGAGCAGCTCGTGGCCCGGGGATTCAAAGTGTTCGCTTACACCTCTGATGATCCGGTCACCGCGCAGCGCCTGGAAGACCTGGGTGCTGCCGCCGTCATGCCCCTGGGTGCCCCGATCGGCACCGGCCTCGGCATACTCAATCCCCACAACATCGAGCTCATCACCTCCCGGGCGTCCGTACCGGTGATCCTGGACGCCGGCATCGGCACCGCTTCCGAAGCTGCTCTGGCCATGGAACTGGGCTGCGACGCCGTACTGCTGGCCAGTGCCGTCACCCGCGCCCAGGATCCGGTGGCAATGGCGGCGGCAATGCGGCATGCCGTAGCCGGCGGCCGTCTGGCTTTCCGCGCCGGCCGCATTCCGGCCCGCAGCCATGCCGTGGCGTCCTCTCCCCGGGCGGGGACCGTTGGCTCCGGCGAACCCGAGCATCGGCCCCGCGGCGACTGGGAACCCGTCGGAACTACGCAGTGATTTCCGGGCCGGCGCCGCCGCGAACATGTCGCTGAAAGACGTATCGTTACGCGATGACTCTCCCGGTGCTTAAAGAACGCGCAGGTCAGAGTGGATACGACATCTGATGACGTAACAATTGCTACTCACTTGACAGCAGCTGGTGGTAGCTTCGCAACCATGACTGCGATCCCCGATTCCATCCCTGTTTTGGACCTGAGCACCGCCCGCAATGCCGACGGTTCCTTCAATACCGACTTCATTGCTGCGCTGCGCGAAGCAACCCACCGGATCGGGTTTTTCCAGCTGGTTGGCTACGGTGCCGGTGAGTCCAAATGGGAGGGCCTGTTCGACGTCACCAAGCGCTTTTTCGACCTGCCGCTGGAGAACCGGCTGGAGCTGGATAACCGCAAGTCGCCGCACTTCCGCGGTTACACCCGGCTGGGGACCGAGCTGACCCAGGGCCGCCCGGATTCACGCGAGCAGATCGACTTCGGCCCGGAACGCGAACCCGTGGCGGATTACCCATCGGATCAGCCGTTCTGGCTGGTCCAGGGCCCCAACCTTTTCCCTGACGAGGTCCTTCCCGAGCTGCGGGAGAAGTCCATGGAGTGGGCGGAGCTTATGTCTGAGGTGGGCGCGGAACTGCTCAGCGCCATCGCGGTCTCCCTCGAGCTGCCCGAAGACCACTTCGCCGAACCGTTTGAAGGCTCCCCGGCCTGGATGGCCAAGCTGGCCCACTACGTGGGCGGCGAGGTGCAGGAAGCCGGCGCCCAGGGTGTGGGCCTGCACGCCGACTACGGCTTCGTGACGCTCCTGCTGCAGGATTCCGTGGGCGGCCTCGAAGTCCGCCCGCACGAGTCGGAGACCTGGCTTCCGGTGGAGCCGATCCCCGGGGCACTTGTCGTCAACCTCGGCGAAATGCTCGAAGTGGCCACGCAGGGCTACCTCTCCGCCACCATCCACCGCGTGACGGCTCCGGCCCCCGGCGTGGACCGCTACGCCATTCCGTTCTTCTGGTCGCCGCGCCTGGACGCCGTCATTGATCCGGTGGAGCTGCCCGCCGAACTCGCGGCGCAGTCACGCGGAATTTCCGATGACCCGGAAAACCCCATGCTGGCGTCCTACGGTTCCAATGTCCTCAAGGGCTGGCTCCGGGCGCACCCCCAGGTGGCCAAGCTGCACCACCCGGAGCTGCTCACCTCCAAGTAACGCCCGGAGCGCAACCGGCGGGCCGGCCGGCCAAACTGGACTGGCCGCCGCCGGTTGGGATGCACAGGCTGGGCCTGGCCCAGACTCTCTCGCAGATCGCCACAAGGCTCGCGAAGAACTGCACGCGCGTGTTCAGCGCGGCGAGAATCACGACGACGACAGTCGAAAACTGGGGCCGAGGAACGGTCAGACACAAGTTCCACAGCCCCAGTAGCGACATCCCGCCAACGTCGTTTCGGATGCTAGCGCAGGTGAATACCTAGCAGCCGCCGATTGCGACCGCGTAACGCAGTGCGCCAAGGCTGGGGTTTGCATATAGTTCCGTTTCGCCTGCAGTTACGCAGAACTCCTCGGACGCATAAGTGTAATCGACTCTGATTTTCACCGTCGAACCATTGCTGGTGCAGTGATTATAAATGCCCTTTTCATAGTTTCCATCATCCCCACCTCCGAGATTTCCCGTAGTGAGCGGGTAGAAGCCGCAAGGAGATGCGGCTTGGCCTGCAGGCGCGAGTGCCAGCGATCCACCGAGCAAGACTCCAGCTGTGATCGAGAATGTAGTCATTTTCCTCGCTATGCCCTTCATTTTTAGCACCCCCCGATGGCATAGGAGTATGAAATTCTCTTGTCTTGGTTCACAAAACCAAGGCGAGACTCACCCGGAGGGAGGCAAAGGTCCAGGGGACCGTCCGCTGTATCAACCCTCACGTTCACGTTCGACCCGTCACTGGTGCAGTGGGTATAGTGAGCGACTCGCCTCTCCCCCGAGAAAGGACTCCAAGTGAAGGGTTTTGGAAGGCTGATAGTCGAGTCGTAGTACTCGGTCTTCTCATAGTGTCCGCACACTCCTGCACTGGCAGGACCCGCTCCAATCAGCCCTGAGGCCGATGCAAGCGCCGTGGCAAGCAGCGCAGTGGCGCCGGCCGTTGATGTTATTTTTCTAAAGCCTGCATTTTTCATAAGTTACAATCTCCAATGTAGATTGGTTCTTAACTTTTTTTGAATGTGGCGAAATAACGTAAATGACAATACCAGCAGTAAGGTGAGCATGCAAGGGAAAGAATTGAGTAATTCGCGAAAATCTGAGATCAAGTGGAAATGGCAGAGTGCGGCCATCTTCATTCTCATCGTCTGCGGCGCCACCCTCTTCTGGCTATTATCAAATGGCGTCATAAGTCAAGGGGTGGCGCTCTGGACTATTCCATTCTGTTTCGTTACGATCGCCGCACTCATCACATACATTGCGATCATGAACCGGCAAAAATAGCTCCTTGAATATGGTTGGGCAATGGTGAATCCGGCACCCGGCCGGGAAGTCCCGGCGGCCAGGTCTGGATCGGAGGCTTGCGGCAGAGGCACACTGGTCCCGTGAAGGGAAACCCCTGGGTTCTGCACGTTGACCTCGACCAGTTCATCGCGGCGGTCGAGGTGCTCCGGCGCCCGGAACTCGCAGGCAAGCCGGTCATCGTCGGCGGCCGCGGAGACCCGACGGAACGGGCGGTGGTCTCCACCGCCTCCTATGAAGCGCGGGCCTTCGGCGTGGGGTCCGGCATGCCGCTGCGCATCGCGGCCGCTTCGGATCTGGTGATGGCCGCCCTGCGGGCCCAGCCCGGTGCCGTCGTGCAGGTTCTGGGGTGGGACGAAGCCTTTGTGGGAACGGAGACCGGAGATCCGGAAGCCTACGCCCGGCAGATCCAGGCCGACGTCCTGGAGCAAACGCAGCTGCACTGCAGCGTGGGCATCGGCGACACCCTGATCCGGGCCAAGAACGCCACCGACTTCGGCAAGCCCGCCGGCGTCTTCCGCCTGACCGCCGGGAACTGGCTCGACGTGATGGGCGAGCGGCCCACCAAGGATCTGTGGGGCATCGGCAACAAGATCTCGGGCCGGCTGGCGAAGCTCGGCATCGCCACCGTCGCGGAGCTCGCTGCGACCGATCCGTCGACGCTGGTTCCGGAGTTCGGCCCCAAAATGGGGCCCTGGTACGCGGAGCTCGGACGCGGAGGCGGTACGAGCGTTGTGGATGACACCCCGTGGGTGGCCCGCGGACGCAGCCGTGAAACCACCTTCCAGCAGGACCTCACCGAGCCGGACCAGGTGCACGACGCCGTGCAGGAGTTAACCGCGCAGGTCCTGAAGGACGTGGAAGCCGAGGGCCGGCCGGTGATCGGGCTGACCCTCAAGGTCCGGTACGCGCCGTTCACCACCAAGACCCACGCCCGGAAGATCCCGGAGACGTTCGACCGGGAAGATGTCCAAGCCAGGGCCATGGACCTGGCCGGCGCGATCGAACCCGGCCGCCCCATCCGCCTCCTGGGCCTGCGGGCCGAAATGGCCATGCCCGACGACGCGCGGAAGGGTCACACACCCACGCGCGGCGGCTGGTGAACCCGGGAAACTGCCCTGCGGCCGCCGCAGAACCGCGGAACGGCTGCTTGCCCGCGGACCGGTTCACCCGTGGCTGGGTTCACCGGTGACCCGGTGGTCGGCGTGGTTGATGGTTTCACGAATCAG
The DNA here is from genome assembly GCF_054792395.1 of Arthrobacter sp. Z1-15. NCBI lineage: Bacteria > Bacillati > Actinomycetota > Actinomycetes > Micrococcales > Micrococcaceae > Arthrobacter > Arthrobacter sp. Z1-15. The sequence continues at coordinate 239,880 of NZ_CP096454.1, read as the reverse complement.
CCGCTCGAGATGCCCGTCGCGCAGGGAGTAAATGACATGCCGGCCGTCCTTGCGGGTCTCGACCAGTCCGCTCAACCGAAGCTTGGCCAGGTGCTGGCTGACGACGGTGCGTGAAACTCCCGCACCCGCGGTCAGCTCAGTAACCGTTTTAGGACCCCGCAGCAGTTTCCACAGCAGAGCCAGGCGGGTTGGTTCAGCGAGCAGGCGCAGTGTGGCCGCCGCCGCCTCCAGGAGTTCAGGGCCAGGCTCCACGGCGTGGACCAGTGAGGGCGCCCCTGATTCGGGAACGGGCGGGCCGGGATGTTCGCTGCTCAAGCGCCATCCTCCTTTTCTACAGCTGCGGGCGCTTCCGCCGGCATAGACCGGGGCCAGGACAGGAAGGCTCCCGCGCTGCCCATTATTGCAACAAGCGTCAGCGCTGCTGCGGCCCAGCCCAGGCCGGCAGTTGCCCCGAACCAGCCGGCCAGCGGATACGTCAGAATGTAGCAGGCATGTGAAAGTGAGAACTGGGCGGTGAAGACGTAGGGCCGGGTGGCTTCAGTGGAGGCTTCCCGCAGCAGCCGCGCCGACGGTGTCAGGATCGTGGAGTTGGCCGCTCCGAGCAGGAGCCAGAGCCCGAGCAGCAGTCCCCATCCTGAGTCCGGAACAACGGCTACCACCGCGGCGGTGGCAGCCAAAGCAACCGGAATGACGGCGGCTCCGCAGAGCATCACCGTCCTGTCACCGAATTTTTCCAGGACCGGCGGTGCAGCCAAGGCAACAACCATGGAGCCGATGCCGAAGCTGGCAAGAGCCAGGGCCAGATCACTGTCCGAGCGCTGCAGCACATCCCGGACAAAAACCACGGTGTTGACCAGAACCATGGCTGTTGGTGCGGCAACCACCAGGTTCAGGGCCAGCAAGGCGCGCAGCCTGCGGTTCCGCCAGAAGATCCTGGTTCCGAGCGTGGTGCGGTGCCACACGGACGTCTGCTCGCCGCCGGTTTGGCGGACCGGAGGCAGAGCTGTCACGGCAACCATCAGTGCCGAGCACAGGAAACCCGCAACGGTTCCGAGGAAGAGGTTGCCGTAACTGAGCATGGTCAGCAGCAGGGCTGCCAGAGCCGGGCTGACCAGCGCCTCCAGGTCATACGCCAGCCGTGAAAGAGACAGGGCCTTCGTGTACTCGCCCCGGTCAGGAAGGACCTCCGGGATCACGGATTGAAAGGCAGGAGTGAACGTTGCTGATGCCGCCTGCAGCAAAAAGATCACCACATAGATCTGCCAAACCTCGCTGATGAAGGGGAGGCTCAGGGCCATCCCCGCCCGCACAAGATCAGCACCAATCAGGATCCGTTTTGTGGGCCGCCCCGCCAGCAGTGCGTTGATCAGCGGAGCCAGCCCCACGTAGGCCGCCATCTTGATCGTGAGCGCGGTGCCGAGAACCGCACCGGCGTTGCTCCCGGCGAGATCGTAGGCCAAAAGGCCCAGGGCCACCGTCAACAACCCGGTTCCAACCAGCGCGATCACCTGAGCGGCATACAGCCGCCGATAGACCCGGTTCCGTAAAACTGACCACATGACGCCGCCTTTGAGTGCATATGTGCATGCTTACGCACATATTGTAGCCGGTTGGGCGGCCAGTACGAGGACAGCGCCTTCCCGCGGCACCCCCGGCCAGGTGGCCGGCAGTTACCCGGCAGCCCGGATGCCCTGCTATCCCCCGCCCGCCGGAAGCCGCCATGTCGACGCGCTGCGTCTGGACCGCGCACCCGCGACGAGCAGAAGCGCAAAGAACGCTGTGATCCCGGCAGCCCCCAAAACTATCCGAGCCCAGGGAGGCAGGCCCCAGAGCGTGGCGGAGGGCGAGAGCAGTCCAAAAACACCCGAAATCAGTACATACGCTCCTCCGCCGGCAAGAATCACGGACGAAATGAGCAGTGCCCGGAACCGCACCAGCCGTGAGCGCGGCGCAAAGTTGTCTGCGTAGTCGCCGGGCTGCCCGAACGCCATGGCAGGATCCTCGCCGGACTCCGCCACATGGCTTTCCACTTCGCGGACTATCTGAGTGACCGCTTCGTCGGGAACGCCGCGGAATTCGAGTGCATCCCGCAGGTCTTCGGAGTATTCCGCATAGGGCTGCTCAGTCATTGCCTGCCTTCTTTCCGGAAATGATCGACGTCGCGTTGGCGGAAAAGACTCCCCAGTCCGCCCGCAGGGATTGAAGCCGTTCCTGCCCGGCGGGCGTAATTGCGTAGTATTTCCGGCCCGGACCGCCGTCGCCGCCGCGCCAGGTTGCCGTGAGGACCCCGTCCTGCTCAAGGCGGGTCAACAGCGGGTAGAGCGTGCCGCCCTTAACGACTCCGAGCCCGCCTTCAGCCAGCCGCTGTCCGATGAGGTAGCCGTAGGTTTCCTCCTCGCTGACGATCGACAGGACCGCTGCGGCGAGGACACCCCTCAGCCACTCGGACGGCCACTGCGAAATTTCCATGACTAGATCATGAACCCACCTAGTTGGTAAAGCAACCTAGTGTGATGTTTTTTTCAGGACCGGTTGCACCGAGTTGAGCACGGAGGCCGGCACAGCGTCAGTGAACGGAAAAGCCGCCGTCGACGGCGAGTGACTGGCCAACAACGTACGCTGAGCCCGCGCCGGCCAGGAACAGTGCGGCGCCGGCGAAGTCCTCCGCAGTGCCGTTGCGCCCGATCAGGGTCCGGGCGGACAGGGAGCGGACGGCGTCGGGGTTCGAGCTGAGCCGCTCGTTCAGCGGCGTCCGCACGAACCCGGGCACCAGGACGTTCGCGGTTATCCCGTGCGGAGCCCATGCTTCAGACTGCGACCGCGCCAGCGCTTCCAGCGCCGCTTTCGAGACGCCGTAGGCCCCGCTGGCGGCGAAGGGCCGGTGTGCCTGCTGGGAGCTGATGTGGATGATCCGTCCAAATCCACGTTCGGCCATGCCCGGCGCAAGCCGCTGGCCAAGGATGAACGGTGCGTCGAGGTTCACCCGCATCGTGGCGTCCCAGACGGCCTCGTCCAGCTCTGGCATCGGCGGGCGGAGATTGATTCCGGCCGAGTTCACGAGGATGTCGACGGCGCCGACAGCGTCGGCAAGTGCATGTGCACCGTCACGGGTGGACAGATCCGCGGCGACGCCGGCCGCGGAGCCGCCGGACTGCCGGATGTCCTCCGCCGCGGCGTCGACGGCTGACGCTGTGCGGGAAGCAATAACAACATGGGCGCCTGCCTGTCCCAGTGCCAGCGCGATGGCACGGCCAATCCCTGAGCTTCCGCCGGTGACGAGCGCCACGCGACCGTCCAGGCCAAAAAGGTGCTTCAGGTATGCCGCGGAATTCATGGCACGAGCCTAGCAACGCACCGGGCGCAGGACCGCGCCCGGTGCGGAGTAAGACGCTAGGCGGTCTCGTCCCCCACCCGGATGAGGACCTTGCCGGTGGTGCCGTTCTCGACGGCGTCGTGCGCGGCGGCGGTGTCCTCAAGGGAGAACCAGGTCAGGGGAAGCCCGGCCTGCTCCCCCACCGGCAGGGCGCCGTCGCGCAGCGCAGCGGTAATGTCCTCCGCCGCCGCGTAGTGTGCTTCCGAACCAACGGTGTAGACGAGCACACCCTGCCAGCGGACGTTCTTCGCGAAGCTCGGGATGACCGGAACGGTGAATTCGTCGCCGTTGTTGTTCGCGTAGTAGGCAATGCTGCCGTGGTTGGCGATCACGTCGACGTCGAGGGCCGCGTTCTGCGCCGGGGACACCTCAACGATGTGGTCGACGCCGTCGGGAGCGATTTCGCGGATGCGGTCGGCTTCCGCGTCGTCGGGGTAACGGACAACGTGGTGGGCGCCGGCCGCGCGGGCGAGTTCGGCTTTGGCGTCGCTGCTGACCGTGGCGATGACGGTTGCGCCCGCCCAGGCGGCGAGCTGGATCGCGGCATGGCCGACGGCGCCCGCACCGCCCTGGACGAGGACCATGCGTCCGCTCAGTGCGTCCGGGGCAAGACGGGACGGCCCGAACTCGTGGACAGTCAGGGCCCGGTGCGCCGTCATCGCGGGCACGCCGAGGCTGGCGGCGACGTCGAACCCGATGCCTTCCGGAAGCGGCACAACACGGTCCGCGGGGAGGACAGCGAATTCCTGGGCGGTCCCGGTCGGACGGCCGTGGGCCGCGAGGTAGACCCAGACCCGCTCGCCCACCTGGGGATGAGTGACGCCGTCGCCGACCGCGTCGACAACTCCGGCACCGTCCTGGTTCGGCACCACTTCGGGAAAGGGGGCGCCGCCGGCGCGGGCCTTCCAGTCGGTGGGGTTCACGCCGGAGGCGACGATGCGGACCCGCACTTCGCCCGGGCCGGGAGCGGCGACCTCGCGGTCAACCAGATTGAGGACGGAGGAATCACCAGCGGAGGAATACACAATTGCTTTCATGAGCACTAAAAGAAGCAGGTTCCGCGTTCTATTCCCGGGACGTGGTCCCGGGAATAGAACCTGCTAGCCCGCTTCACGAAGCCGCTTCACCTCGCGGGCTACTTTGTCCTCCCGTATCTTGAAGGCAAATTTGCCGTACAGCGCCAGCCCCCAGGCGATCGCGGCAACTGCCAGTCCCAGGATCGGCCAGACAGGCCAGAAGTAGCCGTCCGGCGTGGTCAACCACCAGATCAGCAGCATTGCGGCGGCGGCCAGGACCCACACCACCAGTACGGCCTTGTAGACGGTGCGGGCTATGACGATGGCGCGGGCGCGCCGTTCGATCTCAGCATCTGGATTCATCAGGTTTCTCCTGTACTGGGAAGCTTCATCCAGGCCGTGTGTGCCTGAAGCTGGACGGCTGGGGTACATGATGCACCAGCCGCGGCCGTTCTGCCGCAGTAATTGCCGGCAGATTCTGCTCGCTTAGGTCTCCTCGGCGGCTTTCAGGCGGCTCGAGCCCACCGCCGCCGCGAAAGCCTGATAGTCCCTCTCGTTCTGATCGGCATAGCGCTGGGCGAAATCGGTGATCGCCGCATCGAACTTCCCGCTCTTGCCGAGGTATGCGGCGATGGCTACCGGATCACCGGAGCGGGCATGGGCCCGGGCCAGGGTCCAGCCGCAGGCCCGCGCATAAAATGCCATCCCGGCCGGGCGCATCGCCTCCACCGCCGCGGAGCCCTTCATATCCCGCAGCTGCCGCCAGTACAGGTACCGGTTGTCCTGCACGCCCTTGGTCCAGCCCAGAAAGATGTCGCTCGCAGCCTGCAGCAGCCGCTGGCCCTGCACAACACGCTCGCCGGGCTGCCGGTACTTGCTCTTGGGCAGGTGGTCCTCCAGTACGGATCCGGTGGCCTCCTTGACCTGGAGAAACAGGGGATCCTGCTGGTCGCGGCCCTGGAGCAACACAATGAAGGCCCGGGTGCCGACGCTGCCGACCCCAACGACCTTGCGTGCGGCATCAATGATCTCGAAACGCTCCAGCAGGGTTCGCCGGTCGGCCGGCAGTGTGGCCCGGTAGGACCGGAGCTGTTCATGGAGCGCCTGCTGCACCTCGTCCCCGGACAGGCCGTACGCGTCTTCCAGTTCCCGCAGGGGAACGACCAGGGGCGGTTGGCTGACAATGCGGTATTTTCCGTCCACAAACTCTCCGAGTTTGGAGAGCGCCTGCAGGCTGTCGCGGGTGCGTGCCTTGGCTGCGGTCTTTTGCACGGCCTTTTCCACCCGCCGGGACTTCTTGGACATCTTGTTCTTCCGGGAAGCCTCCTCCGACACCATGCTCTGCAGCGCGTCTTCGGACAGCCGCGCGTACCAAATGTCCAGGGTTCGCATCTGCGCAAACTGAGCCATTGCCTCGCGGTAGGCCGTCACCGCCGCGAGGGCCGATTCCCGGGCTTCCTTGCCGGTGAACCCGTTGTTCCGCGCCGCGATGATGAAACTGGCTGCCAGCCGCTCGACGTCGTACTCGAACGGTCCCGGAAGGGTCTCGTCAAAGTCGTTCAGGCCAAAGAGCAGGTGACGCTCCGGTGAGGCAAACAGTCCGAAGTTGGACAGGTGGGCGTCTCCGCACAGCTGCACGCGCAGCCCCGACCGCGGAGTGTCCCTCAGATCCGCGGCCATGATCTTCACGGCTCCCCGAAAGAAGGTGAAGGGGGAAGCCAGCATGCGGGCGTGCCGCACCGGCACCAGGTCCGGCTCCCTGGTGAGATTCTGTTCCTCCAGCAGGGCAACCGGATCGGGCCGGTTTGGTGCGGGCATCCATCCTGCGTGGCTGGAAAGGGGCGTCTTTTCCCGGCGTGCTTTGCCCTTGGCTGTCCGTTCCTTGACGCTCAGGTGTTGCCCGGTTTTTTGCCCGGTTTTTTGCTCCGCTTTTTGCTCCGGCATGATCGGGTGACCTCCGTTTGTTGCCAGCGGCCCAAACCCCCTCGGCCGGTGCTTTCAGGTCCAAGCGTGGCAGGAACCCACCCGGTTGGATAGGGCATCGAAGGGCAGGGCACCGGGCACCAGGCACCAGGGCGACCGGGCACCAGGGCGGGGAGTCAGGCGGGAGCGCCCCGGGAGCGGTGCCGGCGGACTGCGGCCCGGTTGGCGCAGCGCACTGAACAGTAGCGCTGACGGCCGTTGCGGGTGACGTCCACAACCACCTGCCCGCAGGGCTCTGCCGCGCAGATTCCGAGGCGGTGCATTCCGCGGGTCACGAGATGCAGCGAAGTGCCCACGCTGATCACGGCCCGCAGCACCGAAGGCAGCGCCTGGTTGTCGTCGCGGTAATGCAGGTGCCAGCCTTCGCCGTCGTGGTCTGTGAGCCGCGGATACGCGGTGGCGTCGGCCATCTGCGTGTTCAACAGCGCAGCCCGGCCGCCGGGATCCGGCGTGCGGACTATATCCAGCCAGTCATCGACCACCCGGCGGGTCCGCTGGTGATCGTCCGGGCAGACGGGAAACCCCATTGTCATGCCGAACTCCCGGGTGCGCTCCACCACCCCCGCCCGGGAGTCCGGCCATTCATTGGCCAGCGACGCCGCGAGCAGGACGGCGTATTCGCCGTAAGGGTTGAGATGCATAAGGGCATTACACCATGCTGGATTCCATGCCTACCACCCCGGCCTCAACCGAGTCTCCCCGCCAGCTGCAGAACCCCGGCCACGAGCATTCCTGGCTGACCGAGTCCCGTCACCGGGTATCCCGCGGGCTCATCCTCTATGTCAGGTGTTCCCAGTGCACGGCGCGGCGCGTGGACTTCCAGGCGCCCTCGCAGCCCGTCCCCTCCGGGATCAGCCGGACTGTTTAGCGCGGCTCAGGCCCGGCCGAATACCGCCACAAGGAAGTCGGAGTCCGGAGCGAACGGCCGCAGGTCCCAGGTGGAGAACTTCTGCTGGCATTCCAGCCCCGCGGACGCCGCGTCTTCGAGGAACTGGCCGAAGTCATAGCCTCGGCCGGCGCCGAACCCCGTGACCAGGCGGCCGCCGTCGGCCAGGTGGTTCCGCATCCGGGCCAGCACCTCGGCCTGGGTTCCGGGGGCCACAAACGTCATCACGTTGCCGGCGCAGACAATAACGTCGAACGGCTCGGCAACCCCTTCGGCGGGCAGGTCCAGCTCCGCCAGGTCGCCGACAAACCACTGCAGGTCCGGGAAGTCCTGCTTGGCGGCTTCGATCAGTTCGGGATCGACGTCGACGCCGACGACGTGGTGCCCGCGGGCAGCCAGCTCGCCGCCCACTCGCCCCGGACCGCAGCCGGCGTCGAGGATCCGGGCGCCGCGCGGAACCAGTGCGTCGATCAGCCGGGCTTCACCGTGCAGATCCGCGCCCTGCTCGCGCATCTGCTGAAACCGCGAGATGTACCAGGCGGAATGGCCGGGATTCTGCCGCTTTTTTGCTTCCCAGAGAGTTTCGTTTCGCATCTCTCCAGCGTACGTCTCCCGCCGTCAGCGGCAGGACGACGCGGACATGCGGGACGCGGACAAAGCCGATCAGAGCTTGCGGGCTTCCCGGACGTTTCTTCTTCCGGCGAGGTAGAGAAAGAGGGGAAGAATCAGCAAAACGGCGGTAACCACGAGGGCGATTTTCACCTCCAGCGGTGTTTCCCGGGAAAGGTCCCGCTCGCGGGTCTCGTCAAAGAGCACAAAGTGCGCTGGATCCTGCCGATCCACGTAGAGCCGCACCTTTTCTCCGGTGCTCCATTCCGGTTCGGGGAATGATTTCTTCTGCGACCGGGTCTCCTCGATGGTTCCCTCGGCTTCGCCATCCTGGGCGGGGTAGCTGATCTGCGCCGTCGTTGTGGTGATGTAATCCCAGCCTGAACTGCTGTTGCCGTAGTGGTACCGGTCGGTTTCATGCTCAACGGTTACGTCGCTGACAACTGCCGTGGTGGCCGCTCCGTTGGCCTCGAGCCAGGCGTAGTCATCCTGCGTCTCGTAGGCGTGCTGGATCCAGACGGCGCTCCCCGCAATGATCAGCACCGCCAGAACCAGGGCAATCCGGCGGAAAACCCCGGTTTTGCGGGCCAGCCGCTCCGCGTTCCAGCCGGGTGCAAAGTACCCCGTGCCCTGACCGTCATTGGTGTAATACCGGGTGGTGTTGCTGATTTCAAAGGCGAAGCGGCTGGTGCTGCGGTTAGCGGAGCGTGTCCATCCTTCCGGTGGCACAAACGGCACGTTCTCCTCGGGTTTGCCGGATGAACCGGTTTCTCCGTCCCGGTCAGATGCCTGTTCCGGAGCCGGATCGGCACCGGGAGGTTTTTGCTGCACGTTCTGCCTTTCCTAGCGGTCAATCATTGTTCGGCGCGCCTGCGTCAAAGAGAGCCGCTGTGAAGCGGTGCCCGGCGGCGGCGGCCCCTCGAATCTACAGGGCGTTTTGGTCCATGGGGGCAGACTAGCGCGGGCAGCCAGGCACGGTTGACTGTGTGACGACGGCGGTGCCTTCGTTCGCGGGGAAGGCACCGCCGTCGTCGCCGTAGCTCCTCCGCACCTTCCGTTCATCCGCCTGAAACAGCACCGAAACTCCGACTGACTAGCTTGTTGCCACGAGCTACAGGAGGACACGATGAACGCAATGATGTTGGGGCGCGAGGCCGCCGAGGTGCTGACCAAGGGACTGGGCCGCAGGAAATTCCTCTCTGCCGCGGCGGGTCTCGGTGCTCTGGCTGTCGCCACAGGGTGCAGTGCCAACGCGGCCCAGACACCCTCTCCCGCAGGTTCGTCCGGCACGGCGACGGCGGGCGCAGGCACGGCCGCTACCGGCACTTCCGGACCGTCGCCAGCCCAGCCGGGGAAGATCCTGCAGCCGCACACCGGTGACATTCCCGGCGACCACTACCTCGCCTCCACGCCCGACGACGTGCTGTGGGGCTACGTGCCCACCGTGCATGCCACGCCCGTCGCGCGGATCAAGTCCGGGCAAACCATCACCATCGACGCCCTCTCGCATGAAGGAATCCTGGAAGACCAGGGACGGGATCCGCTCTCCTTCTTCGGCAGCCACAGCGTGGCCGAGGACGGCGTGCTGCAGGACGCCGTCGACATCGCGGCCGGCTACAACCGCACGCCGCGGAACTTTGATGCCGACGGACCGCATGTGGTCACCGGCCCCGTCGCGGTGGAAGGCGCGGAACCCGGCGACGTGCTGAAAATCGAAACGCTCGACGCCGTGCCCCGGGTTCCGTACGGCGTCGTGTCCAGCCGGCACGGCAAGGGGTCGCTGGCGCTGCAGAACGGCGCGGCCGCACCGGAGGGCATCACGCTGGAGGAAGTCATGCCGCCGGCGGCCTCGGACAACCGCGCCTCCGGTATACCGGCGGATTATCACAACGTTTCCGTCTTCACCGCGATCGAGGACGGCAAGGGCGTGATGACCAGCGGCGACATGAAGGTGCGCTTCCCGCTGCGCCCGTTCATGGGCATGATGGGCGTGGCCTTCGCCGAAAGCAGCGGACTCACGGATGCGGAGGCCAATTCGGTGCCGCCCACCCTCGGCGGCGGCAACATCGACATCCGCCATCTGGGCCCCGGGTCTACGTTTTACCTGCCGGTGAAGGCCGACGGCGCACTCTTCTACGTGGGCGATCCGCACATGGGCATGGGCGACGGCGAGGTGGCCCTGACCGCAATGGAAGGGTCCCTGCGCGGCACCTTCCGGCTGACCGTCTGCAAGCCCGGTGCCGGCGACGCCCCGGAACTGGCGCACCACTACCCCTTCGGGGAGACGCCGGAGGCCTGGATTCCCATCGGCCTGTCCGACCCGGACGGTCTGGGCGGCGGCGGCGTGAGCAGCGACCTGAACGTGGCGATGCGCAGGGCGGTGGTCAATGCCCTGGACTTCCTGGAGCAGGAAAAGGGCATGGACCGGGCCGTGGCCTACGCCTACCTTTCGGCGGCCGCCGATTTCGCCGTCTCCCAGGTGGTGGACCGGACCGTGGGCGTCCACGGGCTGATCCGCAAGGCGGACTTCGGCTGAGGGCTCCGGTTGCTCTGCCGACCGGCGCTACGCTGGCGTCACGGATGCAAAGAACCACCTGACGGTCGCCGCGGAACCGGCTGGCTCCTACAACGCCGAAGGGCCCCGCTGATCGGCGAGGCCCTTCGGAGATTGTGCTGCTGAGAGGTGGAAACTACACGTCCTTGCGGGTCCTGTTCACAATCTTGGACCGCACGGTGACCGCCAGCACGATGAAAAGCAACGCGTAAAGCACCAGCGGGATCGGCCCGTCCACGAACACGGAGTAGTCACCGTTGGAGGACAGCAGCGCATCGCGCATGCTGGTTTCCGCCAGCGGACCCAGCACCACACCAATCATCAGCGGAGCCAGGGGCATTCCGTGGCGGCGCATGAGGAAGCCGACCATACCGAGCCCGAGCAGCATCAGCAGGTCGAACACCGCCCCGGAGGTGGCGTAGACGCCGAGGCCGCAGAATACGGTAATTCCGGCGTACAGGTACGGGGCCGGAATGAGGAGCAGCTTGGACCAAAGCCCTGCGAAGGGCAGGTTGATGATGAGCAGCACGATCATCGCGATGAAGAAGCTAGCCAGCAGTGCCCAGACCAGGTCGGGGGAACGGTCAAACAGCAGGGGGCCCGGCTGCAGTCCGTACTGCTGGAATGCGGCGAGCATGATCGCTGCCGTGGCCGAGACCGGCAGGCCCAGGGCGAGCAGAGCTCCCATGGCGGTGCCGGTGGTGGCGTTGCCGGCGGCCTCGGGAGCGGCCAGGCCGCGGATGGCGCCTTTGCCGAACTTCGGGTTCTTGCGGCGGCGGTCAATGCGCCGCTCCACGTCGTAGGAGATGAACGTCGGAATCTCGGACCCGCCGGCCGGGATGACGCCGAAGGGCAAGCCGATCGCGGTGCCTCGGGCCCATGCCGGGGCTGCCTCTTTGAGCTCGGCGCGTGAGAGGAAGGGACGGCCTGCGGAGCTGACCTGCTGGTCGGCCGGATCCCGGCGTATCCGGGAGGCGATATGGAATACCTCGCCCAGGGCCAAGATGGCTACGGTCACGGTAATCAGCGAGATGCCGTCGAACATCTCGGGCGCACCGAAGCTGAAACGTTCGGCGCCTGAGAACGGGTCGATGCCCACGGTGGCGATACCCAGGCCGATCACGAGGGCCGCGAGGCCCTTCACCGCTGAGTCGGAGACCACGGAGGACGTGGCGACAAAAGCGAACAAGGCCAACGCGAAGAATTCAGCCGGACCGAAGTTCGCCGAGAAATCGGCCAGGGCCGGGGCGAGGAACACGACAAGAACGGAGGCCACCATGCCGCCGATGAACGCGCCGATGGCTGCGGTGGCCAGGGCCTGCGGGGCCCTGCCGTCCTTGGCCATTTTGTGCCCCTCGAACGTGGACGCGATGGCCGAAGCCTGCCCCGGGGTGTTCATGAGGATGGCCATGGTGGAGTCGCCGAACATGCCGCCGAAGTACACACCGGCGAACATAATGAACGCGGCAGTCGGGTCGAGGGCAAAGGTGATGGGCAGCAGCAAAGCCACCGCCATCGAGGAACCCAGTCCCGGCAGGACACCGACGGCGGTGCCCAGCAGGCAGCCGACGAGTACCCACAGCAGGTTCATCGGCGTCAGGGCTGAGGAGAAGCCCTCCATCAAGAGATTGAGTGAATCCATGTTAGAAACCTCCTCCAAGGATGCCGGAGGGGAGGTTGAGCCCCAGGCCGACCGAGAATGCCAGGTAAACCGCACTGCTGAAGAGCAGGGCGAATGAAATGTCGAAGACCGGCCGGCGGCTGCCGAACCCCTTGGCGACCGACCAGAACAACAGGGCGGCGGCGATGATCCAGCCCAGTGTTTCCAGGGTCAGGGCGAAGAGCAGGAAACCTCCTGCCGCCCACAGGACTGCTGACCAGTCCGTGAAGGTGCGGTAACGCTGGGTGGACGTCTCCTGGGGATGTTCCGGAGAACGCACGTAGTGCAGCGCCAGCAGCACAGCCAGGACGTACCCGGCAACCATCAGAATGCCGGGGAAGAACCTCGGACCGGGGAAGTCCGTGCCCTCCCCCACGTCCATCGTGAGGATTCCGAACAGTAGATAAGTGCTAAACGCCACCATAAGGAGCGACAAGAGCAGCCCGCTGCGACCGTCCCGCCACGAGGTGCGGACGGGGGTCCGTCCGTCCGTAGTCTCAGTACTTTCGCTCGGGTGCTGCTCCGCAGTACCTGCGGATGAGGGCCCTGGAGTGCTCATCAGCCGATCTCCTTCACTAGTTCACCGATGCGCTGCTGCTCCGAAATCATGAACTCATCGAACTCGTCACCGGTGAGGTACACATCGGCCCATTTGTTGCGCTCCACGGCGTCCTTCCACTCGGGGGTCGCGATGGTTTCCTCGATCAGGGTCCTCAGCTCCGCGAATTCCTCATCTGTAATTCCCGGAGGTGCCACGATGGCCCGCCAATTGGCGAGATCCACGTCGTAGCCCTGCTCGGCCAGCGTGGGCATGTCGACGCCGTCGAGCCGCTGCGGGGCAGCCAAACCGAGAGCGCGCAGGCGCCCCGAATCAACCTGATCTGCAACATCCTTGTACCCGGATGTGGCAGCTTTGGCGGTATCCGTGATGAGCGCCTGAGCCGCCTCTCCTCCGCCGGATTTCGGGATGTACGTTGTGACGGAGGGGTCCACACCGGCAGCGAGAGCAAGCTCGGTCATGACCAATTGGTCAAAGGTGCCGCCGCCGGTCCAGGCAATCGCCGCCGGGTCAGCCTTCCAGGCCTGCACCAGGTCGTCGAGAGTCTTGTACGGGGAACTGGCCGGAACCACAACGACGTCGTACTCCTCCACCACACGGGCGATGGGCCGCACGTCGTCGTGCGTAACGGCGGAGTCCAGCTGCGCCACGCCGGCGACCAGCCCGGCGCCCGTGACCATCAGGTTGTTGGCCTGCCCGGACATGGTGGAGAGCTGGCCGAGGCCAATGGTGCCGGCAGCCCCGGGGATGTTGACCACCTGCGTGTTATTCACCAAACCGTTGGCACGCATGGCCTGTTGCTGCTCGCGCATGAACGTATCCCAGCCCCCGCCGGCGCCTGCCGGAGCAATCAGGGTGAGGTTTGCGCGAATATCGGAGCCGCCGGAAGCGGACTGGATGGAAAAGAAGCTGGCCAAGCCGATCGTGGCGACAGCCACGATGCCGTAGGCGGCCAAAAAGATCGGATGCTTGCGGCGTGTGCCGGACCCGGCTCGATCTGGTGAAGAGCTCACGAAATCAACTGTCCTTAGTGGGGGGAGAAGGGACATGAACGCTGGTCAGTACTCAACGTCGTAGTAACCACCCAAAGATCCTAAGTGATCCCTGTCATATTGACGGGGTCGGCCTGGCTGCCGCTCTTAACAAACTCCACCTGTTTTGCTTTTTCTGCTCAGTGCGGAGAACCTGAAGAACAAAATTCGCCCGCAAGATGAATTTTTTCATCGTCCTTCTTCACCCCCACCCACGTCGGAGACTTCATGACCGTCATCGTTGCCCGCACCAGCACTCCCGAGGGCGAGGCCGCGCTCAGCGCCTCCATCGAAGAAGCCCGGCGCCGCCAGGAAGACCTGGTGGTTTTCAATTTGGAAGGCACCCAGCTCGACCCCGAAGGCACCGAGCTCGACGGCGTGCCGGTCACCTACCGCATGCCGGATCCCCGCAACCACGACGCCGTGGGCGATCTCCTCGACGCTGCTGAAGCGATCGACGCCTCCGCTGTGGTCATCGGTGTCAAGCACCGCAGCCCGGTTGGCAAGTTCCTGCTCGGCAGCGCGGCGCAGCAGATCCTGCTCGAGGCCAACGCCCCGGTGATCTCGGTTAAGGCCCGGCGCCTCTAAGGCGATACAGAGGACGACGCTAAGGGCGACCCGTTTGGCCCGTGTCTAGTGCACTATCTTTCTTCCTTTGTGGGGAGATCGCGGCACATGGAGTAGACGGAGGGGCCACCTGAAATTTGCGTCGTCGCAGTGATGGTGAATCCGTGGCGTTCATATAGTTGTACATTTCGCTCGTCGGAGGTCTCCAACCCCACCGAACCAATACCGTCGATCTGTCGAAGGCCTTCAGAGATGATCGCGGATCCAATGCCTTTTCCTGCACTGGCAGGATGCACGCCGAGAGTCGCCAGGTTCCAGGCGTCAGAGGGGAGACTCGGAAGCTGCAGTCCCATGAGGATCTCTAGTCGGTTGCCCAGCAGTTCCGCAATGCGTGCTTGTGTATCGCCTCCGGGCTCAGGAGTATCAGGCGGAAGGAAAGCCCCCACCCCTCGCACCCCCTCGTCGACTAAGACGAGTCCGTGGCATAGGGCGTGCTTCAAATAGAGAGTTTGGAGTTCCTCAAGACGCGCCTCGTAGTGATCCGCCGGAATGGACCATCGGGTCCAGGGATAGCGATCGAAGGCGAGGGCAAGTGTTCGGGCCGCTTGGGGAAGATCTGCTGCGGTCGCAGAACGAAGGATGTGGCTCACACCACCGACCCTATCCCCGACGTGATCGGGGCGAATATCGCCCCGTTGGGCGGGCCGGAGGGCCGGGGACTGGCGCCTGGTTAATCCTGCTATGCGCGTGATCCGATCCTTTGCGGGACAGGCACAAGAAGTGACAGGGACGTTCGATGTGGTGATCCGTGAGATTTTAGGCCGCTAGGCTGGCTTGTACACCGACAGACACCGGCCTCGCGGCAGGTCCTGTCCGGTTGCCGCTACTGTTCCGGTCGCAGGTCTTCCTGGTTTGGAACAGAGGATGGTGGTCAAAGGAAGAGAGTACGTACGTGAGTACAGCACATTGGACGAGCAGTCGCTTGTTGAGTACGGCCGCACGTCTGAACGACCACTACCAGAGCCAACGTTTGACGGGCCTGGACGTCACCCATGCCGGCGCAACCACGCTGGAGGCACTTGCCCACAGCGGCCCGATCAGCCAGACGCGCCTTGCCGATCTGGTGCATATCCAGGCTCAGACCATGGGAAGAGTCCTCGAAAAGCTTGAGGTTAAAGGGTTGGTCTCCAGGGTTCGCGACACGCTGGACACGCGTTCGATACGCACCCGCATCACCGTTCGAGGCCAGGCGGTAGTCGAGAGTATCGATCTACTGCGTGGGTCGCCGGTGGAATCAGCGGGATTGTCGGACCAGCTTCTCCGCGGCCAGCTGATCGCCCTCATCAATCGGCTCGAGCCCACGCCGGCCTGACGCACCGTGAGCGGGGCAGAGCTACACGGGCGACGCCCGCCGGCCCTGAAGGAACTGCTGGGCTGCGGAACCGTGCGGCGGGCGGTCGCTAAAGACGGACCGATCCCTCGATGCAGCTCGTGACGTGGCCGCCAACCCAGATCTTTCCGTCGCGGAGGCTGACGTGCACCCGGCCCTGCCGGCCGAGTACTGTTCCCTGCGACGCAGTGTAGGGCGCCGTCGCCAACTCTGTGTCGATCAGCCACCGTGCCAGGCCCGCGTTCAGGCTGCCGGTCACGGCATCTTCCCAGACGGGGTCTCCTCCGACGAAGGCACGCACCTCGAACTGGGTTTCGGCTGTGGTGTCGTGCGGGCCCACCACGCCGATTTCCAGGTCGCCGGCCTTTGCCGGATCAGGTTCCAGGCTCAGGACGTCCTGCGCCGAGGAAAGACGGACACCAATCCACTGCGGACCGTTGACCAGCCATGACAC
Source organism: Arthrobacter sp. Z1-15 (assembly GCF_054792395.1). Lineage (NCBI taxonomy): Bacteria > Bacillati > Actinomycetota > Actinomycetes > Micrococcales > Micrococcaceae > Arthrobacter > Arthrobacter sp. Z1-15. The sequence continues at coordinate 223,798 of NZ_CP096454.1, read as the reverse complement.
AGCAAGGACGGCCTCTCTCGGAACCCCCAGGACCGTCGCTATCCTGCGGGTGAGCGGTTCATCCACGGGTTCGTAGCGTGTCAGGGGCGGCGCTTCGAAGGCCAGCAATTCCTCCTCGACCCGGACCGGGATGAGCCCGGCCGCGCATTCCTGGAGGAGGGTCCCACCGGATTTGGGGGATCCGCCGGCGTCGAGCCACGCTTTGGCCGACCCCAGCGTGGGATGGCCGGCGAAGGGCAGTTCCTCCTTGGCGGAGAAGATCCTTACCCGGTAGTCGGCCTCCGGACTGCTGGGTGCCAGGAGGAATGTCGTCTCAGAGAGGTTTGTCCAGGTCGCGAACCGCTGCATCTCCTCCGTACTCAAGCCGTCGGCGTCGTGCACCACCGCCAGTGGATTGCCTCGATACGGGTCGGCGGAGAAAACATCAACTGCACTGTAGGGGCGCGCTTTCATAGCGCTACTTTAACAAGGATTCTCCAGCGCCCTCGGGGCTCCGGGTCGTCGATCACGTGGACCTTTCGGCAGAGATATCCGCTCCAGTCGCGACCGGTGTTCTACAGCAGCAGGTGGAGAACGATTGTGTGCGATGGAGTCGCAGTACTTAGTGGCAGACTGCCTAGTCTCATAAGGCGATGCGCCAACATGCGCATTTGCGGGCAGGGCCAATGCAACGGTGAAGCGCTTGAACGTCAACCCTGTTCGCAGTGCCCTTCCCTAGCGGTGCCGGGGTAGCCGCTGACCCTTACCTCTTGGTGCTGCTTGCCGGGCTGCTACCGGTATCCCGAGTACTGGTGTTGGCGCGGCGTCCGATGAGAAACCACAGAAGCGGACCGATCATGGGAAAGGCAAGCACTACGAGAACCCACACCGCCTGTGCGAGGCCGGTGAGATGGTGAGAGCGCGCAATGTCGATGAGAACCACGACAAAGAGGAGCAGCGAGAGCACCCCAATCCCGAGAACGGTGAACTCCCACTGATTGGGAATGACCGGGTTTGCGCCTTGAGCTGCTGTCCATGCCAGCATTACAGTCCCCCTTGTTTCTGGGCCCGGCGAGATACGGACACCGTCTCCACCCTAGGCGCACATCTCGAGTTCCTTCAGGGATCCTTCACGGGACTTGCCCCACTGCCGTGCTGACGGGAAGTCCCAGCCGGCATTCCGCCGGACAGCCAGCGCCAGCTCTACGGCGGGAATGTCAGCCGAATCCAGACCAGGTCATCTAAATCTGCAGCTTCAAGAACGTTGGAGAGTTTGTCGACTCGATCCAGGTGCCAAAGCAAGCCCGCAGGATTATCTCGACGGCGCAGACGTGACTCCAGGACTTCCGGACGAGCCACGAGCCACGAGCCACGAGCCACGAGCCACGAGGCGGCATATAAACATTTCCTCAGAACCGAGAGCATCAAGGTAACGAGGTATTTCGGTTGCTATCTTAATGACTCCCGCGATGATGAACCGCTTTGCTCCCGCAGCACGATAACTGTTCGTGAGGCTTTGGAGATTGACCAACTCGAGTTCGCCGGACTAAGTGGATCATTCTGAGGGATCATCTCTGCTTCGGGTGGTACCAAATGTTTTACAGCAGCAGGTGGAGTCCGCTGTGTGCGATGGCGGACGCATCGGTCCGGCGCTCAGCATGCTGTTTGAGGAGCACGGCTTCGGGGCCCTCCTGATCTGCGAGCCGAGAACCGGCTGTGATGAAAGCCGTGCCCAGACGGATCAGGGCGCGGGAGGTGAAACCTGCGTGGGCACTGGTGGGGGCGGGCTGGTAATACCCGAGGACGGCAGAACTCATGTCGGCTCCTGTGTGTCGATGAGTGGAAATGCGTTGAAATGCAGTTGAACGGGGCGGGCCCCGGGTGTCTTGGGATCGCTTCGGTAGGTCTCGAGCTTCTCGCGCAGTACCGTTTCCATGTCCCGGGTGAACGCCTCCAGCTGTTCTGCGGTGAAGTGGGCGTTGAAGGTGCTGATCACCGGGGCCTCGGCCCACTCCGGCGGCATTGCGGACAGGTCGCTTGCCATGAACGCGGCCAGCAGTTCTGCACGTCCGCGCTCAAAGGTGCGGCTGACCTGCCGGACCGCTTCCCGGACGGCGGGGTCCTGTTGTGTGGGTGCGTTGATGGTCAGGGCTCCGCGCGTGCGTTGCCACCACCTCTCACGCCCCGAACCTCGGTCCGTGATTTCACGGACCAGGCCGTGGCGGGCCAGTTGCCGGAGGTGGTAGCTCGTGGCACCGCTCGACTCCCCTACCCGCTTGCCGATGCTGCTGGCTGTTTGTGGCCCGTACTGGGAGAGGACCTGGAGCAGCTGCACACGGAGGGGATGGGCGAGGGCCTTGAGGACGGGGCCTTCGAGAATGCGGTCGCCGTCCTGGGTTGGAGTCGGCTCGGGGAATGATGCTGGGGTCATGGTGACAGCATGCCACCGCAAAGGTTTATTTGCAAACGTTTCTTTGCATTTGGGGTGCGGACTTCTCCATAGCGTTCTGGCACGATGTATCCGCGAACGAGACGGGCCCCCAGAAGTGTGGCCGGCCTTTGAACCGGGACATTACGCCCTGTCTAGGAAGCGGATAACTCCTTGGCGTCGAGTTCAATGGTCAATTTCAGGCACCGCAGGCGGGCCGGGGAGTAGTCGTAGGGCATCATTCCAATGGCCTGGACCATACCCATGGACTCTTCCCCCCTGTTACAGCTTTGACCAGCCTCATCCTTACCTTCATCAGCGGTAGCGGGGTGTAATGCGTCCCAGGAGTCGAAAAGTGCATCGTCCCCCTCCGCCAGGCCGGAATCCTCAATGACTGCTTGAAGCATCAACTCGAAGGCGTGCCGTTTGGCAGCCGCCTGTGCCACGCGCGGGTCGTCGACGGCGACCGTGTCATCGAGTGCCTCTTCGGCGGCATCAACCCGATCGGATTCCTCCCGCAGACCCGGATGTGTGGCCAAGGCGACGTAACGGCCGGCGTTGACTGCCGCAGCGAGCGGACCGAAGATCCGCTCCATGACCAGCAGGCCATCCAGGTCCGTCTGGCGCAGGAAACCCTCGGGCAGACCCTCCAGCCGGCCGGTGACGAAGTCGGAGAGCAGACCCATCCTGCCCTCCACAGTGCGCAGGCGCTGCACGACGGCGGTATCGTGGCCGCTGCCCGCACCCGCAGGAGCCGTGTCGGCAAAAACGTCACGGATGTCGTCCAATGCGATCCCGCCGTCGACCATCTTTTGGACCCACAGCAACCGGATCATGGATTCGTATCCGTATCGGCCCTGGCCGTCGCTGCCCCGTTCGGACGCGGGGAGCAGACCAGTCTCGTGGTAGCTGCGGATCGCTTCCGAGGTGGTACCGACGAACCACGCCGCATCACCGATGACGACGTGCCGTGGCGGAACAAAGGACAAGTGCATGAGCGGAGCCTTCCTTAAGCCCGGGACAAAAGACCATCAAGCACATGCCCGCGCGCGGCAGGTAGCGGCACCCGGGGCTGGCTAAGCCCGCGTCCGATGCTCCGTTACGCGTCTTATTCATAGTGCCGGCAGGCTACCCGAGTATGTGCCATACGGACTAACCCATGCGGCACCCCGGTTACAGTTTTGGTTGTTGTATGAGTATCATCAAGCCATGAGTTCGCGTGAGATCTACCCTAATGCACCCCTGGTGTCCGTCTCCTTTGAGCTTCGCCACCCTGAGTCTTCCCCATTTACCCAAAATCAGAGATCTCTTTTTAAAGAGATGGTACGACAGTACCTTCCCATTATGAAGACCCAGCAGTCCACAACTCAAACTTTCGAGATCGGTCCCTCCGGACCAATTCAGCAGCTCAACACGGAAGAGTTCCCCAAATACTTAAACCGGGATAGCACTCTGGCCGCCTCAATATTGAAGAACTCAATTGTCGTGGAAACAACCCAGTATCCAGGATGGGACCATTTCCGCGAGATAATTATTGCTGTCTGCCTCGCCAGAAACGAGGCGTCAAGGATTGACGGGGTTGAACGCATAGGGATGAGGTATATCGATGAAATTCGCATTCACGACGATGTGCGTCCTGACTGGGGAAACTATCTTAGCGATTCCCTTCTAGGGCCCAGCATCGCTGGCGAGTTGGATCTACCCCTAGCACAGAGTCAAGGACTCGCGGCCTATGGACCCGCAGAAGGACGATCATTAGTCTTGCGCTACGGATCCAGTGAAGGTTTCGCAACTGACCCGAACGGAGAGTTGCGCCGTAAAACACCCCCATACCCTGGGCCCTTTTTTCTCCTGGATATTGACAGTTTTTGGGTTCCAGAGTCCGGCGTGCCTGAGTTCTCAGATACACTCCTCATGGAATACGCGGAGCACCTCCACACGCCAATTCGACGTACCTTCGAAGAATTAATTACCGACCGACTGAGAAACGAGGTGCTCCGCTAATGAATTCAGCAGCATACTCTTTGAAGTCTTCCAGACAAGGCTTCCGCCAGGAAGCTTGGGACTCTGGCACAGCAACATCCACAACTTCGATCAGGCCCACCTCGGCCCCAACTCCAATATCGGCACTTGAGCGCACCCAGTCAACAGGTTCTCTTGTCTCCCGTGTAACTTCATTGACCGAAACCGCCAGGTCCCAGCATGTTGATGCGCTGGCTTCGGAGTGGCGGATTCGGACCCAGAATAGAGCCAACTCAGGGGTCCAAGATCTCTTGGACCTAATCTCAGATTCAGGATTGGCATGGAGGGATCTTGCCCGAATGCTAGGCGTAAGTGTCCCTGCGATACAAAAGTGGCGTAAGGGTGAACGGACTTCGGGCGAGAATCGCCTGAAATTAGCAGGCTTGGTTGCTGGCATGGATCTTATTGCTTCACAGTTCCAAATTAAGGAAATTGAATCTTGGCTTGAAATGCCTCTCGTGGACGGGATTCCCGTGACCCCGATCGATCTCTGGGCGCACCACGCTTTCCTCGTTCTGGAATTCGCGAGTGGTCACCTCCACCCGGAGGCCGCCCTCGACCGGTTCGACCCCTCATGGAGGGAAACATATCACTCCGACTTCGAGACCTTCCGCAATGAAGACGGCGACATGTCAATACGGATGAAGGGCTGACTCAGGATGTCGCAGGTCCTTGAGACTCCAGGCACGAGAGAGACCCCCAATTGGGGCGCTTTGTACCGCGCACGGGGTGATGAAGTTTCAGTTTCTCGCCCTATATTTACAGGCGACATCTTCCGCCTGCGGGGAGTCGCTGGCGTGGGCGATGAGGACAAGATCACCTTGGTACTCCAGCACCCTTGCGCGCTGCGGACCAATGGCGTTGATCTGGCTCCACGCCTGTTGGTGGCGGATGTCCGTGAACACCCACTCATTGCGGTCGGGGAATGGAAACGTCGCTTTAAGATCATGCCACTCCCCGAAATGCAAGAATCCAACACGCACTTTGCTGCTCACCTCCAAGAACCCGACCTAATCGAGTCAGAATTACTTTTAGCGGAGAATCGGATCGTTTCTATGTCTCAAGCTGGAGTCAATCTCCTCCTCCAGCGTTGGGTCCACCACAACAGCAGGGTTATAGTACCAACCATTGAGTACCAGAAAGTTACCGAGGAACAGTTCGAGGAAGCAGATTTAGTGGAGGACTGGTGTGACGATTTGATGTCTGAGCCCACTGACATTGCAACCGAGACTGAAGCCGCACACAGTTGGCTTCGAAGTCCGGCTATAGAGGGAGGCCAGTCTTGGCAACAGTTGCTGCAAAACCCTCAAAGTCGAGCCTCTGTACGCTCAGCTATGAGAAAGCATGTGAGGACCTTGAAGGACTCACGAAAGCCTAATAGCGTCTGATATTCTCTCCAGCTCCTCAGCCATAACCTAACTGCTGCTCAAAAGAAGCGCTGTCTCGGCGAATTGGCTCACTCGGCGCTAGCGTCCGCGAAGCAGTCGCCCATCCTGCCCTAGGTGTAGTTCCCACGGAGGTTATGAACAGCGTGGCGTGATGTAAAGGGCGAGGGCCTCCGGTATCGATTTGGGTTACCACACTCATCTCGATGCCAGGAGGCCCGCATGTCCTACGTTACCCATGCCAACGCTGAGCTGACACCCAAGGGCAGGGTAGAGCTTGCCCGCCTTGTCGTTGAGCAAGGCTGGACACTGCGCCGGGCCGCGGAACGGTTTCGGTGCTCGGACGCATCCCGGACTGCGGCGGACATCGCGCCCTTGGACGGGCAGTCGGGAAGCGCAACCGCCGTGCCGGGGTCGGCTTCGCATACCTCCACCACACCGTTGATGACCACTCACGGCTGGCCTACTCAGAGACCCTCAACGACCAGAAACAAGAAACCGCCGCCGCTTTCCTGCTCCGGGCAATCGCCTTCTTTTCCGCGCACGGAATCACCGTCAAGGCCGCCCTTACCGACAACAGGGCCTGTTACCGCTCCCGGGCCTTCGCTGCTACCCTGGGCCCTGACGTCAAGCACCGCAGGACCCGCCCCTACCGGCCCCAGACCAACGGCAAAGTCGCACGCTTCGACCGCATGCTGGCCACCGTGTGGGCCTACGCCAAGCCCTACACCTCACAGAACGAACGTGCGGACACCTACAAGGCCTGGCTCCACCACTACAATCACCACAGAACCCATACCGGCATCGGAGGCAGAGCCCCCATCAGCCGCGTTCATAACCTCCGTGAGAGTTACACCTAGGGCCGGCTTGATTCCTCTATGCCGCGATGTGCTCTGAGCATGCACTTATCCGAACGACTGGCTTGAAACGGCTGCATTGATCACCGGCGGTTAACCTCGTCGGATTTCGCATCCACGCCCGCGACCCATGATGTGACCCCCAAGGGCTAAAATCGAGGAGACCTATTTCTCCTCTCTCCAAGCGAAAGTACAGAATACCCTTCACCGGGAACGCTGTCACCCAGAGGGGGCGTACTCCCGGCCGGTCCACTTATCGGCGTCGACCGCCACCTTTCTTGGGCAGCATCAGCGAAGCGCCCGTCGGCTTCAAACCCATGTCTGGCGAGAACGCCGATCTGGTGGCGGAGTTCCTCGGCCGGAACATTGTGCCGCCCAAGTGGATGGAGACGAACCCGGAGCAGAACGCGGTGGACCCCGCATCCTCGAATCGGAACGTCCGCCCCGCACACCCCAGTCGATACTCACGCTGCCCCTCTGCCGCTCGTCAGGGGACAGCCTCTCCCTATTGTCCCCTGATTACGGCACCGGATAGGCACCGGGTAGTACAAGGGTGGCCCGTACATATGGAGAGCGTGGCTAGTCGGTCTTTGAAGTACTGCTGGTCCACGACTCAACCGAAGAGCAGCGCAAGCAGAGGAAAGCAGTTTCCTTGGCGGCGAGCAGCTTCGCCAAGTTTCGATAACTCATCGTGGAATCCTTCGTGTCTCCGCCGACACTATTGGTGAGTTGGTGCACGAGCAGCGTCCTCTTACTTAGGAATGAATGGGCCACAGGCAGCCATGACATGCACCCCTCCTTGATCCATCTTGTCCTTCTGCCACTGTGACATGAAAACCCTAAGATGATAGGGAACACAGGCGCCAAAATTTTGCCGTGCGATTGGTTCCCTTACGTTCGCTTATGGAAAATTTGCTTCTGGCCAATACACTCTACTTTCGAAGTCCGGAGATACCGGGAACGCAGGATAACTTATGGGGAACAACATGAGTACCAGTCTCTTGTGGCGACACTTGCAGAAAAGGCCAGTTGTACACGTTGATGTATCCAGGAATCCGATCACCAATGATCCGAAAACTCATATCGCCACTTACTCGTTTCCGGGCAGCCCGCCCATCCCTCCATTCTCTTTTACACCGACGTCCTTCAACTACTCCAAGGACATAGTCAAAGACGTGAAGCGGAACCTCCCCCCGGGACACCGCATCGATGAGAACAGACTCCAGGTCAAAGTTTGGCGGAGTAGAGGCGCACTGAGCAGTCCTCGAAGGGAGAAATTTGTTGTCGCGGGACTCCTGTTATTGTTATTGCTCGAAGTTGCCGCCCTGACGGGCGTTGCAATTTGGTTCAACTGGACAGTAAAAGACGAAGATTCTTCGTCGGCTGCCATTGCGACCCTATTATTGAGCGTAGCCGTGAATGGAGCAACAGCAGCAGGGATACTATTTGCCCGCGCTTCCCCGTCTGGTCAACCCTTTGAAACGGGCAAGACGTGGGTATGGCGAACCCTCTTTCCTATCTTGCTACTGCTTATCATTAATCTCTTTGTCTTGACTGTGTACCTTGGCTGGATGGACTTGTTGCCGATTCAATTTGAATGGCTGAAGCATAAGGTAGAAGGTATCCAGATTGTTTTGGGAACGGTCGTTGTAATCTGGACTGTTCTCGCAGCAGCAGGTTCCGGAGCGATAGCCATGGCTCGGTGGACAGCGGTGGAAGAGATTCAGCGCCGTTTTCCCGCTGTGCGTAGCGTCGTAGACGACATTCAGCGGCGCGAGGTGGTGAAGGCCCCTCCAGCGCCTCCACTCCCTTCAACAACGCCAATGCCATAATCGGCCTTTGGCGGGCACAAGGGCGTGGCCGTCGTATGGCGGCGGCCACGTCTTAGTTGCCAGAGCAAGGCGAAAATGGGCATCAACCGGTCCTACCATGACCAACCCGTCGGGCGGCTGCCGTTCAACTTCCTCGTTGTGGTCACTGAAACCGAATCAGGGCTTATCCTTCCTGCACCCGCAAGACTGCAGCCTACAAAGTCGAAGGCCGAATCCATAGGTAACAGCCCAAACGTCACAGGAAGCCCTAACTTGTTTCCGCATGCCGAGGGATGGCACCCACACCACCGCGACGATCGCAGAACTCTTCGAAGTTGCTATGGCTATCGTGTACGTTCAACGCATCTGATCTCCTCCAGCATCGCAGTACAAACAGAGGAACTGGTCCTCCCGGGAAATGGTCTACGCTCCAAGAGCGGAGAGCATTTTCGCTACTGCCCGAGGATACCGAAGCCCGCCCCTTGGACAGCCTAAATCTGGACGTCGTCCTGCTGGCGCACTTCATATGCCTTGCACACCACAATGCATGGTTCCCCGCCGTCGACAGCTAAAATCGACAAGGCCCGTTTGTCCTGTTCCCGGTCCGGAAAGCGCAGAATGTCCTTTATCGAAAACGCGGTGGCCCACTGGGCGGAACTGCAGCGGCTCCAAGCCACACCGGGCTGGAAACTCACCACCGCAAATCCGTGGGTGCTGGCCCTGTTCCGGGAAGCCTTCAGCCGCACCCGGCCGCGGATTCCGCTCGAGGAATTCCACAACATGACCGACGGATTCCTGCGCCAGCTGCGGATCTCCGGAGTGAGCCTGCGCGAGGACTGGACCGGAAAGAACTACGCCGATGACTGGGTGGCCCGCCGCTTCCTGGCCCGCCCCCGCGTCGACGGCCGCTTCGTCTACGAACTTACCGAATCCTCGGTCCGCTACCTCTCCTACCTGGACGGCTTCACCTCGGACAAGACCAGCCTGAACTCCTCCCGGCTGGCCACCCTGCTGGACCGGGTGGAAAACCTGGCCCACGAAACCAACCCGGACCCCGCAGCACGCATCGCGGTGCTGAAAGAGGAAGTTGCCCGCCGCGAGGAGATGATCCGCGCTCTGGAATCCGGCGAGGCTCCGGCCCCGGTCGACGGTGAGACCGCCGTCGAAGCAGCGCAGGACATCCTGGACCTCGCAGCCGCACTGCCGGCGGACTTCAAGCGGATGCGCGACGGACTGGAGAAGATGCTGCACGCCCTGCGCCAGGAAATGGTGGAATCCAACGCCGCCAAAGGCCTGACCATGGGCGAAATCCTCGAGGCGGACCGCAAGCTGCGCAACACCAGCGAAGGCCGCACCTACGAGGGCTTCACCGCCTTCCTTAACGACGCCGAACAGCAGGACCGCTTCCGCGCCGCCATCGCCGAGGTGCTCGAGCGGGACTTCGCCGAGGACATGAGCCCCGAAGACCGGCAAAGCCTGCACCGGCTGATCAGCGACATGCGCGGCCAGGCCACCGAAATCCACCGCATCTACGGCCGACTCTCCGAATCCATGCACACCTACGTGCAGAGCGACGAGTACCGCGAATCGGTCCAGCTGCGCCAGCTGATCCGCACCGCCGAGACCGCCATCCACAAGGCACCACGCAGCAAGCGGCGCACCGCCGTCGTTCCGGCACCCCAGCTCTACGGCGCGGCCTTCGAATCCCTGGGCATGGTGCACCTGTTTAACCCCGAGGACCACGCCCCGCCGCCCAAGCTGCCGGCACCGCCGTCGTTCAGCGAAGCGGACATCCACCGCTCCGCACGCACGCCCAAGGCCAACCGCCGGGCACTGCGCGACGCCGTCACCCGGGCCGCCGGAAAACGCGGCACCGCCACCGTGGGAGAGATCTTCGCCGAACTCGCCCCCGAGGACCGGCACCTGAACAGCATCCGCGCCCTGCTCTCGGCGGCGCTGGAAGCCGGTTCCGCTGACTTCTCCCCCGGCTCCCGCGGCGGCAGCACCCCCGCCGGGCTGGCCGCACAACCCGAATCCGTCACCTTCACCCAGATCGACGGCAGCGAGCGCACCGCGCTGCTGCCCGCCGTCGCCGTCGCGAAAGCCCCCACCCATGAGTGAAACCAGCCTCGATCCGACCAGCACCGCCGGCACCGCCAACCCGGCCGACGACGATCCCTACGCGGACGACTACACCGACACAGCTGCCGAGGAACGGGACGTCCTGGTCGACGGACCCGAACTGTTCCCCGGCGACACCGGAACCCTGCCGCTGAAGCTGCGCCAGGCCCTGATCCGGCTGCTGCGCGGCCCGTACCTTGACGCGACCAGCTCGGACAACGTCTACAACACGGTGGTGGACAACCAGGCCGAACTGCACACCCGGCTCAGCGAGCTGTTCCTGACCCTGGTCATCGACGAGGACCGCAAGGTTGCCCTGCTGCGCCCGGTGGACATGCCCGAACCGCACACCGCAGTGCTGCAGCGCCAGCGCGAAATGACCCGCGAGGAAACCCTGCTGCTGCTGCGCATGCGCCTGCTGCTGGACCGGCACGCCGGCACCGGCAACGACGCCGTGATTGCCCGCAGCGACATCCTGGAAATCATCGAGGGCTACGTCGATCCGGGCCAGCGCGACGCCAAGTCGGTCGAGGACGTGGCCGACGCCGCCATCCGCAAGCTCGTGCAGGAACGCCGACTGCTGCTGCCCACCGAAGTGGAGAACGTCTGGGTCATTTCCGGTGCCCTGCCGCTGGCGCTGCCCTATGAACACATCGGTGACATTGTCACCTTCATGCAGGCCCTGACGGACGCGTCCGGTGAACTGCCCGACCCGGCGCTCCCCGACCCCGCACCGGCCGAACCTACACTGCCCGAACAGGCCACAGCCAACGACGGCGAGGACATCGCGTGAGCATCGAAACCACCCTTCCCATGGGCGACCTGATCAACCCCGGCCAGAACCGGCTCTCCTCCGTGCAGATCGTGAACTGGGGAACGTTCGACGGCGCGCACACCATTTACGTGGACCGCGCCGGAACCCTGCTCACCGGTGACTCCGGCGTGGGCAAGTCCACCATCTTCGACGCGATGCTCCAAGTCATGGACGCCCGGCCGAAAATGAACGAGGCCGCCCAGAACAACGGCGGCAGCCTGGCCGAGGAAAAGCGCACTGCGTTCTCCTACATGCGCGGCCGCCTGGGCACCCAGGGCTCGGGCAACGGAACCGGGCCCGACGACGGCGGCACGGCCGGCGCTGACGGCACCGCCTACCAGCGCCCCGGCGCCACCTGGTCCGCCGTCTGCCTGACCTTCGACAACGGACTGGGCCAGATCACCTCCCTCTCCGTCCTCATGGACCTGCCCGCCAACGGCACCGAACACCACGTGGGCCGCTTCTACGCCGTGCACAACCGGCCGCTGGACATCCGCACTCTGGAAACCGAAATGCGCGGCCGCTTCACCAAGGGCAGCCTCGAGGCGCTGCTGCCCGGCGCCGCCATCTTCGATTCGCACAAGATGTTCGCCGAACGCTTCCGCACCGCCCTGGGTGTGGAGGACGAGAAGGCCTTCGGACTGCTGCGTATCCTGCAGACCGGCAAGGGCCTGGGCGGAACGGTCAATGACTTCTTCCGCACCAACGTGCTGGACACCCCCAAAACACTGGCCGCAGCCGATGAAGCGGTGGAGGACTTCAGCCACCTGCGCAGCATCCGCCGGCAGCTCGAACGGGCCCGTCAGCAGCGCGACCACCTCGCCGACGTTCCGGAGCTGCACCGGCTCTACACCGGCACGGACACCGAGCTGCGGCACAACCGCGCCCTCACCAAGGATGGACTGCCCGCGTACCGGCAGCGCCTGACCCTGGCCAGCCACGAGCGCGACGTCGCCCGGCTCACCGCGCAGGAGGAAGCCGGCGCCCGCGAGCTGTCCGCCGCGGAAACCCGCCGGAACGAGCTGAAGAAGAAGCTGAACGCGCTCACCGCCCGGTACAGCGAAGAAGGCGGCGGCACCATCGCCACGCTCGAACGCGAACTGGCGGCCGCCGTCGTGCAGCTGAACTCCCGCGTCGTACTGGAGGAAACCGCCCGCGGTGAACTGGCCGCCGCCGGCATCGAGGTGGACTTCTCCCCTGCCGGCCTCGCCACCGCCCGCAGCCGCGCCGCCGAGCTGGTGAAGTCCCTGACCCTGGAGGTGGAGGCAGCCCGCGAGCGCAGTTCCGACGCGCACGGGCAGGCCTGGCAGCTCAAGGGGCAGATCGCCAAGCTGGAAAACGACATTGGTTCCTTCCGCCGCCGCACCTCCAACATCCGGCAGGAATCCCTGGACCAGCGCTCAAAGATCTGCGCCGCCACCGGACTGGACGAGGCGGACCTGCCGTTCGCCGCCGAACTGATCGATCTGGAGCCGGAGCAGCAGCAGTGGCGTCCGGCCGCCGAACGCACGCTGCGCTCCCTCGCCACCGCGCTGCTGGTGCCCGGCGAGCACATGCGCGCCGTCACCCGCTACCTCTCCGAAACCAACCTCAACGGATTCCTGCGCTGCATTGACGTCAGCGTGCCCGTGGAGGGACCGTCCGAGCCCGGGCCGCGGGACCTGATCACCAAACTGGTCACGCAGGACTCCGAGATGGGCCGCTGGGTCGCCCGCAAGATCACCGCCCACTACGACTTTGTCTGCGTGGAGGATCCGGACGAGCTCGCCGGGCTCTCCCGCGGCGTGAGCCTGGGCGGCGCGGTCAAGCGCAACTCCTCCACCACCGAGAAGGACGACCGGCACGCCAAGGCCTCGGACAACGTCCTGGGCTTTGACAACAAGGACACCGTCGCCGCCCTCGGCAACGAACTGCTGGCCCTGCGGGACCGCTACACGGAGGCCGACACCCGCTCCCAGGCGCAGGCCCAGACCCAGGCCGAGCTGGTCAGCCGGCTCGCCGCGGTCCGCCGCGTCGCCGCCGACACCCGCACCTGGGAGGAACTCTCCGCCTCCTCGCAGCGCGACGCCGTTGCTGCCGCCACCGACGCCCTCGATTCCGCCCGGGACGCGAACACTGACCTGGAGCAGATCCGCTTCGAACTGGACACCGCCGAGCTGGACCACACGGCGGCGATCGAGAAGATCGGCGTGCTCAAGGGCGATCTGGCCCGCACCCGGGAACAGCTCGCCGCCGCAACCGCCCGCCGGGACACCCTGGCCGCCAAGGCGCTGGGCGCCCTGGATGCATCCCTGCAGGAGGCGCTGGAGGAACTGTTTGCCCCCTTCGGCGAGATCACCGACGTCGTGCGCCTGCAGGAGGCCGCCTCCGAGGTGGAGCGGACCCTGATTACCGAGGGTGCCCGGCTGGAAAAGACGCTGCTGGAAACGAAGAACCGGCTTGAGCGGACCTTTGAGACGTTCACGGACAAGTGGGGCTCGGACTTCGGCACCTCGGTGGATGCCGCCGGCGCCTATGCGGAGCGGTTCGAGAGCATCGTGTCCGAGGGCCTGCCGCAGCACGAAACCGAGTTCCGCGAATACTTCAACAACCGCACCTACGAGCGCTTCAGCGACCTGCTCGCCCTGCTGGACGAGGAACGGCGCAGCATTTCCTCGCGCCTGCTGCCGCTGAACTCGGTGCTGCAGCGGGTGGAATACCACGTGGACAGCCACCTGGAGATCGAGGTCAAAACCACGGTGCCCGACGCCGCGCACAAGTTCCGCACCGAACTGAAGAACGCGCTGCCGATGATGGGGCTGCGGCAGAACAAGGCGGACATGGACGCCCGCTACACCGCACTGGAGAACCTGGTGGACCGGCTGAAGGATCCGGAGGAACGCCGCTGGCGGGCCGAGGTCCTGGATGTGCGCTCCCACGTGACCATCACCTGCACGCACCGCCTCGCCAACGGCCAGGCGTACACCAACCTGCAGGCGTCACTGATGTCCGGCGGCGAGGGCCAGCGGTTCACGGCGTTCATCATGGCCTCCGCGCTGGCCTACCAGCTGGGCATCGTTTCGCAGGGCTTCAGCACCTACGGCACGGTGATGATGGATGAGGCGTTTGTGAAGTCGTCCCTGTCCTTCGCCGAAGCGTCCATCAACGCGCTGCACGAGTTCGGCTTCCAGCTGCTGCTCGCCGCACCCGAGGACAAGGTGGACTTGTCCCGGTTCCTGGGCTCGGTCACCGAGATCCTGCGCGACGACGCCGCCAACCGTTCCGGCGTGCTGGAACGCGAGATGCGGCGCGGCTCCGGCTCGGTGCCGGTGAACATCCTCCTGCGGTAGGCGGTTCTGCGGGCGACGACGACGGCGTGCCCCGGCCGCCGTCGTCGTCTCCCGGCTACCCGCCGATCCGGTCCAGCTCGGCGAGGTCTTCAGCGGAGAGAACCAGGGCGGCGCCGGCGGCGTTTTCACGCAGGTGCGCCGCTGAGGAGGTGCCCGGGATCAGCAGGATATTCGGGGAACGCTGCAGCAGCCAGGCCAGGGCTACGGCCATGGGCGTGAACTCCCGGCGGTTGGCCACGGCCAGGAGCGCCTCGGACTGCAGCGGGGTGAAGCCGCCCAGCGGGAAGAACGGCACGTAGGCGATGCCGTCCTGCGCCAGGGCGTCGATCAGCGCGTCGTCCCGGCGGAAGGCGAGGTTGTACATGTTCTGCACGGAAACGATCGGCCCGATGGCCCGCGCCTCCGCCACCTGCTCCGGCAGCACATTGCTGAGGCCCAGGTGCCGGATCATCCCCTGCTCCTGCAGCTCTACGAGCGTTTCAAAGGCCTCCGCGAGGGACTCCGCCACCGGCCCGCCGCTGTTCCCCATCCGCAGGTTCACGACGTCGAGCGACTGCAACCCCAGAGTCTCCAGGTTCTCCTCCACGGCGCGGCGCAGCTGCTCCGGCGTGCGGGCCTGCGGCCAGCCACCCTGGTCATCGCGAACGGCCCCGACCTTGGTGACAAGATGCAGCGCCTCAGGGTAGGGGTGCAGCGATTCCCGGATAAGCCGGTTGGTGACGCGGGGTCCGTAGGCCTCGGCGGTGTCGATGTGGGTGATGCCCAGGTCCACTGCCGTGCGCAGGACCGCCAGTGCGCCGTCGTAATCCGCGGGCGGACCCATGACCCCGGGACCTGCCAGCTGCATGGCGCCGTAACCGAACCGGGACACGTTGAGGTCGCCGAGGGTCCAGGTACCGCCGGGAAGCGAAGTTGTAAAAGTGTTCATGTCCTGCCCTGTCGTCGCAAAAATACTCGTGGTGCTCCAAGGAGCCGTACTTCACTATGGATAGGTAACTTCCCTTTGGGAAGCAGGCACTTTGAAGTGCCTTAGTTACCCCGAAACGAAGCAGGAGACGCGATGGCCACCCTCACGGCAGCGGAAAAGCGGGCCCGGGAGAAGACCGTCTACAACGCCTTTCTGGCCGCCTGCCCCAGCCGGATGCTGCTGGACCGGATCTCCGACAAGTGGGTCACACTGGTGATCGCTGCCCTGGGGAGCGGGCCGGAGTGCTCCGGCGAGCCGCGGCCGATGCGTTTTTCCGAACTGTCCCGTGTCCTCTCCGGTGTGAGCCAGAAAATGCTCACGCAGACCCTGCGCGCCCTGGAACGGGACGGCCTCATCACGCGGACCGCCACCGCCACGGTGCCCGTGACGGTGTCCTACGAGCTCACCGATCTGGGGATCTCCCTGCACGGGCTGGTGCGGGGCATCAAGTCCTGGGCCGAACTGCACATGGACGATGTCCTCGCCCAGCGTGCCGCCTTCGATGCCGGCGGGGAGTGATCCGGTCTGGGCACCGCTGGTGGCCACCGGTGGCGGGTGGCGGGTATCGGGTGGCGGGTGGCGGGTGGCGGGTAGCGGGTGGCGGCGAACGGTAGCCGTGACTGGCATCGGGGATGGAGACTGGTGGGGTGCTAAAAATCCTTGAGACTTGGCGCCGGCAGCTGATCGGCACCTTCAGCAACAACGCCGCCGAAATCCCGCAGTGGGAACTGGACCTGGCGAAGGGCGACGACACGGGCTATTTCGGCACCGAATCGGCAGTGTGGGCGGTGCACGGGTCCATGACGCCTATCATCGCCGGCATCCGCGCCCTGCTGCTGCAGGCCCTGCACCCCGGCGCCATGGCCGGAGTGCACGACTTCTCTGACTACAAGGAGGATCCGCTGGGCCGGCTCGCCGGCACCATACGCTGGATCTTCACCGTCACGTACGGGGATACGAAGGCGGCCCGCTCCGGATCCGAGTGGGTCCTGCGGCTGCATGAACGCGTGCACGGGACGTACGAGGATGCCGCCGGCGTCGAACGCCCCTACTCGGCAAATGATCCGGAGATCGCCTGCTGGGTACATCTGGCGTTCACCGACGCGTTCCTGAGCTCCCACCAGCGCTTCGGCGGCCCGATTCCCGGCGGAGCGGATGCCTACGTCTCCGAATGGGCGGTGGCCGGCGAGCTGATGCGCATCGACAATCCGCCGCGGTCCGAGGCCGAGCTGCGCGCGCAGATGGCAGCATACGACGGCGAACTGCGGGACAGCGCCTATGTCCGGGAGGCGTTGGGGTTCCTGCGCCGGCCGCCGCTGCCGCGCTCCCAGCTGTTCGGCTACCGGATCCTGTTTGCCGGCGCCGTTGCCTCGCTGGAGCCGCGGCACCGGCAGATGCTGGGGCTGAAGGAACCGCGGCTGGGTCCGTTCCGGATTCCGATGCGGCTGCCGGTAAAGGCCGTGCTCGGCGTCATCCGGCTGGGCCTCGGCCCGCAGGGGCCCAGCGAGCGCTCCGCCCGGGAGCGGATCGAGCGGCTGGCCGCCCACTGACGGCGGTGATTACCCTCCGCTGGACGCGGCACGGCGACGGGCGTTGCGCCGGACACAGGACCGCCGGATGAAAATCACGCCGCGCCCCGCTTCCAGCCCCCGGAACCGGGTGAAACCATTAAAAGGAAAGCCAACTGCACCCAGTGCCCGCTGCGTGCCTCTGCGCACGCTTCGCCACTTCAGGAAAGGGGACTATGCGCAGGGTTCTACCCTCACTGCTCATCGCCGGCCTGCTTGTTAGCGGCGGCGTGGTTTCCTGCGGGACGTCGTCGGACTCCCCTGCACCGGAAACCTCGGCCAGTGTTCCGGCAGCAACCGCCGTCCCGACGGACCGCGTAGATCAGGTGGCTCCCGCGGACGCCAGGGCCATTACCGATCCCGCCGATCCGCAGGCGACGCTGGTGCTCTTCACCGATTACCAGTGCCCGTACTGCGCCATGATGGACACCCTGATCCAGCAGGCCAAGAACGATTACGGAGACCAGATCCGCATCCTCGTCCGCAACTACCCGCTGCCCAAGCACCAGAACGCCGAAACCTCGGCAAGGGCGGTGGAGGCAGCCGCAGAACAGGGTGCGCTGGAAGAGATGGCCGCCGTCGTCTTCGAGCATCAGCAGGACTGGAAGAACCAGGAAGACGTGGAAGACCTCTTTGTCTCCTACGCCGGGGACCTGGGCCTGGATACGGAGCAGTTCCGCGCCGACTACAACTCCGACGCGCTCAAGGAACGGGTGGCCAGGGATCTGCAGGACTCCCAGGACCTCGAATTGCCGGGCACTCCATCACTGGTGCTCGACAACGAGGTGCTGATGCTGGATTCCATGGACTACAGCGCCATCCAGGAACAGTTGGACGCTGCCCTGAACAACTAGAACTCCTCCAGCGGGCAGGGCCGGGCTGGCCGGCGGATTCACGGCCTGAAGGTGTGATTGAAAGCATACTGATAATCAGGGTTCCTTGATAAAGGTTTGCCCCTTTCTTGGGATAAACATGTCTAATGACTATCCGCGCCGCGGCCGACCGGCCCGCCTGGCAGCGCCTTTTCGGCGTTCCCCTGCTTATTTCCCTCGCCTTCAGCGTGGTGATGCTTTTGACCGCCCTGTGGGCGGACCTGCCCATCCGGGATCCGGAAGGTTTCCTGGGTCCCAGCTATGTGCGGCTGCCGCTGATGGTGCTGCTGATGATCGCCGCCGACGTCGTACCGCGCGTCCTGGCCCGGCGACGCAAGCTCGGAGGCCTGAGAGCAGCCGCCTCCGATGTGCTGCGGACACGGTGGTCAGGTCCCCGGCTGGCCGTGGCAGTGGCGGGACTGATCACCTTCTACCTCGCCTACATGTCCTACCGGAATCTCAAGAGCTTCCTGCCTTTCCTGCAGGAGCATCTGACCGACGCCTTGCTGGAGGACTCCGACAAGTGGCTGGCCGGCGGCAGCTACCCCGCCGACGTCCTGCAGGGCCTGCTCGGCACCGGTTTCAGTGCGGAGCTGCTCTCGGGCGTCTACATGATCTTTATGGTCTTTGTTCCCGTGTCCCTCGCCGCAGCTCTGGTCTGGTCCGATAACCTGCAGCGCGGCGCCTGGTACGCCACAGCGCTGTCGTTCAACTGGATCCTCGGCACCGTCAGCTACTACGCCTTGCCGTCCCTGGGCCCGATCTACCACGACGCCGCACCCTTCAGCGACCTTCCCGAAACCGCCGTCTCCGGCCTGCAGGACACCCTGTACGAGAACCGGATCGAGGTGCTGGCGGATCCGTTCGCCACCGACGCCGTCCACGGCATTGCAGCCTTTGCTTCCCTGCACACCTCCATCGTCTTCACTGCCGCACTGGTGGCACACCTGACGCGCCTGCCAAGGGTGGCCCGCTGGATCATGTGGGTCTACGTGGCCCTCACAACCCTGGCCACGGTCTACTTCGGCTGGCACTACGTCCTGGACGTATTCGCAGGCCTGGCCCTCGGCGCCGTGTCGGTGTGGCTGGCCGCCAAGGCCGTGGGCGGCGTCCCGAAATCCCGGGACAGCGGGGCCGCAGGGCGCGTGGAGAAGGAGGCGGCGCCGGACGTCGAACCGGAACTCGCCCCGGCCGCGCGGTAGCTCTTCCGGCGGGAGCAGCCCCGCTGCCGCGACCTGCCGCAGACAAAGAAAAACACCCCGGTCCGAAGACCGGGGTGTTTCTCTTTTGCGGAGGATGGGGGATTTGAACCCCCGAGGGCGTTAACCCAACACGCGTTCCAGGCGTGCGCCATAGGCCGCTAGGCGAATCCTCCAGGCATTGCTCCGTAAGAAGCAGATATAAGACTACCCGATGCAGGGCTATTACAACGAATCGGGAGATTAGGGGACCGTTTCCGCCGGCGCAGCAGCCCTGCTCCCCAACAGCCTAAACAGCAGATTGACGACGACGATGGCAGCCCAGGAGAAGGTGGCGGCCGCCGGGCTGAGAAAGGCGATCGGAATGGAGAGCAGGAATACCGCAGGGGTAACGGCCACACGGGTCCTCGCATATGCCAGAAGCTGGGGATGGACGTCATCCTGGAACAACCCCCGATAGCCGGCATAGATCCACATGGCCGTGTTCGCTACCCCAATGAGCCCCAAGATCACGGCATAGACGACGACGCCGAGCACCTGGTCGCTGTAGAAGGCAATCATGTCTGCGGCGTAGCCGATCAGCGCGACCAAGAGCAGTAGCGTCAGGTTCAACCGCTGCAGCACTACGGTAAAGCCGGACAGCAGCCGGAACAGGCGGTGATGGCTGAGCCAGTAGGCAGCGGTGACCACAAAGGACAGCAGGTAGGCTGCGAATTCCGGGAGCTGCTCGCCGACGGCGCGGCCCAGTTCATCGGCGGGTACCTGCGGCACCTTGATGTCCACGGCCAGCAGGGTCAGGGCAATGGCGAACACTGCATCGCTGAAGAAGGCCGTGCGCTCAACGTCCGGCCCGGAATTGAACCGCTGGTTGAAGGCCTGGTTCATGCTCATGCGGGACACAGGGTCCAGTCTGGTGGACTGCACCTGCCCACGTCACCCCTCCCACCCCGCGAGATGGCAGTAAGTGCTCTTCCCGGCGCTCAGACGTGCAGTTGCTGCCATCTCGAGTGAGAGGAACGGGATGGGAACCAAGCATTGCGGGCTTTGCGGCCGTGCCGGAAGCCCGGGTTGCTTCCAGGTGCCGGCGCTCGTGCTCCCGGCCCGGGTCCATGAAAGCCGTCCGCCGTGAGCAATCACTCCCCCAGCCCCCTCCCTCAACCCCGCCTGCCGGGCCTCCCCTCGAGGGGAAGCAGGGGGTTAAACAGCTGAGGCCCGCACCACACGGTGCGGACCTCAACCTCTCTGCCAGAATTTGTCCGGCGGTGACCTACTCTCCCACATCCTCCCGGATGCAGTACCATCGGCGCTGTGGGTCTTAGCTTCCGGGTTCGGAATGGGACCGGGCGTTTCCCCCACGCTATGACCGCCGTAACCCTTCCACCCGCACCACCCCGGCACTACAAACCCCGGGGTGAGGGGAAAACAATGGTCACAACAAGAAACACACCCCAACCACCAACCCCTAAAGGCCGAACAGTCAGGCATGCATTCCCCATAGGTGAATACATTCTTCATTCTACGGCACCCGCCCCCTGTTAAGAGAGCGATGGTGCCGGTTCCAGGAGTGACAAACCACACGGGTTTGTTATCCGGGAACCACATAGTGGACGCAAGCAGCACATGATCTAACACAACCCTTTATACTTTGGAGGACCGTTTGAAGTCGTGTCCTCCCAGATTGTGGTGTGGTGTAAGTTATCGGCCTATTAGTACCGGTCAGCTTCACGGGTCTTTAGTCCCCGCTTCCACATCCGGCCTATCAACCCAGTGGTCTGGCTGGGGGCCTCTCACACACAAGGTGTATGGAAATCTCATCTCGAAGCGGGCTTCCCGCTTAGATGCTTTCAGCGGTTATCCCATCCGAACGTAGCTAATCAGCGGTGCACTTGGCAGTACAACTGACACACCAGAGGTTCGTCCGTCCCGGTCCTCTCGTACTAAGGACAGCCCTTCTCAAATTTCCTGCGCGCGCAGCGGATAGGGACCGAACTGTCTCACGACGTTCTAAACCCAGCTCGCGTACCGCTTTAATGGGCGAACAGCCCAACCCTTGGGACCTACTCCAGCCCCAGGATGCGACGAGCCGACATCGAGGTGCCAAACCATGCCGTCGATATGGACTCTTGGGCAAGATCAGCCTGTTATCCCCGAGGTACCTTTTATCCGTTGAGCGACGGCCATTCCACAATGTACCGCCGGATCACTAGTCCCGACTTTCGTCCCTGCTCGAGATGTCTCTCTCACAGTCAAGCTCCCTTGTGCACTTACACTCGCCACCTGATTGCCAACCAGGCTGAGGGAACCTTTGGGCGCCTCCGTTACTCTTTAGGAGGCAACCGCCCCAGTTAAACTACCCATCAGGCACTGTCCCTGACCCGGATTACGGGCCGAAGTTAGATATCCAGTATGACCAGAGTGGTATTTCAACGATGACTCCACCCGAACTGGCGTCCGGGTCTCACAGTCTCCCACCTATCCTACACAAGCCACACCGAATATCAATACCAAACTATAGTAAAGGTCTCGGGGTCTTTCCGTCCTGCTGCGCGTAACGAGCATCTTTACTCGTACTGCAATTTCGCCGAGTTTATGGTTGAGACAGCGGGGAAGTCGTTACTCCATTCGTGCAGGTCGGAACTTACCCGACAAGGAATTTCGCTACCTTAGGATGGTTATAGTTACCACCGCCGTTTACTGGGGCTTAAATTCCCAGCTTCGCCCGCAAGGGCTAACCGGTCCTCTTAACCTTCCAGCACCGGGCAGGAGTCAGTCCGTATACATCGTCTTGCGACTTCGCACGGACCTGTGTTTTTAGTAAACAGTCGCTTCCCCCTGGTCTCTGCGGCCCCGATCCCCTCCGGACAGCTAAGTGTCCATCAAGGTTGGGGCCCCCCTTCTCCCGAAGTTACGGGGGCATTTTGCCGAGTTCCTTAACCATAATTCTCTCGATCGCCTTAGTATTCTCTACCTGATCACCTGTGTCGGTTTGGGGTACGGGCGGCTAAAACCTCGCGCCGATGCTTTTCTAGGCAGCATAGGATCACCGGATTCCCACCAAAGTGGGTCCCGTCAGATCTCAGGATCGTCATCAAAGACACAGCAACGGATTTACCTATCGCTGACCCTACATCCTTAGACCAGGACAACCATCGCCCGGCCCGGCTACCTTCCTGCGTCACACCTGTTAATACGCTTACCTCCCGGGATCAGGTCCCGCGCTCCACCAAAAACCGGGTCGCCACAAGGGCGGCCGGTCAGGTATCGGGCGGTTAGTGTCCCCCGTTCAGTATTGGCGGTTTTTCGCCGGTACGGGAATATCAACCCGTTGTCCATCGACTACGCCTGTCGGCCTCGCCTTAGGTCCCGACTTACCCAGGGCAGATTAGCTTGACCCTGGAACCCTTGATCATTCGGCGGACGGGTTTCTCACCCGTCTTTCGCTACTCATGCCTGCATTCTCACTCGTGTAGGCTCCACCGCTGGTTTACACCGCGACTTCACTGCCCACACGACGCTCCCCTACCCATCCAAACGCTTGAACGAAAATGGATAAACCATCCGCTTGGCTAATATTTGAATGCCACAACTTCGGCGGTGTACTTGAGCCCCGCTACATTGTCGGCGCGGAATCACTTGACCAGTGAGCTATTACGCACTCTTTCAAGGATGGCTGCTTCTAAGCCAACCTCCTGGTTGTCTTCGCAACTCCACATCCTTTCCCACTTAGCACACGCTTAGGGGCCTTAGTTGGTGGTCTGGGCTGTTTCCCTCTCGACTATGAAGCTTATCCCCCACAGTCTCACTGCTGCGCTCTCACTTACCGGCATTCGGAGTTTGGCTGACGTCAGTAACCTTGTAGGGCCCATTAGCCATCCAGTAGCTCTACCTCCGGTAAGAAACACGCAACGCTGCACCTAAATGCATTTCGGGGAGAACCAGCTATCACGGAGTTTGATTGGCCTTTCACCCCTACCCACAGCTCATCCCCTCCATTTTCAACTGAAGTGGGTTCGGTCCTCCACGCGCTCTTACACGCGCTTCAACCTGGCCATGGGTAGATCACTCCGCTTCGGGTCTAGATCACGCCACTGCATCGCCCTGTTCAGACTCGCTTTCGCTACGGCTTCCCCTCACGGGTTAACCTCGCGACGTAACACTAACTCGCAGGCTCATTCTTCAAAAGGCACGCTGTCACAAGCACAACACCACAAGTGGCATCGCCCTGCTCCAACGGATTGTAGGCACACGGTTTCAGGTACTGTTTCACTCCCCTCCCGGGGTACTTTTCACCTTTCCCTCACGGTACTTGTCCGCTATCGGTCATCAGGGAGTATTTAGGCTTACCAGGTGGTCCTGGCAGATTCGCACGGGATTTCTCGGGCCCCGTGCTACTTGGGATCCTCTCCAAGCGGCAGCATACATTCCGGTTACGGGGCTAACACCCTCTACGGCCCGGCTTTCAAACCGGTTCACCTATGCACCTGCACTCACTTCACCAATCCGGCAGAACTGGTACGGAAAGTCCCGCAACCCCAGTGATGCAACGCCCGCCGGCTATCACACACCACTGGTTTAGCCTCTTCCGCGTTCGCTCGCCACTACTAACGGAATCACTGTTGTTTTCTCTTCCTGTGGGTACTGAGATGTTTCACTTCCCCACGTTCCCTCCACGCACCCTATGTGTTCAGATGCGGGTCACCCGGTCACTCGCGCGCCGGGCGGGGTTTCCCCATTCGGACATCCTGGGATCAACGCTCGGTTATCAACTCCCCCAGGCTTATCGCAGATTCCTACGTCCTTCTTCGGCTCCTGATGCCAAGGCATCCACCGTGTGCCCTTAAAAACTTGACCACAAAGATCAATAAATATTATCGCTATCGAGAAAACCACGATCTCACCAGGCACCCCGAAGAGCACCCGGATCCACCAGGTTTATCTGAAATTGCACTTAATAATTTTAAGATGCTCGCGTCCACTATGTAGTTCTCAAACAACAACCCCGTCACACCCCGCACCCCCCACGTATTCACCGTGAAAGCCTTAGGTCTGCGCAGGAACAACCAGAAACAACACGAACCCGTGCCACTTCCAACCATAACGATTGTCAGTTCATACGGTCCTGTTGTCTCAGGACCCAACAGTGTGCCAAACGGTAAAACCCGGTACTCGAAACACCGGCAACCCTTTCCAACCGGTCCACCCCCGCAAGCGGGGAAGAAACGGCGTACTCATGCTGCCGGGCTCAACGCCGGGCACCTGCCTATTGATATTCCACCCTTGAGCACCCACCGAAGAACAAACGCCTTCGATATGGGCATCTCCTGCAAAGCACGCATCCCACACTGTGGAAGGACACGCAACCTTGAGGTGCTCCTTAGAAAGGAGGTGATCCAGCCGCACCTTCCGGTACGGCTACCTTGTTACGACTTAGTCCCAATCGCCGGTCCCACCTTCGACGGCTCCCTCCCCACAAGGGGGTTAGGCCACCGGCTTCGGGTGTTACCAACTTTCGTGACTTGACGGGCGGTGTGTACAAGGCCCGGGAACGTATTCACCGCAGCGTTGCTGATCTGCGATTACTAGCGACTCCAACTTCATGAGGTCGAGTTGCAGACCTCAATCCGAACTGAGACCGGCTTTTTGGGATTAGCTCCACCTCACAGTATCGCAACCCTTTGTACCGGCCATTGTAGCATGCGTGAAGCCCAAGACATAAGGGGCATGATGATTTGACGTCGTCCCCACCTTCCTCCGAGTTGACCCCGGCAGTCTCCTATGAGTCCCCGCCATAACGCGCTGGCAACATAGAACGAGGGTTGCGCTCGTTGCGGGACTTAACCCAACATCTCACGACACGAGCTGACGACAACCATGCACCACCTGTAAACCGGCCACAAGTGGGGGACCTGTTTCCAGGCCTTTCCGGTTCATGTCAAGCCTTGGTAAGGTTCTTCGCGTTGCATCGAATTAATCCGCATGCTCCGCCGCTTGTGCGGGCCCCCGTCAATTCCTTTGAGTTTTAGCCTTGCGGCCGTACTCCCCAGGCGGGGCACTTAATGCGTTAGCTACGGCGCGGAAAACGTGGAATGTCCCCCACACCTAGTGCCCAACGTTTACGGCATGGACTACCAGGGTATCTAATCCTGTTCGCTCCCCATGCTTTCGCTCCTCAGCGTCAGTTACAGCCCAGAGACCTGCCTTCGCCATCGGTGTTCCTCCTGATATCTGCGCATTTCACCGCTACACCAGGAATTCCAGTCTCCCCTACTGCACTCTAGTCTGCCCGTACCCACTGCAGACCCGGGGTTGAGCCCCGGGCTTTCACAGCAGACGCGACAAACCGCCTACGAGCTCTTTACGCCCAATAATTCCGGATAACGCTTGCGCCCTACGTATTACCGCGGCTGCTGGCACGTAGTTAGCCGGCGCTTCTTCTGCAGGTACCGTCACTTTCGCTTCTTCCCTGCTGAAAGAGGTTTACAACCCGAAGGCCTTCGTCCCTCACGCGGCGTCGCTGCATCAGGCTTTCGCCCATTGTGCAATATTCCCCACTGCTGCCTCCCGTAGGAGTCTGGGCCGTGTCTCAGTCCCAGTGTGGCCGGTCACCCTCTCAGGCCGGCTACCCGTCGTCGCCTTGGTGGGCCATTACCCCAACCAACTAGCTGATAGGCCGCGAGTCCATCCAAAACCGCATCAAGCTTTCCACGGACCGCCATGCGGTGGTCCGTCGTATCCGGTATTAGACCCGGTTTCCCAGGCTTATCCCGAAGTTAAGGGCAGGTTACTCACGTGTTACTCACCCGTTCGCCACTAATCATTTTGTGCAAGCACAAAAGTCATCGTTCGACTTGCATGTGTTAAGCACGCCGCCAGCGTTCATCCTGAGCCAGGATCAAACTCTCCGTAAATGTGTTACAGACACAGGGCCGGAGCCAAGGAAAATTGGCTGCACGGTCCTGCACTAAATTCGAAACCAGCTAAAAAAGTCCTCCGCGCCCACGGGGTGGGCGGAAGAACCAGTTCAACCAATTAAAATAATTGGTATCAATAAACTTGGCACACTATTGAGTTCTCAAACAACAGATGCATCCGAAATACTCGGAAAAACAATTGATTGTTTTTCTTTTCTCTTCGCTGCAGTGTTTCTTTATTCTATTTCATCCGGACTGTTTTAGCAATTCGGGATAATTCCCGAAACCGCGTCTTTTTCCTCCGGAGGAGCCCGCACAAAAGCCCCGGCTTTCCGCTCCCGGCCCGTGGGGCAGGATGGATCACCAGGATGTTTTTGGTGGGGTTTGGCCGCCCTGCTCGGTAAGTTTTTCAACTCCCGGCCGCGGCGACTTAGAAGACTTTACACAGGTTTGGACCCCGCCGCAACTCGGCTCCCGGAGGCCCCCAAACGACCCCCGGACGGGCCGGATATGTACCCGGGTTCGCTCTCCGAACAGCGCCGCAGGCAGTCACCGCAAACGCCCCATGGCGGCTAGATCCAGGGCACGATCGCCGCCCTACAGCCCTATAAGGGGAGCAGGCCGCTGACTCCCTTATAGGGTGCCAGAACGGACCCTCTGTAGCGCGCCAGAACGGACACTCTATAAGGGGAGCAGAAACGGAGCCCCTACAAGGGAGCCTTAATGGGCAGGATGGAACCGAACCCCCGCCCGTTAGCGACGACGAAAGGAACACCATGCCTGCGGCACCAAGAGCTCCGCGGGGAACGCCCCTCGTGCTTCCTGTCCTCCACAGTTCCCGGGTGACGCTTCGCGCCTTCACGCCCGCCGACGTCGTCCTTATACAGTCGGCCTCGCAGGACCCCCTGATTCCGCTGATCACCTCGGTCCCCTCCACACCAGGACAGGAGGAGGCGCTGGCCTTCATCAAACGGCAGCACTACCGTCTGGAAAGCGGTGCGGGCTGGTCCTTCGCCGTCGCAGATGTCGCGACCGGCGCCGCCGTCGGGCAGATTGGGCTGTGGCCCGGGCAGTCGTCGCGCCGCACCGGGAACCCCGACACGATCGGCTATTGGATAGGACCCGGACACCGAAAGCAGGGTTACGCCGGCGAGGCCCTGAAGCTGCTGACCGAGTGGGCTCTGACGGTCCGGCGGATGCCGCGGATTGAACTGTATATAGAGCCGTGGAACGAGGGCTCCTGGCGCACTGCCGAAAGTGCCGGCTACCGGAGGGACAGGCTGCTGCCCTCCTGGCAGAAGATCGGAACCCAGTGGCGGGACATGTACCGCTATCTGCGGACCGTGGAACCGCCGGAAACCGGCCGCCGCAAAACCGGTCCAAAAATCGGGTAGACTGATTCGCGGCCCCTCATGTGGTGTCATCCTGTGAACTCCCCCAGGACCGGAAGGTAGCAAGGGTAAGCGGGCTCTGGCAGGTGCATGAGGGGTCTTTAATTTTTTTCAGGACCAACCGGTTTTCCCCGTGCCAGGTGCCGGGATGCAAACCGTCAGTGCCAACCGATAGGGTTCTATCTGTGAGTACAGCCCTTTACCGCCGCTACCGTCCCGAGAGCTTCGCGGATGTGATCGGGCAGGAGCACGTCACGGAGCCGCTGATGGCGGCCCTCTCCAAAAACCGCGTTAACCACGCCTACCTCTTCTCCGGCCCGCGCGGCTGCGGCAAAACCACGTCCGCCCGCATCCTGGCCCGCTGCCTGAACTGCGCCGAGGGTCCGACGCCGGTCCCCTGCGGAAAGTGCGACAGCTGCGTTGAGCTGGCCCGCAACGGCTCCGGCAGCCTCGACGTGATCGAGATTGACGCCGCCAGCCACGGCGGTGTGGACGATGCCCGCGACCTGCGCGAACGCGCCACTTTCGCCCCCGTCCGCGATCGCTACAAGATCTTCATCATTGACGAAGCCCACATGGTGACCTCCGCCGGCTTCAACGCGCTGCTCAAGATCGTCGAAGAGCCGCCGGAGCACATCAAGTTCATCTTCGCCACCACGGAGCCGGACAAGGTGATCGGCACCATCCGCTCCCGCACCCACCATTACCCGTTCCGCCTGGTACCGCCGGAACCGCTGCTGGCGTACCTGGACCGGCTCTGCCAGCAGGAAAACGTTCCGGTGGCGCCCGGAGTGCTGTCCCTCGTGATCCGCGCCGGCGGCGGTTCCGTCCGCGACTCGCTGTCCGTGCTGGACCAGCTGATGGCCGGAGCCGGACCCGCGGGCCTGGACTACGAGCTGGCCGTCAACCTCTTGGGCTACACGCCCATCTCGCTGCTCGACGACGTCGTCGATGCCTTTGCCGCCGGCGATTCCGCCACCGTTTTCCGCGCGGTGGACCGGGTCATCCAGACCGGACAGGATCCGCGGCGCTTCGTCGAAGATCTTCTGGAACGCTTCCGTGACCTGATCATCGTGCACGCGATGCCGGACAGTGCCGCAGCAGTGCTGCGCGGCATGCCCGAAGACCAGATCAGCCGGATGAGCACCCAGGCCACCCAGCTCGGCGGCGCCGAGCTCTCCCGCGCCGCCGACATCACGAACACGGCGCTGACGGAAATGACCGGGGCCACGTCTCCGCGGCTGCACCTGGAACTGCTCTGCGCCCGCATCCTGCTGCCCGCCTCCGACCAGACCGAGCGGGGCACCGCAGCGCGTGTGGACCGCATCGAACGGCGGCTGAGCTACGCCGGCGACAGCACCGAGGCGGTTGGCCGCGCGGCTGCCGCATCGTCACCCGTCGAGTCCATCCCGGCAGCGCGCCCGACGGCGGCGGAGACACCCGCCGTGGTGGCCGACGCGCCTCCTGCCCGGACCGAACCCGCACCCGCCGCAGCTGCAGCCCCGGCCCCGGCTCCGGCCGCAACCCCGGACAGCTCCCCGCTGGACTGGGGCGGCACCTGGGCCACCGCGCCCGAACCGCAGGCAGCGGCGAACGGCTCCGCTGCTGCGTCCAACGCTCCGGCCCCCGTTTCCGCCCCGGCACGCCCTGCAGCCGACGCTCCCGCTCCGGAACGGGACCGGCAGCCCTCCCCTGCCGCTGCTTCCGCACCGGGTGCTGCTCCGGGCGGCGGACAGATCGAAATGATCCGCCGCGCCTGGCCCGAAATCATGGATGCCCTCACCGGAATCCGGCGTGCAACCTGGCTCAACGTCAGCAAGAACGCCAGCCCCAAGTCCTTTG
Source organism: Arthrobacter sp. Z1-15 (assembly GCF_054792395.1). Classification (NCBI taxonomy): domain Bacteria; kingdom Bacillati; phylum Actinomycetota; class Actinomycetes; order Micrococcales; family Micrococcaceae; genus Arthrobacter; species Arthrobacter sp. Z1-15. Next base: position 194,302 of record NZ_CP096454.1, on the reverse strand, counting down.
ACGGGCGGATCCTGGAGCTGGCTTTCAGCAACCAGGGCGCTGCCACCAACTTCAACCGGCCGGATCACCTGGAGAACCTCCGCAAGGCGGTCACCCAGGTGCTCGGTGTGGACTGTCAGGTCAACGTGGTGCACGACAGTTCGGCGGCAGCGGGTGAGTCGGGCCCAAAAGCAGGTAGCCGGCTAACCCCGGCGCCGGCTTCCGCACAGGTCCAGGCTCCGTCCCAGCAACAGTCCGTCCCGCAGCAGTCCGCTCCCCGGCAGTCCGCGCCGTCGGCTCCGCAGCAGTCCGCACCCCGGCAGGCCGCCCCGTCGGCTCCGCAGCAGTCCGCGCCGCAGCAGTCGAATTCTCGGCCGTCGGCACAGCCGGGCAACGCTCCCGCATCCGCTGAATCGCCGGTATCGGTGTCGTCAGCACCTGCGGCATCCGCAGCCCGCACCGCTCCGGTACAGGCGGAGGCGGCAGCAGCACCAAACGTTCCTAACGGTGCCGCCGGCGGCAAGGCTCCGGCCTGGCCGAACGCCGTCATCCCGGTGCCCGCTGCGGAGGCAGCACCTGAACCTAACGTTCCTGCAGAAGCTGTCCCCGGTGCCCCTGCTGCCCCCGCCGCACACGGAGCTTCGCCCGTGGCATCGGGACCTGCGGCAGCGGCTGCCCTGAACCGGCGCCGCAGCCAAGGTTCCCAGACCGGTTCCTCCGGCACGGCACGGCACAACGGGCAAACGTCCGAAGCGCCGCAGCCCGCCGGCCGAACCCGCAAAGCTGCGGCCGGTCCGCTTCCGGAAGACTGGCAGCAGGAGCCTCCTGAGGATCCGTATGCAGGCGGACCGGAAAGCAATGCCTGGGAACAGGCTGAACCGCCCGTTGACGTGTACTCGGCCGGACACCTGTCGGATACCGAATGGGCTGCCACCAACTGGGCCGGCACGGGTTCGTCTCCCGCGCGCCGGGAAGACCGGGGCAGCCAGCCGGCCGGTGCGCCGGGGCAGGCCTCTTCCCCCCGGGATTCTTCCCCGCAGGCCTCTGCAGCGCCAGCCGCACCTCAGGTGCGGCCGCAGCAACCGGCACCGGCCCCGTCGTCGCCTACCCCGTCGTCGTCAGCACCTCCGGCGCCCGTGCCGTCGTCGTCCGCTCCCGCGGCGGCCGGCAACGGCAGCCGTCCGCTGAGCCGCTACCAGAAGCTGCTGAATGAAGCAGCCCAGCGCGGCGGCCCGGCAAACGTCTCGGCCGGGCGCAGCAACGTAAACTTGGTGGAGGACATCCCCAGCGCCGACGACATCAGACTTGAGGATTCAGGACTGGTGGGCCGAAAAGCCATTGAACGGATCCTGGGCGGCCGGCTGATTGAGGAACGCAGCCTCGACGGCCGCTGACCAGTGCCGCTCCGGCACATGGCATCTGCAGGTCTCCCCACGAGTGGCCGCACAAACACAGCGCACATCTATCCAGCAGAGAAGGTCACGTGTACGAAGGTGCCGTTCAGGAACTTATTGACGAGCTCGGCAGGCTCCCGGGCATCGGCCCCAAGTCTGCCCAGCGCATTGCCTTTCACATCCTGGAAGCTGACCCGGACGACATGCGGAAGCTTGCCTCATCCATCGTCACGGTGAAGGACAAGGTTAAGTTCTGCAGCATCTGCGGCAACGTCACGGAACAGGAAACCTGCGCCATCTGCCGCGATACCCGCCGGGATCCCACCATGATCTGCGTGGTTGAAGAGTCCAAGGACGTCATTGCCGTGGAACGCACCCGCTCCTTCCGCGGCCGCTACCATGTGCTCGGCGGCGCCATTAATCCCATTGCCGGGATTGGCCCGGACCAGCTGCGCATCCGGGAACTGCTCAGCCGGCTGTCCGACGAGCAGATCTCCGAAATCATCATCGCCACCGATCCGAACCTCGAGGGCGAGGCGACCGCCACGTACCTCTCCCGGATGCTGAAGACCCTGGGCATCAGCGTCACCCGTCTGGCGTCCGGGCTCCCGGTGGGCGGAGACCTTGAGTATGCCGACGAAATCACGCTGGGCCGGGCCTTCGAGGGCCGCCGCAGCATGTCCTAGCGCGCCGGCCCCCGTCCGCGGCTAGGCGATCCGGGTCCCCGCTGCCAGCCGGCGGACGGGTGTGACCAGCCGGCGCCGCCCGAAGGCCAGGAGCACGGCGGCGAGCGCGAGCTGCACCACCAGCCCCAGCGGCCAGATGGGGAAGGTCTCCGGAGCACTGGACCGGGCCTCACCGTTTGCGCACGGCTGGGAGTATTCCGGCCCTGCCTGTGCCAGCCGGACCGTGCTGCTGATTCCCTGCATCACCCCTGTTGGCTCATACATGGACCTCTCGGGATCCGGCTCTCCGTGCGGAATGGCATCAGCCACGATCACAAACGGGTTGGCGGCAAGAATCCAGGCCACCCGATCCGTGTGCGCCACCGGGATGTCTACGATTGGCCCGTCGCAGGTATATCCGGGGGCGAGGTCCGGGTCGAGGGGCACCTCGGTGTAGGGCTCGTAGGTGGGGAAGTTGGTTTTCACCGTTCCCTGGACCAGGGTCAGGCTCAACCCAAAACCAATCAGTGTTCCCAGCCCCAGCAGAGCCACCAGCATGTAGGTGACCACAATGGAAAACAGCGGCCGGTTGGCCAGCGCGGACACACCGAGCCCGATGGCGCAGACTATGCCCAGCTCCACGGCCAGCATGACGACGGCGACAACTGCGGACAGCGGACGCACGCCTCCCAGTGCCAGCCCCCAGATCAGGAACGGCACGCTGGCCACCAGAAAGCCGAGGGACGCCACCCACGAGGCCAGCCACTTTCCGGCCAGGATCTGCCCCGGCCTCAGCAAAGTCACCTGCAGGATCGCCAGGGTGCCCGCGGCGCGGTCGCCGTTAACCGCGTTGGCGGACAGCGCGGGAGCCAGCAGCAGCCCGAAAAACAGGACAAAGCCAACAATCAGTTCATAGAGCACCGGCCCCGCGGGGCCCTCGGACGCGGAGGCATTCAACGCCGTCAGCATGGCGACAAGCCCGATGACGGCGAACCAGACTCCCAGGAGGATGTACCAGCCGCGGGAGCGCACCCGCTGCTTCATTTCCAGGACAAAAACTGACCGGACGCCGGCGAGGGTACCCAGGGCCGACGGCGCGGCAGGTGCGGTCGGTGCGGAACTTTGCGTACTCATCGGCGATCGGTATCCAAACTCATGTAAGTCTCCTCCAGCGCGCCGCCGGCAGGAGCAAAGGCGACCACCGGAACGTCGGCCCGGACCAGGGACCGCAGCAGCTCCGCCGCAGCGCCCTCCCCGGCGAGCCGGACCTGCACCGCAGGCCTGCGGTCATCACCCTGCATCCGGTGCGGAACCTGCAGCGCTTCCAGTTGGCGCATCAGGGAGCCGTCGTCGAGCGCCCGGACGGTGTACCAGCGTGCCTGCACCCCGGCGTCGGCCAGTGACTGGGTGGTGACGGTTTCCCCGCGTGCCACGAAGACCGCACGGTCCGCCATTTCATCCAGCTCGGCGAGCACATGCGAGGAGACCACCACCGTTTTCCCCTCGCCGGCGAGCCTGCGCAGCAGCAGTCTCAGATCCACCCGCGAGCCGGGGTCCAGCCCGGAGGCGGGTTCATCCAGCAGCAGCACCTCGGGATCGTGGATCAGCGCCCGCGCCAGGCTCAGCCGCTGCTGCTGGCCGCGGGAAAAGACCCGCGCCGGCTTCAGCGCCAGGTCGCTCAGGTGCACGGTTTCCAGCAGTTCCGCGGCACGGTTCCTGGCCGCGGCCGGCGCCATGCCGTACATCGAACCCATGGTGACCAGGATTTCCGTTGCCGTCAGTGAGTCCCAGGTCCCCAGGGTGTCGGGCATCCAGCCAACACGGCTGCGCACCTGCCCGGGATCCGCTGTGGGATCAAAGCCGCAGATCCGCACCTCACCGGCGTCGGGCGCCAGCAGTGAGGCAAGCATCAGCAGCAGTGTGGTTTTCCCGGAACCGTTGGGACCGATCAGGGCCGTGACTGCCCCGGGCGGAGCCGTGAAGTCCATTCCCCGCACCGCTTCAACGGATCCGAACCGGCGGCGGACGCCCAGGGCGCTCACCCCTGCGGGCACACCACCGGCATCCCTGTGCTCGTTGTTCATCGAGGGGTTCTTCGCGGGCTCGCCGTTGACCATGGGCCCACCCTAGGAGCCGTCTGTCCCAGCAGCACCGGCGGACTCGCCCAAACGTGACGTTAAGTTCATATATCCCCGGTATTTCGGCACGCCAGAGCAGCAACGATAGACTTTTGCTGATCGGCCGCAGGTTTTGCGGCCTTGTCTCCCCGGATTCCCGGGGAAGAAAACCAGATGCACCGCGCCGAGGATGTCGCCGCGCAGCAACCGGAAGTGATGCAGAGAGCGTGTACGCATGAGCCTGATAGTGCAGAAATTCGGCGGGTCCTCCGTATCGGACGCCGAAGGCATCAAGCGCGTCGCCAAGCGGGTTGTGGACACCCACGCCGCCGGCAACGAGGTGGTGGTGGTGGTCTCCGCGATGGGCGATTCCACCGACGAACTTCTGGACCTCGCCGGACAGATCACCAGCGGAGGCAATGCCCGCGAGATGGACATGCTCCTGAGCGCAGGAGAACGCATCTCCATGGCGCTGCTGGCCATGGCGATCAACGAACGCGGCGGATCCGCGCAGTCCTTTACCGGCAGCCAGGCCGGCATGATTACCGACGCCATCCACGGCAAGGCCCGCATCATCGACGTCTCGCCGCACCGGATCAAAACGGCAATCGAAAAGGGTGACGTCGCCATCGTCGCCGGATTCCAGGGCATGAGCCAGGAAAGCCACGACATCACCACCCTGGGCCGCGGAGGTTCCGACACCACCGCCGTCGCGCTCGCCGCTGCACTGGGTGCCGACGTCTGCGAAATCTACACCGACGTTGACGGCATCTACACGGCCGACCCCCGCGTGGTCGGATCCGCTCAGAAGATCGACAAGATATCCAGCGAGGAAATGCTGGAAATGGCCGCCTCAGGCGCCAAAATCCTGCATCTGCGCTGCGTGGAGTATGCCCGCCGCTTCGGCGTGCCGCTGCACGTGCGGTCCTCCTTCAGCCAGCATGAGGGCACCTGGGTTCTGCCCAGCCCCGATGACAAGATCAAGATTCAAGAGGGAGAACCCTTGGAACAGCCCATCATTTCCGGCGTTGCACACGACCGTTCGGAGGCCAAGCTCACGGTGATCGGTGTGCCCGACATTCCCGGCAAGGCAGCGGAGATCTTCGGGATTGTCGCCGGGGCCAACGCCAACATCGACATGATCGTGCAGAACGTCTCAACCCAGGGTTCCGGGCGCACGGACATCTCCTTCACCCTGCCGATCATTGACGGCAAGGACGCCATTGATGCCCTCAACGCCGCCAAGGAAGACGTCGGGTTCGACACGATCGACTATGACGAGCAGATTGGAAAGCTCTCGCTGATCGGCGCCGGCATGCGGTCCAACCCGGGCGTCTCGCACCGCTTCTTTGAAGCGCTGCACCACGCCGGCGTCAACATCGACATGATTTCCACGTCCGAAATCCGCATCTCGGTTGTCACCGACGCCAAGCTCCTGGACACGGCTGTTCGCGCTGTCCACGCCGCATTCGGGCTCGACGGCGACGCCGAGGCCACCGTGTACGGCGGCACCGGGCGCTAAGGCGCTTCCTGGTTGATCCCCGCTGCCCCCGGGGCGGCCATCGAGCCGCCCCGGGCCGGTAAAGGCTTAGGACCACCGGTAAAGGCTTAGGGCCGGTAACGGCTTAGGCTTCCGGGGCGTTCAGCAGCGGGCGGTTGGCGAAATAGCGGTAGGTGACTCCGGGGCCCGCCGGGTCCGGAGCTGCGGGAGCCAACCTGCGGACGGCGTAATGCCGGCCGCCGGTATCGGTTTCAACAGAGATGGACGCAAGCTGCCGGTCAATCTCGTCTTCCACCGGATCATGCAGGTGGCGGACCGGTTCGGTTACCCGGTCCCGTTCAGCGTCCCCGTAAAAGACGGAGACCATGCGTGCCAGCCTGCCCAGCGGTCCTGTGCCGTGCAAAACGGGTGCGGGCCGGGGAGAAATTTCATCGCTCATGGAGAATTCCTTGTGCGGTCGAGGCCGGAGAAATTCCTGGATGAGGGCTCCGGGGGTTAATCAACCGTACGCTTTGGACCCTGCCTTACGGGCGGAATCCGGAAAGTTTCCCAGCTGGCTCCCGCTGGGCCTACTCCCGGCGGGCCTACTCCTGGCGCGGAACAATGTAGGAGCTGCCGTCAGCCCGGGTGACGGTTTGCCACTGGGCCTTTTCCTGGGCCTGCTGTTCTTTGAGCAGCTGCTGGTTTTCCTCGGTCATCGGGTGGTCCAGGGAACTGGTCTGGGCAGGGCCGAAAATCATCCGTACCTTGCCGGTGGTCCGCATGAATTTCGAGGTAAAGCTCTCTTTGTCCGCCATCTCCCGCACCTTTCCGCAGCGACTAATCCTGCTGCCATAGTACGCTAATCATTAGTGCACTAACGATCGACCGGCAAAGACCGGCAAAGAGGGAGCGGATGATGGACCAGGCTGACGAGGACCTCCTGCTGGAGCACCAGCTCTGTTTCGCCCTCTCCGTGGCTGCCCGCAGTGTGGTCGGCGCGTACAAGCCGGTGCTGGAGAACCTCGGACTGACCCACCCGCAGTACCTCGTGATGCTCGCCCTCTGGGAGCACAGTCCCCGCAGCGTCCGCAGCCTGGGCAACGCCCTGGCGATGGACCCGGCCACTCTCTCACCCATGCTGAAACGGCTGGAAACAGCGGGGCTCCTCACCCGCAACCGGGCCCCCGGGGACGACCGCTCCCTCGCCGTCGACCTGACCGAGGAAGGCCGGGCACTGCGCAGCGACGCCGCTGAGGTTCCCGGCACCATGATGGGCAGGCTGGGCCTGACCCGCACGCAGGTGCAGGAACTCAACGACTCCATGCGCCGGCTGATTTCCGCAGCGCAGGGAGCGGGATAATGGTGCCGTGACCCCTTCCCCGTTTCCCACCGTCCTGACCGAGGACCAGTGGCTGCCGCTGAGCCGGCAGCACCGCGAGCGCGTGCAGCCCTTCGTAGACGGTTTCCTGGACCGCCGCTCAGCGGGGCGAAAGCATCCGGTGGAGGACTTCCTTTTTACCTACTACTCCCAGAAACCCGGGCAGCTGCTGCGCTGGCACCCCGGCGCCGGCGTCGTCCTGACCGGTGCCGCGGCGGCAGAGCGGACGGACTGGAAATTCTACCGGCCCCTCACCGACGCCGAACTCGCCGCCCAGGGGCTCGACGGCGGCACAACAGCGGTCACGGTGGACCTGGCGGCCTTCGGTTCGGCACGGGGCAGTGCCGTCGACTTCACCCGCACGCTGTTGTCGCGGACGGCGGCCCGGAAGCCGTCACTCGGCTGCTTCGGCATGCACGAGTGGGCCATGGCCTACAAGTCCGAAGTCAACGGCATCCGGCATGACTACCTGCAGCTGCGCCTGGGCGCGGAGGGCACGGACCGGCTGGTGGAGAAGAGCCGGATCAAATGCACCCACATTGACGCCTTCCGCTTTTACACGCCGCAGGCCGTTCCGCTGAATGAGCTCACGCCCACCCGCGAAAACCAGCCGGACCTTGAACAGCCCGGATGCCTGCATGCGAATATGGACCTGTACAAGTGGACCTACAAGCTGGTTCCCCTGCTGCCCAGTGACCTGGTGATGGACTGCTTCGAGCTGTCCTGGCGAATCCGGGTCATGGATATGCGCGCCTCCCCCTATGATCTGCAGGACTGGGGCTACACCCCCATTCCCGTGGAGACACCCGCCGGGCGGAGCGAGTATGTGGCGGCCCAACGCGGCTTCAGCGAGGAATCACAGCAGCTGCGGGCCCGCATCCTTGGCTTGCTGGAACCCCTTCAGGAGCACCTATGCAGCGCGAACCCACCGGCCGGATCAGCCGCACCGGACCGCAGACGTACAACCTGACGTTTAGCCGGAACTTCGCCGAACCGCCGTCGGCGCTCTGGCGCAGCTTCACCGACCCGGAGCAGGCCGGACAGTGGTTCGGGCGCTGGGAGGGGAACCCCGGACGGGGCGAGAGCATTGACCTTCAGATGCTCTATGAGGAAGGACTCCCCTGGAGTCGGCTGCAGATCGCGGAATGCGCGGCGCCCGAGTTGCTCCGGCTGGTGGTCGAAGACGAATACGGCAGCTGGGACCTGGAGGTCCGGTTCCGGGAAAGTGCCGGCGGAACCCGGCTGGATTTCACCCACCATCTTGAGGACCCGCTGGCTGCGGAAAGCGTGGGGCCGGGCTGGGAGTACTACCTTGACCGGCTGACGGCGAGCCTCGCCGGAAGCACAGTTCCCGCATTTGATGAGTACTATCCCGGACAAAGCCCCTATTTCCTGGCCCAGGCCCGGGCAGCGGCTGACTCCGGCGGGGATTCCGGGGAAACCGCCTAGGCATCCGACTAGGCTGGGACCACCCTAGCTGGAGGTCTCACACATGTTCCGTCCGCTTCGCAGTCTGCTGATTCCCCTTGCGACCGTCCTGGTGCTTGCCGGCTGCGGCGGTTCGCCCGGCAGCGGGACGTCCGAATCTTCCCCGGAACCTTCGAGCACAGCGACTGCGAGCACAGAACCTTCGAGCACAGCGCCGTCGAGCCCGACGCCGTCCAGCCCCGCGTCCTCGGGCCCCGCCGCGGCTCCGTCGTCGCCGGCAGCCACGTCGTTGACCGTGGAGTTCCGTGCAGAAGGCGCCGATGTCACGGACACATACTCCCTGGAGTGCGACGGCGCCGCCCCGGTTGGCAGCTCCGCCGCCCCGGATCCCGTTGCCGCCTGCGCCGCCCTCGCCGCGCAGGGTGCCGAAGTTTTTGCCCCGCTGGACCCGAACCTCATGTGCACGCAAATGATCAAGGGGCCGCAGCGGGCGCACGTGAGCGGCACGCTGGACGGGGCAGCCGTGGACCGTGAGTTCTCGCTCGCCAACGGCTGCGAGATTCCCCGCTGGGAAAGCCTTACCGGGCTGTTCGGCCCCGCCGAGGCCACCCTGTAGCTGATGCAGCCGGAGCAGGTGCCGGCTCGCCCGGCGCAGACTCTCCTGCTGCCACCGGCACGGCCGCTTCTTCGCGCTTGCGCCGCACATAGACCTGCTTGCGCACCCGGGCCACCACGTCGCCGTCGGCGTCCGTTACGTCTACGGAAAACCACTCGAGAACCTTGCCTCCGCCGGCAGCGAGCGTGCGGATCCGCTCCACGTCCTCCTCGGCGAGGACGAAGCGGGCGGTAACATTGCCCCTGCCCGGCTTGAGGAATTCCACCTCGGCCGCGCGGTCCCAGACCAGATGGTCCCGGCCCAGATGCTGGAGCAGGAGCATCATCCAGAACGGGTCGGTCATGGCGAACAGCGAGCCGCCAAAATGCACCCCGGCGACATTCCCGTTCCACCAGTGCTGCCGCAGCCTCACCTCCGCAGACAGGGAATCCAGATGCGTGATGCGGATGCCGGAAAAGGCGAAGGGCGGCCAGAGGTTCATGGACCGGCGCACCATGGCCGGTTTCGCAGCAAGAGGCTTCACGCCCCCACTCTAACGACCCCGCAAACGCACCCGGACCGGGAACGTGTTTCCGGGACTTGTCTGTGCCGGAGACGCTTGCGTAGAATGAGTAAGCATACTTACTACCTGTTCTGGGCGATGGAGTTCTCCGTCCGGACCTGAACTGGAGGAACGATTATGTCAACGCAAGCAAGACCCGAAGGCGCGGCCGATCCCGCCCCGGAACCCAACGCCCCGTGGTGCACCAACTGCGGGACGGATGAATACCTGATCATCGAATCCGTGGAACCGGCAGTCGGCGAAGATGCCGCGGAGTTCCTGGAAATCAGCTACACCTGCTCGGAGTGCGATCGTTTCTACGGGCACCCGGTTCGGCACTCCCCCGTCTGGGCCCGCCGGATGAACACCACCGGAACCGACGCCGAATACCTGCACTGCGGCGAGCCCATGCAGCCGAAGGACACCACCTCGGTGTCCATCTTTGAACCCGTCTACACCGGACCGGACACCATCACCGTCCCGGAAGTACAGCTCGACACCACAGTGCTGCGGTGCCGCTGCGGCTTCCAAATGAGCGTTCCGGCCTGATCCCCTCCGGGCGGCGGCCAGCACCGCCGCCGCCCGGCGCCGCACATCCGTCTTCGGGCCGTTATCCATAGTTGGATGACGGCCCGAAGACGTTTAAGCCATGGCCCGGCGACACGAAAAGACGGCCGGGGGAAACGCCGCTAGAATGAAAGCGCAAGCTCGCGGAGCGCTGAATCAGCGTGAGACGGCAGGGTCCGCGGCCACCCATTTCTCTCACAGGAGTTGCCCGGATGCCCCGGATCGTTGTTGACGTCATGCCCAAACCTGAAATCCTCGATCCGCAGGGCAAGGCCATCGCCGGTGCCCTTCCGCGGCTGGGCCTGGCCGGGTTCACCGGGGTCCGGCAGGGCAAGCGGTTCGAGCTGACCGTTGACGGAGACGTCACTGAAGAAATCCTCGAACAGGCCCGCACCGCAGCAGCCACCCTGCTGTCCAATCCCGTCATCGAGGACGTCACCCGCGTTGAAGTAATCTCGGAGGCCTGATTTTGAGCACTCCCCTGATCGGCGATTTCGCCGCTGCGCCCGCCAACGACGCGTTGCGGGCCGTCCGGATCGGCATCATCACCTTTCCCGGCACCCTTGACGACCGCGACGCCGCCCGTGCGGTAACCCTCGCCGGCGGCACCGCCGTCGGCCTCTGGCACAACGAAGCCAACCTGCAGTCCGTGGACGCCGTCATCATTCCCGGCGGCTTTTCCTACGGCGACTATCTGCGTGCCGGAGCCATTGCCCGCTTCGCCCCGCTGATGGACAAAGTGGTGGACGCTTCAAAGGCCGGCATGCCCGTGCTGGGCATCTGCAACGGTTTCCAGATCCTCACCGAGGCTCACCTGCTGCCCGGTTCCATGATCAAGAACAACCACCTGAAGTTCTCCTGCGCGGACCAGCTGCTGCGCGTGGAAAACAACACCACGGCCTGGACCTCTGCCTACGCCAAGGATTCCGGCATGGTCATTCCGCTGAAGAACCAGGACGGCCAGTACGTCGCCGACGAAAAAACCCTAGACGAGCTCGAGGGCGAAGGCCGCGTGGTGTTCCGCTACGACGGCGCCAACCCGAACGGCTCACGCCGAAACATTGCCGGCATTTCCAACGCCGCCGGGAACGTCGTCGGCCTCATGCCGCACCCCGAACATGCCGTCGAGGCCGGTTTCGGGCCGGATTCCTCGGCCTACGGCGAGGTCGGGCTGGGCTACGGCACCGACGGCCTGGGCATGTTCACCTCAGTACTCACCTCGCTCGTTGCCGGAGGCAAATAAATGACCGTTTCCGCAGCCTCCACCGAGGCGAAGAAGTTCCGCATCGACACGGTTGAACACGCCGCCGCGACCCCCGACACCGAGCTTCCCTGGGCCGATCTGGGCCTGAAGGAAGACGAGTTCAACCGCGTTGTCGAAATCCTGGGCCGGCGCCCCACCGCGGCGGAACTCGCCATGTACTCGGTCATGTGGTCCGAGCACTGTTCCTACAAGTCCTCCAAGGTGCACCTGTCCCAGTTCGGTGAAAAAGTCACCGACAAGATGAAGGAACACCTGCTGGTCGGCATCGGCGAGAACGCCGGCGTCGTCGACATCGGCGAGGGCTGGGCCGTGACCTTCAAGGTTGAATCCCACAACCACCCCTCCTTCGTGGAGCCCTACCAGGGCGCCGCGACCGGCGTCGGCGGCATTGTCCGCGACATCATCTCCATGGGTGCCCGTCCGGTGGCCGTGATGGATCCGCTGCGCTTCGGTGCGATCGACCATCCCGACACCGCCCGGCTGGTGCACGGGATCGTCTCCGGCATCGGCGGCTACGGCAACTCGCTCGGCCTGCCCAACATCGGCGGCGAGCTGGTCTTCGACTCCGTGTACCAGGGCAACCCGCTGGTCAACGCCCTGGCCGTAGGCGTCATGCGCCACGAGGACATCCGCCTGGCCAACGCCTCCGGCACCGGCAACAAGGTGGTCCTCTTCGGTGCGCGCACCGGCGGTGACGGCATCGGCGGCGCCTCCGTGCTGGCGTCGGAGTCCTTCGACTCCACCAAGCCCTCCAAGCGCCCCGCCGTGCAGGTGGGTGACCCGTTCGCCGAAAAGGTGCTCATCGAGTGCTGCCTGGAACTGTTCAAGGCCTCCGTGGTGGAGGGCATCCAGGACCTGGGCGCGGCCGGCATTTCCTGCGCGACGTCGGAGCTTGCCTCCAACGGCGACGGCGGCATGCACGTAGAGCTGACCAAGGTGCTGCTGCGCGATCCCACTCTGACCCCGGGCGAAATCCTGATGTCCGAGTCGCAGGAACGCATGATGGCCGTAGTGACGCCGGAGAACGTCGAGGCGTTTGAAGCGATTATGGCCAAGTGGAACGTGGAGTACTCCTGGCTCGGCGAGGTCACCGGCACCGGCCGGCTGGTCATCGACTGGGCCGGCGAGACCATTGTCGACGTCGACCCCAAGACGGTTGCGCACGAAGGACCGGTCTACCACCGCCCGTTCCACCGCCCCGAGTGGCAGGACAAGCTGCAGGCGGATTCCTTCGCCGGGACCCGTCCGTTCGGCAGCGAAGCGGTCAAGAAGGCCATGCTGGAACTGATGGCCTCGCCGAACCTGTGTGACAAGTCCTGGGTCACCAACCAGTTTGACCGCTACGTGCAGGGCAACACCGCGCTGGCCATGCCCGACGACGCCGGCGTGATCCGCGTGGATGAAACCACCGGGCTGGGCGTGGCCATCTCCACCGATGCCAACGGCCGCTACACCTACCTGGATCCGTATGAGGGCGCCCGCCTGGCCCTGGCCGAGTCCTACCGCAACGTCGCCACGTCGGGCGCAACACCGCTGGCCGTCTCCGACTGCCTGAACTTCGGCTCCCCCGAAGACCCCGAGGTCATGTGGCAGTTCGCCGAAGCCGTCCGCGGTTTGGCCGACGGCTGCCAGGAGCTGGGCATCCCGGTCACCGGCGGCAACGTCTCGCTGTACAACCAGACCGGCGGCGTCGCCATCCACCCGACCCCCGTGGTCGGCGTGCTGGGAGTGTTCGACGACGTCGCGCGCCGCACGCCGTCGGGCTGGCGTGAAGACGGCCAGGCCATTTACCTGATGGGCGTCACCAAGGACGAACTGGACGGCTCGGAATTCGCGAACCTTCGCGGGCACCTGGGCGGCCGGCCGCCGGCGGTGGACCTGAAAAGGGAGAAGCTGCTCGGCGAACTGCTGGTCAACGCCTCCCGCGACGGCATGATCGACGCCGCACATGACCTGTCCGAGGGCGGTCTGGCCGCTGCCCTGTCCGAAATGGCGCTCCGCTTCGGCGTCGGCGCCCGGATCGGGTTGGATGAAGTCTGCGAGCGTGACGGCGTGGACCTGTTCACCATGCTGTTCTCCGAGTCGCAGTCCCGGGCCGTGGTGTCCGTGGCCCGCAGCGAAGAGGTCCGTTTCAAGGACATGTGCGGTGCCCGCGGCTACGCCCACATGCGGATCGGCGTGGTGGACACCGAGATCGGCGCCCTGGATTTCCAGGGCCACTTCTCGCTGCCGCTGTCCGAGCTGAAGGAAGCCCACGAGGGGACCCTGCCGAAGCACTTCGGCTAGCCACCTCCCATCCCGCGAGATGGCAGAAGGTGCGCTTCTCAGCTCTGAGAGACGCACTTTCTGCCATCTCGGCGGTACGGGGAATCGAGGCGCCAGCCGGCAGCAATCAACGCCGACCGGACCTTGCTCACGGCCGCACCGCCGTCGTCGGCCATGTGCCGGCGCGAGATTCTAACCTCAGTCCAGCCCAGGGTCCGAGTCCGTTCCTCACGGCTGATGTCCCGCTCCACCTGACCGGGTTCGGAGTGTCCCGCCCCCTCATATTCCACGGCCACCCGGTAATCGGGGTAGGAAAGGTCCGGCCGATGGTGCGGATTGCCGAAGGCATCGAGAATCGGTCTATTCACCAGCGGTTCCGGCAGCCCGGCGTCCGCCAACGCCAGCCGAAGCAGCGTTTCCGGCGGCGAATCCGCTCCGATCCGGCTCAGCTCCAACGCAAGCCTGGCCTTACGGATCCCCCGTTTGCCGCTGTGCCGGTCGATAACCGCCTGCAGAGACTCCTTGGTGGCATACGGCGTCGTTCTGTTTTCATACTCGGGGCGGGGAATGCGGATCAGGTAGTCGGTTATGACCGTCAGATCCGCGACGGTTAGCCGCTGGGCCAGATCAAGCCAGGTCCGCTCCCTCGAGGTCAGCGACAGGCCATCCACGACACAGATCTCCCCCGCGAACATTTGTCCGGTATGGCCGCTGACCCCACCACGCCGTTGCGGAGACATACCGGTCAGCCGCGTGATGTGCAGCTTGCCGTCGTCTGCGAAGGACGGCATCGGAAATTCCCACACTTCGGCCGCGGAGTCATGGGAGGCAACGGAATAGGGGGTCACCTGTGTGTAAGCCCGGTAGCGGCGGTGCGGGGGCATGCTCTGCAGATCCGCAAGGTCCCGGGAATCCACCCACCGGATGGACCTGCTCAGGCGAATAATCCGGGCGTGCCGCAGCCGGCCGCGGGAAACGCCGGACGCGTCTGCCTCGCTGACGGTGAAAGGGTCGGTGGAGAACCCAGAGGGCAATGGCTCGGGAATACGCATGCCAGAAGAATGGCCCTTTCGCATTTCTTCTGCAGCCGCTATCCACACCCTCCGCCGAACTGGCAGAAAGTGCACGTTTCAGAGCTGGGAAGCGCAGTTTCTGCCAGTTCGCGGGGGAGGGGCGGACGCGACGGGACGGGACGGGACGCGAAAAAGATGTTGCTCACCAAATAGCGGCAAAATGAAATCGGGCAGGCACAATTACTCAGTGACCTTGACCCCTGACGACACAGCATCGGCCGCGGAACCCCCCACGCCGGCCACCGGCCTTCCCGCAGCCCTTCCCGCCGCACTCTCCACCGACCGGCTGCGGCTGTCTCCCATCACCACCGCCGAGCTGGACGCCCTGATCATCCAGTCCCGGCTGCCGGACTGGGCCCCGGACTTCCCGCAGCCCACCGACCACGACGCCGCCCGGCAGTTTTTCGAGGCGGGCCTGAACACCGTGGAAGATGCCCTGAGCACCCGGCTCATCCGGGAAAGCGTAACCGGCCAAGTAGTGGGCACCATCGGATTCCTGCTGCTGCCCGAAGACGGAGACGTTGAGGTCAGCTACAGCGTGGTGCCGTCCCGGCGCGGGCAGGGTTACGCCACCGAGGCCCTCACCGCCCTGGCCCGGCATGCCCTGGACCAGGCTGCGGTGTCACGGGTCATTGCGTACACGGAGCCGGAAAACGCCGCTTCCCAGGCGCTGCTGCTCACGGCCGGATTCCTCCCGGTGGAAACCCCGGGCCTGGGCCTTGGCTTCATCCTTCAGGCAGCTCAGCTTCCCGAAGCCAACGAGTAGGCTGCCGCGAGATAGCGCCGGGTGATGAACTGCTGCACGGCGCGGTTGGCGAAATCTCCGGCGGCAATCAGCCGGTTGGCCGGCCGGCTGTAGGCCGCCAGCCGAAAGATGAGCTTGCCGTCCCCGTCCAGTTCGGCATAAAAGCCTTCTTCGCCCTGCTCCGGGTGCCCCTTCAGCGTCCCGTAGCCAAAACCGGCACGCTGGCCCGGAACGGGAGCCCCGGCGTCGTCGACTGCGGGTTCTTCGGCCCACAAAACCCGGCACGGCGCGAAGTAGCGCAGCGGCCCCAGCCCAACACCGGAAGACATCTCCACGCCGGGAGCCGCGTGGGGCGTGGAGGCAGCGACGCGCAGCCCGGACAGCCGGTGCAGATCCCAGTCCAGGATGCCGTTGGCCAGCCTCAGGAATCCCGCCGCCGGATCCGGAACGCTCAGCTGCTCCCGGCGCAGCACCAGCCGGTACCCCTCGGGCCAGCGGTGCGTCAGCGGCTGGGGATAGGGCCGGCGGGTGTAGCCGGAGTCCGGGTAGGTCAGGGACCGGCTCATCCGCCGGCCAGTCCTTTCCACATCAGCGACTCCCGGTCCCGCCGCGGCAGCGAGGCCACCACCAGATCATAGGAATCCTCGACGAGGTCCTGCACCAGGTCCGGAGCGAATCCGTCGTCGAGGCGCACAGAGTTCCAGTGCTTCTTGTTCATGTGCCACGCCCCGTTGATCTGGGAATGGGCGGCGCGCAGCTGGACCGCCAGCTCCGGTTCACACTTGAGGCTGATGGTCAGCGGCGAGCCGTCCAGCCAGCACAGGGCAAACATTTTCGCTTTGCCGCCCGATGCCTGGACCTTGAACACGGAGGCATCGGGCCCGAACGGAAAGTCCTCATAGGTGCCCGGGAACTGCAGGCACACCCGCCTTACCTCTGCCGCATCCATCCTCCGAGCCTAGTCCGACGCCGCGCGGCGGCGCCACAGGTGACAGGATGGAAGGAACCCACAACCCTAACCGGCGCATGCCATGGCGTGCGCCTCACTCGCTCATTCACTCACGGAGGACACTTTGGCTCGCACAGGACACGGGGACAGGCTGGCCTCGGCCGCGGCGAAGGCTGCCGATTCCAAGGGCTTTGAACGCGCGGCCCGCATGGGATACGTCGCAAGCGGGCTGCTGCATCTGCTCATCGGGGTCATTGCACTGCAGATCGCGTCAGGCGGCAGCGGCGACGCCGATTCCTCCGGTGCGGTGGCGGCGCTGGCCGGGCAGCCCGGCGGCTTGATCCTGCTCTGGGTCTGCTTCCTGGGCTGCCTCACCCTGGCCCTCTTCCAGCTTTCGCGGATCTGGCTGGAGGGCGGCGGGCTAAAGGGCAAGGACCTGTGGAAGATGCGCGGCTCGGCCGCCGGGCAGGCCATTGCCTACGGCGCCATCGGCTCGACCTTTGGTTCTTTCGCCCTCGGCGGCGGAACGGACAGCGGTGAGAGTTCCTCCAGTTGGAGTGCCCGGCTTATGGCCCAGCCTGCCGGGGCGCTGCTGCTGGGCCTGGTCGGCCTGGGAATTGTCGTCGTCGGCGGCTACTTTGTGTTCAAGGGCGCCAGCCGCCGGTTCCGCAATGACCTCCGCGCCGTTCCGCCGGGAACATGGAACCGGGCGGTTACGGTCACGGGCGTGCTGGGATTCGTTGCCAAGGGCATTTCCCTGGCCATTCTTGGAGTGCTGGTGATGGTTGCAGCCGCCACCGCCGATCCGGAACGTTCCAGCGGCCTCGACGGCGCCCTGCACGCCCTGCGCGAGCAGCCTTTCGGCTGGCTGGCACTGGGCGCGGTGGGCGCGGGGCTGATTTGCTACGGCCTCTACACGGGGATCCTGCGGGCGCGGTTCGCCAAGCTGTAGGAACGCTCACAAGCCGTAGTGTGGAGCCTCAATGACGGGGCAGGTGTCCATCACGACGTCCAGGCCGGCATCGGCTGCGCGGCGGGCGGCTGCCTCGTCAATGACGCCGAGCTGCAACCACACGGCTTTCGCCCCGACGGCGATGGCCTGGTCCACCACATCGCCCACCCGGGCGGAGTTTACAAAGCAGTCGACGACGTCGATCGGGCCCGGGATGTCGCTGAGCCGCCGGTAGCCCTTGTTGCCGTGGACATCGTCGCCCTTGAGACTGACCGGAATAATCTCCATGCCGAGATGATCCTGGACGTACTTCGATACGCCCACGGCCGTGCGCATGGGGTTATTGGAGAGCCCGACGACGGCCCACCGGCCCTTCTGCCGAAGCAGGCGTTCGACTACCGCCGGGTCATTTACGTGTGCGCCGTCAACTGCCATGTGCCGTCCTTCGATGGAAACCGTAAAGGGGGCTCCAGCTTACGCCCGGGCTGCGGACACCCGCGAGGAGGTGTCCGCAGCCCGGGCATGAAGCTCGGGGATCCCGGTTACAGATCCTCACCGGATCCGCGGCGCCGCTTTGCCGCGAGGAGGAGCAGCCCGCCCAGCCCCAGGGCTCCGACTCCGGCGGACACGGCCAGGGCCGTTCCGTCGCTGCCGGTCTTGGGGAGCTTCCCCGACTTTCCGGGCTTCTCCGGCCGTTCCGGCTTTTCCGGCGCGGGGGTTGGTGCCGGCGTGGGGGTGGGAGCCGGCACCGCGGTGTAGGCATTGGTTACCGTCAGGTCCGCAGTGCTGCCGGCGGCCACGGCAACCGGCTCAGGCAGAGTGGTCTGCACAGTAACGCTTTCACTGCTGCCGTCTTCCGGCTCCGTCACTATGCACTCGGACCCTGCCTGCACTCCGGGAACTTCCTGGCTGTAGCTGCCCGTGAAGCCGGCCGGAACCCTGATCTCCGTTTCCAGGGTCAGGTCCTCACCGATGACGCACCGGACGGCGAGCCTGACCTCACCCTGTTGGCCGGCAGCTTCTCCCGCGATGGCCTTGGTGACGGTGATGACCCCCGGGTTGAAGCCGTAGGTGTTGGTCACCGTCCCGGCGACTTCCTGGCCCCCGACGATGGTCAGGATGCCCGGAAGGTCCGTGGTCACCCCGACTTCCGTTGTGGAACCGGTCACCGGTTCTGTCACCACGCATTCGGCTCCGGCGGCCACCGCGTCGAAGGTCCAGGAACCGGGTGCGGTGGTCCCGGCGGCAACAGTGACGGTCTCATTCAGCACTTCAACGTCACCGGAGAGGCACACGACGTTGAGCTGAATCTCATCCTGGGCCCCCGCTGCTTCTCCGGCCAGGACCTTGTTCAGCACCAGCGAACCGGCAATGAAGGTGTACGTGTTGCCAACCACGGCTTCCGCACCGTCGCCGGCCGGAATCGTGACGGGATCCGGCAGTACCGTCTGCACTCCCACCGTTTCCGTGGCGCCGGTGACCGGTTCCGTCACCGTGCATTCAGCGGCGGCGGGCAGATCCTCGAAAGCCCTCTCGAAGGTTTCCGTTTCACCGGCCGGAATGTCCACCGTCTCACTCAGCACGGTGTCGCCGTCGTCGGTGCAGGTCACCAGAAGCTGCACATCGCCCTGGGAGCCGGCAGCCTCACCGGCAAAGGTCTTGCGCACCGCCAGCGTGCCCGGGTTGAAGGAATAGGTGTTGGTCACCTGTTCCTCGGCCACTCCGGCCGCCGGGATGGTCACCGGATCCGGAGTCACCGTAACCACCGAGATGGCCGGCGTGGTTCCGGCGCCGGGTTCCGTGACGGTGCACTCGGTTCCGGCCGGAATGTTGAGGTACTGGGATTCACCCGTACCTGTAACACCCGGCGGGACATTCCAGGTTTCCTGCAGAATGGATCCGTCCGGGCCGCAGCTGATGAGAATGGTAAAGGCCTCCTGGAAGCCCGCGGCCTCGCCGTCGATCGTCTTGAGCACCCGCAGGATGCCCGGTTTCAGGGTGTAGGTGTCGGTGACCGTGGCGGCTGCGCTCCCGCCGGCCGGGATCACCACCGTATCCGGCAGTGCAACTTCGACCGCGACAGTCGCAGTTTCACCGGTCGCCGGTTCGGTGACGGCACACTCGGCGTTGGCCGGGATATCGGTGAAGGTCTGTGAGACACCGGTGGCTGATCCGGCGGCCAGCGAAACGGTCTCGTTCAGTACGGTGGCTCCGTCACTGGTGCAGGTCACCTGCAGGGTCACTGCCCCCTGCTGTCCCACCGCCGGACCTGCCAGTGCCTTCGTGACGGCCAGGCTGCCGGGGTTGAGCGAGTAGGTGTCGGTCACCGTGATTTCCGCTCCTCCGGCGGGTGGAATTGTCACGTCTCCCGTGCTTTCAGTGACGACTCCGACGGCGGTGGTGGCACCGGTGGCGGTTTCCACCACGGAGCAGGTGGCGCCGGCGGGAACTCCGGGGAATTCGTTGTGGACCGTGCCGGTGGAGCCGGCCGGGATAGTGACGGTTTGGGTGAAGACAGTTGTGCCGGCGCTGGTGCAGGTCAGGGACAGCACTACGTCGCCCTGCTGTCCGGCCGCGGGACCGGCGATCGTCTTGTTGACCCCAATCACGCCGGGGTTGAAGGTGTAGTCGTTGCTGACCGTGCTGGTCACGCTCCCGGCGGCCGTGATGGTGACGTCGGCGGGAAGAGTTGGTGTTGCGGTTACTTCGGTTGTGCTGCCGGTGGTCGGTTCGGTGACGGTGCAGACCGTCCCCGCGGGCACGCCGGAGAATTCCGTGGAGAAGGGTTCGGTCTGCCGCGCCGGAATCGTCACCGTGGTGTTCAGTGCGCTGCCGCAGGTGACCTGCAGGACAACCACGCCGTGGTTGCCGGCAGCTTCGCCGGTAAAGAGCTTCTGCACTACGAGAGTGCCCGGCGCAAAGGTGTAGGTGTCGGTGACTGTGGCCTGCGCCGGCGTTCCGGCCTCGATGATGACGGGCTGCGGCAGCGCCGTACTGACGAGGACGGTGTCATTGGCCCCGCTGGCCGGTTCGGTGACGGTGCAGGTATTACCCGCCGGAATCCCGTCGAAGGTTTGGGATGCCCCGGTGGTGCTGCCCGCGTCCACCGCGAGGGTAAATTGATAACCGGGTCCGCAGTCAATGTTGATACTGATGGCGCCCTGGCTGCCGACGGCCTCACCGAGGATGGTTTTGGTGACGGTCAGGGACCCGACGGCGAAGAATTCTGCGGTGGCGGTGGCCGTGCTGGAAAGTTCGCGGGTGCTGGCGAGAATCAGCTTTTGCGCTGCCGTCACGTCCGGATTCGTCTGGTCGTACAAATAGACGTTTCCGGTGGGCACCGTGACCACACCGCGTGCCGTTATGGTTGCAGGTTCGGTCGCACCGGTAGTGCTGCGGACCCAAAACTGGCTGCCGGACGCAACGGGATTGTCCAGCGGCTGGGTGCCCGCTGCGTTCGCGAACAGGCCGTACCCGCGGGGCACGCTGAGGGTCACCGTCGCGCCGCCTTCGGCCGCCACAGTGTAGGGGCCTGTGACTCCGTCGCTTGGTCCCGCTGCAGTGGCCGGGGTGATGCTGATATCCGGAGCGTCCGGTTCGGTAAGAGGGCCGGCGGCGATCGTGGCGTTCACGATGGCCTGAACGGCCGGGTAGAGCTCGTTCCGGGGATTCACGACGTAGCCGTCGCTGAAGAACCAGATGGCCGCCTGGACGGCTGCCGCCCGCTGGTTGTTGTTCAGCCCCGCCGGCTGGTTGGGGACGGTGGGGTAATACGAGTTGAGAATCCGGTTGACGTACCCGATGTTGGGCACTGTCGCTTCGTCCCAGGTGCCGTTCTCATAGCCGATCCCGACACGTGTTTCGGTGCGGATATCGATGCAGTACATGGGTGCCGTTGTTTCGCCGTTGATGTCCTCGGTAACGATGACGCCGGCAAAGCCGGGGTTGTTGGTCTGGTACCCCGAGGGAATGGACGTTGGATATGACGCAACCGGCCAGGTGGTCCCCACCGGAGGCAGGGCTCCGGTCAGCGACTGGCCCTCCCCCAGCCGGCTGATGACGATGTCGGTGTTGGGGCCATAGGGATTGTTGGCCGGCACCTCCCGCGCATAATCGATTCTGGCGGACGCCGGTGAAGCGAGCGGAGCGATCATCAGCATCGCCAGAAGCACACCCAGCAGGCCTCGGGCGGCAATTCGCAGCCGCCTGCGCCCGGTGTGTGATCGAGCCTCATGAAGTGGTTGGAAACGACTCATAGGGTGTGCCTGCCTAAAGTGAGATCAAAAGCGCAGTGGAACGCTCGGAGCCCTGAACCTATAGGCCGGCTGCTGGGGTATTCCAGAGCAGAAAGCAAAATTGGCTGTTTCCGGGAAGAAGTTTTTTAGAAACTGCGTCCGGTGGGTGGAGCAAACCACCGGAGGTTCCTTTTCCCCTGCCGGACTGATACTTGTTTTCGAATCGAAGACATACGGGACGGATACTGCCGTGCGGGCGGAAACGGAAACTTGACTCCGACGCAGCGTCATAGTTCTTACTCGAGAGCATGAAACCAACCGCAGTCTTCTACCTCACCTCGTACTCGCTTTCACTGCTGGGAAACTCCATTGCGGCAATTGCCCTGCCCCTGATCCTGCTTCAGGCAACGGGCAGCATCATGTCTGCGGGCATCCTGGCGGCATCCACCGCCGTCCCCGCGTTCCTGGCCGGCCTGCTAACGGGGGTGGTGATCGACCGGGTCAACCGGCGCACCGCCTCCGCTGCTGCCGACGCTGTTTCTGCCGTTTCACTTGCGGCTCTGCCGGTGGTTGATGCGTTGACCGGTCTGGATCTGGGCTGGTTTATTGTTTTCGGCATTCTTGGCGCAGTAGGTGATATGCCGGGTTTGACCGCACGGGAGGCGCTCCTTCCGGCAATAGCCCGTGCGGCCGGTCTTTCCGCAGGGAAACTCCTCGGAATTCGGGAGAGCATTGGAGCGCTGGTCATGGTGATCGGGCCGGCGGCCGCGGGCGGACTAATGGTCTTATTTGAGGGGTCCACGGTCCTTTGGATAACCGCGGGGACCTCCCTTGCGGCAGCAGCGGTGACGCTTCTCATTCCAGGCAGTGCCTGCGCCCTTAAACCCGAGCCGGAGTCCCTAACAAAAAATCGCCCGGCCTGGAATCAATTGCGGCAGGGCTGGAGCGTCTTGTTTCAGCGCGACAAAACCCTGCGCGCGGCCACCCTCCTGACCCTGATGATGGTGGGCGTCCTGGTTGCCCTGCAGGGCATCATCCTGCCCGCGCATTTCTTCCTGCTGAACCGGCCCGGAGAGCTGGGGCTCGTCCTCGCCGCACTCGCCGCCGGGACGCTGGCGGGCGGGACACTCTACGCAGTCCTGGCCTCACGACCGGGGCTCCGCCGGTATTGGCTCACCGCCGGTCTGGCCGGAACGGCAGCCGGCCTGGCCATTCTCGGCACACTGCCGGCGTCGTGGGCCATGCTCACCGGAGCGTTGATCCTGGGCCTCGCCTCCGCCCTGCTCGGATGCGTAACCGGAACCGTCATGGTCGAACGCATCCCGGAACAGATGCTGGGGCGCATCATGGGAACCCAGAACTCCCTGGCCCTTCTGGCAGCGCCCGCGGGGATGGCGGCAGCAGCCCTTGTCGCCGAGCGGCACGGATTGGTTGCGGCAGGCCTGACCGTGGCAGGCCTGTGGACCGCGGCGGCGGGGTGGGCACTGGGATCGCCCTCCCTGCGTCTTGCCCCGCAGGTTCCGCTCGAGGCCTCCGCGTCCACACCCGGAACGCCCGCGGCACCGGGCACAATGGACCCCGAGAGGACGGTGGGAGATGAAAAGCAGTGAGATGGCAGCGCTGGCCGGTGTAACGGTGCGGACATTGCGGCATTACCACCAGCTGGGAGTACTGCCGGAACCGGAGCGCGGGTACAACGGGTACCGTAATTACGACGCCCGGGACCTCATTCGCCTTCTTCGTATCAAGCGGCTTGGCGCCATCGGAATTCCGCTGGACGCAATGGCGGAATTGTTGGACGGCGACGGCGGAACCGGCGGCCCGGGAGCTGAAGCCACGGCCCTGCTGGACGAGCTGGAGGCCCGCATTGACGCGGAAATGGACCTGCTGCAGCGCCGGAAACGGCTGATCACCGGGCTCAGGACGGCCCGCGCACTGGATCTGCCGCCGGAGCTGGCGCAGGTGGTTGACGCCTTCGCCGCGTCAGCTCCTGCATCCGTGCGGCAGATGGATCGTGAACAGGCCATCCTGCTGGCACATCTTGCGGGTGAGGACGGTGTTGACAGCCTTGCGGAGGTCTACGAGAAACTGAGCTCGTCGGAGCTTGCCGACGGGGTGCTGCAGTTTTACACCGACTTTGCCGGGCTCACCCAGGAAACCTCCGACGAAGAGCTGGAGCAGCTGGTTACCGGTTTCGTGGAAACAGTCGCTGTTCCCGTCCGGGACGCGCTCGCGGGTTCCGGGCAGCTTCTGGCCGCGGACGAGTCCGCCGTCACGGCCGTTTTTGACGAGTACCGGCAAAGCGCACTGAATCCGGCCCAGCAGCTGGCCCTGGCCCGGATCACAGAGCGGCTGGAGGGAGTGGGCTGAGCTGGCGACGCCGGATACTTCGCCGGCGCTAGTTCAGGAAGGACTCGATGGCGTCCGCAAGCGCTGTGTCAGGCACGCTCGTCGTATCGCCCTCCAGCAGCTGGAACTCCCCCTCATCGAGAGCGGCCGCGGCGCGGCGGGCCAGGTCCTGGGTTTCGTCGCCGCTGGTGCTGCCCGCCAGAACGAGAACCGGGACCTGGACGCCGCCCAGTCCTTCAAGTTCGGTCTGCAGGAGCAGAAGCTCGTCCTCACCTTCCTCCAGCGCCAGAGTTGGCTCCAGCGCCACCACCCGGGTGATCACCGCCGACTCCTCAGCGGCGCGCAGCGCCAGGAAAGCGCCGGAGGCAAACCCGTAAAGGCTCGCGGAACCGCCGGCCACCTGCACCACCGCCAGCAAGTCATCGACGTCGGACTCTGCCGTGTATTCCTCCCCCATTCCGCTCTCCCCCATGCCGCGCCGGTCATAGGTGTAAACCGTGTGGTTCTCCGAAAGCAGGTCGGCAAGAACCTGCGTGCTGGAGCTGCTGCGGTCCGCCGTGAGGGGATCGACGATCACGAGCGGCGGGCCGCTGCCCTGCCGGGACCAGGCAATGCGGGTTCCGTCTGCGGACAGAGCGATTCCGGAAGCGCTGGGAGAGTGTTCCATGGCATGCTCCTGCACAGGCTGGGGACGACGCACCGGATTGGATGCGCCACCTTTCAAACGTAGGAGCGGCCCCGGGTACGGTCAATGGCGGCGGAGGCAGAGCCGACTTGCGTACTCCGGTTTAATGCACCGCCGGCTGCAGCCGGTACGAGGCGCCGCGGTGTTCCTCCGGCAGCTTGTCTCCCCGGTTGAACAGCTTGTTACGCAGCGTGCCGGCGCTGTATTCGGTCCGGTAGGCGCCGCGCTTCTGCAGTTCGGGCACCACAAACTCGACGATGTCCTCGAAGGTGCCCGGCGTAACCGCGTAGGCAAGGTTGAAACCGTCGACGTCGGTCTCTTCCACCCAGCGGATCATCTCCTCGGCGATTTCCGCTCCCGAACCCACCATCCGCGGCCCCAGGCCGCCGATCCCCACTGAATCGGCGATGTCGCGCACCGTCCAGGGTTCGCCGTCGTCCTTGGGCTTCTGGAAGTTGCCCGCGGCGGACTGGATGGCATTGGATTTCACGTTGCCCAGCGGCTCGTCCAGGTTGTAGCCGGACAGGTCCACGCCCATCCACCCGGACATCAGCGCCAGGGCACCCTCATGGCTGGCGTACTGCTGGTAGTCCTCGTGTTTGGCGGCGGCTTCTGCTGCGGTGGCGGCAGTGATAACGGTCATCAGCGTGTAGATCCGGATGGAATGCCGGTCCCGGCCTGCGGCCTCGGCGGCGTCCCGGATTTTCGTGACCGTTGCCTTCAGCTTTTCCTTGGTGGGCGCTCCGACAAAAACCGCCTCGGCGTTGGCAGCCGCAAACGTAATGCCCCGCGGGGAGGCGCCGGCCTGATAAATCACCGGCGTGCGCTGCGGCGACGGCTCGCTGATGTGGATTCCCGGAACTTTGAAGTACTTGCCTTCATGGTTGATGTCATGAACCTTGGCCGGGTCGGTGAAAACGCCGGTCTCCTTGTCGCGGACGACGGCGCCGTCCTCCCAGGAGCCTTCCAGCAGTTTGTAGATTACTTCGAGGTACTCATCTGCGTGGTTGTAGCGCTCATCGTGTTCCAGCTGGTCTTCAGCCCCCAGGTTCCGGGCGGCGGAGGGCAGGTACCCGGTCACGACGTTCCAGCCGACCCGGCCGTTGGTGAGGTGGTCAAGCGTGGAGAGCCGGCGGGCAAACGGATAAGGATGCTCGTACGCGGTTCCGGCAGTGACGCCGAAGCCGAGGTGTTCAGTGACCAGGGCCATCGCGGACACCAGCAGCAGCGGATCATTGACCGGAACCTGGGTTCCCTGCCGCAGGGTGGCCTCGTTGGAGCTGCCGTACACGTCGTAGGTGCCCAGCACATCCGCGAGGAAAATGCCGTCAAACAGCCCTTTTTCGCAGGTCCTGGCCAGATGGGCCCAGTAGCGGAGGTCGGTGTACTCGGCGGACTTATCCTGCGGGTGGCGCCACAGGCCCGGCGACTGGTGGCCCACGCAGTTCATGTCGAAGGCATTGAAGCGGATCTGCCGCCGGCTGCTCTCTTCGGTCGCGGGGATGCTCTGCTCTGACATGGCGAACCTTTCGGAACGGGACGCACCCGCAAAGGAGCGCCGTACTTGCCGTCCGCGGACGCGGGACGGCCGGATCCTCATCTGGGGCACCCCGCTACGGAGAAGAGGGTTGCCGCCCAACCAGCCAGAGCTTCGCGTTGGGACTCATGATCCTTCGGCTCCAGTATCTGCACAGCACTGCAGCGCTTGGGAAGTCAATGACCTTTTGTGAACCTGCCCGTTGCTGCCCACCCCTGCCGCCGGCCGGGGTCCCGCCCGTTGCCGGACCCAAAACACGCTTCCGCTGGCGCGCCCAGTCGCTATTGTGTGCGACATGAAAAGACACCTGAGCTGGATCGTGCCGTTTGTTGGTGTTTTTGCGCTTTATCTCGGCGCGGCCCTGGGGACAAACATCAACCTCCAGTCCGGCAGCAGTGTCAATGTTCAGGCCCTCATTCAACTCGCCATTTTCCTGATGTGGGTTGTGCTCACCATTGTTTTGGTGATCCGTACGGTGCGGAACGGTTACCGCGTTTTCCGCGGCTATCGGCGGTCCGGCGGCCATCTCACCAAGTCGGAGCAGGCCCAGGCAAATCTTCAACAAAACTACGAGAACTCATGGGCCGCGGCCAGAAACCTGGTTGCACAACTCTCGGCGGGACACCGGCCGGCGTCCCTTGAAGTGTGGGGAATCGTTCTGGAACCGGGCGAAACAGTGCACCTTTCAATCAGAGCGGATTATGCACGCTTTTACGGCCTCAACGGAACTTATGTTCATACATCGGGATTCTTTTGGGGGCAGCCTGCCTTTGTCCTAGCAGGATTCGGAGTTACCGCCCTAGCCAACAGATCACGACGGCGGGCAGCTCAGGCTGCATCGCGCCAACAGTGGCGCGATTCCCAGCACAGTCAAATGTTCCTGACCGACCGGAGGATTATCTGCCAAGCAAACGGCAGGTGGCTCAGCTTCTATTACGCGCACGTCTCCGTTTGTTATCCCGAGCCGGAGAACAACAGCATGGTGCTCGAATTCCACTCCTCCGAACCGCTTCTGATCGGAGGAGCGGAGGCGCCGGTGGCCATCGCCTACTTGGTCTGGGCACTCTACGGGGAGCACGGACTGAAGGCCCACCCTGCCCTCGAAAGCCTGCGCAGATGATGATCCACAGCCTGCACCGGCTTGTGGGCCGCCAGGGCAGCGCAGCGAAATATTACGCCGGGGACTTGCCCGTTTCCCGAATGGCGCGTTTAGTAGCACTTGACCATCCCGAGCGGCTGAGAGACCTGGATCAGTGAAGCCGCAGCAACCCTGGTTGCCGTACCTCCTCCTTGAGGAACGGCAATAACGAGGACAACGCCGCAGGAGGCCGTAACCGGCCCAAGGTGTTTTCCGTAGGGTGCTACTGCCAGGACCGATGGAGAGTTAACATGACCGCCTTGGCTTCACAGTCCCCTGCCGCCGCCCCGCCCGCTGTTTCCGGGCAGTCACCCGCCGGCTCCGCGCTTCCCGTGACCTTTTCCGGCCTGGGCCGCAGCTTCGGCACCGGACCGGAGGCCCACCTCGTCCTCCGGGACATCACCTTTGAAGTTTCCCCCGGCGAGGTCCTGGCCATCCTGGGTTCCAGCGGCTGCGGAAAGTCCACGCTGCTGCGTGCCGCTGCCGGCCTGGATCCTGCCAGCACCGGCGAAGTCCTGATCAACGGCACTGCCGTGAACGGAATCGACGACCGCTGCGCCGTCGCGTTCCAGGAACCCCGGCTGCTGCCCTGGCAGACCCTGCAGGCCAACATCGCCATGGGACTGCCCAAGGGCACAAGCGCCAAAAACGGCAAGGCCAAGGTCGCCGAACTGCTGGAACTGGTGGAACTGGCGTCCTTCGCCAAGCACCGGCCGCGTGCCGTCTCGGGCGGCATGGCGCAGCGCGCCTCGCTGGCCCGGGCACTGGCCCGCACCCCCGGGGTGCTGCTGCTCGATGAACCTTTCGGTGCCCTGGATGCACTGACCCGGCTGAAGATGCAGGACCTGCTGCTCTCAGTGCACCGGGCCACCCCCACCACCGTGCTGCTGGTGACCCACGACGTGGACGAGGCCCTCCAGCTGGCCGACCGCATCATCATCCTCGGCAAAGAGCCCGGAACCCCCGGCGCCACAATCACGGACACCATCACCGTGCCCGGCAGCCGGCCGCGGAACCGCGCGTCGGCGGAGCTGGCACGAATGCGCGGCGAGCTCCTGGCCCGCCTCGGCGTCGACCGACACTAGCCGTCCAGCGCCCCTCCCGGAACCACCCCGGCTGCCGCCCTCCCGGGACGCGCCCCGGTTCCCGGGCGCACTCCCGGTCCTCCCGTGCCTTTTGCGGCACTGACTCATGCTTCCCAGACTTCCCAGAGAAAGAAACTCCCATGAACAGCCGTTCCCGCAGCTCCTCTCCGATTTCCTCCCCCATCAAGGCCCTCGCCGCGGCCGCGGCCGCAGCGTCCCTGCTGCTGACCGGCTGCGTGGCCGGGGAGGATTCCGAATCTGCCGCGAACGCCGGAACCGCCGACGGCGGAACACTCACCCTGGACTTCGCGACGTACAACCCGCTGAGCCTGATCATCAAGGACCAGGGCTGGCTGGAGGAAACGCTCGCGGAGGACGGCGTCACCGTGGAGTGGGTGCAGTCGGCCGGGTCCAACAAGGCCAACGAGAATCTGCGGTCCGGAGCGGTGGACGTCGGTTCCACGGCCGGTTCCGCCGCGCTGCTCAACCGTGCCAACGGGTCCCCGATCAAGGCCATCGACGTCTTTTCCCAGCCCGAGTGGTCAGCGCTGGTAGTCGGCGCGGATTCGGAGATCACGTCCGTGTCGGACCTCAAGGGCAAGTCGGTGGCCGCCACCAAGGGCACGGACCCGTATTTCTTCCTGGTCCAGGCCCTGGAAGAGGCCGGGCTGAGCCTCACCGACGTCACCGTGGAGCAGCTGCAGCACGCCGACGGGCGCACCGCACTGGAGAACGGTTCGGTGGACGCCTGGGCCGGACTTGACCCGATCATGGCCGGCGCCGAGCAAAACGGTGCCCGGCTGGTCCACCGGAACCTGGACTTCAACACCTACGGCATCCTGGCCGCAAATGAGGCGTTCCTTGAGGGGGATCCCGAGCAGGCACAGGCCGTCGTCAACGCCTACGAGAGGGCCCGCGCCTGGGCTGCGGAGAACCCGGAGGAAACCGCGCAGATCCTCGCCGACGTCGCCGGACTGGATCTGGCCGTTGCGCAGACCGTGGTGCTCGAACGCAGCAACCTCGACGTCGACCCCGCCCCGGGCGAGGCGCAGCGCAGCGTCCTGGAGAAGATCGGCCCCACGCTCGTGGAGACCGGAGACGTTGCGGACCAGGCCAAGATCGACACCGCCCTGGACAGCCTCTTTGACGATTCCTACGTGCGTAATGCCGACCCCGACGCCGTCAAGGAGTCCTGATGACGCAGTTCGAAACCCCGTACCTCACCGGCAACAGCGCCGTTCCCGTCTCCCGGGCAGGCCTGGCCGCCACCGGAGCTGCGGCGGCACCCTCCCCTTCCGGGCCAAGCAGGGAAACTGCACCCGCAGGCCTGCTTTCCCGCCGCTGGATCCGGCTCGCCCTGGGACTGGTGGTTCCGGCCGCCCTGCTGGCAGCCTGGCAGCTCAGCACGGCCGCCGGTGTCTTCACCGCCGTCCAGCTGCCTTCCCCCGCCGCCGTCTACACAGCGGCCCTCGACCTCATCGACCGCGGCCAGCTGGGCCAGCACATCGCCATTTCCACCCAGCGGGTGCTCATTGGTTTTGTCATCGGCGCCCTGCTGGGGCTGGCGCTGGGTGCCCTGCTGGGCTTGTCCCGGCTGGCGGAGGTCCTGCTCAGCCCGGTGATCGGTGCACTGCGCGCCGTACCGTCCCTGGCCTGGGTGCCGCTGCTGATCCTGTGGTTGAAGATCGGTGAGGATTCCAAGATCACCCTGATCGCCATCGGCGCGTTTTTCCCGGTGTTCACCACAGTGTCCCTGGCCCTGCGCCACGTGGACCGGAACCTGGTCGAAGCTGCCCGGGCCTTTGGCCTGAACGGGCTGAAGCTGCTGAGAACGGTGCAGCTGCCCGCCGTCGTCCCCGCCGTGTTCTCCGGGCTGCGGCTGGCCCTGGCCCAGGCGTGGCTGTTCCTGGTTGCCGCCGAACTCATTGCCTCCTCGATGGGGCTGGGCTTTCTGCTCATCGATTCGCAGAACAACGGACGCACCGACCGGCTGCTGCTGGCCATCGTCCTGCTTGCCCTCATCGGCAAGGCCACCGACGCGCTCCTGGGACTTGCAGAGAAAGGGGCCGTGAAGAAATGGGCCTGATCCCAGCGATCGAAGCCACCGTTGACCCGGCCGGCGCCGTCGATCCCGCCACGGAGGATGAACGCATCGCGTTCTGGGAAGCCGCCGCACGCCGGCTCCAGTGGGAGCAGCCCTGGCACACCGCCCACACCTTCGCCGCGCCGCAGCGCCTGAGCGGGCCGCAAACGCCCGAGGACGACGCCGAATACAGCGTCCCCTCGATCGAATGGTTCGCCGGCGGCACCCTGAATGTCGCCGTGAACTGCGTGGACCGCCATGTGGCCGCAGGCCGCGGCAACAAGGTGGCCCTGCATTTCGAGGGCGAACCCGGTGACCGCCGCACTGTTACCTACGCCGATCTGCAGCGCGAGGTCTCCCGCGCCGCCAACGCGCTGCTGGCGCTGGGCATCGGCCGCGGAGACCGCGTGGTCATTTACCTGCCGGTGATCGTGGAGACCATCGTGATCACCCTGGCCTGCGCCCGGATCGGCGCCGTGCATTCGCTGGTGTTCGGCGGCTTCTCCGCGGAAGCGCTGAAGTTCCGCGTCGAGGACACCGGCGCCAAGCTGCTGGTGACCACCGACGGCCAGTTCCGCCGCGGCGCCGCAGTACCGGTCAAGGACAACGCCGACGCCGCGGTGTCCGGAACCAACGCCATTGAGCATGTGCTGGTGGTCCGCCGCACCGGATCCGAGATCGACTGGACCGAGGGACGGGACCTCTGGTGGCACGAAACCGTGGACACCGCCCCGGACCTGCACGAGCCGGAGGCCTTCGACGCGGAGACGCCGCTGTTCATCATGTACACCTCGGGCACCACCGGGAAGCCCAAGGGCCTGGTCCACACCATGGGCGGCTATCTGACGCAGACCTCCTGGAGCTACGAATACCTCTTCGCGAACCCGGATCCGGGCGCCCGCGAGCGCGACGTGCACTGGTGCACCGCCGACCTGGCCTGGGTCACCGCGCACACCTACGAGATCTACGGTCCGCTCTCCAACGGCGCCACCCAGGTGATCTTCGAGGGCACCCCGGATACGCCGCATCCGGGCCGGCACTTCGAGATCATCCAGCGGTACCAGGTCACCAGCTACTACACCGCTCCCACCCTGCTCCGGTCGCTGATGGGCTGGTTCCCCGAGGGCGTTCCGGGAACGTACGACCTCTCCTCCATCCGGCTGCTGGGCACGGTGGGTGAAGCGGTGAACCCGGAGGCGTGGCGCTGGCTGCGCGAGCAGCTTGGCCGCGGGGAGGTGCCGGTCATTGATACCTGGTGGCAGTCCGAGACCGGCGCCACCATCCTCTCCCCGCGGCCCGGCGACGCGCAGTTCAAGCCCGGCTGCGCCTCCCGCGCGCTGCCCGGCGTGAGCACCCGGATCGTGGACGGTGACGGAAACCCGGTACCGCCGAACACGCAGGGCTTCATCGTGGTGGATAAAACCGGGCCGGCGATGGCCCGCACGGTGTGGGGCAATCCGCAGCGTTACCTGTCCTCCTACTGGCGGCAGTACGCCCGGCAGGGCTGGTTCCTGGCCGGCGACGGTGCAAAGTACGACGACGACGGCGACACCTGGATTCTCGGCCGCACCGACGACGTGCTCAACGTGTCAGGGCACCGGCTGTCCACGATCGAAATTGAGTCAGCCCTGGTTTCCCATCCCTGGGTCACCGAGGCGGGCGTCTGTCCGGTGCCGGATCCCAAAACCGGGCACGCGATCGCGGCGTTCGTAGTCCTGTCCCCGGCGGCCGCCGCCGCCCTGCCCGAACCGGGTCCGGCGGACCCGGCCTTCACCCGGCGCGTCACCGTGGAACTGCGGGCCCACATTGCCCGGGAGATCGGGCCGATCGCGAAGCCGGCCGCCGTCGTCGTCGTTCCCGATGTACCCAAGACCCGCTCCGGGAAAATCATGCGGCGGCTGCTGACCCAGCTGTTTGACGGCACGGCGCTGGGCGACACCACCAGCCTGCAGAACGAGCCCTGCATCGCGGACATCGCCCGCGTGTGCCGGGACCGCCGCGAAGGAGTGTCTCAGTGAACGCGGGCCAGCGTCACCCGGTCCATCACCACTACTCCGCCCATCAGCCGGTGGATCCGCATGAACTCCGTGGGCGAAATTTCCAGGTAGGTGGTGTCCGCCTTTGCGGGCAGAAGATCGGCGTGCATCCCGTCCATCAGTTCCAGGAACAGCCGGCTGGCTTCGACCTGCGGCAGCGGTTCCGTGGCGGAGATTTTGTGCGTAGCGGCACCGAGCTTGTAGCCGGTTTCGATGACAACGACGTATTCGTCCATGGCGCTGATGCCCTTCGTTGGTCCCTCCGGCGTCGCCCGCCGCTGCCCGTCCGCTGTGTGCCCGCTCCTGCTGAACATTCTTCGCCCGCTGTCTCCAACTCGCAACGATCAACGAGCCGCTTTGCCGCGGCCACCAGAAAGGAGCACTCATTTCATGAGTGATCGCCACTTCGGCTTCCGGACCCGTGCCCTGCACGCCGGCGGAACCCCCGACGCCACGCACGGTGCCCGCGCCGTGCCCATCTACCAGAGCACGTCGTTTGTCTTCAAGGACACCGACGACGCCGCCAACCTCTTCTCGCTGCAGAAGTACGGCAACATCTACTCCCGCATCGGCAATCCCACCGTGGCTGCCTTCGAGGAACGCATCGCCTCACTCGAGGGAGGCATCGGGGCGGTGGCGACGGCGTCGGGCATGTCCGCGGAATTCGTGACCTTTGCCGCGCTGTGCGGGGCCGGCGACCACATCGTGGCCGCCGCACAGCTCTACGGCGGCACCGTGACCCAGCTGGACGTAACCCTGCGCCGCTTCGGCATCGACACCACCTTTGTTTCCGGCACCGACCCGGCGGACTACGCTGCAGCAATCCGGGAGAACACCAAGGCCGTGTACGCCGAGGTGGTGGCCAATCCCAGCGGCGAAGTCACCGACATTGCGGGACTGGCCAAGGTGGCGCACGACGCCGGTGTGCCGCTGATCCTCGATGCCACCCTCAGTACGCCGTATCTGGTGCGCCCGTTTGAGCACGGCGCTGACATTGTCATCCACTCGGCCACCAAGTTCCTCGGCGGCCACGGCACCACGCTGGGCGGGGTGGTGGTGGAATCCGGAAAGTTCAACTGGGGCAACGGCAAGTTCCCGGCCATGACGGAACCGGTGGCCAGCTACGGCAACATCTCGTGGTGGGGGAACTTCGGCGAATACGGGTTCCTCACCAAGCTGCGCTCCGAGCAGCTGCGCGACATCGGGCCGACGCTGAGCGCAACGTCGGCATTTGCCCTGCTGCAGGGGGTGGAGACCCTCCCGCAGCGGCTCGACGAGCACCTGAAAAACGCTCAGGCCGTGGCCGAATGGCTCGAAGCCGACGAGCGCGTGTCGTGGGTCAGCTATGCCGGGCTTCCGTCCCACCCCCATCACGACCGGGCGAAAAAGTACCTGCCGAAGGGACCGGGATCGGTCTTCAGCTTTGGTGTCCGCGGCGGCCGCGAGGCCGGCAAGACCTTCATTGAAGCCCTGCAGCTGGCCTCGCACCTGGCCAATGTGGGTGACTCCCGGACGCTGGTGATCCATCCCGGATCCACCACGCACGGCCAGCTCTCCTCCGAGCAGCTCTCCGCCGCCGGAGTGGCCGAGGATCTGGTCCGGATTTCCGTGGGCCTGGAGGACCTCGAGGACATCCTCTGGGACCTGGACCAGGCACTCGCCGCGGCCGTGGCTGCCGCCTCTGCCTTTCCCGTTGCATCCACCGTTGAGGAGCCCGCCAATGTCAGCTGAAGTTGGAACCGAATCCAGGACCTGGGACGGGCCGAGCGCCCCGGAACGGCTCGCTCTGCTGCGCAGTGCGAAGTCGATCGCGATTGTCGGAGCCTCGGACAAGCCGTCCCGTGCCTCCTACTTCGTGGCCACGTATCTGCTCTCCTCCTCGCCCTACACGGTCTACTTCGTGAACCCGGTGGCCCGGGAGATCCTCGGCCGGCCCGTATATGCCTCCCTGGCGGACCTGCCCGAGGTTCCGGACATCGTGGATGTTTTCCGGCGCCATGATGACCTGCCGCAGGTGCTTCAGGAGTCCGTCGCCGTCGGCGCGAAGACCCTGTGGCTGCAGCTGGGTTCCTGGCATGAGGAGGTGGCGCGGGACGCGGAGGCCGCCGGCCTGAACGTGGTGATGGACCGCTGCATCAAGATCGAGCATGCGCGGTTCCACGGCGGACTGAACCTGGCCGGGTTTAACACCGGAGTCATTTCCTCGAAGCGGCAGCTGACCGCTTAGGGGCCCTGTCCGGTCCGGTTGTTTGGATGGGCGCTCTCTCGGCTGTGGCCGGCGGGGCCGGCGGGGCCGGCGGGGCCGGCGGAGCCCCTCCCCTGTCCGGGGGCCTGGGCCGATTCCCGGTCGCCGGGCCAGTGCCTGCCCCGCCCGTTGTGGCCGTCGGCCGGCCTGCCCTGTCCCGGATGGATGCCGGAGGGATGCGCGCCGCCGCTCTTCCCGGGTTGCTCTGCGCTGGCTTCGGGAATGGCCGGGGCTTCCGGAGTGGCAGCGGTTTCCGGAAGGACGGCTGGTGCGGGTTCAGCAGCCGGGGCGGGCAGCGTGTTGTCGGCCGGAGGCGGGGTTTCCGCCGCTGCCGGTGCCCCCTGCCCGCCGGCGTCAACCGCGGGCACCGGCAGGTGGGTTCCGGGAACCGCCGGCTCTCCGCCGGAACCGCCGGAACCGCCGGCACCGCCTTCCGCCGCAGCGTCACCGGCGGCCAGGGGGACGTCGTCGGGCGGTTGGGCGGGCGGCTGCGGCTCGTCGTGGTTGTGGCCCGGCAGCATCTGTTCAATCAGGTGGGCGGAGAATGTATCGGTGGCGAGGCGCAGGTCGTTGTTCGCGGCAACCCCGGTGGTGCCCGCCGCCATGGCACCCGCCAACGCAAAGCTCAGGATCAAGCCGCGGTGCCGCGGCGGCCGCTGAGGGGGCGGGGCGGGTGTTTCGGCAAGCAGGGCAGCCAGCTCGCCCGTGGGTTTGGGGGCGGGGGCGGAGCGAAAGGACCGCAGGCGGCGCAGGCCCTCGAGGAGCTCGGGGCTTTCCCCGGTCCCGGATTCGGCCAGGAGATGCCGGATGCCCAGGTCGTTGTCCGGTTCAGGCAATTCGTTCATGAGCCGGCTCCTCCTTTCGTTCCCGTTCCAACCGGTCCTTGAGTGTTTTTAACGCCCTGTTTTGCAGCTGTTTGACTGCTCCCTCGGTGCATCCCATGATCTTGGCCGTGTTTTCGACGGACTGGTCACCAACAACACGCAGCAGGAGCACTTCCTGTTGCCGGCGTGTCAGCCCTTCCAGAAGTTCGGCGACTCCGGCTCCCGATCCAAGCACCGTTTCTTCGGCTGAAGCGGTGACTCGGGCATCGGCCGAGGGATGAAACTCCGCCAGCAGCGGTTGCCGCTCACGCCTCCGGGCATCATCAACCATCCGTGCATGGGCCACTGAAAAAGCGAAGGTCCGCAATCCGGATAAACCCCCGGTCAGCGTGTTCAGTTTGCCGAAGACCGTCAGGAAGACTTCCTGGGTCAGTGCCTCAGGATCTTCGCTTCCCTTGCCGCTGAGATAGGCCAGGATCGACGGTGCGAGCGCCTCATAGATCCGGCGAAGTGCTTCGGGCTTCCCGCCGGCGGCGGCAGAGAGGATTTCCTCTGTCAGGGCTGTGGCCAAGGTTCGGTCTTTCCCTCGCGGAAGGATGGGCGCCCCACATACTACCCTGCCGGTTTGGCCCCCACACATGAAGAAACGACCGCACCGGGGCTCGTTGGGGGGATAAGCCTCGGTGCGGTCGTTCCAAAAGAGTAATCGTACCGGAGTACCGAAAGGTTACGTTGTTGCGAAAAAAGTTTTATTGGGCGGAAACAATGCGGTCGTTGGCCGCAAAGCGGCGGTTGCGGAGCACCGGCAGGAACTCCCGGACGTCGTCGATCCGCTTGCGGGTGACCTCGGCCGTGACCACTGCCTCGGATTCATCACCCAGGAATGCCTGCGCCACGCCCATCGGGTCCAGGATCGCCGAGTGGCCCACCGTGTGGCGGCTCGAGGTTCCCGCGGCGGCCACCCATACGGTGTTTTCGATGGCGCGGGCCTTGAGCAGCGTTTCCCAGTGTTCAATCTTGTGCTCGCCCTTGAACCAGGCCGCCGGAACCGCCAGCAGGTCCGCGCCCTGATCAGTGAGCGCACGTGCCAGTTCAGGGAAGCGGATGTCATAGCAGGTCATCAGCCCAACCTTGATGCCTCCAAGCTCGACAACCTTGACGCCGCCGTCGCCGGGCTTGATCCGCTCCGACTCGGCGTAACTGAAAGCGTCATACAGGTGCAGTTTGCGGTAGGTGTCGGCGATCCGCCCGGTGGCGTCTATCAGCACCAGCGTGTTGAAGGGCCGGTCCTCGCCGCTGGATTCATACCCGCCGGCAACGACGGCGATGCCCTGTTCGGCAGCGAGGAGGGACAGCTGCTGCACAAAGGTGGTCCAGCCGGCGTCGACCGCCGCGGCCAGCGGGCCTTCGACTTTGCCGACGCTGAACATTGATTCCTCGGGAAACACGATCAGCTCGGCGCCCTCGGCCTTCGCTTTGGCCGTCAGGGAACACATGACGTCAAGGTTCTCCCCGACGTCGCCCGTGGGACTGAACTGGCCTACGCTCACCAACATAAAAACCGCCTTCTTCCGGAACCGAAGTTCCTCCCAGCCTAGACCAGGACCCGGAAGCGGAGCACGGATCGAGAGCACCAGCCGCCTAGACTGGTGCCGCATGGACGAACTCACGCTGCCGACCGACCTGACCACTGCCCGCGGATCCCTTAATCCGCAGGCCGTTGGCTACTCCCGCTCGCCGCTGCACCGCACCCCGCTCCCTGACGGCCCGGCGGGGCGGCTGCGGACCAAGCGCTGGGAGTACTGGGGGATCCTGTCCCCGGAACTGGCCGTGGGCATGACCATTGTGAACCTCGGGTATGCGGCAAGTCTCCAGATCTACGTGCTGGTCCGGGCCACCGGAGAGGAAATCAGCATCGAGCCGCTGAAGATCCTCCCCTCCCCCGCAGACGTCCAGCTGCCGGACACGCTTCCGCCGCTGACGGCGCTGGGCGCCGCGGGCGATGTGTCGCTGCGCTTCCACGACGACGACGGCGGCACCCACCTGCGTGCCCGCTCGCCGCGGGTGGCGGTGGATCTGTACGCACCCGCGGACGGAGAGGTGCTGGGCGTGGTGGTGCCCTGGTCCGACCGGCGCTTCCAGTACTCGCTCAAGGACGTGGCACGGGACGTCTCCGGAACCGTGACGGTGGACGGGAAGACGTTTGACGTCGGCGCCGGCGCCTTTGCCGTTCTGGACCGCGGGCGCGGCCGCTGGCCGTACCGGACCACGTGGACCTGGGGTGCGGGGTCGGGAACCGTGAACGGTACGCGGCTGGGGCTGCAGATCGGCGGGCAGTGGACGGCCGGAACTCCGGCCACGGAAAACGCCCTGATTGTGGACGGTCGGCTGCACCACTACGACGGCGAACTTGAGTTCACGTATGACCTCAGTGATCCCGCATCACCCTGGACAGTGCACGGGCCGTGGATCGATGCCGTGCTGACGCCGTTCCACCGCAGGACCTCGGCCACCAAGCTGGGCGTGATCTCCTCCGAGATTTGGCAGGCCTTCGGCGCCTGGACCGGAACGGCACGCACCCCGGACGGGACCGAGTATTCGCTGAGCGGGCTAACCGGCTGGATCGAGGAGGCCCGGCACCGCTGGTGAACCCCCGTGGCCTGAGCTGCGTTTTGAGGCCCGGCGCGGAGCCGTCGTAGGCTGGTGCCATGAAGCTCACGCGTCTCATCCTGCCCGTTGCCGCACTGCTGCTGGCCACGGGCTGCAGCGCCGGCCCGGACGACAGTGAAACGAACAGCCGCAATTTGCTGCGTGAGCATGGGCTGGAGCATGCCAGCACCTCGGAAGTCGTTGAACAGCTGGACCGCACCAACGAGGACCGGTCCACCGGCCTCTCCGCCTCGGTGACCTACGATTCGGTCATCCTTCAGGACAAGGGGCAGGAGACCATACTGGCTCTGCCGGAGGATCAGTTCTATCTGGCCGTGGCACCATGGACCACCACCACCCACGACTGTTTCCACCACAGTCTCTCCGGCTGTCAGGGCGAACTCACCGACACCCCCGTGCAGGTGCGGATCACAGCTGCCGACGGAACGGTGCTGGTGGATGAAAGCACCAGCACTTATGAGAACGGCTTCGCCGGCTTCTGGGTGCCGAAGGACATTACCGGGTCCCTGCAGATTACCTCCGCTGCAGGCACCGCAACCCAGGACTTCGGGACCTTCGAAGACAGTCCCACCTGCATCACCACAATGCGGCTGGCGTAAGCACGCATGAATCAGGTTCTGCGGGACTTCATTTCTCCCCAAAGCCTAGTGTTTCTTCGGTGGGGGGAGGTGCCGCGGGTCCTGGGGCGGTTACTCTGGCGAGATGCTAAAGGGATTCAAAGACTTCATCATGAAGGGCAATGTACTGGACCTGGCGGTTGCCGTAATCATCGGCGCAGCGTTTAGTACAGTCGTGAACGCCCTGGTCAACTCGGTGCTTATGCCGTTCATCTCCGGGCTCGTCGGTTCGCCGAACTTCGACAGTTTCGCTGCAGTTACCTTCAACGGGAACCAGATTCAGTTCGGGGTCCTGCTGACCGCCGTGGTGAACTTCCTGCTCATCGCGGCTGCCGTGTACTTCGCGATCGTGCTGCCGATGAACAAAATGATCGAACGGCGCAACCGGAGGCTTGGGATCACCCCGGAGCAGAGCGCGGATCCGCAGGTGATGCTGCTGACCGAAATCCGGGATGCGCTCACTGCGCAGCCGCCGAACGGGACAGCACCGCCCCAAGGCGGGCAGAAACACTAATCGGTTCCGGCCGGGCGGATTAGACCCTGCGCCTGATACTTTTGGCCGGGAGCAGCACTCAGGAGCAGGAAGCGGAACGGCTCCTCGCGCTGGGCGCAGTGCGCGCCGACGTCGGGCAGGGGCTGGGTGGTGCTGGCCGATCCGGAGGGCAACGAATTCTGCGTGCTCCGCCGTTCCGCCGAGGAAGCCGCCTTGGATGTGCCGGCCGCCCCGGATATGCCGGCCGCACCCTAAACAGGGGAAGGCCCCGCAGCCTTAGCGGCTGCGGGGCCTTCCTTCTATCGAAGTCCTACTCGTTGATCAGATCCCGCACCACGATGGTCTGGTCGCGGTCCGGCCCGACGCCGATGGCCGAGAAACGGGTGCCGGACATTTTTTCCAGTGCCAGCACGTAGTCCCGGGCGTTCTTGGGCAGGTCGTCCAGCGTCCGGGCACCGGTGATGTCCTCGGTCCAGCCGTCGAAGTACTCGAAGATCGGCTTGGCGTGGTGGAAGTCGGTCTGCGTCATCGGCATCTCGTCGAACCGCACGCCGTCGACGTCGTAGGCCACGCACACCGGAATCTGCTCGATGCCGGTGAGCACGTCCAGCTTCGTGACGAAGTAGTCGGTGAAGCCGTTCACGCGCGAGGCGTGGCGGGCCAGCACGGCGTCGTACCAGCCGCAGCGGCGGGGACGGCCGGTGTTTACACCGAACTCGCCGCCGGTTTTCTGCAGGTACAGGCCCATGTCGTCAAAGAGCTCGGTGGGGAACGGGCCGGCGCCCACACGGGTGGTGTACGCCTTGATGATGCCCACGGAACGGGTGATCCGGGTCGGGCCGATGCCCGAGCCCACGGACGCGCCGCCGGCGGTGGGGTTGGAGGACGTCACAAACGGGTAGGTGCCGTGGTCCACGTC
This sequence comes from Arthrobacter sp. Z1-15, assembly GCF_054792395.1. Taxonomy (NCBI): domain Bacteria; kingdom Bacillati; phylum Actinomycetota; class Actinomycetes; order Micrococcales; family Micrococcaceae; genus Arthrobacter; species Arthrobacter sp. Z1-15. The sequence continues at coordinate 153,970 of NZ_CP096454.1, read as the reverse complement.
CAGGAAGGTGGCCTGGCCGCCCTCCATCAGGACAACCTTGCCCTCGTCCAGCGCGCGGTTCAGCTCGTACGTGGAGTCGATGACCATGGGGCGCAGCCGGTCCGCGTAGGACAGGAAGTATTCGACAACTTCTTCGACGTCGACGTCGCGGCGGTTGTAGACCTTGACCAGCAGCTGGTTCTTCTGGCGCAGCGAGCCTTCGACCTTCTGGCGCAGGATCGACTCGTCAAAGATGTCCTGGACCCGGATGCCCAGGCGGGCCACCTTGTCCATGTACGCCGGGCCGATGCCGCGCCCGGTGGTGCCGATGGCGCGCTTGCCCAGGAACCGTTCGGTCACCTTGTCCATCACCTGGTGGAACGGCGCCACGAGGTGGGCGTTGGCGGAGATCCTCAGTTTGGAGGTGTCCGCGCCGCGGGCCTCCAGGCCGTCAATCTCGGCAAAAAGCGCTTCGAGGTTCACCACGCAACCGTTGCCGATCACGGGAATGGCGTTGGGGCTCAGGATGCCGGCCGGCAAAAGCTTGAGTTCGTATTTTTCACCGCCGACGACGACGGTGTGGCCGGCGTTGTTTCCGCCGTTGGGCTTGACGACATAATCGACGCGGCCCCCCAGCAGGTCGGTGGCCTTACCTTTACCTTCGTCGCCCCACTGGGCGCCGACGATGACAATTGCGGGCATGGGATCCTCCCCCATTAGTTACGAAAGGGGAAAAACGCCGACGGCGCGATCCGCTTCCGTGCATGAGAACGCCCCTGAACTCGCAGGCCAGACCGGAATAACAGAAAGCCGGAGTCAAGCCGGAGTCGCGGGGCTCTTACCTACCAAGTTTAGCCGATTGTAACGCCGGCGCCCTTTACGCAGCGCCACAATGGGTATTCCCGGTGGAAACCTTCGCGTAGCGTAACCGGATGGACCGTTTTCGCGGCTACATTGCAGGGATCGGCACGTATTCGGGTACTCGGCTGGTGGTGGGACACTGGCTTGAGTCGCCGTTCGGGGCCTTCACCGACGTTATGGCGGAGAATGCCGCCGGCTCCCGTCTGCTCCTGGCGCCGAACAGCGACGTCGCGGCGTATGTCGGAGGCACCTACCATTTCGACGCGGTGGATGTGGTCGACGTCGAGGCCAGGCTCACGGCCGACCGGTTCCTGGTGAGCGCCGGCCCCCTTCGACTGAACCTGGCCCTGGGACCGCGGACGATCCTGGGGCGGCTGCTGGAGCACGTGCCTCCTGCTTTGGCCGTGCATCCGCGCTGGCTGGCGGCGGTCAACCCCGTGGCCGCGGTGCTGGTGCCGGGCGTCTCCACGGCAGGTTCTGCCGGCGCCGGGCGCCATGAGTTCTACGGCGTGCGTTCCATCCGTTCCGTGGCCGGAGCTTCCGCGGTGTGGAACGGCCGGGACCTGGGCCGGCTCTCCCCCCTCAAACCGCCCGTTCGCTTCGGTTTCAGCTCGTTTCCGCCCAAACCCCAAATTGTGGCCGTGACTACCACCATCATTTCCTAAGCGCTCCCGCACCGGGTTTTATTTGCCTGCCGGGGACCCAAAACCCCCTCCTACTCGGGTGACAAAAACTACCTTCTCCCTACTCTGTTTCCATCACCCACCACTTGGGTGACTACCTCCACACGGAAAGCAGAGGCACCATGAAAAAGCGCACTGCAGGTTTGGCTCTCGCCGCGGTCACCGGCTTCTCAGTCCTTTCGGCAACTCCGGCTTTTGCTGACGGACCGGGTCAGCCTCCCCAGCCGCCCGAGCCGCCGGTCATGCCCTACGCGAATTGCACAGAGGCGGCCAATGAGGGCGTGTACAACATTCCTTCCAACCATCCCCGTTACGGAACGCATCTGGACCAGGACATGGACGGTTACGGGTGTGATGACGCCACGAAGCCGGTGGCACAGATACCAACGACCCAGTCCGGTTGGTCCACACCGCAGGTTGACCGCGTGCCTTCGGGCGGGGCCAACACCGGCATAGCCCAGGAACCGCAGGGGTCCAATGCCGGAGTGCTGGCTCTCGGCGGCGGGCTGGTGCTGGCAGCCGCCGCAGGAGGTACGTTCATTGTTCGTCGCCGCACGGCCCAGCAGGACTAGGCGTCAGAAATGAACCGGAATGACTAGTGCACCATACGGCCGCCGCGGAAGCCTTCGGGCCGCAGCGGCGGCCGTCCTCCTTCTTCTCACCGCCTGCAGCAGCACCGGCCAGGCAGGCGCCGAACCTCTTGGCGCCGGAAGCACGGCAACCGCCGGTTTGGAGATATCAGCCCGGACGACTTCGCCGTCGTCGCCCTCTCCGGCATCACCCCCTGACACCGCTGCACCTGCCGAGTCCGCCGTTCCGGGTCAGGAGCCACCCCAGGCCGCAAGTCCCCCTGCCCCGGCACCTCCACCTCCGCTGGCTCTGGCACCATCCGTACCGGCCTCCCTGAACATTCCGTCCGTGGGGGCGCGCTCCCCCCTGATCCGCCTGGACGTGGATGACAAGGGAGCCCTGGAAGTTCCTCCCGGCAAGCCGGGGTCACCTGCAGGCTGGTACCTTCACTCCCCCACTCCCGGGGAACCCGGACCCGCGGTGATCCTGGGCCACGTCAACGCCGAAGGCGGCGGTCCCGGGATCTTCGCAGACCTGCGAAAGCTGCAGCCCGGAGATGAAGTGGAGGTGGCCCGCGAGGACGGCAGCACGGCAGTCTTTTCCGTCCAATACGGGGAGCAGTATCCCAAGGACTCGTTTCCCACCGAGAAGGTCTACGGCAACACCGAAGGTCCCGAGCTGCGCCTGATCACCTGCGACGGATATGACCCCAAGGCCGGAACCTTTGACGACAACTACGTGGTGTACGCCCGCCTCAGCCAATAGTCCGCACCGGGCCATCCGGACGGGCCGCGGTTCCGAAGCACCCCTTAACCCGGGACCCGACAGTGCAACTTCTCCCAGGCGTTCCCTCCGGTTTGTGCAGATCCCTCCGGTTTGCAGCGGAGGGATCTGCACAAACCGGAGGGTCATCCCAAAGCGGAGGGATTCCGGGCCCGCAGCACCCATCCCCGGCCCCCGCGGTTCCGAAGCACCCCTTAACCCGGGATCCGGGCCTTACCTCCGGCTCCGGCCGGCATTCGAAAGGCTGGCCATGGAACATCAAGCGTTGAACCGTGCACAGGACCAGGACCGCGGACAGGAGTCGGTCTGGGACTATCCCCGCCCGCCGCGGCTGGAGCCGACCTCCGAACACATCCGGATTTTCCTCGGCGGAGAGCTGATTGCCGATACCACCTCCGCCGTCCGGGTGCTGGAGACCAGCCATCCGCCGGTGTATTACCTTCCATTGGAGGATTTTGCTCCCGACGTTTTGGTGCCGGTATCCGGTTCCAGCTTTTGCGAATACAAGGGAAAGGCGGCCTATTTCGACGTCGTCGCCGGCGGCACGCGTGCCCGCCGGGCAGCCTGGACCTACCCGGACCCGGTTTCCGGCTACGGTCCGCTCGCCAGCCGGGCGGCGGTGTATCCCGGAAAGATGGACCGCTGCACGGTGGACGGCGAGGAAGTGCAGGCGCAGGCAGGCGACTTTTACGGCGGCTGGATCACCGGGCGATTACCGGCCCGTTCAAGGGCGCCCCGGGCACCGGCGGCTGGTGAACCGAAACCCTCCGGACACAGCACAAGCCGGCAACCCCGGAATCAGGGCTGCCGGCTTGTGCCGGGGGTTAGGACTCGCGGCCCTCGATGGCGATCTTCGCCTGCGGGTCCGACTCGTTCAGGAACTTCGTGATGCGGTCTACTTCTTCGCTCTCGCCGATGGCTGCGGCCGCCCGGCCCAGTGCATACAGCGCACGCAGAAAGCCCTGGTTCGGTACATGCTCCCAGGGGATGGGGCCGGCGCCGCGCCAGCCGGAACGGCGCAGCGCGTCCAGGCCGCGGTGGTAGCCGACCCGGGCGTAGGCGTAGGACTCGATGGTGCGGCCTTCATCGAAGGCTTCGTCGGCGAGGATCGCCCACACCTGCGAGGAAGTGGGGTGCTTCGCTGCCAGGTCCACGGCTTCGTCTCCGGCTTCGAGGCGCGCGACGACGTCGGTCTCCTCGGGCAGGTACGTGGGCTCGGGGCCAAGCAGGTTCTTGCGGAATTCATCTGACATTAGAGGGACTTGCCTGCCGATCCTAGGGTTTGGGCTGCTTCCATCACGCGGGCGGACATCCCGGCCTCGGCCGAGGCGCCCCACACGCGCGGGTCGTACTGCTTCTTGTTGCCAACCTCGCCGTCGACCTTCAGGACGCCGTCGTAGTGGCGGAACATGTGGTCCGCGACGGGCCGGGTGTAGGCGTACTGCGTGTCGGTGTCGATGTTCATCTTCACGACGCCGTAGGAGACGGCGTCGGCGATCTCCTGGGCGGAGGAACCCGAGCCGCCGTGGAACACCAGATCAAAGGGGCGTTCCTTGCCGATGGACGCGCCCACCGCGTCCTGGATGTCCTTGAGGATCTCGGGGCGCAGCTTCACGCCGCCGGGCTTGTACACGCCGTGGACGTTGCCGAACGTCAGCGCCGTAAGGTAGCGGCCCTTGTCGCCGTCGCCCAGTGCCTCGATCGTCTTCGTGCCGTCCGCCACCGTGGTGTAGAGCTTGTCGTTGATGGCGTTCTCCACGCCGTCTTCCTCCCCGCCCACGGTGCCGATTTCCACTTCAAGGATCATCTTGGCGGCGTGGGTGCGGGCGAGGAGCTCCTGGGCGATGCGCAGGTTTTCCTCGAGGGTTTCGGCGGAGCCGTCCCACATGTGGGAGTTGAAGATGGGGTCCTCGCCGCGCTTGACCGCTGCTTCGGAGGCTGCCAGCAGGGGCAGCACGAAGTCATCCAGCTTGTCCTTGGGGCAGTGGTCGGTGTGCAGGGCGATGTTCACGTTGTAGCTCTTGGCGACCTCGCGGGCGTACGCGGCGAAGGCGAGGGAACCGGTGACCATGTTCTTGACCTTGGCGCCGGACCAGTACGCGGCACCGCCGGTGGAGACCTGGACGATTCCGTCAGAGCCGGCCTCGGCAAAGCCTGCGAGCGCCGCATTCAGCGTCTGGGACGAGGTGACGTTCACAGCCGGATATGCGAAGCCCCCGGCTTTGGCTCGGTCGATCATCTCGGCATAAATCTCAGGGGTTGCAATAGGCATGCTGACTCCTCGTGAAAGGTCGATCTACGGCAGGGCCAGGGCCCTCGTTGGCTTCCTCCATCCTAGCCACATGTGGGCTTCGGACATCAGGCATGTCCCCGGATAACAGCGTCCGTGTCCGGACCCCGGGGCCGGACTCAGTTCACGCGCTGGCCGAAAACGTGGCGCCGCACCCACCCGTGCATGGCAATGGCCGCGGCCGCCGAGGCGTTCATGGACCGGGTGGAGCCGAACTGTGCGATGGACAGCGTCGCATCCGCGGCGGCGTGCACCTCCGGCGTCAGGCCCGGCCCTTCCTGCCCAAACACCAGCACACAGTTTTCCGGCAGCTCGTAGGTCTCCAGCGGCACGGAGTCGGGGAAGTTGTCGATGCCAATGATGCGCAGGCCCTCGCCCTGCGCCCACTCGACAAACTCTTCCACCGTGGGATGGTGGCGCACGTGCTGGTAGCGGTCGGTGACCATCGCCCCGCGCCGGTTCCACCGCCGTCGTCCGATGATGTGCACTTCCTTGGCCATGAACGCATTGGCCGTGCGGACCACGGAGCCGATGTTCAGGTCATGCTGCCAGTTTTCGATCGCCACGTGGAACGGATGCCGCTTGGCATCCAGGTCAGCCACAATCGCGTCGTGCTTCCAGTACCGGTACTGGTCCACCACGTTGCGGGTGTCCCCATTGGCGAGCAGCTCGGGATCCCAGTGGTCGCCGTCGGGCAGCGGGCCCTCCCAGGGGCCAACGCCAACTTGGTGGGCGGGCACCGTGTCCGGGCCGGCGGGTTCGGCGGTTTCGACTGTTAACTCAGGGTTCTCCGGCAATTGCTCAACGCTGTCTATCACCCAACAAGCCTAAGGTGAAAGACTGGACCGCAGGATCATGAGGCAACAGCGGCTCCGGGGGGACCCGGCCGCAGGCAAGGAAAAGGAAAAGCGTGGGCGAAAACGAGAACATTGAATGCTGGCTGACGGACATGGACGGCGTCCTGGTCCATGAAAACCATCCCATTCCGGGAGCAGCCGAACTCATTGAACGCTGGGTGGCCACCTCAAAGCGGTTCCTGGTGCTGACCAACAACTCGATCTACACCCCGCGCGACCTGGCCGCACGCCTCCGCGCTTCCGGGCTGGAGGTGCCGGAGGAGAACCTGTGGACCTCGGCGCTGGCCACCGCCGAATTCCTTAAGGACCAGGTGAAGAACACCGGCGCTCCCGGCCGCTGCTTCGTGGTGGGCGAGGCGGGGCTGACGACGGCGCTGCATGAGGCCGGAATGATCCTGACCGACACGAACCCGGACTATGTGGTGCTGGGCGAAACCCGCACCTACTCCTTCGGCACCATCACCAAGGCAATCCGGCTGATCCTCGGCGGCGCCCGTTTCATTGCCACCAATCCGGACGTCACCGGACCGTCGCATGAGGGCGTCCTGCCCGCCACCGGCGCCATCGCCGCCCTGATCACGGCGGCCACCAACATGGAGCCCTACATTGTGGGCAAGCCCAATCCGATGATGTTCCGGTCCGCCATGCGCAAGATCGACGCGCACTCGGAAACCACGGCCATGATCGGCGACCGGATGGACACCGACATCGTGGCCGGCATCGAGGCCGGGCTGCATACGGTGCTGGTGCTCAGCGGCATCACGCAGCGCGAGGACATCAACCGGTATCCGTTCCGCCCCACGCAGATCATGAACTCCGTGGCTGACCTGATCGACACCGTCTAGAACACGGACTTCAGCCCGCCGCCCAGCTCCGGCGGGGAGTACAGCCGCAGCACCTCGCGCAGCACCTCCTGGTAGATGCCGGGGTTCCACTGCGGGCTGGCGTGGGCGGGCCGGGCGCCTTCGGTGACCAGGGACGTGGACACCATGTTGCCGGGAAAGAGCGCCGCCCACTCGTACTTCGCGCCGAAGTAGTTGACGGTTTTGTCCTCCGGGTTCCCGATGAACGCCAGCGAGGTGCTGCCCAGGGCGCCGGAGTACAGCCCGGCGTCGAAGTGGTAGATGTAGGAGGCCTCCGCCTGAATCAGGGTGGTCGACGGCGCCAGCGGCGAGAGCTGCTCGAGGGTCTGGTCCACCACGGTGTCCCAGGACCGCTCGTCCTTGTGCAGGACCCGCTCCCCCAGTTCGTAGCCGCCGCGCAGCACGCTGGGAATCCGGTAGCCGGCGTCGTACAGGGCCGCCACGCCCCTGAACATTGCGCGGTCCAGCACATCCTGGGCGCCGGCCGGGCTGGAGTCGAGGATGATGAGTTCGACGGCGACGCCCCGCTCGAGCAGCCGGGCCGCCACTTCCACGGCCAGCATTCCGCCGAAGCTGTGGCCGTAAAAGTAGATGCGCCGCAGCTGGTGGTTGCGGATGTAGCGGAATACCGCGGCGACAATGTCATCCACGTCCAGCCCGAGGTTGGAGTAGCCGACGCCGGCCAGCTGCCCGCGGGAGATCAGCGCCGGACGCAGTGAATTCAGGATCCAGACCGTCTCTTCCCAGCTGGTTTTGTAGCCGGGGAACAGGAACCAGGAAGCAGCGGGGAAGCGCCGTTCGGCCTCCTCGTCGCGGACGCGCAGAATTTCCAGGTCTTCGCGGTACCGCTGAATCCGGCGGGTGACAAAGAGGTCCGCGGCCAGGGTCAGGCCGAGCGCGCTGCCGGCCAGGAACCGGCGGCGGGAATAGCGTTTCAGGCTCTCCGCGGACCGCAGGAAGTCGGCGGGGTCCATGCTCACGCCGTCCCGGCTTCCGGGCCCGGCAGGACGGACGCCGCCGTGGGCCCGGCCTTAGTCCAGACCCAGTTCATCCTTGCCAAAGGCGTACAGGTACGGCACGCCGGCTTCAGCTTCGATGCGCTCCTTGGATCCCGTATCCCGGTCCACGATCACTGCCACGGCAACCACGTTGCCGCCTGCGCGCCGCACGCCTTCCACCGCGGTCAGCGCGGATCCTCCGGTGGTGGAGGTGTCTTCCAGGACCACAACGTTGCGGCCGGCAACATCCGGCCCCTCGACCTGGCGTCCCATGCCGTAGGACTTCTGCGCCTTGCGGACGACGAAGGCGTCAATGGGACGGCCCGCCCGGGCACCGGCATGCATGACGGCCGTGGCCACGGGGTCGGCGCCCATCGTCAGCCCGCCGGCGCTCTGGAAGGAAATGCCGGCATTGTCGATCAGGTCCAGCATGACGTCGCCCACCAGCTGAGACGCTTCGTGGTGGAGGGTGATGCGGCGCAGGTCAATGTAATAGTCGGCCTCCGCTCCGGAGGAAAGCGTCACTTTGCCGCGAACCACGGCCAGTTCGCTGATGAGGTCCAGAAGGCGGGCACGGGCTGCAGGCAAAACGGGCGCGGTCATGGCCTCAATCCTAGCCGAGCCGTTTCTTTTCCCGCCGCGGATGTGACGGGAGATATAGGGTGGAGGACATGCGCCAACTACAAGCTGAAATTATCGCGGAAATGGGCGTGCAGCCCGACATTGACGCCGCTGCCGAGATCCGGCGGCGGGTGGACTTCCTGAAGTCCTACGCAGCGGCGTCCCACACCGGCGGATTTGTGCTGGGCATCAGCGGCGGCCTGGATTCCACGCTCGCCGGCCGGCTGGCCCAGCTGGCCGTTGACGAACTCACCGCCGAGGGCAAAGAATCGCAGTTCATCGCACTGCGCCTGCCCTATCAGGTCCAGCATGATGAAGCGGACGCCCAGGCAGCCCTTGAGTTCATTCGCCCCACCCTCTCCTGGGTCTACAACGTAGCTCCGGCCGTGGACGGCTACCAGGAGGAATACGTGAAGATGAGCGGCGAACAGCTCAGCGACTTCAACAAGGGCAACATCAAGGCGCGGGCGCGGATGACCGCCCAGTACGCGGTGGCCGGACAGCATAACCTGCTGGTCATCGGCACCGACCACGGCGCCGAATCCGTCACCGGGTTCTTCACCAAGTACGGCGACGGCGGTGCGGACATCCTGCCGCTCTTCGGGCTGAACAAGCGCCAGAACCGCAAGCTGCTCGCCGAACTCGGCGCTCCGGAGAGCCTGGTCAACAAGGCTCCCACGGCGGATCTGCTCGACGACGCCCCCGGCCAGACCGACGAAACCGAACTGGGCATCAGCTACGACACGATTGATGACTACCTCGAAGGCCGGGCCGTTCCCGACGACGCCGCCGAAAAGATTGAACGGCGCTTCCTGATGACCCGGCACAAGCGCACCGTCCCGGTCAGCATCCTGGACACGTGGTGGAAGCCCTGAGGCATGCCCTGATCCGGCGGCGCATTCGGTAACGTAGCAAGGGTGAAGATTGCTACCTGGAATGTGAACTCCATCCGTGCCCGTGCCGACCGCGTGGAAGCGTGGCTGCGGCGCTCCGACGTCGATGTCCTGGCCATTCAGGAAACCAAGGCCAAGGACGAGAATTTCCCGTGGGAAGTCTTTGAAAACAACGGCTACGAGGTTGCGCACTTCGGCCTGAACCAGTGGAACGGTGTTGCCATTGCTTCCCGGGTGGGTCTCGACGACGTCGAGCGCACCTTCCCGGGGCAGCCGAAGTTCGGCAAGACCGAGGAAACCACCGTGTCCGAGGCGCGCGCGATCGGCGCCACCTGCAACGGCGTCCGGATCTGGAGCCTCTACGTCCCCAACGGCCGGTCCCTCGACGATCCCCACATGCCCTACAAGCTGCAGTGGCTGGACATCCTGAAGGACCAGGCCGCAGGCTGGATTAAAGAGAACCCGGACCTGCCGCTGGCCCTGATGGGTGACTGGAACATTGCACCGCAGGATGATGATGTGTGGGACATCGAGCTGTTCCGCCGCGAGAACCACACGCACGTCAGCGAACCGGAGCGCCGGGCGTTCCGGGCATTCCTCGACGCCGGCTTCACCGACGTCGCCCGTCCCTACACCCCGGGACCCGGGGTGTACACCTACTGGGACTACACCCAGCTTCGTTTCCCGAAGAAGGAAGGCATGCGCATCGACTTTGTCCTCGGTTCCCCGGCGCTTGCCGCGCGCGTTACGGGTGCCTCCATTGACCGTGAAGAACGCAAGGGCAAGGGCGCCTCGGACCACGCCCCCGTCATTGTGGAGCTGGACTGACCGTGAGCGGGAAGCCGCAGCGCTCCCTCTACCGCACGTTCCCCTACGTGTCGCACCTGCGCGTCTACGAACCGCTGGATGTGTTCGACGACGACCAGCAGATGGCGATCATGGACCAGCGTGCCCGGGGACGGCATGAAACCGAGGTGCTGGACCGCAGCGACGCCGTGCGCCGGCTGGTCCGTGCGGTCTCGGACCCGTTTCCGCACAGCACCGCGGATCTGGTGCGCGTGCTGCATTATCCGGACCATGACGGAACCACCCGCCGGCTGTACTGCCCCAACCAGCTCGCCGTCCGGACGTCGCTGGCGGCGGAGTCCCTCGGGGAGAGCATCCGCGGGCCGCTGGTGGACGTGCTGGTGCCGGAGGTGGCCCGCGAGGCGCACGCCGCCCGGATCGATCCCGATTCCTTCGCCGACTCCCTCGCGCACCTGCACACGCGGTCGGCGACGTGGGGAGTTCCGTTCGGCTGGTTTGTGCTGCTGCACGAGGACGACCACTCCGAGGTGGTGGAGGACGACGGGAAGGTTCAGACCGTCCGGCTGACCGCACCCGTCACCCAGTGCCTGGACCGGGCGCGGAAGGCGAGCGCGGCGCTGGCGATGGCCGCTCCCGAGCTGGACCTGCTGGACGAGTTGGACGAGCTGACCAACTGGCTGGAAATCTTCTCCGAGGACGCCGTCCTGGAACTGGACTACGGTCCGGTGGCGGATCTGGTCTTTCCCGACGATTCCCCCTCCGACGTGCGGCTGGGGATCGAATCGCTGGCCGAGGGCGACATGACCGGAGCCGCCGCGTCCTACCGCCGGCTGGCCAACCGCTGGATTCCAATCCGGCAGCTTTCCCGCGCCAGTTAGCGGACCCGGTCCTCACGGCTGAAGCGAAGCTTGCGGCCGCTGTCAATGCTGATCAGCACCGGAGTTTCCCGGCCCAGTGCAACGTCGAGCGCTTCCACCAGCGCCGTGGCGTCGGCGGCGATCAGGTGAGGTGCCGCGCCAGGGCGGGGGTTGATGCGGATCCGCAGGGCCGAGCTGCCGTGCACGTCGTAGGTGCTGACGGCGGCGGCGGCCACGTCCGGGTCTTCCTGCAGCGCCGACCGCAGCGCCTGTTCCGCCATGGCTCCGCTGATCGCCACCCGCCCCGGGGCGCCGTCATCGTCGTATTCGGAGACCAGGGTGCCGGTCCGGCCGCGGCCCTGCGCCGCGGCCCACAGGATCAGCAGCACGATCGCCACGACCATGGCCAGGGCCAGCAGCGCCCAGATCCAGCTTTGCGGCTGGCCGGGCAGTGCGGTCTGTTCCCCGACCTCCTGCAGCCTGTCCATCACGCCGGGCGCAAAGGACTGCCAGCGGCGGGCCGCGCCGCCGTCGACGCTGATCCACAGCAGTCCGCCGCCAATGCCGATCAGGACCAGCCCCAGCAGACCCAGCAGGAAGCGGTTCAGCGACCGCGGAGTCCGGTTCACTGTCCGATCACCCCGAGAGTGGAAACCTGTACGCGGACCTCGGGCTGCGGTTCCAGCCCGGTCAGCTGCAGTTCTTCCTGGACGGCCTCGCGCACCGCGTCGCCGTTGACGGGCACGCCCGAGGTGGGGCGGATCCTCACGTCGACGCGGTTCCGGCCGACCGTGACCAGCACCTGCTCGGCGGTGACCCCGGCCGTGAGGCGTGCGCGGCGCGCCAAAGACGAGGCCAGCACCTCGGCGTCCACGACGACGGCGGCCCGCGGGTTGGGCAGGGCATAGCGCGGACGGCGGCCCGGCAGGACCGCCTGCAGGAAAAAGGCCAGCCCGGCCAGCAGGATCAGCAAGCCAGCGAGCCCGAGGATGGCCGAATCCGTTTCCGCCGGCAGGCGGGACAGCCAGCTGCCGAGGGCGGCCGGATCCGTCAGCCAGGCGTCCTGGCCCAGGGCCTGCAGCGTTGCTTCGAGCAGGACGTAGAGGCAGAACAGGATCCCCAGGAAGGCGGCAATCATGGAGCCGGAGGTCCGGCTGGCGTGGGTCTCGCGGCGCACTATCCGCCGGGTGAGGGAGTCGTTGCTGCTCAACGGACCCTGCTTCCTTCGCTGAGCTGGACACCGGTGATGCGGATGTCCACCCGGGACACCAGCGACCCGGTGAGTGCGGTGACTTTGTCCTTCAGGTACGGTTTCGCGTCGTGCGCCCGGTCCCAGACGGAACCGCCGGCGCGGGTGACAAGCCCGGGGTCGGCGGCAATGCGGTTCAGCGGCGGAAGTGACACCGGCAGGGACAGTGCCATGGCCAGCATCCCCTGGTCATCCGACCAGCCGACCCGGATGGAACCGGGGGGAACATTAAAGAACTCTGCGGCAGCCGCCTTCGCGGTGGAGGTCAGGGCCTGGGTGCTGATCCGGTTGTGGCCGGCGAGGCCGGAGTTCCGATCAGCGGCGGGGGCAGCGGCCGGGACAGCGGGGCTCACGAGGATGAACGGCGTCCGGTCAGCGCATCGCGGACGGTGCGGAAATCCACTTTGCCTTCGGCCGCGCGGCCGCACAGGGCGCCCACGGCGATGAACAGCGCCATCAGGAGGAACCCCCAAAAATCGAAAATCAGGGCGGTGAAGGCCAGAACTGCCCCGATCGCCATGCCCGTTACGGTTGGTTTCATTGTTCCTGCCTCATGACGGTGTTCCCTGGTGTTGCGTTTCCGGCTCTCTCCGACCCTATACCGCTTCCTCCCGCCCAGCCGTGTCGGCTAGGACGGAGTGGAGCCCGGACGTGCCTTGTCCGGCCGGCCCTCCGGGGCTCCGGGAATCTGGACGTCGTTCACGTCCACGTTCACTTCCACTACCCGCAGCCCCACGAGGGATTCCACCGCGGAGTAGACGGCGGTCCGAACTGCATCCGCGATCCGGGTGAGCGGGATCCCGTACACAGCCACCAGCGTGACATCGACGGCGACTTCGGTTTCCCCGACTTCCACGTGGACGCCCTGAGTGGCACTGGAGCCTCCCACGGCGTCGCGAACCGCGCCCAGCGCCCGGCCGGAGCCGGTGCCGAGGGCATAGACGCCGTCCACTGCACGGGCCGCGATGGCCGCAACCTTGGCCACGGCCTGCTCGCTGATGGCGGTCTTGCCGCCGATGTCCTCCGGACGGACAGCGGCGCCCGCGGAGGCAGCCGGGGCCCGGACGGCCGACGGCGCCTGCACCGGCGCGGGTGCGTGGCCCGGCGTGCGGTGAGCCGGAGCGGCAGCGTCCGTGGAGCCGCTGACGGCCGGGGGCGTACTGGCCGGAGGAAAGTTCTCATTCTGGGCGTCATCCATGATGCCCAGCGTATCCTGCAGCCCTCGTCCTTGGGCAGGCGGGCGTCCGGGTGCTCAACGCATTCCGACCCGGCGGCCGGTCACCAGTGCGGGCTCAATTCCGATGAAAACGTCACGCTGCCCGCCGCCCCAGGGCTCGGCCATGCGGCGCCCCCAGAGGATTGTCAGCAATTCGGAGTCATCCACCGCTGACGCCCGTCCGCTGAGCAGGACCGACCACCCGTCCATGCGCAGGGCATCGTGCTCGTCAATCTGGAAGGAGGCGTTCCGGTAGTCCAGGCCACCGCCCAGGACTCCCTCACGGGCGGTGCAGAAATAGACAGCCCTGTCATGGACCACATAGTTCACGGGGAACACCAGGACCCTGCCGTTGTCCTGATAGGCGACCCGTCCGGTCCCCTGGCTGGCCAAAAGTGTCCAGCATTCCGCTTCCGTCAGATCAACACTTTGGTGTGTAGCCGCAGTTTCCCACGCGAAACCCTGTGCTTCCGTCGCCATCATTGCCTCCGAGGTAGATTTCGGGACCAGTCAAGCGCAACAGGGCGGAATTTGGGAAGGGCAGCGGCGGCCGGGCGGCACAAGGACAAAGAAAAACCCCGGACTCTGTGAGTCCGGGGTTTTAGCTGGTGGCTCCGACCGGCGTCGATCCGGTGACCTTTCGATTTTCAGTCGAACGCTCTACCAACTGAGCTACAGAGCCGGGCATCATCGCAACCGATGATCACCGAGATCTTCCAAATCGCTTCAGAAAATCTGAGCGACCCTGACGGGACTCGAACCCGCGACCTCCGCCGTGACAGGGCGGCGCGCTAACCAACTGCGCTACAGGGCCTTGCTTTTCACGAGTGTAAACTCTACCAGCATTTCGCCGGCCCGATTACCACTCATGAGTACCCCCAACGGGATTCGAACCCGTGCCGCCGCCGTGAAAGGGCGGTGTCCTAGGCCGCTAGACGATGGGGGCCTTTAGAACACACCTGAGCGCTGCAAGATCGGAAGTTTCCGTTTGTTTGCGCCCCGGTGGACTCATAAAACTATAGGGCCTGTTGGGGAAAACAGCAAAACGGCTTCGGCAAGCACCGCCGGGGCGGGCCCGGTTAGAGTGGCTGGGTGCCCATAGACATGCTCCCCGAAGACTTCGAGACCGCAGTTGACGATGCCATCGACTCCATCCCGGCAGACCTGGCGGCGGCCATGAACAACGTCGCGATTTTCATCGAGGATGAGTACGTTCCCGGGCCGGGCGAGGATCCGGAAACCGAACTGCTGGGCATCTACGACGGGACGCCCCTGACGGAACGTGACTCCTGGTGGGACGCCGGTTCGCTGCCGGACCGGATCGTCATTTTCCGCGGGCCGCTGATGCGCATGTGTTCCTCCAGGGAGGAGCTGGTGCGTGAAATCCGCATCACTGTCATTCACGAGGTTGCCCACCATTTCGGCATTGACGATGCCCGGCTGCATGAACTCGGCTGGGGGTAGCTAGCCTTAAGGCATGGGAGATCATCACGGCCACAGCCACGGACTGCCGGCAGGCACCGCAACGGGACGACACCGGCGCAAGCTGCTGATCGTTTTCCTGATCACCTTCAGCGTGGTTTTCATTCAGGTGGCCGGTGCCCTGCTCTCCGGTTCGCTGGCCCTGCTGGCCGACGCCGGACATATGCTCTCCGACGCCGCCGGCGTTTCCATCGCCCTGCTGGCAGCGTGGATTGCCACCCGCCCGGCAACAAAGCGGCGGACGTACGGCTACCAGCGCGCCGAAGTCCTGGCGGCACTGGCCAACGCAGTCCTGCTGATCGTTATTGCCACCGTGATTTTCGTGGAAGCCGTCCGCCGTTTCGGCTCCGAACCCGAGGTGCACACGGGCCTGATGCTCGGCGCTGCGATCATCGGCGGACTGGCGAACCTCGCATCCCTGCTGGTGCTGCACAGCGGCCGCCGGGAGAGCCTGAACGTGCGCGGCGCCTACCTGGAGGTCCTGGGCGACCTGCTCGGCTCGGCCGCCGTCGTCGTTTCCGCGCTGGTCATCATGCTCACCGGCTACCAGCAGGCGGACACCTGGGCCTCCATCCTGATTGCGCTGATGATCCTGCCGCGGGCCTGGTCGCTGCTGAAGGAAGTCATCGACGTCCTGCTCGAAGCGACACCGCAGGGCGTGGACACCGAAATGATCCGCGACCACATTGTGAACGTGGAGGGCATCTCGGACGCACATGACATCCATATCTGGACGATCACGTCCGGTGTCCCCGTCTTCTCGGCGCACGTGGTGGTCGACGACGACCACCTCACCTCGGAACGGATGGATCAGCTCCTGGACCGGCTTACAAGCTGCCTGAGCCGGCACTTTGACACCGAGCACTGCACCTTCCAGCTCGAACCCGCCAGCCACGCCGTCCATGAAGGACACCAGCACGCCTGAGCGCCGGTGAAGCACTGGCCCGCCGTGTGAAGCACTGGCCCGCCGTGACCGGGGTGCCGGACAGACAGTCGAACCGAGCCGGTTATTCCTCGGGGAGCGCGCCGAACGCCGCGCGGTCCGCCAGGCGGGGGTCGTCGTGGTCGGGGACCACCATGACCGGCCCCTTGGCGTGGTGGAGGACGCTCTGGCTGGTCGATCCCATCAGCATGCCGGCGAAACCGCCCCGGCCGCGCGTTCCCAGCACCAGCAGCTCCACGGAAGCCGTGCGGTCAATGAGGATTTCCGCCGGCGGCCCGTCGATGAGCTGCACCGTCATGGCCAATTTCGGGAAATGGCTTTGCAGCCAGGCCCGGCCCGCCCGCAGCTGTTCGGAGATTTCCTCGTGCAGCGCTTCCAAATCCAGCGGTGCCGGCACCCACGCCAGGGACCCGGTGAACGGCGGCAGGGCACACAGGATTTGCAGCGGCAGGCCCCGGTTCATTGCCTGCTCCGCAGCCACAAGGGAAGCGGCCCGCCCCTGCTCCGAGCCGTCCACGCCCACCACCACCACGTCCTCGACGGTTTGCTCCGTCGGCGCCCCGGACGGAGGCCGGACCCCGGCTTCCGGCAGCCTGCCGGCGGTGCGCAGCGGGACCACAACCGTGGGGCACTTCGCATGGGCGGGCAGTGCGCTGGAAACCGAACCGAGCAGCCGGCCCACAAACCCGCCGCGCCCCCGCGAGCCGACAACCATGAGATCGGCCTGCTCGGAGAGCTCCAGCAGGACAGCCGCAGCGTCCCCGGTCTCCACCCGCGAGAAGACCTCAATGTCATACCTGCCAATACGCTCCAGCGCCTTGTTCAGCACCGACTGCGCACCCTCGCGGATGATGGCGTCATCCATGGTGGTGTATCCGGCGTCCATGGAGGAGGCGGCAAAAATGGGAACGGTGTAGGCGGTGACCACATGCAGTGGAGTCCTGCGGCGCTCGGCCTCCTTCGCCGCCCAGACCAGCGCACAGAGACTCTGGTCCGATCCGTCCACGCCGACGACAATGCCCGCCGATCCTTCCAGCCCGCCGTACTCGCTCCACATTGAAGTCACAGTGCCCCACCCCTTAGAGTTCCTCACCGGCTGCCGCGTTCTTCATCGAACATCCGGAACAGTGCTTGTTTTCGGTAGCCTACCGCGCCTGCTCCGCGCACGTTATCTCTGCTCAAACACGCCCGCCAAAGAACTACACAGAGGTGTCCGCGGACGCTAGGCTTCGGGGCATCACAACCGAAGACCGTCGCCGGGCAACCGGCTGACGCCCATCTGCGGGACCGGAAGAGGCGCCGGCCCCGCAGCCTTGATCTACGTCAGGGGGTTGCCTCGGTGGTTAAGACAACAAACGTCGCGGACAATGACGCACCCGCAGCGGCGGGACCGCGCACGGAAGCGACGGCCGCCGTCGTCATCGGCTGCGGACTGACGGGTTTGGCGGTGGCGAGCGAACTGAGCCGCCATGGAATTCATCCCGTCGTTCTCAACGGGCTCCGCCAGGACACCGAGCCGGCGCCCGGCCCTGTGCCTGATGCCTTGAGCCTTTCGGAGCGCACGGAACTGCTGCGTCTGCTGCACGGCTACGCTGCCGGGCATTCACTGGATATCCGCCGCAGCACCCCCGCAGAGGAGCTGGGCCCGCTGCGCGGTTCCGGCAGCCCGGACCCCGAGCCGGGCATGAAATGGGCCGTCCGGACCCGCCACGGAGTCCTGCTGGCGGACACCGTGGTGCTCGCCGGCTGCGGTCAGCCGGCACTGGTGAAACTGATCCGCACCCTCGGTTTCACGGCAGGCGCGGAACTGAGGAACGCCCTGCGCAGCGTTGGGCTCTACGTCGTGGGCGCCGGCGAGGTGCTGACTGCTCCCACCCGGGAGCTTCTGCGCCAGGCAAAGCGGGCCGGCCAAGAAATAGCTGCCCGCGATGCGGCACTCGACGGCGCTTCCGGCATCCGGACGGGCACTGCCTAAAGCACAGCACCGCAGAATGCGATGAATCTCACGCGGTATCCCCGCGTTCCGTGCAACCCGGGCCACGGTCTGCCCCGGAACCGGCGCGATAAGATCGGATGGCGGGATTCCCCTACCTAGCCATCACTCATTCAGAGGAAGCGTCATGCTCAAACAAGGTTCAAAGCTGGACCGGTATTTTGAAATCTCCAAAAGGGGCTCGTCCGTCTCCCGCGAAGTCCGGGGTGGTTTGGCTACATTTTTCGCCATGAGCTACATCGTGGTGCTTAACCCGCTGATCCTCGGCGGCGAGGATGGGGTAGGCAACACGCTGTCCGGCCCTGCCGTCGCTGCCGCCACCGCACTCGTGGCCGGCGTGCTGACCATCATCATGGGTGCCTGGGCCAAGCATCCTTTTGCCATGGCCACCGGTCTGGGCGTCAATGCCTTCGTTGCGGCGACCGTTGCCACCAATCCGGGCCTGACCTGGCCGGACGTCATGGGCCTGATCCTGCTCTCCGGTGTCACCATGTTCATTCTGGTGCTCACCGGGTTCCGGACCGCCGTCTTCAGGGCGGTTCCCGCCAGTCTGAAAACAGCCATCGTGGCGGGCATTGGCCTCTTCATTGCCATGCTCGGGTTCGTCAACGCCGGCTTTATCCGTCGGATACCCGATGAGGCGGGAACCACCGTTCCGCTGGAACTGGGCACCGGAGGCCAGCTGCTGGGCTGGCCCAGCCTGGTCTTTGTCTTCGGACTGGTCCTCACGATCGGACTGCTGGCCCGCAAGGTTCGGGGCGCGATCCTCATCGGCATCGTCGCTTCCACCATCTTCGCCGTGATCGTCGAGCTGGTGGCCTCACCGGGGTCACAGGGCGCCGGCGTAGCGACCGGCTGGTCACTGGTCACGCCGAGCATGCCCGAATGGGCGGCACCTGATCTCTCCCTGCTGGGCCAGGTCAGTGTCTTTGGATCCTTCGAAACCCTCGGCGTCGTTGCCGCGTCCCTGCTCGCGTTCGTGATCCTGTTGAGCATCTTCTTCGACGCCATGGGCACCATGGTGGGGCTGGCCACTTCGGCCGGTTCAATCGACAAGGACGGCAACATTCCGAACGTGGACCGCGTGCTCCTGGTGGATGCCGCCGGCGCCGTTGTCGGCGGAGCAGCCGGCGTCTCGTCCAACCAGATCTACGTGGAGTCCGGATCCGGCATTGCCGAGGGCGCCCGCACCGGCCTGGCCTCCGTGGTCACCGGCCTGCTCTTCATCGTCGCCATGTTCCTGACGCCGCTGATCTACCTGGTGCCCTTTGAGGCCGTTGCCCCGGCTCTGGTGGTTGTGGGTTACATGATGGTTTCGCAGGTCGGCAAGATCGACTGGAGCGACATAGGACTGGCCATTCCGGCGTTCCTCACGATCGCCCTGATGCCGTTCACGTACTCCATCGCCAACGGCCTCGGCGCCGGGTTTGTCACCTTCGCCCTGATCCGTGTTTTCCAGGGCCGCGGCCGGGAAGTCCACCCGCTGATGTACGTGGTTGCCGCAGCCTTCGTGCTGTTCTTCTCCGTGGGTGCCATTTCCTCGGTCCTCGGGGTTTAGGACCGGAACCGGCGCAGCAAAAGGCCATCCGAAGTGCTGGGCACTTCGGACGGCTTTCTTGTATCCGGAGCCGGCCCGGAACACCGTCCGGTCGGTTTATGCCGCCTGGGCGTCAGTGAGCGGGTGCGTCCCCGCCCCGAACGCCCGTACCTTGGCGTCGTCCCACAGGTGGGCGGGAACGCCGCCGCCCAGCAGTGTCCGGGGCAGCGAAGGGTGCCCGGCGAAGGGGAGGTCACTGCCGGCAATAATCATGTTCCCGTACCGCCGGCCCTTGAGCATGGCGGGGTCGGCAACGATGGCCGTATGCGCGAACACCGAGCACACAGCGGCAGCTTCGCGCCGGGCGCCTTTCAAATCCGGCGTGTCTCCGCAGTTCATGATGTACAGCCCGCCCGGCGCCAGGACGCGCGCCGCCTCGGCGGTGAACTCAAGGGTGGTCAGGGCCGGCGGGGTTTTGGCCCCGGCAAACACGTCCCGGATGATCAGGTCCCGGCTGTCGTCGTGGAGAGTTTGCGTCACTTCGCGGGCTTCCCCCACCCGCAGCCGCATCAGCGGCGCGCGGGGCAGGTCGAACCAGGCCCGCACCAGTTCGGCGAGGCGGCCGTCCAGCTCAACGACAACCTGGCGTGCGTTCGGGTAGCCCGCGGCAAAGTAGCGGGCGAGGGAGCAGGCGGCACCGCCCAGATGGAGCGCGCGCAGCTTCGCGTCGGCTTCCCAGTGGGTGTCAACCAGGGCGGCGATCCAGCGCATGTACTCAAAGTCGAGCTGGCGGGGATCTGCGACGTCGATGTGCGAGCTGTGCACGCCGTTGACTTTCAGGATCCAGCCGTTGGGATTGAACTGGTCCGGCAGGAGCTCGCAGGTTCCGGTGTCGATGGGGAAAGTACCGGCCACCGGCCCGGATTCAGGGGTCCCGCCCGGTTCGGAGACCGCTGGTCCCTTGCCCGGCCGCTGCCGGCCCATCAGGCCACCGTCCGGAGCGTCCGGACGTTCCAGGAGATGCGGGCGGCCGGGATCCGGCTGAGCGTGGGGGTCATATCCCCAGTTTAAGCGCCGCCGGCCCGGCCCCGGGCCAGCAGAATCAGGCTCCGGGCTCCCCGGAACGCTCCAGGGCTGCTTCCAGGCGTTCCACCTTGCCCTCAAGCTCGCCGGAATGGCCGGGCCGAATGTCCGCCTTAAGCACCAGGGATACCCGGCTGCCGTAGCGGCCCACAGCCTCCGTGGCGCGGCGGACCACCTCCATGACTTCGTCCCACTCCCCCTCAAGGGTGGTGAACATGGCATCGGTGCGGTTCGGGAGGCCTGACTCGCGGACAATCCGAACGGCGGCCGCGACGGCGTCGTGCACTGATGCATCCGCCGCACCGGGGCCAGCGGGGGTATCCGGACCGACGCCGGACGGGGCTACTGAAAAGGCAACTAACATGCCGCCCAGTCTGCCACCGCCGGCGTCAGGCGCAAGTCCGGACTAAGCTTCCGACGCGGGAGAGTGCTGCTCGCGTTCCAGCCGGTCGGCGCGCTCTGCCCGCTCCGCCGTGCGCAGGTCCGCGAATTTGTCATTCAGGCGGGAGTGACGCTGGCCGTACGCGAAGTACAGCAGGAACCCGACCAGCAGCCACCCGGCAAAGTAGATCCAGGTCTCCACGGCAAGGTTCGTCATCAGGTACAGGCACAGGACAGCCGAGAGGACCGGCAGCACCGGGCCGAAGGGCACCCGGAAAGCGGGCTTGAGGTCCGGGCGCTTCCGGCGCAGAACCAGCACGCCGGCGCTGACCACGACAAAGGCGGACAGGGTGCCGATGTTGATCATTTCTTCCAGCACGTCCACCTGGGTGAACCCGGCGACCAGTGCCACGAGCGTTCCGCACAGGATCTGCAGGCGGGCCGGAGTTGAGTGCTTGTCGCTGGTGCGGGAGAGGGAGCGCGGCAGCAGGCCGTCGCGGCTCATCGCGAGGACCACGCGGGCCAGGCCCATGAGCAGGACCATGATCACCGTGGTGAGGCCGATCAGGGAGCCGACGGCGATGACCTGCGCCGCCCAGGGGTTGCCCACCAGCGTGAAGGCAGTGGCGAGGTTCGGCGACTCGGCGGCGGCAAGTTCGGTGTAGGGAACCATGCCGGTCAGGGCCAGGGAAACGCCGATGTAGAGGAGGGTGACCACGGCCAGTCCGGCGAAGATTCCGCGCGGCAGGGTCTTGCCGGGATTCTTCACCTCTTCCGCAGAGGTGGCGACGACGTCGAACCCGATAAAGGCGAAGAACACGATGGCTGCGCCGGCGAAAACGCCCAGGGTTCCGTACTGCGCCGGGGCGGCACCGGTCATGAAGGAGAACAGCGACTGCTGCATGACGCCCTCGCTGCCCAGCGACTCAGTCGGCACGGAATCCGGGATGAACGGAATGTAATTCTCGGCCTTGACGTAGAAGAAACCAGCAACAATGACGAACAGCACCACGCCGATCTTGATCAGCGTAAAGATGTTGCCGACCTGGGCGGAGAGCTTGGTCCCCATGACCAGCAGTACGGTGAACACCGAAACGATCAGCAGGGGTCCCCAGGTGAGGTCCACGATGCCCAGGTCAATGGTGGCCGGTATGTCCAGGCCCATCAGGCTGAACACCTCACTGAGGTAGATGCCCCAGTACTTGGCAATCACGGCCGCCGCAGTGAACAGCTCCAGGATCAGGTTCCAGCCGATGATCCACGCCACCAGTTCGCCCATGGTGGCGTACGTGAACACGTAGGCGGAGCCGGCCACCGGAATGGCGGTGGCAAACTCGGCGTAACACATGATGGCCAAGGCACAGGTGATGGCGGCCAGGACAAAGGAAAGGGTTACGGCGGGGCCGGAAAAATTGGCCGCCGCGTTGGCTCCCACGGAGAAGATGCCGGCACCGACGGCAACAGCGACACCCATAATCATCAGGTCCCACGTGGTCAGCGTCCGCTTGAGCCGGCGTCCGGGCTCGTCGGCGTCCGCGAGGGAATCCTCGATGGGCTTGGTTCTGAAGAGACTCACGGTGGTCCTTGTGCTCTGGTATTCGTGAAAACTAACCGACCAATCGTAGGCCGCGGCGCGGCTGCCTCCAGTTTAATCCCACATGGTGAGACGCTGCAGTCCAGCCGGAGCTGCGCGACTGCCGATTCGGAGCACTGCTGCCGCATGTCCGCTAGCCACTGCCCGGCCCTTTTGGGAGGATAAGACTGTGTCCAGCACCACAGCACGGTGAGGCGAAACGCACCGCCATGCCGGCACGCTTCACCCAGCACGGGGCGCGGACCTCCCGCTCTCCAGCTCAGAGATCGGACAACAACCATGGCCCGCGGAATCTACATCAGTGCCATGACCCCGGGGTCGGGCAAGTCCCTTGTCACCCTCGGCCTGGCCGACATGCTGCTGCGCCACGCTGACCGCGTGGGGTTCTTCCGGCCAATTGTGGAAGGCAGCGAACCGGCGCAGGACCCGATGGTGCGGCTGATGCAGCGCAAGTTCAACCTCACGGCTGAAACAAGCCGGGGCGGGCTCACCCGCCGCGAAGTGCGCTCCCTGCTCGTAGCCGGTGAGCGCGGCGAGGTGGATTCCAGATGCCTGACGATCTACAACGAAGTTGCCGCCCACTGCGACGTGGTGATCATCGAGGGCACTGACCTTTCGGGGCACGACGTCGCCCTCGAGTTCGTCCTGAACGCCCGCCTCGCGAACAACCTGGGCGCCGTGGTGCTGGCGGTCGTCAACGCACGGGAGATGACAGTGCCGGAAACGGCCGATGCAGTGGACGTGGCCCGCCGGGAGCTGCATGACGCGCACTGTGACCTCCTCGCCATGATGGTCAACCGGGCGGAACCGGACGCGGTTGATGAGGTCAGGGCCGCCGTGCGCCCGGGAGCCTCCGGCAGGCCGGTGTACGTGATGCCCGAATTGAACGAGATTTCCCAGCCCTCCATGTCCGAGGTTGCCAAGGCACTGAATGCGCGGCAGGTGGCCGGCAGCGCATCTCTGGAACGCGATGTTGTCGGCATCAAGGTCGCCGCCATGACGGTGGGCAACTTTATCTCTCAGCTGGACCACGGCAATCTGGTGATTGCCCCCAGCGACCGGGCCGATGTCATGGTGGCCGCGCTGGCGTCCGCCGTTTCGCCGGAGTTCCCGGTGCCCAGCGGCATGCTCCTCACCGGCGGCCTGCCGATCGATCCCGGAATCCTGGCACTGCTGTCCCAGGCTCCGTTTCCGGTGTTCGCCGTCGACGTGGACACCTACTCGGCCGCCCGGCAGGTCAGCCGGGTCCGCGGGGAAATATCGTCGGGCCAGCGCCGCAAGGTGGCGGCCGCGTTGGG
Organism: Arthrobacter sp. Z1-15; assembly: GCF_054792395.1. Taxonomy (NCBI): domain Bacteria; kingdom Bacillati; phylum Actinomycetota; class Actinomycetes; order Micrococcales; family Micrococcaceae; genus Arthrobacter; species Arthrobacter sp. Z1-15. The sequence continues at coordinate 130,132 of NZ_CP096454.1, read as the reverse complement.
CGTCTGGACCCGCCATGTCGACGAACATGAGCTTCTGGAGCGCCTGGAGCTGCCCCGGCCGGAGAAAATCACCCCGCTCCGCTTCCTGAACCAGCTGATCGTCCGGGCCCGGGCGCAGCGCAAGCACATTGTTCTTCCCGAGGGCCTGGACACGCGGGTCCTGAGGGCGGCCGAAATCCTGCACCGCAGGGACGTCTGCTCGCTCACCCTGCTCGGGCCGGAAGGGGAGGTGCGGGAACTGGCGGCCAGCGAGGGGATCGACCTCAGCGGCACCACGATCATCAACCCGGCGACCAGTGCCCTGCGGGACGAGTTCGCCCGCGAATACGCGGAGCTGCGGGCCAAGAAGGGCGTCACGCTTGACGACGCCCAGGAACGTATGCTGCACGGGGCATATTTCGGGACCATGATGGTCCACCTGGGGCGTGTGGACGGAATGGTCTCCGGCGCGGCGCACACGACAGCCAACACGATCCGCCCGGCACTGGAATTCATCCGCACCAAGGAGGGGGTGGATATTGTGTCCTCGGTCTTCCTGATGCTGCTCGAGGACCGGGTGCTGGTCTACGGCGACTGCGCCGTAAATCCCGATCCGGATGCCAAGCAGCTGGCGGACATCGCCCTGGCGTCTGCGGACACCGCGGCGAGGTTCGGCGTGACGCCGAGGGTGGCGATGCTCTCCTATTCGACGGGTGCCTCCGGGCACGGCGAGTCGGTGGAAACGGTCCGGGAGGCCACGGAAATTGTCCGCAGCCGCAGGCCGGACCTTCCGGTGGAGGGCCCCATTCAGTACGACGCGGCGGTGGACGCCAGCACGGCCGCTTCCAAAATGCCCGGATCCGACGTCGCCGGGCACGCCACCGTTTTCATCTTTCCCGACCTCAATACGGGCAACAACACCTACAAGGCGGTGCAGCAGTCCGCCGGAGCAGTGGCGGTGGGGCCCATCCTGCAGGGACTGCGCAAACCGGTCAATGACCTCTCGCGCGGCTGCACGGTCGAGGACATCGTCAACACCGTGGCCATTACCGCGGTCCAGGCCCAGGAGGGCTGATGCTCGTACTCGTCATTAATTCCGGCTCCTCGTCCCTGAAGTACCAGGTGCGGGACACCGCCAACGGAGAACTCCTCGTTAAAGGGATCATTGACCGCATCGGCGAGGAAGCGGTGCCGGACCACGGCGCCGCCCTGGAGGAGCTGAGCCGCCGCCTGCCCGACGCGCTGGGCGGCCGAAGCATCGACGCCGTTGGGCACCGGGTGGTCCACGGCGGCGAGCGGTTCAGCGAACCCGTCCTGATCAACAACGAAATCGTACGGTCAATCGAACGCCTCAGCCCGCTGGCTCCGCTGCACAACCCGGCCAGTGCCCGCGGGATCCGGGCCGTGCATGACAAATGGCCGAAGATTCCCCAAGTGGCAGTTTTTGATACCGCCTTCCACCGGACACTGCCCGAGCAGGCCTGGCGCTATGCCCTGCCGAACAGCCTCTACCGGAAGTACGGCATCCGCCGCTACGGCTTCCACGGGACCAGCTACGGGTTTGTTGCCCCGGCCGCGGCACGGTTCCTGGGCATCGACCCCGGGGAATTCAATGCCGTCATCGCCCATTTGGGCAACGGAGCATCCGTCACGGCAATCCGGGACGGCAGGAGCATTGACACCTCCATGGGCTTCACCCCGCTGGAGGGGCTGGTCATGGGCACCCGCAGCGGCGACGTTGACCCGTCCATCCTGGTGTTCCTGCTCCGCGAAGGATACGACGCCGATTCCCTGGACAACCTGCTGAACCGGGAGTCGGGCCTCCTGGCACTGGGCGGTGCCTCGGACATGCGGACCCTGACTGAAGCGGCGGAAGGCGGGGACGAAGCGGCTGCCCTGGCGCTGAACGTTGCAGCCTACCGGCTGGCGAAATACATCGGTGCCTACCACGTGGCGGTGGAAGGAGCGCAGGCGCTGGTGTTCACGGCAGGCATCGGTGAAAACGCCTGGGAATTCCGCGAGCTGACGGTGAACCGGCTGGCAGCCCTGGGAATCACACTGGATCCGGAAGCGAACCGGAAACGCGGATCCGAAGCCCGCCTGATCAGCACGGCAGAGTCCGCTATTCCCGTACTGGTGGTCCCGACCGATGAGGAGGAAGCCATCGCCGAAGCGACCGCCGAAACGGTGGCGCGGGACTTTGCCTCGCCCGCGGGAGCAGCGAGCAGCTGACGAAACCTCCCGGATTACCCGGATGAGACTGAGTGACAGGCCGGTAATCGGTGGAAGGGACTGCCATTCCGCTGCCCTTTCGGCTACGGTCGAATACCGGTTAAGCAAAGGCCGGCCGCTCCTCGCCTGCGGAGAATCCCATGGAAAGCTTCAGCTCACGGGAACACCCGTCCTTCGAACATTCGCTCCGGGTTCTGGTCCGGATCGACACCCAGCTGCAGCTTGCCTGCTTGGAAGTGCGAGGGTGCCTCACCGCGGACACCTGCTCCACGCTGATGAACATCCTGACCCACACCGGTACTCTGGGCGCGGCGGTGAGCGTGAATCTGCTCCGGGCCGCGCACGTGGAAGAGGAAGCCCTTGAACTGCTGTGCGCCGGCGCCGGGGCTGCGGTTGATACCGGTGCCGAGACACGGCCGGTCGAGATCCTGGCACCGCCGGACCTGCCGGTCTGCCGCCTCGATCCGGTTCCGGCAGCCCAGGCACCACCGGGTGCGGGCTCCTGGGGTCTGGCCCTGACCAACGAAGACGCCGCCACACTGATCACACAGAGGGATTCGCAGGTTCTGGCGGACCGGAACGGCTGCCGGCCGCGGAAACGGTAACCGAACGCGCGCCGCTTCCGGATGTTTTGTCAGTAACCTTACTATTTGTAAGAATGGGGGTTACGTCCAAAGCACCCAAAGCAATCAGCAGGAGGTTCGCGCGTGAGAGCAGTAACTTGGCAGGGAAAGCAGTCCGTCAGTGTCGAAAGTGTTCCGGATCCGGTGATCCAGGAACCCACTGACGCCATCATCCGCGTCACGTCCACTGCAGTCTGCGGCTCGGACCTGCACCTGTACGGCGTCCTGATGCCCTACATGAAGGAAGGGGACATCCTCGGCCACGAGTCCATGGGCATCGTGGAAGAAGTCGGCTCGGCAGTCACCAACCTCAAGAAGGGCGACCGCGTGGTCATCCCCTTCCAGATCTCCTGCGGCAGCTGTTTCATGTGCCGGCAGGGCCTCCAGACCCAGTGCGAGGTGACCCAGGTCCGTGAAAAGGGAATGGGCGCCCAGCTCTTCGGCTTCTCCGAGCTGTACGGCTCGGTACCCGGCGGTCAGGCGGAATTCCTCCGCGTGCCGCATGCGGACTACGGCCCCATCAAGGTGGGCTCGGAACTGCCGGACCACCGCTACCTGTTCCTCTCCGACATCCTCCCCACTGCCTGGCAGGGCGTGCAGTACGCCAACGTGCCCGACGGCGGCACCCTGGCCGTTTACGGACTGGGCCCGGTGGGCCAGTTCGCAGCCCGCATCGGGACCCATCTCGGCTACCGCGTGATCGGTGTCGATCCCGTGGCGGAGCGCCGGAAGCTCGCCGAACAGTACGGCGTGGAAGTCCTGGACCTGCAGAAGGACGTAGCCGACGAATTGCGTGAAATGACTGACGGGCGCGGCCCCGACTCGGTGGTGGACGCCGTCGGCATGGAAGCCCACGGCTCCCCGGTGGGCAAGGCCGCCCAGACTGCGGTTGGCCTGCTGCCGGACAAGCTGGCACAGAAGGCCATGGAGAACGCCGGTACCGACCGCCTCTCAGCCCTGCACGGCGCCATCGACGCGGTCCGCCGCGGCGGTACGGTCTCACTCAGCGGCGTGTACGGCGGCACGGCCAGCCCGATGCCGCTGATGAACATGTTCGATAAGCAGCTGAATCTGCGCATGGGCCAGTGCAACGTCAAGCGCTGGATCGATGACCTGATGCCGCTGGTCGAGGATCCCGCCGATCCGCTGGGTGTCACCAACCTGGTCACCCATCAGGCCAGCCTGGAAGACGCCCCGGAGCTGTACGAGAAGTTCCAGAAGAAGGAAGACGGCTGCATCAAGGTCGTCTTCCAGCCCGGAAGCAACTAAGCAGTCCCGTCTGCTGCCCCGCCCGTCCGCATTTAGGAGGGGCGGGGCAGCAGTCGTTTAAGCCGCGGGCCTTCGCGGCGGGAGCCGCACCAGCTCGGAGTCCACGGTTGTGCCGTCCACCGTGACGCGCAGGTAGGTACAGAAGGGCTGCCGGCGCCGGTCGGTCGGCGAGCCGGGGTTCAGCAGCCTCAGGCCGTGCGGCGTCACCGTGTCCCACGGGATATGGCTGTGCCCGAAGATCAGCAGGTCGGTGTCCGGGAACTGTTCGTCCATGCGCCGTTCCCGGCCCGCTGCCGGGCCGGTTTCATGAATGACAGCCAGACGGACCTCTTCAACGGTGGCGGTGGCCACCAGGGGCAGCCGGTCCGGCAGCGCACCGCCGTCGTTGTTGCCGTAGCAGGCGATCAGCCGGCGGGAGCGCCGCAGCATCTCGTCCAGCGCGTCCTCGCTGACCCAGTCGCCGGCGTGGACAACGGCGTCGGCCGCCTCAATGTCCCGCCACAGCGATTTGGGAAGTTCCTTCGCCCGCTTGGGCAGATGGGTGTCGGAGAGCACCAGCAGGTGTGTAGCCACGGTCCGGCCCTCCTACCGGCGCAGGCTCCAGGCCCATCGGATCAGGGGCAGCTGCAGCGGCAGGCGGGCCAGGTGGATGGCCTTCTGCTGATCGGAGCCGCGCGATCCGAAGGCGCGCTGCAGGGCGCTGAGGTGCCCTGCGATGAAGGCAACGTACATCAGCGTCGTTGCCGTGGCCGCAGCCCGGCGTGTGGCCGGCAGCAGGAGGCCGGCGGCTGCGGCGAACTCCAGGCCGCCGCTCAGATGCGTCCACTGCCGGCGCGTCATCACGCCGAGCTTGCCGCCGGTGTCAGTGCTGATGCTCCGGGGCACCACGGCGTTGTAGAACTTGGGATTGCGGAAATGGTTCACGGCGCTAATGGTCAGCAGGGAGGCCATGGCGGCGGCTGAAATGCTGTGGCGGTTCATGTGCTTCTTTCACTGGGGGAAACTGCGCCGGTGGGCACAGGGGACGTCCGGCCCGGCAGCCGGGCTGCGTTGTTCAGCGCATCTGCGGCCCGGACCAGGGCAAGGTGGGAAAAAGCCTGGGGGAAATTCCCGGCCATGGTGCTGTTTACCGGATCGTACTCCTCACTCAGCAGACCCAGCTCATTGGAATAGCCCACCAGCTGGTCCATGAGGGCGGCGGCTTCCTCTTCCCGGCCGGTCGCGGCGTACTGCTCCACCAGCCAGAAGCTGCAGGCGAGGAAGGGGTTTTCGCCGCCGGGCAGGCCGTCCACCCCGGTTTGGGTGGCGTAGCGCAGCAGCAGCCCGGATTCGGTCAGCAGATCCTTCTCCAGCCGCGCCACCGTGCCGAGCATGCGTTCGTCGTCGTACGGCAGGAAACCGACCTGGGGCAGCTGTAGGAGGGAGGCATCCACCTCCGAGCTGCCGTAATACTGCGTAAACGACCCCAGTTCGGGGTTGTACCCGCGGTTCAGGATTTCCTCGCGCAGTCCGTCCCGCAGGGCATCCCACAGTTCCACCGGCCCGTCCAGGCCGTAGGTCCGGGCCGCGGCCGCCGCCCGGTCAAAGGCGGCCCACATCATGACGCGGGAGTGGGTGAAGTGCTGCGGTTCGCCGCGCATTTCCCAGATGCCGTGGTCCTTGTCTTCCAGGTGGCGCTCCAGGAAGGACATCAGGGCGCGCTGCAGCGGCCAGGAGAAGTGGTCCTCGGCCACCCCGTTCTCCCGCAGCTTGGCCAGCGCCACCATCACTTCGCCGACGACGTCGGCCTGGTACTGGCTGACGGCCCGGTTTCCCACCCGGACGGGAACGGCTCCGCGGTAGCCGGAGAACTGTGTCAGGATGCGTTCGGGCAGGTCACGGGCACCGTCCACGGCATACATGATCTGCAGGTCCTCCGGATCCCCCGCCACCGCGCGGAGCAGCCAGTTGCGCCACTGCAGCGCTTCATCCGCATAGCCGTGGCCCAGCATGGCTTCCAGCGTCAGGGCCGCATCCCGCAGCCAGCAGTAGCGGTAGTCCCAGTTCCGCTCCCCGCCGGCGACTTCCGGAAGCGAGGTGGTGGGGGCCGCCACAATGCCGCCGGTGGACTCGTGCGTGAGCGCCCGCAGCACCAGCAGGGAGCGCCGGACCGCCGGCATGTACTTCGGTGCAGGTTTGCAGTGCGCCGCCCAGCTTTCCCAGTAGGCGGCCGTGGCCTCCAGCGCGGCATCGATGTCCGTCAGTGCGGGAACGGCGGAGTGTGAACGGAACCAGGTGAGCTCCAGGTCCACCTGTTCCCCGGCCTTAACGCTGAACCTGCCCACGTGGCGGTGGTCTTCGGCCAGGGGCAGGTTTCCTCCGCGCAGCACCAGTGCGCTCGGTCCGGCAATGGCCAGCAGGCGTTCTCCGTGCGGGTACGGGTCCCGGCGCATCCACGGCAGGACGGTGCCGTAGTTGAAACGAACCTCCAGCTCCTGGCGCATATCCACGGTGCCGCTGATTCCCTCCACCCGCCGCACGATCGAGGCACGGCCGTCCCCCACAGGCATAAATTCAGTGACCAAAACACTTCCGGTTTCGGTGGCCCAACGGGTCTGCAGAATGAAGGTGGAGCCCGCGTAGCTGCGGTGGACGACGTCGGCGGCTCCGTCCGGCGCCAGCAGCCAGCGTCCGTGGTCCTGCGTTCCCAGCAGCGCCCCGAATACCGACGGCGCATCAAACCGGGGCAGGCACAGCCAGTCAATGCTTCCCCGCCGGGATATCAGGGCACCCGTGTGAAGGTCAGACACGAGCGCGTAGTCCTCAATCGGAGCAGCCATCATCCCACTCAATCACACGGCTGCAGCTTGTCCTAGGACACCGCAGGGCGCCCCGCGTTTGCCGAGATGGCACCCTGCGCAGCAGACTGACAATATTGGCTGGAGACTATATTCGGCTCGCCGGCTCCTGCCCCGCGCCGAACCGGCCGGGGCACGCGGTCCGGCACAAGCACGAGGAGCGGCATGACCTTACTTTCGACACATCCCGTCCGGCGCGTCCGGACCGGCGGAGCCCGCGCATGAGCGTCCCGCTGCTGAACGACGTCGAGCGCGCCGCAGGCCTGCGGCGGATGAAGATGCTGGCCACCGGCCTGCTTGTGCTGCTGGCGGTCATTTTCGTCTTTTCGTTCGCCCTGCAGGACCGCTACCCGTGGCTGCAGTACGTCCGTGCCGCAGCCGAGGGCGGCATGGTGGGCGCGCTGGCCGACTGGTTTGCCGTCACGGCGCTCTTCAAGCACCCGATGGGCGTAAAAATCCCGCATACCGCGATCATTCCCCGCAAGAAGGACCAGATTGGCGCCTCCCTGGGGCAGTTCGTGGAGAGCAACTTCCTTTCCGAGGAGGTCATCCGCCAAAAGCTCGGCTCCATGGAACTCGCGCAGAAGGCAGGAGCCTGGCTGGAACGCCCGGAGAGCGCAGCCCGCGTGGCGACCGAAGGATCGGCGGCAATCCGCGGCATCCTGCGCGTCCTGGATGATGACGCCGTCAAGAGCGTCCTGGAGTCCATGTTCCGGCGCCACGTGGTGGACCCGCCCTGGGGCCCGCCCATGGGCCGGGTGGCGGAACGGGTCTTCGACGAGGGCCACCACCACCAGCTGGTGAACCTGGTGGTGGACAGCATCAGCGACTGGGTGGCCGCCAACCCGGATGTCATCTCCGAACTGGTTACCCAGCGCTCGCCGTCCTGGGTGCCGTCCTTTGTGGATGACCTGGTGGGAGACCGCGTGCAGGTGGAGGTCCGGCGCTTCCTGACCGCCGTGCAGGAGGACCAGCACCACGAGCTGCGCCGCGCCCTGGACGACTACCTCAAGGGCCTGGCCCGGGATCTGCAGGAAGACCCGGCCGTGATGGCCAAGGCAGACGCCATCAAGGAACAGGTCCTCGACGATCCCCGGGTCCAGCAGCTCATCACCCAGACCTGGGCCACCATCAAGAATGCCCTGACCACCGCCGTCGACGATCCGGACAGTGAGCTGACGCGGAACTTCAAGGCTGCCGTACAGGACTTCGGCCGCCGGCTGAGCACCGACGCGGAACTCGCCGCGAAGGTGAACACCTGGATCGCCGACGGCGCCGGCTACCTGGTCAAGACGTACAGCAGCGACATCGCCGCGGTGATCACCGAAACGGTTGAGCACTGGGATGCACAGGAGACGTCCGAGAAGATCGAGCTCCAGGTGGGCAAGGACCTGCAGTTCATCCGCATCAACGGCACGGTGGTCGGTTCGCTGGCCGGCCTGGCGATCTTCAGCATCGCGCACGCGGTCTTCGGCTAGGACTGCGCCCGGACCGCCGGACCGGGCAGACGCCCGGCCGGAAAGGGCCGGGCGTCGGGACCGGCGGGCGGTTTACGAATCGCTCTCCGGAAGCTTCCGCAGGTCGTCCGCCAGTTCGCCGGGGATGCTCTCCGGAGCCGGGCCGAAGGCCTTCCGTGCCGTCTTGATGACCCCCTTGCCCATTGCGTGGTTGCCCGCGCCGCCCACCACTGCGCCAACTCCGAGCGGCAGCGCGCGGCCCAGCATGGCAGTGCCCTGGCGGGCAATGATGCGCTTGGTGAACTGCCTGCGGATCGAGGAACCCACACTGCCCATCACTCCGGAGGACATGCCGCCCAGCGAGCTGGCCCAGGGCTTGGCTCCGCGTCCGGCAACGGACTGCATCATGGCAGTTCCTTCTTCGCCCAGCATGATGGCCATGACCATGGTCCGTGACCGCTCAGGATCCAGCAGGTGCACGCCGTGAAGTTCAGCCACGGACTGGGCAAAAAGCGCCGTGGCTTCGAGGAAGCCCACGGTTGCTGCCGCGGACAGGCCCAGGGCGGCCATGGTGCCGATGGCGGGTACGACGGCGGTGGCTCCCACAGCGGCTCCCCCGCCCGTCACGGTGGCCAGGTAGTGCTTCTCGATGATCGTCACCAGTTCCGCCGGCGTCGCGTGCGGATGCTTGCGCTGCAGCCTGCGGATGTTGGCCAGGACCAATGGACGCTGGACCTCGACGGCCCGTTCCATTGCCCTCAGGAGTCCGGCTTTCGGTGTTCCGTCCTTCTCGAAGACGGCCCCTCCGGCAACCTTGAAGGCACGGTTGGATGCAAAACCCACGGCAACGCTCCTTTTCCAACTTCGGCGAACCGGCGCGGTGACCCGGCCGGGTTAAGCCTACGTGAGGGTGATACGAAAAAAGCGGGGCCGGCGGAAATCCGCCGGCCCCGCTGCCTGCAGCTAGTGCAGGGGTCCGCGCCGAGGCGCGGAACTCATGAAACTAGGCGCGGTTGCCACTCTTGCGAGTAACGAAGCCGTAGATCACGAGGACAACGAGGGAGCCCAGGATGGCTACAAGCCAGGTCTCGATGGAGAAGAACTCGTTGATGTCAGCGCCGAAGAGTGCGCCGCCAATCCAGCCGCCGAGCAGGGCGCCGATGACGCCGAGGACCAGAGTAGCGATCCAGCCGCCACCCTGACGGCCCGGAAGGATAGCCTTTGCGATTGCACCGGCGATAAGACCCAGAATAAGGAAAGCAATGAAACCCATGATGTACTCCTTGCTGTGTGAACGAGTGATGATTTCGTTGTTTTACTGAGCGACCTGTGGGCCGCGCTTTCCTCCACTCTACTTCATAAGCATGCTTAGGTAGTAGTCGAAGTCGATTTTTCTTCGTCGGTTATCAATGTTAGGCCCCTTTGTATTTCGCGTCAGATCAAGGGGAAGGCAATACATAACGGCGCAAAAAGATTCCCACATCACGGACCTCTTCGGACCCGATGGAGTGCCCCATCCCGGGATACGTCCGTGCCGTCAACGCCGTATTTTCCCGAAGCCAAATCTCCGTATGGAAAATCGCATCTTCATTGATCACCCAGTCGTTTCGGTCCCGCCCCCAAAAGTACGGAACCGGCTCCGGCAGCGGTTCGGCCATGGCCAGCAGTTCGTTTTCGGCGATAAAACCGGACAGTCCGACAACGGCGTCGAAGCCGGCCGGACGCAGCCGCAGCAGCGTGGTCGCCATGGCCATGCCCTGGGAGAACCCGAGCAGTGAGACACCCGTGAAGGCGCCTTCGGCCCGGATGCGGTCCACCCGGGAGAGCAGCCCGGCTGCAGCCTCCAGCACGTCGGAGGTGTCCGAGCCGAGGTAGGGATCCAGCAGGAACCACCCGAAGGAATCCCCCACGGGGAAGCTGCCGCGCAGGGCAACACCGGTGATTCCGGCGGGAAGCGACGGGAAAAGGCGGACCATTCCGGCTTCATCGGCGCCGTAGCCGTGCAGCATCACCAGGAGATGGGTCCCGGAGCGGGCATCCGCGGGCGCCGACCACGATTCAATGTGCATCCACCCACCCTAAACCGCCGCCCTGCCCGCTTCTGCCCGCTTCTGCCCGGAGGTGCACAGCTGCCCGCCGGCATTGCTCGGCGGAGGCCGCCGCCAAGCAATGTGCCGCGGCGGAGGTCCGTCCCGGCGCAGGACATTGCACGCGCCAATCTCCCAAAAGTACGCTGGACAGAGCGCACCGGACGTGGTGCGCGCCACAGCCTGCGGGTGCTAATGCCTGAGCTCCCAACCAACACCAAACCAACACCGGCCAATGATTCCCCCACAGCAGCAGCACCGGCGAGCGCCACAGCCGCCCGGAGCCGGCTGAAGCTGCAGCACTCCCAGGAGCCCAACCATGGTGGTTCAATGATCGTCACCCTCACCGTCAATCCCAGCTTGGACCGGACCGTTGAACTGCCCGGGACACTGGTCCGCGGCGCCGTGCAGCGCGCCGCGGCCATCAGCGAAGACCCCGGCGGCAAAGGCGTCAACGTCTGCCGGGCCCTGAGCGCCTCCGGGGTCCGGGCGGTAGCCGTCCTTCCGGGCCGCGACGATGATCCCGTGATGGCCGGGCTGCGCACGGCAGGTGTCAGCTACGCCAATCTGCCCATAGCTGCCACGCTCCGGAGCAACATCACGCTCACGGAGCCGGACGGAACCACCACCAAGATCAACCTCCCGGGCCCGCCCCTCGACGCCGGAGAACAGGAAGGCCTCATCAACCTGCTGGTCACCACGTGCGCTGCCGGCGAGGACGGCTCCCCGGCGTCCTGGCTGGTGCTTGCCGGCTCCCTCCCGCCGGGTGCGTCACCGGATCTGTATGCACTGGTTGCGCATGCCGTCCGGCAGCGCTTCGGAGACCGGGCGCCGCGGATTGCCATTGATTCCTCCGGCCCGCCGCTTCTCGGGGCGCTCCTCCACAACGCCACCCCGGACCTGCTCAAACCCAATGCCGAGGAGCTGGCGGAGGTGACCGGAATAGGGACCGAGGATGAACTCGAAGCGGATTCCGGCCTGGCCGTCAGCGCGGCGCGGACGTTGATCGCCCGGGGTGTCGGCGCAGTCCTGGCGACCCTCGGCCCCAAGGGGGCGCTGCTGGTCACGGCCGACGGCGCCTGGCACGCAACCCGTCCTCCCGTGGAGGCCCGCTCCACCGTGGGCGCCGGCGATTCTTCGCTGGCGGGTTTCCTTCTCGCCGACGTCGCCGGAGCGCCGCCCCGGGACTGCCTGCGCCAGGCCGTCGCCCACGGAGCCGCGGCAGCCTCCCTGCCGGGCACCACTGTCCCGACACTCGCCCAGACCGATCCCGGCGCGGTGACCGTGACGGAGATAGCCGGCACCGTCGCGGGCCCGCACACCAGCTCAACCCGGGCAGCATCCACCAAGGAGGAAGACTAATGTCTGAACTCATCACTCCGGAGTTGGTCACGCTGGACCAAAACCTGGGATCTGAACGGTCCGAGGTGATCCGCCACCTGGTCCAGAATGTCGTCTCGACCCACCGTGCCACGAGTTTCGAGGACCTTTATTCCGATGCGATGGCCCGCGAGGCCAAAACGGCAACGGGTGTTCCCGGCGGCATAGCCATTCCGCACTGCCGGTCCGCTGCCGTTACCCAGCCCTCGCTGGCCATGGCCCGCATCAGCCCGCCGGTGGAGTGGGGCGCCAAAGACGGCCCGGCGGACATTGTCTTCTTCATTGCCGCGCCCGAGGGTGCGGACCAGGAGCATCTGCAGCTGCTGGCCAAACTGGCCCGCTCCCTGATCAAGAAGAACTTCACCGCGGCACTCCGGACGGCACAGTCCCCCGCGGAAATCGTGGAACTGGTGGACGGCGCACTCGGCCTGGGTCCCGTTCCGGAATCGCAGGCCGGAGCGGCTTCAGGGACAGCCGGTGCGGCGGGTTCCGGAGCGGCCGGCGCTGCCGCTTCCACAGCCGGTGCTCCCGGCGGCGCCCACACCGCAGGCGCCAGGACATCCGGCGTTAGTGCCGGGGAAGGAAACGCCGGGGCGGCGGAAGCGGATCCCCTGACCGGGGAGCAGGCCGGGGGACGGTCCGGCAGCGGGGAGACCCGGCGGCTTGTCGCCGTCACAGCCTGCCCCACCGGCATTGCCCACACGTACATGGCTGCGGACTCCCTGGCGGCGGCGGCAGCGGAGCGCGGCATCGACCTGCAGGTGGAGACTCAGGGATCGGCGGGCTCCACCCCGCTGGATCCCTCGGTGATCCGGAACGCGGATGCCGTTATCTTTGCGACCGATGTCGATGTGCGGGACAAGGGCCGCTTCGCCGGCCTGCCCGTGGTCAGCGGCCCCGTGAAGCGGGGCATCGACGAGCCGGGCGTGATGATTGATGAAGCACTCGCTTCCGCAAAGGACCCCAATGCGCGCCGGGTTGCCGGCGGCGGAGGTTCGGGAGGCGAGGAACGGGACTCCGACAGCAGCGGCGGCGGCGAGGGTTTCGGCGGCCAGCTCAAGCGTGCGCTGCTCACCGGCGTCAGCTACATGATTCCGTTTGTTGCCGGCGGCGGACTGCTGATTGCCCTGGGCTTCCTGCTCGGCGGGTACGAACTCTCGCTGGCCGACGACGACGGCAACCTCACCGGTGACCTCATCCTCGACGGGAACACGCTGTTCAACCCCGGGGAGGAAGGCCTGCTGACCTATCTCGGCGCCGTGTTCTGGAAGATCGGCAACCTGTCCCTCGGCTTCCTGGTGCCTGCGCTGGCCGGCTACATCGCCTACGCGCTCGCCGACCGTCCCGGCATTGCCCCAGGCTTCACGGCCGGCGCCGTCGCCATCTTTATGGACGCCGGATTCATCGGCGGCATCATCGGCGGCCTGCTGGCCGGCTACGTTGCCAAGTGGGTGGGCAGCTGGCAGGTGCCGTCCTGGCTGCGGGGACTCATGCCCGTGGTCATCATTCCGCTCGTTGCCTCCCTGATAGCCTCGGGCCTGATGATCCTGGTCCTGGGCGGACCGATTGCCGGCCTAACCCTCGCCCTCAACGACTGGCTGACCGGACTGTCGGGGGCTGCCGCCGTCGTGCTGGGCATTATTCTGGGCCTGATGATGGGCTCGGACCTCGGCGGCCCCATCAACAAAGTTGCGTATGCCTTTGCCGTCGCCGGACTCGGCGAAGGCAGTTTCGAGAACCAGGCACCCTGGCAGATCATGGCGGCAGTCATGGCCGCAGGCATGGTTCCGCCGCTGGGCATGGCGCTGGCCACCGTCCTGGACAAGCAGCAGTTCTCGATGGCCCTGCGGGAAAACGGCAAGGCTGCCTGGCTGCTGGGTGCCGCCTTCATTTCGGAGGGAGCCATTCCGTTTGCCGCAGCGGACCCGTTCCGGGTTATCCCCTCCTGCATGGTCGGCGGTGCCGTGGCGGGTGCCATCTGCATGGGCACCGGCGTCACGTCGCAGGCCCCGCACGGCGGGATCTTCGTCTTCTTCGCCATCGGCAACGTGCTGATGTTCATTGTGGCTATCCTCGCGGGAATGGTGGCCTCAGGATTGATCTATGTTGCCCTTAAGCGTCTGACGGCGCGCAAGCGCACGGAGGAGCCTGTCATTGCATAACCCACCATCCATCCAGCGAGAGGCACATTGATGCGGACCATCACGGGAATCGGAGTCAGCGCCGGGCGGGTGCTGGGGCCCTCACTGCGGATGCCGCCACCGGTGCCCGAGCCCGCAGCAGATGCCCGGTTCGGGGCGGAGCAAACGGTTGACGGTGAAAAAGCACGCCTCAGGGACGCGGCGGAGGACGTGCGGGACGATCTGCGCCACCGGGCGGAGACGGCGTCGGGAGACGCGAAAGCCGTTCTGAACGCAACGGCCATGATGGCCACGGACCCCATGCTGCTCAAGGCCGCCGGCAAGCACATCAACGCCGGGATGACTCCGGAACGGGCTGTCTGGGAAGCCGGACTGGAAGTGGCTGCCATGCTGCAGAGCCTGGGCGGCTACATGGCCGAGCGCACCCAGGATGTCCTGGACGTCAGGGCCCGGATCGTGGCCCGGCTCGACGGGCTGCCCGCCCCCGGGATCCCGGCGTCCGACGTTCCGTTCATCCTCATTGCCGAAGAACTTGCTCCCGCCGACACCGCCACCCTGGATCCCGCCAAGGTCATCGGCCTCGTGACGTCCGGGGGCGGGCCGCAGTCCCACACCGCCATCCTGGCCCGCTCCCTGGGCCTGCCCGCCGTGGTTGGTGCCGCGGAGTCCGAATCAATCGCCGACGGCGCCGAGCTCTTTCTCGACGGGGCAGCCGGAACCGTGGTGGTGGACCCCGGAACGGCCGAGCGGGAAGCAGCCCAAAAGTACGCTGCCCGGGTTTCCCTTCCGCCGTTCAGCGGCAAGGGCATGACATCGGACGGGTACGCCGTTCCGCTGCTCGCCAACGTGGGTTCCGGCAAGGACGCCCGGGCCGCTGCCGTGGCGGGCGCCGAGGGCATCGGCCTGCTGCGCACCGAATTCTGCTTTCTGGGCCGCGACTCCGAGCCCGGAGTGGAGGAGCAGGTGCAGGCCTACGGGACCGTCTTCGAGGCCTTTCCGGGCCGGAAGGTCGTGATCCGCACCCTGGACGCCGGAGCAGACAAACCGCTTCCGTTCCTGACGGACACCACCGAACCCAACCCGGCGCTTGGCGTCCGCGGCTACCGGACGGACCGCACTTCCCCCGGGGTGCTGGAACGGCAGCTGGAGGCAATTGCGATTGCAGCGGGTGCCCACGAGGCGGATGTCTGGGTGATGGCTCCCATGATCGCCACCGCTGAGGAAGCCGCGGACTTTGCCGTCATGTGCACCGGGGCGGGACTTGCCATCCCCGGGGTCATGATCGAGGTCCCCGCGGCCGCCGTGATGTCGCAGGCAATTCTGGCGAAGGTTCGCTTTGCCTCGCTCGGCACCAATGACCTAACGCAGTACACCATGGCGGCTGACCGTCAGCTTGGCTCCCTGGCAACCCTGAACGACCCCTGGCAGCCGGCAGTCCTGCAGCTGATTAAAAGCACGGTCGACGGCGCCCGGGCGGCCGAGGCTGCGGCCGGATCGGACTCCCTGGAGGCACCCAAGAATGTGGGAGTCTGCGGGGAGTCGGCCGCGGACCCGGCACTCGCCGTCGTGCTGGCGGGGCTGGGAGTCAACACCCTGTCCATGACCCCGCGGGCACTGGCTTCCGTAGGCGCGGTCCTGGCCTCGGTGAGCATCGCAGAGGCCAGGGACCTGGCGTCCCTTGCCCTGGCTGCCGGGTCCGCCGCGGAGGCGCGGACGGCGGTGCGCAGCAAGCTGGCCATCCTGGATGAGCTGGGCCTGTGACCGGCCTCCCCACTGTTCAGTACAACCGGAAGGAAACATCCCATGCCAGAACGTAAAGCCACTATTGCCAGCCGGGTTGGCCTGCATGCGCGCCCGGCGTCGATCTTTGCCGAGGCCGCGGCGGCGCAGCCGGTGGACGTCACCATTGCCATGGAGGGAGAGCCCGCCGACGAAGCGATGGATGCAGCCAGCATGCTGTCGCTGATGAGCCTGGGCGCTTCCAACGGGGATGTGGTGGTGCTGCGTGCCGAGGGCGACGGCGCCGACGAAGCCCTCGATGCCCTCGCCAAAATCCTGGAAACGGACCTCGACGCCCAATAGCACCGCATTTGCGGGTAAATGCAAAAGCGGGAGCTTCGGATTTACCGGAACTCCCGCTTTTTTGCGTTGGCCGCACATTCCGGCAAACGGATACAACGAAGCCAGCGGAGCAATCCGCTGGCTTCGGTTGTAACCTCACGCTGACCCCCCACAGGCAGCGGATGTTACATAATCATTATTCTGACACAGGATGATGAAAATGTGAATGTTCGTTGCCGATTCTTTATCTGGAGGCGTAGGCCCTGGCCAGCAGGCCCGGCTTGGGATGCCGCTTGGCGATCCGGTGCGAGTTCCACAGGAGGGCAAGTCCCAAAGACACCATGATGACCGCGGAATAGGGAAGCACGGTATCCCAGACCCCAATGTCCGGATTCACGACGGTGAGGGACAGCACGGAGTGAATCACGGCGGTGGACAGCCCCAGGGCCAGGAGGGCGGCGCTGAGCCGAATACCGGCTGGACGCCGGAAGGCAGCGGCGGAACCGAACAGTGAAGGGACAAGGCACGCCCCCACATAGATCTGGTAGAGCCTGGAGCTGTCCCCGTACGCGTGGACCGTGTCCTGGTCCCAGTAGTCGGCAAGCGCCGTGGAGGATTCGGGCAGGTCGCTGAGCCTGTAAAACACCGCCACTGCCACCGTTGCAGCTGTCAGGACGAGTATCCCGGCCGGCCCGCCGATCAAACGCGCGGCCAGCGGGGCCTGGAAAGCCGCGGCGGCCTTCAGCCCCAGGATCAGGAGAACGGCAAACAGCAAATACCGAAGGAGGAGGTTCGCGAGATTCACACCGCCGAGCAGTGCGTCCACCGGCAGGTAAAAGAAAGGAATACTCAGCGCCATGGCCGCGGACAGGAGAATCAGTGCAGAGAACATTCCCCGGTTCTCACCCCGAATTGCGCCCGGAACCCGCAGCAGCGCGAAGAAAAGGGTCGCGCCCAAGGCTGCCCACTGTAGCGTCATCCCAATTTCTCCAAGAGTGCGAAGTTGTTTTTTTCATCGTTCTCGACCTTTTTCAGAACCTTGCCCAGCGCATCCAGCCGGTCCCGGGCAAGGATCACCAGATCGGCATCGGAGAGCCGGGCGAGTGCCTGCTCGCGTCCGCCGGGCGGCCAGCCGCATTCGTCCGGAGTGAGCAGACCGGTTGCCACAAGGCCGCTGGTCAGCGAAACGCCGGCCAGCCGGGCCGCTTCCACGGCGAGGCCGCTGGCCAGGCGCCCGGCCGTGAGCTGGGCGGAGAGGTTCTGCGGCGCCACGCCGGTGCTGGCGCTCAGCCGCTGCCGCAGGTCACCGGGATCAACGGCCTCGAACCAGCCGCGTACCGAGTACCGGTGCGGAAAGGCGCACAGGGCGGGCAGTTCCTCGGGTGAGATGCCGGGCTGCCTGCTCCGCGCCACCACCTGCTCCAGGATGCAGACATAGGTCACCTGGCTGATCAGTTCCGCAGAAGTTGGGGGGCGCATCCCGGCCTGGAGGTCGTGGTACTCCTCAAAAAAGGACAGCGCCTCGACGGGGTCCTGGTCGCAGGCCCGCGCCACCCGAACCACGGTGCTAACCGAGACCTTGCCGCGCACAAGCTGCTGGGCAAGTGTAGAGCGTTTGATGCCGGCCAGCCGGCACAGGTCGGCCGTAGTTTCGAGAGGGGCAGCTTTGGCGCGCCAGTCCTGGAACGCTTTCGCAGACACTGCCACGGATGACTCCCCCCGATTGGTTTCTCCGGACGGATGCAACTATACTATTTTCACTGGCTCCCCCTTCTGCGTTCCCCCCATATGCAGAGCGGGGAGCCAGCTTCAATTAACGCAGCAGCCCTGTTTTGGCAGGTTTCCAGCGGAGCGGTGAAAGCCGGCAGAGCTAGGTCAGCGGGTTTCCTGGGGCCACGACACGTGATGGCTGAACTCCCGGTGTTTCCCCAAATAGGACGCCGCGTAGGAGCAGTAAGGCTTGATGCGCCGGCCCGAAGCGATAATGTCCTCGGCCGCGAATTTCACCAGCATCGAGGAATAACCCTGGTGCCGGAATTCCTCCCGGACCACGGTATGGGTGAGAGCCACGGAATCCGGTTCTTCACTGTATTCCGCGTATTCTGCGGTTCCCACCAGCTCACCTCCCACGCGCAGCTCGTAGCGGCTGTTATCAAGGTTGTGGGAGAAATTGACATCGTCCCTGCTGCGCCCGGTCATGCCCCGAGCCTGACACCCAAACGGCGTTTCGTCCAGAGTTCTTCCGCGGCAGGACTACGCGGCCCTGTCATCGCCTCCGGCTGCCTCCGCGGCGGCCCATGCCTGCTCCAGCCCGGCTACGGCGGCCGCGTATTTGTCCAGCTCCGCCCCCGGGGCCTCCGCAGCCCCTTCAAGGGGACGAAGGGCCGCCGCCGCCTTCATGGCCCGCATTAGGGATTTGGTTTCGGGCCTGGCCGGATCCTTCAGGCCGGGCTTCTCCTCGGCCTTCCACTCATCCAGCTCATAGGAGCTCCAGCTGAGCAGGACAGTCTCATGCCGGCGCTCCAGAGCCGCGACGGCCCGGGCCCGTTCGTTCCTCAACCGGTCCTGGACGCGCCGCCGGTGGCGTGCCTGCACCCAACCGGCAGCACCCCCTGCCCCGGCGACGGCCGCGAGCCCGATCCAAGGTCCCGCGCCGGGATTGCCGGCCACCGCCCATGCAACGGCCAGCAGGGCGGCCAGCAGGCCGGTGAAACCGATCCAAAACAGCTTCTCGCCGTCTCCCCTGTCCAACGCGGCGTCCACCCTGAACGCGGTCAGCGCGAAGGCAGCGGCCATGATGATCAGTGCCGTAACGAGGAACCCCGCTCCGGCATCAACTTGCGGCATGAGTGCCCTCCCCGGCGCAGTTTGCGTTATCCGTTCATCCCATCTCACGCCGGATGGACGTAAACGTCAATGTCCGCCGGCCCGGGCAGGGAAAGGTGTTTGGGTGCGGCAGAGGAATACCAAGTATGCTGATGTCCTTGAATTACCGCTATGGGCTGCGGCTTCCGCCGCTCCCGGCACGGAGCACGTTTTTCACGGAGCACAAAGGACCAGAATGAAAATTCCCGCAGCGCGCGGACCTGTCAGCACCGAACTCTTCGACCTGCTGCGTACGCCGGACGGCCCGTCAGCGCGGGAGCTTGCCTCCGTGACGGAAGCGTCTCGGCGTGCCGTAGGCGAAACGTCCGATATCTTTCGCGACGAGGACCTGCAGCTGACCCTTTTCTGCCTGTACGAGCTCCACTACAGCGGACTGGAAGGCGTTCCGGACAGCCTCGAGTGGCATCCGGGTCTGGTGGCCCTGCGGCTGGAGCTCGAGGAAGCGTTTGAAGCAGCCCTCCGCCGCGCCGTCCCCGTCCCCGGGCTGCCTGAAGCCACCAGCGAGGCGGTGGCCGAGGAACTGTTCCGTATGGCAGCCGACGACGACGGGCCCAGTGTGTCCCGCTTCGTCGCCTCGAAGGCCACCAGGGAACAGCTGCAGGAGTTCCTCATCCTGCGCTCCGTCTATCAGCTGAAGGAAGCCGATCCCCACAGCTGGGCCATACCCCGCCTCCCGGTGGGCCGGGCAAAGGCCGCACTGATCGAGATCCAGGCCGACGAATACGGCGGCGGCCGCCCCGAACGCATGCACTCCCACCTCTTCGCCGTCACGATGAAGGGCCTGGAGCTGGAGACGGAGTACGGGTGGTACCTGGACTTTGTGCCGGCACTGACTCTGGCCTCGTCCAACGCCATGTCCCTGTTTGGCCTCAACCGGCGGCTGCGCGGTGCCATCGCCGGGCATCTGGCAGCCTTTGAAATGACCTCATCCATCCCCAATTCTTTCTATGCGCGCGGGTTCCGCCGGCTTGGCTTCGGCGAAGACGTGACCTACTACTTCGACGAGCACGTGGAAGCCGACGCCGTACACGAGCAGATTGCCGCGCGGGACCTTGCCGGCGGGCTCGTGGAGTCGGATCCCGGCCTGCTGCCGGATGTGATCTTCGGGGCCGCGACGGTCCTTGCCCTGGACGCGATGATGGGGGAAGACCAGCTCTCTGCGTGGCAGGACGGCCGCTCCGCCCTCCGCGACGCGGACCCTGCCGCAGCTCCCGGGGCAGGCGCGCTCGTCGGAGCTGCACTGGCTGCCGGAGTGACGCCGTGACCGACGCCGCCTGCTGCAGCAGCTGCCCGGCTCACGGCTCCCCCGGACAGGATTCGTCTGCAAAGGATTCTTCGGTACAGGATTCCCCCGCTGATCCGGACCCCCGTGCCGGTAGGCCTGCCGCCTCCGTGGTGGCCTGCCCGAACGGTCCCCTGCTGGTCCGCGGAGACTTTGAGATCGTCACTCCGGACGGTGTGCCGATTCCCCGGGACCGTGAAACCGTGGCCCTGTGCAGGTGCGGCGGATCAGCGATCAAGCCCTACTGCGACGGAACGCATAAACTCATGAAATTCGACACCTCGCGTCGCCGCCCCGTGCCGGCCGCCGTCGTCGAACAGGTCGCCGTCGTCGAGCAGGCCGCCGTCGTCGAACAGGCCGCCGTTGTCGAACACAGCGCCGACGCCCCCTCCTGACCACGGAGGAAAGGGGACCTGCGGCAAGGCTCTGCGGGAAGGCAAAAACACCCCGGACAAAGAAAAGCACCCCGGTTCGAAAACCGGGGTGCTGCCGAAGTCCCGCACCATCCTCAAACGAATGACACGGCCCGTCCATGGTGGGCCCTGTGGGGCTCGAACCCACGACCCACGGATTAAAAGTCCGATGCTCTACCAACTGAGCTAAAGGCCCCCCGCCATTTCGGGACGGCTTTTCCGACAGTTTCAGCGCAGGTTTTCCGACAGGAATCCCCACCCGAACCTGAGACCGGTCCAGCCGTCGACGAATCGACTTCTCCACTTTATCGCACCCGGGACGCATCTCACGAAACCGCCGAGGCAGTCCTTTACATTTCACGGCCCCGAACTCCCCTTCGGAACCCCGGCGGCGGCGCCGGACCGCCTCGACGCCTGTTTGCGCGGCGGAGTATTCTCAAAATATGAGTGAGTCGAATTCCATGCCGCCACGGCACCACAAGCCCAAGCTGTACGCTCCGCTGGATTTCGCCAACTTCCCCGGAGGTGCGGATCCTGCCCGGGTCTCGGAAGCGGCCCATTTGGCCGCGCAGGCCCTGGTCCATCACGGACGGGAGAGCGACGATCCGGAGATCACCCGCCGCCTGGTGAAGCTCGCCGACAAACAGGGGCTGGAGTCCATCGCGGAACTCTGGGCGGAAAGCCCTGCCCGGTCCCTTCCCGGCGCCCTCTGGCGCCTGTATGCCCTCCGCGCCGCCACGCAGCAGAATCCGGAGCGCATCGCGGCCTACTACGCTGCGGGCAAGGACGTCGCCCAGGTCTCCAAGGTGGTGGCCGGCGTCGCCGAGCCTCTGGGGGCAGAAGAAGTCAAGATCATGGCCGACACCATCCTCTCCGGAGCCTTCGAAGGAGAGTTTGATGTGGCGCTGGAGCGCTTCGCCGCGTTCTGCCGCGTAGTGGCCCTGGGCCAGACCCACCACGCGGATTCGGCGGAGATCGGAAGCACCGGAACAGCCAGCCAGCTGACCCGCAATGCACGCCAGCTCGTCAGGACCGCCGAAGACCTCGAGCATTCCGCTGCCGCATGGCGCCGGGGAGAGCTGGACTAGGTGCCCGCCGGGCCTCGTGTTGACATCGTCGGCCAAGCGTAGAAAACTGAAATTGGTGTCGGACTGCGGAACCCCCGGGCTTCAACTTAGAGCCGCTTCGAGCGGCCTTCCGCCGAGAGGCGCTCCCGGTCCGGCACCGCTTTTGTGTCTTCCCGCCCAGCCGATAATCTTAGGCCCGTGACCTACTTCATGCAGGGCCCAGACGGCACCCGACGTTCCCGGATCTCCCAGTGAGGCTGCGGCTTTTTCCCCAGGAAAACGCCGGGCTGGAGCTCCTGTCCAAGATGGGAAGCGTGCTGGTGCGCGGAGCGGGCACCCTCTCCGAAGTCCTCGGTGCCGAACCGGCGGACTACGAGCGCCTCGCTGAGCAGATGCATCAGCTGGAGGCCGAATCCACTGATCTGCACTTCGCCCTGATGACCCAGATGCGGTCCAGTTTCATCAATCCCCTGCCGCGCGAGGATCTGTATGACCTTTCAATCATCCTGATGTCGGCAATGGAGAACCTGGATGCGGCCGCGGAAGTAGTGTCCCTGTACCGCCTCACGGGCATCTCCGCCCGTGCCGCCGAACAGCTCGAGGTGATTGGGCGGCAGTCGGAACTGACCGTCGGCGCGATGCGCCGGCTCGCCTCCCTTGAGGACCTCGACGACTACTGGATTGAAATGCTGCGGCTGTCCAAGCGCGCCGAACGCACCCACCGCATCTGGGTTTCCGAACTGCTCCGCGACCATAAAGCCCTCAGCTACGCGCGCCACCGGGACCTTGCCGAACAGCTGGCAGGAACCAGTACCCAGCTTCGCCGGTGTGCAACCTCCGTGGGCGGCATCCTGGTCCGGGAATCCTAGGTGGAGCCGGTCCTGCTGGCCGCCGTCGTGCTCTTTGCCGGAGCCTACGCGTTCATTAACGGCTTCCATGACGTCTCCAACTCCATTGCCACCTCGGTGCGCACCCGGGCCCTCACTCCAACCGTAGCCATCCTCCTGGCCGCCGTCTTCAACCTCACCGGTGCCCTGCTGAGCACGGCCCTGGCCCTGGTGCTGGCGGACAGGTTCATTCAGCTCCCCGCTGGAACTCCGGGCCTGGGCATCCTGATCGCCGGGCTGCTGGCAGCCTGCGGCTGGGGGCTGTGGACGTGGTGGAGGCGGATGCCCTCGTCCTCCACCCACGCACTGGTGGGCGGCATCGTGGGTTCCGGGGCTGCCTCCACGCTGGTGGGCGGGCCCAACATTGCCGAGTCCTACCAGGTGCTGCTGCAGCAGATTATCCTGCCGCTGCTGCTCTCCCCCGTGGTTGCCTTCGTCCTGGCCTATCT
This sequence comes from Arthrobacter sp. Z1-15, assembly GCF_054792395.1. Lineage (NCBI taxonomy): Bacteria > Bacillati > Actinomycetota > Actinomycetes > Micrococcales > Micrococcaceae > Arthrobacter > Arthrobacter sp. Z1-15. The sequence goes on along the minus strand of NZ_CP096454.1, from coordinate 107,082 downwards.
GCTGGTGTTCCCCACGACCTGGCTGATGCGCTACAGCTCACCGCGCCGCGGCGACGCCGGCAACCGGATTGCCCAGTCGGTGTTCACCTCGGCGTTTTCCCTCGGCCACGGCATGCAGGACGGGCAGCGGACCATGGCCGTGATTGTCCTGGCTCTGGTGGCCGCCGGGTACTCTTCAGACGCCGGCATTCCGCTGTGGGTGCAGGTTTTTGCCGGCACCGCGCTGGCCGCTGGCAGCCTCTTCGGCGGCTGGCGGATCAGCCACACGCTGGGCAACCGGCTCGTGCGCATTGACCCGCTGCGCGGAATGAGCGCGACGGCGGCCAGTTCCTCGATGCTGTTCATGGGCGCCCTGTGGCTGCAGATTCCGCTCTCCAGCACGCAGACCATGACCTCGGCCATTGTGGGCGCCGGAGCCAACCAGCGGTTTTCCACGGTCCGGTTCATTCCGCTGCGGGAAATCCTGGTCACGTGGCTGACCACGGCACCGGCCACCGCCGTGCTCGGCGGAATCCTCTTCCTGGCGATCAGCCCGCTGCTCTAGCCGCACCCCAGCCCTAAGCGGCCTCCGGGGCCCGCGAGGTGCAGACCTGCGGCGCTGCGGCGCCGGCCGGCAGCCAGCCCCGAGCCGGCCCTGCAGGGCCCGATAGGGGCCCGCTAGGGGCTATCCGAAGCGGCCGGAGACGTAGTCTTCGGTTGCTTTCTGGGCCGGGTTGCTGAAGATCACCGGGGTGTCCGCGTACTCGATCAGCTTGCCCGGCTTGCCCGTGCCCGCAATGTTGAAGAACGCCGTCTTGTCCGAAACCCGGGCTGCCTGCTGCATGTTGTGGGTCACGATAACCACCGTGTACTCACTCTTGAGCTCCTCAATGAGGTCCTCAATGGCGAGGGTGGAGATCGGGTCCAGGGCCGAGCACGGCTCGTCCATCAGGATGACCTCCGGGGAGACCGCGATGGCGCGGGCGATGCACAGACGCTGCTGCTGGCCGCCGGAAAGACCGGACCCCGGCTTGTCCAGGCGGTCCCGGACTTCCTTCCACAGGTTGGCCCCGGTCAGGGACCGTTCCACCAGGTCATCGGCGTCAGACTTGGAAATGCGCTTGTTGTTCAGCTTCACGCCGGCCAGCACATTGTCGCGGATGGACATGGTGGGGAACGGATTGGGGCGCTGGAACACCATGCCGATGTGGCTTCGGACGGTCACCGGGTCCACCCCGGGGCCGTAGAGGTTTTCGCCGTCCAGCAGTACTTCGCCCTCCACGCGGGCGCCCGGCAGGACTTCATGCATCCGGTTCAGCGTCCGCAGGAATGTTGACTTGCCGCAGCCGGAGGGGCCGATAAACGCCGTGACGGACTTCGCCTCGATATTGATGTTGACGTTTTCTACGGCCAGGAAGTCGCCGTAGTAGACGTTGAGGTCCTTGACGTCGATTCGCTTGGACATGTTTTTCCTTCTGTTCGAAATTCCGGGGAGGCGGTGCAGTGCGGGCACCGCCGCGGTGCGGGTTGGCCCGGTCAGCGGCCGGTCTTGGGCGCGAAGAGGCGGGCAATGAGGCGGGCGCCGAGGTTCAGGAGCATCACCATGATGATCAGCAGCAGCGCGGCCGCCCAGGCGCGCTGGGTGCTGGGATCTGTGTTGGTGGGTGAGGTGGGGCTCATCAGCTGGCGGTAGATGTACGTGGGCAGCGTCGTCATCCAGCCTGCGAACACGTTCATGTTGATGGTGTTCACAAACCCGGCGGTGACGAGCAGCGGTGCCGTTTCGCCGATAACGCGGGCAATCGCGAGGGTGACACCCGATGCAATACCGGAGATCGCCGTCGGCACCACCACCTTGAGGATGGTCCGCCACTTCCGAACGCCCAGGGCGTAGGAGGCTTCACGCAGTTCATTCGGGACGATTTTCAGCATTTCCTCGGTGGAACGCACCACCACGGGAATCATCAGGACGGAGAGCGCGACGGCGGCCACAAAGCCGGTCCGAACGCCCGGGCCGAACACCAGCCCGAAGAAGGCGGCCGCGAAGAGCCCCGCCACAATGGACGGGATGCCGGTCATGACGTCAACGAAGAACGTGATCGCCCGGGACAGCGGCCCGCCGTGGCTGTACTCCACCAGGTAGACGGCGGTCAGCAGGCCGATCGGCACGGAAATGATGGTGGCCCACAGGGTAATCAGCAGGGTGCCCACAATGCCGTGGTACGCCCCGCCCATGACCGGCCCGCCGGTCTCGGCGCTGGTGTTGTCCACGGCGCCGGTCATGCCGCCCATGGAGGTGAACAGGAAGTCCGGGCTCAGCCCGGCGAGGCCCTTGGACAAAACGGTGAAAATCACCGAAACCAGCGGAACCAGTGCCAGCAGGAAGGATCCGCACACCAAGTAGGTGGCAAACCGGTCCACGGCACGGCGGCGGCCTTCAACGATGCCCGTCACGGCAGTGGCCGACACAACGAAGATCACCGCGGTGAAGATGGCAAAGCTTGCGATGCCGAAGCCGATCAGGGCGGAGAGAGCGGCACCGAGGATGACGGCTGCGCCCAGGGCGGCCCACACCGCGTAGCGGGGCAGCCGGTTCTTGGTGAGCGTGGCCGGACGGCGGCTGAGTGTCTGTGTCTGCATCAGTTGGCTCCGGAGAATTCTTTGTGGCGGCTGATGATCCAGCGTGCGATCACATTCACGGCCAGGGTGATCAGGAACAGCACCAGGCCGGCAGCGATCAGCTCGGACAGGCGCAGCCCGTAGGCCTCGGGGAAGTTCAGGGCGATTTCGGCCGCGATGGTCTGGTTCCCCGGCCGGATGAGGCTGGCAATCAGGCCGCCGGAGGAAAGCACCAGGGCCACTGCCATGGTTTCACCCAGGGCACGGCCCAGGCCCAGCATCACGGCGCTGATCACGCCCGGGCGGGCGAAGGGAAACACTGCCATGCGGATCATTTCCCACCGGGTGGCGCCCATGGCCAGGGCGGCCTCCTCATGCAGCTTCGGGGTCTGCAGGAAGATTTCCCGGGTCAGCGATGTGATGATCGGCAGCACCATGACGGACAGCACGATCCCGGCCGTCAGCATGGTCTTGCCGGTCTGGCTGGCCGGACCGGAAAAGATCGGGATCCACCCGGCGTTGTCCGCCAGCCAGGTGTAAGGACCCACCAGCGCCGGTGCCAGCACCATCATGCCCCAGGCGCCGTAGACCACCGAGGGAATGGCGGCCAGCAGGTCAATAAGGTAGCCCAGGCCCTGCGCCATGCGGCGCGGTGCGTAATGCGAGATGAAGAGTGCGACGCCGATGCCCACCGGCGTGGCGATCGCCAGGGCGATGGCGGCGGCTATCACGGTGCCGATGACGAGCGGCCAAATATAGGTCAGGAAACCTTCGCCGCCGCTGATGTCCGCAGAGTCCGCCGTAAAGGTGGGCAGCGCCTGCCAGAGCAGGAACACGGCAACGGAAAACAGGACAAGAAGGATGAGGCAGCCGGCCAGGAGCGTTATGCCGGAAAAGACCTTATCCCCGGCACGGCCGGCACCGCCGGTGCCTTCTATGGACTTGCTGGACACTGCACAACCCTTCGGTTCTTCACTGGCATCTGCTTAAACTCTACTGACCCTGCGCGGGCCCCCCGTCCAGGGTGAGGCGGTCAACATCCCTCCGGCCTCCGCCGTCCCGGTCAAACACGTTCCCGCAGGCTTGTGGGCCCCGCAGGTCTGCGGGGCCCACTTTCACTGTCCCACGACTTTCTACTGCTGCAACACGCTGATGCTCTCCAGGGCGGTCACTGCCTGCTTCCGCAGTGCATCGGAGAGGGGGGCGCTGCCGGCGGCTTCTCCGGCGGCGGACTGCCCTTCTTCGCTGACCACGTACTCGCCGAAGGCCTGGACCAGTTCAACGGTTTCGGCGTCCGGGTACCCGGTGCAGTACACGTGGTACGACACGAGCACCAGCGGGTAGGCGCCGGATTCGGCGGTGTCCCGGTCAAGCTCCATGGCCATGTCACCTTCCGGCCGGCCCTCGCCGGTGACCGGAGTGGATGTTTCAACGGCCTTTGCCGCAGCGTCCGAACTCAGCGGAACGTAGTCGCTGCCGACCAGGACGCTGACCGTGCCCAGATCCCCGGCCGCTGACGCATCGGCGTAGGTGATGGCCCCTGCGGTGGAGGTCACGAGGGAGACGACGCCGCCGGTGCCGGAGGCGTTCTCCCCGTTGCCGATTCCGGCAGGCCATTCACCGGAGGCTTTATCCGTCCAGGCCTGCGGTGCTGCGGCCGCAAGGTACTCCGTGAAGTTCTTGGTGGTGCCCGACTCGTCGCCGCGGTGCACCGGGGTGATCGGGGTACCGGGCAGGTCCGCTCCGGGGTTGGCCTCGGCGATGGCCGGATCGTTCCACGCCGTGATTTCACCGCGGAAGATCTTCGCGATCGTGGCGGCATCCAGATTCAGTGCGTCGAGGCCGGGCAGGTTGAAGGCCACGGCGATCGGCGAAATATAGGCGGGAACGTGCAGTGCACCGTCCGGGCCGCAGACCTCGGCGGCAGCGGCGGCCTCTTCGTCGTCCAAGTAGGCATCCGAACCGGCAAACTGCACGCCTCCGGCCAGCAGCGCCTCGCGGCCGGCGCCTGAGCCGTCCGCCGAGTACTGAACGGATGCTCCCGGGTTCGCTTCGCCGAACCCGGCGATCCAGGCCTGCATGGCGGAGTCCTGTGAGGACGCACCCGCCCCGGACAGGGTTCCGGTGACCGTGCTCTCCGGCGAGGAGGACTGCGCACCGCCGGCGGGGGCGGTTGCGCTGTCGCTGCCGCAGGCTGTAAGGGTGAGGGCTGCTACCGACATAAGGACTGCTGCAGTACTGAATTTTCCAGAAACCAACACGTTTATCCCTTTCAAGGGCCGAATCCCCGGTGCAGGCAGTGGCACGCGGGGGCCGTTCGCAGGAGCGGACTGTTTCCGTCCCTGTACTGATCGTCGCCGGGGAAGGTTAACGAAAGGTGAACAGCACTGAGAGCGGCAGGAAACGTTTTATGGTCCCGAATGGTTTGTGCGGGCGGCGTCATGGAACCTTTCCGGATGGAGGGTAAGGGCGGACGGGACCTAGACTGTTGGCATGCCCCCACGCGACCGTTTAGCCCAGAGCCGGGGCTTCCTGCGAAACCGGATACGGGTGGGGCTTCACCGGAGCCGGAACTCGGTGGTGCCGGCCCTCCAGATGACGATCTGTGCCGTGGGTGCGTATGCCTTTGCGCAGTACGTCATGGGCCATGAAGGTCCGCTCTTTGCGGCCACCGCGGCCCTGATTTCGCTCGGTTTTTCCCGTGAGCCGCGCACCCGCCGCGTGCTGGAGGTGGGCATTGGCTGCACCCTGGGCATTACCATCGGCGAACTGCTCCTGCATGTTTTGGGCACGGGCCTGTGGCAGGCCGCCGTCGTCCTCTTTCTTTCCGTGATGCTGGCGCGCTTTTTGGACCGCGGCGTCATCTTCACGACCCAGCTGGGACTTCAGTCGCTGCTGGTGGTGCTGCTCCCGGCCCCGGACGGCGGCGCCTTCACGCGCAGCCTCGATGCCATTGTGGGCGGACTTTTTGCCCTCATCGTGACCATGCTCGCGCCGCGCGACCCCCGGCGCGAACCGCAGTCCAACGTCCGGGACCTGCTGCATGAGCTCTCCGCGGTGCTGCGCCAATGCGCCGAGGCGGTGGCCAAAAGTGATTCCACCATTGCCTGGCACGCCCTGGTCCGCGCCCGCAACACCCAGCCCCAGCTCGATGCCCTGGCCCGCAGCGTCCGCGATGCGCGGGAGGTGGCCCGCATTTCCCCGGCCTACCGGCGCCATCTTGCCGAGCTCGGAGACCTGCGCGGATCCATCGGGTACCTGGATCTGGCGGTGCGCAACAGCCGGGTGTTTGCCCGCCGCACCACGTCGGTCATCAACCATGCCGCTTTGCATGATGATGCGATCGACCGCGTGTCCGACGTCGTGAATGACACGGCGGAAGCCGTGGATATCCTGGCCCGCGCCCTGGCCGGCGGAGAATCGGCGGGGACGCGAGAAAAGCACCTGCGCCAGGCCCGCAATGAACTGGCCCTGGTGGGGGCACGGCTGAACCCGGCAACTCTGGGAGTGACCGACATCCAGGGGGACGCCCTGGTCATGCTCTTCCGGCCGCTGGTGGTGGACCTGCTCGAGTCCACCGGCCTCACCCACGAAGAAGCGGTGGGCTACCTCGCCGAGGTGTGAGCGGAAAGTGTCACCGGCGCGGGATAGCCTGTTTGGATGGCCACGAAGACTACCCGCGCGAAAACCGCCAACTACCGCTGTGCAGAATGCGGCTGGACTACGGCCAAATGGGTGGGACGCTGCGGCGAGTGCCAGGCCTGGGGAACGGTCGAGGAAGCCGCCGAAGTTGTTGCCCGCACCACCGCTGCAACCACCGTGGCCCGGCCCGCCCTGCGCATTGCCGACGTCGATGCCTCCTCCGCTTCCTTCCAGCCCACCGGTGTGGACGAACTGGACCGGGTGCTGGGCGGCGGGCTGGTTCCGGGGGCCGTCATCCTGCTCGCCGGCGAACCGGGCGTCGGCAAGTCCACGCTGCTGCTGGACGTAGCGGCGAAGGTGGGAAACGGAGGCAGGGATGTCCTGTACGTCACGGGGGAAGAGTCCACGGCACAGGTAAAGCTGCGCGCGGAGCGCATCGGAGCGGTGTCCGATTCCCTGTACCTGAGCGCTGAAACCGACCTGGGACAGGCCCTGGGCCAGGTGGAGCAGGTCAAGCCGGCGCTGCTGATCGTAGATTCCGTGCAAACCCTCAGCAGCGCGGCCGTGGACGGCAGCGCCGGCGGAGTCAGCCAGGTGCGCGAGGTGGCGGCGTCCCTGATTAATGCCGCCAAGAACAACAACATGACTACTTTGCTGGTGGGGCACGTTACCAAGGACGGATCCATTGCCGGCCCGCGGCTGCTGGAGCATCTCGTGGACGTGGTCTGCCAGTTCGACGGCGACCGGCACTCCCGGCTGCGGCTGCTGCGTGCGGTGAAAAACCGGTACGGCCCCACTGACGAAGTGGGCTGTTTCGACCTGACCGAGGAAGGGATCGAGGGCCTGGCGGACCCGTCCGGCCTCTTTGTGTCCCGGACCAAGGAACCGGTGTCCGGCACCTGCATCACCGTCACCCTGGAGGGAAAGCGTCCCCTGCTGGCCGAGGTCCAGGCGCTGCTGGCTGAAACCAGCAACGCCCAGGCGCGGCGCGCCACGAGCGGGCTGGATTCTTCCCGGGTGGCCATGCTCCTGGCCGTGCTGCAGGCACGGGCATCCATGAATCTGGCCAAGGATGACAGCTATGTGGCGACCGTGGGCGGCGTGAAGCTCGGCGAACCCGCCACCGATCTGGCCGTGGCGCTGGCCGTGGCCTCGGCCAAAATGAACAAGCCCCTGCCCGCACAGCTGATTGCCTTCGGCGAAGTCGGACTCGCCGGTGAAGTCCGGCCCGTCCCGGGCATCGCCCGGCGGATCTCCGAGGCCGAACGCCTGGGCTTCACCCACGCCGTCGTTCCGGCGTCCCCCAACGGCCCGGTCGCGGTGCCGGCGGGGTTCAAGGTCCGTGAAGTGAGCACCCTGGCTGAAGCGCTCGAGCTGCTGTTCTAAGCGGCCCGCGTTGCACCCGGCCAGCGGCTGCGGCTGTGAAATTGGCGGCAGGCCGGGCGGGAGAGCGGCGTCTAACCGGTGTTCACACGGCACAAAAGTGTCCATTGTCCCCTGCCGGACCACTACTATAGGGGAAGTGTCTGTGCAGCGCCCGCCCAGAACGCCCGTGGGCCCGATGGCCGGAAGGAAGTGACCATGGCACGCAGTCCCGAAGATTCGCTGAAGGCCACGCTGGCCCGGGTTGCACCCGGAACCGATCTCCGCGACGGGTTGGAACGCATCCTGCGCGGCCGGACCGGCGCCCTGATCGTGCTGGGCTTTGACCGCACCGTGGATTCCATCTGCTCCGGCGGCTTCGACATCGGCATTGACTTCTCCCCCACCCGGCTGCGGGAACTGGCGAAGATGGACGGCGCCATTGTCTGTGACAAAGATGCCAGGACCATCCTGCGCGCCGCCGTTCAGCTCGTTCCGGACCACACCATTGAGACGCACGAATCCGGCACCCGCCACCGCACTGCGGAACGGGTGGCCATCGAAACGGGTTTCCCCGTCATCTCGGTGAGCCAGTCCATGCAGATCATCCAGCTCTACGTCGGCGGCCTCCGCCATGTGCTTGAGGGGTCTGAACCCGTGCTGGCCCGGGCCAATCAGGCACTGGCCACGCTGGAACGCTACCGCGCACGCCTGGACCAGGTGACAAACTCCCTGTCCGCGCTGGAAATCGAAGCCATGGTCACCGTCCGCGACGTTGCCGTCACCCTGCAGCGCCAGGAGATGGTCCGCCGGATCTCCGAGGAAATCTCCCAGTATGTCCTGGAACTCGGAGTGGACGGCCGGTTGCTTTCGCTGCAGCTCGAAGAGCTGACGGCCGGCTTGGGCCCGGGCAGTGAGATGATCGTCCGCGACTACGCCGACCTGCATGACGGTGAACGCCGGGCCGAGGACCAGGTGGCCACTCTGCAGAACCTCAGTTCCTCCGACATGGTGGACCTGGGCAAGATCGCCGCCGTCGTCGGATTCCAGCCGGGCCAGGATTCGTTGGAGGCCGTGGTGCAGCCGCGCGGCTACCGGCTGCTGAGCAACATCAAGTCCGTTCCCCCGGCAGTCTCAAACCGGCTCGTGGACCATTTCGGCGGGCTCCAGAACCTCATGGCGGCCAACATAGAGGATCTGATGACCGTGGACGGCATTGGCGAGCAGCGGGCAAGGACGGTGCGTGAAGGCCTCTCCCGGATAGCCGAGACCAGCCTGCTCGACCGCTTTATGTAGCTCTGCGGCGGACGTGGATGCTCCGCGCGTGAGGAGCTTCGGTGGTTGCGTGAGCTATTCCAGCTCGAAAATGGTGGACTCACTGGTGATACCGCCCAGCCGGGCCGTGAACATGTAGGTGCCCGGGTTGGGATTGCTGGGGACCTCCGCACAACCGGGGGCGGAGCGCTGCCGCTCCCAGCTGAACTTCGCTGTCTCCACGGATTTCGGCTTGATGACCATCATCAGGTCCTGACTGGCCTGCATGCAGTCGACCGAGGAGAAAATGCGGTCCGAACCGCTGGTGACCATGAACTCCATTTGGCTCGTCCCCACGTTCACCTCGCAGGGCTCGGCTCCGTTATTGGTGACGGTCATGGTCAGCATGGGGTTTGTCCCGGCCGAGTAACTCAACGCGTCGGTGGTGGCGGAAACCTGGACTGCGTCCGAGGGGCACGTCTTTGCGGCCCCGGGCGAGGCCGAGGCATCAGGAGTTGGCGCGGCTGAGGCGCCGGGTTTGGCCGGCTTTTCCGCTGCAGGGTCCGCAGTCGGGGCATCCGCACCGGCAGGCTCGTCGCCGGGGCCGGGAATCGTCGCCTCTGTGGTGTCCGCGGCTGCCGGGTCGTCCCCCCGGAGCGCATTTGCCACCGCCGTTATGCCCGCGATCAGGCCGATCACCACCAGGAGTGCGACGACGCCGGCGACAATCCTGCGCCGCCGGTACACGGCAGCGCTGGGCCGGCCGGCAGTGCTTCCGCCGGCGGCCTTGTTTCCGGGCGCAGTTTCCCCGGATGCGGTGTTCGATGACCCATTCCCTACCATGACTTAAGGCTAGATACACAGTCCCCGATTACCTGTCTCACCACGCCGGTCAGTAGAGTATTGCTGGTCATAAGCAAGGGAGATCGCATGGAACCGGGCCCCCGGCAGGCACCGCAGCTCCACACGGAGATCATCAGCTGGTTCACCGCCAACGCGCGCGACCTCCCCTGGCGCCGGGCGGACTGCAGCCCGTGGGGGATCTTCGTCAGTGAAATCATGCTTCAGCAGACGCCCGTCACCCGCGTGCTGCCGGTGTGGGAGCAGTGGATGGCGCGCTGGCCCGATCCCGCAGCCCTGGCTGCCGAACCCAGCGGCGAAGCTGTGCGCGCCTGGGGACGGCTCGGCTACCCCCGCCGGGCCCTCCGCCTGCACGCAGCGGCAGCTGCCATGACTGCCGACTTTGGCGGCAAGGTACCGGGAACCCATGCCGAGCTGCTGACCCTGCCCGGAGTCGGGAATTACACGGCCGCCGCGGTGGCTTCCTTCGCCTTCGGCCGCAGGGAGACCGTGGTGGACACCAACATCCGCAGGGTCCACGCCCGGGCCGTCACCGGACGAGCCCTGCCCGCGCCGGCCCTGAACGCCGCGGAAATGCGGCTGGCCGTTTCCCTGCTGCCCGAGGACGACGCAGCTTCCGTAGCCTGGAACGCCTCAGTCATGGAACTCGGGGCCCTGGTCTGCACCGCCCGCAGCCCCAAGTGCGGGGACTGTCCCGTGCTCGGCCGCTGCGCCTGGGTGGCCGCGGGGAAACCGGCACCGGACTATGTGCCCAAGGGACAGGCCTGGGCCGGCACCGACCGCCAGGTCCGCGGCGCAGTCATGGCCGTATTGCGGCAGGCGGCAGCCCCGGTGCCCCGGGCTGCCCTGCACGGCCCGGCGGACCTCGTCGCTGCGGGGTCTCCCGCGGAGCCGGCGGCCCTGACCCGGCTGCATGCCCTCAACGCACCGGAGGAGCAGCTGGAACGGGCGCTGGCCGGCCTCCTGGCGGACAGGCTCGCCGAAGAGACCGGCACCGGGCTGCAGCTACCGGCGTGAACCGGATCCCCGGGGCCCCTAGATTTCCCCGAAGCCGTTCCGCACCTCGAGTGCCATGATCTCCACGGCGCGGGCGGCGTCGGGCCCGCGGGCCGCCAGGGTCAGCGTTTGCCCCTGGCCGAGCCCCAGCGACATCAGCAGCATCACGGACTTCGCATCCACGCCGTTAATGCGCACCTCGGCGTCCAGGTCCGACATGGCCTGGGCGACGGCGGCAGCGGGCCGGGCGTGCAGGCCGGCGGGATTGATCAGCTCCCAGGACGCGGTGTGCACTCCTTCGCCGCCGGCATCGAGGCCGTCGAAGGCCTCATCGGGATCTGACGCTTCGGCGGGCTGCCCGCCGGAGCCTGCCGGGGAGGAATGCCGGGAGGGGCCCTCCGCCGCTGCCTGCCCGCCGGCCGGCGCTGTTCCGGCCGGCGCCGGGACAGCCCCGGCGGACTCCGCTTCCTGCACCACTGCAGCCAGGGCCCTGCCGGTCTGTGCGGCTACGGCTGCCGCCACCGCCCCTTCGACCAGCGGTGCGTTGGCCAGCCGCACCCGGCCGCGCTGCTCATCATCCAGGAATTCCACTGCAGTCTCGGCAGTCATGACAGCGGAACCCAGATCGGCCAGCAGCACCGCGCCTGCGCCGGTATCGGCGGCGGCGATGGCGGCGGAGATTTTCTCCAGGCTGGTGCCGATACCGCCGTCGTCGGTGCCGCCCGCCGGCTCTATTGCCACGTCCGGCGCCATTTGCGCGGCGAGTTCGCGAACGCCCTCGGCCAGCTTGGCGCTGTGGGACACGATGACCAGCCCAATTCTCATGCGCCCTCTTCCGCCGTCCGCGCCGCAGCCTGCAGGATCAGGACGGTGGAGGCGGCTCCGGGGTCCAGATGCCCGGCGCTGCGCTCCCCCAGATAGCTGGCCCGGCCCTTGCGGGCGATCAGTGGTTCCGTCCCGGCCAGCCCGGCGTTGGCGGCGTTGGCCGCCGCAGCCAGCACCTCGGCGCCGGTTGCCTGCGCCCCGGCAGCCGTGGCTGCCGCTTCGACCGCCGGCGTCCAGGCATCCACCATGGTTTTGTCCCCGGGTTCAGCCTTTCCCCGGGCGACAATGCCGTCCCTGGCCGCGGTCAGTACGGCGACAACGGCGGCAGGGTCCAGTTCCGCAGCCGCACCCGCAGCCGTGGAGGCCCGCAGGAACGCTGTCCCGTACAGGGGTCCCGCGGCGCCGCCCACCTTCGACATCAGGGTCATGGCCGCCAGCTTCAGCACCTCCCCCGGAGTTGCCGGCGTCCCGTCAGCATCCAGCTTCTGCACCACTGCAGAAAAGCCGCGGTCCATGTTCTCGCCGTGGTCGGCGTCGCCGATGTCCCGGTCCAGGTCGATGAGCCGCTGGCGGTTCTCGGCCATCACCGCCGCTGATGCGCGCATCCAGTTGGCCGCCCAGTCCGCATCCAGTGCCATTCTCATACTCCCCACCGGAGCGCCGGGGTGTGCACCGGCGAATCCCAGAGTTCGGTCAGTTCCTCATCCAGACGCAGCACCGTGATTGAGGCTCCCTGCATGTCCAGTGCCGTGATGTAGTTGCCCACCAGCGAACGTTCGACGCGGATGCCGCGCTCTGCCAGGACCTCGGCGGCACGGCGGTAGAGGATGTACAGCTCGCTCAGCGGGGTGCCGCCCATCCCGTTGACGAACAGCAGGACGGACTCCCCCGACGCGGCGCCCAGGTCCTGGAGAACCGGGTCCAGCAACTGGTCGGTGATGCTGTCAGCGTCCGCCATCGGCAGCCGGTGCCGGCCGGGTTCGCCGTGGATGCCGACGCCGAGCTCGATCTCGTTCTCCGCCAGGGTAAAACTGGGTTCCCCGGCATGGGGAACGGTGCACGGCGCGAGGGCGACCCCCATGGACCGGACGTTGGCATTGACCCGTTCAGCAACCGCCGCCACCTGCTCCAGCGAACCTCCGCGTTCCGCGGCGCCTCCCGCGATGCGCTCCACCAGCACGGTTCCAGCCACCCCGCGCCGGCCCGCGGTGTACAGCGAGTCCTCCACCGCGACGTCGTCGTTGACCACTACCGTAGCGACGTTGACGCCTTCAACCTGGGCCAGCTCGGCGGCGGTCTCGAAGTTGAGGATGTCCCCGGTGTAGTTCTTTACGATCAGCAGTACCCCGGCACCGGTGTCCGTCCCGGTGATGGCCGGAAGAATCTGGTCCGGCGTGGGAGACGTGAAGACGGCTCCGGGAACCGCGGCATCCAGCATGCCGCTTCCGACGTATCCGCTGTGCAGCGGCTCATGTCCGCTTCCGCCGCCGGAAACCAGCGCTACCTTGTTCCGGGCCGGCTCCCTGCGCACGACGTAGTCCGGATCGGTGTGCACACGGACCAGGTCATGGTGCGCGAGGCCGAATCCGGCCAGCGATTCGGTCACCACCCGCCGCGGATCGTTGATGAGTTTTTTCATTGCTCGAGCAGCTCCTTCAGCGAAGAGGCCCCCGGCCGGCACGGCACCGCTGCTCCGGTCTCGGGGTGGTCCTGAGTTGTTCACGACCATACCCCGGGCCGGGGCCGGCTGGACAGGCTGGAGATTCGGCGGCCCGTTGGGACCGGGACACCGAACCTCGGTATGCCGCTTGGTTAAACAGCTGTGGGAGGGGCAGATGCCCCTCCCACAGCTGTACTTCAAAGAATTTACTTGCCCTTGAAAGCGTCCTTAACGTTTTCGCCGGCCTGCTTGGCACTGCCCTTGGCCTGATCGCCGTGGCCTTCGGCTTCCATGCTCTCGTTGCCGGTGGCCTTTCCCAGGCCTTCCTTTACCTTGCCGCCAAGCTTCTCGGCTGAATTCTGCACCTTGTCATCTGCGCCCATAAGTGGATCCCGCTTTCTGATCGTGGCCTCGGGCGGCTAGCAAACCGCCACCCTGTTTCAAGCCGTTGGTGATGCTAAGTAACCTGAGCTTATCCACTTTCGGCGGGCAAAGACCAGCGCGGGACCTCCGGTTACTCTGTTCGCGAACAGGCGCAGGGCCGGCAGGATCCGCTACAGGGTCCTAATCATGCGGGTATTTCCGAGGGTGTTGGGCTTCACCCGGGCGAGGTCCAGGAACTCCGCCACGCCTTCGTCATGGGAGCGGAGCAGCTCGGAATAGACCTCCGGATCCACGGCCGACTGGTTGGCCATCACCTCGAATCCGTGGCGGCGGAAGAAGTCCACTTCAAAGGTGAGGCAGAAGACGCGCTGCACGCCGATCTCGGCCGCTTCGGCGAGGAGCGACTCAAGCAGGACATGCCCGACGCCGCGGCCGCGCCAGCTGCTGTCCGCGGCCAGGGTCCGCACTTCGGCCAGGTCCTCCCACATCACGTGCAGGGCGCCGCAGCCGATCACCTCGCCGTCGGGGCCCTCCGCGATGCGAAACTCCTGCAGCCCCTCGTAATAGGCCACCGCTTCCTTGGCCACCAGAATCCGTTCGTCGGCCAGAGGTGCCACCAGGGCACGGATGCGCGGGACGTCGGAGGTGCGGGCACGGCGGACGGTAATGGTTGAGGGAGAAGTCACCGGTTCAGTCTAGGACCTCCGCCGCACGTCACGGCGTAATACGGCGTCGCGTTGCTGGCGCTGTCCCCCAAGCAAAAAGAACCCGGAGGGCGGCTGCCCTCCGGGTTCTTTTCGTGCCGCAGTGCGGCGGTTTGGCTAGTCGCCCACGCCGGCTTCAATTGCCGACGGTGCTTCCTCGATTGCCTTCGGCGCGCCGTGTCCAACAAACGTGAACTTGGCGTCGTCGCCTTCGCCCTCCACGTCAACGGAGACCAGTTCGCCCGGCTTCAGATCCCCGAAGAGGATCTTCTCGGACAGCTGGTCCTCGATTTCGCGCTGGATGGTCCGGCGCAGCGGCCGGGCGCCCATGGCGGGATCGTAGCCCCGGGTGGCGAGGAGAACCTTCGCCGCGGGGGTCAGCTCGATAGTCATGCCCTTGTCCGCCAGGCGCTTGCCCAGGCGTTCCAGGAACAGGTCCACGATCTGGACGATCTCGTCCTGCGTGAGCTGCGGGAAGACCACGGTGTCATCGACACGGTTGAGGAACTCGGGGCGGAAGTGCTGGCGCAGCTCCTCCGTGACCCGGGCCCGCATCCGGTCGTAGCCGGTCTTTGTGTCGGTGCCGGACTGGAAACCGGTGGAGACGCTCTTGGAGATGTCCCGGGTTCCCAGGTTGGTGGTCATGATGATGATGGTGTTCTTGAAGTCCACCACCCGGCCCTGGCTGTCAGTCAGGCGGCCGTCTTCGAGGATCTGCAGCAGCGAGTTGAACAGGTCGGCGTGCGCCTTTTCCACCTCGTCGAACAGCACCACGGAGAACGGACGGCGGCGGACCTTTTCGGTCAGCTGCCCGCCTTCTTCGTAGCCCACGTATCCCGGAGGGGCACCGAAGAGCCGGGAAACCGTGTGCTTCTCGGAGTATTCGGACATGTCCAGGGTGATCAGTGCCTCTTCGTCGCCGAAGAGGAACTCCGCGAGGGCCTTGGCCAGCTCAGTCTTACCGACACCGGTGGGACCGGCGAAGATAAAGGAGCCGCCCGGACGCTTCGGGTCCTTCAGCCCGGCCCGCGTACGGCGCATGGCCTGCGAGATGGACTTGATGGCCTGGTCCTGACCGATGACGCGCTTGTGCAGCTCGTCTTCCATCTTGAGCAGGCGCGTGGACTCTTCCTCGTTGAGCTTGACCACGGGAATGCCGGTGGAGTTGGCAAGCACCTCGGCGATGAGTTCCTCATCCACCTCGGCGATGTCATCCAGTCCGCCGGACTTCCACTGGCGCTCCTTTTCGGCCCGCTGGTCGTGGAGCTTCTGCTCCTTGTCCCGCAGGTTGGCGGCACCTTCGAAGTCCTGGGAATCAATGGCTGATTCCTTTTCCAGCTTCAGCGCGGAGATCCGCTCGTCGATTTCCTTGAGCTCGGGCGGAGCCGTCATCCGGCGGATCCGCAGCCGGGCGCCGGCTTCGTCGATCAGGTCAATGGCCTTGTCCGGAAGGAACCGGTCGCTGATGTAGCGCTCGGCCAGGGTGGCTGCCGAAGCCAGGGCCGCATCCGTGATGGAGACGCGGTGGTGGGCTTCGTAGCGGTCCCGCAGGCCCTTCAGGATTTCAATGGAGTGCGCAACGGAAGGTTCCTTGACCTGGATCGGCTGGAAACGACGCTCGAGGGCGGCGTCCTTCTCGATGTGCTTGCGGTACTCATCGAGCGTGGTGGCGCCGATGGTCTGCAGCTCGCCGCGGGCCAGCATCGGCTTCAGGATGGAGGCTGCGTCAATGGCGCCTTCGGCGGCACCGGCGCCCACAAGGGTGTGGATCTCATCGATGAAGAGGATGATGTCGCCGCGGGTGCGGATTTCCTTGAGGACCTTCTTCAGGCGTTCCTCGAAATCACCGCGGTACCGGGAACCGGCAACGAGGGAACCAAGGTCAAGGGTGTACAGCTGCTTGTCACGGATGGTCTCCGGAACATCGCCGCGGACAATGGCCTGGGCCAGTCCCTCAACGACGGCGGTCTTGCCGACACCGGGCTCGCCGATAAGAACAGGGTTGTTCTTGGTTCGGCGGGACAGGACCTGCATGACCCGTTCCATTTCGTGTTCACGCCCAATGACGGGGTCCAGCTTGGACTCCCGTGCAGCCTGGGTCAGGTTGCGGCCGAACTGGTCCAGGACGACCGAACCCGCGGGCTGGCCTTCCTGCTGCTGGCCGCCCGAGCTGACGGGCTCTTTGCCCTGGTAGCCGGACAGCAGCTGGATGACCTGCTGGCGCACCCGGTTCAGGTCGGCGCCGAGCTTGACCAGGACCTGGGCGGCTACGCCCTCACCTTCACGGATCAGGCCAAGCAGAATGTGCTCGGTCCCGATGTAGTTGTGGCCAAGCTGCAGAGCCTCCCGGAGGGAGAGTTCCAGGACCTTCTTGGCGCGGGGGGTGAAGGGGATGTGGCCGGAGGGGGCTTGCTGGCCCTGGCCAATAATCTCCTGCACCTGCTCGCGCACGGCACCGAGCGAGATACTCAGGGATTCCAGGGCCTTAGCTGCTACGCCTTCACCCTCATGAATGAGCCCGAGCAGGATGTGCTCGGTGCCGATGTAGTTGTGGTTGAGCATGCGAGCCTCTTCTTGGGCAAGCACGACAACGCGACGGGCACGGTCGGTAAATCTTTCAAACATGAGGCACACTCCTAGCTAACGCGTAATTCGATGCTACGTGTCCTGTGCCTGCTTAAGGAGCGTGTTCGCCGTAGGCGTGACCAGCGGCCCCGGAATCACTCCCGGGGCCATGCACGGCTCTAGCTCTGGGCGGCCCGGTAGGCTTCGATGATTTCGCTGTTCACGCGGCCGCGCTCCGAGACGGTGTACCCGTTGTTCCGGGCCCACTCGCGGATCTGCGCTGCTTCGTTGTTCCGTGCGGATCCGGCGCTGCGGGGACGGCCCGCGCGGCCGCCGCCTACCTTGCGGCCTGCATCCAGGTACGGCTTCAGGGCAGCACGGAGGTTCTTCGCGTTGTCGGTTGACAGGTCAATCTCGTACTGTGCCCCGTCCAGGCCGAACCGCACGGTCTCATCCGCACTTCCGGCATCGAGGTCATCGACCAGAATAATTTTTACCTTTTGCGCCACGACAGGCTCCTAAGCAGTTAAACCGGGAAAAATGATAATGAGACCACTTAGAGTATGGCGCAATTATGAATCCCCCGTCAAAGCGTAGTCGGGGATTTAATTACTTTCTTTTTCAGATCGCGGACTACTTGTATCGGGATCAGCGGCAAGGTCGGCTTCCCGTTCCGCTTCAGCCAGAGCTTTTCGTTCCGAACGGTCCACATTCAGCAGGGCCTTCATGGCGAAATAAAAGAGAGCTCCAACACATATCGAGGGCAGTAGGACTTCAACGTATTCCATGGTCTATCCCATTTCCGGCTTTAGCAGGGGGAACAAAATTGTTTCCCGGATACCCGTGTTCGTGAAAAGCATCACGAGACGGTCAATTCCAAGACCGATGCCGCCCATGGGCGGTGCACCGTATTCCAGAGCGCGCAGGAAGTCCTCGTCGAGCGCCATGGCCTCGTCGTCGCCGTCGGCCGCCCGGCGGGACTGCTCCGTCAGCCGCTCGCGCTGGATGACCGGATCGATCAGCTCCGAGAACGCCGTACCGCGTTCCATGCCGCCGATGATGAGGTCCCAGGCCTCGATCAGCCGCGGATCGTTGCGGTTCTGGCGGGCCAGGGGCTGGGCGGACGGAGGGTAGTCATAAACAAATGTCGGCTGAATCAGGGTCGGTTCGACAATTTCGCCGAACAGTTCTACAACCAGCTTTTCGGCGTCCCATTTCGGGTCGACCTTCACGCCGTGCTTTTCCGCAATCCCGAGCAGCGTTGCAGCATCCGTGTCGGGGGTGATTTCCATGCCCACGGCTTCGGACAGGCCCGGATACACGGACAGCCACTTCCATTCCCCGTCCAGATTGATGGTTCCGGCGTCGGTCTCGATCTGCCGGCTGCCCACCAAATCGGCGCAGTGGAGGATGATTTCCTTCATCCGGTCCGCCATGACGAACTGGTCGGCATATGCCTCGTAGCATTCCAGGGTCGTGAATTCGGGGCTGTGCGTGGAATCGACGCCCTCGTTGCGGAAAATCCGGCCCAGCTCGAAGACCCGCTCGATGCCGCCCACCACTGCACGCTTCAGGTACAGCTCGGTGGCGATCCGCAGGGTCATCTTCTGGTCGAACGCGTTCAGGTGCGTCTCGAAGGGCCGGGCCGCCGCTCCGCCGTGGACCAGCTGCAGCATGGGTGTTTCCACTTCCACGTAGCCGTGGCCGTGCAGGGTGTCGCGGACGCCGCGGATGATGGCGGCACGCTTGTAGACCATGTCCCGGGCTTCCTCGCGGACCATCAGGTCCACGTAGCGCTGCCGGACCCGGGTTTCTTCATTGAGTCCGGCGTGCAGCACGGGCAGCGGCCGCAGCGCCTTCGAGGCCATGGACCAGGACTCAGCCATGACGGAGAGCTCGCCCCGGCGGGAGGAGATCACTTCGCCGCGGATGAAGACGTGGTCTCCGAGGTCCACCAGGGCCTTCCAGTCGGCCAGCGACTCTTCCCCGACGACGGCCAGGCTGAGCATGGCCTGCACCCGGGTGCCGTTGCCTTCCTGGAGGGTGGCGAAGCAGAGCTTGCCGGTGTTCCGGATAAACACCACGCGGCCGGTGACGCCTACCGTTTCACCGCTGGTTTCATCGGCCTGCAGGTGGCCGAACTTTTCCCGGACCTCTTTGATGGAGTGCGTGCGCTCCACTCCCACCGGGTAGGCTTCCTCGCCCCGGGCGATGAGGCGCGCCCGCTTCTCGGCGCGGATGCGCATCTGCTCGGAGGTGTCGGCTGCTTCGGGAACGGAGTTAGATGTGGTCACAGTCCTTAAGTTTACAGAGCCGCGCGGCGGGCCCTTACGGCCGGTTACCAGCCGCCGTGCAGCGGGCACGCAGGTTGCTGGACTACCGGGCTGCCCGGGCCGGGGGCACCAGGGGCAGGTTGTCGATCAGCCGCACCGGCCCGACGCGCGCTGCCACGAGCGCCAGGCCCGGTTTCTGAAGCGGTCCGGGGCCTGCCGGCAGCTGCTGCAGCGTATGCGGATCCACAATGTCGAAATAGTCCAGCTCCACGAGGGGTTCGGCTTCCACCAGTGCGACGGCGGCGGCCAGGTCCGGCGGATGGCCGGCGGAAACCCGGTGCGCCAGCGCAAACAGTGCCCGCGGCAGAACCGCCGCCGCCTCTCGGTGTGCGGGATCCAGGAAAACGTTGCGGCTGGACTCCGCCAGGCCGTCGGCGGCGCGGACCACCGGCACTCCCCTGATCTCCGCCGGGAAGTTCAGGTCAGCGGCCATCCGGCGGATCAGCGCCAGCTGCTGGGCATCTTTCTGGCCGAAGTATGCACGGAAGTGCGCCGGCACGGCGGGCTGGGTCCAGTGCAGCAGCTTGGCCACCACGGTCAGCACGCCGTCAAAATGTCCGGGCCGCGAGGCACCCTCGTAGCGGGCCCCCAGCTCTCCTGAACTGACCCGGACCAGGGGTGCTCCGTCCGGATAGACCTCAGCCTCCGACGGCGCGAAGACCAGATCCACCCCCGCCGCCCCGAGCAGGTCCAAATCCGCCTCGAGGGTGCGGGGATAGCGGCGCAGGTCCTCCGGGTCGTTGAACTGCAGCGGGTTGACGAACACCGAGGCGACCACGACGTCGTTCTCCGCCCGGGCGGCCTCCGCCAGGGCCCGGTGTCCCTGGTGCAGCGCACCCATGGTGGGCACCAGGCCGAGGGAGGGAACGCCGGTGCCGCCGCCGGTGGTACCGGCTGCGGCCAGGGCCCCGGCAACCGCGGACCGCAGTTCCGCTGCGGAGCGCACTACGCGCGGCGTACTCACTTCGGCCCTTCGGCATCCAGGGTCAGGGCATCAATGATGGCCTGGCCGGCAGCCTCGCCCAGCAGACCGCGGTCAACGGCGCGCCTGGCCGTGGCCAGGGACAGGGCGCGGTACGTGTCGCGGAGGTCTGCGCTGTCCTGGTCCGCCATTTCGCTCAGGTGGGCGGCCACGGTGCCGGCGTCTCCGCGCGCCACGGGGCCGGTCAGCGCGTGCTCGCCGGAGGCCAGGGCATTCTCCAGGGACGCGCGCATCAGCGGTCCGAGCAGCCGGTCCGGGCTCTCGACGCCGATGTCCGTCAGCAGCTGCATTGACTGGGCTGTGATGGTGACCAGATGGTTGGAGGCGTGGGCCAGCGCCAGGTGGTAGTTCACCCGGTCGGCTTCGTCGATGACCACCGGCTCGGCCCCCATTTCCACCACCAGGGCCTGCGCGATCGGCAGCACGGCGGTGGGAGCGGTGACACCGAAGGAGCAGTCGGCGAGCCGGGTGAGGTCAAGGCTCATCCCGGTGAACGTCATGGCCGGATGCAGGGCCAGCGGAATGGCACCGGCCCGGCGGGCGGGTTCAAGGATGTCCGTGCCGAACCTGCCCGAGGTGTGCGCCACCAGCTGCCCGGGCTGCCACGCGTTGGTGGCGGCCAGCCCGGAAACCAGCGGCCCCAGGGCATCATCCGGTACGGCCAGCAGCACTAGTTCGGAACGCTCCACGATTTCCGGAATGTCCAGGATCGGGACGCCGGGCAGCAGGTTGGCGGCACGTTCGCGGCTTTCCTCGCTCACGGCTGAGACACCGACGACGGCGTGTTCGGCAGCGCGCAGGGCAGCACCAAGTACGGCGCCCACCCGGCCGGCGCCGATGACCCCGATGCCCAGCCGGCCCCGCCGTCGTTTCTCGGCGGTGCTTGCTTCAGGGCTGTTCATGGGGAAACTCCTTGGAAACCGGATCTGCGGGAACGGGCGGTGCCGGCGTTGCGGGCGCTGCGGGGGTTGCGGGGGACGCCGGCGGTGCGGGCGCTGCGGGGGACGCTGTGGAAACGGCCGGCGGGGAGGCGGCCGGCCGGTTCCAGCGGGCCGTGCGGTCCCGGCGGCGTGCCTCGCGGGCCCGGGCCGCCTGCTCCAGAAACAGCCGGCGCACTGTTGGTGCATCGATTTTCCGCACGCGCGGATGAACCGGGCCGGCGGTGGAGTGCAGGACCAGGTCGGCGGTGTCAAAGCGGCGGCGGAGCGGTCCCTGCTCCAGTGCCATCGACTGCGTGCGTTCATGCGGCACCACGGAGAGAACCCGCCACAGGGCGCCGCTGCGGATCAGCAGGGCAGTGTCGGTGAGGGTGAACCCGTTGCGCCGCCAGGCCAGGGGTGCAATCCAGCGGGCACGGCGGGGGGTCGTGGTGAAGCCGTGAGCGCCGTCCCGGCCGGTGATGCCCGCGGTGAAAACGTCCAGGGGCCGGTCGGTGCCCGGCTCCGGCAGTACCAGGGCAAGGATGGCGAAAACCTCGGGCAGCGTCCCGGCCGGAAGCAGTTTGGTCCGTGCCAGGCCCTCGGAACCCGCGCCGTCGCCGTATCCGGCCACGTTGACCGAGACCCGGTACCAGCCGGTGAGCCGCCAGAGCGGTGACTGCTGGACGGCTACGGCCTGGATCCGGCCCGGCGGAACGGTCTGGGTGCGGGTGTCCAGCAGCCCGTAGCGCACCCTGATGCCGTCCCGGGAAACGGAGGCGCGGAAGTTGAAGGAGGTGGAGAACTCTGACCAGTAGCCGCCGACGACGCCAAAGAGGAGGGGAACCATGACGGCCAGGGTGACCGGCTCGCCGGTGACGGCCGTGATGATGACGGCGCAGGCCAGGCCAACCAGCAGGAACAGCGTGGTGCCGGACAGCAGAGTGGCGGCGATGACCCGTCCCGGACGCAGCTCGAGGATGGGCTGCTCCGGCGCCTCGGCGGCTCCCCTACTGCGGATGCCGCCGGACGCGCCGGCAGGCGTGCCGGCGGTGTCCGGAGCGCCGCCGGGGTCCGTGCCGCCGCCGCCGCCGCCCTCGCCGTCGCTGACTCCGCCGGCCTCCGGATGCGTGGCCGGAGCACCCGATGCCCGGTCCAGGATCAGAGCCCGCAGCTGCTGGGCGTCGTCGAGCTTCAGGAAGGCCAGGCGGACCGCGGACTCACCGGCGTCCGCCACTTCGAAGCGCAGTTCCGCCAGCCCGAAGAGCCGTGCCAGCAGCGGCTGGATGATGTCGATGGCCTGGACGCGGTCCAGCCGCGCCTGTCGCTGCTGGCGGAAAACGATGCCGGAATGCACGCGCACGTGCTCGCCGGTCACCTGGTATCGGGTGAACCGCCAGGACAGGAAGAACCCCACGGCAATGATTAGCAGGATGCCGGCAAGTACGGCTATGCCGATCAGCAGGACCGTGCCCTCAGGCACCGTCCCGCCGCCGCTGCCGCCGCCGCCGCTGCCGCCGCCGTCGCCGCCGTCGCCGTCGCCGTTGCCGCCGCGCAGCCCGACGAGGTCCTCCACCACGTTCCGCCCAAAGACAAACGCAATGGCGGCAAGGGCGATCCAGCCGCGCACCAGGGGGGACACCGGGTGGACGCGGGCCCATTCTCCGTTGTGTGGAACGCTCACAGGCCGGCCAGCTGCGTTTCGCCGCGTTCGGAGAGGTGCTCGCGCAGGCGGGCGCCTTCGGCTGCCGGCAGCCCGGGCAGCACCGCGTTGGTTCCGGGGGCAGCGGTGTGCAGTTTCAGGGAGCACAGCCCAAAGGCACGCTCGAGGGGGCCGACAGTGACGTCGACGTACTGCATCCGCCCGTAGGGAACCACGAGCGTGCGCTGGTAGAAAATGCCGCTCCGGAGCAGGAAGTCCTCGTTCCGTTCGGCGTAGCAGACAGCGCGGACCTGCCGCGGCAGCAGCACCCCGCGCCAGACATACGCAGCTGCGATCAGGGCCGGAAGCCCCCAGACCAGCCAGTCCGGGGCCGAAGACCAGACCCCGGCAGCACGGAGGATCAGCGGAATGCAGGCGAGCGCCACGGTCACCACGGCTTCCACCGCCCAGCCGATGAGGCGGACGGTCAGGTACCGGGGTGAGACGTGCTCCCAGTTCAGGCCGTCCGGATCGATTGCTTCGCTAGGCATATTCTCCGTCTCCCGGTTCGCGTCTTGTATCCGGGCCGGCGGTGGTCCCGCCGTTCCCGTTCGAGTCATCCGGTGGAAGGCGGCAGAACCGCTCCACCAGCAGTCCCACGGCGATCATCAGGACTCCTCCGGCGATCATGGCCAGGGCGGCCCACGTGGCCACGTGGCCCGGCCGGAGCGACCACAGCGGAACCTGCTCCACGAAGATGCCGGCGTGCCAGCCCAACAGCAGCGAGCCGGCATAGGCGGTGGCCTGGGCCAGGACCAGGGTGCGGGCAGCGGCGATCGGGTCCAGTGTGCGGTCGCGGTTGCCCTGCTGCCAGCGCCTCACCCGCAGGCCCAGGAAAAGCGTGGCGCCGGAAATGAGCACGACGGTGAGCAGCCCGAACACGCTGAGCACGGGTGCGGGCAGGGAGTTGCGGGTGGCCCAGTTGTTCACCAGCCAGCCAATCACGCCGGACACAAGTGCGATGACGGCCAGCCAGCGGTACCGGATGTTCCCCACGTTATGGATCAGTCTCCCTCGAAGATTTCCAGCCCGGGCAGGTCCTCGGCCCGGGCGGCGAGTTCGGCCACGGGGGTTCCCGACAGCTTGGCGTCCGGGTCCATCCAGGCCCACGGCTGCAGCACAAAGGCACGGCTGCCGGCGCGCGGATGCGGGATGGTGAGGGTCTCGTCGTCGAGCACCAGGTCCCCGTAGGTGATGATGTCGACGTCGAGGGTCCGGGGACCCCACCGCACCTCGCGTTCCCGATGGTGGGCGTTTTCCACACTCTGGCAGTGCGCCAGCAGGTCGTGCGGCGGCAGATCGGTCTCCACGGAGACCACCAGGTTCAGGTAGTCGGGCTGCTCGGGGCCGCCCACCGGACGGGTCCGCACCACCGGGGACACCGCCTGGAGCCGCACGCCGGGATGGTCCGCGAGTTCGGCCACGGCCCGGGAAAGGGTGTCGCGGCTTTCGCCGAGGTTGCTGCCCAGGGCCAGGACCGCAGTCACCGCGGCGGCGCCCGTCACGGCCGGTCCCGGTGGATGGTGACCGCTACGTCGCCGAACGGAACGGTGATCGGTGCCTGCGGCTTGTGGACTGTCACGTCGACGGCTCCGATTCCGGCAAAGCTTTCCAGGACCGCCGCAGCGATGCGCTCGGCCAGTGTCTCGATCAGGTTCAGCGGCTCCCCGGAAATGATGGCAGCAACCTGCTCCGCGAGCTCGCCGTAGTGTGCGGTCTTCGTCAGGTCATCGCTGAGGCCGGCGGGCTGCAGATCGGTGTGCAGCACCACGTCCACCACAAAGGGCTGGCCGTTGCGCCGCTCGTCCTCGAAGACGCCGTGGAATCCCCGGGCGGTGATTCCCGTCAGCGTGATGGTGTCGCGGGTGGCTGTGCCGGAAACGCTCATGTCCTATCCCTTCCAGGCTGCGGCGGTTTTGACGGCATCGACGCTGAGGCCGACGTTGTGCACGCGGACGCACCAGACGTTGGAGAAGGCAGCCAGTGCGCTAACGGCCGCGGTGGCGCCGTCGCGTTCCAGCGGTGCCGCCGCCTTGCCCGAGCTGGCGAGCAGGGACCCGAGGAAACGCTTCCGGGAAGCCCCGATGAGTACCCGGTGGCCCAGCCCGTTGAGCCGGTCGATGTTCCGCAGCAGCTCCCAGTTGGAGCTGCCGTCTTTGGAGAACCCCAGTCCGGGATCGAGGATGATTTGTTCGGGCGCTGCGCCGGCTGCATAAAACAGCTCGCGGAGCTTCGTCAGTTCCGTGATCACGTCCTCGACGACGGAGTCATACTCCGCATGCGGGTCGCTGCTCCGGACCGCGCCGCGGCTGTGCATCAGCACGTACGGAACGCCGGTCCGGGCGATCAGTGCGGGCATGCCGGGATCCACGTCCAGGCCCGAGACATCGTTGATGAGGGCGGCGCCGGCTGCGATGGCCTTTTCGGCGGTGGAAGCGTTCATCGTGTCCACACTGACCAGTGCGCCGGCCTTCACCAGTGCTTCCACCACGGGAAGAATGCGCTGCTGCTCCTCCTCCGGACTGATCCGGACGGAGTCGGGGCGGGTTGATTCGCCGCCCACGTCAATGATGTCGGCGCCGTCGTAGTGCATTTTCAGCCCGGCCTGGATGGCCTGGTCAGCCTGCCCGAACTGCCCGCCGTCGCTGAAGGAATCCGGCGTGACGTTCAGGATGCCCATGACCAGGGTGCGGTCGGCCGGAAGGTCTGTGAACCGGCGGGGCGCCCGCACGGGGCGGACCAGCGGCAGGGGTGAGGTGGCTGGTCCGGTTCCGGGAGCGGCGGCGAGTGAATCCATGGGGTGGTGGCGTCCTATCGTCCGAGTATGAGGCTCATTGCTTCTGCACGTGTTGCGGTCTCCCGGAGCTGGCCGCGTACCGCCGAGGTGACGGTTTTGGCTCCGGGTTTGCGCACTCCGCGCATCGACATGCAAAGGTGTTCGCATTCAATGACAACTATGGCACCGCGGGGGTCCAGGTTGTCCATCAGCGCGTCGACGATCTGGGTTGTCAGGCGCTCCTGGACCTGAGGCCGGCGCGCGTACACGTCCACCAGCCTGGCGAGCTTGCTCAGACCGGTGACCTTGCCGTCCTTGGAGGGAATGTAGCCAATGTGGGCGGTGCCGTGGAAGGGCACCAGATGGTGTTCGCAGGTGGAGAAGAACGGGATGTCCTTCACCAGCACCATCTCCTCGTGTTCGAGGGCAAAGGTGGTTGCCAGCAGGTCCACCGGGCTCTGGTGCAGGCCGGCGAAAATTTCCGCATAGGACTTCGCAACCCGCTTGGGTGTGTCCTGCAGCCCTTCCCGGTCCGGGTCTTCTCCGATTGCGAGGAGAATTTCGCGGACCGCTTTTTCAATCCGGGGCTGGTCCACCGGGGCCGGGGAAGCGGGGATGTCCTCCGCAGTCAGTTCATCATCGAAATCCGTCACTGGTCGATCCTACCGTGGCTGCTGCCCGGGGCGGCTCCTGCGGCGCCCTCCGGCGGGGCCGCCCGAACCGACACAGCAAAGCGGCCCGGCACAAAGTGCCGGGCCGCTTGCTGACAGCCGTGTTCTAGCGGTCGTTCGGAGCGGATTCTTCCGTGCCGTCGGTCCGGCCGACGGTGCCGCCCTGTCCCGCGTGTCCGGATCCGGTGCCTTCGGGCTGGGGCAGCCCGTTGCCGGATACATCGAAGTCCTGGGGCAGGTCTGCGTCCGCAATCTGGTCCTGCGGCGAGACGGTGTCCGGATTCGGCCTGCCGTCCGCTGCGGCCTCGCGCCGTTCCTTGGCGGAGACGACCGGCGGCAGGCTGTGGACCTGGCGGGTGGGCTTGGAGAGCCAGACTTCGCGGACGTCGCGCTTGCGCACGTCGTGGAAGACCTCGGCAATTTCGGCCTGGTTCAGGGTTTCACGCTCGAGCAGTTCCAGGGCCAGCCGGTCCAGGACATCCCGGTTTTCGGTGAGGATCTGGTAGGCCTCGTCGTGGGCGTTGTCCAGCAGGCGCCGGATTTCCTCGTCCACCACGTAGGCAACCTGGTCGGAGTAATTCCGTTCCTGGCCCATGTCGCGTCCCAGGAAGGGTTCGCCTCCGCCGCTGCCGAGCTTCACGGAACCGATCCGCTCGCTCATGCCGTACTGGGTGACCATCTTCCGGGCCGTGGACGTGGCCTTTTCAATGTCGTTGGACGCACCGGTGGACGGGTCGTGGAACACGATTTCTTCGGCCACCCGGCCGCCCATGGCGTAGGCGAGCTGATCGAGAAGTTCGTTGCGCGTGACGGAGTACTTGTCGTCCTGCGGCAGCACCATCGTGTAACCCAGGGCCCGGCCACGCGGCAGGATGGTCACCTTGGTGACGGGGTCCGTGTTGCGCAGGGCCGCTGCCACCAGGGCGTGTCCGCCCTCATGGTAGGCCGTAATCTTGCGCTCCAGTTCCTTCATCACCCGGCTGCGCTTCTGCGGTCCGGCGATGACCCGGTCAATGGCTTCGTCCAGGGCGCGGTCGTCGATGAGCTGCGCGTTGGAGCGGGCAGTCAGCAGGGCCGCTTCATTCAGGACGTTGGCGAGGTCGGCACCCGTGAAGCCGGGCGTCTTGCGGGCAACGGTTTCCAGGTCGACGCCGTCGGCCATCGGCTTGCCCTTGGCGTGGACCTGCAGGATGTGCAGGCGCCCCTGCATGTCGGGAGCCTCGACGCCGATCTGGCGGTCGAAGCGGCCCGGACGCAGCAGCGCCGGGTCCAGCACGTCGGGGCGGTTGGTGGCGGCAATCAGGATGACGTTGGTGTTGCCGTCAAAGCCGTCCATCTCCACCAGCAGCTGGTTCAGGGTCTGCTCGCGTTCGTCGTTGCCGCC
This sequence comes from Arthrobacter sp. Z1-15, assembly GCF_054792395.1. NCBI lineage: Bacteria > Bacillati > Actinomycetota > Actinomycetes > Micrococcales > Micrococcaceae > Arthrobacter > Arthrobacter sp. Z1-15. The sequence goes on along the minus strand of NZ_CP096454.1, from coordinate 79,466 downwards.
GCCTACGCCGGCACCGCGGTGGCGGCCGACGGCGTCGATCTCGTCAACGAAGATGATCGCGGGGGCATTGGTCTTGGCCTGCTCGAAGAGGTCGCGGACGCGGGAAGCACCCACACCGACGAACATCTCGACAAAGTCGGAACCGGAGATGGAGTAGAACGGCACGCCGGCCTCGCCGGCCACGGCACGGGCCAGCAGGGTCTTACCGGTGCCGGGAGGGCCGTAAAGCAGCACGCCCTTGGGGATCTTTGCCCCCACGGCCTGGAACTTGGCCGGGTCCTGGAGGAATTCCTTGATTTCGTGGAGCTCTTCGACGGCTTCATCCGCGCCGGCAACGTCGGCGAAGGTTACCTGCGGCATGTCCTTGTTGGTCAGCTTCGCCTTGGACTTGCCGAACTTCATGACCTGGGAGCCGCCGCCCTGCATGCGGGAGAGCAGGAACCAGAAGATGACGCCGAGAATGATGAAGGGCAGGAACAGGCCCAGGAAGCTGGTGAACCAGTTGGTCTGGACCGGCTGGTCGGTAAAGCCGTCGGCGCCGGAGTCATTCACCGCTGCGACAATGTCCTCGCCGCGGGCGGTGCCGAAGAAGAACTGGACGTTCTCGGTCTCCTTGCCGCTGCTGTCCTTATACGGCTCCCGGAGCGTCAGGTCGACGCGCTGTTCGCCGTCGTAAATCTTGGCCTGCTCCACCTCTCGGTTCTTGAGCATCTCCAGCCCCACGCTGGTGTCCACCTTTGTTGCCCCGCTCTGGGAAAGGCTGGGAAGAATGAGCACAAGAAGGGCCAATGCCAGGACTATCCAAATGCCCGGCCCCTTGAAGAAGTTCTTAGATTTCATTCGTCGTCAGGGCGTACGCCCCGTCCCTCCTGATCAACAACGCTGATATTGCGCGGAAATATGCTTCAACTAGCTATACACCGTTACCTGAAAGAACACGTCCCCAATACCCGGAAAGTTCCCTCTGGGCGTAGCACGCCGCAGTGATGTTGATCGCGGATGCAGAACCGGACGGCGGCCTGCTGGCCGCCGTCCGGTGCTGTCTGCTCCGCTGCCGGTTTTACTCGTAGACGTGCGGTGCCAGGGTTCCGATGAAATCGAGGTTGCGGTACCGCTCGGCGAAGTCCAGTCCGTAGCCCACAACAAACTCGTTCGGGATCTCGTATCCGACGTACTTGACGTCGATTTCGACCTTGGCGGCGGTGGGCTTGCGCAGCAGGGTGCAGATTTCGACGCTGGCCGGGCCGCGGGACTGCAGGTTGGTGCGCAGCCAGGAAAGGGTCAGGCCGGAGTCGATGATGTCCTCGACGATCAGCACATGCTTGCCCAGGAGGTCTGTTTCCAGGTCCTTGAGGATCCGGACCACGCCGGAGGACTGAGTGCCGGAACCGTAGGAGGATACCGCCATCCAGTCCATGGTCACGTGGCTGTGCAGGGCGCGGGAAAGGTCCGCCATGACCATCACGGCGCCCTTGAGCACACCGACGAGCAGGATGTCACGCCCGGCGTAGTCGCGGTCAATCTCTGCTGCGAGCTCACTCACCCGCGTTTCGATCTGTTCCTTGGTGTAGAGAACGTGCTTGAGGTCTGACTGGACGTCGTGTGAATCCACGAATGGCTCCCGGGTACGAGATGTTGCAGCTGGATTTTAGGTGCTGCTCTTTTTCCTAAAGACAAGATTGCCATAGCCGGAGGGGCCTTGGGGAACCGGATTTGTGCGCACCTGCCGGTAGACGCTCACTTTGCCGACGAGTTCCACGGGACCGGCGGAGCCGGTGCGGCGCAGAAGCGCCTCGACCGACCGCAGCCGTTCGTAGCTGGGCTGGGCGGCTCCGAGCTCGACGGCGGCCAGGGCCAGGACGCGCTGGCGCACGGCGGGAGCCAGCTCACGCAGCTGTGCTTCGGGCAACAGGACGGTGCCGGCAGCCTGCGTTTCCGTGTCCTCCGCACCGCCCGGCACGATGCGCAGCCTTGCATGGGTTTCGGCGCTTACGGTGTCGAGGTAGTCGGCGTCGTTGGCCAGGATACGTGAGGAACGGAACAGTGCCTCGGCGATTCCCGGGCCCAGTTTCTCTTCCAGGAACGGCAGGACCTCCGCCCGGACCCGGGACCGGGCAAAGGCCGGATCCGAGTTGGTGGGATCAAACCAGGGGTCGAGGCCTTCGCTTTCGCAGATTTCTTCGGTCTCGCTGCGGCGCAGTCCCAGCAGCGGGCGCAGGTATTTGCCCCGCACGGCACGCATGCCTGCCAGGGACCGGGTGCCGGAGCCGCGGGCGAGGCCCAGGAGCACCTGTTCAGCCTGGTCGTCCAGGGTGTGGCCGAGCAGTACGGCGTCGGCCCCGGTTTCCTCCACGGCGGCATCGAGGGCCTCGTAGCGCACGGTGCGGGCCGCGGCCTCGGGCCCCATGCCGGTTGCAGGCACCGATACTGTGCGCACCTGGACCGGGTCCAGACCCATGCCGCGAAGCTTCTGCGCGGCAGCGGCGGCTACGTCGGCGGATCCGGGCTGCAGGGCGTGGTCCACGACGACTGCACCCACCCGGTAATCACCGCGGCGGGCAAAGAAGGACGCCGCTTCGGCCAGCGCCAGGGAGTCCGGCCCGCCGCTGCACGCAACCAGCAGCAGCGGAGGCGGAGCGGAAGCAGTCCCGCGGGGCGCGAGCCCTGCGTCCTCCAGCGCCTCCCGGATCATGTTGCGGGCCTTGCCCAGGGTCGGGTTCAGGCGTTTGCGTGGACGGCCGCGGTGCGGCTGGGCCTGAGCGGGGAAATCGGGTGCGGAAAAGTCGGCTTCTTGCATGTGCACGTGCGGTTACAGTCCCATCCGGGTCATCCAGAGGGACGGATTGTGGATTTCAGCTTCGGTGGGGAGGTGTGCGGGGGCTTCCCAGACCCGGTTGAACCCGTCCATGCCGGCACGGTCAACCACGGCGCGGACAAACTTCTCGCCGTCCTTGTACTGGCGCATTTTGGCGTCCAGCCCCATGATCTGGCGGAAGAAGCGGTCCAGCCAGCCGTGGCTTTTACCGCGGGCATTAAAGCGCTGCCGGATGGTCTTCACGCTGGGAACGATCCGGGCATCGACGGCGTCCATCACCACATTGGCGTGGCCCTCCAGCAGGGACATGACAGCGGTCAGGTGGGACATCCGCTCCTTGTCCTCGGGGTCCTGCAGCAGGGACATGATGTCCATCGGGCGCTTGGGGACGTCACCGCCGGGTCCGCCGGTCAGTGCCTCCCGGGCGGCCGGCGAGGTGAGGGTCTTGGCGGCCTGTCCCAGGCGTTCGGACAAGGTCTGCGCCTTGTCCATCAGGCCGTTGGTGAGCAGGCCAATCTGCTCCAGCATGTGGTCGCGCAGCCAGGGCGCCGCGGCGAACTGCACCCGGTGGGTCTGCTCGTGAAGGCATACCCACAACCGGAAATCAGCCGGAACCACGTTGAGTTCGCGCTCCAGGCTGATGATATTCGGAGCCACCAGAAGCAGCCGTCCACCGGAGGGGCCGCCGGGGGTCTTGGCCGAGAAGGGATCGTACTGGCCGAGCACCTTCGAGGACAGGAAGGCCAGCACGGCGCCGAGCTGGGCGCCGGTGACCGTGCCGCTGAAGGCCGTGTTGGCGTTCTTCAGCTGCTCGGGCCGGGTTCGGGCCAGATGGTCCAGGGCGGGGTTCATGAGGGCGGCAAAGCTGCGGGAATTGGCTTTGGCCCAGGAGGCGCGGTCCACCACGAGCACCTCGGAATCCCGCAGGTCCCGGGCAGCTTCCAGCCCGGTGATGCGGTGTACGTGGGTTACTGCTTCATCTGCCAGGGCGCGCAGCTCCGTGACGGCGTCACGGATCTCACGGGCTGACATCTTGGGACCGGCGGACACCAGGGTGGCTGCCGTTCCGGCGGCCAGGTCCCAATTCACCAGATCGGGGGCGGCTGGGGCGGGGTGGCGCTGATAGCTCTCCATCCATCCATCAGACCACACGCTCCCCGGAATTGGAGAGGGGTTCGCTGAACGCCAAACGCCTTAGCGGCAGCCGCATCCGGCCAGGACGGTGGCTGCCGAATCCACGGCGGCGCGGGCCTGGGCCGTGTTGGCTTCCAGCCCGTTTGCCACAAAGGCAAAGGACAGCAGCCGGCCGTCGGCATCCGTCACGAACCCGCTGAGCGAGGTCACCGCGAAAAGGGTTCCGGTTTTCCCCCGGACGACGCCGGCGGGTGAATCCTCCTCTTCATCCCCGGAAAATCGGGAGGCGAGGGTTCCGCTCAATCCGGCGACGGGGAGGGAGTAGGGCAGCATCCGAACGTCATCTTCAGCGGACGTCAGCGCCGCCTGCACCGTCCCGGCCAGCTGCAGGGCGGAGATCTCCGTTCCGCCGCCCAGCCCGGAGGCATCAGCCAGCACCAGTGACGACGTGTCGACGCCGAGCCGGGACACCGCTGCCGACACTGCTTCCGTTCCGCCCTCGAACGTCCCCTCCCGGCCGGCGGCCAGGGCACTCATCCGGGCCAGTGCCTCGGCCAGGTAGTTGTCGGAGGTGAGCAGCATGTGCTGCACCTGATCGGACACGGGAGCCGATTCCACCGCCGCCAGCCGCTGCGCCCCGTCCCCTGCGATGCCGCGTTCAATGGCCGGATCGACCGTCATCCCGTAGTCCCCGGCCGACGTTTCAAGTGCGGCGGCAAAGGCTTCGGCAGCCGCGAGCGCGGCGTCGTCGGTCCGCAGGCCGGAGGAGGCCCCCTCCGCTGCCCATGCCGAATTGATGGCCAGCGGATAGAGCGGCGCCATTTCCCCGGCATCCACGTCTTCCCTGCTCCACGCCGGTGACAGGGTGTCCCCGCTGAACAGCGTGTCATCGACCCGGATGCGGACCGTGCCCGCGGTCCCCCGCTCCGCCAGGGCGGCCGCCGTTTCATCGGCGAGGGTCTGCAGCCCGGCGCGGCCCGTGACCTGTTCCTCGTCCGACTTGCCGGCGGTCAGGAGGACGTCTCCTCCGCCTCGAAGGACGATGGTGTCCGGGGTGCTTCCGGCGTAGACAACAGTTTCAAAGGTGGTCTCCGCCCCCAGCTCCGAGAGGGCGGCAGCAGCCGTGAGGATCTTGAGGCTGGAGGCGGGCGTGACGGCGGTGCCGCCGTCCAGGTCGTAGAGGACCTCCCCGGACAGGGTGTCGAGCACGACGCCGTGGAAAGTGCCGCTTCCGGAGACAGTCAGCTCGGCGTCCAGCAGTTCCTTCAGCGTCTGCGGATCCGGGGCTGCGGAACCTGCACCTGCGGGCACCGGGAATTCCTCGCCCAGGGATGCCAGCCGGCTCGGGCCCTGCTGATAGGAGGGCACCACTACCTGCCGCGGGGGCTGCTCGGAGCGGAGCGCGGCGAGCACCGGAGGTCCGGCGTACAACGCCAGCGGAACGAAAAGCACGGCCAGGACCAGGGTCAGCAGGAGGCCGGTAAACACCCGAGCCATCGCTTCACCATTGCTTTCCGTTAGCTGCATCCGCTGCCTAAGACAGTGAATGGGGACCAAGACATATATCTTTAAGACTAGACCGACGCCGCAGCCCGCACGGACGCGGGCAGTTCTGCGGTTGCCGGTGTGTTGATCAGCCTACGTTCACGGCACTGTTTTCGTTGACGCCGCGTTCGCCAACCCGTTTTGCGGTACCCGCACGGTGCCGCGCAAGAGGAGTATCCATGAAACTCGACGTCACCATCGAGATCCCCAAGGGATCCCGGGTCAAGTACGAAATCGACCACGAAACCCACCGCCTGCGCCTGGACCGCATCCTCTTTACGTCCATGGCCTACCCCACGCACTACGGCTACTTCGAAAACACCCTGGGCGAAGACGGCGATCCGCTGGACGCCCTGGTCATGCTCCAGGACTTCGATCTGATGCCCGGCGTCCTGGTGGAATCCCGCCCGATCGGCGTGTTCAACATGGTGGACGACGGCGGCGGAGACGCCAAGGTCCTCTGCGTCCCCGTAGACCCCCGCTTTGACCACATCCAGGACATCTCGGACGTTTCCGACTTCCTGCTCGATGAGATCAAGCACTTCTTCACCAAGTACAAGGACCTGGAGCCGGGCAAGTGGGTTGAAGCCGCTGACTGGGCCGGCCGCGAAGCCGCCGAAACCGAGGTCGAAGCCTCACTGAAGCGCTTCGAGGCCATCGGCGAAGGCAGCGAAGAGGACGAGCCCCAGGGCCGCGACGTCGACGCCGACCCCAAGAACAACTAGCACGTCCCTTCCGGCCGGCGCCCCGCGGCGTCCGGCCCGGCAAACGCCCGACGGCGGCTGCCCCCATTCCGGGGCGGCCGCCGTCGTCGTTTGCGCGGGGAGCTCTTCGGGAGGGGCTTTTCGGGAGAACAGGGCGCGCCGCAACCGAAACCGGTTGTTTTCCCGAGCCTCTGGCATGCTGATGCCATGCATTACGTGCTGACCATCAATCAGCGGGACACCCGCGAATCCGGCGACCTCGTCCCGGATCTGATCCGCTCGCTGCGGCATCTGCCTGCCGCAGTTCCGTTTCAGCGCTCGGTGGGCGACGAAGCGCAGGGAGTCCTGGCCGATGCCCCGGCAGCCGTGGAGGCGGCGCTGACCGCCATCCGGGAGCGGCGCTGGAATGTGGGGATCGGCGTCGGAGAGCTGCACCCGCCGCTGATGCAGTCCATTCTGGACAATGACGGCTTCGGGCTGGTGTACGCCCGCCGCGCGGTGGACCGGGCACGGAAAACCGGCGAACGCATTCCGCTGGCCGTCGACGGGCCGGACATGGAGGTTGCCGGCGAGGCCCAGGCCGTCCTGCGGCTGCTGGGCCAGATCGTTGCCAGCCGGACCGACGCAGAGTGGAAGGTCCTGGATTTGATGACGCCGGGCGCCCGCGGCCAGCAGAAATACGTGGCCGAGGTCCTGGGCATCACCACCCAGGCCGTCAGCAAGGCGGTGGTGCGTTCCCACTGGCAGGAGGAGTGGGCAACCCGTCCGGCTGCCGCCCGGCTCCTGTCGCTCTGCTACGGACCGGCTGCCCTGCCGCCGGCGGCGCTGGCGTACTGACCCGCACGCCTGCCGCCCGGGGCTTCGGACGGCAGCGGTACGGGCCTGAGGTGTTTCCTTACGCCTGCGGGTTTGCCAGGCCGCGGAGGATGACCGCTGCCCCGTCTTCGTAGACGGTTCCCGTCACTTCAGTGGCTGCTTCCATGACCTCCTGCGGAGCCTGGCCCATGGCCACTCCCCGGCCCGCCCAGCCCAGCATTTCAATGTCGTTGCGGCCGTCGCCCATTGCCAGGGTGTGCTTGCGGTCAATGTCCAGGGCGCTGCGGATCTTTTCCAGGGCGCTGGCCTTGGTGACGCCCTCGGCGGCGATGTCCAGCCAGGCGGTCCAGCCCACGGAATAGGTGACTCCGTGCAGCCCGATAGCCCGCACCGCCTCACCGAATTCCTCGGCTGTTGAATCGGTGCTGAAGACCACTACGCGGACGGCCTCGGCGCTGCGCAGCCGCTCGAAGTCGACGGGCTGGGCTTCCACACCGAAGCTGGCGTCCTGGAACCGCTCGGTGGAGAGGAAGTTGCCGTAGGAGTCCTCGAGCGCAAATTTGGCCGTGGGCAGGCTCACCCGCAGGGCGTCCAGTGCCACCGACGGGTCAAAGACCACCCGGTCCAGGACGCGGTAGCCGTCCGGCAGGGAGGTGTCTATCTCGAGGGTGACGCCGCCGTTGGAGCAGACGCAGTAACCCTTGGTGATGCCGATGCGCTCCAGGACGGGCAGGGCTGCTCCGTAGGAGCGTCCGGTGGCAATCACAAGGTGGTGCCCGGCGGCGCTGGCCGCCTGGGCGGCTTCACGCACGCCGGCGGACATGTGTCCGTCGTGGTCCACGAGGGTGCCGTCGACGTCCAGGGCCACGAGGTGCGGTTGGATACGGGGTTCTTGCCGGTCTTCGATGCCGGCATTCGTCAAAGTAGTCATCGCCTCATTTAAACAGATGTCTACTGATCATGAAAGGACGCGCCTCACATCCATGCCCCGTTTCCGGACACAAAAACCCCACCGGCAACAGCGGCTACAGGACGGGCAGGACTTCGAGTCCGCCCAGGTAGGGCCGCAGGGCGGCAGGCACCGTGACGGAGCCGTCCGGGTTCTGGTGGTGCTCCAGGATGGCCACGAGCCACCGGGTGGTGGCCAGGGTTCCGTTGAGCGTGGCCACGGCCCGTGTTCCCTTGCCCTCGCCGTCCTGGCGTTCCCGGATGTTCAGGCGGCGGGCCTGGAACGTGGTGCAGTTGGATGTGGACGTCAGTTCCCGGTAGGCGTTCTGGGTGGGAACCCAGGCCTCGCAGTCGAACTTGCGGGCTGCGGACATGCCCAGGTCTCCGGCGGCGGTGTCGATGACCCGGTAGGGCAGCTCCACCTTGGCCAGCATTTCCTCTTCCCAGGCCAGGAGCCGCTGATGCTCTGCGGCGGCGTCCTCCGGCTTGGTGTAGATGAACATTTCCACCTTGTTGAACTGGTGGACGCGGATGATGCCGCGGGTGTCCTTGCCGTGGGATCCGGCTTCCCTGCGGTAGCAGGAGGACCAGCCGGCGTAGCGGACCGGGCCCTCGTTCAGGTCCAGGATTTCATCGGCGTGGTACCCGGCCAGGGGCACCTCGGACGTGCCGACCAGGTACAGGTCGTCGTCGGCCAGCCGGTAGATCTCGGCGTCGTGCGCCACGTCGAAGCCCGTGCCCTGCATGGTCTCGGGGCGGACCAGCGTGGGAGTGATCATTGGAACAAAACCGGCCTGCACGGCCTGGTCCATCGCCATGTTCAGCAGTGCCAGCTCCAGACGGGCACCGACTCCGCGCAGGAAGTAGAACCGGGAGCCGGACACCTTCGCGCCGCGTTCCATGTCAATGGCGCCCAGCAGCTCACCGATTTCCAGATGGTCCCGGGGAGTGAAACCCTCGGCGGCAAAGTCGCGGGGCTTTCCGACGGTCTTGATGACCTCGAAATCGTCCTCGCCGCCGGCGGGAACGCCGTCCTGCACCAGGTTCGGGATCCGGCGCAGCAGGGCGTCGGACTCGGCCTGCGCGGCGTCGGCTTCGGCGCCGGCTGCCTTTACGGCGCCGGCCAGTTCCTTGACCTCGGCCAGAAGGGCCTGCTTCTCGTCGCCCTTGGCCTTGGCCACGCGCTTCCCGAAGGCATTCTGCTCGGCCCGCAGGTTCTCAAACCGCGTGCGGGAATCCCGGCGGGAGGCGTCAGCAGCAATGATCGCGTCCACCAGGGACTCGTCCGCCTGGCGGGCGCGCTGGGAGGCTCGGAATTTTTCGGGGTTTTCGCGGAGCTCATTTACATCGATCACGCTTCAAGAGTACCCAAAAGCGCGGCAGGCCCGGGCACGGACCCGGGTTAGGGTGGGAACCATTATGTCCGCTCCCCTGATCATCCTGCTTTCACTGCTCCTTGCCGCCGCTGCAGCGTGCCTGGCGTGGGTGACCGTGCGACGGCGGCGGCAGCGGGCCGCGCGCCGGACCGTCGTCAAGACGCTCGCACCGGGCCACCAGCGGGTCGCCGTGGTCATCAACCCGATTAAGGTCCAGGCCCCGGCGGCCCGGGTACTGCTGGCGGAAGCCTGCGAGCTCGCAGGGTGGGACCCGCCGCTGGTCCTGGAGACAACGCGGGAGAGCCCGGGCTTCGAACAGGCGCGCCGCGCAGTGCAGCTGGGGGCCGACGTCGTTGTTGCCGCCGGCGGGGACGGCACAGTCCGGGAGGTTGCCCGCGCCCTGGCCAACACCCCGGCAGCCCTGGGCCTGCTGCCGCTGGGTACCGGAAACCTGCTCGCGAGAAACCTCGGCCTGCCGGTCCTGGATCTGCAGGCGGCCGTCAGCACCGCGCTGCACGGGCAGGAACGGCGTATCGATATGGGCACCATGACCCAGGAAAACTCCGTCACGGGGGAAAGCAGCAGCAGCGCGTTCCTGGTGATGGGAGGCATTGGTCTGGATGCAGAGGTCCTCGCGGCCACCCGCGACGACCTGAAGGAACGTGTGGGCTGGATGGCCTACAGCGAGGCGGGGGTCCGGCTCCTGCCCGGACGGCGGACCAAGATGTCCATTTCCCTGGACGGTGAACCGCCGCGGGTGCGCAAGGTGCGCAGCATCCTGTTTGCAAACATCGGCCGGCTGCCGGCCGGGATCGACTTCATTCCGGAAGCCCGCATGGATGACGGGCTGCTGGATGTGGTGGTCATGAGTCCGCGCAGCCTCGCCGGCTGGCTTTGGCTGGCGGGCAAGGTGGTCACCAAATATCCCAAGGACCTCCCGGTGATTGACCACCGGAGGGCAAAAACCGTGGAAATCAGCGTCGGCCAGCCCACCCGGACCCAGCTGGACGGCGATGTCACCGGAACCGCCACCAGCGTGCGCGTGGAGGTGAACCCGCTGGCGCTGCTGATCCGGTCTCCGGCACCCGCCCGGCCGCGGCCCCGCCCGTTCGGCGGAAGGAACTCGGCGGTTCCCGCCGAGCAGGACGGGGCTGCGGCGGTCAGGCAGCCCTAGGAGTCCTGGGTGCCTTCGGCGTCGGTGTAGCCGCCCTCTTCCTTGGCCGGCTTGCCGCCGTCGGTTTCGTCTTTGTCGGTGTACTCACCCTCGTCCTCGCGGTTCACCGATGCAGGCGAGGCCTGCTCGCGGATCAGCTGCTCTTCTTCGGCGAAGCGGATGTCGTTGCCCTGGTCGCCGGCGTCGCCGCGCCAGTTGTCGTCACCGGTGGACTGCCCGCTGGGCTTGGGGTCGGTCAGCTGTTCTTCCTCATTGGGGTATTCAGACATGCGCTTACCTTCCTGAACGTTGAGACAGGACCGCCTTCGATCCTGTGCCGCGTGTGCGGACAACACCGCACTCTTAACATCAGCATACTTACGAATGCGGAAACCGGGAAAGCCGGCGGCGTCACCTGGCTACGAGGTAAGCATGAGCCGCACCGCGGTCTCGGAGGCCGAGAACCCTGCCGCGTCAATCACCTCGCCGTCCAAAAACCGGTCCACCACACGGGGATCGATATACGACTTCCGCGCGACGGAGGGGGTGTTCCCTAAGTGGTCGGCAACCTTGCGGGCCGTGGCGGTTACGGCTTTCTGCCTGTCCTTCTTGGTGGTGGCCAGGGGGTGGGCGCGGGCCAGGTGCATGGCCGCGACGACGGTGGCCTGCCAGGTGCGGAAATCCTTGGCCGTGAAGTCGCCGCCGGTCACCTCTTTCAGGAAGGCATTCAGCGACGATCCGGCGATGCTGTGCCACTGGCCGTCGGCTCCCTGGTAGGCAAGCGCGGTGTCCGGATCCGGCCGGGCGAGCATCGGCTCCAGGGCTGCCACCAGGTCGGGGTCTTCAATGACGGTGTGCCATTCCTGGCCGCTCTTGCCGGGAAAGTCGAACCTCACCTCATTGCCCTGCACCGTGACGTGTTCCACCCGCAGTGTGGTGGTCCCATAGGAGCCGTTGACCTCGGCGTACCGCTCCCCGCCGATCCGCAGGGCACCGGCGTCCACAATCCGCAGGGCAGCGGCATAGGCACGCTGCGGGCCGCTGCCCTCGGTGCGCAGATGCTTGGTAATCAGGCGCCGGGCGGCCGGAAGAGCCTGGGCGAAGGCCAGAGACCGGTCGAACTTCTCCCGGTCTTTCAGCTCCCGCCAGTGCGGATGATAGATGTACTGCCGCCGCCCGGCGGCGTCCGTTCCGGTGGCCTGGATATGACCGTTGGGATACGGGCTGATCCAGACATCCGTCCAGGCCGGAGGAATGGCCAGGGAGCGGATCCGTTCCAGGGTTTCCCTTTCCTTCAGAATGTCGCCGCGCAGCCCCCGGTAGCTGAAACCGCGGCCCCACCGCCGCCGCGAATATCCCGGATGCTCACAGTTGCTCCTCCGCAGCCGCACCATTTGCGTTCTCGTTTCGGGTCGATCCATATCCGGTCCATCCGGTTTGTGCCGGAGGCGGGCCTTGTCTTACCGGAAAGCCCCTGCGCCGAGGTTAACCCTTCAGGAGCCCTTGAAGCCAGAGGTCCGCGGAGCGGAAAGCCTCGTCGCTGGTGTGTTGTGGAATTTCGGGTTCACGGTGGTCGGCCCGCGGATAGGAGCCGAGGAACCGAAGGTTCGGACTGATCCGGTGGAGGCCTTTCAGTGCATCAGCCATCCGGGCATCCCGGATGTGGCCGTCAGCATCGATGCTGAAGAAATAGTCGCCCAGAAACAGGCCGGTGGGCCGGGACTCGATGCGGCTCAGGTTCACCCCGCGCGCCGAAAACTGGTCCAGGATTTCCATCAGCGCCCCGGGGTGGTCCTCCGGCAGAGGCACCACGAGAGTTGTTTTGTCCGCTCCGGTGGGCTCCGGCAGCACGCCGGGCCGGCTGAGCAGCACGAAGCGGGTCACTGCGTCGGCGACGTCGCCGATGTCACTGCGCAGCACTTCAAGGCCCAGCCGCTCCGCCACCAGTGGTGAGCAGATGGCGGCGTCGTATCCCGGCTCCTCCAAACGCAGACCGGTCGCAGCGGCCGCGGTTGAGGACGCCGGGAGGTATTCCGCCTGGGGAATGTTCTTCTCCGCCCATTCGCGGCACTGCGCCCACGCGTGGGAGTGGGTGGAGACGGACGTGATCCCGGCCAGGTCCACACCGGGACGGACGGCCAGAACGAAGGTGATCGGCACCAGTATTTCGCGCTGGATGCGCAGCGGCCCGCCGGCGGAAAGGGCATCAAGCGTGGCGCTGACGCCGCCCTCGACGGAATTCTCAATGGGAACCACAGCGGCATCGGCACGGCCGCTGCGGACCATCTCCAGGGCGGCGGTCACGCTGGTGGCGGGAATCCGGGTGGAGGTTTCAGCGCCCGGAACCTGCAGCAGGGCCGCCTCGGTGAAAGTCCCCTCGGGTCCCAGGAAGGTGTAGATCACTGTTCCGGCTTCCGGCGTGCCGGCTGGTGCATCCAGCGAAGCACTCATACGACGGTGGGTTCCTGCCCGTTGTCGGAGACCATGGGCTTGCCCGCTTCAAGCCATGCACCCATTCCGCCGTTGACGTTCACAGCCGAATAGCCGTGGGACTCCAGCCAGGCAGTGGCACGTGCACTGCGCCCGCCGGTGCGGCAGATGACGGCGAGATCCTGGTCAGGATCCAGGTCATCGAGGCGTTCCGGCAGTGCGTCCAGCGGAATGTGCAGGGCGCCGTCAATGTGGCCGGCTTCCCATTCGTAGTCTTCGCGTACGTCCAGAATCTTGGCATCGCTGCTGATGTCGCCTACGGATACGTTTTCCATTTTCCGGTTCCTGTCCTTGCTGTGGGGCCATTACGGGCGAAGCACCGGGCGGTTCCGCGGCTTCTGTGGTGCGCCGGATCGCCGGCCCGGGCGTCGACTTCCTCCCAGCCTATAGTGGGAGCCCTGCCCGGAAAATAATTCCCCGTCCCGGAGGTCACATGCCCGCTTCCACGCTGCCCGGCCCGGTTCCGACGCCGGCCGACCCCACTGCCCTGCAGTGGCGGGACCGCCTTGCCTCCGGTGAGGTCAGTGCCCGTGAGGTGACCGGCCATTACCTCCGGCGGATCGAGGAACTAAACCCTGCCCTGGGCGCCTTCCTGCTGCCGACGCCCGAAGCTGCGCTGAAGGAAGCGGCCGCAGCAGATGAAAGATTTGCCCGCGGGGAACCGCTGCGGATGCTCCACGGGATGCCTCTGGCCCACAAAGACCTGACCGATGTTGCCGGCATCCCCACCAGCCTCGGCACCACGGCGCTGGCTCCCTACATCCCGGATGAGGACGGGCCCCTGCCGGCGGTTCTGCGCAGGGCCGGGACCATCAGCCTGGGCAAAACGCAGGTTCCGGAGTTTGGGCTCAGCAGTTACAGCGAGAACTTCGCGGGTGCTCCGGCCCGCAATCCGCTGGACCCGGAACGCAGCCCCGGCGGTTCCAGCGGAGGAAGTGCCGCGGCTGTGGCTGCGGGCATGCTTCCGTTTGCTCCCGGAACCGACGGCGGCGGCTCGATCCGCATTCCGGCCGCGGCCACCGGGCTCATCGGACTGAAACCCAACCGCGGACGCGTTCCGGCCGGTGCGGGACAGAGCGATCTGGGGCAGTTTGTGGTTGCCGGACCGCTCGCCCGGACCGCTGCCGACGCCGCCCTGCTGCTGGATGCCATGGTGGCCGGGCCCAACCACCACGCAACCTCGGCGGCACCCGTCACGGAGAGCTTCCTGGCAGCCGCGCAGCGTGCGGCCGGCAGCTTCCGGATCGGAGTCAGCACCCTCTCACCGTTCGCCTCCCGCTTGGAGATCATCCTGGACCCTGAGGCCGCAGAGGCGCTGGACGCAGGCATCCGGGGCCTCACTGCTGCCGGGCATGACCTCGTGGAAGCCGGGCTCAGCTACGATCCGCGGTACCCGGAGGCCTTCCAGACCGTATGGACCGCATCGCTGGCCAACCTGGAACTCCCCGCAGGCGCCGAAACAAAGCTCACCCCGCTGACGGCTGCGGTCCGCCGCCGGGCACTGCGGCGAACGGGTGCCGAGCTGGCGTCCGCGCTGGACATCCTGCGCCGGTTCGAAGAGGACACCATCAGGGCTTACAGCGCCTATGACATGATCCTCACACCGGCGCTGGGCATGACTCCGCGGCCGGTTGGCTGGTATTGGAACAACGACGCCGAAGACGGGGACCCGGATGCACGGGGCATGGAGGACTACGAGCGGCAGTGCCGCTACTCCCCCTACACCTCGATGGTGAACGTGTGCGGACTTCCGGCCATCACCGTTCCAACGCTGAGGACCCCGGAGGGTCTCTCCATGGGTATTCAGCTGATCGGGCGGCCCGGGGCGGAGGCCCAGCTGCTGGCAGTGGCGGCCCAGCTGGAGAAGCATCAGGAAAAGTAAACCGGACATCTTATCCCGCTCCGTCCCGGAGTCCGGCCCGAATGCCGTAACAGTGTGCCGTGGGGCCGATTTGTTCGTGATGTTTCTCACGCGCCAATCCGCTGTAAAAGCCGCAGGGCGGAGATTTAAGCCCCGACGCCGCTGGAGACTCCCATACTCCGGTGCGAATATGTTTGGGTGAGTTCTAATCCCAGCACCTCAGCCGCTCCGCCGGCCCGCAAGTCCTTTTTCGGCCATCCCCGCATGTTGGCGAACCTCTTCAGCGTCGAGCTGTGGGAACGGTTCTCCTTCTACGGCATGCAGGGCATCCTGCTGTACTACATGTACTACACGGCCACGGAAGGCGGGCTGGGCATTGACCTGGCCGTCGCCACCGGCCTTGTCGGCGCATACGGAGGTGGCGTCTACCTCTCCACCATCCTCGGGGCCTGGATCGCGGACCGCCTGCTGGGTTCCGAGCGCGTACTGTTCTACGCCGCTGTCATTGTCATGCTCGGCCACATTTCGCTGGCCGTCCTGCCGGGCGCCGCGGGACTGGCCGCCGGCCTGATCCTCATCGCCCTCGGTTCCGGCGGCGTGAAGGCCAACGCGACCTCTCTCGTCGGAACGCTCTACGCGGAGAAGGATGAACGCCGCGATGCCGGCTTCTCCATCTTCTACATGGGCATCAACATCGGCGGCCTGCTGGGCCCGCTCCTGACCGGTCTGGCCTGGAGCGAATACGGCTTCCACTACGGCTTCGGCCTGGCTGCCCTGGGTATGGCCATCGGCCTCGTCCAGTACGGCATGACACGCAAATACCTGCCGGAATCTGCTCATGAGGTCAGCAACCCGCTGCCCCGCGCACAGTTCACCAAGGTGATCCTGTGGACCGTTGCAGCCCTCGCCGTGGTTGTCCTGGCCGTCGTCTTCGGCCTGCTGACCGCCCAGAACCTGGCAGTGGTCATGGCCGCGGTGGCCATCCTGGCATCCATCGGCTACTTCGTGGTGATCCTGACCAGCAAGAAGGTCAACAAGCTTGAACGCCGCCGCGTGTACTCCTTCATGCCGCTGTTCATCGCCAGCGCTGCCTTCTGGGCCCTGTTCCAGCAGCAGTTCACCGTTGTAGCCATCTACGCCGACACCTCGCTGAACCGCGATCTTTTCGGCTGGGAGATGCCGCCGAGCTTCGTGCAGTCCATCAACCCGATCTTCATCATCATCTTCGCCGCAGTCTTTGCCGGCGTCTGGACCAAGCTGGGCGACAAGCAGCCGTCCTCCCCGCTGAAGTTCGCCCTGGGACTCGCTGTGATGGGTCTGGCATTCCTGGCCTTCATCCCGTTCTCCGGCGGCGGCCCCAACAGCACCCCGCTGCTGGCCCTGGCCGGCATCCTGCTGCTCTTCACCTTCGCTGAGCTGTTCCTGTCGCCGATCGGGCTGTCCGTGGCAACCAAGCTGGCACCGGCGATCTTCCGGACCCAGATGGTGGCACTGTTCTTCCTGTCCGTCTCACTGGGCACCACGCTGGCCGGATGGCTGGCACAGTTCTACAACCCGGACACCGAAGTCAGCTACTTCCTGTTCAGCGGTATCACGGCGATCGTCCTTGGCGTTGCCCTGGCCGCCGCCACGCCCGCCATCAAGAAGCTGATGGGCGGCGTGCGCTAAGCACCTTCCCCTGCGGGCCCGTCGGGCCCGCACCAACGACGACGACGGCTCCCCGCCGTCGTCGTCGTTGCTTTAAGCGCGGGTTGTTTAACCGCGGGCGGCCGCGCCGGCCGGAAGTGCGGAAGGCTGGATAGAACCCGACGGCAGTGATAAACCTGAAACAGTAAGCCTACTGATGGTTTGATGCGGCGGGATCCCAGGTCCCGCAGAAGGAGGACACCGTGGCTGAGAACAGCAGCAAGCACACCGGCAAGGATCCCGCCGAGGCAGCGGACAATCCGGCGGAGGCACTGGTGAAGGACGCCGCTGATTTTGTTCCCGACGGCACCGGTGACCCCAATGAAGCCGATGACCGGGTGGAAGTCCACGCCAGCATTTCCGAAGGCATGAACTCGAAGAACAAGACCTCCGCCACCACCGGCACCGGCGGAGAGAACCGGAAACCCTAGCGAACCCGGCACGCTTCTGCCGCGGCAGGATTTTATTTGGCATGCTTAGGGGTATGTCTAACCGAGCTGGCACAGTTGCCCAACCCTCCGACCTAGTTGACCTGACGGCGCTTTTGGATGCCTACTACGACATCGCGCCGGACATGCAGGACCCCTCGCAGCGGGTGGTCTTCGGCACCTCGGGCCACCGCGGATCGTCCCTGAACGGCGCCTTCAACGAACCCCACATTGCCGCCATTACGCAGGCGATCGTGGAGTACCGCACCGGACAGGGCATCACCGGTCCGCTGTTCATGGGCAAGGACACCCATGCCCTCTCCGAGCCCGCGCAGAACACCGCCCTGGAGGTGCTCGCCGGCAACGGGGTGAATGTGCTGATTGATTCCCGCAACGGTTTCACGCCCACCCCTGCGCTGAGCCACGCCATCCTGAAGCACAACACCGGCCGCACCGAGGAAGCAGACGGCATCATCATCACCCCGTCCCACAATCCCCCGGCCGACGGCGGTTTCAAATACAACCCGCCAACCGGCGGCCCCGCCGGATCAGAGGCCACCAACTGGATCGCCAACCG
The DNA here is from genome assembly GCF_054792395.1 of Arthrobacter sp. Z1-15. Lineage (NCBI taxonomy): Bacteria > Bacillati > Actinomycetota > Actinomycetes > Micrococcales > Micrococcaceae > Arthrobacter > Arthrobacter sp. Z1-15. The sequence goes on along the minus strand of NZ_CP096454.1, from coordinate 61,933 downwards.
CGCCAACGAACTCCTCGAGGACGGGCTGCGCGGCGTGAAGCGCATTCCACTCGGCGAAGCCCGGCTGGCCGACTCCGTGGGCACCTACGACTTCCTGCAGAACTATGTCCAGGACCTTCCCTCGGTCCTGGACCTGGATGCCATCCGCGCCTCGGGGCTGCACATCGGAGCCGACCCGCTGGGCGGCGCTTCCGTGGATTACTGGGGCGCCATTGCAGAGATGCACAAGCTGAACCTGACTGTCGTCAACCCGAACGTGGACCCGCAGTGGGCCTTCATGACCCTGGACTGGGACGAGAAGATCCGTATGGACTGCTCCTCCCCGTACGCCATGGCTTCCCTGATCGCCCGCGCCGGCGAGTATGACATCGCCACCGGCAACGACGCCGACGCCGACCGCCACGGCATCGTCACCCCGGATGCCGGGCTGATGAACCCCAACCACTACCTCGCCGTCGCCATTGACTACCTCTACCGGAACCGCGCGGACTGGCCCAAGGACGCAGTGGTGGGCAAAACCCTGGTGTCGTCGTCCATGATCGACCGCGTCACCGGAGACCTCGGCCGGACCCTGATGGAGGTTCCCGTCGGTTTCAAGTGGTTTGTTCCGGGCCTGCTCACCGGCGAGGCGGCTTTCGGCGGAGAGGAATCCGCCGGTGCGTCCTTCCTGCGCCGGGACGGCAAGGCATGGACCACCGACAAGGACGGCATCCTGCTGGCACTGCTGGCTTCGGAAATCACCGCTGTCACGGGCAAAACCCCGTCCCAGCGGTACCGGGAGCTGACCGGCCGGTTCGGCGACCCGGAGTACGCCCGGGTGGATGCCCCGGCGAGCCGGGACCAGAAGGCGGCGCTGGCCAAGCTTTCGCCGTCGGACGTCACGGCCACCACGCTGGCCGGCGAGGAAATCACCGCCCGCCTCACCGAGGCCCCCGGCAACGGTGCTCCGATCGGCGGACTCAAGGTCACCACCGAGAACGCCTGGTTTGCCGCGCGGCCCTCCGGAACCGAGGACGTGTACAAGATCTACGCGGAATCCTTCAAGGGCGTGGAACACCTGCGCACGGTCCAGGCCGAGGCCAAGGCCATCGTGGACGCGGTTATCTCCTAGCCCCTCCCGCTGCCCCGCCCGGTCCTTTCCACCCCAGCCTTCCGGCCCCGCAGGGAGAAGGAGAGGGGCGGGGCGCGAGGGGCGCAGCGGGGTGGAGTCAGAGCAGGCGCCGGAGCAGCCGCCGCTTGAGTCCGTTATACGGCGGGTAGGCGACCTTCAGCGTGTCCAGCAGGGTGCCCTTGGTGAAGACCGGACGCAGCTGGCTGAAGGTGTCGAAGGAATACTTGCCGTGATAGGCGCCGGTGCCCGAAGCACCGGCGCCGCCGAACGGCAGCCCGGGAACGGCCAGCTGCACGGTGCTCACATTGTGGTTCACGCTGCCCGCCCGCACGCCGCGTTCAAAGGATTTCCGGTTCGCGGCGGACTGCGTGTACAGGTAGGACGCCAGCGGCACGGGGCGGGCATTGATGAAGTCCATCGCCTCGTCCAGGTCCCGCACGGTGAGCACGGGCAGGATCGGCCCGAAAATCTCTTCCTGCATCACGGGGGACTCCGGGGAGACGTCCGTCAGGATTGTCGGTTCCAGGTACAGCGAATCACGGTCCCCGCCGCCTCCTGCAAGCACGGTTCCGCTCTCCAGCAGGCCGTGCAGCCGGTCCCAGTGCTGCTCGTTGATGATCCGGCCCAAATCGGCGCTCTTGGCCGGATCCTTGCCGAAGAGCTCCCTGACGGCACGCACCAGGTGCTTGCGCAGTTTGGGAGCGGCCTCTTCGGTGACAAGGACGTAGTCCGGCGCCACGCACGTTTGGCCTGCGTTGAGCAGTTTTCCGTAGACCAGGCGCCGGGCGATGGCGGCAAACTTGCCGTCCAGCACGACGGCGGGTGATTTCCCGCCCAGTTCAAGGGTGACCGGGGTCAGGTACTTGGCCGCAGCCTGCAGCACCACGCGGCCCACCCGTTCCCCGCCCGTGAAGAAGATGGAATCGAAACGCTCGGCGAGCAGCGCCGTGCTGGCTTCCCGGCCGCCTTCCACCACGACGACGGCGTCCGGATCCAGATACCGGGGCAGCAGCTCCGCCACTGCCGCGGACGTGGCGGGAGCCAGCTCCGAAGGCTTCAGCACTGCTGCGTTCCCGGCCGCCAGCGCACCGATCAGCGGTGCCAGCAGCAGCTGCACCGGATAGTTCCACGGGGCAATGACCAGGACGACCCCCAGCGGCTGCGGCTCCGTCGCGGCCGAGGCGGGCTGCAGGCCCAGGGGTACGGGAACCCGGGTGGTGCGCGTCCACCGGGCCAGATGCTTCAGCGCGTACTCCGCTTCGGCACGGGTGATCGAGAGCTCCGTCAAGTACCCCTCGAGCTGGCTCTTGCCGAGGTCGCGGGCCAGGGCGGCGCTGAAGTCGGCTTCGCGCTCGGTCAGCATGCGGATCAGGCCCTGGAGCTGGGCACGCCGCCAGGCGAGGGGCCTGGTGCGGCCTGACTCGTAGGTGCGCCGCACCGCCGCCACAGTGGAGGAGATGCGGGATTCGGGGAGGGTGCCGGAGAATTCCGCCGGTGCTTCAGTGCTCAACGGCTGGCCTCCGACGGCGTTGCTGCGACCGCAGCGGAAGGACGGCCGGTGAAGTGGTCCATCGACCGGTACACCTTGAACACCCGCCCGGCCACCACGTCCCACACCGGCTGCGGCAGCAGTCCGCGCAGGGCGCTGCCCAGGGGCACGGTCCAGGGCAGCTGGATCCGGGCCTTGCCTGCCATCAGCGCAGTCCAGGCCCGGTCCACCACGTAGTCCGGCTCCATCAGCGGTGTCATCAGCGGTCCCCTGGCTCCGGCAAACATGCCGGTCTTGATGTAGCTCGGAATGAGTGTGGTGACCTGGATGTGACCGTTGCCGGATTCATTCAGCTCCAGCCGCAGGGAATCGCTCCAGCCGATCACTGCCCACTTGGACGCTGTGTATACGCTCATTTTCGGCACGGACAGCGTGCCCGACGCCGACGCGACGTTCAGGATCCGGGCCGGAGTGCGGCGGGAGATCATCTGCGGCAGGAAGGCGCGGGTGATCTGCATGGGCGCTACCGCGTTCACCTGCATGACGGCGTTGATGTCCGCTTCGGGAACGTGTTCCCAGAAATACTTGCCGCGCACGATTCCGGCGTTGTTGATCAGGACGTCGGGAACCCCAACCTCTGCCATGACCCGGCCGGCCGCAGCAGTTACTTCAGGCAGGGAACCGACATCCAGGGCGAAGGGGTGGACGGCGCTCCCGCCTTCGGCGCGCAGCTCCTCGGCCGTGGCTTCCAGCGCATTGGCGTCGAGGTCCCACAGGACCACGTTTGCGGCGCCGCCGCGCACCGCCCGCTCGGCGTACAGCCGCCCCATGCCCCTGGCCGCGCCGGTGATGAGTACCGTTCGTCCCGAAACTGATATGCCCATGCTGATCCGTCCGTTCGCAGCGGACTGCGGCGTCCGCCCAATTGTTCTGCCGGTAAAATGGTTCCGCCTGCAAGGTAACACCGTGGACATCAACGCCCGGTACTATTCTGCACGAACCCTCCCCTGGTCTTTGAAAGGCACACCCATGAGCAGATTCGGTACGGCCTGGACCATTCACGGCGACGGCAAAACGATCAAACCAGGCGAATACGTAGCTCCCGGCGAGCGGTTGAGCTGGCCGCGGACCATCGGCATCGGAACCCAGCACGTGGTTGCCATGTTCGGCGCCACCTTCCTGGTTCCCCTGCTGACGGGGTTTCCTCCCGCCACCACGCTGCTGTTCTCAGGTATCGGCACCATCCTGTTCCTGATTATTACGGCCGGACGGGTACCCAGCTACCTGGGCTCCAGCTTCGCCTTCATTGCCCCCATCGCAGCAGCCACAAGCCAGCACGGACCCGGCGGAGCCCTCGGCGGAATCATCATGGCAGGAGCGGCGCTGTTCCTCATTGGCCTGGCCGTGCAGATTGCCGGGACCAAATGGATCCAGATTCTGATGCCGCCGGTGGTCACCGGCACGATTGTTGCGCTGATTGGCCTCAATCTGGCGGGTTCGGCCCGCGACAACTTTGAGAAAGGCCCCCTGACCGCCACCGTCACCGTGGTGGCGATCCTGGTGGCCACAGTCCTCTTCAAAGGGTTCCTCGGCCGTCTCGCCATCCTGCTGGGCGTGGTTGCCGGTTACCTCACGGCAATCTGGCAGGGGGAAGTGGACTTCCAGGCCATCAGCGACGCCGCCTGGTTTGGGCTTCCGGATTTCCAGTCCCCCACCTTCCACTTCTCCGTCATCGGGTTGTTTGTACCGGTGGTCCTGGTGCTGGTGGCCGAGAACATTGGACACGTGAAGTCCGTAGCGGCGATGACCGGCAGCGACCTTGACCCCTACGCCGGCCGCGCCCTGATGGCCGACGGCCTGGCCACCGTGCTGGCCGGCTCCGGCGGCGGTTCAGCAACCACCACGTACGCGGAGAACATCGGTGTCATGGCAGCATCCAGGGTGTACTCGACAGCGGCGTACTGGGTGGCCGGCATCGTGGCCATTCTGCTGAGCCTCTTTCCCAAGTTCGGCGCCATGATCGCCACCGTTCCCGGCGGCGTCCTGGGCGGGGCCGGCGTCATCCTCTACGGGATGATCGGCATCCTCGGCGTGCGCATCTGGGTGGACAACCAGGTGAACTTTTCCAACCCGATCAACCTCTCCACCGCGGGCCTGGGCCTTATCATCGCCATCGCCAACTTCACCTGGGTGGTGGCCGGACTGGAGTTCGGCGGCATCGCCCTGGGCACCGGCGCCACACTGCTGGCCTTCCACGGCATGCAGGCGATTGCACGGTGGCGCGGCACCGATCCGGACCAGCCCATGGAAGACCGGGGCGCCAGGCCGAGCCGGCTGGGCTAGGCCCCTTCGAGGGCCTGGACCGTGGCCCGGGTCAGCCAGCGGCCGGCCCGGTCCATCGCGTCCTGCGGATCCGCCGCCAGGTCCAGGAGGCTTACCGCTGCCACCACCCCGTATTCCGCCAGCACGTGCGGCGGAAGGGTAATCCGTCCGGCGAGGGCGACCACCGGAATGCCGGCATCTCGGGCACGCTCCGCCACGGACAGCGGAGCCTTGCCGTACCGGGACTGTTCATCCAGGGAGCCCTCGCCGGTCAGCACCAGGTCAGCCGTGGCCAGGGCGGTGTCCAGCCCGGTAAGCCGTGAGATGACGTCAAAGCCGCTTTCCAGGGACGCATCGGTGAACGCCAGGAACGCGGACGGGAAACCGCCGGCCGCGCCGGCTCCCGCAATATCGACGTCGACGCCGGTCACCTCGCGCAGCAGCGCAGCCCAGCGCACCAGGGCTTCATCCAGCAGCAGGCGGGCAGAGGCGTCGGCACCCTTCTGTTCGCCAAACACGTGGGCAGCGCCCTCAGGTCCGGTCAGCGGGTTGGTGACGTCGGCGGCGATGCGGACCCGCACCCCGTGCAGCCTGCTGTCCAGGGATGAGGCATCGATGGACGCCGCCAGGGACAGGCCCGCGCCGCCCGGCGGCACCGGTTCTCCGGCTGCGTCCAGGATGCGCAGCCCCAGGGCCGTGAGTGCGCCTGATCCGCCGTCGGTCATGGCAGAGCCGCCGATGCCGAGCACAATTTCGGTGGCTCCCGCGTCGAGTGCCTCGCGGATCAGCTCTCCGCTGCCGTAGCTTGTTGCCGCCAGCGAGGACTGCACGGAGGGATCCACCAGCATCAGCCCGGAGGCGCGGGCGGTCTCGATCACGGCCGTCTCCCCGGTCATGGCCCACAGGGCGGTGACATACCCTCCCAGCGGTCCGCGCACACCGGCGGTGTACTCCTTTGCCCCGGCCGCGAGCGCAGCCTCCAGGGTGCCTTCGCCGCCGTCGGCAACCGGCACCAGGGTCACATCGGCTTCCGGATACACGGAAAGCACGCCTTCGGCCATGGCTGCTGCCGCTTCCACTGCTGAAAGTGAGCCTTTGAACTTATCCGGGGCAATGAGTACGCGCATGCACCCATACTGCCAGTCCCGGGGTCCATCCTGCGGGATGGCGGCAGCGGGTCAGGGCTTCACGGAACGTCCCTGCGGCCAGCTTCCCCGCCGAGCCAGCACGTCGGCCAGCAGATCGGCCCGGTCGGAAACCAGGCCGTCCACGCCCAGATCGAGCAGGCGCTCCATATCAGCGGCGTCGTTCACCGTCCAGACGTGAACCTGCAGACCGGCCCGGTGGCACCGGGAAAGGAACCTCCGGGTCACAATCCGCACCGGACCCTGCCGTTCCGGAACCTGCAGGCACTGGTACCGTCCCAGCCGGGCCAGTACGCCCGCGAGACCGGCCGGGGCGAACAATACGGTCAGGGCCGTGAAAACGGCGCCCGCGGAGCTGGCCGCCGGACGGTCCAGGCGACGCAGTGCCGCCAGCCGCCGCCGGTCCGAAAAGGAGGTCACCAGGACCCGGTCCTGGGCACCGTGCTTGTTCAGCAGCCGTGCCAGCTCAGCCGAACCGGCAGCATCTTTAATATCAACGTTCAGCCGGAGTCCGGGCAGCCCGGTCAATACGTCCTCAAACGCGGGAATGGGCTCCGCTCCTCCAACCCGGGCGCGGCGAACCTCGCGCAGGCTCAGGCTGTCCACGGGACCGCCGGTGCCGGCAACCCGGTCCAGCCACGCATCATGGAACGCCAGGAGGACACCGTCGCGGGTGGTGCGCACATCGGTTTCGAGATATCCAAAACCCAGGGCTGCGGCGGCCCGGAACGCTGCCATCGTGTTTTCGAAGCCGTCCGGGGAGAATCCGCGGTGGGAAAGGCCCAGCGGGACCGGGGAGTCGAAATAGGGATAGCTCACCTGCGTACTTTATCCATACAGGGCGGCGCAGCGGCACCGCGCATCCCGTTCCGGAAAGCTCCGACCTAGACTGGCAGCACGGCTGCCGCTGTCTCGGCGCCGGGAGCGGCGAGGTGGTGCGGAGGTACCCGGTTTTGGCGACTCAGTCCCCGGCAAAAAGACCCTCGAGAATCATGCGGATCCTCTCGTGGCAGGCCCACCTGCTGCGCGGCAGCGCCCGGCTCGGGCCGGTAACCCTGGCCTTCACCGCGTTCTTCTGGGTTGCAGGAATTGTCAGCCAAAGCCTTGTTTCCGGCCCCTCCGGCCCGCTGCAGGACTGGGTTGTCCTCTCCTCCCGATCGCTTCCCGAGTATTGGCCGGCCCTGCTGCTCTCCGGCTTCTGGGCCTCCGGCCCGAGCGGATACGTCGCCGCAACGCTGCTGATCCTCCTCGTGGTGCTGCCCTGTGAACGGGTTCTGGGTTCCGCGAAGCTGGCAGCGGCGGCAGTGTCCGCCCAGGTTCTCGGGGCATTGTTCGCCGTCGGCTTCACGCATGCCGCCAACACAATTCCCGGCGATTGGTCCCTGGCACTGGAATCAGAGTCCTTTGTCGGCCCCCTGGCCATGGTGTGCGGCGTTGCCACGGCCGCCAGTGCACGCTTCCCCACTCTCTGGCGGCGCAGGCTGCGGGTGGGGCTCTTCACCCTCCTGGTCCTCCTGGCCCTCTACGGCGGCTCATTCCACAGCGTCACGGTACTCGGAGCCGCCGTCACGGGTGCGCTGGCCGGCCCGCTGCTGGCGGGACGTCTCCCCGCTTTTCCCGGGCAGCTGACCGCCACCCGGCGGGAAGCACGCGTGCTGGTGGCCCTCGTCGTGGCGGCGTCGGCCGCGGGACCGGTCATTTCCGCCCTCAGCGCCCAGGCGGTGGGACCGCTGGCCGTACTGCGGTTCCTGAACACCGATATTCAGCTCGTGGATCCGCAAACCCTGGCCGCGCTCTGCAGCGACCCCGGGCAGAGCGCGGACTGCGGCGAAGCCGGCCTCCGGCTCCGCGCCGGACCTGCAGGTTTCTTTTTGGCGACCCTGCCCCAGGTCCTGCTGATTGTCCTGGCGGACGGACTGCGGCGGGGACGGCACTTCGCCTGGTGGGGCGCCGTCGTCCTGCAGGGCCTGATGACCGTTCTGGCGGCTGTCCGCACGGTTCGGTATGCCGGCGCGGAGGACCCGGGCGGCGGGTACAACCTGGGAGCGGCGCAAGGCGCTCTAGCCCTGTTCCTGCCCGTGCTGGTGCCGCTGGCAGTGTTTGTGCTGCTCTGTGCGGCCCGCGGCCTGTTCACCGTCTCCGCCGCGCCGGGTACGTACCGCCGGTTCTGGGTCAGGGTCGCAGGGGCGGCGGCACTGCTCAGCGCCGTGTACGTCCTTGCCGGGCTTGCGCTCAGGAGCTCCTTCACCCCGCAGGCCACCGCCCAGGCTCTCATTGCGGACCTTCCGGAGCGTTTCCTGCCGGTTTTGGAACTGGAACTTCCAAGGTCTACGCCGGGGCTGCTGCCGCGGACCGTGCCGGCCGACCTGCTCTACGAGGGCATCGGGCTGCTGTTCTGGGTGCTGGTCTGCCTGCTCCTGCTCGGATCCTTTTGGGAGCCTGCCTACCGCCGGGATACCAGCGACTCGGAGCGGGCCAGGACGCTGCTGAAAACCCACGGCGGCGGAACCATGGCCTGGATGACGCTGTGGCCGGGAAATACGTATTGGTTTTCGTCCAGCGGCAACTCCTACTTCGCGTTTCGCCCCAATCTCGGCGTTGCACTGACCGTGGGCCCGCCCGTGGGACCGCGGACCGAGCTGCGCAGCACAGTCGAAGAGTTCTCTGCGTATTGCACGGCCAACGGCAGTGCCGCCTGCTTTTACTCAGTGGATGAAGAGGTGGAAACCATCACGGCAGGCATGGGATTCTCGCGGCTCCAGGTCGCCGAGGAGACCATCCTGCCGCTGGGAAACCTGGAATTCCGGGGCAAAAAATTCCAGGACGCCCGGACCGCGCTCAACCATGCCCGCAAGGCCGGCATTGAGGCACGGTGGATCAGCTATTCGACGGCGCCCCTCGCTGTGCTGGACCAGCTGCATGCCATTTCCGAAGAGTGGGTGGCAGACAAGAAAATGCCGGAAATGGGGTTCACCCTGGGCGGGCTGGACGAGATGGAGGACCCGGAGGTCCGCTGTCTGATTGCCGTGGACAGCGACGGCACCGTTCACGCGGTGACATCCTGGCTGCCGATTTACCGGGACGGGCAGGTGGTGGGATGGACACTGGACTTCATGCGCCGGCGCAGCAGCGGCTTCCGTCCGGCCATGGACTTTCTGATCGCCTCGGCTGCGAGGATGCTGCAGGACGAAGGCTATGAAGTGCTGAGCCTCTCGGGAGCACCTCTGGCCCGCGCGCGGCCTGCTTCGAGACCGGAAACGGACCCGGCGGACGGTTCCGGCCGGGGGCCGGGGGACGGCGACTCCTCCATCCTGGACTCCGTCCTGGACGTGCTCGGAACCACCCTGGAACCGGTCTACGGCTTCCGGTCCCTGCTCGCCTTCAAGGCAAAGTTCCAGCCCCGGTACGTTCCGCTGTACATGACGTACCGCGATCCGGCCTCCCTGCCGGCCATCGGCAACGCGGTGGCGAGGGCCTACCTGCCGAAGATATCCCTGGCCCAGGGCCTTTCCCTCGTGCGGAACATCGTCGACGGCTCCCGGTGAACTCCGTTTCGCTCGTCAGCGGGCCGGTTCCCGCGGCCGCCCTGGTTCTGGGCGGGCTGTCCCTGGCCTGGCTCGTGTGGGGAGGGCGCCGCCATCTGCTCACCGTTGTTCCCCTGGCCGCCGTGGCGGCGGCGGTGCTGACCCTTATCCTCGGGGTGCTGGCCGAGACAGTCTTTTACTGGTGGGATGCGTCCCTGCCGCGCAGCCTCTATTTATATGCTGCCGCAGGAATACTTGCGGTTATCCTTGCCGTTGCGCGGTTGAGGACGGCAGACCGGGCAAGGTCCCGCGTTTTGGCACTCACCGCGGCGGCCCTGGCCGTGGCGGCAGTGGCACAGGCAGCCAACACGGCGTACCGGCAATACCCCACGCTGGGGTCGCTCGTCAGCCCGCCTGCGCCGGAGGCCTCGGGCCTGCCGGAACGCAGCCCGGACGACGCCGCAGGGCTTCCGGACACCACGGAGGCCAACTGGATGCCCCCGCCGGACATGCCGGCCGGCGGGAAGCTGTATTCCGCGGACATCCCGGGAAATACGTCGGGCTACGCCTCCGATCCCGCGCTGGTGTATCTGCCTCCGGCTTATCTGGCCGATCCGCCCGCAGTAAACCTCCCCGTCCTGGTGCTGATCCACGGCAAACCGGGGAGCCCCTCCGACTGGCTGATCGGAGGGCAGCTGCTCGACATCCTGGATGCCTTCGCTGCAGCCCACCGCGGGCTCGCCCCGGTGGTGGTCATGCCGGATGCCTCCAATGCCGGCAACAGCAACTGGCCGCTGTGTCTTGATTCCGCGGTCAGCTCCTCCGCCACGTACCTGGCGCTGGACGTTCCGGCGTGGGTCCAGCAGAATCTGGCGTCGGGACTGCGCGGCGGGCGCCAGTGGGCGGTAGCCGGCTATTCCTACGGAGGAACCTGTGCACTGCAGCTCGCCGTCAACTTCCCGGACGCCTACCCGACCTTCATCGACATCTCCGGAGCGGCCGAACCCGGCCTTCCGCAGGGGCGGGACGCCCTCATCAACACCTACTTCAACGGGAACTCCGCGGCCTTCAACAACCAGAACGCCCTGGACCGGCTGCAGCGGTTCTCCTTTCCGGACTCGGCGGGGATTGTGGTGGTGGGGGCGGAGGATCCCGTGTTTGCACCGGAAGGGGAGGCGGTTTTTGCTGTGGCCCGGGCCGCAGGCATGGACGTCACGCTCCAGACGCTGCCCGGCGGCCATTCCTGGCAGGCCTGGCAGGCAGGCCTGGCGGAAAACCTGGACTGGCTCTGCCGGCGATTGGGCATACTGTCTAGATGACCCGTGACAGTTCCGCACTTCCCCCTCAGCGCTCCGGTCCTCCGAGCCGGCCCGGCTCCCGCGTGCCGGGCTGGCTCGCGGCCGCGTTCGCATGGCTGGTGCAGCGGACCTCCCCGCACGCGGCGCTGCTGATTACGCTGACCGCGGGCCTGGTCCCGGCTGTTCTGCTGACCCTGGGGTCGGCGGAAGTTTATGAGTCGGTGACCGAGTCCGAAGGGGTGGCCCGGCTGGACCAGCCCCTCCTGGATGCTGCCCTGGCCCTGCGCTCTCCGGATCTGGATACTGCGGTGACAGCGTTCACCAATCTCGGCGGCAGCATCGGCATGCCCATCCTGGCGGCCGCGGCTGTGGCGGCCATGGCAGTGAAGTGGCGGTCCTGGACGCCGGTGCTGCTCGTGGCCGCTGCAGCCGCCGGATCGCTGCTGATGACGGTCGCCGGCAAGGAACTGATTGGCCGTGCCCGGCCGCCGCTGACGGAAGCCGTGCCCCCCTTTGAGCATTCCGCGTCATTTCCCAGCGGCCATTCACTGAACGCAGTCGTCATATCCGGGGTGGTGGCTTACCTCTTGGTGCTGCACCTGAAAAGCCGCGGCGCCAAGGTGCTGACAGTGCTCGCCGCCGCTGGTTTTGCGGCCGCCATGGGCCTGAGCCGGGTATATCTGGGGCACCACTGGTTCACCGACGTCCTGGTGGCCTGGACGCTCGGCCTGGCCTGGCTGGCCGTGGTCATTACCGCGCACCGGCTCCTGCACTCCCGGCGGGCGGCAGGAAGGGCAGCAGCGGGCGGATCCGCCGGGCCGGGTCAGCCGCCGCCGTAAGCCGTTCAGAAGGAGGACGGGGCAGACCGGGGCACCGGCGGACGGCAACAGTCCGGGTCAGGCGCGGCGCAGCAGCGCTTCGAGAACGCGGGCCACGCCGTCGTCCGCGAAGGCCGGTGCCACCTTGTCCGCGGCGGCGAGGGCGTCCGCATGTCCGGACGCCATGGCGTAACCGCACCCGGCCCACTGCAGCATCTGCACGTCGTTCGGCATGTCGCCGAAGGCCACCACGTCAGCCGGGTCGATGTCCCGCGAGGCAGCGTAGTCGGACAGGTTGACCGACTTGTCCAGACCGAGCATCGACATTTCCAGCAGTGCCGCCGAGGGCGCGGAATGCGTGGTTGAGACCAGGTGGGCCACCGCGGGCCGGACCCGGTGCAGGAACTCGTCGGGCGTTGCGCCGTCCACGCGGGCCAGGAACTTCACGACTGTGTCAGCGTCGGTGAGGGTGGATTCCAGCGGGGCGGGCGTGACCGCGCCGGGCAGCTCGGCGGATCCGGGTTCCAGGAAACCCGGCCCCAGGTGGAAACCGTCCACGGTCTCGGCGGCGAAGCGTGCCCGGGGGTAGAGCTCGCGGATAATGCCTGCGGCGTCGAGAATAGCGGGCAGGGACACGGCCTGCGCCTTCAGGACCCGCTCGGCACCCAGATCATAGGTAATGGCACCGTTGGAGCAGATGACAGTGCCCTGGTGGCCGAAGAATTCCTGCAGGGGACTGAGCCAGCGCGGCGGGCGGCCGGTGACAAAAACGACGTCAATGCCGGCTTCCACGCAGTTGCGGAACGCCCGGACGGTCCGGTCACTGATCCTGTTGTCGGGACCGACTATGGTCCCGTCCAGGTCACTTGCCACCAGACGCACGGGGCACCCTCGTTCACTTCCGAAGTTCTTCTGCGCGGCTGCGCAGGCTTCCAGCCTAACCGGCCCGGCCGGCTTCACTGCAGGCGGCAGTGCAGCCGCCGTCCACTACTCCGCTGCAACCTCCGCCAGACCGACAATGCGTGCGCGGGCCAGAGTGTGGGTGAACAGGTTGAACCCGAGGAAGGCCGGGGTCGCGTCGGCGGAAACGTCCAGGGTTTCGACGTCGACGGCGTGGACCACCACCATGTAGCGGTGCGGACCGTGACCGGCGGGCGGGGCCGCTCCGACAAAGCCGCGGAAGCCGGCGTCGTTGGCCAGTTCCACCGTGCCGGCGGGCAGTTCACGGCGGTTGGAGGCGCCGGCCGGCAGGGAAGACACCGTGGCCGGAATATTGAAGGCGGCCCAGTGCCAAAAGCCGCTGCCGGTGGGGGCATCCGGGTCAAACATGGTGACGGCGAAGCTCCTGGTGCCTTCCGGCGCTCCGGACCAGCTCAGCTGCGGTGATTCATCCCGGCCGCCCGGAATCCCCATTTTGCCGCTGTACTGGGCCAGGGTAAACGGCTCGAGATTCGAGAAACTGTCGCTGGTGACGGTGAAGGCCGGCACCTGCGGCAGTGCGTCATAGGGATCGTAGGACTGCATGTTCACTCTCCAATTCATGGTCGACTTCGTGGGGCACGTTATGCCGGAGCGGTGCCCGCGGGCCGGATTAGGGGGTTTCCAGTTCTGCGCGGTAGGGCGGATTGGCGCCGGCGCGTGAAACGGTGACGGCGGCGGCGCGGACTGCGAACCCGAGCACTGCTTCCAGGTCCCCGGTCCCGATCCGGGCCAGTTCACTGCGCCGGGCGCCGCCGTCGAGCTCCCGGTCCATCAGTGAAACCAGCAGGGCGGACATGAACGAGTCGCCCGCCCCGACGGTGTCCACTACAGTGACCGGCGGCACCGATGCCTCCGCTTCACCGGAGGCGGTCACGGCCCAGGCTCCCTTGGAACCGCTGGTGACTGCAACCAGGGCCGGTCCCAGACCCAGCCAGCGCCGGGCGGCGTCACGGGGTGAATCCTGCGGATACAGCCAGGCAAGGTCCTCGTCGGAGGCCTTGACGACATCCGCCAGGGCCACGAATTTCTCCGCCTGTTCCCGCGCATAGGACACGTCAGTGATGATGGACGGCCGGCAGTTCGGGTCATAGCTGATGGTGACGGCAGGACGGGCGCGCTGCACCGCCTGGAGCACCGCGTCCGCGCCGGGCCGCAGCATGGCCGCAATGGAACCGGTGTGCAGCAGGGTGGTCCCGTCCAGCAGCTGCGGCAGCGCATCCGCCAGCGAGGGCAGCTGCCACTCGAGGTCGAAGGTGTACCGGGCCCCGCCGGCCGGGTCCAGAACCGCGGTTGCCACGCTCGTGGGCAGCTCATCCGCGGGCAGCGGCGTCAGGACCGAGTTGGCGCGCAGATGCTGTTCAATCAGCAAGCCGTACTCATCCCTGCCGTACCGGCCGGCAAACTGGACCGGCCGGCCCAGCCGGGCCACGCCAACGGCCACGTTCAGCGGACTGCCGCCGGGGTGGAAACGCTTGGGAGCAGTGTCGCTGAGAACCTCGTCCACGAGGGCTTCGCCAATTACTGTGAGCACGACTTCAACCTAACAGAGCGGCCCGCGGGCCGCCTTAAGAAGTGCGCAGATCAAAGATCCCCCTGCCTTCTGCGGCTTCCGTGACGGCGCGGACGACGGCGGCCCAGGCCGCCGTCCCGGGAGTGATCAGGTCAAAATGGTCGCCGGGAACCACCCGCAGCTCAGCGTTCGACCCGCTCGCCGCCGCAGCCTGCGCAAACCCCGCGGACAGGGTGAGGGGAACATGGGAATCGTTGTCTCCGTGCAGGGCCGCTACGGGTACGGGCAGCGGAAGGAGAAGCATCGGATCGGCGCTGCGGTACCGCTCCGGATCAGCTTCCGGCGAGGACCCCAGGAAGTTGCGCAGGGCGTTGTCGCTCAGCTCCAGTTCCAGGGCCCGCCCCAGGTCCAGGACGCCTGCCTGGCTGACGACGCCGGTTACCGGCACCGCGGCTCCGCGGCGGGCGGCTGCCCACACCGCCAGCTGTCCGCCCGCTGAGTGCCCCAGTACCGTCACTCTGGACAGATCCAGAGCGTAATTCCGCGCCGCGGCTTCGAGGGCATCGATTCCTTCACCGATGTCGCTGAAGGTTTCCGGCCAACCGCCGCCGTTCCCGGCCCGCCGGTATTCCAGGTTCCAGCAGGTGAACCCCCGGGCGGCAAGATCGAGCGCCGCCGGCCAACCCAGGTCGGCCGAGTACTTGGAGCGCCAGTAGCCGCCGTGGATGATGACCACCACGCCCGGCTGCGGGTCCCCGGCGGCGGAAGGGCCGGGCAGCGTGAGTTCCGCGTACTGTTCCGGATCGGGCCCGTAGGGGATCCGCAGCGGACTCGGCGGCATCGGCAGTCTCCTTCACCTGGCTTAATCTGATGCTGAGGAAGCCTAATCTGGAACTGGGCCTAATGTGGTACCTGGCCTAAAGTCCGGCGCGGCCGGACTGCGGGCGACCATCGGGGTCGTGAACGAACGGAGAGTTTCTTATGGGCGCGTGGGACAGCCTCGATGACCGGCTGCGTCCGGTGGTCCAGGCGAGCACGGATGAGTATGCGCGGGTTCGTCCGGCCCTGGAAAAACTCACCCGCGAAATGGAGGAAAGCCTGCGCGACACCTTCACCGACAGTCCGGTCCGCCCGCTGTTTGTCGCCTCGCGGACCAAAACGGTGGAGTCCTTCCGGGACAAGGCTGCCCGGACCCTGCCGTCGGAGGACCCCGATGAACTGCCGACGCTGCTGTTTCCCGATCCGCTGCGGAACCTGATCGATCTGGTGGGCCTGCGGGTCATCGTGACGCTGCCGCACGAGGTGGACGAAGCAGCCAACCTCATCAAGCGCCAGCGCGCAGAATTCGACTGCCGCGGAGACCGGGAAAAGGACATCGGTTCCATCGAGTCCGGTACCTACGGCTATTCCAGCCGGCACCTGATCCTGAGGACCATCCAGAACGAGACGGTCCGCGAGTACCACCGGCTGCTGGATCCGGAGCAGCGGCCCAACGGCAGCTACCTGTTCGAGGTGCAGATCCGTACCGTGCTGGCTCACGCCTGGTCCGAAATTGAACACGACATCCGTTTCAAGGCCGGTGATCCGCGGGCCTGGAGCCCCTACTTTGACCGTCAGTTCACGGCTACCGCGGCAATGCTCGAGACGGTGGAAACAGCCTTTGCCGAACTTCACGAACGCTACGAGACGGTCACCGGATTCTGGGACGAGGAGGGCCAGGGCAGTGCGCCGCTGACCCCCAACCGGATCCGGGACGTGTGGATGACCCTGCTGCCGCACGTGAACCGGAAGACCGGGGACGACTGGGGCTGGGCGGCGGAACTGCTGGCAGCCCACGGCATGAAAACCACCATGGACCTCGCCGGACTGCTGCAGGCCGACGCGATCACCGAGGTGCGCCAGGCCCTGGACCACCGGTACTCCCCCGGCCCCGACCGCCTGCTGGATGACCTGCTGCTGTGGCGCTTCGGCAAGAAACACATTGACCTCACCGCCGAACCGGAAGATGCCCCGGTAAAGCCCCGCCGGGAGTCCCTGGGCCGGCGCTACCGGCAGATGCAGCTCTTCCGTGCCCGGGACGCGCAGTAGCAGCCTGGCCCCGTTGCCATGGAACTGACACGGCAGGACGCGCGCCGGCTGCGGTGGCAGTCGCAGCTGCTGGGCGGCTCGGAACTGGCACCGGCCGACGTCGTGCGCCGCGCCGTCGCGCTCCAGGGCCAGGACCTGCCCGCGGTCCTGGAGGCGATAGCCATCCGGTCAAGGCCCGGCACCGGGGTGCAGGAGGTCCGGGACGCCTTTGACCGCGGGGAACTGGTGCGCAGCTGGCCGATGCGCGGCACCCTGTTTGCCACCACGCCGGAGCATCTGGCCGCACTGCTGCACTTCACCGGCGACCGCATCCGGGCCATGGCAGCCCGGCGGCGGGCCGAGCTGGGGCTGGACGACGCAGTGGTTTCCCGCGGCCGGGAAACGCTGCGGGAGGCGCTGGCGGAACGGCACCTGCTGCGCTCCGAAGTTTTGGGCCTCTGGGAGGCCGCCGGAATCCCCACCACCGAAGGGCGCGGCTATCACCTGCTGATGCACCTGTCGGTGGAAGGGCTGATGCACTGGGGCAGCTTCGACCCGTCCGGCAGCCGGCAGTACCTCACCGCTTCGGCGGTCCGCGCCCCCGAGGACCCGGATGCTGCTCTGGCGGACGTGGTCCGGGGCTTCGTCCGGGCACGGGGGCCGGTGACGGAGGCGGACCTCGCGTGGTGGACCAAGCTGCCCAAGACAATGGTGCGGCGCGCCGCAGCCGCTGCCGGGAACCTGGTCGAGGTGAAGGTAGAGGGCCGGCCCGCGTGGGTCATGGGGGAACCGCGGATCCCCGGCCCGTCCGGCGTCACACTGGTGCCCGGGTTCGACGAATGGATCCTCGGCTACGCCGACCGGTCGCTCGTGGCGGGAGCGAAAATGCTGGCGGCTCTCGTGCCGGGCAACAACGGCGTTTTCCGGCCGGCGGTGCTGGTGGACGGCGTCGTTGTCGGGACCTGGCGGTGGCCGCGCACTGCCCGCACCCCGGCGGAGCCCGTCCTTGACGTCGTGGAGCCGGTTCCGGCCGCCACCCGGCGCCGGATCGAACAGGCGGTTGAAGCATGGCCGCACCGGTGACGGACCAACAGGTCCGCGGACGTTAGGCCGAGGCCCGCACGATGAGGCTCACGGGCGGAACAGCGCCACCGGGTGCTGCGAGGCTCACGGGCGGAGCAGCGCTGTCCCCGCCGCCGTCGGGCGTTTCCGCCAGGGCCATCCGGGCGAAGCGCTCCCCCAGCAGCCGGGTATCCACGCGCACCGTGGTCAGCGGGGGCAGCGCCAGCGACGCCAGCGGAACATCCTCCGCCCCGATCACGGCAAGGTCCTGCGGAGCCCGCCGGCCCAGCGCAGCGAGTCCGGAGAGCAGGGCAAAGGCGTGGTCGTCATCGAACGCACAGACTGCAGTGACCGGCTCGGGTGCCTCCAGCCAGCGGGCCACCGACGCCGCAGCCTCGTCCGCGTCCAGCCGCAGGTGTTCAACCGCCGGCGGGGGCAGACGGTGCCTGGCGCACGCCTCGCGGATGGCCGCCAGCCGGATCTGCACCCGCCAGGCGTAGCCGGGTTCGGGCGGCACAGCCACTCCGATCCGCTGGTGCCCGGCTTCGGCCAGGTGCTTCACCTGGAGCGCTCCGATGCCCAGGTCGGGGCTGAGCGGATCGGACAGTGCCTCGTGCAGCGAGGCGACCGGGAGCCCGGCGGCCCGCAATGCTGCCAGCTCCGGCTCTTCCAGCGCAGTGGTCAGGATCAGCGCGGCAGGGGCCAGCGAATGGACCAGGGACACCGCGCCGCCCTGCGGCGGCAGCCGGTGCGCAATCAGCCGCAGGCCGTGCCGTTCCAACTGTTCGGAGGCGGCATCAATGATCATGGCCAGGGCCCGGCCCAGCGGTTCGGGCGGCAGCAGCATCAGGACCAGGTCGCTGCGTCCGCGGCGCAGGGTCCGGGCGGCGGTTGAGGGCGTATATCCGAGGTGGCGGGCAGCTGACAGCACCCGCTCCCTGGTGGCCGCGGAAATGCTCTGGGCCGCACTGCCGTTCAGCACGTAGCTGACGGTGGCGCGCGAGACTCCCGCTGCCTGCGCGACGTCGGTTGACGTGACTCTGCGATCCACCTCGCCGTCCCTTTCCGTTCCCCGGACGGCGGGCTGCAGCCCGCCTTCCGGTACTTATCAGTTCCGGATTTCTCCGGTAGTCTGACGATACAGGCAACTTACACGTGTAACCACGCGCCAAGCTGCCGGCAAGAAGGCGACCGCAGCTGCGGCCGCATCCCGACCGAAAGGACCGGCATGGCCACGAACCAGCCCATCACTGCCCAGAACACCGTCCAGCAGTGGCTCGACCACCCCGCGGGCGGACCCGCCATCCGCGGCATGCTCACCGCAGCCGGAAGCGACGAGTCCACGCTGGGCCCGGCGCTGAGCCTGAAGCTGCAGCAGCTGGTAGATCTGAGCCAGGGCAAGTTCCCGCAGGCAGCCGTGGATGAACTCGTCAAGGCTGCCAACGGCGGCGTCATGCCCGAAACCGCCGAGGCCGTCCTGCCGACCGTTCCCGGCCGCTTCGAAGGCCGCACCGTGATCGTCACCGGCGCCGGTTCCGGCATCGGCCGCGCCACCGCCGGACGGATTGTCCGCGAAGGCGGCCGCGTCATCGCCGTCGACATTGCCGAGGACCGCATTAAGGAGCTCGCCGCCGAGCTTGGCGACGCCATTGTTCCGGTTGCGGGAGACCTGACCGACGCCGCCGCCATTGACCGCATCATGGAAGCATCCGGCGCCACGATTGACGGCCTGGCCAACGTAGCCGGCATCAATGACGACTTCAGCCCGCTGCACGAGGTCTCCGACGCCATGTGGCAGAAGATCTTCGCCGTGAACGTGGACGGCCTGATGCGCCTGACCCGCGCCGTGCTGCCGACCATGCTCGAAGCACACAAGGGCTCGATCGTGAACATCACCTCGGAGGCCGGCCTGCGCGGCTCGGCCTCCGGCGTGGCCTACACGGCGTCCAAGCACGCAGTGGTCGGCATTACCCGCAGCACCGCGTTCATGTATGCCAAGGAAGGCATCCGCGTAAACGCCGTGGCTCCGGGCGGCGTGGCCACCGGCATTCCGATGGGCGGCAAGACCAGCGAGTACGGCGAAGCCCGCCTGACCCCCGCCCGCGTCAACATTCCGGGCCTGGCCTCCGCCGAGGAGCTGGCAGCGTCCATCACGTTCCTGCTCAGCGACGACGGCGTGAACATCAACGGCGCCATCCTGCCGTCGGACGGCGGCTGGTCGGCGGTCTAACCGCCGCGCTGCTTCATCCACTGCCTAACGACGGCGGCCGGCACCTCCCCACGGGAAGGTGCCGGCCGCCGTCGTTATCTTGGGACTTTATGCAGGATTAGGCAGAACGGCGATCTCGTAGGTGGTCGCGTTATCGAACAGATCCTCGGGCCCCGCGGAGCAATACCGAGCCCGGCAGATCGTAAAGTGCCCGGACATCCATGCGTCCCCGCGGGTGAGCTGCTTGATTCTGCTGCGCGCTCCTGTTCTTCCCTTGCGTTAGAGGCTCCACACAACGTTGAGAATTAGGCGCTGGTGGTGGCCGTACTGCCTTGGATTCACATGAACTGCCGTCGCTGTCGCGTTGTGTGAAGACAGGCCACTTCGTGCCAAATACTCGAGGATCGGCGCGGGCACATATCCGAGTTTGACCCCGCCCGGCGTGAATATGGCCAGCGCTCGGTCGTCGTACCTGTTGTCTGGCTCCGGGACTACTACAAGTCGGTCGTCGATTTGTAGTGCACCACGGTCCAGTAAATCCAGGCCGTCAGGGTGGTAACGGAGCCCATGAATTGGCACTTCAGCAGTCACCGTGCGCGCCGCAAAGTCCACAATTGGTTCCGGGTACAGTTCCACGGTGTCAGCGACACGGCGGCCTAAGGAGCGGCCCAATATCTCGAAGGCGTTTGCATCTGACCGGAGCCCCAGGGATTCGAGCCATTCCGGGCGGTCTGCCCTTTTCCCTGACATGAGACGGGATGAGAAAAGAGGAAAGAGGACACGGGATTCATAAGTTTTTGAGACGTCGGCGAACCCCGGAACCGGACGGAAATCAGAGTTTTCTTCAACACCCGGGTAATAGGCAAATGTGTACCTGCCGTCTGATTCCCGCAGGTGGCCCATCAGGAACCAAGCTCGTGTTTCCGGATTCTGCCATGTAACGAGGAGGGAGTTCTCAGCGACGGTCGACTTGAGCTGATTCGTCCCAGCTATCTCAAGCATCTCAACATCCTCTCCCTGTTCGTGGTTGTGACGGCTAGAGCTAGCGTAACGCCGGGCGGTGACATTGCGGACGACCGAATAGCGTCATGTACTTCACACATGTCCAAGGTCTCCAGTCTCTGCTGCCAGAGAGAAGCACGATCGGGGGCGTACCGCCTGAGAAATAGCATGGCATAAGTCACCAAGCTTTGATCCCGTCCGTCCTCAAACCGACCGGCATGCGCGCGTTCTGCAAAGGCTTCGACAGTCTTGGCTGTGAGGTTCCCCAGCAACCGCTCCCGAGCCCGCCCCCGACTGGTGATCCCCAGCGAAGTGGCATGATCGAAAGTTGGAGCCAGCAACTCCGGACCATCCAGGCGCGTCTCAATGGCCCAGTTCTTGCTGTGCCTGTCCGTGTTGCCGATGAATGCGTCGAACAAGAGATAGTCCGCGAAGATTTCAGTGGCTGTCACTCCCGGGAAGGAAGCGGCCGGCGGATCCAGCTCTCTGAGTAGCCGAACTATATTCTCTTGGTTGTGGCCACGGCTCTGACGATCCCTTGGGTCGAAATCCTCCTCCATAGCACTGAGGAATGTCGCCGCGTCAACGAGCCCGTGCGTTTCCGCAGACACCACGTTCAACGAGATACAGCCAAGTATGCCGTTGCGGAGCCCCAAGGACACCGTAGCCGCCGGCACATTGAACAATCGTGCAATTTGTCCAGCCGCGTACTCACTGGAAGCCTCGTCCTGAGAGCGGTCAGGCTTGTTCGGTTTGAATAACCATCTGGACCCGCTGGCTGGCTCTCTCAGCCATTGTTTGTCTGTCTCCCCTGACGGTTCTTCATCGGCCCAGTCCCAGTCGTCCAGATTCAGGAGATCTGCCATATGCGCTTGCCTTTCCTGAATCTTTAAAGTCCATCCTACGAGTGCGTTTGTCAGCCACTTGTTGGAAGCATCGCACATGCTGTTCGTGCGCTGTGCCAGCAGCATCGCACAGCCTACGACGGCGGCCGGTTTCCTTCACCGCGAAGGGAACCGGCCGCCGTCGTCGTGCGGGGGTGAGAAGCGCTACGCTCCGGAGACCGCCGCGGCGAGCTTGTTCAGCGACTCCTCGAGGTCATCCTTGGACACCATCGGGAAGGACACCTTCTTCAGGGTCTCCTTGTCCGTGACGTGGGACCAGTCGTAGGTCAGGGTGACCTCGGTGGAATCCGCGCCGTCGGCCTGCAGCTCCCAGACCCACTGCCAGCCCTTGGGCTCGGTGCCGGCCGGAGCCGTCTGCCACGCGAGCAGCTTGTTGTGGTCGTACCCGGTGACGTGGTTTTCCGTCTGGTAGTCGCCCATTTTTTCGTTGTTCATGTTCATGGTGAAAACCTGGCCCGAAGCGGTGATGCGGTCGGTCTTCTCGTCCGAGACCACCATGCCGGAGCCGTCCAGCTCGGAGTGGCGCTCGGGGTTGGACAACAGGTTGAAGATGTCTGCTGCCGAGGCATCGATGACCCGGGAAACTACTACGCTCGTCTGATCAGTGGTCAATGAACTCTCCTTCGATAGATGGATAGTACGTACCTTCGCGGCTCAGTCCGCAGTCTGTTCCGAGGCTTCCTGCAGTTCCCAGCCCGTGATGTACGGCGGGTCCTGCCCTTCGTCCCGGGTGTACTGCCGGCAGCGTGCCCGTTCATCCTGCAGCCACTGCCGGAAACCGGCCTGCGTTGATCCCAGCGACGCTACCCGGTCCAGCACGTCTATGGCCAACTGGAACCGGTCGATCTGGTTCAGCATTGCCATGTCGAACGGCGTGGTGGTGGTGCCCTCCTCCTTGTAGCCGCGCACGTGCAGATTCCCGTGGTTTGTCCGCCGGTACGTGAGCCGGTGGATCAGCCAGGGATAGCCGTGGTACGCGAAAATGACGGGCTTGTCCTGGGTGAAGAGGGTGTCAAAATCCCTGTCGGAGAGCCCGTGCGGGTGCTCCGCCTCGTCCTGCAGGCGCATCAGGTCCACCACATTGACCACCCGGATTTTCAGGTCCGGCAACTGCTCCTTCAGCAGGGCGGCGGCCGCCACGGTTTCCAGCGTGGGCACGTCGCCGGCGCAGGCCATGACGACGTCGGGATCGGTCTTCCCGCCGGGCCCCGCGGTTTCGCTTCCGGCGAAGTCCCAGATGCCGATGCCCCGCTGGACGTGCAACAGCGCTTCCTGCGGACTAAGCCAGGCAGGGGTGGGCTGCTTGCCCGAAACCACCACGTTCACCCGGTCCCGGGTGCCCAGGATGTGCTCGGTGACGGCGAGCATGGTGTTCACGTCCGGCGGCAAGTACACCCGGATGACGTCCGCCTTTTTGTTCACCACGTGGTCAATGAAGCCCGGGTCCTGGTGCGAGAAGCCGTTGTGGTCCTGCTGCCATACATGGCTGGAGAGCAGGTAGTTCAGCGATGCCACGGGCTGCCGCCAGGAGAGCCCGCGGCTGACCTTCAGCCATTTGGCGTGCTGGTTGAACATGGAATCGACAATGTGGACAAAGGCCTCATAGCAGTTGAACACCCCGTGCCGGCCGGTCAGCAGGTAGCCCTCCAGCCAGCCCTCGCAGAGGTGCTCGGACAGGACTTCCGCCACCCGTCCGCTGCGGGCGAGGTTCTCATCGATCTCGTCGATGCGCTGCTGCCAGGCCTTGTCCGTCACTTCGTAGACGGCTTGCAGCCGGTTGGAGGCAGTCTCGTCCGGCCCGAAGATCCGGAAATTGGACGGGTTTTTCGAAATGACGTCCCGCAGGTAGCCGCCGGCGGTGATCATCGGGGAGATCCGCTGTGTTCCGGGTTTCTCCACGTCCACGGCGTGCTCGGCGTAGGCCGGCAGTGCCAGGTCCTGCAGCAGCCGGCCGCCGTTGGCGTACGGGGTGGCGCTCATCCGCAGGTCTCCGGCCGGGGCGAGCGCGGCAATCCCGGCACGCAGCCGGCCGGCGTCGTCGAACAGTTCCTCCGGACGGTAGGACTGCAGCCATTCCTCCAGCTGCGCCAAATGCTCCGGGTTGTCGTGGATTTCGGACAGCGGCACCTGGTGCGCCCGCCAGGTGCCCTCCACCTGCTTGCCGTCCACCACGGCCGGGCCGGTCCAGCCCTTCGGCGAGCGGAACACGATCATCGGCCAGCGCGGGGCATGGATGTTGCGCTCGTCGGCGTCCGGGGCGTCGGCGGGAACTGCCGTGCGCGCCCCCGAGCGGTAGGGCGCCTGGATGGCGTCGATTTCCGCCAGGCAGGCTTCCAGCGCCTCGGCGAAATCGGCGTGCCCCTGTGCCGTGGACGCCGGGTCCTCCACAGTGACCAGGTAGGGGCGGTAGCCGTAGCCCTCCATCAGCTTCACCAGCTGTTCCTCGGGCATCCGGGACAGGATGGTGGGGTTGGCAATCTTGTAGCCGTTCAGGTGCAGGATGGGCAGCACTGCCCCGTCGACTGCCGGATCCAGGAAGCTGTTGGAGTGCCAGCTGGCGGCCAGCGGCCCGGTTTCGGCCTCGCCGTCGCCGATGACAGTGGCGGCGATCAGGTTGGGGTTGTCGAACACCGCACCGTAGGCGTGTGCCAGGGAATACCCCAGCTCACCGCCTTCGTGGATGGAGCCGGGGGTTTCCGGGGCCGCGTGGCTGGGCACGCCGCCGGGGTAGGAGAACTGCCGAAACAGGGTCCGCAGGCCGTCCTCGTCCTTGCCCACGTGGCTGTAGATCTCGGAGTAGGTGCCCTCGAGCCAGGCGTTGGCGACGTTCGCGGGGCCGCCGTGGCCGGGGCCGGTGATGAACAGGACCTCCCGCTGCTGCTCGCGGATGAACCGGTTCAGGTGGGCGTAGATGAAGTTGAGGCCCGGTGTGGTGCCCCAGTGCCCCAGCAGCCGGGCCTTGACGTCCTTCTTTTCCAGCGGGCGTCGCAGCAGGGGGTTGTCCCGCAGGTAGATCTGCCCGGCGGAGAGGTAGTTGGCGGCCCGCCACCACGTGTCCACGTCTGTCAGGGTCTCGCTCAGGGGTTGTTCCGGTGCAATTGGCGCAGAGGTCATGCGGTGCCTCCTTGGCGGGTTGGTTCAGCGGGTTCCGACGGCGGATGATCGGCGGCGGAGGTGCGGCGGCGGAACGGTTCAGCGGATCTGTCAGCAGGCGGTCAGGGGACTTCCATCACGACGTCGGAGGGTTTCTTGTCCGGCCGCAGCCCCCGCCAGGCGGGGTGGCGGAGTTTGCCGGTGGAGGTGCGCTCCGAATAGGTCACCTCACCCACCAGGACGGGCCGGACCCACTGGGCGTCGGAGGCGTCGGCGGCGGGCACGTCACTGAGCGGCGGCGTCTTGCGGCCCAGTTTCTTGAGTTTGCCGCCCACCAGGGCCAGGTCCTTTTCGCTGAGCCCGGAGCCCACCCGGCCGATATAGGTCAGGTCATGTCCGTCCGGGACGGCGACGAGCAGGGAGCCGATCTTGTGGGCACGGTTGCCCTTGCCCGGGCGCCAGCCGACCACCACCACCTCCTGGGTGAAGGAGTTCTTGAGCTTGATCCAGCTCCTGGACCGCCGGCCGGGCAGGTAGACGGCGGCCAGGCGCTTGGCCATCACTCCTTCCAGCCCGAGTTCCCTGCTGGATTCCACCGCGTCCTCCATGGACATGTCCAGCGCCGGCGGCACCTGGACATGGCCGTCCTCCCCCGCAGGTTCCACCGCCTGCTGCAGGATCTCCCGGCGCTGTGTATAGGGCAGTTCCAGCAGGGAATTTCCGTCCAGCCAGAGCAGGTCAAAGAGCATCAAATGCACGGGGGTCCGGGCGGCGGCGGCTTCGATCTCGCGCCTTTTTGTGAGATGCATCCGCGGCTGCAGCAGCCCGAAGTCGGGGCGGCCGGCCTTGTTGACCGCCACAATCTCGCCGTCGAGGACGGCCCGTTCCCCGTTCAGGTACTCGCCCAGTTCCTGCAGCTCGGGGTAGGCGGCGGTCATGTCATTGCCGTTGCGGCTGATCAGCCGGGTTCCTTCCGGGGTGACTTCGACAATGGCGCGGACGCCGTCCCATTTCATCTCGAAGCCCCACTCGTCCTCGTCGCCGACGTCGGCGCGGGTGCCCAAGGTGGCGAGCATGGGTTCCAGTGACGGCATGCCGTGCTCCGCTGCGTCGGCGGCCACGGCCCGGGGGACGTCCGCCGTACCCGGAAGGGTTTTACGGCTGGGCGCGGGTGCCGCGGCGGCTGCTGCGACTGCCTCCTGCGGCGAATCTGCAGAACCTGCCCCGTTCCTTTCGCCGGCCTTTGCCGTGGCTGCGGGTTCTTTCGTCAGCGGCCCGGCTTTCTTCGCCGCCGCCCCGGCGTCTTCCGACCCGGAGTTCGGTCCGGACTGCGGCTGGTGCTTCATGAGGTGGATGAGCCAGTTATTGGCCCCGCCTTGGCCCCCGGTGTGGATCAGCGCGAACCGCCGGTCGGCGCTGCCTTCAGAGGCGAGTCCGCCGTCGGGCTGTCCGTGCAGCACTGCGATGACTTCCTTGCCGTCCCGCCATTTTTCCTTCTCGTAGGTGCCGTGGTCCCAGATCCGGACCTCTCCGGCACCGTATTCGCCCTTTGGGATGGTGCCTTCAAAACTGCCGTAATCCAGCGGATGGTCCTCGGTCTGGACGGCCAGATGGTTCTTGTCCGGTGAATCCGGCGGGCCCTTGGGCAGCGCCCAGGAAACCAGGACGCCGTCGTGCTCCAGCCGGAAATCCCAGTGCAGGCGCCGTGCGTGGTGCTCCTGGATGACAAAGCTGTTGCCCTCGGAGGGTTCGGCGGGCTCCTCGGGCACCGGTTCGGGTGTCTTGGCGGCATCGCGCATGCTGCGGTATTTGCTGAGCCGGTCAGCGGCGGCGGATTCGCCGTCCCCAAGCGCGTCCGCATCCAGTTCCCCGGAGTCCATGCCCGCCAGCAGGTCGCCGTCGTCGGCCAGCCGCCGCACAACCTCTTCGTAATCAAGCTGCGCCAGGTTGGGGTCTTCCAGCTCTTCCCAGGTCCGCGGAGCAGCAACCGTGGGGGTGAACCGTCCGCGCAGGGAGTATGGGCAGATGGTGGTTTTGTTGCGGTTGTTCTGGCTCCAGTCCAGCAGCACCTTTCCGGTGCGCAGCGACTTCTTCATATCGGAGACGATCAGGTCCGGATGGTCGGCTTCGAGTGCCCGGGCGAGTTCGTGGGCCACGGCACTGACCTCCTCGGAGGTCTGTTGGCCGTCCAGCGCCGCGTACAGATGGATGCCCTTGGATCCGCTGGTGACCGGGCGGGCATCGAGGCCCATGTCGGCCAGGATGTCGCGGGCCAGCCGGGCAACTTCGGCGCACTGGGCCAGATCGGCGCCCTCTCCCGGGTCCAGATCCAGCACCAGCCGGTCGGGGTTGTTGATCTTGCCGCGCGGGCCGAAGCGCCACTGCGGCACGTGGATTTCGAGGGCGGCGCTCTGGGCGAGCCAGGTCAGCGTTGCCAGGTCATTGACCAGCGGATAGATGTTGGTGCCGCTCTTATGCTCGATGGGAAACCGCTTCACCCAGGTGGGGGCGGAGGTCTCAATGTTTTTCTGGAAGAACACCTGCCCGGGATCCTCCGGAGTGCCTACGCCGTGCACCCAGCGCTTGCGGGTGCACGGGCGGTCGCGGGAGTGCGGCAGCAGCGCCTCGGCAACCGCGGCGTAGTACGCCAGGACCTCGGCCTTGGTGGTTCCGGTTTCCGGATAGAGCACCTTGTCGAGGTTGGTCAGCCGCAGGCGGTGGCCGTCCACATTGACGGTTTCCTGCTGCTTCAGACCCGCTCCGCTGCTCGCCATGGTCCCTAGTCTTACCGGGAATACGGGCCGATTTCCACTATTTGCCAGACTGCTGGGGGAATTACGCCACGGGCGTTCCTGCTCCCCTCGGTTCAGTGGAAGGACCTGTGTAAGTTGGAAAGATGACGGATCCACAGCGGGTTTTGGTAACGGGCGCCACGGGCTACATCGGCGGGCGGCTGGTTCCGCTCCTGATTCAGGACGGACACAAAGTGCGCGTCCTGGTCCGTTCCCCGGAGAAGCTGAACGATGTGCCGTGGCACGACGACGTCGAGATTGTCCAGGGCGACCTCACGGACAGGGACTCCGTGGCAGGTGCCATGGCCGACACGGATACGGTCTATTTCCTGGTCCATTCCATGGCCTCCGGCAAGGGCTTCGCGGCCCAGGAGGAGGACATTGCGAACATCGTCGCCCGAGCCGCGGAAGAAGCGGGCGTTCGGCGGATTGTCTATCTGGGCGGCCTGCATCCGGAGGGTGAACTCTCCCCGCACATGCGCTCCCGCACCGAGGTGGGGCGGATCCTGCTTGAGGGCAAGGTTCCCGCGGTGGTTTACCAGGCCGGAGTGGTCATCGGTTCCGGGTCCGCCTCGTTCGAAATGATCCGCCACCTGACCGAAACCCTGCCGGTGATGCCCGCGCCGAGCTGGGTGCGCCGGCGAATCGAACCCATTGCCATCCGCGACGTGCTGCATTACCTAGTCCGTGCCGTCGACCTCCCCGCGGACATCAACCGCACGTTCGACATCGGGTCCCGGGAAGTGCTGACCTACGCGGAGATCATGAACGGCTACGCTGAGGAAGCGGGCCTGCCGCGGCGCCGGATCTACGCCCTGCCCCTGCCCGCCCCGCGGCTGGCCGGCATGTGGGTGGCCCTGGTGACGCCCATTCCCCGGTCCATGTCGCTGCCGCTGGTCGAATCCCTCCAGCACGACGCCGTGGCCAAGGAACACGACATCGACGACTACCTGCCGGGGCCCGACGGCGGCCGCACCGGCTATTCCGAAGCGGTGAAGCGGGCGCTGGGCAAGGAAAAGCGCGGCGAGGTGGAAACCACCTGGGCCGGAGCCTCCCCGGCGGCCGATGAGGCCTCATCCCCGCTGCCCAGCGACCCGAACTGGGCCGGGCAGACCGTCTACGTGGATTCCCGCCAGCGCCGGTCTGCGGTGGCTCCGGAGCATGTCTGGCGGGTGATCGAGGGCATCGGCGGCAAGAACGGCTGGTATTCGCTGCCCATGGCCTGGGCCATCCGCGGGGTGCTGGACAAGACCGTGGGCGGCGCCGGGCTCACCCGCGGCCGGCGGAACCCCACCACCCTCTTCACCGGCGACGTCGTGGACTGGTGGCGGGTGGAGCTCCTCGAGCGCGGAAGCCTGCTGCGGCTGCGCGCCGAAATGCGGGTTCCCGGAAAGGCCTGGCTGGAGCTGCGGGTGGATCCCGACGGCGACGGCAGCCTCTACCGGCAGCGTGCCATCTACTTCCCCAAGGGGCTGGGCGGCAAGCTGTACTGGTGGCTGATTGCCCCGTTCCACGGCCTGATTTTCCCGTCCATGGCCAAGAACATCACCAAGCACGCGGCCCGGCTGGCGGAGGAAAGCTAAGTCAGCCTTCCACGCGCAGGCCCAGGTTCGCCGCCAGCAGCGGCGCCAGCATCATCAGCTGCGCATCATCCACAGTGGCGCCGCTGAGACCGGGCAGGTGCGTAATGGACCGGAAGTCTGTGGTGCGCAGGTCCACGTCCTGCAGCACGGCGCCGGAGAGGTTCAAACTGCCGATGCGGCAGTTCCGGAAGGCCACGCGGGTGGCCTGAACGCCGTCCAGGTCCAGTTCCTCGATGGTGCAGCCGCTGAACAGCACGTCGGTGAGCCGGGAGCTGCGCAGGTTGACGAAGTCCAGCTTCCCGCCGTCGATGTGGACGGAGTTCCAGCCGTTGTCATACAGCTCGGCCGATCCCAGCCTGCTGCCCTCCAGCACCACGTCCCGGAAGGTGCTGCGCGGTGCACGGAACACCGGCGCGTACAGGCCGTTGAACCGGCAATCCAGGAACCTGGCTCCGCGCAGGCCGGTCTCCGTCATGGACACCGACGTGAATTCGCACTCCGTGAAGGTGCTGCCCTGCAGGTCTGTGCCGTCAAAGGACCGGCCGTCAAAAAGCAGTCCCTCGAAGCTGCCGGAGGCTTCGGGCGCCGCCGCATCGGTCAGTGCGTTCAGGCGGACCGGATCCAGTGCCGGTTCCCGCGTCTTTGCGGTGCTGTTTTTCCCTCCGGTCTTTCCTCCGGCAGCGCGGCCGGTGCCCGGCCAGCGCGTTGCGGGCGCCACGCCTACTTGCGCCGGCCGAAGATGAAGTAGGACAGCGGACCGATGAAGTTCACGGCGCAGGCCGCGGACCACAGCGCCCGGGGTCCCCGCACCTCGGCGGCGGGACGGCGCCAGATGTCCGCGAGGGCAAGGCCGGCCAGGAGCACCTGGACGGTGGCTCCGACCCCAACCATCTTTTTCTGCTGGGCGGTGAGGTCCTTGGCGGAGTTTTTCTTGACCACTGTGCTCTCGTTTCTGTTGGGGATGCCGGGCGGGAGCTGCTGCCTCCGCCCGGCACCGCTGCTGTGCTTACGATTCTCCCGCGCCCGCGGCGAAAAACTCATACTCCCGGTGTGTCGATTCACGGAAGGCCGAGCGGGTGAGCTCCCGGACGTCCTCGGCGCTGCGGTCCAGCACGCGTTCCAGAATGCGCACCGCGGCTGCCGTGGACTCGTTAAAGGCGGGATCACTGTAGGTGTTCAACCATTCGGCGTAGGGGTGGCCGGAATGGTTGGTCCCGGACAGCCGGGCGCCCACGTCCGCATAGACCCAGAAGCAGGGCAGAAGGGCGCCGACCAGCCGTTCATATTCGTGGGCACCCCGAACCGGACCGGCACCGTCGGCGCTGCCCAGCAGATGCTGCAGATAGCCGCGGGTGACCGGCCCCGGTGAAGCTCCGCGTCCCGCGCCCCCCGTCTCCGGCAGCCACGAGGTGTGCAGCTCCATCTCGGTGGCCAGCGCGTCGTACGCCGCCCTGGCCCAAAACACCTGCTCTTCAAAGGCGGGAGCCAGTTCGCTGGCACGCGCCAGCGCCCGGGCGTAGCCGCGGAGGTACAGGGCATCCTGTGCGAGGTAGAAGTCGAAGGCTTCCCGGTTCAGCTTTCCGCTGCCCAGGTCCCGGACGAAGTCCAGTTCATTGATTTCCGTCCGTACGGCGGCCGTCTGCTCCCAGAGCGCCCCGGTGTGCGGACCGGCCGCTTCCACGGGCGGTGTTTCCTCCACCGGTTCCTGCACCGTCCCCGCTGCCGGGAGGGGCTCCAGCCCGCGTTCCCACACCCCGTGGAAGTGGTGCACCGGCCCGTGGCCGGCACCGACGTCGAGCTCGTCGGCATTTTCCAACGCCTCCTGCAACCAGGCTTTGGTCGCCGTTAGCGCCTGGTCCCAGCGGCCCAGGCGGGCATGGAACGTCGCCATGGCGGCGGACATCGAGCATCCCGTGCCGTGGGTGTTGACCGTGTCCACCCGCGGTGCCTGGACCTGCAGCACCAGGGGGTCCGCTGCGCCGGCATCCACCAGGGCATCGGGGCACCGGTCCCCCGCCAGGTGCCCGCCTTTGACCAGGACCTTGACGCCGTAGGCGGCAGAGAGCCGTTTGCCCTGTGCCAGGGCGCAGTCCCAGGACTCCGCTACCGGTTCCTGCACCAGCACGGCCAGCTCGGGCAGGTTCGGCGTCACCAGGTCCACGCGGTGCAGCAGCTGCCGCAGGGCCGCCTCCGCGCCGTCGTCCAGCAGGCGGTCGCCGCTGGTGGCAATCATGACCGGGTCCAGGACCACGGCGGGCACGCCGGCTTCCGCCAGCCACGCGTCAACAGTCTGCGTGAGATCCGTGCTGCCGAGCATGCCGATCTTCACGGCGTCAATGCCGACGTCGTCGCCCACGGCTTCCAGCTGTTCGCGCAGGAAGCCGGCCGGCGGGGTGTGCACCGAGCGCACGCCGCGGGTGTTCTGGGCGACCAGCGCGGTGACGACGGCCATGCCGTACCCGCCCGTGGCCGCGATGGATTTGAGGTCGGCCTGGATTCCGGCGCCGCCGGTCGGATCGGTGCCGGCGATGCTGAGGATCCGGGGGATCCGGGGGATCCGGCCGGCGCTCATGCGTGGCTCCCTGCATGCCAGGCCCGGACCAGATCCGCGGCTGCAGCCTGCGGATCGGCCGCTGCGCAAATGGCCGACACCACTGCGGCGCCGGTGGCACCGGCTGCCCGCAGCGCACCGATGTCCTCGCGCACGATGCCGCCGATGGCCACCACCGGCAGCGGCGCCCGCGCCGCGAACTCGGTAAATCCGCTGATTCCCAGCGGCTTCGGATGATTTGCTTTGGTGCGGGTGGGCCGGATGACCCCGGTCCCGAGGTAATCCACGGTTCCCGGCGGCAGCGCTGCGAGCGCTTCCAGATGCTCCGCGGTGTTGGCGGTCAGGCCGACGACGGCGTCCGGGCCCACGAGCGTGCGCACCAGTTCGGCGGGCAGGTCGCTTTGGCCCACGTGGACTCCGTGGACGCCGGCGCGGGCGGCCCGGGCCGCCAGGTAGATGTCCACCCGGTCATCCACCAGTACGGTCGCCCGGTTTCCTGCGGCTTCGGCGACAGCAAGGACCAGGGCGTAAAAATCAGCCGCCGAGGCGTTCTTTTCCCGTACCTGGATGGTTTCCACGCCGCCTGCCACTGCGGCCCTGACGGTCTCGACGACCCCGCGCGGCCCGCAAAGGACCGTGTCGGTCACCAAGTAAATGCCGCTGTTGTGGACGCGCTCCCGGGCCCGGGACACGTCAGCGACTCCGGCCTTCATGCGCTCACCAGCCGCTGCTTCAGGTCCTGCGCGTTGAGAGAGGCGAGGGCGTCGAGGAAGCCGACGGCGAAGCTGCCCGGTCCGGAGCAGGACTCCGCTGCCGGTTCAGCCGCAACGGTGTAAACGGCGGTTGCCGCCGCCACTGCGGCCAACTTGCCGCCGTCGTCGGCTGCGCCCAGGAATGCTGCGGTGACAGCGCCCAGCGCACAGCCGCCGCCGGTGACCCTGGTGAGCAGCGCATCACCGTTACTGACCCGCAGGGTCTGTACGCCGTCTGTGATCACGTCAGTGGGGCCCGAGACGGCGACAACGGAACTGTATTTTTCAGCCAGCAGGAGCGCCGCCGGAAGGGCGCT
Organism: Arthrobacter sp. Z1-15; assembly: GCF_054792395.1. Classification (NCBI taxonomy): domain Bacteria; kingdom Bacillati; phylum Actinomycetota; class Actinomycetes; order Micrococcales; family Micrococcaceae; genus Arthrobacter; species Arthrobacter sp. Z1-15. The sequence goes on along the minus strand of NZ_CP096454.1, from coordinate 29,402 downwards.
TTCCGGATCGTCGGTGGCGTCGACGCCGCGGCCGCCGGACCCGAGGCCGGCCAGAGCAATGATTTCCGAGGCGTTCCCGCGGATGGCCGTCGGCTGCAGGGCCAGCAGTTCGGCCGCGAGGGCAGTGCGCACCGGCAGGCTGCCCACGGCCACCGGGTCCAGCACCCAGGGGGTACCGGCATCATTGGCGGCTTCGGCGGCCTCCAGCATGGCCCGGCGCTGTTCCTCATGCGGGGTGCCCAAATTGATCAGCACACCCGAGGCCGCCCGGGCGAACGGTCCTGCCTCCCCCGGTATGTCGGTCATCGCCGGTGCTGCGCCCAGCGCGAGCAGAACGTTGGCGGTGAAATTCGTGACCACGGCATTGGTCAGGCACTGCACCAGGGGCGGTTCGGCGCGCAGGCGCGCCAGGAGGGTGGAAACGATTAACGGTGTCAGGCGAATAGTCATCCGCGACATCCCTTCGCTAGTTCGAACTAGATCAGGTTCAACGGGTGTTATCTCAGCCTGTCGGCACCCCGTGTCACTGCAAAGCACTCTAGGCCATTTGCGCGCCCGTTCCCACCTGGGCCCGAGGGACCCCGGCCGGCGCTGCTCCGGCCGCCCTGCTTACGCCTGTCCGCCCGTCCGCCGGGTCCGCCGGTTAGAGCGTGGAGTGGTCACCCAGCCGGTGATAGGTGCGGTTGTGGTAGACCAGCGGCTCGTCCGGCGCCCCCGGGCTCAGGATCTCCAGGACTTCGGCAGTTACCAGTACGGAGGAGCCGACGGCGGTGCGCTCCAGGATTCGGGCGCGGAGGGCCCGCGGCACATCCCGCAGCAGCGGTTCCCCGGTGGGAAGATCCTCCCAGGCCAGCGCCGAAGTGAAGCGTTCGGAACCCGGGCGGGCAAAAAGATCGGCCAGCCCGGCATTCCGGGCGCCCAGGAGGTGCACCACAATGGTCTCGGCAGAGGCAACAACGCCGGCTGAACCGGAGGCCGAGGCCAGCGAAAAGACCAGGATGGCCGGATCGGCCGAAACGGAAGACACAGACGATGCAGTCAGTCCCACCGGACCGGACCCGCCGTCGGCAGTAATGACGGCCACTCCCGCCGGATGGGCACGGAAGGCGTCCTTGAAATGGTCTGTGAGCATAGGTCCTACGCTAGAACCTCAACAATGGTTGAGGTCAAATCGGAGCCCGCCCGCTGCGGCGACCCGCGGCCCGGCCGCAGCCGCTCATCAGTAGTCCAGGACGGGTGCACCGGTTCCCCGGCCGGCTGATTCGTCGTCGGGGTTTACAAACCGGCATTCGGCAAGCGAGAGGCAGCCGCAGCCGATGCAGCCGCCGAGGCGGTCCCGCAAAGCCTCCAAGGAGTGGATCCGGGCGTCCAGTTCCTGCCGCCACGCCAGTGACAGCCGCTGCCAGTCATTGTGATCCGGCACAGCGTCCGTCGGCAGTTCTTCCAGGGCGCGCGCAATGGTGGCCAGCGGGATTCCCGCGCGCTGGGCGGCCCGGATCACCGCAACCCGCCGGAGCACGGAGCGGTCAAAGCGCCTCTGGTTCCCCGCCGTGCGGCGGCTGGCGATCAAGCCCTGCCGCTCGTAAAAGTGCAGCGCGGAAACCGCCACCCCGCTGCGCTCCGCCACCTGGCCCACCGTCAGTTCGGACCGGGCGGAGCCGCGTGGGTCCGCTAACCCGTCACTGCCTGCAGTCTTGCCCATATTCGCCTCCGTCCCTTCCATTATCGGCGTTCCGCGGGCGCCGCCGACATCCTGCGGGCTTTCACGGCAGGCAGCATCCGGGCTTTCTCGTCAGGACTCTGGCGGCTCCGCCGCCAGCGTGCCTACAGTGGCGCCCTGAACAGTGTCCGGACGCCCGGTCCGGACCGGAAAGGCCGGCGTGAGCACTGCAGCTCCCGCCGCCGGAACCCCGGTTTTCCTGCAGGGCACCGGCGGCCCCGATCCTGTTCCTGCCCGGATCATCCGCGAGCAGTTGGTGCTGGAACCCGGTCTGGCCAACTACACCGTCCTGAATGTCGCGTGGGCCGCCGGCGCGGCTCGCGATGTCAGCGTGGTGCCGGCACTGCCGCCGCGCTACCGGGACAGCGCCGCCGCGGCGGAGCTGCCCGGGCCCGACGGCGGACGGGGCCTGGCAATGGCCGGAATGGATCTGCTGCGCGCAGCAGCGGCGCCCTGGCCTGCTGCTTCCGGGGCCGGTGCGGCCGCGGAAACGGATACGGCGGCTGCGGAGGAACGGGTGCTGGCCGGCAGCGTGCAGCGATGGGTGCTGGAGCTGGTGACCAATGCCGCCGTAGACCGACGCGTGCCGCTGACCGAAGCCGCTTCGGATTTTTCTCGCAGCATCATCTATTACCTCCGCCGCGGAGCCGACGCCCGGTCCGTCATTGCCAATGCCCTGCGCCTGTCCCCGCAGGACGCCCCGGTCATCCTGTTCGGGCACAGCCTCGGCGGGGTGGCGGCGGTGGATCTGCTGACCGGGCCGGAGTGGGACGCAGCCGGCATGCGGGTTGACCTGCTGGTCACCGCCGGCTCCCAAAGCCCGTGGCTCTACCTGCTGGGCGGGCTGGCTCATGCCGGACCCGGAAAGCCGGGGAGCGTTCCGGTGCCGTGGCTGAACTTCTGGGATGAGCGGGATCTGCTGTCCTTTTGCGCCGAAAATGTCTTTTCCGGCAGCGCGGGGATCCGTGATGTGGAGATCACCTCGGGCGAACCGTTTCCGGCGTCGCACAGTGCCTACTTCACCGATCCGGACCTCTACCGGGCCATAGGCGAGGAGGTGGCAGGCGCGGATCCGGCCCGGGGACGCTCTGGCCCGGACGCCGGGGTTTAGTGTTCACTGGACTACATGAGAGCCATCTGGAAGGGCGCCATCGCCTTTGGACTGGTCAATGTCCCAGTCAAGGTTTACGCCGCCACCGAAGACCACGACGTCAGCCTGCACCAGGTCCACGAAAAGGACGGCGGGCGCATCCGCTATCAGCGCCGTTGCGAAATCTGCGGCGAGGTGGTGGAGTACAAGGACATCGCCAAGGCGTACGACGACGGCGAGCAGACCGTGGTGCTCACTGATGAGGACCTGGCCTCCCTGCCGGTGGAAAAGAGCCGGGAGATCGACGTCGTCGAATTCGTTCCCAGCGAGCAGGTCGATCCGATCCTCTTCAACAAGACCTATTACCTGGAGCCCGACTCCAAGTCCACAAAGTCCTATGTGCTGCTGCGCCGGACGCTCGAGGACACCGAGCGCACGGCCATTGTGCAGTTTTCGCTGCGCCAAAAGAGCCGGCTCGGTGCCCTGCGGGTCCGGGGTGACGTCCTGACCCTGCAGACACTGCTGTGGGAGGACGAAGTGCGCGAGGCGTCCTTCCCGTCCCTGGACGAGAAGGTGCGGATCAGCGCGAAGGAGCTGGAAATGTCCTCCGCCCTCGTCGATTCCTTCAGCTCGGACTTCAACCCGGCCGAATTTACCGACGACTATCAGGAACAGCTGAAGACGCTGATCGAAGCGAAGCTCGAAAAGGGCGAGGCACTGGACACCGAGGAAACCTTTGGTGGCGAGTCCGACGACGAAGGCGGCAAGGTCCTGGACCTGATGGAAGCGCTGCGCCGCAGCGTGGAAAAAAACCGCGGCAAAAAATCCGGCGGGACGAAATCCGGCGGCTCGGGGTCACGGTCCTCGTCCCGGCGCAAGACCGACGACGGGGAATCCAGCGAGAAGAAACCCGCGGCGCGGAAAACTGCCGCCAAAACCAAGAAGGGTGCGTAGGCCATGGCCATCACGAACTTTTTCCGCGACCGCAACGGGCGGATCCGGATTTTTGAAGCACCCAACCTTCCCATCCTTGCGTGGGCCGGGTTTGGTGCCGCGTCCATGATGGCGCTGACGCCGAAGTACCGGGACCTCATGGGCAGCCTGAGCAAAGCTTCACTGGTGATCTGGGCCCTGCTGGAGACTGCGACCGGTCAGAGCCCGTTCCGCCGGACCCTGGGCGCAGCCACACTCGCCCGGGAGGTCCTGTCCGGCGACTGACAAAGCACTGCGTCCAAAGTCCTGAGGTCGCCGAAGTCCTGAGCCGATGGCGCAGCCTGCGGTGCAGTTACTGCTTGTAGCCTTCGACCTCGCCGACCGGCCGGACTGTCGCATCGTCCGGGTTTTCGCCGGCGTCCAGGCGAGCCCGGCGCTGCCGCAGCAGGTCCCAGCACTGGTCCAGCTGCTCCTCAACCCGGCGCAGCTGCTCCATCCGGTCCTCAGGATGCTCGCCGGCAGGCGAGTCCCTCAGGGACTGTTCCTTCTCCACTAGTTCTGAAATCCGGTGCTGAATCTCGCTGGCGTCCATTCCCCTACGCTAGCCACCGCGCACGCCCGTGACCAGCACCCCGCAGCCGCCGAAGGCGGATGTACCCGGGATGCCAGCGGTCTATTGCCTTTTTCTGCAGGCCCGGGTGAAATCCGAACGGTATGAGGACGGCGTTGGACAATGGCGGTTGAACCATCACGGTTGAACAAGGGCCGGACAGCGGAAAGGACCGGCAATTGCCGGTCCTTTCCGTGGTTTTTTACGGTGCGGAGGTCCTGTTTTACGCGGTGGAGGTCCTGCCCGAAGTGGCCTGGCTGCGGCCAAACAGCAGACCCAGTCCGACCATGGCAATGCCCAAAATTAGGTGCAGCCAGTTGTCCGCGTTGTTGACGGGAACAAAGTTTCCCGCGGAGTGATGGGGAACGATCAATCCGTAGATCCACAGCAGCAGGTAAACAATCCCGCCGCCGATGAGGAAAATTCGGGCCGTGTTGTTAGCCCTGGCCATGATGAGCCCGAGGAAGCCGAACAACAGGTGGACGATGTTGTGCAGAATGGACACCTGGAAAACCCCGAGAAGGACTGCCTCCGACATATTTCCGGCGAAGTACAGGGCCTCGTAGTTCTGGGTAATTCCCGGAACGAATCCCAGAACACCGATCACGATGAAGATTAAGCCGAAGTACCAGGACGCCCGCTGGGCATTGGTGCGGCGGAGTGATCTGCCGCCGGTGGGATAGGACATAGCGAACTCCTTTTGCTTTGCCGAACTCCTTTTGCCTTGCCTGTTAATCGCCGGCTGCAGCCGGCACACGGGACATATTCCCCGGAACGAATACTCTTCAACTGTTGCACAATTCCGGGAACATGGGAAGCATACTTAGCATCACCGATAGAAGGGAACAGAGTCATGGTTTTCACCCCCCGCACAGCGATCGTCACCGGATCGGACTCCGGGATAGGCCGGGCCACGGCAGTGGCGCTGGCAGCTTCCGGGCTGGACGTGGGTATCACCTGGAACACGGACGAGGAAGGTGCAAAGGAAACCGCCGACGAGGTCCGCTCCCACGGCCGGCGGGCTTTCACCGCCCGGCTGGACACCACCGATCTGCCCGGCTGCGGCAGCGTCATTGATGATCTGGTCCGGGAACTCGGTTCACTGGACGTCTTTGTCAACAATGCCGGCACGGGAGACGGAAAGCCGTTCCTGGAGCTGGACTATGAAACCTGGATGCAGACGTTGGACACCAACCTCAACGGCGCGTTTGTCTGCCTGCAGCATGCGGCCCGCACGATGGTTGACGCGGGACGGGAAGGACGGCTGATCGCCGTGACCAGCGTCCACGAAACCCAGCCGAGGGTGGGCTCCTCCGCCTACACAACCTCCAAGCACGGCCTGGGCGGTCTGATGAAGGTTTTGGCTCTGGAGCTGGGCCAGTACGGGATCACCGTCAATTCGGTGGCCCCGGGTGAGATCGCCACCCCCATGACTGACCAGCACAACGAGGATCCGCATCTGGCCGACCGCCCGGGCATTCCCCTCGGCAGGCCCGGGGACGCGCGGGAGATTGCCGCCGTCGTCGCCTTCCTCGCCTCCCCAGCCGCCAGTTACGTCACCGGCGCCTCCTGGCCTGTGGACGGCGGGATGCTGCAGATGGGGCCCCAGGGCGGCTCGCACATCACGTCCACCGACTGGCTGGAGGCCTGATCCTTGGAATCACTATGGCTGGCCACTTCTCCACCCATTCCCGTGGACGCCTTCGATCCGGGAGGTTCCTACGACACGGTCGTGGTCGGCGCCGGCCTGACAGGTCTCACCACTGCCCTTCTGCTGGCCCGCCGCGGCCGGAAAGTGGCTGTGCTGGAGGCCCGCCAGGCAGGGGCCGTCACCACCGGAAACACCACCGCGAAGGTATCCCTGCTCCAGGGTCTGCAGCTGTCCAGCATCTCCTCCCACCAGGGAGCCGACGGCGTCCGCAGCTATGTGGAAGCGAACCGCGCGGGCCAGGACTGGCTCCTGGAATTCTGCCGGGAGCACGGCGTTGACCACGATATCCGCACCGCCTACACCTACGCGAACAGCGACAGCGGCCGGCAGAGCCTGGAGAAGGAACTGTCCGCGGCGTCCGCGGCCGGACTTCCGGTGCGGATGACCCGGGACATTGAACTGCCGTTTGAAGTTTCCGGTGCCCTTGAGCTTGCCGGGCAGGCACAGATCCATCCGCTGCAGGCCCTGGCCTCGCTCGCCGTCGAGTTCCGGGCGAGCGGCGGCACCTTGGTCCAGGGCGTCCGGGTCACCGGGGCGGGCACGGCTGCCGGAGAGCGGATCCGCGTGGTCACCTCATCCGGCTCGGTGACCGCCCGGCATCTGGTTCTGGCCACCGGCATTCCCGTTTTGGACCGCGGCGGTTACTTCGCCCGGCTCCTGCCGCTGCGGTCCTACGCGGCGGCGCATCCGATCAGCGGCGAGGTTCCGCAGGGAATGTACCTGTCCATCGATGCCCCGTCCCGGTCTCTGCGCACCGCCCGGGTGGACGGAACGGACTATCTCATCTCCGGCGGCAACGGACACGCCGTCGGGCGCCATCCGCACCCCCAGGCGCTGGTGGATGATCTGGCGGAGTGGACGGTACGGAATTTTCCGGTGTCGGCTGCGGCCTATGCCTGGTCCGCGCAGGACTATGAGCCGGCAGCGGGCCTGCCCTATGTGGGACAGGTGCCGTTCGGCAACGGGAGCATCTTTGCCGCCACCGGCTTCAACAAGTGGGGCATGACCAATGCCGTTGCTGCGGCACAGTCCATCAGCGAGGCAATAAGCCCGGATCCGGAAAGCAGCCGGGCAAGGAACTGGTACCAGCCGAAGCTGTCCTCGCGGGACGTGCTCACCGCTGTGCGGGACAACGCCGAAGTGGGGCTGGAAATGCTGGCCGGATGGGCGTCATCGATGGCCGACACCAACGAGTCCGCACCCCCGGAGGGGCAGGGCAAGGTGGTGCGCCGGAATCTGAAACCCGTGGGCGTCTGCACGGTGGACGGAGACGTTTCCCGGGTCTCGGCGATCTGCCCCCATCTGGGCGGAGTGCTCTCCTGGAACGATGCGGAGGCGTCCTGGGACTGCCCGCTGCACGGCTCCCGCTTCGCCGCCGACGGAGCTCTGCTGGAAGGTCCTGCAGTCCGCGGACTGGACCGGGCCTGAGGACAGGTTCCAGGCCCGCAGGCGAAGCATGGCAAAGGGCGCACCACCGGGGTGCGCCCTTTGCCGTGCTTTTCGAGGTGCCCGAGCGGTCAGAGACCGGCGCGGGGACCGCCTGATTCCGGATCATCCATGGCGGGGTCGGATTCAGGCGCAGCCGCAAGCCCCGATGTGGAGGTGGCTGCGGGAGCAACCGGCGCCGGATCAGCCGTGGGCGGAGCATCAACGTTCCCGCGCCAGGCGCCGGTGGGGGCGCCGCGGCCTTCAATGAACTCCTTGAAGCGCTTGAGGTCGGACTTGACCTGGCGGTCATCTGCTCCGACAACGTGTCCGACCTTCTCCATGAAGGTTTCCGGATCCCAGTCCAGCTGGACCGTTACGCGGGTTTCGGAATCGCCGAGCCGGTGGAAGGTCACCACTCCGGCGTGCGAGGTGCCGTCCGTGCTCTTCCAGGCGACCCGCTCGTCCGGGTGCTGCTCGGTAATTTCCGTGTCGAAAACGCGCTCCACGCCGCCGATTTTGGTCACCCAGTGATTAGTAGTTTCGGAAGTCTGGGTGATGCTTTCAACACCGCCCATAAACTGGGGAAATGATTCAAACTGCGTCCACTGGTTGTAAGCCGCGGACACGGGAACAGCAACATCGATTGATTCTTCTACGGTGGTCATATACGTCCCTACGGTAGTCGGATCGTGCGTCATTTCGGTGTTCACGCTACCCAAGGGACCTGTGGACTTCAACCGGAAGGTAAGCTTACTTAGGTTGGCGGCTGCCGATTCCCTCCCCCGGCCAGGGGCAGTGAAGCGCGCAGGCGTCTTTCGTCAACATATTTCGTCACTATTGGAGGAAACGTGAAGGCATCTAAAGAACTGACCACCAATCTGCAGGCCGTACTCGTCGACCTCATCGAACTGCATCTGCAGGGCAAGCAGGCACACTGGAATGTTGTGGGCAAGAACTTCCGCGACCTCCACCTGCAGCTCGATGAAATCATTGAGGACGCCAGAGTGTTCGCCGATGAATTGGCCGAGCGGATGCGTGCGCTGGAGGCCGTCCCGGACGGCCGCAGCGTGGCCGTTGCCCAGGGAACCTCGCTGCCGCCCTTCCCCGCCGGGCTGGTTGACACCGAGGACACCGTAACCCTGACCGTGGGCATGCTGAACGCCGCCGTCGGAACCATGCGGGAGGTCCATGACCAGGTGGATGAGGAAGACCCCACCACCGCGGACATCCTGCACGGTTTCATCAGCAAACTCGAACAGTATGCGTGGATGGTCAACGCCGAAAATGTAAAGCCCACCGCCTCGGTCGTCACCCCCGACCACGCCAACGCACAGGCAACCCTGTAACTGCTGCCGCGTCGGGCCTGCGGCCGGACCGTCCCGCCGGGGACGGCCGGCCGCTGCCGTTTAACCCGGCAGCTACGTCACCGCAGTGCGGACTTCTTCCAGCAGGGCGGCCATCTGCAGCATCGCTTCGTCGCAGTCGCCGTCCGCCACGGCCCGTGCCACCTGCTCGTGGCCCTGCAGTGCCACTTCCCGCGGGTGGTCGGGCATGAGCCCCTGCAGGGTCCGCCCGGTCAGGACCTCCGCGACAACCGAATCCAGGGACGCAAACATTTCGTTACCGCTGGTGCGCAGCAGGAGGGTGTGGAAGGCGATGTCGGCCGCCAGGAAATCATCCAGCCGGCCTTCTTCCCCCAGCTCCCGCATCTGCGCGGCAAGCTCCACCAGCGTTTTCCGGTCCTCCGTGCCGGCGTGCCGTGCCGCCCCGCAGGCTGCCATCGGTTCCACCGCCACCCGCAGTTCCGTCAGCGTCCGGTACTGCTCGTCCCGGCCGGGACCGTTCAGGCGCCACCGGATGATTCTGGAGTCGAACCAGTTCCAGTGCCGCGGCTCCTGGATCACGATCCCGATCCGCCGCTTGGAGTAGACCAGGTTCATGGACTCCAGGATCCGCATGCAGTCCCGCACCACCGTGCGGGAGACGCCGAATTCTTCCTGCAGGCCGTCCAGCGTCAGCCGGCCCCCGGGCTGGAGGACTCCGGAGATGATGTCGGCACCGATGGCGTCAATGATGGCACCGTTCATGACGGTTGCCGCCGGCCGCTGCGGCACACTGCGCTCCACGCTGTTCCCCTGACTGCCTGTTGCGGCAAGATCTACAAAAAACAAGCCTAGCGCGGCATTGGTGTTATCAATCACTTGTATGGTGATACCTTTGTGCTCAGATTACTTCGGAGGGGTTCGCCCGCTCCGCGACAACGGCGTCCAAGGAGAGACATGAGCCCCACCCCCCAGCACCTCGTCATCATGGGTGTTTCCGGTTCCGGCAAGACCACCATCTCCACGCTGCTCTCGGAGCAGCTGGGCTGGATAGCCGCGGAAGCCGATGAATTCCACCCCGCAGCGAACATTGCGAAAATGTCCTCCGGCACCCCGCTGACCGACGAGGACCGCTGGCCCTGGCTGGACTCCATCCGCACGTGGATGGACACCCAGGCCGGGAACGGGCGGTCCACGATCGTTACCTGTTCCGCGCTCAAGCGGGTCTACCGCGATGTGCTGGCCACAGCAGCGGGAGAAGTGCACTTCATCCACCTCAACGGGGACGCGGCCGTGCTGCGCGAACGGATGAAGACCCGCAGCGGCCATTTCATGCCCGCTTCCCTGCTGCCCTCCCAGCTCAACACTCTGGAGCCGCTGGCCGAGGATGAGGCGGGCATCGTCGTCGACATCCTGAAACCTCCGGGCGAGATCGCCGGGGACATCATCACCCGGCTGCACCTCCCCGCCAACTAAGCCCTGCAACAACCCCACACCAACGGCTCATGCTTCGGCGCCTGCCGCAGCAGCCACCCACCCAGCAGCAGTTCCCCATAACAACGGAGCAAATCCATGACAATTGAAGGCTGGTCCCAAACCCTCGGCGCGGGTCCCCTCCTCCTGATCGCGGCAGGAGCCATCGCGCTGCTGCTGTTCCTGATCCTGAAACTGCGCCTGCATGCCTTTGTCTCGCTGATCCTGGTCAGCCTGCTGACGGCGTTCGCCACCGGCATTCCCACTGCCAGCGTGGTTACGGTGCTCACCGGAAGCTTTGGCTCGACGCTGGCCACGGTGGCCCTGCTGGTGGGCCTCGGCGCGATGCTTGGCCGGCTGGTGGAAACCAGCGGCGGCGCCAAGGTTCTGGCGGACACGATGATCCGGGCCTTCGGCGAGAAGCGCGCCCCCTTCGCCCTGGGCGTTGCCTCACTGATTTTCGGCTTCCCCATCTTCTTTGACGCCGGCCTCGTGGTCATGCTCCCCGTGATCTTCTCGGTGGCACGGCGCCTGGGCGGCGGAGTGCTCCGCTACGGACTTCCGGCTGCCGGAGCGTTCTCCGTTATGCACGTCTTCGTACCCCCGCACCCCGGCCCCGTCACGGCCTCCGGGTTCTTCGAAGCCAACATCGGCGTCGTGCTGATCATCGGCCTGGTTATTGCCCTGCCCACCTGGTACGTCACGTCCTATCTGTTCGGCCTCTGGGCGGGCAGGAAGTTTGTCCTGCCGGTCCCCGCTGTGCTCGGTGAAGTCGACGGCGACGAGATCAAGAACCCGCCGAAGTTCGGCACCGTGGTGGCCGTCCTGCTGCTGCCCCTGATCCTGATCTTCCTGAACACCGGGCTGAACACCCTGGCCTCGGCCGGCGTCGTTTCCGCCGAAGCCGCCGAGCAGCCCTGGTTCGCTTTCCTGCGCACCCTGGGTGAAACGCCGGTGGCACTGCTGATTTCCCTCCTCGTGGCCTGCGTGGTCCTGGGAACCCGGCGCGGTGAATCCAAAACGGCCATCGAGAAGGTCCTGGAATCCGCGCTGGGCCCGGTCTGCTCCGTCATCCTGATCACCGGCGCCGGCGGCATGTTCGGAGGCGTCCTGCGCACCTCCGGCATCGGTGACGCGCTGGGCGACGTCCTCAGCGACCTCGGTGTTCCGCTGATCCTCGCCGGCTTCCTGATCGCCGCCATTCTCCGCATCGCCCAGGGTTCGGCCACGGTGGCCCTCACCACCGCCGCCGCACTGATCGCCCCGGGCGTCCTGGACGCCGGATACAACACCGTCCAGACCGCCGCCATGGTGGTGGCCGTCGCCGCCGGCTCCGTGGTGGTCAGCCACGTGAATGACTCCGGCTTCTGGCTGGTGGGCCGGTTCATGGGTATGGATGTCAAAACCACCCTGAAGACCTGGACCGTGCTGGAAACACTGATCGGCGTCATGGGCTTTGGCTTGGCGGCAGCAATCTTCGGCCTGGCTTCGCTGGCCTAACCGGCGCACGACGACGGCGGGGCACCCGGGCGGGTGCCCCGCCGTCGTCGTGTCCGCGGTGCTGATGTGACTGGCGTGCCGGAAGTGTCACCGGCGCGTGAAAACATAAGAAGTTACGAAAGTTTTCGGTGCTTCACACCGCCCTAGGGAAGGACCCCACGCACCATGATGGGTGGTCATCACGCAGCATCAGGCGCAGCAGCCTGGATTGCTGTCGCTTCAACCGCACCGCACGCCCTCGGCTGGTATCCGGTGACGCCGCTGGGCGTGGTTACCGGAGCCCTGCTCACCGCCGGAGCAGCCCTGCTCCCGGACCTCGACCACCACAGCGGAACCATTGCGCATTCCCTGCCGCCGGTCACCAAGGTCCTGGCCCGCATTACCGAGCAGATCAGCGGCGGACACCGCCGCGGCACGCATTCCCTGCTGGGGCTGGCGGTGTTTGTTGCCCTGTCCACCGCGCTCGGCAAGGTCACCGCCGTCGTCCCCCTCTTCGGCTCCGTGGCCGTGGGGGCGGGGCTGTTGTCGGTGCTGCTGATGGGTTTTGCACTCAAAGCCCTGAAAATCGCCGGGGGTCCCGGCCGCAGCTGGCTGCTGGCACTCGGACTTTCGGCCTTCATTGCCGTCTATGCCCCCGAAAACAATGACTGGCTTCCCGTGGCCGTTGGGCTGGGCGTCGCCGTTCACATTGTCGGAGATTTGCTGACCCATCAGGGCGTCATGATCCTCTGGCCTCTGCGGATCAAGCGTCCGCGCTCTCTGGCCGGCATGCCGGTGCTGAACAAGCTGTGGCGCAGCAGCGGCGCCATGTCACTGCCCCTCATCGGTGCAGCGGGATCGTGGCGGGAATGGGCCCTGATGGTTCCGGTCACCGTCTACGCCATCTACGGAGTCATCCATGCCGCCTTCCTGACCCTGACCCAGTGGGCTGTGGCCTAGCGGCTGCATTCCGGCCGCTCCGCCGCCGGGAAAATTAGAATCGTTCACCGTCGTGAACGATAATGGCGGGTGTGGAACTAGCCCTATTTGCTGTCATCGGCGTGGCTGTCATCGTCACCGTCGCCGCATTTTCCAAGCGGCTGGGCATTGCTGCGCCCCTGATCCTGGTGGTGGTCGGGCTCGGGCTGTCATATCTGCCCGGGCTGCCCACCTTCACCGTTCCGCATGAAGTGATCCTGATGGGTGTGCTGCCTCCGCTGCTGTACGCGGCGGCGGTGAACGTCCCCGTGGTGGACTTCCGGCGGAATTTTGGCGCCATCTCGAGCCTGTCCGTTTTCCTGGTGCTGTTCTCGGCGTTTGCCACCGGACTGCTGCTCTATATCCTGCTGCCGGATCTGAACCTCGCCGCCGCCATTGCGCTGGGCGCCGTCGTCAGCCCGCCGGACGCCGTGGCTGCGACCTCAATCGGCAAGAAACTCGGACTGCCGCCGAGGCTGGTGACCGTCCTCGAGGGTGAAGGGCTGGTCAACGACGCCACCGCCCTGGTACTGCTGCGCTCTGCGATCGCCGCCAGCGCCGGCGGCCTGGCCAGCATCTGGGACGGGGTGGCCGACTTCGGATTTGCGGTGGTCGGCGCCGTCGCCGTCGGGCTCCTGGTGGGTGCTGCCACCGTCTACATCCGCTCCAAGCTGCATGACCCTGTCCTGGATACCGCCATTTCCTTTGTGGTGCCCTTCCTGGCCTTTATTCCTGCCGAGGAAATGCATGCCTCCGGAGTGCTGGCCGTGGTGGTTGCCGGGCTGTACACCGGGCACCGCAGCGGATCTGCGTTCAGTGCCCAGGCGCGGATTAATGACAGCGTCAACTGGCACACGGTCCAGTTCCTGCTGGAAAACGGAGTCTTCCTGCTGATGGGACTGGAAATCCGGTACCTCGTGGAGGAAATCAATCCGGAACTCCTGACCGTCGGGGAGTCCGTGGGGATCGGTTTGGCGGTGACAGCCCTGCTCATCCTCATCCGGTTTGCCTGGATGGGTCCGCTGATCCTGCTGCTGCGGGCCAAGGTGGGTTACCAGGAACGGCGGACCAACCGGTTCCGGGCCGCCCTGGACCGGGTGAAGCTGCAGGGTCCCGGAGATGAGCGGGCCCGGCGCCGCGCCGAGCGCAGGGAGCAGATTTACCGCCGCCGCAAAAGCGACATTGTGCAGCTGCGCGCCGAAGGCCTGGACTGGCGCGGCGGCGTGGTGATCGGCTGGTCCGGCATGCGCGGCGTGGTGACTCTGGCCGCGGCACAGTCACTGCCGGACACCACTCCGTACCGGGAACAGCTGGTGCTGATCGCGTTTACCGTGGCCGTGGTGACCCTGCTGCTGCAGGGCGGAACCCTGCCCTGGGTGATCCGGGCGCTCGAGGTCCGCGGGGTCAATGCCGCTGCGGACCAGCGCAGCCTGGCGACCCTGCTGGACCAAATCAGCGATGCGGGCCTGCGGGTCCTGGAGAATCCGGCTGCCTGCCTCCATCTGGATGCCGATGTGGATCCGGACGTCGTGGAACGCGTGCGGCAAAGCACCTTCCTGCGCAGCGAGCTGGCCTGGGAGCGGGTCAAGGCTCTCGGTGTCGGGACCTCCCCCACCCCCCAGCTGCAGTACCGCGAACTGCGCCGCGCCGTCGTCGACGCCGAACGCGAGGCGCTGCTGCTGGCACGCAGGGAAGGGCACTTCCCGTCCCGGACCCTCGCTGACGCCCAGCGCCTGCTGGACTTGGAAGAGTCCCGGCTGAAGCCCCGGTTGGGTGAGCACTGACCTGTCCGGACCGTCCCTGCCGCCGGACAGGCCAGTCCTGATGGAGCTGAAGCCGGTGTTTCCGCGGGTGTCCGCCAGCGGGACGCCGGGCGCGAACCCGACGCTGCGCCGCTCGAGCGCCAAGCTGACGGGACAGACGCGGCTTCCGGGCTAGCGGCCCCCGCGCGGCTTTCCGCCCTGGCGGCTGCCCTTGCCTTTGCCTGCGGCGCTCCCCTTGCCGCCGGCGCTCCCCTTGCCCGCGGCGCTGCCCTTGCCGCCGGCGCTCCCTTTGCCTGCGGCGCTCCCCTTGCCACCGGAGCGCCCGCCGGACTTCGACCCGCCGGCGGTCGAGGCGGTCTTGTCGGCGCTTCGGCTCTGGCGTTCCTTTGTCCGCTGCCGGGCCGTCTTTTTTTGGTCCGCCTGCACGGAGGGCTGGCGTGAACTGTTCGCCGTCCGCCCGCGCACAATACCCACCAGCTCTTCGATTCCCTCGTCCTCGCTGTCCTCCAGCCAGGCAACGGCAATCCGGGTCCCGGGAACACCGGTCAGCGGCCGTGCCACGACATCACGGCGGGAGTAGAGCTTTGCCACGGACATGGGAAGGATCAGCAGCCCGGCACCCGAAGCAACCACTTCCATGCCGACGTCGGCGCCGCCGACCTCACGGATGTCCAGAAGGTTCTCGCCGGCCAGGTCGGCACGGTCCAACTCATCGAAGGCGGCGACGGCGGAATCCTTCGCCGCGGCCACTACCGGGCGCTCGTCATAGAGGGCGATGACGCTCAAGCCGGCGGGACGGGTGTACTCCTGATCGGGAACGCGGACAAAGACCACGTCGGCGCGCCCGGCGCGCAGGTCATCCTCAACCGAATCTTCGGGGCACTGATAAGCCTGCAGCTCGCGGTCCTGCCGCTCATTCCACCGGCCGATCCATTTTCCGGGCGTCACTCCGGGAACGTAGGCCAGCTTCAGGGGACGGGCTGGACGGGGCGTGTGGTGGGGGGCATCAGTTGGCACCTTTTCAGGTTAGCCCAGGCAGGACACCCATCATTTCCCTGCCGGTTGCCAGGGTGTTGTCCGGCCATGCCGCCCGGGCGCCGCTGAAGGATACCCGCGCCTCCTGCTCCGGATACCCTTATTAGATGACTTCCGAGAAATCCCAATCCATGAAACCTGCCACGGCAGCCAAGAAACTGGGCATCTATCTGCCCGCCGCTCCGCAGGAGTTCCAGGACGGGCCTATTTCCCGGGCCCAGTTTGATGAACTTCAGTCCAATCCCCCTCAGTGGCTGGTGGATCTGCGCCGCAACGGACCGCACCCCCGCCCCGTCGTCGCGCAGAAGCTCAACATTTCCATCAGCGGCCTTACCCGCTCCGGCATCACGGAAGCCCTGACCACGGAGGAAATCACCGCTCTGCTGGCCGCTCCGCCCGCATGGCTCGTCGAAGAACGCGCCAGCTTTGCCGCAGTGCGAGAGGAAGCCAAGCGCGTCAAGGAAGCAGAGGCCAAGAAGGAGCGCAAAGCCCAGCAGGCAGCGCACATGGCGGCGAAAGAGCCCAAACAGCGCCGCTAGCCCCCGGTTCGTCAGGCCTGTTCGGCAGACAGGAGCTTCACTGCCTGAAATACGGAGGTTGCCGGTGTGCCGGCAACCTCCTGCATCGTGGCGGCATCTACCGAACAGATCACGGGCGCCGGTTTCGCTGCGCCGACCGGAGGTTCGGGAAGACCGGCGGTTTTAGGCATAAAAAAATCACCCCGGTCTCTCGACCGGGGTGATTCACTTTGTGCGCGAGGGGGGATTTGAACCCCCACGCCCTTTCGGACACTGGCACCTGAAGCCAGCGCGTCTGCCGTTCCGCCACTCGCGCCTAAATGGTTTCCCGTGGAGAGTGTGCCTTCGGTCTCACAACCGGCGGCGTCTCGATTCCTCGGGAACAGCAGAATCAAGCATACCCACATTTTGGGGAAACACCTAAACGGCCGTGGAATCGGGTTAAAAACCGCGCGTTTGCAAGGTTTTTGGGTACCGGGAGTGCCAGGAGGCACAGCTTCGCCGCCTGCCCGGGGGCACGCTTGCGGCCGCGCGACACCTTCGGGCGCCGCAGCCGCGTTAGGACATTTCTCAGCTGTCCCCAGTAGTATCGAAGAGGACCTGTGTACCTTTGGCCTGCCTTGTCACTGCGCTGGAATCGCCCCTGCGGGCACATTCGGTGCCGCTGCCGGGCGGCTGGTTATGGCACATTGGTCCACGTATCAGCCGGACATCCGGACAGCATCAGGACCTAGGGAAGGAGGCGGACATGGGCTTACTCGATAACGTCGAACGCGGGATCGAAAAGGTTGTGCGGGGTGCCTTCTCCTCGGGCTCGTCCGGCAGGGTGGAACCACTTGAACTGGCCATCGCCCTGCGGCGTGAACTGGACGAGCGCTCCTTCACGGTGGGTCAGGGACGCACCCTGGCACCCAACGTCTTCACTGCCCGCCTGTCCGACTCAGATTTCAAGCGCGCCCAGGAATGGGGAGCGCCACTGGCCGAAGAGCTGTGCGACGTCGTCATTAAGCACGCCCGGAGCCAGTCGTACACCCTCCAGGGTCCGGTGCGTGTTTCCTTCACCCGAGACTCGGCGCTGAAGCCCGGCGTCCTCGAGGTTGACTCCGCAACGGAGAAGGCCGGATCGCCCGCACCCCGCGCGACTCCCCCGCCCACTCCCCGCCAGGGGCCGGGGCGGATGCAGCCTGTTTTGGATATTGACGGTCAACGGTATTCGCTCAACGCTCCCTCCGTTGTTCTCGGGCGGTCCTCCGAGGCCGATATCCTCGTTGATGACACCGGCGTTTCCCGCCGGCATCTGGAAATCCGCACCGAAAACGGTGCCAGCCGCGCCATCGACCTCGGTTCCACCAACGGAAGCTTCGTCAACGGTCAGAAAGTACAAGGGGAAGCAGATCTTACGGATGGTTCCACTATTGCCATGGGTCGCACCCGCATCACGTTCCGGCTTCTGCCGCATCGGGCCGGGGGACGTTAGTGAACGGTGAACTCATCGTGACCCTGCTCCGCTACGGGTTCCTGATTCTGCTGTGGCTGATGGTCCTCAGCGTCGTCGGAGCGATCCGGCGCGATTTGGTGGTCGGCAGCCGCAACCGGACCGGTACGCCCAGCGCACGGCAGATCCGCCGCAACCCGGCCCTGGAAAAGCAGGCGCCCGCTCCGGCCAAGGTCCCGGCCCGCCAGGTTGTGGTGACCGAGGGACCGCTGCGCGGCACCACGCTGGAGCTCGCCTCCAGCCCCATCCTGCTCGGCCGCGCCCAGGAAGCAACGCTCGTGCTCGATGATGACTACGCCTCCGGCCGTCACGCCCGCCTGTTCCCCCAGGGCAGCCGCTGGTTCATCGAGGACCTCGGATCCACCAACGGCACGTTCCTCGGCGGCAGCCAACTGACACGGGCCCTGCCCGTGGAACCCGGGGTGCCGATCCGCATCGGCAAGACGGTCCTTGAGTTGAGGCCTTAGCCGTGGCGCTGGTGCTCAAATATGCAGCACGGTCCGACGTCGGCATGGTTCGTTTGAAGAATGACGATTCCGCCTACGTCGGCCGCTATCTTGCCGTCGTCGCCGACGGCATGGGCGGCCATGCAGGCGGCAACGTTGCCTCGGCCTCAACCGTCCTGGACCTGGTCCATCTGGACCGGGGAACGTACGACGACGAGCCCCTGACCGTGCTCGCCGATGAAATCCAGGCCGCGAACTCCCTCCTTTCAGAACTGGTAACCACCAGCCCGCAGCTGTCCGGGATGGGAACCACCGTGACGGCGCTGCTGCTGAACGGCAACCGGTTCGCTTTTGCCCATATCGGCGATTCACGCGCCTACCGGCTCAAGAACGGCGTCTTCGAACAGGTCAGCATCGACCACACCTTTGTCCAGCGGCTTATCGATGAAGGCCGGCTGCGCCCCGACGAAGCCGAAGTACACCCCCACAAAAACGTCCTCATGCGTGTGCTTGGCGACGTGGATGCCAGCCCTGAGCTGGATCTTGCCACTTTCGAGGTGGAACCGGGCGAGAAATGGCTGCTGTGTTCCGACGGGTTGACGGCGGTGCTCCGGGACTCGGACATCGAAACAGTCCTCCGGGAGACCCCGGACCTGCAGCGCTGCGTGGACATCCTGGTGGAGCTCACCCTTGCAGGCGGCTCCCCGGACAACGTGACGGTTGCGGTCATCGAAATTGACGAAGTCCCGGATGATTCGCTTCCCGCCGAAACCCCTTCCTCCCGCATCCCCCTCTCCGGTGGACCCGTCCTGCCGGCAGCTTCGCCGGCCGCAGCAACGGCCACCGCCGGCAACGACAACACTGCAAACCCGTCGGATACCGGGCCCAACAACGACGACGAACCCATCCGTGCGGACCTGATCCGTCAGGACCTTTCCTCGCGTCCGCACATCCTGGTGGGAGCAGCATCGCTGGCCACCGAAACCGGACAAATCCCCATCGTCACCAAAAGGACGGCCGAACGGCGCGCCGCCCGCCTGCTGACCCATAAGGCCGCACCGGAATCCGAAGCCGCACCCGAGCAGGAATCGCCCAAAAAGCGGCGGCGCTGGCTGGTGCCTGCCGCGCTGGCCCTGATAGCCGTCCTGCTGGCAGCCGTGCTCTGGGTCGGCTACACCTGGACCCAGACGCGCTACTACGTCGGCTCCAGCGACAACAACGTCGCCATCTACAACGGTGTCTCGCAGTCACTCGGACCGATCCGGCTTTCCACCGTCACTGAACGAACCGAGATTCCCGTGGACAGCCTTCCCGAATATCAGCGCAACCGGGTCCAGGGCACCATTCCCGCGAAGGACCTGCTGCACGCTGAACAAATCGTCGAGGACCTCCGGGGCACGGCCCAGTCCGGTGCCTGTGATCCCGCTGCCCCCGCCACGACGGCTCCGGTCGCCGGCGGTGCGGCCCCCGCACCCTCGGCGTCGGCCTCTCCTTCGGCGTCCGCGCAGCCCCCTGCCAGTCCCGTTAACTGCGGAGGGCAGAAGTAATGTCCGATGTGCTGACCGTGCCCAAATCCCGGCGCAACATCGAAGCAGTGCTCCTGCTGCTCGCCCTTCTGGTGGGTATCGGGGCGAACTTCGTTGTCGGCCTGGACCAGGACCGGGCCTTTGACTCCGACTTCTGGACCCAGGGAGCCACACTCGTGGGACTCGTTCTGGTGTTCCACATCGTCCTGCGGATCCGCGCGAAGTATGCCGATCCGGTAATACTTCCCATTGTCACAGCGCTCAACGGGATCGGCCTCGCGATGATCCACCGTCTGGACATCGCGAACGACGATAACGCCGCCGACCGGCAGCTGCTCTGGAGCGCCGTCGCGGTCGCCGCGGCCATCGCCGTGCTTTTCGTGATCAAAGACCATCGGATCCTGCGGCGGTACACCTACATTTCCCTGATTGTCAGCGCCATCCTCCTGCTGCTGCCGCTGATGCCCGCTCCTCTGGGACAGGAAATCAACGGTGCCCGGATCTGGATCAACGTCGGTTTCGGCACGTTCCAGCCCGGGGAGGTCGCCAAGATTACCCTCGCTATATTCTTCGCCGGGTATCTATCCACCAACCGCGACCTCATCCTGATGGCCGGCCGCAAAGTGGGTCCGCTGCAACTGCCACGGCTCAAGGACCTCGGCCCCATGATGGCCGCCTGGGTTGTCAGCATCGGCGTGCTGGTCCTCCAGCGCGACCTGGGTTCCTCCATCCTGTTCTTCGGCCTTTTCATGGCGATGATCTACGTGGCCACGAGCCGGGTCAGCTGGGTGCTCATCGGCGTTGCCCTGCTCGCCGCCGGCGGTTTTGTCGCCATGCAGCTTTTCAGCCACGTCGCGCTGCGGATCGACGGCTGGATTAATGCCTTCGACCCCGAGGTCATCGACCGTCCGGGCGGCAGCTGGCAGGTGGTCCAGGGCCTGTACGGGCTCGCCAGCGGCGGCCTCGCCGGAACGGGGCTGGGACAGGGCCGCCCTGACCTCGTCATTTACGCCAACTCCGACATGATCATCGCCGCCCTGGGCGAGGAACTGGGTCTGCTGGGCATCTTCGCAATTGTGCTGATGTATGTCCTGCTGGTCTCCCGCGGATTCCGCGCCGCACTGGGGACCCGCGACGGCTTTGGAAAGCTGCTGGCGTGCGGGCTGTCCTTCACCATCGCACTCCAGTGCTTCGTCGTCATCGGAGGCGTCACCCGCCTCATTCCGCTGACCGGCCTCACCACGCCGTTCATGTCCGCGGGAGGATCGTCGCTGCTGGCGAACTGGATCATTGTCGCGCTGCTGCTGATGATCTCCGATGCCGCCCGCCGTCCTGCGGCCACGGGGCCCGTGACCGGGCCCATGGTGCCTGCAATGCAGGAGTCACCGGTGGGCTCGGCACCGCGGAAAAACAAGTCAAGGGACCGGGAGGTGCACAGCTCATGAATCAGGCCATCCGCAACAGCTGGATCGTGGCTCTGTCCATGTTTATCGTCATCCTCGGGTCGCTGACCTACGTCCAGTTCTTCGCCGCCGAGGAGCTTAACGCTGATCCGAACAACAACCGGACCATCTACCAGAACTTCGGCCAGAACCGCGGCGCCATCCTGGTGGACGGAGCTCCGATCGCTGAGTCCGTGCCCTCGGATGATCAGTTCAACTTCCAGCGGGTTTACCACCAGCCCGAGCTCTACTCCTCGCTGACGGGATATTTCTCCCTGGCCAGCGGAGTCACGCAGCTGGAAAGTGTCATGAATGCCCAGCTCAGCGGGACCAGTGACCAGCAGTTCTTCGACCGTCTGGTGCAGCTGGTCTCCGGCAACCCGGTCCAGGGTGCCTCGGTGGAGCTGACCATCGATTCCGAACTGCAGCAGCTGGCCTACGACCTCATTCCCGAGGGCCAAAAAGGCTCCATCGTCATGATGGAACCGAAAACCGGAAACATCCTGGCCATGGTGTCCAAGCCCAGCTATGACACCAATCTCCTCGCCGGCCATGACACCACGGTGGTGGAACAAAACATGCAGGAACTGCTGACCGTCGAGGGGCTGTCCCCCTATACCAACGCCGCAACCCAGTCGCTGCTGGCCCCCGGGTCGGTCTTCAAGCTCGTGGATGCCGCCGCCGCCCTTGAGTCCGGCGAATATGACGCTGACACGCTGATTGACAATCCGAATTCGCTGCCGCTGCCCGGCACCAACATTTCCCTGCCGAACTACACCAACGGCAACTGCGGTGTCCGGACCGAGGCCACAATCGGATTCGCGCTGGAGCAGTCCTGCAACACCGTTTTCGCGCAGATCGCCTGGGATCTCGGCGAGGATGCCATTGCCTCGCAGGCCGAGAAGTTTGGCTGGAACGAATCCCTGCGGCTTCCGGACCGCGGCATTGAAAACATAGTGGCCAGCGGCTTCCCCGCTGAAATGGACCAGGCCCAGCTGGCCCAGGCCTCCATCGGCCAGTACAGCGTCACGGCAACTCCGCTGGAGATCGCCATGATGTCCTCGGCCATCGCCAACAACGGTGTCCAGATGACCCCCAACCTGATTCGGAATGTCCGTGCGGCCGACCTGTCGATCATTGACGAGCCGGAGCCGGAAGTCCTGAACACTTCAGTAAGCCCCGAGACCGCCCGCCAGCTCACTGACTGGATGGTGGGCGTCGTGAACAACGGCACCGCATCCGCAGCTCAGGTTCCCGGTTTCAAGGTGGCCGGAAAGACCGGCACCGCCGAAGTGGAGAACAAGGGCGACAACGCCTGGTTCACCGGCTTCGCTCCGGCCGACGACCCCGAAGTGGCCATTTCCATCGTCATGGAAGACGTGGACCTGACCACCGGATCCCAACTAACCACTCCAAGCGCGCAGAAACTCCTAGAGGCGGTGTTAAATAAGTGAGGCCTACATCGGGAATCACCTTAGGCGGCAGATTCCAGCTCACTGACCGTATCGCCATTGGCGGTATGGGTGAAGTCTGGAAGGCACGGGACCTGGTCCTGGGCCGGATTGTTGCCATCAAGATCCTCAAGGAGGAGTACACCGGGGATCCTGGTTTCCTGAACCGTTTCCGGGCCGAGGCCCGCCACACGGCGCTGTTGAACCACGAAGGCATTGCCAACGTGTTCGACTACGGCGAGGAAGAGGGATCGGCCTACCTGGTGATGGAACTGGTTCCGGGCCTGCCCCTGTCCTCCATCATCGAACGCGACAAGAGCCTGACGCCGGACCGCACCCTTTCCATCATCGGCCAGACGGCCACCGCGCTGGCTGCCGCCCATAAGCAGGGTCTCGTCCACCGCGACGTCAAACCCGGCAACCTCCTGATTCTGCCCGACGGCCGCGTCAAGATCACCGACTTCGGCATTGCGCGCCTTGCCGACCAGGTGCCGCTGACCGCCACCGGACAGGTGATGGGCACCGCCCAGTACCTGGCGCCGGAGCAGGCCACCGGCCAGCAGGCCACCGGCTCCAGTGACATCTACGCCCTTGGCGTCATCGGCTATGAGCTTTTGGCCGGCACCCGCCCGTTCTCCGGCGAATCACAGATTGCCATTGCCCTGGCACAGGTCAACGACACCCCGCCGCCGCTGCCCGAGAGCATTCCGCTTCCGGTCCGCGCGCTGATCATGTCCATGCTGGCAAAGGACCCGGCCGACCGGCCCTCCGACGCCGAAGCGCTGGCCCGGGCTGTTGCAGCCATCCGCCGCGGTGACATTGCCGCGGCCGAAGCTGCCGTTCCCGGCATGCTGCTCTTCGGCGGCGGCGGCGCCACTGCCGTGACCGATGCGGTGACTGCGCCGGTGCCCACTACCGGAACCTCAGCCACCCGCGTAGTGAACACCGCGCCGTCCACCTCCGCACTGCCCACCGTCGCGGGCGCGGCAGTGGGGTCGGAGTCCGCCGCGACCGGCGAGCTCGCAGCATCGCGTGAGTGGACGGACGAGGATGTGGACGACGTCGACGGCGATGCCTCCGACGGTGACGGGGATGATGCTCCGGCCAAGCGCCGCAGCCCCTGGCTGATTCCCCTCATTGCCGTGCTCGTGCTGATCATCGCCGGCGCAGTTGCCGCGTTCCTGCTCACCGGATCCAACGACGACGAGGCAGAGCCGGCGCCGTCGGCCACGTCCTCCCAGCCCAGCCCGAGCGCCACCCGCTCGGCGTCCGCCACACCGACGGAGAATGCCGACGAAATCACGATCAACGCCGCCAGTTTTGAGGGCCGTTACTTTGCGGATGTGGAAGCTGAGCTGAGCAATCTCGGACTTTCCGTCAGCGGCAACCCGGTGGAATCCGGGGACAACCCGGAAGGGCTGGTTTTCGACGTCAGTCCCGTAGGCGTGCTCTCCCGCGGCGATCGGGTGACGGTCAGCTACTACACGGCACCGGAGCCCACCGCCGAGCCCAGCACCCCGGCACCGAGCGAGACCATGACCACGGTTCCCTCCGGACTCAGCGGACAGACCTCGGCCGCTGCCGAACAGCGGATCAGCGCCGCCGGCCTGGTCCCGGTCAACGGAGGCACACGTGCCTCCAGCCAGCCGCAGGGAACGGTGGTGGCCGTCAATCCGTCCGAGGGCGCACCTCTTCCCCAGGGATCAACCGTGACGTACTTTACCTCCGAGGGACCCGCCGCAGTTGAACCGGCCCCGACGAGCGTTCCGGTGCCGGAGCCGTCCCAGACAAACCAGGCCACCGTACCCGCAGCACCCAGCGGCACGAATCCTTCGGCCGGGTAAGCCATCATGAGCGCAGACTTCCTTAAAGGACAGCCCACCCTGAATACCGAGCGCGTATTGAACGACCGCTACGAAATCGCTGAGCTTATCGGCCGCGGCGGCATGGCAGACGTGTACCTTGGCCGGGATATCAGGCTGGGCCGTTCCGTGGCTATCAAGGTGCTGCGCCCCGATCTCGCCCGCGATCCCCTCTTCCAGTCCCGCTTCCGGCGGGAGGCACAGGCAGTAGCCGGACTGAACCACCCGGCAATTGTTTCCGTTTACGACACGGGCGACCAGGAGTCCCCGGGGTCGTCGCCGGACGACGTCCGGCTTCCGTTCATCGTGATGGAGTATGTCCCGGGGCGGACGCTGCGGGACCTGGTCAAAGCCGGGGAGATCAGCATTGACAAGGCTGTCGAGTACATCCTCGGGGTCCTTTCGGCGCTGGAATACAGCCACCGTTCCGGCATTGTCCACCGGGATATCAAGCCCGCCAATGTCATGGTCACCGCTGACGGCGGCGTCAAGGTCATGGACTTCGGCATTGCCCGCGCCATGGCGGATTCCGCCGCCACCATGACCCAAACCCAAGCCGTCATCGGCACGGCCCAGTATCTTTCACCGGAACAGGCCCGCGGGGAAACCGTTGATGCCCGGAGCGATCTCTATTCGGCTGCCTGTCTGCTGTTTGAAATGCTGGCCGGCCGGCCCCCCTTCATTGGCGACAGCCCGGTCTCCGTGGCGTACCAGCACGTCCGTGAAACGCCGCCGAAAGCCAGCAGCTTTAACGCGGAGATCCCCGCAGCGCTGGATGCCGTACTGGAACGCGGCTTGGCGAAGGACCGCCGGGACCGCTACCAGGACGCCCATGCGTTCCGCGATGCCCTGCTCGCTGTCCGCAGCGGGGAGCCTGCCCATGATCCGGCACCGGCGACGGATGCCACCGAGGCCCTGGCCGTTTCAGCCCCGGCCCGTCCCGCCGTCGACGTCAGCCCCATCGAAGACGAGCCGCGCACGCGGGCCATGGCCCGGGTGCGGGCCGGCGGTCCGCTCACCACTTCCGCCGAGGGAAAGGACGACGGCGGCCACGCCCCCGAGGCACTGGCCATCGGTTCCACCGGAGAGCGGGATCCGGAGCAGAAAGCCCGGCGCCGGGCCTGGATCACCACGCTGTTCATCGTCCTGCTGCTGCTGTTGGGTGCCGGAACCGTGCTGGCCTTCAACCTGATGAATCCCAAGGAAACGGCCCCGGCAACGGCCGTGATGCCCGATGTGCAGTCCAAGAGCCAGACGGACGCGCTGAACATCATCATGGACGCGGGGTTCGGACCCCCGACCATCAAAACCGAATACAGCGACACCGTGAAGAGCAGCCTTGCGATCGGTACCGAGCCGGAGGGCGGAACTGAGGTTCCGCTAAATGAAAATGTCACTCTCCTGATCTCGCAGGGGCCCTCCAGCGTGACCATACCGACCAACCTGGCCGGTATGACGGAACCTGAAGCACGCGATGCCCTCCGAAGCCTTGGCTTGCAGGGCGGAACAACGGCAGAGGCGAACAGCGCCACGGTGCCGGCGGGCAGGGTGCTGTCCACCAATCCGGCCCCCGGCGAGGCCGTGCCTGTGGGCAGCAGCGTGAATCTGGTGCTCTCCACCGGCAACGTGACTGTTCCGGATCTCATCGGCACAACTTTGGAGAATGCGCAGATCATCCTCGCCGATCCTGCCTACCAGCTGCCGGTCACCGTCAACGAGGTGGAAAATGCGACCGTACCCCCCGGCACGGTCACCGCGCAGAGCGTCCCCGGCGGAATGGATGTGGAGCAGGGAAGCACCATCTCCCTCACCGTGGCCAAGGCGCCGGTTGAACCAACGGAGGAACCCGAGCCCAGCCCGAGTGCCTCCCCTGAACCGCCAGAGACGGCAAAGGGGAAGAAGAAGGACAACGACTAGCGGGACTGGGCGTCGGATGCGGTGGACATGAGCGGGCTGAGAGTGGCGGCGTGGGCCGCCGCTCCGGCCAGGCCCAGTCCTTCCAGCCAGTTTCCCAGCATCTGGTAACCGCCTTCGGTCAGCACCGATTCGGGATGGAACTGCACCCCGGAAAGAGGCGCGGAGGCGTGGCGGAGTCCCATGATAATTCCGCTGTCGGTGCGTGCCGTGACCTGGAGTTCCTTCGGAATGCTGTCGGCCACTGCCGCCAGGGAATGGTAGCGCGTGGCTGTGACGGGGCTTGGCAGACCGGCAAAGACATCGGTGCCCTCATGCCGGACGAGCGAGGTTTTGCCGTGCATGAGTTCCGGTGCGTGGGTCACCGTCCCCCCGTAGGCCTCGGCCAGGGCCTGATGTCCGAGGCAGATCCCGAGCATAGGCTTGTTGACTTCCCCGCACCAGCGGATCAGATCAACGCACACGCCGGCCTCGGCCGGAGCTCCGGGGCCAGGTGAGACCAGGACGCCGTCGCGGGCGGCAGCCAGCTCAACGGCTTCGGCGAGGGTGACATCATCGTTGCGCACCACTGTGGTCTCCGCGCCAAGCTGCTGGAGGTATCCCACCAGCGTGTAAACAAAACTGTCGTAGTTGTCGACAACCAGGATTCGGATGCTGCTCATGCGTTCTAGGAACCGCCAATCGTGGAGTCGGTGAGGGGATTGAGGAAGCTGTATTCGGAGAACCACGGAAAGACGTAGTTCATGAGGAGCAGGACCACCCCGGCAATCAGCACGAGCGCCGTGAGGATGCGCACCCAGAGCGGACCCGGGAGATTTCGAAAGATCCAAGCGTACATTTTACTTCGCTCCTTCCGCGTTCTGGGCTACTTGGGCAGCAATCTCAGCGGGCGGTCCAGCGGACAGCGGCTGCCAGTCGTCCATTACGGCGTAGGCGATAATCCGCTCCTCCGCGCCAAAGCGGGGGTTACAGCTGGTCAGCGTCAAGAAACGCTCGGTCGGTATCGCTGCAGGCTGCGTGGGGACGGGCGCAATGACATCCACCCGGTCCGGCAGCACGATCTGGTTGTTGCGGTAAACATACGTGTAGTAGCCGTCCTTGGTCTGCACGTAAATCTCGTCTCCCGGCACAAGCGTATGAATGGCATCCAGGACCTGCCCGTGTGTCTGCCGGTGTCCCGCAACCGCAAAGTTTCCGATTTCTCCCGGCATCGCAGTGGAGGGATAGTGCCCCAGTCCCAGCGAATCCAGCACCGCTGTCCCGACGCCGCTGGTGACCGGACGGGAATAGGTGTCCCCGAACCTCGGAATATAGACCACGGCAAAGGTGCGGCCCTCCTCTTCGATGGCGGGCAGCACCACCGGGTCACCGTAGTCGGGGACCGACGCCGCAGCGTCCGGTGCCGGTGCAACCGGCCCGTCGAATTCGGAGAACAGGTTGCCCACGGCCTGCTCCTGCTTGTTGTTGGCGTCGATGTTGGTCCACCAGAGTTCCCACACGACGTACAGCACCAATAGCAGCCCCAGGGTGATCAGCAGTTCACCGATCACCTGGATCACCAGTTGACCGGGACTGCGCCTGCGTCTCCGTTCGCCGGCCGCGCGGGATCCGCGGCGCGTGTGCGCTGCCCTGCTGGTGGTCGCCATAGTTCCCCTTTTCCTTCAAGACCAGAGTGTCGTGCGGCGGCACGGATGGGGACCGATATTCGCTACGATGAGTACAAGGGAAACACCCAGGTGCGGTGGCAGCCCCCAGTCAGGATACAGCCGGGCAGCAGCCCGCTGGGGCAGCACTGCACCCCGGGCCCCGCCATGACCGTATACACCGGCGTCAAAAGAGCCGGTTCCGCCAGGAGGATCCGTGCCCGAGTCGAAGTCCCGCAAGAAATCCGCACCCGCAGCGCCTGTATCCAAGGCAGCTTCGGCCCCCAAGCCCAATCCGGTTTGGTACAAGCCGGTGATGTTCGGATTGATGATCATCGGACTGCTGTGGATCATCGTCTTCTACATTTCGGAGAGCCGTTTCCCGGTTCCCGCACTCGGAGCCGGCAACATCCTGGTGGGCTTCGGCATCGCCATTGTCGGTTTCCTTATGACCACCCGCTGGCGCTGAGGACAGCTTCCTCCCGGCAGTACCGTTACCGAAGCTGACAGAGACCCTTAGCAGCGCCGAGAGCGCACAGGACGAGCAGACGATCAGGAGCGGTCAGCACCGGCAGTACATACGGGAACATGCGGGATCTATCGTGCAGATAGCGGGTATAGGCGGATCCATCGTGCAGCTGCGAGATGACCATGCAGCCACAACAGCAACACCTTCCCCTGTGCAGAACCTTTGTGCACACACTGTGCACAGAGTTATCCACAGGTGTGCGTAACTTTCCGGAGCATCCGGGCGAAATCACCGGCATCACGGGCTCAGAAGTTATCCACAACTGTGGAATTACATGTGTGTAACTCAGTTTTACCTCTGGATAACCTGTTCACAGCTGGCCCCACAGCCTGTGGATAACTTTCAGTATCGAAGCCTGCATGAGGTTTTCGCAGTGGTTCCTCCCAGCGGGGCACCTCCCAAGAACACCCGTCCGCAACCGCGCAAACCCCTTAATCACTGCTGGTTTGCAGCCGGAAAGGGCGCAGCCGGCGCCGCTAACGGGCACTGCGTCACCACGAGTTATTAACACTGTGGGTATCCCTGTGGAAAACTCGCGGGTGCCTGTGGATTGGATGCCGCGGCGGGGTTTAGACCAGGCCCTTGGCCCCGGCCAGCACCATCGTCAGAATGCACAGGACCACGGCGATTGCTGCCAGCCCGCCGAACTGCACGAGGGAACGGTTCTTGCCCTTGGGCGCGTAGACGAGAACGGCTGCACAGGCCGCGCCGGTCAGGAGACCGCCCAGGTGCGCCTCCCAGGCGATGTTGGGAACAAAGAGTCCCAGCGCAAAGTTGGCGGCCAGCAGAATCAGCACGGACCGCACACTGGCACGCCGTTGCAGCAGGACCACCAGCAGGGCTCCGAAGAGGCCGAAGATTGCCCCGGATGCCCCGACAACCGCTTGGAAGAGCGGGCTGATCGCCAGTACGCCCACCGAGCCCCCGAACGCGGAGATGAGATACAGCAGGGTGAAGCGGAGCCGGCCCAACTGCGGTTCCAGCCCCTGCCCCAGGAACCAGAGAGCGTAGAGGTTGAACAGGATGTGGAGTAT